>NZ_AP018587.1:0-2598513 GCF_003966625.1 Staphylococcus caprae
AATCCCTTTTATAAAGCAAGATGATTTTATGACGTATCGCATAACTTTCACTTTCATTATGTGATTTTAAATAGATAGCATTCAAAATATGACTCTCATTTTCTGCGTTATACATTTTTCATACATGTATTATAAATTATTTCCCAAGCGATTATTAAGAGAAGATGAAGAATTTATGAAGTTATCCACTTATTCACAAAAATGTTAGTATTTTCTGTGGATAAAGTATTCTTCATTCACACGGTTATACAATTTTTAGAAACATATTCACAGCCATTTGACATCTGTCGAAGTTAAAAAGTATAATTATGTGGATAAGTCGTTCAAATTGTGATTTTATAAGGATTTATTTATCAAATTTATATACATAAACACTGTGAATAAATCATAGTATTGTATTAGTTATCCACTATCTGTGATTAACTTGTGGATAATTATTAACATGCTGTGATTATTTTTATCCACCGGTGTTATTTCTGTGTATAAGTCTAAAATTTTAAGAAAGATGGAGTTATTTATGTCAGAGAAGGAAATTTGGGACAAAGTTTTAGACATTGCCCAAGAAAGAATTTCACATACCAGCTATCATACGTTTATCAAAGATACGCAACTCTACTCACTTAAAAATGACGAAGCCATTATTTTAACAAGCCTGCCATTTAATGCGAGTTGGCTAAATCAAAGATACTCCGAAATTATGCAGGCTATTATATATGATGTCATTGGTTATGAAGTGAAACCCCATTTTATTACAGAAGATGAGCTTGCTAACTACAGTAATGTGACATCTCACGCAACTCAAGAACCTCAAACTGCTGCTCCAACCCATGATGAAAATAATTGGGGAAAAGAACAATTTAATACGCATAACACATTCGATACTTTCGTAATTGGACCGGGGAACCGCTTCCCACACGCAGCAAGTTTAGCAGTAGCTGAAGCACCAGCCGAAGCATACAATCCTCTATTTATATACGGAGGCGTAGGTTTAGGTAAAACTCACTTAATGCATGCAATTGGTCACCATGTCCTTAGTAATCAACCGAATGCGAAAGTCATTTATACATCAAGTGAGAAATTCACTAACGAATTTATTAAATCAATTCGTGATAATGAAACTGAAGCTTTCCGTGAAAAGTATCGAAACATAGACGTGTTACTGATTGATGATATTCAATTCATTCAAAACAAAGAACAAACTCAAGAAGAGTTCTTCCATACATTTAATGAATTGCATCAAAATAACAAGCAAATCGTCATTTCAAGTGATCGACCACCTAAAGAAATAGCTAAATTAGAAGATCGATTACGTTCACGTTTCGAATGGGGACTCATCGTTGATATCACACCACCAGATTACGAAACAAGAATGGCAATCTTGCAAAAGAAAATAGAAGAAGAAAATCTTGATATACCGCCTGAGGCACTTAACTACATCGCTAATCAAATTCAATCTAATATCCGTGAACTTGAAGGCGCACTAACAAGATTATTAGCTTATTCAAAATTACAAGGTAAACCTATTACAACTGAATTAACTGCAGAAGCACTTAAAGATATTATTCAAGCACCAAAATCTAAAAAAATTACAATTCAAGATATCCAGAAAGTCGTAGGTCAATACTACAGTGTGCGAATTGAAGATTTCAGCGCTAAAAAACGTACAAAATCTATTGCGTATCCTCGTCAAATCGCAATGTATTTATCTAGAGAACTTACTGATTTTTCTTTACCAAAAATTGGTGAAGAATTCGGCGGTCGTGATCATACCACTGTGATTCACGCACACGAAAAAATTGTAAATGACATTAAAGCAGATCCAACATTTAAACAAGAAGTCGAAAATTTAGAAAAAGAAATTAGAAATCAGTAGCGGGAAATAGTGTGACAAGTAGCAAATTACTAAGACAGAGATTTAAAAATATATATTTCGGGAATAATTACAACGAAAAAAAGCATATTAAATTTCTTGAAAAGGTTGAGGCATGAAGTTAATAATTCGAGAAATTGTGGATAATGTTTAAAAGTAATACACAGCGTACACAGTTTATCCACATATGTATAACTGGGCGATTACAAACTTTTTAGAACTTATCCACCAATCCACAGCCCCTACTACTATTACTATGAATTTAAAACCTATATAATTATATATAAACGACTGGAAGGAGTTTAGAAATTAATGATGGAATTCACAATTAAAAGAGATTATTTTATTAATCAACTTAATGACACACTTAAAGCAATTTCACCAAGAACGACACTACCTATTTTAACTGGTATTAAAATCGATGCTAAAGATAATGAAGTGATTTTAACTGGTTCAGATTCAGAAATCTCAATTGAAATTACAATTCCTAAACAAATTGACGGTGAAGACATCGTTGATATCTCAGAAACAGGATCAGTTGTACTCCCTGGTCGTTTCTTCGTAGATATTATTAAAAAGTTACCTGGTAAAGATGTTAAATTATCTACAAATGAACAATTCCAAACGTTAATCACTTCAGGACATTCTGAATTTAACTTAAGTGGATTAGATCCAGATCAATATCCACTATTACCAGAAGTATCAAGAGATGATGCCATTCAATTATCAGTTAAGGTGTTAAAAAACATTATCGCGCAAACAAACTTCGCAGTGTCCACCTCAGAAACACGCCCAGTATTAACGGGTGTGAACTGGCTTATACAAGATAATGAATTAATATGCACAGCGACTGACTCACACCGCTTGGCTGTAAGAAAGTTACAATTGGAAGATGCTTCAGAAAATAAAAATGTCATCATTCCAGGTAAAGCATTATCTGAATTAAATAAGATTATGAGTGACAGTGATGAAGATATTGATATCTTCTTTGCATCTAACCAAGTTCTATTCAGAGTTGGAAATGTTAACTTTATTTCACGTTTACTTGAAGGTCACTATCCTGATACAACTCGTTTATTCCCAGAAAACTATGAAATCAAATTAGGAATTAATAACGGTGATTTCTATCATGCAATCGATCGTGCTTCTTTATTAGCGCGTGAAGGTGGAAATAATGTCATCAAACTAAGTACTGGAAATGAATTAGTAGAATTATCTTCAACATCTCCTGAAATTGGTACAGTAAAAGAAGAAGTTAATGCAAATGATGTTGAAGGTGGAAACTTAAAAATTTCTTTCAACTCTAAATATATGATGGATGCTCTAAAAGCAATCGATAATGATGAAGTTGAAGTTGAATTCTTTGGAACGATGAAGCCATTTATTTTAAAACCAAAAGATGACGATTCTGTAACACAATTAATTTTACCTATCAGAACATATTAGTTTGTTATAATGAATGAGATAATTATAGAAAAGCTAAACCTGTTATATATTTAACGTAGAGGTTGTCCGAGTGACAATCTCTTTTTAGTTGGTTTAGATTTATTTTAAGGATACTGAGAGACGTTCTGTGAAACGATAATAAAATTCGAGAGGTAATCATCCTATTTGTTAAAATTAAGTAAAATGCCTCTCAAAAATCAAAATACACATGCATAGGTAATTAAAATTTCACTAATTTATAAACCGCTAAAAATGTATGAGAGGTAACGTAATTTTTTAGGAATAAAAATATATATCGAGTTAAGTGATTTCATTCTTTGTTTTACATGAAATCTAAGGCGAAAAAAGGTATAATATATTAATGACATATAAAGAAATGGAGTGATCATTTTGGTTCAAGAAGTTGTTGTAGAAGGAAACATTACTTTAGGCCAATTTCTTAAAACTGAAGGCATTATTGAATCTGGTGGACAAGCCAAATGGTTTCTACAAGATTTTCAAGTTTTAATCAATGGCCAACGTGAAACGCGTCGTGGTAAGAAATTAGAACACAACGACAGAATTGATATCACAGATTTACCTGAGGATACAGGTTCTTTTCTAATCATTCATCAAGGTGAACAATGAAACTCAATACACTCCAATTAGAGAATTATCGTAACTATGAAGAGGTTACATTAGATTGTCATCCAGAAGTGAATATTCTCATAGGCGAGAATGCGCAAGGGAAGACGAATTTACTTGAATCAATTTATACTCTAGCACTTGCTAAAAGTCATCGTACTTCCAATGATAAGGAACTCATACGTTTTAACTCTGATTATGCTAAAATAGAAGGTGAGCTGAGTTATAGACATGGCACAATGCCACTTACAATGTTTATAACTAAAAAAGGTAAACAAGTTAAAGTGAATCACCTTGAACAAAGTAGACTGACTCAATATGTGGGACACTTGAACGTCGTGCTTTTTGCACCGGAGGATTTAAATATTGTTAAAGGTTCTCCGCAAATACGTCGTCGTTTCATAGATATGGAGTTGGGACAAATTTCAGCCGTTTACTTAAATGATTTAGCTCAATACCAACGTATTCTTAAACAAAAGAATAACTATTTAAAGCAATTACAAATTGGACAGAAGACGGATACGACGATGTTAGAAGTTTTAAACCAACAATTTGCTCAATATGCTTTAAAGGTAACGTTACGTCGTGAGCATTTTATAAAGGAACTAGAAGAACTCGCACAACCCATTCATTCAGGCATTACTAATGAGCGCGAGAAATTAGCACTTAAATATCTACCTAGCTTAAAGTTAAGCGACTATGAAAAAGACGAGTCAGAATTGCTAGATGAAGTGATGACGTTATTAAACGATAACTTGAAGCGAGAAAAAGAGAGAGGTGTGTGTCTATACGGACCACATCGTGATGATTTAGGATTCAATGTTAATGGCATGGATGCTCAAATATATGGTTCACAAGGCCAACAACGAACAACTGCATTGTCAATTAAGCTAGCAGAAATTGAATTAATGAATATTGAGGTTGGGGAATATCCAATCTTGCTATTAGACGATGTGCTTAGTGAACTTGATGATTCACGACAAACGCATCTCTTAAGTACGATTCAACATAAAGTACAAACATTCGTAACTACAACGTCTGTGGACGGTATAGATCATGAAATCATGAATAACGCTAAGTTATACCGTATAAGTCAAGGCGAATTACTAAAGTAACAAGAAAGTGATGGTGAATACATTGTCAGATGTAAACAACACAGATAATTATGGTGCTGGACAGATACAAGTATTAGAAGGTCTTGAAGCGGTGCGTAAAAGACCAGGTATGTATATTGGTTCAACTTCCGAAAGAGGATTGCACCATTTAGTATGGGAAATTGTTGATAATAGTATTGACGAAGCATTAGCAGGTTATGCTGATCAAATAGAGGTCATCATTGAGAAAGACAATTGGATTAAAGTTACTGACAATGGTCGTGGAATTCCTGTTGATATTCAAGAGAAAATGGGACGTCCTGCTGTCGAAGTTATCTTAACTGTACTCCATGCAGGAGGTAAATTTGGTGGTGGCGGATATAAAGTATCCGGTGGACTTCATGGTGTAGGTTCATCCGTAGTTAATGCGCTTTCCCAAGATCTTGAAGTATACGTATATCGAAATGAAACGATTTATCACCAAGCCTACAAAAAAGGTGTACCTCAATTTGACTTGAAAGAAATTGGTGAAACGGATCAAACAGGTACAGCTATCCGCTTTAAAGCTGACGGCGATATCTTTACTGAGACAACGGTTTATAATTACGAAACGTTACAACAACGTATACGTGAACTTGCATTCTTAAATAAAGGTATTCAAATCACTTTAAGAGATGAGCGTGAAGAAGAAGTACGCGAAGACTCCTATCACTATGAAGGTGGTATTAAGTCTTATGTAGAATTGCTAAATGAGAACAAAGAACCGATTCATCAAGAGCCTATCTACATACATCAAACTAAAGACGATATCGAAGTAGAAATTGCCATCCAATATAACAGTGGCTATGCGACAAACTTATTAACTTACGCAAATAATATCCACACTTACGAAGGCGGTACGCATGAAGACGGCTTCAAACGTGCATTGACACGTGTATTAAATAGTTATGGAACGCAAAGTAAAATCATCAAAGAAGATAAAGATAGACTTTCAGGTGAAGATACGCGTGAAGGTTTAACAGCTATTATCTCAATTAAACATGGTGACCCTCAATTCGAAGGACAAACGAAGACGAAGTTAGGTAACTCTGAAGTACGTCAAGTCGTAGATAAATTATTCTCAGAACACTTTGAACGCTTTTTATACGAGAACCCTTCTGTGGGCCGTATTATTGTTGAAAAGGGTATTATGGCATCTAGAGCACGTGTTGCAGCTAAAAAAGCACGTGAAGTAACACGTCGTAAATCAGCATTAGATGTTTCAAGTTTACCAGGTAAATTAGCAGATTGTTCTAGTAAAAATCCTGATGAAAGTGAGATTTTCTTAGTAGAGGGTGACTCTGCCGGGGGGTCTACAAAATCAGGTCGTGACTCAAGAACGCAAGCGATTTTACCGTTAAGAGGTAAAATCTTAAATGTTGAAAAGGCACGTCTAGATCGTATTCTAAATAACAATGAAATTCGCCAAATGATTACTGCGTTTGGTACAGGTATCGGTGGAGAATTCGATATTTCAAAAGCACGTTATCATAAAATTGTTATTATGACAGATGCGGATGTCGATGGTGCACATATTCGTACACTATTACTTACATTCTTCTATCGTTTCATGAGACCGTTAATTGAAGCGGGATATGTCTACATTGCTCAGCCACCTTTATATAAATTGACACAAGGTAAGCAGAAGTATTACGTATTCAACGATAGAGAATTAGATAAACTTAAAGCGGAATTAAATCCTACACCTAAATGGTCTATCTCTCGTTACAAAGGTCTTGGAGAGATGAACGCCGATCAATTATGGGAAACGACTATGAATCCAGAGCACCGCTCAATGTTGCAAGTGAGACTTGAAGACGCAATTGATGCAGACCAAACATTTGAAATGTTAATGGGTGACGTTGTAGAAAATCGTAGACAATTTATCGAAGATAATGCAGTTTACGCCAACCTAGATTTCTAAGCACTATGAACTGAACTTTTGAAGGAGGATCTCTTGATGGCTGAATTACCTCAATCAAGAATTAATGAACGAAATATAACCAGTGAAATGCGTGAATCATTCTTAGACTATGCCATGAGTGTTATTGTTTCTCGTGCATTACCTGACGTTAGAGATGGATTAAAGCCTGTACATCGTCGTATCTTATATGGTCTAAATGAACAAGGCATGACACCAGATAAACCGTATAAGAAATCTGCGCGTATCGTTGGGGACGTTATGGGTAAATATCACCCACATGGTGACCTTTCAATCTACGAAGCGATGGTTAGAATGGCCCAAGATTTCAGTTACCGTTACCCTCTTGTAGATGGACAAGGTAACTTTGGTTCTATGGATGGTGATGGCGCAGCAGCAATGCGTTACACCGAGGCACGTATGACTAAGATTACGTTAGAACTTCTACGTGATATCAATAAAGATACCATTGATTTTATCGACAACTATGATGGTAATGAAAGAGAGCCGTCAGTCTTACCTGCACGTTTCCCTAACCTTTTAGTGAACGGTGCTGCTGGGATTGCTGTAGGTATGGCGACTAACATTCCTCCTCACAATTTAACAGAAGTAATTGATGGTGTATTAAGTTTAAGTAAGAACCCAGATATTACAATTAATGAATTGATGGAAGATATTCAAGGTCCAGATTTTCCAACTGCAGGTTTAATTTTAGGGAAAAGTGGCATCCGTCGCGCATATGAAACAGGACGTGGTTCAATTCAAATGCGTTCACGTGCGGAAATTGAAGAACGAGGTGGCGGACGTCAACGTATCGTCGTGACTGAAATACCTTTCCAAGTCAATAAAGCACGTATGATTGAGAAAATCGCAGAACTTGTAAGAGATAAGAAAATTGATGGAATTACAGATTTACGTGATGAAACAAGTTTACGTACAGGGGTTAGAATCGTTATTGATGTACGTAAAGATGCCAATGCGAGCGTAATCCTAAACAATTTATATAAACAAACACCATTACAAACATCATTTGGTGTGAATATGATTGCCTTAGTCAATGGCAGACCTAAATTAATTAATTTAAAAGAAGCGTTAATTCACTATTTAGAGCATCAGAAAGTAGTAGTAAGACGACGCACTGAATATAATTTAAGAAAGGCCAAAGATCGCGCACATATTCTAGAAGGTTTACGAATTGCGTTAGATCACATTGACGAAATTATTACAACTATTCGTGAATCTGAAACTGATAAAATCGCAATGGAAAGCTTGCAAGAACGCTTTAAGCTATCTGAACGTCAAGCGCAAGCGATCTTAGATATGCGTTTAAGACGTTTAACAGGATTAGAACGCGATAAAATTGAATCAGAATATAACGAACTTCTTGAATATATTAAAGAATTAGAAGAAATTCTTGCTGATGAAGAAGTATTATTACAATTAGTTCGTGACGAACTCTCAGAAATTAAAGAACGCTTCGGAGATGAACGTCGTACCGAAATTCAATTAGGTGGATTAGATGATTTAGAAGATGAAGATTTAATCCCTGAAGAACAAATTGTGATTACATTAAGCCACAATAATTACATTAAACGATTACCTGTTTCTACATATCGTTCACAAAACCGTGGCGGACGTGGTGTACAAGGTATGAATACGCTTGAAGAAGACTTTGTGAGTCAGTTAGTTACTTTAAGTACACATGATAATGTTTTATTCTTCACGAATAAAGGTCGTGTGTATAAACTTAAAGGTTACGAAGTACCTGAGCTCTCTCGTCAATCGAAAGGTATTCCAATCGTTAATGCTATTGAGCTTGAGAATGATGAAACAATCAGTACGATGATTGCGGTTCGAAACCTTGAAAGCGAAGATGATTATCTTGTGTTTGCTACGAAACGTGGTATTGTTAAACGTTCAGCACTTAGCAACTTCTCACGTATTAATAAGAACGGTAAGATTGCAATCAGCTTTAAAGAAGATGATGAATTGATTGCGGTTCGTTTAACTACAGGTAATGAAGACATCCTTATCGGTACGTCTCATGCATCACTAATTCGCTTCCCTGAATCAGCATTGCGTCCATTAGGTCGTACTGCTGCCGGTGTGAAAGGTATTACATTACGTGAAGGCGACGAAGTTGTAGGACTGGATGTGGCTCATGCAGAAAGTGAAGATGAAGTCTTAGTTGTTACTGAAAATGGTTACGGTAAACGTACACCAGTAAGTGAATACAGATTATCAAATCGTGGCGGTAAAGGTATTAAAACAGCAACAATTACTGAACGTAATGGTAATATCGTATGTATCACTACAGTGACAGGTGAAGAAGACTTAATGGTTGTAACAAACGCAGGTGTTATCATTCGTCTTGATGTGGAAGATATTTCTCAAAATGGTCGTGCCGCTCAAGGTGTACGCTTGATGAAATTAGGCGAAGGTCAATTTGTTTCAACAGTTGCTAAAGTCAAAGAAGAAGATGAAAATGATGAGGACAATGAGGATTCAGATGAAACAACATCTTCTGAAACAGCAACAGAAGAAGTTGTAGATGATCAAACACCAGGTAATGCGATTCATACAGAAGTAGAGGAAGAGACATCTAAAGTTAAAACAGATGACAACGATGATAGAATCGATGTGCGTCAAGACTTTATGGATCGTGTAAATGAAGATATTGAAAGTGCTTCAGATAACGAAGACGACAATGAATAATAATATATGAAAAAATCAGGTTCTCGCTCTATATAGAGTAAGAACCTGATTTTTTTATAGCAATATAAGATTTGACTAACCTTCTAATTGTTTCATAACGTATGGAATCTCGCTAATTAAACGAGAAGGTGGCACGACGTACATAGTATCAGATAATTTCTCTCCGATATAACTATGAATGTAAGTGGCACTTGTAACAGCGTCTTTCAAACTATCGAATTGACCGACAAAGCTCGTAATCATGCCGGCAAGCGTATCACCCATACCACCAGTAGCCATTGCTGGTGTACCTATAGCTAATTTATAAGCATCATCTTTAAAGTAAATCTCAGTACCATGTTGCTTTAAAACTACTGTCGCACCAAGACGGTTAACCGCCTCTATATTACGTTCATACGTTTGTTCTTCTATTGGAATACCACTTAAACGTTCCCATTCTTTTTGATGTGGCGTGAAAATGACACGACACGTTGGAATTTGCGGTTTCAATTTACTAAATATTGTAATTGCATCGCCATCTACAATGAGATTTTGATGTGGTTGAATATTTTGAAGTAAGAAAGTAATCGCATTATTACCTTTGAAATCAACACCTAGACCAGGACCAATCAAGATACTATCTGTGGCTTCAATCATTTTCGTTAACATCTTCGTATCATTGATATCAATGACCATCGCTTCTGGACAACGAGAATGTAACGCTGCGTGATTGGTAGGATGTGTTGCAACAGTGATTAAACCACTTCCACTATATACACATGCACGTGCAGCAAGCATAATTGCGCCGCCCATGTTAGCAGAACCGCCGATTAGCAAGATTTTACCGTAATCGCCTTTATGTGTTTCGTCTTTTCTTATAGGAATATTAACAGAATCTAACGTTTCCATAATGACATAACCTCCATTAAAAAGTTACTTCCCGTTTACCATACACAAGACGCCCTACCGTCTCAAAATCACTTTATAACGCGATGTGTACAGTTATTTTCAAGAAGTTGAAGACCCATTAAAATTGCTCATTCTCTTTTAAATACAATAGAAAATACTATACCTGTAAATCACTTTCGTCAATAGGTATTTCAGAATTTAAAAAACGAAGTCACCCCTCTGTTTAAAATCTAAAAATGTCATAATCCAATTTTCTTTAAAAAATAAAAATGACGCACCCAAATACTTTAACTAATTAAAATATTAAATTGATAATGCATTATAAAAATTTCAAAAAGTGTTGTGATTATAAAAATGAAAACGTATACTTTCCTGTAATGGAGCTAAAATTTAAACAAAGGGGTTGTTCAAATGACATTATTCTTAAACGGGGAATCATTAACGATTAAAGAAATTAAGAAACTTCTAAATCAAGATTTAAAAATTGATATTTCAGAAGATGCCATTGAACGTGTGAAGAAGAGTCGCCAAGTTGTTGAACGCATTATAGAGAACAAAGAAACGATTTATGGTATTACGACAGGCTTCGGTTTATTTAGTGATGTATTAATCGATCCAAGTCAATACAATGAATTACAAGTTAACCTCATTCGTTCCCATGCATGTGGTATTGGGAAACCATTTTCAGAAGAAGTGGCATTAGTAATGATGGTACTACGTTTAAATACATTATTGAAAGGCCACTCTGGAGTAACTTTAGAATTAGTAGATCAATTGAAGTTCTTTATTAATGAGCGCATTATTCCGGTCATCCCGCAACAAGGGTCATTAGGAGCTTCCGGTGATTTGGCGCCATTATCCCATTTAGTGCTTGCGCTTATCGGTGAAGGGGATGTTTATTATGAAAATGAACAAGTCGATAGTCGCCACGTATTAAATGAATTAGGACGTAAGCCATTAAAGCTACAAGCGAAAGAAGGCTTGGCACTTATCAATGGTACACAAGCCATGACAGCACAAGGCGTTATCAATTACATTGAAGCGGAAGACTTAGGCTATCAAGTTGAATGGATTGCGTCACTTACACATCAAGCTTTAAACGGAATCACTGACGCTTATAATCACAACGTACATAAAGTACGTAATATTCAAGAACAAGTTGATGTGGCGGCACGTATGCGACATTGGCTTGAAGATTCACAACTCACAACACGCCAAGCAGAATTACGTGTTCAAGATGCATACAGTTTACGCTGTATTCCGCAAATTCATGGCGCAAGCTTCCAAGTTTTCAATTATGTAAGAGAGAAATTGGAATTTGAAATGAACGCTGCGAATGATAATCCTCTCATTTTCGATGAAGATGACGAGACATTAGTCATTTCAGGTGGTAATTTCCATGGTCAACCTGTCGCCCTCGCATTAGATCATTTGAAATTGGGCGTCAGTGAGTTAGCAAACGTTGCTGAGCGTCGTTTAGAACGTTTGATTAATCCACAATTGAATGGTGATTTGCCAGCATTTTTAAGTCCAGAGCCAGGTTTACAAAGTGGTGCGATGATTATGCAATATGCTGCAGCTAGTCTCGTTTCTGAAAATAAAATCCTCGCCCACCCAGCGAGTGTCGATTCTATACCGTCTTCAGCTAACCAAGAAGATCACGTCTCAATGGGGACAATTGCTTCAAGACATGGTTACCAAATGATTGAAAATGCACGACGTGTCATTGCAATCGAATGCGTGATTGCCTTACAAGCAGTTGAATATAAAGGTGTGGATAAGCTTTCACCAAAAACACGTGAGAAATATGAAGAATATCGTAAAATTGTGCCTTCTATTACACAAGATCGCCAATTTCATAAAGATATCGAAGCAGTTGCACAATATCTTAGAGATGATGCGTACAATAACGCATAATTTCAAATTAATTATCATAATTTTACAATTACTTGAAAAGTTCAAAAGACTTTGCTATATTAAAAATAACTTAATAAAACATTGTTCGTAGGCCAAGTAGCATTAATCACGCGATTTCAGAGAGCTTGTGGTAAGTGAGAACAAGTAATCGCTATTCATGTGAATCTACCTACTATATGAGAGCAATCGGTAATAACCGTTATTTTAGTTAAGTGCAATTTAAAGTAATCGATATGACGATTTATTTTAAATTGTTAAATAGGGTGGCAACGCGTAGACCACGTCCCTTGTCGGGGATGTGGTCTTTTTTTATTGTTTACCAGCACGAAGTCATCCAAAAATATAATATTTTAAACACTTGGGAAAGGATGAAGGTTACATGTTAGATATTCGTTTATTTAGAAATGAACCAGACAAAGTTAAGAGCAAAATTGAATTAAGAGGAGACGATCCTAAAGTAGTCGATGAAGTTTTAGAATTAGACGAACAACGTCGTCAATTAATCGGTAAAACAGAAGAAATGAAAGCAAAACGTAATAAAGTCAGCGAAGAAATTGCACAGAAAAAACGTAACAAAGAAAATGCTGACGACGTAATCGCAGAAATGCGTAACTTAGGAGACGAAATCAAAGAAAATGATGCGAAATTAAATGAAGTAGATAATAAAGTAAGAGATATTTTAATTCGCATTCCAAACTTAATCAATGATGACGTACCTCAAGGTGAATCAGATGAAGAAAACGTTGAATTGAAAAAATGGGGTACTCCTCGTGAATTCAATTTTGAACCTAAAGCGCACTGGGATTTAGTAGAAGATCTTAAAATGGCTGATTTCGATCGCGCTGCTAAAGTATCAGGTGCCCGTTTCGTATATCTAACAAATGAAGGTGCACACTTAGAACGTGCATTGATGAACTACATGCTTACTAAACATACGACACAACACGGTTACACTGAAATGATGACACCACAACTTGTAAATGCAGATACAATGTTTGGTACAGGTCAATTACCTAAATTCGAAGAAGACTTATTTAAAGTTGAAAAAGAAGGATTATATACCATCCCAACTGCTGAAGTACCATTAACAAACTTCTACAGAGACGAAATCATTCAACCAGGTGTGTTACCTGAAAAATTCACAGGACAAACAGCATGTTTCCGTAGTGAGGCGGGATCAGCTGGACGTGATACAAGAGGTTTAATTCGTCTACACCAATTCGATAAAGTTGAAATGGTACGTTTCGAAAAACCTGAAGATTCTTGGGATGCTTTAGAAGATATGACACAAAATGCTGAAGCAATTTTAGAAGAATTAGGTTTACCATACCGTCGTGTGATCTTATGTACTGGTGATATTGGTTTCAGTGCTAGTAAAACATATGACTTAGAAGTATGGTTACCAAGTTATAATGACTACAAAGAAATTAGTTCTTGCTCAAACTGTACTGATTTCCAAGCACGTCGTGCAAACATTCGCTTCAAACGTGACAATTCAGCTAAACCTGAATTAGCACACACTTTAAATGGTAGTGGTTTAGCAGTAGGACGTACATTCGCAGCTATCGTTGAAAACTATCAAAATGAAGACGGTACAATCACAATTCCAGAAGCATTAGTACCATTCATGGGTGGAAAAACTAAAATTGATAAACCCACAAAATAATAAACACAAAGGGTTCAATTAAAAGACAAAATCAATTTAAGTCTTATAGGCAATGACTGAATAAGTCATTGTCTTTTTTTTAATACTTTTAAAACAAAAATAGGGGAGGGGGAGCCCTTAAATAAACTCAAATTTGAGAGGTAAGTCTAAAAGAAGAAACAAAATTCTGAAATTTTATAAACGCATTCATAACAATACTTATGAGTATTAGGGTTGTCTAACCTCACACAAACTGGTGTCTTAAGATATTGAATATAAAGAATAAATATATTAGACTTACTTTACTATTTTACCGGGAAGAATGGAGGCTGAATAAATGGCGCATCTTACATTTAAGCAAGGGGTAAGAGAATGTATTCCTACATTATTTGGATACGCTGGCGTAGGTTTGTCATTTGGTATTGTCGCAGCCTCTCAAAAATTTAGTATTTTAGAAATTATTTTATTATGCCTCATTATTTATGCAGGTGCAGCGCAGTTTATCGTTTGTGCTTTATTAATTGCTGGCACGCCCATATCTGCAATTGTCCTTACAACACTTATCGTTAACTCAAGAATGTTCCTATTAAGTATGACCTTAGCACCTAACTATAAGCATTACGGCTTTTGGAATAGGGTAGGACTCGGCACATTACTCACCGATGAGACTTTCGGAGTCGCAATTACGCCCTACATTAAAGGCGAAAAGATTAATGATCGATGGCTTCATGGTCTCAATCTTACAGCTTATTTATTTTGGACCATTTCATGTGTGGCAGGCGCATTATTTGGTAAATACATCTCTAATCCCAATACGCTCGGTTTAGACTTCGCCATTACTGCAATGTTTATCTTTTTAGGGTTCTCTCAATTTGAGTCAATCAAGAAATCACGCCTTAGAATTTATATTTTATTAATTATCTGTGTGGTTGTGTTGATGCTTACATTGAGCTTAATGATGCCATCGTATGTAGCGATATTAATTGCAGCAACTGTGACGGCAGCTTTAGGGGTGGTGATAGAAAGATGAACACAGACTTACATACATTCACACTTATTATTTTATGCGGAATTGTAACGCTACTGATGCGAATTATTCCATTTATCTTAATTTCGAGAGTGCATTTACCAGAAATTGTCGTTAAGTGGCTCTCGTTCATTCCAATCACACTATTTACTGCACTTGTCATCGACGGGGTCATTCAACAACACGACAACGCATTTGGATATACACTAAATCTTCCATATATTGTCGCTATCATACCCACCGTCTTTCTCGCTATCTTCACTCGCAGTCTGACTGTAACAATTGTTGGCGGTATCATTATTATTGCTTGTTTACGCTTTTTCTTTTAATTTCTGAAAATGACAGCAAAACATTGAAGTCATAAAAGAAGTTAGATAAAATCTAATTAATTAGAAAATTTAGAAAATTAAAGTTGGAATTAACAACAGTAATATCACACAACTAAATTGATGAAATCTTATTTCGAGAAGCTGAGGGAATTGGCCCAACGATGCTTCAGCAACCGACTAGCAATAGCACGGTGCTACAACCAACGAGTATCTCGAATGATAAGTACTGAATCGCTTCTTACTTGTTCATTTGAGTAAGAAGCTTTTTTAGTAAGAGGAGGTAGCGATAAGGATGACGAATTATAAAGTAGATACGTTAGAATTAGGCACATTTACAACTGAATCTGGCGAGACAATAGACAACTTGAAACTACGTTACGAACATGTGGGATACCCAGGCCAACCACTTGCTGTCGTATGTCATGCATTAACAGGTAACCACTTAACCTATGGCACCGATGATCAACATGGATGGTGGCGCGAAATTATTGATGGTGGTTATATCCCGCTTCACGATTACCAATTTCTAACATTCAACGTTATCGGTAGTCCCTTCGGCTCAAGTTCCAAGCTCAATGACCCTAACTTTCCAGAGCACCTCACATTAAGAGATATTGTTAAAGCGATTGAGAAAGGTATTCAGGCGCTCGGTTTCAAGAGGATTAATATTCTTATAGGTGGTAGCCTCGGTGGTATGCAAGCGATGGAATTACTATATAACAATCAATTTCATGTCGATAAAGCCATTATTTTAGCTTCAACGGATAAGACGTCATCTTATAGTCGCGCATTTAATGAAATTGCACGCCAAGCCATTCACCTTGGTGGAAAGGAAGGCTTAAGTATAGCACGTCAACTCGGTTTCTTAACATATCGTTCTTCGAAAAGTTATGATCAACGATTTACACCAGAAGAAGTTGTGAGTTACCAGCAACATCAAGGCGATAAATTCAAAAATCGTTTCGACTTAAAATGCTATTTAACACTGCTGGATGTCTTAGATAGTCATAATATTGATCGAGGACGAGATGACGTAGACGAAGTGTTTCAATCATTAGAAACTAAAGTCTTAACCATGGGCTTTATAGATGATTTACTTTATCCTGATGACCAAGTCAGAGCAGTAGGGGAGAGGTTTAAATACCATCGTCATTTCTTTGTACCTGATAACGTTGGCCATGACGGCTTCCTCCTCAACTTTAATGATTGGGCACCCAATTTATACCACTTCCTAAACTTAAAACAATTTAAAAGGAAATAAATAACGACCGTCTTATTACAATAAAGGATTACAATCGCCCATTGCGATTGCATAAGTGCTACTAATTAATGCATACGCATTAATTGCTTTAAAAGGATTACAATCGTTATCACGATTGCATAAGTCATACTAACTAATGACGATGTCATTAGAAGTATGACTTTATTGTTAATTTTTGGCAAAGAGGTTAAAATAGAGGTTATAGTCAAAAAGTATGGGAGTGGCGTGTGTGTTTTCAAAAATACAACCTAAAGCAACTATTATTGCAACAATTTCATTACTTATAGTCGCTTTAGTAACACATGTATTACCTATTCTCGGCTTAATTTTATGTTTATTTGCAACGATTCCTGGCATCGTGCTATGGAACCGCTCTGTACAATCATTTGGAATTAGCGCATTAGTAACAGTTATTCTTACAACGTTATTAGGTAATACATTTGTCTTAAGTATGATGGTACTGATCTTAATTTTAAGTTTTATCATCGGTCAATTACTTAAGGAAAGAACTTCAAAAGAAAGAATTCTATATATTTCAACGGCTTCAATCAGTTTAATCACATTGATTGGATTCATGTTATTACAATCATTTGAGAAAATCCCAAAAGCAGCCGTATTAATTAAGCCATTTAAAGATGCAATTCATGATGCCGTCTTAACAAGTGGAGTAGATTCTAACTATAGACAGATGTTTGAGGAAGTTTTCCGACAATCAACGGTTCAACTCCCTAGCTATCTCATTATAGTCATTTTCCTTTTAATCTTAATTAATCTGATTATTACATTTCCAATTTTACGAAAATTCAAGGTCGCAACACCTATTTTTAAACCATTATTTGCTTGGCAAATGAGCCGTACATTATTATGGATTTATCTTATAGTTCTCATATGTGTTATGTTTGCGAACCAACCAGGCACATTCCAAAGCATCGTTTTAAACTTTGAAATTGTGTTATCATTAGTGATGTATATCCAAGGTTTAAGCGTCATTCATTTCTTTGGTAAAGCTAAGAAATGGCCGGATGCCTTAACGATATTCTTGATGGTGATAGGGACATTAATTACACCACTCACACATATCGTAGGATTACTTGGCGTTATTGATTTATGTATTAATTTGAAACGAATAATAAAAAAATGATTATTAAATAGTGATTAGAGGTGGAAAAATGAACCGTCAATCCACTAAAAAAGCGTTGCTCATACCATTCATATTAATGGTACTTACAGCCATTGCATTAGTCATCGTATGGTTTATTTTCAACCAAATCGTCGCAGGCATTGCTGCAGCAATCCTCGTCGTGATGATTATCATTAGTGGCGTGTTATTGAGACAAGCTTTTCTTAAAATGGATAATTATGTGGATGATTTAAGTGGTCATATCTCGGCAAGTAGCAATAAAGCAATCAAGCATTTGCCTATAGGGATGATAGTGTTAGATGAGAATAATCACATTGAGTGGATGAACCAATTCATGACAGAGCACGTTGAAACGAATGTGATTTCTGAAAATGTAAACGAAGTCTTTCCTAACATATTAAAACAATTAGAAAAGGTTCAAGAAGTAGAAATAGAACATAACAGCTATCATTATCACGTGCGTTATTCAGATAATGAACATTGTTTATACTTCTTCGATATCACAGAAAGTGTACATACAAGCGAATTGTATGAGGATTCAAAGCCAATCATCGCAACATTATTCTTAGATAACTACGATGAAATTACACAGAATATGAACGATACACAACGTTCAGAAATCAACTCAATGGTTACACGTGTAATTAGCCGTTGGGCACAAGAGTTTAACATTTATTTCAAACGTTATAATTCAGATCAGTTCGTTGCATATCTCAATCAGAAGATTCTAGCAGAACTTGAAGATTCAAACTTTGAAATTTTAAGCCAGTTAAGAGAGAAGAGTGTCGGTTACCGTGCACAACTTACACTAAGTATAGGTGTCGGTGAAGGGACAGAGAACCTTATCGACCTCGGTGATTTATCACAATCAGGTCTAGACTTAGCACTCGGACGTGGTGGTGACCAAGTTGCCATTAAGAATATGAATGGTAACGTTCGTTTCTACGGCGGTAAGACTGACCCGATGGAGAAACGTACACGCGTACGAGCTCGAGTGATTTCTCACGCATTGAAAGATATCCTCACTGAAGGCGACAAAGTAATTATTATGGGACATAAACGTCCTGACTTAGATGCAATTGGGGCAGCTATTGGTGTGTCACGCTTTGCATTAATGAATAACTTAGAAGCTTACGTCGTTTTAAACGAGTCTGATATCGACCCAACGTTACGTCGTGTAATGGATGAAATTGATAAGAAACCTGAATTGAAAGAGCGTTTTGTCACATCAGATGAGGCCTGGGATATGATGACATCTAAGACGACAGTCGTTGTCGTGGATACGCACAAGCCTGAGATGGTCTTAGATGAAAATGTTTTAAACAAAGCAAACCGTAAAGTCGTTATTGACCACCATAGACGTGGCGAAAGCTTTATTTCAAACCCATTATTGGTATATATGGAACCATATGCAAGTTCGACTGCAGAACTTGTTACTGAATTATTAGAATATCAACCGACTGAACAAAGATTGACACGTCTAGAATCAACAGTCATGTATGCAGGTATTATCGTAGATACAAGAAACTTCACATTAAGAACAGGTTCAAGAACATTTGATGCAGCAAGTTACTTACGTGCACATGGCGCAGATACAATCTTGACTCAACACTTCTTAAAAGATGATGTAGATACGTATATTAATCGTTCTGAGCTCATTCGAACAGTAAAACTGCAAGATCATGGCATAGCAATTGCACATGGATCTGATGAGAAAATCTATCATCCTGTGACGGTTGCACAAGCTGCCGACGAGTTGTTAAGTTTAGAAGGTATCGAGGCATCTTATGTTGTAGCTAAACGTGAAGATAATCTTATTGGTATCTCTGCACGTTCACTAGGTTCCATCAATGTCCAACTTACTATGGAAGCATTAGGTGGCGGTGGACACCTTACAAATGCAGCTACACAAATTAAAGGTGTTACTATAGATGAAGCAATAGAACAATTACAACAAGCAATTACAGAACAAATGAGTAGGAGTGAAGACGCATGAAAGTAATTTTCACACAAGATGTTAAAGGTAAAGGTAAAAAAGGCGAAGTGAAAGACGTACCTGTAGGTTACGCAAATAACTTCTTACTTAAAAACAACTATGCTGTAGAAGCAACTCCTGGTAACTTAAAACAATTAGAACAACAAAATAAACGTGCTGAAGCGGATAGACAACAAGAAATTGATGAAGCTAAAGCATTGAAAGAGAAATTAGAAAATATCGAAGTGGAAGTATCAGCTAAAACAGGTGAAGGCGGTAAATTGTTTGGTTCAGTTAGTACAAAACAAATTGCCGAAGCACTTAATAAGCAACATGATATTAAAATTGATAAACGTAAAATGGATTTACCACAAGGTATTCACGCATTAGGTTACACAAACGTACCAGTTAAACTAGACAAAGAAGTTGAAGGTACAATTCGAGTACACACAGTAGAACAGTAATTTAAAACGTTACTTTAGTGATGCTTATAGAATTAACGGATATCTATCATTCACTCACTTTGTTGCGACGCTTTCCCAGGGCACAAGATCAGCCTATAGTCTTCGCTTAGCGCTTTTCCTCGGGAGTCGCGTAACATTGTTCGTTGATTTAATTTCACTATAATAATCTCATTACTGAATTTCGAAATAATAAAGATGGATTGAAATAAGAGGTGTAAGCAAACAATGGATGGAATGTATGAGCAAAATCAAATGCCACATAGCAATGAAGCTGAACAATCTGTCTTAGGTGCCATTATTATAGATCCAGAATTGATTAACACAACTCAGGAAGTCCTTCTTCCTGAGTCGTTTTATAGAGGCGCCCATCAACATATCTTCCGCGCAATGATGCATCTGAATGAAGACAACAAAGAAATCGACGTTGTCACACTCATGGATCAACTCTCAAGCGAAGGAAGTTTAAGTGAAGCGGGCGGTCCACAATACCTCGCAGAACTATCGACAAACGTACCGACAACACGCAATGTTCAATACTACACAGATATTGTCTTTAAACATGCGTTGAAACGTAAATTAATTCAAACTGCCGATAGTATCGCGAATGATGGCTATAATGATGAATTAGAACTAGATACCATTCTAAGTGACGCCGAACGACGTATTCTTGAACTTTCTTCTACAAGAGAAAGTGATGGATTTAAAGATATTAGAGATGTCTTAGGGCAAGTCTATGAAACAGCCGAAGAACTCGACCAAAATAGTGGTCAAACGCCTGGTATTCCAACAGGTTATCGAGATCTTGACCAAATGACAGCAGGCTTTAACCGTAATGATTTAATTATATTAGCGGCGCGTCCTTCAGTAGGTAAGACTGCCTTCGCACTTAATATCGCACAAAAAGTAGCGACACACGAAGATATGTTTACAGTTGGTATCTTCTCTCTAGAGATGGGTGCTGACCAACTTGCAACACGTATGATTTGTAGTTCAGGCAACGTTGACTCTAACCGTTTAAGAACAGGTACTATGACTGAGGAAGACTGGAATCGTTTTACAATTGCGGTAGGTAAATTATCACGCACGAAGATTTTCATAGACGATACACCAGGTATTCGTATCACTGATTTACGTTCTAAATGTCGTCGTCTTAAACAAGAACACGGCCTCGATATGATTGTGATTGACTACTTACAATTAATTCAAGGTAGCGGGTCTCGTTTCTCAGACAACCGTCAACAAGAAGTCTCTGAAATTTCACGTACACTTAAAGCAATTGCGCGTGAACTTGAATGCCCAGTGATTGCATTGAGTCAGCTTTCACGTGGTGTGGAACAACGTCAAGATAAACGTCCGATGATGAGTGACATTCGTGAATCTGGGTCAATCGAGCAAGATGCTGATATCGTCGCTTTCTTATACCGTGATGATTACTATAATCGCGGTGAAGGTGATGAGGACGACGATGATGCAGGTTTCGAACCTCAAACGAATGATGATAACGGCGAAATTGAAATCATCATTGCTAAACAACGTAACGGCCCGACAGGTACCGTTAAGCTTCATTTCATGAAACAATATAATAAATTTACTGACATTGATTATGCTCATGCAGAAATGTCATAAAATATTTTTTCCGTACGATAAACTAATTACAAGTTTTATTGTACGGTTTTTATTTTGATTTACTCCTATAAAATCATTTGAAGTATGTATATCATTTTCCGGAAAACAAACCTAAAAGTACTGATATAACAATGCTCAAGCCCGCATAAAAGTAAAAACAAAATTAACAAATTGCAAACAACCTATAGCGATTTAATGTTCGATTTTTATTTGCAAATTCATAATCATATTGGTAGAATATCTAATGGTTAAATGAGAAAAACTTGGAGGTGCTCTTATGTCATCAATCGTAGTAGTTGGGACACAATGGGGAGACGAAGGTAAAGGTAAAATTACAGATTTCTTAGCAGAACAAGCAGATGTGATTGCAAGATTTTCAGGTGGTAATAATGCGGGACACACAATTCAATTTGGTGGAGAAACGTACAAATTACATTTAGTACCATCAGGTATTTTTTATAAAGATAAATTAGCAGTTATTGGTAATGGTGTAGTAGTAGATCCAGTCGCATTATTAAAAGAATTAGACGGTTTAAACGAACGCGGCATTTCAACAGACAACTTACGTATTTCAAACCGTGCACAAGTCATCTTACCTTATCACCTAGCTCAAGACGAATATGAAGAACGTCGTCGTGGAGATAACAAAATCGGTACAACGAAAAAAGGTATCGGCCCAGCTTACGTAGATAAAGCACAACGTATTGGTATTCGAGTAGCAGACTTACTGGAGAAAGACACATTCGAACGCCGTCTTAAAGAAAATATTGAATATAAAAATGCGTATTTCAAAGGAATGTTCAACGAAACATGCCCTACGTTTGATGAAATCTTTGACGAGTACTATGCAGCAGGTCAACGCTTAAAAGAATATGTCACAGATACAGCTAAAATCTTAGACGATGCAAATGTTACAGATGAAAAGGTATTATTCGAAGGTGCACAAGGTGTGATGTTAGACATCGACCACGGCACATATCCATTCGTTACATCTAGTAACCCAGTTGCAGGTAACGTGACAGTAGGTACAGGCGTAGGCCCTACATCAGTATCTAAAGTTATTGGCGTATGTAAATCATATACTTCACGTGTAGGTGATGGTCCATTCCCTACTGAATTATTCGATGAAGACGGACATCACATTAGAGAAGTTGGTCGTGAATATGGTACAACAACAGGACGTCCACGTCGTGTAGGTTGGTTCGACTCAGTTGTATTACGTCACTCACGCCGTGTAAGTGGTATTACAGACCTTTCTATCAACTCAATCGACGTTTTAACTGGCTTAGATACAGTTAAGATTTGTACAGCTTACGAATTAGATGGAGAAGAAATCACTGAATATCCTGCAAACTTAGATCAATTAAGACGCTGTAAACCAATTTTTGAAGAACTTCCAGGTTGGACAGAAGACATTACAGGATGCCGCAGTTTAGAAGAACTCCCTGAAAATGCACGCAAATACTTAGAACGCATTTCAGAATTATGTGGCGTACACATCTCAATCTTCTCTGTAGGCCCAGACCGCGAACAAACAAACTTATTAGAACAATTATGGTAAAACAAGATATAAAAGAAAGCTGAGATATCAAATGATGTCCCAGCCTCAAAAGAGATTGGGACATCATTAATTGTCTTAGTCTTCTTAACATATTGGCAGTAGATGTCTGAATTGAAAGTGCGCTTATATCAAGCTTCTTTCAATCCTAGCCATCCTTGCCGGGGTGAGACAACGAAAATAATTTTGATAAATTATATTTCTGTCTCTCTCCCTTTTACATTATTTATATAGAAGAAAATAGTTCAGCACCAAATATCATTACAATTCACACTATACGCTCAACACTTTTATAGCAATATTTCTCCTTTATTAACCCACAAAAAATATTGTTAAATTTATGTAAAAAATAGCTTGTCATCAAAAGATTAGCTATGCTATAATCTATCTTGTGCTTAAGAACGGCTCCTTGGTCAAGCGGTTAAGACACCGCCCTTTCACGGCGGTAACACGGGTTCGAGTCCCGTAGGAGTCACCATTATAGGTCCCGTAGTGTAGCGGTTAACACGCCTGCCTGTCACGCAGGAGATCGCGGGTTCGATTCCCGTCGGGACCGTATTGCCTACCCAATAGGGTAGGCATTTTTTTATGCTTGCATATCCGCTAATTTCCTATTACAATCAACCACAATCACATCCAACAGGTTCGACCTCAGCGTACACAAATCTACTCCCTTTACAACGCTATGACGCTGCAACAAAAACTTAACATTTGTCCTATTTGTTCATATTTTCAGAAGAAGAATCGCGTAACCATACGTTTTACACCAATTATTTATATTACAAAATAATGAGAATACTGATATATAAACGTTTTAAGCTATTTGCAAGTGTTCAACATATTTTGTGAAACAGTATTTCGGTGGTAAACTTATAAATAATATTATTCTATAATTTTTAATACTAAAATAGAATTAACCGTTCATAAATGGTAAATTATATATTAGATAACTATGCGCTATATATACAGAGTAAATCACCTTTCACAAGGTTCAAACTAGAAAAATATAGCCTTCACATAATTAAACGAACGGAAGAATTACACTTTGAGAAAAGAGGTTTAAAGTATATGGCTAGAAAAGTTGTTGTAGTCGATGATGAAAAACCAATTGCTGATATTTTAGAATTTAATTTGAAAAAAGAAGGGTACGAAGTATTCTGCGCTTACGATGGTAACGACGCAGTAGATTTAATCTACGAAGAAGAACCAGACATCGTATTATTAGACATCATGTTACCAGGCAGAGACGGCATGGAAGTCTGCCGTGAAGTCCGTAAAAAATTCGAAATGCCTATCATCATGTTGACAGCGAAAGACTCAGAAATTGATAAAGTATTAGGTCTCGAATTAGGTGCAGACGATTATGTAACAAAACCTTTCAGCACACGTGAACTCATCGCACGTGTGAAAGCAAACTTGCGCCGTCATTATTCACAACCAGCACAAGAAGTGAGTGGCGCGACAAACGAAATTACAATTAAAGATATTGTCATCTACCCAGATGCATACTCAATTAAAAAACGCGGTGAAGATATCGAATTAACACATCGTGAATTTGAATTATTCCACTATCTTTCTAAACATATGGGTCAAGTAATGACACGTGAACATTTATTACAAACAGTGTGGGGTTATGACTATTTCGGTGATGTGCGTACTGTCGACGTAACCATCCGTCGTCTACGTGAGAAAATTGAAGACGATCCATCGCACCCAGAATATATCGTGACACGTAGAGGCGTTGGATACTTCCTCCAACAACATGATTAGAGGCAACATCTCATGAAGTGGCTTAAACAATTACAATCCCTTCACACTAAACTCGTTATTGTTTATGTATTACTGATTATTATTGGTATGCAAATCATCGGTTTGTACTTTACTAATAGTTTAGAAAAAGAATTACTCGATAACTTTAAAAAGAACATAACACAATACGCGAAGCAGTTAGATGTAAACATAGAGAAAGTTTACAACGATAATGACAAAGGTACGGTAAACGCTCAGAAGGATATCCAAAACCTTTTGAGTGAATATGCCAACCGTCAAGAAATTGGAGAAATTCGCTTTATAGATAAAGACCAAATCATCATGGCAACAACCAAGCAGTCTAACCGCGGTCTAATTAACCAAAAAGCGAACGACAGCTCCGTCCAAAAGGCACTTTCTCTAGGCGAAACCAATAATCACATGGTTCTCAAAGACTATGGTAGTGGTAAAGAACGTGTCTGGGTTTACAACATACCAGTAAAAGTCGATAAACAAACAATCGGTGATATTTACATAGAATCGAAAATCAACGACGTTTATAACCAACTGAACAATATCAATCAAATCTTTATCGTCGGTACTGCGATATCGTTATTCATCACAGTCATCCTCGGTTTCTTCATCGCCCGAACGATTACCAAACCAATTACCGACATGCGTAACCAAACCGTCGAGATGTCTAAGGGTAACTACACCCAACGCGTAAAGATATACGGTAACGACGAAATTGGTGAGCTCGCACTCGCCTTCAACAATCTATCCAAACGTGTTCAAGAAGCACAAGCCAATACTGAAAGTGAGAAACGACGACTCGACTCAGTTATCACACATATGAGTGACGGTATCCTTGCGACAGACCGCCGTGGTCGTGTACGTATTGCCAATGACATGGCACTCAAGATGCTCGGTCTCGCGAAAGAAGACGTCATCGGTTATTACATGCTTGGCCTTCTCAACCTTGAAAATGAATTCTCACTAGACGAAATCCAAGAAAATAACGATTCCTTCCTCTTAGACATCAACGAAGAAGAAGGCATTATCGTACGTGTTAAATTTAGTACCATCGTTCAAGAAACAGGATTCGTCACAGGTTACATTGCCGTGTTACATGACGTAACAGAACAACAACAAGTTGAACGTGAACGTCGTGAATTCGTAGCCAACGTTTCACACGAATTACGTACACCGTTAACATCAATGAACAGCTACATCGAAGCACTCGAAGGAGGCGCTTGGCAAGATGAAAGCCTCGCACCTCAATTCCTATCCGTAACACGTGAAGAAACAGAACGTATGATTCGACTCGTTAACGACCTACTTCAATTATCGAAAATGGACAACGAGTCAGATCAAATCACGAAAGAAATCATCGACTTTAACATGTTCATTAATAAAATCATTAATCGACATGAAATGGCAGCTAAAGATACAACATTCGTGCGTGAAATTCCGCAACAAACCATCTTTGCGGAAATTGATCCAGATAAGATGACACAAGTATTCGACAACGTTATTACTAACGCAATGAAATATTCACGTGGCGATAAACGTGTCGAGTTTCATGTGAAACAAAATGCACTTTACAATAGAATGACCATTCGTATAAAAGATAATGGTATTGGAATTCCAATTAATAAAGTAGATAAAATCTTTGATAGATTCTACCGCGTTGACAAAGCACGTACACGTAAGATGGGTGGTACAGGACTAGGTCTAGCGATTTCTAAAGAAATTGTCGAAGCACACAATGGACGTATCTGGGCAAACAGTGTAGAAGGACAAGGTACGTCTATCTTCATCACACTTCCTTGCGAAATCATTGAAGACGGTGATTGGGATGAATAGTAAAGAACATATCAAATCGATTATCCTAGGCTTACTTGTACTCATGAGTATCGTGTTGACATATATGGTCTGGAACTTTACGCCAGACCTCAATAATGTCGCTAGTTCAGAAAATAGTAAAAGTAATGAACCCAAACCACTCAGTAAACCAATGACAGCAAAAATGGATGGCACCATCACACCATTCCAAATCATCCACGCAAAGGATGATAAACCACAAGGAACAGTATCAACAGGCGATGCATTAGATAGCATCATCGAACCGTTGAAGAACCAAGAAGTCAAAACGGTTTCACACACTCATCGCGATCATAATCTCGTCATACCTGAATTAAGCAATGATTTCGTCGTACTCGATTTCACATATGACTTACCATTAACAACATACTTAAGCCAAGTATTGAATATCGATGCCAAAGTACCAAATCACTTCAACTTTAATCGATTACTCGTAGACCAAGATAACGACAATCACGTCGTACTCTACGCAATTAGTAAAGACCGACACGAAGTCGTGAAACTAAAAACATCAGCACAAGGTAAAAACATTGATAAAGCCTTAAAAAGTATCAAGCCAAACATGCAACCATATACAGAAATCATCACCAATAAAGATACAATCGACAAAGCAACACATGTATTCGCGCCAAGCAAACCTAAAGGCTTAA
This sequence comes from Staphylococcus caprae, assembly GCF_003966625.1. Lineage (NCBI taxonomy): Bacteria > Bacillati > Bacillota > Bacilli > Caryophanales > Staphylococcaceae > Staphylococcus > Staphylococcus caprae. The sequence continues at coordinate 27,824 of NZ_AP018587.1, forward strand.
AGTCATACCGCATGGTCTTCTCAACAATGAACGTCGAAAGAATGAACTCCATCCTCTTCGATGATTCAACTATCGTACGAAGCTCACAAAGCGGTGCAACAACTTACAACAACAATACCGGCGTCGCAAACTATGACGGTAAGAGTGAAATGTACCATTATAAAAACTTATCCGAAGACGCGAAAAGCTCAAGTAACATGGAAGAAACCATTCCAGGTACGTTTGAATTTATCAATGGTCATGGAGGCTTCCTTAATGAAGACTTCCGTCTATTCAGCACAGATAATAAGAACGGTAAACTCACATATCAACGTTTCTTAAATGGTTATCCAACCTTCAATACTCAGAATTTAAACGAAATTCAAGTCACTTGGGGCAAGAAAGGTGTCTTCGATTACCAGCGTTCATTACTTAAGAGCAGCGTTCAATTGAACAGTGAAGAATCTAAGAACCTACCTACAGCCGAATCCGTGCGTTCAGCACTTGCCAATGATAGTAATATTGACTTTGAAAAGGTAACCAACCTCGCAGTCGGCTATGAAATGGATGACAAACCAGATAAAGATGATATTGAAGTTCAACGCAACAGTGAATTCACACCACAATGGTATGTTGAATACGACGGCAATTGGTACGTCTATAAAGATGGGAGGCTAGAATAAATGAACTGGAAACGCACTAAGACGCTATTCATTTTCGTATTTATTCTCGTCAACATCTTGCTCGTCATGATTTATATCGATAAAGTCAATAAAGCACAGATTAACGACGCTGAGAGTAGTAATCATGTTAATTTTCAGCAAGAGGAAATTAAAGTGCCTGAAGACGTGCTGAATAAGAGCGTGAAAGACACCAAACTCGCACAAATCACAGCACGTTCTAAGGACTTCTCAAGCTATGCGAAAGACCACTCTAGCCTGAGCACCTCAGATTCAGACAAGACACTTGAAGGCGACATAGACAAGACAGTGAAAGTCAGCGACAAGAACCTTCAAGACATTAAAGATTTTATAGCGCGTAACGTTTATAACGGTAAAGAATATCAACTCAGTGACTTAAGTTCAGACAACATGGCTTATGAACAAACATTCGAAGGCTACCCAATTATGAACAATAGTAAAGCGCGTTTAACCTTTAATTTAAATAATGGAAAGGCAACCAGCTATAAACAAACAGCCATGAATAACATCCATATGGCAGAAGGTTCAAACAGCTCGAAGAAACAAGTCATAAGCCCACGGAAAGCCGTCGAAGCACTTTATTACAATAGATATTTAAAACAACATGACCAAGTTATCGACGCACGCCTAGGCTACTACTCAGTCGTAAAAGAAACCAACGTACAACTACTACAACCAAACTGGGAAATCAAAGTCAAACACCATGGCAAAGACAACATAGAAACCTACTACGTCGAAGCCACCGACCAAAACCCAAAAGTTATAAATTAAGGTGCGAAGAAAAGCGCTTAGGTCGCGAGCAATAACTAGCATCAAGCGAAAATTGTTCCTCAAATTTTAGCGCGATGCGTATTATTGTCGAACGACCTGCTTTTCGTAGCCCGTCCATCATTCCAGCAACGTTTTTATACTACAACACACAAAACGACCACTCACCGAAGCAGAGTGGTCGTTTCTTTATGCAATTACGAAGCGGGCAGATATTAATATTCTACGTCACTAACTATTCATAAACTGACAATTGGCACACACCTGCTAAAATTGGTATAGTATAATATAAAGGAATTTTAGAGAACGTTTCGTTTCGAGATTAAATAATTAGAATCAACACACCTCGAAATCTCAATTATGACTCACATTCACGTGCAATAAGTTAAAAAACACAACTCAGAATACTATCACAAATCACAACAACATCCAAACGCACGTCATATCCACATCACACCCTAACAATTCTCAAACAAATAAAGATTGTACATATTAGAAAGGATGAAGCCGCTTGATACGTATGAGTGTATTAGCAAGTGGTAGTACAGGTAACGCCACTTACGTAGAAAGTGAGAAAGGTAGCCTACTTGTAGACGTAGGTCTAACCGGCAAGAAAATGGAAGAGCTATTCAGCCAAATTGATAGAAATATCAAGGATCTTAACGGTATCTTAGTCACACATGAACATATCGATCACATCAAAGGTCTTGGCGTCCTCGCGCGTAAGTATAACCTTCCAATATACGCGAACGAGAACACGTGGAAAGCCATTGAAAAGAAAGATAGTCGTATCCCCATGGATCAGAAGTTCATATTCAATCCATATGAAACGAAATCTATTGCAGGTTTTGATATCGAGTCTTTCAACGTTTCACATGACGCAATCGACCCACAATTCTATATCTTTAACAACAACTATAAGAAATTCACGATGCTGACAGATACAGGCTACGTGTCAGACCGTATGAAAGGCATGATTCGTGGCAGCGATGCATTCATGTTCGAAAGTAATCACGATGTCGATATGTTACGCATGTGCCGTTATCCTTGGAAGACAAAGCAACGTATCCTAAGTGATATGGGCCACGTTTCCAACGAAGATGCTGGTCTTGCAATGACAGACGTCATCACAGGTAACACGAAACGCATTTACCTCTCTCATTTATCACAAGACAACAACATGAAAGACCTCGCTCGTATGAGTGTAGGCCAAGTGCTGAATGAACATGATATTGATACTGAGAAAGAAGTACTTCTTTGCGATACGGATAAAGCTCAAGCTACACCAATTTATACGCTATAATTAAATAATAGTAAGACACCCGACCTACTTAAATATGAGATTTAAGTAGGTTCTTTTTTTGAAAAATCCTGTGGAAAAGTAATGGAAATTTAAGAAAATAACACTCAAGTTGGTCTAAAAAGTAGATAATATAAGCCTTAATTGTAAAAATTAGATTAAGACTACCTTAAAGTTATCCACGAAAATGTCCATAGTTATCCAGAGTTGTGTACAATACACACAGAAATACCCACAATATACACAGGGTTATCCACAAAATAACAGATTATTCCACAGAAAATGTGTATAAATCTCAAAAATAGTTAAGATAATATAAATATTATTGTTATAATAAGAGGGAATAGTGTGCACAAGTTAATAACTTGTGGATAAGTTGGATAAATCATACATATTTACATGGAGGATAAAATGAAAATTACAATCCTGTCAGTTGGAAAACTAAAAGAGAAATATTGGAAACAAGCCATAGCAGAATATGAAAAACGACTAGGAGCTTATACCAAAGTTGAAATAATAGAAGTTCCAGACGAAAAAGCACCAGAAAATATGAGTGACAAAGAAATAGAACAAGTCAAAGAAAAAGAAGGACAACGACTACTAGCTAAAATTAAACCACAATCCACAGTCATCACATTAGAAATTCAAGGCAAAATGTTGTCATCAGAAGGTCTAGCCAAAGAACTACAAACACGTATGACCCAAGGACAAAGCGACTTTGTATTCGTCATTGGAGGATCAAACGGCTTACATCAAGACGTCTTACAACGTAGCAACTACGCACTCTCCTTCAGCAAAATGACCTTCCCACACCAAATGATGCGCGTCATCTTAATCGAACAAATCTACCGCGCCTTCAAAATTATGCGCGGCGAAGCATATCATAAATGATGCGGTTTTTTCAGCCGCTTCATAAAGGGATTTTGAATGTATCAGAACATATGAGGTTTATGTGAATTGCTGTTATGTTTTTAAGAAGCTTATCATAAGTAATGAGGTTCATGATTTTTGACATAGTTAGCCTCCGCAGTCTTTCATTTCAAGTAAATAATAGCGAAATATTCTTTATACTGAATACTTATAGTGAAGCAAAGTTCTAGCTTTGAGAAAATTCTTTCTGCAACTAAATATAGTAAATTACGGTAAAATATAAATAAGTACATATTGAAGAAAATGAGACATAATATATTTTATAATAGGAGGGAATTTCAAATGATAGACAACTTTATGCAGGTCCTTAAATTAATTAAAGAGAAACGTACCAATAATGTAGTTAAAAAATCTGATTGGGATAAAGGTGATCTATATAAAACTTTAGTCCATGATAAGTTACCCAAGCAGTTAAAAGTGCATATAAAAGAAGATAAATATTCAGTTGTAGGGAAGGTTGCTACTGGGAACTATAGTAAAGTTCCTTGGATTTCAATATATGATGAGAATATAACAAAAGAAACAAAGGATGGATATTATTTGGTATATCTTTTTCATCCGGAAGGAGAAGGCATATACTTATCTTTGAATCAAGGATGGTCAAAGATAAGTGATATGTTTCCGCGGGATAAAAATGCTGCAAAACAAAGAGCATTAACTTTATCTTCCGAACTCAATAAATATATTACATCAAATGAATTTAATACTGGAAGATTTTATTACGCAGAAAATAAAGATTCATCTTATGATTTAAAAAATGATTATCCATCAGGATATTCTCATGGATCAATAAGATTCAAATATTATGATTTGAATGAAGGATTCACAGAAGAAGATATGCTAGAGGATTTAAAGAAATTTTTAGAACTATTTAATGAATTAGCTTCAAAAGTTACAAAAACATCCTATGATAGCTTGGTCAATAGCATAGACGAAATACAGGAAGACAGCGAAATTGAAGAAATTAGAACAGCACAAAAAGATAAGACACTCAAGGAAGTGGAAGCACCTAAAGGAATAATTCCAAAATATAAAAAAGGTGTATCAAAGACTACTAAAAATGATTCAGAAATTGAAAAATCAAATAAAGAGAATAAATTAACCGGTAAAGTTGGAGAAAAATTAGCGCTAAATTACTTTAATGAGCTAATTGATAATAAAATAGACGAAGATAAGAAAGAACAGTTTAGGAATATTTTAAATGATAATCCAGGCTCTCAACACGGTCATGGCTATGATTTAGTAGCTTTTGATCCAACAAATACAGATAAAGCTGTAGAAAAATTTATTGAAATTAAAACATCTACATCTTCTAGTATTGAGGAACCATTTTTTATGTCGCTAAATGAAATGTTTGCTATGAAAGAATATAAGCAGAAATATTTAATATTAAGAATATTTAATGTTTCCGGTAAAGAACCACAATTTTATTTTATAGATCCATATGCAAATTATTCTGAATTTAAAGATGTAGATGATCTCATTGACAAAGTATTTAATGTAGAAGCTATTCAGTATAAAGTTTTTGGCGAAAAATGATTACTTGAACAAGAGCTAAAATAAAATTGTGATCTAATAAAAATAGAAACTGTAATTTAAATAAAACTTTCTAAATAAGCTAACTGATAAAAAATCAGTTTGTCCACAGTCTGAAACAAGATTCCTATATTCTTTAGGAATCTTGTTTTTTCTATTTTTATGGTGATAAAGAGCAGATAAGATAATGTGTAATAATCACAAAAAAGTTAAATATTTTAAGGCTTGTTTAATTATTAATGATTTTATATATAAAGAGCAGTATAATAAAGTTGTTAATATATTATGAATAATATTCAAGTAATTTTATTGTTTTTTAATTTGTCGATATTTAAGTTGAGTTAAATTTAAAGGGTGTAATTTGTTTTACAATGATGAAGATAATTAGTCTATCAAAATAAAGGGGTTGGGACTGTTATGAGTGATAATTTGTCATTATTCATTGACTATATCAATGATAATATAATCTATGGTAGTGAAATCAAACGGGAGAAATTAGAGAATTTATTTAATCAATTTGCTATAAAAAATGTTGAAAAGAACATTGTCTATGATGAACTGAAATCTTTAGATATTACAATCATTGAGTCACAGGATTCATATAAAAATAAATTGAAGAGATTATTTTCGGTTCTGTTGCAAAGTAAAAAAATATAGCTAACCACTAATTTATCATGTCAGTGTTCGCTTAACTTGCTAGCATGATGCTAATTTCGTGGCATGGCGAAAATCCGTAGATCTGAAGAGACCTGCGGTTCTTTTTATATAGAGCGTAAATACATTCAATACCTTTTAAAGTATTCTTTGCTGTATTGATACTTTGATACCTTGTCTTTCTTACTTTAATATGACGGTGATCTTGCTCAATGAGGTTATTCAGATATTTCGATGTACAATGACAGTCAGGTTTAAGTTTAAAAGCTTTAATTACTTTAGCCATTGCTACCTTCGTTGAAGGTGCCTGATCTGTAATTACCTTTTGAGGTTTACCAAATTGTTTAATGAGACGTTTGATAAACGCATATGCTGAATGATTATCTCGTTGCTTACGCAACCAAATATCTAATGTATGTCCCTCTGCATCAATGGCACGATATAAATAGCTCCATTTTCCTTTTATTTTGATGTACGTCTCATCAATACGCCATTTGTAATAAGCTTTTTTATGCTTTTTCTTCCAAATTTGATACAAAATTGGGGCATATTCTTGAACCCAACGGTAGACCGTTGAATGATGAACGTTTACACCACGTTCCCTTAATATTTCAGATATATCACGATAACTCAATGTATATCTTAGATAGTAGCCAACGGCTACAGTGATAACATCCTTGTTAAATTGTTTATATCTGAAATAGTTCATACAGAAGACTCCTTTTTGTTAAAATTATACTATAAATTCAACTTTGCAACAGAACCGTATTATGGAATAGAGATGTTGGTAACATTTATACAGGATCATTATACTTAAGTTTAATTTCGTTATTACAGAACCACACATTCCAACCAGAAGAGAAAGTATGTCTATTTAGTTATGGTTCAGGAGCAGTAGGAGAAATCTTTAGTGGTTCAATCGTTAAAGGATATGACAAAGCATTAGATAAAGAGAAACACTTAAATATGCTAGAATCTAGAGAGCAATTATCAGTCGAAGAATACGAAACATTCTTTAACAGATTTGATAATCAAGAATTTGATTTCGAACGTGAATTGACACAAGATCCATATTCAAAAGTATACTTATACAGTATAGAAGACCATATCAGAACATATAAGATAGAGAAATAAACTAGTGGCCGATTGTGCTTGATGAGCTTGGGACATAAATCCTAACTCGAAATAAATAAGCATATCACTAAACTGATTTTTTAAAGTTTACAGTGATATGCTTATTTTTTTATCTTACGATTTTGTACGTGCATGCTTGCCTAGGGGTATGGCTCGAGCCATTAGTCTCTCGCACATACTATTCCCTCAGGCGTCAGCACTTACAAAATCGGTTGTAATTTTCATTTTTATACGCATTCTTACTGAGATTATACTAATAAGAGGAATAGTAAAAGCAATTCTAAGTAAAATTGCAGATAAGAGGTTTGTTAAAAGCAGTTCTAAGTAAAATTGCAGATAAGAGGTTTGTTAAAAGCAGTTCTCAGTAAAATTACAGATAAGAGGTACGTTAAAAGCAGTTCTAAGTAAAATTGCAGATAAGAGGTTTGTTAAAAGCAGTTCTAAGTAAAATTGCAGATAAGAGGTACGTTAAAAGCAATTCCATGCAAAATTGCTGATAAGGGGTAAGTTAAAAGCAGTTCTCAGTAAAATTGCAGATAAGAGGTACGTTAAAAGCAGTTCTAGGCAAAATTGCAGATAAGAGGTACGTTAAAAGCAGTTCTCAGTAAAATTGCTGATAAGGGGTAAGTTAAAAGCAATCCTAAGTAAAATTGCAGATAAGGGGTACAGAAAAACTAGACTTGATTACAAAATGGAGCTTGGGACATAAATGATTTTTTAAAAATGAGATGAGACGTAGATTAACTCCATAATCAATACGAATCTATCGACTTCTTTATTTATGATATTCATCTCTTTTTAATGGAAATAAAAGTGCGATTAATGTGATAATACAGTTACGTTAATTAAAAAAATAAAAATGCAAGGAGAGGTAATATGCTAACTGTATATGGACATAGAGGATTACCTAGTAAAGCTCCGGAAAATACAATTGCATCATTTAAAGCTGCTTCAGAAGTAGAAGGTATAAACTGGTTGGAGTTAGATGTTGCAATTACAAAAGATGAACAACTGATTATCATTCATGATGATTATTTAGAACGGACTACAAATATGTCCGGGGAAATAACTGAATTGAATTATGATGAAATTAAAGATGCTTCTGCAGGATCTTGGTTTGGTGAAAAATTCAAAGATGAACATTTGCCAACTTTCGATGATGTAGTAAAAATAGCAAATGAATATAATATGAATTTAAATGTAGAATTAAAAGGTATTACTGGACCGAATGGACTAGCACTTTCTAAAAGTATGGTTAAGCAAGTGGAAGAACAATTAACAAACTTAAATCAGAATCAAGAAGTGCTCATTTCAAGCTTTAATGTTGTGCTTGTTAAACTTGCAGAAGAAATCATGCCACAATATAACAGAGCAGTTATATTCCATACAACTTCGTTTCGTGAAGACTGGAGAACACTTTTAGATTACTGTAATGCTAAAATAGTAAACACTGAAGATGCCAAACTTACTAAAGCAAAAGTAAAAATGGTAAAAGAAGCGGGTTATGAATTGAACGTATGGACTGTAAACAAACCAGCACGTGCAAACCAACTTGCTAATTGGGGAGTTGATGGTATCTTTACAGACAATGCAGATAAAATGGTGCATTTGTCTCAATAGAAAGTTAGAGGTGAGTCTTACGTTTCAGTGACGGTAGACTTACCTTTAACATGTTACATACTAAAAAATTAATTTGAATAAGAAAGAGAGACATATATGAAATACGATGATTTTATAGTAGGAGAAACATTCAAAACAAAAAGCCTTCATATTACAGAAGAAGAAATTATCCAATTTGCAACAACTTTTGATCCTCAATATATGCATATAGATAAAGAAAAAGCAGAACAAAGTAGATTTAAAGGTATCATTGCATCTGGCATGCATACACTTTCAATATCATTTAAATTATGGGTAGAAGAAGGTAAATACGGAGAAGAAGTTGTAGCAGGAACACAAATGAATAACGTTAAATTTATTAAACCTGTATACCCAGGTAATACATTGTACGTTATCGCTGAAATTACAAATAAGAAATCCATAAAAAAAGAAAATGGACTCGTTACAGTGTCACTTTCAACATACAATGAAAATGAAGAAATTGTATTTAAGGGAGAAGTAACAGCACTTATTAATAATTCATAATAAAACAGTGAAGCAACCATCGTTACGGATTGCTTCACTGTTTTGTTATTCATCTATATCGTATTTTTTATTACCGTTCTCATATAGCTCATCATACACTTTACCTGAGATTTTGGCATTGTAGCTAGCCATTCCTTTATCTTGTACATCTTTAACATTAATAGCCATCATCATGTTTGGATTATCTTTATCATATGATATAAACCACCCAATTTGTCTGCCAGTTTCTCCTTGTTTCATTTTGAGTTCTGCAGTACCGGATTTGCCAATTAAGTTTGCATAAGATCTATAAATATCTTCTTTATGTGTTTTATTTACGACTTGTTGCATACCATCAGTTAATAGATTGATATTTTCTTTGGAAATAATATTTTTCTTCCAAACTTTGTTTTTCGTGTCTTTTAATAAGTGAGGTGCGTTAATATTGCCATTATTTTCTAATGCGCTATAGATTGAAAGGATCTGTACTGGGTTAATCAGTATTTCACCTTGTCCGTAACCTGAATCAGCTAATAATATTTCATTATCTAAATTTTTGTTTGAAATTTGAGCATTATAAAATGGATAATCACTTGGTATATCTTCACCAACACCTAGTTTTTTCATGCCTTTTTCAAATTTCTTACTGCCTAATTCGAGTGCTACTCTAGCAAAGAAAATGTTATCTGATGATTCTATTGCTTGTTTTAAGTCGATATTACCATTTACCACTTCATATCTTGTAACGTTGTAACCACCCCAAGATTTATCTTTTTGCCAACCTTTACCATCGATTTTATAACTTGTTTTATCGTCTAATGTTTTGTTATTTAACCCAATCATTGCTGTTAATATTTTTTGAGTTGAACCTGGTGAAGTTGTAATCTGGAACTTGTTGAGCAGAGGTTCTTTTTTATCTTCGGTTAATTTATTATATTCTTCGTTACTCATGCCATACATAAATGGATAGACGTCATATGAAGGTGTGCTTACAAGTGCTAATAATTCACCTGTTTGAGGGTGGATAGCAGTACCTGAGCCATAATCATTTTTCATGTTGTTATAAATACTCTTTTGAACTTTAGCATCAATAGTTAGTTGAATATCTTTGCCATCTTTTTTCTTTTTCTCTATTAATGTATGTGCGATTGTATTGCTATTATCGTCAACGATTGTGACACGATAGCCATCTTCATGTTGGAGCTTTTTATCGTAAAGTTTTTCGAGTCCCTTTTTACCAATAACTGCATCATCTTTATAGCCTTTATATTCTTTTTGTTTTAATTCTTCAGAGTTAATGGGACCAACATAACCTAATAGATGTGAAGTCGCTTTTCCTAGAGGATAGTTACGACTTTCTGTTTCATTAGTTGTAAGATGAAATTTTTTTGCGAAATCACTTAAATATTCATCCATTTTTTTAACGGTTTTAAGTGGAACGAAGGTATCATCTTGTACCCAATTTTGATCCATTTGTTGTTTGATATAGTCTTCAGAAATACTTAGTTCTTTAGCGATTGCTTTATAATCTTTTTTAGATACATTCTTTGGAACGATGCCTATCTCATATGCTGTTCCTGTATTGGCCAATTCCACATTGTTTCGGTCTAAAATTTTACCACGTTCTGATTTTAAATTTTCAATATGTATGCTTTGGTCTTTCTGCATTCCTGGAATAATGACGCTATGATCCCAATCTAACTTCCACATACCATCTTCTTTAACAAAATTAAATTGAACGTTGCGATCAATGTTACCGTAGTTTGTTTTAATTTTATATTGAGCATCTACTCGTTTTTTATTTTTAGATACTTTTTTTATTTTACGATCCTGAATGTTTATATCTTTAACGCCTAAACTATTATATATTTTTATCGGACGTTCAGTCATTTCTACTTCACCATTATCGCTTTTAGAAATATAACTGCTATCTTTATAAACTTGTTTGAAATTTTTATCTTCAATTGCATCAATAGTATTATTAATTTCTTTATCTTTTGAAGCATAAAAATATATACCAAACCCGACAACTACAACTATTAAAATAAGTGGAACAATTTTTATCTTTTTCATCAATATACTCCTTATATAAGACTACATTTGTAGTATATTACAAATGTAGTATTTATGTCAAAATAATGTTATAATTTTTGTGATATGGAGGTGTAGAAGGTGTTATCATCTTTTTTAATGTTAAGTATAATCAGTTCATTGCTCACGATATGTGTAATTTTTTTAGTGAGAATGCTCTATATAAAATATACTCAAAATATTATGTCACATAAGATTTGGTTATTAGTGCTCGTCTCCACGTTAATTCCATTAATACCATTTTACAAAATATCGAATTTTACATTTTCAAAAGATATGATGAATCGAAATGTATCTGACACGACTTCTTCGGTTAGTCATATGTTAGATGGTCAACAATCATCTGTTACGAAAGACTTAGCAATTAATGTTAATCAGTTTGAGACCTCAAATATAACGTATATGATTCTTTTGATATGGGTATTTGGTAGTTTGTTGTGCTTATTTTATATGATTAAGGCATTCCGACAAATTGATGTTATTAAAAGTTCGTCATTGGAATCGTCATATCTTAATGAACGACTTAAAGTATGTCAAAGTAAGATGCAGTTCTACAAAAAGCATATAACAATTAGTTATAGTTCAAACATTGATAATCCGATGGTATTTGGTTTAGTGAAATCCCAAATTGTACTACCAACTGTCGTAGTCGAAACCATGAATGACAAAGAAATTGAATATATTATTCTACATGAACTATCACATGTGAAAAGTCATGACTTAATATTCAACCAGCTTTATGTTGTTTTTAAAATGATATTCTGGTTTAATCCTGCACTATATATAAGTAAAACAATGATGGACAATGACTGTGAAAAAGTATGTGATAGAAACGTTTTAAAAATTTTGAATCGCCATGAACATATACGTTATGGTGAATCGATATTAAAATGCTCTATTTTAAAATCTCAGCACATAAATAATGTGGCAGCACAATATTTACTAGGTTTTAATTCAAATATTAAAGAACGTGTTAAGTATATTGCACTTTATGATTCAATGCCTAAACCTAATCGAAACAAGCGTATTGTTGCGTATATTGTATGTAGTATATCGAGCTTCACATGAAACAGCTAAAGAAGCTTTGGGCGATAAAGAGTTAAGAGCCATTGCACATGAGTTAACTAAAACAGTTAAGGATAACATGAGTGTTGATTGGTCTAAACGAGACAGTGCTAAAGCTAAAATGAGAGTTCAAGTTAGACGCCTATTAAAGAAATATGGCTATCCACCAGATCTTCAAAAAATGGCTGTGGAACAAGTTGTAGAGCAAGCAGAATTAATGGCAAGTCAGCAATAAAAAAATAAATCATAATGAGTCCGGGACATAAAGTTCTTGGATAAGTGAAAAAAGACAATTTCTATTGAAATAATATAGAAATTGTCTTTTTTATAAATTTTTTGATTATTTTCAGCTCGTTGAGCTACTACTTTTCTTATATTAAGTGCCATTAATACAAAACCAAGTTCTCTTTTGACTTTATTGAGTCCTCGGACAGACATCCGAGTGAAACCCAAAATAGCCTTCATAAATCCAAAAACAGGTTCCACATCAATTTTTCTTTGACTGTAGATATTTTTTGTTTCTGGTTCTGAAAGCTTTTTGTTAATTTGGGATTTAAAATATTCCCAGTTATAATTCTTCATTATTTTTTTGTTTGTTTTTGAATTGAAGTTCATACATTGATTTTTCAGAGGACATTCTGAACAATCATCACATTCATATAATTTGAAGTCTCGCTTATAACCATACTTATCATGACGATAGGCATATCTTTTAAAACCTAGCCGTTTATTATTCGGACAAATGAATTCGTCATTAATTTCGTCATAGTTCCAATTTTGAGTATTAAAGATGTCACTTTTATATTTTTTAGTTTTATCTTTTATAAACATTCCATATGTTATGAGTGGCGTTCGATTAAAGTCATCTATAATTGCCTTATAATTTGATTCACTACCATAACCTGCATCAGCTACAATATATTCAGGTAAATGACCGTAGGTCTCTTGAATTGAATTTAAAAATGGAATCATCGTTCTAGTATCCGTTGGATTTTGATACACATTATAAGATAAAACAAATTGGGAATTTGTTGCTATTTGTAAATTATACCCTGGCTTAAGTTGTCCATTTTTCATGTGATCTTCTTTCATTCTCATAAATGTCGCATCATAATCTGTCTTAGAATAACTATTTCTATCCTTTAAAATAGATTTTTGAAATTCGTATCGATACTTTCGCTCAAAATAATCATTGATTTGCTTTTTGTATTTTTTGATTTTAGTTCTTTTGAGACGTATTTGTTTTCTTGTTTTAGTACATTTTTCATTGTTGATATGTTGGTTTAAATCTTCGATTTCTTTATCTAAGTGACTACCAATCAAATCTATTTCTTCTTTTGTTAATTCATTATCATGATCTTCTTTAATTTCCGGTATGATTTTATTGGTTACCAATTCATGGTAGAGGGCTTTAGAATCCTCATTCATCTTTGATTCATGGTTTTGAATACTCTTTTTCCATACAAATGTATATCGATTGGCATTTGCTTCAATTTTTGTACCATCAATAAAAATAGCTTTATCATCTATAAGATTTTGTTTTACACACTGACTGTAAAATTGAATAAATAAAGATTCTAATAAAGCATCTACTTTTGGATTTACTCTAAATTGATTAATTGTTTTATAAGAAGGTTTTTGATTTTGTGATAGCCACATCATTCGGATGCTATCATTAAGCATTTTTTCTATTTTACGACCTGAGAATACAGATTGTGTGTAGGCATATAGAATCACTTTTAACATCATTTTAGGATGGTACGAAGTTGCACCACGGTGATGTCTGAATTCGTCGAATTCATTGTCAGGAATTGTTTCAACAATATCATTTACAGTAAAACGATGTTGATTTGTTTTGTTTCCATATTGACCTCCATGTATTTGCTATGATTTCAAAATCCATTTTTGACGTGCCTTAGGGTTGAGTGGATGCATAATTTCATTTGTTACTGGATTGATGAGCTTTTTTACTTTCTTTTTATGAGGTTTTAACATTTCCATCACTTGTTCGACACGGTCGATAACAACTGGTCGCTTCGCATAGGCACCATAAGCAAGAATCACTGTGTCACTTTCACTAATCGCTTTCATCAAATGAATATCAGTGTGCTCATCGTATGGATTTTTGATATGTTTGAGGTTTTCGGGTGTTCTAATATTAGAGAATAGATTTACAAGATATACAGCACCGTATCGTTCTGAATTGGCTAATTGGTTGAGGATAAGAACAGTTGTGAGATCGAGTGATAATACACCGTCTAAATGAGGATACATCGTTATCACTGTGCATGCAGCTTTCTTTTCATCCCATGTTTTCTTGAGTAAATAGCGGTGCTGTTCATCATCGCTAAATATGGCTTCTGTGTGTATCGTACTTTTGATTGTATTCATCATCGTCACTTCCTTTAGTATTCTTCTGGTAAAAGCATCACATAATAAAAAGCGTCCACGTCATCTTCACGAATGACGTAGACTTTCTTAGGTAATGCATTTTGATTTTTTTCATAGTTTGTATAGTGATATTCCAATTTGTATGTGGGTTGTTCTTGTTCATGTGTGATTGAGAGTATATTCTCATCTTCTTGTAATTTAAAAATGTGTAGGTAATCTGTATGAGGCTGGTTATCTTTTTTTTCTACCATGTGCCAAAGTAAGATTTGAAGGTCTAGTGGAATACTTTCATTAATTCCTCTTGTGATGTATCGATTGATTTTCATGCTATTTCCCTCCCTTCTGCTTTTCTTTCATGATGTCGATGATTTCGTTGATAACTGTGACGGATAATTGAGCAACTATGATCCAATTATTCATGGTCCTGACCTCCTTGTTTTAGTAAATGACGTTCATCAATAATGATATTTTGAGTATCTGTAAGGTACAGAAAGTCCATGTCAAAATGGTCTAAGTATCCGACACTGATGAGTTGGTTATTGGCATACATTAGAAATGGATAGATACTTAGCTCATGTAGTTCATCATTATAGTAGGTATAAGTCTCGAGTGTGAGATGTACCAGTGGAGAATCATTAATAAAACGTTCCGGTAGAATATTTTCTGCTGCTTCCTCCAGCGCTTCACATTCCCAAGCTTCGTTATTAGATAGTTGGAATAGGTGGGTTATATATTGTTTGAGTTCTTGAGTGATGGTTTTCATATTATTGCCTCCTAGATAGTGTAATAGTGATGTAGTTCATATACATCATTGAGATAATATATATTTGATTTGTCATTTATTACGAATCCCGGTGGGAATAAGAGAAAATTCCATATAAAAACCCGCTACAAACGTTGGTATGCCAAGGAAATCCTGAAATTCCGCCTATTTTGACAAACAATCAACTCATTATTTATAAGTATTGATGATAGGGTTGTGTCTCTGCTTCCTTATATATATTATTTATTTATAAAAAGTAACGGGATTTTGGGATTGTGCTTGCACAATCCTTCTGTTTCTTCGAATCTGCAAATCCCAATCATTTCCCGATAAAAAATCATTGTGGATGTTCTTTAGCAATTTCAATATAAGCATTGTATAGTTATGAAAAAATTACGACAATAACTGTTTCATTAGATAAGTGTTATTGAAATTGATAAAGAGCAATTCTTGAAAATAGTTAGATAAAATAAGCGAAAGAATATAGTGAAAATTATTGTTATAACAATGATTCTATTAGCTAAATAGTAAGATATAGTGTTTGGGGCAAAAATAAAGACGAAGTGCTGAGATGCACTTCGTCGAGTTGTTTATTATTGAAAAGTTGTTTAATGATTTCGTTATTAAGTTTGAGTGTGACATAGAATTGTTTTTTATGATTACCATCTTTTTTAATATCAATGCGATCAATCACTGATAGATACAATGCTTTGAGTCGAGATTTTTCTATGTGCTTAATATCATGAAAGATGTGTTGTAATAGTTTACTGATTTCTTTGGCATCAAATAAAGTCTTATCTTCATTTTGTTGATTTTTGAGTTGGTTGATTTGATTCGTAATGTCATTGAGTTGCTTTTCATATTTTTGAATACTTGGTCTGATTACTGATGTTAAGTCCGGATTATCCTCGATGGTTTTAATCAAGTTATTTATTTTGATTTGTACTTCATCATATTGTTGTTGCTTATAAGCAATATCGTGATGAAGTGCAGCGCCATCAACTTGATTTTCTTGATTGACGTGTGTTACTACGCGTTGAATGACTTTATCACTTTTGACTATTTCAAGTATTTGCTTCATCACATAATCTTCAATCACATCAGCTCTTACACTGTTTGCCGAACATACTTTGGAACCCTTGTTCCGAAAATTACTACATGAATAGTAACGAATACGTTTCTTAGTCCCGTCTTTAAGAGTATTCGTGGTATTGCTTGCTGCCATAGGTGCGCCACATTGGGGACAGTGAATAATGCCTGTAAGCAGATTCGTTCCTTTGCCATGGACTTGGGGTTTTTGACTGACTTGTTTCTTACGCATTTGTACTTTATCCCATAAATCTTGATTAATAATGGGGGAATGCTTACCTTCAGCTATCACTGGTTTATCATTCAGCCCTTTACGACGTTTTTCACTCCAATCTTTGTATTTCGCAAATTGAATTTTGCCGATATAGAAAGGGTTAGCTAAGATGTATGTGATTGAACTAATACTGAAAGGTTTCCCCTTTTTAGTGACATATCCTTTGTGATTCAATGCATTGGCAATTTTACGATAGCCATGTCCTTTGGCATAGCACTCGAATATATATTTTACAATATTAGCTTCATGTTGGTTAATCATTAGCTCGTGTTTACTATCTGGTATTTTGTCATAACCTAGTGGTAAATTGCCTTGATAATAGCCTTCTTGGGCACGTCTCGTTTGACCCATAAATACGTTCTCGACAATGTTATTACGTTCGAATTCTGAGAAACTCGCAAGTATCTGTAACATGAGTTTACCAGAAGAAGTATTGACTTCCATACGCTCTGACAAACTGAAAAATTCGACATTTTGTTTGTGTAAATCTTCGACAATTTTGAGAAGATCAGATGTATTACGAGCTAATCGGTTTGTTTTGTATACCATAACACAGTCGATATTGCCTTCTTTTGCATCTTTCAACATACGTTGGAGCTCAGGTCTGTTCATAGATTTACCTGAAATACCACGGTCAGCGTATATATCTTTAACTTCAAAATGATGGAAGTCACAGTATTCTTTGATTTGATTGATTTGTCCGTCGATACTATAACCTTCTGTGCTTTGCATTTCTGTTGATACACGTACATAGATACCGACACGTTTTGTTTTAAGTTGTTGCATTATGTTACATCCTTTCTTCATTTATGCAATCGATGATTGCATGGTTTGATTGACAATATTGAGTGGTTCATTTTTGAAATAGATTCCTATAAGATTTTTATCTTTCGTAATGTGAATGGTTTCAATATAGGGGTACAATATGTTTAACGTGAAACGTTTTTGAATAATATTTTGAATGATGTGTTGTATTTGATGCCCATTGATAGATGTAGTGCGTTGCGGTTGTTGACGTAATGATTGTGTTTGCTCTCTGAACGTTTCTGCATCAATGATGCCTTGTGCCAACTTTTCTATCAGTTGTTCTTGAGTCAATGTGTGATGTTTTTCTATGTTTCTTTGTCTTTTGATGCGTTTGTCAATCGCACTTTTAATTTTTGTGTAGATGCGTTGATTTTGATAAAAGTCTCGGCACACTTCTAATACTTTATCTTCAAGTGTTTGTGCATTGATGCCTTTAAAATCACAGACAAAGCGTGAAGCATTCATGTTTTTAGGACAGACGTAGTAACGTAATGTATGATTCTTTTTTCTAATGGTCATATTTGTAAGTGTTGCATTACAACATGGGCATTTGATTTTTTGTTTGAGTTGATTATCCGAAGGTGTCTGTTTGGTTTGTTTTTGCAATCGAAGTCTCTGCGCTTGCTCATATATACTTGTGGAAACAATAGAAGGAAACATATTGTCGAATTGGCCATATTGATTGTTGACACGACCACAATAATTAGGATTGATGATAATGTTACGAACTTGATAGGGTTGTCGATTGATATACGTGTTATCTTCTTCTAATAACTGTGCAATTTTCTTATAACCATGACCTTTAATGTAATAATTGAATACAGCCTTTACCGTTGGTGACTCATTTTGATTGATGATGAATGTTCCGTTGTGATATTCGTAACCAAAAGGTGCATGTGTTGTAATCAATCGACCTTGCTTTGCTTTTTCTTGAAGCCCATTTCTGACTTGTTCTCCAATGTTATCCGATTCAAGTTCGGCTAAACTGATGAAGATATTAAGCTTGAGTCGGTCGAAAGCTTGATCCATATCAAAGTAACCATCATGTACGCTTAAGATATGAACATGGTACGTTTGACATAATTTGATGAGTTTTAATGCATTTTTCAGATTACGATGCAACCTATTAAGACGATAACAGCATAATATGTCACACTGTCCTTGTTGAATTAATTGTGTTATTTGTCGATACCCACTACGATTATCTTTGCGACCTGATTGTTTGTCGCTATAAAAGTTGATATGTTGAATATGATGTTTTTCGGCTATTGCTTCGATAGCTTGTTTCTGTGCTGCAAGAGATTGTTGTTTCATCGTACTTTGACGTAAATAGCCTATGACTTGTTTCATATCGGCTCCTCCTTTCACAGTGATAATATATATTTATGGATGAATTGATATATAAGCCCAACATCAATGAGATGTTGGGCGTCCATATTAGTCATTTGTTTGATTGATTTCTTCAATTACCAAATCGGCTAATATCTCGATAAGTTCATCCATGTTTTTCACTCCGTTATTTGTTCTATCTTCAATACGTCGATTATTCAGTTTGATGCTTCACAGTTGTATGATAAAGACAATTAGAAATCTTCGTGAACTCCTGAAGGGCCTATCCCTTCATTAGCGGATTTAAAAAGTTCTTTCGCAGCTTTGTTATCATTTGACGGTGTCCAATTTTGAAGTAACGACTTATCTTTAGTTAATCCGAGGATAGATGCAAACTCTACATCTAATTTTAGATGGTAAAATACAAGTGATTGTTTTTTACCGCTATTATCTTTGACACTTCTTTTAGTTGTTTGGCGTCCACGGTCAGCTAATATGAAACCTTTATCTCTTAAGGCGTTGACAACATTATTAACATCTTGAAATTGATGATTGTTTAGCATCTGTTTAAAAACGTTCGCAATTATTTTTACTTCGATATGGTCATCTTTTAATGAGATTAATCCATAGTTCTCAAACATATTTTTCAAAGCACCTTCATCTGAAAACTTACCTCTGTTTTGTGCCACAAATTGAATGATGACATCAATAGCTTTATCAGCTAATGAGCGTTCAGAGACTGTATGAGTATGATAATCAATAAAGTAGTCTCTTATATTAGCGATATCAATATCTGTAGATAAAACACGACCTAATATTTTCGCAGATGTTGTAATGACTGCATAACGCTTAAACATACGAATACCTGTATTGTTTGTTTCATCTTTCAATTTAGCTTCAAACCAATCTACTTCCTTGTAAAACCATTGAATAACTTCATCTTCACGATTTATAAGATATTTAGCTACTAACGGTAAAACATGACCATAGTTTAGTGCTACAGCTTTTTTAATATTGTCAGCATTGGTCGCATTTGTAGTGAATTGTTCATTAATCTCGATGGTTCTTACACGTAATCCATCGTTTTGAGCTGAATCATTAAAAATACTGTATTCTGACGTTGAAATGACAGAAGTACCCCAATTCTTAGGCGTTTTAACTTCTCCATGAACGTTTGAACGTTGACGACCTTGACCTTCAGCGATGGAATATAACAAACCCGTGGTATCTCTAAGTGTCGTAGATGAAAGCTCATCAAATACTATAGGAATGCCATAATTGTTACTCAAATAACCTTCAAGTGCGTTTCGTGTGGCATTCCAACTTCTAAAAAGAGTTTCATTACCTTTGGTAGGGTTACCAGCGACTGATACAGCTAAAGCAGCTGCGGTTGACTTACCGGTTGAGGATTGACCTGTAAAACTAAAGAGAATTCCTGCAAATTCGATTTCATGTTTATGCTTCAGAAAACTTGTCACTAAGGCAGAAATCCCAAATATGACTGCCAATTCTAAAAGAAGATGACCTTTAACCTCGTCAATATACATGTTAAACCAATTATCAAATGTACCTTTAGGAGTTAAGTCATAAGCACTATCTACAATAGGGTATGAAGGTGAGGACTGATTAAATTGAATAGATTTGAGAACTTTATCTAGCGATATCAAGTAGCCAAAAGGTGTCTCTAGTATACCTACACCCTCATATAATTCAGAAAGTGGTAATCTATCTCGCATCAATTGCAAGGCATAACTCAATGATCTAATATACTTCTCGTTAATACTGTAGCCATATTTAATTAAAGAAGGTAAGTTTCGTGTTGTTAAGATATCAGACTCAAAAATGTCTTTTTTACCATTGTTGTTAGTAATAATCAACTTTTCAACACCAGTAATTGGATCAGAAAATCTTGCATTAACAATAATAGGGCTAGCCATTCTAACCACTTTTTCACTGTCACCATCTTTTTTAGGTGGTATCGTTTCTTTCCAACCGAAGGAATCTAAAGCAAATGGGCCAATTTCAAACAATGTGTAACTCATTAGCAATCACCTCCTTTCGAAGGCGTGCTATTATTGCATGGGTTTATCCCTATTTTCTGATATAATAAACTGCCATTTTTTGTTCCTACAATTTTAAATGGTAATCCTGGCGTGTACTTAATCCAGTAAGCAAAACGACGTCCTACTTCACGTTGATCATTCGTGCTACAAACCACATTATATTTCTTTCTTAATTCACCATAAGTGAACGTACTTCCAACTGGTTGTTGAAAAGATTTAGCAATTATAAAATTATAAAGCTTTTCTTGCTGCTTAGATTTCTTATTCATTTTAAAATTCCTCCAATAATTTTTAAGGAGTCAATCAATATCATATAGGTTAAACTATCTTCAATTGATTGCTATAATAAGCATAAATGAAGCATTATGATTAGACGCGGAACAAAAAATGGGGAGGGGGGGTATATATTGATACCTACGCTAGAAGAAATTATTGATAAGTATGGAAACTTAGTTGATTATTTGAAATTTGATGTAACAGTTGAGGTTTATGAAGATTTGTTGTTATTAAGAAGTTTAAGCGATTTAAATGAACATCAAAAGATGGATAGAGTTTCATTTATAAAAAAACATTTAAACTCAAATTTCGATTATTTATTAGATGATACTGAGTTTAGAAGTATCAATAAGATTTACAGTAATTTAAATATCATGACGCATATCAATAGTCAAAATAATAATTTTAAACGTAATCCATTTATAAATGAAGAACAATTGAAATCACTACTCGCGATAAAGAAAGTAGATGCACATATGAGTTATGATTCAAATATTACTTCAAAAGCATTGGCAGAAATAAACAAAACGCAAAAAAGATTAGTTACAAAGATAGACACACTCTATAATCAGTCAAAAAAAGAAAATGAATATGTACGGTTAGGAGAAAAAATATCGTATACAAAATTGGAGAATCATTGGAAATATTTATATAATGAGATTCAGTTTTATAATCTTAATAATCAATTGATTAGTTATGTTGCATTAGAACAGGAATATGCTTGGGCTTTTTTAAATGAACTATTTTATTTGATAGAATTGTATTTGAAGGCATTTAAAGGACAAAAGAAAACAGATTATGAGTTTGGGAAAAAATTAAACGAATTTATTCAATCATATGTCATTATTTTACTTATAGATATACGATTACCTGTTGTTAGATTATATATTATTAGAGACATTGTAGATACATGTGAAGGAGAAAAAGATAATTACAAAAGAATTACACTGATAGAAGAATCTATTAAAAAGTATAGATACGTAAAAGATCAGATTAAAAGATTTAAAAATGGATTAGAAGAATCGTTATTAAATGCAACTTTATCTATTGAACAAAATATGTTGAAAGTTAAAATTGATTATTATAAAGCCTACTGCTTTCCTAGAGAAAAAACAAAGCATAACAATATTGAGTACAATGTATCGTTGTTTTTTAAAGCATTAGATGCCTTAAAGAAATAGTTTTTCACTGAAAATATTTATAGATATAATTAAAATTAATTAATATTAAGCCAGGATAATGTAGTCTTAATCGTTCTGAAATACGAAAAATGTTGTGGAAATCGCGTGAAATAATCAGAGGAATCGTTTGAAATCATCGTAGTAATCGCGCGAAAATCACGTGAAATAATCAGAGGAATCGTTTGAAATCATCGTAGTAATCGCGCGAAAATCACGTGAAATAATCAGAGGAATCGTTTGAAATCATCGTAGTAATCGCGCGAAAATCACGTGAAATAATCAGAGGAATCGTTTGAAATCATCGTAGTAATCGCGCGAAAATCACGTGAAATAATCAGAGGAATCGTTTGAAATCATCGTAGTAATCGCGCGAAAATCACGTGAAATAATCAGAGGAATCGTTTGAAATCATCGTAGTAATCGCGCGAAAATCACGTGAAATAATCAGAGGAATCGTTTGAAATCATCGTAGTAATCGCGCGAAAATCGCGTGAAATAATCAGAGGAATCGTTTGAAATCATCGTAGTAATCGCGCGAAAATCGCGTGAAATAATCAGAGGAATCGTTTGAAATCATCGTAGTAATCGCGCGAAAATCGCGTGAAATACTATGGTAGACGGTTTGAGTAAATTAATGGAGTATTTTAATATTTATGGTTTGGAGGAATTGCGTTGCATAGAGAAAGTAAATATATAGAGTATAAGAAATCACGAAAAGGATTATCTAATGATATTTGGTCTACGTATAGTGCTTTTGCAAATACTGAAGGTGGTACTATATATTTAGGAATTGAAGAAAAAAAGATCGAGGACAAAAAAGTCTTTGTTTCAGTTGGTGTTGAAGATCCAGAGAAAATGATTGAAGATTTTTGGAATGCACTATATGGAAGAAGTAAAGTTAGTCAAAATATTTTATCAAATAAAGATGTTAAAATTGTTAATATTGAAAATAAAGCGTGCATTGAAATTCATGTACCAGAAGCGCCTTATTCGAAGAAACCGATATATGTAGATAATAAAAAAGATTTAGTATATAAAAGAGTTGATGATGCTGATAGAATTGCGACTGAAGAAGAGTATAAATTCATGATTGTAAATTCTCAAGACGATATAGATACAGAATTATTAGATAACTATGACATGTCTGATTTAAATCACGAATCTATCGAAAATTATAGGAAACTTCTATTAAAAAATACTAATGATGAGAGATATGCGAATATGAGCCAACTGGATTTAATGATAGATTTAGGAGCATATAGAAAAGATAGAAGTTCGAAAGACAAACAGTATAAAATGACTACAGCATGTTTATTATTCTTTGGTAAGTATAATGCGATTAGTGATAGATTCCCAGGATTTCAATTAGATTATTTTAAGAAAACAAATTACCTAGATACTGATTGGAAAGATAGAATATCAAGTGGAGATTTAGGTAATGAAGATTTAAACGTGTATAGTTTTTTTGAAAAAGTATTGATAAAATTAACTGATAACATTGAGGAATCATTTAGCCTAAATGATGGTTTGACTAGACAAAATTATGCAAGAGATTTAAAAGTAGCAATTCGCGAAGCACTGGTTAATACATTAATGCATGCGTATTATGATACTAAGCAAAGTATTAAAATAGTTAATTGTGAAGATTTTATAGAGTTTTATAATCCGGGTAATATGAGAATAAATAAAGAAGATTTTATTCATGGAGGGCATTCAAAGGACAGAAATAGTATATTATCGACGCTTTTCAGAAGAGTAGGATATTCAGAAAAAGCTGGATCTGGAGGACCAAGGATATTCGATGTAGTTAATAGACATAAGCTTAAAACGCCTGAAATAGAATTAACGGACATGGACACTAATGTAGTACTTTGGAAACAAGATTTAATGAAGGAGTTTGAAAAATATCCTGAGTTAGACAAAAAAGTAATAAAGTATATTATTGACTATGGATCAATAAGTAAGGGTGAAGCCTTAAAAATGGAAAATATGACAGAATATCAGTTTAGAAATATTTTAAAAAAACTAAAAGATGATAACTTGATAAAAAAAGAAGGTGAAGGTCCGGCTACTAAATATGTGTTAATAGAATCAAAAGAAGCTGATATATTGCGAACTAAAAAAGTAATTAAAAGTTTAGAGTCTTTCTTTAGGAATAAATAAAAAAACAAGAGATAGGTGCGAAGTGTTTGGATTATACAAATGCTTCGCATCTTATATTTATTAATAAATATCATAGAAAACCGTATCATTAACCGATACGCAGAGATGCGGTTTTTTAGACACTTCATAAAGGGATTTTGAACGTATCAGAACATATGAGGTTTATAGGAATTGCTGTTATGTTTTTTGATCACATCAATAAACAAAAAAGGTATGTACTATGTAAAATATTTATTAAATGATATAAAGCGAGGGTATATAAATGATTTTTAAATAGATATTTATCCAATAATATAAAAAGGAACTATAAGCTATATCTAAAAGCTATATCTAACTACTTATAGTCCTTCTTCATTAGTATAAATATAATTATTAAGAAAGGTATATATCTTTGTAACCTTCGTTTACATTAATAATGTTGTGATAACCTTTGTGTTCTAAAATACCAATAGCTATAGAACTTCTAATGCCAGACTGACAGTCTACATAAATAACATCGTTTCTATTGAAAGGTAAATCTGTTTCTAAAAGTTTGCCGTGTGGCACATGAACCGCTTGGGATAAGTGGCCATTATTCCATTCATTATCATTACGTACATCTAAGACATGTGCTTCATTACCAGTTATGTCTTTACTATGAACAGATTGTGTTTGAATTTGAGCTTGTGGTAACTGATATCCAGACACATTATCATATCCAATAAGTTGTAAAGTATGTTATGTGTTGCTTTTGAAACAAGGTGATAGTCTCCAATCAAGTTAATTTCTTGATTATAGTTTAGATACCAGCCAATTTGATTGATGAAATTTTTATCATATGGAATATTGATTGTACCTTCAATATGTCCACCATGATAAGCCTCCTTACTGCGGAGATCAAAAGTTAATCTGTTTGTACTTGTAGCTGGATAAACCGTATAAGGTTGATATAAATTCATACCGAATTGATTAATTTTTTTCATTTGTGCAAAATGATGTGGTGGTGCAGGTTGGTCAGAAATGAGTTTATCGATAAAGGTAGCTTCATTATTTTCAGAAAAAGCCCAGTTCGTTTGTTTTTCATAGCCAAGCGTAGATGTTGGAATAGCACCTAAAGATTTACCACAAGGACTACCAGCGCCATGACCAGGCCAAATTTGAATGTAGTCTGGCAAGTCTTTAATACTTTCAATAGATTTAAACATTTGTTTTGCGCCTATTTCAGATAATCCTTCTACTTTAACAGCTTTTTCTAGTAAATCAGGTCTACCGATATCTCCTACAAAAATAAAATCACCACTGAATAGTCCCATTGGAACTTGTGCTCCAGCACCTTCGTCAGTAAGTAAAAAACTTATACTTTCTGGCGTGTGACCAGGTGTATGAAGCACTTTTAATTTTATATTTCCTACATAAATATCATCATTATGTTGAACAAAATGAGTGTGGTTAGGCATATTTTTATAACCTAACATGTCATCACTTTCGCCCGATACATAAATACTAGCATTTAACTTTATAGCAACATCTCTAATTCCTGAAACAAAATTTGCATGTATATGTGTTTCAGCTGCATGAGTAATGGTTAAACTCTCTTCATCGGCAACTCGAATATATGAAGATAAGTCACAAATAGGATCAATGATCATGGCTTCTCCAGTTTTTTGACAACCGATTAAATAAGATGCTTGAGATAAATGTTTATCATAAATTGATGATAGTCAATTTGTTATCAAGGGTGATAATTATATTAACTATGGTAATTACATGGAATTAAAGTTATTAAACAAACTTGATGATGACCAATTAGATTTAGAATTTTTACAAGATAATGGGTTAAAAGGTAATGTTCAAGGTCCTATGACTTTAAAGGAACCTTTAAAAAGTTATATACAAAAGTCTTGAAAACGAATATTTTAAATTTAGATAATGAGTTAGAAAACACTGAATATGTCGAAGGTAAACCATATGTACAGTACGGTATTAAATATGAAAGAAATCAGGCATTAAGAAATGAAGCTATTAAAATTCATGGAACTACATGTAAAGTATGTGGATTTGATTTTAAAGCTAAGTATGGCGATTTAGGTGAGGGTTTTATTGAAATTCATCATTTAAAACCAATGTTTTCAATAAAAAGAGAAATAAAAGTAAATCCACAAAAAGATTTAGTCCCACTATGTTCTAATTGCCATAAAATGATTCATAGAAATACTAAAAAACCTTTAACGATTAAAGAATTAACCAAAATAGTTAATTATAATAGCAAATAATTTAATATTTTATAAACTATCATTCAACCCTCTTAATTTATTAGGAGGTTTTTTGTATTTATGCTTTCAAATGTGTGATATACTTTGTTTGTTGAAATATAGAGTATCTATAGATAGGGTGATTGAGTATGAAATTCACTGAAGTGGAAGTTATCGAACATCTTGTAAAGGCATATAAAGAAGCAGGAAAGCCTACTTATCCTCATGAAAATTTATATCGAGGACGTAATCATAGTATTTCAGGTATTGGAGAAGACTTGCTGGGTGCTTATTTGATTAGT
This sequence comes from Staphylococcus caprae, assembly GCF_003966625.1. Lineage (NCBI taxonomy): Bacteria > Bacillati > Bacillota > Bacilli > Caryophanales > Staphylococcaceae > Staphylococcus > Staphylococcus caprae. Next base: position 54,975 of record NZ_AP018587.1, read on the forward strand.
AGATTGGAAGGTGTCCAAATATTTATTGATCAGCCTTTATCTATGATTGATAAATCTTTAAGTACAAGATATCCGGATTTATTAATTTGTGAAGATAATGAAATTAAAAATATACTAGAAGTTAAAATGGACTTAGGATATCAAAGAAAAGATTTTATAGATTATTGCCGAAAGAAAGAAGAATGGATTTCAAATATCGTAGGAAAACAGTGTGTATTGTCTAGAAAGAGAGAAGACAAAATTCCTATGAATATAGCTGATGATATTAAATTTCATGTTGTGATTTACAGTGAAAACAATGGACCGAAGCGGTTTGATGAAGAAATCATGCCTATCGTTAATGAAACATGTCCACATATTGAAGTATATGTCCTAACAAGCGGTCAACACCCTAATTTAGTAAATGTTAATCTTGAAGGTATTAATATTAATAAAGATGAATTTGAAATATTAGTAAATGCGTTATAAAAAAATAGAGCATCCTCCACGTTATGGAGGTGCTCTGTTTTTTATTGAAAAGTATCAAGTTAATTAATTTAATATGCTTAATAAGTTCTACCTTGACCTTTTTCTCTAGCTTCTGTTCGATCTCTTATGTACTCAGTACATACTGGATTTTCTGTTAATTCATCAACTGTATTAGTTTAATCAGAAGACGTGTCTACTTTGTAAGCTTCTAAGAACTTATTATATGATATAGCGTTTGAGTTTTGTTGTTCTTCTATAAATTTCTGTAGTTATTTTTCAAAAACCGCATCATTAACTGATAAGCAGAAGCGTACCATAAGTGATGTGGTTTTTATTAATTTAATTAGAATATTATTAAAGTTTAAACTTTTAAAAGGAAACTCAATTTATGAAGTGATAAGAGACTGCAATCATTAATAAGACTAAAGTTTTTATTAAAAATAAAACGAATTGGAAGGGATGTTTAGGAATATGCAATGGTTTATTAATATAGGAGGTATAATTTCTTCAATTGTAGCTATTATTTATTTTATATTTTTTTTAAAATATAAATTTTTAGATAAAACATCTACAATAAAAGTGAATATACATTCAACATTAAAAGAACATTATAAAAAGGCTTTAGCTACGTCACCAAGAGAAGTAAGACAAAAATTTTTAGAAATGTTTCCAATAGATAAAACTGATATCATTCATAATGAATTAATTGCTGAAAAAAGAAAAGATATTATAGTAGAGGTAGTTTTGAGTAAAGAAAATAATTTAGTAGTCATTATAGGCTCAGATGAACATGATATAAAGGTAATTAACTTTTATGATAAGGATAATAATAAAATAAAACCTAAAGACTTTTATGAGAGAACTGACATAGGTCAGAAAAACTCTAAAAAAATTCAACAAGGTAAACTTACGTTAAATAAAGGAGAATATATAGCAATATTTACTCAAGAATTTGGTCCAGAATCTTCAAAAAAGGTAAAAATAGAAATTGAAGGCCATAAGTCACTTATAATATTAGCTCCTAACTTAAAGCATGGAACACAAAAATATATATTAGTAAAAAATACGATCAGGAGTTTTATTAGTAAATACTTAACCTGATTAATTCAATTATCGTCTATTATCAATGTAAAGTTATAAGATTTTTAGTATATAGTAATCATTCTGACATCAAAATATTAGAGTTGGTAAAAAATAAAGTAGTCTATCTATTTGAAATAAATTTAAACGTAATGAGTAGGAGAATTATATAGGTACTGATAATTTAATCGCAATATAAAAACAGCTATAATGTAAAATAATTACAATTATAGTATAGTAATATTATATAATGAAAATCAAAAAGGGGATTATATGGATAGAGTAGCTAGTTCAACAATAAAGGGATTTTTATATCAGTTTAATGTTACTTTAGAAGAGTTATTAAATTCTGATAGTGAAGAGATTTTCGTAGAAGGTCGAATAGAAGATATAGATATCATAGATGAATCAAATTTAAAGGCTATTCAGTGTAAATACCATGAATCACAAGAAAAATTTTCAAATTCTAAAATCTCTAAAGCAGTTTTACAAATGCTAAAAACCGAAAAAAATCATATACATAACGATAATATAAAATACAAGTTATATGCATACTTTCCAAATTTAGATAAAGGGTCGCATGTCTTTAGAAGAGTTGATTTAGAAGAAATATTAGAAACAGAAAATAAAAATATGATAGTTGATTATATTTCACATATAATCAAAATAGAAAATGAAGATGTAGAAGAACTTATAAATAAAAATAGAAAGACAAAAGAAGAAAAGCAAATTATTTTTAATTATATTACTAGATTATCGAAAAATTATGAATATACTATTGATATTGATAATTTTCTTACAAAGTTTGAATTCTATAATGGAGAAAAATTGGAGGATTTAGAAAAAAGAGTTAGTCATTTATTAAGAAAAAATATAAATAATGTATCTGAAAAGGACATTTTAGAAATAATTTATCCTAATGCTATTCAAGATATAGCAAATCTAAGCATAAAAAATGAGAGTGAAAGAAGTATAACTAAGGACTCTTTTTTAAAACCTTTGAGATTAAGAAAAGAAACGATATTAACGAGATGGACAAAAGAGTTATTTAGCTATAAGGAAATACTTAATGGTATTAAAAATCGACTTCACAATGAATTAGATTATAATTATAAAGAAAGAATGCTCTTTATTGATGCAAAAGAGTATGAAGACTTTGATGAAAATATAATTATATTTTTGAAAGATTTTTGTGATAAATATTGTTTCAAACCTAAATTGCACAAACCAATAACAATATGTATTTCAAATTATTCAAATGACCAAATAAATGATTTAATGACTAGATTATATTCTAGTAAAATTAAGGCTATAGATGGTTTTCAAGGAAATAAGTTTTTTCCTGAATCATTCTTTCGCGAACCTTTATATGACCGCGATCGTAATGAAAGAGAGTTCAAATTAAGAGTTTGTAGTTTAAATAATGATAAATTCAAAGAAGCTCTAGAACGAAACAAACCAGATAATATATATATGATATCAAGTAATAATAAAGAAGAATTAAATATGGATGATGTTAAATTGGAACGATTAGAAGTAAAAGCATTTAAAGATTTATATATAATTTTTCAATTAGTTAAAGGATGAATGTAATGGATGAAAATAAACTTGGATTTGTTTATGAAAGTTCAGCGCTAGGAATAAGTGTGAAAATGGATTTTAAAACTTTCGAAATTAATAAAGAAAATTTAGTGATAGGAAATTTCTTGAAAGTTAGTATTGGAAATCATGATTCACTTTTGACGTCAATTACAGGTATAAAAGCGATTTATGACATTGAAAAATCAAAAGAAAGCTATATTTTAAATGTAGAAGTTATAGGGAGTATACTTAATGGAGAATTTAAAGCAGGAAGTATTTTATTACCTACTCCTACAGAACCAGTATATTTGGCGAACAGAGAAATATTAAAAGGTATATTTTCAAACGAAGGTACTCTTAATTTTCCAGTTGGACAATTAAGCAATAATACCGATATTGAGGTCTTCGTAGAAGGCAACTCCTTCTTTGGTAAACATCTAGCAATAGTAGGATCTACTGGATCTGGTAAATCAAGTACCGTTGCTAAAATATTACAAACAGCGGTAGGAATAAGTAAAGCGAAAAATATAAATAATGAATTAAAGAATTCACATATTGTTATTTTTGATATTCATGCAGAATATGAGTCAGCCTTTACTATAGAAGGTGATTTGTTTTCATTAAATACATTGAATATAGATAATATAATCTTACCTTATTGGTTGATGAATAGCGAAGAGCTTGAATCATTATTTATTGAAACCAATGAAAAAAATGCATATAACCAAATTTCTCAATTTCGATCAGCTGTAGTGAAAAATAAACAAAAATATAATAAAGATATAATGAATATTAAATATGATACACCCATTTATTTCAATATAGAAGAAGTTTTTAATTATATAACTAATGTAAATAATGAAGTAATTAATAAAGCTGAGGGTTTAAATGAAAGTCCATATATTATAGATCAAAATGGACAGAAGAAAGAAATAGTAAGTAAAGATGATTACTTTAAGGAAATATACAAATTTATACCAACCTCTGCAACTAAAGCAGAAAAAGCAATCAAAGGTCCGTTTCATGGGGAATTCGAGCGTTTTATAATTCGTTTAGAAAATAAGATAAAAGATAAAAGATTATCTTTTATTATGAATACCTCAAAAGATGATGGGAGTGCATATGTTACATCAGATTTTGAGTATTTAATAAAACAGTTCTTAGGTTATATAAACAAATCTAACGTGACAATAATTGACTTGAGTGGAATCCCATACGAAGTTTTATCAATAACAGTAAGTCTTGTTTCAAGATTGATTTTTGATTTTTCATTCTATTATTCTAAACTTAAACATGAGAACATGAGTGAAAATGATATTCCATTCTTATTAGTATGTGAGGAGGCTCATAATTATATACCTAGAAAAGATAATTCAATGTACAATGCATCCAAAAAATCTATTGAAAAAATTGCAAAAGAAGGAAGAAAATATGGGCTAAGTTTAATGGTAGTAAGTCAAAGACCAAGTGAAGTTTCTGAAACAATATTTGCTCAGTGTAATAATTTTGTTACGTTAAAATTAACGAACCAAAATGATCAATCTTACATAAAAAATTTATTACCTAACAATACAAATTCTATTGCTAATATATTATCTACTTTAGCAGTTGGCCAAGGTTTGATTGTGGGTGAAGCAATACCACTACCATCTTTAGTTAATTTACCGAAACCCAATCCTGAACCTAAATCATCTAATGTAAAAGTTCATGAAATTTGGGAAAAAAATTGGAAATCGTTAGACAAAAATGAACAAATAAATATAAAAGATGTTATAGAGAAGTGGAGAAGCTAAAATTTTTCAAAAATTAGTCTTGTTAAATAATAAAAGTTAAAATTACACAACTAATTGTCTCATTGATCATAAACGATACTATTTTAATTTAATTATTACCTATATAATAAGTTAAACTAGTTTATTTTTTATCTCGACTACATAGGAACTAAAAGGGTTTGACTATGAATTTTAAAAATAGATATATAATTATCAGGAGAGGATTATGCTTTTTTTAAACTCATTATTGATTGTTATATTAACTATGTTTCTTATTTCAAACTTGAATAATTTAATATATTATTTCTATTTAACAGTTTCACACATTAAAAAAATATATCAAAAAATCATACCAAAACTTAAATATATAAAATTCGGTAAAAATTTAAGCGTTGTTTCAGAATTTAAAAATGTGATTGTAAAATTTTTTCAAGTAGATTCATTAAATAAAGTGTTATTTATAATATTGCTATTGTTAATTTTTATCATAAACATTTCTAATTTTAAAAAATTGACACTGCTACTCATTATAATCGCATCTGTTTTGATAACTTATCTAATTCTAGAATTTTTAAAACATCAATCATATGTTTCACAATTGATTATCGGGCAATTTTACGTCCCTTTTATAAGTATAATAATAGTATTTCAAATATTTATATTTGAAATAGAAAAATATAAATTTACGCTTTCAATATTTTATTTTACATTAAATGTATTTATCCTATCACTATATATTTCTACATATACTTTTTACAAAAGCGAAAATGGAAAAATCAAATTATTGAATTGTATTTTATGTTATTTTAATATTATTTTGGTTTGTGTAATGCTATTTACTTACATGGGTTATGGTTTTATGATTTATGAAATAAATAACCAAACTAGTAATTTGCATAATTTGCAATTTAACATTAAAGGTAAACAAAATGTCATAAATACATTTGCATGTTTTGTATCTTATGGTATAGATAACGTAAATAAAGATATAGGTGTCACATTAACTCCAGGAAAATCGAAAGACATAAAAACAAATGAAATTTTATTTAGATTAACTTGTAAAATATATGTGTCAACATACATAGCTTTAGTATTGTCCTTTTTAAGTAATAATTTATTTAAAAGAAACAACTAAATATAGGTATAAGTTCTTATTAAGGAAAGTTAAGAGAGGTGATTTTAGAAAAAGATATGGAGATTTTGGAATTAATGTGTGTGTATTAATAAAAGTGATTAATCATGTATATACTGTAAGTTAGGTGGGTCTTCCCGCTTAACTTATTTTATTTTGTGCTATAAAATTATAAATAAAAGACAAAATAAGTGGGTAGCTATTTATTTAATGATTCAGTACTAAATGGAGGGAATGTGCATTGACTACATCAGAGAAGCAACGCCAACAACAAGCAGAACTACAAAAGAAATTATGGTCCATTGCGAACGATTTACGCGGGAATATGGATGCCAATGAATTTAAGAATTACATACTTGGACTTATCTTTTACCGTTTCTTAAGTGAAAAGGTTGAAGAGTCATCCGCGAAACTTCTATCAGAAGACAATATTTCTTATCAAGAAGCGATGAATAACGACGACTACCGTCCTATCGTTGAGAAAGAGCTCATTCAACGTATTGGATTTGTCATCGAACCAGAAAATTTATTCAGTAATTTAAAAGCCAAAATTGAAAATCAAACGTTTGAAATCGAAGACTTAAGTAACGCCATCAAAAACGTCGAAAACTCTACACGAGGTCATGAAAGTGAAGACGACTTTATCCACTTATTTGATGATATGGATTTGAACTCAAGTCGTTTAGGAAACACGAACGCAGCACGTACCAAGTTAATTGCGAAAGTCATGATGAATATTTCAACATTACCTTTCGTACACAGTGATTTAGAAATCGATATGTTAGGTGATGCATATGAATACTTAATTGGTCAATTTGCGGCGAGTGCAGGTAAAAAGGCAGGCGAATTCTATACACCTCAACAAGTATCGACGATACTCGCGAAGATTGTTACTGATGGGAAAGAAGACTTAAGAAGTGTGTATGATCCAACATGTGGTTCAGGCTCATTACTCTTACGTGTGGGTCGAGAAGCTAAAGTACGTAATTATTATGGTCAAGAATATAATAGTACAACCTATAACCTAGCTCGCATGAATATGTTGCTTCACGATGTGAACTTCAAAGCCTTCCAAATTGAAAATGGTGACACATTAGAAGATCCAGCACATAAAGGTGAACAATTTGATGCTGTAGTCGCGAATCCACCATACAGTGCGAACTGGAGTGCAGAATCCTCATTTTTAGACGATGAACGTTTCAGTGATTACGGGAAACTCGCACCGAAATCGAAAGCAGACTTTGCCTTTATTCAACATATGATTTATCACTTAGACGACGAAGGCACGATGGCCGTTGTACTTCCGCATGGTGTGTTATTCCGTGGTGCAGCCGAAGGCACCATTCGTAAATATTTAATCGAAGAGAAGAACTATTTAGACGCCGTGATAGGCTTACCTGCCAATTTGTTCTTTGGCACAAGTATTCCAACCTGTGTCCTAGTCTTTAAGAAATGTCGCCAAGCTGACGATGATGTCGTATTTATTGATGCGTCCCAATCCTTTGAAAAAGGAAAAAATCAAAACCATCTCACAGATGAAGATGTAGATAAAATCGTCGACACATATAGTCAAAGAGAAACAATTGATAAATACAGTTATGTCGCTACTTTAGATGAAATCAAAGAGAATGATTGTAACCTTAACATTCCAAGATACGTTGATACATTCGAAGAAGAAGAACCGATTGACTTAGAACAAGTTCAACAACAACTTAAAGACATTGATAAAGACATCGCCAACGTAGAATCAGAAATCAACGAATACCTCAAAGAACTAGGAGTGTTGAACAATGACTGAACAATCAAACACCCCAGAATTGAGATTTCCTGAATTTGAAGATAAATGGGAAAGTACAAAAATCAAAAATATATTTAAAGTTGTTTCAGGTTCTACTCCACTTAGATCTAAAACCGAGTATTACAATAATGGAAATATTCCATGGGTCAAAACCACAGATTTAAATAATAGATTACTTTCAAAAACCTCTGAAAATATTACTGAATTAGCTCTTAATAGTAATAATTTAAAATTATTACCAAAACAAACATTGCTAATTGCTATGTATGGTGGCTTTAATCAAATTGGTAGAACAGCTATTTTAAATATGGAAGCTACAACTAATCAAGCTATATCCGCATTAATTAGCAATAATAATGTGAATACAAAATTCTTACAATCTTATTTAAATTTCAATGTAAATAAGTGGAAACGCTATGCTGCAAGTAGTAGAAAAGATCCTAATATAACAAAAAAGGATATTGAAAACTTTATAGTTCCATTTACAAATATAATTGAACAAAATAAAATTGGTGATTTCTTTAGCAAACTCGATCGCCAGATTGAGTTGGAAGAAGAGAAACTTGGATTACTTCAACAATACAAAAAAAAGTATACCAATAAACTTCTTTCTCAAGAAATACGTTTTAAAAATAATAATGGATATAATTATCCTAATTGGAATGAAGAAAAACTTGGTAATTTAATAGATGAAGTCAATGAAAAAACTATTTTAAATAATCAATATCCTCTTCTTTCATCAACTAAAAATGGTTTGTTAACTCAAGAGGAATATTTTAAAAAGCAAATTGGTAGTAAAGAAAATAAAGGGTATAAGATATTACGTTTAAACCAATTAGTGTTAAGTCCTCAAAATCTATGGTTAGGAAACATTAATTTAAATCAACGCTTTGATATAGGTATAGTCTCTCCATCATATAGAATATATAATTTAAACCAACGTTTTAATATTAATTTTGCTAAAACTGTATTAAAAAGTCCTAGATATATTTATGCGTATGCTCAAGCTTCCGAGCAAGGTGCGAGTGTAGTTAGACGTAACCTAAATTTAGATTTGTTTTACTCCATAAAGGTATCTTTACCATGTATTGAAGAACAAAATAAAATTAGCGCATTTTTAGATGGTTTTGAAAATCTAATTGAAAAACAATACTCAAAAGTAGATTTATTAAACCATCGCAAACAAGGATTTTTGCAAAAGATGTTTATCTAATCTTAATAATTACCTTTGTTTAAAAACATAAAAAGGTATTATTGTAGATATACATATTTGTTTTGAATTATAAATTTATCTAAATATCTATAAAATTTGGAGTTGAATTATTTTGGGAGACATAAAACTTTTTAGTATCGATGAAGGGAACACTCACGAATTACGTGGAGAATCGCTCGCTGTAGAAAAGTCATTACAACAAGTTATAGAAAATAATGCTGAAAAGTTGTTAGGGATTAACTTTTTGGCCACAGAATATACAACAGGAAAAAACCATGCTGGAAGAATAGATACACTTGCTATTGATGAAAATTATTCTCCTGTTATTATCGAATACAAACGTACAACTAATGAAAATGTTATTAATCAAGGGTTATTTTATTTAGATTGGTTACTTGATCATAAAGCTGAATTCGAACTCATAGTAATGAAAAAGTTAGGTAGGGAGTTTTCAGATAAAATAGATTGGTCTTCTCCAAGATTACTTTGTATTGCTGGGGGATTTACTAGGTATGATGAGCATGCCGTAAAACAAATTAATCGAAATATAGAACTTTATCGGTATAAATATTTTGAAAATAAATTTTTAATGCTTGATTTAGTCAATGCTACTTTTACATTTAAAAGTAAGGAAAAAACAGTTGATAATACATACGAAGATAATGAAAAAGATACGTATTTATCTAAACAATTGAGTTTTTCTGATGAAAATGTAACTAATTTATACTATGAGTTATATGAGTATCTTATGAGCATGGGAGAAGACGTACAATTTAAAGAATTAAAATTCTATTTAGCATTTAAGAGAATAAAAAACTTTGCTTGTGTTGAAATTCTTCCTAATCAACAAAGACTTTTACTTTACGTCAAAGTAGATATGAGTAATGTTGTGATGGAAGAAAGGTTTACTAGAGACGTGTCTAAAATAGGACACTATGGTACTGGGAACTTATCTTTAGAAATTCGTAGCAAAGAAGATCTCGAAAAGGCAAAAAAATTCATAGACGAAAGTTATGAAAATAATTAACATAAGTAAGAATAATCCTAATATAAAATTATAATTTCGACTTTATGATTTTAGCAGTATTCAATATTAAATTACACATACTTTTTTGTTAAAACACCACTCAATTTCTAACATAATCCTTATTATTTTAATTTTTTATTAAAATTTTATTTAGATATAGTAATTTTCGAAAATAGCACAATTTCATTTGTTACAATCGTTTCATCAAATGAAATGAGGTGTATCAATGAGGTATTTAAACTGGTCACGCAAATGTATAGTAACTACGATTTTCGTATTAAGCAGTTTATTATTAGTATTTTCGTCAATTACATATGCTAAAGAACGCAATTCTGAAGACAGCCTTAAAATCACAACACATAACGTTTATTTCTTGCCTACAGCCATATATCCCAATTGGGGACAATCTCAGCGCGCAGATTTAATTTCAAAAGCTGATTATATACAAGGTCAAGATGTTGTAATCTTTAATGAATTATTTGATAAAAAAGCATCCCATCGACTTTTAACAAATTTACAATCACAATATCCTTATCAAACGCCTATTGTTGGTAAAGGTATAGAAGGTTGGCAGAAAACATCTGGTTCCTATAGAAAAGTAAAACAAGTAAGCGGTGGTGTTGGCATTGTGAGTAAATGGCCTATCGTCCAACAAGAACAACATATTTACAAAGATGGTTGTGGTGCTGACAAGCTAAGCAATAAAGGCTTTGCTTACATTAAAATTAATAAAAACGGTAAATACCATCATATTATTGGAACACACCTTCAAGCCGAAGATCCAACGTGCATGAAAGGAAAAGATCAAAGCATTAGACAGAGCCAAATGAATGAAATCAAACAATTTATCAAAGATAAACATATTCCTAAAAATGAACCCGTATATATCGGCGGTGATTTAAATGTCATTAAAGGTTCAGATGAATATCAGCAAATGCCTGATAACTTGAACGTTTCATTGCCAACACAATTTGAGGGTAATCCCTATAGTTGGGATACTCAAAGCAACAGCATTGCAAAATATAATTATCCTAAATTAGAACCACAACATTTAGATTATATTTTACTAGATCGAGACCATGCACAACCAAGCTCATGGCATAATTATGTACACAAAACGAAGGCACCAGAATGGTCTGTTAAATCATGGGGCAAGACTTACAAATATAACGATTATTCAGACCATTATCCACTTTCTGCTTATGCATCAAATTAACGTTATTATATGGGCGTTAAATTTTTAAATCTAAATACTTTAAAAGGGAGCTATATGGAAATCAAAGTTCAAATTGATTTCTTATATAGCTCCTTTTTTACTAAATCCTAACTTATCAGTCCTTAAAAACTCTAATTAAATTTAAAGAATTTGTACATTTTGGTTTAAAAGTAAAATTAGATTCAATAGTTATTAAAGCACCGCATCATCAAACATAACTAATATTAGTATGTTTTTGTCGTATTTATTTATCAAAAGATTAATATTTTAGAGAAGGTAGACTGCGGTCACTATCCGGTGATTCTTACCTTATGTTATTGGTTTTAATATCAAGAAAAGAAAAAGACGATACTATTTATTAATTTTACATAAATATTAAATTTATTTGTTTATATCACTTTAAAAAACAAAAAATTGTATGATAAGGATGTGATTAATTATTTATAAAGTCAAAATTGAAGGAGTTCAGTATGGAAATCACAAGTTTAATTACTTTAATTGTCATTTTAGGTATAGGTTATTTGATTATTAATGGGATTAGAAAGAAATCTCAACAAACTTTCAGTGAGGATAAGTTAGACCATATTGACCATAGTGGATATGGTAATGGGAAATATTTTTATCAAGCGCCGAGTATGATTTTAGATAATCAGTATATTCCAATTTATGGTAAAAAAAGGTTATGTCATATTCCATATTATAAAGATAGTAGTCAAAAGATGAGAAGTATATTTGGTTTGAAACCATTACATGGCACGCAAGTTAGGTCTGATGATTACTCAGTTATTATAGAACGTGTGGAAGGTATCACTAATTTTGCTTTGTATCGAGTGCTTTTAAATGGAGAAGAGATAGGCACTTTCAAAAAAGATAAAATGATTAAAGAAGGCGGGTTCAAACGTTTATTCCCGTATAGTTTTGTCAATAAAGCTAAGGAAAGTTATCGTTTTGAGAATCCAGATCGATTTCATTGTACGGTGATTAAAGATGAACATAGTAACATTATTTTATCAGCCGAACGTACAGCGCTAGATTATAAAAAAAGTAAAAAAACAAATAAACGTGGGGAACAAAATCAGATTAAAGTAAATAATAATAGTAAATATCCTGACGAGGTATGGTTGGCATTATATATACAAGCTTGCATTACATATCAAACGTTAGACAAGCAATAATTCGATTAAATAAGACGCTAAAATAATGAAATATTTTATATTAAGGAGAGATAATTATGTTAATTTTGGGGGATTACGCTTCGGAAACATCTACCTATAATCGGATGGGTATTGTAGATTGGGTGTTTGAAGTTTTTGGAAAAGATATATTGATATTTACGATTATTGCTGTTCTTTATTTTGTAATGATTAAAGTATTAAGTTTACTCATTTATCGTAAAACAGAAAAATTAGATACATACGATAAAATAGCTACTAAATTGGATGGGCCATTAAAATATCTATTAAGTTTATTGTTCTTTATTTTAGTGACTTTAGGCGTTATTCAAGTTATAAGTTATTACTTACTTGCAACGGGATTCTTCTGGATTATTATATTTACCGTTGGACTTGCAATGATATTTATTCTATTTCCATATTTTATGATTTTCTTACCTTTTTTCAAACGAAACAAATATTGGGGATTTCTGAAGACAATTCCGTGGGTGATCATCATGGCAGGAACTACAGTCTATGCTATTGATATAATGTTAGATACCAATACAAAGATATATACTGATGAAGGCGGTTCTGGTTATATAGAGGGAAGCATATTTATAAAAGAATTAGGCGGTGCATCTTACATATTAGCATCCTTATTAGGCATAGCCATGATTATTGTTAAAATTGTGGCTACAAAGCATACAAAAACGAAACAAACGACCTCTAATCAGTCGGAAAATCAATAAATTATAATGTATAAATTGAAAAAACATATGAGCTAAAATAGGTAATATTGTTAATTTTAGTAGACAATTGAACTGAGTAAGCGATTATATAGGCTCTATACTAAATTGGACTGGTGAGAATTTAAAAGTTCTCATCAGTCCATATTTTTAGGTTTTAAAAATCAAAACTATTCAATTATTAAAATTGTGTTAATAGTAAAATAATTTATTAACATTTATATAAAAATTCTGAAAAAACTTTTTAATTTGTGGTATATATTTGCTCATGTTATAGTTTTTTTGTAAGGCAATTTCTTAATTTAGTAATTTTTTTAAATTATGCGAAGTTATCTTATTTTTTATAAATCAATTTAGTGTAAAATTACTAATTTGAAGTGCATCTTATTGAGATTTTTTTATTTGTAAAACGTTCATAAAATATCCTTAGATTTTGTGATGAAAATCACATATTAGGAGGGGGCTTGAACGGGATAAAATACTAGGAGGTATTATTTATGAATAAAAAAAACTTAGAGAAAAATGATTTAAATTTACATGCATTATTTATAGGAGACAAAGCTGAAAATGGCCAGCTATATAAAGAAATGCTAATTAATTTGGTTGATGAACATCTTGGTTGGCGACAAAATTACATGCCTCAAGATCGACCAGTGATTACACCTCAAGAAAAAAATTCAGAAAAATACATAAAAACGGTAAATCATATGAATGAAGTAATGAATGAAATTTCTGCACGGATGAGAACGTATTCAATTCCATGGCATACGGCTGGACGATATTGGGGACATATGAATACAGAAACTTTAATGCCGTCTATTTTAGCCTATAATTTCGCCATGTTGTGGAATGGGAATAATGTTGCTTATGAATCTTCTCCAGCTACTTCTCAAATGGAAGAAGAAGTGGGATATGAATTCGCTGATCTAATGAGTTATAAAAATGGATGGGGACATATTGTAGCTGATGGTTCTTTAGCAAACCTAGAAGGATTATGGTATGCACGTAATATCAAATCTCTTCCTTTAGCTATGAAAGAAGTAGCTCCTGAATTAGTAGAAGGAAAATCTGAATGGGAATTACTAAATATGCCAACAAAAGAAATTGTAGACTTAACTGAAAAAGCAGGAGAAAAATTCGATGATATAAAAAGTAATTCAGCAAGAAGTGGAAGAAATTTACGAAAATTAGGTAAATGGTTGGTTCCCCAAACTAAGCATTATTCATGGTTAAAATCAGCAGATATTATAGGCATTGGCTTAGATCAAGTAGTATCTGTTCCAGTTGATGATTCATATAGAATGGATATAGATGAATTAGAAAAAATTGTAAGACAGTTAGCTTCAGATGACATCCCAATACTAGGCGTAGTCGGAGTAGTTGGGTCAACGGAAGAAGGAGCGATTGACAGTATAGATAAAATTGTTAATCTCAGAGAAAAATTAATGATGGAAGGTATTTATTATTATATTCATGTAGATGCTGCTTACGGTGGTTATGGTAGATCTATTTTCTTAGATGAAGATAATGAATTTATTCCATATGAAAATTTAGAAGAAGTTCATAAAGAATATGGTGTATTTACAGAAAATAAAAAATATATAACTAAAGAGGTTTATGACGCCTATAAAGCTATAGAATTAACTGAATCTGTTACTATCGACCCTCATAAAATGGGCTATATTCCCTATTCTGCAGGTGGCATTGTAATTAAAGATATTAGAATGAGAGAAGTAATTTCATATTTTGCTACTTATGTATTTGAAAAAGGAGCAGAAGTTCCAGCACTATTAGGTGCATATATCTTAGAAGGATCTAAAGCAGGAGCAACAGCTGTAGCTGTTTGGGCTGCACACCATGTACTACCATTAAATATTTCTGGTTACGGAAAATTAATAGGTGCTTCTATAGAAGGCGCTTTAAGATTTTATGATTTCTTAAATCAACAATCATTTAAAGTTGGTGATAAAGAAATTGAAGTTCATTCATTAGTACGCCCTGATTTCAATATGGTAGATTATGTGTTTAAAGAAAAAGGCAATAATGATTTAGTAGAAATGAATAAATTAAACCATGCTTTTTATGAACAAGCATCATATGTAGCTGAAAATATTTACAATAATGAATTTATCACGTCTCATACGGATTTTGCTATTTCTGATTATGGAAATAGTCCACTCAAATTTGTGGAAGATTTAGGATTTTCTGAAGAAGAATGGTATAGAGCTGGTAAAGTAACAATATTAAGAGCTGCTGTACTTACTCCTTATATGAATGAACAAGAAAACTTTGAAAAATATGTACCGAAAATACAAGCTGCAATGCAAGATAAATTAAGAAATCTATGAAAATAAATGAGTATTTTTAAGATGATCATATAATATTTATCTTAAAAGGAAGTGTACATAATGAATGGCCAACAAATTAAAAAGAAGAAAGAAGTATCTTTTGTAGAAAGTTTTATTATCTTAATATCTCTATTAATCATATTAGGATATCTTATCATAATAGAAAAACTACCTCCCCATGTACCTATTTTATTAGTGTTTACGATTTTATTATTCTATGGAAAATTTAAAGGATTTACCTGGGATGAAATACAAGATGGAATTGTTTCAGGAATAAGTTCTGGTATCATACCAATAATAATATTTTTATTAATAGGAGTTTTAGTAGCGACATGGATAATGTCAGGTACAATTCCAACAATAATGGTCTATGGATTTAAAATAATTTCTATAAGATATTTTTTACTAACTGTTTTTATTGTGTGTAGTATTGTAGGAGTTACAGTGGGTAGTTCTTTTACTACAATTTCTACTATGGGTATAGCATTTTTAGGTATTGGGCACATTTTAGGATTTGATAATGCCATGACTGCTGGGGCAATAGTATCTGGTGCATTTTTAGGAAATAATATTTCACCGTTGTCCGATACAACTAATTTAGCGGCAGGTATTGGAAAAGTAAACCTATTTGAGCATATTTTAAATGTTAAGTGGACAGCTATACCGGCAATGTTAATATCTAGTATAGGTTATATTTTGTTAGGTGCGCCAAATATTTCTTCTGATTTAAGTGGTGTTAAATCTATGATAAGCACATTAAACGAAGGATTTTGGATTTCCCCAATTACTTTAGTACCAGTATTATTTCTTTTATTGTTTGCTTGGAAAAAAGTGCCGGCAATTCCAACATTATTAGTTGGATCAGTAGTAGCCATTATCTTATCATTAATTAATAATCCTCATTTAAGCTTTCAAAATATCGGAAAAGTAATAATGACAGGATATGTATCACATACTGGAAGTAAAAACATTGATGTTCTTTTGTCTAGAGGTGGTATATCTAGTATGTTGAGTTCTGCATGTTTAATTATTTTAGCTTTAGGATTAGGCGGACTGTTGATTAAATTTAAAATAATATCTACGTTGATAATAAAAATTAAAAATTTTGTAAATGCGCCATTTAAATTAGTAAGTCTTACAGCAATAAGTTCGATAATGGTAAATGTACTAGTGGGAGAACAGTATTTATCTGTCATTCTTCCAGGGGAAACATTTAGAAATTCATTTGATTGGCTGGGATTAAATAAAAAATATTTAACAAGAACACTTGCTGATGCAGGCGTTGCTGTCAACGCATTAATTCCTTGGGGAGTAAGTGGTACTTTTATAATGGGAGCACTTAAAGTAAGTGCCTTAGACTATTTACCTTATGCATTTTTCCCACTGCTATGTCCTATAATAACCATTATTTTAGGATTTACATTGAAAAATAAAATATCAAAAAATAAGATGACGTGACATGAATAACAATGCTTGCTAAAGACATTGTATTAAGTAGATTAGAAAAAGGTTGACTATATAAAAATATCGATATAAGACTATAAAACTAAGATAGCTCGAACTATAAAATACTTTAAAGGAATGTGGGTAATCATCGATAACATAACTATTGAAACGATTAAAAAAAACAGTAAATATAAATTAATACACTATAGAGATTCACACTATATTATTGATTTAAATCAGAATAAATTAACTTATATTTTCCCATTACTGAATTATGTAACAAGAAAATCATTAGTAGAAGTAAAAGAAAAAGACCTTAATGATATTACAACTATCTTCACTTCAAAAGAGGAAAAAGAAAAGAGAGATTCTTTAACAATCTTAGCATCAGGTATAAGTGGTTTTATCGCCATTACAACTAAGTCCATTACGGATTATTTAGAATTCACGACTAATATGTACATAAATGTATTCATATTACTATTAACTATATTACCTACTTTAGCATTTAAAAATATTTTTGATAATAAGAAGAAAAAAATAATGATTAGATCAACCGAAGTACAAGCCTATGCTTTTGTTTTGCCAAGTAAAAAATACATATTTCAGAACATATTCCTTTATACTTTTTTTATATACATGTTCATTGTAAGTGTAGCAGGAGTATTAACATTAAAGCACACTAATATATTTTTTGTGGTTGGAATTATAATTACATTCATGGCGATTTTATTTCAAAATTTAGTGCTTTATGCGCAAACAACTATTCACGGAAAAATAGGTGGAATTAAAATTAAAAAATAGGGCGGGTTTTTATCTAAAATGAGGTATATAAAATGAATGATTATAAGTCCTGGCTCTATTATATAAATAGAAGACCAATACATGTTGAAGGTAATCTGATAGAAAGGTAAGTATGAGGGTTGTCTGAAGTAAGACAACCGACATGGTTAAATTGACCTCATCATTATGATGGAACACTCCACACCTCATACACATTTCACTGAAAGTTCTACGCATCTAACTCAATCATTACACCACATTATAAAAAGCCTGTTGTCACGAATGAATGAACACGTCACACTTCAAAGACGTTTCATCATCTATAACGTGATGACAGGCTTTTCCTCTTATATCTTCATTAATCTCTCTTCTTGTTTAATACGTACGTATAAGAAATATGCATATGGAATTAATAATATCGTTGTATACGTAGCGTGTGTTAACAACAACACGCCGATTAACTCTGGAACGATATTTAAGAAGTAATTCGGGTGCTTCGTCACTTTATATAATCCAGATTTAATAATAGGATGATTTGGCAAAATAAATAATTTCAATGTCCAAATTCCGCCTAATGTTCTAATGACTACAAATAACATGATATATGCAAAAATTAATATCATTAAGCCAATGCCATTGACTAAGCTAAAAGTATCTTTATTCATCATTGCCTCTACGCCTGCACAAACATAGATGAATACATGAGTGATTGCTAGAAATTTTGAATTGTTAACGCCATATTCAACTGCACCGTCTACTTTTAATTGTTGCGAATGGTTAATGGATATCTTTAAACTGATGAGTCGGATACAGAAAAAGATAAATAATATAGTTAAAATCATGATGTCCTCCGTTTTTGTTATATATATAAACTTTGATAACATAAAGTATTTTATAGAGGAAACGCATGAAATACTATTAACTATTTATTAATTTTAGTAAACGTGTGCAGTAAAAGAAATATAATTTTATAAGATTTAATTTTGAAAAATGTGGTAGAAAGAATTATAAAGGAGGCAGATTGATTATGAAAATAGCTATTTACGGAGCAGGATCTCTTGGAACAATTATGGGTGCGTTCTTATCTGAATCAAACCCAGACGTTGATTTAATCGATGTGAATGAAGCACATGTCAATGAATTAAATAATAACGGTGCACATATCGTAGGCAAGGTAGATTATTCACAGAATGTAAAAGCTCTTACACCTAGTCAAATCAACGATAAATACGATATCGTTCTACTTTTAACTAAACAAGTCTTTAATAAAGATGTATTGCCAACAGTAAAAGAAATTCTCAAAGATGATGGTGTATTAGTTTCACTACAAAATGGTGTACCAGAGGAATTTATTCAACAAACAATTCCAAAAGAACAAATTGTAGCTGGATCAGTTGAATTCGGTGCAACGTTCGAAGGCCCTGGTAAATCCAAACTTACTACTGAATTTGAATCTTTCAAAGAAAATGCAATTCAAATTGGTGAATTAAACGGAGAAATCACTGAACGTATACAAAATATCCAAAAAGCACTTTCTCCTATTGGTGGTATTAGTATATCTGAAAATTTACCAGGTACTAAATGGGCTAAATTAATTATTAACAGTGCCTTTAGTGGTATGTCTGCAGCGACTGGAGGAACATATGGTGACGTTGTAGATAGTGATACAGGCGCTAAAGCAGCACTCTATGCAATTAATGAAGTGATTAATGTTGGTAAAAGTGCAGGAATTGAATTTGTAAGCTTAAGCGTACTAGATTATAAATATTTTGAAGAAATTACAAATGTTGAAAAACAAATTGATGAAATGAGAGAAATGATTAAACACTCTAGATTATTAGAAGCAAGTATGCTTCAAGATTTACAAAAACAACGTCCAACAGAAATCGATTATATTAACGGTATTGTTACAAAATTAGGCAAAGAAAATAACGTTAACACACCAGTTAACGATTTAATTGTAGAGATTGTTTCAGATGCCCAAAATCAAAAAACAGTACCTGATTTCAATGAAAGTATAGAAAAATTTAAATCAGTTGTAGAATAAAATTGGAATGATTCATTTAAAGGAGCATTTAAACAATGAAAAAAGAAGACGTTCAAAACGTTGCTTCAACACCAGTGAACTCACCTATTTACCCACTCACTGAAATATATTTCAGAGACCGCGAATATTTAAATATTGTATATGAAACTGATAAAGAAGCTTTAGAAAAGGTTGTTCCAGAACCCTTAAAAGTCATTGATAATAAAATTAAATTTGAGATTATTAGCATGCCTGACGCTACAGGTCTAGGTAGTTATATGGAAGCAGGTCAAGTTATTCCTGTTGAATATAACGGTGAACAAGGTGAATTTTATCTATCAATGTATGTAGATAATCAAGCAGCTATCGCATCAGGACGAGAAATTTCTGCTTTTCCAAAAAAATCGGGTGAACCTAATCTTTATGTAGACAACGATGTCATCGTAGGTACATTAGATTATCGTTCTCTAAGAGTAGCTCAAGCGACTATGGGATATGATTACTATAAAATGGAAGATCAAGAAGCAATTGATGCGATTACACAACCACAATTTATGTTAAAGCAATTCAGAGATTATGATACGACTTTAATTAAAAATGAATTAACACGTAGCCAAATTACAGATATTCACTTAAAACGTGCTTACAGAAGTCCAGCTAGATTACAATTATTCGAACATGTAATGGCACCACTGGCTGACTTCCCAGTTAGAAAAATTGTTGATGCACAACACATCATTGCGGATTTATCTTTAGGACAACCCGAACCCATCTATGATTATTTAAAAGACGAATAATCTAAGTTAGTATTAAAAACTTCTTATAAAAATAACTATATATAAGCTCTAAAAGTTAGGCGCGTTAATCCTACTTTTAGAGCTTATTTTTATACAATAAAACACCCCTGTTAACAGGGGTGTTTGTGCGATTAAGTATCCAATTATAAGTGATAATCATTTGCTTCTTAACTTGTAATGGCGATTGTTAAGACTCTACACTACTGTCCATTCTTGCTTCAAATTCATCAAGCAATGCACGTGCTTCGTCTACAGTTTCGGTGCTCATCAATTGATGACGTAGTTGGCTCGCGCCTTTAATACCACGGACATAAATTTTAAAGAATCTGCGTAAAGCTTTGAATTGTTGAGTTTCCTCAGTAGAATGCTTTTCAAACAATGTTAAATGTAATCTAAACAAGTCTAATAACTCTTTGCTTGTATGTTCGCGCGGTTCCTTTTCAAAAGCAAAAGGATTATTGAAAATACCTCTCCCAATCATGACACCATCAATGCCATATTTAGTGGCAAGTTCCATACCTGTTTGTCTATCTGGGATATCACCATTAATTGTTAGTAACGTATCTGGTGCAATCTCATCACGCAAGTTCTTGATTGCTTCAATTAATTCCCAGTGTGCATCTACTTTACTCATCTCTTTACGACTGCGTAGATGGATAGATAAGTTTGCGATGTCTTGTTCGAAGACATGTTTCAACCAATCCTTCCACTCGTCTATATCATAGTAACCAAGGCGTGTTTTAACACTTACTGGTAAACCGCCTTCTTTAGTGGCTTGAATAATTTCAGCTGCTCTTTCAGGACGAAGAATTAAGCCTGAACCTTTACCTTTTTTCGCAACATTCGCTACAGGGCAGCCCATATTTAGATCAATGCCTTTAAAGCCCATTTCTGCTAAGCCAATACTCATTTCTCGGAATTGCTCTGGCTTGTCTCCCCATATATGAGCGACCATAGGCTGTTCATCTTCACTAAATGTTAAGCGCCCACGCACACTGTGTATACCTTCAGGGTGACAATAACTCTCAGTATTTGTAAATTCAGTGAAAAACACATCCGGTCTAGCTGCTTCGCTCACAACATGACGAAAGACGATATCTGTCACGTCTTCCATAGGAGCCAAAATGAAAAATGGACGTGGTAATTCACTCCAAAAATTTTCTTTCATAGTATATTTAAACCTTCTTCATTATAAGTATCTCGAATTTTTACGCATGATGATATTACCACAAAAGATGAACTTATACAAAAGGAATTTTCCAGTCATAACCATGAAAGCGGGAGGTCTTCCAGTAGTCTAAAAGATGTAATTTTAAGGTGATTTACATAAAATTTATCTAAAGACTAGTTAATTCTTTCTCTATTACCACTATATTTAGTACGTTGACAAGCTAGGACTATAAATACAATTGCAAATGGAAAAGCTATTAAATTGCCAAAACTACTTACGTAATCACCAACTAGGAACGGTTGAAAGAACCACTGTAAACCTATAGGTATAATTGCCCAATAGATTGACTGATTGGTGTCACGCATTCTTCTTGCACCAATTGATGTTAGAGGTAAATAAAAAATCGTTAATGCAAGTTGATCTATAAAACTGTCTTGAGCTGATAACAGGTATAAGAAGAGAAAAACTAAGACGCCTGTTAAAGCATTGAATAAGTAGAACCACCAAAACCCTCTACGTGATGTTATCCCTTTGTAATTAAAAATATGTTTCCAACCATCTATGAAAAGTTCGAAAGGATTTTTCTTACTATGTTGATTGTTAGTTTGAAAATCTTGATTAGAATTCGAATTTAACTTTTCTATGTTATGTCCACAATTAGAACAAAATCTAGAATCTCCCTCTATTTTAGTACCACAATTAGAACAATACATTTTATTCATCTCTTTTCATTTTATTTAAAGTTTTCAGTTGAATTATGAGGAAAATTACTCTTCGTCATCGTTTCCAATACCGTCATGTGCCGGCGACATACCTGGACCACCTACATCGCCTCTAGGATTATTAGGATTGTAACCTATTCCCTCTTGTTCACTTTTTGATAAGCTGTCTAGTTCACTTTGGCTCATTTTATTCTGTTCTCTGGAAGTACTCCATTCTTTAGCCATAGCGTCTGATGTTGGTTGTAACTTTCCTTCATTAACTAACTTCCAAGCTTCAGGTGTCATTTCACTAGTGGAAACAAAACCATCACCATTTTTATCATATTGCATTACATTATTTGGGTCTTCTTCTGAATTTGTTTGATTAGTAGTCGTTTGCGTACTACTTTCAGCAGATTGATTATTATTTAAATCTTGTTGAACATTGTCGTTAGAGTTATCAGTTCTCTTTTTTGTTTTTTTGTCTTTATTATCTTTTTTATTGCTCACTTGATTCTTGTTAGAACTATGAGCCTTTGTATCATTATTAAATAGCGTATCTTTTGCAAAACTTACTACAAATAATACTAGCCCAATAAATACTATTGATAGAATTGCAATTAATAGAATATTAATAGCTTTTTTCATTGTTTATCCCCTTTGCTATAATAGTTTGAATTTCAGTAATCTCATTTTATACAATTTTTATAGTTTTATCCACTACATTTTTTTGGTTTTATTAATGAATTAATTTTTATACTAGCCCATAATGAATGCTTATTAAATGTCATTGATTATAAATATGATTAATGATAAAACGCTCTTTCATAATAAATTCCAACTTGATTTTAAACTGTAAAAAACTTTATTAATATCGTGTTGTTTATATTGTGCCAAACTCAATTATACATTATAGTGAAAATACATATAAAAATTATACATATGTTTTAAGAAAGTGGGGAAACTCATAGTGAATAAAGGGGATATATTGGGAAGATTCACTCGTATCATCGTTGCATTGTTGATGATCATTGGTTTATCTGCGTTATTTCAAATCAATGAAGCGGGTGCCGCAACTAAAGGGAATGTTGTAAAGGTGAAAGGGACGCCTAAACAACAAGTAGGTATTCAACACGATCATCATGTAGCTAAAACTAAAAGTAATATTCAATCGACACAAGTCCTTCAGAATAGTAATTATCGTACGCCAAAGACTCAACCAACTTCAACACAATATGTAAAACACACACACTCATCTTCGAATCATGTGGTACCAAATAATAGTCAGAAATATCGTATTGCCAAACGTAAGGGGATCTCATTTTCAAGACAAACTGCGAAACCTCAGCACCGAACAATAGTTAAGCACGCAACAGTTCATCACAAAGTGACACCAGCCACTGTTAAATTTCAAAAGAAAACGAAGGTCGTTCATCCAGTACATAAACATCCACAATGGTTATCGCAAGCAACAAAGACGAGAAAGGTTTCGTCATCTTCAAAAGTCTCAAAATCCAAGACATCACGAACTTCAAAGACAGCGACAAAATCTAAAGCCACAACGTCTAAAACTTCAAAATCAAAAGTCACAAAAGCTAAACCTGTAAAACCGAGCGTTAAAACTTCAGTAAGAACTGCGACTAAAACCACGCATTCACAACCTAAAAAGAATTACTACAATAAGCCACCTAAACGTTGGCCATCCAATATACCAGGTGGTGACAACGTGCGTGATTTCGGACAAACGACGAAAGAATCAGGCCTTGATGACGCTTTAAAAATCATGAAGAAGTATGGCAATAAAGGTGTTTCAATTGAACCTACTAAGGCGAAAGACGCTAATATCGGGATGGTATTTAATTGGAATCCTACAGCCAAACAATTAACTTATGGTACGGGGACAGCAATTGGCAGACATACGATTTTAACTGCTAATCATGTAGTCAATGATCAACGTGCACATAAACCATTAACACCTTCACAACCGCAGAATATGAGAATTAGCTTGTTACAGGAAGGTTCTAAAGTTGGGCGTTCGCTTGAAGTATTCGGCGTTCAAATGCTGCAATATGGTGATGTTGCTTTAGTTTACACATATGAAGACATATCAAAATATATGAAAATACGTAAAATCGCTTCAGAAACTACCATTAAATCAATGAAAGCCAACACGCCTATCCATATGTATCACTATGGTACGCCGAGCGGAAAATATAAAAACGATCCAGCTGGCACAATGTACCATTCCAAAGGTAAATATTCGATGACAGCACGTAATGTTAATCCTATTGGTTACTATCAAATGATGGCTGAACCTGGTTCGTCTGGTGGGGCAGTCTTAAATAGTAAAAATGAAATTGTCGGTGTCCATGCGTTCAGAGTAGATTCAGGAGAGTACAAGACGTATCATTTAAACACTATGGCAGAAATCAGAGGGAAGTTACGTAAAGAAATTATTGATAATATTTTATAGGATTGATGGTATAGTACGAAAATTGATTGCGCACGAATTGAAAATATGAAGTAATTTAAGTTTGGACCTCTAAAGTAGTTATAAACTCTAAATTAGAACTCGGCTAGGCAACGTTGTGTTGCTTAGCTTTTTTCATATTTAGCCGATAAGTTCATATAAGTGTATTTATTATATCCTGTAACTTAATCATTGCTATACTAGGGTAACGATATAAACGAAGGGGGTACTATATGTTTCTTGCATGGAATGAGATTAAACGCAATAAGCTTAAGTTTGGTCTAATCATCGGTATTTTAGTTCTCATAAGCTATTTATTATTTTTACTTTCAGGCTTAGCTAATGGCTTAATCAATATGAACACAGAAGGAATTAAGAAGTGGAAGGCGGATGCCATTGTTTTAAATAAAGATGCGAATCAAACTGTTCAACAATCTATTTTTAAAACGTCTAAAGTAGGAGATCAGTTTAAAGAGAGGTCATCATTGAAGCAGATGGGCGTGATCGCCTCCAATGGTAGTCATGAAGAGAATTCATTACTCTTTGGGGTTAAATCAGATTCATTTTTAATTCCGAAAATCACTAAAGGCAAAAAGTTCACTAAAGATAATGAGGTTGTGATTGATCAGACACTTAAGGATAAAGGCTTTAAAGTAGGAGATGAGATTAAATTATCTCAGTCTGATGAAAAGTTACATATCGTAGGTGTCTCAGAAAGTGCTAAATATAATGCTTCGCCAGTCATTTTCACTAATAATAAAACAATACAAAAAATTAATCCGGCTCTAACATCAGAGAAAACAAATGCGGTGGTTGTACGAGATAAACATTGGAAAGATAAAAAAGTAAATAACGACCTTGAAGTCATAGGTATAAATAAGTTTATTGAAGACCTCCCTGGATATAAACCACAAAATTTAACAATGAACTTTATGATTACATTCTTATTTGTGATTTCAGCAACAGTGATTGGCGTCTTCTTGTATGTCATTACATTGCAGAAGAAGAACTTATTTGGCGTATTGAAAGCGCAAGGATTTACCAATGGTTTCTTGATGAAGATGGTTTTAGCACAAACATTTATCCTTGCATTGATTGGTACTTTGATAGGTTTAGTACTTACATTACTCACAAGTTTAATTTTACCAGAGGCAGTGCCGGTACAATTTAATATGATGACGCTGATTCTGTTTGGAATAGTCTTGATACTGACTTCTCTCGTTGGCAGTTTATTCTCAGTGGCATCTATTAGAAAGATTGACCCACTTAAAGCAATAGAATAAGGAGGTGCGACAATGTTGAAATTTGATAAAGTATCGAAAGAATTTAAAGACGGAAATCAAATGATTGAAGCGGTTAAATCGACATCTTTAACCTTTGATAAAGGCGAATTAGTAGCTATTGTAGGACCTTCAGGTTCTGGGAAAAGTACATTCCTAACAATGGCTGGAGCACTACAGACGCCAACACACGGAGAAATACACATTAATGATAATAGAATTTCACAATTGAGTCAGAAGCAACTAGCTAAGATGAGAATGCAAGAAATTGGCTTTATTTTACAATCCACGAACTTAGTACCTTTTCTAACTATAAAGCAACAATTTCATTTATTGAAAAAATATAAAAAAGACGTGTTAAGTACTGAAGAATTCGATAAATTATTAAACGATTTAGGTTTAAAAGAAATTGAGAATAAACTACCTTCTGAAGTATCAGGAGGGCAAAAGCAACGTGTCGCAATTGCTAAGGCAATTTATACGAAACCTTCTATTATATTAGCCGATGAACCGACAGCTTCACTGGATACAGACAATGCAATGGCAGTGATGGGAATTTTAAAAGAACAGTCTAAGCAACGTCATAAAACCTGTATTATCGTGACGCACGATGAACGATTAACACAATTTTGCGATAAGACATATCATATGCAAGATGGTTACTTAAAAGAACAGTAACTCAATCTCGGAACATAAATTAATTTTGATTTAGGTAAAACGGTAATTTCTAACGATACTAATGTAGAAATTATCGTTTTTTCTTTAAAAATAAGCAGTTGTAAACTTCTAAATTGACTTTATAACTAACTTGTAACTATAATAGTTACATGAGGTGAGATATTTGAAAATAAGTAGTCGATTTACTGTGGCTGTTCACATATTATCTCTAGTTCACATCGAGCGTAATCAAACACTCACTTCCGCATACATTGCGGGCAGTGTAAACACAAATTCAGTAGTAATCAGAAGATTGATTAGTAAACTAAAACAAGCAGGTTTCCTTGAAACACATCAAGGGAGTGGTGGAATTCAATTATTGAAACCACTCACAGACATTACATTACTTGATGTCTATAGAGCAGTAGAGGTCGTCGAAGAGGGCGAACTCTTCCAAATGCATGAGGATACGAATATCAATTGTGTTGTAGGTGCGAATATTCAAAGTGTACTAGAAATAGTGTTACTTCGAGCACAAGATGCGATGGAAACGGTGTTAGCCAATGTTACTATGGATGATATTGTGTCAGGCATTGTACAACAAAACGGATAAAATCTATCCGTTATACCTAACATGTAACTAATTAAGTTACATGTAGAGCGCACGTATATAGGTGGAAAATAAGTTAGAATCGAAGACACCCTTCAAATAGAATCATAACAATCACTCTAAAAAAGAAAAAGTGGAGGAATTAAGCATGAAAATCGGTATTATTGGAGCAACAGGTAAAGTAGGAAATAAAGTATTACAAGAAGCAACACAACGTGGTCATGAAGTAACTGCCATCGTCAGAAATGCAGCTAAATTAGATCATCAAGATGTGAAAGTGATAGAGAAAGACATCTTCCATCTCACAGTTGATGATATTAAAGATCTTGATGTAGTCGTTAATGCATTCGGTGCACCGCTAGGCGAAGAAGATGCACATGTTGAAGCGGGTCACGCTTTAATTAACCTATTAAAAGACGTAGATACTAGAGCGATTATTGTCGGTGGTGCTGGTAGTCTATTCGTAGATGATGCACAAACGACACGTTTAATTGACACACCAGAATTTCCAGATATGTTTAAACCAACAGCTGCAGGCCAAGGTCGTAATCTTCAAGAACTTAAAGACACAGAAGGAATCACTTGGACATTTGTAAGTCCGTCAGCAGAGTTTGATCCAGAAGGTCAACGTACAGGCACGTATACATCAGGTAAAGATCAATTACTAGTTAATAGCAAAGGTAACAGTTATATCAGCTATGCAGACTATGCGATTGCAATTGTTGATGAAGCTGAAAATGCAGACCACGTTAATGAACGATTCACAGTAGTTGGGGAACAAGAATAATCAATTTAATATATAAAGACATGTATAACTAACTTTATACAATACTAAGTCACAGAATGATGTTAATTCTAACTCATTGTGTGGCTTTTTTGTTTTTAAAATAAGTTCGTGTGTTGGGTTCAATATTTCGAAATTACCCAATGTGTATACTTAATTTTTATAAAACATTAATATTTACTTTATACTAGTGACAAATTTCATATTTTAAATATGAACATATTAATAAATTTAATGTAAATTTACATATAAAAATTGAATTTACTCTTTTTTTGGAATTATAATGAAAGCGGTTGCTACCCTATAACATCAGGAGGAATTATATATGGAAAATATTTTATTCAACGGATATAGTCGCTACACAACATCAAATCATATTCAACGAAGCGCATTAGAAGAAAGAGATTTAGGTGATGGTCGCACATCATCCATCTCAGCTTCCGTGTCTTACACAGTTACTTGGAGTGCCGCATAACGCAGTTCATGATCAATAATATTGTAATTTAAATTATCAAGATTATAGGGTAGTAACTTTTAAATATGAAAAAAGAAATGACTACATGAGATATTGGAATCTCATAATAGTATCAATGATTACATAAAAACAATCATACCATACCCATTTTAAAATAAATAACCGAGACTTACATGAAAGGAGTATGAAGATGTCGATGCTAAAGGATAAGGAAGGTCGTAATATCATTAGTCTTGAAGAAGATGGAACAACGCAATATTTACATAAAGTAATTAAAGGCCCTAAAAGTGATGCGCTCAGAAGGTATCATAATTGCTTGAAATGGGAGGACTTACGCACAAACGATATTCGATTGAATTCTCCTAAGTTGATTGGCTATGAAGAGAACGATTTATCACTAAAATATCAATGGATTGAGAATGCTACATCATTAGAAGATGAATTAGAACAGCCGTCTCCAAATTTTAAAAATAAAATTGCAGAAGCTGCAGATATGTTAGTGACATTACATTTAGCTGATATTACTGATTTGAATATAGATTCAGAAAATGAATTACCCCAACGCGAATCGTTATTTTATGCACTAAATAAATATGAATATGCCGGATGTACAGGTGCAGAATTAGAGTTATTTCGTCTATTGCAACAAGATTTACAATTTATGGAAACGATAATGAAGGAATCTCATGATAATGACGTTTGTATTTGTCATGGTGATATACGGTTGGATCAGTTTATATATTCGGATGATACGCTTTGGATTATAGATTTTGAAGAATTACGCAAAGGTGACCCAACTAGAGATTTAGCTGGTTTAATAGGTTCAATCTATTTTGATTGTTTATTAAAGACTTTTACCGAAACGACTCAAGACACTTCAAATGCCAAAGAGATAGAAGATCAATTTATAGAACGAGGTGTCAATTATATTGAGGAAATGCGACCGTTAATTCAATTAGCTTATCAAACCTATGTATCTAAAAAAGCGATTAATATAATACATCTTTCTAAAAATATAGGTTGGTTTCTCGTAGAAAGAATCATGAGTAGAGCTAAATTTTCATTTCGTTTAACTGCCATAGATAAAGCAATACTCGGAATAGGAAGAGAAATCATAGTGTTTCCAGAAAATCTAATAGAGCTATTTGAATAAAATAGGAGGCCTTACTATGTCAGAAAAAGTAAATACGTTAGAAGATTTAGCGCTGAAAATAGAATTAGAAACGGATTTGAACAGAGTTAAAATAGATAATGAAACATATGATGAGGTGCTTGAAAATCAAAAAAGTAAGTTGAAACAGTGGCTATATTCAATGCTACATACTGGAAATTTAAATAATCAAGTTAAACAAACAACAAAAACATTTAATGATTTGAACCAACAAATAGTAAGTCGTATTAAAGACCCAGGGATCAGAGTAGAGACGAGCACTCAGAGTTTCAACGGTCACACTTATCATGTCATTCAAGGACTTCGAATCAATGAAGAAGTAAATGAAGATAATAGCCTTGTAATACCTTGTTCTAGACCTAATTTGACTCCTGGATTTTTCATGTTCGTACATACAAACAATGGTTTACATATGAATAAGGTTACACGTCATTATATTTATGCAGACACGCCACAATATGCGATAGAGCTATGGAGTAAATGTGTCAATGAGTTAGTTGAAAAGAATGTGAGCTTTTCCGCTAAAGTTTTGTCATCTTCTGATAGTTATCCAAGAAACGATGCACTTGTTTTTTACAGTAGTGAAGATAAAGAAAAAGTTGAAAAAGTATTAATTGAACATATTGAAAGCTCTCCTTTAAAGATTCAAAAAGGTTCTCAACTTGCTAGCCAATTAAGATATAACCTTTACACAGCTGAGGAACCTATTCAAATCAATGGTATCCAACAAAGCTTTGGTGAACATCGTTGTAGTGCCATAGCAGACGCCATTCAGGATTACTTTAATACAGGTGCAGCCTTCCAATTGTTACTGAAACAAAGATTGATTGCGAATCAGATAGATGTTAATGATTTATCTAAAAATGCCGGACAGTAAACTTAAATGTGGGTTGAGCGATTCACTTATCATAAATTGTTTCATTCATTTGTGTGTAAATCTTCGGCGCTTGAGGCAGATGGAGCGCATGCAAATGGTCTTATTTTAAAAAGCGTGTATTACATATTGAACAATGCTCTAACCAAAATGGTTTAAAAGCTTATGACTTATATTGACAGGAGTGATTCAACTTATGAAAGTATTGGCTTTAATTAATACAAATTTAGTATCAGAAAATGATGTAACCATGTTGCCTGATGTAAATATTGCAGGAACACCCATTCATTGTGGTTTGATTGAACTAGAACGACCAAGTTTCAAAGAATATGAGCTAGAGAACGAACATTTCGTGTTAGTAAAAGTTGATGCGTTTTCTTGTAATTACAGAGATAAAGCCATTATTTTAAAAGCTGCATTAAACATGCAAGAAGACGTGAACTTTCAAGCTCCGCCATTTGCTTATTTTGGTTCAGACTTTGTAGGGACCATTGTTGCTAAAGGGTCTTCAGTAGAACAATTTGAAATTGGACAACGTGTGATACCCAATTGTGCGTATCCGGATCCTCCTTTTACTGGTGTGGCACCTGGAGCAGTAACAAATGAAGCTTCAAGAGGATGGCTCAAATTGCATAAGTCAAAGCTTATTAAAATACCAGATCATATGGATAACGCTGTGGCAGCAGGCTTTTCAATAGGTGGTCAAACATCAACAAGCATGGTAAGACGTGTAAATTTCAAACCCAATGAACGCGCGCTAGTACTAAGCGGCCGCTCTAATACGTCTATGTTCATTATTAACAACCTAACCAGAATGGGAATAGATACGACCGTATTAAGCACCTCTGAATGGACGCCCGAAGAACAAGAACTCATTAAGCCAGCTAAATTGTGTCACATAGATAGAAATGTGCATAAGTGGGAAGAAGCGGGTTTGGGCAAATTTGATGTTGTATTTGATCCTTATTTTGATTTGCATTTAGAAAAAGCAGTGAATCAAATGGAAACAGGAGGACGTTACATCACATGCGGTTATAAGAATCAGCATCCCGATTTTTTCGAATATGAAGATGAAAAGACCCCTAATCATCTTAAAAATATAATGTTAAAAGTGATGCTTAATAATCTGTCATTAATCGGTAACTGCATTGGAACGTGGGAAGATTTGGAAAACGCCATATCAGACTATGATGAAAATGAATTTATCGTACCCATTGATAGAAGCTATTCTATTGAAGAAGGCAGTGAGTTCGTTAACCGTACCTATAACACGAGAGGCCGTTTAGGCAAAGCGATAATGCTATATGAGGAAGAGTCTAAAGTGGTTAATTAATGCCCTTTATTACGGTATCGAGAGATTGCCTTTAGAAATGATTACTAATAAATCATGAAACAATTTAAGAGTAAAAAATAATTGAGGAACCACGTAGTTATACAAAAAGATGACTATGTGGTTCTTATACTATATAAACATGACAATAATATACAAATATAAATTAAATTGAATGGGTATGTATTGTTTGATAATATAAAAGAGAAATTTGTATTATAACTCAATATTTATATGAAGATACCATGATTTTAGAAAAAAATTCAAAAACAGAGAGATGTGAAAATGTGAAACATTCGAAAAAGTTACTTTTATGCGTAAGTTTGTTAATAATAACGATTTTTATTGGAGGATGTGGATTTATGAATAAAGACGATAACAAAGAAGCACAAATCAAAAAAAGTTTTAATAAAATGTTAAACGTGTATCCAACTAAAAATCTAGAAGATTTTTACGATAAAGAGGGCTACCGTGATGAAGAATTTGATAAAAATGATAAAGGGACTTGGATTATTAATTCTAAAATGATTGTTGAACCGAAAGGAAAAGATATGGAAGCAAGAGGGATGGTTTTACATATAAATAGAAATACTAGAACAACTAAAGGTGACTTTATTATAAAAAGAATAACAGAAGATAATAAAGGAAGACCTGATGTTAAAGACAAAAAATATCCGGTAAAAATGGAACACAACAAAATTATTCCAACAAAACAAATTAAAGATGAAAAATTAAAAAAGGAAATCGAAAACTTTAAATTTTTTGTACAATATGGCAACTTTAAAAACTTAGAGAATTATAAAGATGAAAGTATATCATACAATCCTAACGTTCCAAGTTACTCAGCGCAATATCAATTGAACAATAATGATAATAATGTTAAACAACTAAGAAAAAGATATGATATACCCACGAATCAAGCTCCTAAATTATTATTGAAAGGTACAGGGGATTTAAAGGGTTCCTCTGTAGGTTATAAACATATTGAATTTACTTTTGTTGAAAATAAAGAAGAAAATATTTATTTTACTGACAGTATAAACTTTAACCCGAGTAGGGGGGATTAAGTATGTACCAAGCTGAATATAAAATAAAATCCAAAAATTTAACTAATAATTCTGAAGAAACAAGTTCAGTATCTAGTATTAGTTATGAAATAGAGAACGCTAAAAATAATGGTTTAAAAACAAAAAAAATAGTAGAACAAATTGAAGATTTAAAACAAAGTGATAAGTTTCCCAGTAATCTTAAATATATTGATAGTTATACCGACCCAAATACTGGAACAACGTCTACTGCTTTTTTAAATAAGGATACAGGTAAACTTACTGTTGGTATGACAGGAACTAATTTTCATAGTGAACAACTAAAGAGGGTAGGTGCTAGTTTATTTAATCCACAGGTCAAAGCATCTAAGCAAGATTATAAAGATACAGCCGAGACACTAAAAGATCTTAGATCAGATGCAAATATTGGACTACGTTCAGTAACCAATAAAGATGCTCAATTTAAAGGTACGCAACAATTCATAAAGAACTTGCAAAAAGAGTATGATATAGAAATAATTACAGGTCATTCTTTAGGAGGTAGAGATGCTATAATTATAGGCACAAGTAATGGGATTAAGAAAATCGTTGTCTATAATCCAGCTCCATTGGCAATAAAAGGAACCCGCATATTAAAAACACCTCTATCTCCTTTATTAAGTAGCTATTTTGATACAAAAAATGATGATGATGTAGATGAACTGTTGAAAAAATATGATGGGAATATTCTTAGAATTGTTTCAGATAAAGATGAGTTAAATGAAAGGGTTAAACATTCAGATTATGTATCAGCAGGGGATGAGTTGATTCTAAAAAATGGTAAAGGCCATTCGATGGATGGTTTTATGTCAGCGAATGAACAAAAAGTAATAAAAAAAGTGCTTAAAAAATTAGAAAAATATGAAGAGGCGAATGATAAAACATATATAAATGCGAAAAAGCAAACTAAAAATAAACTAGGAAAAGTTGATGAAGTTAGAGCAAATCTACTACAAGCAAGTGGAGGAGCCCTATCTTCCTCACAACAAAAGTTATTAGAATGTTTAACTGCACTTTCAATAGCTGAGGGCTTAAATCAATTAGTTGAAGAAGAATTCCAACGTTTGAAAAAAATGTACCATGAGATGGATAAGAAATTTGAAAAAAACTGGGAAGAAGCTCAAGAATCTGGAAATGAGATAGGAAAACATCTTTCTGGCGACGAAGTATTAAGCGCTTTAAATGCTGGAAATGTTAATGAATATAAACTTGTTACCACGCCTCAAAATGAAATTTCTATTAAATTAAGTCATTTATCAAACGTTTCCTCACAATATAGTATGTATGTATCTAAAATTAAAAATAGTATCAATGAAATAGTAAATAAAGACCAAATGTTAGCAAGTCAAATAGGGAGCTTGATGTGATGTTTTCAAATTATAAGAAGATAGAAGACCTGGAAGATGCCTATGACACAGCGAAAAAGAAAATTGATATTGAATTACAAAACCTTAATGAACAAAGATTTCAATTAAAAAGAGAAAATGATCAAAGTTACGAAGCGTTCTTATATTTAAAAAGTAAAATGAATTATAGTGATGATTCTAATACTAGAATGATGAATATTATTGAGGAATGTGATCAAGAAATAAATGCGCATATTCGTCACAGAGAGAGAAAGATAGAAAATTATAAAGATGAAGTAAGAAAAGAATATTTAAAGCAATCTGAAAAGATAATGGAGGCTGATTAAAATATGTTAATGCCGAATCCTATCTTAGGTGATGAAGTTACAGATAAATTAAAAAAGGAAATGGAGAAAAAGAAAATTACAGGTGTAATTGCTCCAGAGCATTTTAAAAGGCACCATGATCATGAAAATGAGATGAAGGCTGAAGAAAAAGCACTGATAACACAAACAATGAGCCATTGCCACGCTTTCAGCAAAAATTTTAAAGGTTCAGCTAAAGGCGATTGGGTAGATAGTGCAATGTCTGAATTGGATAAAATAAGTAATAATTTAAAGAATATTATGGACTAATGAATTTAGAAGCGTATCAAAGTGATGCGCTTTTTTTTACAATGTGCATTTTTGTAAAAGTATAAATGAAGTAAAATCAGAAAGATGTGAGCCAATGCATTATCTAAAGAAAGTAACTATATACATAAGTTTATTAGTGTTGATAATTTTGGTCAGTGGATGTGGAGATAGTAAAGAAGCTGAAATTGAAAAAAGTTTTAATAAAACTTTAAGTATGTATCCAATTAAAAATTTAGAAGATTTATATGATAAGCAAGGCTATCGAGATGAAGAATTTGATAAAGACGATAAAGGAACATGGGTAATAACGTCTAGTATCAATATCCAACAAAAAGGGAAAGGTTTAAAAACTAGACGCATGGTTTTATTCATGAATCGAAATACAAGAACCTCTAAAGGTAAATTCATGATAACTAAAGTAAAAGAAAAAAGTGATATAGGATTTCACACTCGAAAGAAAGAATATCCTGTCAAAATGGTTGATAATAAAATTATGCCAACTAAACAAATAAAAGATGAAAAATTAAAAAAAGAAATCGAAAACTTTAAATTTTTCTCACAATATGGAAATTTTAAAGATTTAAAAGATTATAAAGATGGCGAGGTATCATATAATCCCAATGCTCCTAATTATTCAGCTAAATATCAGCTTAGCAACAATGATTTTAATGTTAAAAAACTAAGAAAAAGATATGATATCCCTACGAACCAAGCACCAAAATTATTATTAAAAGGTTCAGGTGATTTAAAAGGCTCATCCATAGGTTCTAAAAATATTGAATTTACCTTTGTAGAGAAAAAAGGAGAAAATATTTATTTTACTGATGATGTTGAATTTGCCCCGAGTGAGAATAAGTAATGATTGAATAAAATTTCAAAAATTAAGAAAGATGTGAGCCAATGCATTATTTAAAGAAAGTAACTATATACATAAGTTTATTATTTTTGATAATTTTGGTCATTGGATGTGGAGATGGTAAAGAAGCTGAAATCAAACAAGACTTTAATAAAATGTTAAGAGTATATCCGACTAAAAATCTAGAAGATTTTTACGATAAAGAAGGTTTTCGAGATGGAGAATTTGATAAAGACGATAAAGGAACTTGGATAGTTCATTCTGAAATGACTATTGAACCAAAAGGAAAGAATATGGAAACCAAAGGAATGGTTTTGTATATCAATCGTAATACTAGAACAACCAAAGGGTCCTATTTTATAAGTGAAACCACAGATGACAGTAAAGGTAGACCAAAAGATGATGAAAAGAAATATCCTGTGAAAATGAAACACAATAAAATTATTCCAACGAAACCAATACCTAATGACAAATTAAAAAAAGAAATAGAAAACTTTAAATTTTTTGTACAATATGGCAATTTTAAAGATATTAAAGATTATAAAAATGTCGATATTTCATACAATCCTAATGTGCCAAGTTATTCCGCAAAGTATCAATTGAGTAATAATGACTATAACGTGAAACAATTAAGAAAGAGATATGACATCCCAACCAAACAAGCACCAAAACTATTATTGAAAGGGGATGGGGATTTAAAAGGATCATCCGTAGGTCATAGAGACCTAGAATTTACCTTTGTAGAAAATAAAGAAGAGAATATCTTTTTTACAGATGCGGTACTATTTAGCCCTACTGAGAACAAGTGACAATACAACCTAACTATTGAATAAAATTAATTTAAAGAAATCTAAAGATTCGTTTCTGAAAACAAGTTAGAAATTGGTGAGGTTGGAACATCATTTAATAGCTTAGTCTTATTTAGCGTATTGACGATAGATAACTGAATTGAAGGTGCACTTAAATCCAACTTATTTCAATGCTAGCCATCCTTGACGGTGGGGCTCTAACATAGAGAATTTCTTTTATGAAATTCTGCAAATAATGAAAGTTGGGTGAGGGACAACGAAAATAATTTTGTTAAATTATGTTTCTGTTCCGCTCAAATTTTTACAATGCAAACTTACTTAAACTGCTCATTTTAAATTAGTGAAATTATTATCCAAAGTGTATATTCCTTTGAGAGATCCGTTTTCTAGTGAAATAATTTCATCAGCACATGCATTCAGTAATTCTATGTCATGTGTTATAAGGAAGACTTGTTTACCTTGCTCGCGTAAATCTATTAACATTTGGGCAACACGCAACATGTTTTCTAAATCAAGCCCACTTGTAGGTTCATCAAATATAAATACCTGTTTATTACTAGCTAATGAAGTTGCTATTGCTAATCTCTGTTTTTCACCACCCGATAATGACATTGGGTGTCTATTTTTATAATTATTTAAATTAACAATATCAAGATATTGATTGAGTTTTTCGAGGTTAAAGCGCTTCATTGAAAGAGACATTTCTTGAGACACTGATTCTGTAAACAATTGATGATTAACATCTTGCATGACTAGAGTGCTCATTTTTATACATTTTCTTCTTTTATATTGTTGTCCATCAATGGTAAATTGTGCTTTTTTCAGATTAACAAGACCAATTAAATGTTTGATCCAAGTTGATTTACCAGCACCATTAGGACCAATAACCCCATAAATTGCGGGTGAAATAAGGTGAAGTTTAGGTACATTAAGCGAAAAATCTTTCGTATTAAATGTATAGTTTCCAGTAATAAATCCATTCGAGTTATTTGAGCGCTTTTTAATAGGTCTTAACTGTGGCGTTGACCGTTGTCTTAAATTTAACGTCTGATAAGATTTTGTATCTAAAGATATAAATGACTGTTGTGTATATTCTTGAAGTACTCTCCCATTATCCATGTAGACGAATCTGTCGGCATTTTGCATCAAATAGTACAAACGATGTTCCGCTACAATAACAGTTGTACCTATGGTCTTCCAGTAGTTAATCATTTGTTTTAATTTATCTATTGTTTGGACATCAAGATTTGAGGAAGGTTCATCCAATAGAATGATGGGAGGTTGATGAATAGCTACACTTAACGCTGAGACTAGTTGTTTCTGGCCACCTGAAAGATGGAATAAGTTTTGATTGAGTAAATGTTTAGCTTTGAATTGGTTTAATATCTTATCTCTTTGACTAAAAATATATTGTTTTGAGTAACCTAAGTTAGCCAAAGTAAAGACAAGTTCACTATCTGAATCAACATTAAAAAACTGTGTTTTAGGATTTTGAAAAACTGTACCTGTTAATTTAGTAAAATCATAGAAATTTAAATTTTTGGTATTTTGATTTGATATATAAATATCTCCAGTTAGTTCACCTTCTTTAAAAAGGGGAATTATTCCATTTATAGTTTGAAGTAGTGTAGACTTACCACTTCCTGATTTACCACATAAAACAATCACTTCACCTTTATTAATATGTAAATTGATATTTGATAATGCAAAAGTACAACTGTTTGGGTAACGGTATGATAAGTTATTTATT
This sequence comes from Staphylococcus caprae, assembly GCF_003966625.1. NCBI lineage: Bacteria > Bacillati > Bacillota > Bacilli > Caryophanales > Staphylococcaceae > Staphylococcus > Staphylococcus caprae. The sequence continues at coordinate 93,566 of NZ_AP018587.1, forward strand.
TCAAGCATGAGTAACTCCTTTACCTACGATACAAATAAACCAAAGAATAACTAACAATATAACAAAACTATAGTCTGACAAAGCCCATTTTTCTTTACATAATTGACTAGTCTTATTTGGTGATGAGAGTCCGCGAATAAGCCCTGCTACAGTTAAATCTTTACCAATATTAGCTACACATACGATTAGTGGTATGATGCGATATTCTATAGATTTAAAAGGGTGAATTAAAATATTTATTCCGGTTAAATTGCGTAATTTCAGATTATATTGAATTAATCGGTACTCTTCTTTAATAGTTGGAATGAAGCGAAACATTACAGAAAATGAAAGGATAATCCCTTTAGGTATACGTAAATCTTGCATTGTGGTAATAAATTGATTGGTTTTAGTACTTTTTATAAAAAAATAAAACATTAAGAAACCAGGCATAATTCGTATACTAACTGAAATTATTCCAAGCACAACAAAAAAGAGTGTACCAGTTAAATGAGGAACCAATAGAATTTGTAATCCATTTAGTATGATTAAAATAATCAAATAATGTAATGAAATCTTGAGATAACCATTTAAGAAAAAAAGTAATAAGGGTAAGCACCACAATAAAATATAAATATAAAAATATACTCCAATTGGCGTAATGTATAAAACTAAAGTATTAAATAGTAACAATATCAATAACTTGGCGAGAGTATTTAAAGGCATCTTTAAATACCAGCTTTATTAAAATGTTTTTGAAGCATTTTGATTCCTATTATTCCTCCAATAATAGCTGCAATAGCAGTGCTAACAATAATTGCTATAAAAGCCCAAGAAGGGAAGAAGTTTTTTAATTGAGACGCATATTCGTGCCCGTTAGTTTGGCGCGTATATTCAAAAAATTTTTCACTATTTATAAATAACGGATAATAGTACCCCATCATCCAAAAATTATAGATTGTATAGGTTAAAATATAAGAAATTTTTGATACCTTAAGCGTATTAAAAAGCAAATCTGAAATTAAACCAAAAACAATAGCAAACAATAAAAGTAAAAATGAATAACCTGTTAATGAAGTAATCACTCCTATAATTATTGACATCAAAGTAATCATCCCGAAACGTTTTACTTTAGATAAAAATAAAATAAATGGAATCCCCCCAATGAGAGCTACGATAATAGATAAAAAAATATATAGAATAGGCACCACGCCTATCATGCTTGTTGCAAAAATCACGCAAAAATAAATGGCGGTATAGACCCCCACGGTTATAAAATCAGCCAATTGCATAAACTTTAACTTTCTCATCAAAATCACTCCTAATTAATGTTTTTCAATTATTAATGTGTATGCTTTTCAAATTTTAAGAGTTTTAGGCACCTAAAAAGTATAGATAGCATATGATTTAATTAAATTTATTAATATAAAATGAAATATCATAGTATTAATTCTATTATTGTAATTTTTATGCGATTTGACACAAATACAAATTAAGTATACATTTACATTACATCAATCGATAATCATTTTCAATTACAATTTGTAATAAAAAAATACATATAGAGTTTATTTTAAAACTTATATTTATATTTAATGATTTTTTACAATTTATAAAATGTAATAAAATCGATATTTCAAAGTACTATGCAGTGTAAGGTTCTAAAAATAATTACAAGTTATAAATACATGAAAGAATCTTTCAAATAAAAATGTAACCGCTTTATATACTTGTTAAATACATAAGAAAGGAGAAGAGATTGTACTAGAGCATTTATATGCAAAATAGAATAAACAGCGCCCTTAATGTGTATTTTAAAAACTAATTTGTTTTTAAGTGCTTATAGTCTAATCTCAACTAACACATGAAAAATCAACATTTGAGCAAGTTAAAATCACTTATGGGAAACTACGTATATTTATATTATTTAGCGATATTTGTTTCTATTATTTCAAGTGTTATTAGTTTAGGTGCATATTTAAATGTTTACTATGTTATTGAAAATTTGTTATCAACTAATGGAATTTTGACCAATTCAGTTATTGAAAAAATGAAATATTACGGTTGGCAAGCTGTAATTTATGTATCATTAGCTTTTATGTTTTATGGTCTAGCTTTACTGCTATCTCACATCGTAGCCTTCAATACTGTAGCAAGATATCGAATATCGCTCATCGATCATATGAAAGAATTACCTCTAGGTTATTATCAAAAGCGACAAACAGGAAAATTACGTAAACTCATAGAGAAGAACACCGATGAAGTTGAACATTATATTGCACACCAATTACCAGATATGGCACAAGCCTTAACAACACCTATAGCATTTTTAGTGCTAATCTTTCTTTTCGATTGGAAACTATCACTTATTTGTTTAATTCCAGTTATTTTAGGCTTTCTTCTTTTAAGGTTCATGATGGGAGATGAAAGTAAGTCTTTCTTAGATCAATATCAAGAAGCATCGGCTAATATGGGAAATGATGTGGTCGAGTACATAAGAGGTATCTCTGTAGTAAAAATCTTCGGACAAACAGCTTTTTCTTTTAAATCTTTCAATAAAGCTATAGAAAATTATAGAGATTTTACTATTAGCTATGCATTATCAATGAAAAATGCAATGAGTGGCTACATAGTTTGTGTCTATGGAATTTTTGCTTTTCTTATCCCAGCAACTATCATTCTTTTTAATAATTTTGGTAACTCCAAAAAAATACTTTTAAGTTATATTTTCTTTGTTATTTTTACTCCACTTGTTGCATTTATGTTGATGCGTATTATGGAAAGTTCATATAAAGCTATGATTATTTTTAACGCAATGGATAATCTAGACACAAAAATTTATGATGCGCAAAGCCTACCAAAACCGCTTATCTCCCAAAAGCCTTCTTATTTTGATATTAAATTTAAAGATGTGAGTTTTACATATGAAGGTATGAAAGAGAAAGCACTCCATCAGCTATCGTTTGAATGTCAAACTGACAGTGTCACAGCTATTGTTGGTCCTTCAGGAAGTGGTAAATCTACGATATTTAATTTAATTACACGCTTTTATGATGTGGGAAGTGGGACAGTCATGATTGGTGATGTGGATGTAAGAGATATGGCATATGAAGATTTAATGTCGAATATTAGTTACGTTTTCCAAGAAACAAAATTATTTAAAACTAGCTTATTAGAAAATATTCGTTTTTACAGACCAGAGGCTACGAGAGATGAAGTAGAGCAAGTGATTGATCAAGCGCAATGTCGGGAGATTATTAATAAGATGCCCAATGGATTGGATACAGTCTTTGGGACATCAGGAAGTTATTTATCGGGAGGGGAAATACAGAGAATTACGATTGCACGAGCAATGTTGAAAGATGCTCCTATTATTTTATTAGATGAAGCTACCGCTTTTAGTGATGCAGAGAATGAATATAAAATTCAACAAGCATTAAGCTCAATGATCAAAAATAAGACAGTTATTATGATTGCTCATCGTCTATCTACTATTACACACGCTGATCAAATTCTAGTTATGAAAGAAGGAGAATTGGTTGAGAAGGGACAACATAAATCTTTGATTACTCAAAATGGCGTTTATGCAAATATGTATAACGATTATCAACAAAGTATCAACTGGAAACTAGGGGTGAAAAAATGAATATACAAACATTGTTTTCATTATCAAAGCAAGGGAAAAGAGATTTATTTAAAACTACTTTGCTTACGATTCTTCATCAATTATCAGTAATTTTACCAGTAGTATTATTTATCATGTTGACTGATGAAATGTTAAAAAGTTTACATATAAACAGTTCTCAAACGATTAGTTTATGGAAGTACGTTTTTTTAAGCATTGTTTTAATAATCGGTATCTATGTGATTTACTTAATCACTTATAAACAAATGTATATTAATTCAGGTAAAGAGACAGCTGTAATGCGAGTACGTCTAGCAGAAAAATTTAGAAAATTACCTTTATCTTATTTGAGTGGAAGAGATTTAAGCGATTTTACTAGTACATTAATGGATGATGTCTCTGTAGTAGAAAAGCAACTTACAAGTGACTTTGCTAATTTAGCATCAGGTATTATATCAAGCACGATAGTATTAATTGTTTTGAGCTTTTACAATTGGCAAATGTCTCTTACTTTATTTTTAATCATGCCTATCGCTTTATTTTTTATTATTCTATCTAAATTTGTAACGACACCAACAAATAAAAAAAATAGACAATTAAAACTTAATATTTCAGAAGCGGTGCAAGAATTTTTAGAAAATATAAAAGTAATTAAATCTTCAAATCAAAAAGAACGCTATATTGAAAATTTAAAAGCAAAGATTAGAGCTGTTATACCATGGTCTATTCTCTATGAAATTTTAGTAGGTATTTTTATTTCAATTTCTTACAACGTTCTTCGTGTTGGATTAGGAGTACTAGTCCTATTAGGAACCTTACTACTCGTAAAAGGGCAACTAACAGTAATTGGCTTCATTCTATTCGTTTATGTAGCTGTAAGGATTTATGATCCGTTAACCAATTCTTTATATAAAATAGGAGAATTTATTTATTCTTTAGTAAGCGCAAAACGTATTAAAAAAATTTTTGAAATAGAAGAACAAGGAGGATCTAAAGAGATTGAGTTAAAACAATTTGATATTCATTTTAATCATGTATCGTTTGGATATAACGATAAACAAGTTATACATGATGTTTCATTTACAGCTCATCAAGGTGAAATAACAGCTTTAGTTGGCCCTTCAGGGTGTGGTAAGAGTACACTCTCAAAATTAGCTTGTCGATTTTGGGATTTAGAACAAGGTAGTATAACGATTGACAATCACAATATCAATGATATCCACCCTGAACATTTATTGACGTATTATTCTTTTGTTTTCCAAGATGTCATTCTTTTCAACGATACAGTTTTCAATAATATAAAAGTTGGAAATTACCAAGCCACGGATGAGGAAGTATATCAAGCTGCAACCATGGCGAATTGTAATGAATTTATAGATAAATTACCTGAGGGTTATCAAACTGTTATTGGAGAAAATGGGCAAACCTTATCAGGTGGAGAAAGACAGAGAATTTCTATAGCTAGAGCATTTTTAAAACAAGCTCCAATTATATTATTGGATGAAGCGACTTCATCATTAGATCCGGAAAATGAAACATTAATTCAAGAAGCAATCAGTAAACTCATTTATGACAAAACTGTAATTGTTATTGCACATCGATTAAAGACGATTGAACATTGCGACCAAATCGTGGTGCTGAAAGATGGGAGAGTGATTGAAAATGGAAAACACCAACAATTAATGGCTAATAAAAGTTTGTATCAACGTCTTGTTTCATTGCAACGTAAAAGTAGTGACTGGAAAGTTAACGAAATCTAACAAAATTATGGATTGGGTGATTATACAGTATGAACTTCCAAACAATAGGCATTTTAGGTAGTAATGGCTCTATAGGAAGAATTCTTGTAAAAAGATTAAAAAAGAGATATCGCATTATAACCACCTATCATTCGAAAAAACGTAATCCTACCGATATCTATATCGATGTCTATAAACCCAAAACGCTTATTAAAATAATCGAACAGTGTGACATTATTATTAATTGTACGGGACCTTCTTATTTGATTAGCCCACAAATTGCAAAACTACTGAATAAATCGTCTATACCATACATCGATTTGTTTGGTGGTGATGTGTTAGAAAACGTTATTAATTTTGAGGAACGAACAACACCTCAAATTATTAACGCAGGTGCACAACCCGGTTTATCAGGATTATTAGTATTAAGGATGTTGGAGTTGTGTGAATCTATTCCCATTCATATGGAGATTTATCAAGGTGGTAATGAGATTGGTGGACAAAACGCATTTCTAGATATTTTGTTAAGCATACAAAATGGTTATGGGAAATCAAATATATGTATTAATCAAAATCAAGAGGCATACGATAGTTCTGAACATCTTATCAAAATACAAAAAGATAAGATTGCAATTGCTCAGTTATATCTTACAAAGGAATTAGAAAGAATCATGAAAGAAGCGTCCATTCAATCTGTAAAATCTTATTTTTTATTTGGTAATAAAAACGCTAAAACTTTACTAAGTAAAGGATACGCTATTCTAACTTTAAAGAATGTAACAATGACTGAAAAAATATCAAAGATTAAATCTCTATTAGAAAAGCATCATACTGAAGAAAAACAATGGTTTGTTATTCAAATATACGCTGAAGAAGAAAAAGTGAAAAGAGAGATTAGATTAATTGCATCAGATAGCAATGAGATATCTGCATTAGTCACAGAATTGTGCTTGGAACAATTGATTAATGGCTATCTAGAACCAAATTGTTATTGGGCATCTGATATTTTAGACACTGAACTCACTATCAAACAACTGGTTAACAATGGTATGGATTATAGAGAACATGTGGTTTTAAAGGAGAAATATGTAGAGGAGGGAGAATTATGAAGAAAAGAAAAAAGTGTTAATCTGTGGTACTACTTTTGGTCAAATATACATGGAAGGCGTTCATAAATATACTCGTAATTATGAAATTGTAGGTATTTTATCCAAAGGCAGTAAACAGTCAAAAAAATGTTCTGAAAAATATCAGGTACCTTTATATACTAATTTAAATGATATCGATGTGACGAAAATTGACATTGTAATTATAGTCATTCGTTCTGCAATCGTTGGTGGAAAAGGATCTGAAATTGCTAAGTACTTTTTGAATAAAGGTGTACATGTCATTCAAGAACAACCCGTTCATAGTGACGATATAGTACAGTCATTAAAAACTATGAGAAATCAAGATTGTCTGTATATGATAAACACATTCTATCCATATATAGAAACTGTAAAAAAATTTATTCAATTTGCTCAAAAAATAAGTAGGAAATGTTCTCTTAAATATATAGAAGCCTCTTGTAGTATTCAGGTATTATATCCGCTATTAGACATTTTAAATCAGAGTTTGGAAGGACTTTCGCCCGCTTCTTTACATGATAAAAAAATACAGACTGGCTTCTTTACTCAAGTTTTTGGAGAGATCAAAAATGTGCCATTTGATATTAAAATTCAAAATCAATTGGATACGAGTAACCCTGATAATTATTTCCATATTTTTCATAAAATCACTTTTTACTATGAGAGTGGACGTCTAACACTTAATGATACTAATCAGGGTGTCTCTTGGTATCCAAGAGTGTTTATTCCTAATGATGAAGAAGGCAATCTTAATTTATATATAGATAATACTTTATTAAATTTGCCTGTATCTGAAAATATAAATACGCATGATTATACTTATAAAAATGTTTATGAAGAAGTATGGCCACGTTCTATTAAAAATACTATAGAGCGTTTTGAAGATTATATTCAAAAACCTAAAGACTTGAACGTATATCTTCAACAATTATTTACATTATGTCAATTATGGAAGGAAATTAGTCAATTAATAGGACCAATCGAAACTATTAATGGAACAAAAATAAGCTCATTGACATTAAATGAAATTAATGATTAGGGAGATGTGTTATGAATATTCAATCATTGTTAAAATCATTTACGGAAAAAGGAATTCTAATTTGGATAGATCAAGAAAAAGTTAAATATAGAGCTCCTAAAGGCATAATGAAACCTTCAGATATTCAAACATTGAAAGATAATAAGAATGAGATTATTACTTATTTAAACAGTAAGACTAAACTGAAACATGATGAAAAAAACAGATATAAAGATTTCGATTTATCTGATATGCAAAAAGCTTATGCAATAGGAAGACAACCTCAACAAGAATTAGGTGGACTAGGTTGTAAAAGTTATACTGAAATAAAAATGCCTTTATTATCACCTGAAAAATTTGAAAGAAGTTGGCACAAATTAATACAAAACCATGATATATTACAAACTATTATTTCTGATGATTTAATGCATCAACATTATGAAATTAAAACGTATCCTAAACTTAAAGTAAATGATTACACAAATTTAGGAAGAGATCAGAAGAACTTTAAGTATTTAAATAAAAGAAATGAACTAAAAAGAATGCAATTTTCATTAGATAAATTTCCTTTACACCATTTTGAATTATCTATGTTTGAAAATTATACAATTATTCATTTTGTTGTAGATATGGTAATTGGAGACTTTATGAGTGTTCACAAAATGATTGATGAAATTATTGAAATTTATAATGATGAAGAAATTGAATATGAAGAATTATCCTTTCGAGATGTTGTAGTGTTTAATCAAGAAAAACTTAAAACTACTAATGAGGAAAGCTTATATTATAGAGATAAAAATTATTGGTTAGACAAAATAAAAGAAATGCCCTTACAACCAGAACTAACTGTAAATCCTGAAGCGTATAATACGGATCGACCTTCATTTACAAGATTCGATTTTAAATTAACAGGAGAAGAGTGGAAAAAGTTCAAAGCTAATTGTCATTCATTTAATGTGACACCCTCTAACGCTGTTTTAACGATATATAAAGACTTGTTACAGAAGCGCTCACTCACTGATCAATTTGCGATTAATATTACTTTGATGAATCGATATCAGTTCAATGAAGATATTAGTAAGGTGATGGGTGATTTTACCTCAGTCAATGTTTTAGATACTACTACTAATAAAAGTAACTTTAAAGAACGAGCGCTACAAATACAAAATGAGTTATTGAATAATTTAGATCACAAAAGATTCAATGGAGTTGAGGTACTAAGAGAATTATCTAAATATCATGGCGAAAATATTATAATTCCTTTCGTTTATACCAGCACAATTGGTATGCCACACGATAATAATGATAAATATGAAGTTATTTATGGAGTAAGTGAAACGCCTCAAGTATTAATAGATTGTCAGGTGTCCGAACAAAATAATACATTTACTTGTCACTTAGATATTCGTGATAATGCTTTCGATACGAAATTTATTAATGCATTTATTGATGAGTTTCAAATATTATTGCATGAGTATGCTAAAGATATAAAGCAATGGGAAAATGAAAGTTATTTTTGTTCGTTATCTGAAAAAAACATTGTAAAACATCACCACCACAAAATAAAAATAGAAGATATTGATAAAAGATTGTCTACGTTAAAATTAGTTGACCATTCTCACACATTAAAAGTTAATAATGATAAAAACAAACATTTAAAAACATATATTGTGCCAAATTATGAAATTCAAGACGTTAAATTGAACGATTCTTTGAAAGCTCACCTGCTAACAGCTAGTAAAAATGCTTTTGAAAATATTGATCAACAAAAATTCAACAAATGGAAAAACTTATCTGATTTAACTGCATTAACTGACATATTGAAAGTTTTCAGAAAAGTAGGTATATTCTGCGACGTTGGTGAATTTCTAATGATCAGAGACATTTTTAAAAAACTAGAAATTACAAGTAAATATCATATGATTGTTCGACGTTGGTTAAATGCTTTAGAAAAAGAACACTATATAGTATATAGAAAAAATGCTTATGCACTAACTTATTACGGGTCTAATCTAGTTTCTGAAAACGAAAAATATTGGAAAGAATTCGAAAGTATTGAGAATGAAATTGATTACAGTTCCACTATGTTCAATTATCAAAAAGATTCAAGCGATCAATTATTAGAACAAATTCAAGAAAAGGTAAATAGTTTAGAGTTGTTTTTCCCTCAAGGAAAAACTGACATTGCTATGGCAGCATATAATAAAAATATTATTAACAAAGGATTAAATGAGATAACTAAGAATGCAATAAAAAATATCTGTAATAAAAAATCAGGTGAAATAAGTATTTTAGAAGTCGGTGGTGGAGTTGCTGCTACTACAATTGAAGTACTACCTTCACTTGATAATTTTAAAATAAAATATGATTTCACTGATATATCTCAATATTTTTTGAGTCATGGTAAAGAAATTTTAAAGGAATATGATTATGTTAATTACCGACTATTTGATATTAATGAATCATACAAAAGTCAAGGTTTTAAAAAGCAGGCATATGACATTATTTTATGCCCTAATGTTTTACATAATTCTAAACATGCATTATTAGTGCTAAACCAATTAAATGAAATGCTTAAACCTAGAGGCTATTTAATTATGATTGAAGCTACACTAGAATCGTATTCTTTACTTACATCTTTAGAATTAAAAGGGGGATTAGACCACTTTTTAGATTCTAGAAGGCATTCTAATAATACCTTTTTCAATCGAGAAAGTTGGGAAACTATGCTAAAAGAAGCTCATTTTAATCCTTTAGTGATGCTTCCTGAAAGAAAAGAAAGTATCTATGAATGTGGACAGAGTGTGATTATAAGTCAATCTTTAAGCCCATCTTTAAAAAATATTGAAAATGATATTCAAGAAACTATTGAAAAATGGCCTAAATTTATGAAACCAGATTATTTGGAAGTAACTACTCAGCTACCGAAAAGTATAGAAGATAGGAATATATGGAAGTATTATATTGAAGAAAAAAACAATGAAAATTTTGAAGAAAAAACTATTATCAGACCGTCATATGACTTAGAAAAACAATTGTTAAAAATTTTAGAAAAAGTATTAGAACGAGAAGATATAGGAATTGAGGATAATTTTTATCAAATCGGTGGAGATTCGCTACTAGTTGCGAAATTGATTACTGAGATTCGAGAAAATGTATTAGAGGTGAAGGGACTTACTTTCGAAACACTTATGAAGTTATTTACTAAAAATCCCACAGTTAGGGCTTTAGCAAGTCAGGTTGTAGATCAAAAAAAATATTCTTCTTCTGCGTATAAAGAAAAAATAATTCCTAATCATGTTAAGATTTTTCATCAAACTGTTCAGCAACCTAACCATATTAAAGCGTTATTCCATGCGGGTACGGGAAGATTACTTGATTACAATTATCTATTACCTTATTTATATGAATCATGCAATGAACAAGACGCTATATACGGTTTTGTTTATGGTGATGTTAATGATTATACGAGTATACAGCCAGATAAATTAGTACTTTCTTTAGCATGGAAATATGCCGAAACGTTAATGAATACTGGTGCTGAAGAATTTGAGTTATATGGTTATTGTGTAGGTGGTTTTATTGCTATAGAAACTGCCAGAATTCTTATAGAAAATGGCAAAAAAGTATTGCCAGTAAATATCATAAGCTCTCATCTTTGTTTACATGAGATTGCTAACCCATTATTAATGGAAGCAGCTTTTGCAAACATTATAGGTGCTGACATGAATGCGGTGGGTTATAAATTTGAATTTAATGACTTACAAGAAGCATTAAAGCATATTTTACAAGGTGAAACTAGAGATATATTAAATCAAGAGTTATTCGAATTAAAAGGCTCTTACAGCGATGTTGGTTTATCTTTTAAAGCGTTATCAAAGCTATCCCAAATAGATAGACTGATGCGTATTTATAATAGTATCCCTAATCAAGAATTTAATGGTACGAATAATTCATTCGAAAAATTACAAGATTTATATCAAGTGTTTAACCAAACATATTTAGGAATGATTCATTACAGTCCAGAGCCATTTTTAGGCAACATTCGTGTATTTAATCCTATTGAAACCCTAAATGATTTTTATCCAAAAACTAAAAAAGATATAACTTGGAACGATTTTGTATTTGGAGATATTAATGAAAAAGATATTCAAGGTAACCATGCATCGTGCGTAGAATTTGAGTATGTGCAAAGTTTAGCAAATGCTTTGGAGGTCAAAAGTCATGAAAATTAGTCACGTTTTATATAAAGTGAACAATTTGGAAGATACTGTCTCACAATTTAGGAATCAAGGATTTACCGTTGAATATGGTAAAAAAGACAAACCGTATAATGCTTTAATTTATTTTGAAGAAGGACCATACATAGAATTAATTCAACGTATGTATATGCCTATTATTGTTCAAAAAATACTTCATTTATTTGGCAAAAGAAAATTTGTAGAAGGTTTGTTAGCACAGAACAATGCACAAGAAGGTTATATCAGAATCGCTTTTGAAACAACCACGGATAAATTCTCACATTTTAACAGTATATTTCGTGAAAAACAATTTAAAACTATTAAGGTTCCAGTAAAGCGAAACGATGTTTATGGATATAAATTGAAGTGTAAGTGTTTGTTCCCATTTGATGCAAATGTGCCTTTTATTAAGTCACCGTTTAAAACAAAAAGGAATTTATCCTGCAATCATGCAAATGGCATTAAAGGCATAAAAAAAATTAGATATAAAACAAATAGTAAATACTTAGAAATAGTTCAACTTTTAAATACTGATTCAATATTAGAAGTTGAAGAAGGTGAATTTGAAATAGATGTTGAATTTTAATAGAAAAAATGGGAGATGAGTATATGAATTTAAGAGCACATTTCGATGATTATAAGTCAACCAATATTTTAAAGAATGAAACATTAATAGAAAATCTTTATAAGCAAGTTGAAATTAGACCGAATAAAACGGCAGTTATTGATAAAAAACAAAAATTGACTTACAAAGAGTTATTCGAAAAGGTTAAAACTTTTGCTAAAGTATTTCAAAATATTCCTTTATCTAAAAAAGACCGCGTTATGATACAACTTCCTAATAGTATTGAATTTATAGCAGTATTGTTTGCTTGTAATTTATTAGAGTTAGAACCTGTTTTAATGTTACCTACACATCGCCATTCAGAAATAACAACGATAGCACAAATATTGAAGCCTAAGGTTTACGTTGGTACTACAAATTACTTAGGTTTTAACTTTTGTGAAATGGTAGAGGAAAATTTAGATTCTTTAGATTTTATAGATTGTATTGTTGCAGATAAAGATTTTAAATCTACAGAAGTAAGTTATTTAAATTTAAATGATTATAAGTTTGAAAATTATGATTTGAATGCACCAAAATCTTTTGGAGGAAGTATAGGCGCATACATTCTAACAGGTGGCACCACGTCAATGCCTAAAATTATACCAAAAATAAACGAAGCATATGTCTACAATATTAAAAAGGCAATTGAACGTTGTCACTTTAATGAAGGTACTATTTATTTAGCAGTTCTATCTATAGCACACGACTATCCATTAGCAAACCCAGGAGTGTTAGGTACGTTGTTTTCTGGAGGAACAGTTATTTTTGCTGAAACAACCAGCTTTGATGAAGCATTTCATTGGATTAATAAGGAAAGGGTTAATACTACTTCAGTAGTTCCAGCAGTAATCGAGATGTGGGCCGAAAACTATGATTGGTTCCCAGGTGATTTAACATCACTTAAGCATGTTTTAATTGGAGCTGCTCAAATTGATATTGAAAAGTTATCTAAAATTGAAAATCAATTTGGTGTAACAATACAACAAGGTTATGGACTTGGAGAAGGAATTACCTGTTTTACACAGTTAAATGATCCCCCTGAGATACGATTAGGTACACAAGGAAAACCTATTTCTGAACATGATGAAATAAAAATTATTGATAGTAATAGAAAATTGCTAAATCCATTAGAAATAGGGGAAATCGCTGAAAAAGGCCCTTATACTTTTAAGGGTTACTTTGCTAATGAGAACTTAAATAGCAAAGTTTTTACTAAAGATGGATATTTTTTAACTGGTGATTTAGGTTACATTGATTTAACTGGAAATTTGGTTATAGCGGGGCGAGTCGATGATCAAATTAATCGTTTAGGTGAGAATATATTACCAAAGGAAGTTGAAGCAATTTTAAGGGAATATAAATATATTAAAAATTGTGCTGTTTTAGGTGTTGATGATGAAGAATTAGGTCAAAAAACGTGTGCTTGTATTGAGAAAACAGATCACTTATTTACAATTCAAGATTTAAGAGATTTCTTTGAGGATAAGGGAGTTGCACGATTTAAAGTGCCTGATGAAATCTATTTTGTTGATAAACTGCCATATTCAAATATTGGGAAAATAGATAAGAAAAAATTATCTGAAATATTTAATAAGGACTGATTAGATGTTGACAAAAGAAACGATAAAAGCTGAGTTAAAGAATGAGATAAACACATTTTTTAACAATCAAGCTAAAATTGAAGAAGATGCTTCGCTGATAAAATTAGGTTTAGAATCTTTGCAAGTAATGAAAATACATTCAAGATGGATGAAAGCGGGATATGATATTTCTTTTTCCGATATGATGAGCAATCCCACTATTGATTGTTGGAGTGAGATTATATTTGAAAGTCAAAGAAAGACTAAAAAAGAAATAGATAAACCTAATATCGATTCTTCGAAACCTTTTGAATTAACTGATGTTCAATACGCATATTGGATTGGTAGAAATAGAAATGAACCATTAGGTGGCATAGGGTGTCACGGCTACTTAGAAATTGATACAGGATTACTTGATTTAGATAAATTAGATAAGGCATGGAAAAGGTTATTTGAACTACATCCTATGCTTAAAGCAAGATTTACTGAAGAGGGTTTACAGCAAATTTTGGATGAACCATATTATAAAAATGTTCTAGTTCATGATTATAGAAACCAATTAGATATTCAAAAACTAATAAATAATTTAAGAACCAAATTTTCACATCGTATGATGCAAATAGATAAAGGTGAAGTCGTATGTCTACAATATGTAATAATAGATAATTATAAAGCTAAGTTGATTTTTGACATTGACTTATTAGTTTGCGATGTTCATAGTTTTAAAATAATTTTAAATGATTTAGCATGTGCATATCTTGATATAAACAGTGATCAGTTACATAAAGAGTATTGGCATTTTTCAGAATATTTGGCGTATCAAACTAAGCAAAAAGAGCAAATAGAAAAAGAAGCAAAGCAATATTGGGAAAAAGAAATTGATGAAATTCCAGAACCACCAAAACTGCCATATTTAAAAGAGTTTAATTGTGTTAGTTCACCTACATTTAAGCGTCGATCAATGTCGTTAAATCAAAATCAGTTAGAAAAATTAAAAGAACTATCTAAAAAAGCTGATGTTACTCTATCTATGATCATGCTTACTCTCTATGCGCGAACAATTGCTAAGTGGAGCCAAAATAAGTCATTTATATTAAATATTCCGGTGTTTGATAGAGACCCAAATATTGATATAAAAAATAATGTAGCAGATTTTACTAATATTTTATTATTAGATATTGATATGAGATATTCTACTACTTTAACCGAAGATGCGAAAAGGATTCAAAAACAGTTTCATCGTAGAATGAAATATATAGATTATTCAGGAATTAAAGTTATTAGAGATTTACAAAAGCAGCGTGGAAAGCAGTTTCTGTCTCCAATTGTTTTTTCAAGTAATTTAGGAGAAGACTTACTCAACGATACTTTTATTAAAACATTTGGCGATATTTCATATATGATTTCTCAAACACCACAAGCATGTCTAGATTTTCAATTATTTAATAAATCAGAAGGTTTGTATATTGTTTGGGATAGTATTGATGAGTTGTTTCCTCAAGGATTATTAGACGATATGTTCTTATATTTTGAACAGGAGATTAATTATTGTTTGAACAACGAATTTATTAAAAGTGATAATCATTACACACTAGGAATGGAAAGACGACAAAATAAGATTAAAGAATTTATTATTAATCAACGAAGTGATTCAACGCTGATAGAGTTATTTATGGACACAGTTAAAAACCATCCTCAAAATTACGCTCTTATAAATGGTGTGACTGATGAAAAGACAACTTATAAAATGCTAAAAGAACGAGTTTTACAAATAGCAGCAGCTTTACAAAAACAAGGGTTACAACCAGGAAAAAGTGTGGCAGTTGATCTTCCTAAAGGAGTGGACTTCGTTGCTTCGATATTAGCTATTATGCTTAATGGAAGTAGTTATGTACCGATTGGACAACATCAACCTATACAACGAATAGAGAGAATACTGAGTCATGAGCATATTACGCATGTCATTTGCTATTCCACAAAGTACAATAGAAAAGATTTTGATGAGAAAACCATAATTAATATTAAAAATATAAATTCTTCATATAAAAATTTTTCTGTTATGCCTCCTAAGTCCTCTGATACGGCTTACATCATTTTCACTTCAGGAAGTACAGGCGAGCCTAAAGGAGTGGAAATTACACATGAACAAGTATTGAATACCTTATATTCGGTTCAAGATAAATGCAATCTAAGTTGCAAAGATATTGTTATGAATGTTTCACAATTTGATTTTGATTTATCAGTGTTTGACATTTTCAGCCCACTGATACAAGGAGCAACCATGTGCTATGTAAATGAAGATTATTGGAGAGATGGTAATAAATGGTTGGAAATAATACAAAAATATCCTATTACAATTTGGAATTCTGTACCTACACTTTTTCAAATGTTATTGGAAAATATGGAGTATTATAAAGTAATTGATATTGATATGAAGTATGTATTATTGTCTGGGGATTGGATTGATGTAGGTTTGCCTAAACGTATGAAAAAAGTTTTTCAAAATAGCAAAATGATAGCTATGGGCGGAGCGACTGAAGCATCTATTTGGTCAAACTATGTTGAAATAGTTGATAGAGTTCCTGACAGTTGGATGACTATTCCATATGGAAAGCCTTTACCAAATCAGTTATATAGAATTGTAAATAATAAAGGTAAAGATGTGAATGATTACGAAGTTGGAGAGTTATGGATTGGTGGAATTAGTGTAGCTAAGGGCTACTATGATATGCCCAATTTAACGAATCAACGGTTTGTAATGAAAGATGGATTAAGATGGTATAAAACAGGTGATAAAGGAAGATTTTGGCGGGATGATACTATTGAATTTTTAGGTAGGATGGACTATCAAATATCATTAAGAGGACATAGAATAGAGCCAGAAGAAATTGACTCTACTTTAAGAAGTATTAGAGGTATTGATCAGTCTATAACTGTATCCAGCAAAATAAATGAGAAGCACCAATTAAGTAGTTTTATAACATTGGAAATGGGCGAATTATTACAAAATTCAATAGTTGATAGAGTAGCTTCTTTTAAACCCTATCAAATACAAAACTTTATCAATAATATCCCTTTTGATGTTAATAGTTATAAAGCTGTCACACAAGTGATGGATATGTTATTAAAAAAATATTTAAAAAGCTTACTCAATGACATAGAAAAATCCAAGGTATTGCCCCAATATAATGCATTGGTCAATAAATGGATAGACATATACCGTACTATTAGTTTTGATGATAAAAAAATTTTAAAAACTAATAAAGGTTTATTAAATAAAATCAATGATGTGATTTTGCCATTTAAAGAAAATGCATTAAGTATTGTTTATGGTGATAAAGAAGCAACAGACTTACTAATTGATGAAAAGTTGCCTCAAATGTATACGCTATTAAATTTACTTGAAACTGGAAAGTGGATAAATGAAACAGTTGTTGCAGTTTTTAACCAATTAGTATCTCGAGAAAATAATAAAAAATCGATATTAGTCTATGGCAATCAAGGGCTACAGACCATGATGCAAATGATTAATGATACACAAAATAATTGGACTTATGTTGATTCTAGTTTATTTTATTTGAACAAACTTGAGAACCAAATAAAAGAGAAAATTGTCTGCCAAGTAGATACGTTAGATTTGAAAAAAGTAGCGAGAGATAAAAAATTTGATGTAATTATTTTAAACAACGAATTACATAGAGTAGAAAATTTAGATTATATATTAAAGTGTCTTAAAAATTCGTTAAAACCTGGGGGCATTATAATTGTTTCAGAACTAACAAAGACACTTAATATACAATATTTAACAACTATTTTATTAAATGATTTTAGAATTAATAAATCATTAGATCTTTTGTTAGATAATAAAGAATGGATAGAAAAATTTGAAAACAGTCCATTATACTTAAGAGGTGTTGTTACTGACCAAAATGGAATAGGTGGAGGTTATATTTATATACTACAAAATGAGGAAGCGTATAGTTTAAATGATGAAAATTTAAAACATGAGCTTGAATCAAAATTACCTTATTATATGATTCCAACAAATATTTTCCAACTGGATAACTTACCAATTACTTTTAACGGTAAGATAAATCGCTCTAATTTAATGTCTCATATTGATAATGAAACTAGCAAAGATGCTTTAATTCAAGAAGAACGTCAAAAAAACATGTTTGAAATAAGACTTTCAAAAATTTGGGAAAAGTTATTGAATAAATCTCCAATATTAAAAGATGACTTTTTTCAATTAGGTGGAGATTCATTATTAGCGACACAACTGCGAAATGAAATCCAAAGTGAATTTAATATCACTTTAAATCTTGAAGAAATATTTAATTATCATAATTTAAAGCAAATGGCAGAAATCATAGAGAGAAAGAGTTTAAATCGTCATAAAACAGAAATTATTAATATAATTGATCAAAATTTATACGAGCCTTTCCCTTTAACAGAAGTTCAACAAGCCTATATTTTAGGTAGAAACAATGCCTTTGAATATAGTGATGTCACAAGTCATTGTTATTTTGAATTAGAGACAGATAGATTGGATAAGAAAAGATTAGAATTAGCTTGGAATAAATTAATAAAAAAACACCTAAGTTTAAGAACAGTGATACGAAAAGATAATTTATCTCAAATAGTATTAGAACATGTAGAACCGTATCATATAGAATATTTTGACTTTACGCATAAATTGAATATTGAAGATGAAATATTTAAAGTTAGAGAACAATTAGAACATCAAAATTTCAATCCATATCAATGGCCCTCGTTTGATATTAAATATCTAGACTTACCTAAAAAACAAGGTAGGATATGTATTAGTTTTGATAATCTATTTTTTGATGGATATAGTATGTTTCAATTATTCCGTGAATGGCAACATTTTTATACTAATCCTAATGATACAGTACAATTTAATGAGTCGACTTTTAGATCTTATGTATTATCTCAAGAAGAATATAAAAAAACAGATATTTATAAAAAGGATTTGGCTTATTGGAAAGAAAAACTGCCATGCATACATGAAAAACCTGACTTAAATATAAATCATAAAATAAAAACGCATCGTTTTAATAGAAATTATAAATTATTAAATAAGCTTTCTTGGTCAAAAATTAAAGATAATGCTAAATATTATGGTGTAACTCCAGCTAGTATATTAATGTCAGTTTACGCAGAAACTTTAGCAAGATGGAGTAAATCACAAAAATTCACGATAAATTTAACTCGTTTTGAACGATTACCTTTTTGTAAAGATGTAGACAATTTAATTGGAGATTTTACAACTTTAACCTTACTGCCTGTAGATGTGACACAGGGGAAATCATTTATTGAGAGGACTATAAATGTTCAAACTGAATTAAGAGAAGTGATATCGCATACTAGTGTTAGTGGTGTGACAGTGCAACGTTTAATGAGTAAAAAAAATAACTCGCAAGTATCAATGCCTGTAGTTTTTACAAGTGGTCTAGGTGTAAATAACAATAAAAACCATGAATCTATAGGACGAATAAAGTATGGATTGTCTCAGACGCCACAAGTTTGGATGGATTTACAAGTATTTGAAGATGAACAAGGGTTAAATATTTCATTGGATAGCATCAAAGGTTTATTCGAACCAGGAATGATTGATGATATGTTTGAATCATATTATCAAACATTAGAACAACTAAGTGAAAACAGAGAAATTTGGGAATCAGAACAATCTAACATAATCAAATTAACTCCGTCCTCTCATGGTATTAAGAAATGCAAGAAGCATAGATTAGAATTTTTAGGTCACACATTGCTAGAAGGGTTTGATTACCAGGTTAAGAGGAAACCAAATCAAATTGCAGTGATTGATCAACATAGAAAACTCACTTATAAAGAGATTGACTTATATGCTAATGGAGTAGCTCAGAAGTTAAAAGATTCGGGGATTGTAAAAAGAGACGTAGTAGCAATAATTTCAGATCAGACTTATGCACAAATTGTTGCAATTATTGCTACGTTAAAAATAGGAGCAATATTTGTACCCCTAAGCAAAGAACATCCTTTAACACGTAATCAAAAGATCACCAAACAAGCGAAAATCAAATGTATCATCGCTAATGAAGATTTTCAAGATGACACGTATGCAGACGTACCTGTTATTCGTTTTAATCATAATAAATTAGAGCATATTACTACAAATACTATTAAACCTGATGATATTGCTTATATTATATATACTTCAGGAACTACTGGAACACCTAAAGGTGTAGCGATACAGCACTCGTCAGTAATGAACACGATTTTAGCTGTTAATGAAAAAATAAAGGCTAAATCTAAAGATAAGACTATCATGATATCACAAATGACGTTTGATTTAGCTATATATGACATTTTTAGTATGTTTCAAGTTGGGGGTAGTGTGGTCGTTTTAAGTGAAAAAGATCGGTTGAATCCTGAAAAAATAACTCAGATTGTAGAAACTCATAAAGTTACAATTTGGAATTCAGTACCAGCCTTATTTAAGCTCTTTTTGGATTATATAGAAAAACTTGATCAACGTACTTTAAGTATAAAAAAAGTTCTTTTAAGTGGAGACTGGATTCATAAAAATTTATATAAAGTAGCCAAAGAAGTACTTAACCCTCAATTAATATTTTATGGATTAGGAGGGGCTACAGAGGCTTCTATTTGGTCAAATAGTTTTGATTTAGCATTATTAAAAGAATCGGATAGTTCTGTTCCATATGGGCACCCCCTTGCTAATCAACGTATGTATATATTAAATTCGCAATTAAATGAATGTCCAATAGGAGTTATAGGTGATTTATATATTGCTGGCGAAGGTTTAGCGGAATGTTATTGGAACGATGCTACTAAAACAAAACACTCATTCTTTTTCCATTCTAAGTTAAATGAACGTCTTTATAAAACGGGAGATACTGCTATGGTAAGACATGATGGACAAATTATCTTTATGGGACGAGAAGATAACCAAGTTAAATTAAATGGATACAGAATAGAATTAGGTGAAATAGAACAAAGTTTAAAACAAATTACTGAGATTAAAGACGCATTGGTACTCTTGGATAATCAGCTAATTGCTTTCTATATTTTAAAAGAACCAGTTGAAAGAGAGTATATAGAGAATGAATTAAGAAAAAAATTACCATCATACATGATTCCAAAAATATATCATAAAATTATTAAGTTTCCTCTTACAATAAATGGAAAAGTTGATTGCAAAAGATTACTTAAAGACGTTAAAGCAACAAATAATATAGAAGTTAAGAGAGAGTTTAATGATTTAGATAAAAAACTTAAAAATATGATGGTAAGACTACTTAAAATTAAAGATATTAAATTAGGTGATGACTTCTTTAAATTAGGAGGAGATTCATTAAAGGCACTCCAATTGATTCAATTAATAAAAGAAGAATTATCTATAAACTTAACATTGAAAGAATTGTTTAATCATCCTAAGTTATATGAGCTATCTAATTATATCAAAGATAATATACAAGCTGAGGTAGAGGAAGGTGAAATTTAATATGGACAATATTTTTAGTCCGATGTTTCCATATTTAGAAAAAAAGCACCTTTCTAGTAAATACAAGATATTTTGTTTTAGTCATGCTGGAGGATCAGCGTCACGTTTCTTACCATGGATGAAACAAATGAAGAATATAACAGTTATTCCAATTGAGCTTCCAGGTAAAAATACTCGTATGAAAGAAGAATTACCTACAGATTTGTGGGAAGTTGTAGATGATGTCGCAAGAAATATTGTTGATTTAGTAGACTATCAAGATAAAATTTTCATCTATGGTCATAGCTTTGGAGCTTTATTAGCATTTTACGTTACGTACCAACTTGAAAATGAATATGGTATTGAGATTGCAAAATTGATTGTGGCAGCTCGGCAAAGTGTTAATGTAGATAAAAAAGAATCTTACAATACAACTATGGGAGATGAAGAGTTAATAAAAGAATTGGAAGAATACGGAGGCACTCCAGAACTATTTTGGCAATCTAGAGAGTTACAAAAAATATATTTACCTATAATTAAAAGTGATTATAAATTAAATGAGCAACATGTTTATCATGATGAACACATAAATGCGAGTATATTAGCACATATTGGTAATCAAGATAGAGATATAACAATAGCAGATATTAAGTGCTGGAATGATGTTACAAAAGGAAATTTTGAATACGAAGTATTTGAAGGTAATCATTTTTTCCCTTTTAAAACTTCTTCATCGTACTATTTGTCATTAGAAACTAAATTATATAGTGCGGAAGGAGGTACGAAGGGTGAACACTAATCAAATAACTATTATGAAAATGATACAGGGCTTTTCTTTGTCAGCTTTATTATATAATGCATGTAAACTTCATCTATTTGATGAAATAAACCTTAAACGGCATACTAGAAGTACATTAGCAAAGCAATTAAATATTAGTAAGAATAGGATTAATTTGATTCTAATACCACTTATTGCCAAGCATTTTATAGTTGAAAAGAAAGAAATTTTAATGTTGACACCTTTAGGTGAGGAGCTAATTGGTAATGATAAAAAGAACACGCTTTATTCTTATATTATGTTCTCTGGACAAATTTCGATGCCCACATGGTTAGAATTAAGTGAAGGATTACAAAAAGATATACCTCCATTTGAATTGAAAAATGATAGTAAGTTTTTTGAAAAGATAGAAGAAGAACATCACTTACAAATGTTATTTAGAACAATGATGGGGAATTACACTAATTCTTATAATATACAAAATTGGTTAGAAAAATTTGATTATGAATTTCCTTATAACTTCGTCGATATTGGCGGTGGTACGGGTGAATTCTCAAATAAATTACTAAGCTATTTCGTAAGTTCTAAAAGTTTAATTCTAGATTTGAATAGTGTAAATAATAATTTAAATTTGAGGAAAAGCAAAAGTTTCTATGACAGGATAAACTTCAAAGTTCAAAATTTCTTTGAGCCCTATAAGGTAAGAGGAGATATATTTATATTGGCAAAGGTTTTGCATGATTGGAATGATAAGCAAGCAATAAAAATTTTAAATAATGTCATTTCTAATATGTCTATTTCAAGCCATATTTGGATAATAGAAACAATCTTACCAAATGGTTCCATTGAAGATAATTATGATGAATACATGAACGCTTTGAACATATGGGCATTATGTGGAGGGAAGGAAAGAAATTATAACGAATTTGAAGAGCTTCTAAGTCAATTGAATCTTCAGATTGTTGAACTTTATCATATTCAAAATAACGAGTATTTGATTGATGTTACTCTGAATGTGACTGAAGGTGAAATATAAAGTGATAGTAAAAGCTTATCGATAAAGTAAAATTAATTCATTGACAGATTTTGCTTTCAATACATTAAAAATACCGGACTTATAAGAATTATTCTTTTAAGTCCGGTTTTTAATATCACCCTAAATGTTGCATTTGATATCCGATTCTCGGATGGGTGATGATCAGTTTCTTATCCATACCATCAATGTTTTCACTATAATTTAATTTCTTACGTAACGACGCCATGTGCACACGTAATGAAGCCATTTCGCACTTATTGACGTATCCGAACAATGATTTTAATAAAATCTGATATGTTAACACTTTCCCAACGTGACGACTTAAGATTTCCAACAATTGAAATTCATTAGGGGTCAAATGAATAGACTGTCCCATGATATAAACAGACTTGCCGTTGAAATCAATCGTCAACGGACCATTTTCAAAGTTATTCTGCTCTGTATCAATCTTTCTCGAGACGCGTAGCGCAACTCTAATACGTGCTTGTAATTCATCAATATTAAAGGGCTTAGTCATATAATCATTTGCACCACAATCTAATGCTTTCACAATGGTTTCTTCTTCTGTGCGTGCACTAATGACAATAATAGGCGTATCAACGCATTCTCTAAGCTGCTGAATTAAGGATAATCCATCGATGTCAGGTAAGCCGAGATCAAGTAAAATAATATCTGGATGCTCTGTTCTGATGCGGAATTCCGCTTCTCTGCCATTTTTAGCTTTAATGACTTTATAATAATTCATTGTTAATGCAACATCGATTAAATGTAAAATCGCTTCATCATCTTCAACGACTAAAAGTGTAGATTTCATAACCTCACCCTTCCATTTCTATTTTCTCTATATCTAAATAAAAATAAAATATACTACCCTGCGGATGATTCGGTCGGTATTCCAATTGACTGTGATGTTGTTTCAATATTAATTGTACTAAGTATAATCCTAACCCTAAACTGTCTTTTTTATTATCTTTAAAATAATCTCCTGAATAATAAGGATTAAAGATTAAACGTCGTTCTTCTTCGGGAACACCCTTTCCACAATCAACCATTTCAAATCGTACTTTCGAACGTTGTTCATGTACACGTAGCGTAATGTCTGAACGTGATTCAGCATGCTTTAAAGCATTATCGACCAAGTTAAATAATACTTGTAGAATCAATTTACTGTCGATATGGACCAACGCCAAAGTACCGTCATCTTCAATATTTACTTTTTGGTTTTGATGTCTACGCACAAGTCCTTCCTTAAATTCTTCTAATAATTCTTCTATCAAATAGGAAGTACGTTTGATTTGAATATCTGAGCGCTCTAACTTAGTTAAAGATAAGATGTTAGTGACGAGTGTATACAGATATTGGGCTTCCTCGTAAGAAGCGGTTAACAAATGTGCGTGTTCTTTTTTATCTAAGCCTTCTCCATGATATTTCAATACATCTAAATTTCCGATAATAGATGTTAAAGGTGTTCTAATATCATGCGAAATAGAATGTAAGAAGTTAGAACGTGTGGCCTCCCTTTCCGCTAATAGCATTGATTGTCTTGTTTGTTTCAGTAGGTCTACATTTTCCACAGCGAGCGTAATATCATTCAACATTGAATCTAAGATAGAACTGTCGTACGTATCGATGAAATCTTCATCCGTAAACTGAATTGAAATGATGCCCTTAACCGGCTTGGTACCAATTGGAATACATAGATATTTACTACCGGGGAAGGTATCGGTAAGTCTTCCCGCACGGCTTTCATTCTCAATGACCCAACTTAATGTCTCAGCATCATCAGTCCCATGGTTATTCGAGATGGTTCTATTGCCAAATGAAGAGGATTTAATCACCTTCTTAGACTCCACGAGGAAGACGGTAACATCTTGATTTAACAGTTGATGAATCTGTTCACCGGCAATTGTCAGTAACCTCATGATAGAATAAGATTCCTTAATCGACTGGTTGAATTGCAACATAATATCCGTACGATATAACTGCCGTTCCGTTAATGAATGTTGATATTTTAAATTTTTCAATATGGCACTCGTGAAAATGCTGGCAAAAATACTTGTCACAAACGTAATTGGATATTCGAAACGATACATTTCAAGCGTAAACCTTGGCACAGTAAAGAAATAGTTAAAGACAAAGACATTCAGAATCGACGCAAAGAATCCGATGAGATACGATTGCGTCCAAATAGATAGCACAATAATGCCGATAAAGAATATGAGTAAGATAATCGCACTCGATTCGTTCTTATCCATTTTATAAATCCAGATTCCAAGGAGTACACATAAAGATTGAATAATTAACATTTTGACAATATCTACAGATAACGTAAGTTGATAAGGTCGTTTATCCATCTTTTGCTTACGGTCTTGTTTGTCTGAATAGATTTTATGGATCGGAACAATCTCTAATTTGAAATGGTGCGGGGTATGATTGATTTGTTCGATAAGCGACTTCTTAAAATACTCTTTCCATCGTGGCCGTTCTGACTGCCCGAGTACTAACTTGGTAACAAAAGCCTTGTCACACCAATGGATTAAGGTTTTCGCGATATCCTGTGCATACAGTACTTTGATTTCAGCACCTAGTGATTTTGCGAGCATGAGATTTTTATGGACATAGTGGTCTTGAAGTCTACTCTCAGAACGTGTTTCAAATGTGTCGATATACACCGCTGTAAATTTCGCATGTTCTTTATAAGCTGAACGTCTTGCTTCACGAATCACACGTTCATTATAAATGCTACCACTCACTGCTACTGCAATATGAGGCGTGATATCCGTATGTTTCGTTTTATACTGTTGCTCTTTTTGACTCATGATATCCGCCACAGTTCTTAGCGTAAGTTCACGTAACTCAGTCAGATTCTCATATGTGAAAAAGTTGGAAAAAGCAGTATCTAAACGTTCCTTTTTATAAACTTTTCCGGCTTTCAACCGTTGAATCAACATATTCGGTGAAATATCCACGACTTCGTACGCATCTGCAGACATAATAAATTGATCTGGTACACGCTCTGTGACTTGAATACCTGTCATTAAAGCAATTTGGCCACTTAAACTTTCAATATGTTGAATATTAAGCGTTGTCCAAACATCAATGCCATGAGATAAAATTTCTTCAATATCCATATAACGCTTCAAATGACGTTTCTTAGAAATGTTGGTATGTGCCAATTCATCAATAAGGACGACATCAGGATGTACTTCTACAATCTGCTCAACATCTATATAGTGAAATTGATGACTGCCAAATCTTCGACTAGATGGCTCAATTTCTGGCAATTGTTTCGCAAGTGCATCTGTCTCGGGACGTTGATGGGGTTCAATATACCCAATCTTAATATCTGCCCCTTCTTTATAAAGATCAATGCCGTTCGACAACATTTCATATGTCTTACCGACCCCGGGGCTATAGCCTAAATAAATGGTGAGTTTGCCTCTTTTTTTATATGAACTTTCCATCTGCCAACACCTCTTAACTACATCTTAATTAAGATTATTATAATTATCCATTTTTATTTTAATTTTATACCTCATCTTTATATTTTCTTAATAACTTTGTTCAAATGTTAATACTTTGATTATATCGCTCTTGCTAAGATGACCATGAAAGTGAGGAGGAGCACAATGATTACATTATTAGCCTTCGTGGTCATCGGATTAATTCTATTCCTATTTTATGCATTACTTTGGAGTGAAAAATTCTAATAGCGAAAGAGGGAAGCATCATGAGTATTGTTCTATTCTTAATTACATTTATCGTTCTTGCATATTTTGTGAGTCGATATTTATATACAGTAGCGCTCACTGTTCCGACGAAGATAGATATCTTATTTCATCCTATTGAAAAGTTAATTTACAAATTGATCGGTACACAATTAGAGCATATGTCAGGTAAAACATATTTGAAACACTTTTTATGGTTTAACGGTTTAACGGGCGTATTTGCCTTCATCTTACTACTCACACAGCAATGGCTATGGTTGAACCCGAACCACAACTTAAATCAGTCGGTGTCGCTAGCGTTTAATACGGTAGCGTCATTTCTAACGAATACCAATTTACAACATTATGCGGGAGAAACAGGTTTAACCTATTTCACACAAATGGGCGTGATTACATGTTTAATGTTCACCTCAGCTGCTTCAGGTTACGCAGTATGTATCGCAATGTTGAGAAGATTAACTGGCGTGACAGACGTCATTGGAAATTTCTATCAAGACATGACGCGCTTTATTGTGCGTGTCTTAATTCCATTTGCGTTTATTATTAGTTTATTTCTAATTAGCCAAGGCACACCACAAACATTGAAAGGTAACTTAGTTGTAGAAACGATGTCAGGCGTTAAACAAACTATTGCTTACGGACCGATTGCGTCACTTGAAGCAATTAAACATCTTGGAACCAATGGTGGAGGTTTCCTAGGTGCGAACTCATCTACACCTTTTGAGAATCCAACATACTGGTCTAATTTCGCAGAGGCTTTAAGTATGATGCTTATTCCGGGTTCATTAGTATTCTTGTTCGGTAGAATGCTGAAAACGAAAAAACAAATTCATCCGCATGCACTGATGATATTTATAGCCATGTTCACATTATTTATTGCGTTTTTACTCGTTTGCCTACACTTTGAATTTGCAGGTAATCCCGTATTACATCATTTAGGTATCGACGGTGGCAATATGGAAGGTAAAGAAACACGCTTTGGCATTGGTCAGTCGGCACTATTTACAACAATTACGACAGCTTTCACAACAGGAACGGTCAATAATATGCACGACAGTCTAACGCCGTTAGGTGGCATGGTGCCAATGATATTAATGATGTTAAACGCAGTCTTCGGCGGTGAAGGCGTAGGCCTGATGAACATGTTGATTTATGTCATGTTAACCGTCTTTATATGCAGTTTAATGATTGGTAAGACCCCAAGTTATTTAGGGATGAAGATTGAAGCTAAAGAGATGAAATGGATTGCTTTGACATTTTTAGTACATCCATTATTGATTTTAATATTTTCAGCATTGGCATTTATCGTTCCTGGTGCTAAAGAGGCGATAACGAATCCACAATTCCACGGTATATCGCAAGTGTTATATGAATTTACTTCTTCATCTGCTAACAATGGTTCAGGCTTTGAAGGGTTAAAAGATAATACGGTATTCTGGAATATTTCAACTGGTGTCGTCATGTTAATCGCACGGTATGTGCCAATCGTTTTACAATTATTGATTGTCTCAAGTCTGGTCAACAAGAAAACGTATCAACATCACACCCAAGATGTACCTATTAATAATGTATTCTTTAGCACTGTATTAATCATCTTCATCATTTTGCTCAGTGGCTTAACCTTCTTACCAGATTTAATGCTTGGACCTATAGGAGAACAGCTATTGATGCATTCTTGATGAAAGGAGTATTTGAAAATGATGGAAACCACAAAAATATTTGAATCCAGCTTGGTTAAACAAGCATTAAAAGAAAGTATTCTAAAATTAAATCCTAAATATATGGTTAAAAACCCGATTATGTTTGTTGTAGAAGTAGGTATGCTACTTTCATTGGTTTTAACATTCTTTCCCAATTTATTTATTCAAGAAAATGTATCACGCACGTATGTGTTAAGTATCTTTATCATACTATTATTAACTTTAATCTTTGCAAATTTCTCAGAAGCGTTGGCAGAAGGTCGCGGGAAAGCTCAAGCCAATGCTTTACGTCAAACACAAACAGAAATGACAGCACGGCTGATTAAAGATGACGGTAGTTATGAAATCATCGATGCCAGTAAATTGAAAAAAGGCGACATCGTCCGTGTTGAAACAGGTGAACAAATTCCAAATGATGGTCAAGTCATTAAAGGATTAGCAACAGTAGATGAGTCCGCAATTACAGGTGAATCGGCACCTGTGATTAAAGAGAGTGGTGGAGATTTCAATAATGTCATTGGTGGTACATCTATCGCATCTGACTGGCTAGAAATAGAAATTACATCTGAACCAGGACAATCATTTCTTGATAAAATGATTCATCTCGTTGAAGGCGCGACAAGAAAGAAAACACCAAATGAAATTGCGCTTTTCACACTTCTAATGACATTAACTATTATCTTTTTAGTCGTGATTTTAACCATGTATCCGTTAGCCAAGTTTCTACACTTTGATTTATCCATCGTGATGTTGATTGCTTTAACCGTGTGTTTGATACCTACAACCATTGGTGGTTTGCTTTCAGCTATTGGTATCGCTGGGATGGATCGTGTGACTCAGTTTAATATTTTAGCTAAAAGTGGTCGTTCAGTAGAAACATGTGGCGATGTGAATGTATTAATTTTAGATAAAACTGGAACAATTACGTATGGAAATCGTATGGCAAACGCATTTATACCTGTTGCATCTTCAACATATGAAAGATTAGTTAAAGCCGCATATGAAAGTTCTGTAGAAGATGACACGCCCGAGGGTAGCAGTATTGTCGAACTCGCTAAAGGACAGAATATTGATTTACCGCATGAAACAGGTGAATATTATCCATTTACTGCTGAAACACGTATGAGTGGCGTGAAGTTTGCCAACCGTGAAGTCTATAAAGGGGCGCCTAACAGTATGGTTAAACGTGTGAAAGAAGCGGGCGGACACATACCTGAAGATTTAGACGTCCAGGTCACCGAGGTGTCTAAAAAAGGTGGCACACCGCTTGTCGTGATTGAAGATAATGAAATCTTAGGTGTGATTTATTTAAAAGATGTGATTAAAGACGGACTCGTTGAACGATTTCAAGAATTACGTGAGATGGGCATCGAAACCGTTATGTGCACAGGCGATAACGCACTTACCGCTGCAACAATAGCTAAAGAAGCGGGGGTAGATCGATTTATAGCCGAATGTAAACCTGAAGATAAAATTAAGGTCATTAGAGAAGAACAAGCAAAAGGGCACATTGTTGCAATGACAGGTGATGGTACGAATGACGCTCCTGCTTTAGCTGAAGCCAATGTAGGATTAGCTATGAACTCAGGTACTACGAGCGCCAAAGAGGCTGCCAATTTAATCGATTTAGATTCTAATCCTACGAAATTAATGGAGGTTGTCTTAATAGGCAAACAATTATTGATGACACGAGGATCTTTAACCACATTTAGTATTGCCAACGATATTGCGAAATACTTTGCGATATTACCAGCCATGTTCATGTCTGCTATGCCAGCAATGAATCATCTAAACATTATGCACCTTTATTCACCCGAATCTGCAGTGCTCTCAGCATTAATATTCAATGCCTTGATTATTGTGTTGTTGATTCCAATTGCGATGAAAGGTGTACAATTTAAAGGCGCTTCAACACAAACGATATTAATGAAAAATATGATCGTCTATGGACTAGGTGGCATGATTGTTCCATTTATCGGTATCAAATTGATTGATTTAGTGATTCGATACGTCGTTTAGAGGAGGAGGAGAAAAATGATACAAACGATACGAAAAAGTGCTGGCCTTATGATTGTCATGTTTGTGTTATGTGGATTGTTATTTCCACTCACAGTGACAGCGATAGGCCAAATCACATTTCCCCACCAAGCGAATGGGAGTTTAATCAAACAAGACGGTAAAGTAATCGGTTCAGAATTGATTGGTCAACAATGGCATAGTCCTAAATATTTTCATGGTCGTATAAGTGCAGTGAATTATAATATGGATGCACAACAAGTTAAAGATAACGGAGGACCTGCATCAGGAGGCTCAAACCTTGCCAATTCTAATCCTCAACTTAAACAACGCGTTGAAGAGACGATTCACAAAGAGGGGAATTATCTTACTAACGATGCCGTTAGTGCTTCAGGTTCGGGATTAGATCCAGATATCACTGTGACTAACGCTAAAGCTCAAGTGAAAAGAATTGCTAAAGCACGAGGTATCAATCAAGTCACAATTGAGCGAATCATCCAACACAACAAGCAAACCTCACCCATGACCGAAGACTACGTGAATGTGTTAAAAATGAATATTGAATTAGATAAAGTAAAATAGATATATTTTTAGGAATCCCCTTGCTCAATGAATAGCGAGGGGATTTTTGTTGTATCTCAATTTCTAGTTCTACGCTCAAATTCTTATTGTGTAATCTTAAATACTGTAGTATGATGTTAAAACGTAATAATTACGATTTATAAACATTAAGGAGAATGAAATGACTAAGAGTTATGAAGTTTGGTGGCAAAAAGAGCAAGAAACTGATGATGATATGGCTCGTGACCACCAAGAAGCATGGGAAAGAACGATACAAATGTTAGATATAACTGATATTAAGAATAAAACGATTTTAGATTTTGGGTGTAATCAAGGAGGATTTTTGCGGAAATTATACGATGCAACACCTTTTAAAGAGGGCGTTGGTATCGATTTAGCACGTCTTTCACTTGAAAAGGCTGAAGCGTATAAAGGCAATAGACCAATTACATATTTTTTAACTGATCGGCCACAAGAAACTGGTAAAACCTATGATACTGCTATCAGTACATCCGTACTTTATTTAATAGAAGATGTTCCTCAACATGCTAGAGATTTAAAAGCAGTACTGAAACCCAATGGGGTATATTATGCAACGTTTGCAGATTTAACGAACAATCCAAGTCGCCAATATATGGATGACACGATTAATCAATATGGTGCCACGCCTTCTCAAAATCATTCGCTCAAGTACATTGTTGATAGTTTTATTGAAGCGGGATTTGAAGTTGCTGTAATGAAAGAAGCTGTGCCTGATGTGATTGATTTAACGCATTACAGCGACTTTTTCTTAACACCTAATGATTATTTACGCACGCTTTATGAGGAATCATTTTTAATCAAAGCGACTTTGAAAGAAGGCATTAATGAATGAAAAAGAGACTATTAATGACATTAACTGCAAGTGCAACATTGTTATTAGCAGGTTGTGGGCATTCATCAAAAGACGGGAAACAAGTGACGGTCTCATTACCTACAGAAGCAAAGGCAGATCAATTAGACGCACAAGGTTATGATGCTGCCATGCCAGTGTATAGTGCAGTTTACGAACCATTAGTCAAATATGATAAGCATAAAGGAGTTAAAGCAGGATTAGCCGAGAAGTGGTCTGTTGATCATTCCGGTAAAGTGTATGAATTCCATTTGAAGAAAAATATTAAATTCTCTGACGGGTCGCCACTCAATGCCAAAGCAGTGAAATTCTCAATTGATCGCGCAAAGGCGATGAACAAGAATACGACTGTTGAAACTTTACAAAAATTAGACAAAGTAGTAGTAAAAAATGACAACGTTGTTCAAATCAAATTAAAATCTCCATCTAATCAAGTTCTCAATGAATTAACACAAGTGCGACCTTTACGTATTATGAGTCCACATTCTGTTGAAGGGAATAAAGTCACTGGCAAGTTTAAAAAAGCGATTGGCACAGGAGCGTTTGTCGTCGATCATAGTGGCAAGGAAAAAACGACATTAAAGCCTAATCAACATTTCGATCAAAATCATCCTGTCCATTATAAATTAGCATTTCAAACTATTGAAGACGGGGACTCAAGGAATTCAGCGATTCAAAGTGGCTCAGTAGACATATCCGGTGGTGCATTAGGTATGCTCTCAGAACAACAGATTCAACAAGATAAGAAGAATAAGAATTTAAAAGTAGAAGAGGCTTCAAGTACTGTGAGTCATTTCATGGCTTTCAATCCTAATAACCCGGTATTAAAGAAACGTGCGATTCGTGAAGCAATCAGTAAAAGTATTGACACTAAGCATTTGTCTGATAAGCAAATGAAAGGCATTTTCCAGAATAGCGTGCAATACGTGAATAAAGATAATCAAGAAGACCACGTATACAATGTACAAGAAGCTAAGAAGTTACTTCAGAGTAAAGGTTATAAGAAGAATAAAGATGGTTATTTTGAGAAGGATGGAAAAACACTCAAGTTGAACTTAGCTATTCAAACAGCAGAATTTCCAAATTGGAAAGACCAAGCAGAGAAAGTACAGCGTCATTTGAAACAAGCTGGAATTCAATTGAATATTAAAACGTTAGATGCTCAAACCTATTACGATACATTATGGACTAAGAAAGATTATGACCTTATCTTTTATAGAACATACTCAGATGCTTTAATGCCATATAATTTCATGAATTCAGTCTTTAAGAATGCCGGCGGGAAACCAGGTGTTCTGGCTAATGACTCAACGTTAACGAAACAACTAGATAATTTTCCAACTCAAACATCTAAAGCTGCGCAACAACGTGCCTTTAATGATATATTCAAACACTTTAATCAACAATATTATGGTGTTCCCATTGCTTATCCAAACGAGACATTTGTGGTGAGTGATAAAGTGAAATCATTTAAATTTTCAGGTCTAACAGACGCACCTATAGACTATAAGACGTTGAAAGTTAATGAATAATGATGCTTAAACGCACATTTAGATTACTACTTTATTTGGTAGTAAGTTCTTTCATTATCTTTGTCTTAGTTGAAAAGACCTCTGGCAATCCAGCAATTCTCTATTTACAACGACATGGTTACACATCTATTACTGAAGAAAATATTGAATTAGCTCAACGTCATCTTGGACTCGGTCATCATATGTTGTTGAGATACCTCGATTGGCTGGGCCATGCACTTACCGGTAATTTAGGCTACAGTTTTAGTACACATGAACCAGTGACTTCTATGATATTGGAGTCTTTAGCACCAACGCTAACGTTAATTATGGTTTCTGCAAGTATTCTTCTGCCATTTGGATTTTTGATTGGATATTACATTGGTATACATCCACTTAGTCGGTTGTCACGTGTAGTACGAGGCTTTGCTCAGGTGATGACATCCATGCCTGAATATTGGATTGCGATACTTTTAATTTATTATTTAGGTGTTCAATGGCACCTTGTACCTTTTGTAGGAAGTGATTCATGGCGACATTTTCTACTTCCAATTATTACGATTGTCATGATAGACGGATGTCATATTCTTCTAATGACGTCACATCTTATCGAAGAAACGTTGGATAAGGATGCATATCAACTTGCACTATTAAGAAGATTTAAGTTAAAAGCACGTATGTTCATACAAATTAAAGACATATTTGCACCATTGATGACCATTTCAATTAATAGTGTTTTACATTTATTTGGTAAAGCAGTGATTTTAGAAGTCATTTTCAGTATGTCTGGAATAGGTAAATTATTAATAACTGCGATAAACCAGCGTGATTATCCCGTCATTCAAGGCATAGTTGTTATCGTCATCGTTACCATAATGATGACGAATTATATCGGGGACCTAATTATTTTTCACAATGAACCCAGACTTCAAAAACGGCAAAATGACCATAGAAAGATAGGAAGAGGCGCGTAGTATGACACAGCACTTAAAAAGATATTTAGCAATGACTTTAATAGGATGTGTCATGGTAAGTTTATGCATAATTGTGAATACAGAAGGGACAGATAGCACTCATGCATTACAGGCGCCTAATCTTAAACACGTATTAGGTACAGATCAACTTGGGAGAGACCTTCTTACAAGATTGCTTATTGGTAGTGGCGTGACGCTAGGTTTAACAGCTATCGTTATGGTTCTAAGTATTTTAATCGGTTTAACATTAGGACTTGTAGCTGGTATTGAAAGGAAATGGATAGATAAAGGATGTATGTTTATTGCTGATATGTTACTAGCCATTCCTTCTTTCATCATCGCCTTAGTTATACTCAGTTTAATGAGTAATTCAATGATGGGACTGATCTTTGCGCTGACCTTAGGCTGGGTCGGCCGATATTTACGTTATTTTAGAAATTTAACTCGTGATATTCAGAAAAGACCGTTTATTACTTATGCAGTATTAAGTGGAAATTCCATATTTAAAACAACGATGACACATACAATTCCGCATTTAGTCAGTAATATATTGGCTTTAGTCACTGCCGATTTTGGAAAAATTATGTTAAGTATTTCAGGACTTGCCTTTTTAGGTCTCGGCATTCAACCACCTACACCTGAATTAGGTACAATTTTGTTTGATGGCAAAAGCTATTTCAATGGTGCCCCGTGGCTCTTTTTCTTTCCTGGCTTACTTTTAGGAGGTTATGCCTTATTATTCCAAATCATCAACAAAAAGATAATGAAATAATTCATATATTAAAAGTTAAAGAATTAAATATTTATCATCGCGAACAACCTTTGATTAAATCAGTAGCTTTAGATGTAGGCCGTGGTGATTTTCACTGTATTATTGGAGAAAGTGGGAGCGGTAAATCTTTATTAACACGTACCATTCTTGGTATGGAAAAGGCGTCTTTAACATACGAAGGACATGTCGAAATTAATTTAGATAAAACAGATGCCATGTTTCAAGATGTACATAGTAATTTGTTTCAAAACATGACATTGGAGAAGCATTTTCAATATTTATATGAAGCAACACAATCTAATTTATCACAACAACAACGCAACGCTGAAGTCGTACAGATGCTACAAATGCTTGGGTTCGACAATGGCGAGGAATTACTGAACTATTATCCGTTTGAATTAAGTGGGGGTATGGCGCAAAGAGTTGCCTTCATCATGTCATTAATAAGACAACCCGAGTGCTTAGTGGTGGACGAACCAACGAGTGCATTAGATAAGGAGAACAGCGATAAATTTATGCGTTATTTAATTGATGCTGTTAATCGCTACAATATGACCATCATTTTTGTGACACATGATTTAAACTTAGTTCGCACGTATGCCACGCATATCAGTATAATGCAACACGGTGAAATCATTGAATCTGGAAAAGCTACCACAATTTTAGAAAATCCGAAGCATGATTATACTAAAAAATTAATTTCTATTGCGCAACGGAGACGAAATGATGCTTAAAGTTAACCAATTATCCAAATATATTAATCATAAAGTAATTTTAGAATGTATTTCTTTTAATATGACAGGGCAGTATTTATTAATTTGTGGAAAATGCGGAAGCGGTAAATCTACATTGGCAAAAATAATTGCTGGGTTAGACTCAGATTATTCTGGATACATGTCTTTTAATGGAACAGCTAAAGAGGATTTTACAGATAAAGCATGGATGAAAGACATACAGTATGTCCCTCAATATCAACGTGATACGTTAAATGGGCGAAAGACCGTAGAATACACATTAAAAGAGCCATTAATCAATTACAAATTTGATAAAGCAAGTTATCAAGATCGAATCGCTACAGTTATTGAAAAGTGCATGTTACCTAAAGAGATTTTAAAGCAACGTATTGAAACATTAAGCGGGGGACAATTTCAAAGAGTTTGGATAGCTAAAGCACTTATCGTTGAACCTCAAGTATTGATTCTAGATGAAGCAACAACTAATTTAGATGTGATAAGTGAAGAGATGATATTAGACATGTTAAAGTCACTCAACAATACAAAGTTAATCATCATCTCACATGATTCCTATGTGTTAAATACCTTTAAAGGCGACATGTTAGAACTAGATAAAACATGATTCATGAGTATTCAAATAGGTTGGATGTAGATTAGTGTGCTGGCTTTGAAAGGTAAACAAAATTTTAGAACAGGAAGATGAAATCCTTCATTAAGGATAGGATATCTGTCCTGTTCTTTTTTTGAACTTTTAATCAATAATGATAATATATAAATACAATTGAAAAGTAATTGATTTTTAAAAACTTTTAGTTTTTGGAGGAAAATGTATGCTTTCTATAGCAAGAAAAGAGTTTGTTGCTCTATTTAAAAGTATAAAGTCTATCTTAATCATTTTGATTATGATTGCTATCAGTTTAGGCATAGCAAAATTATTAAGTCTGTTTGGAAGTCAAATTAATAGTGTGACAGGATTAGAGAAAACACCATTCCAATTAGCATTATTGCTAACTGTGTTGCTCACAAGTCCTTTATTTGTTTTTACACTTTCTCATAACATTATAAATGAGGAAGTCAAAAGTAGAACGATCCGATTTATCGCTACTAAAATAAATAGAAGCCATATCTTATTAGGTAAGTTTATTGGCGCTTTACTATTTTGGTTAACTTGTCTATTTATTACAACGCTCTTATTAATTTTTTACTCTCATGAATTTTATTTATTAGAGTTATTACAATGTCTCGTGTTTGTGAGTTATTTCTTAGCGTTGGCGACACTGTTGTCAGTTCTCATTGATAATACGATATTAACTAACTTTTTAGGTATAGCACTTTCGTTGATCATGACTATATTAGGTTTATGGAGTATGAATTCTGATAAAATTTGGTTGAAATTATTCAGCTATATCACGCCTTACTTTTATTACCTTAAAGATAACCCTGCGATGCCTTTTATTGTAGTTATCTTTCCAGTAGTCTTTCTGATAATAAGTGTATATGTATTTAGAAAGAGGGATTTATAATGAATGCAATTCAAACCAATAATTTAACAAAAATTTATGAAGATAGAGAAGTTGTGAATCATATCAATTTAAATGTTAGTGAAGGAACGATATTTGGTTTTTTAGGTCATAATGGCGCCGGTAAATCAACTTTTATAAATATGTTAACAGGATTATGCCAGCCCTCTGACGGCACATTCACTTTAAATGTTGATAGTAAACGCGAGATTGGCGTATTACCAGACTATTCTTCTTTTTACAATCATATGACTGGAAAAGAACATATAAAATACTTTTGTAATATATTAAAGTATGATGTTTCTCAAAGCGAAATAGAAGATCTTTTCAAATCAATTGGCTTAGAAAATGGTTTGAATTTAAAGGTTAAAAAGTACTCTTTTGGGATGAAAAAGAAACTAGGGATTATACAAGCTGTAGTTAATAAACCTAAATTACTTTTCCTAGATGAGCCTACATCAGGCGTCGATGCGAATTCAATTTTATCAATACATCAATTGATTAAGAATATTGCTCAGTCTGGGACAACTATTTTCTTAACTTCACATAATTTAGATGAAATTCAAAAGTTATGTGATGAAATGGCTATTATGAGCCAAGGTAATATTGAAGTACAGGGGAATTTAGCACAACTAAGAGAAACTTATGAAGAAAGTCTGTCTTTAAAAATTGAGCATATGGCTTTAAATGAAGATCAAATGAATTTATTAAAAGAAAGATTGAATCATTTAAATCAAGAGATTAAAGATATAGACATCAATAGCGGTTTTACCAACCTTAAAATTAAAGAGAAAAACACGATCCCATCAATAGTGAAATTATATGTTACTTTGGATATAGATATCTTCAAAGTTGATTTAGAAGAATTGTCATTAGAAGATATATTCTTAAGAAGTAGCAAGCATGAAAAGAAAGATCAAAACTAATCGAAGTAGATATTATTAATAGAGGCAGATTTGGGAGAGCATTAAAAAGATTGAAGTAAGCCTTCGGTTTGTCTGCAGTAACTATTCGAGCAGTCTAAATGCTTATAGATTTAAAAGAAAAGCATTATTCTTAAAATATAAACGAAGTATTGAATATAAAAGTAGCAGTAAGAAGATTCTAACTAAAATCCTCCTACTGCTATTATTTTTGGTAAATGGTGTCCCGAACTGTTTTGGACTAAGAACAATGTCTTATTTTATAGTTAATGATTTTTTCGTTTGCCTAATCTATAAAATCCATAAGCGATAACCATCGCTATTGTGAATAAATCGAAAGAATGAACAAGTGCACTTTTAAAAGTCATTTGTAGCCAAAAATACCGAATAATAAACAGTATTATAGATTGAACTATAGGAGCTATTACCACAATTGAAAATGACTTATTAAATATAATACTATACATGATTAAAAAAACCGTTAATAGAGTAATAACCAACATCAAAATATTAGGTAACAATAAAATAGCCTCCGTTTAACTTATATTCTAATCTAGGATATTATTATATTTTTTAAACGGTATATCTTTCTATCGCTATAGTGAATTATTTAAGTTTAATTTCTTTTTCGCCTAATTTTTTATGAAGTCCGTCTGGATCTTTAACCTCAAGTGTGACTGGTGTTTTAGTATCTTTTAATTTATACATTTTAACGCCTTTTACTGTACCACCTTTGTTAATTTCATTATCTTGATTTTCTCTATATTTTTCATATAATTCACTGTCGTAAGCGTCGCCTGAATATAAATGTCTTTTAACATTTTTAGAATCTTGATACCCTTCGAAGCTTTCTAAAAATGCTCCGTTTGCTGTAATATCTTTTTTACCAGTTTTGTTTTTCACTTCATATACTACAGCTAAGTTTGGCTTTTCATCGTCCGAATATTTTGATGCTTTAAGAATTTTTGCATCTTTCAATTCAACATCATAGTTTTTAGTAGTTAATTTATCATTTTTGAATTTTGAGTCAGTTTTTTCTGAATCATCACTTTTATCAACGGAAACACTATCGGAAGATTTATTGCTTGAATCACTTTCAGATGAATCTTTGTGACCTCCACAAGCCCCTAGAATAAGTGTTGACGCAAATAAGAGTCCTAATAATTTCTTCATAATCAATATCCTCCTGTATGTATTTAATGGAATGAGTATGTAAAATAAAAATATCCAACTATTAATTTTAAAAATATATTAAAACAATGAATATTTTCATTAATAAGTATATCATTTGTGTTGCATAATAGTAATGCTTTTATTTAAATTTAAAATTCGAAAAAAACGCAAATAAGTAGGTTTAACTATAATTATTAATTAGTAATATTAAGTTATAACATTTAGTATGTCTGCATTTATATAGTATTAAAATACGCCAACCACTCTCATTTTCCTTCTAGTATAAGTCTTCTCATAACTCCTCAATTCTCGTTCAATCCACATTCCTCTCTTCACTAATTGAAATTTATTATCAATTATATTGACAATATGGTCCTACTCGTATACTATAATCTTCAAATCGTAACAATTACGATTTATTTTGTACAACTATTTTAAAGTTACTGATAGTTATAGGTACAACTATTTGTGACAGTAGCTTTAAAAGAGAATCCACAACACAAAGGAGTGTCATATGCATCGTCAGGTGATTGAATTTTCAAAGTATAATCCGTCGGGGAATATGACTATTCTTGTTCACTCAAAACATCATCCAAATGAATACGCAACAATTGCTAATCAATTAATGGCAACGACACATGTTTGTTGTGAACAAGTTGGTTTTATAGAATCTACGAATCACAATAATTGGGAAACATATCATTTAGTGATGAGTGGGAATGAATTTTGCGGGAATGCTACGATGTCATACATTCATTATTTGCAAGAACATCAACTGTTACAACATTCGCAATGTCAGTTGAAAGTATCCGGATATTCTCAGCTCGTACCTTGTAAGGTTCATAACCACCGATGTTACGAAGTGGGAATGCCTCAAGTACAACAAATCACACCAAGACAATTAGTCATTGCTGGGCAACTATATCACGTACTTGAACTAACTTATGAATCTTACATACATTTTGTCGTTCCAACGCAAGATATTTCGGTGTCTTTTAAAAAACAAGTAGAACAATTTGTGAGGACACAACGTTGGAACGTTAATTATAAAACCATTGGTGTCATGTTATTTGACACGCAGCAGCAGTTTTTACAACCACTCATTTATATACCTGAGGTGCAAAGTTTAATTTGGGAAAATAGCTGTGGCTCAGGGGCAGCTTCGATTGGTGTGTTTCAACAGTATCGAACAAATCAAGCGAGCAATGATTTCAAGGTGAACCAACCTGGTGGAAGCATTCTAGTTTCATCAACATTTAATGAACAAATGGGTTATTTAACATCTATTAAAGGTCAAGTTTCAACTGTCGCAACAGGACAAGCATATATAGAACAGGAGACGAAGACATACTTATGAACTTAAAGCATGATATACAGCATCGATTACAAACATACTTAAGCCAATTTGAAACATTATATAAACAAGTGCGAAAAGATGAGCAATACATTGATGATCTAGAAACATTGGTTGATCGATATAGTCAATTGATATTAAGCCCAATTGCGCAACATCAATTCGATTCATGGAACGATAAGGAAGCGAAAGTAAGATTAACGCAACAACTTCAAGATATTACTGCACAGTGCGTCAAACAAGTAGAAGTGATACGCGCTAAGCGATTGTTAGACGGAAGGGCGTCTACCTCTGGTTATTTCGATAATATTGAGCATTGTATTAACGAGGAATTTGGGCAATGTCGTATTAAGAAAGAAGATAAATTATTGCTTATAGGTTCAGGCGCTTATCCAATGACGCTCATCCAAGTAGCTAAAGAAACAGGAGCGTCAGTGATTGGAATCGATATCGATCCTCAAGCTTTAGATTTAGGACAACGTATCGTGAAGGTGCTTGCGCCAAATGAAGATATTGAAATCACGCATCAAACGGTCGATCAATTGGAAGATACACATGATATTACGCACATTATTTTCAGCTCAACCATTCCGATTAAATATGACATCTTAGACCAATTATATGAATTGACGAATGACAATGTTGTAGTCGCCATGCGTTATGGAAATGGAATCAAATCATTATTTAATTATCCATCTCAGAAAACGGATGACAAACATTGGTATTGTGTCTCTCAACAAACAAGACCTGATCAAATATTTGATATTGCCCTCTATCGCAAAGCTTCTGTTAAAGAGGGGGCTGCAAATGTCTAATACATTAATTGTAGGGAGTGGCCCTGTAGCCATTCAACTTGCACAAATATGCCATCAAGTGACGGATGGCAACATTGATATTGTGAGTCGCGCAAAGACGTCTATTAAGTCGCAACGTGTGTATGATGCGTATCAAAGCGATGGATATTTCCAAGTTTCCACTCAAAATGACGCGCATCATCAACTTTCAGGGCAATTTAAAGTTCATCAATTTTTTAAAGATATTAAAGATGTGGACCAAGAATACAATACGTTAATCATGGCGTGTACTGCAGATGCGTATCGTTCAATACTTGAACAACTCGCAACGTCTACATTACAAAGGGTGAAACACATCATCTTGGTCTCTCCAACTTTGGGATCGCACATGTTGATTGAACAAATCATATTAGAAGTGAACCCAGACGTAGAGGTGATTTCATTTTCAACATATTTAGGAGATACACGAATAATAGACGCCGAACAACCGCATAAGGTGCTTACGACAGGGGTCAAATCCAAGCTGTATGTAGGTTCTAATCACGCACACTCTAATTTGATTGAGCGCATTAAAACGTGCTTTGAACAATTAAAAATTCAACTCACAGTAATGGACACACCATTACAAGCTGAGATACATAATAGCTCACTCTATGTGCACCCCGCACTGTTTATGAATGACTTTTCATTACATGCAATATTTGAAGGCACCTCAGTACCTGTATATGTTTATAAACTATTTCCTGAAGGGCCAATTACGATGACATTAATCCGTGAAATGCGTCAAATGTGGCAGGAAATGATGACCATTTTAGACAAATTAAGTGTGCCGTCAGTCAATCTTTTGAAATTTATGGTGAAGGAAAATTATCCAGTACGAGCGGAAACAATGACTGAATGGGAGATTGACCATTTTGAACAGTTACCCTCTATACATCAAGAATATCTATTATACGTTCGCTATACCGCCATTTTAATTGATCCATTTTCGCAACCTGATGAAAAGGGGAACTATTTTGATTTTTCAGCGGTTCCATATAAACAAATTGAGGTTGATGAACGAGATACGATGCATATTCCAAGAATGCCAAGTGAAGACAGCTACCGAACATCGATCATTCAGGCAATCGGAAGGACGCTCGGTGTACAAACACCA
The DNA here is from genome assembly GCF_003966625.1 of Staphylococcus caprae. Classification (NCBI taxonomy): domain Bacteria; kingdom Bacillati; phylum Bacillota; class Bacilli; order Caryophanales; family Staphylococcaceae; genus Staphylococcus; species Staphylococcus caprae. The sequence goes on from NZ_AP018587.1 coordinate 136,611, forward strand.
ATGATTGATCAATTCTTAGCTCGATATCGTGCATATTGCGAAAGTTATCAAACACAACATCCACATCAACGTGTATCGGCACAATTTGATCCACATGCGTATGACAAAGATATTGCCTTAGTGAATCAATTTTTAAAGGAAAAGCATTCTTAAATATAAAGTCATACGCCTTATTGATACTACAAAGACACACGATACGTCATACGTAAACATCTTCAACATAGAAAGAGGAAATGATATGAACAAAATAACAAGAATGAGTACAGTTTTACTGATATCAGGGTTGATATTAACAGGTTGTGGTGGCAATAAAGAACTAGAAGAAAAGAAAGAACATAAGACGTTGTCATATACCACAGTGAAAGATATTGGCGATATGAATCCACATGTCTATGGTGGTTCAATGTCAGCAGAGAGTATGATTTATGAACCACTCGTAAGAAATACAAAGGAAGGTATCAAACCACTACTAGCTAAGAAATGGGATATTTCGGATGATGGTCAAACGTATACATTCCATTTAAGAAATGATGTGACGTTTCATGATGGTACAAAATTTGATGCTGAAGCAGTAAAGAAAAATATAGATGCTGTTCAACAAAATAAGAAGTTACATTCATGGCTGAAGATATCAACGCTCATCGACAACGTTAAAGTGAAAGACAAATATACGGTGCAACTTCATTTGAAGGAAGCGTATCAACCAGCATTAGCAGAACTTGCGATGCCTCGTCCATATGTCTTTGTATCTCCTAAAGATTTTAAACATGGAACAACGAAAGACGGTGTGAAATCATTCGATGGTACAGGACCATTTAAAATGGGACAGCACAAAAAGGATGAGTACGCAGAATTTAATAAAAACAAAGAATATTGGGGTGAAAAATCTAAATTAAATAAAGTCGAAGCAAAAGTTAAGCCTGCCGGGGAGACTGCCTTCTTATCAATGAAGAAAGGTGAAACGAACTTTACGTTCACTGATGATAGAGGAACAGACAGTTTAGACAAAGACGGCTTAAATCAATTGAAAGAAACAGGACAATACCAAGTTAAACGAAGTCAGCCGATGAACACGAAAATGATTGTGGCCAATTCAGGTAAAAAAGACAGTGCTGTAAGTGATAAAACAGTACGCCAAGCATTAGGCCATATGGTAAATCGAAATAAAATTTCTAAAGACATCTTGGACGGCCAAGAAAAGCCAGCAACGCAATTATTCGCGAAAAATGTGACAGACATTAACTTCAATATGCCAACACGCGAATATGATACGAAAAAAGCTGAGAAGCTACTGGATCAAGCGGATTGGAAATTGTCTAAAGATAACAATGTACGACAAAAGGATGGAAAAGCACTCACGCTCTCAATGTATTACGATAAAGGTTCTTCTGAACAAAAAGAGCAGGCAGAATTTTTACAAGCTGAATTTAAAAAGTTAGGCATCAAGTTAAACATTAATGGAGAAACATCTGATAAAGTCGCAGAAAGACGAACATCAGGAGATTACGATTTAATGTTTAATCAAACGTGGGGATTACTCTATGATCCGCAAAGTACACTTGCAGCATTTAAAACTAAAACAGGTTATGAAAGTGCGACATCAGGCATTAAGAATAAAGCAGATTTATATAAAGATATCGATGAAGCTTTCAAAATACAAAATGCTAAAGAACGTTCTAAAGCGTACCAAAAAATCTTAAAACGTATCGATGATGAGGGCGTCTTTATTCCTGTTTCTTATGGCAGAATGACGGTGGTTGCGCCAAAAGATTTAGATCATGTGTCATTTACTCAGTCGCAATACGAACTCCCATTTAATGAGATGCAGTATAAATAAGGGAGCATCTAGATGGCCAAGTTAATAATCAAACGTCTTGTCCTCATGCTCCCGCTATTGATTGTAGTGAGTTTTATGACATTTATGATGACGTATCTAACTAAAGGAGATCCAGCTGTCACGATTTTACATGCACAAGGAACGCCTAACATTACGCCACAGTTAATTGCTGAAACTAATGAAAAGTATGGCTTAAACGCACCGATATTCATTCAATATAAAAATTGGCTTATTCAAGCGATACAATTTAAATTTGGTACGAGCTATATTACAGGAGATCCAGTATCAGAACGTATAGGGCCTGCCTTTTTCAATACTTTAAAACTCACACTGATTTCAAGTATTTCAGTTATTATTACATCTATTGTATTAGGAGTTATCAGTGCTTTAACAAGAGGAAAGTTGACTGATCGTGTGATACGTTCAGTCGCGTTCTTCTTAACTGCACTACCTTCTTATTGGATAGCATCGATGCTCATTATCTATATATCAGTAAAGTTAAATCTCTTACCTACGTCTGGTTTAACAGGGCCTGAAAGCTATATCTTACCTGTCTTTGTAATTACGATGACGTATGCAGGTATTTATTTCAGAAATGTGAGACGCTCGATGATTGAACAACTGAATGAAGATTATGTGTTGTATTTAAATGCCAGTGGTGTACATACAATAACATTGCTCTTACACGTTTTACGTAATGCACTACAAGTTGCCGTCTCGCTCTTCTGTATGTCAGTACCTATGATTATGGGCGGGCTTGTCGTTATTGAAAATGTCTTCGCATGGCCTGGGTTAGGACAATTAAGTCTCAAAGCTATTGTCGAACATGATTTACCAGTTATTCAGGCCTATGTACTCATTGTCGCTGTATTATTCATTGTGTTTAACACGATAGCAGATATGATTAACGCAATGTTAAATCCTAAATTAAGGGAGGCGACAAGATGATCATTTTAAAGCGTTTAATGCAAGATAGAGGTGCAGTGATTGCGATGAGCATCATTTTACTGTATGTCGTGCTCGGTTTATTCGCGCCTATCGTTACATATTATGAACCTAATCACATTAACACCTCAGATAAATTTGCTGGCATCAGTTGGTCGCATTGGTTAGGCACTGATCACTTAGGACGTGATGTGTTAACGCGAATGATTTACGGCATCAGACCGAGTTTATTATATGTGTTTATCGCGTTATTTGTGTCCGTAGTGATTGGCGCAATTCTCGGATTGATAGCTGGATATTTCCGAGGTTATATTGATGCTTTAATAATGCGTTGTTGTGATGTCATGTTGGCATTTCCAAGTTATGTTGTGACCTTAGCATTGATTACAGTATTTGGTATGGGTGTAGAGAATATTATTTTGGCATTTATACTCACGCGTTGGGCATGGTTTTGTCGTATTATTCGTACGAGCGTAATGCAATATACTGAAGCGGATCATGTGAAATTTGCTAGAACGATTGGTATGAGCCATTCATCTATTATTCTAAAGCATATCTTGCCTTTAACACTCGCTGATATCGCTATTATTTCGAGTAGTTCAATGTGTTCAATGATATTGCAAATGTCTGGGTTTTCATTTTTAGGGTTAGGCGTAAAAGCCCCGACAGCTGAATGGGGAATGATGTTAAATGAAGCACGCAAAGTGATGTTCACACATCCTGAAATGATGTTAACTACAGGAATAGCCATCGTCATTATTGTTATGGCCTTTAACTTCCTATCGGATGCCTTACAAATTGCGATTGATCCACGAATTACTTCTAAGGAAAAGCGACGTGCTATGAAGAAGGGTGTGATGTCTATATGACATTATTATCTGTCGAGAACTTGCGAATTATGGATGTTTGGACTCATACCACACTTGTAGAAGAAGTGAACTTTAAAGTAACACAAGGCGAGACGCTCGGGATGATTGGAGAGAGCGGTAGCGGTAAATCTATTACGTGTAAAGCTTTACTAGGTTTAAATCCTGAACGATTTCGTGTGTCAGGGGATATTTATTTTGAAAATGAAAATTTAATGCATTTATCTCAAAAGGACTTACGTAGTCAACGAGGTAAGCATATTGCAATGGTGATGCAACACGGGGCACGTGCATTTGACCCATCGGCAAAAGTAGGTAAGCAAATGATGGAAACAATGCGAGCGCATACGACATTAACGAAGACGGAAGTGAAACAAACGCTTGTGAAATATATGACGTATATCAATTTAAAACAACCTGAAATCATCTTGGATGCATATCCTCATATGTTGTCAGGTGGGATGTTGCAACGACTGATGATTGCGTTGGCTTTAGCATTGAAACCGAAGCTTATTATCGCGGATGAACCCACGACAGCATTAGATACGATTACGCAGTACGATGTGCTTGAAGCATTTCAAGATATTAAACGACACTTTGATTGTGCCATGATTTTTATATCACATGATTTGACTGTAATTAATCAACTTGCAGATCGTGTCATTGTAATGAAAGAAGGTCGCCTCGTTGAGAGTGGTCCTACAGAAGACGTCTTACATCATCCACGTCATGCTTATACGAAATATTTATTATCCACTAAAAAGAAAGTGAGCGATCATTTTCAAAGGGTGATGAGAGGTGAAGTCAATGCTCAAAATCACACATGTTGAGAAGTCATACGGTAAAAAATCATGGTTCCATCCTGCGCCTCACTGCATCGTCAAAGATGTAACATTTGAATGTCCAGTCGGGGAAAGTATCGCTATTATAGGAGAAAGTGGAAGCGGGAAGTCTACCCTCAGTCGAATGATTCTTGGTATTGAAAGGCCTGATAAAGGAAGCGTTACGCTTAATGATCAACCGATGTATCGCGCGAAAGTAAGGCGTCATCAAATCAGTGCAGTCTTTCAAGATTACACGTCATCGCTACATCCATTTCAAACGGTTAGAAATATCATGTTCGAAGTGATGTGTCGATGTGACAAGAAACATCAAGAAGAGATGGAAATCGATGCGATTAAATTATTGGAAGAAGTAGGACTAACGAAAGCGTATTTAGATAAATATCCCAACATGTTATCCGGTGGTGAAGCGCAACGTGTGGCCATTGCTCGTGCTATATGCATGAATCCTCAATATATTTTATTTGATGAGGCGATTAGTTCATTAGATATGTCTATTCAGACGCAAATATTAGACTTGTTAAAGAAATTAAGACAAACGCGACAACTAAGCTATATTTTTATTACACACGACATTCAAGCAGCTACCTATTTGTGTGATCAGTTAATCATTTTTAAAAATGGTCAAATTGAGGAGCACATAGAAACATGCGATTTACATTCAAGTCGTAATCCTTATACAACAGCATTGATTAATAAACAACTAACATTTTAAGGAGTGAGGCAATGAAAGGAGCCATGGCTTGGCCATTTCTAAGATTATACATATTAACCTTAATGTTTTTTAGCGCAAACGCAATTTTAAATGTATTTATTCCTTTAAGAGGGCATAGTTTAGGTGCAACAAACTCTGTTATCGGTATTGTCATGGGTGCCTATATGCTCACAGCGATGGTATTTCGCCCATGGGCAGGTCAAATTATTGCACGTGTGGGCCCAATTAAAGTATTACGTATCATTCTTTTTATCAATGCTTGTGCGTTGATATTGTACGGCTTCACAGGATTAGAAGGTTATTTTGTGGCACGTGTCATGCAAGGTGTGTGTACAGCTTTCTTCTCCATGTCACTTCAACTTGGCATCATTGATGCGTTGCCAGAAGAACATCGTTCAGAAGGGGTATCTTTGTATTCGTTATTTTCTACCATACCTAATTTAATTGGACCACTTGTAGCAGTTGGAATATGGAATTACGGACATATCTCTGTGTTCGCCATGGTCATGATTGGTATTGCTACGATAACGACGTTCTTTGGATACCGTGTGACATTTGCTGAACAAGAACCCGACACTCGTAATAAGATTGAGCCATTACAATTTAACGCCATCACAGTGTTTGCCCAATTTTTTAAAAATAAGGAACTCTTCAATAGCGGATGTATTATGATTATTGTATCTATCGTCTTCGGTGCAGTGAGTACGTTTGTACCATTATATACAGTGAAGTATGAATTCGCGAATGCAGGTATATTCCTAACTATTCAGGCGATAGCAGTCGTATTGGCACGTATATATTTACGTAAACATATCCCATCAGACGGATTATGGCATCCATTATATATGGTCAATATGCTGATGCTACTTACTATGGCTTCGATGCTAGTAGCTATAGGACCACATCTTCATGTCGTCATCTTTTACGTGAGTGCGATGATGATCGGTATCACGCAAGCATTAGTCTATCCAACATTAACGTCATATTTAAGCTTCGCATTGCCTAAATCGGGACGGAATATGCTACTAGGATTATTTATCGCTTGTGCAGATTTAGGTGTTTCATTAGGTGGCAGTTTGATGGGACCGATTTCGGATTTAATCGGCTATAGCTGGATGTATCTAGTATGTGGTTTACTCGTAATATGCGCGATAATGATGAGCTTGATAAAAAAACAAAATGTCAGCCGAGGATGAGAGAATAAAATATTTTGAGTTAGTTTGGAGGGAGTGGGACATCATTAATTGTCTCAGCCTTCTTTCCTACGATTAATCAAGTACTTATCTTATTTAAAAAGTCATAATGAAATAAACCGTTCAATTTCAAATTTTTGAATAAGGTGTTAAAATAAACTTGATTATATGATTGGCTAATGTGGGGACATTTAATAATCAAATTATCGATGATTCATTATTAAATAGTGAATCGTTTTTAATAGTCGATTGATACAAGCGACTACAGCGGTCTTATGAGCTTTCTCATGAGGCTGCTCTTTTTTTATGACAATCATTATTTATAGTTAGGTATTGATCCTACTAAAAATGTTTAGAAAATTTCGAAGATATTGATGAAAGTTTAATAAAAAAGGGTAAATTTACAGTAAGGCGTTAAATATATATTTAGGAGGTTTTGCAAATGAAAACAAATGCTTTTGTCACTACTGAAGAGAACCCTTTTAGTTACCAAACGATTGTATTAGACGAACCAAATGCGGATGAAGTGTTAGTCAAAGTTATCGCAACAGGTGTTTGTCATACAGATTCTGCAGTCATCGGAAATGTTATGCCGACGCCTAAACCTGCTGTATTAGGGCATGAAGGTGCAGGTATTGTTGAAAAAGTGGGCGAACATGTGACACATGTTAAAGAAGGAGATCACGTTGTTTTAGGGTTTACTTATTGTGGTGAATGCAAAAATTGTTTAGATGGCAATGCTGGAGCTTGTGAAAATTTTGTAGCATTAAACTTACTTGGTAGAAATCAAAAGAACGAAACACCACTGCATACTGAAGATGGCGAAGATATTTCTCAATTCTTTGGACAATCTTCATTCAGTAATTATGTTACTGCAAATGAAAAGAATATTGTCAAAGTAGATGACAAGGTAGATTTAAGATATCTAGGCCCTCTAGGTTGTGGATTTATGACAGGGAGTGGTGCAGTTTTCAACTCACTTCAACCTAAACCAGGTTCAAGTTTTATTGTATTTGGTGTAGGGACAGTTGGATTGAGTGCGATTATGGCTGCGAAACTTTCTAATTGTTATCCTATTATCGCCGTAGATATCTTTGATAGTCGTTTAGATTTAGCAATGGAGTTAGGCGCTACGCATACCATTAATAGTAAAGAACATGATGTAGTAGAGAAAGTACATGAAATAAACGGTGCCGGTGTAAATTATGCATTTGAAACGACTGGAGTTCCAGATGTAATCTTATCAGCTTTAAGAAGCTTAGCTGTTAAAGGAGAATGTGCCACAGTAGCCGTCAATGATAAAGAAGTATCATTAAATGTTACAAATGATATTATGAGAAATGCGTTAACACTCAAAGGTGTGCTTGAAGGTGATGCAATGCCACAGTTATTAATTCCAGAATTAGTTAAATTCTTTAAACGTGGACAATACCCAATGGATAAAATGGTTAAATTCTATCAACCTGATGAAATCGGACAAGCTTTTGAAGATTCTAGAACCGGAAATACTATTAAGCCAATTGTTGTTTTTGATGCGTCATTTCAATAAGTAAATATAAAATAGATCATCCAAGCTTATATTTAATATGCATTAAGCTTGGATGATATTTTAATACAAATCATTTATTGAATTTCTTGTTTCTGAACTCTTTTAAGATAGAAGAAATAAGATTTTTCAGATGGGAAATTTTTAATATCCATTACGCCTAACATAGTATCTTCATCTATTTTACGGAAGATATCTATAATAGGTTTTTGGTCATATATCATAGAGGCACTTGCTTTACCTCTATAATCCACAAGACGTAATCGCGCTCTACTTTTTTTAGTAATAATGAATGGGCGTGCCAGTTTCATAAATAAAGATACATACGTTTTTGGTAATTTAGAAAGTATTGGGTCAAGTGATACACGACCAGGATTGCCTGCGAATAAAAAGCCATCTTCTTTCTGGAATACTAATGGATGCACATGTTCATTATCGATAAATTTTTTACCGTACCAGGAAGAAGCAGTGAGTAAACCTTCCATAGGATGACCTGTTTTGAGCTCTTCACCTTTCCATAATCCATAAGTGTCTTCTAAATTTACAGTGTCTAGTGAATCAAAGAATTCGAACGCTTCCTCTTGAGAAATGCGTTTTTTAGCCAATTCTTTTAATTTATCTAATTGAGCCATTGATTTCATCTCCATCATTTTTATTATTTAATTTATATTGATGATGATAGGTCACATATTTGAATTTACCCGTAAAAGTTAAATACGACACTTTAAAGTCGATATTCTACTCAAACCATTGGAAAATTTATGATTACTTCTAAATTTGTAATAAAAAACATCTACCCTGGTTGCGTTATCATCTGGCAACGGGTAGATGTTTCTTCTATATTATGAATGACTTTTACCTTTATTCCATGGCATTGGAATATGCAAGTGTAATAAGTCGAATTTTTTAATTAATGAGCCAATAATAAATGCTAAGATAGTTCCTGTCACTGCAACAGCTGCAATCGTAATAATTGATTTAATAGGACTATTGAAACCGAATAATACAATCGCACCTGCCATTGGTGTGGCCATGCCAGTAACACCAATTTTTAGACCGCTGAACGCGATAATACATGCGTTGACCATACCTATAATCGCATTTGTACCATATAAGACGGGTGCGTATTTCACGATTAAATCGATTTGTGTGAGTGGTTCGATAAATACGGCAAATCGATTTGGTTTTTGACCAATTTTTAAAAGGTTAAATAATGTAAAGTTAACAAATGATGCACCTGTACATACGATTGCACCGATCGCCATAGGTAAGCCAGTAAGTCCTAAGATACTTGCAAGGACCATTGAACTTAATGGTGTCATACTTGTTACTGGAATGATGAGTCCTAGAATAATCGCGAGTGCGTATGGACTGCTATCTCCAACTGAATTAACGGCATTCGCAATTTGATTTAATACTGCTGTGACGCCTGGGTTAATCAATGTTGCTAATCCATAGACAAGCGCTGGTGCGATAAGGATAACGACGATTAAGTCTAAGCCTTCTGGAACTTTCTTTTCAATAAATTTAATCACAAATGCAGTTATATATGCTGCTATAAATGCAGGTAATAAACTAAAGTCTTTTAATACTAATCCTACAATCACTGCAAAGACTGGTGAAACACCTAAGTTGATGCATGCGAGAATTCCGACCGCAATGCCACCAAGACTCCCTGCAAGGTCACCAATCTCTTGTAGGAATTTAATATGGAAAATGCCACCAATAGCATAACTTAAGAAGGCCTGTGGTAGAAATGTTGCACAAGCTGCCCCTGATAGCGCTTGTAGACCTTCTTTACCATATGGCGCAAATTTTAAGAACAATGTCATAATAACTAATACTATGACTAATGTCCCAACTCCTAATATGATATTCATCTCTTATAACCCCTTTAGTGTAAATCTATATGTTTCCCAAAACATTTCTCAATTGTAACACAATTAATTGGAGGAAATTTAATTGTGTTTTGAGTGTTAATGCGAATTTAATATTTTTGAAAATTCAAAAGTGCAACAATTCTATAAAAATTAACGATATTAAAGTAAAAAAATGACACACTTTTTTCTGAAAACTTGAATTAATTTGTAGCGAATTTAATGTATAATAGCTAATAACATAGACATAGGAGATACATTAATGATAAAAAACAAACTTACAATTAAAGAAAATATTTTTATTGGATCGATGTTGTTTGGTCTCTTCTTTGGCGCAGGAAACTTAATTTTCCCAATACATCTTGGTCAAACAGCTGGTTCTAACGTATTTACAGCTAATTTAGGTTTCTTAATCACAGCTATTGGTTTACCATTTTTAGGAATTATTGCCATTGGTGTGTCGAAGACAAATGGTATTTTTGAAATTTCTTCAAGAGTGAGTAAAATCTATGCGTATTTATTTACTATTGGATTATATCTTGTGATTGGGCCATTTTTCGCATTACCGAGATTGGCAACGACGTCATATGAAATTGCGTTTTCGCCATTTATTTCACCAGGCCAAGGAAAAATTGTGTTACCGATATTTAGTATTCTATTTTTCCTAGCAGCTTGGTTCTTTGCTAGAAAGCCATCAAAAATCTTAGATTATATAGGTAAATTTTTAAATCCTGTATTTTTAATTTTACTTGGTATCGTAGTTTTACTTGCATTTATTCATCCGATGGGTGGCGTGAGCCATGCGCCGGTGAGTCCACAATACAAAGATGGTGCGTTGCTCAAAGGATTTATCGATGGTTATAACACTTTAGATGCACTGGCATCTTTAGCATTCGGTATCATTATCGTGACGACGATTAAGAAATTGGGTGTGACGAACCCGAATACGATTGCTAAAGAAACATTCAAATCAGGAACAATTAGTATCGTCGGTATGGGGCTCATTTATAGCTTACTTGCAATCATGGGTACGATGAGTTTAGGTAATTTTAAAGTCAGTGAAAATGGGGGCATCGCACTCGCGCAAATAGCTCAACATTACCTTGGAGATTACGGCATCATCGTGCTGTCACTCATTATCATTGTGGCATGTTTAAAAACAGCAATCGGATTAATTACAGCATTTTCAGAGACATTTACAGAGCTCTTTCCTAAACAAAAATATCTTATGTTTGCGACAGTGGTAAGTGTGTTGGCGTGTATCTTCGCCAATGTGGGTTTAACAAAAATTATTATGTACTCAACGCCAGTATTAATGTTTATCTATCCACTCGCAATTACGTTAATTCTCTTAACTTTAGCAAGTCCATTATTCAATCATTCTAAAGTAGTGTATCGATTTACAACATTCTTTACTATGATTGCTGCATTTATCGATGGTGTGAAAGCAAGTCCTGAATTCTTCGCCAAAACGAGTTTCGCCCGTTTCATTATTTCTTTAGGTGAAAAGTATTTACCATTCTTTACTATAGGAATGGGTTGGATAATACCAGCGTTAGTTGGGTTCATTATCGGATTCGTTGTATATAAAATACGAGGAAACAAACAACCTCAAACATATTAATGTAATTAAAAAATTTTAAAAAGCTATGTATACCGTGAGTGATAAGGTATGCATAGCTTATTTTTTGGATTAAAGTTTTAAAATTTGATTCTATGAAAAGGGTAATTATGATAATGAAGAGTCATCACTCATTAAAGGTGGAATGAAAATGGTAAATCATAAAGAGAATTTAAACCATGCTCTAGTATTAGGCGGAGGCGGTTCGCTTGCCATTGGTTGGCAATTAGGATATATTTCAGCTCTTGATCAAGCTGGAATAGATGTTAGACATTCAGATTTAGTCATCGGTACGTCTGGTGGGGCACAAGCGGCAACGGGTATTACCTCAAATAAAAGTTGGGAAGATATTTTCGAAGAACAAATTGCCCTTAAATCCAACGAAGAACCGCCAAGCCAGGACATGTCTGGGGTGTTCGCCCGTTATAATGAAATAGAGAAAAACGCTAACACGCCAAAAGAATGGATTGAAAATTATAGTGAATATGCGCTAGAGGATAACAAATTTGATGAAAATGAACACATCAATAGATTAAAACACAGAATTAAAATGGATGAATGGCCTCAAAATTTAATGATTACAGCTGTTAACGCGCAAAAAGCAGAGCGAGTCGCATTCACATCCGAATCTGAAGTGGATTTATATCGCGCGATGGCTTCAAGTGGCTCACTACCCGGTGTATGGCCTGCTACAACAGTTAATGGTCAGAAACATTTTGATGGTGGTTGCCATTCGATGGAAAATGCAGATTTAGCAAAAGGTGCTAAAAAAGTATTGATTCTATCAACAAACCTTCCTATTTCTACACCTTATCGATTAGATGACGCTATTAAAGAACTAGAAGATAACAGTGCAGAGGTTAAATTAGTTACACCAAGTCAAGATGTATTCAATAAGTTAAATGAATTGGGTGGTAATACAGTGGATCCATCCATTCGACCAGAGATCGCAAAACTAGGCGAAGCACAAGGTCGCAAAGATGCAGAAATGATTAAGCAATTTTGGAATGAATAAAGATAAAATTTAGCGAGGTTAGGATTTCGACCTAACCTCGCTTTTATATGGCATCTTATAAAATCTGTGCTATCTCGGAACTTCATTTTCCGAAATTAAATATATCTAAGAATAAATCAATACTTGCGCGATGAGTAAACCGCCACCGAAGACGAGTACAAAGGCGACGACCGGCCAGACGAATCTCAACCAGTGGGAGTAGCGCATGTTGAGCATCTGTAAGGTTGCCATGACGAGTCCTGTTGGTGCAAGGAATAACATCGCATATTGACCAAATTGATAAGTTGTGACGATGACGAATCGAGGTATCCCAACTGTATCAGCTAATGGCGCAAAGATAGGCATAGATAACACTGCCAATCCAGATGATGATGGTACGATAAAACCTAAGAAGAAGAAAATCACTAATAAGACTATGATAAATAAAGGACCACTCATATGTTGCACGATGGAAGATGAGAAGTGCAAGATTGTGTCTGAAATTAATCCTTTATTTAATACTAAGTTGATACCACGCGCCAAACCAATAATTAATGATACGCCGACAAGGCTTGATGCACCATTCACAAATGCATCGACTGTGTCTTTTTCGCCAAGACCATATTTACCCATTCCTGCTATAAACATAATGATAATCGTAAATATAAGGAATGCTGATGCCATAATTGGGAACCACCAGCCTTGTGTCATTACGCCCCAAACCATGATAGGGAATGGCAATACGAATAAGGTAAGTATGATTTTTTTACGTAAAGTGAATGTTGAAGAGCTATTCTGATCCATTACTGACCATTGCTTTTCAAATTCTGTTTTATCTTCATAAGCATAAGAAGCTTTTGGTTCTTTTTTAATTTTTTTGCAGTACCAATAAAGGTAACTTACTACAAATATAGCTCCGACGATACATGCTCCAATTCTCCAGTACAATCCATCTGTAAAGGTTGTTCCTGCAGCGTTAGAGGCGATGACCACTGAGAACGGATTAATCGTTGAAAATGTACTACCGATGGAACTCGCTAAAAAGATGGCGCCGACAGAAACGATGGAATCATATCCCAATGCGATGAATATTGGGACGAGTACTGGATAAAAGGCGACGGCCTCTTCTTCAATACCGCATAATGTTCCGCCAAGTACCATTAAAATTGCTACAAAAGCGATGAGCATAAACTCGTGGCCTTTTGTCTTCTGAGTTAAGGCCAGTAGACCTGACTCGAATGAGCCACTCGCCTGAACGACACCTATGAGTCCACCTAGAACGAGGATGAAGACCATGATATCGACAGCTTCAATGGTACCCTTTACCATGCTGCTTGTAATTTGATCTAGACCAGCAGGATGTTGTTTAAGTCGTTCATAAGTATTTGGTATCGATACGGGTTTATTAATAGCTCCCGATTTGAATTGTTCAATTTTAATTTTAACACCCATTTTATCAAGTTCTTTTTGTGTTCCTGGAACTTTTTTAACTTGATTATGAGGGTTTACGATTTTTAATTCTTGTGAAGCGGGTTCATATGATAATTTAGAATAAGCACCAGCGGGTATTAGCCATGTTGCTATTACGGCAACCACTGTGAGTAAGAATAAAATCATGAATGCACCGGGCATCCGTAATTTAAATCGCTTCTTCTTTTTATTTGAATCGATAGCATGTTCCAATATTTTCATCTCCTTTTTATCTATATCATTCGAGAATCATGAAATTCATGCATATCTATAAATATTTTTGTATTTTTTCAATATAGAAGTGCACCCTGTATAGTTTTGGAGTAGATGGAAGAACAGGGTGCACAACTATGTCAGTATGAATAAAATGATTTGCAATTGATAGCACTCAATGTTCGTTCAATTAAAAGTCATTAAAATGATTTTTTAATTAAAGTACCAACTTTACCTTCGAGTGCGTTGTCTAATTGGTCTAAGGAAGTGATTAATACACTACCTTCAGGATTGTTCTCAATAAATGAGATTGCTGATTCTATTTTTGGAAGCATACTACCTTTAGCAAATTGATCTTCTTTAACGTATGCATCTAATTCTTCAGGTGTGACAGTTTTAAGTGCTTTTTGATTTTCAGTGTTGTAATTAACGTACACGTAATCAATGGCTGTTAAGATAATAAGTTGATCACATTGAATATCTGCACCTAGTAATGCACTTGTTTTATCTTTGTCGATAACTGCATCAACACCTTTAAAGCTATCGTGTTGTTCGCGGATAACTGGGACGCCACCGCCACCAGCTGCAATCACAAGCACATCATTTTCAATTAAAGTTTTGATACTTGCGAGTTCGACAATTGATTTCGGCTGAGGTGAAGGAACAACACGACGATAGCCACGTCCTGCATCTTCAACAAAGCTATAGTTTTTCTCTTTTTCAATGCTTTCAGCTGTTTCTTTATCATAGAAGAGACCAATAGGTTTAGAAGGATGACTAAACGCTGTATCATCGGGATCTACTTCAACTTGAGTTACTAATGTGACAACTTGTTTGTCTATACCAAGTGCGTGTAATTCATTTTGTAAGCTTTCTTGTAGTTGATAACCAATATACGCTTGGCTCATTGCACCACATTCAGCGAATGGAAAGGCAGGGCCTTGACCGTGTTCTGCAGCATAATTCAAACCTAAATTAATGCTACCTACTTGAGGGCCATTACCATGACTAATTACAATTTCGTGTCCTTTTGTAATTAGCCCCACAAGTGATTTAGCTGTATTCTTAACGAGTTCTAGTTGTTCTTGAGGTGATTTACCTAATGCGTTACCACCTAATGCCACTACGATTTTTGCCACTTGAATTACCTCCTGTCTGTACTAGAATTCACCTAAAGTAGCCACCATGACTGCTTTAATAGTATGCATTCTGTTTTCTGCTTCTTGGAATACTACTGAAGCGTCACTTTCGAATACTTCATCAGTGACTTCCATTTCAGTTACGCCATATTTTTCATAAATTTCTTTACCGATTTTAGTGTCAGTGTTATGGAATGATGGTAAGCAATGTTCAAATATTACATTTGGATTGCCTGTTTTTTCCATTAATTCTTTATTAACACGGTAAGGTTCTAATAATTTAAGACGTTCTTGCCATACTTCGTCAGGTTCACCCATTGATACCCATACATCTGTATAGATTACGTCAGAGTCTTTAACACCTTTATCGATATCGTCTGTGATAAGGATGTTGCCTCCATTTTCAGAAGCAATGCGTTCACAGCGGCTAAGCAATTCGTCAGTAGGATTTAATTCTTTAGGACAAACGAGGTGGAAATTCATGCCCATGATAGCGGCACCTTGCATTAATGCGTTAGCAACATTATTACGGCCATCACCAACATATGTGAAGTTAATTTCGGAGTAATCTTTCTTCAATACTTCTTTAGCAGTTAAGAAATCTGCGAGTACTTGTGTAGGATGATCTTCATCAGTTAAGCCATTCCATACTGGCACCCCTGAAAATTCAGCCAACGTTTCAACTGTACGTTGAGAGAAACCACGATATTCAATGCCGTCATACATACCACCTAAAACTCTTGCAGTATCTTTAGCAGTTTCTTTTTTACCCATTTGTGAGCCTGTAGGACCTAAGTACGTTACATTTGCACCTTGGTCATGTGCAGCGACTTCAAATGAACAACGAGTTCTTGTAGAGTCTTTTTCAAAAAGAAGAGCAATATTTTTATTTTTAAGCATAGGCTTTTCAGTGCCTATGTATTTAGCACGTTTTAAATCTTCAGAGAGATTTAATAAAAATTCTACCTCTTTCTGTGAAAAATCTAATAAAGTTAGAAAACTTCTATTGCGTAAATTCTTCATTCTTTACAACTCCTTAAATTTGATTTCAAGGTCATTGTAAGCGTTAACTTATAATAATCAATAAAATTAAAAAGTTGTCATTTTTTATTAATAAATAATTGAAAACTTTTTTAAGATTTTAAGGAAATTGTGAAAAATTCACAAAAAAGGAGTATGGTGAAATTATATGTAATTTTAAAGTTGTGTATAATTGTATGAAATATTGTGTTAATTTCAGCGATTAGAAGGGTTTAAATCGCTGAAAAGTTTTAACGGTGAAATGATTAAAATATAAGTAATAAAATAGGAAAATTAAATATGATATTTATGAGACAAGCATAGAACATGTCATTATAACGATACGTTCAAGCTTGTCTCTTTTCTTCTATTAGAAATAACGTATGACGTATTTATGTGGGAATGGGACGTTTGATTTTTCGAAAAGAAGGGGATAATAAAATATTGACAGGACTATATTTAACACGAAAATGGGCATTTAAAATATAAAAGGCGGGGGTTCATATGAAGATTTTCAGATTAGACTATCAACACAATAAAGACATTGTTGACGAAAATATTTTAACTGTTTTTGTAGTGGCAAAAAACAAGGGGGAAGTTGACGCTTTCGCAAAAAAGTTAGGATATTCAATTGAAAAGATTACAAAATTAACGCATAAAGAATTTGATGAAGAAAAATCTAAAATCGAACACTATAGACTAGAACATGCTGATCAATATTTAGACTAATGTCTTAAAGGTGGGGGGGGTATATGGCTAAAAATGAAAACAATTTCGAAACATTAGATAAAGTAGCAAATGGTCTGTATGCAACGCCAACAACAGAACTACCATTTGATAAACGCTTTCGTTTCAAATCTTTCGTTCTTGAACGTTCAGAAGGGAATATTGTGATTTTCCATTCTGGTAGAATTGACGAAGCAGCAGATGATATTCGAGCACTAGGTGGCGCAGATCGCGTACTTATGAATCATGAACATGAATCGTTAGGTGGTCAAATGCATTTCGATGCACCTTATTATATTCACCAAGATGATAAAGAAGCTGTGACTGATACGCTTCAAATTGCTGGAACGTTTAAAGACCGTGAACAATTATATGACGATTTAGAGGTGATTCCTGCGCCGGGGCATACGCCTGGAACAACATTATATTTATGGGATAACGGCGAACATCGTTATTTATTTACAGGTGATTTCCTCTGTTATGAAGGAGATGAGTGGCGCACAGTCGTCCTACCTTCAAGTGATAGAGAACAATCCATAAAGAGTCTTGAAATGATTCGAGATCTTGATTTTGATGCACTCGTACCGTGGGTTTCAATTGAAGGCGAATCACCGGTCTTCTTTATTAATGATGAGGATGATAAACAACAACGTGTACAGAAAATCATAGATCGTGTTCGAAATGGAGAAAATACTTAAACCATAATATCAATCGTTAAGGTATATCCGGCTTAATGTTGGGTATACCTTTTTTAAATGAATCTCTAAAGATAAAATAACAATGTTTCATGCCCTTTCTATAGAGATATACATATGTTGAGGTGAAGCATCTTGCAAAATTCTAACCATCAAAATCGTAAAGTAAACTGGGGATTTTTAATATTAAACGTTTTTACATAGATAATATAAATAAATCAGGTACTTATGCTATCAATAATAGAATTGAAGTTATAGTCGACAAAGTAATGGAGCATGTCAGATAAATGAATCAGTATATACAAATCGGATGGTGTTTTTATGGAAATTAAAGGTATTAATCATGTTTGCTTTTCTGTTAGTAATTTAGTTGTTTCAATAGAGTTTTATAAAAATGTTTTGAAAGGTGATTTATTAGTTAGTGGTAAGTCTACTGCGTATTTCAATATTGGTGGTTTATGGGTTGCTTTAAATGAAGAAGTTAATGTACCTAGAACAGAAATTAAATATTCTTATACACATATGGCATTTTCAATTAATGATAATGAATTTGAAGAATGGTACAAATGGCTCCAAAAACATAATGTGAATATCCTAGAAGGACGAGAACGTCATATTAAAGACAAAAAGTCTATTTATTTTACTGACCCAGATGGGCATAAATTAGAATTACATACGGGAAATCTAAATGATAGGTTAACTTATTATAAAGATGAAAAACCACATATGACTTTTTATAATGATGTATTAATTAACTAAATATGGATTTTTTAAATTTAAAAAAAGAAGCAGCAACGTATAGGAGTCACTGCCTCAAGACACACTTTGTATATATGTGTACTAAATAACCTTTCAATTATGAAGTATTAGGATAAGCGTTAAATGTCCTAATATAAATAAAGTAATCACAATAAATATCCAGCTAATAATTGTTATAAATATTTTTCTTTCTTTACTAAAATCAGGGATTTTATAAAGAGAAAAATAGAAAAATAAAAGAATACCAACAAACATGCCAAATATCGATAATAAGAAATTCCAAGTTATAGACATTTCTCCGATTATCATCAAAAAATAAGTAATTAGGATAACGAAAAATACTAATATTTCATATATTATAATTATCATTTGTATACCTCCAAGAGGAAAATCTATATTTATATTATTCCCTCTCAAAAGCCAATATAGATTTTGTTCGATATTACGAAATTTGTTAGTTTTTCTTGTCAGAGGTTAAAACAAAAGCCACAAAGAAAAATAAAGGAACTAGAGCAAATAACCGTATTGGTAAAGTATTTTGATTAAAAATTACAGGTAAAAAAATGTAGATAATAAAAGTTACTATTAAGCATATTAAATAAAATTTCTTTTGGTTTTTCATCATTAAACCTAGAGCAATAGAGCAATAAGTGCTCTTGCAACTACGTATCCTACGTTTTTATTTAAACCGGTATATTTATTTAATGTCTTAGCAATAGCATCACTTAAATTACCTTCGAAGCCTGTTAAAATATCACAAAATTTATTAATACCTTGATAGTGAAGCATAACTAACTTTCTACCAGACATACTTTCTATTTTTTTTACATATTTATTCCAAGCTTTTTCACCAATTCTATGTACAGTAGCTCTAAGTGCTTTAGCACCTGCTTTAGCAGCTATAGTTGCTTTTCCTCGATTAGCTACTCCGTTTTTATAATTTGTAACTTGACCTTTTAATTGAGCAGTAGCTTTAGGGTCGTTTATGTCCCCTTTAGTCTCTTCAATAGCTTTTAATAAGTCATTACCAAGTTTTTTACGCTGTTGCGTCTCTTTATCAACTTCTTGCATAGTTTCAGCATTAGCTTTATGGGACTCTAAAGTAAAATATACAGGACCAGAAACGATGGCTGTGGCTACGGTAGCAGTAACTAACTTTTGCAAATGTTTTTTCATTTTAAAAATCTCCTTATAAATTTATTTCCCAATGAAAAACATTCCCAGCGAATAGGATATCATAATAAAAAATAATTTCTATAATATCATTGTAAAAATTTGATTAATTTTTCATTTTAAAAAATCAGTAACTACAATAAAACTACAATGATAATGAATAAAAATTAGAGACTAATACAAAAGAATGATATGATCCTTAAAAAAAGACAATTAAATAATGAGAACTTTATTTTGTTGAAAGGTAATATGACGTTACGCACAATTACGGATAAGTTTTTTAATGACTTTAATATAGTACCGAAACCAGTGATGGAAACAATTAATATAGATAATGCACTCTATTTAACAAACGCGGGTATTGGCCTTACGATTGTACCCGAAAGTGTGAAGAATAAGGCCGCTCATAAAAATATACAATATTTCAAACTTGATGAAACGCAATATAAAAATAATGTGGTGATTGCTTACAATAAAAATCGCGATATTTCAAAAGCAGCGAGTGTTTTTTTAAATCTCGCGAAGATGCGATTTAAAGAGCATATTTAAGATGTTTTATATACTTTTAGCTTAGCTAAAATATATCTAATATTAATATTCTGATGTTTCTAATTTAATTGTAAATACTATATACTTTAATTAGTATTTTTTATTAATTTTCAATGAGGTGAATATATGAATAAACTATCAAAGTATATAGCGACGGCGACGTTAGCAACAGCGTTTACAATTTCTGCACCACTTAATACATATGCGAGTGATTCACATGCAAAACAAGATGAGAATTATCAAACCACACAACAACAACAAAAGAATCCTAATCTTGGTTCGGAAAATATTATGGCCGTGTCTTGGTATCAAAATTCAGCAGAAGCGAAAGCACTATATTTACAAGGCTATAATAGTGCGAAAGTTCAACTAGACAAAGAGATTAAAAAGAATAAAGGTAAGAAAAAGCTCGCTATTGCACTCGATTTAGATGAAACAGTTTTAGATAATTCGCCATATCAGGGCTATGCAGCGCTTAATGATGCACCCCATCCACAAGGCTGGCATGAATGGGTCGCAGCAGCGAAGGCGAAACCAGTATATGGTGCGAAATCTTTCTTAAATTATGCTAATAAAAAAGGTATAGATATTTATTACATTTCTGATCGAGATAAAGAGAAAGATTTTAAAGGTACGAAACAGAATTTAAAAAATATAGGGTTACCTCAAGCTACAGACAGTCATATTTTATTAAAAGGTAAAAGTGACAAAAGCAAGGAAACACGTCGTGAGAAAGTTCGAAAACATCATAAATTAGTCATGTTATTTGGTGATAACTTATTAGACTTCGCTGATCCTAAACAACCTACTGCTCAATCTCGCGATGAATTAATTCAAAAACATAAAGATGATTTTGGTAAAAAATACATTATTTTCCCAAATCCTATGTATGGTAGTTGGGAATCAACCATTTATAACAACAATTATCAAATAAGTAAACTGCAAAAAGACCAATTGAGAAAGCAGTCTATTAAACAATTTAATCCTAAAACAGGCGACGTTAAATAACTTTTATAGTTTAAATAGGAATTTTATAGCTATGTCGGTGAATGATCTCATCGGCGTAGCTTTTTATTTTTGAAAGTGAGGTTTCAATCATGAAAGTATTAATGTAAACTTAACTATATAAAAAGTTTACATTAAAAAGAGCGTACATGTTGAACTTTAATTTTTCAGAAGTAAGGGGTTAAAAAGAATGAGTTTAAACTTAGCAGAACGCGTGCTTTATCACGATGGGTTATCTCAAGATGAATGTTTGAAAATATATGAAGATCCCAATATTGATACCTTTGAATTACTCAATGAAGCTTACATTGTTAGAAAGCATTATTATGGTAAAAAAGTAAAATTAAACATGATTCTCAATGCGAAAAGTGGTATTTGTTCTGAGGATTGCGGGTACTGTGGACAATCTGTAAAGATGAAACAGAAGCAACGTTATGCATTAGTTGACCAAGATCAGATTAAAGCAGGGGCACAAGTGGCTACAAATAATCAAATAGGGACATACTGCATTGTTATGAGTGGTCGCGGCCCAACAAATAAAGAAGTGAATCATATTTGCGAAACAGTAGAAGATATTAAGAAAATGCATCCACAATTGAAAATTTGTGCATGTTTAGGTCTAACGAAAGAAGAACAAGCAGAAAAACTTAAAGAAGCGGGTGTAGACCGATATAATCATAATTTAAATACGAGTGAACGTTATCATGATGAAGTAGTAACGACACATACATATGAAGACCGTGTACATACTGTTGAAATGATGAAGGCCAATAATATTTCTCCGTGTTCAGGTGTCATCTGTGGAATGGGTGAAACGAACGAAGATGTGATTAACATGGCATTTGCATTGAAAGAAATTAATGCGGATAGTATCCCAATCAACTTTTTACATCCGATTAAGGGAACAAAATTCGGTGGATTAGATTTACTGTCACCAATGAAATGTTTGCGAATTATAGCAATGTTTCGTTTAATTAATCCAACGAAAGAAATTCGAATAGCAGGTGGTCGTGAAGTCAATCTTCGGTCACTTCAAGCCATTGCTTTAAAAGCAGCTAACTCAATTTTTGTTGGAGATTATTTAATTACCGGAGGCCAACCTAACGAAGAAGATTATCGTATGATTGAAGATTTAGGATTTGAAATCGATAGTTAAGAAATTAATATAGATATTATCTTACCTAGGGCATGTTAACCATGTCCTATTTTTTATTGAAAATAAAGTAAATTTGATGCCTATACACTGAATAGTAATTTATTTGAGTCTCTAGCTTTATCTCAATTTTTAAAATTACTCATGTTTAAACTTAAAAATTCAAATCATAATCAAGTGCGTGGCCAAATATAAAAAATATATTTATTACTAATACCAATTATGATTGAGGACAAAATGTAATTACAAAGGAATAAATATTTTTTCAATATAAAACATATAAATATGTAGTTGCTAGATATTTGTAAAGTTATAATAAATTCATTATAATACTTGAATACATCATTAGTATTGTATGAAATGTTTTTAGGGGTGGTTTTGAAATGAAAAATAAACAAGGATTTTTGCCCAATGTACTTAACAAGTATGCAATTAGAAAGTTCACTGTTGGTACAGCTTCCTTATTAATCGGCGCAACATTAGTATTTGGTGTTGGCGGCGTAGCAAGAGCAGATGAGATAGACAATGCAACCTCTCAAAATGGAAATAGTACCAAAGACAAGAGTGAGCCAGTCGATGTAGAAGAATTAAGTAATAGTGATAATACGACGAATCAATCAGTGAAAGAGACATCAGATCAAACAACAAATCAAGTAAATGAAAATCAATCTTTAGATCAAGAAACGAACACAACAGAATCGAAGACGAATGAAACACAAAGTAGCGAATCAGTCACTAATGAAAATGCATCAGAAGAAAGTAAATCAGATGTAAGTGATAACAAAACAACAACAAATGATAACAATAAAGCAAATGACACAGTAAAAGGTAGTCAACAACAACCTAAAGAAGAAACAAACGAAAGTACAAAAGCAACTGAAAATAATAAAGATACGACTGAAAGAAAAGATAACATATCAGAAGAATCGGTGAATACTGATTCAACTAAAGAGAGCACCTCAGAGAAATCCATAGTTAATAACAAAAGTTCAAATCAAACAACAGAACAATCTAAAGACACAGATTCAACTTCTTCTAGTAAAACCACAGATAAATCTACAGATACAGATATTACTTCTAGTAAAACTTCAGAACAGAATTCAAACATAGACTCAACTTCAAGTAAATCAAATACTTCAAATGAAACAACAGAAACAAATACAGTAGGAAGTAGCACAAATGCCACAACCCCTATCGAAGATACGACTAAAATTGAAAGTAAAAAAGAAAGTTCAATTCCACTGAGTGATAATAAAACAAGCTTAACGAATCAAGTCACTGCAACGACAACGACAAGAAATAATAATAAAAGATTTAGAGTACTTGTAGCCACTAAAGACACAAAGGCTAAAACATATACGAAACCATCAAATCCCAATTATGCATACTTACTTAACGATTTAGGATATGATGCAACAACTATTAAAGATAACAGTGGATTACGTTATGCAGGAGTTTCTCAACTTCAAAATGACACTGGCAATGTGATTAAACTCAATTTAACGAATTGGATAGAAAATAATGATTTGATAGACGGAGGAAAAGTAAATTTTTCTTTTTCACAAAGTGATTTTTATAGTCAAATCCAAAACATAACAATTAATGGCGTTTACATGACTACTACTAATAATGGTCAAAACTGGACTGCACCAATCAATGGTAAAACGGTGGAGGGAACGGAAGGAATAGTAACAAATAATGAGGTTTTAATTACTTTAAAGAATTCTCAAACAATAGCAAGCTTAGGGTATTCTAATAGTAAACCCGTATATTTGACACATACGTGGACTACAAATACTGGAGCTATTGCGGGAGAAAGTGTTCAAGTTACTACGATTGCACCAAATATTTATAGTAAAGCGCCTCAAACGACTCAGTCTTCTGGGTTTACCTCAGGTAAAGTTGTAAACAGAATTAGATATGATAGCTCAGATAACTCAATCAAATCTATTCATGCATTTAAGCCAGATGAAAACTTTTTACAAACTGACTATAATTGGGTGTTATATATTAAAGAACAAGTTAATAAAGACTTAATACCGTATATAGATCCTAGTTCTGTAAAAATTTACGTTTCTGATGTAAAGGGTGACCCGATTAGTTCAAGTAGGTTTGTAAATGGTACTTTAAGTAGCGATGGTATGTTTGATAGTAGTACAATTGATGAAATATCTATTAAAAACACAAATACACTTATGCATCTTAATGATGCTAGAGGAAGTTTAGATAGAAATATATTCTATGGAGCATTAGGCCAATCAAGAAATTATACAATTCAATATAAATTGAAGAGTGGTTATACTTTGGAAAGTATTGCCTCACAAATAAGTGATAGAGAAACATTTCAATCATGGATAGAAACGGATTATTTAGATACAGCTGATAATGGATCAGCTAATAAACGTTTATTGGGGTCTTATGCAACTTCTTACATAGATATGATAGACAGAATTGCCCCCGTAGCGCCTAAAGCTAGTAATATTACTACTCAAGACACTGCGATTAAGGGTACAGCTGAGGCTAATACAACAATTACATTAAACTTTAGTGACGGTAGAACGTTATCTGGTACGGCAGATAGTACTGGGAATTTCTCAGTGTCTGTACCTAGTGGTTTTGTTTTAACAGGAAAAGAAACTATATCAATAACTTCAACCGATAAAGGGTCAAATGTATCACCAGCAATAACAATTACAGTTACAGATACAACACCTCCAACGGTTACTGCAATTAATGACAAAACACAAGAAGTCAACTCAGTACTGAATAACATTAATATTAATGCATCAGACAATAGTGGAGACACAGTAATTAATACTGTTAGTGGATTACCGAGCGGAGTAACATTCAACGCTTCAACAAATACAATTAGTGGCACACCAACGAAAGTGGGAAGCTATCCAATTACGGTGACTTCTAAAGATACGAACGGTAATACAACAACTACTACATTTACTATCAAAGTAGTAGATACAACGCCACCTGTAGTTAAAACAATTGTAGATCAAACAAAAGAAGTAAATACATCAATTGATTCAATCAAGATTGAAGCGACAGACAATAGTGGATTGGCAGTGGGCAATACTGTTAGTGGGTTACCAAACGGAGTAAGTTTCGACAGTAATACAAACACAATTAGCGGGACGCCAACAAAAGTAGGCAGCTACCCAATCACAGTGACGACCACAGATGCATCAGGAAATGGAACGACAACGAGCTTCACGATTAAAGTTGTGGATACAACAAAACCGACGGTTACATCAATTAAAGATCAAACCAAAGAAGTGAATACAGCTATCGATTCAATCAAGATTGAAGCAACAGATAATAGTGGCCAAGCTGTGACAAACAAAGTAAGTGGCTTACCAGAAGGCGTAAGTTTCGACAGTGCCACAAATACCATCAGTGGTATGCCAACAAAAGTAGGAAGTTATCCAATCACAGTAACCACAACAGATGCATCAGGAAATAAAACAGAAACGAAATTTACAATCGAAGTTGTAGATAAAACAGCGCCGACGGTTACAGCTATCGAAAATCAAACCAAAGAGGTCAACACAGCTATCGATTCAATCAAAATCGAAGCGACAGACAACAGTGGCCAAGCTGTGACAAATAAAGTAAGCGGTCTACCGGAAGGCGTAAGTTTTGATAGTGAGACGAACACAATTAGCGGAACACCAACAAAAGTAGGTAGCTATCCAATTGTGGTAACAACAACAGACGCATCAGGTAATAAAACGGAAACGAAATTTACAATCGAAGTTGTGGATGAGACAGCCCCAACGGTTACAGCTATCAAAGGTCAAAGCAAAGAAGTAAATACACCAATCGATAAGATAACGATTGAAGCAACAGATAATAGTGGCCAAGCCGTGACAAACAAGGTAAATGGTCTGCCGTCTGGCGTCACATTTGATAGTGAGACGAACACAATTAGCGGAACTCCGACGAAGGTCGGCAGCTATCCGATCACAGTGACAACAACAGACGCATCAGGCAATGAAACGACAACAAACTTTACAATTAAAGTCGTGGACACAACATTACCTGTAGTAACTTCTATTACGAACCAAAGCAAAGAAGTAAATACACCAATCGATAAGATAGCGATTGAAGCAACAGACAATAGTGGTCAGTCAGTGATAAATAAAGTCAGTGGCTTACCGACTGGCGTCACATTTGATAGTGAGACAAATACGATTAGCGGTACGCCGACGAAAGTAGGAAGCTACCCAATTGTGGTAACAACAACAGACGCATCAGGAAATAAAACAGAAACGAAATTTACAATCGAAGTTGTAGATAAAACAGCGCCGACGGTGACAGCTATCGAAAATCAAAGCAAAGAAGTAAATACACCAATTGATAAGATAGCGATTGAAGCAACAGACAATAGTGGTCAGGTTGTAACCAACAAAGTAAGTGGTCTACCTGACGGAGTAAGTTTCAATAGTGATACAAACACAATTAGTGGAACGCCAACGAAAGTGGGCAACTATCCAATCACAGTAACGACGACTGACGCATCAGGGAATAAGACAGAAACAAAATTCACAATCGAAGTTGTAGATAAAACAGCGCCGACGGTGACAGCTATCAAAGATCAAATCCAAGAAGTGAATACGCCGATTGATTCAATAACAGTTGAAGCAACAGATAATAGTGGCCAAGCTGTGACAAACAAAGTAAGTGGTCTACCTGACGGAGTAAGTTTCGATAGTGAGACAAATACGATTAGTGGTACACCAACAAAAGTAGGTAGCTATCCAATTACGGTAACAACAACAGATGCAGAAGGTAACGTAACAACAACGAACTTCACAATTAAAGTTGTAGACACGACAAAACCAATGGTGACATCAATTAAAGATCAAACAAAAGAAGTGAATACGGCTATCGATTCAATAACAATTGAAGCAACAGATAATAGTGGTCAAGCCGTAACCAACAAAGTAAGCGGACTACCAGAAGGTGTAAGTTTCGATAGTGAGACAAATACGATTAGTGGAACGCCAACAAAAGTAGGCAACTATCCAATCACAGTAACGACGACAGACGCATCAGGGAATAAGACAGAAACAAAATTCACAATCAAAGTTGTAGACGAGATTGCCCCAACGGTTAAAGCTATCGCAAACCAAACAAAAGAGGTTAATACATCAATTGACACAATCAAGATCGAAGCATCGGATAACAGTGGCCAACCTGTAACCAACAAAGTAAGTGGTTTACCGACTGGCGTCACATTTGATAGTGAGACAAATACGATTAGTGGCACGCCAACGAAGTTCGGAAGTTATCCAATCACGGTAACCACAACAGATGCATCAGGAAATGAAACGGAAACGAAATTTACAATTAAAGTTGTAGACACAACAAAACCAATGGTTACTTCTATCGCAAACCAAACAAAAGAGGTTAATACATCAATTGACTCAATCAAGATCGAAGCCTCAGACAATAGTGGTCAAGTCGTAACCAACAAAGTAAGTGGCTTACCAGATGGAGTAAGTTTTGATAATGAGACAAATACTATTAGTGGTACACCAACGAAAGTCGGAAGTTACCCAATTACAGTGACAACAACGGATGCATCAGGAAATGAAACAACAACAAGCTTCACAATTCAAGTGGTAGATAAAACAGCACCGATGGTGACAGCTATCAATAATCAAAGCAAAGAAGTAAATACACCAATCGATAAGATAACGATTGAAGCGACAGACAATAATGGTCAGGCTGTAACCAACAAAGTGAGTGGCTTACCGACTGGCGTCACATTTGATAGTGCCACAAACACAATTACTGGTACGCCAACAAAAGTGGGAAGTTACCCAATTACAGTGACAACAACAGACGCCGAGGGTAACGCAACGACAACGAACTTTACGATTAAAGTCGTGGATACGACAAAACCAACGGTGACAGCAATCAAAGACCAAACCAAAGAGATTAACACAGCTATTGATTCAATCAAGATTGAAGCGAGAGATAATAGTGGTCAAGCCGTGACCAACAAAGTAAGCGGACTACCAGAAGGCGTAAGTTTCGATAGTGCCACAAATACGATCAGTGGAACACCAACGAAGGTAGGAAGTTACCTAATCACAGTGACGACAACAGATGCGGAAGGTAACGCAACGACAACGAACTTTACGATTAAAGTCGTGGATACGACACCACCAGTAGTGAAATCAATAGCGAATCAAACTATAGAAGTGAATACAGCTATGGATACAATTACGATTGAGGCTTCTGATAATAGCGGCCAAGCTGTAACGAACAAAGTAAGTGGTTTACCTGATGGTGTTATTTATAATAGCCAAACAAACGCGATTAGTTTTGCACCTAGAATGCATAGCAGTAACCTTGTTAAAATGAAAGCAATGTCTATTGCTAATAATAAAACAGGCACAATAAGCGGCATACCGACTAAAATCGGTACCTATCCAATTACTGTAACGACGACAGATGCTGAAGGTAATGAAACAATTACGCAATTTATTATTAAAGTCGTAGATACAACAGCGCCAGTAGTAACACCTATCAAAAATCAAACAAAAGAAATTAATACAATTTTAGATCCAATTAAAGTTGAAGCAACAGATAACAGTGGACAGTCTGTAACAAATAAAATAAGTGGACTACCGGACGGAGTAAGTTTCGATAGTGCCACAAACACAATTACTGGAACGCCAACAAAAGTTGGAAGTTACCCAATTACCGTGACAACAACGGATGCATCAGGCAATGAAACGACATCGAACTTTACGATTAAAATCGTGGATACAACAAAACCAACGGTTACTTCTATCGCAAACCAAACAAAAGAAGTGAATACACCGATTGATTCAATCAAGATAGAAGCGAAAGATAATAGCGGTCAGAAGGTAACAAATAAAGTAAGTGGACTACCGGAAGGCGTAAGTTTTGATAGTGAGACAAACACAATTAGTGGAACGCCAACAAAAGTAGGCAGCTACCCAATTACGGTAACAACAACAGATGCGGAAGGTAACGAAACCACAACAAAATTCACAGTTGAAGTTGTGGATACAACAAAACCGACGGTTACCTCTATCGCAAACCAAACAAAAGAAGTGAATACACCGATTGATTCAATC
This sequence comes from Staphylococcus caprae, assembly GCF_003966625.1. NCBI lineage: Bacteria > Bacillati > Bacillota > Bacilli > Caryophanales > Staphylococcaceae > Staphylococcus > Staphylococcus caprae. The sequence goes on from NZ_AP018587.1 coordinate 166,076, forward strand.
AAGATAGAAGCGAAAGATAATAGCGGTCAGAAGGTAACAAATAAAGTAAGTGGACTACCGGAAGGCGTAAGTTTTGATAGTGAGACAAACACAATTAGTGGAACGCCAACAAAAGTAGGCAGCTTCCCAATTACGGTAACAACAACAGATGCGGAAGGTAACGAAACCACAACAAAATTCACAGTTGAAGTTGTGGATACAACAAAACCGACGGTTACCTCTATCGCAAACCAAACAAAAGAGGTCAACACAGCTATTAATTCAATCAAGATAGAAGCGACAGACAATAGCGGTCAGAAGGTAACAAATAAAGTAAGTGGACTACCGGAAGGCGTAAGTTTTGATAGTGAGACAAACACAATTAGTGGAACGCCAACAAAAGTAGGCAACTACCCAATCACAGTGATAACAACAGATGCGGAAGGTAACGAAACCACAACAAACTTTATAATTAAAGTTGTAGACACAACAGCGCCACCAGCACCAGCGATTAATCCAATTAAAGAAGGTGCGAAAGAAATCAGTGGCAAAGCAGAACCGGGTTCAACAGTAGTCATCACATTCCCAGATGGCCAAACAGCAGAGGGGAAAGCAGACACCGATGGCAACTATCATATCGAAGTGCCAACCGATGAACACCTAAAAGGTGGAGATCACATCAGTGTGACGTCAACAGATACATCAGGTAACACATCTAAAGCAACAATAATTACCGTGATAGACACAACAGCGCCACCAGCACCAACGATTAATCCAATTAAAGAAGGTGCGAAAGAAATCAGTGGCAAAGCAGAACCGGGTTCAACAGTAGTCATCACATTCCCAGACGGCCAAACAGCAGAGGGACAGGTAGATTCAGATGGCAACTATCATATTGTAGTCCCAACAAATGAACACCTAAAAGGTGGAGATCACATCAGTGTGACGTCAACAGATACATCAGGTAACACATCTAAAGCAACAATAATTACCGTGATAGACACAACAGCGCCACCAGCACCAACGATTAATCCAATTAAAGAAGGTGCGAAAGAAATCAGTGGCAAAGCAGAACCGGGTTCAACAGTAGTCATCACATTCCCAGATGGTCAAACAGCAGAGGGGAAAGCAGACTCAGATGGCAACTATCACATCGAAGTGCCAACCGATGAACATCTAAAAGGTGGAGATCACATCAGCGTGACAGCAACGGACACATCAGGTAACATATCAAAACCATCTGATGCCATAGTTGAAGGTATTCATAAACATGGAAAAGGCGATAAACCTGATGATTCAAATCATCACAACGGCAATAATGCTAAACCTGATAATCCAAACCATCATGATGGAGTGAATCCAGAACCAAACAAGCATAACAATTCTAAAGGTTCAAACAATCATCATGTAGAGAAACCTAGTCATAATGAGCATGTAAATCATCCAGATAAATCACAGTCAAACAATGATGATAATCAAACAAACGGAAATCAATCCAAACCTAGTTATACTCATCACAATGAACATCAAAAGATAAACGGTGCTACAAATACTTCTAACAACCAAGAAGAACAACCTATTCAATCGCAACGTGATCATAGTAAAGCAAACTATGGTAAAAACAATAGTGAAACGGATTTACCAGAAACTGGTGAAGAGAAAGGAAGTAAAGGGATTCTATTTGGTTCTCTATTTGCAGGTCTAGGTGCATTATTACTACTATTTAAACGTCGTAGAAAAGATGAAGACAACAATGAAAAAGAGTAATTTACTCAAAATGCTTTTAAAACTGAATAGGTAAAAATAGGAGGGTGAAACGATCTTGTTTCATCCTCTTTATTTATCTTATCTATTACATCGCATGCAAATTTAATTACATAGCAAATCAAATTCTTATAATCGTGACCTTGAAGTTCTGGAGATTAATTTTCAAGTGAATAAAAGATAAATATTTCCAGTTACTTAAAAATTATATTGAATATACATGTAACGTAAAGTAATATTAAATAAACGGAAATTTATACTGTAAATTTATTATATAATTGGAGACTAACATGATAAAACAACACAAATTTAGTATTAGAAAATTTGCAGTGGGGGCAAGTTCAATCGTTATCGGAGGCATTATCTTTTTAAGTGGGCATGAGGATGTTTCCGCAGCAGAGCAACATTCTCAAACTGAAGGGGTACACGCGACTACGTCATCGGGCAATGATGAAACACAAGTGTCAGATAAAGAATCAGAAATCAACTCGATTAACGGGAAAGATGTTTCAACGGTATCGACAAAGAAACCTCCTAAACTTTCGTCGCAACGAAGTTCATCGAAACTAGCAACAACGGTACCACATTCACTAAATCAAAGTGAGCCAAATCAAGGTTCATCTGATCATGATACTATAGCACCACAAATTATAGATGTAGATATAGATAAGCATACATATGCGCCAGGTGAGACAGTGAAAGCACGTGTAACAATTAAAGAAGCAGGTCAACTCAGTGACGTATCAATCGGATTTTCCAACGACACACGTGTGGGAACGTCTTCAATCAATGAAATTGCAAAGCCTGAAAATATGCATAAAGGTCAAGATGGACTATGGACTGTAGATATAAATCTTAAGATTCCTGATAAAATTGGAGATACATCATTTAGTTTTGCAGCAGTTGTCGCTGATGATGCAAGTGGCAATGGAGATACTGTGGCGCCAGGTTTAGCTCCATCATCAATGAATACAGATCATCTTAAATTTAACATTAAGAATAAAGAAGCAGTGGATACAGAAGCACCACAAATTCTTGGCGTAACGGTTGATAAGAAGCAATATTACCCAGGTAATACAATACATGCACGTGTTCACATTAAAGATGCGAGTCAACTTAAAGAAGTTTCATTAGGATTCGTTAATGCACCTTACATAGGTTTAGATGGTATTAATAAATTTGCATATGCTAAAGATATGACACGTTTACCAGATGGTACGTGGATGGCCGATATTGCACTACAGATTCCTAAGAATATTGCTGCATCGACTTACAAATTTTCACATGTTAGTGCAGAAGATGAGTATGGTAATATTACTGCAGTCGTTGATGAATTGTCAGAACCTACAAATTACACTAATTTATCATTTAAAATTCTTCCTATGAATGAGTCTACTCAAGATCATCTTTCATCGACTCAACCCAATTTAGGCGCTTCTTCTGAAAATGATTATTCAAACACTGACATTAATAATAAAGATGATAGGAAAATTGAAAGTTCAAAACATGAAAGTAAAGATGACAGTACTTCAAATGAACTAGAATATCAACCATTAAAGAGTAATAAAAACTCAGAGTCATTTAAGGGAGTTAAATTAGCGACAACAACTAGAGAAAATCCTCAAGTGAATAAAAAAGTGAGAGATGATTCAGAAACACCGCAATCACATCAAGACGACACCAAAACGTCAATTTCGGCACCCCATGAAAAAGCTAAATATGAATACAAAGAAGAGAGTAAAACTGAAAAACAAGATCAAAACCTACCACAAGCAGGTAAAACTACTAAAAGTATCATTAGCTTTATTGCAGCTATACTATTAATCATAGGTAGCATATTTATATTAAGAAGAGAAAAACGACGTACAATAAAATAACCTAAGATAAAGTCATTAAACATGCATTTATTGAAGTTTATCAAACAAATAAACTACATAAGAAAGCCAATAAAATAGTTGAGGCAATACTCGCTTCCCTATAAATTGATAATACTGATGAATCATCGATGTATTTTACATATATGTTTCACGTAAAACAATAATAAGAATAAAAAAGCGCTCAAAGTAACAGGATTCTGTCTTTGAGCGCCTTTAAATAGTATCAACAATCAACTCATTTATTTATCATAAGCAATGGTTTTTATATTTTCCTCTTTTAAGAAATCTTCAATCTGTTTCTGCTCTTTACCATTAACATTTTTATCTGTATCAGCTAACTTACTTGCTTTTTTAACACTGCTCCCTTCCTTCGCAATGTTCAGTTCTTTTTTATAAAGTTGATCAACATGAGCTGTATAATCATTTATTTTTTTAGTATATAGTTCATATTTATGATTAGGTAATGAATTATTATTAATATATTCATCAAATCTATGATTATTTTTGTGTTGTAAATCGACAATATGTTTAAATTTATTCAATTGTTTCTTCGATAACTTTTTCTCAGAGCTTATTTTATCTTGATATGGTTCTAAAGCATCGGTTAGTTTTCTATCACTATCCAAATAAAGTTTAATATCTTTTTTCATCGTTGGCTTAGAAATGTCTTTATCTTTATCAGTTTTGCTAAATATCTTTTTTGGAATTTTAGTATTATGTATTGAGTGATGTTTATTATCAGAGTGATGCTTTGATTTGTGACTATCACTTGATTGATCTGAGCAGCCGACAAGACCTAATGAAATAATGGCTATTGCTAATAGAATAGTTATCTTTTTCATAACAAAACTCCTTTATATCATTTTTAATATTATTATCTATATTTCATTTAACCTATTTTTCAGATACTAATCGTAAATTATTTTATAAAAAAACGGCTAACAATTTCATGACGAAACTGCTAACCGTATTATTTTCAAAAAACAAAGTGGCTATTCATTTTCTCTAGTTTTAAATGGTTTTGTGTGATGTCTACCATGAACAAAGAAGTAAATGATAATAGCAATAATAACTACGACTCCCATTAGAATATATAGGTTTCTGTAACCTAAGAATGGAATAATCATTCCAAGAATAAATGGTCCCATGCCTGCACCGAAGTCTGTAAAAATATAGAAAGTAGATGTAGCAAGTCCCATTTTATTAGGCGGTGATTGTTGAATCGCAATAGCTTGAGCAGTTGGCACGATGGTACCGTAACCGAAACCAATAAATGCTGCCGCAATTAATAATACTAAGCTAGAATGTGTGCAACCTAAGATAACGAGTCCTATCATAAAACTGAATAATACAGGGTACATGACTTTGTTTTCACCATAATTGTCATAAATTTTACCTGTAAACGGACGTGTAACAAATGTGACTATTGCAAAAACAACGAAAAAGAAACTTGATGCAGTAACTAAATTGATTTTTTCAGCATAAATAGATAAGAATGAAAGGACGCTGGCATATGCGACACCAACGAGTACAATTACCATAGAAATAGGTAAAGCTTCTTTTTGTAAATAGGCATGAATACCTTTAGGTCGTTCTTCGTTTTCTGTTGTATTACCTAAGACAGGCAATTTTTTAATAAAGAACGTTAATATAAGTGCAACAACGATACTGATTAAACTAATTCCGAAGATAGATTCGAAACCTAAATTCTTATTGAAAACTAAACCTAAAAACGGACCAATTGCAGATGCTAATGTGACACTTAAACCATAATAGCCGATACCTTCGCCTTTACGATCTTCAGGAACAATTCGAGAAGAAATCGTACCTGTTGCAGTTGATGAAAATCCGAAAGCAATACCGTGAATTAAACGAATAAGCATCAATACCCATAAACTATTGATTGTGAAATAAAGTGCTACTGCAATTACAGAGAAAATCGTACCTGAAAGTAATACTAATTTAGGTTGCAGATTATCAATAATTCTACCTGAACCAAGACGTCCCGCTAACATCCCTATGATGAATATACCAGCGGCTAAACCACCAACACTTTCAGATGCATGATACTCGTCTATTGTATATTCAGTTATCGTGACGATTAACATGTAGTGAATTAAATACATAAAGAAATTCACGAACGTCACGGATAAAAAGTCCTTAGTCCAAAGACGTGTTTCCATTATTTCCCTCCTAAAATAATTGAATTTTCCCGTACATATAATTGTATTACCCATATATTATAATAATTAATATTACTAATGTATAATTAGAATTAATGAAGTATTTATAAGCATTACTAATATAAAAGTGGGGGAGTGAACACATGAATTTTGAACAACTTGCTTATGTAAAGACAGTTTATGAAATGGAATCGATGATACATGCTAGTGAGAAAATGCATATTAGCCAATCTGCGATGAGTCAATCAATTGCGAATCTTGAGAAAGAAATAGGTTATAAATTGTTTGAACGTTCTCGTAAAGGAACATTTTTAACTGAAGAAGGGCAACGACTTATACCATATATATTAGAAATATTAGAATCTCAAAATGATTTATTAGTAGAAGTTCAAAATATGAAAACAGATATTGCAGGTACATTGAAAATTGCGACGATACCCACACTTTTCCATAAAATTGTACCTAAAGCACTATCACATTTTAAAAATGATTATCCTCAAGTAGATGTCGAAGTTAAAGAAGCAGATCGTGAAGATATTGTAGATATGGTGGATAAAGGAGATATTGATATTGGTTTAATCGGAAAGCCAGAAACTGAAGAAAACACACTTCCAGTCAGAGAAATATCATTGAATCTCACAACAAAATTTAAGTTACTCGTTCCTAAAAAGTCTAAATTAACATTCAGGGACTACGTCAATTTAGAGGAAATACAAGACTATCCATTTATTCTATATGATCGTGGCTTTTATCATCATCAGCTAAAAGAATTTGAAAAAACGCATGGACCACTCAAAATCGTATTCAAAACTACAAATCCGATTGTATTGATGAGAACAGTTGCAGAGGGACTTGGGATAGGTATTGTCTCCAACTTAATGGTAGAAAATGAACACTTCTTTAATGATGAAATGATTGAAGCGGTCTCACTCGGAAAACCTTTCGATGCAGCTATATCATTTTTAGCAGTAGTTAAAGATGGAAAACATAATGAGAAAACAATACAAGAATTTATTAATTATTTAAAGAATAATGAATAAATGTCATTATTACGTTAAGATAGAAAAGTAATTAAATGAAAAGATAACTATTTTAAATATTGGAGGATATTTTAAGTTATGGAACAATTACATGGATTTTTGCCAATAATATATTTTGTGCTTACCATGGCAGTTCATTATTTTTTATCTAGAACAGGTATTAAATTATTAGGATTTGTTGTCCCAGTCATCGTTACTATAGGATTTATCTACACATATAAAACTGGATTATTACACTTAAATTTAATAGGAACAATAATTTTGATAGCTGTAACATTACTAATACTTGCAGTTGAATGGGAAAATGCCCAAAAAGATAAAAAGAAGGAATAAATTTTGTTAGTTAACTTACAAAATGAGTTCGCATTCATTAAATAATTTCATTATAATAAAATATATTTATAAATAAAGAAATTCACTACACCATGAAATAACATCGAGAGGATTCAAATGAATGAAGAAATTATTCGCCATAACAACAGCTTTGACACTATTTCTAGTCGCATGTAACTCAGACAACTCATCAGAACAGAAAAAGAATCAAAACAAAACAGAAACTAAATCCAAAAAGGAAAAATCATCCAACAAAACGAATTCAGAAGACAATACACAGACAAATCTTAAAGCTAAAGACAAAGTAGAGAATCTACCTGATAAAACAAAATTAGCGCTCATTTTTTGTGCTGATGATAAAGGCCAATATACACTTACTAAAAACAACATCTTAACCGGAGCATATAAAAATGACAAAGACGATCCCCGTATAATTAATCAATTTGTTTTAGTCAATTATCCTAAATTTTCAAATGCACCTAAAGGTATGAAGTTTTATTCAGTATATCCAAGTAATCATAGTTTCCAATCAATCGTTGGCATTAGTAACGATAAGATTATACTTGGTGGCTCGCAAATCCGTCTTCAAGATTATAAACAGTTGCTCAAACAGGGAAAGGAATATAGTACACAAGAAGTCTATGATAAAGTCAAAAAGAATAAAGCTTTACCAGAATTAGCTAATAAGATGCATGTAAGTAACCAATTACCAATAGCTAATGATGAATGGAAATATAACGGTTTATCTTATAGAGAAATGAAAGAAAAGGGTGTTATCATGGCTCACGGTAGTAGCCAAGTGTATCAATTTATTAATAATTTAGAAGGTCATCCATTAGATACTGATAAATATCTGTGGGACGTTGTGAATTGGCAAAAAGATGGTAATTGGAAAGTCAATTGTCGTAATAAAGACGGTGAGATTGTAGCCACTTACACGACTGTTGATGGTAAAGTTGCTAAATTTGATGAAAATGGTAAACGAGTTAAATAGTTCTATCTAATATTACGTAATTTCATAAAGGAATAAATCTAATAGTCTGGTTCTCATACAGTGAGGGCCAGTTTTTCTTTTCTTAGACGACAGTTAGGTACTTAAGCATGCCTTTTAAGAATAGTCATCCCCACATTACTCGATCATCTGATACGTTATTCAATGAATTGTTTTATCAAGGTAATTACATAGCTTCGTTGCAAAGTTATACACGACAGCTTATCTTATTATGTCTAATGTAAAATCAATATGTAAATTCAACAACTAACTCAACAAAATAAGATGGTCATTTCCTGGGGAATAGGTAAACGACCATCTTTCAATTTTAAGCATCTTTCTGACGTGCACGTTCTTTTCTGAAATTTTGACGTCTTTGTTCTTCTTTAGAAAGATAATTTGGATATTTTTCGGGATGTTGGTAGCCATCAATGGCGCCTTTAATCATACCTTTAATCAGACTTGCTATACCCTTTCCAATTCCAAAAACAAATCGAATCAAACCATAAATTGCAAATATCCATAAAAAGATATAACCCATATTGAAACTCCTTTTTTCTTTTACAATAACATACTTCGATAAACAGAAAAGACAACTTTAGTGATGATTTTATCGATAAAATCGTATGAACAAATCGATTTGTAATAAAATTTTAAAGGTAAATAGCTTTTCGCTCATTAAGGAAGACTAACGGTATAGTGACATTAGACTACTAGACCACTTATAAAACGAAGAATTCACGGAGTTTTTCCTTAATTTTTAGTAAATGTCTTAAATCCAATTGCATAGTTATTGAATAAATTACTATTTATGACATATTTTGAGAAATTAATATAACCAAAATTGTGACAGGGCAGGCTATAATTATTCATGGTGATTTCACCGCCCGATAAAACAAATAAAAATATAAAGGGGGCAATGAAATGAAGAAAATGAGCATCACCTTAAAAGTGAGATTGATATGTAGTTTTTTTGAGAACTTAATAACAATGGCATTTTTACCTTTTATGGCGCTATATTTATCTGATATGGTAAACCAAACTTTTTCGGGTGTGTTTCTCTTTATGTTAGTGTTACTTAACTTTCCGATTTCAATGATTTCAGGGCATATCATTGAACGGTTTCCTAAGAAACGTACCTTACTCATTTACCAAGTCATTTTATGTATAAGTTTACTCACGATGGCAGTAACAATTTCAAATCAACTTATATTTATTATTTTATTCTGCATCGCGTATTCAATATTTAGCATTTCATCCGGCATGGCACAGCCATTAATAGACACAATTATAATGGACGCGATTACACCAGAAGTTGAACATTACATTTATAAAGTGAGTTATTGGCTAACAAATGTGGCTGTGGCTTGTGGCGCATTTATCGGGGGAACAATGTATAGTTTGAATAAGTCGGCACTCTTTTTCATAGCTTTTGTTATTTTCACGCTTGTACTTTTCGCATTATACATTTGGATTCCTAATGATCAAAGTCATGTTTCAAACGCTGAAGAGAAAGAGACGCCTTTAAACCATAAGCGTAGTTTGAAAGGCTTTTTACATCAATACCAGATAGTATTAAAAGACAAAATTTATATGTACTTAATTATAGGATCAAGCATTCTTATTATGGGTGAGTTATCTACTTCGTCTTATATTTCTATAAGATTAAAACAGGAATTTGAGACGATTTCTCTATTTCATATCCATATCGATGGGGTGAGAATGTACTCTATTTTAATTATGACGAATACGATTGTAGTTATAGCACTCACGTATTTTATTTCTAAGTACATCTTGAAAATGAACAATGAAAAAGCACTTCTCATTGGTCTTATCCTTTATGTTATCGGATATTCAGGCATTACATATTTAAATGAATTGAGTTTACTCATCATATTTATGATTATTGCAACATTTGGCGAAATGATTTATTCTCCTATTTTTGGAGAACAACGATATAAAGTGATACCCGCTGACAAAAGAGGAACGTATTCAGCGGTAAATGCGTTAAGCTTTCATTTTGCTAATTTACTTGCAAGATTTGGCATTATTCTAGGTGTATTTCTGAATTCCGTAGGTATGACGATTTATATGTTTGTACTTCTTATGGTAGGCAGTTTCCTATTATATGGAGGAGTTCGTCAATTTAATGGAAAAGCTTTAATCAAACAAAAATGATGTAAAACACATTCGATAACTTACTGAATTGCTCGTGATTAAACGCAAAAATTATTTATTAAGTTTTTGTAAAAATATCATTCAAGCAATTGTTTTAATGTGTTTAAATGTACTAATATATAGCGTATCTAAAGAAATATGTAAGTTATATGTTAGTGAGTATTATAAAGTATGAGTATAAAGGAAGGACTTGAATGACAATAGACACACTGCATTTTCAACAATATTTTTATAATAAATATTTACAAACATCTTCAACTACTAAAAGGGTGACATATTGGGTTCAATTAGATAATGACATTGAACGTCACAGATTAATGTACGCGCTACTAGACGTTGTACAACATCAACCAATGTTAAGATCTACATTTCAAATGAATAATGAACAACTAAGAATCGATGTACGAGAATTTTTCCCGTTTATTCAAATTAAGGATATCAATCAAAAGGCGAAAAATCTCGATATCGAGGCTTACTTCAGACAAGAACTAAATTCCTACTATTTCAATCAATTACCTCTATTTAATTTTACTATTTATCAATTTTTGGATGACACTTTCTTACTTTTAGATTTTCACTCTATGATTTTTAATGACAGTCAATTGGGCGACTTCTTCAGACAACTTAATATTGCTTATAATTATGGTTTATTCCACGAACATATGGTTTCTGATTTCTATAATATGATTAAAGACATGAACGAAGATATTGCACATGTTAAGGACAATACTCAATTAGAGCATTTTAAAGTATTGAGTGCTGATAGTGAGTACGAGTCATATATGCCAATTAAAAACAATACAGAGCACAAAGAAGTTGAACATCTTCACGCTCAACTTGAGTCGTTTGATATGAATCGACTCGTTATAAGTACATATTTGGCAAATTACTTTATGAGTCAGTCTAATCATGTGGCATTGGGAATTCAACTTCCACTCAATTATGACAAGACAGACGATATGATGCTTATCAACACTCATGTAGCACCATTAAGTTTAAATATCGAAGGGTCTCATTCAGTTGAAACAATCATGAATGAATGGGAATCGGTCATTTCAGAAATGATGCAAAATGGAACATCTTTCATGGCAGATCCTAAGTCGAGTGATATTGAATTTGAAACTTTAGTGCACGCTTCAACAATCATCAAGCGTTTTGAATTGAATCATACTACGCATAAAGTACATCGATTATATAGTGATACGTCATTGTTAGCTGATTTAGAAATTTATCCATGTGCACAGGACGGGTTTGATTTAGTATATAATGCGAATGCTTACGACAATTTAACTATTAAGACATTGATGCGTTTAATAAAAGATATTTATATGCAATTAACACGAAATCCATCAATGTTAATAAAAGATATACAACTTTGTAATGAAGAGGATCAACATCTTTATCAAGAAATCAATCGTCATTCATCAAGCGCTAATAATTATCAAACAGTGATTGAGCGTTTCGAATATCAGGTAGCACACCATCCAGACAAAATAGCGTTAAAATTTGAACAACATGCTATGACATATGCTGAATTAAATCATCGCGTGAATCATTTAGCATATCACTTACGAAAAGAATATGAGATTCAAGCTAATGATATTGTTGGACTCTTAGCAGAGCGTAGTTTGGATATGATTGTAGGAATGTTAGGTATTCTGAAATCTGGTGCAGGTTATTTACCTATTGATCCAGATTATCCTGATGATAGAACGGCTTATATTATTGAAGATGCACAGCCTAAAGCTGTCGTTACATACCAAACAACACTGCATTCAGACATACCTCAAATTCAACTTGAGAAGATCGATTGGTATGCTGTTAACCATTTGGAAAATCCGAGCCATATCAACACTGCTGAAGATACGGCATACATTATTTATACATCGGGTACAACAGGTAAGCCTAAGGGTACCGTAATACCGCACAAAGGTATTGATCGTTTAGTACATCAACCAAATTATGTTGAATTAAACCATGAAACAGTCATTTTACTCTCAGGAACTGTGGCCTTTGATGCAGCAACGTTTGAAATTTATGGTGCATTGTTAAATGGTGGACGTTTAATCATTACTTCCAAGGATACATTGCTAAACCCAACTCAATTAGGTCAAACCATTGCTGTCAATCAAATCAATACGATGTGGCTGACGTCATCTCTTTTCAATCAAATTGCAAGTGAACGCATTGAAGTATTAGAGCCGTTAACTTATCTATTGATTGGAGGCGAAGTGCTCAATGCCAAATGGGTGAATCTATTAAATTCTCGTCAGCGTCATCCAGAAATCATTAATGGTTATGGACCTACTGAGAATACAACATTTACTACAACGTATGCGATACCTGAAGAAATGCCAGCTCGTATTCCAATTGGTCAACCAATTAATGGCACGACAGTTTATGTCATGCAAGGGGACCGTTTATGTGGCGTAGGTATTCCGGGTGAATTATGTATAGGTGGCGTTGGTTTAGCGAAAGGCTATTTAAATCAACCTGAGCTCACGGCTGAGAGATTTGTTACTTCACCTTTTGAAAATGAAAGACTCTATCGCAGCGGTGACTTAGTACGTCTTCAAGAAGATGGGCATATCGATTACATCAGTCGTATCGATAAGCAAGTAAAAATTCGTGGATTTAGAATCGAGCTTTCAGAAATTGAGAAAGCGATAGAAGCAATCAGAGATATTAATAAAGCTGTCGTCATTGTACGTGAACATGAACAAGATAAACAGATTGTGGCATATTATGAAGCTTCACAACCACAATCGACAAGTCACTTAAAAGAAGTGTTGAGCGAAACATTGCCTGATTATATGATTCCGATTCATTTTAAGAAAATAGATCAAATACCAATTACAATAAATGGAAAATTAGATAAACGTGCCTTACCGGATATTGAGATGGTAGATCTATCAAATTATGTCGCACCACGTAATGATGGTGAACGTGTGATTTGTCGTATCTTTGAAGAGATACTACATGTGGACCAAGTAGGGATTAAAGATAACTTCTTTGAACTTGGAGGACATTCATTACGCGCAACGTTAGTAGTAAACCGTATTGAAGCTCAACTTAAAAAGCGTCTTAAAGTCGGAGATATCATGAAGTTACCGACTGTAGAACAGTTAAGCCAGCATATTATGGAAATGAAGAATGAGGACTTTGAGATTATACCGAAAGCACAGTCCGCATATCAATATGAATTGAGTGCTGTTCAAAAGAGTATGTATCTATTGTGGAGCGTCAATCCAGAAGATACAGTCTATAATATTCCGTTCTTGTGGGGATTGACATCAGAGTTGAATGTGGCGCAATTGAAACGTGCACTCAATCAACTCATCGCACGACATGAAATTTTAAGAACGCAATATGTGATTGATGAAAATGAAGTAAAACAACGTATTGCAAACGATGTCGAGGCTGATTTTAAAGAAGTAACAACAAGATATACAGATGAACAACAAATTATACGAGCATATACAGAGCCATTTAACCTTGAACAACCGAGTCAAATGCGCGTGAGATATATACATGCACCTCACGAAGACTATTTATTTATCGATACGCATCACAGTATTAACGACGGCATGAGTAATACCATTCTATTGGCTGATTTAAATGCATTGTATCAAGAAAAAGAATTGCCTGAATTGGCACTGCAATATAAAGATTACAGCGAATGGATGGCAAATCGAGACTTAAGTAAACAACGTCGTTACTGGTTACAACAGTTTGAAGATGATGTTCCTGTATTAAATATGCCGACAGATTATCCTAGACCAAGTATTAAAACGACAAATGGAAATATGATGACATTCCATTTTGATGAAGCACTTAAGACACAATTACAATCTTACGTTGAGCAACATCAAATGACAGATTTCATGTTCTTTGCAAGTGCGATTATGGTGTTACTTCACAAGTATTCACGCCAAGATGACATTGTTATCGGTAGTGTGATTAGTGCGCGTACACATCGTGACACTGAAAATATGCTCGGTATGTTTGCGAATACACTGGTTTATCGTGGCCATCCGACAGATGATAAGACGTGGGAACAATTGATGTCTGAAATTAAAGAGACTAGCCTTGGCGCTTATGAACATCAAGAATATCCATTTGAAAGTCTTGTTAACGATCTTATAGATGAACGAGATGCTTCTCGTAATCCATTGTTTGACGTTATGCTTGTACTGCAAAACAATGAAACGAATCATGCAAACTTTGGTCATAGTCAATTGACGCACATACCTCCTCAATCAACAACAGCGAAGTTCGACCTATCATTCATTATTGAGGAAGATCAAGATGATTATGTAGTTAATATTGAATATAATACTGATTTATATGCTGACGACACGATTCGTCATATGGCTGAACAACTTGAAAACATTATCAGCCATGTCATATCTACTCAAGAATTGAAGATTCAAGATATTGAAGAGAATCAACAAATGTTGGAATGGGTTGAGACACATGTGAATCGTCATTCATTAGATTTCCCGGAAAATAAATCTCTTCAACAACAATTTAACGACATCGTGAATCGTAAAGGTGATGACGTGGCGCTTAAACTTAGCGGTCACTCTATGACTTATCGTGAATTGGACACATACGCAAATCGTATAGCAAACGCACTAATCCAACGCGGAGTCAAAGCTAGTGAACGTGTTGCATTATTAACAGAGCGAAGTTTTGAAATGATTGCATGTATGGTGGCTTCTTGGAAAGTAGGGGCTTCATATGTACCAATTGACGTGACAAATCCTGAAAAACGTATTGAACATATCCTTGAAGATGCGGAAGTGTCAGCAATACTGACGTATGGTGTCACTTATGATTCAAATGTATTAACGATTCCAATTGAATCCATTGATACAGAGACTCCTATTGAAAAATCATTTTCAGAATATGCGGGCAGTCTAGAAGATGAAATGTATAGTATTTATACGTCTGGAACTACAGGTATGCCTAAAGGTGTATCAGTGAGACAACGCAACATCTTAAATTTAGTGAATGCATGGACCGATAGACTAGCATTATCAGAAGAAGAGACATTCATGCAATATCACAACTATGTCTTTGATGCGTCAGCTATGGAAATTTATTGTACGCTGTTAAATGGTTATAAACTTGTGATTGCGAATGACAATGAACGGACAGACACGGAACAATTAGAACAACTCATTGCGAGAGAGCACATCACTGCTGCATCTATACCGCTACAAGTTTGTAATGTGATGAAAGACTTTTATATTTCTAAACTATTTACAGGAGGCGCAACAAGTACACCAGCATTTGTCCGACACATTTCTCAACATTGTGATACGTACTTCAATGCATATGGACCATCTGAATCAACAGTTATTGCTACGAATTGGTCTTACTCTAAAGGAGAACCTATTCCATCAATGATACCTATTGGCCAACCTTTAGCTAACATACAAGTGTATATTCTTTCTGGAACTAAATTATGTGGCGTGGGTATATCAGGTGAGCTGTGTATTGCAGGTAAAAGTCTAACAGCTGGATACTTAAATAGACCTGAACTGACAGCAGAATCATTTATAGACAATCCATTTGGAGAAGGTAAATTATATCGAAGTGGTGACCTAGCAAGATATACGCATGAGGGTCAAATAGAATTTATGGGACGCATTGATAAACAGGTCAAAGTAAATGGATATCGAATAGAACTCGGAGAAATTGAGAATGTTATTAATTCTGTTGAAGATATCTCTGATAGTGTGGTAATTGTTGATAAACAAAATGACCACGAAATACTCCATGCCTACTTTGTAGGAAGTGATCAAAAGGAACCAGAGGTGGCGAGACAGTTAAATCATTATTTACCGAAATATATGATTCCTAAAACATTAACAGCAATTGATGAGATTCCTTTAACACGGAATGACAAAGTTGATGAATCGAAGTTACCTCGACCTCGTATTCAACGAAATACCTTTGTCCAACCACGAAATAACATGGAACAAACCTTTGTATCAATATTTGCTGAAGTTTTAGAAGTCCCTATGATTGGTATTGATGATGACTTTTTCGAAATTGGCGGAACGTCCCTTGACGCCATGGTTGCAGTGTCGAAACTTAAATCACAAGATATTCACATTACAATGCAAGATGTGTACCAATATAAAACGGTGCGCCATTTAGCAGAACAATTTGAGAGGGATAATGAGTTGGTAGCGGTCAATGTGCCGGATCACTTACCTCAGTTACAAGCTTTAGTTGAACGCCGATATCGAAAAGATATCACTGCGCCTACTCAAAATGCATTGGGTCACGTATTACTCACTGGTGCGACAGGGTTCCTAGGTGCATATCTCATTAATGAGTTGCAAGGTTATGCAGATAAAGTGACATGTATTGTGAGAGGTCATGACATGGCTGAGGCACGATACAAATTACAAGAGAATTTGACTTGTTATTTTGACGCCTCACATGTAACTGACTTAATGAAAAATGTAGACATCGTATTGGGCGATTTAACAAACTTAGGTTCTTTAGGCATTAATGAAACAATTGATACCGTTATACATGCAGGCGCACGTACAGATCATTTTGGTGATGATGAGGCGTTTATTGATGTAAATGTTCAAGGTACTGAGGATTTATTAAACATCGCTCAACAGCATCATGCGAAGTTTATATATATTTCTACAATTAGCGTCGGAGCTGTCTTTGAAGCCCACGTTGAGGATAGAACTTTTTCAGAAAAAGATGTTTATAAACAACAATTATTTACGTCACCTTACACCAAAAGTAAATTCTATAGTGAAATCAAAGTGCTAGAAGCGGTCAATGATGGATTAGACGCACAAATTATGAGATTAGGTAATTTAACAAGTGCATATTCTGGCGCATTAAATATGAAAAATCTTACAACAAATCGATTCTCAATCATGATGCATGAGTTATTAAAAACATCATCTATAGGAGAATATTTCGGTAAAACATGTCTAGATTTCTCATTTATTGATGTAACTGCACGTCATATTGTGAAACTTGCTGCATCACAAGCACAGCCAATTATTTATCATATTTATTCACCTCATACAAAAACGATGCAAAGTGTATTAGAGGGTGCCAATCATACACAGATGAATATCATTAGTGATGAAGCGTTTGAACAAATGTTAATTAATGAAGGTATGCATGAGGTAATTGGCCTAAGTAGTGGTAATGCATCACAAGTGCCGGCAGAGATTAATTCTGATATGACGCAACATGTGATCGCGCAATTAGGTGATGGATGGCCTGTAGTAACTTCTGAATGGTTACGCGCTTGGAGAGATTTACTCTTTGACAAATTCAAGAAAACAGAGAATAACGAATGACAGTATTTCTAACAAAAATAAACGCTGACATCGACATGATTGCGCAAAGATTATTAACATCAAGGCGGCAAGCGAAGAAACCTAGACGTATACAGTACCGTTTTCAAAAAGACCGTGTCATGCATACGTTAGGTGACTTCCTTATTCAATATTGTATTGAGCAATGGGGCGAGTTAAGTCCTAATCAATGGGAGTATCAGATTGCGAAAAATGGGAAAGTGGACATTCAAAGTGCACATTCTATCGGCTTATATGTGAATCTTTCATACAGTTTTCCATATATTGCTTGTGCAATCGATAATCAACCAGTGGGACTTGATATTGAATTGATGAAAGAAATTGATTACATGAGTTTGGCGCATCAATTTTCGGAAAATGAATTTAAACAAGTGCAAATATTAAAAGACTTCTATGAAATTTGGACGAAAAAAGAGAGCTATACGAAATTGATAGGTGAAGGATTAGTACGTGGCATAGATGTTTATGATGTGACGCAACCTTTATTCTATAAAAATAAAGAAGTATCATTTCAACCATTCGTTGAATATAACATGATGATTCAATTATGTACGGTAAGAACCAAGCAACACGAATTAGTTGAAATACCCATACAAAATCTATACTAATTTAACAGGGAGCTGAGATATTTAATGATGTCTCAGCTCCCTTTTTTCGTCTTTAGAAAGATGTAAAGGTAAATTCATATAGGCTTAATATTGTTTTTATATGATGAAGTTGCCTTTAGGTGTTTGTATTTTATTTTCAACAGAGAGGAGCATGAAGATGATAAAAGCATGGTTGAGTAAAATCTTTGAGTTAATCCCACGTGCTATTGTAAATATTTTCATTTAAGACCGAATTCAAAATTAAAAAATGATGTAGAGGTGCTAAAAACATGAAAAACAGAAAGAACTCGTACAGTATTCGTAAATTAAGTATTGGTGCGTCTTCAATCATCGTCGCATCAATGTTATTTATTGGGGGCCAAACTGCACATGCCGCAGAACAAGACGCTCAAGGGAATTCTGAAAACCACATAGCACAATCTATTGGGGCTGAAAATGATAAAAATAGTGAGAAGCAATCGAATGTTGAAAATGATAATAAAAGTTCACTAGAAACTAAAAATAATGCGCCATCATCTATACATAATGAAGATGCTCAACAACAAGCGCAAACAAACACGGAAAATAATGACAAAGTAACTGAAACTAAAGAAAATGCAACTCAAGACAAACAGAATCAAGACAATGTTAAAACAAATAAATCAGAAACTCAGCAACCGCAAATCCAACAATCACAAAGTTCACAAACTAAAAATGACCATGTGTCGTCACAAGCTCAAGAGAATCAGCAAAATCCAAATGAACAATCACAGCAAACTAAACAAGCAAGCGCAGAAAAAGTTTCTGAACGTAAAGCAGAACCGCAAAGTGAAGATACTCAGAAACCATCAACTTCGAACACAAATGTGACAAAGTCATCTGAAAAAGGAAACAATGATGCAACAAAACCTTTAGAAAAACAAGACAATGATAGTGTGACTCAAGCACAACCTCAAAAGAAATCACATCCAGCCTCGACTCAAAATAATGACTCGAATCACACACAATCACCAAAACAACAAGTGACTGCAAAAGATACTCAAAATGCGAAAAAAGAAGCCCCAGTGGAAGCATTAAACAAGCATCCACAAACGAAAGCACCACAAAAGCAGACAACTCAAAAGCTAACAAATCAAAAAGACCTTAAAGTAAAAGACTTAGACAGCGACGGTATGACAAATACACATGCCCCTGGTAAAAAAGATGATCAATCTAAAAAAGGCTTAAATACTTTAACACGAAATGCTGTTGCTACACCTAAAAATAAATCCGCTCAACAAACTGATAAACAGGTTAAAAAACAAGCAAATAAATCATTCCCTCAAATTCAATATAAAAATCATGATCCTATCATTTTAGTGCATGGTTTCAACGGTTATACTGCAGATAATGGACCTGCCCTTGCTGGAAATTATTGGGGTGGCGACCGAATTAAATTGACACAAGAATTAAGAGCTAAAGGTTATAACGTCAGTGAAGCCAGCGTAAGCGCATTTGGTAGTAATTATGATCGAGCAGTCGAATTATATTACTATATTAAAGGCGGAAAAGTCGATTACGGCGCTGCCCATGCAGCTAAATATGGCCATGATAGATATGGTAAAACATACGCCGGTGCATACCGTGAATGGCAACCAGGTCAAAAAATTCATTTAATTGGTCATAGTATGGGTGGTCAAACTGTACGTTTATTAGAAGAAATGCTACGTAATGGCAATCCAGAAGAGGTTGATTATCAAAAGCAACACGGCGGAAGCATATCACCTTTATTTAAAGGCGGACAGGATAATATGATTTCTTCAATTACCACTCTAGCTGCGCCACATAATGGTACGCATGCTGCTGATGTAGGGAATGAACCATTTATCCGTCAACTTGCTTATGACTATGCAAGATTTCAAGGGCATAAGCTTTCAAGAGTTGATTTAGGTTTAAAACAATGGGGCCTTGCTCAAAGAGACGGTGAAACGCACGCGCAATATGTGAAACGCGTTAACAACACAAGTAAGATTTGAAAAACGAAAGATAATGCATTTTACGATTTAAGTCGCGAAGGTACGAGTAAGTTAAATCAACATACATCACTTAATCCAAATATTGTGTATAAAACATACACAGGAGAATCAACGCGTCCGACATTAGATGGTAGACAAAAGGCAGATATTAATATCAAATTCTCTTATCTTGTAACAGCAAATGTGATTGGTAAAGCGCCAGAAAAAGAATGGAGAGTCAACGATGGATTGGTGTCTGTCATTTCAGCACAACATCCATTTAACCAAGCCTTTGTACCTGCAACAAAAGAGATTAAAAAGGGTGTATGGCAAGTTATGCCGGTTAAACACGGTTGGGACCACGGTGATTTTGTAGGTTCAGATAGTTCAGAAGTGCGTATTTCAGTAGACGATTTAAGAGACTTCTGGGATAGCATGATGAAAGAAATAGTTCAAAACGAGAAAGTAACAGATAAATAAAATGTAGACACGTCGAGAATTGAATCATATTTCAATACTCGGCGTGTTATTTTTGTTACTTACATACAAATGGAAAATGATTAACCAAAAAATAAGTGCAAAAAGTAACATGTAATTCGATTTTAATAAAATAGAAATTGAAACGCTTTCATTTTAGGCGTATAATTGTTTTAGTTTTTAAAAAAGGGAATGATTTACATGAAGGTAAATAAATATTTGATTTTTATATTGGGAGCATTAGGAGGCTTACTCTACGGTTATGACAATGGTGTAATCTCCGGTGCATTATTATTTATACATAAAGACATACCACTTAACAGTACAACGGAAGGTATTGTTGTATCTTCTATGTTAATTGGTGCAATTATTGGGGCGGGAAGCAGTGGACCGTTAGCTGATAAACTTGGACGTCGCCGTCTTGTCATGTTAATCGCTGTCGTATTCATTATTGGCGCATTAACACTTGCCTTCTCGACTAACCTTGCATTATTGATTATTGGTCGATTAATTATTGGACTAGCTGTCGGTGGTTCAATGTCTACCGTGCCTGTATATCTATCTGAAATGGCACCTACGGAATACCGTGGCTCTCTAGGCTCATTAAACCAATTAATGATTACAATTGGTATCTTAGCGGCATACCTTGTTAACTATGGTTTTGCGAGTATCGAAGGTTGGCGTTGGATGTTAGGTCTTGCAGTAGTACCATCAGTTATTCTATTGATTGGTATATACTTCATGCCTGAAAGTCCAAGATGGCTCCTTGAAAATAGAAGCGAAGAAGCGGCGCGTAAAGTAATGAAAATTACATACGACGATAGTGAAATCGAAAAAGAAATTAAAGAAATGAGAGAAATCTCAGCAATTGCTGAATCTACATGGACAGTCATTAAGTCACCATGGTTAGGTCGAACATTAATCGTTGGTTGTATCTTTGCGATATTCCAACAATTTATTGGTATCAATGCAGTGATATTCTATTCATCAACTATTTTCGCTAAAGCAGGTTTAGGCGAAGCAGCATCTATCTTAGGTTCAGTAGGTATTGGTGTGGTCAATGTACTTGTTACCATAGTTGCACTATTTGTAGTGGATAGAGTCGATCGTAAGAAGTTATTAGTTATGGGTAATATTGGGATGATTGCTTCTTTAATCATCATGGCTGTATTAATTTGGACAATTGGTATTGCATCTTCAGCTTGGATTATTATCTTATGCTTATCATTATTTATTGTCTTCTTTGGTATTTCATGGGGTCCTGTATTATGGGTTATGTTACCAGAGTTATTCCCAATGCGTGCACGTGGTGCGGCAACAGGTATCTCTGCGTTAGTACTTAATATTGGTACATTGATTGTGTCATTATTATTCCCAATTTTAAGTGATGCATTAAGTACAGAATGGGTATTCTTAATCTTTGCTGTGATTGGTGTACTTGCCATGTTATTTGTTATTAAATTCTTACCTGAAACACGTGGACGTAGTCTTGAAGAAATTGAATATGACTTACGTGAACGTACAGGTGCTAAAACTGAATAATATATAAATTTCGCACTCCGGTTTTCAATATAATGTTGAGAACTAGGAGTGTTTTTTATTTTTAAGTGTGCGCGCATAATTATTTTTAAGCGAATCGCATACGTTTAATGGGTTTCATTTTCAGGGTAAAAATGTAAGTTACGAAAATTAAGAACGGAGGTGTATGACATGAAAAGTGCTCAAGCACTTGAACACACATTAAAATCATTAGACGGTCAAAAGTACGGTGCATACAAACGTACAAAAGGAATGTACGAATTTGACCAATTTAGACTCGCAATCGACCATGTACAAGTTGATCCGTTTGCGCCGCCTTCTAAAATGAGAGTCATTATGGATAGAAATACGACGGGGATACCAGATGGTTTATTGAATGATAAATATAAGCGACTTGCAGTCAGTGACTTCTTAACAAGATCTATGCATCAACATATTCAAGTAGCAACGCAAAAGTCTAAAAAGTCAGGGAAACTATTTATCGATCGTTGTGGACAAGAGATGTTAGAACGTACATCTGTAGTCATCAATGATAAAGATATTGAAGCTCGAATTGAAGTGGGACTACCTGCAGCTGGTCGGAAAATTCTTGGTAAAGCTGCAGCACACACACTTATCGATATACTACCTGAAATTGTGAACCAAGCACTACGTTATGAGCATCTTGATCAAACAAAACTTCACAATCAAGTTAAATTGATGATAGACCAAATGTTTATACGAAATGAATTATTTCAAAGAGGCCTAGTGTCATTTGTTGCGAATGATGCCATTTTACCTCGACAAAGTGGTGTATCTGACCGTCCTATGACACATGCCATTAAGTTCCAAAGCCCTGAAAAGTTTGAAATCCAATTAGACTTACCAAGTGGAAAATCCATCAAAGGTATGGGAATTCCCCAAGGTATTACTTTAATTGTAGGTGGCGGTTACCATGGTAAATCAACATTGCTTGAGGCATTAGAGCGCGGTGTTTATAATCATATTGCTGGAGATGGAAGAGAGTATGTGATTACGCAACATGACGCAATGAAGATTCGAGCCGAAGACGGTAGAAGTATTGAGAAGGTTAATATTCAACCGTTTATCGATCATCTGCCTGGTAAGAAAGACACGACTGAATTTTCAACGGAAAATGCGAGTGGTAGTACGTCTCAAGCAGCGAATGTAATGGAAGCTTTAGAAGCACAAACATCGCTCTTACTGATTGATGAAGATACGTCTGCGACAAACTTTATGATTCGTGATGGCCGCATGCAAAGATTGATTGCGCCTGAGAAAGAACCGATTACACCATTTTCAAATAGAGTGAAACCATTATATGAGCATCATGACGTATCTACAATCCTTATTGTTGGGGGTTCTGGAGACTACTTTGATGTGGCAGACCAAGTGTTAATGATGGATGAATATCATTTAAAAGATGTCACAACTGAAGCGAAGGACATTGCACAATCTGCAGGTTATGAGAGAATCGATCAATCACATGCAGACTTTGGTAGCATTCCGTC
Organism: Staphylococcus caprae; assembly: GCF_003966625.1. NCBI lineage: Bacteria > Bacillati > Bacillota > Bacilli > Caryophanales > Staphylococcaceae > Staphylococcus > Staphylococcus caprae. The sequence goes on from NZ_AP018587.1 coordinate 189,902, forward strand.
TAGAGTCCCTCTTAAATCTAGCTTCAATAAGAAAGGGAAAGATGACCGTTTCAAAGCTAAAGGGCTTCAAACAGTGACATATGGGAAAGTCCCTATTCAAATTTCTGGTTTAGAGCAACTTGTGGATGATAGCCAGACGAACAGTTTAGCGATGATGTTAGATTATCTTAAAAATGAAATACTCAACAATGACGTTACGCTTGCTCAAGCAACAGATCGCTTATATCAACGTATTGAACAAGAAGGACTAGAAGTGATTTCACATCATCAAGGTCATCCAGGTAATTTAGCTTTACCGCGCAAACAAGAATTAATTGGTACAATAAATAGATATCGAGGACTACACATTCGTAGTGAACGTTCTTAAAACATTACGATAAAAGTTAAATAGTTATAAAAATAAGCGTATTGTGAGCTCACTCATCAATAAGTGAGGGTAACAATACGCTTTCTATGGTTCTTTTAAGAAGAATTCTACGGTAAGTTCTTCATCGAAATATTTCTCTTCATGGTCAAGTATCTCTTCATGATTTCCTTTAATAATAGTGAAACCGCTCCGTTTTTGTAATCCATATTCTTGAATAAAGCCATGCATACCTTTTTTAACATAAGGCACAATTTTAGCTTTAAACTTTACACGCTGATTTATGATACGCCTTCTTTTATTGTAGTATCTTTGAGGGACTTTGAGCCAAATATGGTCAATGGGTTGTCCTTCAATCATTAAATCTCTAAGTAACATTCTTGTATTATTGTGAAAAGGGTATCTGCCGTAGCGACCTCCATGATGCATAAGTACGACTTGACCAGAAACAGTCACGAGGCGATTACGAAATGGCTTTAAAGAATCTCTTGGCATCATTTACACTCCATTCTTCAATTATTATAAAAATAATATCATAAAATAAATATAAAGTAGTGTATAAATACGAAGAATCCTTTTCAACCTTCAAAAATGTGGCTACTCATATCAAAAATATGAGTAACCACTCTATAAGAAATGACTTATTGATTATATTTATCTATACCTTCTGCAACTCGAATACCACTAAAGATACAGCCACCTAAAAACGTACCTTCAAGTGCGCGATATCCATGAAGACCGCCACCACCAAAGCCTGAAGCTTCTCCAGCAGCATATAAACCTTGAATAGGTTCACTCTGTTGATTCATGGCACGACCATCTAAATCAGTTTGAATACCACCAAGTGTTTTACGACTGATGATATTGAGTTTCACAGCAATCAATTTACCACTCTTATTACTTAAGAATGGTTGAGGTTTAGCCGTTCTTACGATCTTATCTCCTAAAAATTGTCTTGCATTATGAATAAAGGCAATCTGAGGATCTTTGCTAAATGCATTTTTAATTTGTAAGTCACGAGATTTAATTTCTGCTTTAATCTCTTCGTAATTTAGTAAATGATCGTTAACAAGTGCATTCATTTTCTTAACTAAAGTGCCTAAATCATCAGCGACGACAAAGTCTTCACCCTTTTCTACAAATGCGTTGACTGGAGAGGTAGCTTGTTTACTTAAACGTTCTTTAATTAATAATTGAATGTCTTTATTCGTTAAATCTGGGTTTTGTTCAGAACCTGATAATACAAACTCTTTCTTAATGATGTCTTCTGTTAAGATAAACCAAGAATAATCATATCCTGTTTTCATAATTGTTTCTAATGTGTGTAAGGTATCGAATCCAGGATAATCAGGCGCCTTCATACGATGACCTTCAGCATCAAACCACATTGAAGAAGGGCCTGGAATAATACGTATACCATGTTCCTTCCATATAGGGCTATAGTTCTTAACGCCTTCCGTATAATGCCACATGCGGTCTTTATTTACAATATTGACACCGGCATTTTCAGAAATACCGATTAAACGTCCATCAGTTGAATCCGGCACACCTTGAATCATATGTTGAGGCGCGTTGCCAAGACGTTTCGGCCAATACTTCTTAATCAGTTCTATATTAGCTCCGATACCACCTGATGTGATAACAAGATTCTCTACATCATATGAGAATGTATCAATGACTTTGCGAGAAGAGGGTGCGCCACGTTCTACATCGCTTTCTTCTAGAATGTTTCCTGAGATATGTCGCACTTGATTATCTTCAATGTCGATAGCTGTGACTTGATGTCTTGGTAAATATGATACGCGACCAGCCTGTTCTTGTTGTAAAACATAATTCGTAAATGGTTCGACAAGTCCTGGGCCTGTACCCCATGTAATATGGAAACGAGGTACTGAATTACCATGACCTGATGCAGAGGATCCACCACGTTCCGCCCATCCAAGAATCGGTGTCAGTTTGATCCCCATACGATGTAAGTAATCTTCCTTTTCATAAGTGGCAAATTTGACGTAGGCCTTTGCCCATTGTTCTGCCCAATAATCCTCTCCATCGAGGCGGTCAAATTGTGCAGATCCCATCCAGTCATTAAGTGCTAAATCATATGAATCTTTAACACCATATCGACGTTGTACCTTCGAATTAACTAAGAATAGACCTCCAAACGACCAGTAAGCCTGTCCTCCAATCGCTTGTCTAGGTTCTTGATCAATTAAAGTAACGTGGAACCCTTTCTTAAGCAGTTCCGTAGCCGCTACAAGACCACTTAAACCTGCACCGATAATATGCACTGTTTTATTCATGAATATACTCCCTTTTTATTTCGCTAAATTTTTATATGTAAAATGCTAACAAACCGCTATATATTTTATCATTAACTTCAGTTCAACGCATGAGTCATTTTATGATATTAAATAAACATAATCTCACAATTCATTTTCAAAAATAGAAATAAATGCTGTATATTTCTACAAAACGAGCATCAATGTATAATAATAAGTGAGAATAAGTCAGCTGAGGAGGTGCAAGAATGACACAACAGAATGGTATAGATGAATGGATTGAGGTTACAGAATATTTCAGATATATAGAAGATATGATTGAACGTAATTTTAAACAGAACTATGGCATAAGTTTAAGAGAATTCTATGTGCTTTATGAGTTATATAAGGCGAAAGATAAGAAATATAAAATTAATGACTTAATTAAAGAAGTGAAATTGAGTCAGAGTGCTATGTCTCGTCTTATAGACCGACTGAGATCTCCAAAGAAAGCATTCATTTGTAAGGATATGAGTAAAGAAGATCAACGTGCGACATATATTTATTTAACGGAAAAGGGTAACAATATCATACAAACGTTAATGAGTGATTATAGAAAGTTAATTGGTAAAGTAAATATTGAAGACATCGAAATGCTTGTACGAAAGGTGAAGGATGCCAATCCATCTTAAAAGTTAGCGAATGAAGATAGAGTGGTATACAATCGGAAGTGTAAAATATTACCAAAGGGGTGGATTTAAATGACAAAATTAGATGTTTTGAATCCAGCAACAAATGAAGTGATTAAGATTTTAGAATATACTGACGAACAAACCGCACATCGTCAAATTGAACGCGCACATGAAGCATTTCAATCATGGAAACAAGTGGATGCACATGAACGTTCAGCAAAGTTATTTGAATGGGCACGTTTAGTTGATGAACATAAAAATGAATTAGCAAAATTGATTACACAAGAAGGTGGCAAACCTTATAAAGAAGCACAAGGTGAGGTCGATTATGCTAATTCTTATATTAAATGGTATGCAGAAGAAGCAAAACGTATCTATGGTCGCACAATTCCTGCCAATTCATCATCTAAAAAGATTATTGTACAGAAATTCCCAGTAGGTGTTGTAGGTGCAATTACACCTTGGAATTTCCCAGCAGCAATGATTACACGTAAAATGGCGCCCGCTTTAGCCGCAGGTTGCACGATTGTTTGTAAACCAGCAACGCAAACACCTCTAACAACAATTCGATTAGTTGAGTTAGCACATGAAGCGGGTATTCCAGAAGATGCGATTCAATATGTGATTTTATCCGGTAAAGATGCTGGAGAAATCTTTAATGAGAGTCCAATCATTCAAAAAGTTACATTTACTGGTTCAACTCAAGTTGGTAAAAAATTAATTGAGCAGGCATCTCAATCTGTTAAAAATGTGACGATGGAATTAGGCGGTTTAGCACCTCTAATTGTACATGAAGATGCGAATGTGGATTTAGCGGTTGATCAAACGATTGCTACTAAATTCCGTAACGCAGGACAAACTTGTATTTGCGCGAATAGAATTTATGTTCACGAATCAATTGAACAAGAGTATATTGAAAAGTTAACGGAAAAAGTTCATGCATTGAAAGTAGGTAACGGCATGGATGAGGATGTCGTTGTTGGTCCGCTTATTAACCAAGAAGGAGTTAATAAAGTGATTGATCAGATTAAAGACGCAGAAGATAAGGGTGGCCAATTATCGCGTTCATTATCAGACATTCAAGAACTAGGCGGTAATTTCTTAAAACCTGTAGTTATTTCAAATGCGAATCAAGAGATGAAAGCAATGCATGAAGAAACATTTGGCCCTATTGCACCAGTCATGACATATTCAGATTTAGAAGATGCGATTCAAATGGCGAATGACACTGAATTTGGACTCGCAGCCTATTTCTTCACTAACGATTATCATACAGGTTTCCACTTATACGAATCTTTAGACTATGGCGTTATTGGTTGGAATGATGGAGGACCATCAGCTGCACACGCACCATTTGGTGGCATGAAACAAAGTGGTTACGGTCGAGAAGGTGGCATCGAAGGTATAGAACCATACCTTGAAACAAAATATTTATCAATTGGGGATATGTAGATTACGTTTCTAAATAAAATGTGGGGGTGGATAAAATGGATGTAAGATTTCCTATAGGAGAATTGGAATTACCTAACCAAGTGAGTTTAGTCGACGTGAAACGATGGATGAGTGAGGTAGAAAGATATATTGACCAACTCAAAAACGTAGTTAATGGAATTTCAGAGGAAGAGTTGAAGAAAAGATATCGTGAGGGTAGTTGGACGGTGAGACAACTTGTCCATCATATTGCAGATTCTCAGTTACAGTTATTCAGCCGTTTGAAATTAGCGTTAACTGAAGAAAATCCGTCAGCACCTGAGTTTGATCAAAATCAATGGGTAGATTTGGCAGATTCGGAATTACCAATTGAAGTATCTATTCAATTGCTTGAGGGGTTAAACAAACGTGTAGTAGCAATTGGAGAAAATGTCACAGAAGAACAACTTGATAGACAAGTTAATTTAGTAGGAACAGGTGAGCTCACAGTTGGATTCTTATTAGCTAAATTATCTTGGCATGAACGTCATCATCTTGAACATATTAAAATTGCGCTATTTCAATAAATAAGAGGGTAGGCAGTCTAAAATTGAAGAACTTGATTTAAGCATTGGTAAATTTTCATCTTTATCAATGCTTTTTCATTTTGAACGAAATATCCCCACTACTTAATCGATTTATATTTTCGATAAGTCAGTGGGGATGTGTTTATTCTCCTAATAATTTAGCAACACGTTGTTGTTGGATCTTACCTGTGGGATCAGCTTTGGTTTTTAACTCTGTAAATGTTTCAGACCATGGAGAGGTACGTGTTCGAATAGATGGTTCTTCATTTTCTATTGTATCAAGGATGACTTGTGCGACTTCATTTGATGTTTGAGACGAACCGGGGCCATAATTTTTCTTAAGACCGTTTAAATAAGTATTAAGAATAGGTTTATATTCATCGCTTTGAATGCCTCCCGTTGAATCGAGTTGAGCCATAACGTTATTTGTGAATTCAGATTGAATGCCTCCTGGTTCAATCACTGAAAATTTAACGTTGAACTTAGGTTGTACATAGCTTGAGAGTGCTTCAGTATAACCTTCGACACCGAATTTAGTTGCGCAATATATTTCATTGAAAGGTTGACCTACCAAACCACCTACAGATGAAATATTAATAATATGACCTTCTCTACGTGCTCTCATTGAAGGTAAGACTGCTTTCGTCATACGAATCACACCCATCAAATTTAAATTCAATTGCCACATGATTTCGTCATCACTCGCGTGTTCTGTTGTCTTAACAAATCCAGCTCCTGCATTATTAATTAATATATCTATTTTTTCTTCATTCTTTAAGATTCTTTTAACAGTAGTTTGAATACTCTCTATATCAGTTACATCAAGTTGTTGAATGATTATATCTAAATTATTTTCTTGTGCTATTTGTAATAGTGTATCTTGTTTATTTAAGTTACGCATTGTCGCATAAACTTTATACCCTTGCTTTGCCAGTAAGATGGCAGTTTCATAACCTAACCCAGTTGATGCTCCGGTAATGAGCACGATCTTTTTATTCATTACATATTCTCCTTTGTTTAATGTTGGTTAAGTATTTACTATTCAAATATTAAAGTCAATTGATAAGATTAATGACGGTAGCTTTAGTTGTTTTCAGGAAAATGAAAAACCGCCCAGACATCTTATGAACTAAAAGACGTCTGGACGGCTTTGTTTATGACCAATGTTGTTCTACTTTTCCAAATTTCCAAATTAGCGTAGAAATCAGCCATGTTACCAAAAATAATGCGACTAGAATGTAACCTAAATAATCAAATTGAATGGATTGAATAAAATCCCAAAAACGCCCTTTAAAGTCAAACTTATCAGCTATAATTTGAAGTAATTCAATGACACCAATCACTAAGGCTGCAATCACGGAAATAGCTGTGATTGTGATATTGTAATAAATCTTACGAATAGGATTGAAGAATGCCCAGTTGTAAGCTGATTTCATCACAATACCATCTAATGTATCTAATAAACTCATACCTGAAGCGAATAAAATAGGTAAAGACAAAATGCCGATAAATGAAATAGCTTGTTGAGAAGCACCTGATGATAATGCGAGTAAAGCAATTTCGCTTGCGGTATCAAAGCCTAAACCAAATAAAAATCCTAAAGGTAATACATGCCAACTACGACTAATCACCTTGAAGTATGGACCTACAAAACGTGATACAAAACCGCGTGCTTCTAATAACGCATCAACTTCCTCTTCATTAACACGTTGATGACGCAATTTGGCAAATAATTTTATGAGAGAAACTAATATAATTAAATTCAATATACCAATTAACACGAGGAAGAAACCTGAAACCAGTGTACCAATGGTTCCACCAATGTCTTGAAAATGAGGTAGTTCGCTTTTAGCCCATTTAACAGAGATTCCAAGCAATACTGCCATTAAAAAGACAACAGTCGAATGTCCAATCGAAAAATAAAAACCTACGCCGACAGGGTCACGGCGCTGTTGTAATAATTTACGAACGGTGTTATCAATAGCAGCGATATGATCCGCATCAAACGCATGTCGCAAACCGAGTGTATAGGCAAGAATGCCCATTCCAAAGAGAATATGATGATCTTTTCCAGCAATCCATAAGAAACTAAACCCGATGATATGTAAAAAGATAACGATAGTGATATAGGGGAGCCAACTTAATTTACGGTGATTTATCTTACTCACTGAATAACCTACTTTCCATATGTGATGCAATTATTTTACGCTTTAATCATAGAAATGCCTATAATTTGTAAGAAAAAGTGACAACACTGTTATACCTAATTGTGTTTCATTCAGTATCCAATGTGTAATAGTTGAGTGTGTAATCAATGAAAAGAAGGTAATTGTAAGGAGGAAAATATATGTCTGAAGAAAAAGGTTGCGTAAAGTGCGGTCACACTGAAATCGAGGAAGGAACACTTTCGGCGACTGGATCAGGTTTATCGAAAATGTTCGACATTCAACATAATAATTTTAAAACAATTACATGTACAAATTGTGGTTATACTGAGTTTTATAAAGAAAGTGCAAACCGTACAAGTGACTTTATAGATTTATTCTTTGGAGGATAAAACTTCATCGTTGAAATAATCGTATTCATTCATGGCGAGTAAAAATTTAATCACTCAGTCTGTACTCACAAACAGATTTGTATCATTCATTGAGTAGAATTAGTAAACTAAATAAGCATACTATCAAATGAGCTGAAATAATGCTCATTTTTTATTTTACATAGAGTGAGGGGGCTTATCATGGCATCTGAGTATAAAAAGGGAATATTTTTTGCATTAGGCGCGTATGTATTATGGGGAATTCTTCCTATGTACTGGGAGCTCATCAATCATATTGGCGCTTTCGAAATACTTGCTTTTAGAATCATTTTCTCAATGATTTTTATGATTCTTGTACTCATCGTAGGACGCAATCAACGACAAGCGTTCATCAGAGATGTGAATCAGTTATTTTCACATCCTATACAACTCATCGCAATTATTGTGGCTGGATATGTGATTACAATTAATTGGGGAACCTTTATTTGGGCTGTAACGAATGGTCATGTACTTCAATCAAGTCTAGGTTATTATATTAATCCTCTAGTCAGTATTGTGCTTGCACTTATTTTCTTAAAAGAGAGATTCAACAAATTTGAATGGCTAGCAATCATCTTTGCATTAATCGGTGTACTCTATATGACAATCAAAATTGGAGAATTTCCATTCGTATCTATCATGCTTGCACTATCGTTTGGCGTCTATGGTCTCCTTAAGAAGGTTGTTCACATTGATGCGATTAGTAGTATAGCTATCGAATGCATTGTAACTGCGCCAGCGGGTATTATATATGTCATTTATTTATGGCAACAACATCACATGACATTTGGTTTCAACATGTCATCATTTTGGCTTATCTTTTCAGGGGCAGTCACAGCGATTCCATTAATACTGTTCTCTGCAGGAGCGAAACGTATACCTTTATCACTGACAGGATTTATTCAATATGTAGGGCCAACGATTATGTTTATACTTGGTATCTTTGTATTTAAAGAAAAATTCGATATCAATCAACTTATTACATTTATCTTTATCTGGATTGGTATTATTTTATACAGCATTTCTCAATATATGAATATTAAAAGAAATCCAATTGCAAAATAATTATTTCATTATATTTTCTCAGTAAAAGGCACATATATTAAAAAAATGGGAGAGGGACAGAAATATAATTTAGCAAAATTATTTTCGTTGTCCCACCCCGGCAAGGATGGCTAGGATTGAAAGAAGCTTGATATAAGTGAACTTTCAATTCAGACATCTACTGCCAATATGTTAAAGAAGGCTGAAACATTTAATTATGTCTCAGCCTCATTTCTATATCTAGCGATCATTTATTTTTCTTTGTTATTCATCTTAAATGGCCACCAATTTCCTTTACCAAATGTAGCCACCATAGACGGAATGAATAAAGGTAAGATGAGTAAGTTATAGATGAGCAATCCAATAATTAATACGGTAGCGATTTGCATTAATGTGAGCGCACCAGATGTATAAAGTGCTGCCACCGTTCCGATAATAATGATACATGCTGTAATAATAACTGTACCCATTTTCTTCATAGCAGTAATCAGTGCAGTATGAATATCATCGTTTTGAACCTCTTCGTTAAATCGATTGAGTAAGAAAATAGCATAATCGATACCCAGTGAGAAGAGAATAACTAAACTAAAGAATGGTACGACAAGTAATACACCATTACCACCGAATGCATGATCGAATATGAGATTAGCAATACTCATTGATACATAGTATGTGAGGAGTATTGAGAACATCATATATAGTGGCATAATAATTGAGCGTTTAAATATAACGAGTACGATAAATGTGATTAATGACATGAGTATAATCACTTTTTGCATATCTGAATTAATAGTGTCATTTAAATCAGAGTTTTGTGACGTAATCCCACCATATTCAATTTTACTGTGATCAAAGCTTGTATCATTCGTTTGATTTGAAACTGTATCCTTAATGTCATTTAATGTTTTAAACGCAGACTTAGAATAAGGATTTTTATCAAGCTCTACGTTGAGCAGTACCACTTTTCCATTATCGTCACTGTACTGATGAATGGCTTGTTTCATATCTTTGTTTTTCATCATGTCATCAGAGATATACATACCAGATTGGTTCACGCTCTTATCGTTGGCCATACCGTCTAAGTAAGATTGAATCTCTTTTTGACCGTTCATTACTTTTTGGTTACCTTGTTGGGCTTGTTGTAAGCCTTGAGATAATTGACCAGCTTGTTGCGTGATACTTTGTGATGCAGCTTGTGGATTTTGAGAGCCTTGTTGCATTTGTTGTTGAACCTTTTCAGAGTTAGTATAAGGCTCAACTTTACTTTGCATATCTCCTAAGCCACTATTCACTTGTCCTAAACCATTATTGGCTTTATTTAATTTCTTCTGAATCGTATCGAGTTGATTTGTTGCTGATAGTTGTTTGATTGGTGTACCTGTAGGACGAGTGACTGTGTTTACACCTTTCACACCATCTATTTTATTAATACTTTTAGAAAGTGATTCGAGATCTCCTAATCCCTTGCTCGTTGTTAATTTATGGTCATCTTTAATGGCAATAGTGACTGGGAAGGCTTCACCAAGTTCAAATTTATCTTTAATGATGTTGATGGCTTTAACTGAGTGATAGCTGTCACTAATTTCATTTGTGTTATCGTAAGTGATTTTATTAGGTGTAAAGTAAATTAATGGGATAAACACTGCGAGTATCACTAAGATTGTGAGGAATGCATTTTTAATTGAAAATGAACCCAACTTACCCCAGAACTTGTTATCTTTGTGGCTTGTAGATTTCTTACTAGGCCAAAAGATTTTTTCACCTAACAATGACATAATCAATGGTAATAATGTGTAAATAACGAGCATTAAACAAATAACACCAATACCAATGCCAATGGCAGATTTAAATAAGTCGAATTTAGCAAATAAAATGACTAAGAAACTTACGAAAATTGTAAGTCCACATAATAAGATAGTTTTACCACCACTTACAAACGTGTTATAAACAGCAGTTGATTTATCATTTTTACCTAGTTCTTCTTTGAAGCGGTTGAGTAATAAAATACAATAATCTGTGCCAATACCGAATAGTAAAGCTACGAGGAACGGCTGAATATACACGGACACTGGGAAATCAAAGTATTTTACTAATATCGCTACAATTGCAGAACTAAATACATATGAAATACCCACAATAAATAATGGGATGAATGGTGTGACTACTGAGCGGAACACCGCAAATAAAATAATTAAAATGAGAATGACCGTAACAATTTCAGTTTTTTGTAAGCCTGCATCAGCACTTTTATTAATATCTTTGGTCATTAAATCATTATTTGTTAAATACACACCTTTGAAATGTTGATCTATTTTGTTGATATTGTTTGCGACCTTTTCAGAGTTACTAGATTTTAACTCTATCGGAAGCATGACCGTTTTCTTATCTTTAGAAACGACTTTATTGAATGTATCTTTATTTGTATATGGTGAGATGACGTTATCAACGTTATCTACTTTTTTAATTTTTTTAATATAAGATTCTAATTGGTCGTTTCCATAACTGTTAATCGGTTTCTTCAAGTCGATGACAGCGACCATAGAATTAGAGTTTGCACCGACATCTTTTAACATTTGTTCATATTTTTGTGATGTAGTATCACTCGGAGGCTTAATTTCACCTTTCTCTTTTGCAAGTTGAGATAAATTAGGTGAGAAAATAAGGGATAGAGCGATAACAATAATCACTAATATGGATATCGGCCATTTAAATTTTAATAAAGCCTTCATCATTTTTTCCTCCTATTTCAAAATTTGAGCAGTATTTCCTTGGAAAATATTTTGTTTATCATTTTCATTAAAATACCTAGATTCTTCAATATTTTTCTCCATTTTGGCAATCCAATCATTTGGGGCATAATGTGCATCTGAACCAAATAAAATATGTGATTTGTCCGTTACTTCATTTAAACTGGCGAATGCCGATTCACCTGTTGATAGTGCTGTATCATAATAAAATTGACGCATATAATCTTCAGCAGATTGTGATAAAGTGCTCCAACGATCCAACCCTTTTTTATATGTTTTGAACATTTGAGCGTATCGAATTGGATGTTTGGCAACTTCTTTAGCTAAATCTGATTTTTTACCAGTAATAAATGATTTAAGTCTATTTTTAGGATCTTCCATTACATATTTTTGAGTATTTAACGTTTCATTAATACGCCATTTCAAATACGGCAAGGTTCCACCAGCATGTGCTAAGATAAATTTAATATTTGAATAGCGCTCCATCGTTCCACTGAAAATTAAATTCGAAGCAGCGCGCGTTGTGTTAAAAGTAAATTCTTCAATAAAGTCAGCAAATACAAATTGAGGTGCTTTAAACCGAGATGATGCAGAACTAGGATGGACGAATACAATGGCATCACGTTGATTCAAGTTAGCCATCACATTATCAAATTCATCGTCACCTAAATAAGATTGATCATAGTTTGAAAGCAAACCTACACCATCTAGTTTTAAAACATCTAAAGCATATTCGATTTCTTTAATCGTTTCTTTAACGTGAGGCATAGGAAGTAATGCTAAACATTTAAATCTTCCTGGATAGGTGCGCTTAAGTTCAGCTTGATACTCATTAACTTCACGTGCGACTTTCGCTGCTTGTTTTCTTTTAAAAGGTAATGTCGCTGGTTCTGAGATAGATGTGACACCAACTTGAATGTTCAATGCATCCATCATTTGAATACTATCTTGAGGTTCCCAATCTTTGATAGGGTAGCCACCCGCAGTGGTCACGCCAATTTTCTTTAATGCATCTTTATAAATTTTGGGAATAATATGGTGATGAATATCTATAATCTCACGTTTATTATTCATAATAAGAACCTCCCTTTATTAATTACCATTGATTTCTGATACAATATAATCAAACTTAATAGACGGTGTGTCTATTAGATAAAATAGCACAGAAGAATAAGAATGTCCTCCTTAAAATTTTGCGGAAAACGACTTAATAAACAAATTAGGATGAAATGTTAATTAAATTAGATTTAATAGACTTAAGTTAGGAGTTGTCTAGAATGGATAAACGTCAAATTAGAACAAATAAGTATTTGAAAAAGGGATTAACACAACTAATGAATGAGGAAAGTTATTCAAAAATTACGATTCAGCAACTTGCGAATGCAGCAAATATCAACAGAAGTACTTTTTATTTACATTATAAAAGTAAAGATGACTTCCTTAATTCAATTATTGAAGAAACCATCAATGAAATGATTGAATATGTGAAAAGTAATCCAATGAATGAAGATGCGATTTTCAATATAGATTTTGAAATTTCATTTTATAGACTACTAGAATTTATTGAACTTAACTTTGAATTTATCAAAGTGCTAATTATGAATATGAATAATACGTATTTCAGGGCTTTACTTGTTCAAAAAGTAAGAGAGGAAATCTATTATCCTTTACTGGAGAAAAACGATGTGAACATTGACTTTAAAAAGGATATTATATTGAACCATACCATATATGGACATTTAGGGGTTATTGAGCGCTGGATGAATAGTGAAGTGGAATATGGATCACATTATATAGCTAAAGTTCTCGTGGAAATTTCAAACCATCCCGTCCACCAAATGTTAGGAATAGAAGCCGAGTGTAATTAAAAAAGAATCGCCCTAAAAAGAGCGATTCAACTCTACATAATACCAATTAATTTCATCCATAGTGAACCTAATCCAATCCAAATGATAAAGTACATGATACCGAGTACGAGGTTCATCAGCCACCAACGTTTCTGAGACACATAACCTGATGCATAAAGGATTGGTGCCGGACCACTACTATAATGCGTTGTTGAAGCAAGTAAGTTACCGAAGAAACCTAACATTAATGCACTAAATAATGGTGGTGCTCCAGCTGCTACGGCTACGCCTAGGAGTGCGGCATACATTGCACTGACGTGGGCCGTTGCACTTGCGAATAAATAGTGTGAATAGAAGAAGAATAAGATAAGTAAAATAAGTACGATTGGCCAACTAAATCCACCTAAACTATGTGCGATGATTTTACTTAACCAAGGAATAAATCCTAGTTTATTTAACTGATCAGCCATAAGTACAAGAACTGAGAACCATACAAGTGTATTCCACGCCCCAGATTCATTTAAAATATCTTTCCAATTTAATACACCAGTAAGTAATAGCAGTGATAACGCAATAAATGCTGTGAGCGTTGCGTCAACATTGATAAAGCTTCCTGTTACCCATAGTGCCAATGCGATGATAAAAATCGCAATCATAAATTTCTCTGCTAAAGATATTTTGCCCATTTCGTCTAATTGTTCGTTTGCCCATTTTCTAGCGTTAGGCGTTTCTTTAACAGTTGGAGGGTACATCTTATAAATAATGAATGGAACAACAATAAGTGAAATAAGACCAGGCACGATAGCTGCAATAAACCAATTCATCCATGTGATGTGAACATGTGCAGTCTTCTCTGCTAAACTTTGAGCAATAGGGTTACCAGCCATTGCCGTTAAGAACATGGCCGCAGTAATTAAGTTACCTTGGAATTCTGTGAAAATTAAAAAGGCACCCATCTTTCTTTCAGTACCATCTTTAGGTGTTGAACCAAATGATTCTGAAAGAGATTTGATAATAGGGAACATAATTCCGCCTGCACGTGCTGTGTTACTAGGTGTTGCTGGTGCTAAAATTAAATCTACACCAACAAGTGAATATGCTAGTCCTAACGTTTTCTTACCGAATAATTTAACGAATTGGAGTGCAATCCGTCGACCAAGACCAGTTTTAACAAACCCTCTTGAAATGAAAAAGGCCATAGCAATCAGCCAGATACTACTATTACCAAATCCTTGAACAGCCGATTTAGTATCCATAATGCCAACGAGTACCATAATCGTAAAGCCAATGATAGATACAGCACCGATGGTCATAGGTTGTGTGATACATGCGATAATCGTAGCAACAAAGATCGCGAACATGTACCAAGCTTGATCATTTAAGGCATCAGGTTTAAAAGGGGTAAGCGCCCAAATAAACAAACCTACGACAATTGGTAGGATGAATTTACGATATTTTACCGTATTCTCCATAATAACTTTCCTTCTTTCTTTTAATGTTCTTTTTTACATTTCAATCATAGTCTTCTGAAAATGATATGTACAGACCTAAAAGAATTTTAATGAGAAAGATTATCAATAAAGGTGCTACACTTTTGAAAACATAAAAATTCCGACAGCTTAATCATAAGCCATCGGAATAATCAAACGGTTTATTGCGCAGATTTTAACACACGTGTCATTTCTTCGATTTTGCCCGCATGTAATGGGATGTGTAATGCGTTCAGTACAAGAAATTCTTCTAAAGTTTTACATCCTGCGACAGGTTGATCTACTTCTTTTTCAAGGTCCTTATCAGTTAAATGTCTCGCACGTTCAGGTAATGTTTTAATATCATTTAAAATACTTTCAATGGAAGGAACATCTTCATTTCCCCAGTCAGCAGGCTTTGTGCCAGTACCAAATAATCGACCATACTTTTCAACATCTACAACTTCTTGGTTACCCATAGATAACGCTTCTTCGAACACAGTTAACACATGTCCATATTGCCAATGCAATGTATTTGGAAATACGCTATCATCTTTATCTAATACTTCCACCACATCCCAGTCGTCATAAACACTTCTGATATAATTCACACCGAAATCTATAACATCATAAACTGTTTTAGTCATTCTCTATAACACCCTTTCAAGTGATTACTTAATCATTCTTACAGGACTTGTCTACCCGCTTTGGAAAATGACTACTCATATAGGATAGAAACGATTTGAATTCATTATAAAGGTTTGTTTATCATAAAAGTAAGACATATTGAATATAGGTGAAAGCATGTATAAATACTTTAAGCGAAATCGATTTTCTACAAAATCTTCCGACATTAAAGGGAATTCAGAAAAACATATTGGTACGATACAGAAAAAATATAGTAATATTTTCCAACGTATCATTAGCTTCTTCACTATGGGCTTTATATTTAATCAATTCACGATTTATGATAACCATCAACATTTGATAGCGCATGTTAAAGTAAAGACCCAAATGACACAAAAGCATTTCGAGGTAACCTACTATTCGAATAGTGGGGAATCTCAAATTCTATTTGATAAACAAAGTAATGGTCGTGAAGAAACATACGGAATAATGAAATATAATGGAATCATTTACAATATTCATTCAGATGAAAATAGATATACGGTAATTAAAGATACGAAAAGAGAAAATGAAATAGCAAGTTGGAAACAGATTGGTGACTATGCACACGTGGAAGGGAAACATGAAGTATTTGATGAGAACCAATTGTTATTTATACTGATTTTACATTCCTTCGCAAACGTTCATGTGACACGAAGTGTATGGAATCCATTTAGTCCAGACACCACAGGCCCACCAATTATTTAAAAGGAATCTAATAATTAGTACCTGGTGTTAAAATCTTTGGTGTGATACGCTCTAATTATTCATAATATTAATTAGGGGAGTTAGAGATGAATTCAATCGCAAGAATTACGGCTCAAGGTGCATACGTACCTAATAAAGTATTAGATAACTTTGAACTTGAAAAAATGGTTGAAACAAATGATGAATGGATAGTTCAAAGAACAGGTATTAAAGAAAGACGAATCGCTGATAAACATGAGCAAACAAGTGATCTAGCTTACAATGCTGTAAAAAACTTAGAAGATAGATATAAAGTCGATATCAGTGATGTGGACTTCATCATAGTCGCTACGCTTACTCCTGATTTTAAAACGCCTAGTGTTGCGTCTTATATTCAGTATAAATTAGGAATTGAACATGCCGGTGCTATCGATCTCAATGCTGCTTGTGCCGGTTTTACATATGGGTTACAATTAGCCACTTCATTAATTAGTTCAGGGATGCACCGTAAAATTTTAGTTATTGGTGCAGAGACACTTTCTAAAATTACCGATTATACAGATCGCTCAACATGCATTCTATTCGGAGATGGGGCAGGAGCATTTCTCGTGGAACGTGACGAAGAACAATCTAGTTTTATGGCATACACGAACGGTTCAAATGGGGGTAAAGGAAAAAATCTTTATGCTACAAATACGGGATTAAAGTTTGATAATGAAGAATTAAATTGTAATGGACTTATTATGCAAAATGGTCGTGAAGTATATAAATGGGCTGTTTCTACCGTTCCTAAAGAAGTTAATCAATTATTAGCTAAAGCAAATATGAATGTGGAAAATATCGACTGGTTTGTACCACATAGTGCTAACCAAAGAATGTTAGAATCAATTGCGCATAAACTTAACTTACCAAAAGAAAAATTATTAACAAGCATTCAATACTATGGAAATACATCTTCAGCTTCAATTCCTTTGGCTATAGACTCAGCTATTAAAGAACATAAAATTAAAAATGAAGATAAACTCGTATTATTTGGCTTTGGTGGGGGGTTAGCTTATTCGGGATTAGTTATTGATTGGAACATACCTACAAATTAAATATACGCTCGCATTTAAGAAGCGATGAATGTCATAAATAAAGTATGCATTCATCGCTTGTTTTGTTGTTGAAAATATAATTAATGTGTTTCTCCTAATGCGACTTTTTTATCTTCAAGGGTATCAATTGCTTTGATTGCAGCTGTTAATCCTTTAACAATTGTATGAATAGACATTGAAGGTTTGTCCGGTTTATTAATCGTTTGTTCTGGAATAAATGGTACATGAATGAAACCAAATCGCAAACCTGGATATGATTTGTCAGCTAAATAACCTAATTGATATAGAACATGATTACATACAAATGTTCCAGCAGTATTTGATAATCTACCTGGTACACCGGCATTTTGAATTGCTTCTGTCATCTTTTTTACAGGTAAATTTGAGAAGTAAGCTGGTGGGCCATCTTTTTGAATGACTTCATCAATAGGTTGATTTTCTTTATTATCTGCAATACGTGCATCATCAATGTTAATACCAATACGTTCAGGTGTGATTTCAAATCGACCTCCCGCTTGACCAATTGCTAAGACGACATCGAAATCATTTTCAGCTAAGGCTTTAGAAATGACCTCTTTCGATTCATGAAAGACTGTCGGGATTTCTAACTTTGTGATGCTATGATCGCCGATAGTATCATCTAATTGTTTGACTGCTTCTAAAGCTGGATTCATCTTTTCTCCTCCGAAAGGATCAAATGCTGTAACTAGAATTTTCATAATTTGTGACCTCCTTTAATATTTAAAATGCCCAAAAATACATCAATGCAATATGAATAACAATTAATACGAGTGCGATAGGGGCTTGTGCTTTAATGACACCAAACTCTTGTTTCATCTCTAATAACGCAACGGGTAAGGTGTTAAAATTTGCGGCCATAGGTGTGAGTAGTGTTCCACAGAAACCAGCTGTCATTGCGAGTGCACCAGCAACAATAGGATCTCCGCCTTGTGATATAACGAATGGAATGCCGATACTTGCGGTAATCACTGTAAAGGCAGCAAAGGCATTACCCATCAACATTGTAAAGAGTACCATACCTAGAATATAGGCTATGGCACCGATAAGATGATTGCCTTCAGGTAAGAATGAGGAAATCCCTTTTGAAATTACTTGTCCCACACCGCTTGCAGTAAAGAGCACGCCAAGTGCCGCTAAGAACTGAGGTAGGATGCCAGTTGTACCAACTTGTTGTGTTAAACGGTCACTATCATATAATGTGAATGATAGCTTGGGTTTAATAATCAATAGCGCTGTAATCAATCCAACTACAGATGACACGCCAAGACCAATGGCTCCACCTAGAGGCGTCCAGTTCGAGACGATGACTGCTACCACTGCTAAGACAACTGCAGGAATAAAGAGTTTATTGCCATACTTGGCAGATCCCTTTTCTGCTTCCTTATCCGTGACGTCGATAATATTTTTAATTTTTACTTGCTTGAAAAGGGTCAACACGCCCATAGATAGAACGAGCATACCGTTAATCACGTTTGGAATATAAGGACCACCTATGAAAAGTATAGCCAGTATCGTCCAGAATGCCGCAGTACCTAAACTTTTAGATTTATCAGTTGAGCGTAAAGAACGATAAGCAGTATATAAAAATTGCAGCCCGATAAGGATGTAGAAGATTTCTAAAATATGATTTAAGGTTGTTTCACTCATGATCTTTTACCTCTTTATGTCCATATTTTTTATTGAAATAGCGATCGAGTAGAATATTTTTAATCCACACGAGAACCAAAGTGATAATAGCAATTGGAATTGACGCGAGTACTAAACTCAACGCGTTGACTTTGATGTTGAGCGTTTGGAATGTGCCAACCATAAGTAAGACACCAGCAGCTCCCACGAATAAGTTTTGTCCGAAGAAGTTACCATAGTTCTCCATTGCCGAAGCTTCAGCTTTTAACTTTTCAATGTCTTTATTATCAACGTCTTTGTCGGATAGGTTGTAACGCGTACGAAGGGCACCTTGAACCATTGGGTTAATTAAAGGTCTAACGAATTGAGGATGACCTCCGACACGAATTGAAGCAACACCAGCAATTTCACGAATAATTAAATATAAAGTAAGAAGTCGCCCGGTGGTAATTTTCTTGACGTTACTAATGAGTTTTGATGCTTGTTGTTTTAATCCAAAACGCTCAATCAAACCAACCATCGGGAGAGTAAGCATAAATAGCGTTACGAGACGTTGATCGACAAAGGCTTTGCCAAGTGTAGATAGCACTTCGACTATATCCATACCAGCAACAAGACCTGTTGTTACAGCTGCAATCAAAATAATTGCGATGGTGTCGAACTTAAGGATAAAGCCAATAATAATGATTAAAATACCAATCAATTTAATCCATTCCATAAAAACGCTCCTTTGTTACGATAATCTCTTTCCATTTTTATACATTGTTTAAAACAATAGCTACGGAAAGAAATTAATAAATAAGTTTTAATTTTCTTAATATTAGCATAGCTATATTTATTGAAAAAGAGAAGATAAAACAAATTAGAAAAAGTGTAATAATTTGTGACAAATTAAAGTAATAAAACTTTCAAATTATAAATAACAAGAGGGAGAAATATCGAATTCTTGGATCAATGTAAAAAATTTATGACGAAATGTTTAATTATAAATAGCGCATCGGAATATGGATATAAAATAAGCCCTTAAAATGAATTCTAGTCAACTCATTTTAAGGGCTAAAGTAATTATCACTTAAGCATGTGCATGTTCTGGAACATCTTTAAAGTTTTCTAAACGACGGTTCCATTCTTCATCACTAATATCATGTTTTGCAACATAACGATTACGTTCATGTTTTGCGCAGTCATATGAGCATGCGCCTAAGTATTTTTCCTCGTTTTCTTCTGAAACAAGAATTTGTTTATTACATTCTGGGTTTGCACAGTTAATATAACGTTCACAAGGTGTGCCATCGAAGTGTTCTTTACCGATAACAGTTTTTTCAACTTGGTTCACATCAACACTAATACGTTCATCGAAAACGTACATTTTTCCATCCCAGTATTCACCTTTAGTCTCAGGGTCTTTACCGTAAGTTGCAATACCGCCATGTAATTGTCCTACATTTTCGAAACCTTCCTTAACTAACCAACCTGAGAATTTTTCGCAACGGATACCGCCAGTGCAATATGTCACAATATTTTTACCATCTAATTGATCTTTATTATTACGAATCCATTCAGGTAAGTCGCGGAAACGTGTGATGTCAGGACGAACTGCGCCACGGAAATGGCCTAAATCGAATTCATAGTCATTACGTGCATCTAAGATAATTGTATCTTCATCTTCTAAAGCTTCTTTAAATTCTTTAGGTGAATAGTATTTACCTGTTGTTACGCGAGGGTCTACATCATCTTCTAAACCTAAAGCAACGATTTCTGTTCTTGGTCGAACGTGCATTTTTTTGAATGCATGACCTTCAGCTTCGTCAATTTTGAAGGTTAAGTCAGCGAAACGTTCATCTGCATGCATATGTTCAATATATTTATCTGTATCTTCTTTTGTACCAGATAAAGTACCGTTAATGCCTTCTGTAGAAACTAAGATTCTACCTTTTAAATTATTTTCTTTGCAGAATTCTAAATGTTCTGCAGCAAATGTTTCGGGGTCATCGATTGTTACGTATTTATAGTATAAAAGTACTCTATAATCCATTCTTACATTCTCCTCTTTCAATTCTTCTCTATATAGGGACGATAATTTATATAAATGTCATAAGCTTATAAATATTGATGCTGTTTACATTTTTACCATTATAATATTGTACCAAAATGATAAAGAGTTTCAATATACTAGCACATAAATCATTCTTAAAGATGATATTTTTTGAAAATGTAAGCCTATATTGCACGTCATTTTCAGAGAGAAAATATTTAAATGTAAGCGATATCATGTCGTTGTAATGACAATTAGCATAAGTTCTTATAAAATAGTAACAAAGTGTTAAAAAGAGAAAGAGGGGTTTGAATAATGAATAATCAAGACTTGCCTACATTAAAATATATTGGGAAATCTGCAAGTGTTGCGCCAATTGTATCTGAAAATGAGTTGCAAACCGTTACAGCAGAGCCTTGGGTGAAAATTTCAGATAGAGGGTTGCAGTTAGAGGGGTTAAACTTTAATCGTGAAGGCCATTTATTTTTATTAGATGTCTTTGAAGGAAATATTTTTAAGGTAGATCCTTCTACGAAAGAGGTTTCACGTTCATTTGTATCTGAAAAAACAAATCCTGCAGCAATCAAATTTCATAAAGACGGGCGTTTATTTGTATGTTATTTAGGCGATTTTAAAACTACTGGGGGCATCTTTGCGACTAATGAGGAAGGAGAACAATTTGAGGAAATCGTTTCTGAATTGAATACAGAATATTGTATTGATGATATGGTCTTCGATAGTAAAGGCGGCTTTTATTTCACTGACTTCAGAGGATACTCTACGAAGCCTCTTGGGGGCGTATATTATGTCTCTCCGGACTTTAAGTCAATCACACCAGTGATTCAAAATATCTCCGTAGCAAATGGTGTAGCGCTAAGTACTGATGAACGCGTACTATGGGTTACTGAAACAACTACCAATCGTCTACATCGTATTGAATTAGAAGAAGATGGAGTGACTATCGCACCGTTTGGAGCGACGATTCCATATTATTTCACAGGACATGAAGGTCCAGATTCATGCTGTATCGATAGTGATGACAACCTTTATGTAGCAATGTATGGTCAAGGACGTGTCTTAGTCTTTAATAAAAAAGGTTACCCGATTGGTCAAATTCTAATGCCAGGCCGTGATGAGGGTAAAATGCTACGTTCAACACATCCACAATTTATTCCTGGTACGAATCAATTGTTAATTTGTACGAATGATATTGAGAATGGTTCTGAAGGTGGTTCAATGATTTACACAGTAAATGGATTTGCCAAAGGACATCAGAGTTATCAATTTCAATAACCCTAAGTTTGTTTTTGGAAGAAAAAAGTAAATTAAAAAAGGCGTAAATTAAAAATTGGGCTATAGGATGCATTGTTACGATATTTAAGTTTTGGCTAGACAATCGTAATAAAAAATAAGCGACGCTATAGCCCACCATTAAATAACCCCTCACTATAAGCGACGGTAGTGAGGGGTTTGGTGTTGCTAATGGAACTAATTTATAAATGTATTATACCACCATGTGTAACATATTGCAATGTAAAATGATAGTGATGTTGCATTCTATTAATCTTCTAAACTGAATTCAGCAGATGCTTCGAATTTTACGTCTTTACCTAACATTACGCCACCAGTTTCTAAAGCTTGGTTGAAGCTGATGCCATATTTTTCACGATCGATTGTACCAGTAACGATGAATCCTGTTACTTGCGCACCATTCATAGGATTTTTGCTTACGCCATTAAATTCAACGTCAAATGTTTCTTCATGTGTTTCACCTTTAATAGTTAAATCGCCAGTTACTTTATTTTCTGATATTTCTTTAGTTTCAAATGTCCATTTATCATTTTCATCTGTAGCGAAGAAGTCTCCAGATTTTAAGTGATTGTCTCTATCTTCATTTTGAGTATCGATTGAGCTTGGAATGATAGTTGCAGTTGCTTTTAGTGAACTTAAGTCATTAATGTCTCCATCTAATTGAACATCGAATTGTGTGAATGTACCTTTTACTTTAGAAACCATTAAGTGTTTGATTTGGAATTGAATATCGCTGTGTACTGGATCAAATGTAAATTGTGTCATAAAATAATTGCCCCTTTTTTTATTATGTTTAGGTATAATTTTTATACCTGATATAAATATTATAATACTAGGGTGGTCAAGTTGCAATAGATAAGTATGATGTTGGATAAATTTTTTTAACGCCTTCTATTTATTAATTATCCTTTTTGGATATAAATTATCAATTGTGTTCAAATGTAACTATGTGTGGGGATGATTGATGTAGGGAATAATCGTTGTGATAAATGATTTCTAAATTGAACTATAGAGAGGTGAATGGGTATGAAAGATATTTCAAGAGGTATCAATCATATTGGTTTAACAGTACCTGATATAGAAGAGGCTACGGAATTTTTCAAAAAAGGTTTAGATGGGAAAATTGCATATGATAGTCAAAGAAAAGACGAAGAACCGCGGGGAGGTAAGCATGTCGAACACATCCTTGGCATAGGTAAAGGTGTTCAAATTGTTCACAAACGGATGATGGTATTTGGGAATGGGCCTAATATAGAAATGTTTGAATTTGAAAATGCAAAACAACGAGGGCCTGAATCGTTACAAGATGTGGGTTATACTCATATTTCATTTTATGTGGATGATTTCGAAGCGGCTGTCGCAAAAGTAAGATCGGCAGGCGGGGAGCCTATATCTGAGTCACATAGCAATACAAGATATGAAGATACTGATGGAAACCAAACAGTTTATGTTAAAACGCCTTGGGGAAGTCTTATCGAATTACAAACTGTTCCTAATGGATTTTATTATCCTCCAGATAGTGAGGCGGAAGTGTTTACGCCAGAGGAATAAGAGATTTAAACAGAAATGACATTTTAAAGACCAAACAAGTTTTTAATTGACTTTAAAGATAAGAGGAAGTAATATAATTTTAAATCGTAATTATTACGATTTTAGAACGATAGATAATGAGTGGTTTGCACATAGATAAATGTACATATTCGTCCATGGACATTTATTCTTTATGCATTCAAAGACTATTCTTCATTACCTCAGACATAAAAGCAACTTTCCACTTTTATCTTATCGTTCTTTTTTATAATTTAATTCTCCTGAAATTTCCAATTTATTCACTCGTCATACGATGAGTGAATTTTTTGTCTTAAGATTAGTTTTATTTCATTCATTAAAATGATACGTTCTTAATAAGTGGAGGTGTGTTTCAATGATATCGATTAAACGTGGCATATGGATCATCTTAAGTTTAATACCGATTGAATTCATTGGCATGATTGTAGATTATAAGACGTATACAATGTGGGGTTACATACCATTTATTATTATTTTGATTATTTTGGGTTGTTTTTCATTCGACCTGAAGAGCTATTTCATCATTTTAATAAGTAGACTTTTAGGGATTTTAATATCGTGGAAATGTAGTGACTATTTTATAAATTGGAAAGAGGCAGTAAACTATTTTAAGCCTTTTGATAACCTTTCATTTATTGTATTTTTAGGAATAATAGGTTTTGGGCTTCTTCATATTGTGATGCTTGTCTTTTATACATTAAGACGCAGTTAAAATGAGACTGAAATCAACACGTCGTTAAAATAAGCGACCCTCTTACTTAATTTTACTTTGTTGCCAAGTTTATATAAAATAATCCCTTTCGAAGTTGGCTCTCTCCGAAAGGGATATAGGGAATAAGGTTAAATTAATTTCAACTTTTGTTAGTTTAAAAGTTACTTCAAAATTTTACAATATTTATTAAAGGTTTTGGGTTAAGGGGGGATAACCCGTTATAGAATCTTAATATTTTGTAGGGAAATGGTTAATTATTAAGATTCATAATAATTTAATTCTAAATCTTTTGATGTTTGTTTACGTGTTTCTCTCATTAATTGAATATCATTGATAAGAGATTGACCATATGATGGAATCATTTTTTGTATTTTAGGTTTCCATTCATTTTCATAATCAGCGAAGTTTCTTTCTAAAACTTCTAACGCTACTGAAACTGAAGTTGAAGCTCCTGGTGATTCACCTAATAATGCAATGACAGAGTGATCTTCAGAGTTAACAACTTCTGTACCAAATTGAATGAATCCTTTACCGTGCTCAGGCGTATCTTTAATAACTTGAACACGTTTACCTGCAGTGTATAATTGCCAATCTTCGTCACGTGCTTCAGGGTAGAACGTGCGTAGATGGTTCATACAACCTTCTTTAGTCATCAATACTTGATCGATTGAATACTTAATTAAAGGTAAATTTTTAGCAGCAGCTGCAAGTAAAGTTGTGATGTTGTATGGTTTAACAGATTTAAATAGATCTAAGTTAGAACCATTTTTTAAGAATTTAGGCCCAACGTTCGCAAAAGGCCCAAATAATAATGTTCTTTCACCATCAATATAACGTGTATCGAGATGAGGTACAGTCATTGGCGGTGTGCCAGGTGGTTCTTTACCGTAAACTTTAACGTCATGTTCATTAATAACTGCAGGGTTGGTACATATTAAGAACTGACCGCTAATAGGGAACCCGCCTAAGTGCTTACTTTCAGGGATACCAGTTTTTTGTAATAGTGGAATAGCGCCACCACCAGCACCAATAAAGACGTAATCCGCTAATACAGTTTCTTCAGAACCGTTGTTGCGATTTCTTACTTTCACTTCCCATGTACCATCTTGACGTCGGTTAAAATCAATGACCTCATGATTATATTGAACTTCTGCATTAGGGTGCTGTTCAATACTTTTAGCCATCTTACGTGTTAACTCACCGTAATTCACATCTGTACCTTCATCAATTTTACTGGCTGCCATAATCTCATTGCCTGTACGACCTTTCATCATTAATGGCATCCATTTTTTCATTTCTTCAATATCTTCTGTATATTCAATATTGTCGAACATTGGGAAGTTACGCATTGCTTCGTAACGATTTTTCAAGAATTGTACGTTATTCTTACCTCTTACGAAACTAATGTGAGGAAGGGGATTAATAAATTCTCTAGGATTATCAATGTTGCCACTTTTCACGAGGTGTCCCCAGAATTGCTTAGAAATTTCAAATTGTTCATTGATTTCTTTCGCTTTTTCGATATCAATTGAACCATCAGGTTGTTGAACTGTATAGTTCAGCTCACATAACGCAGCATGTCCTGTACCGGCATTGTTTCTTTCATTAGAACTCTCGATACCTGGACGATCTAAACGTTCAAAGAGTTTGATGTTCCAATTAGGTTCTAATTCTTTAATCATAGAACCAAATGTCGTACTTAAGACACCAGCGCCAATAATCACTATGTTTTTTGACTTGTTGCTAGGCATTTTTGCTCACCTTTCTAAAAAGATTTCGTGCAAAAATAATTAAATTATTGCGCTGACTCTTATTATAAGTGCTGTATTTCTATAACAAAAATACATATTTTCAATAACACCTATTCCATTTTGTAATAATTTGGACACAATATGACCATTGATTAGACAAAAAATAGTCTGTGCGTTCAGATAATGAATCGTCTAAATTTTATTCATCAATGTGTGTGACAGAATTAATAATAATTCTTCAATTGGTTTGCTACGCTCATCTAAGATATGAAAACTCACTTGTCCCTCATTTTTAGCCCAATGTGATAATTGTTCATTTTCATAATTTGTAATGATACAAGTTTCTGGGCTCATTTTTTTAATAAAATAGTCTTCATTATCATAAGTGAACTTAACCGGTTTATTAACCAACGTAAACTCTTTCATATCAATTTTTGTGTTTCTATAATTACAATGAATTTCTCTGAAATTTCTAAAGTTTGGTATACATTTAGAAGTGAAAATAATATTTTTCTCCAAATCTCTAACAACATAAGACGTATAGATGCCTGCTTGAGGAATAATAATGTCTAAACCTTTGATAAATGGATTCGGATAAGCTTTTCTTATGTACAAATAAGGATCTCCATCGTTGTACATTGTCTTCCATCTTGTATCAAAGTAATTGCTGAGTGTGTAATTAATCATTCGTCATCAACCTTCGATTTTTAGAATTATCAATAAATGTATATTCCCTATTCTCATGGAAAATAAAACAACTAGCGAAAAGTTTAAAATTGATTTTATTTAAGAGAAAACAAAACACCCTGGGAATTAGACGAGCACGTGCTTCCACTTCGCAAAGTATCTTAAATTAAATACAAACATATAATAATGTTTCTGAACATATGCAATAGTGCATTCAGTATTTTTTGAAAAGTTGCGTTAAACTTGATATAAGTATTATATGCAAGGTACATACATAATTGGGAAATTTATAAAATAAAATCAGGTGATATGATGTTTCAAAGAATACTAAGCGTGACAGGCGTGTTATGCGTGGTCACATTATTATCAGCTTCTCCAAGTTTTGCAGTGGAAAAACCAACCTCTTTATTAAAGAACAAAGATAATACGAAAATTTCAAGCACATACGAACCTCAATCTTTAACACTCTCAACAGAACAAGGTCAAATACTATATAGTTATCATGAAAATAAAAAAGTAGACCCTGCTTCTTTAACTAAAATGATGACAATGTATTTGACACTAGATGCTGTAAAATCTGGAAAACTACATATGAACGATAAAGTAAAAATTACTAACCAACAGGCGCAATTATCTCGAAAATCTAACCTATCCTCAGTTCCCTTAAAAGCTGGTCAAATCTATACAGTTAAAGAAATTTTAAGTCAAACTGCTTTAGCATCTAGTAATGCTGCTGCTTTAATTCTAGGAGAAAAGGTATCGAAATCGACGTCTACTTTTACAGATCAAATGAATCAACAAGCAAAGCAATTTCATATGAATCATACCCACTATACAAGTCCTACAGGGGCAGATACTCATTTATTAGGACCTAGTGCCCCTGAAAAGTATAAAAACCAAGGTAAGACGCAAAGTACATCCAAAGATATGAATATAATGATGTATGAAATGTTAAAAAATCATCCGGAAATACTGAAAATTACTAAAAAAACGTCAGAAACTCAAAAAGGACAAACGTTTAAATCTACAAACTTATCTTTAAAAGGGCAGCCTAAGTATTATAAAGGGACTGATGGTTTGAAAACAGGAACAAGTGATTCAGGATATAGTTTAGCTTTGACGAATAAACAACATCGTTTAAGGCTGAATGAAACGATTCTAGATGTGTCGCCTTATCCAAGTGAAACAGCTAAACTTACACGTAATGAAATTGCGAATGATATGATGAAGTATTATCGTAAACAATACGAGTATAAAAAGGTTTTATCCAAAGGAGAGCACAAGATTGATGGTACAACATATGATGTGAAGAAAGATTTATATGACGTTGTTCCTAAACATCAAAAATGGTATATCGCCATTAATAGTAAAGGTAACGCATATGTTCACTATAAACGAAATTATCTCGAGGGCGCTTCATATCCTTCAGTCAAAGCTGATAAAAAAAGTAAAGGTATATTAAGTTGGTTATCGCATCTGTTTTTGCGATAACCTATTATTTTGAAGTTTAATGTAAGCGTTTTACCATATTTGTACTAATACTTACATGTAATATGTTAATATTCAATTGACAGAATGTTCCGACATCATCAAGCGTTATAACTTTCATACAAGGGGGTTAGGCCCATGCCTAAAAAGTTATTTAGTATTGATTTAAACAAGACAATGGATCAACAAGCGCATCCAGGACATAACAGATGGCATCCAGATATTCCGGCAGCATTTTCAGTAGAACCTGGAGAATCATTTAGAATGGAATGTTTAGACTGGACTGATGGACAAGTAGGAAATAATGATGACGCGAATGAAATTAAATATGTCAATTTGAATCGTGTCCATGTATTAAGTGGTCCTGTGTATGTGAATGGTGTCGAACCAGGAGATTTACTTGTCGTTGATATTCTAGACATCGGAACTTTTCCTGAACATGAATGGGGATTTAACGGTATCTTTGATAAAACGAATGAAGGCAGTTTCTTAGTTGACCATTATCCTAATGCAGCCAAGTCTATTTGGGATTTCAATGGAATCTATGCTACTAGTCGACATGTTCCAGGAGTCGAATTTGCAGGGGTTATCCATCCGGGGTTAATCGGAGTGGCACCTTCTCAAGAAATGTTAGACGAATGGAATCGTCGTGAACGTGCGCTTGTCGATACAGATCCGGACCGTGAACCTGTGTTAGCGAATTTACCTACTGAGGATGCGGCAGTATTAGGTACGCTTAAAGGAAGAGATTTTAATCGTGTAGCTAAAGAAGGCGCACGTACAGTTCCGCCTCGTGAAAATGGGGGCAACTGTGACATCAAAGATTTATCAAAAGGGTCTCGAATTTACTTCCCAGTTCATGTTAAAGGTGCCAAATTATCTGTAGGTGATTTACATTTTTCTCAAGGTGATGGAGAAATTACATTCTGTGGTGGTATTGAAATGCCAGGATGGATTGAATTACGCGTGAATGTCATTAAAAATGGGATGGAAAAATACCATATTAAGAAAAACCCAACATTCAAACCAGGTTCACTTCTACCGAATTATAATGATTATATTGTCTTCGAAGGTATTTCTGTAAATGAATTTACAGGTGAACAAAAATATAATGATGCGACCACTGCATACAGAAATGCAGTGCTTAATGCGATTGAATTCTTAAAAACACGAGGATTCACTGGAGAACAAGCTTATATGCTACTAGGTACAGCGCCAGTGCAAGGCACAGTTGCCGGTATCGTAGATGTTCCGAATGCCTGCTGTACGATTGCGATTCCGAGAGAGATATTTAAAGACGATATTGTACCGAGTTTGGAGCCTGATGAATAATGCCAAAATATACTTATGATTGTTCAACGTGTGGGCCATTTACAATGAGACAATCCATGAATGAACAACATGAATATGCATATTGTCCACATTGTGGCGACACATCTACACGAGTATTTAACGCTTTTCAAACTTATAAAATGGATGGGAAATTAAAGCAACGTATTGAAAAAGGTCAACAACCTCGTGTTGTTACTAAAGATAAGTTGCCGACAAATAAACGTAAAAAAGCCACACAAGGAAGACCTTGGATGGCAGGACACTAAGCGCTAAAATAAGAACCTTCGCTAAATAATGACACTATTGGGGGTCATATCACTATCTAGCGAGGGTTTTCATCTATAATAGTTATTAAAATTTTTTAATGTGTGTTTCTCTAATGCCATTTATAATTTTGACGACTTCTCGTGTTAAATCTTCGACTGAACGCTTTTGTCCCTCTTTTAACCAAGCATAAATAATGCGCAAGATACCACCAGCCATGAATTCCATGTAAACCTCTAAATCAATATTAAATCGAATGCCATGACGGATGTCGAAATTAACCTGTCTTTCAACACCCTTATAAAGCTGGTTATATACGATGCGGGTAATTTCGTCATAATAGGCAATAGTAAAGACGCTTTGGATAGTATCTCTATTTTCTATTAAAAAATAAAGTGTCTCCCTAACTATATTTTCGAAATATGTTTTCGGTTCTTTCACCAATAAATTATCTAAATGAGATTCATGCAAACTGTTGAAAAAGTTAGCTAGAACTTGGTTTAATAAATCATATTTATCACTGTAATGACGATAGAAAGTTGAGCGACGTACCATAGCTCGATCACACAAATCTTGAACAGTAATCTGACTAAAATTCTTCGTCTTAAGTAGTTCTAAGAATGAATCCATAAGCGCGCGTTGTGTCTTCTTAACACGTAAATCATTGTTATTCATTTTTTATTCACCTCATTAATCCGACACTTCAAAATCTGTGTGATTGATGCATATATTGTTTGATAGTTGCTCTGTAAAATAATTTCTGAGCGTTGCAAATTAATAATTAACAGCATTTACTATAGTACTTCACTTATAGCACGAACACAATTGCATTGTACTACTTTTATCGTTGAAAATGGTGTTGAGGTGTATGGTCGAGATAGTACTTTTTAAAATTTAGCATGATAATTATGTACACCATTCAGAATAGTAACCACTTCTTTTGTTAAATCATCTATTGAACGTTCTTGGCCGTCTTGAATCCAAGCATACATTGTACGTAATATGCCTCCTGCAATAAAGTCAGCAAGAATATCTATATCAACATTAAATTCAACCCCATGACGTATTTCAAACTGTATTTGAGCTTTCATACCTTCATACAATTGCTCATATATAATATCAGTGACTTCATCATAGAGTGCCATAGTTAGTACATTTTGAACAATAGGTTTATGTTCATATAAATAATCCAATGATTCACGAATCACTTTCTCGAAGTGGGGTCTAGGATCATCTGGATTTAAAGTTGTAGAATGTTTCTCTCTCACTCTAAAAATCAACTTTTGTATCAATAATTTAAGTAAATCATACTTATCGTCGAAACGTCTATAAAATGTTGAACGTCTGACTAAAGCTTTGTCACATAAATCTTGGACGGTAATTTGACCAAAATCTTTCGTTCTTAGCGTTTCAAATAAAGCATTTAATAATGCTTGTTCAGTTTTTTCTACACGCAGATCTTTATTTTTCATTATACACCTCTTAATAATGAGACATTTATTAAAATATGTCACATAAGTATCAGATGGCTTAATTTGCATTCACATTCTTTGATTTAAAATTGATATAATCCTAATTGTGATTACAATTGAATAAATCTTTTGAGTGGGCAATGATATTACTATATAAGCCATACTAACTCATTAAATTGGGCTTTATGGGTTAGTATGTTTTGTGTGGTAATTAGAGTATACTGTTAATTTTTTCTCAAAATCACTTACGCAGCTTCATGCTGCATCCCTAAATTTTTGTGTATTAATGTAGTCATAGTATCTCTAGTTATTGCGTGTGTTGAGCAAAATGCTAATCGTTATCGATTGGTATTTTGCTTTTTTTGTGGAGAATTTTAAAAATATGTGCAAGCAACAGAGTTTTAAATTTAAAATTGCTTAAAGATAATATGTATAACTACATTTTAGAATAATATATCTATTAGAGTTAAACAAGGTGTATATGAGATTAAAAGAAGATGATGGGTGGATGAGTTAAAAATGCAAAGGAAAAAGTATATTTATAATTGAAAGAATTTTCAGAAAAATACTTGTAATATTAATTTCGTCATGGTAGTTTAATACTACATTTTCACTTTAGTACAATATAGCGTTAAAGTGTTTGGGTCGAGGTGACATCTTGTGAGTAAATTAGACATAATTTCGATTAAGGAAAAGGAATTAGCATTTCTAAAGTATTTCAAACAACAAGGTTATCAACTTGTTGATTTTAATTTAATAGAAAAGTTGAACTGGGGAAATCTTACGCATGAAGATTTACAACAAATGGAAGAACGTCATTTTTGGCAACATCATAAACACTTATATGCCTTAAGAAACGATTTTACTGATCAATTATTTAGATATTACTCAGCTTATCCTTCAAATCACCAACAAGTTGCGTATGCTGGCGACATTATTAGAAATAATAAAGTGATTAAACAAATAGGAATCGAAAATTATCATCCTTCACGTGAAGTGATTAAAAACAGTTTTATACATTTTCACAAATTCATTAAAAGCGATCTTCATGATCGTATACAATTTGTGATTCTTGGACACTATCAATTGATCGATGCACTTCTAGACCAACAGTTTCAAACACCCGACGTAGTAGAAATGATTGAAGAAAGAAATATATCAGGTTTGGTTAACAAATTGGGTGTGCATCATCCGCTTATTCGAATATTAAAAGAGAACACATTAAATCAACTCCAGTTGCTTCCCAATTACCTCAGCGCTAACCATCCTGCGCTTCAAACATTGCAATTGTGGGAAGGATGGCTAAAATCATGGGGATTGAAAGATATTCATCTCGATATTACTGCACAGCCACCAAGGTCTTATTACAAGGGTGTATTTATCAAATGTCATTTAGAACACTCGCACGAAAGCGTGTTGACAGGTGGGTACTACCATGGTGAGTTAGAAGGATTTGGCTTAGGTTTGACGCTGTAATTTTATAAAAGGGGAAGGAGCGAATGTCATGTTACGTGTAGCATTAGCAAAAGGACGATTATTAGACAGTTTCATAGACTATTTACAGCGAGTAAAACAGAAAGACATGTCTGAGGCGTTATTATCGAGAAAAAGGTTATTACTGCTTACTGTAGATAGCATTGAATTTATTCTAGTTAAAGGAAGCGATGTACCTACATATGTTGAACAAGGTATTGCGGATGTTGGGATAGTCGGGAGCGATGTGTTAAACGAACATAAATTTAATATTAATAACTTATTAGATTTGCCATTTGGGAAATGTCACTTTGCTTTAGCTTCTAAACCTCAAACGACGGCGTACAAAAAAGTAGCGACGAGCTATGTTCATACGGCCACACAGTACTTTGCCAACCAAGGAATGGATGTTGAACTCATTTATTTAAATGGTTCAGTCGAACTTTCATGTCTTGTTGATATGGTTGACGGGATTGTAGACATCGTACAAACAGGTACAACACTAAAGGCGAATGGTCTTGTTGAGAAGAGACATATTGGAGATATCAATGCCAAGTTAATTACGAATAAAGAGGCATATTTCAAGAAATCTACTGAAATAGAAAGGTTAATTAAGCAATTGGGGGTGTCTATTGACTATGCTTAAAGCACAACAATTTATAGAACAATTTGCTCAGAATGAAACATTAGACGAATCACTGTATCCGTTAGTACGAGATATATGTGAGGAAGTGAAGTTAAAAGGGGACCGTGCACTAAAAAATTATAATTTAACATTTGACCATGTGAAAACAGATCAATTAGAAGTGGCTCAATCTAAACTCAAAGAAGCTTATGATAATTTAGATGAAACAACACGACATGCCCTTGAACAAAGTTATAAACGAATTAAAGCCTATCAAGAAAAGATTAAGACAAACATGACCCAACTTAAAAGCGAGGAATGCTACGAAATCTATCATCCTATTGAGCGCGTAGGGATTTATGTTCCAGGAGGTAAAGCGAGTTATCCTTCTACGGTACTAATGACGGCAACGCTTGCACAAGTAGCAGGGGTAAAGCATATTACCGTCGTCACACCACCTCAACCGGACGGGATTTGTAAAGAAGTATTAGCAGTTTGTTTCATTACTGGTGTGAACCATGTTTATCAGGTCGGTGGAGCTCAAAGTATTGCTGCATTAACGTATGGAACAGACGCTATTAAGAAGGTCGATAAAATTGTAGGACCAGGCAATCAATTTGTGGCCTATGCTAAAAAGTATGTCTTCGGGCAGGTAGGTATCGACCAAATTGCTGGACCTACAGAGATTGCGTTGATTATAGACGACACTGCAGACTTAGATGCGATTACCTACGATGTCTTCGCACAGGCAGAACATGATGAAATGGCACGTACTTATGTAATTAGTGAAGATGAGAACGTATTAAACCAACTAAAAACTAAAATAACTAAAGCGCTCGCAGATGCGAAACGTAAAGATATTATTTCAAAAAGTATCGCTCAACATCATTATTTAATTTTAGCTTCAAATCATGACGAAGCATGCCAAGTTATGAACACGATTGCCCCAGAACACGCATCTATTCAAACAAAAGCACCGAAAACATACGTTGAAAAGATTAAATATGTAGGTGCGTTATTTTTAGGACATTATTCTCCTGAAGTGATCGGTGACTATGTAGCTGGACCTAGTCATGTCCTTCCAACAAACCAAACTGCTAGATTTTCAAATGGGTTAACAGTAAATGATTTTATGACGCGCAATTCAGTGATTCAGTTAACGCAACAAACCTTTAAAGAGGTCGCGCATTCAGCAGAACACATTGCACATATTGAATCTTTATATAACCATGAAAAGTCTATTCAAATACGCAATTAAGGAGGGACACATATTGATACGTATAGATAAGAATGAAAGTCCCATTGCACCTTTATCACAGGTTCAACTTAATGAAATTTTGAAAGACATGCAATATAACTTATATCCTGACGAAGAATATCAACGATTTAGAGAAGCTTATGCTTCATTTTATAAGTTAAAGCCAAATCAAGTGATTGCGACAAATGGTTCAGATGAATTAATTCAAAAACTGATGTTGATTATGCCAGAAGGGCCTGTGCTCACGTTAAATCCTGACTTCTTCATGTATCAAGCGTATGCAGCACAAGTACAACGTCCTATTGAATTTGTAGAATCTGATCAAGATTTACAATTTAATTTGCAACACATTTTAGATCGTATTGAAGCGGTTCGCCCATCATTTTTCATTATGAGTAATCCACATAATCCGACTGGAAAGCAATTTGATATGACTTTCATTAACTCAATAAGTGAGAAATTGAATAAGATAGGTAGTTACTTTGTTATAGATGAAGCATATCTTGATTACGGTCAACCTTACGAGGTTCCGAATACCCCTCATGTTATTCGCATGCGTACATTTTCGAAAGCTTTTGGTATAGCAGGGTTACGCCTTGGTGTCATCATCGGTCACGAAGCAACGATTCGTTTGATTCAACGTATAGAACATCCTTATCCACTTAATAGTTTTACATTGAAAGTGGCTACGTCACTTTTTATTTCTGAAAATGACACAACAGCATTTTTAAAGAGACAGCGTGCACTAGCGACACGATTGAAAGCGATTTTCACCAAGCATGTTGCAGACGTTATCAAAGTGTATCCTTCCTATACAAACTTTGTCTTAACTAAAGGCAAACTCGCGCATGATTTAGGGGAATTTATTTTCAAAAATGGGTTTAAACCACGAATTTATGAAGAAGAAAATATGAAGGATTATGTCCGTTATTCTATAGCCACTGAGGAACAGCTTGAGCAATTAGAAGGCATTGTTAAAGAATGGAGAGAGCGTTATGACTTATCGAAAAATACGTAACACCAATGAAACACAATTAAATATTGAACTTGCTAATAATGGTCAACCATCTCATATCGATACGGGCGTAGGTTTCTTAGACCATATGCTGACACTTTTTACGTTTCACAGTGGTTTAACTCTAAATATTGTAGCGAACGGTGATACATATGTAGATGATCATCATGTTACTGAAGATATTGGTATTGTCATAGGTCAATTGTTACAAGAACTAACACGTGACCAAAGAAGCTTCACTCGGTATGGAAGTGCCTATATACCAATGGATGAAACGCTCGCACGTACGATTGTAGATATTAGCGGTCGACCCTATCTTTCTTTTAATGCCAAACTCAGTAAGGAAAAGGTAGGCACATTTGATACTGAGCTAGTTGAAGAATTCTTTCGAGCGTTAGTGATTAATGCACGTTTAACCGTTCATATTGATTTAATTCGAGGTGGCAATACGCATCATGAAATTGAAGCGATATTTAAATCATTTGCAAGAGCGTTAAAGGTAGCGCTTATGCCTTCTAAAGATGGTCTTATTCCTTCATCTAAAGGTGTGATTGAATGATTGCAGTTATAGATTACGGTTTAGGAAACATCAGTAACGTAACTAGAGCTATTAAACATTTAGGGTATGAAGTCGTTTTGACGTGTGAAGAAGCAGAAATGATGTCTGCTGATGCTATCGTTTTGCCAGGTGTAGGTCATTTCAAAGATGCAATGGTATCCATTCACTCTAAAGGGTTAGATCAAATCTTAAAAAAGATTGATGGCACACCGATTATTGGAATATGTCTAGGTATGCAGTTGTTATTT
The DNA here is from genome assembly GCF_003966625.1 of Staphylococcus caprae. Taxonomy (NCBI): domain Bacteria; kingdom Bacillati; phylum Bacillota; class Bacilli; order Caryophanales; family Staphylococcaceae; genus Staphylococcus; species Staphylococcus caprae. The sequence continues at coordinate 226,791 of NZ_AP018587.1, forward strand.
GAGCATAGTGCTGAAGGAGACGTCGATGGTTTAGGACTTGTCCCGGGAAATATTGTGCCGATTCAAACTTCGTATCCAGTACCTCATTTAGGATGGAATCAGTTACACAGTCAACATCCTTTATTACAAACCGATGTTTATTTTGTTCATTCGTATCAAGCAGAAATGTCTGAGCATGTTGTGGCGTATGCTAATTATGGTACACAAGTTCCAGGCGTTATCCAATATCGTCATTACATTGGGATTCAATTTCACCCTGAGAAAAGCGGTGAACATGGCTTAGCCATTTTAAAGCAGGCATTGAAAGGCGGTTTTATTGATGATTGAATTATGGCCAGCAATCGATCTCATAAATTCAACAAGTGTTAGATTAACAGAAGGTAAATATGAGTCCGAAGAAAAGATGGAAAGATCTGTTGAAGACAGTATCGAATTTTATAGTCAGTTCGAGAGTGTGAAACGTATACATATCGTCGATTTAATCGGTGCGAAAGCTAAAGAAACGAGAGAACTGGATTATATTAAAACATTGAGAGGCCTTACAAATAAGCCAATTGAAGTAGGAGGCGGCATCAGAACATTGTCGACAATTGAAGACTATTTTAATGCTGGCATTGATTACTGCATCGTTGGCACGAAAGGTATTCAACATCTTCAATGGTTAAGTGAAATTGCCAATCATTTTCCAGGAAAAATTTATCTATCAGTGGATGCGTATCAAGAAGATATCAAGATCAATGGTTGGGAAGAAGATGCACAACTCAATTTGTTTGAATTCGTATCGCAAATAGAAGGATTACCGCTTGGTGGGATTATTTATACAGATATTTCAAAGGACGGAAAGTTATCAGGGCCAAATTTTGAGATCACAGGTCGACTAGCTGAGTTTACAAATTTACCTATCATTGCGTCTGGTGGCATAAGACATCAACATGATTTGAAACGTTTAGAGCAACTTAATGTACATGCGGCCATCGTTGGTAAAGCTGCACATCATGCATCATTTTGGGAGGGATTATCTTGATTAAGAAGAGAATTATTCCTTGTTTAGATGTGAAGGATGGTCGTGTAGTGAAAGGGGTTCAATTTAAAGGATTGAGAGATATTGGAAACCCTGTTGATTTAGCTTTGTATTATAACGATGCAGGTGCAGATGAACTTGTCTTTTTAGATATTTCAAGAACTGAGGAAGGACATGATTTAATGCTTGAAGTGATAGAGGAAACGGCTAATCAACTCTTTATCCCTCTTACAATTGGAGGTGGCATTCAAACATTGGATGATATCACACAATTACTTCATCACGGGGCGGATAAAGTGTCATTGAATTCAAGCGCTCTAAAAAATCCTGAACTCATACGACAGGCGAGTGAAAAGTTTGGAAGACAATGTATATGTATCGCAATAGATAGTTATTACGATGAGAATAGACACGATTATTTCTGTACGACGCATGGCGGTAAAAAATTAACAGATGTCCGTGTCTATGACTGGGTTCAACAAGTAGAACATTTAGGCGCAGGAGAACTTCTCGTTACAAGTATGCGTCATGATGGGATGAAACAAGGATTTGATATTGAACATTTGTCCGAGATTAAGTCCTTAGTTAATATCCCAATAATAGCTTCAGGAGGCGGAGGAAACGCTCAGCATTTTGTAGAATTATTCCGAAAAACAGATGTATCTGCAGGTTTAGCAGCAAGTATTTTACATGATAAAGAGACATCGGTTGATCAGATTAAAGAAACATTGCGCCAAGGAGGTATACCTGTAAGATGAGAAAAGATGTAGATTTTTCAAAAGGATTAGTGCCAGCCATTCTACAAGATGCAATGACAAATCAAGTATTAATGCTTGGTTACATGAACGAAGAAGCTTATCAAAAAACTGTAGATGAAGGTATAGTCACTTTCTACTCAAGGTCTAAAGAACGATTATGGACGAAAGGTGAGTCTTCAGGACATACGCAAAGCGTTGTAGATATTCATATAGACTGTGATAATGATACATTACTTATAAAGGTCAATCCTAATGGGCCTACATGTCATACGGGAAGCCAAAGTTGTTTTAATACTGAAGTTCCTTTTGTGGTTCAATCGCTCCAACAAACAGTGCGTGAAAGTGCTAAATCGAATAAAAGCAAGTCTTATACCCAATACTTACTTAAAGAAGGGATAGAGAAAATTTCTAAAAAGTTTGGGGAAGAAGCTTTTGAGGTGGTCATTGGTGCAATGAAACACAATCAACAAGAAGTGGTTAATGAAACAGCTGATGTCATGTATCATTTATTCGTGTTATTACATGCATTAGACATTCCGTTTTCAGAAGTGGAAAAAGTGTTAGCACAACGACATCAGAAAAGTAATAACTTTAAAGGTGAGAGAAAAGATATCCAACATTGGTAAATGAATCATCTATAGAAGAAAAGCCTCTAAATTGAAATGATTTAAAATTTCAGTTTAGAGGCTTTTATAATAGTATCAATGTTTATATAGATTATTTGTGAATATAACGATTTAAATGCTTTGCGGTAACTGAATTTTTTATTTTTAGTAGTCCGGCAGGCTGACCGCTATATAATAATTGGCCACCTTTATCTCCAGCATAAGGTCCAATATCAATAAACCAATCGGCTTGAGTCATCATCGTTAAATTATGTTCAATAAGAATAACGGTATTACCTTGTTCAATCAAATGGTTAAAGCAATCGATAAGGACAGGTAAATCATCTTCATGAAGTCCAGTCGTTGGTTCATCGAAAATAAAGATTTGATCGTGTACATCTTCAGTGAGATATCGGCTTAATTTAACACGTTGAATTTCTCCACCAGACAAAGTATCTAAAGATTGACCTAAAGTCATATAGTTAAGCCCAGTGTTCGCTAATGCTTGAAGCGGACGAGTGATACTTTCTTGTCCGTCAAACTGCGCAATGGCTTCACTGACAGTGAGTGCTAAGATATCCGCGATAGAGTTACCATCTACTGTTGCTTCTAGTACTTCAGGGCGGTATCTTGTGCCATTGCACATCTCACAAATTTGGGAAAAGTCTGGCATAAATGCAAGTTCAGTTTTAATAACACCTTTACCATGACATTCAGGGCATGCACCTTCAGAATTATAACTAAACATGCTTTTTTTCATGCCCGTGTGTTGACTAAAGAAACTTCGTACATCATCAAAGATATTTAAATACGTCAGTAAGTTAGATCTATTAGACGCATGAGGTGGTTTCTGATCGATAAAAATAGCACAATCATCGTGTTCAAATGCTGCTGAAATAAGCGAACTCTTTCCAGAACCAGCCACACCTGTCACCACGGTCATAGCTTGTTTAGGTAATTGCGTTGAAATATGATTTAAATTATTTCGTGAGATATCTTTGATATGAAACATCTCTGAAGTAGTTCTAGGATTCTCTTTGAGATTATGCCTTTTGTTTAAAGCTTTACCCGTGCTCGTTTGAGATTGAAGTAAGCCATCATATGTTCCCTCGAACATAATCTCTCCGCCATCTTTCCCTGCATTAGGTCCAATATCAATCACATGATCGGCTGTTTGTATTACATCGGGGTCGTGTTCGACCACAAGCACTGTGTTTCCTTTCTCTTTAAGCGACTGAATCATATCATTAATTCTTTGAATATCTTCAGGATGTAGTCCAACGCTTGGCTCATCAATAATATAAACTAAATCACTTAGTGGACTATTTAAATGTCTGATCAGTTTAATACGTTGGGATTCGCCACCTGACAGTGAAGTTGTCTCTCGTGATAAAGTTAAATAATTCAAACCGATATAACTCAATGCCTGTAGTTGTTGCTTTAATGGTTCAATAATCACTTTGGCTGTATTTGAATTGATATTTTCTAGAAAATGAACGGCATCATCTATAGGTAAATCGGTGAAATCAGCGATATTCACACCATTGATTTTACAACTTAAAACTTTATCATTGAGTCTTTTACCATGACATGATGGGCATTCATGTTTTGATACAACACGATCAATATCAGCTTTGAAACGTTTCTTTTCAAAATTATCATTAAGCAAGAAAGAACGTCTAAAGCGATGAATTAAACCTTCAAATTTTGCTGTTCTTGGCCAATTTGATGGAGGATTTTTTAATTTTGTAGGTTCGGTATATAAAAATGTATCCATTTCTTCTTTAGTATAGTCTTTTAATTTCTTATCATTATCAAATAACCCGGTATAGAGGTAACGTTTACCACGCCAACTGTCAGGTCTAAAGGAAGGGAATTTAATTGCATCTTCATTTAGTGATTTGTCGAAATCGAGTAATTCGTTTAAATCAATATCCTCTACATAACCGAGACCTGAACATGTATCACACATTCCTTTAGGATTATTAAAAGAGAAAATATCTGAATATCCTACAAAGGGTTCTCCAATTCTAGACCACAACAGCCTTACAGAAGCATAAATGTCTGAAATAGTACCTACAGTGGAACGTGAATTTCCACCAAGACGTTTTTGATTTATAATCATGGCGACAGGCAAATGATTGATTTGATCGACATTTGGTTTTTCGTATTGAGTTAATTGGTGTTGGACATAACTTGAATATGTTTCATTTAATAGTCGTTCTGACTCAGCGGCTATCGTATTAAAGACTAATGAAGACTTACCTGAGCCCGACCTCCCTGTAAATACAGTTAATTGATGTTTAGGGATGCTGACATCAATATTTTTAAGATTATTTTGTTTAGCTCCTAATATTTCAATGTTTGACATTCTTTTCACCTCATTATTCAACAATACCCTTGGTTGTCTAAAGTAATGATTAGTCTTCAAGTCTATCAATCGTTTCGTTTAGATTAAAATATTTTTTTAGAAAATGTTTGTAATTGTGAGCTGTAACATCATATTTTTCTTTAGTATCTCCATAGCTTAACGTGAGTGTGCGATGTGTCATTGTAGCCCGACCAAATGTTTGTGGCTGTGTGACAAGTAATTGTTTTACAAAAATAGAGTTTGGATTACTTTGGTTATAAACAATCTTATCATCAAAATCATGAATGAATTGAGGTTTTAATAGTGCATGGTACAACGTAACCCATTCGTTGTTTTTAAGTTTTTGAACATGATAGTAGTCTTCTGTGTCTAAAATTGCACGAAATTCTCCATTAATATCAGAGATAACAGTAGGTTGGGAAACATGAGTAATTGGAATTGCATGTAACGGTAAATCACCAAAACCTACATCCGTAACGTAATATATACCGTCTATTTTCGTATATAAAGACATATGTGAACCTTCTAGAGAACGGCCACCATCAGGGGTATGAATGGTAGCTGAAGCACGATGAACATCAAACCCTTTCTCCTCTAAGTATGTTCCAAATAGATGATTCATTTCATAACAGAATCCACCTCGATGGTTTAGGACGATTTTTCTAAAGAGGTCTTCAATGTTAACAGAAATAGGAACTTGATTTTGAACACTAATATTTTCAAAGGGAACAGTCAGCATATAACGTTCTATCATATGATTAAGTGTTTCCACATTAAGGTTTTGATATTGAGATGTATTAATATTTAAATAGTTTTCAAATTGCAAACAATCCATAATTTTCATCCTCTTTATATAGTGATATTTAGCTATATTCATTTTAAAATATATCTTCTAGCTTGTAATTCCATGAGAATTCTTTTATATAATTGGTCAATTTAATTGCATGTAATTATTGACAATTTTTCAATATTACAGTATGATATGTTTTAAATTTAATCGAAAAAGATAAGTGTTTTATATTTTATATGCAACTCAATAGTATTGTATATACAAAAATTTTTTATATTAAATGTAAGCGTTTTCTTTTCGATAGAAAGGATGGTCATTATGGAAGCTATTAAAGCGATTTTTAGTAAGCTATTCGAGTTACTACCACGCGCAATTATTAATTTATTTATTTAATCATTTATAATTGCGAAGTTCATTTTTAAAAAATTAAATAAATAGAGGTGCTACTAATGGAGACAAGAAAAAACAAGTATAGTATTCGCAAGTTTAGTGTGGGGACATCATCAATCTTGATAGCAGCATTATTATTTATCGGGGGTAATTCAGCTCAGGCTGCCGAGGAAAATCACAATCAGGGAACTTCGGACAATGAGATATCACAATCTATTGGGACAAATAATGAAAATGTGAATGAGCATCAGACAACGAAAAATGAGGAAACTCAATCAACGTCTGAACAACCGAATGTTAAAAATGATACGAATGATAAGACGAATCAACAAAATAGCTTACATAATGAGAATAACCAAAAAGACGTACATCAAAACACTGACAATGAAGAAAGTGCAACATCTCAAAACCAAGCACAAGAACAGTCAACAGGAAATCAAGGTCATCAACAAAGTGATTCAAAAGAAGATGTAAAACAACCTTCAACAACAGATGATGCACGTAAAACAGATCAAACATCAACTGAAAATACTAAAGAAAAGGCACAGAACCAAAATGCTAAAACAGAAGCTGAAGATGCAGCACCAATGGAAAAAGCAGAGCATCACGAATCAGCTGACAATCAAACTCAAATACCATCAAAAACTGAAAACAAATCAGACAATCAAGGTAACCAAGTGAGTGAGTCTGAAACACAAGATAAACAACAGACAAAAGAAAACGCACAAAATAGTAAAGATGAAGATGCGCAAACACTTACAAAAGAAAACACTGATGAAACAAAATCATCAAAAGATACAGACGACACAACAGCGACAGTGAAATCGCCTAAAGCGACATCGCAAAAAGATAATCAACCAGAGGCAGATAACCATCAAAAGGTGACAGCTCAAGATGACGCAACTTCAGAAGCTACACTAGCTACAACAAAGGATAGCGACGAATCCAAATCTTTAACTGTTGGCGATAATGCAAACCCAACTTCGAACAAAGATGATTCTTCTGATAAAGATAAAGACTCTAAAGACGGTTTAGGCACACTGAAGAATAATGCCGTTGCTACAACTAATAAAAAATCCAAACAGCAAACAACACAACAAAATAAAGATCAAACAAATAAAAAGGCGAAACATAGCCAATATAAAAATCATGATCCAATTATCTTAGTTCACGGTTTCAATGGATTTACTGACGATATCAACCCTACGGTGCTATCACATTACTGGGGTGGCGATAAGATGAATATCCGTCAAGATTTGGAAGAGAATGGTTATGAAGCATATGAAGCAAGCATTAGTGCATTTAGCAGTAACTATGACCGTGCTGTAGAACTTTATTATTATATTAAAGGCGGAAGAGTAGACTATGGTGCAGCACATGCCGCAAGATATGGTCACAAACGTTACGGTAAAACATACGAAGGTGTCTACAAAGACTGGAAACCAGGTCAGAAAGTACATCTTGTAGGACATAGTATGGGCGGACAAACAATTCGCCAACTAGAAGAATTGTTAAGACATGGTAACCCTGAAGAAGTAGAATACCAAAAAGAACATGGGGGTACGATTTCACCTTTATATAAAGGGAACAACGACAATATGGTATCTTCCATCACGACGTTAGCTTCACCGCATAATGGTACACACGCTTCAGATGAACTAGGTAACGAAGCCTTAGTACGCCAAGTGGTATTCGATGTAGGTAAGGCATTCGGTAGAAAAAATTCACGTGTAGACTTTGGCTTAGCGCAATGGGGTCTTAAACAAAAACCAAATGAATCATACATCGATTACGCGAAAAGAGTTCAAAATTCTAAATTATGGAAATCTCAAGATAATGGTTTCTATGATCTTACACGTGATGGTGCCACAGATCTGAATCGTAAAACATCATTAAATCCTAATATCGTGTATAAAACATATACAGGTGAATCAACGCATGCATCATTATTCGGTAGACAAAAAGCAGATTACAATCTATTCTTCCCATTCACGATAACTGCCAATGTAATTGGTAAAGCGACTGAAAAAGAGTGGAGAGAAAACGACGGTCTAGTATCGGTGATTTCAGCACAACATCCATTCAATCAAAAATATGTAAAAGCAACAGATAAAAATCAAAAAGGTGTATGGCAAGTCACACCAGTCAAACATGATTGGGACCATGTCGACTTTGTCGGACAAGACAGTTCAGATACAGTACGCACAAGAGAAGAACTACAACAATTTTGGCACAACCTCGCAGATGATTTAGTTCAAAGTGAACAATTAACTTCAAATTAATAAATAAGTCATTGAGAGTTGATAAGTAAAATCTATAAAGTGAAAGGGGTGAAATCCAATGTCAGGTACATTATTCCAATTAATCGGTTCATTCTTTAGAGTATTGAAAGTATTATTCTCATAAAAAAGTAATCCACCACAAACCCAAAGCGCCACCCGCAGAGATCCGTCAATTTTATCTCTGCGGGTGGCGCTTTTCCAACATTAGTGTGATTTCCAACTAGGTTGATAATGATTAAACTGTAGCTTATACGGCTGTTTGCCAATAACGAACCTAAAAATATAAAATTCTCTCAATATCATACCAACACCAATGCAGATGCCGAGAATCATCAGCAAGGAAACGGCTAAGAAGACAACTGTGTTATCCTCAAAGATATTGGTATACGCAAATAGCGAATCCAAAATAATTGGATGTAGCAAATAAATAAAGAATGAAAATGCACTAATCATCTGAACCGTGTTAAGTAACATGGTTTTAAAGTGTGCGCAAATACCTACAAGTACAAAGAACATTACACTGTTATAAAGCGTGAGTGAATAAGTAAAACTGGTAACATTCCAATAATCGTCCCCAGATATAGCAATAAATAGTACATATGAACCCAATGCTAACATAATCATGATGACGAGATATTTTTCTAAGAATGATAGTACACGTTCATAGTTGTACCCGATATAGCCACCTAAAAAGAAATAGAAAATCCATCCAAGTATCATCGTATTCTCACTTAATGGATAATAATGTTTTACAAATCCATGAAAAGCATCGCTATGATTAAAATAATATAAAAATGCTTGTTGTATGACAAAGGCTAGCAATAATAAAAGCTTACTATTAAAAAGTTTATAATTAATCTTATAAATCACGTACGATAAAATGAAGAATTGCATGATAATAATGATGAAATAACCATACCATTGTCCCAAAATCACATTTTCAATAAATTGCTTTTTAAAAGACGAAGCGGTTAACAATGATTCACTATAACTATAAAATAGTCCCACTAATATATAAGGAATAAAGATATACTTAAAGCGAGAAAACAAATATTGCACGCTAACAGATTTATAATTTAATGTAGTTAACAACTGTGATAAAACGATAAAACTAGGTGTCCCAAATATGACTATATTTCTTATATAAAATTGCAGAATAAGCGAACTTCCTGAAAGATGTTCATGTTCTAAAGTGATTTGTGTTAATAAATGCGTGACAATAATAATGATACATATAAAAGTACGTAAGTATACTAATTCAAGTCTATTTTTCTTCATTGAAACCGTCCCATTTCTTAATTAAAGTTTCGAATGCATCGTTACTTACTAGAATACGAGGTATTTTGTAATTATTTACATTTGGAGTGACAGCTTTTTCACTTAATGTAAATCCGTATTTCATACCTGCATCTTTAGAAGCTTGAATTTTACTATTGTTGATTAGACCATAAGGGTAAGCGATGGCATGTTGATTTTTGCCAAATTTAGAATTTAACACATCTTCACTATCTTCAATATCCTTAGTAGCAGCAGGATTAGATGCTTCTAGAAACTTTGACTTATTTCCTTTCTTTAACGAATGTAGATTATTCGTGTGTGTTTCGAAATCCCAAAGGCCTGTACGATACATTTCTGATAATTGAGACTGAGTCATCATATCTAAATTATGGAAGTTTTGTTGACCAATATGTCCAGTAATCACAAATCCAGTTGCTGGAATTTTATATTTTTTTAATATTGGGAATGCATTTTGATAAATAGTTTGATCCATATCATCGAAATTAATCCACACACTACGTTTTGGGAACTTACCTTTCTTTTTATACTTCAGAAACTCTTTTAAAGTAAGGAACTTTGCATCATGTTCCTTCAGCCATTTGATTTGTGACTCAAATTCTTTATCCGTCACACTATAATTCTTAATTTCCTTACTACTTGAAAATAAAGTTATAAAATCATTCAAGGGGTCATTTTTTCTAACTCTGTGATAGTTTAACGCTAAAGCGCTATTCTTGTGATACTTTAACTTCTTGTTGTCTTCATCAGCTTTTGCATTATGATGAAAGATTGGTGTTACATTCGTCATTACTAACATCATAATTAAGCTAATCAAGATAAATTTGAAAGGCTTCATGCTTCACGACCTTTCTTAATTTTTTGAAAAATCATACTAAAAGTAAAGAATATGAAAATAATGATTGAGAAAATCAGCATCAATTCAAATATCTTATAAATTTCTACGTTCTCCACATTGAGTGCAATACGTATCGTAATCACACTTTCAACTTGTGAATTGATAAGCGTCCCTATATATACAATCATGACAACGACACAATAAATCCAAAATGCGCAAGATATCGCGATGAATAAGCTCTCCCTAACTAAATTCAAAGACGATTTTACCGTTGGATATTTCCTCTGTCTGGGCTTGACCATGTAGCATAGCCACCTTTCTTTCTTTTTAATGCTTTAGGAAATGCGAAAATGACAACGGCGGCGTTGATAATCCAATAAACTGTTGGGTACCAACTCACAAAAATTAAACCAACTATATTTTTCTTTTCGTAGCGACTGTCTATAAATAAAGCAACTGTAAACTGAATGATGTTGATAAATGTCATCGTAAATGATGAAAGGAAAAAAATTGAAAAGCTATATTTCAAATATGTGTAATCTAAGAAGTTAGCAGTCATCAACAAAAATGCTAGGTATAGCAGAATGATATAAACCCAAGTGATAGAGATGATTTGTTCAAACATGAGGATATAAAGTGATAATTTCTTAGATCTCATCGTTGCCCAAAAATCTCTAAGAAGTACTTCATGTCCACCTTGAGCCCATCTCACACGTTGTTTCCATAGACCACCAACTGTTTCAGGCACAAGCATCCAACATAATGCGCGTGGTTCATATAAGATATGAAACCCCGCTAGGTGTAATTTCCACGATACTGCTATATCTTCGGTAATCATATCAGTATCCCAATAGCCGACTTCTTTCAGTGCGCTTTTCTTAAATAATGTAAACACACCTGAAATGGTGTTAATCGCGCCAGCCAGTGATTGACTGCGTTTAATACATCCGATTAAGCTCGCATATTCTATCGTTTGTATCTTTCCTAAAATAGAACTCTTGTTGCGAATACGTGGGTTACCTGTGACAGCACCTAGTTTAGGATTTTTCTTGAAGTTGTTCATCATATAATACGGAGCATCTTGATCCACAATCGTATCTGCATCTAAGCACATCACGTAGTCATATGAAGCTTGCTTCACACCTTCGTTTAAAGCATTTGCTTTACCTCTATTAACTTGTAAATCCACAAACTTAAAGTCGTGATGTTTCTTCATATCATAAATAATGTCAGCAGTATTATCAGAACTGCCATCATTGATGATAATAATTTCCTTTTTTGCGTAATTAAGTGACAGGACATTCGATAGCGTATCTCTTACAGTTTCACTTTCGTTGTAACATGCTAATAAGAAAGTGATGCCTTCAATTTGTTCATTGTTGTTGACTATATCTCGCTTATTAAAGGGCGATTCTTTAGTGAAAAAGTAATAAATTGAACCTACTATCCAGTAAATTGACATGAAAATAGGGTAAAAAAGCAAAAAGTTAAAAAATTGCATTTTATTTACCTACCTTTCGTTAGTTAGGTTGCATCGAATATATTAATCGAAAGTATTTCAATTTGCAATAGAATGTTGTTATACTTGAAAAGTAATATTTGTAATTTTAACTTAATTTTTCTGTAATATAACGATTAAAAATTAAATAAGGGGGAGATTTTAGAATTGAAGAATAAGATTATTGATAATGCAATAACCTTATTTTCTGAAAAGGGATATTACGGTACTACACTTGATGATATTGCTAAAAGTGTAAACATCAAAAAAGCAAGTTTATATTATCATTACAGCAATAAAGAAGAGATTTATCGTAAAAGTGTAGAAAACTGTTTTAACTACTTTAAAACGTTTATACTCGAAAACAACAGTGATTCTAACTACTCAATTGATGGGCTTTACCAGTTTTTATTTGAATTTATATTTGATATCGATGAAAGGTATATCAGGTTATATGTCCAATTATCCAGTGCACCAGACGAGTTAACACCAGAGATTCACAATCATCTCAAAGAAGTCAATGAAGTGCTAGATAGTGAAATTATAAGATATTATGATCCCTCCGAAATGTCTATGGGTAAAGAAGATTTTCAAAATTTGATACTCCTTTTTTTAGAGAGTTGGTATTTGCGAGCATCCTTTTCACAGAAATTCGGGGTTATTGAAGAAAATAAGAATTGCTATAAAGACCAAGTATATTCTTTATTAAATGTGTTTGTAAAAAATAATTTTGGTAACTAGTGTGTAATAAATTTCTTGTTTTTACATGAAATTGCATTGCATATTTTTTTGAAATCAAAAAATAGTTGACAACATTTATGAAAATTGAGATTCTTAAAGTATAGTTTATAAAATTTGAATTTTATGCAATTTCTTAGAAAAGTGAATAATTCAAATGTAATAAGAATTATTCATAAAAATGATTTACTTATGTATATAATTTTTGGCAGATGCTAAAATTTACAATAATAAAAAATGATAGCTTGATCATAATTGTTAAATTCACTTATACAATTGTTGATAGCCTTTCAACATGAGAGATAGTTACTAATTAAATAGATATATATAATATTTTTAGCACCTACAGTGTAGTCGTTGTAGGTGCTTTTTATTATATTATGGAAAAATTATATTTAATAAGTGTTATTTAATTTAAAGAATGTAAAATGACAGTAAAAATTCTGTAATATAAATGAAATAATTAAAAGTTTATGATAACGTAGAAATTGTAAGATTTAAACTTTTGAAAGGGGTTACAGTAAAATGAAGAAAGTCACTTTATTAAGTAGTGCAGTATTAGCAGGTACGATTGCTTTATCAGGCTTAACAGGAGTCGCTAATGCAAGTGAATATCATCACGGCAATACAGCTACGTATAAAGAAAAAGTTGAATCATTAACAAAATTAAAAAAAGATGGGATTATCAGTAATAAAGAATTTAACACTAAAATGGGATATTTAAAAGAATTTGATAAACACGGACGTACGGATATGGGAGCAAGACCATATGCAGGTATAGCGCCAAGAGGTATGACTTCAAAGCAATATTCTGAATTAGAATATAATGTAGGTAATGCTAACGAAATGCCTGATTCAGTATTCAACAAAAGAGTAGATAAAGAAACACAAAAAATCGCAAATAAATATGGTAATACAATCTACGCACCACAAAAAACATATAAACCAAAATCAACTCAAACTCATCAAGGAAATCGTCCATATGCAGGTATACCACCAAAAGGAATGACAGAAGCACAATACGCTGAATTAGAGAAAAATGTCGGGGACACATCTAAAATGTCTAAAAAAGCATTTGAGAAAAAAGTAGATAAAGAAACACAAAAAATTGCAGACAAATATAATACTACAATTTATGCACCACAAAAAACGTTCAAACCACATAAATAATTGGAAGTAAAAGCATTCAATAAATAAAACTTAATTTAGTTAGCGTAACCATAGCGTATGATATTCAAGAAGTATTCCTTTACGTTGCTTCTTAATAAGATACGTTATGGTTTTTTGATATTTATAAAATTGAAAAATAAAAGGTCAAAATTACTTATATATAATAGAAGAAATGCGTTCAATTTACCTTTTCAAAAATAGAATTGAACACAAAAAAGGCAAGTTCTCGTAATAAGAACTTGCCTTAAAATAATTAGCGGAGGGAGAAGGATTTGAACCAACGCGAGCAAAAGCTCCTACCAATCACGAATGATTGGCCTCTTAAGCCAGACTTGAGTATCCCTCCAAAATCAGAACATTAATTATTATAGAACGCACAAAGCATTTTGTAAAGAGAAAGTATCATTTTCTTTAAATTTATGTAAATTCCATTCTCATACACCTATTAAATCCAATGTTTAATCAATCTAACCACACCGATGATACTATAATATATAACATCAAAAATAATATCCCAAATATACCAAAGCCAACAATTTTTGCGTTTTTTCTGTTCTTTTTTATTCTCAGAACGCATCCTAAGCCTCCAATGATTACAATTCTATAAATAAATATAACAATTGATCAAAGTCTTTTCAAAAACTTACGTTAAATTTCATTATGTTAGGGAAGAGAAAATAAAATGCCATCTTAGTTATCAAAGTGGCACATTTTTATGATTATACATATTTCTGTTCAAATCCTGATAATTTTAAAATGACCTTTATATTGCGTCATCAAAAATTGTCTTAATATTATTATTATGAAAATAAAATGAAAGCTTACGCTCACTACTTTTAAATACTACAATAAATTTCAATTTACCTCTTCACAAGCGTTATGATTTTTTATAATATATCACTCATGTTGATTTTTTAAAAATTAGAAAAAGGGAGTGAGCAATAATGAGAGAAAACAAAATGATGTTCATCGTATTTATGTTAGGAACATTTACTGTTGGTATGGCAGAATATGTAGTCACAGGTTTGCTAACACAAATAGCTAGTGATATGAAAGTTTCTATTTCAAGCGCTGGTTTATTAATTAGTGTTTATGCAATTAGTGTCGCTGTCATAGGACCATTTATGAGAATATTTACTTTAAAAGTACATGGTCATCGATTATTACCTATTTTAGTAGCCATATTCATTATAAGTAATTTAGTAGGAATGTTAGCACCTAATTTCAACGTATTATTATTATCAAGATTAATGTCAGCAGCAATGCACGCACCATTCTTTGGCGTATGTATGAGCGTAGCAGCTGCAGTTGCTCCTCCCGCAAAGAAACCACAAGCGATTGCATTAGTACAAGCTGGTCTAACCATTGCTGTCATGATAGGTGTGCCATTCGGATCATTCCTTGGTGGATTTGCCAATTGGAGAACTGTATTTGGTGTCATGATTGGTTTAGCTGTGATTACTATGCTTGGAATGATTAAATTTGTTCCAAAAGTTTCATTAAGCGCTGAAGCTAATATTGCTAATGAATTAAAAGTATTTAAAAATCCACATATTCTTATCGTTATTTCTATTATTGTATTTGGATATTCAGGCGTGTTCACTACGTATACATTTATGGAACCGATGATTCGAGATTTTTCACCATATAAAGTGGTAGGTCTTACAGTATGTCTATTTATGTTCGGATTAGGTGGGGTAATTGGAAATTTAGTCACAGGAAGTATTCCAGAACAAAAATTAACAAAGAATCTTTATCTCACATTTTTACTTTTATTCGTTGATAAAGTCCGTATAATTGTGTAAAAGTAAAAAGGCCATATAACAGTCCTTTTACGGTACAATGTTTTTAACGACAAAAACATACCCAGGAGGACTTTTACATGACCCAAGTACATTTTACACTGAAAAGCGAAGAGATTCAAAGCATTATTGAATATTCTGTAAAGGATGACGTTTCTAAAAATATTTTAACAACGGTATTTAATCAACTAATGGAAAATCAACGAACAGAATATATTCAAGCAAAAGAATATGAACGAACAGAAAACCGACAAAGTCAACGAAATGGCTATTATGAGCGCAGCTTTACGACACGTGTAGGCACGCTAGAATTAAAAGTACCCAGAACACGTGATGGCCATTTTTCACCCACAGTGTTTGAACGTTATCAACGAAACGAAAAAGCCCTCATGGCTTCAATGTTGGAAATGTATGTATCAGGCGTTTCAACTCGTAAAGTATCAAAAATTGTGGAAGAACTTTGTGGTAAATCCGTCTCTAAGTCCTTCGTTTCTAGCTTAACAGAACAGCTAGAACCTATGGTTAACGAGTGGCAGAATCGTTTATTATCAGAAAAAAATTATCCTTACTTAATGACCGATGTACTCTATATAAAAGTACGAGAAGAAAATCGAGTACTCTCAAAAAGCTGTCATATAGCGATTGGAATAACCAAAGATGGCGACCGTGAAATTATCGGCTTCATGATTCAAAGTGGCGAAAGCGAAGAGACCTGGACAACATTTTTTGAATACCTAAAAGAACGCGGTTTACAAGGTACGGAACTCGTTATTTCTGATGCGCACAAAGGATTAGTCTCTGCCATTAGAAAATCCTTCACCAACGTAAGTTGGCAAAGATGCCAAGTTCACTTCCTAAGAAATATCTTTACCACCATTCCTAAAAAAAATTCAAAATCTTTCAGAGAAGCTGTTAAAGGAATTTTTAAGTTCACAGATATTAACTTAGCGCGTGAGGCTAAAAATCGATTGATTCATGATTATATCGATCAACCAAAATATTCAAAAGCTTGCGCATCATTGGATGATGGATTCGAAGACGCCTTTCAATATACCGTACAAGGAAATTCCCACAATCGACTAAAGAGTACCAATCTAATTGAACGACTGAATCAAGAAGTACGCAGAAGAGAAAAGATTATTCGCATCTTCCCCAATCAAACATCAGCCAATCGCTTAATTGGAGCCGTTCTTATGGACCTACATGATGAATGGATTTATTCTTCAAGAAAATACATCAATTTTGATAAGTAGAAATGGTAAAAACATTGTATAGCATTTTACACAGGAGTCTGGACTTGACTGAGTTTATGGAAGAAGTTTTAATTGATGATAATATGGTTTTTGATATTGATAATTTAAAAGGATTTCTTAATGATACCAGTTCATTTGGGTTTATAGCTAAAGAAAATAATAAAATTATAGGATTTGCATATTGCTATACACTTTTAAGACCTGATGGAAAAACAATGTTTTATTTACACTCAATAGGAATGTTACCTAACTATCAAGACAAAGGTTATGGTTCAAAATTATTATCTTTTATTAAGGAATATTCTAAAGAGATTGGTTGTTCTGAAATGTTTTTAATAACTGATAAAGGTAATCCTAGAGCTTGCCATGTATATGAAAAATTAGGTGGTAAAAATGATTATAAAGATGAAATAGTATATGTATATGATTATGAAAAAGGTGATAAATAAATGAATATAGTTGAAAATGAAATATGTATAAGAACTTTAATAGATGATGATTTTCCTTTGATGTTAAAATGGTTAACTGATGAAAGAGTATTAGAATTTTATGGTGGTAGAGATAAAAAATATACATTAGAATCATTAAAAAAACATTATACAGAGCCTTGGGAAGATGAAGTTTTTAGAGTAATTATTGAATATAACAATGTTCCTATTGGATATGGACAAATATATAAAATGTATGATGAGTTATATACTGATTATCATTATCCAAAAACTGATGAGATAGTCTATGGTATGGATCAATTTATAGGAGAGCCAAATTATTGGAGTAAAGGAATTGGTACAAGATATATTAAATTGATTTTTGAATTTTTGAAAAAAGAAAGAAATGCTAATGCAGTTATTTTAGACCCTCATAAAAATAATCCAAGAGCAATAAGGGCATACCAAAAATCTGGTTTTAGAATTATTGAAGATTTGCCAGAACATGAATTACACGAGGGCAAAAAAGAAGATTGTTATTTAATGGAATATAGATATGATGATAATGCCACAAATGTTAAGGCAATGAAATATTTAATTGAGCATTACTTTGATAATTTCAAAGTAGATAGTATTGAAATAATCGGTAGTGGTTATGATAGTGTGGCATATTTAGTTAATAATGAATACATTTTTAAAACAAAATTTAGTACTAATAAGAAAAAAGGTTATGCAAAAGAAAAAGCAATATATAATTTTTTAAATACAAATTTAGAAACTAATGTAAAAATTCCTAATATTGAATATTCGTATATTAGTGATGAATTATCTATACTAGGTTATAAAGAAATTAAAGGAACTTTTTTAACACCAGAAATTTATTCTACTATGTCAGAAGAAGAACAAAATTTGTTAAAACGAGATATTGCCAGTTTTTTAAGACAAATGCACGGTTTAGATTATACAGATATTAGTGAATGTACTATTGATAATAAACAAAATGTATTAGAAGAGTATATATTGTTGCGTGAAACTATTTATAATGATTTAACTGATATAGAAAAAGATTATATAGAAAGTTTTATGGAAAGACTAAATGCAACAACAGTTTTTGAGGGTAAAAAGTGTTTATGCCATAATGATTTTAGTTGTAATCATCTATTGTTAGATGGCAATAATAGATTAACTGGAATAATTGATTTTGGAGATTCTGGAATTATAGATGAATATTGTGATTTTATATACTTACTTGAAGATAGTGAAGAAGAAATAGGAACAAATTTTGGAGAAGATATATTAAGAATGTATGGAAATATAGATATTGAGAAAGCAAAAGAATATCAAGATATAGTTGAAGAATATTATCCTATTGAAACTATTGTTTATGGAATTAAAAATATTAAACAGGAATTTATCGAAAATGGTAGAAAAGAAATTTATAAAAGGACTTATAAAGATTGATTATATAATATATGAAAAGCTATTATAAAAGACATTAGTATTAAATAGTTTAAAAAAATGAAAAATAATAAAGGAAGTGAGTCAAGTCCAGACTCCTGTGTAAAATGCTATACAATGTTTTTACCATTTCTACTTATCAAAATTGATGTATTTTCTTGAAGAATAAATCCATTCATCATGTAGGTCCATAAGAACGGCTCCAATTAAGCGATTGGCTGATGTTTGATTGGGGAAGATGCGAATAATCTTTTCTCTTCTGCGTACTTCTTGATTCAGTCGTTCAATTAGATTGGTACTCTTTAGTCGATTGTGGGAATTTCCTTGTACGGTATATTGAAAGGCGTCTTCGAATCCATCATCCAATGATGCGCAAGCTTTTGAATATTTTGGTTGATCGATATAATCATGAATCAATCGATTTTTAGCCTCACGCGCTAAGTTAATATCTGTGAACTTAAAAATTCCTTTAACAGCTTCTCTGAAAGATTTTGAATTTTTTTTAGGAATGGTGGTAAAGATATTTCTTAGGAAGTGAACTTGGCATCTTTGCCAACTTACGTTGGTGAAGGATTTTCTAATGGCAGAGACTAATCCTTTGTGCGCATCAGAAATAACGAGTTCCGTACCTTGTAAACCGCGTTCTTTTAGGTATTCAAAAAATGTTGTCCAGGTCTCTTCGCTTTCGCCACTTTGAATCATGAAGCCGATAATTTCACGGTCGCCATCTTTGGTTATTCCAATCGCTATATGACAGCTTTTTGAGAGTACTCGATTTTCTTCTCGTACTTTTATATAGAGTACATCGGTCATTAAGTAAGGATAATTTTTTTCTGATAATAAACGATTCTGCCACTCGTTAACCATAGGTTCTAGCTGTTCTGTTAAGCTAGAAACGAAGGACTTAGAGACGGATTTACCACAAAGTTCTTCCACAATTTTTGATACTTTACGAGTTGAAACGCCTGATACATACATTTCCAACATTGAAGCCATGAGGGCTTTTTCGTTTCGTTGATAACGTTCAAACACTGTGGGTGAAAAATGGCCATCACGTGTTCTGGGTACTTTTAATTCTAGCGTGCCTACACGTGTCGTAAAGCTGCGCTCATAATAGCCATTTCGTTGACTTTGTCGGTTTTCTGTTCGTTCATATTCTTTTGCTTGAATATATTCTGTTCGTTGATTTTCCATTAGTTGATTAAATACCGTTGTTAAAATATTTTTAGAAACGTCATCCTTTACAGAATATTCAATAATGCTTTGAATCTCTTCGCTTTTCAGTGTAAAATGTACTTGGGTCATGTAAAAGTCCTCCTGGGTATGTTTTTGTCGTTAAAAACATTGTACCGTAAAAGGACTGTTATATGGCCTTTTTACTTTTACACAATTATACGGACTTTATCTATTCGTTACAATTATTCTGTTTGTAACAGTTGTTCATTACGCGGTTTTAGCATTAATCATATGTTTTATGTTCGGTTTCGGAACATTTGGCACAACGCCATTGCTCAACAGCAAGATTATACTAAGTGCACACGAAGCACCTTTACTTGCCAGTACTTTAGCGGCGTCAGTGTTTAACGTGGCAAACTTCTTAGGTGCCATGATTGGTTCTATACTGCTATCTATTGGCTTACCTTATATTCAAATTACATTTATTTCTGGCGGGATTATCATATTAGGTATCATTCTTAACTTTGTTAATCATCTTTATGAAAGAAAGCACATCACATTTAGTAATTAAATAAATCATCATTCTGAAATAAGAATGTTTCTGTGAAAATGTAAGTTCAAAGCTAAAAATAGCATTAATAAAAAATGAGCTCCTTAAATGAAAGTTTTTAAAACAATCATTTTAGGAGCTCTTATAGTATGATTCACGTTCAAATATAAATATTTTGAACCATGTATATAACAATTATTTATGATCTCTCCAGAACTTTGAATAATTTTCTTTTTCCTTCATATTCAATGTAATCATTTCTTCAATTAGAGGATAATCAATTTCTTGATCCCATTTAATTCTTAATAAATTATCTGTTTGTGTATAACCAGCATCAGCGACACGTTGTTTAAAATGTTTTAAACAAGCAGCCTCTGGCATAATAGAAAAATGATGTTTCGCTTTACTAAATGCGATAATAAATGTGTCATTGTAAGTATACATAGGTTGATTCCATTTAACCACACGCTTCAATTCGGGAAAACGTGAATCAATCCACTCAAATAAGCCTTCCATTTTTTCACGATGGTCTGCAACTTCAATATCTTTTAAAAATGCTGTGAATTCTGACATGATATCTCCTTTATTTTACGACTTCAAAATTAACAACTTGAGGAATGTGACTTAAGTCATTATTAGATAAATAGTTGATTAATAACTGAGCCCCATCAATTTGAATATCTTTAACTACTGTTTTATCTGCATACATATCATAATTACCCCCACCAACCGCACGATAATTATTCACACAAATTGTATATGTTTTATTTTCATCCAAGGGTTGTCCATTTATACTCAATTCGCTCACACGTTCTCCATAAGGGCGACTCACATTAATTGTATAATGAACTCCTGCAAATATATCATAATTGAAATGCTGAGGTTTAGGCTCAAGGAAGTCTGCGCTCACACTTATTTTATTATCATGTAAATCAAAATAAGAGGCTGAACGTTCAATAGCTCGTTTAATATCATTACCACTCAGTTCAAGTACTTTGAATGTATTTGGAAAAGGATAGTTATTGATGATATCTCTCATAGTGATATCTGTATCAAATCCCTTAGCAGAATCAAATAGGGCAGTACATGCGATATCAGCCCCGCTACTTTCAAGTAAAATGTAGTTTAGTAAATTGATGAACGGATGAGGCTTAACTCTAGCTTCAAAAGCATTCTCAACACGCATCGAAGTAGGCAAAGTCGCCACTTTTTCATCTAACCAATTTTCTAAATGTGTACGTAGTTTTAAATCTTGGGGTTCAATTTCAAAGTTAGAATCATCTTCAACATTTAATAACGTACATGATTCAACTTGCATATCATTTTGACTTTCAATATTTAAAACAATTTTTCCGACTTTAGTGCCTCGTGTACCAGGTTGTATTACTGCTGTTTGGTTTTGAATCATAGCGATGTCACGGTGTTGGTGGCCTGTGATTAATACATCAATGTCGCTACTAAATAAACGTAAAATTTCTGAGGCTTCATTTTCACCAGTTTGAGCTTCAGTCGGTTCTTCAGTTTCTAAATCTCGTTCGAACCCACCATGGTAACTTACAACAACGATATCACTATGCTTTCGTAATTCTGGTAAATGCTTTTTTAAGGTTTCAACAGCACTTTCAAACGTTAAAGATTTAATGTATTCAGGCTGTTCCCAGTGAGGGATAAATTGTGTTGTTAAACCAATGACGCCAATGGTTACATCATTTTGATGTAAATAGGTAATTCCTTGGCCTGTAAAAGGTTTTCCATTTTCAAAAATGTTAGCACATAAAATGGGATAATCAAGCCGTTGAATCGTATCTTTTAAATAACTTAAGCCATAATTAAATTCATGGTTACCAATTGTTCCGAAACTAAATCCTAATCGGTTATAAATATCAGTTAATGGACGACTCGATTTTAGTTCCGAAACTAAATAATTGCACAGAGGGGAGCCTTGTAAAAAATCTCCATTATCAACTTTTATCGTGCCATCATAGTGCGTGCTGTCTTGTTCAATGAGATGATTCGCTTTTAATAAACCCATAGGTAACTCATTATGTCGATCTGAAAAATCAGTTGGAAAGATAAATCCGTGTACATCACTTACTACATAAAATGCTAATTGAGACATCTGCCTAAACCTCCATAAAAAAGACATTGATACACACATATTGTACCAATGCCCCTTAAAATATTACATATATTAATTAATACCACTTGTCTTTAATACTTTCTTTCCTTGTTTGATTCTAATATGTGCATCTTTAATATCTTCTGAGACTTTAGCGGTTAATGTCAATGTAGCTTCACCATGATGATCAGTCTTCACAGATTGTTTCTCACTATAACCTGGACTACTAAATTCTGAATCATTAGTAGAGAAGCTACCTATTTGTTTACCACCATCTTTATAAATTCCAACTGATAAGTCATCAACCGTACTATTTGAAGGATAACCTTTAAGTTTTATCTTAACTTGGAACGGATGATTAGGTTCAATGTCCTTTGGCAAAAGAAACTGAGCATCGCCCACCTTTTCATTATCAGATCCATGATGGTTATTACCGTTATCATTGTTATCAGAACCACTTTGTGTGCTACCATAACTGCCCGGCTTAAATGTTGAACGGTCGTACCATTTGTAACCTTTCTCAGGTTGAGACCAAGGTTCTTTTTGAGGTTCTGTAGAATTTTCTGGCTTTTCAAAGTTTAATAAAGGTGTTTTACTATCAAGTTTAACACCTGTCTCTTTCATAGATGAATGACTATCAGTTTTACCCATCCATGTCGTTAAATTTTTTAAAAGTGTGCCATTATCTTGTTCTTCAAAACCATCATATGTCTTTTTCGATTTACCATTATCTTCACGTTGATACTTAGGTGAACTATCTTCTACAAGTGATGTATCACCGATAAATGCTGCTTTCCCTTTACCTATTTTTGAAATAGCTACATACGGACCTTCTTTTATACCTCCGCCATTATAGATACCTTGATCAACAGCATGGGACCATTTCTGGTTATTAGACAAGTTATCAGGAAGATAGACAATGCCTTTAGCTTTATCTGGATCGGTAATTGCTAGAGTTGAACCTGAATGCATAGAAACGGAATGAACGTTTTCTGTAATACCAAAGCTATCTTTATTAGATACAATGTTTTTTGTATTCAAATCACCTAATGCGTTGTATCTAAAGCGTACGCCGAAGTTGTCAGATAGCCAGTCAGAACTTTTAACCCCTTGCATCGCTTTAGAGTTTTTCTCACCGTTATCCATATCTTTTGTCATATCTTGATAAGCACCACGACGATACCCATTCATCGATTCAGAAGAATCAATACGATTTAAATTTCTATCAGCATTGTAATGGTCTGAGATGAAAATGACACTACCTCCACGTTTAACAAAATTGACGATGGCTTGTTGTTCTTTTTCTTTAAATGGATTATTCGCTTCCGGAATAACTAAAATATGAGTATTTTTAAGCGTGCTATCATTAATATTTGCTTCACCATCTAATTCTTTTACATTATAGCCTTGTTGTTTCATTGAATCAGCATAATCTGAGAATGCGCCATCAATGACCCAATCAGCTGCACCAGCTGTTTGTTCATGAGAATTATCAAATAGTACATTTTGATTACTTTGATTTGAAGTTGAAGAAGAGGATTGTGTCGTTGCTTGTGCTGAGTGAATCGATGTTACTGAAATGGCAGTTGCTAATACAGTAGAACCTAGTATTTTAAATATTTTCATCTCTATCATTGACTCCTCACTATAATTTATACTTTTTAAAATTATAGTATATAAACTTAAAGTGCTGAATGAACTTAACGATTTCTTTACAAACTCTTATTGTTTATTATAAAAAATTTATAAATTTAATTGAAATTAAATACTCATTACTTATTAGATATGCTAATCTATAATTATAGGTTCAAAAATATACATATTACACCATTATAAATGTGAAGGGGACAGTTATTATAATGAAGAATTTGAAATTTTTAGTAGTACTTGTTTTATCGGTAGTTATTTTCGCGGCAGCCTGTGGGAACTCTAGCTCGTTAGACAATAATAAGAAAAGTTCAGATAGTAAATCTAGTTCAGACGGTTATAAACCAAAGGAATTAACAGTTCAATTCGTACCATCTCAAAATGCGGATAAATTAGAAGCAAAGGCGAAACCATTAGAAAAGTTATTATCTGACAAATTAGGTATTCCAGTAAAAGTATCAGTTTCAACAAACTACAATACAATTGTAGAAGCAATGAAATCTAAAAAAGTTGACGTAGGTTTCTTACCACCAACTGCTTATACATTAGCGCATGACCAAAAAGCAGCAGACTTATTACTTCAAGCACAACGTTTTGGTGTAAATAATGACGGTTCACCAAATAAAAAATTAGTCGATGATTATAAATCTGAAATCTTAGTTAAGAAAGATTCAAAAATTAAGAGCTTAAAAGATTTAAAAGGTAAAAAAATCGCACTTCAAGATGTAACTTCTACAGCAGGATACACATTCCC
This sequence comes from Staphylococcus caprae, assembly GCF_003966625.1. NCBI lineage: Bacteria > Bacillati > Bacillota > Bacilli > Caryophanales > Staphylococcaceae > Staphylococcus > Staphylococcus caprae. The sequence goes on from NZ_AP018587.1 coordinate 251,735, forward strand.
ATTAGCTACACTTAAAAAAGAGACAGGTATCAATGCAACTAAAGATATGAAAATTGTAAACGTGAAAGGACACGATCAAGCAGTTATATCTCTATTAAACGGAGACGTTGATGCAGCAGCAGTATTCCAAGATGCACGTACGATAGTTAAAAAAGACCAACCAAACGTGTTCAAAGATACTAAAATTTTAAAACTTACTGAACCAATTCCAAACGATACAATTTCAGTACGTCCTGATATGGATAAGAAATTCCAAGAAAAACTTAAAAAAGCTTTCAAAGAAATCGCTAAATCTAAAAAAGGTCACAAAATCATCAGTGAAGTGTATTCACATGAAGGATATACAGATACAAAGGATTCTAACTTCGATATCGTAAGAAAATATGAAAAAGAAGTTCAAGACATGAAATAAAACAATTAAACGATAGGATGAATTGAATCAAAAACAGAAAAGCTAGGAGACTGAATGTAAAGATTGATTAATCGATTGTTCAGACTTCTTAGCTTTTCTTTTTAAAAGAAGGGTGTATGTTATGAGTCAAATTGAATTCAAGAATGTGAGCAAGGTATATCCAAATGGACATGTGGGATTAAAAGATATCAATTTAAATATTGAAAAGGGTGACTTCGCAGTAATTGTTGGGTTGTCAGGTGCAGGTAAATCAACATTATTGAGATCAGTCAATCGTTTGCATGATATTACTTCTGGTGACATTACGATTGAAGGGCAATCGATTACGAAAGCGCGTGGTAAAAAGTTATTAGAAATGCGACGTAATATTGGGATGATTTTTCAGCATTTCAATCTTGTTAAACGTTCTACCGTCTTAAGAAATGTATTAAGTGGAAGAGTAGGTTATCATCCGACATGGAAAATGGTTCTCGGTCTATTTCCTAAAGAAGATAAAATTAAAGCCATGAATGCATTAGAACGTGTAAATATTCTAGATAAATACGACCAACGTTCAGATCAACTTTCTGGTGGGCAACAACAACGTATTTCTATAGCACGTGCATTATGCCAAGAATCAGAAATTATCTTGGCCGATGAACCAGTGGCTTCATTAGATCCATTGACAACGAAACAAGTTATGGATGATTTAAAGAAAATTAATGAAGAATTAGGCATTACAATCTTAATTAATTTACACTTTGTAGATTTAGCACGAGAATATGGATCTAGAATTATCGGTTTAAGAGCCGGTGAACTCGTTTACGATGGACCAGCATATGAAGCGGATGAAGAAGTGTTCAATCATATTTACGGTCGTGCAATTAATGACGATGAAAAGTTAGGAGTGGAGTAATATGGCTACACCTACATCACCTACAAATAAATATGATCAATATTTAAATAAAAAGATGTCCCTTAAAACAAGCTTTTCAATTATATTAATTATTGCTTTGATTATCTGGAGTTTTATTTATACGGGGTTTAGTATAGGTGACTTAATGGTAGGTATTCCGCAAATTGGTTCATTCTTTGGCCAAATGGTGCCACCAGACTGGAGTTATCTTGACCAGATTACTAAACCGATGTTAGATACGATTCGAATGGCAATTGTAGGGACGTTTCTTGGGAGTATTGTATCTATACCAGTAGCGTTGTTATGTGCGAGTAATATTGTTCAAACAAAGTGGATTGCTATTCCAGCTCGTTTTATTCTGAATATCGTCCGTACAATACCAGACCTTCTCTTAGCAGCAGTATTCGTTGCTGTATTTGGTATTGGACAAATTCCAGGGGTATTAGCATTATTTATTCTCACTATCTGCATTATTGGAAAGCTATTATATGAATCTCTAGAAACAATCGACCCAGGTCCAATGGAGGCGATGACAGCTGTTGGTGCCAACAAAATAAAATGGATTGTATTTGGCGTTGTTCCTCAAGCAATTTCTTCATTTATGTCATATGTTTTATTTGCCTTTGAAATTAACATTCGTGCATCAGCTGTTTTAGGTTTAGTTGGTGCTGGAGGTATCGGATTATTCTATGATCAAACTTTAGGATTATTCCAATATAAGAAAACAGCAATGATTATTTTATTCACACTTGTCATCGTTGTCATTATCGACTTTGTGAGTTCGAAAGTGAGGGAGAAATTAGCATGAATGAACAAAAGTTTGAATTGAATTCAAAACGACATCGTCAAAAAATGATAAAGAATTGGATGATTGCTGTTGTAGTTGCGATTATCATTATTTGGGCCTTTGCGGGTATGCCTGCACTCGAACTAAAAAGTAAATCCATTGAAATACTAAAGTCAATTTTTTATGGTCTGTTTCACCCAGATTTAGGTTATATATACATACCTGCAGGTGAGGACTTATTAAGAGGTTTATTAGAAACATTTGCTATAGCTGTCATCGGTACTTTTATTGCTTCTATTATATGTATTCCATTTGCATTTTTAGGAGCAAGAAATATGGTTAAATTAAGACCAGTTACCGGGACAAGCAAATTTATCTTAAGTATTATCAGAGTTTTCCCAGAAATTGTGATGGCACTTATTTTTATTAAAGCTGTTGGACCAGGTTCTTTTTCAGGTGTATTAGCACTAGGGATTCATTCAGTAGGAATGTTAGGAAAATTATTTGTAGAAGATATTGAAAGTTTAGATTTTAGTGCCGTAGAATCATTAAAAGCAAGTGGTGCTAATAAAACTAAAACATTGATATTTGCTGTGATTCCACAAATTCTTCCGTCGTTTATATCATTGATTCTTTATCGTTTTGAGTTAAATTTACGTTCTGCCTCTATCTTAGGTTTAATTGGTGCTGGAGGTATAGGAACGCCACTAATCTTCGCGTTACAAACACGTTCATGGGATCGTGTAGGCATTATTCTAATAGGATTAGTGCTTATGGTGGCAATTGTTGACCTTATTTCCGGGGCAATACGTAAACGTATCGTGTGATTATCTATTTTAATGAGTATACTTACCGTCTTAAATGTTTCAAATTAGAGTTTTTAAATAGAGAGACTCACTTTTAAGACGCCCGGTATACTCTTTTTTTTATTTTCAGGAAAACAACACACCTATAAGGTATATAAGCATATGAGTTGAGTTGCATTGATTTAAGCGTTAATATGCATGTGCATACAAAATAAGGAAGGGGTTATATCAATGAACGTTTTAGTTATCGGCTCTAATGGAGCAGTTGGTAGAAAAGTGATTTCTCAAATGCATTTGAAGGCGTAGATAGCGTCATCTTTACAGCAGGCTCAGGTGGTAGCACTGGCGCAGATAAAACGTTGCTAGTTGATTTATTGGGTGCTAAAAAAGCCGTAGATTTCGCATTAAATCATAATGTGAAAAAGTTTGTTCAATTAAGTGCAACAGACAGTATTGAACCTGAAAAAGAATCAGATGTGATGAGACCTTATGCAGTTGCAAAACATTTTTCAGATCTTTACATTGAAAATTCAGGATTAAATTACACAATCGTTCATCCAGGCCCACTTCAAGATGATGAAGGAACTGGCAAAATTGAAGCTGAATTAAAAATTAACGGAGACCCAAATAGTTATACAATTCCACGTGAAGATGTTGCAACGGTATTAATTGAATCACTTCAAGAACCTTCAGTAGAAGGAAAAGACATTTTTATTCAATCAGGTCAAACTGAGATAAAAGATGCTTTGAAAAATATTGAATAAATGATATGCAGTTCAGAGGCTGAGACATAATTAAATGTTTCAGCCTTCTTTAACATATTGGCAGTAGATGTCTGAATTGAAAGTTCACTTATATCAAGCTTCTTTCAATCCTAGCCATCCTTGCCGGCGGGGCCCCAACACAGAGAATTTCTTTTTAAGAAATTCTACAAACAATGAAAGTTGGGAGAGGGACAACGAAAATAATTTTGCTAAATTATATTTCTGTCCCTCTCCCTGCTTTTTTATAGAAAATGGCTGGAATTGCTAAAAATATATGTGCCACAAACATTTCATGCTATAATTACAAAACATAATAAACTAATAAAATAACAATAGAAATAAATAGGTGAGTAGGCATAGTAGGCTTATCATTTCACACCTCAAGCGAGTCTTTCTAAAGACGCAGTAGAATTAACAGCAAGATGATTTGGAGAAGTATAAATGAAACAATTTTTGAAAATGAACAAACAGACCATCAGAGAAAATACACTAATTAGTCTCATTTTCATAATGAGTATATGCAATAAATGGACGCTCTTTTTAGCAATATTATTATCACTCATACTACTCAAAAGAGGCGTAATCGGCGTAATTCAACTTATATATCTATATATGATAAGAACTTTAATGAATTCGACTTTTGATCTTGGAGAAAGTACTGTTTTTATCACATATATGCAATACATTTTAATATATGTGATAGGAATATTTTTCCTTATTAGATATATTAAGAAATGGACGCGAAGTTATATTATGTTTAACTTTGCTTTTTCGTCAATGAATTTAATGTTGATTTATATTTTGATAAGTCTTGTTGTCTCGGACTATCCAATGATGTCTGTAATTAAAATTATTAATTACTTTATTCCTTTAACGATTATCGTACTATTAATATGTTTAATTAAAGATATTGAAGAACTTGTAATATGGACTGCACAACAAGTAAAGTTGCTAATTATCTTTTCCTTGTTACCCATCGTGTTGAAGCCAACAAATTATTTCATTAAGGGTGAGTCATTTCATGGCTTTTTGAGTGATTACAAAACCTTTGCGGTAGTTCTTTTAATGGGATTATTGATTCTTATCCTCTATATCCTGCGGGAATATGAAATAAATTTATTAAATTTATTTGTTGTATTAATTGCAATAATTGAACTTTATTTAACAGATTCTAAACTAGCATGGGTAACGCTAATGATAAGTCTCTTAATTATTTTATTACTTTTAAATTTAAAAAAGCGCTATAAATACCCGATGATTTTGGGAATTCTAATGCTAGCTATAACAAGTATTTTTCATCCTTTAGTTCACTCCTTAATGGTAAACTTCATTTTTAAAGGGAATTCAATAGAAAATGTACTTATGCCTAAAGATAATCAAATCAAAAATATTCAATATGCTTTTGAAACTCATCCATTTTTAGGTAGTGGATTCGGAATACCTATGCATCATGCGAATGGTTATCTAAAAAATTTAAACATTGAAGCGGGAAATATCATTTTTGAAGTTATTATTTTTACAGGTATGATTGGATTGACTTGCTATGTAATTTACATATTGAAAGTGATTCTTTTAGCTAGAAAACCTTTTAGAGTGACGATTGTATTGTTTATAGCAACGTTACTTGTTAATTGTGTAGAAATAATCATGTTCAAGTCTTTAAATGCCGGAGCCTTATGCTACATTCTGTGGGGGATTTATTTGAAAGATGGAATTCAAGATGAGAAGTATAACTTCAAGACGATATAAATAAGAAAATATTAAGAATGAAAATACATACACAACAGCTGGGAAGCACTTATCCGATTTTTAATGAAATAGTTTAAACAACAACTCAAAGCAAGCGTCAATAATCGACAAAATGGTCAGAGAAACGTCATATTTGAATATCATAAAGTGGCTTTAGAAACATATGTATTGATGACGAAGGACGTTAAAAGAAAAATGATTAGAAATTGATGCTTAAGTATTCTAACATTTGATAAATTTGATGATATGGTCATCCATTTTCCATAAATAAAGAGGTGTAAAGGCATGACAATTTATAACATTAACTTTGGCATTGGTTGGGCAAGTAGTGGCGTAGAATATGCACAAGCCTATCGAGCTAAATTGCTTCGCCAACTTCATTATCCAATAAAATTTGTGTTTCTAGACTTTATTCAATCTGAAAACATCCAAACACTAACGAGCAATATGGGTTTTAAAGATGAAGAAGTGATTTGGTTATATCAATATTTTACAGACATAAAAATTGCACCAACCACTTATACTGTTGATGATTTGATTTCAGAATTAGGTAATGATGTTTCGCGTCACGAGAGGAAAGGAAAAGTTTTAAGGCTTTATTTAAACAATGACCAAACTTTTGTGACATGTTATTTAAAAAATCCAGAAGAAAACTATGTCGATCGTGCTGAATTTGTCGTTAATGGCATGTTGATTCGTAAAGATTTTTATAGCTACGTTCGTACATTTTCAGAATACTATGCCCCTTTTGAGAAGAGAGCTAAACTTTATATGCGCCAGTTTTATAATGAAGATGGCTCGATTGTATATAACGAATATATCGACGATGATGCGCATGTATATGTGTTTGACGATGCACGTTTATATAGTAAAGAAGAATTCATCGCATATTTTATTCGAAAACTTCATTTATCTCATAACGATATTGTGATTATTGATCGTTCAACAGATGTTGGTCAGGCTATTTTGCAAAATAAGGGCAACAGTAAGGTAGGGATTGTGGTTCATGCCGAACACTACAGTGAAAATTCCACCGACAACTCCCATATTTTATGGAATAACTATTATGAGTATCAATTTGAAAACGCGAGACATATTGATTTCTTCATCACAGCTACAGATTTACAGAATAAAATTTTAACTCAACAGTTTAGAACGTACACACATGATGTTCCTCGCATTAGAACTATACCAGTGGGCAGTCTGCATACCTTAATGTATCCACAACATCCTAGATGTCCTTATTCAATCATGACTGCTTCACGGTTGGCGAGTGAAAAGCATGTGGATTGGATTGCAAAGGCAGTGATTAGGGCGAAATCACGTGTACCACATCTTCGTTTTGATATTTATGGTGAAGGTTCGGAAAGAAACAAAATTGAAAAGATGATCGAAGAATATGAAGCGCAGGATTATATACGTTTGAAAGGTCATACAAATCTGCAAGAGATCTACCATCAGTATGAATTATTCGTTTCAGCATCACAAAGTGAAGGGTTTGGGCTTACATTAATGGAAGCGGTTGGCTCAGGACTTGGGATGATTGGCTTTGATGTGAATTATGGAAGTCCTACGTTTATTCGACATAATGAGAACGGCTATCTCATACCGATCGATTTAGACTATGAAACAATCGATGAAGTCATCAATCGAATGGCTGATAAGATTGTTCAATTTTTTGAAAATGGCCCAAAACAGCCACACGAGATTTCATATAACATTGCAGAACCTTTCAAGACATCACATATTGTAGAACATTGGAGACAATTGATAGAAGAGGTGCTACATGATTAATTTATTTGAAAACTATGATAACAAGACACGTGAATTACATGACTCTCTTAAACTTGCAGGATATAATCACTTTACAATTGTGATGAATGACGATGGCTTTTTACCTGATGAAGTCACATCACCGTATCAATATTTTGCGACGTATCAAGTATATGAAGATGACAAGCCCGCTTTCTTCAATGACGTTGTCACGCCTGATTTCTGGGAAATTAAAGGTGACGGCACAATGGCCAAAATTATCGATATGGGTGAGTTAAGAGGAAAGATTTTCTATAGAAAGAACTTCAAAACGCGTGTGGTCAGCTTCGTTGAATGGTTAGATAAAAAACAACGTTTGCGTTCAGTCGATCATTATAATAAAGAAGGTTTTAAATTTGCAGAAACTGTCTATGATTTAGCTGGAACACCGATTTTTAAAAAATATATGAACCGAGAAGGTAAAGAAGTGATTTATGAAAACTTCGTTACCAAAGATTTTGTCGTGGATTATCAAGGAAAATCCTATTTCTTCGCATCTAAAAGGGAGTTCATCAAATTTTATCTTCAAGAGATTCATATTGATTTAGACCAAGTCATATTTAATAGTTTATCTACACCATTTTTAGCACTCTATGATTTACCAACGAAGGGTAAAGGTATTTTATTCTGGCAAGAACATTCTAAGAATCATGTCCCAGGAAATATGAGATTAATATTTAACAATAATACCGAAAGACAGTTCAATGTTATTATTCCTGAAAAGGATGAATATGAACATATCATAGACCATTTAAGTGAGGAAGAACGTAGATATGTTCATGCTTCGGGATACTTGTATCATAAGGAAAAAGATAATCAATATTCTAACAATATACTTACGCTGACGAATTCTGATCAAATCCCGCATTTAGAATATTTAGTAACCAAACATACGGATTATCAGTTCCATATTGCTGCAATTACTGAAATGTCTTCACGACTAATGGATTTAGGTGACTGCCCAAATGTCAAACTTTATCCTGCAATTAAACAAAATATGGTAAATCAGTTGTATGAATACTGTGATATTTATTTAGACATCAATGAAGGTGGAGAAATTTTAAATGCTGTTAGAAAAGCATTTGATCATCATATGTTAATTCTTGGGTATACTGAGACGGCGCATCATTTTAATGTAACGTCTCCTGACAATCAATGTTCGGTACAAGACGTTGAACAATTAAGTCAAATGCTTAAAGAAATAGATGAAAATAAAGACAGATTTAGCGAAAGATTAAATTCACAGCAAGTGCATGCGAATGAAATTTCTAAAGTAAACTTCAAATCAGTATTAGAAGAAGCGTTAAATTAAGTGATTTTATGCTGCGTATCTTACAATGTTGTAATTATGAGTGATATAACTTAAATTGAGCACAATGATGTGTTTAGATATAACTGAGGTGAAAAAAATGGAAAACTTTGATGAAAGATATAACGAAAAAGCAAATAATATTTTAGGAGCTTTAAGTTATTTAAGCGTCTTTTTTGCACCGGTGTTATTTCCACTTATCGTCTGGATTGTAGCTAAACGTCCTGCTTCAACATATTCAAGAAATGCATTGTTCAACCATATATTTACATGGGTTTTTACTGCGATAGGCTTTTTCAGTATAATGGTTGTCCCTACATTATTTGACGATGCACATGCTGGTCTAGGTATCACGATTGGTCTCATAGCTGCAGCGATTTTCTTTATTTGGGCTATTGTGCTGTTCTTAACAAATATTGTCAAAGGAATTAAGTTATTGATTATATAATGATTTAAGAGAGTTGGAGCTTTTGTTCTAACTCTCTTTTTTATAGAAATTAACAAGAAATGTGGCTAAAGAAACGAGCTTTTGGGACGCCGTTAATCGGTTTTCCAGAGCATAAAATACAAAGTTCCCAACCTCTTAATCATTTCTATTGTTTATTCGTAGAAGTCTTTTTATAAATGAATATAATTAAACCAAGGATAAGAGCGATAATTCCAGCCATAAAAGGAGAGTGAGACACGCTTTTACCTGTATCAGGAAGTGTCATCATTGATGCCGGTTGAGTCACATGCGTTGTTCTAGACTTAGAAGAATTTAAGTTATGTTCACTATTATGATTAACCGTAGAAACATTTACAGCACGATGTATGGATTCATCATTCAATGATGTTTGATTAAAATGACCCACCACTTGGTCATGATTTCTAGTTGAAGCCAATACTGAATGATTATACATAAAAAATATAGATGCCATCATTATCGCCATCGTACTAATAAAGAATTTGAAAAATTTATGAGTCAAACCCATCTCTCCTTAACATGAAAATCTGAACATCAGAGAAATATATTAAAAGTCTCCCAAGAAGTATTACTTTTAAAGCAAAACTTACAAACAATCAATATCCTCTATGCATAAGTTGAAGATACCATATACTATAAATAAACTCCTGTGTATGAGATATCAAATCCATGACAATGTTGTCACTTGTTAATTCATACATACAACAAAGCATATAATATGACATGATAGTATTAAATAGATAGTGAATCATATGATTGAAAACGTTTGTTATTTGATTCTAGCTCTAGGTGTTACAATATTCTAAAGAGGTGATAACGTTGGAAATTGTTTATCTTGCAGGCGGTTGTTTGTGGGGGACGCAAGCATTTTTCAAAACGATACCTGGCGTTGTGATGACGGAAGCAGGTAGAGCGAATGGTACTACAAATCATTTGGAAGAACCGTATGATGGATATGCTGAATGTGTGAAAGTAGAATTCAATCCACAACAAGTTACTATAAAAGATTTGATGGGGTACTTATTCGAAATCATTGATCCATATAGTTTGAATCGTCAAGGACCAGATATAGGAGAAAAGTATCGAACTGGATTATATAGTAAGGATCAATCGCATCTCGACGAAGCACAAGCATTTATCAATGATAGAAACGATGCGGACCGTATTATGGTAGAAGTAAAGCCATTAACGAATTATGTTAAAAGTGCTGAAGAACATCAAGATCATCTTTATAAATACCCTGAAGATCAGCATCTTTGTCATGTTCCTAAATCACTTTTAAATAAATATAAAAAGTAAATTTAACCCTCGTTGCAGTTTCGAGATGATTTAAAATACACAAATAGACATGAAAATTTCTTTAAATCACAAGTTTAAAATATAAAATAAGACTCCTCGCATGAGCGGGGAGTCTTATGTTTCAATTCTTATCTTTTAGATGAGAAAGTATCTAGTAAGCTTAAAGTAGCTAAGCCTAATAAGTCAAGTGCGTGTTGTGCACCTTTTTTGCCGTGACCAGCTTCAAAGTGTTTGTAAGCTGCAACACTTAATACTGAAATTGTAGCAAGTGAACCTAGGCGAGAGATGTTTTTATTTAAGAAACTTGCAGCGAATAATGCAGCTGCAGTTGCTTCAACACCACCTGCTAATTTAACTGAACTAGCTGGTAAACCAAATGTGTTTGTGAAAGTATCCACCATACCTTGGTCACCTTGTAATTTAGGTTTGCTTGCATTGTATAATTCTTTAGCAAGTTTTAAATTTGTAGCATAACGTAAAATCATAAAATATTTCCTCCTATTTATCTTCAAAATATTTATCTACTATAGGTTTAACTTTTTCCCCAAAAAGACGAATTGAATGCATCACACACTCATGAGGCATAGAACCTACCGGAGTATGAATCATAAAGCGGTTAATACCTAGAGTTTCGATGGTATCAATAATTTTTTGTGCCACTGTTTCAGGGCTTCCCAAGTAGATAGCACCATGACTGCCTATTTCTCTTTCGAAATAGTTTTCATCGAAAGATGGCCAACCTCGTTCTTTACCTAGTACATCTTGATGTGCCTTAAGTGAAGGGAAAAACTCACGTTTCGCTTGTTCATCTGTTTCTGCAACATAACCCCAAGAATGCACCCCAATAGGTAATTGCTCAGGATTATGTCCGTAAGATAATGCAACAGATTTATATATTTCAATATTACGTGCAAATCGTCTAGGATTTCCACCAATAATGGCATACGTAATTGGCAAGCCAAACGCGCCGGCTCTGAGTGATGATTCAGGTGTACCACCTGTGGCAATCCAAATTGGTAGTTCGCCATTTTCCACTCGTGGGTAAATGCCAGTCTCTTCTAAACTAGGTCTTAATTTACCTTCCCAACTTATGATTTCATGTTTGTTAATTTTAAGCAACATTTGAAGTTTTTCATTAAATAGCTCTTCATAGTCATTTAAATTATAACCGAATAACGGGAAAGATTCGATAAATGAACCTCGACCAATCATAATTTCAGCTCTACCATTAGATACAGCATCCAAAGTTGAGAATCTTTCATATACTCTGACCGGATCGTCTGAAGATAAGACGGTAACTGCAGAAGATAATTTGATATGTTGTGTTCTTGAAGCAGCTGCACCTAACACAGTGACAGGATCAGAAACTGCATAATCTTCACGGTGATGTTCACCTAAGCCATATACATCTAATCCAAGTTGATCTGCAAGTTCAATCTCTTCTACTATATCTCTTATACGTTGAGCATGACTTATTGATTCGTGTTTACCATCTGGCATGTAAATGGCACTATTTTCAGCAAATGATGTTAAACCCAATTCTACTTTCATCACTCACACCTCCTAGTATATTTTTTATACTAGGTATATATTAATCTTGCCCCACAATTTTGTCAATATAAAAGATTTAAACCATACAGAAACGAATGAATAGCACAGTAACGCTATCAATTACTTTAACAACATTGGTTTTGTTTAAACCGTTGACGATAAAATTTCAATTTTCATGTGGAGTCATCTTTGTGTTTAAATACTATGACAATGACTCGATTATTCATAGCTATCACTTATAGTAAAAGCACTTTTTTATAAACAAAAGCTATAAGTAAACCGCTTTTCTTGTACAGAATACTTATTAGCCTTACACTTGATGAAAATTCAAAATATCAAGTATGCAATCATTTTCAATATTAAATGTAATAATCAAGTAAAGAGAGGCGAAAAAGATGAAAACGGATATGCAAGCGATGGTTATTCATCATTATGGGAAAGGTCCTGTGTCATTAGAAAGAATGCCATTACCAAGTATGAACCCGAATGAAGTACGAGTGAAAATTAAAGCAGCAAGTATTAATCCAATCGATTTCAAAATTCGCGATGGTAGTTTAAAAATGTTACTGTCTTATCAATTTCCATTAATATTAGGAAATGACTTTGCAGGAGAGATTTCCGAAGTAGGGGAAAATGTTACAGACTTCAAGGTAGGCGACAAAGTGTATGGACGTCCACGTAAATCGAAAATTGGAACATTTGCCGACTATATTTCAATCAACGCAGAAGAAATTGCTCCAATGCCTCAAGGACTTTCTTACGAAGAGGCGGCAAGTATACCTTTAGTAGGCTTAACATCTTATCAAGCGCTAAACGAAGTAATTAAAGCTAAGCCAGGAGATAAAGTGCTCATCCAAGCTGGATCAGGTGGCGTAGGAAGTTTTGCCATTCAATACGCAAAAGCAATGGGGATTTATGTTGCAACAACTGGAAGTGACAGAGGCGAAAATCTTATCAAATCATTAAATCCAGATGAATTTATTAATTATAAAGAACAAGATTTCTCGAAAGTGTTAAAAGATTTTGATGGTGTATTCGATACACTTGGTGGAGATAATTTAGAAAAATCATTCCAAATCCTTAAACCACACGGTGTTATTGCTTCGATTTCTGGATTACCAACAGAACGCAATGCTAAAAAATTAGAAAAAAGTATTTTCAAGCAAGGTTTATTAAAAGCAGCATCATTGAAATACCAACGTTTAGCAAAAAAATTTAACGTTAACTATGAATTTTTATTTATGCATCCAAGTGGTAAGCAATTAAGAGAAATCACAGAACTCATTGAAGCTGGAAAAATTAGACCAATTATTGATAAGGTGTTCGACTTTAAAGAAACTCAAAAAGCCATTGAATACTCTGAAAGTGGAAGAGCAAAAGGCAAAATTGTAGTAAAAATGGAAGATTAATTAAAGAGGTGAGATAAATGGCAAAAATTATGATAGTCAATACAAGTACAGATTACTTTGGAAATACAGAAGAACCTACAGGACTATGGCTAAGTGAACTGGTACATTTTTATGATGCATTTAAACATACAAATGTAGACATTGATATGTTTAATATTACTGGTGGAAATACACCGATCGATCCCGTGAGCCTTAATCCACTTATGTTTGATAATACAACGAAAGCTTATTATAAAAATGAAAGTTTCATGGATTTACTAAGATATTCTCAACCTATTAGAGAAGCGCAACCTGAGAAATACGATGCCATTTATTTTACTGGTGGTCATGGTGTGATGTATGATTTCCCAGAAAATAAATACATCCAAAGTGCAGTGAATAAGATTTATGAAAATGGAGGAATCGTAGCAGCGGTTTGTCATGGCATTGCAGCGCTACTCAATGTCAAAGATGCTGGCGGTACGTATTTAATTCAAAATAAAAAGATAACTGGATTCTCAAATATTGAAGAGGTCCTAGCTCAACGTGATACCATCGTACCTTTCCATTTACAAAACGAAATTAAAAAACGTGGTGCCATTTATCGCTATGGTCGAGTTCCGTTTACTTCAACACTAGTTGTAGACGGTCGAGTGATTACAGGTCAAAATCCGCAATCCCCGTCTCAAGTTGGCGAAGCGGTAAGGAAACAACTATTATAATAAAAAGTAAAAGCACGCATCTTTATCAACTGTTTAAAAAGATAAGGACGCGTGCTTTTGTATGCCTCGTTTTAATTGGTTTTACAGTTTTGAAGTGAAGCTTCTAATGTATTGTTTAGTGTTTCGAAAATTTCATCTACCGAGTAATTGTAATCATTTTCAACCCAACGTCTTAAAACTTCAATGACACCACTGCTATAAAAATCAGCTAAAATTTCTGGGTGCTTACTTTCACGTATCTTCAATGCAAGGGGATTATCATGATTATTCTTTACGCCATATAACATCATTTCACGGCTTGCACGTGTTAAACTTCTGAAAACATCAACTTGTCTGGAAGATACAAGCAAATGCTTAAATACCTTCTTATGTTGTTCTATATAATAGATAAAAGCCTTAAAAGATTCAGAAGTTTTAATTTGTGGCGCTTCATTTGAATCTGTCATAATTTCGCCAGTCATATATTGAGGTAGGGAATAGAGTAAATCATATTTATCTTGGAAATAACGATAAAAGGTACTACGATTAATCTCGGCAACTTCACAAATTTTTTGAACAGTCATTTCATCAAAATGATAGTCATATAAAAGTTCGAAAACTGTCTGGTTAATATGTCGAATCATACGTTTTTGAGTTGATGTGGGCATATACATTTCTCCTTTTATTATTCTCTCTTAAAGGATACTTCACGACACAGAATATACGTTAATTTATCATAGTTGAATTGCTTTTACCAAATATAAATGTCATTGAATATCTTCATTTAACACATTCATTATAAAATAAGCTCTAAGAAAATTTCTTTAGTGTGCTGTACCTCTCAAAGTTAGATTGTAGTCCAACCTATAGTGGTGCACATCCTCATTAGAAATCATCTTAGAGCTATACTTTTGGATTAATATTCTAGTCTCAATACATTGACTTTATACTACATACTTAATGATCAATACCTTTTAACCATTTATCAACTTTTGTTTCATGGTCATCGACATAATCTTTGGCAACATCTTCAGGATTTTTATTATCTTTAAAGATTTTCTTCGCTAATTGTTCTTCATCATCTTTACTCCAATTGTCAGAGATGCGTGTAGCAATCGTATACGCCGCAGGATGATTTTTTTGGAAGCCTTTATTGAACACTAAGTTAATATGTTCATCATCTTTACCATAAATTTTTTCAGGATCTTTTAACATTTTGATATCGAGCTCTTTGGAGAACCAGCTTGGTTCCATAGCCGTGAAGACGATAGGCTTTTGTTGTTTATAAGCTTTTTGAATCGCTTTAAATTGATCTTGGTCAGATGACTTATGCAAACGATATTGATCTAATTGACCATCGTCTAGTTCACTTTTAGTTTGTTTCATCACGCCATTTCTATCGTCTGTACCTTGAATCGTCCAATCTACAGATTTACCAAAACTTTTACTACTATTTAAATCTGAAATTGAATCAATATTTCTTTCATATTTAGGGACAGCTAAACCAACTTTTACATTATCTACTAAGTTCTTTTTATCATAAACTGTTAATTGACTTTTGAATTTGTTGTAAAAGCTTTTGTCTGTTGATGGAAAGATACCTGAAGCGTGGAATGAATCCGAATCTTGAGACACAGATGCGTATAGTGGTCCACTCGCTTGAACAGGTGTCGTTGTCACATCGTATCCAGCTTTCTTAAGTACTTCCGCAATCACTAGAGAACGTGGCGTAGAATTGTCGCTTGCGATATAAGGAATAGTGACTTCTTTTTTACCTAGAGATGTATTCCCATCATCCGATGATCCGCTACCACCATTACCACACGCGCTTAGCACAATAGCTAAGGCGAGAGTGGCAAGTAGTCCTAATACTTTGAAACTACTTTTCTTGAACATTCGGCGTTTCCTCCTTCTTAGTTTTAGTCTCTGTCATTGTCTCTACCTTTATCGACATGTTCGTCATATCTTTCATTAGAGCGATGTTGATAGTCGTTATAAATAGTTTTGTTATTTTCTCGAGCGTATAACATTAATGCATTAAATAACATATCTTGGTCATTTGATTCATTAGATAATTGTTTAAATAAATCAGTCGTGCGAGATTCCCTATCTGAATGATGCGGTTTCTCTTGGTTACGACGATATGCTTCATCATGTTGAGGTTGACGGTCATATCTTTCATGCGTATCTTCTCGACGATAATGGTGATTGTCTTGAGTATACATAGACTCATAATCTACTTGATTTCGATGGTTGCGTGATTGATTATTGATGTTTGAATCTCCATACTCTGATCTACGATATTGCGAATCATTTTCCGGAAAATGATCTTCACGATAGCTACGACGACCATCATCCAGGCGGACATATCGAGGATAGTCTTCACTCTCATTATGAAAGTCTGTATGGTTGTCACTGTGACGATAATCATAACGTTTATCATCATTGTAGCGATGAGCGTCATGTCTATAACTTTCCCCATGATGATCACCATATTGCGTGTCTTCAGCAGTACCCTTCGTATTTGAATGATCTTGATCTAAAGCTTTACCTTCAATATCAATCTTAGGTAAGACGCTACCTAACCATTTAGGAATGTACCAAGAGCCTTTACCGAATAATTTAGTAAGTGCAGGAATCAATGTCATACGTACGATAAATGCATCGAAGAGGACACCGAACGCGAGTGAAATACCCATTGATTTAATTGCTGAATCTTCTTGGAAGACGAAAGCAATAAATACGCTGAACATAATTAACGCTGCAGCAACGATAACTGGGCCACTTTCTTTGATACCTACGCGAATGGAGTGATCATTATCACCTGTTTTACTATATTCTTCGTGGACGCGTGTCATCAAGAATAGCTCGTAGTCAATTGCTAGACCGAAGAGAAGGCCAATAGTGATAACTGGTAGGAATGCTAATAACGGACCAGTATTTTCAACGCCGAACAAGCCTCCTAAGAAGCCATCTTGCATGACGAGTGTTGTAAATCCGAGTGTCGCTAATAGGGATAAGACGAACCCGAGTACAGCTTTCAATGGTACTAAGATTGAACGGAATACAAAGACAAGTAGTACAAATGCTAAGAGTACGATAACACCTGCGAATACTGGAATCGCTTCGTTAAGCTTTTCAGACATATCAATGTTGATTACACTTTGTCCTGAAATTTCTGTATTGAAGTCATATTTTTCTTTGGCCGTTTTATTATAGTCACGTAAATCGTAAACTAAATGATTTGTAGATTGTGCATTTGGACCATCTTCAGGAATCACAGAAATTAACGCATAGTGTTGATTATCATTAAGTTGCGGAGTCGCCACTTTGTCTACATTGTCCATATCTTTAATATCATCTTTGATATTATTTAAGTCTTGTTGAATATCCTTTTTACTGCCGCCATCTTTCGTATTTACGAGCATTACAATTTGACCATTATAGCCCGCACCGAAGTTGTCTGTGATTAAGTTATATGCTTTATGTGCTGACGTATTATTAGCTTTAAGGCTGTCGTCTGGAATACCTAAACGCATTCCACTTATAGGAAGTGCTGCAGCAATTAGAATAAGTAAACTGATAACAATTGCAATTACAGGCTTACCTACAACGAACTTAGCCCATGGATGATCTTTTGGATCTTTACTTTTTTCAGGTTTATCTTTAATCTTGATGCGCTTATGGAACACACTGATTAGTGCAGGTAAGAGTGTCAATGCAGCTAATACGGCAAATAACACACTAATCGCAGAAGCGAATCCCATAATTGCTAGGAAGTCAATGCCTACGAGTGATAGACCACATACTGCAATCATCACTGTTACCCCTGCGAAAATAACGGCACTGCCTGCAGTACCAACGGCTGTAGCAATAGCCTCAATAGGTTCTAAACCACGTTTACGAACTTCCTTATATCTAAACAGTATAAATAAGGAGTAGTCGATACCAACAGCGAGTCCAATCATGACTGCTAACGTGAGTGTAAAGTTTGGAATGTCGAATACGAATGTAAGTAAAGAAATAATTCCAACACTTGAACTCAAACCAATAATTGCACTCACAATCGGCATACCTGCAGCGATAAGCGAACCGAATGTGATTAGTAAGATGATAAATGCAGTGACAATACCTACAATTTCAGATGTGCCACCGACTTCAGAGTTCATTGAGCCACCTTGAGTTTGCTCAATTTGAAGGTTATGATCTGCTTTGACATCATCTAATTCTTTATCAATCGTTTTTTTAGAAGAATCTTGCAAGGCTGTTTGGTTAACTACATAGTTAACGGTTGCAATTGCAGTATCTTTATCATCGTTAATTTGATGAGATTCATAAGGATTGCTTACGTTTTGTACGTAATCGTCATCCTGTTTGATATGATCAAGCGCTTTTTCAATATCTTTTTTCGTATCTTTATCTGTGATGCCATTCTTCTTATCGGAATGGAACACAATTTTCATCGAGGCTTTTTGACTATCCTGATGAAATTCTTTAGAAATTTTATCATTTGTGTCTAATGATTTTAGGCCATTCATTGTAATGTCATTATCAAATTTAGGTGAGTTAATCATGAGTGGTGTAATGATTACGCCTAGAACAATTAGCCACGCCACAATACTGACCCATTTGTTCTTAGCAATAAATTTGCCTAATTTGTATAAAACTTTTGCCAAGACATTTCCTCCTATTTGTGAATAATTTTTGCAACAGAGTGTGAAATTCTAAAATATTTTAACGCAATTTGAGTGCGAAAAATGAAGATGTTTGAAAGTTACATATACTAATTTAACAATTTTGCAAAGCCCTAAACACCACTATTTAGTGCAAGGTGTGGAAAAATGCAACAGATAGTCAGAATTGTTGTGAATTTTTTGGGAAAATAATGATTTTATAGCGAAGAATTAACGAAATGACCAATCAAACAAAGAAATCCTATTAATAAAAGACATAAACCAGGTAAATAGATTTTCTCTCTTAAATCGAGTGAATCAGATTTTGAGACAATGAGACTAACTAATATGAGCGATAAACCAAGAACAGTTAAAATGATAGAAATAACCAACATAGGTAAACCTCCTAGAGTGATTCGTAGATGAGTGGTTGAATAAAATATAGATAATATCTTTTGAAGATTAGACTGACTGATATGCCAATACTTCTCTTTGATTAACGAGGGTTTGCTTACTTCTTTGCTTCAACAATTTTACTTTGTCGATGAGTTTCATATTTTACGATTTCATTTGCTTATTCCCGCTTTAAACACGAATATTTAAGTAAAGGGGGCGATATTTCAAACAATGTGTGACATATCGTTGTAGAAATATAAATTCTATAAAAGTACGTATTTAAAAAATTTATAAAAGTTTAATATCTATTCACTTTATTCATATATTTACTACAAAAAAATAAGCTAAGTTGAATGTAGAGGTGATAATAAATGAAACATTCATTAATTAAAGTAGGAATGATAACGACTTCTATTTTACTTAGTTGTGGCATTACTAAAAATGTTCAAGCAGCAACGAATCAACCTGACCAATATGAAGTGAAGGTTTATGCAGATAGTCATAAAGTGGTAAAAGACAATCGTCATATTAAACATAGTGTGTTAGAAGCATTAGGTTCTAGTGATAAAGATGAAGATTTTAATGTACAATATTTAGATGATTCAAACCGCACTAACTATCAAAATAATGTGACATATCGTTTGCGTAAATCTGAAGATGACAATGACCACGAGTTGCAATACAAAAAACGCTATCCGATTTCTAATCATGATGTCTCTCGTGCGATACAACAAGCTAAATCCGAAGGGTATAACGGCGACGAATATGAGGTTGAATTCGGTGAAAATAAAGAAACACTTAGTGTAACTAATGAGGCAAAAGAAAATTTGAATTTAGAAAAAAATGCTATGCCGAATGCACAGGATAGTTTGAAAATATTAAAAGCTCATGCAGAAAAGCCGTATAGTGAAACATTAAATAAGATGAATCAACCAAGCTTAATTGGTCCAGTTCATTTTGAACGTCATAAAGGAAATATTGATGGTAATAAAGTAAAAATTGAAAATTGGGATATTAAAAATCAAAATATAGTAGAAATTTCAGCGAAGGTAAACAATGAGGAGGATGCAAAACGCGTACAAAGTGCAATTGTTAAGAAATTAGACCAGCTCGGCATTCATGAGAAGAAAGATCAACTCAAAACAAATCTTATTTTTGATAATTACTAGACTTGTGAAAGGCGCTTTACTCCTAAATATAAGTCACATTTAGAACAATCATTCGATTCTAGACGAGCGAACTGCATAACTATAATAAAAGCCCTTAAAATGTTTGTTTAAACAAATCTATTTTAAGGGCTCGTATATGAGACTACCAATCATATATACGTTTCTTTATATTTTGGGACTAGCTCATTTAATTTTGCATCGTTTCCTCAAAATTCACATTGTATATTAATGAAATAAAGTTTTGAATTACGGGAGTTAAATATAAATCATCACGATAAACAATGGAGATATATCTTGGTGTTGGTCCATTGGGGACCTTTTTACAAATAATGTCATTACGATGCTGAATCGCACTATGACTTATTAAACTCAAGTATTTAGAATGTTTAATCGTTTCTAGAATACTACTCAAACTATTTGATTGCATACGCGCACGTAGCGAGACTAAATTATCACGTCGCCACTCATCGATACTTTCTCTAGTAGAGCCGCCACTATGTATAACAAAATCATATTGCTCTAAATCCTTCATAGTTAACTCTTGTTGGTGAGCAAGGGGATGATCTTTATACATGGCCACCATCAATTCATTCTCCATAAAACGCTTAACTTTTAAATCATTTTCATAAAAACCATTTTCAGAGATTACTGCAATTTCAATCTCCCTATTTCTTAATTTCTGAATAATATTCGGAGCTGTATCAACAGTTAAATCAATTTGAATATTTGGATGATGATGCATATAGTTTTTGAACGCTTCAGGTAAAATATGATAAACAGGTGCATGACTTGCGCCAATTTTTAAAGTTCCACGCTTCGAGGCTTTAAAATCTGCCATGACCTCGTTCGTTTCTTGCATTAAGTTTAAGAGTTTAGTTGTATTGCGATATAACAACTCGCCTGCTTCCGTTAATTTAAAATGTTTACCTTTTTTATAATACAAAGGAATGCCATAGTTTTTATTCAAATTTTTCAAATGGAAAGTGACAGTAGGTTGTGTAATATTCATAGATTCAGCCACGGCATTTTCATTTTGAAATTCTACAAATTGCTTAAAAATCATCAACTGCTTCGTATTCAACTTTGCTTCAACCCCCAAATATAAATTTTCTCTATACATTTATACATATTACATATACTTTTTTGAGTTAGCGTTAACATTTCATTTAATAATTATTAACAATCTTTTTCTATAGTAATAATTGAAAGAGGTGAGGATGTGGTTTTAGAACTCCAAAATATTAAAAAATCATTCGGTTCGAAAACAGTGATTCATGATATTGATTTGACAATTGAAAGTGGCAAATTTGTTTCTTTATTGGGCGCTTCGGGTTGTGGCAAGACAACATTGCTAAGACTGATAGCTGGTTTGGAAACACCAGATTCTGGAAGTATTGTCCATAATCATTGCACATATTATGATTCACGCCAGCATACATATGTTCCACCGGCACAAAGAGATTTAGGGATGGTCTTTCAAGATTTCGCATTGTGGCCACATATGTCAGTCTTTCAAAATGTAGCGTATCCATTGAAAGTTAAGAAAGATACTAAAAATTTGAAAACGCGGGTCATGCAAGCATTAAAAGAAGTTCATTTAGAAGAGCATTATGACAAAGCCATTCATCAACTTTCGGGAGGACAACAACAACGTGTTTCATTAGCAAGAGCGATTATTTCACAGTCTCAACTCATATTAATGGATGAGCCTTTATCAGCGCTAGATGCAAGTTTGAGGGAAGATATGCAGATATTAATTCAAAAATTGATAAAAACATATCACATGACCGCTATTTTTGTAACGCATGATCAATATGAGGCCATGAGTATGTCAGATGATGTGGCAGTGATGTCGAATGGACAGATTGTGCAATATGGCACGCCAGAAGAATTATATCACCATCCTAAGAATAAAGAAGTAGCGACCTTCATAGGAAAGGGAACCTATTTAGAAGGTATAATCCACAATCAAGTATTAAGCACAAATGAGGGTTTTCAACTTAATCATTCTATCCAAGATCAAGAAGGGAAATATGGTGTATTAATCCGCCCAGAACATGTTCATATTCAAGAGCATGACCATTCAGAGGCTACACCTGCAACCATTCAAACAGTCAGCTTCACTGGTGAACGTTACCAATACACGGCTACGTCGAATGGTGTGGATATCATGTTTTACGATAGTAAGTATTTTCAAGAGAATGAGACGATTCATTTAACTTTCGATATTCCTGAAAATTATTTCATAAAAATGGGGGACACTAAACATGAAGAAGTTCACTAAATACATTTTAATTTTAATTGCGACTGTAGTTGTATTAGCAGCATGTCAAAATAAACCAGAAAATGGCGACAAAGGGAGTAAAGATTCAAAATCGAGTTCAAATGACGGAAACAATAAAGACAAACTCGTTTTATACGCAGCAGGTCCTGACAATTTAGTTAATGATATGGTGAAGCAATTTGAGAAGCAAACCGGTAAAAAAGTTCAAGTTTTCCAAGGTACGACAGGTGAAATTCTAGGACGTTTAGAAGCTGAAAAAGATAATCCTAAAGCTGACGTTGTACAACTTGCATCACTACCAGCAGCTTTAGATTATAAGAAAAAGGGATTAATTGAACCGTATAAAGTTAAAAATCATAAAAAGTTATATAAAGATTGGATAGACAAAGATGGTTACTACTACGGTTTTAGTGGAAGTGCTTTAGGTCTATCTTATAATACTAAAAATGTAAAACATCCACCTGAAGACGATAAAGATTTAACGAAAGCAACATATAAAGATAAAATTGCGGTTCCAGATCCTTCAGAATCAGGGACAGCTTTAGATTTATTATCAATCAAAGTTAATAATGAAGGTAATAAAGCTTGGGATGAATATAAAGATTTGAAAAAGAATGGCATGAAATTAGCAGGCGCGAATAAACCAGCATTAGAGTCTGTTATCAAAGGAGAAAATGACGTCGTTTATGGCGGAGTAGATTATATGGTGTACGCCGCTAAAGCAAAAGGAGAACCGGTAGATATTAAATATCCTAAGTCAGGTACAGCTATTTCACCACGCCCTGCATTTATTTTAAAATCTTCAAAACATAAAGATTTAGCTAAAAAATACATGGATTATGTCACAAGTTCAAAAGGTCAAAAACAAGTCGATGATCATTACCTTATTCCAGCAGACCAATCAGCTGAAAAGAAAAAAGGTAAAGCAAAACGTAAAGATATTAAGGAATATAAATACGATTGGAATAATTTAAGCGATAAAAGTGAAAAAGTATTGAAAAAATTCACGGAATTGATGAGATAATATGCGAAAAGCAGCGACAATCAAACGTTTAAACCAAGTGTTAGCACTGATTGTACTTTTCCTGCTCATCATCTTACCTTTATGTTTAATACTTTTTAAAGGGTTTGCGCCAGGAGAAAGTGGCACATTTGGTGAACACATACAACAACTAGGAGAACAGTATCATCTTAAAATACTTTGGAATTCAATTATTTTAGGTGTTTCAGTCGTTATTTTATGTACGGTTATAGCTCTACCGCTCAGTTACATCATGACTAAAACGTCACTCGCAAAATATCAATGGTTAGATTTAATCATTATGATTCCATTTATGACGCCACCCTATATTGGATCAATGGGGTGGATGCTGACCATGCAGAGAAATGGGCTGTTAGACCAACTCAGCCCCATTTTCTCCCATATCACGCCGTATTTCTTTAGTTTCTTTGGGATGGTCTTAATCATGAGTTGCCACCTGACACCATTTTTATATGTTATCTTGAAAAATGCACTTATGAATATCCATCAGTCACAAGAAGAGGTAGCCGAAATATATGGTGGTACGTTCTTTTACCGATTCAGAAAAATCATCGCACCACTTTTTGCTTCAGGTTATAGCATGGGCGCGCTCCTTATTTTTGTAAAAACAATAGGAGAATTTGGTACACCAGTCACAATGGGTAACAAAATTGGCTTTCAAGTACTTACATCTGAAATTCATCATAGTGCTTCGATATGGCCGATTGATTTTCAAAGGGCAGCATTGTTATCAACACTATTATTAGCAGTCAGCATGACAGTGTGGGCGTTACAACAATGGTTCCAATCACGTAATAATATAAGTTCTAATTCAGGAAAAGGGCATAAAGTAAAGGTGCATCAACGTAGTAAATGGGACATACTTTGTTATGTCTTCGTAGCATGTGAAGTGGTTGTTACAATTATTCTACCTTACGCGAGTATCTTCATGAGTGCGTTTATGAAACAACTTTCATCAGGATTTCATCTAAATAATTTCACTCTTGATAATTTTATTCTTGTCATTTCAGGTAATGGTGGCATTGCTTTATTCAACAGCATCATGTTGGCTACAATTTCTGCTACGCTTGCAAGTGTCATTGGATTGTGGGTCGTTCTAATTACTCGAAAGCGTCATCGTTTAGGACGTTTAATTGACTTTTCAAGTTTACTACCAAATACTGTGCCTGGCATTATAGTGGTGATTGGTCTTATACTATTCTGGAATAATAAATTTAATCCATTGCCAATCTATAATACAATCTCTATATTAGTGGTTGCTTATACAGTACTCTATATTCCTTATGCAGTTCAGAATATAAGGACGGTTGATCAACAATTAAGTAAAAATCTTATTGAAGCGGCTGAAATTTCAGGAAGTAAAGGTTGGACATTGTTTAGAACAATTACATTACCTTTATTAAGACCAGGCATCTTTTCAGGATGGATACTCATCTTTTGTATATCAATGCGAGAACTTGTAGCTTCACTCATGTTAAGACCACCGAACACGGATACATCTTCAACTTTTATTTACAGACAGTTCGAACAAGGTGATTCCGCACAGGGTATGGCTATGGCATTGTTATCTATAGGTATAACTTCAATTATTTTAATCATATTAGAGACATATCAAAGGAAGAAAAAGATTTAAAGCGAAAGTAGTAGTGAGAGGAGCGTGAAAAAGACATGTCTAAAAGATTATTAGTAGCATCAGATATTCATGGACATGGTAAATCTTTATCGCATTTGCTTAAAGCAGCTCACTATGATGACAGTAAAGATCAACTTGTTCTTATCGGAGATTATGTAAATAATGGACCAGATTCTATAGGCACATTGAAATTAATTAAACAACTAGTGAAGAATGGTGCTATTGCATTAGTGGGCAATCATGAGTTGAGATGGCTAGAACGTACAGATAAACGGGCTACTGAATGGCATCACTTTATCAATCAACTCCCATATTATAAAGTGATAGATCAATACATCTTCGTACATGCGGGTATTGATACAAGTAAATCGATGCGCAAACAATCAAGAGCAGTGGTAACAGGCCATACTCCAGGAAATTTAAATCAATATTTACCAAGAAACAAAGTTGTGATTCATGGTCATATTCCTAATTATCGGTTAGGTTATAAAAAGGATCATATCCATATTGAACACAACATCATAGATATAGACACTGGTGCAGGTCATAATCAATACTTAACATTACTAGATTTAACGTCTCAAAGACAATATTCTGTTAAGGTATCTGATAAGGATGCTATAATCCAAGAGCGTCGGATTAAATTGAAATAGGATGCCTAGATATTATTGCAAAATGAAATGTTAAGTGTTATAATACATTTATAAAATATCTAGCATATAGGTTAAACACCGAATCCCCTTACTATCATCAGTAGTAAGGGGATTTTTAATGGTGTGGTTTTATCGTCTTTTCTTATTGCGATTACGTAGCCAATGTGTAAACATCGCAACGAAACAACCACTTATAATTGTAGTTGTGATATTAATTAAAATATCTAGCATCGGCTAGACACCTCCCTTCAACGTCAATTGACGTCTAAGGTAGACGACACAACTATTATACTGTGGTGATAAGACGTTTGTATATAATTTTAATAATATAAAATAAATTATTTATCTATATCTAATAAAATGCATGGATAATTGCTGAATTTCTGAAAAAGCGTAAGCTACATTGTAATGTGTATGGTTCTTGCACATACGCGATAATGAATGTAACTTACGCTTTATTTATATCTAAATTATTGTGCTGTTACTTCTAATTGAACGTCGATATTACCACGTGTTGCTTTAGAGTAAGGGCAGAATTGATGTGCTTGTTCTACGTATTTTTCAGCATCTTCTTGTGAAATGTTTTCAAGTGTCACTTTAATATCTGCAGCAAGTTTGAAACCATTATCAGTTTCATCTTTAATCAATTCAATTGTAATTTCTACTTCAGGATTCGCATCGTTTACTTTGTTTTGAGATAAAATCAATGATAAAGCACTGTTGAAGCAAGCACTATATCCGGCCGCAAATAATTGTTCAGGGTTCGTATCATTGCCGCCTTGACCGCCCATTTCTTTAGGTGTTGCAAGGTTTTGAACAAACGTATTGTCTGGGCTAAATACTCGACCGTCACGGCCACCATTTGAAATCATTGTAGTAGTATAGAGAGGTTTTGTCATTTTGAAAAACTCCTTAATCACTTTAGATTACACTTGATTAGATATAAACGTTAACTAATCAAGGTTACATCGAAGTATAATAGTTATTAACTTCTAATTACAAGTAATATGTATTTATATTTAATTATTTTTTTAAATAATATACAAAAATCAAAAAGAGTTTATTAAAAATGAGAAGTGTATCTTTCTGTGAAATGTTATATAATGGCATTGAATTTAAAATTGGGAAATCTAATAGAAAAGGAGAGCGGAAGAGAATGAAACAGACACGAAAGCATCAATTTGGCGTGTATGTAAAAATGTCATGTTCCGTATTACTTATGAGTGGAACATTGATTGGCTATGGGCTTACAAAAGATACTCAAGCAGATTCAACCGAAACGCCAACGCATCATTATCAATCCCCAAATGAGTCACTTAGTCATCGTATTGAACAAGCGAAAAAAGACCTTAATCAATTAAAATCATTGACTAAAGAAGACTTAGACAATTATCAAACACGTATAGACAAAGCTAAAGATAAGTCAAATATTGATGAAATTATTGAAGATGCTAAACAACGTAATAATCAATTAGAAAGTTCAAATCCATCTGCTACTGATGATAAAAATACTGATTCAGAAACAACTAAGGAGTTAGATCAATTTCTAACAGAATTAAATGATATATCTGATAAAGTTGATAACCCTCAACAAAATAGTGTTGCAGATACCCATAAAAATGAAGAAGATGGTCGTTCAAATCATTCAGAAAATGCTAATGATAGTATTGCTGATGACGGAGACTTATCAGAAAAGACACAAAAAAATACAGATGACAATGCTGATGATCAAACTATTTTCAGTAAATTAGATAAGATTAAAGAAGATGTCAATTCAGCTGACTCAGAGGATCAATCGACATCAAAGAATACAGAACATAAACCATCTAATGATTCTAAAAATGTGTCAACAGAGGATAAAGATCACTTAGAAAAGGCACATTCTGATATCGATAACTTAAAGTCTTCAATCAACGATGAAACCCCTAACGTTGATGAAAAGATTGGTACAATTACTGAGCATTTAAAAGGTAGTGATAAAATTACACATGCACTTGCAAAAGCTCAGGCACAACATAACGATATAAATAACTATCTAAATCAAAAGCAAACGAATTTAAACGCACTTAAGAAAAAAGTGGATGAAAATCAAAAACTACCTGAAAGAAATAAAGAAAAACTCAATAATGAAATTAAAAAAGCACAGCAAAAACTAAATGGACAACAAAATATCATATTGGATCAGCTTAAAAATTCAAAAGATAAAGCACAAGCTACGAAAAATATACTCAATAGTGTCATGAGTAAAAATGAAGCTGATAATGCCATGAAGCAAATTAAAACTAGTAAGCAATCAGATAAACAAATTGCTAACCAAATCGCAAAACAAATGGATTCATTAGCGACAACCTCAAGTGATGATATTTTGAAATCGATGTTAGATCAATCTAAAGATAAAGAAAAATTAATCAAACAACTGATGTCAACAAGACTAGGTCAAAATGAAGCATCTAAGATTGCGAAAAAATTAGCACATAGTCACCTAAGCAATGCTCAAATTGTTAACCAACTTAAGCGTGACTTTGATAAAAAAGGCAATGCAACATCAGATGATATTCTAAATGGAGTATTAAATAACGCTAAAAATAAAAAAGAAGCTATTGAAACAATATTAGCCACACGCTTGAATCAAGAGAAAGCTAAAATGTTAGCAGAAGTCATTTCACGTATACAAAATGATAAGTCAGATGCTTTGAAACTGATTCAATCTGCACTTAATGGTAAAGTGAACGACTTATTACAACTTCAGAAACAAGTTCATAAAGCGAAGAATGATTTGGATTATATCTTATCACCAATAAAAGACAGACCATCATTACTAGATAGAATTCATGGAAACAAACACCATAATGGTCAACTCGCTGATTTATTAAATCAAATATCTGATTTGACTAAAGGCCCAAGTCTATTCGATAGATTAAATTCTAAAGGTTCTCTATTAGATGGTGTAAATAACATTGATACCCCAACACCTGAGAATGGTTTATCTTTGGGTTCAGGAGATAGTTTGTTAAGTGGTCTATTTAATGATGATGGTAATATTTCTTTACCAGCTACAGGAAAAATAGTTAAACGAAGTGCCTTACCAATAGCAATTGTTGCTCTAATAGTAGGAATAATGTTTATTTGGAAGAGCCGTCGTAAGCACAAACATACGAAATAGTTTATAAATAAGTCACCCGGACGTCTTAATTTTTATTAAACGGTCAGGTGACTTTTTAATTAAGTAAATAATTGGAGAAATATAATGGAATAACGTTATAATATTTAAACTGTTCATGAAAATAATTAAAGGAGTATGACTATGACGAATCAAACAGCACTTTTAGTAATGGATATGCAAAAAGGTATTGCGCATAATGTACCACAAATCAATAGTTTAATTAAGGCTAACCAACGTGCCATTGCTGCTGCTCGTGAACATCATATACCAGTGGTCTTCATGCGTGTTGCTTTAGAGAAAAATTTCGCAGATGTTTCCCCAAACAATCGCGTATTCTCAAGTTTTAAACAACGTGGCATCAATATGACAGAGAACGATGAATTCGCACAAATCATTGACGAATTAGAACCTGATGAAGACGAACCGATATTAACGAAACGTCGCTTTAGTGCTTTTACAGGTAGTGGTTTAGAAGTGTTCTTGCAAGCGAATCGTATTAATCATCTTGTATTGACTGGTATTTCAACAAGTGGTGTTGTTTTAAGTACAGCGCTTGAGGCAGCGGATAAAGATTTCCAAATAACGGTACTTGAAGATGCAATTGGAGATCGTTCAAAAGATAAACATGATTTTATTATAGAACAAATTTTAACACGTTCTTGCGAAATAGAATCCGTAGAATCGTGGAGAAATCATCTATAAATTTACAATCAATCTAAAGATAAGTATGTTCTTTATATGATTTAGAGAACGTGCTTATGTTTTATTTCCCAGAAAATAAAGCGGATTTACTCACCTTTGTGAGGTTGAGACAATGAATTCTACCGCCCTCACGTTTTGTATATTTTATAAATGAAAGGGAGAGGATGTATGACCTTATCTAAAATTAAACTTCAAGAAAAACACTATCCCAAAGCATTAGACATTTGGGAACGCTCAGTCATTGCTACACATGATTTTTTAAAAGAGAATGATAGATTACAACTTCAAACTGAAATACCTACTTATTTTCAATACGTTGAAGGTCACTTATGGTTTGAAGGTGAAGAAGCGGTTGGGTTTTCCGGAATTAATGAGTCTAACTTAGAAATGCTATTTCTAGATCCGCAATATTTTAGAAAAGGTTACGGAACGGAAATACTTCAAACTTTAATCAGTGAACATAAAATTCAATATGTAGATGTGAATAAAGATAATCCTAATGCTGTAGCATTTTATATTAAAAATGGGTTTAAAAAGTATGGAGAATCTCCAAAAGATGCACAAGGAAAAAATTATCCTATTTTACATCTTAAACTGTAGTGAAAATGGGACGGCATAGTCAATACCAAAAAGAACCCCCAATTTATGCCAAAAGATGGGGGTTTCGGTGTGTCAAAAACACTATTATTTGTTAATTTTTTAATATCTTTTATGTTGTATTTTGTGAATTTTATATTCGCACTAGTAAACTCAAAGTTAGACATAAAATCTAACTCTATCAGAGATATATTATTTTAATGAAGTAATTAAAATCTAAAATAGCAACATTTTAAATGTCATTGATCTAGAACTTTTTTCATGGAGTCTTTATATTTATTGAAAACATCTTCTTTAATTTCGCCATTCATTTGTATTAATATATTGTCTTTAGCATACGTATGAGAGTAGAATGCTGCGCTTGATTTTCCTAATTCATCGTAGTATTTTTTTGTATCTTTTAATTCATCTTCATTTTTAAACTTCATAATTCTAGCATTTTTATCATCTTTAACAGTAAACATTTTAGCTTCTTCAGCTTTCATTGGTGCTACACCAAAATCTTCTCGTGACATCTTATGTAAATTCTGAACTTTTAATCCATCTTTCTTAAATTGATCAGTGACATCGCTAACACTGTATTCCTTGCCGCATGCACCTAGAATTAACAAAGAACTAAAAAATATTAACAAAATTCTTTTCAATTTTTTCACCACCATATTATTGATATTAAAAATATACCATAAAAGGATGTGCGTAATATATTATTTTATAAATTTTATAATTAAATATATAAAATGGAGAGTGGAGAATGTTCTTTTAAGCATTTTGATAGTAATAAGCATAATTTCAATTACTTATTTTTTCCATTCCATTAATAGCTCTGTATGATTTGTTTTATCAATACTTGAATCAATAGTTACAAAGTCTAACCGTTTATAGAAACGAAGAGCTCTTGTATTTTGAGCAAATACTTTTAATGTAAGTTCATTGTATTCAGACTGCAAATGTTTCATGAGAGCATGTCCGATTCCTTTGTCTCTATATTCTTCTTTAACAAATAATCCAGCGATATAATTATTTCGTAATCCACAAAATGCGACAATTTGATTATTATTCTTATACACATATATATCTGAGTCTTTTAAATAAGTGAGGACGTTACTATAGTTGTCTATCCAATAAAAACTATCAATGAAGGTATGTGTATCTAAATTAGCATTAAGCCAAATATTTCCTAAGGTTTTTAGTGTTTTTCTATTTTTCTTTTTTAAATGTTCTATCATTGATTTTACCCACTTTACTCAATTGATTTTGTTTACCTTTAACTAATGAAAAAGGCAATTTCTATAATCATTCAATAGAAATTGCCTTTTTGTACTAACTCGAGAGCTTAATGTCCCAATCCAACCTTTCTCATACATTATTTCCCTTGAATATAATCTAAATCTGAAGCGTCAGCAGCATCTATAGTTCTGTAAGAAATGACACCTAGACCTTTAACATTAGATTCTGAAATAACGATAGAACCGTCATCGTTTACCTTTTCAACGAAAGCGACATGACCATATTGAGTGTCTGCGCCAAGTTGACCGGCTTCGAAGACAACAGCGGTATGATTTTTAGGTGAATGTGTAACAGAATAGCCTTCGCTTTCAGCCCGATTATTCCAATTGTGCGCATCACCTAAATTGCCATCAAGTGAAGCATCATATTGTTCCATACGATTGTAAACATACCAAGTACATTGTCCTTGAGGATAAGGGGAAGCCTTACTACTCTCTACGAAAGGTTTGAAGTCACTTCCAGACGTATCCGTACCAATTGACTTAGTATATTTCTTAAGATTTGGCATACGTTTTTTATCAAATTCAGTTAAATTGTAATGCTTAATGATACTATTTAACTTCTTAGCATAATCAGGATCGGTTGCATAAGAATGTGATAAATGTGAAGTCGCATCCTTATATGTTAATGCTTCATCTTTCCATGTTGGCTTATAAATGTCTGGATTACCATCAATACCATGCTTAATTAAATCAGCATAATCTTGAAGTGAAGATTTCAAATTAGGGTATTTACGGAATCCTGCATTTATATTAAACATCTGATTATCAGTACCAGCTTCTAATGTATTAAAGTTAACCGATTGTCCATTATAATTCCCTTTAACACCGAATAAATTAAAGTTTGGTGATTGTGCTAAAGTACTTTTACCAGAGTCAGATTCTAAAATCGCTTGTGCCATCATAACTGAAGCATAGATATTTTCTTTTTGACCAATTTTATGCGCATGTTTAGCTATAGATTTAATAAATTGACGTGTATCTTGACTGTCTACCACATTGAAATTGTCTTCCTCAACTTGACCATCTTCTAATTGAGGAATTTGTTGGAATAAACTTGTAGAACGCGTGTTATTTTGTTTTACATTGTCCTCAAATGATTGAACAGGCTTAGATTTGTGTTTTAACTCATCATTTGTAGGTAATTGCGGATTCTCATTATGAGACGACTTAGAGTTTGTCGATGCTTTATGACTTGCATCTTTATTTTGTTTATAGTTTGACTGAGTTTTCTTTGCATCTTCACTATATTCGTCTAGAATAGCATCCAATGCTGAGTCGGACATACTTGAACCCTTGTTCTGTCCTTCAGAGTGAGATGGTTGAGTTTGTTTTGAATTTTGATGTTGCGACTGAGTTGGTGATTCCTGTGATGTATCTTTATTTGAATGTCTTTGTTGAGAAGAAGTGTCCTTTTTACCATCTTCTTTTTCCCATTGTGATAATGCATCGCTCACTTTTGAATCATCTGATTCTACATTTGAGGCTGAATTGCTATTATGTTGCGACTGAGTTTTAGATTGTGATGATGACTTGTCTTCAGTCTTTCCGTTAGATGTTGTATTTTGTTTCGGTGCTGATGTGTCGTTAGAAGTAGAGGAAGCATTGCTATTGGAATCGTTTTGCGACGTTGTGGTTGAATGATTTGATTGTGTGTCCGGTTGTTCATAATTTGAAATATCAGAGTCAAAGTTAAATAGATTTTGGATTAACGTTGTTAAACTAAAGCTTTGATCATATTTATCACTTTTCAAAAGGTTCGACATTTTAGATTGGCTTTGTGAAATATTATTATAAAATGCATCCACTAAATTTGTATGGTCACGTTTATTTTTATCAGTCACTGCCGTTGTAGTTTGATGTGATTGAGAAGATGTTGAAGGTTTATCATTTTTAGAATTATCTTTTTTATCTTGTTTCTTTGAAGAGGAGGTATTACGCTTATCGTCTTGTTGGGTCTTAGCCGTGTCAGTTGTTTTATCTTCATTTGACTGTGTATGATGTTGCGTCACATTTGACTTTGAACGTGTGGCATCTGAGTCATCTTTTGCAATGGCTGTCTGCGTTGTAAATGTGGGCATAATCAGGGTTGTGGACAGTAAATAAATTAATAATTTGTTTTTAGACATCTCATTCTTTCTCCCTCTAAAATTTTTGATTTAGGTGTGATAATAATTGAGAATTTGGTATAATCTAACTTATGACTTATATTGTTGACATGTATCAACGAAACGTAATGCGCCTTAATACATTTATTATACAAACCTTCCTTATAAAAATAAATTAATTTCTCAAAGATGTTATAAAATAATGTTAGTGTGATGTTAATTATCTAATGTAATAGGGCATTTTTAAGAGAATAGAACATAAGCCTTACGAAAATAATCAATATAGAAACAATCAATATAAAAGATCTTCTTAATAGGAGAGTGACTATGAAGAACGCACTAAAACTCTTTATCACAGATTTGAAAAGGGTAGCAAAAACACCAGGAGTATGGATTATCTTGATAGGTTTAGCTATTCTTCCTTCATTCTACGCGTGGTTCAACTTATGGGCGATGTGGGACCCATATGGCAATACCGGACATATCAAAGTAGCGGTAGTCAATGAGGACAGTGGGGATAAAATCAGAGGTAAAAAAATTAATGTTGGCGATTCAATGGTGAAATCGTTAAAGAAAAATGACAGCTTTGATTGGCAATTCGTCAGTCGAGAGAAAGCGGATCATGAAATTAAAATGGGTAAATACTATGCTGGAATATACATACCAAGCAAATTCACACATGAAATCACTGGCACACTAAGAAAGCATCCTCAAAAAGCAGACGTCAACTTCAAAGTGAACCAAAAAATAAATGCCGTAGCAGCTAAACTTACCGATACGGGATCATCACTTGTTGTTGAAAAGGCCAATGAACAATTTAACAAAACTGTGACGCAAGCCCTGTTAA
This sequence comes from Staphylococcus caprae, assembly GCF_003966625.1. Lineage (NCBI taxonomy): Bacteria > Bacillati > Bacillota > Bacilli > Caryophanales > Staphylococcaceae > Staphylococcus > Staphylococcus caprae. The sequence goes on from NZ_AP018587.1 coordinate 286,227, forward strand.
GTGAAGCAAATAAAGTTGGACTGACATTAGAAGATAACGTTCCGACTATAAATAAGATTAAAAATGCAGTCTATCAAGCCAACAATGCTCTACCAAAAATTAACGAATTTGCAGATAAAGTAATCTATCTTAATAATCATCAAGACGAGTTAGATAATTATGCCAATAAATTTAGAGATTTAGGTAAGTATAAAGACAATATTACTGATGCACAAGATAAATTAAATGCAGTGAATGCAGCAGTGCCAGCGCTCAATGAAAGAGCGAAATTAATCTTAGCGCTAAATGATTACATGCCAAATATCGAACGCCTTCTCAATGTAGCAGCTAATGACGTTCCTAATCAATTTCCTAAGATAAATAAAGGTGTTAATATTGCGAGCCAAGGCATTGATGTGGCAAATGACCAATTGACAGATGCCCAAGGTTACCTCACTCAAGCGAAGCAGCGTGTTAAAGACTATCAAGATGCTGCCGGCAGAGCACAAGACGTGAATGGAGCAGTAAACAATGATTTAAGAAATCAACAATCTACAGCGCAACAAAGTGCCAATCAGACACATAAAGACGCAGGTAGAAGTTACTCAAATATGCATACAAGCCAAGTGAGTACAAACGGAGATGCTTCGCCTAAAGGTGACACTGTACTATCGGACAATGACGTTAAATCTATGAACACAGCACTCACAGAATCTCTATTATCGTTATCAAATCAGACTGATAAACAAGCTCAGGCCACACAACAGGATATTAAAGCATTAAAGAATATATCCTATGGTATTATCGCGTCAGATAAACCGACACAGTTTAAAGAACCATTGGATAATGTTAAATCTCGTTTGGAAAATGCCACAAAATATAATCAACAAATGATAGATATCCTTTCAGAATTAGAAAAAAGTGAGCATGTAGATTTATCAAAAGAAATTAAACAAATTAAGCAAGCGAATAATCAAATTAATGATAGCCTGCGCAAAACAAATCAACTGATTGACGCACTATCAAATGGAAGTTCAGGTCAATCAGAAGCGGTCAAAGTGTTACGTAGTTTACCGAAATTAAATAGCAATCTCGATGCGTTCCGCTCATATATTAAAAAGGAACTCAACCAAAAGTTATTATCTGTGTCCAACGAAATTACAGACCAATTGAATAAAGGTCAAAATACGTTATCAACTATCCAATCAAAACTTAATACAATTAACCAAGTTATCAATGCAGGTCAAGACATCTTAAGTAAAGGGAAAGAACGAATTGACACGATTCAAAGTGCGTTACCAGGCATCGAACAAACATATATTAACGCAATGCGAACAGCTCAAGATTACTTCCCCACAGTGAAGAAAGATGTCGCACAAGCCGCTGATTTCGTTCGTAATGATTTACCACAATTAGAACAAGAATTGGCGAATGTGACGCAATCTGTGAACCAAAACTTACCAGCGTTATTCAACCGTTATGACAACGCCGTTAATTTATTAAATGAGAATCAACCTCGTGCAAAAGAAGGTTTAGCTTCTCTAGCAAACTTCGCGGAGAATAAACTGCCCGATGTTGAAAAGGACTTGAAAAAAGCAGATAAAGTATTCAAGAAGCTAGATAAAGATGACGCAGTAGATAAATTAATCGATACGTTGAAGAATGACTTAAAAAAACAAGCCGATACCATCGCTAACCCTATCAATAAGAAAACAACAGATGTCTTCCCAGTTAAAGACTACGGTTCAGGTATGACACCGTTCTATACAGCATTGTCAATCTGGGTAGGCGGATTATTGATGGTAAGCTTACTAAGTGTCGACAACAAGCATGAACATTTACGACCTATATTGACGAAGAGACAAATATATCTCGGTAAAGCAGGATTCTTCTTCATGTTAGGTGTGATTCAAGCACTGATTGTATCAATTGGTGACTTAGTCATTTTAAAAGCAGCAGTAGAATCGCCAGTATTATTCGTATCCATTGCTGTGTTTAGTTCACTAGTATTTAACTCGATTATATATACATGTGTATCAATGTTAGGAAATCCGGGTAAAGCCGTTGCAATTATCTTGTTAGTGTTACAAATTGCAGGCGGGGGAGGAACATTCCCAATTCAAACAGCACCTCAATTCTTCCAAACGATTTCACCATATTTACCGTTCACCTATGCGATTGATGCATTACGTGAAACAGTTGGTGGCATAGTACCAGAAATTTTAATTACTAAAGTTGTGGTATTAACGTTATTTGGTTTAGGATTTATTATCTTTGGTGTTTGTATGAAACCTGTGATGGATCCGCTTATGCGTAAAATTGCTAAACGAGCAGCAGAAAGTAAAGTAACTGAATAAGACATGCGAAATCCCCTCGAATTGTACCGTTCAATTCGAGGGGATTTTTTAATAATTACTTTTATTTTTATCAATACTTCACTTCGTATTGATTAGCTCCCTTGCCACGGGCATGGCTTGAGCCTGTAGTCTCAAGACGCATGCTATTCCTGCAGGCGTGTCGCCATCAATAATTTGTTTGTTCACTAAAATTCAGTCTTTATCTATAGTTCTCCCAATTATAACTGTAGCTGAGGGGAAGCATACTTTAAGGATGGCTGATGATGAGTTCGATGTTTCCTTCAAATGTGATTGTTTGATCTTCTGAAGTAAGAATGAAATGCATGCCTTTTTTAATGTCGTAAGGTTTATCATCGATTAAGATTTTACCTTCGCCATCAATCACCGAAACTAAGCAATAGGCATGTGGTTTATCCCATTGCATTTTATGATTAATCGTCCACTTTTCAACAGTGAAGAATTCATTCGCAACAAATTGCGTGTACGTGTTACCATCTATCTCTTTGGTAAGAGGAGACGTGTTAGGTTGTCGATTTGAAATATCAATAACATCTTTACTCTGTTCCAAATGTAATTCACGCGTATGTCCATGACTATCCTTTCTATCATAATCATAAATACGATAGGTTGTATCTGAGGATTGTTGCGTTTCTAAAATAAGAATGCCTGAACCGATGGCATGAACAGTACCAGCAGGAACATAATAGAATTCACCAGGATGAACAGGTACATGTTTAAATAAATGATCAAAGTCTTTGTTATCAATCAATTGATGAAGCTCTGCTTGTGAATCAGCATCTACACCATAAATAATTTCAGCTCCAGGTTCTGCATCTAAAATGTACCAACATTCTGTTTTACCGTATTCGCCTTCATGTTGAAGGGCATAGTCATCGTTAGGATGCACTTGGACAGAAAGTTGATCATGTGCATCTAAAATTTTAGTTAGAAGCGGGAAGTGTGTGCTAGAATCATTCCCAAATAACGCTCTATCATCATCCCATACTTGGTCTAGTGTTTTACCTTGATGTTTGCCGTTTAGAATGACGTTAGGACCATTTTTATGAGCTGAAATAGCCCAACATTCTCCTGTTGAATTACTTGGAATATCATATCCGAACTGTGTTAAAGCTGAGCCACCCCAAATTCTTTCTTGAAATACAGGTTCGAGAAATAATACCATGTCTTACACTCCTTTATATCCCTTTTAAAATATTGTAGATTTCACTTTTATCTTGAGCGTGTACGAGTCTGTCTCTTGTATCGTCATGCATGAGTGATTTTGATAAACGTTGTAATAGTCTTAAATGTGTATCGTTACTGTCATTTGGAACAGCGATAAGGAATACCAATTGTGGTAATGAACCATCAAGACTTTCCCATTGAATGCCTTTTCTATTACTCATAACTGCTACTACAGGTTGTTTCACCGCATTTGATTTCGCGTGAGGAATTGCTACGTTCATTCCGATAGCTGTTGTTGACTCTGCTTCTCGTTTAAGAATCGCGTCTTTGACTGTTTCTACGTCAGAGATATAATGATGTTCATTTAATTTTGAAAGAAGTGTATCTATTGCCTCATCTCGAGTGAGTTCAGATTTTGAAATATCGATAATGTCTTCGCTAAATACATGATCTTCAGTATGCTTCGCTGTTGATGCCTCTTGTTGCGCTGAAGTAGCTACACTATTTTGTGAAGAAGTATCGTTTGCTGTTGGTTCTTCATTTTCCAAGCCAGTGTCAGTCGCTAACGTATTCACGTCATTTGCAGGTGAATGTCTCTTGAAAATTAAAACCGCTAACGTTGTGACTAAACTACCAATAATGACAGCAATAAAGAACCACAGCACCTTATCAATACCGCCAAGTACTGCCACAACAGGGCCACCGTGAGCAACTCTATCGCCTACGCCACCGAGTGCCGCAATAACAGAAGCCACCATCGCACCAATCATATTAGCCGGAATTGTTCTAAGTGGGTCTTGAGCAGCGAAAGGTATGGCACCTTCAGTAATTCCAAAGAGTCCCATTGTAAATGAGGCTTTACCCATTTCTCGTTCAGACTTATTGAACTTACGCTTTTGGATAAATGTTGCTAAACCTAAACCAATTGGAGGCGTACATACTGCAACAGCAACCATTCCCATCACTGCATAATTTCCTTCAGCAATGAGTGCAGAACCAAATAGAAAGGCTACTTTATTAATAGGACCACCCATATCGAAGGCAATCATTGCACCAATAATTAAAGCAAGAATAATAATGTTGGCACCTTGCATCCCTTTTAACCATGTCGTCAGAGCAGCGAAAATACTTGAAATCGGTGCACCAATAACAAAGATGAATATTAAACCTACAATTAACGAGGAAATAATAGGGATAATAATAATCGGCATAATTGGCGCCATCGCTTTCGGAACTTTAATTTGTTTAATCCATTTAGCGATATAACCAGCAAGGAAACCAGCGACAATACCACCTAAGAAGCCAGCGCCTGCAGTACTACCGTATAAACTACCGTCAGCCGCAATTGCACCACCAATCATACCTGGAACAAGGCCGGGTTTATCGGCGATACTAACGGCAATGTAACCAGCTAGAATAGGTACCATGAATTTAAAAGATAAACTACCGATACTTTCAATAGATTTCCAGAATGAATGTTCTGGAATGACTAAACCTTTTGGACTTGTTTCACCGCCAATAGTTAAGGCGATAGCCATGAGTAATCCACCAACAACAATGAATGGAACCATGAAAGACACACCATTCATTAAGTGTTGATAAATCATTTGCATGCCGCTTTTATGTTCGTCATCCTCAGCATCATTTGACTGAGCATACGCGTCTGAGTCAGATCCATGATAGATACGTGCATCTTGATCGATGATACGTTGAATTAATTCTTTAGGGCGATGGATACCTTCGCGAACATTTTCATTGATTAAACGTTTTCCTTTAAATCGAGATAAATCGACTTGTCGATCCGCTGCGATGATAATGCCGTCTGCTTCTTTAATTTCTTTAGCAGTTAAAATGTTTTCCGCACCTACACCGCCTTGTGTTTCGACTTTGATGTCTACGCCCATTTCTTTAGCAGCTTGTTCTAATTTCTCTTGAGCCATATATGTATGGGCGATGCCATTCGGGCATGATGTTATAGCAAGTATTTTCATAGCTTTCACTCTCCTTTATTAAAGTGTAAGCGTATTCAATGCTATATAAAAAAGAATAATTGCCGTTATTAGTGGCAATTATTCTCTAATTCGTGCGATTAACTTATTCTTCAAAGCAACCTCATCTAACACACACCATTGATCGACCGTATGTTCATCAAGCTGAGCAATCGATTGAATGATTTTCTTCATCATCTGTGCATCCTTTTTCGCAATCGCCAGAAAGAAGACTAACTTCACATTATGTTGCTTCCATGGGATAGGATCGATCGTTTTAAATATAATAACATGTGACTTTAGAACCTTTTCCGGATTACCGTGTGGGATAGCGATTGCGTTTCCAATATAAGTTGAAGATTGTCTTTCGCGTTCCATCGCGGATTCAATATAGCCATCTAAAGTCGCTTGATGTTCATCCAAGATTGTTTGCGCTCTTTTAAAGATAGATAACGCAACGGTGGAACCAGTATGTTCAATGTCAGATTCAACCACAAATTGTATCGGCGATAAGGCGTCTCTTTGTAATGTAGGATTTCTATAGGATTGAATGAGATGTTCCACTGTTCTTTCATCATCTTTTGAAAATAACGGCGAAACTTTAACAACTTTCGGCAAAGAATTTAATTCATTATTCGACAAGTCGATATCATGCGTTGTAATGAGCACATCAATTTGACTGAAATCATAGTGTTCTACATCTTCAAGTTTGAGCGTATCGACGATAGAAATCGACTGACTCAACTTCTTGATTCTTTCAGCTAATAGGGTTGAGACACCTAAGCCATAGTAACATACGATGACGACGTTCATTGTAGATTGCATTTGCCGTTCAATAGAAGATTGAAAATGAATCGTCAAAAAGGCAATTTCATCTTCACTGAGTTGTATATCAGTATCTTTCGATAATTGAGCAATCGCATTATAAAGCGTATTAAAAATAAATGGATACAACTGTTTAATCTCGGATGTCAGCGGATTATTTAAATAAACATTACGCATTAACCGAATATACGTACGACTAAAATGCATATAAATATTTTCTTTTAAAATGGAATCTTTAGAAAATGGAATATCTACAGTATCTTCCATCAATTGGATTAATCTTTGAATATATCCTTGAATAAAAAGTCGTTGAAAACTCAAGTCAAACTGATTGAAATGGTAGCTAATGAAAAATGAAAATAAATGACTTGTTTCATCAGTGAGTTGATATCCAAGTTGTTGATTAATATCAGCAATACATCGTCGAGCAATATCTAAAGAGTCGGGATGAGCTTCCCATTCTACTTCTTCGGATGCCGACCTTTTAATAATTAAGATTAAATGCACAAGTAACTGACGCACTTGATTATCTGAAGTTTGTAAATCGGCTTCTTGGATATGTTGTTTAATAATATGATGAATACGTTGAATATGTGCATGGGGCAATTCTTGTAAGATTAAATCTTCCACTTTAATTTCGTTAGAGGTGAGTTGATTAAGATGAAGAATGGCATTACTTAAGTTTGAAGCACTCGCGTCAATCATAATGCCTTGTTTCCTTTTAATGACCATCGTGACATCGAATTTCTCACACCAATGCTGTAAACGTGTCACACAATCGAGCACATCATTCTTAGATAAATGAAACTGTGCCGCCAGTTCGTTCAGTGTATACGTATGGTCGTCCATCAATAATTTATAAGCTATCGTAATTAACAACTTTCTCTCTTTGAAAATCCAATCATTCAGTTGATCCTCAATATAAGAAACGGAGTACTGATCTAGATTTAAATGATATCCCCTCGACTTAACACTCACAATGACTTCATCAATAAAGGTAGCATTAATCACTTTAATATCATTTCTCACAGTCCGATTGGAAACATTTAAATAATTGGAGACTTCATTCCCGCTAATAAATGTTTGAGCGTTGTTCAATAAGAGTTGAATTAGTTTTATATGTCTATTTATCATTGTTCATCTCACTTCTCCAAAAGTTTAATAGGAAAACGCTTACTTTACTAATAAAGTGTACTCCCTAACATCAGGATAGGCAAGCGCACATTTGGTGAATAGAAAAATGAGTAAGATATTTAGAGAAGAGAAATAGTAAACTTTCGAATGATAAAAAAATAATAATATTTAACTTAATCTCATTGAGAAAAATATAAAAAAGCGAGCCACTGGAAACATAAGTGAATAAATATTTATCCATCATTTTAACTATTGTTATATTAACAATAAACCAAAAATTCAGATAAATATAATATAGGTTTTTCAACAGTTAGGCAATTTTTCCAACGTTTAGGCAATATTACACAAAAATGCACATTGTTGAGTTATAAATAAATTGTAACCTATAAATATATTAAAAATTTATCACGTGATAAAAAACTATTGGAGGTTTTAAAATGAGAAAAATTTTTTTATCTATAGGTTTTATAACAATTGCAATTTTAGCAACCACGGTCTTATTAAATATCTCTCAGGCAAGCGAAAAAAGTACTCCACAAGCTGATTCAATGCATCAAGCAAGTCACAAAAAGGTTACAAACGAAAATGGTAAAGCCAATAAGAAAGTTAAGCCTCTCGGATCCCGAAAATTTCCAAGTGTTATCCTCCCAAACAACAATCGACATCAAATCTCAAATACGCAAGAAGGACATTATGCCCCAGTTTCATTTGTGAAAATTTATAATGACAATGGTGACCTCGTTGCCTCAGGTTCTGGTATTGTCGTTGGTGAAAACGAAATTTTAACAAATAAACATATTGTTGATGCCGCACATAATAACCCAGATAATCTCGGTGTTGCCCCATCTTCTAAAAGTGAAAGTGAGATGCCTAACGGTGAATTCAAAGGACAAGAAATTAAAAAATACCCAGGAAATGGCGATTTATCAATTTTAAAAGTACAACCAAATGAAGATAATAAAAAAATTGGAGACGTTGTAACTCCAGCTAAAATAAGTAGTAACTCAAATACTCAAACTGACCAAGATATCACAGTGACTGGATATCCAGGAGATAAACCTTTAGCAACAATGTGGGAAAGTAAAGGTAAAATCTTATCAATTAACGGTAACCAAATGACATATGATTTAAGTACTTATGGAGGAAATTCAGGTTCTCCAGTATTTAATGAAAACAACGAAGTGATTGGTATACATTATGGTGGTGTAGAACACAAACATAATAGTGCAGTATTCATCAATGAAGATGTTCAAAACTTCTTAAAACAAAATATACCAAGCATACAAATAAATGAAAAAAATACAAACCTTGAAAAATCTCATGATGGTAACAACAATTATAAAAAAGCAGCATAATCTAGTTAATAGTAAAGACGAGATTTTTTGAACTACTCGCAAGTTACTTAACTATAAAATGGAAACGACGTATAATAGCTTGTTGTTATAAAGACAACGAATCACACTTTAACGACCAACAAAATCTATACTACAAATACGAACAATAGAGAATTACAAGACAAAAGGAAGGGGGAGACCCCTTCTTTTTAATGCCTTAAATATAAAAATATTGTTAGAACAGATGATTCAACAACCACTCCTATCAATCATTAATTCAAATTAATATGCACATGTAAAAGCTATTGTATTAATAACTTTTGCGTGCGCATTTTTTATTTTCCGCTATATATTGATGTCAATAAATATGATATATTTTAATTAAATTATTTTTATTGGGTGATGGTATGGGGTATCAAAGCGAATATGCCTTAGAAGAAGATGTAATTCAACAATTATTAAGCCAAGGATATGAAAGAGTTCAACTGCGAGATCACGCACAACTCGTAGATAATTTCCGCGCAATACTTAACGAACGTAACAAAGACAAACTTAATGGCGAACCATTAACAGATGCGGAATTTCGCAGAATTATGATAGACATTAGCGATAAAAGTGTCTTTGAAAGTGCAATGATATTAAGGGATAAGTATGTCCTTGAACGCGATGATGAAACGAAAGTCTATCTTAGCTTCATGGATACGCACAAGTGGTGTAAGAATAAATTCCAAGTGACGAACCAAGTCACTGTTGAAGATCAATATAAGAGTCGATACGACGTAACCATTCTTATCAACGGTCTGCCACTCGTTCAAATCGAATTGAAGCGAAGCGGTATCGCAATCTCTCAAGCATTCAACCAAATCGAACGTTACCGTAAGCAGAATTACAGAGGTCTGTTTAGATTCATTCAGCTCTTCGTTATTAGTAATAAGATGGAAACACGCTACTACGCGAACAGCGATCAAAAGATTTTCAAGAGCTTTATGTTCTATTGGAGCGATAAGAACAATCAACGTATCAATGTGCTCAAGGACTTCATCCAAGACTTCCTCAGTCCATGCAAAGTAGCGAAGATGATTAGTCGTTACATGATTATCAATGAAACAGACAAGATTCTTATGGCACTGAGACCGTATCAAGTGTACGCGGTTGAAGCGCTCATCAAACGTGCGACCGAAACGAATAACAATGGATATATTTGGCATACTACCGGAAGCGGTAAGACGTTAACGTCATTCAAGACTAGTCAAATCCTCTCTAGAGAGCCTAATATCAACAAAGTCATCTTCCTAGTCGACCGTAAGGACCTTGATAGTCAAACGCTCGCCGAATTTAATAAATTTGAAAATGACTCCGTCGACCTTACCGACAATACGCGTAAATTACTACAACAATTAGAAGACCCTACTCAGAATCTTATCGTTACGACAATACAAAAGATGGCGAATGCGATCAAAACAGGACATAAAACCATCCAACGTTATAAAGAAGATAAAGTAGTCTTCATTATAGACGAATGTCATCGTACACAATTTGGTGAAATGCATCGTGTCATTAAACAAAACTTCAAGAATGCGCAATACTTTGGTTTCACGGGTACACCACGTTTCGAAGAGAATGCGAGTCAAGACGGACGTGCGACGGCAGATATCTTTGGTAAATGTCTCCATACTTACCTAATTAAAGATGCGATACGTGATGGCAACGTACTCGGGTTCTCTGTCGAATATCTCAATACGTTCGACACATTAAAGGACAATATTGATGAAGAATATGTGACTAAGATAGACGAGAATGAGATCTGGATGGCTGACGACCGTCTTAAGAAAGTAGCCCAACATCTTGTGGTGAACCATCATAAGAAGACGCGTAATCAGAAATACACGTCTATCTTTACTGTTCAAAGCATACCAATGGCGATCAAATATTATAAAGTCTTTAAAGAGATGAGAGAAGCGGGTCTCCATAATCTTAATGTCTCTACCATCTTTACTTATAACCCTAATGAAGATATTCATAAAAATGAAAATCTCAAGCATTCACGTGAAGAGTTAGAAACAGTTATCGAAGATTATAACGAGATGTTTAATAAGAACTATTCTACAGACACGTTTGATGGATTCTTTAACGATGTGTCTCAACGTGTAAAGAATGGCATACCAAGTGAACGATTAGATATCTTAATCGTCGTTGATATGTTCTTAACAGGTTTCGATAGTAAAAAGTTAAATACCTTATACGTCGATAGAAATCTACAATATCATACGTTGATTCAGGCATATTCACGTACGAATCGTGTGGAAGAAGATACGAAACCTTATGGTAATATCGTATGTTACCGTAATTTGAAAGAAAATACGGATAAAGCAATTGAGTTATTCTCTCAAACAAATGATATCGATACAGTGCTAAGTGCATCATTTGATGAATATTTGATTGAATTTAGGAAGCGATTAATAGATTTATACAAAATTGCAGACACACCTGAGAAAGTAGACCGACTAGAGCGTGAAGATGATATTAAAGCGTTCGTATTAATCTTCCGTGATTTAGCACGTTTAATGCAAATGCTTAAAACGTTTGATGAATTTAAATTTGATAAAGAAAAGATAGGTATTGCAGGACAAACATTTGAAGATTTCAAAGGTAAATATCTCAATTTATATGATGAAGTTCGTAAGAAAGATAAAAGAGCGATAGAGAAAGTATCAGTTCTAGATGATATTGATTTCGAGGTCGAGATATTAAGAAACGATTTGATTAACGTTCAATATATTTTAGATTTATTGAACCAAATTGATTTAACCGATAAAGAACAAACTGAGAAAGCACGTCATCAAATTCGTAAATTACTCGAACAAGCAGACGATGATAAATTAAGACTGAAGGCAGACTTAATTCGTGAATTCTTGGATAGTGTGATTCCACATCTTGAAGAAGGTACAGCAATTGACGATGCGTATTATGAATTTGAAGAGGAAGTTAAAGAGGGCGAATTACAAGATTTCGCGAAAGACCAAACATATCCAATTGACTTATTGAAGAAACTTGTCAATGAATATGAGTATAGCGGACAGCTAGATAATAATTTAGTTGAAGAAGGCGTGTCTGGTGGATTGCTTGTACGTACTAAGAAGATTGATAATGTTAAATCATTCGTTCAAGAAACCGTTGAAAAGTATGGAGCCGTAAATTAACTACTATAAAGATACTTTAGATATTATAGGTTTAAACTACTTTTATAAAATATTCTATAAATACTGTAAGTTAGGTGGGTGTTCCCACTTAACTTATTTTATTTTGTGCTATAAAATTATAAATAAAAGACAAAATAAGTGGGTAGCTATATATTAATGATTCAGTACTAAATGGAGGGAATGTGCATTGACTACATCAGAGAAGCAACGTCAACAACAAGCAGAACTACAAAAGAAATTATGGTCCATTGCGAACGATTTACGCGGGAATATGGACGCCAATGAATTTAAGAATTACATACTTGGACTTATCTTTTACCGTTTCTTAAGTGAAAAGGTTGAAGAGACATCTGGAAGACTTTTATCAGAAGATAATATTTCTTATCAAGAAGCGATGAATAACGACGACTACCGTCCTATCGTTGAGAAAGAGCTCATTCAACGTATTGGTTTCGTCATCGAACCAGAAAATTTATTCAGTAATTTAAAAGCCAAAATTGAAAATCAAACGTTCGAGATTGAAGACCTAAGTAACGCCATCAAAAACGTTGAAAATTCGACACGAGGTCATGAAAGTGAAGACGACTTTATCCATTTATTCGATGATATGGATTTAAACTCAAGTCGTTTGGGGAATACCAACGCAGCCCGTACGAAGTTAATTGCGAAAGTTATGATGAATATTTCAACATTACCTTTTGTCCATAGTGATTTAGAAATCGATATGTTAGGCGATGCGTATGAGTACTTGATCGGTCAATTTGCGGCCAGTGCAGGTAAAAAAGCAGGCGAATTCTATACACCTCAACAAGTATCGACGATACTCGCAAAGATTGTTACAGATGGCAAAGAAGACTTAAGAAGTGTGTATGACCCCACATGTGGTTCAGGCTCATTACTCTTACGTGTGGGTCGAGAAGCTAAAGTACGTAATTACTATGGTCAAGAATATAATAGTACAACCTATAACCTAGCACGCATGAATATGTTACTTCACGATGTGAATTTTAAAGCCTTCCAAATTGAAAATGGTGACACATTAGAAGATCCAGCTCATAAAGGTGAACAATTTGATGCGGTAGTCGCAAATCCTCCATACAGTGCCAATTGGAGTGCAGACCCCTCATTCTTAAAAGATGAACGCTTTAGCGACTACGGGAAACTCGCACCGAAATCGAAAGCAGACTTTGCCTTTATTCAACATATGATTTATCACTTAGATGACGAAGGCACAATGGCTGTTGTACTTCCACATGGTGTGTTATTCCGTGGCGCAGCCGAAGGCACGATTCGTAAATATTTAATCGAAGAGAAGAACTATTTAGACGCCGTGATAGGCTTACCTGCGAACTTGTTCTTTGGCACAAGTATTCCAACGTGCGTTCTAGTCTTTAAGAAATGTCGCCAACAAGACGATGATGTGGTATTTATTGATGCCTCTCAATCCTTTGAAAAAGGAAAAAATCAAAACCATCTCACAGACGAAGATGTAGATAAAATCGTCAAAACATACAGTCAAAGAGAAACGATAGATAAATACAGCTATGTCGCAACTTTAGACGAAATCAAAGAAAACGACTACAACCTCAACATTCCAAGATATGTCGATACATTCGAAGAAGAAGAACCAATCGACCTAGAACAAGTGCAACAACAACTCAAAGATATCGATAAAGACATCGCCAACGTAGAATCTGAAATCAACGAATACCTTAAAGAACTAGGAGTGTTGAACAATGACTGAACAACAAACAACTCCAGAACTAAGATTTTCAGAGTTTAAAGAGGAATGGAAATTAGAGAATTTAGGTAATTTAGCGGATATAGTGCGCGGCGCTTCTCCGCGGCCTATTAAAGATTCTAAATGGTTTGATGATAATAGCGACATTGGTTGGTTGCGAATTTCAGATGTTACTCAACAAAATGGAAAAATTAAATTTTTACAACAACATTTATCTAATGAAGGACAAAAGAAAACTCGTGTTCTTTATGAACCCCATTTACTTTTAAGTATTGCTGCTTCAGTAGGAAAACCAGTTATTAATTATGTGAAAACCGGAGTACACGATGGTTTTTTAATATTCATGAGACCTAAGTTTAATTTATATTTTATGTTTAATTGGTTAGAAAACTTTCAATTGAAATGGAATAAGTATGGTCAACCTGGTAGTCAAGTAAATTTAAACTCTGATTTGGTAAAATCACAAAACATCTATATACCTAAATCATATGAAGAACAGGAGAAAATGGGTATTTTCTTTAACAAACTCGACCAACACATTGAGTTAGAAGAACAGAAACTTGCACTCTTCGAACAACAGAAAAAAGGTTATATGCAAAAAATTTTCTCACAAGAGTTGTGTTTTACAAAACTAAGTAGTAGTAATACTCAAAAATGTCTTAAAATCAAAGATTTATTTAATATTATAGATGGAGATCGAGGTAAAAATTATCCCAATGAAAAAGATTTTTACAATCAAGGATATACATTATTTTTAGATACAGGAAATGTTACAAAAAAAGGATTCTCATTTACCAAAAATAGATTCATTAATAAAGAAAAAGATGATTTGCTACGTAATGGAAAGTTAGAATTAAATGATTTTGTTATAACCTCAAGAGGAACTTTAGGTAATATAGGATTCTATAGCCAAGATATTCATCTTCAGTACTCTAATATGAGAATAAACTCAGCAATGTTAATATTGCGACCAATAGATAAAATGTTTGACTATTCATACTTATATTTTTTATTAAGAGATGATGCAATAAACACATTTATGAAACACTATCGTGTGGGGTCGGCACAGCCACATATAACAAAAAAAGATTTTGGAAATATGAAAATTAATGTGACAACTGATATTAATGAACAAAAAAAGATAGCGAATTTTCTAGAACGTATTGATAGATTAGTGATAAATCAAGGTAATAAAGTAGAAACACTTAAACGTCGAAAACAAGGTTTATTACAGAAAATGTTTGTTTGATTTTGATAAACTCCTATTATGTTAACTCAAAACAGAGAGTTTGGGACATAATTCCCAAACTCTCTTAAACTACCTACACAGTCTTCAATTCTTTCTTATTTTAAATCATATTTTTCCTCAAAGTGATGTCGCTTTCTATATTCTTTATATTTGTTTTTATTAAGATCGTATCTTTGATATTTCTCTTTTAAAACAGCGTCTCCAGTTACTTTACCATCATCATCAAGATCATAATAATATTGATATGTATTATATGGCTCGTCTTTATAAGTGACTTCTAAATAGTTATCTCCAGTATTAAACGTGAAAATGGGTTCTTCTGTTTTAATTTTATTTTCCCATCCTTTTTGCTTAAGCACACGGTGAACTTTTGTTTTGGTTTTAGCTTCTTCCATTTTTTATAATTAGTGTAATGGGACACTGTAAGAAGGATTAATACTGAAATAATAATTAAAATGATAACAATAATTCCTAATA
This sequence comes from Staphylococcus caprae, assembly GCF_003966625.1. Lineage (NCBI taxonomy): Bacteria > Bacillati > Bacillota > Bacilli > Caryophanales > Staphylococcaceae > Staphylococcus > Staphylococcus caprae. The sequence goes on from NZ_AP018587.1 coordinate 301,696, forward strand.
TTTTATATGTCTTTTTCATATTAAGCTCCTTAAATAAGTATCATTTTTTATTAATTGTTTTTAATGAAACACGTTCAAGTCATAGGAGGAAAGCAATGAAAAAGTTCATAACTAGTTTATTATGTACCACAATATGTGGCACAGTTCTAACTACAGGAAGTGTAAATGCGCAAGCTAACAGCTCAACTAACTCTAATTCGTTGAAAGAACTTCAAGATGAAGACATTGTGCCTAAATCCATTACTGAAGAACAAAGACGTGTCTCCTATCCTATATAGGATTAAATAGTTTACTAAACAAAAATAAAACTTTTAAAGTTCAGTACAATGTGTATTAAACGTTTTTTAATGATTAAAATAGAAGGATTGAAATTTGTTAAATCATCATTTAATTCTTTTTGTATCTATTTATCCAGTTTTATTGATTTTATGTTTGGTTTTTCTGGGAGGAATCCATGTTTAATTTGAATAGTTAATGTAGCGGATTTACCATTAATATCAATAGGGTAGTATCCTACATGTCCACTACCTTGATTATTAGCTTTTCCCTCAATTGAAATTTTATCTTGTTTCCATAAAAATTGATAAGTTTTATTATCTTTTGATATTTGACTTAGTTTCTTAGTATCATCATTTTTAATATAAGTATTTAATTGTTTCTCGCATGAATAGAAAGCCCATTTATCAAAGAATAAAAAGTTTACTATAGTATAAATAATCGTTATGACAATGATGATTGCGATGATATAAAGCACTTTTTTCATAAATAATCACCTTTTTAAAAATATTATTAAATTATGATAACTTATAAGTGTATACTTTTCTATGAATGAGATAAAAAGTTTGCCGTGTTTTTTAGAAAAAGGACGTGAAGTGATGAAGCATTCCAAAAAAGTAAAGCTAGGTGTAGGTTTTTTAATACTAGTTATATTTATTGGTGGCTGCGTAATAATGAAAAAAGAAATTAGTCGAAACGCTCAAATTAAAGAGGCATTCAATAAGACATTAAGTTTATATCCGACCAAGAATCTAGAAGACTTTTACGATAAAGAAGGCTTTCGAGATCAAGAATTTGATAAAGGGGATAAAGGCACTTGGATTATTAACTCTGGAATGAACATTCAATTAAAAGGAGAAAGCTTGAAATCAAGAGAGATGGTTCTATACATAAATCGCAATACCAGAACTACAAAAGGTTATTTCTTAATAAGCGAGATAACAGAGGACAAATATGGATATACGCATAATAAAGAAAAAAAATATCCTGTCAAAATGGAAAATAATAAAATTATTCCAACAAAGCCAATATCAAATGATAAGTTAAAAAAAGAAATTGAAAATTTTAAGTTTTTTGTACAATATGGCAACTTTAAAGATTTTAAAGATTATAAAAATGGTGATATTTCCTACAATCCTAATGTACCAAGTTATTCCGCAAGGTATCAATTGAGTAACAATGATTATAATGTACAACAATTAAGAAAGAGATATGATATACCAACCAAAAAAGCTCCTGAATTAAAATTAAAAGGTGATGGAGATTTAAAAGGATCATCTGTAGGTACTAAAGATTTTGAATTTAACTTTATAGGAAATAAAGAAGAAAACGTTTATTTTTCTGATAGTATTAATTTTAAACCGACTGAGCCTGATGAACAATGACTCATTCATTATCAAATGGACAGTAGCTTTTATTAAGAATTGCTGTCTTTTTATATGAGGTTAGATATTAAGATATAAAGTTTGATTAATAATTCACAAACTATACATAGTATTATTATGCTCTGGTGATAAGATAATAATTGAATATATTATCGACTGGAGTGATATGAATGAGTAATTCTAAAAAAGTAGCAGTTGTTACTGGAGCGGCTCAAGGTATTGGTTTAAAAATAGCTGAACGTTTATTTAAAGATGGCTATCATTTAGCAATAGTTGATTATAATGAAGAAGGTGCTAAACAGGCTGCTGAAAAGCTTACATCAAAAGAACAAGAGGTCATTGCCTTTAAAGCTGATGTTTCAAATCGTGATGAAGTCTTTTCAGTATTAAGAAAAGTTGTTGAGCATTTTGGAGAGTTAAATGTACTAGTGAATAATGCAGGATTAGGACCTATGACACCAATTGAAACAGTTACGCCTGAACAATTTGACCAAGTTATTGGCGTAAATATTGGTGGCGTATTCTGGGGCATTCAAGCTGCATTAGAGCAATTTGATAAGCTAGGCCATGGCGGTAAAATAATCAATGCAACTTCTCAAGCAGGTGTAGAAGGTAATGCGGGATTGTCTTTATATAGTAGTACCAAATTTGCTGTGAGAGGTTTAACTCAAGTAGCTGCTCGAGATTTAGCTGAAAAAGGTATTACCGTAAACGCATACGCTCCTGGCATCGTTGAAACTCCTATGATGGAAGGTATCGCAATTAAATTAGCGAAAGAGAACAACAAACCTGAAGAGTGGGGATGGAAACAATTTACTGATCAAATCACTTTAAAACGATTATCAAAACCAGAAGACGTGGCTAACGTAGTGAGTTTCTTAGCTAGCAGTGATTCAGATTATATTACAGGCCAAACTATCATTGTTGACGGTGGAATGAGATTCCATTAAAAAAATATATGAGAACAACGTTTATGCACTTTCATGACTGCATAAACGTTTTTTTATGCGCAAATTGTTAACTAACAGAAATAAATTAAAATTATTGAATGATCAAATAATTTTATTCATCATCAAACGCTCCAAACTCTACAAATTTAGTATGGTGAAATTTAGGAGTAGCAGTGAAAATTTTATTTTCTCCTAATTGATTGATAATTGTTGTATGGGTGGGCATGTTTGGTTCTTTTTCAATTTTTTTAGACATGTCGTAAACGCTTTTGATGCATTTTTTTCTTGAAGGAGTTTTAAGCGTACTAAATAATGTTGTTATTACTTCTCTTTTAGCTTTATAATTTGTATTTTTATAAGCTTCTCTCATATCATTTTTGAATTCTACATCAGACTTTTTAATTAAAGGCTCATAGTATTTTCTATAATTCTTTAATGATGTTATATCTCCTACAATATAATAGTATTCATTTTGATAACCTGCATCTTGAGTTTTATTTATGGCTTCTTGTGTATATCCTATATAGTCATATTTACTTTTATTATTTTTATAAAATCTAGTTAAATTATCATATTTCTCTTTTTGAGCTCTATATTCGAATCCACTTAATACAGTTCCTACCATATTACTCATGTCATCGCCATTGTCATGGCTTCGCATGGATCCTTTTTCATGAATGGATTCTTTATCGAAAGGGATACTTGCGTTGAATACAATATCGTGGTCGTCGCAATGGACGTAAACTTCCACACCATCGCCACTGCCGACAACATTGGTCGTTTTAACGTTTAAACTAAAGTTATCTTTAAAGAATTGTTCTCCGAGTTTTTCGTATGCTTTGCGGTGTTTCTTCGCATATTCAATAGCACTTTTTTCAGCTTTAGGTTGGAATCCTTGTCCTACATATTTACTGGCTGGCATTTCTTCAGGCACTGATTGAGAATTTTTATTTGAATCATGGCTTATCGTTGAACATCCTCCTAACAATGATAAGACTATAATGGAGTAGACGATTTTTTTCACGGGACACCTCAAAAATATATTAGTTAGTATCATTCTAACTTAATCATTAAATTATATAAATCTATTTTATAAATATGTTGTATAAATAGGAAGTCTCAAATATTTAAGTTATACTTATTTATAAAAATCAATAAACTTATGGATATAATAGAAGAATTTCTTCATATATTTAAAGCAATCTTTAAGAGATATTTGAGTTTAATATTATGATTTTTAATTGAAAGTCAAAAAATTATATTAATGTATCTTTGTGAACAATTAATTTTAATGGAAAGATGTGAATCGATGAATATATCAAAAATGTGGATATTAGTAATAGCTGTACCATTAATGCTGATAATAGTAATAGGAGGATGTTGGTATATGATAATAGGTAAAAAAGAGATTAAAGATAGTTTCTCAAAGACATTAAATATGTATCCAATTAAAAATCTAGAAGATTTATACGAGAAAGAGGGCTATAGAGATAATGAATTCGAAAAAGAGGATAAAGGAACATGGATTTTAGATTCAGAGATGGCAGTAAAAAATGATGGTGAAGATATGGTAGCTGAAGGTATGGTATTAGAATTGAATAGAAACAAGAGAGAAGCAAAAGGATATTATTTTATAAATAAATATAGTAACAATGTACATAAATATGATTATGGAGAAAAAGAAACAAAATATCCTGTTGAAATGAAAGATAACAAATTCTATTTGACGAAAAAAGTTAAAGATAAAAATTTAGAAAATAAAATAAAAACCTTTAAATTTTTCTCTCAATACGGCAATTTTAAAGAAATGGATTCATATAAAAATGGGAATCTTTCATATAATCCTGAAGTACCTAGTTATTCAGCTGAAAACCAATTAAGTAATAAAGACGTGAATGTAAAGAAATTAAGAAAAACATATAACATACCTACTAAAAAGGCTCCTAAACTCACTATGAGTGGTAATGAGAAATTAAGTGGTAATTCTGTGGGAAGGGAAAAAATTGAGTATTTATTTGTAAGAAATAAGAAGGAAATAATTAAGTTTACTGACAGTATTAATTATAGACCGTCATTTTAAAATATTTCATAAATGATGGATATTAAACTGAAATATTAGTCGGTCATTTAATAAAATATAGCGATGCAACATTTAAAGGTGATTTATTATAAATTGATTTTTAATAGAAAGTTGTGAATTGGTGAATATGTCTAAAAAGTGGTTATTGGTAATATTTGTACCATTAGCAATCATTTTACTTATAGCTGGTGCGTGGTATGGTTTAAAGCTAAATAAAGAAAAAGAGGTTAAAGATAGTTTCGCAAAGACATTAGATATGTATCCAATTAAAAATTTGGAAGATTTATACGACAAAGAAGGATACAGAGATGAAAATTTTGATAAAAATGATAAAGGAACATGGGTTCTTTATTCAGAGATGGCGATAAAAAAAGATGGTGGCGATTTGGTTGTTGAAGGCATGGTACTAAATATAAATCGCAATAATAGAGAAACTAAAGGTTATTATTTTAAAAATTACTATAATAGCGATATTGATAAATATGAAAATGGTAAAAAAATGAATAAGTACCCAGTCAAAATGAAAGATAATCATTTTTATTTAACTAAAAATATTAAGGACAAAAAACTAGAAAATAAAATCAAGAATTTCAAGTTTTTCTCACAATATGCTAACTTCAAAAATTTAGATAAATATAAAAATGGAAATGTTTCTTATAATCCCGAAGTACCTAGCTACTCAGCAGAATATCAGTTAAATAATAATGATATTAATGTAAAACAGTTAAGAGAAAAATATGATATATACACTAATAAAGCTCCTAAATTAACCATGAGTGGTGATAGCAGTCTAAATGGAGATTCTGCGGGAAGTAAAGAGCTTGAGTACATATTTGTTAGAAACAAGAAAAATATAGTTAAATTTTCAGATAGCATTGATTATAAACCATCATCTTGAACTAAAAATATATGATGTGCACTTAAAGTGAATGAAAAATATAAAATTGTGTTTATAACTCTGTAGGCATGTTTTAATTACTTTGATAGATAATTACCTTATTAAATTCTAAAGGTTAATACCTTGATATTATGCCCTCAAGAACCCTCTCAGAGTTAGTATTACTCCTAATACTATAATTTTGAGCACTATAGTATTGATAGTTTCAACTATTCCTTGAGAATTGGTACTTCTGTTAATATTAATCGGATTTTTATCAATATTTTTTCTTATTTATATTCATCGAAAACACCAAAATTTGTGACATCTTTTTTACTATAAAGAGGATTTACTGTGTTGATATTTTCATCTGTAAACTGTAAATCCATATCAATATTAATAGGCATGCCTTTACTGTTCTCTATATCTTTCGCTAGTTTGAACACATTATTTGTATTTTTCTTTTTAGAATAGCTATTCATTGTACTAAATAGTGTTGTCACAACGTCAATTTTAGCTTCGTAATTCGTAGATTTGTATGCATTTTTGACTCCTTCTTTAAATTCTTTATCATTCTTTTTGATAAGTGGTTCAAAATATATTCTATAATTTTTTAACGAAGTTAAATCAGCCGATATATAATAAAACTCATTTTGGTATCCTGTATTTTGAGTTTTATATATTGCATCTTTTGTATAACCAGTATATTGATATTTAGATTGATTCTCTTTCAACGTTCTTGTTAAATTATCATATTTCTCTTTTTGAGCTCGATATTCAAATCCACTTAATACGGTTCCCACCATAGTACTCATGTTATCACCGTTATCATGGCTTCGCATGGAGCCTTTTTCATGAATGGATTCTTTATCGAAAGGGATACTTGCGTTAAATACAATATCGTGGTCATCACAATGCACGAATACTTCAACACCATCACCACTGCCAACAACGTTGGTCGCTTTAACGTTTAAACTAAAGTTATCTTTAAAGAATTGTTCTCCGAGTTTTTCATATTCTTTTCGATGTTTCTTCGCATATTCAATAGCGCTTTTTTCAGCTTTAGGTTGAAAACCTTGTCCTACATATTTACTAGCCGGCATTTCTTCGGGCACTGACTGTGACTCTTTATTTGAATCATTACTCATCGTTGAACATCCTCCTAATAATAATGATGAAACTAAAATGGAGCAGACTATTTTTTTCATGGCGCACCTCAAAAATATATTAGTTAGTATCATTCTAACTTAATTATTAAATTATATAAATAGTTTTTATAAATATATTGCATAAATAGAGTGATTTAAATATTTAAGTCTTATTTATTTACAAAAAATTAATAAACTAGAGAAAATAAAAGAGAATTTGATTAATACGATTAATTCAATGATTTATGAGAGGATTGAAGAAAATTATTAAAACTTTAAATGAAAAACATAGGAATTTATATTAAAGTTGCGTTATGGATGATTATTTAAAATAGAAATGATGTGAAATAATGAATATATCAAAAATGTGGATATTAGTCATAGCTATACCATTAGCAATTGTAGTTATCGTTGTTGGTGGATGGTATGGTTTAAAGCTAAACAAAGAAAAAGAGATTAAAAATAGTTTCTCAAAGACATTGAATATGTATCCAATTAAAAATTTAGAAGATTTATACGACAAAGAAGGCTTTAGAGATGATAACTTTGATAAAGATGATAAAGGGACATGGATTTTAAATTCTGATATGGCTATTCAAGAAAATCGTGGTGATTTGATTGGTGAAGGTATGTTGTTGAAATTAAATCGTAACACAAGAGAAGCAAAAGGTTTTTATTATATAAATAAATATAGTGATGATATAGATAAATATGATGATGGAGTAAAAGAAACAAGATACCCTGTTGAAATGAAGAACAATAAAATATCTTTAACTAAAAAAGTTAAAGATAAAAATTTAGAAAATAAAATAAAAAGCTTTAAATTTTTCTCTCAATACGGCAATTTTAAAGATATTGATTCATATAAAAATGGTAATATTTCCTACAACCCAGAAGTACCTAGCTATTCAGCTGAATATCAATTAAATAATGAAGACGTGAATGTAAAGAAATTAAGAAAAACATATAACATTCCTACTAATAAGGCTCCAAAATTAACTCTTGATGGCACAGGTAAATTAAGCGGAAGTTCTACTGGGAATAAGGATATTGAGTATTTGTTTTTAAGGGATAAGAATAGCGTTGTGAAATTTACAGATAGCATTAGTTTTAAACCCACGAATTAATACCGTCAATATCTCCCCAATAAGAAAGAAGCGACGAATTTTTCGTCGCTTCTTTTCGGTCTAAATGTATTAATTATGTTTGTTTTGTGCGTTATTGTTTTGTTGGTTATTGTTCTGACTTCCTGAGTTTTGTGGGCTCGATTGTTGGTTGTTTGGTTTCTCAGATGTTGATGGGCGTGTCGTATTTTGTTGTGAATGGTTATTATTTTGATTGCTTGGTGCTGAACCTTGGCCACTTTGATTAGATGATGCATTGTTATTTGTATTGCTTTGATGAGTATTGTTCTGATATTGATTGTTGTTAGGTTGTTTCGTAGTGTTATTAGAACTGTTAGTTGATTGATCTCCGTTATAACTTCCGGAATTTGCAGGTTCTGATTGTGCATTTTCTTGACTATTAGTCATATTGCTATTTTCATTATTTTGTTGATTATTGTCGTTCGATTTGTCTTTCTTTTTATGTTTTTCTTCTGTTTTTTGGCTATCTTTATCAGATTGGGAAGAGTTGCTTTTATGATTAACTGCTGCATATATTGAAAAGCTTAACGCAATAACAAGAAGGATTACCACGATGCTTGCTAGTATCTTTTTCAAAAGATTGTCCTCCGTTCAAATTAAATATTTCTGTATTCTATTATAATCATTTTTTAGGCGTAAGTAGAACTATTTTGTGATAAAAACTGACTCAAAGCATAAACTCATTTATTTAATATATCAAAAAACTTTAAGGTGTAAATAAAAAGTTTAAATAAAAATTTGCACTTTCTGTAATAATGTTGTAATATTGTAATCGAATCGTAACATTCCTTCTTTGTTCTACATAAATAAGCGATTCTAAATAAAAAAAGAGGAGAGATCCATTTATGAACAGAACTACCAAAGTAATCGTGTCGTCAATCTTAGCAGCCGGAACAGTATTTGGAATTGGAGTTTCAGCAGAAATGCCACAAGTCAAAGAAGCTCACGCAGCAGTTACGCCTTATTACACATATCAAGGTTATGCTGGAAATAACGCCTCATTTGTTTTAAATCAACAATTTATTACTTCGCTTAAGTATGACAATTTTACAATGAATGGAATTAAAATCCCGTACACAACTGGAAAGACAAGTGTGAATAAGTATAAAGGTACGGTTAAGAAGTATGATCAAAGTTTTAGCGGCGTAAACACTAAGAAAACGAGAGCAGGTAAAGTAGACTTTAATGTTTCAAGTTATGTATCTGTGAAACAGTTAAAACAAGCTTATGGTAAAAGTTTAAGAAAATTACCTAGTGCGAACAATGGAACTAAAATGTATGCTTATAGCCCGAATAATAAACATTACGGTATTGCATTCACAACTAAAAACAATAAAGTCACACATATTACTATTGGAACATTAGGATAATTGGGAAATCATCTAATGAGAAAATAGTTATAGGTTAATATGTAATTATTGAGTTAAAATAAAAATATAAACTATAGAAAAGAGATAACTTATCATGAAGAAAGCAACTAAATTATTATTAGCTTCTACTATTACTTTGGGAGCATTAATGGGAGCAAGCGTTTCTACAGACTCACCAGTAAATGGATCAGCTCACGCAGCAACGTCACATTATTATACTTACAGCGGTTATGTTGGACGCGATGCATCATTTTTATTGAATCAACAATTTATCAACGCTGTGAAGTCTGATAATGTGAAATTTAATGGGATTAAATTAGCAAAGACTTCTGGGACTAAGAAAGTTAATCTTTATGACCAAACGTTTAAAGGTGTAACTAAAACAGGTCATAGTGCTAATCAAATGCAAATTATAGTCAAAGGAAATTTATCATTAGCTCAAATTAAAAAAGCGTATGGTAAAGATTTAAAAGAAAAATCACATTGCACGCAAAAAGATGGAGGCATATTCTATTACAAGCCTACTAAAAAAAGTTTAGAAGTATGGTTTGTTGTAGATAACAACCATGTGGTCGAGGCGTCTATTGGTCACGTACCACTTACAACAAGTAAATAGTAATATTTTAAGGTGTCCGTCATTTTAATGGCGGGCATTTTTTATTCAAGGCCTCTGACAGCTCGCACGATGCAAGTGACCATTAAAATTAAACTTAGTAAATCTAATACTTTACAACCGATTCCATTAGAATATAGCCATTCAATATGGCAGAATTCCGAAATAGGTATAACTATGAATATTTTCAATAATAATAGGCTGAAAATTGCTATAATTAATTTGGGTTGAGGTTTGAACATATAGAATGACTCCTTGCCAGTATATGCTTTAAGGTTAACATAGACTCGTACATTTCTTAACTTTCTATCTATCTCAAATCAGTTGAGAGGGTAAATAATAACGTTGTGATAAAGTATTTGCACTACGGGGAAATTAATTTTAAAAAAGAAAGGGTATAGAGTCTTGGAAAGGTGGTATTCATTGATGAGTGCATTATCAAATGAAGAAAGAATTAAAATTCTATCAGATATTGTCGCAATTAAAACGGTAAACGATAATGAATTGGAAGTAGCGAAATATTTACAAACATGGTTCGACAAATATGGTATTGAATCTGAATTAGACGAAGTATCAGAAGGACGTGCCAACCTCATCGCTACAATTGGTTCAGGCAAACCAGTGATTGGCATCTCAGGTCACATGGATGTGGTCGCTGAAGGGAACCATGACGATTGGACATATGACCCGTTCCAATTAACTGAAGATAATGGCAACTTATATGGTCGTGGTGCTGCCGATATGAAATCAGGATTAGCGGCATTAGCGATTGCATTAATCGAAATTAAAGAAAGTAATCAGTTAAACAAAGGCACAATTAAATTTATGGCAACAGTCGGTGAGGAGATGGAACAAGCTGGTTCTGCTCAATTATATGAGAAAGGCTATGCCGACGATTTAGATGCGTTGCTTATTGCTGAACCTTCTTATCCTAGCTTAGTATACGCGCATAAAGGTTCAATGGACTTCCGTATTACTTCTAAAGGCAGATCATCACACAGTTCTATGCCTTTCTTAGGGGAAAATGCAATCAAACCACTTCTTGAATTTATCCAAAATATAGATAAAGAATATGCAGAATTAACAAAATCTATTAAAGGCGAGTCTTTAGATTACAGTAATATGGTAAATAAGTTAGCAGATCAATTACCTGAAAATGTTACTAAAGAACAAGCCAAAGATTTAATTGAAGGCCTAGTAATGACAAATAGTATCTTTAATGGGGGTTCACAAGTTAACTCAGTACCTGACAGTGCTACTGCAGAATTTAACGTACGTACCATTCCAGAATATAATAATGACAAAGTTAAAGAATTATTTAATAAATATTTAAAGCAAGCCAATGACAATGGTTCAAGTTTATCTCAAGAAATTTATCTTGATTTAGCACCTGTTGTAACAACTGGTAAAAACCGTTTAGTAGAATTAGGCCATGAGAAAGCAAGAGAACATTTCCCAAATGAAGAAGGTCTCATTATTACTCCAACAGTTGCGGTTACAGATGCTTCAAATCTATTACGCGGTAAAGATGAAAACTTCCCATTCTTAATGTTTGGGCCTGGTACAGGTCCTCATCAAGTAGACGAATGTGTAGATAAACAAAACTACTTAGATTTCGTGGATTATTATGTAGACTTCTTAACTTCATTCGTTGAAGAAGTTTAATGTTATTTTAAATATAGAAGAGATTTAACAATCACCTCGCTAAAATCAGTGAGGTGATTTTCATTTTAAGTGTGAGTATAAATCAATTAGGTATAATATTAAATTTATATTTATGAGTAAAAGTGAGTTGTTTGAATTTGTGAGGTGAATAAACCTCTGACAATTCACTCGAGAGACATTAGACATCAAGGTAACATGGACAATTTAGCCACCACTTATCAAACTAAATTCGATACGATTAAACTATTATGGTATGAATTTTCCTCGAATATTTTTAAATAACTAAAAAAGCACTCTCTTTTGTATATATAAATTAATTGTACGCCATCTGAATAAGGGGTATAATCTATAAGACCGTGCGACATGCCGGCGTTTTTAGAAAGAGAGGTTATTCCCATGAATACAAAGACAAAGAAAATAATTGCTTCCACTTTAGCCTTCGGTACATTACTTGGTATTGGTGCAACTTCGACACCAACTCAAGCACATGCTGCAACTCAAACTCACCAAACTACAAATGCAACTACACAAACTGCATATTATACTTATAACGGTAATGCTGGTTACAATGCTAAATTTGTACTAGATAAACAATTTCGCACAGCCCTTAATAAAGGTAAAGTGACGTTTAATGGCATTAAATTAGCACCTACTAAATCTTCAAAAACTACGACTAAATACGATCAATTATTCCGCGAATATTCTAAAAAAGATAAAACTGCTTCAATTTTAGATATTTCCTTAAAAAATAAATTATCTTTAAAAGATGTTCAAGCTGCTTATGGTAAGAACCTTAAAAAAGTAAGTAATGGAAAAAATAATATGACTGGTATTTATTATGCTAAACCAGGTAAAAATGGCGCAACGATTTGGTTTGATGCTGCTAAAGGTAAAATCGATCGCATAGTTATTGGTTTTGAAAAAACGAGCACAGTCAAAAAAGTAATTAAAAAATAAGTTTTTAATGATAGACTCTCAACAGTGAGGGTCTATTTTTTCTATTTTCAAGAGGCTAAAAAGTGTGATAACTATAAAATTTAGGGAATATATTTAATGAATCATGAGGCATCTGGAGGGGATTATAATGAACTTGAATAGACTTATCAATCTCATTGAGAATAAAAAGCATAATGAGATTTACAAACTATTCTCTAAGAGTATGAAAAAATCTGTCAGTAAGCGGATGTTAAAAGAGACATTAAACCTTTATATGAAATTTGCTAAAAAGCATAAATTGTATGTAGATATTGGTAATGCATCTAGTGGTGAAAAGATTTGGTTAGATGAATATCAAAATTATGGGGTTTTTGTGCTTATAGAGGATGACGTCATTCATAGTCTTATATTAAAACCTCTATATTATTTTAAAGATAAGTGGACTCAACTTACATATAACTTGCCAATTAAAGATGAATGGCTGGTATATTGGGGCGGAGACAATGAATTATTTAATTACCACTATAATTATGAAACGCAACGTTATGCTTATGATTTAGTGAAACTTGTAAATGGAAAGACGATGTTTGATGGGGGACAATTCTGCGCTAATTATTATAGTTTTGGAGCGGATGTAGTCGCTCCGATTTATGGAGAAGTTGTCAGGGTAGTCAATCATGTGAATGATAATACACCAGGTAATACCAATGAAAATGAGCCTTTCGGAAATTACGTTATGATTAAGCATGATCGCAACGAATATAGTGTTTTAGCGCATCTAAAGAGAAATTCAATTACTGTACGTGAGGGAGATATTATTTATTCTCAAGAGGTCGTAGGACAATGCGGGAATTCAGGAAATTCGTCAGAACCACATTTACATTTCCAAGTTATTAATGCTCCAGATTTGGAAAAGGGACAATCATTAAAAATTAAATTCGAAAATGCAACACAACCAATTAAAGGAGAAATTTTAAAAAATTAGCATAAAAGAATCACTTAATAAATGATTAGGTGATTTTTTGTGCTTTTAAAAACCTTTATTCCCAATGGATTAAACGCAATCGTCTGACGCTAAACTATATCAAGTATAATTTAATTATTAATTTTATTACATCTTAATTAATAAAAATAACTTATATTAATACATCAAAGTTAAAATTTTAACATAAGTGGTGAGAATAATGAACAAATTATTTATACAAATAATTTATAAGTGAAGACTGTGTGAAATTAATGAAAATTTCATTTACTTTTCAAAAAAATATAATTACGATGACACTGTAAGTTGCTTTTAAAATTTTTAAGGAGGTTACGAGATGAAGAATTTTTCGAAATTTGCACTTACAAGTATCGCAGCACTTACAGTAGCAAGCCCCTTAGTCAATACGGATGCCAATGCGAAAAAGGGATCAGCGACACAGAAAATCAATGCGGAAGTAACGCAACAAACCGATGCACCTAAAGCATTAAAAGCGTTGCCAGATTCGCAAAATGTCAAAAATCATTATAAAGATTACGCTGTTACTGATACCCAAAAAGACAACAAAGGTTTTACCCATTATACCTTACAACCTAAAGTTGGTCATACTTATGCCCCTGATAAAGAGGTAAAAGTTCATGCTAACTCAAAAGGGAAAGTCGTATTAATTAATGGTGACACTGATGCGAAAAAAGTGAAACCAACAAACAAAGTCTCTATCAACAAAGAACAAGCCTTAAGTAAAGCTTTTGAAGCAACGAACATCAACCGTGACAAAGCGAAAAATATGAAAAACGATGTGGTAAAACAAAACAAAGTTGAAATCGACGGCAAAACGAATAAATACGTGTACAACGTCGAACTTATTACTACATCGCCTAAAATTGCGCATTGGAATGTAAAAGTAGATGCGCAAACAGGAAAAGTTGTTGATAAAATGAACATGATTCATGAAGCGGCCACAACTGGTACGGGTAAAGGTGTTCTTGGAGACACGAAGGAAATCAATATTAACAGTATCGATGGTGGCTTTGCATTACAGGATTTAACACATAAAGGACAACTTTCTGCTTATAATTATAGCGATGGTAGCGGTCAATACAGTTTAATAAAAGACAGAGACAAGAATTTCACGGATGATAATCAACGTGCTGGCGTCGATGCCAATTATCACGCTAAAGAAGTATACGATTATTATAAAGATACTTTCGGTCGTGAATCATATGACGATAAAGGAAGTCCAATTGTTTCATTAGCACATGTTAACAATTTCCAAGGCTCAGATAATAGAAATAACGCCGCATGGATTGGCGATAAAATGATATATGGTGATGGAGATGGACGTACATTTATCCCACTCTCAGGTGCTAATGATATCGTCGCTCACGAAATCACTCATGGAGTGACTCAAGAAACTGCTGGTCTAGTTTACCGTGATCAATCAGGAGCATTAAATGAAAGTTTCTCAGATGTTTTCGGTTACTTTGTAGATAATGACGATTTCTTAATGGGTGAAGATGTTTACACACCAGACCGTGACGGAGATGCATTAAGAAGTATGTCTGATCCAGAAGAATACGGTCAACCATCTCACATGGACGACTATGTAAATACAAGTTCAGATAATGGTGGCGTTCACACTAACTCAGGTATTCCAAATAAAGCAGCTTACAATACTATCCGCAGTATTGGTAAAGATAAAGCGCAACAAATTTACTACAGAGCGCTTACAGATTACTTATCTTCTAACTCAGACTTCCAAGATGCCAAAGATGCCTTACATCAATCCGCATTAGACTTATATGACGAAGAAACAGCTAATGAAATTGAAAAAGCATGGGAAGACGTTGGTGTATAATCAATTAGAATTTCAAATGTTTTAACTTAAACAAGAAGCATATGACATATTAACGGAACGAAAATCAAACGCCTTAATAAACAAGAATTAATGTTAAACACTTACAATGCTACTCGCCTCAATATAGACATTGTTGACCTCACTGGCTCCTTGCTCTTGATTAGAGCAGGGGGCTTTTTAATTTCTAAAGGGGAGACTGCGGGTTGTCTGACTGTAGTGACCCTTCCCTCCTGGAAAGTTGGTCTAATCACGTTCATATATTGTGTCTTTCACAACTTTTTATCTTAAGACGAACATGTTATAAAGAAATTAAAAGAAATGATGCTTAAGGTGTTAATCAATAGAAGATCCTAATTTCTAATTTGTCACAAAATTTTACATACTTTCTCATAATCTTTTAACAATAGAATGATAAATTATTATTAAATAAAAAGAATTTTTAATATATAACTCAATTTAAATTAGATGTAAAGAGGAGTTTATCATTAATGAAAAAAAGCAAACGACAAGATTTAGTGACCATGATTGTTAAACAAAATCACATCTATAAAAAAGCAGATATCGTCGATTATATCGATGATCACTTCGGCATACGCTACAGCATGACGACCATCGCCAGAGACCTTAGAGAACTCAATATCTTCCGCCTCCCAGCCGATGCAAAACAATTTGAATACAAAATCCTTAATAATCAATCACAAATTGACGCCAAAATAAAACTAGATGATTATCTCGAAACAGAAATCATTAACACTGTGATTAAAGAATCATATATACTAATTAAGACGTCACCAGGATTTGCACAAAGCATCAATTATTACATTGATCAATTACAACTTAAAGAAATCATAGGTACCATCAGTGGTAATGATACAATTATGATACTTACACATTCTAAGGCACTGGCAGAGTACGTGTATTACAAAATATTTAATCATAATTATTCATAAAACTTCATAATTAAATAATTTAAATCTTAAACCTGGTAAACGCTTTAATTACGTTTGCTAGGTTTTTTGTTTTACAAAAAGATTGACTTCACATAATGACTAACTATTCATTTAAGTGAATAAAAAACTTTTTATCGAAACATTCATTATTTCATATTAATTGAATATTCATTTTCCATACGGAATAACAGTATAAAAATGTATATTCAAACACATAAGTGTATTGAATAACCAAATTGTACAAAACTTTCCACATCGAACTTGTGAATATAATCACATAAACCATCGCAAATTCGCTATACACTCAAGCTGTAGTTATAGAAAAGGAGGAAATGAATATGGCAAATGGACCCATTCAAGTAAACAGTGAAATTGGTAAACTTAAAACCGTTTTGCTTAAACGTCCTGGTAAAGAGTTGGAAAATTTAGTTCCTGACTATTTAGATGGACTATTGTTTGACGATATTCCTTATTTAAAGGTGGCGCAACAAGAGCATGACCGGTTCGCCAAAGTGTTACAAGATGAAGGAGTAGAAGTACTTTACTTAGAGCAATTAGCTGCAGAGAGCATTGAAGATTCAAATATTAGAGAACAATTTATCAATGATGTTCTAGCAGAATCTCGTAAAACAATTCTTGGTCATGAAAAAGAAATTAAAAAATTATTCTCTACATTGTCAAACCAAGAATTAATTAACAAAGTCATGGCTGGTGTGCGAAAAGAAGAAATTAAATTAGAATCTACACACTTAGTTGAGTACATGGATGACAAATATCCATTCTACTTAGACCCAATGCCAAACTTATACTTCACACGTGACCCACAAGCATCAGTAGGACGAGGCATGACAGTGAATCGTATGTTTTGGAGAGCAAGACGTCGAGAATCCATCTTCATTTCATATATTTTAAAATATCATCCTCGCTTTAAAGATGCAGATGTACCTGTATGGTTAGACCGTGACTGTCCTTTCAATATAGAAGGGGGAGACGAACTCGTACTTTCTAAAGATGTCCTTGCAATCGGAATTTCAGAACGTACGTCAGCTCAAGCCATCGAACGTTTGGCACGACGTATTTTCCAAGATCCATTATCAACTTTCAAAAAAGTCGTAGCGATAGAAATTCCAACAAGTCGTACATTCATGCATTTAGATACAGTATGTACTATGATTGACTATGATAAGTTCACTACGCACTCAGCGATTCTTAAAGCAGAAGGTAATATGAATATCTTCGTTATTGAATACGATGAATCTGGAAATGATATCAAAATTTCACACTCAAGTCATCTTAAACAAACGTTAGAAGAGGTGCTTGGTGTCGACAATATCGAATTAATCCCTACAGGTAATGGCGATGTCATTGATGGCGCGCGTGAACAATGGAATGACGGTTCTAACACATTGTGTATCCGTCCTGGAGTTGTAGTCACATATGATCGTAACTATGTATCTAATGAATTGTTAAGAAAACACGGCATCAAAGTAATTGAAATACCTGGAAGCGAGCTTGTTCGCGGACGTGGGGGCCCAAGATGTATGAGCCAACCACTATTTAGAGAAGATTTATAGTATAGTTATATTGTAATTGTAAACGTTTTCGAAAGCGCATAAATAAACATATCATTGCACCTATTGAAGACGATGATCAATTTTATAGCGACTCATTAAATGAAAGGAGCGTATATTATGGAGAAAATCCGGAAACCATTCGACTTAAAAGGTAGATCACTACTTAAGGAAAGTGATTTTACCAAGGAAGAATTTGAAGGTTTAATCGATTTTGCCATGACGTTAAAAACGTATAAACAACAAGGCACAAAGCATCATTATTTAGAAGGTAAAAACATCGCATTACTATTCGAGAAAACGTCAACTCGTACGCGTGCTGCATTCACAGTCGCATCTATCGATTTAGGTGCACATCCTGAATTTTTAGGTAAAAATGATATTCAATTAGGTAAAAAAGAATCCGTAGAAGATACTGCGAAAGTGCTAGGTAGGATGTTTGATGGTATAGAGTTTAGAGGATTCTCACAAGAGACAGTAGAACAACTTGCTGAATTCTCTGGTGTACCAGTTTGGAACGGATTAACTGATGAATGGCACCCAACTCAAATGTTGGCAGACTTTATGACGATTAAAGAAAATTTCGGACATCTTGAAGGTATTAATTTAACTTACGTTGGAGATGGACGTAATAATATGGCACATTCATTAATGGTGGCAGGCGCAATGCTTGGCGTTAACGTGAGAATCTGTACACCTAAAGCTTTAAGCCCTAAAGAAGCATATGTCGACATTGCCAAAGACCGAGCTTCTAAGTATGGTGGTTCTGTTCTCGTTACTGACAAAATTGATGAAGCGGTTAAAGGCGCAGATGTTATTTATACAGATGTCTGGGTTTCAATGGGCGAAGAAAGTGAATTTGAAGAACGTATTAACTTGTTGAAGGACTATCAGGTCAACAAAGCTATGTTCGATTTAACTGGTAAGGACGATACCATTTTCCTACATTGTTTACCAGCATTCCATGATACACAAACTCAATATGGTCAAGATATATATGAGAAATATGGATTAAGTGAAATGGAAGTTACAGACGAAATCTTTAGAAGTGAGCACTCTAAAGTATTTGACCAAGCTGAGAATCGTATGCATACGATTAAAGCTGTGATGGCTGCGACATTAGGCTAGGTTAAATCAAATTACTATAACAGGGACGATAGATATACGCTAATTTCCCAAACCACTCCCAACGAAACGATGAATTAAATAGCGTACATCTATGTGTCCCTACTTCTAAAGGAGAAATGAATATGAGCGAATCAGGAGAAAATAAGTTAAGTCAATCATCATTGATAGGTCTCGTTATAGGATCAATGATTGGTGGCGGTGCATTCAACCTCATGTCTGATATGGGTGGCCAAGCCGGTGGTCTTGCAATTATTATCGGATGGATTATTACAGCTATAGGCATGATTTCATTAGCTTTTGTATTCCAAAATCTAACGAATGAACGTCCTGATCTCGATGGTGGTATTTATAGTTATGCACAAGCTGGATTTGGTGACTTTATAGGTTTTGCCAGTGCATGGGGATATTGGTTCTCTGCATTTTTAGGCAACGTCGCTTACGCAACACTATTGATGTCTTCAGTAGGGAACTTCTTCCCAATTTTCAAAGGTGGTAACACATTCCCAAGTATACTTGTTGCCTCAATTTTATTATGGGGGGTCCACTTCCTTATACTGAAAGGTGTAGAAACTGCAGCATTTATTAATAGTATTGTAACCGTTGCGAAGTTAATACCTATTCTACTCGTTGTCATTTGTATGTTAGTTGCCTTTAATTTTGATACTTTCAAAGAAGGATTTTTCGGCATGAATGCACACGGTGCGTTACCATTTAGCTTTGGAAACACAATGTCTCAAGTGAAAAGTACAATGCTTGTAACCGTATGGGTATTCATCGGAATAGAAGGTGCTGTCGTCTTCTCAAGTCGTGCTAAACGTAAGAAAGATGTAGGTACTGCTACAGTGATAGGATTAATTTCAGTATTACTCATATATTTCTTATTAACTGTACTTGCCCAAGGTGTCATCATTCAGAACCATATCTCTAAATTGGAAGCACCATCTATGGCACACGTACTTTCATACATTGTCGGCGACTGGGGTTCAACACTTGTTAACATTGGCCTAATTATCTCAGTATTAGGTGCCTGGTTAGGTTGGACATTACTCGCTGGTGAATTGCCATTTATCGTTGCGAAAGATGGGTTATTCCCTAAATGGTTTGCTAAGGAAAATGAAAACGGCGCACCTGTGAATGCGTTATTAATCACGAACATATTAGTTCAAATTTTCTTAATTAGTATGTTGTTCACTGATAGCGCGTACCAATTTGCATTTTCACTAGCATCAAGTGCCATTCTTTATCCGTACATGTTTAGCGCATTTTATCAAGTTAAATATACAATTGAACATAAACAACATGCGACACCAAAACAATGGACAATTGGTATACTCGCATCTGTTTACGCAATATGGTTAGTCTATGCAGCAGGATTTGACTATTTATTATTAACGATGTTGCTTTATATTCCAGGGCTTATCGTTTATTCAATCGTTCAGAAAAACAACCGAAGACGTTTAACACGCGTAGATTATATCTTCTTCGCAATCATCATAGTTCTAGCAATTGTGGGACTAGTTCGACTATGTAGCGGCGCGATTAATGTATTCTAGATAAAGGAGCGATGAGTTATGAATAAAAAAATTGTCATCGCATTAGGCGGTAATGCGATTCAGACATCTGAAGGTTCAGCAGAAGCACAACGACGGGCGATTCACATGACTATGCAATCACTTAAACCTTTATTTCAATCAAATAATGATATCGTGATTTCACATGGTAATGGCCCTCAAATAGGCAATTTACTCATTCAACAATCTAAATCAGATAGCGCACAGACTCCTGCTATGCCACTCGATGTATGTGGGTCTATGACGCAAGGTATGATAGGCTATTGGTTAGAGACCGAAATTAACCGAGCTTTATCAGAAATTGGTAGCGATCGAGCAGTTGGAACAATTATTACTCGTGTAGAAGTTGATAAAGATGATCCTCGATTCAACCGCCCAACAAAACCGATTGGTCCGTTTTATACTGAGGAAGAAATGCACGCTTTAAAAGAAGCACAACCTGAAGCGATTTATAAAGCAGATTCTGCAGGTCGAGGATATAGAAAGGTGGTTGCCTCACCATTACCAATTTCTATTCTAGAACACCAATTAATTAGCACACTTGTCGAACAGAAAAATATTATCATCGCTTGTGGCGGTGGGGGTGTGCCAGTTGTGAAGAGTGAACACACATATGAAGGTGTCGAAGCGGTTATTGATAAAGACTTTGCTAGTGAAAAATTAGCAGCTCTCATTGACGCAGATACGTTGATGATACTAACAAATGTAGAACACGTGTATATTAATTTTAAAGAACCAAATGAAGAAAAGTTAACAGACATTGATATTGAAACTTTAAAACGTTATGCGAAAGAAGGTAAGTTCGCTGAAGGTTCGATGTTACCGAAGATTGAAGCGGCAATTGAATTTGTTGAAAGTGGAAATCATAAAGAAGCAATTATCACTAATTTAGAAAATGCTTATCATGCGTTCGACAAGCAAGCGGGTACACATATTCACAAATAAATGTTGAATAATCAAGCTATTGGAACCATAAGAACGATGGCCCCCTCCCCTTAATCAATAAACATCTATGAAGTGGCGTTTCTTTGACACTTTAACGCCAACTTCATATTTGAAAGATGTATAGCGTTCTCCCTTTCAATAGCTTTAGGTAGTAAGGAGTTTATGTTATGGCTGGAAATCAAATTTTTTGTAGAGAAAATGAACTTGATGAAAGTTTCAAACAACTTGCGTCTTATATTCATATACCTGTTGGCGTTTTACTTCCGTTTAAAAGCCAGTGTTTTGTTAGGCATTATAGTAAAGGACAAGTGATTTACTTTTCATCAGACGAAACGACACACGTTTATTTATTATTACAAGGAAATATCATGAGAGAGAATTTTAATTTAAATGGCGACATGTATCGTTATTTAAATAGAGAAAAAGTGCTGTTCCCGTTGAATAATTTATTTCAAGATAAAGTGCCAAATGAAATGTGTACCGCTTTGACGGATTGTGAAGTCATAGGCATTCCTCGTGATTTAATTGAATACCTTTGCAAAACGCATGAAGATATCTTCGTAAGGTTATTTGAATTACTGAGTGAAACCCAATGTCAGCACATTGAATATAATATGGCGTTAACCAGCAAGCTTGCGAAAGAACGCGTGACTAAGATTTTACGTTATCTATGCCACACTGTCGGATACGATAATGAAGAATTCTACGAAATAAAACAATTTATGACAATACAACTGTTAAGTGATATGGCAGGCATATCTCGAGAAACAACAGGACATATTATTAATGAGCTTCGAGAAGATAAAGTTCTATTTAAAAGTAATAAAAATTGGTTGATCAGCAAAGAATTATAAAGATGAATTTTAAATTTGAAATTTCGATTTGAAGAAATTCTTATTTTGCCATTCTAGTTAAAACACACTCTAAATTAAATATATATTCTATTAAAGCATTAGTTGAATTACTTTCTAGCGAAATAATTCTGACTAGTGCTTTTATATTTTAAAAGAAATTAATGCCGATTTAATAATATATGTATACACTACATAAATTAAATTATAATTAAATATTAAAACATACAACCAAAAACAATTGCATTTCATATAAAGATTATCATTAATTTTTAAATTAACTCTTTTATATAATCGAGAAATGTAGTATTCTTTATCTTGTGATTAAATTAAAATCACAAATTTTTTTAGGAAGTGATGTATTTTGAGAAAAAGGATGGATTTCGTGCCTAACAGGCATAACAAGTATTCCATTAGAAGATTTACAGTAGGAACGGCATCAATTTTAGTTGGTGCAACAATAATTTTTGGAGTTGATCATGAAGCAAAAGCGGCTGAGCATTCTACCGACACTGCTTCACTCACTTCAAACAATGAGGAAGCTTCGAATAGTAGCCCAGTTGGACAGCTAGGAGATACTCAAAAAAAGACTCATACCACACAAAACAACCATAACGTCCAACAACTAGATAATCAGTCAGATGAAGTTGGCACATCATTAAAAGCCCAAAACAATGATGTCCAATCAGCAGAGAAAACTTCGACTGAAACGTCTAAAGAAGTAATGCAAAATCACACACGCAATGCTAAAGATTTATCAGGTGACGCCCAATCAACTGATAACACAACAGAAAAGCAACAAGAAGTAGAAAATAATAATTCAAATCAAGAAACATTAACAACAAACAATCAAACAACAAAAAATACTCATAAAGTTTCTCGAGATGAAGATGTAGAACAATTGAATAAACAATCAACAAATCATAACGTGAAAGAAACTGAGCAAACAGTTCAAACAACTAAAGCCCAAAACCCTGAACTGCAAGCATCAGCAAAACAAAATTCACAGTCACAAACATCGCAAACTTCAAAACGTGTTTCACCTCAAGAACAGGTTACAGAAACTTATAGCCCTCAAGATAGTGCTTCAACTCGTAACCAATCAACTCAAAAGTCAGTTAATAAAGTTAATGGATTAAACAATTCTAATACTCGACATCATTCGTTATCCAACTCACCGATAGATGATCAAGCGAATGAAAAGAATGCAATACAAGTTCAAGCTACACCTAGAACAGTTTCAAGATTTGCACAGCCTGTAAGTAGAGCTGCAACAAATGAAGCGAATTCAGAACAACAAGGTTCTAATGTTAACGATAAAATAAATGTTGATAGTTTTAATGTGTCGAAAAAGTCTTTTGACCCTAACCATAGTGGCTATTCAGATTTAAATGCATCATTTAGCGTGAATGGAAAGATTAAAGAAGGCGATTATTTTACTGTTAAATATCCACAACGTGTTACTGTTAATGGTGATGTAAATTATGAGAAACTTAATAATCAAATGAAGGTTAAGCCATTAACAAATGCCAATGGAGATGTGGTAGCTAATGGTATTTATGATGTAAATAGTAAGACGGTAAAATATACTTTTACGAATTTCGTTAATGACAGAAATAATATTAAAGGGAACTTCAAGTTGCCAATTTTCACAGATAGAAAGAATACGCCTCATAGTGGTAGCTATAGTAGTACATTTAATATAGCTGATAAGAATTACACTGAGACTTTAAATATTAGTTATGATTCGCCGTACCAAGGTATAAAAGACGCTTATGGACCAAATATTAGTTCGTTTATAACAGATATCGATTTGCATTCAGGCAGTGAAGACTTTAAGCAAAAGATTTATGTTAATCCTATGGAAAATACATTATATAATTCAAATGTGCGTATTCAGGGTTATCAAACTGATCAAAGTAAATCAAGTACAATTATTGATAAAAATACAAAATTCAAAATTTACCAAGTGAAAGACGCAAGTCAATTGAGTGAGAGTTATTATAACGATACTAATAGTTCAAACTTAGTAGATGTCACAAATAATTTTAATGGATGGATTACTTACAATAGTGATAACTCTGTTAACATTCAATTTGGTCATATTGATGGCGCTTATATTATCGAAGTTGAAGGTAAATATGATAGTAAGAGTGGCCAAAATGTTAAGACTAGAGTTTCAGAAACGAATGATACTGTAAGTGGCGTGAGAAGACAGTTTTACTGGGATAACGAAAATATAGTTAAACCAACAGATGGTTCGGCTGATGGGGATTTAGTGGTTGGTAGTGATTCAGACTCAGACAGCGATTCCGATTCAGACAGCGACTCAGACTCAGATAGTGACTCAGATTCAGACAGCGATTCCGATTCAGACAGCGACTCAGACTCAGATAGTGACTCAGATTCAGATAGCGATTCCGATTCAGACAGCGACTCAGACTCTGATAGCGATTCCGATTCAGACAGCGACTCAGACTCAGATAGTGACTCAGATTCAGACAGTGACTCAGATTCAGACAGTGACTCAGATTCAGACAGTGATTCCGATTCAGACAGCGGTTCTGACTCAGACAGTGACTCCGACTCTGATAGTGACTCGGATTCAGACAGTGACTCGGATTCAGATAGTGATTCTGATTCAGACAGCGACTCGGATTCAGATAGTGACTCAGATTCAGATAGCGACTCCGATTCGGATAGTGGCTCAGACTCAGACTGTGGCTCAGACTCAGACTGTGATTCAGATTCCGACTGTGGTTCAGACTCAGATTGTGGCTCCGACTCCGATTGTGGTTCAGACTCAGATTGTGGCTCCGACTCAGACTGTGATTCAGATTCCGACTGCGGTTCAGACTCAGATTGTGGCTCCGACTCAGATTGTGATTCAGATTCAGACAGTGATTCCGACTCAGATAGTGATTCCGACTCAGATTGTGGCTCAGACTCAGATTGTGATTCAGATTCAGACAGTGATTCCGACTCAGATAGTGATTCCGACTCAGATAGTGATTCCGACTCAGACAGCGATTCTGATTCCGACAGTGACTCTGATTCAGATAGTGATTCCGACTCAGATAGTGACTCAGATTCAGACAGCGATTCCGATTCAGATAGCGATTCCGACTCAGACTCAGACAGCGACTCAGATTCAGATAGCGACTCAGATTCAGATAGCGATTCAGACTCAGATAGCGACTCAGACTCAGACAGCGACTCAGATTCAGATAGCGATTCAGACTCAGATAGCGACTCAGACTCAGACAGCGACTCGGACTCAGATAGTGACTCAGATTCAGATAGCGATTCCGACTCAGACTCAGACAGCGACTCGGACTCAGATAGTGACTCAGATTCAGATAGCGATTCCGACTCAGATAGCGACTCTGATTCAGATAGCGACTCCGATTCAGACAGCGATTCTGATTCAGATAGCGACTCCGACTCAGATAGCGACTCAGATTCAGATAGCGATTCCGACTCAGATAGTGATTCCGACTCAGACAGTGACTCTGATTCAGACAGTGATTCCGATTCAGATAGTGACTCTGATTCAGACAGCGATTCCGATTCAGACAGTGATTCCGACTCTCACCATGAGACACCAGGTACACCATCTCATCAAGATTACTCAACACCAACACATCATGAAACAAATCATCACAGCCATCATGCTAAAGAGAAAGGTTTACCAGATACTGGTAATGATGATAGTACACATAACGTTACATTATTTGGAGGATTGTTAGCCTTATTAGGTTCTTTATTCTTCTTCGGAAACAAACGTAGAAATCGAAAAGATGAACACTAAATATTTGATTTAGACCCGGGCCTTAGTGCTCGGGTTTTTCTGTGAAATAAAGAAAAGTAAGGTAAAATAAAGAAGAATATGAATTAAGGAGTGAAGCATATGGCTTTAATAACATTAAATTATAGTTCACCGACAATAGGAATGCATCAAAATTTAACAGTCATCTTACCGGAGGACACAACATACTTTGATAGCTCCAATTCTCCTAAACTACTTAAAACACTTATACTTTTACATGGTTTGTCGAGTGATGAAACGACGTATATTAGATATACGAGTATTGAAAGATATGCCAATGAACATCAACTCGCTATTATTATGCCGAATGTAGATCACAGTGCATACGCTAATATGGTATACGGCCATAGTTATTATGATTATATTTTAGAAATATACGACTACGTGCATCAGATTTTACCACTTTCAAAGAAACGTGAAGATAACTTTATTGCAGGTCATTCTATGGGAGGGTACGGTACAATTAAGTTCGCGCTGACTCAACCTCATAAGTTTTCCAAAGCAGCACCATTATCTGCAGTATTTCAAGCACAACATCTTATTGATATAGATTGGATAGACTTTTCCGCCAAATCTATCACAGGAGAGAATACCGATATTACAGGAACAGAATTAGATACATATTACCTCCTCAATCGAGCTATAGCGTCGAATGCTGATATTCCTGAATTGCTTATTATGTGTGGAACTGAAGATTTCTTATATCAGGATAATTTAGAGTTTATTCATTATTTAGATGAAAAGGGAATTCCATATACATTTGAAGAAAGTCCTGGCGAACATAATTACGCATATTGGGACAAAGCGATCAAAACAGCGATAGAGTGGTTCGTAAATTAGTGGAAGTTTAAACCTAAAGATAGCATCTAAAATATATTCAATACCCCCATGTCTTTGAACTAACGACACGGGGGATTAAATTTAGATATTTCTATTTACCTTGAAAACTAACCAATACAACAGAATTGAAACAACAATGGTTTCTACAATGATTGAAATAATCAGCCAATATTCTAAATGACTTAAATTGATAATTAAGTAAATATCAAGAATGGTCCAAGGTAACGCAATGAGTATCACTTTCTTATAAATTTGGAAACTATATAGGGTGAATAATTTTTGAGCTTTTGCCCAACTTTCATCATTACGTAAAGCTTTTCTAGTTCGAAATCCATACGTTTTGTTACGTTGTGTCGGGGGAGTTAATTTGAATAAATAGGTCACTGCTAACATGATTATGCTTTTGAAAAGTAGAACTATTTTAATCACTCCTTTTAAGTTAATTTAATCTATAACTATTTTATCAAATAAAGCGTTTTATGTTTTTCGATATATTAATTTAATGTAAAAATAGATAGAAAAGTTAAAATACACTATATTATATTGTTTTCAAATCTAGCAAAGTATAAAATAAAAGTGCTAAGTTTATTAATTTTAAGTATAAAATCTTTTCAATAGGAGCGATAACTATTGTTGAAATATTATATATCTACAATTATATTCTTTCTGGCATTTTTATTCGTAAGTGGATTAGCACTTGCGACTGATTTAGATACCGAGGCTTCTGTCGTTGCGGTAGGAGATAACTTAATACATCCCGAAGTGTATAATGATGCTAAAACAGGGCAAGATAGTTTTAACTTTAAACCTATGTATGAACCTGTAAAAAAAGATATTCAAGATGCAGATATAGCATATGTAAACCAAGAATCCCCTTTAGGTGGGGACGATCGGCCATATCATGGTTTTAAACGTTTTAATACGCCTAGTAGTATCGCTAAAGATCTAGTCGATACAGGTTTTAACTTTGTAAATGGCTCTAACAACCATGCTATTGATCAAGGAGAATCGGGCGTAAATAATAATATACATACTTGGAAGAAATTTAAAGATAAAGTATTATTTACTGGCATTTTTAACTCTCAAGAGGCACATGATAACATTCCGACGAAGACAGTTAATGGAATAAAAGTTTCAATGTTAAGTTATACGTTTGGTACAAATGGTATTAAACCTCCACATCCGTATACAATCAAAACATTTGATGAGGAACAAATTAAAAAGGATGTTAAAGAGGCTAAAAAACATAGTGATGCAGTGATTGTATCTGCGCACTGGGGTAATGAAGGACAACATAAACAAAACAAAACGCAGGAAAAATATGCTAAAGTCTTCGCTGATGCTGGTGTAGATGTTGTGTTAGGCATGCATCCACATGTGATAGAGCCAGTTAAATGGGTTGAAGGTAAAGATGGAAATAAAACACTTGTCGCTTATTCCCTGGGAAATTTCTTAAATGGTCAAGCTACAGGAAATGAAAGTAATGATTTATTAGGTCGTCTCAATTTTAAATTAGTGAAAAATCCTAAAGGCGTTAAAGTGAAAAACGTAAAATGGAGAAGTATGGTGAATCATTATGAATTAGCCAATTTATATGACAAGAACTCTAAGAAGGATTTCAAAGTATATCCTTTACATGATTACACGAATCAATTAGCCGAAAAACATGGATTACACTATGTGAATGGGGCAAATATGACTAAAGAAAGATTGCAAGAAATAACTAAAGACGTCATTGATAAAGAGTTCTTAGATGATAAAAGTTTATAGATAATAGAGAATCACGCTAGAACGTGCTTACGTTCTAGCGTGATTTTGATTTATTTAATGATTTCTACTGTGAAAGGGACAACATAATCTTGTCCTTTTAAGACAAAGACGATTGCAATAATTGAATAGACAACTATAACTATACTAAGGATGAATAATAATAAGACGCCAATGAGTAGAAAAACTAAAATAGCTGCAATCACTGTATATATGAGATAACTAATTAAGAAATTAAGATAATTTTTACCTTGTTGATCAATAAATGCAGAATCTTCTCTTTTTATTGCCCAAATAATGAGCGGTCCAAGAAAAGAAGTGAAAAATGATAATAACCAAATCACCATAGCGATGGTCGTTTCATTATCAGAAACTTCTTTAAATGCATAAGGATTTTTAGATTGATTAATCAAATTCATATGTATTATAGCCCCTTTATTTTTATTTACTTTAAATATAAACATTTTAATTATTAAAGTAAATGACTATATAGCACTCATGTTTCATTAATATTTATAAATTTGAATATCAATAGCTGACTGTTTCACGCGAAACGATTGCAATTATAGGTAATGAAATCTACAAGACACTATAAAAATAGAATCATTCTTTATTTTGTATACTAACCGATGTTCAATCGTGATTCTCCTACTATAATAACCTTCATAATTGACTTTTAGCGCTTCCGGTTTCCCGATACCCTCGATGCAACCATCTCGTGCGATACTTTTAAGTAAAGTGTTAATTTTTTTAAAATTTCCTAAGTTATGTTGTTGCCAAAATTGATAATCTTTAAATGCTTGAGTTGTAAAAGTCACATTAAGTTTACTCATTATCATCAATCTCAACTGTAATCGTATCGTTTTGGTTTAATTCTTGAATGGATTTGTTCAGGTGAGACACATTAGCCGGATTTGACTGAAGATACATCGTTTCTAGAATTGCATTGTAATCTTTCTCAGCTAGAATGACAGCATTCTTATCTTCTTTCGTTGTAATTGTGTAAGTTACACTGTCTTCGTTTACTTTAGAAATCAGTTCTTTAAAATTTTGACGTGCATTGGAATAATTTATGGATGGCATGTCCTCATCCTCCTTCACCACTATTATTGTACAATAAATTGTACAATAAACCATTTGCGTTGTCATCAATTTTTTTCGTCTTTAAAATTTTTAATGTTTAAATACGTCTAAAACGGACATAAAAAATATGTAACCTTATTTACTAGACATTATAGAATTTATCATTAATTTTTGGGAGGAATGTTAAGCATGGCTAAAGAAATTAAACAAAATGTTGGTACAGTACAAGTCCCTGATACAGTTGAATCTGCAGTAGCTTTAGAATATTCATTTGCCGAAGCATTAGTGAAATTAGATGTTAATGTAACTGGTATTGCAGACGATAATAATAAAGACAATTTAGATGAAGAAACACGTAAAAATGTAGGTAACTATCAATCAGTAGGACATCGTCAAACGCCAAGCGTAGATGACATTAAAAAAGCTGAACCACAAGTCATTTTTGCAGATGTGGATAGACATGAATCCATTTTCAAAGATTTAAATGCAATTGCTCCTACAGTTTTAGTGAAAAGTTTCGATGCAGATTATAAAGAAAGTAAGGAAGCTTTCGATTATATTGCTAAAGTCGTTTCTAAACAAGAAGAAGGTAAAACAATCATCGATAACCACGAAAAAGAAATTAAAGATTTAAGTTCTAAAGTACGTGTAGATAAAGATGTTGCTACAATTGCAGCAGTCGTTACAGATCAAGACTTAGTAATTCATGCTTCTAAATCATATGTAGGTCAATTACTAGAAGATGTTGGTTTCAAAGCTGGCATTTCTAAAGAAAATGAAAATGACTTACCTGAATACATGGGTGCAGATTATCATAAATTACCAATTAGCAAAGTTGCAGATGTAAACCCAGAACGACTCATTGTTATGGTAGATGAAGATAATCAAAAAGATTTCAACAACTTTAAAGAGTCTGATGCATGGAATCAATTAGATGCAGTTAAAAACAATAGAGTTCATGAAGTTAACCGTGAAACATGGGCTAAACATCGTGGATTAATCGCTGCAGAACAAATCTTAGAAGATATCACACAATTTACTGAGTAATTCAGTAGTTTAATAATTTAATAAATCATATAGATAAAATGCCCTCTTATCAAAGAACTGATAGGAGGGCATTGATTTTGCAATCATTCTATAGGTTTTAATTTTCACAAGAGTTATTTATTTTGAGATGCAAACGCTTTGGCAATTTCGCTAAGTTTAGTAGGCGCATCTTCAACAGCCATTTTCACTTCGACATAATGCATACGATCATTATGCGCTTTAATATCTTCAAATGCTTGCATTAATTCTTCTGAATTGTTTACATCATGGACTGCCACATTGTCTCCACCGAATACAGCAGGTAATGCTTTATAATCCCACATCTTAATGTCATTGTATGGTTCTTTCATACCGTGAATCATTCTTTCAACAGTATAACCATCATTGTTGATGACAAAGATAATTGGTTTCAAGTCTTGACGAATCATTGTAGATAGTGATTGTACTGTTAATTGTAGAGAACCATCACCAATAAGTAAGACGTTTCTACGATGTGGATTAGCAATTTGTGTACCTAATGTAGCAGGTAATGTATAACCAATTGAACCCCATAATGGTTGTCCGATGAACGTATTGTCTTTATACAATGCTAAATCATATGCACCAAAGAATGAGGTACCTTGTTCTGCAATTAAGACATCATCCAGTTGTATGAAATCTTGCATCATGTTGAAGTACGTTTCTTGAGTTAACGGTTGATTATTAAGTTCATAATTGTGTGCTTGTGGTCTTTCGTATTGAGGGTAGTCGTTTTCATTTTTAAAATTAAGACCCTTCAATGCATGTACTAAGCTAGGTAATGTGACATCATTTGCAACAGTGTCATTCATCTTGAAGTTCTTGTGATTAATCATTACGACATCATCAATATCGAATTGATAAGAGAAACCAGCTGTTGCTGAGTCTGTTAATTTAGCACCAATATTTAAAATAGCATCACTATTATTTACATATTCTTTAATCTTATCTTCAGCAATTTCGCCATCGAATATTCCTACATAATGAGGGTTTTCTTCATTAAATGCGCCTTTACCTAATGATAATTGAACAACAGGTATATTCGTACGATCTACAATTTCTTCTAATTCTTCATGCAAGTTGAAACTATTAATTTCATGACCTGCAATAATAAGTGGTTGTGATGCTGATTTGAGTTTATCTTCAATCATGTTTACATATTTTTGAACATCTTGTTGTGGTAATGCTTCAGGTTGGAAAGTTTCTGAAACTTCAATTTCAGCTAATGCTACATCTATAGGTAAGTGTAAATGTACTGGGCGACGTTCTTGTATTGCTGCATTAATTAATCTTGGGATTTCAGTAGTAGCATTCTCAGGTGTGATATAACCTTGTGCAGTTGTAATAGGTTCAAACATTTTACGATAATCATCAAATGTACCTTCACCAAGTGAATGGTGGACAAATTTACCTGCTTCTTCTACTGCGCGAGTAGGTGCTCCAGTAATGGCAATGACTGGTACACGTTCTGCGTATGAACCTGCAATGCCGTTAACTGTACTAAGTTCACCAACTCCAAATGTTGTCACCATTGCACCTAATCCGTTAATGCGTGCATAACCATCTGTTGCATAACTTGCATTCAATTCATTTGTATTACCAATCCATTCTATATGATCATGAGAAATGATATCGTCTAAAAAGGCTAGGTTGAAATCTCCCGGCACACCAAAGACTTTGTCAACTCCGGCTGCGTAAACTGCGTCCATTAAATATTGTCCTACGCGTTGTTTCATATTCAATTCCACCTTTGTATTGTATTTTTATTCCACTTAAAACGATAAACCTTTTGTAAAATAACGTCAACTAACTTGACCTATATTTCAAATTAACTCCTTTTATAAATGATGACGTAATATCCAAAATTTATTATAATAACGGTAACGGACGGAAGGGAAAGAGTAAAGATGACGATGAATAAAAATGATTATGAACACATGCTATTTTATTTTGCGTACAAAACTTTTATCACCACAGCAGATGAAATTATTGAAGAATATGGTATGAGTCGTCAACACCATCGTTTTTTATTCTTCATAAATAAGTTACCCGGAATTACCATTAAAGAATTATTAATCACACTAGAAATATCTAAACAAGGGTCGCATGGTACGTTACGCAAATTGAAAGAAGAAGGATTAATTATTGAAGAAACATCTGAAATCGATAGACGAGTGAAGAAATTATATTCTACGGACAAGGGCGATGCATTGATTCGTAAATTAAATAAAGCTCA
The DNA here is from genome assembly GCF_003966625.1 of Staphylococcus caprae. Taxonomy (NCBI): domain Bacteria; kingdom Bacillati; phylum Bacillota; class Bacilli; order Caryophanales; family Staphylococcaceae; genus Staphylococcus; species Staphylococcus caprae. The sequence goes on from NZ_AP018587.1 coordinate 334,817, forward strand.
AGACGACTTGTTCCATCGTACAAAGCAGAAAGTAGGAAATGATTGGTACGCAATTATGGAAGAATTAGCGAATTATCGTGAAGGTTTCAAAACAATTGAACATTTAAAAGAAGACTAGGAAAGCTGAGACTAAATGTGTGATGTGCTCTCTACAAAGTAGACATTTAAGAGAGCATATTAATGAAGCGTCTCAGCTTCTTTTATAATCATTTAATATATAAATGGGTATTAATGAATATGCTTTCTTACAAGATGAATGACTAATGCAATAAGACCGACTGGTATTAAAAGTATAAGTAACAAAATACAGCCTAAACCGCCTGCACTCATATTTAATTCCCTCCTCGTTTACTCATCTGTATCTAGGTTATATAAGTAATAGAAGGGATTCAATTCCTTTAGAGATATCTTTCAATAATGTAAGGAAAGTTGATTAATGTGAAGAATAAAGTATTTTATAGAATGTTTTAAATGCCGATTGCAACCAAATAAAAATTGTTGCTTTTATAAAAAATTAGTATATTATTGTTTTATGTTAATCAATATTTAAGGAGAAATGTAAATGAAAATAATAGGGCTTACACGTGCCTTTTCAATAAAAAAACTGTCACTAGGGGCAGTTACTGCATTATTTGGATTAGGCGCGTTTGGAGCAATGGGAACTCAAGCACACGCAAGTACGCATTCGAGCTATTCACAACCAAATCGTACATCGACAAGTGGGAAAAGTACGACAACTAAAACTACAAAATTAACACCAAAAGTAGTTAAACCTGTTCAATACACAAGTAAAGTTCAAACTACAAAGAAAGTTACACCTACCAAACAAACCACTAAAAATGTTAAACCAGTTGTAACGAAAGCATCTACAAAGCAATCTACAAGCCAAAGAGTGAATACAACTGCTACTAAAGCACCGACGACTTCTACAAGCAGAACGAAATCCTCTAAGTCAGGCACACATACTCAAACATCTACGACAACCAAACGTTCTACTACTACGAAATCATCAAAAACTTCGTCTACAACATCAAAAGCTAAAACTACAACACCAACAAAAGCATCAACTTCTACAACTAAGAAATCAACTTCAACAACGACGAAGAAACCTACGACGACGTCAACTGCAAAGAAAAGTACATCTAAGTCAACTTCAAGTAGTAAGAGCGGAACAACAAGCCATACAAAAGTACCTAGTAAATCAACTACAACACATCCAAGTACAACCGGTACGAGTACAACCAAAAAGCCAACCACATCGACAACAAAGCCATCTACATCAGCATCAACTAAGACTTCAACAACTAAGACTTCAACAACCAAACCCACAACATCAACAACGACGACAAAATCTACAACAAAAACTACGTCAACATCAACACAACCTAAGACATCTACAACTCATACACCATCTACTACAAATACTAAACCAACGACACCGCCGACAACCACAGTTCCAATAGATAGTAAACAAGATGAAATTGGTACAGCACCGGTTGAACGTAAAAAAGATAAATATCAATCTATGACGGAACTTGAAAATCAGACAGTTGAAGGGGTAGATTGGAAAAAAGAAACAAGAGATAATGGAACGAAAGTACTGATTGTAGCACCACATGGTGGAAATATAGAACAGGGTACGACTGAGGTAACGAAGGCATTGGCTAATAAAGGAGATTATGACTATTTCTCATTTGAAGCGATGAGATCTAAAAATAATTCTGATTTACATGTGACTTCTACGCATTATGATGATGCAACGCTCAACCAAATGATAGAAAACCGTACTGCCACTATTTCAATTCACGGTGCAGCTGGTACTGAACAGATTGTATATCTAGGAGGACCAGATTCCGCATTAAGAGATGAGATTGAAGCTCAATTAAAAAGTCGCGGGTTCAAAGTTTTAGTACCACCTGCGTATCTTGGTGGTCAAAATGATAAAAACTTTATTAATAGACAAGATGGAACTACAGGTGTTCAATTAGAGTTGACGACTGCTTTAAGAAAGGCTTTCTTCAATAATGGAGATACAAATACTAAGAATCGTACTAATGAGAACAATTGGACGCCGTTGATGCAGTCATTTGTTGATGCATTATATACAAGTATTCACAATATTTATCCGGAAAAATAAATTTGGTTTGAATAAATTCATTTTTGAAATTTTAACATAACAATCATATAACAATATTGTCATAATAGGGCTAAAGGATGATTTCGTTAGCTCTATTATTTTTTATATTTATAAATGGAAGAAGCGTAATATTCTAATATCAAGAATTTAAACTTTTAGATTTATAAATATATGAAGGGAAATATTTGATTTTGAAAAAGAGAACATCACTGAGTACCTTAAGAAAAAAGAAAATATTAATACTTATTAGCACAATTATTCTAGTTTTAGGATTAACATATGCATGCACCAATAAGCAAGAGACTAATCATTCAACAGCGCATCATTCTAAACTTCATCACATACCACTGATTGCTGGTCATGATGATGAAAAAGGAAGAGAGTCAGTAGTAAATTTAGAACCTTCTGAGCCAGCTCAAGAAGATGTACATCATAAAGATCATTTTAATTCTATGACGCAATTATTTAAACATACGAAAAAAGGTGTGGATTGGAAGAAAGAAGTTAGAAAAGTGGGGAGTAACGTTCTTGTTATAGCGCCTCATGGTGGAAATATAGAAGCGGGAACTACAGAATTAACAAAGTTAATCGCTAATGATAATCACTATGATTATTACTCATTTACAGTTTTGAGAAAAAAACATGCAGAAGATTTACACGTCACATCGGCACATTACAACGATCCAACATTATTAAATATGGTGAAATCTAAAGACTTTACTGTGTCGATTCATGGTGCTAAGGGAAATCAACCTGTCATTTATTTAGGCGGATTAGATACACCATTAAAAGAAGCCATTAAAAAGCAATTAGTTAAACATCATTTTGTCGTAAAAATCGCACCATCCTATTTAGGCGGCGATTTAAAAGAGAATTTTGTTAATGAGAATATAAAGGGTAAAGGTGTTCAACTCGAATTAACAACGGCTTTAAGAAAATCCTTATTTGTGAACGAGAAACTTTCACCAAATTCTAGAAATAAAAGAAGTAACTGGTCACCTGTCATGTATCGCTTTTCAGATGCAATCGATAAAGCAGTACAACAAGTCGATGACTCAGGTGAAGATAGGTAATGAATAGTGATGTTGCTAAAATTAAAAATTCTCAGATACGCATGTGCGCACCTGAGAATTTTTTAATGAATATATTAGAATGTTTTACCTAAGTTCTTAGCTTCTTCAACACCAGCTAATTTGATTTCTTCAGCTTTTTCAGGTTCAGCGTTATGACCTTCAATAATCACTGTTTCATAAGAAGGAACGCCTAAGAATGTCATAATATTTCTTAAATAACGATCTCCAGATTCAACTTCTGCGGTTGGGCCTTCACTATAATAGCCGCCTCTAGATTGAATATGAAGTACTTTTTTATCAGTTAATAGACCTTGAGGGCCTTCAGCAGTGTATTTAAATGTTTTACCTGCCACTGCAATAGCATCGATGTATGCTTTTAAAACAGGTGGGAAGGATAAATTCCACATTGGACTTACGAAAACGTATTTATCTGCTTCTAAGAATTCGTCAAGAATTGCTCCAAGACGAGTTACCTTTTTACTTTCTTCTGAAGTAAGTTCTTCGCCTTTAGCTGCTTTACCCCAACCTGTTAATACATCTTTATCAATATAAGGGATATCTTCAGTGAATAAGTCGATATGTTTAACTTCATCATCTGAGTGATTGTCTTGATAAGATTCGATGAAAGCTTTACCTGCTGCCATTGAGTTTGATACAAGTTCATCTAACGGATGAGCTGTAATGTATAATAATTTTGCCATTTTTTGCTTCTCCTTAAAATGTTGTTTGTTTGATATAATTATTATACTCAGTTCAGATAATTACACAATATAGTAGATGAAAAATCATCCTAATGGACTATAAGAAAGTTGTTATTGACTCAAATGGAGTTGGCTATGAAATATATTCTCATAGAATTAATATCATATGAATTTGAAATTTTTAAAATTAACTTTAAAATGTGTATAATAGTACTAAAGACTTGAACAGCTTACATGTTCATACTATGCAACTAAGAAAGGAGTGTTATTAATGAAAAAATTAGCAGTCATTTTAGCATTAGCTGGCGTAGCATACTACGGTTTCAAAAAATATCAAAATCACGTAAACCAAGCACCAAACATCGAATACTAAAATTAAACCTTAAAGTTAATAACAATATTTAAGAGATGAGGCAAAATCCAACAAGATTTGTCTCATTTTTTTATTTTAGGGTAAATATATGTATATATTAAAGCTGAAATATAGCTTTACAAAATTGACAGAATTTAAGAAAGGATTAGGTGAATAAGTCATGACTAGAAATATTATTATTGGCGTTTCAGTAGTAGTCGCACTAGTAGTTGGAGGATTTGCAGGTTTTAAACTGATTAAGCGCAATCAAATTGAGAAACATAGTATGTCTAATGCAGAATTATAGAAATAGTATAAAACCACTTTATTCTTAGTGTTTAAAAATATTAAATAAATGTGTATAGCAATATACAAAAACTTAACTAATTAATATATAATGTAACCTATAAGCCCAATTAATCAAAAATGGATTAATTGGGCATTTTTTTATCTATAACTTAAATTTAAGTATGGTGCCATGTTTTATTATGTAATTTACATGAAATTTACAATTAATTAAAAGTTCCTTTGAAATTTAAGTATAGTATTAATGAAATAAGGTGATTACGAGAATAAAACATTTTTATAAAGATAATAACTTACATTTGTAATTGCTAGTTTAATTAAATCCCAAATTTTCAGAATAGCGGTTTAATTAAACAAACATTTAAAAGGAAATTGTTTGGAGGTTAATATGGAAAATACTTTAGATTTAATGAGAGTTTGGGAGATTATTAAGAAAAATTGGAAACTTTTAGTGATTATTCCTTTGATTTTTTTAATTTTAAGTGCCATTTTTACATTCTTTTTAGCTAAACCTAAATATGAAGCATCTACTCAAATTTTAGTGAGCCAAAAAGAAAAAGAATCTAAAATGATGGCTCAAGAAGTACAAAGTAACATTCAGTTAGTTAATACATATGCAGAAATTATTAAAAGTCCACGAATATTAGATGATGTTGCCAAAGAAAATAAAGACTACTCAGCGGATAAGTTATCTAAAATGATTGACGTCAATACTGAAGCGGACTCTCAAATACTTAATGTTGGAGTTAGAAGCAAAAGTGAAAAAGAATCTGAAAAAATTGCAAATGATGTGGCTAAAGTGTTTAGTAAAGATGTGCCAGATATCATGAGTGTAGATAATGTTTCTATACTTTCTAAAGCTAATGGTACCGCAGAGAAAGTTTCACCTAGAACAATAATGAACTTATTTGCAGGACTTATTTTAGGTTTAGTTTTAGCAATTATTATAGCAGCCTTAAGAGAAATCTTTGATAAGCGTATTAGAACTGAAGAAGATGTTGAAAAAGAACTTGGTGTTCCTGTACTAGGTTCTATCCAAAAAATTAAATAAGGAGAATAATGATGGCTGAAAAAAGAAAAAAACTTGAACAACCACTTTTTGTTAATGATAAACCCAAATCAATTATTAGTGAAAAATTTAGAGGTATTCGTTCTAATATTATGTTTTCTAGAGCTAAAGATGAAATTGTAAGTATCATCGTTACCTCTGAAAAACCGGCAGCGGGTAAGAGTATTGTCTCAGCTAATATCGCAACGACTTATGCTCAAGCTGGGTATAGGACTTTAATTATTGATGGTGATATGCGTAAACCAACTCAAAATTATATTTTCGAAGAAGCAAATTATGACGGATTATCAAATTTGATTATTGGTAAATCGGATTACGACAAAGCTATCAGATCAACTAGGGTTCCAAATTTAGATTTACTTACATCAGGACCGATACCACCTAATCCTTCAGAATTGATAGATTCTGACAGATTCTATGAAATTTACAATGAATTATTAAGAAGATACGATTTTGTATTAATTGATACACCACCTGTTAATACAGTGACAGATGCGCAAGTGTTTTTACAATATGTTAAAGATGCAATTATTGTTATTGATGCGGAAAAAAACAATAAATATGAAGTGAAAAAGGCTAAATCACTTATTGAGAAAGCAGATGGAAAAATTATCGGTGCAGTTTTAAATAAAACTCCAAGAGACAAATCATCAAGTTATTATTCTTACTATGGAGAAGAGGAATAACAATGATAGATATACACAATCATATTTTAATCGATGTGGATGATGGACCTAAGAACAGAGAAGATGCAATTCAATTATTAAAACAAGCAAAGTCGGAAGGTGTGAACGAGATCATTGCCACACCGCATCACTTAAGTCCGGTTTTTAATAATGAGCGTAAAAAAGTTTTAAATAAAATTGAGGAACTTAGATCCATGGAAGAGGTACAACAATTAGGAATCAAAATCTATCCTGGACAAGAAATTAGAATAACTGATCAAATTCTGCCAGAAATAGAAAAAGGGAATATCTTGAGCTTAAATCATTCTAAGTATTTATTGATTGAACTTCCCTCGAATGGTGTTCCTCATTACACTGAAAGATTATTTTATGAATTGTTATCTGAAGGGTACGTGCCAATTATTGCCCATCCTGAGAGAAATAAAGGGATTGTGCAAGATTTAGACAAACTTTATCAACTTGTTAAAGCAGGCGCATTAAGTCAATTAACTTCATCTTCTTTATCCGGGGGTAATGGTAAAAAATTACAGAAGATTTCTATACAAATGATAGAGAATCATTTAACACATTTTATTGCTTCAGATGCACATCATGAAACTGTACGACCTTTTAAAATGAAAAGTATTTTTGAAAATAAAAAATTAAAAGACTTAGGAATAGATTTAGAAGATTTTATGAAGAATTCAGAATCTGTAGTTAAGAACTTAGATGTATCTAAGAAGCAACCAACTCAGAATTACAAAAATAAAAAGTTTTTCGGTCTATTTTAGTGTTTTTGAGAATGGGAGGGAGATATAGACGTGGATAAATTAAATGCAAGAAAGCGTCTGATTATTTTATTAATTATAGATTCTTTGATAGTTTTCTTTTCAATATTTGTTTGTTATGAAATATTAGAACCTTATTTTAAAAATTATTCACCAGATATTTTGATTATATCTGCAATAGTATTACTACTTTCTCATCATGTTTTTGCATACTTATTTAATTTATATCATAGAGCCTGGGAATACGCGAGTGTCAACGAGCTGTTTCTTATAGTTGAATCAGTAACATGTTCCATACTTACTACTATTTTAATTGTGCCAATCTTTTCAGGTCATCCACCATTTTTAAGATTATATTTAATTACATGGATGATGCATTTAATTCTTATTGGTGGGTCCAGAATCTTTTGGAGAGTAAGTAGAAAATATGTAACTGGTGGGAATAAGCCTAAGAAAAAACCTACTTTAATAGTAGGAGCGGGACGTGGCGGATCACTTTTAATTAGACAAATGCTAAGAAGTGATATGGATCTTGAACCTATTTTAGCAGTTGATGACGACCCTGATAAACGTAAATTAACTATTGCTGATAGTGTAAAGGTACAAGGTACGATTGAAGATATACCTTATTTAACTAATAAATTCAAAATAAAGCGAATTATCATTGCTATACCTACACTCAGCGCTTCAAGATATAAAGAAATTAATGATATTTGTACAAGTACGGGAATTGAATTATTTAAAATGCCGAGCATAGAAGATGTATTATCTGGGGAATTGGAAGTTAATCAACTAAAAAAAGTTGAAGTTGAAGACTTGTTAGGGCGAGACCCAGTAGAGCTAGATATGGCCATGATATCTAAGGAATTGACACATCAAACAATTTTAGTAACTGGGGCTGGGGGATCAATAGGATCAGAAATTTGTCGACAAGTTTGTAAATTCCAACCTGAGAGAATCATTCTATTAGGACACGGTGAGAATAGTATCTATCTAATTAACCAAGAACTTACTAACACATATGGAGATAGTATCGAAATTGTACCAGTTATAGCAGATGTTCAAAACAAAGAACGTATTGAGCAAATTGTAAATGTTTATAAACCATACGCAATATACCATGCTGCTGCACATAAACACGTGCCTTTAATGGAGTATAACCCTGAAGAGGCATTTAACAACAATGTAATAGGTACACGTAATGTAGCAGTGGCGGCAAAAAAAGCACGAGTAAGAAAATTCGTAATGATTTCTACTGATAAAGCTGTTAATCCACCTAATGTAATGGGCGCCTCAAAACGTGTAGCAGAAATGATTATTCAAAGTTTAAATGATAAAAACGGATATACAGATTTTGTTGCTGTAAGATTCGGTAATGTTTTAGGTTCTAGAGGTTCTGTTATTCCTTTATTTAAAAAACAAATCGAAGTAGGCGGACCAGTGACAGTTACACATCCAGATATGACAAGATACTTTATGACTATTCCTGAAGCATCTAGGTTAGTTCTACAAGCCGGAGCTTTAGCCCAAGGTGGAGAAGTATTCGTATTAGATATGGGAGAACCAGTCAAAATTGTTGATTTGGCACGTAACTTAATTAGATTAAGTGGTAAAAGCGAAGATGAAATTGAAATTAAATTCTCTGGTGTAAGACCTGGAGAAAAGTTATATGAAGAATTATTGAATGAAAATGAAGTTCATCCAGAACAGGTATATGAAAAAATTTACCGCGGTAAAACTTCAGTAGCTTCGAAAGAAGAGTTAGATTCTACAATTAAGGAATTAGTTGTTAATAAAGAAAAGATAAGAGATATTTTATTAAAATTAGCTAACAGGAAGTTTTAAAATGACACTTTTTTATAGATTGTTCGTAATTATTTCATCTATTATTACAATCATATTAGATATGGTCACTACACAGCATATACCAAATAATTTAGTACTTTTACCATTTGTATTCGTACTTTTATTTGTAGTGTTTCCTTCATTTAGTAGATATATTTTTAATAACTTAGGAATTACAATTATTAACTTTACTATGCTATTAAGATATGTTGTTTCACCTTTTTTAATGGCTTTATATGGTTCAGATATCCAAATGGGTTCAACTGTATCCATCGATATTCAAAGCAAAGCGGTTTTACTTATGGTATATGAAATGATTGCTATGTTTCTAATTTTTGCGTTATTACACAAGTACTTTTACTCTAACAATTCAAAAATTAGAAATGTTAAATCTCAATCTAATATATTTGGATGGATATTCATAGCTTTTGCGTTGTTAATTATAATTAGTCAACCTTCAGTTTTAGGAAATTATTCATTTATTTGGTCGGCTAGTAAATTAAAGACTGATACTGCTAATGAGAATGTCACTTTATTTGCATTACTGATTCAGCTAGCTCAAATTGTTTTCACTGTAAGTATACTTAATATTATTCACAAATATTATGAAAAGAAAAATAGCATTATTTACTTATTTTTATCATTTATAGTTATTGTAGCTTCTGCCTCATTTATAACTGGGACTAGTAGATCGAGTATAATCATTCCTTTAGTAACAGGATTATTTGCTTTGTTAGTTCTTTATAATAAGTACAGAAAATTAATTATAGGATCGTCTTTGATACTTAGCTTATTAGTTATTTCGGTATCTACATTGTTAAAGCAACAAACAAATGTAACTATAGGATCGAGATCGCTTTATCACTCAGCAGGTCCTTTAGAGAATTTTAACACTGATATTCAATTATATTTTTCTGGCTTAATCAATGTGGGACACTCAATTGAAACAAGTAGTGTCATAAGACCATTTGATTTTAATTTAATTATGAGTGATTTAACTCATTCAGTTGTCTTTATAAACAATTTTTTCCATCAAAGTCAAAGTGCATTAATAGCATTTAATGACATGTTTTATAAAACGACAGGTGTTGCTGACCAAATCGTGCCCATCTTAGGCCAAGGTTATCTTTACTTTGGGACAATCTTAGCTCCTATTTTTTCGGTTATTGGACTTATTGTCGTAATGTTTTTAGATAAGATGGTATTTCGAACTAAGTCAGTATTTACGTTATATATCTTGTCATATTTCTGTCTGAAATTCTCAATGCTATTCATGTCTAACGCTACAATACTTACATCATTCTTTACGAACTTTATATTGATTTTATTATTAATAGCTTATTTAAATAGTAAAATAAGTTATAAAAAGGAGTAATTTATGAATATCGGGAGAAAAGATGTTGCATGGAGCTATTTAAGTTTACTAATGGTTCAGGGTATAAATATTATCCTTCTTCCAGTAATCATTCGTTACTTAAATACGGTTGAGCTAGGGTTATGGTATACATTTACTTCATTATATGGTTTGGCAATGCTAATTGATTTTGGCTTTCAAACCATCATATCTCGTAATGTAAGCTATTTATGGTCAGGCGCTAACAGTGTAAAAAGTGAAGGGTTTGAACTAGCAACAAGTGAAAATTCAACATTAAACATACCGTATTTTTCAAAAGTATTATCAACAGTGAAATTTATTTATACTTCAATGGGAATAATTATATTTATTCTATTTAGCATTTTTGGGACGTGGTACATGTTTAATATCAATAGTGGTCAAATAGATATTAAAACGATGTTAATAGCATGGATTTTTTATATGTTTTCGATTGTTCTTAATATTAGCTTTTCTTATTGGAATTCGATTTTAAAGGGTATTGGAGCAATTAAAACATATAATCAAATCTTAGTAGTAACTAAACTAACTCAACTTATCATTTCAGTTGTGTTGCTTTTTCTAGGCTATGGTTTGATAGGTGTTTCAGTAGCTTATTTCATTTCAGTGATAGTAAATCGTCTGTTACAATCATTCAGTTATTATAATTATTCTCATGAAACGAAAAAAACCAAACATAAAATTAAAGTTAAATACGATAAAGAAATTTTCCAGGCTATCTTACCTAATACGTTAAGAACAGGCTCACTTTCTTTATCAAATTATTTGATTATCAATTTTCCGATTATCTTAAGCTCATATTACTTGTCATTAAAGGTTTCAGGTCAATTTGGATTTATAAATCAAATTGTGACATTAATTATTATGCTTTCTAACTCTTATTACAATACATACTTATCAAAATTTAACTATCTTAGAGTAAAAAATAGATTTAATGAATTAATTAATTTATTTAGAAAAGCAATAGTGACGAGTTGTTTCTTTACTATTGTTGCTTTCATATTATTCTTAGTTTTGGGCAACTTAGTATTAGATATATTAGGAGCAGACTATCACTTATTTAGTTTAGTACCTATGATTATTATCATGCTTTATAGATTTCTATATAATAATCAGATGTTGTTTACGAATTTCTTATCAACTAAGAACCTCATACCACATCATAAATCCTTTTTATTGTCGGCAATCGTAACTGTTATTGTACAAGTTATACTTCTTCAATTTTTAAATTCAAAATTGATCTGGCTCATTCTACCGTTATTATTGATTCAATTAGCTTTCAATAATTGGTATTGGATCGTGTATGTAATTAAAGATATTAAAAATGATAGAAAAGAATTCCAAGCAAATTAGTAAGTGTTTGCACAGGGGGTAAATTATGAAAGTTTTATTTGTTGTAAATAATTTCAACTTTGGTGGGCCACAAAAAAGTTTATTAAATTTGTTATATGAATTAGAAGATTCCAAGATAGAAGTTGATTTAATGATATTAAATCAACAAGACGCATTAGTTCAGTATTTACCTAAATATGTTCATGTAAAGAAAGTACCAAGTAAGTTTTCATTGCTAATGCTCAATAAAAGTAATCTAGTATCTTCAGCTTTAAAAAATTGGAAAAGTCCGAAGTTAGTAATGAAAGTTTTCTTATTTGTCCTTCGCAGTAAATTAAACCTTCAAGATAATACAAAAGCAAAACAAAAATTTTGGATTAAAAATAAATGGAAAACACAATACAATGAAAACCACTATGATTACGCTATCGGTGTGTCAGGTGGCCATTCTGTGTATTTCATTCATGATTATATTAGTGCTGATAAAAAGATAGGATGGATTCGCACTGATTATAGAGTGTTAAAAAGAGATCACGATATAGATCAAAAATATTTTAGCCGAATATCGGGAATGTTAGCAGTTTCTAAAATGTGTGCTGATATTTTTGAGAATATTTTTAATATTAAACCTTATGTTTTTTATAATAGTTTACCGATAAAACTCTATGAAAATATTCCGGATGAAAATCTTGAAATTAATAAGAATTTTTTAAATCTTGCCACGATTTGTCGGTTAGATAATGGTAAGGGTCTTGATTTGTTGATTGATACAGCTAAAATTCTTAAAAAACGAAACATTAAATTTAAATGGTACGTGGTTGGAAATGGAAAATTAAAAAAATGGTTGAATGATGCAATAAAAGACAACAACTTAACTAACGAAGTCATACCTTTAGGATTCAAGTTTAATACTGGGAGTATAGTGAAGAAAGTTGATATTTTAGTGCATCCTTCAAGATTTGAAGGGAAATCTAACACTATAGATGAAGCTTTATATTATACAACACCTGTTGTCGCAACAAATTTTGAAACAGTTTTTGAGCAAATTCAAGATGGTAAAAATGGTTTCATTGTAGAAATGGAACCAATAGAAATAGCTTCGAAAATTGAGCTTCTAAACAATGATAAAAATTTATTAGATAGTATTAAACAGAATTTAAGTCAGAGTACAGATATTCAAATGCATAAAGGTCAAGAGTTCTTGAATATTATTAAAAAGGTGGGAAATTAAATGTTAACTATTTTTACACCTACATTTAATCGTGCACATACGCTACCAAGACTATATGAATCGTTACTCAAACAAACAGATCATAACTTTGAATGGTTAATTGTAGACGATGGATCAAAAGATGACACAGAAGAAATTGTTAAAACATTTAGCGAAGAGCACTTTAAAATTCGCTATATTAAACAAGAAAACGGGGGTAAACATATCGCTACAAATGTTGGCTTGAAATCAGCACAGGGCGATTTATTTACTGTTCTGGATAGTGATGATTGGTTTTATCCTGATGCTGTAGAGTTTTTTAATACTCAATTTAATAAATTTAAAAGTATGAAAGCACTTATTACTTTAGACACATACGAAGATGGGACAGTGATTGGTGAAAAACTACCTCCTCTAACAAAAGTGAATTGGGTAGACTTACGTTATAAATATAAAGTAAGGCATGACAAGTGTTACGTATTTAAAACGAATGCTATTCGAAATATGACGTTTCCTCAATATGGTAAGTCCAGACATATGCCACCATCTTATCAATGGTTTGAATTTAGTGAGTTATATGATTGTTACCTTGCTAATAAAAACACCAAGTATGTTGAATATCAAGAGGATGGGATTAGTAGTAAAGTTAAATCGAATTATTTTAAATCAGCTGAAAATTATTGTGAGTACCGAAAGTTAGCTCATAAACAATTGCCATATTTAAAAGATAAAATAATCAACTTAATGTTATTTGATGTATCTTGGATAGACACTAAGTTGAATCCTAAGTATAGATTTAAAAATTTAGAATTGTTAATTCAATCTATTATAGTATTACCACCATCATTAATACTCTATTTGTACTATAAGAGGAAATTTACCAAGAAAGGGTGGTTAAATTGATATGAAACTCACCCATAGATTAATTGATTTAATGCAAATTCCATATAATAAACTACCTAAGGCTCTGAGCGATATGATATGGAATGTTTTTACAGTAAGTGATTCTAAAATAGCAGTAACTTCTAGATATATGTATTTAAAGAAATACGCCAGTTTTATTGATAGAAATATTTATGTCGGTAAATTTGTTTGTTTAAAAAATATTGATAGGTTAACAATCGGTAAAAACGTTAGCATCCATTCATTTAGCTACATTGATGCTTATGGAGAAATTTTCATCGGGGATAATGTTTCCATAGCCAATCATTGTACGTTAATTTCCTCTGAACACACATGGGATGATCGAAATATGCCTATTAAATTTAACGCAATCTGTCCTAAGAAAATCATTATTGAAAAGGATGTATGGATAGCTTCAGGGGTGAGAATTTTAGGAGGTAATATCATTAGAGAAAGAAATATTATTGGAGCTGGTGCAGTTTTGACTAAAAATACTGAACCAAATAGTTTATACGTTGGTATACCCGCTAAAAGAATGAAGGAGGTCTAAATATGAAGGTATTAATTACTGGTGTGGCAGGTTTTATAGGTTCTCATTTATCAAAGAAACTTATCAATCAAGGATACGAAGTAGTTGGTATTGATAACATAAATGATTACTATTCAGTTCAATTAAAAGAGGATAGATTGAAATCAATAGGTAATGAAAATTTCACTTTTTACAAAACAGATTTAGAAGACAATGAAACTATCGATCAAATTTTCGACAAGGAGAAACCTGAAGTTGTAGTTAACTTAGCTGCACAAGCAGGTGTACGCTACAGTATAGATAATCCTAGGGCATATATAGATTCAAATGTAGTAGGTTTCTTAAATATTTTGGAGGGATGTAGACACCATAAAGTAGGGAATCTAATCTATGCGTCATCAAGTTCAGTTTATGGAGCAAACACAAATAAACCATTCAAAACTTCAGATAATATTGACCATCCATTAAGTTTATACGCAGCAACTAAAAAGTCTAACGAATTAATGGCACATACTTATAGTGATTTATATGACTTACCAACGACAGGACTTAGATTCTTCACTGTGTATGGGCCATGGGGAAGACCAGATATGGCACTATTTAAATTTACAAAAGCAGTTGTAAATGATGAGTCTATAGATGTTTATAATCATGGTAATATGATGCGAGACTTCACATATGTAGACGATATTGTTGAAGCAATAAGTCGCTTAATTAATAAACCTGCCCAACCTAATCCGAATTGGTCTGGATCAAATCCTGATCCAAGTTCTTCATATGCACCGTATAAAATTTACAATATCGGTAATAATAGTCCGGTGAGATTAATGGAATTTGTCGAAGCCATTGAAAATAAATTGAATAAAAAAGCTAAAAAGAATTATTTGGATTTACAGCCAGGTGATGTTCCTGAAACTTATGCAAACGTAGATGATTTATATAGAGATATTAATTTCAAACCACAGACCTCTATTCAAGATGGAGTAAACAAATTTATTGATTGGTATTTAGAATATTACAAATAAAGGGGAAATGATTGAATGAATAGAAAAATTGCAGTAGTTGGATTAGGATATGTAGGTTTACCGGTAGCAGTTACTTTTGGGAAAAAACATGAAGTCATTGGTTTCGATATTAATGATCGTCGTATCAATGAGTTAAAAGAAAATTATGACAGAACAAATGAAGTAACTACAGAGGATTTAAAAGAGACAAATATTAATTTCACTTCGAAATCAGAAGATCTAAAAGCAGCCGACTTTATCATTGTAGCTGTACCTACACCAATTGATAAAAATAATAAACCTGACTTAACACCATTGCTAAAAGCAAGTGAGACAGTAGGTAAAGAGTTAACTAAAGATACAATTGTGGTTTATGAATCAACAGTTTATCCAGGTGCAACTGAAGAGGATTGTGTACCAATTTTAGAAAAAGAATCCGGTCTTAAATGTGGCGATGATTTCTTCGTTGGTTATTCTCCAGAGAGAATTAACCCAGGAGATAAAGTTCATACATTTGAAACAATTACTAAAGTAGTTTCAGGACAAACATCTGAAGTATTAGATATTGTAGCAGAAGTATATGGTTCAGTTGTAACAGCTGGCGTTCATAAAGCATCTTCAATTAAAGTTGCCGAAGCGGCTAAAGTTATTGAGAACACGCAACGTGACGTGAATATTGCATTGATGAATGAACTAGCACTCATTTTTGATAAATTAAATATAGACACAAATGAAGTGTTAAAAGCTTCAGGCACAAAATGGAACTTCCTTAACTTTAAACCGGGCTTGGTGGGTGGACACTGTATTGGTGTAGATCCATACTATTTAACTCATAAAGCTCAAGAAGTAGGCCATCATCCAGAAGTGATATTAGCAGGGCGTCGAATTAATGATGACATGTCAAAATTCATAGCATCTAACGTTGTAAAAGGTTTATTAAAACAAGGTTTAGAAGTACAAGGTGCTACAGTAAATGTTCTAGGGTTAACTTTCAAGGAAAATTGCCCAGATTTAAGAAATACAAAAGTAATCCATATTATTGAAGAATTAATAGACTATGGTTTAGATGTTCATGTTAGTGATGTAGAAGCAGATAAAGATGAAGCAAAGAAATTTTACAATATCGATTTAAAAAGTAAGGATCAATTACCAGAGGCAGATGCAGTCGTATTTGCAGTAGCTCATAAAGATTATGTTCAAAATAAAAAAGAGTATATCAATTTAGTTAAAGAAAATGGCATTGTTTTTGATATAAAAGGTGTTATTGACGATAACGATGTAAGCTCAAAACAAGGATTATGGCGCTTATAATAATGATTGATCTGTAGGTGGAAAAGATTGGATAAGAAAAAAATATTTCATTTAGTTACAGTTTCAAAAAGTATTCCTTTAATGAACGGCCAAATTGAGTATTTAAGAAATAAAGGATTCGATGTCCACATCGTATCCTCAGCTGGTAAAGAACAAAACGCATATCCAAAAGATATTGTACATGCAATTAACATGGAAAGAGAAATTTCTATAAAACAAGATTTAATATCATTATTTAAAATGACAAAATTATTTCTTAAAGAGAAACCACTCATTGTTAATTCAGGTACACCCAAAGCTGGTCTAATCGGAACATTAGCAGCATTTATCACTCGACGACCAGTGCGAATTTACACTGTTAGAGGTTTACGTCTAGAAACAGTGCATGGTTTCAAATATAAAATACTATACGCTATGGAAAAACTAGCAATGTTTTGTGCCACGGATGTTATAGCTATATCCGAAAGTTTAAAAGATAAAATCGTATCTTTAAGATTAGAAAAACAAGGAAATATTCAAGTTTTAGGTTACGGAAGTAGTAATGGAATTAACTTGGAGAAATTCTCTAAATCGTATAACGACATACCAGTTTCAATTGAAAACCAATTAGAAAATCACTTCGTATTAGGTTATGTGGGAAGAATAGTAAAAGATAAAGGTATTCGTGAAGTAATAGAAAGTTTTAAAATCCTTAAAGATAAAGGATACAAAGTAAAACTCTTAATCGTGGGCGCATTAGAAAAAGATGATTCAATAGGTGAAGAATACTATAACTTTATTTCAAACAACAAAGACATTGTGTTAACGGGGCATGTTGATCAACCTGTAAATTACTATAATCATATGGATGTATTACTATTCCCTACGTATAGAGAAGGATTTGGCAATGTGAGTATTGAAGCGCAAGCACTTGAGATCCCAGTAATTACTAGTAACGCTACAGGTGCTAAAGATACAGTTGAAGATAAGCATACAGGATATATAGTTGAAATAGGTGATTATATAAAAATTGCTGAGAAAACTGAAACTTTAATCATTGATGAAACTTTAAGATACGAATTAGGTCGTAACGCTAGAAAACGAGTTATCGATAAATTTGATAGTAAAATTATTTGGAAACATCTAGAAACAATTTACCGAAATAAAAATTTATAAGAGAGTGTGTTGACTATGCTTAAACGTGCTTTTGATGTTGCAGTGAGTTCTTCCGGATTAATCTTATCATCCCCCATCATTTTAGGCGCATCGATATTAATAGCTAAAAAGTTAGGGAAACCCGTTTTGTTTAAACAAACAAGACCAGGTCAATATGGTAAGCCATTTCAAATTTATAAATTTCGTACAATGACTGATGCAAAAGATGAAAATGGTGAACTATTACCAGATGAACAGCGTATGACACCTGTAGGTCGATTTATTAGAAATTCAAGTATTGATGAACTACCTCAACTTATCAATGTGTTAAAGGGAGATATTAGTTTAGTTGGTCCTAGGCCTTTGTTGATGGAATATTTACCACTCTATAATCAAGAACAGAAAAAGCGTCATAATGTTAAACCAGGAATTACAGGATGGGCACAAATAAATGGTAGAAATGCAATTTCATGGGATGCTAAGTTTAAACTAGATGTGTGGTATGTGGAAAATCAATCATTTAAATTAGATATGTATATTATCTATAAAACGATTGTTAATACATTACAAAAAAAAGATATTAACGCGCCGAATCACGTTACAGCTGAAAAGTTTAAGGGGAATCACGTATGAGCAAACCAGTTTTATTAATAGGTATGGGCGGTCATTCAAAAGTAGTGAGAGATATTATTGAAAGTAGCACTGATTACCATTTAGCTGGTTACTTAGATGATGTCATTAATGATTATTATGAAGAAGATGGATTAATTTACGATAATCTAAAAGACATCAATCGATTGAAATCACAATATTATTTTGTTTTAGCAATCGGTAATAATACAGTGAGAGAAAAAATATTTAATAAAAATGATATTCCGATTGAACGTTTCCCAGTTTTTATTCACCCGTCATCAATAATTAGTCCAAGTGCTAAAATTGGTTATGGTACCGTTGTTATGCCTAAAGCTGTTATAAATGCAGATAGTAAAATCGGAATTCATACCATTATTAATACTAATGCGATTGTTGAACATGATAATCAAATTGGAGATTATGTTCATATTTCCCCAAGTGCAGTATTAGCTGGAGGAGTAAAAGTAGGGAATTTATCTCATATAGCTCTTAATGCTACAGTATTGCCATTAGTTGAAATTGGAAGTCATTGTGTAGTGGGTGCAGGAGCCACAGTAATAAAAAATGTTAAATCAGAATCAACAGTCATTGGTACGCCAGCAAAATACAAGGAGTGAAAAAATTGAAAGAAGAAAGAATTTACTTATCACGCCCTCACATGGGTGGAAGTGAACAAAAATATATTCAAGATGCTTTTGAGAAAAACTGGATTGCCCCGTTGGGAGAAAATGTTACAGAATTTGAAAATAGCGTTAAGGCTTATACAGGTAGTGAAGCAGCATTAGCTGTTGGTAGCGGTACTTCGGCTATACATTTAGCGCTTATTGAAGCTGGCGTAGAAAGAGATGACATTGTATTCTGTAGTTCTCTAACTTTCTGTGCATCTGCAAACCCAATTATGTATCAAGGAGCTAAACCAGTATTCATCGATTCTGAAAATGATTCATGGAATATGTCACCAGTTGCATTACGTAAAGCATTTGAAAAATTTGAGAGAGAGGGAGTTAAACCTAAAGCAGTAATAGCCGTTAACCTTTATGGTCAATCTTCTAAAATAGATGAAATTAAACAAATTTGTGATGAGTACAATGTTGTATTAGTTGAAGATGCGGCTGAATCTTTAGGAGCAATATATAAAGGTCAGAAAAGTGGAACATTTGGCCATTTTGGTATCTTCTCATTCAATGGTAATAAAATCATCACTACTAGTGGCGGTGGTATGTTGATTTCAAATGATAAAAAAGCAATTGCACACGCATTGTTTTTATCTACTCAAGCACGAGATAAGGCTCTACATTATCAACACAGTGAATTAGGTTTTAACTACAGATTAAGTAATATATCAGCAGGTATAGGCAGAGGTCAAATGGAAGTATTAGATGAACACATCGATCGTAGACGTGAGATATTTAGTACGTATGAGAAAGAATTGTCACCATTGGGTGGTTTTAATTTCCAACCAGAACTTCCTGATTCAAAAGCCAATCGTTGGTTAACTGCTTTAACAATTGATTGTGAGAAGACAGGTTTTACTGCAACAGAGCTTATTGAAAAACTTCAAGAACATAATATTGAAGCAAGACCTGTTTGGAAACCTATGCATTTACAACCATTGTATGAAGGTTATGAATTTTTTAAAGAAGATAAAGATAATAGTGCATTTTTATTCAAAAATGGTGTATGCTTACCTTCAGGATCAGATATGACTGATGAACAATTAAAGCATGTTATTAATATTATTATTAAGGAAATGCATAATAGGGGGTAACTCATGGCCAGAGAAAAGAAAAAGAAATCTTTAGTCTTTAAAATTCTAGTAATCATTTTAATAGTCTTTATACTATTAGCAATAGTATTTGGTATTTATATTTTTTCAAAAGTAAATTCATTAAGTAACGCAATTCATAATCCATTAGATAGGGATAAATCTGAATTAAGAAACAAGGCTGTGGGTGATGGAGATCCAGTGTCAATTGTAATCTATGGTATAGATGAAGATTCAGAACGTAAACAACAAAATTCAGGTCAAAGAACAGATTCTATAATCATGATGTCTATTAATCCTAAAGATCACAAAACAGTAATGGTAAGTATTCCACGTGATACAAGAGCTAAAATTGTGGGAAGAGGAACGACTGAAAAAATCAATCATGCCTATGCTTATGGTGGACCAACCATGGCAGTAAAGTCTTTAGAAAAATTAACTAACGTGCCAGTGGACCATTATGCTGCAATTAACATGGATGGTGTTAAAACAGTTGTAGACCAATTAGGTGGTGTTGATGTAACAAGTAACGCTACATTTAAATTCCATGGATATCAATTTAATAAAGGTCAAAAATACCATATGAATGGCGATAAAGCTTTAACTTATATGAGAAGCCGTGAACAAGAGGGCGCTGGTGGCGATAGTGGCCGTC
Organism: Staphylococcus caprae; assembly: GCF_003966625.1. Taxonomy (NCBI): domain Bacteria; kingdom Bacillati; phylum Bacillota; class Bacilli; order Caryophanales; family Staphylococcaceae; genus Staphylococcus; species Staphylococcus caprae. The sequence continues at coordinate 355,622 of NZ_AP018587.1, forward strand.
AATTACGTCAACAACAAGTCATAGAAGCAGTGGCTAAAGAAGGTTTACAAATCGGATCAATAACTAAAATTGATGGAATCTTTAAAGCAGCTGAAGATAATGTTAAAACAGACTTAAGTTTAGGTCAGTTAAATAAAATGCGTCAAAATTACAATGATGCCCAAGATAACGTTGAACGTGATACAATCCAAGGTGAGAATAAAATTGGGAACGACAACTTGTGGTACTTCTATCCAGATGAAAACAATCTAAACAAGGTAATGAAAAAATATAAAGACAATTTAGATTTATAAATTAAAACCCAGTTAGAACGATGAAAGGTTCTAACTGGGTTTTGTAATATATAAGGGTTACTTGGCTAAACGCCGATATCCTCACAACGCTCTACTATTATTATTGTTGATTTTGGTTAGATGCTACATCATTTTTAAAGAAATCAAAGATGTTTTTAGCACTTTGAGTATTTTCCATGTTACCTTTGAATTTACTTGATCCTGGACCATAAGCGTAAGTATTCACGTCTTCACCGGTATGTCCGTTTGTAGTCCAACCAGTATGTGATGCATCATTGATCGGTTTTTGAATTGCATTTTGTAACTTAGTTGTAGCAGCAGCTACTTTTGGATCTTTTTCGTCTTTACCTTCTTTTTGAAGTTTGCGTAAATCTTTCGCAGCTTGTTTTACTTTATCCATTTGTTTACTTGGGAAGTTGATACCGTACCCTTCGTTAATCACTTTTTCTGGATCTTTTCCTGAAGCAATCTCTTTAGTCATATACATACCAGAGTGTTTCATTTTATGAATGGCTTCTGGATCCCACTTATAATCTTTACCTTTAGCGATAGTCATACCACCTGTAGAATGGTCGGCTGTTGCAATAACTAAAGTATCTTTATTTGTTTTAGCATAATCGATTGAATTTTGGAATGCTTTTTCGAAACCACTCATCTCAGACATGACACCAGTAACATCGTTAGGGTGAGCCGCCTTATCGATTGAAGCGCCTTCTACCATTAGGAAGAATCCTTTTTTATTTTTATCTAACTTACTTAATGCACTTTGTTCCATATCAACGAGTAAAGGATTTTTTGACGGTGCATCGATTTGAAGTGGCATATCTTTTTCAGAAAATGTACCTAAAACTTTATCACTTTGAGAATTTAGAAGTTGTGTTTTATTGTTAACTAAATCGTAACCATCTTTTTTGAATTTCTTATCAAGGTGACCATTTTCTTTACCGAAGTATTTAGAACCTCCACCTAGCATTACATCTACTTTGTGTTGGCCATTGATTTTATCATTATAAAATTGTTGAGCAATTTCGTCTTTTTTATCACGAGAATCAACATGAGCGGCGTAAACAGCTGGTGTTGCGTCTGTAAGTTCAGCAGTCGTTACTAAACCTGTAGATTTACCTTGTTCTTTAGCTTGTTCTAATACTGATTTTAAAGGCTTTTTGTTGTTATCAACGCTAATTGCGCCGTTATATGTTTTATGTCCTGTGGCGAAAGCAGTACCGCCAGCAGCTGAGTCTGTTACATTTTCTTTAGGATCATTAGGATATGTACGATTTGTTCCTTTTAAATATTTATCGAACGCAGTAGGGTTCATTTTTTTAGCGCCAGGTTGATTTTTATAATAACGGTAAGCTGTGTTGAAAGATGGCCCCATGCCGTCACCAACCATGAAGATAACATTTTTAGGATTCTTAGTATTACCAAACGCGATGGCATCATCTTGTCCTTGTTGGCCTTGTGCATTTTCTCCTGGACCTGCGCCACTTCCAGATGCATGCGAGATATTTGAAACGCCTAAAACTGAAGCAGCCACCATTGAACTTGCTATCGTAGTTTTACTCAATTTATTTATAAAATTCATCATTAAGGTACCCCCTAAATAAGTATAGTTATGTATTGCAATTTCAGTATAGAATATGAATTTTGACTAAAAGTAATTTTTAAGTAAATGAATTGTAAATGGATATAATTCTAAAAAGAATTTAAATATAAATTGTTTAAAATTAAATTCAACACATGAGCAAGTGAATCAAAAATTACATTTCTTACGAACACCAACAGCTATTGAGTGTCAAAATATCGTGATAGAATAACTTATTTAAAAATGTCTTTTTAAGTCATAAACATGTAAAATGAGGATAAACAGAATCTTAATTAATAATAGGAATTTTAACTCTTTGAAGTAGGTGAAATGATGATACTTGTTATGTTATCTCCAATTTTAATCATTGGATTTATTGCTTTAGGTATATTTGAAGAAAGACGAAGAAGTAAAAAGGCTCAAGAACAAAAAGACCAAATTGAAAAAGATAAAAATAAAGTTTATGATTCAGAAGAGGATAAATAAATTACACAATGTGGTTGAAAGGTGAACAGGTATGAAGATTCTCATTGTAGAAGACGACTTAGTGATTGCTGAAAGCTTGGCGAATGAATTGTCAAAATGGAACTACGACGTAAAAGTGGTTGAGAATTTTGACAAAATCATGGAAGATTTTCATGAAATGGATCCGCAGCTTGTCTTATTAGACATTAATTTGCCCACGCTTAATGGCTTTCATTGGTGTCAAGAAATGCGCAAAGTATCCAACGTCCCTATTATGTTTATAAGTTCGCGTACGGATAATATGGATCAAATTATGGCAATTCAAATGGGTGGCGATGATTTTATTGAGAAGCCGTTCAACTTATCGTTAACCATCGCAAAGATCCAAGCTTTGCTACGACGAACATACGACCTATCAGTATCTAATGACGAATTGGATGTGAAAGGCTGTAAACTTATCCTTGATGAAGCAAAACTAATTAAGGAAGGCGAAGCGGTTCAATTATCACTAACAGAACTTCAAATTCTGAAAATGCTGTTCCAAAATGAAGGTAAATATGTAAGTCGTACAACTTTAATTGAAAAATGTTGGGAATCTGAAAACTTCATCGATGACAATACATTAGCAGTAAATATGACACGATTACGTAAAAAATTATCATCTATCGGTGTGGATCATTTTATAGAAACAAAGAAAAATGTCGGATATAGGGTTTAAAAATTATGTTACTATCATTTATTAAATCAATTCGTAATGAAATCTCAATCGTAGTATGTATATTTTTATTATTTGCACTTATTTTCTTCCTGTTTACACTGCCATTCAGTGCTTTCGGTCTTGCGCTAGGTATCGTCTTACTCGTCATATCCATTCATTGGTGGATTAAATATCTTGGATTTAAGAAGGATGAGCGTCTTAAAGAGACGATTGATAATTTGGAAAATGAATTAACAGAAGTGAAAAATCAACAAGTGGAATATCGTAATGATGTAGAAAGTTATTTTCTAACATGGGTGCATCAAATTAAAACGCCTATAACAGCTTCTCAATTATTACTTGAACGTAATGAAGAAAATGTCGTAAATCGTGTTAGACAAGAAATCGTACAAATCGATAACTATACAAGCTTAGCTTTAAGTTATTTGAAATTACTCAACGAAGAATCCGATATGACAATTTCAGAAGTTGAAATGAACGAACTCATTCGTCCACTTATTATGAAATATAGAATTCAGTTTATTGAACAACATATGCGAATTCATTATGAAAAATGTGAAGATAAAGTTTTAACTGATGCGCAATGGGTTTCAATAATGATTGAACAAATTCTTAACAATGCTTTGAAATATGCACGTGGAAAGGATATATGGATTGAATTCGATGCATCAGAACAATCACTTATAATCAAAGATAATGGCGTAGGTATCAGTAAAGCAGATATTCCCAAAATATTTGATAAAGGCTATTCAGGTTATAATGGCAGACTCAATGAAGAATCAAGTGGAATAGGTTTATTTATTGTTAAACATATTTCTAATCACCTGAATCATGAGGTCGATGTAGATTCAAAACTTAATGAAGGTACAACATTTAAAATCCATTTTCCGAGAGAAGATTAGCTAAACTTTCAAAACTGTAAGTTTGCCAACGATATTTGTAAGAAATTATGAATGTTGTTGGCGCTTTTTTATTTTATGATAATAAGTGAAATGAGAAAGGGGCATTCATGATGTTATTAGAAGTGAAAAGTGTAAAAAAAGTATATGGCAGAGGGCTTAACTCAACGACTGCGTTAAATAATATGAACTTAGAAATAGAAGAAGGCGAATTTGTAGCTATTATGGGGGAGTCTGGCTCCGGTAAATCTACATTGCTCAATCTCATAGCTACTTTCGATAAATTAACTGAAGGCTTTATTACATTGAATGGTACAGCGATTAATAAATTGCGAAATAAAGAAATTGCCCGTTTTCGCAGGGAAACATTAGGGTTTGTCTTTCAAGACTTCAACGTACTTAATACTATGTCCAACAAAGATAATATTTTGATGCCACTTGTCCTTGCGAATGAACGCCCTAAAACGATGGACGAACGTCTTAAATCGATAAGTACTCAATTAGGGATTCATGATCTACTAGATAAATATCCATACGAAATTTCAGGTGGTCAAAAGCAACGTGTTGCCATAGCCCGTGCACTGATCGCTCAACCTAAATTACTCCTTGCCGATGAACCAACAGGCGCGCTTGATTCTAAAACTTCTAAAAACCTTATGAAACTCTTTAGAGAAATTAACCAAAATAATCAAACGATATTAATGGTCACACACTCCAATATTGATGCCTCCTATGCCGAACGTGTGATTTTTATCAAAGATGGTAGATTATATCACGAAATTTATCGCGGTGAAGAATCTCGAGATGAATATCAGAAACGAATTGCCGACAGTTTAGCCATCTTAAATGGGAGAGGTGATTAGTGTGACATTCAAGATGCTTTGGCAAATGGTTAAACGAAGTTACGTTACACAACGTCATATTATCATCCCATTTATTATTGCTGTAAGTATTATGTTTGCTATAGAGTACATATTAATCTCGATTACACAAAACACCTATACTCAAAAGCATAATAGCTTTTTGCCACTATTTGCCATACTTGGTAATGTACTAATGTCTATGTTGACATTGATTTTTGTTGTTTATGCAAATAACTTTGTGATTAAGAGAAGGCAACGAGAATTCGCATTGTATATGATTTTAGGGATGGAGAAGAAACATCTTAAAATTGTACTTATTATTGAATCTTATATTAATTTCATAATTATAAGTTGTATTAGTATGATTGGTGGATACTTATTCGGTTCTTTATTTTTTATGCTTATAAGTAAGGTATGGATAGGCAAAAATGCGAGTTTAGTTGATTACCCATTTGACTTTAAGTCCATGTTAATTACTTTAACGATGCTGATTGTAGTTTTAAGCGTTCTCAATATGATTAATATTATAAAAGTAACTTTCCAAAGTCCGCTTAAACTAGTCGATCAAAACGTAAAAAAGTCAGGGAAAACATCTAAAATTTTTACTTATATTGTATTGGTATTGGGCATCCTTGCGACAGGCACTGGGTATAGCATTGCCTTACAAGATAATTCGGCAATGGGTTCATTAGCGTCTATATTTGTGGCGATGTTCTGCGTATTTCTAGGCACGTACTTTCTTTTTATATCTTTGAGCGTTGTAATACTGGATTGTTTGAAAAAAATACCAAAATTCTACTATAAGACCAATAACTTTTTTACCGTATCTAACCTAAGAAGTCGTTTGAAATCCAATGCGGTAAGTTTGGCTACCATTTCGTTATTATCTACTTTTCTTATAGTCACTTTAGGTATGACAATTCAAACATACAGAGGTTTCAATGAAAGATTAGATAATATATGGGCGAATCAATATAAAGTCGATATGAGTGGCGACTTTCATAAAGATAAAAAAGTAAAAAAAGATATGACAAAAACAGAAGATTATATAAAAAAACATGTCAAAACTGATACATTTAAAAGGTATACCTTAGATACAATCAATGCTGAATTAGAAATGAACAAAAATGGTTCAACATTGAATCCGAGCTCAAATCAATTTGATGGTAGATTATTCTATTTATCTAAACAAGTACCTCACTATTTTACAATAACTTTTATGACACTTGCCGATTATAATCATTACCATTCCCATCTTAATCTTAAAAGTAATGAAATTGCCGTTAACACGGATAATAGTTTATTAAGCAAGACTAATAAAATAGAAATTAATGGAACTGTATATAAGGTGAAGCATATCAAAAAAATGAATATCAATACTTTAGATAACGTCATGGATGGTGCCTATATCGTAACGAAGAATAATCAAACAAAGACAAAGATATTTAATTATTTAAATAAAGATAATCGAGAAAAAATTTATCCTTCAAGTTCTCATATAGAGTTTAATAATATGGAAGATAAACCTCTGACACATGCTCAAATGAATAAAATTAATAAAAAGATTAAAGGATTCATAGAGGATAAACCAACGTTTAAGAGGCAGTGGATAGGAGTTAACGGAGGGTTAATATTTGTAGGCACAGTTGTATCATTTGTCTTACTCATTGCGATATTCTTGATGATGTATTATAAACAAATTTCTGAGGGTTACGATGATCGACACGAATACGAAGTCATGAAGAAAATTGGATTAGAACAAAGTTTGATTAAACAAATTATTAACAAACAAATCATCTGGATATTTTCAATACCTGTAATTGTAGCAATGATTCACACCTTGGTTGCATCTAAAATAATTTTTAATCTTCTTGGATTCGTAACAGTTAAAGACATTGGAATGTTTGCGACAAGTTACTTAGGAGTAATTGTAGTATTTATTGCTATATACTCTCTCATGTACTGGATTACTTCGCGTATTTATTACATGATTGTTAATAGTAGACGCTAAATTGTTTAATACTTCAAATTAAATATTTATAATTAAAATGGATATTATCAAAAAGTTAGTATCCATTTTTTATTTATCAGGAATAAATCTCATCTGTGAGGGTATAAAATAAATAACTTAAAAAGGAGGAATAATAAACATGATTAAACGTACTGGTGAAAAAGTTCTATCCTGGATTGGAAATATTCTCCATCTTTTATACTTAGGTTTTATTGTTTTAATGGTTTCCATGATGGGCAATAAAGATTTTAAAGATGAAATGATTAACAGTAGTCAAAGTTCAAATCCAAACGTATCATCTGATCAACTTAACCAATATTATGGTATGTTATCAAGTATGGGGACAGGTTTTATTATATTTTTAATTGCATTATTGATTCTTGCAATTATAGGTACGATTTTAATTAGTAAAAAACCTAAAGTTGCAGGTATTTTACTCATCATTGCAGGTATAATAGGTATATTTACAAGCTTTATCGCAGGAATTCTATGGCTTATTGCAGGTATCATGTTATTAGCACGTAAACCTAAAGATGATATCTATAATCATAATGGTGACTATGCAAATAACGAATATCAAAGTAACAACAATCATGAACGCTATGAAAACGGCGATCAACAAGTAAACGAGAAAAACAATTCATTTATTTTATCTGAAGAAGACAAGAAAAATGAACAACAAGACATTAAAGAACACTATTCAAATGATAGCCACAATGACACTCAAAACGTTAATGAGAATAGAGACAACCATGCCAACCATCAAGACAACAATCATCAAGACTTAAACGCTAATACGCATAAAGATAACGATTTTATTGATAAAGAAGAACAACTTCGCAAAGATAAAAAAGAAGAAGATCCTTTTAAATATTAAACAGCTACAAATACTAGTTTAATATTAATGTTCAATATCGACCTGACACTCAAGTTGGGTCGATTTTTTACGCAATTCAGATGCATTACGAACGAGTTTCTTCCTATTATATAATATAAATTTTCAAACTGATTTGTATATGAAAATGAAATTTACATACAACTATTGAAAATATTAATGAATTAGTCTAGAATTCTTCAATGCGCACAATTCAATGCGTATATGAAAATGAAGTTTTAAAAATAATATTTACGTCTATATATATCTTGCGTGCAAAGTTCAACTTAAAATTTGAGGGAGGTTGTTTAAAGAATGAATTGGATATCGATAGTCTTATTCATTCTAGTTGTAGGGGGTATATCATTATATGCCTATCTGCAATCAAGAAAGGTTAAAACAGATAGTTCGGACGGTTACTTTATGGGAGGTAACAGTCTCACAGGATTTACAGTCGCTTCTACGATTATTATGACCAATTTATCTACAGAACAAATTGTAGGACAAAATGGTCAAAGTTATGCACAAGGCATGGAAGTAATGGCTTGGGAGGTCACTGCAGCTGTCGCAGTTGTATTACTTGCATGGGTGTTTCTACCTAAATATCTACAATATGGTGTAAGCACAATTTCAGAATTCCTAGAACTGAGATATGATACATTCACTAAACGATTTGTATCCATCTTATTTATCTTCACGTATGTAGTTTCCTTTTTACCTGTAGTACTTTACTCAGGGTCACTCGTTTTCAACAAAATGTTTAACGTCGACAAATATTTAGGTGTGAGCAGTACTACTGCAGTCATTATTATTTCTTCAGTTATCGGTATCGTAGGGATTCTCTATCTCTTCGTTGGCGGTTTATCATTGAGTGCATTTAGTGATTCAATTTATGGAATGGCGCTCATTGTTGGCGGTCTTGCGATTACAATTCTTGGATTAGGCCACCTAGGTGACGGTAATTTCTTACACGGTTTCGATAAAATGGTCCAAAACACACCTGAGAAATTGAACGGTTTCGGTAAGATAGATTCCGATATCGTGCCATGGCCAACACTTTTCTTTGGTATGTTCTTCAATAACTTATTCTTTTGGTGCGCTAACCAAATGATTGTACAAAAAGCACTCGCCGCTAAAAACTTAAAAGAATCACAAAAAGGTGCAATTTACTTAAGTTTATTCAAGGTATTCGGTCCTTTATTTACTGTGTTACCAGGTGTGGTAGCGTATAACTATTTCAATGGTAGTATCAAAACTTCAGATAACGCGTATCCTGCACTTGTCAGTTCCGTTCTACCTGATTGGGCGTTCGGCTTATTTGGTGCGGTGATTTTCGGTGCGATTTTAAGTTCATTCGTAGGTTCTCTAAATAGTACAACAACGTTATTGACGTTAGATTTCTATAAACCTATTTTCGGGAAAAATAAATCCGACAAACACATCGCACGTGTAGGTCATATTGCTACTGTTGTCATTGGGGCAATTGTAGTAGGACTTGCGCCTGTCATTTCATTATTCCCAAGTGGATTATACGCAGTTGTACAACAATTTAATGGTGTATACAGTATGCCAGTTTTAGTACTTATTTTAGTAGCCTTTTTCTCTAAACAAACTTCAAAATTAGGTGCTAAAGTGGCACTTGCAACACACATTGTACTATATGCAATAGTCAGTCTCGTATTTACGCAAATCAACTATCTCTACACGTTTAGCGTATTATTCTTTGTAGATTTAGCTATTGTATTAATTTTCAATAAGATTAAACCGTCAAGTGAGTACGACTTGAAGTCACGTAAAGCAGTTGTTGATACAACACCATGGAAATATCGTTATATTGCAGGTACTATCATTCTTTTACTCGTTGTATTAAGTTATGTTATCTTTTCACCACTCGTACTTGCGAAATAAATGTTACATTTGGAATTTGATAAATGAATGAACACAAGTGTGCGTTGAAACCCGTATCAATCGGCGTAGACGTACACTTTAGTTATATTAAATTTAATTTTCCTGAAAATGAAAACGAAAGGAGGGTCAATGGTATATGCATACAGTAGGCATCATACCGTCACCCGGTGTTGCGCATGAACATGCGAAGAAAATAATACCAAGAGTAAAGAAACTACTCACTGAACGTATTGACGGGGACAATCACTGGAACTTTGATATTAAAGTAGATTTGATGATTGGTTCAGCGGAGGATGTGCATGAAAGTGTTGATAAAGCTGCAAAACTCAAAGAGCAACATCAATGGGATTATGTCATTTGTTTAACAGATTTACCAAGTATTTCTGATAATAAAGTCGTTATTAGTGATTATAATAGTGAGAAACAAGTGGCAATGTTATCTTTGCCATCACTTGGCGTTATTGATTTAAAACGTAAATTGATCAAAACGGTAACTTCTTTGATTGAACAACTTTATTATGAAAAACCAAAAAGTAAAAATGCGCCTCATCCATTTGTACGTATGAAAGCAGTTGAACCTGAAGAAGATGAATCATCTAAAGAGCGCTATATTAATACGTTGTTTATTATGAGTTGGATACAGCTCGTTGCGGGTTTGACACGTGCAAATCAACCGTGGAAGAATATATTTAACTTTAAGAAGATTATATCTGTAGCGTTTGCGACAGGAACTTATATTTCTATCTTCTCCATGCCATGGGAGTTAAGTGTCATCTATTCACCATTCAGATTAATATTACTGATGGTCATTGCCATAATAGGAATGGCAGGCTGGCTCTTCTATGCGCATCAGCTATTGGAGAGAAAGACTGCAAAGTCGCAACGTGTGTACCGTTATATTTATAATTCAACGACACTCGTCACTTTAAGTATGATTACACTTATCAATTATTTCATTTTATATATCTTACTAGCGATTAGTATTACATTATTTGTACCCGTCGATTTATTCAATAGTTGGACAAGCGCTAAAGCGCAGTTCACATTTACGAATTATCTGCGATTGATTTGGTTTGTCGCATCATTAGGTTTATTAGCAGGTGCTATGGGTTCCACAGTTGAAAATGAAGAAAAAATACGTCGTATTACGTACTCTTATCGACAATATCATCGTTATAAAGAAGCAGAACAAGAACAAGAGCAACAAGAGGAATCTCAAGATGTTTCTCATCAAAAAGTGGAACAACAAGCATCTAGTAATGAAAATAAAGATGAGCAATATGAAGGCAAAAAACAAGGACACAGAGAGGAGGATGAGTCATGACAGAAACAGAAAAAATAACAATTGGTCTTGTTGTAGCACCTGGTGTCACAGAACGGTTAGGTGAAAGTTTAATCCAAGAACTACCAGACGTACTTTCCGAACAGTACAACAATAAGAAGGAATGGACGATTGATTTAGTCACTGATCCATTAACTGGTTTCGCAGAATCTGTAGATGAAATTTTCAAGAAAGTTGCAGATTATCATGATAAACGTCAATGGGATTACGTTATTTCCATCACAGATTTGCCGATGTTTGCTGAACATCAAGTGATGGCATTGGATATTAATATGTACAACGGCGCTGCTATCTTTTCATATCCTGCATTTGGATGGCGACCTGTGAAGAAAAGATTTAAACAAGCAATAGTAAGCATCATTCAAGAATTACACGAAGCGGAAAATGTAGATCGTAATTATGATGATAATAACAATATTGAAACTTCTGTTAGTAGACAATTTCCTCTCTCGAAAATTAGTAAAACAAAAGTATATTTAGAAGAGACAGACTCTTACCATTTAAGATATTTATCTGATTCACGTTCTAGAGGTATGTTTAGACTTGTCAGTGGGATGACTTTCGCGAACAATCCATTAAACATGATGGCAAGTTTAAGTAATATCGTAGCAATTGCCTTTACAACTGGCGCATTTGGTTTAGTGTTTACGACAATGTGGCAAATGGCAAATAGTTTCTCAATGTGGCGTTTATTTGGTATTTCAATTATAGCGATTATCGGCATGCTTATTTGGATTATGATGTCACACAATTTATGGGAATCTATCAAAGAGAGCAACAATAAACGCATTACTTGGCTATATAATGCAACAACAGTCATGACTCTAGTCATCGCAATTATCATCTACTATATTATTCTTTACTTGTTATTCTTAATTGCCGAACTTGTATTACTACCAGCTGATTTCCTCGGTCAACAAGTAAGTCTCAAAGGTCCCGCTGGTCCAGACCTTTATCTAAGTATTCCTTGGTTTGCAGCTTCCATTTCAACTGTTGCAGGTGCCATTGGTGCAGGTCTTTTAAATGACCAATTAATTAAAGAAAGTACCTATGGTTATCGACAACGCATTCGCTATGAAGATAATTATGATGAAAAATAAATAGAAAAAATTTCATACTTATTTGAAGTATGATAAAAAGGGTCTGAATGCGAATGATGAGGTACAAATGTTGGCTGAGACGACACGGTAATGATCAAACAATACGAAGTAATTTGAAAAAATAACCACTCCAAAAAAGTTTGGAGTGGTTATTTTTATATGTATAAATATTTTAATGACTGATATTGAAGTATAACTTTTACATTTAAATAGGAGAAGTAAGGTAAATAAGAGTAATTTAAACTATTAAGAGTATAGATTTTCTATAAAAAATAATTTAAAATATTGTGTAACAACTTATTTTAAAGAGAAAATGAAAGTAGGGTTGGTTATGCAATGTTCAAATTGTGGAGGAGTCATTCAAAAGGATGATAAATTTTGTGCCCATTGTGGAAGTAAAACTGAGGGGCATGGGGAGAATCATTCTGAAAATAATTTAGAAAGAAAGTGTCCAGCATGTTCTGAAGTTGTCGGGGAGAATGATCAATTTTGCATGAATTGTGGTAGTCCGATTGAAAAGTCAGAAACACAAATAAATTCGAGTATAGTTGCAACAAATTATTCAAACACAAATAATCACATTGAGAAAGAAGCAACCGAGAGTATTAATTTTACTGAGGAAGCTAAAAATTTATTTAATAGTACAACGAAATCTATAGGGAAATTAGCTGGAAATGATGAAAGCTTAAAATTAAACTTGAGAGACATGTTCTCTGAAGTTTTTAAACATCACAATAAACATGATTCAGACGAAGTATTCATTGCAGGTACACGAAACACAACGCCTCATATAAGTGAAGTTTCGGAAGAATGGAGTAAGCCATGGGTATTTTCTAGAGTGTTTATAGCTTTGGCTATTACTTTCGGTGTGTTATGGGTGTTAACTAATGTTCTTGGAAATGAGAACAGTATTCCAGGGATGATATTTATAGGTGCTTTAACAGTTCCTATTTCCGGTTTGATTTTCTTTTTTGAATCTAATGCATTTAAAAATATCAGCATTTTTGATGTTATGAAAATGTTCTTTATTGGTGGAGTCTTTTCTTTAATCAGTACAATTATATTGTATAATTTTGTTACGTTTAGTGACGAATTTCAATTTTATGGCATCATGACGATTAGAGACGCATTTTTAGTTGGTTTAATTGAAGAAATTGGGAAAGCTATTATAGTAATTTTATTTATCAATTATTTAAAAACAAATAAAATTTTAAATGGTTTATTAGTAGGCGCTTCTATAGGAGCGGGATTTGCAGTGTTTGAGACAGCTGGTTACATACTTAATTCAGGGTTGCAATCTGTAGATAGTTTAAGTGCGATGACTGATGTCATTGTCTTAAGAGGATGGTCATCTTTAGGGGGACACTTAGTGTGGGCTGCTATCGTTGGTGCTGCAGTTGTTATAGCTAAAGGAGAACGTCAATTTGAGTGGAGCAATATATTAGATAAACGTTTCTTGTTCTTCTTTTTTGCCTCAGTAATTTTACATTGTATTTGGGATACAGATATTACCATTTTAGGAAGCATGAATCTTAAAATGATCTTATTAATTATTATTGCTTGGTTACTCGTATTTATTTTAATGAAATCAGGTTTAACTCAAGTAAATAAACTTAGGGAAGCGTATTTTTTAACGGAAAAGAGTGAAGCGTAATGAAATATTGTCCAAATTGCGGAAATCAATTGAAAGAGGGACAATCATTCTGTAATAAATGTGGAACGCATATTAAACAATCGAATCAAAATCATTCACCTCAATCGAATGGTAATCATCGAAATTATCAACTATATCAACAGAAAGAAGAGAAGAAACCCACAGTGTGGATTGTGTTGTTATCTATCATCTTTGTTTTATTAATTGCCGCAGTTCTGTATGGTGGGTATTACGCCTATAATCATTATGTTAAGAATGATGATACAGAAGCAGAATCAACACAAACGACTCAAACGGATTCGAATGATTCGCAAAGTAAAAGTGATTCAACTTCCAAAGGTCCTCGCATTGATATCTTTAGTAGCGATTTTGATAAAAATTATATGAAATCTGCTTCGACACGTGGATATCACGGTATATACAAAGGTATGACACGTAAAGAAGTAGAAGATAAATTTGGTAAATCTAATGGAAATGTAGAGGGTTCAAATTATAATTATGAAACATATGGCAACTTGGCAGTGGCTTATGAAAATGATGAAGTTGTTCAAGTTGGTATAGCACCAAGTAATGTGTCGGAAGATCAATTTATCCAAACATACAACGAACCAGATGAAAGAAAAACCAACCAATTAATTTATGACAGTAATAAAGATAATGATTTCTCAGTATTAGTTAACACTAAAGATGGGAAAGTCTCTGTTATCGAAAATGTTGATCAAATATAACTTTTAATCAGTATTGATGCGATGGCTGAGAGGAGCAGTATCATTCGAAGAGTAAAAGTTGCAAAGAGTTGCGAAAGCAACTCTTTTTTTATTTGGCATACAATTATGCAGAATTTTTGATTTGCATTACACAATGTAATAGAATGCAATCAATCGTGTACGATTGAAAAGAGGTGAATGTGTGAATCAACAATACAGAGGACTTGCGAATCAACTATGTTTTTCCGCATATAATGTAAGTCGCTTATTTGCACAATTTTACGAAAAAGAACTTAAACAGTTCGGTTTAACCTATTCACAATATCTCGTGTTATTAGTTTTATGGGAAAATGATGAACAACCACTGAATGTCATTGGGCAACAATTAGATTTATCTAGTAACACGTTGACACCACTATTAAAAAGACTCGAACAAGCAGGATGGGTTAAAAGAGAACGCGCGCAAGAGGATAAAAGACAATTAATTGTCTCGCTTACTCACAAAGGTCATCAACAACAAGATGCTGTATTCGCAGCCATATCTCGTTGTTTACCAAAAGAGTTTAATATAGATGAATATGATGAAACCAAACGAGTATTCGACGAACTAGAACACACACTCAAAGCACTCATACAAAAATAAGTAAAGGATGAGGAAAATGAAAAAATATGACGTTGTATTTCTAGGAAGTGGACACGCAGCATGGCATGCCGCATTAACTTTAAAACAATTTGGTAAATCTGTTGCGATTGTTGAGAAAGATACAATTGCTGGAACATGCACTAACTATGGCTGTAATGCCAAAATTTTACTTGAAGGGCCATACGAAGTCTTAGAAGAAGCGGAGCAATATTCAAATATCATTAACACTCAAAACCTCGCCGTGAATTGGCAAAATTTAATGGATTATAAAAAAGAAGTGATTCACCCGATGTCAGGCAGCCTTAAATCAATGTTTGAACAACAAGGCATTGATGTCATTATGGGAAAAGGTAAAATTGTGGATGAATATACCATCGATGTAGAAGGTAATCAAATCCAAGCAGATTTCATAGTGGTTGCTACAGGTCAGCACAGTAATAAATTAGATATTGATGGGAAAGAACTCACGTATGATAGTCGTGATTTCTTATCAATGGAATCTCTACCCCAAAGTATAACTTTTATTGGAGCGGGTATCATAAGTATAGAATTCGCATCTATCATGATTAAATCAGGTGTTGAAGTTAATGTGATTCATCATTCAAATGAACCTTTAAAAGGCTTTAACACATCTCATGTAAATAAATTAATTGAAAAACTAAAATCAGAAGGCGTACAATTTTATTTCAATGAAAATACTCAATCAGTTAAAAAAGACGGACAACATTTTGTTGTGACGACTGAATCTGGGTTATCTATTGAAACAGAGTACGTACTAGATGCGACAGGAAGAAAACCAAACGTGCAAGAGATTGGTTTAGAAAATGTAAACATTGAATTTAGCGATAAAGGTATAAAAGTCGATGATTATTTAAGAACAAATGTGAAAAACATATATGCAAGTGGCGATGTAATTGACAAGACGATTCCTAAACTAACTCCAACTGCAACATTTGAATCTAATTATATCGCTGCGCATATTCTTGGATTAGATCAGAATGCAATTCAATATCCAGCAATTCCTTCAGTATTATATTCATTGCCAAGATTGTCTCAAATTGGTGTCACAGTAAGTGAGGCTCAAAAGAGTGATGACTATACTGTTAAAGATATTCCGTTTGGTAAACAGATGGTGTTTGAATATAAAAATGAAACTGAAGCAGAAATGTCTATAGTATTAGATCGTCATCAACGATTAGTCGGTGCAGAAATTTATAGTAATGATGCAAACGATTTAGTCAATCTATTAGTATTTATTATTAATAAACAAATGACAGCTCAAGAATTAAATCAAAATATTTTTGCTTTCCCTGGAGCATCTAGTGGCGTTATTGATTTATTAAAATTCGCAATGATGTAGAGGTGTATCTCAATGAGTAAGGATGTTTATGATATAGAAGTTGAAAATTATGATGGTTCTACCTACTTTTTAGAAAAATATAAAGGAAAAGTTCTAATTATTGTAAATACCGCAACTAATTGCGCATTAAGTGATCAATTTGAAGGACTAGAAACGTTATATCAACATTATAAAGAAGAGGGCTTAGTCATTCTAAGCTTTCCATGCAACAACTTTGACAACCAAGAACCGGGGTCGATAGAGGAAATATACGACACGTATCGACAACAGTTTGGTATCACATTTCCAATTCATTCAAAGACTGATGTGAATGGAGAAAATGAACATCCTTTATATACTTTATTGAAACGTGAAAAACCAGGATTATTTGGTTCACCAATCAAATGGAATTTCACTAAATTTATCATTGATAGAAATGGTAAAGTTGTAGGAAAATATTTACCATTTGATAAGCCAGAAGAAATGGAAGCACACATCAAAGAATTATTAAATGAATCCAAAGATTAATGATAAGTTTCCTTCAAAGTCGTTCTAAATTGAATGACGCTTTGAGGGAAATTTTTTTATTTATTTTCTAAAAATTAATCATGAATATTTACACTCTCATCTTGACTTTCAATATAAAAGTAGTTAAAGTATAAAACATAATTATTCTGACAATTCAGATAGGAATTAACATAATTGAATAAATTTATGAACAAGGGGGTACCATAAATTGATTTCAGTCGATAAGATTACTTATCAAAGTTTTACGGGCGATCCATTTATTAACGCTATCAATACTGACGATGAAACAAAGGGCGCTTATCAAATATTAAATTGGGCGTACAAAACATATGGTGACGACATTGTTTATTCTTGTAGTTTCGGTGCAGAGAGTATGGTACTCATCGATTTAATTTCTCAAATTAAACCAGATGCTCAAATCGTTTTTCTAGATACTGATCTACATTTTCAAGAAACCTATGATTTAATCGATAGAGTGAGAGACAAATATCCACAACTTCGCATTAAAATGAAGAAACCAGAACTTACATTAGAAGAGCAAGCTGAAAAATATAATCCGGCCTTATGGAAGAACAATCCAAACCAATGCTGTTACATCAGAAAGATAAAGCCACTTGAAGAGGTATTAACTGGAGCTGTAGCTTGGGTTTCTGGATTAAGACGTGCTCAATCACCAACACGTGCTAGCACAGATTTTATTAATAAAGATGAACGTTTTAAATCAGTTAAAGTATGTCCGTTAATTTATTGGACAGAAGACGAGGTTTGGGACTACATCAAGAGTAATGACTTACCTTACAATGAATTACATGATCAGCATTATCCTAGTATCGGCTGTATTCCATGCACTGCGCCTGTATTTGACTCGAATGATTCACGTGCTGGAAGATGGTCTAACTTCGAGAAAACAGAATGCGGATTACATGTTGCTGACAAACCATAAAGGTAAATAAAATTTTTTACAATTAAAACCTAGTATTCCGATAAGGTATAAAGAATAGGTTGCATTTTGACTATGTGAGTATGATGTTTGAAATGATATACGAAGAACATTCTCGGTGGCTCATGTATACTCATTGTCCGACAAAATGCTTTATTTTCTTTGTTTTACTGTAGAGAATATTTGGTACATACTAGAATTGACGATATTGCAAATTCATTTTCAAATATAGAGTAAACAAAATATCGGGATATTATAGATAAGAGGTGTATATGATTGAACTTAAGTGTCACTAATAGTCCCTTTACTGAAGGGCAAGCATCACAGATTAATGAATTACTCCAAACCTTAACACCAGACCAAAAAGTATGGTTGAGTGGCTACCTTATAGCAAATCAACAATCGAATGTTGCAAATGGAGAAACCTCTCTTAATGGTACAACTTCTTCAACACCATCCGTAGAACAGAAAACGGAAGAGATGTTGCAAGAGAAAGAGCCTGAAGTTATACCACAGAAACGTTCGATTACCATTCTTTATGGATCTGAAACAGGTAATGCACAAGGATTAGCAGAAATATTTGAAGAACGTTTATCAGATATTGGAAACGAAGTCACGCTCAAGTCTATGGATGATTTCAAACCGAAAGATCTTAAAAAAGTTGAAGACCTATTTATCGTTACAGCAACGCATGGTGAAGGTGATCCACCAGATAACGCAGTTGAACTACATGAATATATTCATGGTCGTAAAGCGCCTAAATTAGATGGTGTGCGATTCTCAGTGTTAGCTTTAGGTGACCAGACATATGAATTCTTCTGTCAAACAGGTAAGGATTTCGATAATCGCCTTGCAGAACTTGGTGCGGAAAGAATTTATGACCGCGTCGACTGTGATGTGGATTATGATGAAGACGCTGAAAAGTGGATGGCAAATGTCATCAATGCCATAGATTCTACGCCAGCTGATACAGATAGTGAACAAGTGGTGAGTGAATCAATAAAGTCCGCAAAGGAGAAGAAATACTCTAAGTCCAATCCTTATGATGCTGAAGTTTTGACGAATATTAATTTAAACGGTCGAGGTTCGAATAAAGAAACAAGACATGTTGAATTACTACTTGATAATTTTGGTGAAGAATACGAACCGGGCGACTGTCTGGTGGTCTTACCTCAAAACGACCCAGCACTTGTTGATTTATTAATCAGTACATTAGGTTGGAGTCCAGATACTCAAGTATTAATCAATGATGATGGAGACACACTTAATCTTGAAGAAGCATTAACATCACACTTTGAAATTACGAAATTAACGAAACCGTTAATAGAGAATGCGACCACTTTCTTCGACAATGAAGAACTATCTGAGAAAGTTCAAGATAAAGCGTGGATTCAAAATTATATCGAAGGACGCGACTTAATCGATTTATTAAATGACTTTGCTACAACGGATTTACAGCCGGAAAATATGTATCAATTATTGAGAAAGTTACCACCTAGAGAATATTCAATATCTAGTAGTTATAAGGCAACGCCTGATGAAGTGCACATTACTGTAGGAGCTGTCAGATACAATGCGCATGGTCGAGATCGTACAGGGGTATGCTCAGTCCAATTTGCTGAGAGAATTCAAGAAGGAGACACAGTGCCAATTTACTTGAAACGTAATCCGAACTTTAAATTCCCTCAAAATGAAGAAACACCAGTTATTATGATTGGTCCTGGTACAGGCGTAGCACCTTTTAGATCTTACATGCAAGAACGTGAAGAACTAGGATTTAAAGGTAATACATGGTTATTCTTCGGTGAACAACACTTTACAACTGATTTCTTGTACCAAACAGAATGGCAAGAATGGTTAAACGATGGAACACTATCTAAGTTGGATGTGGCATTTTCAAGAGATACAGACCAAAAAGTGTATGTGCAACATAAGATTGCTGAAAATAGTGAACAATTTAATCAATGGATTGAGAATGGCGGTGCAATCTACGTTTGTGGTGATGAAAGTAAAATGGCTAAAGATGTTCACTTAGCAATTAGAGAAGTATTAATGAAAGAACAAAACTTATCTGAAGAAGATGCAGAAGAATATTTAAAACAATTGAAACGAGATAAGAGATATCAACGAGACGTGTATTAATTGAAAGGATGGGGGATACATGGCTAAAACAAATAAGCAAATTTCAGAAGAACTTGGTAACAATCTTGATGAAATGGAATATTTAAAAGCCGATAGTGACTTTCTACGTGGCACAATTGAACAAAGTCTTGCTAATCCTATTACGGGCGCAATTTCACAGGATGATGCGAAACTATTAAAGTTCCACGGAAGTTACATGCAAGATGATAGAGACTTAAGAGATGAACGACGTAAACAAAAATTAGAACCAGCATATAGTTTTATGATTCGTGTGCGCGTTCCCGGGGGTAAAGCGACACCAGATCAATGGATAGCAATGGATGAAATTTCAAACAACCATGCCAATCATACGATTAAATTAACGACGAGACAGGCATTCCAATTCCATGGCATTCTCAAACGTAATTTAAAACAATCAATGAAAGAAATTAATAACGCTGTGCTAGATTCTATCGCTGCATGTGGTGATGTGAATCGTAATACTATGTGTAATCCGAATCCCTATCAATCTCAAGTGCATAAGGAAGTGAATGATTACGCCACTCATATAAGTAATCATCTATTACCTCGTACGGGCGCGTATCATGAAATTTGGCTAGACGGTGAGAAAGTTTTAGATTCTAGTGTGGAAAAGGAACCGATATACGGCAGTACGTATCTACCACGTAAATTCAAAATCGGTATTGCGGTACCACCTTCAAATGATATCGACGTGTATTCTCAAGATATTGGATTAATCGCTATCGTGGATAATGGCGAATTAGTTGGGTTCAATGTCACTGTTGGTGGGGGCATGGGTATGACGCATGGTAATACAAACACATACCCTCAACTTGGTCGACTGATCGGTTTTATTCCTAAAGAGAGTGCTGTAGAGGTCTGCGAAAAATTACTTACGATTCAACGTGATTATGGTAATCGTGAAAATCGTAAAAACGCACGTTTCAAATATACTGTTGATCGATTAGGAGAACAGTGGGTTAAAGAAGAATTGAATCGTCGTTTAGGATGGAAGATTGAAGAGGCACGAGATTTTGAATTTGAACATAACGGTGACCGTTTAGGTTGGATTGAAGGGAACGGTAATTGGAATTTTACTTTATTTATCCAAAATGGCCGTGTCAAAGATACTGAAGATTATCAATTGAAAACAGCATTAAGAGAAATAGCTGAAATTCATACAGGAGACTTCAGACTATCACCTAACCAAAACTTAGTCATCGCCAATGTAACACCAGAGAAAAAAGATGAAATTCAAGCCATTATTGATAAATATAGCTTGACTGATGGCAAGAACTATACTGGATTACGTAGGAATTCTATGGCATGTGTAGCCTTCCCAACTTGTGGGTTAGCGATGGCAGAATCTGAAAGATATTTACCATCACTTATTTCTAAGATAGAAGACTTATTAGACGAAGCGGGTGTACAAGACGATGAAATCACAATCCGTATGACAGGTTGTCCAAACGGTTGTGCGCGTCCAGCGCTTGCAGAAGTTGCATTTATCGGAAAAGCTCCAGGTAAATACAATATGTATTTAGGCGGGGGCTTCAAAGGCGAACGTCTTAATAAATTGTATAAAGAAAATATTGATGAAAATGAAATTCTAAATAGTTTACGTCCATTATTGATAAGTTACGGAAAAGAGCGCTTAGACGGCGAACACTTTGGTGACTTCGTTATCCGTTCAGGTGTCGTAGCGAAAGTTCACGATGGTCGAGACTTCCATAGCTAATCAAAAGGGGGAGTGATTGATATGGGCAAGGTATTTCTAGTTGGCGCAGGCCCTGGTGATCCTGATTTATTAACGATTAAAGGGTTAAAAGCCATCAAAGAAGCTGACGTTATACTTTACGATCGTCTTGTTAACAAGAAAATTTTAGAATTTGCGTCACCCTCGACCAAATTCTTCTACTGTGGTAAGGACCCTAACAGGTATGCTTTACCTCAAGAAGAGACGAATAAAATGATGGTCGCTTTAGCTAAAAAAGGGCATACAGTTACACGCTTAAAAGGTGGCGATCCTTTTGTCTTTGGCAGAGGCGGCGAGGAAGCAGAAGAGCTAGCAAATTACAATATTCCTTTCGAAGTTGTGCCAGGCATTACCTCTGGCATTGCAGCACCTGCATATGCAGGCATTCCTGTTACGCATCGTGACTTTAGTTCGTCAGTGGCGTTCGTAACTGCAGTGAATAAAACAGGAATGACTAAAGAACAATATTGGGAACACCTAGCTAATGGACCTGAAACTTTATGTGTGTATATGGGAGTGAAACGACTTCCTGAAATCTGTCAATTATTGATTAAACACGGTCGTTCAATTGATACACCTGTAGCACTTGTTCATATGGGAACATCAGAACAACAAATAACAGTTACAGGTACATTAAGTACTATTGTAGAGAAGTCACACCAAATTAAAAATCCAGCTATCATTATAGTTGGCGATGTTGTTCATATGAGAGAGAAGATTAATTGGTTTAGAGAACAAGCAGATCAAGCTGAAATGTCACTGAGTTTATCGACAAAGTAACATCTGAATCGTATGGTGATTTAAATCAATCCTTTGTTGTTTTAATATTAATTTTCAGAAAATGAAGAAAAATAGTAAGATGAATACTATAAACTTTCAGGAGGGCTTTAACGTGAATATGCCATTAATGTTGGATTTAACAGATAAGAAAGTCGTAATTGTGGGCGGGGGTAAAATCGCCACGAGACGCGTTCAAACATTATTAGATTATACGACATTGATTCACGTGGTAAGTCCAACCTTAACTGAGACCATTGAACAACTGGTTAAAACAAAATGTATCACATATTCGAATAAGTGCTTTGAACCACAAGATATTGATGATGCAGACTTTGTGATAGCAGCCACTAATGATCAGAAGATAAATGAAGAGGTGATGCACGCATTACCTCGACATGCATTATTTAATCATGCGGGACAAGCCGAATTAGGTAATGTAACGTTTCCCAATATCTTTAAAAGAAACCGATTAACGATTGGCGTTTCTACTGAAGGGGCAAGCCCGAAATTAGGCCAACGTATTATCAAAAATTTAGAACATACATACACCGAAGATTACGCGGATTACGTTCAATTTTTATATGAAAGTAGACAATACATTAAAGCACTCAGAATAGAGCCATCTGATAAACAAGCGTTACTTGAACAAATTTTATCAGAAAAATATTTAGATGAGACTAAGCAACATGAATTCATCCGATGGCTTAAATCACAAGTCAAATGAAGAATGGGGGCGTATAATATATGCGCAAAGTATTAATATTCGCAATTGCAGGCTTCTTAGCTCAACTTGTAGATGGGTCACTCGGCATGGGATTCGGTGCATCGTCGTCATCTATACTATTAACTTACGGCATCGCACCAGCAGTTGTTTCTGCTACGGTTCATTTTTCAGAAATTGCAACTACTGCAGCTTCAGGAACATCTCACTGGAAATTCGAAAATGTTCATAAGCCAACGATGTTAAAGCTTGCGATACCTGGTTCTATTTCCGCATTTATTGGAGCGGGTGTTTTAACATTTATTCATGGTGATTATATTAAACCGTTCATTGCATTATTTTTATTAAGTATGGGGTTCTACATTTTATATCAGTTCCTATTTAAAAGAACACATGAACATCATACACATGTTGGAGATTTAAGTAGTTTCAAAGTTATTCCACAAGGCGCGATCGCTGGGTTTTTAGATGCTATAGGTGGTGGCGGCTGGGGACCAGTCAATACGCCACTTTTGCTCTCAAGTAAGAAGATTCAACCACGTTATGCGATTGGTACAGTCTCAGCGAGTGAATTTTTTGTCACGTCTTCTGCTGCATTAAGCTTTATTATATTTTTAGGTTTAACGCAAATTAATTGGTTTGCTGTCATTGCGCTTAGTGTTGGTGGAATGATTGCAGCTCCGATTTCTGCTTATTTAGTTAAAATTTTACCTATAAATATTTTAGCTATTTGTGTTGGTGGTTTAATTATATTCACAAATAGTAATGCATTATTAAGTTATTTCGTTAAAGATGCAACAATTTCAAATACAGTTAGATTTATTATTCTTGCGTCAATCATTGTTCTACTCATTGTTCAGATGGTTCGAAACAAGTTATTGTCTTTTTCTTACAAGAAAAGCCGAGTAAACAAATATAATTAATTGGATAAAGGGGTTATGAAACGATGTCTAATAATGAAGAAGTAATCAATTATACAATCAAACCACATGGTGGAGAATTAATTAATCGAGTACTCGAAGGTGAAGAAAGAGAACATTTAATCAAAGAAGCTTCATCCTACAAGTCAATCACGTTAAATCCATGGAGTATATCAGATTTAGAGTTGATCGGTATAGGTGGATTTAGTCCCTTAACAGGTTTTATGAACAAAGCGGATTACACGGCAGTGGTTGAAGACACACATTTAGAAAATGGATTAGTTTGGAGTATTCCTATCACACTTCCAGTAACTGAAGAGGAAGCGGATCAGCTAGAAATTGGAGAGCATGTTGCCTTATACGGTGAAGATGGAGAATTATACGGTACTTTAAAATTAGAAGAAAAGTACAAATATGATAAAGAAAAAGAAGCGAAACTTGTATACGGAACAACTGAAGCGGCACATCCAGGTGTGAAAAAGGTATATGAAAAAGGAAATGTTTATTTAGCAGGTCCTATACAATTATTGAATCGTCCTAAACATGATGAATTTTCCGATTATCATTTAGATCCAACTGAGACAAGACAGTTATTTCATGACTTAGGATGGAAAACAGTCGTTGGGTTCCAAACAAGAAATCCTGTTCACCGTGCCCATGAATATATTCAAAAATCAGCGTTAGAAATCGTGGATGGTCTATTATTAAACCCTCTAGTTGGAGAAACAAAATCTGATGACATCCCTGCTGATGTACGTATGGAAAGTTACCAAGCCATTCTTAAGAATTATTTCCCGGAAAATAGAGCGCGTTTAGTGATTTATCCAGCAGCTATGCGTTATGCAGGGCCACGTGAAGCAATACTTCATGCGACAGTACGTAAAAATTACGGATGTACACATTTCATTGTAGGACGTGATCATGCGGGTGTAGGTGATTATTACGGCACATACGAGGCACAAGAACTCATTTCTCAATTTGAAGATGAACTAGATGTTCAAATATTAAAATTTGAACATGCATTTTATTGCGAAACGTGTGGCAATATGGCAACCGCTAAAACATGCCCTCATGATGCATCGCAACATTTGCATCTAAGTGGTACAAAGGTAAGAGAAAAGTTACGTAATGGTGAATCACTACCTCCTGAATTCTCTAGACCAGAAGTTGCTGAAGTGCTTATTAAAGGGTTACAACAAAAATAATAAATAGAGGGGAAAGATAACATGAGTGAATCTAATCATATTACTTGGCATGATTCAGAAGTAACGAAAGAAGAAAGACAAAATCGTAATGGCCATAAAAGCGCAGTGATATGGTTCACTGGATTGTCTGGGTCTGGTAAATCAACCGTATCCGTCGCTCTTGAAAAAGCATTATTCAATGAAGGGAAACAAACATACCGTTTAGATGGGGATAATGTACGTCATGGTTTAAATAAAAATTTAGGTTTTAGCCCTGAAGACCGTACTGAAAATATCCGTCGTATTGGTGAAGTAGCCAAGTTAATGGTAGATGCCGGTTCATTGACTGTTACGGCATTTATTTCTCCTTATAAAGAAGATCGTGATAACGTTCGTGCAATTCTTGAAGACGATGAGTTTATTGAGGTCTATACACAATGTAGCGTTGAAGAATGTGAGAAACGTGACCCTAAGGGATTATATAAGAAAGCACGTGATGGAGAAATACCTGAATTTACAGGAATTAGCGCACCTTACGAAGCTCCAGAACATCCAGAAATTATTCTAGATACGGAAAATGAAACAATTGAAGAATCTGTAGATCGCGTCATCCATTATCTTAAAGCACATCGATATATTTAAAAGGTTGAAACATTCAGTTAGCATGATTGTTTTGAATCGATTTCCATTGAAAACATTGCCATGCATACACTAGTGAGCTATTTAAACTAATACTACTTTTTCATCTTATTATATAATGTTTAACATTGCTGTATTTTGTTAAGAAATAAATGAAGAACAAAAAAGGTAGTGATGAAATGAGTACATTTAGTGAAGAAGAAAAACTACAAATATTGGCAGATATGGTAGAGATTCGAACAGAAAATGATAATGAAATCGAAGTGTGCCAGTATCTACAAAAGTTATTATCAAAGCATGACATTGGTTCAAATATTTTAAAAGTAAACGATAAAAGAGCAAATATCGTAGCTGAAATTGGAAGTGGTTCTCCAGTATTAGCAATAAGTGGTCATATGGATGTTGTGACAAGTGGAGATGAAAATGAATGGACATATCCTCCATTCGAACTCACTGAAAAAGATGGGAAATTGTATGGTAGAGGAACGAGTGATATGAAAGGTGGCCTTGCAGCACTTGTCATTTCACTTATTGAGCTTAAAGAAGAAGATGCTTTAAAAGATGGTACAATACGCTTATTAGCTACAACAGGAGAAGAAAAAGAGCAAGAAGGTGCCAAATTATTTGCTAAAGAAGGGTACATGGACGATGTAGATGGTCTCATCATCGCCGAGCCTACAAAAAGTATGATATTTTACGCACACAAAGGTTCAATGGATTGTAAAGTTTCAGCGAAAGGTAAAACAACGCATAGTTCAGTGCCATTCTTAGGTGATAGTGCGATAGATACGCTTGTTGATTTCGTGAATCAAATGAAAAACAAGTATCAAGATATTAAAAAAGAAGATACAAAACATGAATTAGATGTAGCGCCAATGTTTAATAGCCTTCTTGATGATTCGTTAACTGAGGAACAAGAAAATATTGTATCAGGATTTTCAATGGTTGGTTCCATTATTAATGGTGGAAGTCAGTTTAATTCAGTTCCTGGACATGCCTACATAGAATATAATGTTAGAACTGTACCGGAATATGATAACGAATTTGTGAAGAAGTTATTTAAAGATGTCATCAAAGAAGTAGATGAGGATAGATTAACTTTCGAAGTGCCAAGCGATAATAGTTTGGTAAAAAGTGATAAAGACAACGCGTTAGTCAAATGTATCGCTAACATTGGTCCTGATTATGTAGATGATAAAATGATTGTCAGCGCATTAATCGGTACAACAGACGGTTCTAATTTATTAAAAGATCGCGAAGATGATGTTGATTTTGCAATTTTCGGACCTGGTGTACCACTTGAAGCACATCAAGTAGATGAATATTTAGAAAAAGATACATATCATAACTATATTGATCTATATAAAGATGTGTTTGTGAAATATCTAGAAGATAAAAGTAAATAAGAACAATCATGAAGGCAATGTATTATAGTCATACGTATAGTAAAAAGACGATTAACTCTTAAGAGGTGGAACGTAAGTTTCACCTCTTTTTTATGAAAAAATAAGGTTGTAAAATTATCAGATAAATTACAACAGTTCGTACAACATTGTTGAATAAAATGCTATAACTCCTGTCATGAAAGTAAATTTAATTCTGTAAAAATCAAACATCATTTTTACAAGAAAGCGTTACATTATTATGATTCATTTACAAAGCATTAACATCGCCCACAAATGGTTGTGTGTCTGTTAGAGTGTGTCTTGTCGTTAATTAACGAAGAAAAATTAAAATGATATTGCAAATAGAAAATTGAAGGTAGCCACGAGATAGTTAAAGATTTACAAAATTTAGGAGGATATTAAAAATGAAAAAAATCGCTACAGCTACAATCGCAACAGCAGGTATTGCAACATTCGGTTTCATGCAACATGATGCAGATGCAGCGGAAAATAACAATAACGGATATAACCCTAATGATCCTTATTCATACAGCTACACTTATACAATTGATCAACAAGGTAATTATCACTACAATTGGCAAGGTAACTGGAGCCCTAATCAAGCTCAACAAGGAAATAACGCTAACTACTCAAATGCTAACCAAGGTACTCAAAACTATAATTCAAATAATTATTATAGCTACAATTACAATGGTTCAAATAACAACCAAACTCAATCATATCAATCAAACAATAATGGCGGAGGTTTAGGTGCAAGCTATTCAACTTCAGATAGAAACGTTAAAGTTACTACACAATCTGCACCAACACAACAATCTTCAAACCATTCATCAGCTGCATTCTCAGGTCAAACATCTTCAGGTTCAAACCTTTACACTTCAGGTCAATGTACTTATTATGTATTTGACAAAGTAGGCGGTAAAATCGGTTCTACATGGGGCAACGCTAATAACTGGGCTAACGCAGCTGCACAAGACGGCTACACAGTAAATAACAAACCTAAACAAGGTGCGGTAATGCAAACATCACAAGGTGCTTTCGGTCATGTTGCATATGTTGAAAACGTAAACAACGACGGTTCTGTAAAAGTATCTGAAATGAACTATAACGGCGGACCTGGTGTTGTATCTACACGTACAATTTCAGCTAGCCAAGCAAGCGCTTATAACTATATTTCATAATTTTGTATCCACAAATATATTTAATATTGAAGTCACGAATCGGTAGAGGTTCGTGGCTTTTTTTGCATTTATTTTAGAAAAGTGGAATAGCCATCAACAATACATAGCCTTATGTGATTGAACACGTTATTTAAGGGAAAAACACAACTAAGAATAGCATTAAACTAACTAAAAAGTGTTGAGGATGGTGAAATCGCATGGAATTTAATATTTGGATGTGGATAATATTAGCAGTAATTATTATTGTTACTATTGCTGTCATACTCATATTAACGGTAGGTTCAGTATATGAAGAACGTGCTTATGATAAACGTTCAAAAGCCGAAAAACGTAAGAATACGGAGAAGAATCTTGAAATGGCAAAAGGGCATACAGGTGATGAAACAGAGACATTAGAAAATCAAACTAAAGACAAAACACATCATGAAGCTGATAAGGCTAAAGATAAATTTGCTCATAATCATAATATAGAAGATAAAAATAAATAATTTAAACAAATATGAATGTCCTAACACTTGAATTAATTGTCATTTGTTAGGACATTTTTTAATTGTCTGCAACAATCTATTCGTCATACATATAGTTCACTAAAAGTTAAACTCTTTGTGACGTTTCTGTGAACGACTAGGTTATTCATTGTAATACTATATATAGTGTTATATTTTAAAAATAGATACTATATATAGAGAAAGGTGATAAAAATGACGACATTAGAGCAATCGTTAACTCGATTAATTACTAAAGATCCTACTATATTAAATGAAAATGCAAATAAAGATAGTAATACATTCTCAACAATGAGAGATTTAACAGCAGGCACTGTATCAAAGTCCTATGCACTCGAACATTTACTTCCTAAACAAGTTGCCGAAGCACATTTGTCAGGAGATATACATTTCCATGATTTAGATTATCATCCTTTTCAACCACTAACGAATTGCTGCTTAATTGATGCGAAAGATATGTTGGAAAATGGATTTGAAATAGGCAACGCACATGTCACTTCTCCTAAATCAATACAAACTGCCTCAGCACAACTTGTTCAAATCATCGCAAATGTGTCTAGTAGTCAGTATGGTGGCTGTACAGTCGACCGTGTAGACGAATTATTAAGTACATATGCTCAACTTAACGCACAACATCACCGTGAAGTAGCTCAAGAATTTGTTCAACCGGATAAATTAGATGCCTACGTAGATAAACAAGTTACAAAAGACATTGGAGACGCGATTGAAAGTTTAGAGTATGAAATCAATACACTTTATACTTCAAATGGTCAAACACCGTTTGTAACATTAGGATTTGGACTTGGGACAGATGAATTAAGCCGTAAAATTCAACAGGCTATTTTACGTACACGAATTAAAGGGCTTGGTAAAGATCGTATGACTGCCATTTTCCCTAAACTAGTATTTTCAATAAAGAAAGGTGTTAACTTTAATCCTACTGATCCAAACTATGACATTAAACAACTCGCACTAGAATGTTCTACGAAACGTATGTACCCTGATATTCTCAATTACGATAAACTTATTGAGCTATTAGGTGATTTCAAAGCGCCGATGGGTTGTCGCTCATTCTTACCTAGTTGGAAAGATGCTGAGGGTCATTTTGAAAATAATGGACGCTGTAACCTTGGCGTCGTTACATTGAATGTTCCAAGAATTGCTATTGAGTCTAATGGTGACATGAATATGTTTTGGGATATTTTCGAAAAAAGAATGGAACTCATGCATGATGCGTTAGTGTATAGAATTGAACGTTTAAAAGATGCGATACCTAATAATGCGCCTATCTTATACAAAAGTGGTGCATTTAAATACAAATTGAAAGCTTCAGAAGACGTAGACGCACTATTTAAGCAACAACGTGCTACGATTTCAATGGGTTACATAGGCTTATATGAAGCAGCTACAATGTTTTACGGACCAGATTGGGAAAGTAATCAAGAAGCTAAGACGTTTACATTAGATATTCTTAGAGAGATGAAACATTATCAGAACGAATGGACAGAGAAATATGATATTTGGTTCAGTATTTATAGCACGCCAAGTGAGTCGTTAACAGACCGATTCTGTCGATTAGATAGAGAACGTTTTGGTGACATACCTGATATCACTGACAAAGGTTACTATCAGAATTCATTCCATTACGACGTACGTAAAGATGTCACACCTTTTGAGAAGTTAGATTTTGAAAAGGATTACCCTTACTACGCTAGTGGAGGTTTCATACACTATTGTGAATATCCTAAATTGAACCATAATCTCAAAGCTTTAGAAGCAGTATGGGACTATTCATACGATAAAGTTGGATACTTAGGAACAAATATACCAATTGATCATTGTTATAAATGTGATTATGACGGGGATTTTGAAACGACTGAAAATGGTTATAAATGTCCACATTGTGGCAATAGCGACCCTAAAACTGTCGATGTGGTTAAACGAACATGTGGCTATTTAGGAAATCCTGTTCAAAGACCTGTCATCGAAGGACGTCAGAAAGAAATTTGCGCAAGAGTCAAACATATGAAGGAACCACGCTCATGAGTCTATTAGACATTAAAACTGGACAGAATCATATCGCGAAAATTGAAAGTCACAGTTTTGTTGATGGTGAAGGCGTCCGTTGTAGTGTGTATGTTTCTGGTTGTCCTTTTCAATGTAAAAAATGCTATAACGAGAAGGCACAAAATTTTAAATATGGTGAAACATTTTCAGAAGATATTTTAGAGGAAATATTGGAGAATTGTGAGCCTTCCTATATTTCTGGATTAAGTATTTTAGGTGGAGAACCATTTTGTAACTTAAATATTACGTTACGCATTGCCCGTGCTTTTAGACAACGGTTCGGACACAGTAAAACAATTTGGATATGGACCGGGTTTCTTTTTGAATATTTAAAACATCAAACAGATGAACGTCGAGAATTACTTGAACTTACTGATGTATTAGTAGATGGGCTTTTTATGTACCAACTTTATAAGCCTAATTTGCCATATAAAGGGTCATTAAATCAACGTGTCATCAACGTTCATGATTCATTACAACATGACGGCATTATTGAATATGTGTCTTGAAGAAGCGGGTGAAAGTCTAATTTTGAAAAATATACGAAGTATTGATGGCGACACGCCTGCAGGAATAGCATGCGTCTTGAGACTACAGGCTCAAGCCATGCCCGCGGCAAGGGAGCCTAAGCAATACGAAGTATTGAATATAAATGTAGCAGTGAGATGAATCCTTATTGAAATCATCTTACTGCTTTTATTTTTAGATAATTATGTATCAGACTATCCTTTTTTTATATCTAACATGAAATTTCAAATAAATGAAATGACGATAATGATGAAAAGTGATAATGATTAAACGTTGTTAAAGCGAAGAATAATAATATTCTTGTTATATATATACTTATTACATCTTTAAATGATAAAATATAGGTAATGACTAAATTCGTTCATCAAGAGTAAGGAGATCCTTCCATGTTATTGTTTATCATAGAAATCATCATAATGATTCTAGCGATACTATTAGGACTTAGAACAGCCGGTGCGCTTGGTTGTGGTATCTTTGCCATTGTCGCACAGCTGATCATGATATTTGTATTTCAATTACCTCCGGGTTCAGCCCCTGTTACAGCAGTTTTAATCATTCTTTCTATCGGCATCGCAGGTGGGACACTTCAAGCTACAGGCGGTATCGACTACTTAGTTTATATTGCATCACGTGTGATTGAACGTTTTCCCAAATCTATTATTTTTATAGCACCAATGATTGTGTTCTTTTTCGTGTTTGGGATCGGAACAGCGAATATCGCTTTATCTTTAGAACCGATTATTGCAAAGACTGCTCAGAAAGCACACATTCAACCTAAACGTGCATTGACTGCTTCAGTATTGACAGCCAATTTGGCATTACTTTGTAGTCCGGCTGCTTCAGCAACTGCTTACATTATTTCAGTTTTAGCGGGTTATCATATCTCAATGGGAAAATATTTGAGTATTGTATTACCAACAGCAATCATTAGTATGCTATTACTGAGTGTGTTCTGTACGTTTGTCGGACGTAAAGAGAAAGTACGTGGTGATTCAGAGCGTTTAGTTCAAATTCCAGAGGTTGAACTTGAGAATGAATTTTCAGGAAAAGTAAAAATAGGCGTGCTAGTCTTTCTACTTTGTGTTATGGGAATTTTAACGTTTGGTATATTTCCACATCTGATGCCAGAATTTGATGTAAATGGAAAGACAGTGAAAGTTGAAATGACTGAGATTGTACAATTCTTTATGTACTTAAGCGCAGCAATCAACTTACTATTAATTAAAATTAATACGTCTGAGATTCTCTCATCACATATTACGCAGTCAGCGATGGGAGCGTTGTTTGCAGTATTAGGGCCAGGTTGGCTAGGGGCTACAATCTTTAATGCACCTCAAAACTTAAAGATATTAAAAAATGACATTGGTCAAACTGTCAGTCAGGTTCCTTGGTTAGTCATAATCTTAGTATCTGTGGTTGCAATGATTGTCATTTCACAAACTGCCACAGCTTCAATAATGGTGCCAATTGTAATGAGTATAGGTATACCACCTATTTACTTTGTCGCAATGGTCCAAACATTAAATGTTAACTTTGTTATACCCGCACAACCTACATTACTTTTTGCTGTTGAACTGGACGAAACGGGACGAACGAGACCAACAAGCTTCATCGTACCAGGATTTTTCGTTATTACTGTATCTATCATTACAGGATTCCTAATTAAAACATTATTGGGATATTAAAAATTGAGATGAAATTCAAACTACTTTTCCAATCAAATGGGGAAGTAGTTTTTATTTGAAAAAATTGAAATACTTTGATGAAGAAATACATTTTTGGAAATAAATAATTATTCAATATAAATGCATAAAAATCCAAAGAGAACATACTGTAAAGTTCGTTCATTTTGTTAAATTTTAATTTAACACTGTTGTCATAGTCATTTTGTATAAACATCAAAATGTTTAAAACTATATAAATATTCAATCAAGTCATCAAAAATATTTGTATGGAATTTGCATTATTATTAAAACTTCGTTATTGTCTTTTTTGTGAATCAATAAAAATTGAGCGTAATTGAACAACACGATTCATAAAATAATATTAGGGGGATCACAATTGAAAAAGGAAAAAGTTATGGACTGGCCGACCTTTATAGGTGTAGTTGTCGTATTACTTTTTGCTGTTATACCTATGATGGCCTTTCCAAAAGCAAGTGAAACAATCATCACAGACATCAATAGTGCCATTTCAAATTCAATTGGTTCTGTGTATTTATTTATGGGGCTTGCAATATTCTGCTTCGTTCTATACATAGCATTTGGTAAGTACGGTAATGTCACGTTAGGGAAGGCAAGTGACAAACCAGAATTTAATAATTTCACATGGGCTGCAATGCTATTTTGTGCTGGTATCGGTTCAGATATTTTATATTGGGGTGTCATAGAGTGGGCATTCTATTATCAAGTGCCACCAAACGGCGCGAAATCAATGTCTGACGAAGCACTACAATATGCTACGCAATACGGTATGTTCCATTGGGGCCCTATCGCATGGGCAATTTATGTTCTTCCTGCATTACCTATTGGCTATCTTGTATTCGTTAAGAAACAACCAATCTATAAGATCAGCCAAGCTTGTCGACCTATCTTAAAAGGTCAAACAGATAAATTTGTTGGTAAATTAGTAGATATTTTATTCATCTTCGGTTTACTTGGTGGTGCCGCTACATCATTAGCACTAGGTGTTCCTATGATTTCAGCAGGTGTCGAAAAGTTAACTGGTTTAGATGGAACAAACATGGTTTTACGTTCAATCATTCTTTTAACAATTACAGTTATTTTCGCAATTAGTTCTTATACTGGATTGAAAAAAGGTATTCAAAAATTAAGTGACGTCAACGTGTGGCTTTCATTTGTACTTTTAGCCTTTGTATTTATCGTAGGGCCAACAGTGTTTATTATGGAAACAACTGTGACAGGCTTTGGTAATATGTTAAGAGATTTCTTCCATATGGCGACATGGATGGAACCATTTGGAGGCATTCACGGACGTAAAGAGACACACTTCCCACAAGATTGGACAATTTTCTATTGGTCTTGGTGGTTAGTATATGCGCCATTTATTGGTTTATTCATCGCACGTATATCTAAAGGTCGTACCCTGAAAGAAGTCGTTCTTGGTACAATCTGTTATGGTACGTTAGGATGTGTATTATTCTTCGGTATCTTTGGTAACTATGCAGTTTACCTACAAATTACTGATCAGTTTAATGTTATTAATTACTTAAACAGCCATGGTACTGAAGCGACGATTATCGAAGTAATGCATCAACTACCATTCCCAACACTTACAATTATTTTATTCTTAATTTCAGCATTCTTATTCTTAGCAACTACTTTTGATTCTGGTTCATACATCTTAGCAGCTGCATCTCAGAAAAAAGTTATCGGTGAACCTTTAAGAGCTAATCGCCTATTTTGGGCATTCGCATTATGTTTATTACCATTTTCACTCATGTTAGTGGGTGGAGAAAGAGCACTTCAAGTACTGAAAACTGCTTCAATTTTAGCAAGTGTTCCATTAATCGTTATCTTTGCCTTTATGATGATATCCTTCTTAATTATACTGGGTCGAGATAGGATTAAACTTGAAAAGCGTGCAGATAAACTGAAAGAGGTTGAACGTCGTTCGCTTAGAATTGTTCAAGTGAAAGAAAAACCAGAAGACGATAATCTATAACTATAAAGAAAAGCCAAGAGAAAGGTGACGTTTTGACGTCACAATCTCTTGGCTTTTTAATGTTTTGTAACTTAATTTTCTTCATTTTTATGTTCAGGAATTGGGAAGTATTTAAATATTTCGCCAGTTTCTAATGCCTCGCAAAGTTGTGCTAACCATTCATAGTAAACTTTTGAATGATCTAATTGTGCTTTAACATTTAACGCGTCTTCTTTGTCTGCTTCATCTAAATGATCTTTATTTAAAAGTGGATTGATAATCTTTTCAGCATCTTTAATTGCCTCCATATTCGTATCAATCTCTCGTTCCCATTTTCGAGTGAAGAAATTACGGAAAAAATTAAAGAAATCTTTCTCAGCAATAAAATGTTGCTTACGACTTCCACGTGTGAATTGCTGTTTAACAATATCAAATTCTTGAAGCTTCTTAACACCTGAACTCATACTTGGTTTACTCATTTGAAGTTGTTGACGCATTTCATCTAGAGTCATACTACCTTCAAATACCATAATGCCGTATAAATTTCCGACACTACGGTTGATACCGTATAAATCCATCGTTTCACCAATTGAGTTAATCACTAAATCTTTGGCTTGTTCAACTTGGTGCGCGTCGCTATTTGAACGTGTCATCACTGCACCTCCAATTTCTAATATTGCATTTTACCACGTTAATTAAGCTGTATAACGTAATTTTTAAAATTTTAAATATGCCAAACTATTATAAAACCTTTTTTCAAAAATGAAAATCACTTTATTAATTTGTTTTGTCATAGTTGTTATTGTAACTTACTTTGACTTTATAACATGCGTTTTACAAATATTTTTTAAGAAATTGACACGTTTTCAATACCTATGCTAACATAAATTTGTAAAATTCGTTAAATAAAAATTTAACAAACTTAACGGAGGTTGTTTTGATGGAACTTGTAGATAAATTATCAAATCGCCAATATATTGATGGTGAGTGGGTTGAAAGTTCAAATAAAAATACTAGAGATATCATAAATCCTTACAATCAAGAAGTCATCTTTACTGTAGCTGAAGGTACAAAAGAAGATGTTGAAAGAGCTATTCTAGCAGCAAGAAGATCATTTGAAGAGGGCGAATGGTCACTTGAAACAGCTGAAGTTAGAGGTAAAAAAGTAAGAGCTGTTGCAGATAAAATTAAAGAAAATCGTGAAGAGCTCGCAAAACTTGAAACGTTAGATACAGGTAAAACATTAGAAGAATCATATGCTGACATGGATGATATTCATAATGTGTTCATGTATTTCGCAGGATTAGCGGATAAAGATGGTGGCGAAATCATCAATACGCCAATTCCAAATTCTGAAAGCAAGGTTGTCAAAGAGCCAATCGGTGTTGTAACGCAAATTACACCATGGAATTATCCTTTATTACAAGCATCTTGGAAGATTGCACCTGCGCTTGCGACAGGTTGCTCTCTAGTGATGAAACCTAGTGAAATTACGCCTTTAACTACGATTCGCGTATTTGAACTAATGGAAGAAGTTGGTTTCCCTAAAGGTACAATTAACTTAGTATTAGGTGCTGGCTCTGAAGTTGGTGACGTGATGTCAGGTCATAAAGAAGTTGACTTAGTATCATTCACAGGCGGTATAGAAACTGGTAAACATATTATGAAACAAGCGGCAGATAACGTAACAGAAGTGGCATTAGAACTTGGCGGTAAGAATCCAAATATCATCTTTGATGATGCAGACTTCGAATTAGCAGTAGACCAAGCTTTAAATGGTGGCTATTTCCACGCAGGTCAAGTGTGCTCCGCAGGATCAAGAATTTTAGTTCACAATAGTATTAAAGATCAATTTGAAAAGGCACTTATCGATCGTGTAAGTAAGATAAAAGTAGGTAACGGCTTTGATGAAGATACTGAAATGGGACCAGTGATTTCAACTGCACATCGTGAGAAAATTGAAAATTACATGGAAATTGCAAAACAAGAAGGTGCCACAATTGCTATCGGTGGTAAGCGTCCAGAGCGTGAAGACTTACAAGATGGTTTATTCTTCGAACCTACTGTAATCACTGATTGTGATACTTCAATGCGTATTGTACAAGAAGAAGTCTTCGGTCCAGTTGTTACTGTGGAAGGCTTTGAAGACGAAGAAGAAGCAATCCGTTTAGCTAATGATTCTATTTATGGTTTAGCGGGTGCTGTATTTTCTAAAGATATGGGTAAGGCACAACGCGTCGCGAATAAATTAAAACTTGGCACAGTTTGGATTAATGATTTCCATCCTTATTTCGCTCAAGCACCATGGGGTGGTTATAAACAATCAGGTATCGGTAGAGAACTTGGTAAAGAAGGTCTTGAAGAGTACTTAATTACAAAGCATATCTTAACGAATACTAATCCAGAACCAGTTAATTGGTTTAGTAAATAAGTCATAAGTTCATAATTTATTATTAAAAATAAAAAACAATTGCGAGTGAGCGCTAAATTCGAACAAGAGCGCTCACTTCAATATGTGAAACCTTTTAAGAAAGAGATGTTGAGAAACAAAGAAAACAAATCAATTTTGGAGGTCGAATTCGATGAGAAGAAAACACGATTCATATGATTACATCATTATCGGTGGCGGTAGTGCAGGTTCAGTACTAGGTGCCCGTCTTTCTGAAGATAAAGATAAAAATGTTTTAGTATTAGAAGCAGGACGTAGTGACTATTTCTGGGATTTATTTATTCAAATGCCAGCAGCGCTTATGTTCCCTTCAGGTAACCCATTCTATGATTGGAGATATCAAACTGAAGAAGAACCACATATGGGACGTAAAGTCGATCATGCCAGAGGGAAAGTACTTGGTGGTTCAAGTTCAATCAACGGAATGATTTATCAAAGAGGTAACCCAATGGATTACGAAGGTTGGGCAGAACCTAAAGGCATGGAAACATGGGACTTTGCGCACTGCTTACCTTATTTTAAAAAGTTAGAAACTACATACGGTGCGTCACCATATGATAAAGTTCGCGGACATAATGGACCAGTTAAATTAAAACGTGGACCAGCAACAAATCCTTTATTTAAATCATTCTTTAATGCAGGTGTTGAAGCAGGTTATCATAAAACGCCAGATGTGAATGGCTTTAGACAAGAAGGATTCGGACCATTTGATAGTCAAGTCCACCATGGACGCCGTATGTCAGCATCTAGAGCTTATTTACGTCCAGCTATGAGACGTAGAAATTTAGATGTTGAGACACGTGCTTTCGTTACTAAGTTAAACTTTGACGAGAATAATAGTAAAAAAGTAACGGGTGTAACATTTAAGAAAAATGGTAAAGAACAAACAGTCAAAGCAAACGAAGTCATTTTATCTGGAGGCGCATTTAATACACCTCAATTACTACAATTATCTGGTATCGGTGACTCAGAATTCCTAAAATCTAAAGGAATTGAACCACGTATGCATTTACCAGGTGTAGGTGAAAACTTTGAAGACCACTTGGAAGTTTACATTCAACATAAATGTAAAGAACCTGTATCATTACAACCAAGCCTTGATGTTAAACGTATGCCTTTCATCGGATTACAATGGATTTTCGCACGTAAAGGTGCGGCAGCGTCTAACCACTTTGAAGGTGGTGCATTCGTAAGATCAAATGATGAGGTAGATTATCCTAACTTAATGTTCCACTTCTTACCAATTGCGGTACGTTATGACGGTCAGAAAGCCCCTGTCGCACATGGTTACCAAGTACACGTGGGTCCAATGTATTCAAATTCAAGAGGTAGCTTGAAGATTAAATCTAAAGATCCATTTGAAAAGCCAAGCATCGTGTTTAACTACTTATCAACGAAAGAAGACGAGCGCGAATGGGTAGAAGCAATCCGAGTTGCTAGAAATATTCTTAAACAAAAAGCAATGGATCCATACAATGGAGGAGAAATTTCACCAGGACCTGAAGTACAAACTGATGAAGAAATTTTAGATTGGGTTCGTAAAGATGGTGAAACGGCATTACACCCATCTTGTAGTGCGAAAATGGGACCTTCTTCTGACCCAATGGCAGTTGTAGACCCATTAACAATGAAAGTGCATGGCATGGAAAACTTACGTGTCGTAGATGCTTCAGCAATGCCACGTACAACAAATGGTAATATTCACGCACCAGTATTAATGTTAGCTGAAAAAGCAGCCGACATTATTCGAGGCAGACAACCACTTGAACCACAATATGTAGATTATTATAAACATGGTGTTCATGACGAAAAAGCTGGCGCTATGGAAGACGATCCATTTTATCAACATTAATTCATAAATAAGACTGCGCGCACACTTCAATTATCATTAATTGAGGTGTGCTTTTTTATGAGGAAAAGATACCAACGATAATTGTGTTTAACATTTTTAAAATATATAGTAAAAAGACACTGCACAACATTCTTTCGCAATTAAGTTTTATAATTGTATTGAGGAGAGGATTTCAATGAATCAAGAATTAATTAAACGTTTACGTGAAAAAGAAAGTAAAATGATAGAGATGAGACGTTATCTTCACGAACATCCAGAACTTTCATTTCATGAAACAGAGACACCTCAATACATTGCAAACTTCTACAAAGATAAAGATTGTGATGTTGAAACAAATGTAGGGCCTAATGGTGTCAAAGTGACGGTTGATAGCGGTAAGCCTGGGAAGACGCTTGCGATACGTGCAGACTTTGATGCACTACCAATTGAAGAACAAACCGGACTTTCATTTGCCTCTAAAAATAAAGGTGTGATGCATGCATGTGGGCATGATGCACATACAGCGTATATGCTCATACTTGGAGAAACATTAATAGAAATGAAGGATCAATTCAAAGGTAAAATTGTGATTATTCATCAGCCAGCTGAAGAAATGCCACCAGGTGGTGCCCAAGGCATGATTAAAGATGGCGTGCTTGATGGTGTGGATCATGTGTTAGGTGCACACGTAATGAGTACGATGGAAGCAGGGAAAGTCTTTTATCGAGAAGGATTTGTTCAAACCGGACGTGCTTATTTTAAATTAGTGGTACAAGGTAAGGGTGGACACGGGTCATCACCTCATATGGCAAATGATGCAATTGTTGCTGGAGCGAACTTTGTAACAACTGCTCAAACCGTAGTTTCTAGACGACTGAGTCCATTTGAAACAGGCGTCGTGACAATCGGTTCCTTTGATGGTAAAGGCCAATTCAATGTCATTAAAGACCAAATTGAAATAGAAGGAGACGTACGTGCACTCACGGATGCTACGAGGGACACCATTCAAGACGAATTAACACGACTTGTTAATGGTTTGGAAGAAACCTTTGGCGTGACGTGTGAGTTTGAATTTAAAAAGGATTATCCAGCCTTATATAATGATCCAGATTTTACATCATATGTTGCAGAAACGATTAAAAATGCGAAAATAGAAGATATTAAAGGTGTAGAAATCTGTGAACCGCAACCACCATCAGAAGATTTTGCGTTTTATGCTGCCGAACTGCCTAGTACATTTATTTATTCGGGTGCAGCGCCAGAAGATGGAGAGATCTACCCTCATCATCATCCAAAGTTTAATATTAGTGAATCATCAATGCTTGTAGCTGCAGAAGCTGTGGGTACTGTTGTTTTAGATTATTTAAGTTAAAAGGAGAATGAAACATCAATGAATCAGCAACAAGAATATAATGGGACACGACAACTTTTAGCGGGTATCGTCCTTGCAGTCATCACATTTTGGCTGTTTGCTAACTCGCTAATTAATGTCATTCCAACTTTACAAACTTCATTCGGAAGTTATTTAAGTACAATCAGTATCGCGGTTAGTCTAACCGCCTTATTTAGTGGCATGTTTGTAGTAGGAGCAGGTAGTTTAGCCGATAATTTTGGTCGCGTACGCCTTACTATGATAGGGCTTTGGCTCAATATTATCGGCTCTTTATTAATTATCATTACTGACTTTACGCCACTATTATTAGTAGGTCGGGCCATCCAAGGATTATCTGCTGCAGCAATCATGCCAGCGACATTATCATTAATTAAAGCGTATTATCATGGAAACCATCGTAGAAGAGCATTAAGTTATTGGTCCATTGGCTCTTGGGGAGGCTCTGGTTTTGCCTCACTATTTGGAGGTATCATTGCTACATTCTTAGGTTGGAAATGGATATTTATTTTTTCGATAGTGGTCTCCGTTATTTCCTTAATATTAATTAAAGGGACACCAGAATCTAAGAATCACAATACTTCGGCAAGAAAATTTGATATTGTTGGGCTCATTTTACTTGTTATTATGATGCTCAGTCTCAATGTTATCATTACTCAATCTGCACAATTAGGTCTCTTTTCAGTAGCGATTGTATCGTTAGCCGTTGCATTTGTACTCTCAGCCATTCTGTTTTTCATTTTTGAAAGTAGGAAAATCAATCCACTCATCGATTTTTCATTATTTAAGAATCGATTCTACACCAGTGCGACGCTTGCAAATTTTTTAATCAATACAGTAGCTGGTACGCTCCTTGTTACCAACACATTTGTACAACAAGGTATAGGCTTAAGTTCTTTTGAAACAGGGTTATTATCAGTGACTTATTTGATAGCAGTCCTCGCAATGATAAGAGTTGGGGAGAAAATCTTACAAGAATTTGGACCAAGAAAACCTATGCTTATTGGCACAATGTCGACTACGATTGGAATCTTTTTAATGTCGATTACATTCTTTCCTGTTCCAATGTATATCGTTTCATGTATATTCGGTTACTTGTTGTTTGGATTAGGTTTAGGATTATTTGCGACGCCATCTACTGATACAG
This sequence comes from Staphylococcus caprae, assembly GCF_003966625.1. NCBI lineage: Bacteria > Bacillati > Bacillota > Bacilli > Caryophanales > Staphylococcaceae > Staphylococcus > Staphylococcus caprae. The sequence goes on from NZ_AP018587.1 coordinate 397,801, forward strand.
CTATTTCAAATTCACCCGAAGAAAAGGTAGGCGTAGCCTCAGGTATCTATAAAATGGCTTCCTCTATAGGTGGTGCCTTTGGTGTAGCAATATCAGGTGCAATTTATAGCATATTTTCCACATTATTCGACCCTAAACTTGGTGCGATGATAGGACTATGGTTTAATACAATGATGGCGTTTACTGCATATTTTATTGTTTGGTTAACACTTCCTCACCAAAAGACAAAATCATTATAGAAAGTACCATTGTTTCTTTTAAAAATGACAACCTTTTTATGGTATTTTCTTTTTTATAAATGCAAATAAAATTTAAATGATATAGTTTGGTATGATGTATTATTTGTAAATTCGTGATAGTATGAATTTATATTACGAAAAAGAGGTGATCGTGTGAGTTTCTATGAATTTATACAAAACTTTGTTGGTGATCAAACGCCTTTAGGTGAATTAGCTGAGTGGGTTAATCAAGACGCACATTTTCCTGTAGAAGAGACAGTAGCTGACAATATTATTCACTATTTTAATCAAATTAAAAATTTTGATCACGAACTCATAGAAGTTGTTAAACGGTCACTATCACTATACGAACAAAGCAAAATTTAATACTTACAAATTGAATTGAAATGAAGGAATCATACATGTTAATCAATGACGCTTATAAAACATATATTATAGAAGAAACTGATGATTGTTTTATGATTGAGAAGAATAATGATAAACAATATTATGAAGTCTTAGAAACTATTAATCAGCTATCTAATGATACATTTTGCGTGCTTAATCATCTTTTTGTGAATGAGGGACATGAAGAGATGTTTGAGGATAAGTTCTTACAAAGAGATAAACATTTGCAAGATGTGCCAGGCTTTAAAGCATTAAGATTTCTTAGACCTAAAACATATGGGAGACATTATATCATCGTCACATTATGGGAAAGTCGTCAGGCATTTTATGATTGGCAAAATTCTAGAGAATACGCAGAAACACATAAAAAACGTGGTACATCAAAAGGTGTCGACCATCAGATTGTTAACCGCGACTTGTCATATAATGTAAGAGTAGAGTTAGAAAAATTAAATGAACACATAGACTTTGAAAACGTCTTTTAAATAAAGTCTTACCCTTTAGCGATTTAAAGGGTAGGACTTCTTATTTTTTATGAGTACACCAAGTTTTAACATCACGAAAATTCAGAAAATTATTATAATGCAAGGGGTATCCGTTTGATAGGATATCAAGTTCTGATAGTATGAGTATGAATGTGAATTGAAAGGAAGTAAAATTATGAATAAATCAGATTTACTCGCACCAGAGAAATACAATATTATTTCTGAAATAGAAAAATACGCTTCAAACACTTCTAAGAAAGCGATTATTTATAAAGATAATGAACATGACAATATCTCAGTTAGTTATGAAGAACTTATGCATAATGCGAATAAAGTGGGGAATGTCTTTTTAAATCATGGGCTTAAAAAGGGCGATAAAGTACTTATCATCATGCCACGTGCCATTGCAACATACGAATTATACATTGCAGCGTTAAAATTAGGCATCGCCATTATACCGAGTTCTGAAATGCTACGTACGAAAGATCTTCAATACAGAATTACACATGGTGAGATTGATGCAGTTATTGCGATGCACTCACTCACTAAAGAATTCGAAGGTGTAAAAGAATACGAACAATTAACTAAATTTATTGTCTCAGGTCATCAGCAAGACTGGATTTCTATTGATGATGAAAAGGCTGAGGCAAGTGATATGTTAGAGACTGCTGACACTTCACGTGATGATTTAGCGATTCTATCATATACTTCAGGAACTACAGGGAACCCTAAAGCTGTTACACATTCTCATGGATGGGGTTATGCACATTTACAAATGGCACCTAAACATTGGTTATGCATTGAAGAAGATGATCTTGTTTGGGCAACAGCCGCTCCGGGTTGGCAAAAATGGGTGTGGAGTCCATTCTTATCTATTCTAGGTACAGGGGCAACAGCGTTTGTCTATAATGGGCGTTTCCAACCAGAAACATATCTTGAATTACTACAAGATTATCAAATCAATGTGCTTTGTTGTACGCCAACTGAGTATCGTATGATGGCCAAATTGAATAACTTGCAAGATTATAATTTGGAACACTTACACAGTGCAGTATCAGCAGGAGAGCCTCTCAATCGTGAAGTTGTAGAACAATTTAAAAGAAACTTTAATTTAACAGTAAGAGATGGATATGGTCAGACTGAAAGTACGTTACTTATTGGTTTCTTAAAAGATACTGAACCTCGTCCTGGTTCAATGGGGAAAGGTATTCCAGGTAGCTTTGTCACTATTATTGATGATGATGGTAATGAAGTGCCTCCTCATACAAAGGGAAATATAGCGGTACCTTTAGACTTACCTGCACTATTTAAAGGTTATTATAAAGATGAAGAACGTACGAAAGCAGCTTCAGCCGGTGAGTATTATGTCACTGGAGACTTAGCGCATAAAGATGAAGATGGCTATTTCTGGTTCGAAGGTCGACGTGATGACATTATTATTAGTTCTGGTTATACAATCGGACCTTTTGAAGTTGAAGATGCGTTAACGAATCATCCTGCAGTAAAAGAATGTGCGGTTGTCGCAAGTCCTCATGAAATTCGAGGTAACATCGTTAAAGCATTTGTTATTTTACAAAATGACTATAACGGTAGTGAAGAACTTATTAAAGAACTTCAAACATTCTGTAAAAATGAAGTTGCGCCATACAAATATCCAAGAGCGATTGAATTTGTTGACGACTTACCTAAGACAAATTCAGGAAAAATCAGACGTGTTGAATTACGCGACGCAGAAATTGCAAAGTATCATAACAAAAATTAAAACAATATAAGTTAGGATGTCATATCAATCCTAAAATAGAGCTCTAAGATGATTTCTATTTATGAAGTACACCTCAATAGTTGGACAAAAAAATCTAACTTTATGAGATGAAGTGCAGGAATAGAATTATCTTAGAGCATTTTTTATATCAATGTGCACCTTATATCTATTGAGAATTCAAACGTTTCGTCGAATTTTTTAACTCGGGATTTTGTTGGCTCAATGTATGTTATTCACTAAATCGTAATAAATATGAAATCCTTTTCATGTAAATAGTTGTAATTCTTTTTCTAATATGACATACTCTAAAATGATTAGTATGACATATTAAATGAAGAGGTGGTCTAAAATGACACAATATATTTATGCATTTGATGAAGGACGCATTTCTATGAAAGATTTATTGGGAGGTAAAGGGGCCAATTTATCAGAAATGAAACGTCTTGGCTTACCAGTTCCTGATGGCTTTACGATTACAACCGAGGCTTGTATTGATTATTTAAAGCAAAATGAACAATTACCTTCTGAAGTTAAAACACAATTGATTCATCACTTAACATCATTTTCAGAAAGAACAGGGAAATCCTTCTCATCAGATGATGATTTATTGTTAGTTTCAGTACGTAGTGGTGCGAAGATTTCTATGCCAGGTATGATGGATACCATTCTTAATTTAGGTTTGAACGATGACAATGTTAAGAAACTCGCCGAGAAAACAAATGATGCACGTTTTGCTTATGATTGTTATCGTCGTTTATTACAAATGTTCGGTGAAGTTGTATATGGTATTCCAATGCTTGCATTTGATACATATTTTGACGATTTTAAAAATCAACACAATTACGAGAACGATGCGGATATATCTGCTGAAGGGTTACAAACAATTTGTGAAAGATTTAAAGAAATTTATAGAGAAGAAGTGTATAAACCTTTTCCACAAGAACCATTAAAACAATTAGAAGAAGCAATCGAAGCGGTATTCAAATCATGGGATAATGATCGTGCACGTGTATATCGAGATTTAAATGATATACCGCATGATATTGGTACTGCCGTAAACGTTCAAGAAATGGTATTTGGAAATAGTGGTGAACAAAGTGGCACGGGGGTAGCATTTACGAGAGACCCTGTCACTGGGGAGAACAAATTATTTGGTGAATATTTATTAAATGCGCAAGGTGAAGATGTTGTAGCGGGAATCCGTACGCCTCAAGACATCGATACATTGAAATCACAAATGCCAGATGTTCATCAAGAATTTGTAGAAGTGACAAAACAATTGGAAACACATTATAAAGATATGCAAGATATTGAATTTACGATTGAAAACGGTAAATTATATTTACTACAAACACGTAATGGTAAACGTACGGCAAGAGCTGCAATTCAAATTGCTGTTGATTTAGTTAACGAAGGTTTAATTTCACGTGAAGAGGCTGTAACGAAAGTAGATGTAAAATCTATCGATCAGTTATTGCATCCTAATTTTAAGGAAGAGGCCTTAGAGCAAGCGACTGTTATATCGAAGTTAGGATTACCAGCAAGTCCGGGAGCGGCAACAGGAAGTATCGTATTCTCTGCAGAGGAAGCGAAAGAACAAGCGGATGAAGGAAAGAAAGTTGTATTAATGCGTCCAGAAACATCTCCAGAAGATATTGAAGGTATGGTTGCAAGTGAAGCAATTGTTACTACACATGGCGGAATGACATCCCATGCAGCAGTGGTTGCGAGAGGAATGGGTAAATGTTGTGTCACTGGATGTTCGGATGTTGAAATTGATACAGTGAATAAAACTGTCTATTATCCTGATGGTGAATTGCATGAAGGAGACATTGTGTCCGTTGATGGTTCTACAGGTGACATCTATTTAGGCGAGATTGAAACTGTAAATGCTGAGCATAGTGATGCGTTTGAACAATTTATGGAGTGGTCAGAAGATACTGCACGTTTACAAGTTAGAATGAATGCAGAAACGCCTCAAGATATCCAAGCAGGATATAACTTTGGTGCGAAAGGAATCGGACTCGTAAGAACTGAGCATATGTTCTTTGGACCAGAACGTCTGGTGGAAATGCGTCGATTTATATTAGCATCAAATCACGATGAACGTGTCGAAGCACTTGAGAAGATTAAAACGTATCAAGTGAAGGACTTTGAAGAAATATTTAGATTATCTCAAGACCGACCAACAATTGTCCGTTTACTTGATCCACCATTGCATGAATTTTTACCAAGTTCGGATGAAGATATTCAAAACGTAGCACAACAGCTAGATATATCTACAGATATATTACGCAAACGTATGGCTGAATTAAATGAAGTTAACCCAATGTTAGGACACCGTGGATGTCGTTTAGCAGTCACTTACCCTGAATTATATGAGATGCAAGTGGAAGCAATTATTGAAAGTGTATTGAAGCTTCAACAAGATGACATTAAATGCCAGCCTGAAATTATGATTCCGCTTGTATCAACGGTTGAAGAGTTTACAACATTGAAAGAACGTTTAGCTGCAACGATTACTCAATTGGAAAATGACGCAAATACGAAGGTCAATTACCTTATTGGTACAATGATAGAAACACCAAGAGCTTGTCTTATTGCGCAACATCTTGCCAAACATTGTGATTTCTTTAGCTTTGGAACGAATGACTTAACACAGTTAACTTATGGTTTCTCTAGAGATGATGCAGGGAAGTTTATAAATGTGTATACTGAAAGTAATATTTTACAGCTTGACCCATTCCAAACATTAGATACAGACGGTGTAGGGCAATTGATTCAATTAGCAGTTGAACAAGCTAAACAGGTTAAACCAGAGATTAAGATTGGTGTATGTGGTGAACTTGGTGGTGACGCGAAATCAATTTACCAATTCAACAACTGGAATATCGACTACGTTTCATGTTCACCGTTCAGAGTACCTGGTGCCATATTAGCTACAGCTCAAAGTCAGGCGGAGGAAAGCGAGCGATAAGGTGAAAGAGAATAATGATCAAGTTTTAAAGTTATTTATAGTTTCTGATTCAATTGGAGAAACAGCGCAACGTATGATTCATGCAACATTAACCCAATTTCCAGATTTAACACAGGTAGAAATTAAGAAATTTCCCTATATCAAGGATGAACAGGAATTTCTCAATGTTCTTCAACTTGCTCAAGAACAACATGCAATTGTTGCAACAACATTAGTGAGTGAATCGTTTAATGCTTTAGGTCATCAATTTGCCAAAGAACACGATATTCCATATGTAGATTATATGTCAGAGTTAATTCGTATTATTGAAAATCATACACACGCCGAGCCGTTAATGGAGAGCGGAGCATTACGTAAACTCAATGATGAATATTTCAAACGAATTGAAGCGATCGAGTATTCAGTTAAATATGATGATGGCAAGCATTTTACAGATATCGGAGAAGCGGATGCACTCATCGTTGGTGTTTCAAGAACATCAAAGACACCTTTAAGTATGTACTTAGCGAATAAAGGATATAAGATTGCGAATATCCCACTCGTTCCTGAAGTCTCAATTCCTGATAATGTGTATCAACAAAAGGGTTTGAAAGTATTTGGGTTAACTGCAAGTCCAAATTATATTGCAAACATTCGTCGTAATCGGGCTGAAACGCTAGGTTTATCGGCTGAGTCTACCTATAATAGCTTGGAACGTATTAAGAAAGAATTGTCTTATGCAGAAGAAGTTTTTAAGAAATTAAATGCGACTGTGATTAATACTGAATATAAATCAATTGAAGAATCAGCATTTTATATTGAAAAGTTCTTAATGCAGAAATAGAAAATATAAAATTATCGCACATATTCGATGATGAGTTTCATTTGTCAGCGGATATGTGCTTTTAATTTGAATGAAAAGGAGGGAATATGAAAGGTATGAAGTTACTTATTTGAAAGTGAAAATTTATTTTGTAATTCATATTTCTATTATAAAAAAGTTATTATTACAAAAATGAATTGTCTTAGCTATAATAATTTACATTTCCTTAGCATTGTTTTAACATATAAGTGTAATAACTAGTAAAGGGTAGAGAAAACTCTTTCATTCATGGAGTTGTAAGCAGGGAATACTTGATTGAAAAGAACAACTCTAATGAACTGGTAAGCATTTTTATACAATTTTTTGGAGAGGTGAACAACATGGCAAAGTCTGAGAAAAAAGACGTTGTGTTAATTGGTGCCGGCGTACTTAGTACAACATTCGGTTCAATGTTAAAAAGCATCGAGCCTGAATGGGACATCCACTTATATGAACGTCTAGACCGTCCAGGTATTGAAAGTTCAAACGAACGTAATAATGCTGGTACTGGACACGCTGCGTTATGCGAATTGAACTATACAGTTCAACAACCAGATGGTTCAATTGATATCGAAAAAGCAAAAGAAATTAACGAACAATTTGAGATTTCTAAACAATTCTGGGGTCACTTAGTTAAAAGTGGTCAAATTGAAAACCCTAGAGAATTCATTAATCCATTACCTCATATTAGTTTTGTACGCGGTAAAAATAATGTGAAGTTCTTAAAAGATCGTTATGAAGCCATGAAGAATTTCCCTATGTTCGATAACATCGAATATACTGAGGATATTGAAGAAATGAAAAAATGGATTCCACTAATGATGAAAGGTCGCGAAAATAACAGCGGTGTTATGGCGGCTAGTAAAATCGATGAAGGTACAGATGTGAACTACGGGGCATTAACTCGTAAAATGGCTAAGAACCTTCATGACTCACCAAATGTGGAAGTGCAATACAATCATGAAGTTGTAGATTTTGAACGTTTATCTAATGGTAAATGGTTAGTTAAAATTAAAAACCGTAACACTGGCGATGTATTCGAACATCAAACAGATTACGTGTTCATCGGTGCTGGTGGTGGCGCAATCCCACTATTACAAAAAACAGGTATCCCTGAAAGTAAACACTTAGGTGGTTTCCCAATTAGTGGACAGTTCATTGCTTGTACTAACCCTCAAGTTATTGAACAACATGACGCCAAAGTATATGGTAAAGAACCACCTGGTACACCTCCAATGACTGTACCTCACTTAGATACACGTTATATTGATGGTGAAAGAACATTATTATTCGGACCATTTGCGAATATTGGACCTAAATTCCTTAAATTTGGTTCTAATTTAGATTTATTCAGATCTGTTAAACCATACAATATTACAACATTATTAGCTGCAGCTATTAAAAACGTGCCATTGATTAAATACTCAATTGACCAAGTCATTATGACTAAAGAAGGTTGTATGAATCATTTACGTACGTTCTACCCTGAAGCACGTGACGAAGATTGGCAATTATACACAGCTGGTAAACGTGTACAAGTGATTAAAGATACTGAAGAAAACGGTAAAGGTTTCATCCAATTTGGTACTGAAGTTGTAAATTCAGAAGATCACTCAGTGATTGCTTTATTAGGTGAATCACCAGGGGCATCTACTTCTGTTTCTGTAGCTTTAGAAGTTTTAGAACGTAATTTCCCTGAATATACTTCAGATTGGGAACCAAAAATTAAAGAAATGATTCCTTCTTATGGTGAATCATTAATTCACGATGAACAATTAATGAGAAAAATACGTAAACAAACTTCAAAAGATCTTGAATTAGGTTACTACGATAAAGCTAAATAATTAAAGTTAACTCGTGAGAGACGTGTGAGATGATAAAACATCTTGCACGTTTTTTTGTTTGTCTTATGATTCTAAAAAATATTTAAAACATAAGTAACCAACTACTTTATTTAATTCAAAAATATTTATTAAAATATATAGAATACTATATAAAATACTCAGTTATTACTGTAGAATAGAAATATAAACATTTATTTTATCAACATGTTTATATTAAATACATATCATTACGTATAAGAACTAAAAAGGAGAGAAAAATGAGAAAATTTTTAGGGATTTTATTAATTATGATTATTATTGGGGTGGTAGGTTGTTCACATGATTCTGATTCTAACAAATCCTCTTCTAAGAAATCAGAGAATAAAACGGATGTTGCGACGAAGTATTCAGAAGAAGATAGTAAAAAAGATCAATATAAGAAGCTAGAAAAAGAGGTTAAAGGATTAAAGCAAGTTCCTATTTTAGATAAATTAGATCCTTTGATGACTGAAAAGACTTTTACTAATAAGACGGGGATGCAAGGTTGGAAAGATTATAAGAAATTATCGGATAAGGTCACATTAGCTGATTTAAAATACACAGAGGAATCTGAAGGTTCATCACTTGAAGAAGTAGATAAATTTTTTAAAGATAAAAAGGGTATCAAACGAAAAGTAATGAAAGACCCTGATAAAGATGTTAAACATATTGATTATTTATATATTGATCGACATGGTAAGAAAATTGGGAATACAGATGAACCAGAAAATTATTCTCAAATCATGGCTACGTTCAAAAAAGATAAATTGATTGCTCTATCAAATCAACCTGGATTGTTTCATATGAGTCCCAAGGACCAAATTGCTAAAAAAGATTTAATTAAAGTTAAAGAATTAAAAGATATCACAAAGTTAAAGAATCCTAAGGCAATTTCGTACAGTATCGTTCAAGTGAAATATAAAGGCAAGCCTTATACTGATTTTTCAGTGTTAGGTAATGGTTCTGACTCAGATAAAGATGTTGCAGATGCTGTTTTAGCTTATTACTTATTCTCACCAGTAGAGTTAGATGGTAAAAACCATAAAGTACTAAATGTAAGTTCAGCTCCATTTATGAGTGCACAAGCTGACTTTTCAACATATCAACTTGAAGTATTTAAAAAAGTAGCAGAAGAAGAAGAAAAATATATGAGCGATAATTAGAGTATGCTGATAAATTAAAAATAATTTAGCTGTCAGGAGCTTTATCAGTTTTAAGATTTAATCTTTGCTTATATATTTAGGGATAATTTAAACAAATAGCCACTCTTTCTAACGTCTATTAAGACATAGAGAGAGTGGCATATTTAGTTAGCAGTTTTGTTATTAATATGAATTTCATCCACTACTTAATTCAATGATATCTAAATCGGTCGCATGTTTATTTTCGTTCATCATATCTGCCACCCTCGATGGAAATGACATTGCTTTCTGGTTTTAAACGCCCATGTCCATCAATCTTTGTTGGAGATACGTTATCTTTGTAAAATCTTACGAATTTCTTACCAGGATATAATTTCATTACGTTATTTATAGGTTTTTGTAAGTTCCAAACATAATCTGCAATCTTGTCTCTATTTTCATTATCTTTGTAATATGCAATAAAATCAGACTCTGCTTGTTTTTTATTTCAGGATGTTTCGCAATTAAGTTATCAAATTGTTGATTAAATTCTTCACCGTTCAACTTCATTATTGGTTTGAAATCTTTTTTAAACTTGTCCAATCCTTCAATGCCAGGAGCATTAAAGTTTAAGTACTGTTTTGTAACGCCATTAAATTCTTGCTTTTTTTGAAGTTTTTCATTCATGGCATAATAACCATTTTTTTCAACTTCATGTTTAAACTTGTGGCGTGCTTGTTCGATTTCATTTTCATAACGTTTATACATCATTGCGGCAACTGCAGCGGAGGTTTCGTTTTCATGACCAGGTGTAAAGGTTGTGATTGTTAAGCCATTATCAGACTCAACGAAAATTAATTTTAGTTGGAAAGGGATATCATACTTAACAGTTCCAACTACCAGTAGACCATCAGTTTTACTTTTTTCACTGAAACCAGAAGAATTAGTATAAGCATCGACCAAATTAATTTTACAATCTAACCCAAATGTGTCTTTTACATATTTTTTATATTGTTTCTCGGCTTCATCTTTATATTTTTCTTTAAATTCCTCGTTGCGTTTTTTATGCTCACCAATGTACTTGCCGTCATAATTTTTTACACTCACTTTTTTGGGAATATCTTTTGTTTGATCTTTATCCATGAATGAACAACCTTCTAAAATCATTGATGTACACAATACTATGGTAATAAGTTTTTTCATAACTTAATATCTCCTCTACCATGAGTCGCTTTATATATAATTAGTAATATATTATAAAATATAAAATGTTTAAATATAATATTATTATAACTTATTAGTAAGTATATTGACTATTATTTTTAAAGATTAGGAAAATTATATTGAGTTATGTACCAAACTAACCACATCTAAGTGAAGTTTAATTATTTTTAATAACTGGTGACTGACGATACAATAATTACAAAGTTTATTCGAAGGAGTTTGTAATGATGGTGGATATGAATATCTTTGATCAACAATTTTGGAAAGACGCTTGGGATAATGATCCTAATACTCAAGATAAAAGGATGAAACGTGCAGGTTTAGGAAATCCTGATGCACCAGGATTTGAAAAATGGGCTGAGAACTTCAATAAAAATTCGTTTACAGAAGAAAGTCAGAAACGCACAAAGCGTATTATGTCATGGATTGAGAACCAAACGGGCGCATTTAAAAACTTAAGTATATTAGATGTAGGTGCTGCTTCAGGTGTATTTAGTATTCCTTTCGCAAAAGAGGGGGCTAAAGTTACGAGTCTCGAACCATCAACTGTATTACATGAGATGTTAAAAGATAATGCACAGCATTATGATGCTTCAATTAAGACGATAAATCAGTCGTTTGAATCAATATCAGCTTCAGATTTAAATAATGTAGACTTTGTCTTTGCATCTATGTGTCCAGCAGTAACAACTTGGGAAGCGGTTCAAAAAGCCATTGATATCGCAAATCAGTTTGTTTATGTGAGTTTAATAGCAGGACCTAAAGAAAACTCAATTGTAGAGAAGGTGACTGCATTTTTAGAAATGAAACCCTCACCCATGACAGCCGATATGTATTATTTAATGCAACTACTGTATTGTAATAATTATACCTATGACACATTAATTGAACATCACACTCAGCATACTGAAAAAAGTGTTGAAGAAGTCATGCAACAATTACCATCATGGTTAAAAGAAGTAGAAATTGAAATAGATCATCAACAAATGGAAAGTATTGAACAATACTTACAAGATAAATATGGAGATAACGTCCCATTAACGACAGGTGGTAAATTTGGGAAGGTATTAATACATCTTTAAAATTTAAAAATATATAGAGTGAATCGGAATACTGTTCTGACAACATTTATGTGAACAGTATTTCTTTTTTTATAATTTATTTCGATATATCGTTGACTTATTTCGATATATCGCTTAATATAATGATATATCGAAATGATAATTAAAGAAAGGTGATATTTATGTTCAGAAGAAGACCAGAAATGATGAGACAACATATGGAAAAATTTGAAGGATTTGATTTTGGAAGAGGCGCTACTGGCTTTGGTAGTCCAAGAGGTGGCGGTCGAGATCGCTTTTTCAAAAAAGGAAATTTACAATTTGTCATTCTTAAAATGTTGAAAGAAGAATCTAGACATGGTTATCAAATTATTAAAGATTTAGAAGAACGTTTCAAAGGTTTTTATGCGCCGAGCCCTGGTTCAGTTTATCCCATATTACAAATGTTAGAGGATAGAGAATTTGTTTCTATTTCTAAAGACGGAAAAAAGAAAGTGTATTCAATAACTGAAGAAGGCGAAAAATTCTTGGAAGAAAATATTGATAATGATGCGTTTACTCAAAGAATGGAACAATTCCAAAACATTGATTTTGAGCAATTGAAAGCTTCTCGTGAACAATTACATGAAGTATTTCAAGGTTTTATGAAAGCAAGTCAACGTGCTTTACAAGATGAAGGAATGAAAAAAGAGTTTGATCAATTTGTAGAAGAAACAAAAGAACGTTTGAAAAAATTTTCCGAATAAAAATAGATAATGGAGGGTTTTGGAATGAATATAAAAGATGTTAAAAAGGTAGGTATTATTGGTGGAGGACCTGGAGGATTGATGTTAGGTCTTCTATTACAACAACAAGGGTTCGAGGTTTCCATATTTGAAAAAGCTGGGTTAGATGTTAATAGAGACCGTGGTGGATCATTAGATATACACGAAGAAAGTGGACAGTTACCATTGAAAGAAGCGGGTATGATTCATCGGTTTAGAGAACTTGCACGTTTTGAAGGCGAAGATACACGCGTATTAGATAAAGATGGGAAAGTGTATTATGAAGAAACTGCTGACCCAGAAGTTGAAGGTGGTCGTCCAGAGATTGATCGTGGTGAACTTTGCGATATCATTAGTGAACAATTAAAAGAGGGCACTGTCGTATATGGTAAAACGTTCGAATCGCTTACTCGATTAGATGATGGACAAGTTAAAGTTTCATTCGTTGAAGGAGACACAGCTACGTTTGATTTCGTGGTAGGTGCTGATGGAGCATTTTCAAAAGTGAGACCTTATTTAGCAAATGTGGACGTTGAGTATAATGGTATTTCAATGGTGGAACTGAATGTAGAGGATGTGTATAACCAATATCCTGATTTGGCTGAGTTTAATAAACACGGTAAAATGATGGCATTTGGTGACCACAAAGCGATACTCGGCCAAGTGAATGGCGATGGCAGAATTAAAGTATATATGTCATATCAAATGGATTATGATGAATTTGATAAATTTAAAGGGATGAACAAGTCAGAAATTAAAGAACAGTTATTGAACGATTTTGGAGATTGGCATCCAGAATTAAAAAAATATATTGAATATGCAGGCGATGATATATTATTACGTCGCATATATAAATTACCTATTGGTTTCAAATGGGAAAATCAACCTAATGTTACTTTAATTGGAGATGCAGCACATCTTATGAGTCCATTTGCGGGCGAAGGTGTGAATATGGCATTTTATGATGCGTATTTATTAGCTGAAGCGCTTAAAGAAAATGACGAGTTACAGATGGCTTTAAAAGAATACGAAGACAATATGTATGAAGCATCGGAACAAAGTGCGCGTGAGTCTCAAGCTAACTTGGAAGAAATGTTTGGTGACAATGCTGCACAAAAATTTGGAGATTTCTTTAATCAAATAGGTGAGTTATTTGAAGAACATCAATCACATAAATAAATAGATATTTAAAAAATGCCGGCTGGTTGTCTTGAACCAGTCGGCATTTCATGTACTTCCGAACGAGGAAATAATTTAACTTCGCCGGAAAGATAGACGGGCTACGAAAAGCAGGTTTTTCGGCAGAAATACTCAAAGTTCGACAAAACTTGAGAAACAGTTTTGCTCACTTTTCGATTCTGCTCAAAACCTAAGCGCTTTTCTTCGCACCTTAGTTTTTATTTACTGATGCGTCGTAGATTGAGTCTACAGCATCACCTAATGCTTTATCGAATTCTTCTTGTGATTGGCTAGCACGTAAGTCACTAGCTAATGCACGTGAGAAGCTTGCGATTAATTCATCGTTTTCTTTTAATAATTTGTTAGCTTCATCTCTGCTGTAACCACCAGATAATACAACTACACGTACAACGTTTGGATGTTCAGCTAATTCTTTATATAAGTTAGGTTCAGTAGGAATAGTTAATTTTAACATTACAAGTTGATCATCATTTAATGAATCTAAGCCTTTTTTGATTTCAGCTTTTAATACTTTTTCAATTTCAGCTTTATCTTTAGCATTAATGTTAACTTCTGGTTCAATGATTGGTACTAAACCTTTAGCAATGATTTTTTTAGCGAATTCAAATTGTTGTTCAACAACATCTTTGATACCTTGTTCGTTTAATTCTAAGATGTTAGAACGCATTTTAGTACCGAAAATATGACGTTCATTGGCACGGTCTAAAGTTTCGTCTAAGTCATTGATTGGTTTCATTAATTGAACACCGTTTTGTTGTTCAGCAAGACCTTTATCAACTTTTAAGAAAGGCACAATGCCTTTGTCTGCTAAGTAGTCACCAGTGTATTTACCCTCAACTTCGCGATCCATTGTTTGTTCGAAGAGAATGGCACCTAAGATTTTATCAGGTGAAAATGAAGGTGAAGTCACTACGCGCGTACGCATATCGTGAACAAGTTGGAACATCTCATCTTCATTGCTATATTGGTCTTCATTAACGCCATATTCTTTAAGCGCTTTAGGTGTACTACCGCCACTTTGGTCTAATGCAGCGATAAACCCTTTACCATTAGTCATTTTTTCTAATTGTTCTTTATTCATACTTTCCACTCCTTAACATAACTTTCACTTACAGTATGATAAAAATTATATTTTATCTCAAGTTTTTCAACTCGAAATTTATGTGAAACTGTCTTTAATCGTGTATGAAGTCATAAATTTGACGAAAATTAGAATTATATTGATGGCAATGTAAAAAGATGGGCATAAATTAATTGAGAGCCGTACACACGTTTTAATTCAATTTTCAAAATAGTATGTTATTCTATGTTTATAAATAATTAGTAATAATATAAATATATTACTTAATTACGCATTTTAGTAAATTTAATAGTAATAAATTTAAATTTATATTTTGTGTGTTTGGGAGGCGACAGGGTATGAATAAAAAGAAAGTTCTAGCTGTTTTTGCTACAAGTGCATTACTATTATCAGCTTGCAGTCATGATGAAGGACAGGACAATAAAACGAACGATGAAGACAAAGGGGATAAACAATCAACTAAACAATCTAGTAAGAAACAAAGTGACAATGCGGTTCAATACCCTAAAGATGGTGTGAAGGGCATTTATGTGGCGAGTGGTTCTACTAAAGATGAGAAAATGGATGAACTGATTCAATACATTAAAGATTCTAAACTGAATTCAATGGTTATAGACGTTAAAGATGATGCTGGTAACATCACAATGAAGTTCCACACTGGAAATAAACTCATAGATAAAAACGAAATGGATCTTGCTGAAGCAAAGCCACTTTTAAAGAAATTGAAGAAAAACAATATTTATCCAATCGCACGTATTGTTACCTTCAAAGATACTAAATTGGCTAAGGAACATCCTGAATGGTCATTTAAAGATAAGGATGGGTCAGTTTGGGAGAATGGTAAAGGCGATAGCTTTGTTAATCCGTTTGTAAAAGATGTTTGGAAATATAATGTTGCAATTTCTAAAGCTGCAGCAAAGGCTGGGTTCCGTGACATTCAATACGACTATGTTCGATTCCCTGAAGGCTTTGAAAATGAAGCAAGCAATTTAGATTATGATAGAGGCGACTATCAAAATAGTAAGTTAAGTTCTGGAGACCAACGTGTAGATACTGTAACTAAATACTTAGAATATGCACATAAAGAATTGGAATCATATCATGTTAAAATTTCTGCAGATGTCTTCGGATATTCAGCATTAGTTAAAAATGCGCCAGGTATTGGACAAAGTTTCCCTAAAATCTCTAAAAATGTAGATGCAATATCTTCAATGATTTATCCATCTCATTGGAGTCCAGGAGACTTTGGATTAAAAGCACCAGATACAGAACCTTATAAAACAGTGAATCGTTACATTCAACGTGAAAATAGTATTTTAAATAAATTAGGTAACGATAAACCGAAATCAAGACCGTGGATCCAAGATTTTACTGCCTCTTATTTAGGTGAAGGTAAATATAAGGAATATGATGCACAAGCCATTTCAGATCAAGTTCAAGCGCTTAAAGACAATGGTATCAATGAGTTCTTAATTTGGAATGCAGCTAATGACTATACAAATGGACCTAATTATCACCCTAAAAAAGAAAAAATTAAAGACAAAGGTGAAAAAAAGCATAAGCATAAAGACTCAAAAGAAGATAAACAAAATCAAAGCAATTAGTATATATTTCAATCATCTTAGTGTCATTCTATATTAGACGCTAAGATGATTTTTTACATAAAAAAACTCAGTAAGACGACGATAGCGTACGCCTTACTGAGCATTTATTACTTATTCAAATGAATTAGAATAACATTTTGTCGCTTCCGAACGTATCGCCCAATGCTTGTTGCGCTAATACATTGAGATAGTTCCAAGGACGGTCATAATCAGGTTGGAAGAAGAAGTCTTGTACAGCAAATTGTTCTAAAGTGAAACCAGCTGATATCGCAATAGAAATCGTATTGATAGAAGCTGTTACATCTTCAGTAGACATCACTTGTCCACCTAAAATTTTATGACTATCTTCATCGTAAATGATTTTCATATGAACTTTTGTATCATCTTGCATAAATTTAGGATGAATAAGTTCTTCTACATATTTCTGACCTAGATTACCATCATAACTATCCGCTTCAGTACCATGGACACCTGTTTGTCCGAATTTATAATCAAATAATTGTAATCCAGAAGTACCGGATACTCTAGGCATTGTCATATCGTTACCAGTCATGTTTTTCGCTGCAACAACGCCTTGACGACGAGAATTGGTTGCGAGCGCGATATAACGATCTTCATTAACTGGTGCGAATGGTACAAGTGTTGCGTCACCACCTGCGTAGACATCTTTAGCAGATGTTTGTTGTTGATGATTGACATTGATAATACCTTTTTTACCTAAATCAATTTTGCCATCTAACCATTCTGTAGCAGGTTCAACACCCACTGCGAATAATACGGTATCAGCTTCGTATTCAGCTTTATCTGTCACAACTTTAGTCACATAACCATCGTTGTCACCTGAAAGTGATTGAACGGTTTCGCCACCTTTGAAATAAAGACCGTGTTGTTTAGAATTTTCTTCTAAAATATCAGTGAATTCTTTATCAAGGTAAGTGTTTAAAATTCTATCTGCAATATCAACAATTGTTGTTTCAATACCTGCTTTAGCAAAGGCTTCAGCAGCTTCAATACCAATGTAGCCACCGCCTACAACAACTGCTTTTTTAGATTGTGGCATACGTTGTTTAATTTGATTTGCCCATTCACGACCTCGCATAAATAAGACGTTATTATATTGATCTATACCGTCAACAGGAGGTGTGACAGGTTTGCCACCTGGACTTAAGAACAATTTATCATATGACACTTCGTTAGATTGTCCGTTTTGTTCTACGGTAATCACTTTTTTATCCGTGTCTAAGTCAGTCACAGTACTATTAGTATGAATGTTCACGCCTTGTTCTTCATAAGAAGATGTTGAAGCATAGTGTAATGAATCAAGTGAAGGAGAAACATTTTCTAAATAACTTTGAATTCCACAGGATAGGAATGAAGGTTTATCGCCACTTTCAAACACTTCGATTTCAGCACTTGAATCTTCTTTTAAAAGGGTTTCAATAGCTTCATAACCTGCATGTGACGTACCAACAACTACATATTTCATAATCTAATTCCTCCTTAAAGAATGTATATCTATTTACAATTAATATGCATAAGATTAATTTAGTGTTTACAATACTTCATTTTCCCTTTAAAGCCTTGTTTATTCATTTGTTACTTGTTTCAAAGTTATTTTTCAAAAAATCGTCATAAAAAAGGCCGAAACAATAGCGATTCGTCACTATCTTTCGACCAGTTATAAAAGTAATTAATGTTGTTCGATTATGAAGTTTTGAGTAAAGACTTACGTCTAGCGATCAATAATCCGCCTGCGAGTAGTGAGGCAGTAGCTGCGACTTCTGTGCCTCGAATACTGTCATGATTACCACTTTCTGGAAGTGTCTGTTTAGATTGCTCCGGTAAATCAGAAGGCTGCACATTTCCAACATAGAACGCGTTAAGTTCTCTAGCAGAATCCACTGATGTGTCAGCATTTGTTGCATGATGTGTTTCTTTATAAGTTTTAGTTGTAATACCTTGTCCTGTATAACAATCTTTATTATTTAAAGTACTATACTCACCATAGTTTCCACTTTTATATTGAACTTCTCCATTTTTGTAGACTTTATATGTGCCTACACCTGCACCAGATTTATTACTAATGTCGATTTTGTAGTAATCTCCTTTATCTTTGACAGTGTTGAAATTCTGTAAGTAGGGATTGCCACCGCTGTTTTTCATAGCTTGTTGTGCTACATGTTTTGCATTATTTGCAGTTACTTCATCCGCTTTTGCTTCAGAAATATTTACAGTGGAAAATAATACTGCACTTGTTAAAACAGTTGATGCAAGAAGAACAATCTTGTTCACAATGATAACCCCTTTTCGAATTAGAGAATTTAGAATTTGATAGAATGTTTTCTACGCTTTTAGTGTACCACCTGAATTGAATAATCATACCGCTTTAAATGAAACCACATCGAAACTTTAAGGTAAGTTAAAAAAGTTAATATAAACTCATAAATGTTTATTTGAAATCGTAGGAATACAAATCGCCATTAATACCATAAAGATAATATGAGCAACCATCCACCAGAAGTATTCAGACCAGCTAAATGTAAAGAATGAACGTTGTGCTATAGCGATTAAAAAAGGGTACATAATAATAAAAATAACTATTAAAGGAAAGTATGCTAAATAGTAAAGTGACTTTGAATATTGATAAATGATTAAAAATATGACATAAATCGTAAACCCAATACATAGATGAATCAGACCTTCGACAATGGTAGGTACGTTTTTGGGATCTACAAGAAAATCAATATTAAGCAATAACTGTGTTAAATGTGTTGATTGTAAAAGGACATCCATCACCATCGTAGTGATTAATAGAAGTGCACTAATGATGAATGCACATAGTAAGTGATAACCATATCTTAACCACATATCATTTCCTCCAATCATTGTATTACTTATTTTAATTCCCGTATCCATTATGTTTATACATCGTTGCTTATCAAGTTAATTTCATATTTAAATTAATGAAGAAGTTTAATTTTTTAATTATTCTGAAAATATTTACAAATCAGAAAATTATTAGTATATTGATTACTACCATAATATCAAGAATTCATTTTGAGACTGATAAAAATATAAAAAGAGAGTGTTTAGATGGACTAAAAACAGTATGAAGAATGAATGATAATTCATAGGGAAGGTGAATTTATCATGAGTAAAGCAGAAAAACTAATAAATGAAGATGGAGAATATTTCGCGAAATCAGGACGAATCAAATATTATCCTTTAGCTATTGATCGTGGCTTTGGTGCCACATTAGTTGATGTAGACGGGAAAGAATATATTGATCTCTTATCAAGTGCCAGTTCACAAAATATTGGACATGCACCTAAGAAAGTGACCGACGCGATTAAAAGACAAGCAGAAAAATTTGTGCACTATACGCCAGCTTATATGTATCATGAGCCGCTAGTTCGTCTATCTAAAAAGTTATGCGACATTGCGCCGGGCAATGATGAGAAAAGAGTGGCATTTGGTTTATCAGGATCAGATGCTAATGATGGCATTATCAAATTTGCACATGCTTATACTGGGCGACCGTATATTATCAGTTTTACGAATGCTTATCATGGTTCAACATTCGGTTCATTATCGATGTCAGCCATTAGTTTAAACATGCGTAAACATTACGGACCATTACTCAACGGTTTCTATCATATTCCATTCCCTGATAAATATAGAGGGATGTTCGAGCAATCACAACCTAATACAGTTGAAGAATATTTGGCTCCTCTTAAAGAGATGTTTGCAAAGTATGTGCCAGCTGAGGAGGTTGCATGCATCGTGGTTGAGACGATTCAAGGTGATGGTGGGTTGTTAGAACCAGTGCCGGGTTATTTTGAAGCATTACAAAACTTATGCCACCAACATGGTATTTTAATCGCTGTTGATGATATCCAACAAGGACTTGGTCGTACTGGCACATGGAGTTCTGTATCGCATTACAATTTCACGCCAGACCTCATCACATTTGGAAAGTCCTTAGCAGGTGGTTTACCAATGTCAGCGATTGTAGGCCGTAAAGATATCATGGAAAGTCTTGAAGCACCGGCTCATTTATTTACAACTGGAGCGAATCCAGTAAGTTGTGAAGCAGCTTTGGCCACAATTGAAATGATCGAAGAAGAAGATTTATTAACGGCTTCCACTGAAAAGGGGAACTACGTACGTCAGCGTATGAATCAGTGGGTTAAACAATATGAAAGTGTAGGAGACGTGCGAGGTGTAGGACTATCAATAGGTATTGATATTGTATCTGATAAAAAAGATAAGACACGCGATCCAGAAGCGGCTTTAAAGATATGTAATGATTGCTTTAAACATGGCGTTGTGATTATTGCTGTAGCCGGCAATGTTTTACGATTCCAACCTCCACTAGTGATTACTTATGAACAACTTGATCAAGCGCTCGACACCATTGAAAATGCCCTTCAAGCTTTGCAACAAGGTAAACTAGATCAATATGAAATTACAGGTCAAGGATGGTAATCATCAAATCATGAAATTGTAGCTCAAGTAAATAAAAATAAGTTAAATTAGCAACAATAAATATGTAATAAGCCTCGCTATGCATCATTTAATGGTCATAGCGAGGCTTTAGTATATTGAATCTATAACAATTGGATATTAAAGAAATACTTGATAATAAGTAATTGTGTTTTATCATGTTATCAATTTATTTGAATGCACTAGTAATGATTTTATTCATAATAGTTGCTAATTCATTAGGTTTCTCTATACATCCTCTATTAACCCAATCTTGTATTACTCCGAAAATGGCATTACTGATAAAAATTAATAAGAAATACTTTTCTTTTGTCGTTAACAACTTTGTATTTAAGATGGGTACGATATTGATTTCTATATTTCTTTGTAATACTTTTTTGATTTCTTGATGCAACTTATGTGCACTGTTATCACCTAATAATATTAATATAAGAGACCCACTTGTTGACCAGAACTTAATAGCATTTTCAAAAAAATAAGTTTGTGAGGAAAATTCTTCTTTTAATAATTCTCTTTTTCCTTTTTTTAATAGTTCATTTAGATGAGAATAAATAAAATGTTCTTTATCATTATAGTGTGAATAAAATGTTGTTCTACTGATTTGACTTTCTTTACAAATGTCTTTCACAGTTATGGTCTCATATGTTTTTATTTTTAAAAGTCTCATCATTCCATTACGAATACGATTTTGAGTTTTGGTTACACGGATATCCCTAATATCTCTTTCTCTCATTATGATCCACCTTTTAGTGAACAATTAATGTCAATGTGTTCGCTTTTTAATAATTTTTATCACTATAATTACATAAAACTCTTAACATTAAATATATATAAACTGTAAGTCATGTCAACAAAGGAGGCAATTTGTATGGATCGAAGCATTGCTAGCTTGTACGAAGTGGTAAAATCATATGGAACACATAAAGTGTTAAATCGTATTACTTTAGAAATTAATAGAGGAGAACTTCTTGGTTTAATTGGACCTAGTGGTTCAGGTAAGACGACAACGATAAAATGTTTACTTGGTATGGAAAATTTCGATTCTGGTTCAGCTGAAATTTTCAAACAAAAAATACCTAATCGTCAAGTTTTAAATAAAATCGGTTATATGGGGCAAACAGATGCACTTTATGAAAATTTAACTGCTTATGAAAACTTAGACTTCTTTGGTCACCTTTCAGAATTAAAAGGTAAAGAATTGGAAGACAACATTAAGAAAAATATGTCTTTAGTTGATTTAGAAAACACATTGAACAAAAAGGTTAATCAATTTTCAGGGGGAATGAAACGCCGACTATCTTTAGCAATGGCTTTGCTTGGTCAACCCGATTTAATCATATTAGATGAGCCGACAGTAGGAATCGACCCTAAGTTACGTAATCAGATTTGGACACAATTAAAAAATATAGTCGATAAAGGAAAAAGTGTGGTAGTAACCACTCATGTTATGGATGAAGCTGAGCGTTGTGATAAGGTTGGCTTAATTATAGAAGGTAGATTGTTTGCCTTAGATACTCCTAAAAATCTAAAAAAGAAATTTAACGCTGATACGATTGAAGAAGTATTTATAAAAGCCGAGGAGGTGAGTTCATCTTGAAACTTTTCGCAATAGTCAAACGTGTTATGAAGGAATTACTTCGTGATAAACGTACGCTTGCACTTATGTTTTTAGCTCCCATGCTGATATTGACATTGATGTATTTCGTCTTTAATGGTAATGAAGAAGACTTGAAAATTGGTATAGATCATTCAGTGTCATCTAATATTACAAACCATCTTCCTTCTTCAAATTTAGATATTAAAAAATATAAAACACAAAAAGATATTAAATCTAAAATAGAAGACGACAATTTAGATGGGTTTATATATCAAAAAAGTCATACACTTCATGTGACTTATACAAATGAAGATCCTAGTAAATCTAATCAGATTAAACAAATGATTGGCCAAGCAATTCAGAAAGATAGACTTAGTAGTGTAAAGAAAGTTTCTGAAAAAATGCCAAAGTCAATGCAAATGAAGAATAAGCAAGATATTGATATATCTAATCATTATTTATATGGCGATTCTAATAGCAACTATTTTGATAAAATGTTTCCTATTTTAATGGGATTCTTTGTATTCTTATTTGTATTTTTAATTTCGGGCATTACATTATTAAGAGAACGCACTACAGGAACATTAGAACGTGTTTTATCTACTTCTATTCGTCGTACGGAAATTGTTTCAGGTTATCTTATAGGCTACGGAATTTTCGCTATCATTCAAACACTGATTATAGTGCTATTTTCAATTTATCTTCTTAGTATTCATTTAGCGGGTAGTTTAGGATATGTTATTTTAATTAATATATTATTAGCCATTACCGCATTATCAATGGGGATTTTCATTTCTACATTTGCTAATTCAGAATTTCAAATGATTCAATTTATTCCACTATTTGCTGTGCCACAAGTATTCTTTTCAGGTATATTTCCTTTAGAAAATATGCCCCATTGGCTTAGCAATATAGGATATTTATTCCCATTGCGATATGCTGGTAATGGTTTAATAAACGTAATGATAAAAGGACAAGGATGGACTCATATTTGGTTCGATTTACTTATACTCACATTATTTATAATTGTGTTTATCGCTTTAAATATTATTGGATTAAAACGTTATAGAAAAGTATAAAAGTGTATTGTGAGGTATGTGAAATCGAAACATCCTATTATATATTGATGTAAAATGACGTGTAAATACGTAGTATTGAATATAAAAGTAGCAGTAAGAAGATTCTAGCTGAAATCATCTTACTGCTATTATTTTTGGAAATTATGTCCCAAGCTCTATAATATGAATTATTTTGGTACGTGATACTCTTCTTCTTCATTTTTCTTAGAATGTTTTAGGCCATAGAGTAAATAAATCACAATACCTATAAAGAACCAAATTAAAGTATATAATTTAGCTTCATGACTTAAACCCCAGAATACAAGTAATACGAGCACAAATGTAATCGCAGGTAAAACGGGATATAATGGTAATTTAAAAGCTGGTTTAGGTAAATCTTTACCTTCACGTTTTCTTAGACGATACATTGCAAGTGATACAAACATAAATGCAACTAATGTACCTGCAGAAATCAATTGCGCTAAGAAAGTGAATGGGAACATTGATCCAATTAATACACCAATAATTGTTAAAATCACTAATGCTCTATTAGGTAAATGTTTATGATTTAAATGACTCAACCATGCAGGGAGTAAGCCATCACGACCAAATGAATATAATAGACGAGATCCGGCTAACATCATACCTATTAAAGCCGTAAACATACCGATCACCGAGATAGCTTGAACAACTGCTGCGATGATACCGTGACCACTTTGACGTAATGCCCAACCTACAGGTTCAGCGTTACCAGCATATTTAGAATAGTGGAACATACCAACTAATACTAAGGCTACAGCTACAAATAGTACAATTGCGACAACTAAAGACCCTAAAATGCCTCTAGGCATCGTTTTTTGAGGATTAATTGCCTCTGCAGAGTTAGCCGCAATTGAGTCAAATCCGATATATGCTAGGAATATCATTGAGACACCAGCGTATACACCTTGCCATCCACCGAAGTGACTGCCTGAAGCAGTGACTTTATGCTCAGGAATAAATGGTACATAATTGCTGAAATGAATTGCTGTTAAACCAACAATCACGAAAAGGATAATCGCTAACACTTTAAGTATAACTAAAATATTTTCAAGACGTGCAGCCTCACTCATACCACGAGAAAGTAATAAAGCAGTCAAGATAATAACCACAGCTGCAATAATATCAATGACGCCACCATCACTACCAAACGGATTCGATAATGCTTTAGGTAAGCTAATTCCAAGTGGTGCAATAAGTCCTCTTAAGTTAGCTGAAAAACCTGATGCTACGAAAGCAACTGCAATAAAGTATTCTGCTAAGAGAGCCCATCCAGCAACCCATCCGAAGAGTTCGCCAAATAATACGTTAATCCAAGAATAAGCTGAACCTGCGAAAGGCATAGTTGATGCCATTTCAGCATATGTGAATGCTACAAGTCCTGCTACGATAGCTGCTAATAAAAATGATAATGCTACTGCAGGTCCTGCATGCTCTGCAGCTACCACCCCAGGTAAGGTAAAAATTGATGTTGAAACGATGGTACCTACACCTAATGCAAGGAAATCACGCACACGCAACGTACGTTTAAGGTGTCCATCTTTGTTTTGATAAATTGTTGGATTCTCTTTTCGAGTAATCCGGTTAAAGAAACTTGACATAATGAACCTCCACTGATTAAAAAGTAATCTATTTCGAACAGCTATTTAAATTGTTTAATATTCTTGAAAAACGCTTTATTAACAATATGAATGATGAGCTATTTCTAATAATTTATATCATAGCACAGAATAATGTGTTTTTATCTAAAAATTCTGAAAAATTAAAGCTTTTTATGTCTATTTGATGAATAAATCAAACTTAAGCTTATCGCGAAATGATAAACTTGATTATATCAGATATCTGAAAAATAAGAATAGCTTTTTAAAAGGAATTTTTACCAATATTTTACAAATTACATTTAAACAGTGTAAAACTAATAAATTAACAACTGGCATTTAAAAGGTGTATGATAATTTTGAAGAAAATTGAAAAGAGGTGGGTAGACATTTCACTAGATAAATATCTCACTCAAAATATTTATCAATTTAAAGAAATAGCAATTGCATTGACGTTTGTTGGTGGATATGTAGATGCCTATACCTTTTTAGAACGAGGTGGAACTTTAGCAGCTGGACAAACGGGGAATATCATCTTTTTAGCTTCTGAAGTGTCACATCATAACCTTAATGGTGGTCTTTTAAAAATTATTTCAGTACTCTCCTTTATGATTGGCGTCATGTTTGTTTCATTGATACATGCTAAAATTGCGACAAGATATTGGCGTTTAATCGCGTTACTTCCAATCACAATTAGTAGTATCGTTGTCGGTTTCACTCCGAGTACAGTATCTAATTTATTTATTATTCCGCCACTCGCATTTAGTATGGCCATGCTAACTACCGCTTTCAGTAAAATCGAAGGCGAAGGTTATGCAAATACCTTTTCAACTGGTAATTTAAAAAAAGGCGTTGTCGCATTAAGTGAATATATGATAAATAAAGATAAAGTACAATTGAGTAAATCGTTACTTTACATTAGAATAGTAATAAGTTTTGTTGTGGGGGCAATTGTATCTGCGTTACTTCAAAAATTTATGGGAATCTATACCATATTAATTGCTGCAATCATTTTACTGGGTGTCTTAATATTTTATAGCTTCCTCATTTATCGCAGAGAACGTAATATACAGTAATATTAATTTGCATAAGGATGAGAATAAATGGAAATTAAACAAATAAAATATTTCGTAGAAGTTGTTCGCCAAGGTGGAATGACACAAGCATCTGAACATTTATATATTGCTCAATCAACGATAAGTAAAGCGATTAAGAACATTGAAAATGAATACGATATTACTTTATTCGACCGTTCTCAGAAACAAATTAAACTCACTGACATTGGGCAAACATTTTATGATAACAGTTTAGAATTTTTAGCATTATTTGAAAAGCTTTCATTAGAAATGAATGATGTGGTGAATGTTCAAAAAGGTCACATTAAAATAGGTCTGTCACCTATGATGAATGTGCAAATGTTTACGAATGCCCTCAACCAGTTTCATAAGTTATATCCGAATGTGACGTATGAAGTGATTGAAGGCGGAGGTAAAATAGTTGAGAATTTAACTGCCAATGACGAAGTAGATATCGGAATCACTACTTTACCAGTAGATCACACGCTTTTCCATTCAATTCCTTTATACAATGAGGAATTACTACTTGTGGTAAGTAATGATCATCACCTTGCACATTTGAAAAAGGTCGACTTAGCTGAACTGAAAGATGAAGAATTCGTACTCTTCCATGATGATTATTATTTAAAAGACCAGATCATTGAAAATTGTAAACGGATAGGCTTTTACCCTAAAACAGTGGCAAACATCTCACAAATCAGTTTTATTGCCAATATGATTCAACAAGGTATAGGTATCAGTATCGTACCAGAAAGTTTAGTACATTTAATGGGGGACAATGTTACGTCTATCCAGTTAGAAAATGTAGAGCTCTCTTGGCATCTAGGTGCGATTTGGAGAAAGGATGCATACCTGAATTTTGTAACACGCCAATGGATTGATTTTATATCACAACTTGAGCCTATTAAATAGAATACGTTTAATCTGTTTGAGTTATTAATCATAGACTTAATATAAACTGGATAATAAATTCCAAAATACAAAGCTCCTAAAATGAAGTGAATGAATACTTCGTTTTAGGAGCTTATTTTATGTTGTTACCTCACTGTTTAAACACGTAATGTAATATGACTGATTACGTTTTTCTATAGATGAACCATTCCTTTTAAGAATAGTAATAATCGTTATTATGTATTTTATTAATACTTCGTTGTGTACTATAATTGTAAATGTAATGAAGTTGGTCACTAAATACTATATTTTGTATAAATTGTAACAAATTTGTCACTGAAATGACGAATATATAAAGAAGTAGAATTAAAATTCTAGTTATTTTAATGAAAATATTATAAAAATAAAACTAAGCACATCATTGTGTAACTTTATTTCGAAGGAGTTCGTTAAAATGAAAAAATTTAGTAAAAAAGTAGTATTAATTGGTGATGGATCAGTAGGTTCTAGCTATGCGTTTGCAATGGTCACACAAGGTATAGCAGATGAATTTGTCATCATTGATATTGCGAAAGATAAAGTGGAAGCTGACGTGAAAGATTTAAACCACGGCGCACTTTATAGTGCATCACCTGTTACAGTCAAAGCGGGAGAATACAGCGATTGTAAAGATGCAGATTTAGTTGTGATTACAGCTGGTGCGCCACAAAAACCAGGAGAAACACGCTTACAACTCGTCGAAAAAAATACAAAAATCATGAAAAGTATCGTTTCAAGCGTGATGGATAGTGGTTTCGATGGCTTCTTCTTAATCGCAGCGAATCCTGTAGATATCTTAACACGTTATGTTAAAGAAGTGACTGGTTTACCAGCAGAACGCGTCATTGGTTCAGGAACAGTATTAGATAGTGCTAGATTTAGATATCTTATTAGCCAAGAGTTAAATGTTGTACCTTCTAGCGTTCATGCAAGCATTATTGGTGAACATGGTGATTCTGAATTGGCTGTATGGTCACAAGCTAATGTTGCGGGTATCTCAGTATTTGATACTTTAAAAGAACAAACAGGCAGTGAAGCAAAAGCTGAAGAATTATACGTTAATACAAGAGATGCAGCTTACGACATTATCCAAGCTAAAGGCTCTACTTATTACGGTATTGCTTTAGCACTTTTACGAATCTCTAAAGCATTATTAAATAATGAAAATAGTGTTTTAACTGTGTCAAGTCAATTAAATGGGGAATATGGACATAAAGGAGTTTATTTAGGTGTCCCAACACTTATTAATCAAAATGGGGCAATTAAAGTATATGAAACACCTTTAAGTGATAATGAAAAACAATTATTTGATCAATCAGTGAACACATTAGAAGAAACATATGAATCAATTAAGCATTTAGTGTAAATGTTTTAAAATTAAAAGAGGATAGCTAGGAAATTAAATTTTTGAAAGGATATGAAAATAAATGGCTGACAAACAATATTCAGCAGCAGATATGGTAATTGATACTTTAAAAAATAATGGAGTTGAATACGTATTCGGTATTCCGGGAGCTAAAATAGATTACTTATTTGACGCATTAGAAGATGATGGTCCAGAATTGATTGTTACACGTCATGAACAAAACGCAGCAATGATGGCACAAGGTATCGGACGCTTAACAGGTAAACCGGGAGTAACACTTGTAACAAGTGGCCCTGGAGTTAGTAATTTAACAACTGGTTTACTCACTGCTACATCTGAAGGTGATCCAGTGTTAGCAATTAGTGGTCAAGTTAAACGTAACGATTTATTACGCTTAACTCACCAAAGTATTGATAATGCATCATTATTAAGATCATCTACGAAATACAGCGCAGAAGTTCAAGACCCAGAATCATTATCAGAAGTTATGACAAATGCCATGCGCACAGCAACGTCAGGCAAAAATGGAGCAAGTTTTATTAGTATTCCGCAAGACGTTATCTCTGCACCAGTTGAAGCGCAAGCAATTTCGCTTTGTCAGCAACCTCAACTCGGTGTCCCAACTGAAAAAGATGTTCAAATAGTCATTGATGAAATCAAAAATGCAAAATTCCCAGTTCTTTTAGCTGGAATGAGAAGTTCAAGCCAAGCAGAAACGGAAGCTATCCGTCTTTTAGTTGAAAAAACAAATCTCCCTGTCGTTGAAACATTCCAAGGTGCAGGTGTCATTAGTCGAGAATTAGAAAATCATTTCTTCGGACGTGTAGGTCTTTTCAGAAACCAAGTTGGTGACGAATTATTAAGAAAAAGTGATTTAGTCGTTACAATTGGTTATGACCCAATCGAATATGAAGCAAGTAATTGGAACAAAGAATTAGATACTAAGATTATTAATATCGATG
The DNA here is from genome assembly GCF_003966625.1 of Staphylococcus caprae. Taxonomy (NCBI): domain Bacteria; kingdom Bacillati; phylum Bacillota; class Bacilli; order Caryophanales; family Staphylococcaceae; genus Staphylococcus; species Staphylococcus caprae. Next base: position 427,541 of record NZ_AP018587.1, read on the forward strand.
AAGTACAAGCAGAAATTACTAATTATATGCAACCAGTTAAAGAATTAATTGGAAATATTGCTGGAACAATTGAATTGATTTCTGAACATGTAGACGAACCATTCATCAATCAAGACCATTTAGATGAACTTGAAAAATTAAGAGCTGAAATCATTGAAGCAACGGGGATTAAAGCTACACACAAAGATGGTGTGATGCATCCAATTGAAATTATTGAAACGATGCAAAAGGTATTAAGCGATGATACAACAGTGACTGTTGACGTAGGAAGTCATTACATTTGGATGGCACGTAAATTTAGAAGCTATAATCCAAGACATTTATTATTTAGTAATGGTATGCAAACATTAGGTGTTGCACTTCCTTGGGCTATTTCAGCAGCGCTTGTTCGTCCAAATACACAAGTCGTTTCAGTAGCTGGTGACGGTGGTTTCTTATTCTCAGCCCAAGATTTAGAAACAGCGGTACGTAAAAACTTAAATATCATTCAATTAATTTGGAATGATGGACGCTACAACATGGTTGAGTTCCAAGAAGAAATGAAATATAAACGTTCTTCAGGCGTAGAGTTTGGTCCAGTTGATTACGTTAAATATGCTGAAGCATTTGGAGCTAAAGGATTACGTGTTTATAATCAAGAAGAATTAGAAGCGGCGATTAAAGAAGGTTATGAAACAGATGGTCCCGTAGTCATCGATATTCCAGTGAACTATGAAGATAATATGAAATTATCTACAAACATGTTACCGAATGCTTTAAATTAATTCGACAACGTATGTGATAGTACTATCATTTTCAAAAATAAAAGAACGCATTCTAAAGAGAAAGTTTAAATCTTTAGATTGCGTTTCTTAAAGTGTAAGAACGAGTGAATATTAATAGGAGTGAAATGAATAATGACTAATGTATTATATCAACACGGCACGTTAGGCACGTTAATGGCAGGTTTATTAGAGGGAACAGCCTCTGTCAATGAGTTACTAGAACATGGAGATTTAGGTATTGGCACGCTTACTGGTTCAAATGGTGAGGTCATCTTTATAGATGGTAAAGCGTATCATGCAAATGAACATAAGGAATTTATTGAGTTAAATGGAGATGAAATGACACCATATGCCACTGTGACACAGTTTAAAGCGGATAACCAATTCCAATCTTCGAATAAAGACCAAGATGCGATATTTGAGGAAATTAAAGAACAAATGGTAAGCGAAAATATGTTTTCTGCAGTGAAAATCTCAGGAAAATTTAAGAAAATGCACGTACGTATGATGCCTGCTCAAGAACCTCCGTATACGCGTTTAATTGACTCAGCACGTAGACAACCTGAAGAAACGAGAGAAGACATTAAAGGTGCAATTGTAGGCTTCTTTACACCTGAATTATTCCATGGTGTGGGTTCCGCAGGTTTCCATATTCACTTTGCGAGTGATGAACGTGACTATGGTGGTCATGTACTAGACTTTGAAGTAGATGATGTTAAAGTCGAAATCCAAAACTTTGAAACATTTGAACAACATTTCCCTGTAAATGCGAAATCATTTACAGAAGCGCATATCGACTATAAAGATGTTGCAGATGAAATCAGAGAAGCTGAATAATATTTCGATTCCCAAAGACGTATCAATAACGCCTTTGGGATTTTTTTATGCTTTGATAACTATTTATTCACTTTCTGTTTGTGTGAATTGACGATGATAGGACTTTAAGAATATATAAACTGAGTCGAGATAGGGTGTTTCTAGTTGATGATAACGGGCACGTTCATAAATATATCCTTGAATCGCCTCGACTTCCAAAGGTTGTTGATTCATGACGTCATAATACATGCTTGTTCCCATCTCGTCTGGATAACCTTTATAAATTGCCATGATGTCATCAACCGTTTGCTTTGGAAAATGAATACCCTCAGACTGAGCAACTTTAAGACCCTCTTCAAGAATGTTGCGGCAAAGTTGACTCATTTCTGGCAATTGTAAAATTTTAGCAGTTTGATGACCAATCGCAGTGATTGAATTAATACCTAGATTAACTAGTAATTTATACCAAATTTTATGTTCGATATTATTTTCTAAAATAAGTTCAATTTTAGTAGAAGAAAGTAGTGTTTTTAATTCTCGTGTCTTTGGCGTATCTTGGACGTGAAGACGATAATCTCGAAAATGTGTAACCTGATTTGCTACTTTTTGACCACTAATGTAGACGACTGCTTGATGAACATGTTGATATGGAATACGTTGCACTTGTCCATAACCATTTTGCGCTAAAATAATTAAAGTATCTGGATGTGCGAGTGCTTTTAATTGTGTAATTACAGTGCCGAGTTGATGTGTTTTAACAGCAATGATAATGACATCGAATGTTTGATTCATGTTATCGTAAGAACTAACATCAATGGTTATCGCTTTAGAAGTATTTTCCGGGAAATAAGTCATCGATTGCTTTCGACGACCAATGAGTTTCGTTTCTGGTAAAATCGCTTTTAATTCGGCAGCAATCGTTGTTCCAACGGCGCCAGGACCTATGATAGCAATTGTCATGAGATAATTCTTTCCTTTCTTGGTGCAATTCATTATACTATTGCTAATAATAAAGGAAATAAAGGATGAAATGAATTGAAAACATTAAGTCAATTAATGAAGATGAAACACGAGCAAACGAAATTATCTATGGTTACAGCTTATGATTTTCCGAGTGCAAAGCAAGCACAGCAAGCTGATATCGATATGATATTAGTTGGAGATTCACTTGGCATGACCGTTTTAGGTTATGAAAGTACAGTTCAAGTTACAATAGAAGATATGATTCATCATGGTAAGGCAGTGAGACGCGGAGCACCTGACACATTTGTAGTTGTAGACATGCCTATTGGGACTGTAGGTTTAAGTGATGAAGACGACTTAAAGCATGCTTTACGTTTGTACCAAGAAACACAAGCGAATGCATTAAAAGTGGAAGGCGCACATCTTGTTTCTTTCATTCAAAAGGCGACACGTATGGGTATTCCAATCGTTTCTCATTTAGGACTAACTCCTCAAAGTGTCGGGGTGATGGGCTACAAATTACAAGGTGGCACGAAAGAAGCAGCTATTCAGTTAATTGAAGATGCCAAGGCAATGGAAGAAGCAGGCGCAGTATTACTCGTTTTAGAGGCAATTCCAAGTGACTTAGCTCAAGTGATTACTGAGAAACTTACTATACCAGTGATTGGTATTGGTGCCGGTAAAGACACAGACGGACAAGTATTGGTATATCACGATATGTTGAATTATGGTGTGGATCGCCAAGCTAAATTTGTTAAACAGTTTGCTGACTTTTCAATAGGTATTGAAGGTTTGAAACAATATAATGATGAAGTTAAAAATGGAACATTCCCTTCAGAACAACACACATACAAGAAAAAGATTATGGACGAGGTTGAAACCAATGACTAAAGTCGTTACTACTATTAAAGAAATGCAAAACATCGTTAAGTCATATCATCGACAAGGACAAACAATAGGCTTTGTACCGACAATGGGAGCATTACATGAAGGTCATTTGAAAATGATGCGTATGTCAGTAGAAGATAACGATGTGACAGTGATTAGTGTCTTTGTTAACCCATTACAATTTGGACCCAATGAGGACTTTGATGCTTATCCACGTCAAATTGATCAAGATGTTGCGGCTGTAGAAGCGATAGATGTTGATTATGTTTTTTATCCGAGTGTTGAAGAGATGTATCCAGATCAATTAGATATCACTTTGAAAGTAGGCCGTTTGGCTGAAGTGCTTGAAGGGGCGCAACGCCCAGGTCATTTCGAAGGCGTGGTTACAGTTGTAAATAAATTATTTAATATTGTACGTCCTGACTTTGCTTATTTTGGGAAAAAAGATGCCCAACAACTTGCAATTATTGAAAAGATGGTTAAAGATTTCAACCATCCTATTGAAATTGTAGGTGTGGATATTGTAAGAGAAGACGATGGTTTAGCTAAAAGTTCACGAAACGTTTATTTAACAAATGAGGAACGTAGTGAAGCTGTACATTTGAGTAAAAGTTTGCAACTTGCACGTGAATTGTACGATAAAGGCGAACGACAAAGTGACGTCATCATTCAAAGTATAGTTTCTTATTTAAATGACCATACGAGTGGACATGTAGACGAAGTAGCTATTTATAGTTACCCTGAATTAATCGAACGGGAAAGGATTAATGAGCAAATATTTATTTCATTAGCGGTGAAATTTTCAAAAGCGCGCTTAATAGATAATATAATAATTGGAGATGAAAAGTATTGATTAGAACGATGATGAATTCTAAAATTCATAGAGCAAGAGTTACAGAGTCGAATTTAAATTATGTAGGAAGTATTACGATAGATACTGACATTTTAGAGGCAGTGGATATTCTACCTAATGAAAAGGTAGCAATAGTAAACAATAATAATGGCGCTAGATTTGAAACATATGTTATTGCAGGTGAAAGAGGAAGTGGCAAGATTTGTTTAAACGGAGCAGCTTCAAGATTAGTTGAAGTTGGAGATGTTGTGATTATTATGACATATGCACAATTAAACGAAGAAGAGATTAAAACGCATGCACCTAAAGTAGCTGTTTTAAATAAAAATAATGACATCGTTGAGATGATTCATGAAAAAGAAAACACGATAGTTTTATAGAATTTATAGACTTTTCTTAGCCGAGGTACTTATAGAGTAGCTCGGTTTTTTATGTTAAAAAGCGTGGATTACTTTAAAAATATTATATAAATATAAAATTATATAGATAGCAATATAAATATAGTATATAATCTAAATTATCTTAATATTGGAGGTCCAAACATCTATGAATTGTCCTAAATGTGGTCAGAACTATCAACAAGAAGACGTCTTTTGTGGCAACTGTGGCACAAAGCTCCCTGAGAGCGTAGCAGAAACTACAAAGACAACATCAGAAACTGCAAATAAAGAGGCACAAGGTGAACAAAGTGTAATCCAAACACAAGTAACAAAGGAAATTGAAGAAGTAACTACAAATTCAAAGGAACAAGCATTCTATCACCACCAAAACATCAATCAGTCAGTAGTCAATCAAAATGATACGCATGAACATATTGAAACGCCGTTAGAACAAGGTACACAAAGTAATAATAAAGATACATTCTATGAAATGAAGCAATTTTTTATAAGTGCTTTTACACATCCAGATCAAGTTTTAAAAACGGAACAAACATTTAGTACTAAATTACTTTTAATACTCATCATTGCTGGATTAGCTGTAGTTGCCTTGTTATTTAGTGCATTAATTCCAGACCAAGTAGGTTTTTTTGAAGTGTCAAAATCTAGTATCGTATTTAAATTTACAGTGAGTTTAGCTATTATCTTAGCCGTTCATATCGGCATCACTTATTTAGTTGTCAGATTAACGATACTTCCAGAAGTTAAGTTCAATAAAGTATTTTCGGACTATATATTAATCAATACATTCACAGTTGCTTTATTAATTCTTTCAGCGTTTTTATTTGCGTTAAGTTCTTACAAATTTGCTTCGCTGATTATTATCATCATGTATTTATTTTTAACAATATCACCAGCATTCATGCTTGCGAAATATAGTTCAATATACAATACAAGAATTTCAAGTTTGTATGGAATTTTGATTCTATTATTTGTACTTTCAATTATCATTTTAGTTTTTGGTCAAAATATCATTGAAGGTACACTAATGCAAAACTTTAGTAAATTATTTGGAAGAGTGATTTAAGTGAAGTTTTGTAAACACTGTGGAAATCCTTTAAACCCTAGTCATAAAGTTTGTACGAGATGTGGCAGGCCAATAGGTCATATAACACAAACAGCACCTAAACATGAAGTTCATCAGCCATATCCTCCGGGTCGTTATCATGATGGGTATCAATTTAAGAAGCCGAATAAACCGTTAATTGTTATTTCAATTCTCGTCGCTATGATCACGATAACACTGATTGCACTGTTCTTTTTTCTGAAACATCAGCTTTCTCCTGAACAAACTGTTGATCAAATTTCAGATGCACTTAAAAAAGAAGACGCTCGTCATCTTTCTAAATTATTAACTTCTGACGGTAAGAAGCTCGACGATAGTGAAGCACAAGCGTATCTTCGTTTTTTGAAAAATGAAGGCAAATTAAGTGAACTAACGCAAGATTTGAAAGATAGTCTTGATAAAATGAATACATCGAAGACGAAAACACACACTGTGAGTATTAATAATTTAGCAATTATTCAAGTTGTTAAAAAAGGTAAGCGTTATGGCTTGTTTAATCATTACGAGTTTAATATTCCTAAATATTCAATTGATATGTATGCACAAGATGATGGAAAAATTAATTATGAATATAACGGTAAAAAGCATACGATTCATTTGAAGAAAAGCGAAACTGCTCATGTAGGCACATTTCCACTTGGAAATTACCAGCTTGAAGCTAAAAAGCAAGTTGGTAATAAAACATTCAAGGGAAATTTAACGATATTAATGACACCCGCTCGCTCAATCGTTAAAGAAAATTTTAAAGAAAAACGGTTTATGATCAAAGCAGATAATACTTATAAAGTGAAAGATATACGATTATTTATTAACGATAAAGATAAAGGTAAATTAGAAGAATATAAAACGTATGGCCCATATACTTCAGATGAAAAGGTGGTTGTACACCTTGAAGGCAAAGTTGGTAAGCATCTTATTAAAACAAATCGTGAGCAAGTAAAATTACCTGAAGGAACTGAAGAATACAAAACAATCACGCTCTCATTCGATCCGGAAGAAATAAATAAGTTTGATGATGATGACACTGATTCAGATGACTCAAACAAAGATAAAAAAGAAGATAAAGAACATAAGGAAAAATCTGATGATAAAGAAAATGACAATCAAGAAAAGAAGAAAACAGATTTAACACTTTCGGAAGCAAAAGATATAATAAAACAATTTGATGAAAGTGCTCCCTCTGATTCTAACCACTCTTATGTGTTACATCCTTATATGAAATGGGGCGACTCTGTTATAGATGTTAAAGATAAATCAGGAAGAACAATTTACATATATTATATTTCTACTAAAGAAAAATTTATTTCTAAAGGTAATATAGATGGGGATCATATAAATAGTGGTTACTATCATTAACTTATTATAAATCGATAATGAGTTGATTCTTTATCATGCCTCTAAGATTATTTTCATTAGCAAAATAGTCTTAGGGGCTTTTTATATTGCTATACCACTAAATTTTAAATTAAAATAACGTGAATCAATAAAAATATTTAAATTACTGTAGATAACAATATAAATGTAATGGTATAATTTTAAAGATTTCAAAAAATTAAAATGGGAGGGACATTTATGCATTGTCCGAAATGTGGAAATCCAATTGAACCAGACGATTTATTCTGTGGGGAATGCGGGCATAAAATCGAAAAACGTTCAAAAGCTGTGCATTCTGCTGAAAGGGATATTTCAAATGCAGAACATACAGAATCCGAAGCACCACATCAAGATTTAACAGGAAATAACAAGTCTATGTACGACGCTGAAAGCATGAACGAGCAACATTCAACTACACAACATAAAGGTCAGCAACAAGTATCTCATGAGCAACAAAGACCTCATCATCACAATACTTCTACATACGAGCAACACACACATCCACAGTCATATCATTCTTATCAAGATAAACAACAACAAGCTAATCAGCCTAACCAATTTAGTGAACAAGCTAAAGAAGTAACAGAGGAAAGTAAAGGTTTCTTTAAAAGCGCATTTGTTTCACCAGATCAAATCATTAAAAGCCAACATACGTTTAGTTTTAAATTATTATTTTCTCTTCTTATCATAGGTTTGATTTTGATAGCACTTTTAATTGGGGCAATGATTCCATCTGAAGTCGCTTATATAGGCACTTCAAAAGGATCCATAGTAATATCTATACTTTTAGGGATTGTTCTCTTTTTAGCAGTAATCATAGGAGCAACATATGGTGTGACACGTTTAGTTGTAAGACAACCTATTACCTTTAAAAAAGTACTCTCAGATTATGTTCTTATCAACAGCGTGACCGTTGCAGTATTACTTATTTCTATTATATTGTTTTTTGCGCATTCTTATCGTTTTGCGTCAACAGTATTTATATTATCAATCTTATTATTAGTAGTTTCTGGTGTGTACTTGATTGCCAAATATAGTGCCAATCATGACACACGACTATCTAGCTTTTACGGAATAATTATATTTAGCGTTGTGGTTTTCTTATTTATAAGTATTTTTGGAGAATCATTCTTTAATCAGATATTCGGAAACTTAATTGATCGTTTAGGTGATATTTTTGAAGGAGGTATGAATTACTAATGAAGTATTGTAGTAATTGTGGTCAACCCTTACGTGAAGGTGTGAAAGTTTGTACGAATTGTGGTACGCCAGTCAATCAACATCATCAAAGTCATTCTCAACCTCAGTATCGCCAAACTTCAAATCATCATGCTCCAACACATAATGGAAATAAGAAGACATGGATAATTATTTCTATTGTTGCAGTAATCATTATAGCTTTGATTGCACTGTTTTTAATTTTGAAAAGTCAATTGTCACCAGAAAAGCAAGCGTCTCAAATTGCGCATGCAATTAAACAAGATGATGCGAAAGCTTTATCTAAAGAAGTGACATCTGGTAATAGTCACTTGAGTGAAGAAGAAGCTCGTGCATACCTTAATTATATTAAAGAGGAAGATGATTTAACTCATGTAGGCAACAGCATTGAACAAACTACAAAAGAAGTTAAAGATAATTATTATAAAAATTCCTCAGTAGATGCAAATGGAAATAATATTTTAAATATTTCTAAAGATGGGAAAAAATATTTATTCTTTGACAATTATCAATTTGACGTTCCTCATTATTCTATCAATCTTTTAGCAAGTAATAGCGGAAAAGTGACTTATCAATTTAATGATGAGAAACATACAATTACAGTTAATGAAAATGAAGAGAAAAAGTTAGGAACATTTCCAATTGGTAATTATAATTTAAAAGCAACTAAAAATATGGATGGTAAGAAATTTAACGGCGCAATCGTGATAAATATGAGCGATGATACGTCGAATGCATATGAATCATTCAAACAAAAACGCTTCAATGTCTTTGTAGATGGTGGTTATATGTTGGATAATGTGAAAATATATGCAAACGGCAAACAAATAGGTGATGAATCATCATCAGAAACGTATGGTCCTTATGATCCTGATGAAGATGTTGTAGTACATGCTGAAGGTTCATACGAAGGCAAAACATTTAAATCTAATTCTGTAAATGTCGCTAGCGCAAGTGAAGATGATGGTGGAGTAACAGATGTAGATTTGAAATTTGATGAAGATGAAATCGACAAATATGTAGATGAAGATATAAAGAGTGACTCAGAATCAGACTCTAATGATGATTCTGAAGAAGTGACACGTGATAATGTAATCGATAAAGTTGAATCATACGAAGGTCACAATTTAGATACAAGTAAATATACTTATAAAGAACCTGAAAAAACAGATGATGGTGATTGGGGCTTCTCATTTACTGATAAAAACGGTGATTTAGCTGGATCATATACTGTAGATTCAGAAGATGGTCTTGTTACCAAATATGATAAAGATGGCGAAGAAGTTGGTTCAGGTTACTAATAGTTAGAAGAAAAGCACTAACATAAGCAACTAAGTCAATTAGAATTTGAGTAATTCAAAATTGGCTTAGCATGACTTAGTTAGTGCTTTTTATTATTGAGGTATGATTGGAATAATCAATTGAGAGTCATAGTTTCCACCGGTATGAACATGATGGATACCTTGATTGACAGTTTCATGATGTTCATAACGTGTGCTTAAACCTGGAGAGCTATTGCCTTTAATGATTTCATTTCCTTTAATCACAACTACAATAGATTCTCCTTTTTTGAAATATGTGCTTGAAGGTAATATCTCAATTTCAATAGGTACAATTTCACCATTTTTAATTTTTAATTCTTGTTCATGTTTGTGCCAAGGTTGTGCAATGGTTGATTTGTCTTTATCTAGTTCTCGGTGTGATACCCTTAACCAACCTGTAGCTACTTGTCCATTTTCAATATGGTTAAAGTCAGGGAAATGAACTTCTTCACCCTGTTTATTGAGTTTTTTGATTCCTGCAAAGATATCCATATCGTCAGTTTCTTCAGTTGAAACCCACAATTTTAAGTTCATATTACCTGTGATTTCTGTATCTTCTGAAAAGGTATGAGTAAATCGTAATTCGTCAGTATCTTTTTCAGAATGATAACTTGTAACGTGAGTTTGATTTGGTACTTCATGAGTTAATGACATGTCTTCTCCTTCTAAATATAGAGAAGTATATTGTGTATTTGGAATAGGAAAATTAGAAGCTTTCCGATAATGACCTTGATAGAATTGATTTCTAACTTCATAAGTCACATGAGGTGTATCTTTCCAATCATTGTCTTCTTTTTTTAAATAATAATCGAAGAATGACTTTTGTTTTTCTAGATTTTCACGTGCATAGTAACTTTCCCATTCCTTACGTCCATGTATATATAACCATTTATCAACTGAGCTTGCTTGTTTGAAGCCTTCGAAAGAGCCACGATTGTGTAATCCTTGCGTAGACCAACTTGCACAAGTTAATAAAGGAATACGTATATTTGATAGAGGAACTTGGCGTGCTTTCCAATAATCATCGAAAAGTGGATGCGCACTTTGTGCTTTAATTAAGTCTTCTATATTAGGATTTTTTGGCCATCTTGCGAAAATACCTTGAATCCAAAAGCGATAAAAACCTGTATCTGGAATACCACCGTGGAATGCGATTTCACGATACATATCATTTAAACCTTCCCAAGGAATCATAGCTTTCAAATGAGGTGGATTTAGAGAGGCTACCCACCATTGAGTAACAGCTAGATAAGAAACACCATTTGTACCAACACTTCCATTGCTCCATTCTTGTTGTGAAGCCCATTCAATCACTTCGTAATAATCTTTGGCTTCTCGTTCTGACCAAGGTGATAACACGCCATTTGAACCAGAGCTTCCTCTAAGTGCTACTTTAACTACGACATAATCATTTGGTACCCAAAATCCAGGATCTGGAGATTCTTCTGGTGTAAAACTTGAAGTCGCTATATTTCCTAATGTAGGCCATTTTGCTCCCATATTAGTGATTTTAGGTTTATTATCTTTCCCATATGTGTCCGCTGACATAACGACTGGAAAGCGTCCTTCTTTGTTAGGTCTGAAAATATTTAAATATAACGCTTCGCCATCTTTCATAATAACTTTGACATCTTTTTCCATGATCATTTCTTGGTTACCATATTGTACGCTGTCTACAACAATATGGTTAGTGCCTGATTTTACATCGTTAACATGAGTCACTTCTAAATTTGGATTTCCTAATAATTGTTTCATAGCTTACCCCTTCCTTTGTTGAGAATCATTTTCAATACATCTTCATCATACAAAGAGGGAATATAGATAACAATCCTCATTTCTTTAAGTTTGTCTAAAATCCAACACATTGCTTATAATTGTGGAAAGAAATTAATAGAAGGTGACATGATGTCTCAAGATAGGAGAGTAAGAAAAACACAAAAAGCTATTAAAGACGCGCTCATTTCATTGCTCAACAAGAAAAGCTTTAGTGATATTACAATTCAAGAAATTTCAGATATGGCAGATGTTAACAGAAGTACATTCTATACACATTATTTAGATAAATATGATTTATTAGATCAAATGGAAAATGAAAAGATTGATGAGATACGAAGTTTTATAAAAGGAAATACTCATTTTGATAATGAAACTTTTTCTGAAAATCAGCTACGAGAAACAATGGAATTTGTAATTAGTAGTATAGGAAAGCATCTAGAATTTTATAAACTGATGTTTAATATTGGAAAAGACTCTAATTTGCATGAGAAACTATATGAATTATTAACAGGCCACCTTAATAATGTTGTAAACGACGATGACAAAATCGGCGATATTCCATTCCCATATTTTATGAGTTATGTTTCAGGAGCAGGTTTATCATTGATACGTCATTGGGTTGAAGATGAAAATAGAATTTCACAAGAAGCATTGATTCAACATTTTTATGAAATCGTGAATTATGGTCCTGCAACGATTATAAGAAGAGAAAAAAGAAGTTGAAAATACTGAGAGGGAAGTTGACTGCTAGGGAAACGCAACCACGTAAAACTGACGTAACAAATTAAATATACTCCTAAAAAGAAGTCTCAAGTGCTTCATTTTAGGAGTTATTTTTCCGAATAACCTATTATTTATTCATTTTCGAATAATCTTGGCCGTTAAGCATCCAACGTACACCATATTTGTCCGTAAATGCTCCCATTGTTCCGCCCCAAAATTGTTCAGCAAGAGGCATTTCAATATTTAAAGATTCATGATCTTTAATTCTATCGTAGAAATTTTCAACTCTTTCAGCATCGTCTTTATCATTAACATCATAATCAATTAATAATGATATTCCATTATTAATGTTTTCCACGCGACCAAAAGAATCAGAACATAAGATTTTAACACCTAATATTTCAAATTCAGCATGCATTGTTGCTTCATCAGCTTGATCTTTTGTTAAACCAAAGTTCTCAGCTTGCTCTTCTCCAACTGCTAATCTATTCACATTTGTTGCGCCAAACACATCTTCATAGTATTCAATAGCATCTTTAGCTTTTTCAAATGATAAATAAGGATGTAATTGTGTCATATTTTTATAACCCCTTTATTTACAAAATTTCTTTCTAAAGCGATCATACTATAAATATAAATGAGTGTCCTCAAATTAAAACTATTAAAATGTCGGCTATATTTGACACATTTGAACTTGTCGTATATATTTGACATTGAGAAAAGATATTGAGGAGTGAAACGAGATGAGTAAATTCAATGATTTAATGCTTAATTGGGTCACAAGTACCTCTACGAAAAAAGATGAAAGAGAAAAATCGGAGCTCAATCAAAAATTAGCAAACATGTTCGGGATATACTATATAATTACTGCAATATTAATTGCAGTGTTTACAGGTATAGATATGTATCATCACACCATTTCGATACAAACGATACTTTTATTTGCTACGTTCTTTATATTTAATTTGATAATCGTATTTAACTTTAGTAAGAACCGATATTTTGAGGAAGCGGCGTATTCACCAAAAGAATATAAGAAATTAGTAAAGCGATACACAATACTGAGTATTATATTTATGGTTTATTTTGGTTGTTGCATGGCATTCTTTTCGGTAATGTTAGATTATTTTTGGAACGATCCTATTAGTTGGACCAATAATATACTACATGGATTGATTTCAGGATTCTTTTTTGGTGCATTCATGTTTTGTGTGTATATTATTAAGCTGAAAAAGGAATACTGAATGATTAAAATAAAGTGCTAGCGTATGAATGTTTAACAGGAAAATTTCATTTTTAAGTATTTTAAAAATTAAATATTAAAATAGCCTCTCTTTATACATCTGATAATATATAATAAAGTCAAACTATATTTACCGGATGTATTAAAGGGAGGTTTTGTCATGATCGAAGCGGATCAAATATTGGCAAAAATGAAAAATCAGAAAATCAATTACGATAAAGTTTTGAGAAAAATGATATCTCAGTGGGAACGTGAAGGGGAGCGTCCACGAATTTTATTACATAGTTGTTGTGCACCATGTAGTACTTATACTTTGGAATTTCTTACACAATATGCAGATATTGCGATTTACTTTGCTAATCCTAATATTCATCCTAAGAGTGAGTATTTGAGACGTGCTAAAGTTCAAGAACAATTTGTAAAGGATTTTAATGAAAAGACAGGCGCCAATGTGGAATACATTGAAGCGGAATATAAACCACATGAATTTATGAAAATGGCTAAAGAAAAGGGGCTTACTGAAGAACCTGAGGGAGGGCTACGATGTACAGCATGCTTTGAAATGCGCTTAGAAATTGTAGCGCAAGCGGCAGTCAAATATGGTTACGATTATTTTGGAAGTGCCATCACACTTTCTCCTAAAAAGAACGCGCAACTCATTAACGAGTTAGGTATGGATGTTCAAAATATCTATAATGTTAAATATCTGCCGAGTGACTTCAAAAAGAATAAAGGGTATGAACGCTCTATTGAAATATGTAAAGACTATAATATATTTAGACAGTGTTATTGTGGTTGTGTCTTTGCAGCCATGAAACAAGGCATTGATTTTAAACAAATTAATAAAGAAGCAAATGCATTTTTACAACAGTTTTAACGATAAAAATCCCAAAAGTAGAAGGAAATGAGCGTTTTAGTAAAGGCTACTTCTCTACGTTTGGGATTTTCTATAGCATTACATCATTTTATGAATAAATCTAAATATGGCTAAACCTGCGATAACAATCATTGATAAAAGTGAGAATATCTTAAACTTTTTGCTCTCAGTTTGTTTCTCTGATTCGCCTGTTTCCATCATTTCACGTAATTCGCGTTCAATTTCTAAGTCTAAATCTGTTTTTCGATAACCGTTTAAACCTTGTCGTTCATCTTCATTATCCTCATGTTGCTTAGGCATTTCAGTCGATGTCTCTTGCTTCACTTGTTCATTTTTATCTTTGTTCTCGTCACTCATCTTTATGCCTCCTAAATTCATGAAACACATATTTTTATTACAGTATAAAACGTTTTAAATATATGTAAAGAATTTTTTAAAGGTAAAATATAATTAATATGAATTTACGACTAACGGATTATCAAATTATGCATCTAAACCAATAATATCACTTACCTTATGATAGTTATTTTCAGTTAGATACTGGGCAATTTCTTTATTTATTTTCTTAGTTAAACCTGGACCTTCAATGACTAAAGAAGAATAAATTTGTAATAATGATGCACCGTTTCTTAACATTTTAATCGCATCTTCTGAACTAAAGATGCCTCCAGTACCAATAATTAAGAATTTACCTTGCGTCTCTTGATATGCATATTTAACAAGTTTTAAGTTGCGTTCAAATAAAGGCTTACCACTTAATCCGCCTTCTTCAGTTTTATTGTCTGAAGTTAATCCATCACGTTGACGCGTTGTATTGGCAAGGATAACACCGTCAAACGTTTTCGTAATTGACGGTAAAATGTTTTTGAAACCTTCTAATTCCATGTCTGAAGTTAATTTTAAGAATATAGGTACATTGATTTCATTTTCAGATTTAAAATGAGTTAAAGCTTCACAAAGCATTGAAAATTCATCTTTGTCATGGAAATTCTGTAAATTCTCAGTATTTGGAGAGCTAATATTTACAGTAAAGAAAGTGACGTCATTCTTAAATGTGTCAATTACTTTAATATAGTCTTGATAGCGGTCTTCGTATGACGTATTCTTATTCACGCCAACATTTATGCCAACTGGAATAGTGTAGGCATGACGTCGTATGTTACTAAGCGCTTTGTTCATACCAATATTATTGAAACCCATGCGATTAATTAATGCATTATCTTCAACTAAACGATACATACGTGGCTTTGGATTACCTGGTTGAGGTTTAGGTGTAATACCACCTAACTCAATTGCGCCAAAACCAACATGTTCTAAGGCCTTAGGTACTTCGCAAGATTTATCAAATCCAGCAGCAAGTCCTATAGGATTATTGAATTTGATGCCATGGATCGTTTGAGCAAGTATAGGATTACTATAATTGAAAAGTTTATCCATGACTGAATACATAATTGGAAATTTTTGTACTGTTTTGAGGGCATCAATGGTCATTCCATGTGCACGCTCAGGATCTAGTTTAAATAAGAAAGGTTTAACTAATTTATACATGATAACGCTCCTATTTCATTATATTTGAGGCTTACTATCCCCAACTTAATATATTTGAAATCCATTCTTTTAATAGACTAGCATTTTAATAAATATTTTCATAGTTAAATTAGTGAAAGTTAAAAAATTGACTTAATTACAAAGTATAAAGTTGAAGTTGAGATTAATCATCTACAGAATAGGAAATATAATAAGGAATAACGATAAACTTCTTAGGAAGGTGAAAGCATGAAAGCAGAATGGAAAGAAGAACTACCTTTAGAAGGAATTAAGGATATCTCGCCTGTAAGTGGTGGAGATGTTAATGAAGCATTTAAAGTGACTACAACTGAAGATGACATATTCTTTTTACTTGTACAGCGTCATAGACCTGAATCATTCTATGCAGCTGAAATTGCTGGGTTGAATGAATTTGAAAATGCTGGAGTCACGGCGCCACGTGTGATTGCTAGTGGCGAAATCAATGGTGATGCCTATCTTATTTTAAGTTATCTTGAAGAAGGTGGACGTGGAAGTCAACGTGAACTTGGGCAACTTGTTGCGAAAATGCATAGCCAACAGCAACCCGATGGTAAATTTGGTTTTAGTTTACTACATGAAGGTGGAGATATTTCATTTGATAATACATGGACGGATACATGGAAAGAAATTTTTATTGATAGAAGAATGGATCATTTAAGAGATGAACTCATGCGAAAGGGTTTATGGAATGAAGAGGACAACAACGTTTATGAACAAGTGAGAACTGTAATGGTGAATGAATTGGATAACCATGAAAGTAAATCTTCTTTATTACATGGTGATTTATGGGGCGGCAACTATATGTTTCTTACAGATGGAAGTCCAGCTTTATTTGATCCGGCACCACTTTATGGTGATAGAGAGTTTGACTTAGGGATTACTACAGTTTTCGGTGGTTTTACGGAAGAATTTTATGATGAATATGAAAAACATTTTCCATTAGCGAAGGGTGCTCAAAAGAGATTAGAATTTTATAGATTATACTTACTCATGGTGCACTTACTTAAATTTGGTGGCATGTATGCGGCCAGTGTTAATCGCTCGATGGACACAATTTTAGAATAATATTAAACAACCCCACACAGATGCGTTGGTAAAAACGTTCGCTATTGTGTGGGGATAGTTATTGTAGAAAATTAATATTTCATTTTATCTAATAATGCTTTGCCGTTGTCATATAACATATGAATTTTAGAGTCAATTGTAATTAAATCTGTTGATTCTATTTCATTGGCTAACATTGAGACGACTTGATTCGTCGTATAAGGTGCATCAGAACCATAGACAATCTTATCTGGATCAACCATTTCTAATAATGTAGGCAATTGATAAGGTAAAACCTTTCCAGCTAAATCAAAGTAAAGGTTCTTCATCACTTGTTCTAAATCATCGGGTTGTTTTTCAGAGCCAAACATCTTATTACCCATAGCCACACGTTGAGCGATGACAGGTAGTAATGCACCGCAATGAGGGACAATCCATTTAATATTAGGATATTTACTAAAGACATTCTTCTGACTCATATAAATAATTGTACGTGTCGTATCAAAGATAAATTCCATTAATGGTGGCGGAACTTCCTCGCTCATTGCTTTAATCGCAGGTTTTGGTTCGTTAGGATGAATAGCAACTGTAGCTTGACGTTCATTTAACTTTTCAAGAACTGGGTCTAAGCGTTCATCACCTAAATAGACGCCACGTGCATTGGTTGGCAATGTAAAGCCTAAAGCTTGTTGGTCATCTAGCGCTTTGTCTATTGTATTGACGCTTTCTTCTGCGAGCGGTAACGGTAAAGTAGCGAAGAATCCAATTTGATCGCTGTATTGTTGAGTGATGTCGGCTGCGTATGTGTTAACTTCCTCTGCAAGTTCTAACATTTTGTCATCTGGTGCAGCACTGATGTGTGGACTTGAAATGGATAAGACACCATATTCAATATCCTGTTCTTTCATTAAATTGATATATGATTCTGGTGAAAATGGGGGCGTCTTCACGCCATCACCTTTGCCATCAAAGTAATCATCAAGAAATTGACTAAAGCCAGGAGAAATATAATGTGCATGTAAATCTATCTTTTTCATTCTATATACTTCCTTTTAAGTTTCAGTCATCACGCTTTCTTACGGGAACGAGACGAGGAGCCAAGATCTTGGCACTCGTTCTATACCGTAAGGAGGCGGATGCCTTTTTAATTATTACATTTAACTTTGTAGTTTCTACGATTGGGATAGTGAAAATAATTTTTCTAAATGATATTTCTGTCTTATTGCTTATTCTTCATTTTGAGTTAACCAATGATCGAGCTGTTCGTAATATTTATTAACTGCCTCTGGTCGATCAATACCTGGTAAGTCATGATTAACGTCATAACCGAGTTCATTGAGTGCATAGGATAAACAAGCATAACTTTTACGATATCCTTCAAAGTCTGAGTTAGGTAAATTAATAGTAGTTGGTATCACAGGTGTTAATTTATCTTTTTCATAAATGGAACCTAAACCTTTAATTAACCAAATGCCTTCTTCATTTTTTTCGAGACTATAAATAATTTTAGCGTCAGAATCTAATTGCATTTCAACGTTTTTGATATCAACTCGAAATTGTATTGTAGCTTGCATCATAGCGATAGCACGATTGTCATTTATCCACATTTGCGTATTATAAATTTGATGTGGAGCATAGCGATTCATTTCTTCAGAAGATTTGACAAATTCTTCACCTGTACCATCAAACCATGAAATATTTACACGAGAATCTTCTGCAAAGCAGCTTCTCATACTATCCCATAAAGCATTGTCTCTACAGAAACGTTCAAATTGAATTAACTCTAAAATATTTTCCTTATCCAATAAAGTTTCGTTGGTATAAGGTTTATTTCGTTCAAATAGCATTGAATCAAACTCCTTTTTAAACTTCTAAAACGGATTAATTCCAAATGTTTAATAAAACTTCAGCAAAGCCTTCAGGTTTCTGAATATAACCTAAGTGACCGCCAGGGATATCAACAATTTCAATTCCAGTTTCATCTTTAATGAAGAAGTTTACTTCTTGAGGGAAAGAACCTTTAGAGTCTGTACCATTTAATAGCGTAATTATATCTTTATGTTGATTTAAATCCTCAATAGAAATATCAGATTCAGTGTATTGTCGTATTTCATATTTGAACCAACCTAGCATTTCTTCAAAGCGTTTTTTACTTTCCGCGTCATCTTCAGATTGTGCAGGTTTAGACATATATTGTTGGTCAAGTTGACTTGTTTTTAATGTTTCACCGAAAAGTTTCATTGCTTGAGGCATGCCTTCATTAACTGCAATATCTATGATTTCTTCATTTTTATCTTGCCAATACTTAGCATTTGGTAAGAAAGTATTGATAGGTGGTTCATGGAAAGCAATGCGTTTCACAACATCTGGATGTTCTTTTAAAACGTGCATAGCTACAATGGCACCTGAGCTTGAACCTAACACGTATACAGGTTCATCACTTAATGATTTCGCTAATTCAGCGATGTCTTGAGCATCACGTTTAACGCGATAGCGACTGTCAGGGTTTGACACTTCTTCTGGTAACGGTTCAGTTAATTCGCTTTGACCATATCCGCGACGATCGACTGCAACCACTGTGAAATGGTCTTGGATTTGTTTTGCTAGTGGCATGTAAATGTCACCAGTTCCATTTGCACCAGGAATTAAAATAAGTACAGGACCTTTACCAATTTTGTGATAACGTAATTTAGCCCCATGTAATTCTAAAGTTTCCATTTGAAAAACCTCCATTTGAGTCTATTTATTTTTCTAAGCCTAATAATTTAGCACCATTTTTATAGCTGATTTTTTCTTTTTCTTCTTCTGTCAAATCTAATTCGTCTAGGAATGTCCCTAATTTATCAGGTTCAACGTAAGGGTAATCTGCTGAATATAAAATTCGATCGACACCGACTTCTGCTTTGACTAAATCAAATTGTGGTTTAGTTAACATTCCGCTTGGCGTAATATAGAAATTATTTTTGAAATAATAACTAATAGGGTGTTCTAAATGGTCGGCAAATAAGATGTCATCCATACGTTCAAGGAAGAATGGAACAAATTCTCCCCAATGTCCAATAATCATATTTAAGTTAGGATGACGATCAAAGACACCAGATAATACGAGGTGTATAGCGTGAATACCCACATCTACATGCCAACCGTAACCAAAACAAGCGAATGTAGCTGCAGTTACATCTGAATAATTACCTTTATAATAAGCTTGGTAGACATCGCTTTGAACTGGAGAAGGATGTAAGTAAATAGGTACATTTAATGCTTCAGCTGTTGCAAATAAATCATCGTATTGATCTTGATCTAGGAAGCCATTTTTAGGATGTCCCATAATTAATGCACCTTTAAAACCTAATTCTTTAATGCAACGTTTGAATTCTTCAACTGCTGCTTGAGGTTCGTTGATAGGTAATGTGGCAAATCCCACAAATCTATCTGGATGTTCGTTAACATATTTTGCTAATGTATCATTGGCTTGTTGACATAGTTCGATGGCACGCTCACCTTCTAAATTGGAAGGTGCACCATTACCATATGACAATACTTGCATTTCAACATCATGTTCATCCATGAATTTGATACGCTCATCATGTTTTGTAATGTCATCTGCATTCGTAAAGCCTGATTTTTGTTCTAGACCTTTTAGCATGGTTTGCATTGGAACACCGTTAGGGTCTGAAGACATGTACTTCATTGTTTCTTTCTGAATGTCATCCACGACATAATGTTCTTCAAAATTAATACTTTTCACTTGAAATCCTCCAGAGATTGATAAAACTAATTTTTTGTGATTATTATGTGCGATTTACATTTAATGCACTACGTTTTTCCCATTAAAAATAAAAGCAAACACGTACAAAATTACCAAGGCATTGGGCCGTCACCGTCGATAAACGTGCCAGTTGGACCATCAGCATTGATTGTGGCGAGTTCAACAATTGGTTTGACGCCTTCTGATGCTGGTTTAGAGTTGTTGCTGAAGTCTCCAACCAAATCAGTGTTAGTTGAACCTGGGTCTGCAGCATTAATTTGCATGTGTGGAAGACCTTTAGAATATTGTAAAGTCAACATTGTCACCGCTGATTTTGAAGAACAATAAGCGAGGGAATTCACTTTTGATTCAGCTTTATCAGGATTTGTCACCATACCGAATGAACCTAAACCACTACTTACGTTAACGACTACAGGCTGTTGTGATTGCTCTAGTAATGGGATGAATGTATTCATCATTCGAACGATACCGAAGACATTTGTGTTATAAACTTTTTCAACATCTTCTACAGTTATGTCGGCTACTTTGGCAAATCCGCCTGAAATTCCAGCATTATTAATAAGTACATCGACACGTCCTTCTTTTTCGGAAAGGGTTTTGAAAGCTTGTTGAACTGACTCATCATCGCTAACATCAAGTTGTACGTAATCAACACCTAATTCATTAGAAGCTTTTTGACCACGTTCTTCATTTCTTGAACCAATATAAACTTTATAGCCTTTCGCTTTTAATTCTTTAGCTGCCTCATATCCTAAACCTTTATTTCCACCAGTAATTAACGTTACTCTATCCATTTCAAACACCTCGATTAATTTAAATATAGTCTCATTAAGTTATCTCTAATTTCGTTATTTGAAAGTTGTCTTTTACTTCTTTGAATTTCATAAGCCTTTGTAGATAAAGACTTTAATAGCATATCCGTTTTGAATGTAGCCCATCTTTCATCATGACCGTCATGAAATAAATCATAATAGAAATCGAATAAGTCAGAGAAAAATTGGCTATGATGAAATTGAGTCTTAGTATTACTTTCCTCAATACAATTTAATAAATCACTATTTTCAAATTTAAATTTAAGAAAAACATCTAGGGATTGTTTCATAATCTCTTCTTTAGATTGAGAAGTTGAGGCTACACGCTTCATTTGATGGATAATTTCATCAAAATCATGTTCGATAATGTGATAGCACAAATCGCTTTTATCTTTAAAATGACGATAAAGTGTACCCATACCAATTCCTAGTTCTTTAGAAATCCTATTCATGCTGACGGTATCAACACCATGTTCTTTAAATAACTCAATGGCTTTTTCTTCTATGCGTTGACGATTTTCTAAAGCATCTTTTCGCAATACATTCACCTTCTTAATTAATAATTATTGACAAACGGATAATGCTCCGTTTATTATAAGTCATGCTAAATACGAAATCAAATAAGAGACTATATAACAATGAAATTATATGAAAGTGAGTGATTGACTCATGTCATTAAATAAAGAACAAAGACGTATCACTGCTATAGAATTACAAGAACATTTCAATGAATCAACGTTAAGTATGGAAGATATTGCTAATAAAATGAGTATTTCAGTAGAAGAAGTGGAAAAGGTATTGAACATGAATGCACCAAATGGTTTCTTTGGTAATCAACTTCAAAGATTTATTCATCTCGTTTGGGATATTCGTGATGTAATGAATTCAAATATTAAAGAAAATGGAGATACGCCTGAAGAATATACTTATTTAAAAGGTGAAAAAGAAGATTATTGGTTTTTACAATAGGAGAGAGATAAAATGACAAAAAGTATTTTAGTAATTGGAGCAACTGGTAAACAAGGTAATGCTGTTGTGAAACAATTGTTAGAAGATGGTTGGCATGTGCGTGCTTTTACAAGAAATAAAAATAATGAGAAATTAACGTCTATTGAGAATGAGCATCTTGAAATCTTCGAGGGAGATTTAAGCAACGAAGATAGTTTGGCTCAAGCAATGCAAGATCAGTATGGATTGTATAGTGTGCAACCAATTATTCCGGATAATGTTGAAGAAGAGTTAAGACAAGGTGAAATGATTATTGATACGGCCGAAAGACAAGGGGTCAATTATGTAGTTTATAGTACGGCTGGTGGAGTGAACCGTGATAGAACTGGCCCGCATTTTGAAGCTTTAGCCCAATTGGAAAATAAAATCAAAGCATCACGTTTAAATTTTACAATTATCAAACCTTCATTCTTTATGGATAATTTCTTAAGAATCACCAAAGTAGAAAATGGAGAAATTAAAATACCAGAGTTTATTAATCCAAATGTGAAATTTGCAATGATTTCTTCCATTGATATTGCTAAAATTGCATCCACATTATTCGAAGATGCAGAATCATACAATCATCAAGAATTAGAAATTGCTTCTGATGAACTTACTTTAAATGAAGTAGTGAAAACATTTGCGACGGTGACAGGCAAACCTACAGAAATCGAAGGGGCATTTTCAAGTGGTACTGCTGAGAGAAGCTGGCTTGAAGAAAAAGGATATGTTATTGATTTTGTACAAATGGAACGTATCAACCCAACGCGTTTAACACTCGATAAATGGATTGCCGAAGTAGATTTTTAGACTTTCTGTTAATCATCAAATTTAAGAGGTGAAGATATGATGCATTCAATGTGGTTTAATTTAAATGTTAAAGATTTAGACCGTAGTGAGCAATTTTTTAAAACATTAGGATTTGAAATTAATAAAAATCCTGACATGTTAGATAAGATGGTAGGTATTTCGATTGGCCAAACCATTGTGATATTAATAGAAAATAATCATTTCGAATCTGTATCACATCAAGAAGTTGACGCGCATCCTAATGAAGTAATGATTTCATTAGGGGTGAAAGAAAATAAAGAAGTGGACGAATTAGTAGAGAAAGTAGAGTCTGCAGGGGGAACGATTATCGATCCACCAGGAGTAAAGCAGGGTTATTATGGAGCAATGTTCGCTGATCCAGACGGACATAAATTTAACTTTCTAGTTTGTTAAGGTTAATAATTATTACATTAGAATTTCTACAGATTAAAATCTTAGTTGTTTAGAGGAATACAATAGACCAGGTCTATTGCATAAGAGTTTCTACAGATTAAAATCTTAGAAACTCTAAAAATATAAGTGGCGCCGTGTACATTATTTTAGTACATGGCGCCTTTATTTATACCACAAATTATTCTTGAATATTGCCATATTCTTTACGTAATTCGTAAACTTTGTCTGGTGTAACGTCTTGACCAAGTGGATCAAGTACTTTCATTGTTGAAAATGTTGTAAGTACTTGTCCACGAATCATTTTCAAATATTCTTGTCTTAATTGATGTTGTTCTTGTTTTTCTTCAATACTTAAACTTTCAACTTTTTCTTTATTTGCTAATTGATTAATTCTATCTAATAATTTCATAAATGAATATCCTCCTTATTTTCTAGGAATAAAACAACAGTTATTATCTATACAACACATGTTGTTTAAATTCAATATACGCTCATGGATGTTCTTTTACAACCAACATGCTCATATTAAAAGTTGCTTAAGCAACATATAATCATATGTGTTGTTTAAATGTATTAAAAAATAAAAACCACTCACAATGTGTGAGTAGTGGTTGTAAGCAAATAAAATTTAAAGTTGTGTAATATGTTGAATGAGGAAAGGAAGATTTTTCTTAATAAATGTTTCTGGCGTGAGTTTGCTTGTTTCTAACCAATGCTTAGCCAATCCACAAACACCTGCTGCTAAGAAACTTGCGCTATTTACCAGTATCTCTCGTTCATGACTAGGGAAACTATTTTCAAGCATAATAGTGAAAATATCCTCCAGTTCATTATTGATACGTTTATGCGCTTGATTACAGAATTCTTCACTGTTCATTTCGCAAGAATCTTGAACTTCAACCATATAATAGGCAATAGAAATAAATATATTAGAAAGAATTTCCTCATTAATTACTTCTGAAATATTTAAAGTATCGTTTAAATCCTTAAGAATAGTTACAGATAGTGTGTAATCGAGAATATCATATTTATCTGTAAAATGCGCATAGAATGTCGCTCTATTCACTGTCGCTTCATCGGTGATATCTTTAACACTTACTTGAGATAATTTCTTTTCTCTTGATACTTTTTGAAAGGCATTAACAAGTAATTTTTTAGTTCTGATAATACGAGGATCAATTTTAGTAGCGTCCATGTTTTCACCTACCTAACACGTGTTGTTTAACTTAATTAAATTATCTTCTCTAAATAGGCAGATGTCAACGAAGGAGATTCGATGAATACATAAGTATTTGATTGTTTTTAATTATTTAGGGTATTATAAAAATTACAAGAATAAATGATTTGATTTTGAGAAGAATTGTTTATTAGATAAAAAGGGGTATCTAATTATACATTAACATTCAGACATAAATATACTCCACGAAATGGAGAAGAATGAAGTTATGGCAGATAAGCTGCAAAGAGAATTAAGTAATAGGCATATTCAATTGATTGCAATTGGAGGCGCTATTGGGACTGGGTTATTCCTAGGTGCAGGTGCATCAATTCATTTAGCAGGACCTTCTATATTACTGACATATATTATAGTTGGTTTTATATTATTTATGTTTATGAGAGCAATGGGAGAATTGCTTTTATCTAATTTAGGATTTAAATCTTTTGGGGATATTGCGCATCACCATATAGGTTCTATGGCAGGATTCATGGTCGGTTGGACGTATTGGTTAACTTGGATTATTTCTGGTATGGCAGAAGTGACTGCTGTAGCAAAATATGTTGACTTTTGGTATCCAGAAATGCCGAACTGGATTACAGCTGCGGCTACAATATTAATTTTAGTTGCTTTAAACCTATTTAGTGCAAAGTTATTTGGAGAGTTAGAATTCTGGCTATCAATTATTAAAGTCATCACGATTTTTGCGTTAATCATTATTGGTATCGTTATGATTGTGTTTGCGATGAAGACACAATATGGTCCAGCAACAGTAACTAACATTTGGAAGGAAGGTGGCTTCTTCCCGAATGGTGCTTCTGGATTTTTCATGTCATTCCAAATGGCAATATTCTCGTTTATTGGAATTGAGTTAATAGGTATTACAGCAGGTGAGACAAAGGATCCACATACGACGATTCCTCAAGCAATTAATAATGTACCTTTCAGAATATTAATTTTCTACATTGGTTCGTTAGCTGTGATTATGTCAGTCGTACCATGGGATAAATTAAATCCTGATGACAGTCCATATGTAAAATTATTTGGACTTATTGGTATTCCATTTGCTGCAGGAATTATTAACTTTGTCGTATTAACTGCAGCAGCATCATCATGTAACAGTGGTATCTTTGCGAATAGTCGTACAATGTTTGGATTAGCAGGAAGAAAGCAGGGACCAGCGTTCTTACACAAGACAAATAAAAATGGCGTTCCATACTACGCAATTCTTGTGACTTGTGGATTATTAAGTATCTCAGTTATTTTAAATGCAATTTTTAAAGACGCAACGAAAGTATTCGTTCAAATCACTACATTTTCAACTGTATTAAATATCTTAATATGGGCAGTGATTATGGTCGCATATCTTGGTTTCTTGAAGCATAATCCAGAGTTGCATAAGGAAAGTAATTATAGAATGCCAGGCGGTAAATACATGGCTTATGGTATTTTAGTATTCTTTGCTTTCATTTTTGTGATTTTACTTATTAATAGTAGTACGCGTTTGGCAGTTCTTTCTATACCTGTATGGATTGGCGTATTATTCCTGATGTATCAAAAATATAAAAAAGAATCTCGTAAAACAGAGATTCCTACAGAAACTGAAGAAGACGTTGAAGAAGCATAATATTAATTGATAAATAAATTAAGACAATATAAAACAAAATCCCTAGTAGCGTTTTTGGGCTGACCGAATTCTCTACTAGGGATTTCTATATGTTTAGATTATTCTATCTTGAATTTTCGGCTCTATACTAAATAGGACCAATTTTTCTATTGTCATTAATGATGAATTTTAGATTTTCACGGACTAGATTGTATTACAAGTTACCCAGATTATTAAATAATTCGCTTTCTAGATAGTATTTTCTAAATTTGTAAAATTTATCCAAAAATAATTATCTAAATTTTCAGAAAAATATGATATACTATTGTTCATAGTCTTGAGAAGCGTGTATGAATTTTATTAGATATCCCTCTAAGTTTATTGCATCAAAGAATCATTTAATTGACTCATACATTGCCTATCAAGACTTCTGTTTTATATACATATTGATTACTTAGCATATTGGGAGGTTTAAGTCATGTCAGCGATTAGAAATATTGACGGACCAAAGGATTTTATTTTTAGAGTTTTATCAGGGGTAGCGATTGGGATTGTCGCGGGACTCGTTCCAAACGCCATTTTGGGAGAAATTTTCAAGTATTTTATGCAATATCATCCTATTTTTAAAACTTTATTAGGAGTCGTACAAGCCATCCAATTTACTGTACCAGCGCTTATTGGTGCGCTTATCGCAATGAAATTTAATCTAACACCTTTAGCTATCGCAGTCGTTGCGAGTGCCTCGTATGTTGGAAGTGGCGCAGCTCAATTTAAAAACGGTGCATGGGTCATCGCAGGTATAGGGGACCTCATTAATACGATGATTACAGCAGCAATTGCAGTGTTATTGATTTTACTTGTAGAAGAACGTGTAGGCAGTATGGCACTGATTGTCTTTCCAACAATTATTGGTGGATTGTCTGCTACTATAGGTGTGTTTACGTTACCATATGTAAGATTGATTACAACTGGTATAGGAAATATGCTGAACAGCTTTACTGAATTGCAACCAGTACTAATGAGTATGCTTATTTCAATGGTCTTCAGTTTTATTATCATTTCACCATTATCAACGGTAGCTATTGCGATGGCTATTGGTTTATCGGGAATTGCAGCGGGTTCTGCGTCAATCGGTATCGCTGCAACAGAAGCGGTACTTCTAATTGGAACAAGCCAAGTCAATCGCTTAGGTATTCCACTTTCTATTTTCTTTGGTGGAGTGAAAATGATGATGCCAAATATGGTGAAATACCCTGTGATTATGGTACCTATTTTTATTACAGCAGCTTTATCAGGTATTGCCTCAGGAATGATTGGTATTGGAGGAACAAAGGAATCGGCAGGTTTTGGATTTATAGGAATGGTAGGGCCAATTAATGCATTCAAATTTATGCACGTTGATTCACCATGGCTAAGTGTATTACTTATTGTCGTTGCCTTCTTTGTTGTACCATTTTTAGTTGCATGGATTTTAGATTTATTACTAAGAAAAGTCATTCGCTTATATTCAAATGACATATTTAAATTTATGGGATGAAAATGAGCATCCTGAACTGTAGACGAAGTGAGAATGCATATGGCAGACTTAAAAAACTATCTTAATAACGGAGTCGTATTTACTTAAATGCACGCTAAGTAAGATGATACCAATAGGAAATATTTTATTCTTAGTAGAAATACGTAGTATTGATGGCGACACGCCTGCAGGAATAGCATGCGTCTTGAGACTACTTGTAAGTCAGTTGATTTTTTAAAAGACAGGCTACGCAGTAGCTGATTGATGTTGAGCTAATGTAGGCTCAACATCTAATCATCCTTGCGGGGGTGATAATACGAATTCTTGAAATCTAGAATTCTGTATCACTCCCAAGCCATGCCCGCGGCAAGGGAGCTAAGCAATACGAAGTATTGATATATTAATCAGAGGTTGTCTACAGTTTTTACTCTTCAATGTTTAAGGCATTGGAGAGTTTTTTTATGTGCTAAAATTAACAATGATAGAGTTGCTTTTTGAATGTATCAAAAATAAAGGGTGAAACGATGTCATATAATATAGAAGCATTGCAATTAAAAGTAGCACAATTAAGCAGAAAGACACACGAATTAGGTATTCCTGTCATGATATTATTCGAAGGTGTGCCAGCTTCAGGTAAAACGCGCTTATCTAATGAATTATTACTTAACCTAGATGCTAAGTATACCGATTTTATAGCTACTAAATCACCAGAAGCTCATAATCTAAGATATCAATTTCTGCAAAAGTACTGGAATACATTACCGCAGAAAGGTAATATCAATATTTATTTTAGAAGTTGGTATTCACATTATCTCGACTATAAAGAGAATCAAATTAAACAGAATCAATATTCGAATTACGATGTTTTGATTAGACAAATTGATGATTTTGAAAATATGTTAAAAAAAGATAATTACGAAATCATTAAATTTTTCATCGAAATCAATGAAGAAAAGCGTCAAGAACATATTGAACAAACAAAAGAAAATCCATTAATGAAATGGAAAGTACAAGAGTATGAGAAAGTCATACCTCAAGACATTTACATAAGTGAAATGCGACAAATAATAAATGATAGTGATGATTGGAAGGTCATTGATTATACTGAAAGAAAGCAAGCAATCGAAAATATGTATCTACATATAATAGAAAGATTAGAATCTGCTATAGACAACTTTCAAACTCATGAAAGCGTTATCGATGGTAATTTTAATAAAAACTTTTCTACATCATTATTCGATATAGAAGTACCTAAAATTCATAAAAAAGAATACAAAGACCAAATGGAAATATTACAAAATAGGATGAGAGAACTCCAATTTGCATTATATGAACGTAAAATACCATTAGTTTTAGTATTTGAGGGCATGGATGCAGCAGGTAAAGGCGGAAATATCAAACGTATAAGGGAGAAACTCGATCCAACAGGATATCAAGTTCATGGTATAAGTGCACCGACTGATGTTGAAAAGAATCATCACTATTTATGGAGATTTGCAAAAGAAATGCCAAAATCAGGGCATGTAGAAATATTTGATCGGAGTTGGTACGGAAGAGTTCTTGTTGAGCGAGTTGAAGGATTTGCTGAACAAGCAGAATGGAAACGGGCTTACAAGGAAATTAATCAGTTTGAACAAATGTGGACAGATGAAGGAGCTTTAATTATCAAGTTTTTCTTATGTTTAGATAAAAAAGAGCAGTTAAAGCGATTTAAAGATAGAGAAAAGAATCCAGATAAACAATGGAAAATTACACATGAAGATTGGCGAAATAGAGAAAAATGGGATCTATACTTAGAAGCGAGTTACGATATGATTAAGCATACAAATATGAATGAAGCGCCATGGCACGTTATACCAGCAGATCACAAAAAGACAAGTCGTATTAAAGTACTACAAACAATCATTAATAGATGTGAAGAAGTGCTGTAAAACGATATCATGGATTTAATATCAAGATGATTTTCAAGGATTTTCTCTTTGAAAGTCATCTTTTTTTAGATGAATTGAGCAAAATTAGATTATAGAATTATTACGGTAGTGTAACAAAGTTGAAATCTGTAATATTACAGATAACTTAATAGTTGAGTCAAACCTATTAAAGAACTGATGTAAAACCACAAATATCGATGAAATTTTAAACGATTATTAAGGAATTATATGTTACAAAGCGATACATAAATATTTCAAGATTACAAAACTAAGTATGCATTGTAATTTTTTGTAAGGAACGTGTAATATACAAATGCATTTTTTATGGTATAGTGAATACCGTCAAAAGTTAACAAAAAACATTTTCAATATCGCACAACGAAATTTAAACACTAAGAATATAATTTACAAATTTTAATTTTAAAACATATCTGGAGGATTTTATATTATGAAAAAGACAGTTATCTCTACATCATTAGCTTTATCTTTAGGAGTTGCAGGTTTTGCATTAACAGGTCACGAAGCACACGCTTCTGAAGCTACAAACGTAGATCAAGCTCACTTAGCTGATTTAGCTCAAAACCACCCTGATCAATTAAATGCAAAACCAGTTCAAGCTGGCGCATACGATATTCATTTCGTAAACAATGGTTTCGAATACAACTTCACTTCTAATGGTACTAACTGGTCATGGAGTTACCAAGCAGCTGGTTCTCAATCTTCATCAGCTGACTACACTCAATCATACAACCAAGAAAGTTCAAACCAATCAGTAAGTTCTAATACACAATCAAGTAACACTAATGTTGAAGCTGTTTCAGCGCCAACTACTAGTCACCATAACTACAGCACTTCAACTACTTCATACTCTGCACCATCTTCAAGCTCAGCTTCAACTGGTGGATCAGTTAAAGCTCAATTCTTAGCTGCTGGTGGTACTGAAGCTGCTTGGAATGCTATCGTAATGCCAGAATCAGGCGGTAATCCTAACGCAGTAAACCCAGCTGGTTACAGAGGTTTAGGTCAAACTATGGAATCATGGGGTACTGGTTCAGTAGCTTCTCAAACTAAAGGTATGATTAACTACGCTAACAGCCGTTACGGTTCATTATCAAATGCAATTGATTTCCGCGCTAGCCACGGTTGGTGGTAAGATTTAATTTATAACTGGATAGCACAATCGAGTTATAAATGTTCGAGGATGACATCAGTCATCCTCTTTTTTTATGCAATTTTTTAATTGTGTTGAATAAAGTAACTTAAGCGTTTCATGCCTTATATCGAAGGGAATATAAACGAATAACTATCAATCGGTTTCTGTATCTTTTAAAGAAAGCTGTGAAATGATGAAGAACATTAAAAAGTTAGCTCAATTAGTGATTTTACATAGTGTTTTCTGGTTTTCAGTACAGATGAGTATCGCACAATTGGGAACTCGCATACCGTTACGCTTCTTTGATAAGAATGCGCACTTTTTTCGTCCTTTTCAATGGGAAAAAGGTGGTCAAATTTGGGGCGATACACTCCAAATAAGTAAGTGGAAAAAATTGATCCCTGAAGGTACAAAACTCAATAGTGCGATTTATGATAAAAGTGATTTAACTAATAATATAGAAGAAACACGTCATTTATTATTGGAAATGAGAAGAGCCGAATTAGTTCATTGGTTATCAATGGTTCCTCTGATTGTGTTCATTAAGACATCTAAATACATAAAATATATCAATTTATTGTATGTCGTATTTAGTCATGTACCTATCATTATTGTTCAGAGATATAATCGACCGAGAATTGAACGATTCATTCGTTTAGTTGAAAAGCGAGGGAAGAAATGATGACAAAGTCAGTTATTGTTATAGGTGGCGGATTAGGTGGTATAGCCGCTGCAATACGAATGGCTCAAAGTGGCTTCAACGTGAAATTATTTGAACAAAATAATCATATTGGTGGTAAAGTCAATCGCTTAGATGAAAGTGGATTTGGTTTCGATTTAGGACCGTCAATATTAACGATGCCTTATATCTTTGAGAAATTATTTAATTACAGTGATAAAAAGATGTCAGATTATGTCGAAATTGAACGTTTACCATTGCAGTGGAGAAATTTCTTTTCAAATGGTGAAACGATTGATCTATATGAAAATAATGAAGCTACAGTATTAAACAACGTGCAATTGAATGAGAAGGATAAAGCAGAACTTGATCGATATTTTAAATACACTGAACGTATTTATCGTTTTACGGAAAAGGGGTACTTTAATCATGGCCTTGATACATTACCTGAAATATTAAAATATCATGGACCATTGAAAGCGTTACATGGTTTTGATTACTTTTCAACGATGCAACAGGCCATTCATCGATATATTTCAAATCCGAGATTAAGAGAAATATTGGGTTATTTCATTAAATATGTAGGTTCATCATCTTATGATGCGCCAGCTGTGCTTTCAATGTTATTTCATATGCAACAAGAACAAGGATTATGGTATGTCAAAGGAGGCATACACCACTTGGCTCAAGCATTAGAGCAACTTGCGATTGAAGAAGGCGTAGAGCTTCATACGGGAACATCTGTGAACAATATTAAAACGTATCATCATAATGTCACTGGTGTACGTCTTGCTAATGGTGACATCGTTGAGGCTGATTACATTATTTCGAATATGGAAGTCATTCCGACATACAAATATTTGCTTCATTTTAGTCAACAAAAGATCGATCAACTTGAAAAGACATATGAACCAGCGAGTTCAGGGTATGTGATGCATTTAGGTGTCAATCGATCATATCCGCAATTGGCACACCATAACTTTTTCTTTTCCAACGATTCTAAACGAAATTATGATGAAGTCTTTCATCAAAAAGTGTTGCCACAAGACCCTACCATCTATCTTGTGAATTCGAACAAAACTGATTTACAACAAGCGCCTGATGAGTTTGAAAATATTAAAGTATTACCGCATATTCCATATATTCAAGATAAACCCTTCAAAAAGGAAGACTATGAAGCGTTTAAAACACGTGTATTAACTAAATTAGAAAAAATGGGACTCACTGATTTAAGGAAGCATATGATTTATGAAGATATGTGGACGCCAGAAGATATTCGCCAACACTATCACTCTCATAGAGGTGCCATTTATGGTGTGGTGGCTGATAAAAAGAAAAACAAAGGCTTCAAATTCCCTAAGCATAGCAAGTATTTCGACAATCTGTTCTTTGTAGGAGGATCAGTAAACCCTGGTGGAGGGATGCCAATGGTAACGTTAAGTGGACTTCAAGTCGCTGATAAAATTAATGCAATCGAAGCTCAGAAGGAGTGATCGTAGTTGAAAATGATACAATTCATACTTACTATACTATCTACGATTTCACTCATATGTGGTCGACTTATATTTAATCAAAGACATCGATTACTATCATCGCAAAGCCCTATTATTCATAGTAATGAAGTCACAATTATTATCCCAGCGAGAAATGAGGAACGTCGGCTACCTCATTTGCTTCAATCATTGCAAGGGCAACAAGGTATTTATGAAGTGATTGTGATGGATGATGGTTCTAAAGATAACACAAAAGAGATTGCACAAACATTTGGTGCGACAGTGTACGAGACAGAACAGAATTTCGATAGACAATGGTTTGGTAAATCCCATGCCTGTTATCAAGGTGCTACAAATGCACAATCAGAGCTATTAATGTTTGTAGATGCAGATGTAACGTTTGGTCATCCCCATGCGATTGAAAAGATATTAAATACGTATCGCAAACAACATAATCATGGATTACTCAGTGTTCAACCTTTTCATGAAACGGGTAAGTTTTATGAGAGTTTATCAGCAATTTTTAATTTGATGACGGTTGTCGGGGTGAATCAGTTCTCAAGTTTAGCTCGTCAATCTAATAACGATATTGCTTTTGGTCCTATTACATTAATGCATCGAGATGATTATTTTAAAACGGATGGACATAAAAATGCACAGCATTCAATTATTGAAGGTTTTGCTTTAGGAGAAAAGTTTGAAAGTGTACAATTACCTGTAACGGTTTACGAGGGTGGAAACGATGTTAAATTTCGGATGTATGAAGACGGTATTCAATCGCTTATACAGGGGTGGACGAAACACTTTTCAGTAGGGGCAAATAAAACACAACCGCAAATCATGTTAGCTATTGTTATGTGGTTAATGGGTTCAATCACGTCCACTCTAACACTATTGATAAGTGTATTTACCAAGCCTGCATCAAGAATTGTGTCTTACCTATTCTATGTTTTATACACGTGCCAATTTGTACGATTACATCGAAGAGTGGGTGCTTTCTCAATGGTATTGCTCATATTACATCCGGTATTATTTATCTTTTTCATATTTATCTTCGCAAATTCTTGGCGACATACGCATTTTTCTAAAAAGGTCGAATGGAAAGGTCGTTCATTTAAAATAAATTAAAAAGTAAACAAATCTCATAACAATTAGGAGGAGAATCATGACAACGAATGAAGAAAATTTTAAATATTGTCATCAAATTATGAAAGAACATTCTAAAAGCTTTTCATATGCCTTTGACTTCTTGCCTGAACAAGAACGTCAAGCAGTATGGGTGATATATGCAGTATGTCGAATTATAGATGACAGTATTGATGTGCATGAAAATCCTCAAATACTAAAAGATATTCATGAAGATATTTCATATATTGAAAACACAATTGATATCAGCCATCACGAATTTAAAAGTAATCAATCTATTATGGTAGCACTATATGTTGTTTCACAACACTACACGATTGAGTACCAATCATTTTATAACCTGATTCAAAGTGTTTATGAGGATCAGAACTTTGAAATGTTTGAAACGGACGAAGCACTTTTAAATTACTGTTATGGAGTTGCAGGAACAGTAGGTGAGGTCTTAACACCTGTACTAGCTCAGTCACCGAATAAGGAGACGTATGCTACCGCACGTAAATTAGGCGAAGCGTTGCAAATCACTAATATTTTACGTGATGTAGGTGAAGACTTTGAGAATGGCAGAATTTACTTTAGTGAAAGTAGTCTTGCGCGCTTTGATGTCTCCATTGAAAATGAATTCAACCATCGCATTTCAAATCAATATATTGATTTATGGGAATATTTTGCAGCAATCGCAGAAGATGATTATGAAATAGCGTTGTCGAATATTGACACTTTTAATAAAGAAGCCCAACCCATTATAGAATTAGCAGCAGTGATATATCGCGCTATTTTAGATGAAGTAAGAAAAGCGTCTTATACTTTACATCGTCGTGTCTACGTTTCAAAGCTTAATAAAGCGAAATTATATAGAAAGATTAAAAATAAATATCAGTTATAGGTGGAATGTGGTATGAATATTGCTGTGATAGGTGCAGGTGTCACTGGCTTAGCAGCGGCAGCTAGACTTGCTTCTCAAGGAAATCGTGTAACCATCTTTGAAAAGAATAATCGTATAGGCGGGCGAATGAGTCAATTCACGAAAGATGGTTTTACGTTTGATATGGGGCCATCTATTGTGATGATTCCAGAAGTATATAGAGCAGTATTTGAAGAATGCGGTAAAAATTTTGAAGATTATGTGGAAATGGAACAGTTGCCATATATCTATGATGTATATTTTGGGAAAAATGATAAAGTACGCGTACCGACAGATTTAGCAGAGTTACAAGAAACGCTAGAAAGTATTGAACCTGGTACTACGCATGGCTTTATGTCATTTTTAACGGATGTTTATCAACGTTATGAAATTGCGCGTTATCATTTTCTAGAGAAAACATACAGAAAGGCTTCAGATTTCTATAACTTGGAATCCATCATTCAAGGTTTGAAATTAAAAACGTTAAATAATGCTGATAATTTAATAGAAAATTATATTGATAATGAACGTATTCAAAAATTACTGGCATTCCAAATGCTATATATCGGAATCGATCCCAAACGAGGCCCTTCATTATATTCGATTATTCCAATGGTCGAAATGATGTTTGGCGTCCACTTTATTAAGGGAGGCATGTATGGCATGACGCAGGGTTTAGTTCAATTAAATAAAGATTTAGGCGTTGAAATACAACTCAATGCTCAGATAGATGAAATCATCATTGATCCTAAGTATAAACAAGCGGATGGCGTGAGAGTCAATGGCTTAGTGCAACGATTTGATAAAGTCCTGTGTACTGCAGATTTTCCTTATGCTGCAGAGAAGTTAATGCCGTCTCACTCTCGAGTTAAAAAATATAAACCTAGTAAAATTGAACGTTTAGATTATTCTTGTTCTGCATTTATGATGTATATCGGTATAGATAAAGATATTACTGATGAAGTCATGCTTCATAATGTGGTCTTTTCTAAGCGATTTCGACAAAACAATGATGAAATATTTGGCGGTAGGATATCAGAAGACCCATCAATTTACGTTTATGTGCCAGCAGTTGGAGATTCAAGTTTAGCGCCGAAAGGTAAGACTGGATTGTATATTCTAATGCCTACACCTGAATTGAAGACTGGTCAGATTAATTGGAAAGATGAATCAATCATTGAACAAGTAAAAGACATTATTTATCATCAATTAGAAACGATTGATGCGCTAGAAGACGTGAGATCACACGTTATTTCTGAAACTGTATTTACGCCTATTGATTTTGAAAAGGAATACAACGCAAAATTTGGTACAGCGTTTGGTTTAATGCCTACATTAGCACAGAGTAATTATTATAGACCACCGAACGTTTCAAGAGATTACAAAGATTTATATTTTGCAGGAGCAAGCACACATCCAGGAGCTGGTGTACCCATCGTGCTTACAAGTGCTAAGATTACAGTGAATGAAATGTTAAAAGATATTGAGAATGGTGTTTAAAAGAGAAGATTTTGTCGTTGTTATGATTAATTTATTTTACTTTGAGGAACTCACATTTGTGGGTTCTTTTTTAAATTTAAAATATAAAGAGAAACAGTATATATAATGAGTGGGGCAACTTTAAATTGATTCAGTTCAGAATATTGTAAATATTGACATAATTAAGGTTGTTGATAAAATTGAAGATAACATGAGGACATAGATGAATTCGAGGGGGCTTATGATGGTTATTTCAGATAGACTTGCAGCAATTCCTGATAGTTATTTTGGTAAAACGATGGGGCGTAAAGTTGAACATGGACCTCTACCACTGATAAATATGGCAGTAGGGATTCCTGATGGTGAAACGCCCAAAGGTATTGTCAATCATTTTTCAGAAGCATTACGTATCCCTGAAAATCAAAAATACGGTGCATTTCACGGTAAAGAATCATTTAAAGAAGCTATTGTGAATTTCTATCAACGACAATATGGCGTAACGTTGCACAAAGATGATGAAGTATGTATCTTGTATGGAACAAAAAATGGACTTGTAGCATTGCCGACATGTATTGTGAATCCTGGAGAAACCGTACTTTTACCCGATCCAGGTTATACTGATTATCTAGCAGGTGTCATGCTGGCCGATGCGAAACCAGTGCCACTTGAACTTGAACCTCCTGACTATTTACCAGATTGGAATAAGATTGACCCACAAACTTTAAAGGAAACAAAATTAATTTATTTAACCTATCCAAATAATCCTACTGGTTCTACAGCCACACAATCAGTCTTTGATGAAGCAATTGAAAAATTTAAGGATACAGATACTAAAATTGTCCACGATTTCGCCTATAGTGCATTTGGATTTGATGCTAAAAATCCGAGCATTCTTGCCTCGAAAGATGGTAAAGAAGTTGCGATAGAAATCTTTTCATTATCTAAAGGATACAACATGTCAGGTTTTAGAGTAGGTTTTGCAGTAGGGAATAAAGAGATGATTCAAGCTTTGAAAAAGTATCAAACACATACGAATGCAGGAATGTTCGGAGCACTGCAAGATGCTGCAACATATGCGCTCAATCATTATGACGACTTTTTAAAAGAACAAAATGAAACGTTTAGAAAAAGACGTGATATGTTTGAAGCAAAACTACAAGAGGCGAAGTTACCATTCGTTCATTCTAAAGGTGGGATATACTCGTGGTTGCATACGCCACCTGGATATAATAGCGAAGAATTTGAACAATATTTATTACAAGAGAAATCTATTCTAGTCGCACCAGGTATACCGTTTGGTGAAAATGGGAATGATTATGTCAGAATTTCTCTTGCATTAGATGACGAACAACTAGAAGAAGCAGCAGAAAGATTAACACAACTCGCAAATATGTATGACGTGTAAATGTGAATCAAATTAAAAAAGCATGGAGTGTGAGCGATAATTATATCGCATTTCACTCCATGCTTGATTATTTTAGTTTATTTCGCGTCATAACCTTGGTCTTCGATTGCTTCTTTCATTTGAGCAACGTTGACTTTTGAATCGTCGTATACAACGCGAACATGTTTTTCATTTAAATTTACTTCTGCAGTATGAACGCCATTGAGTTTAGCTAAAGAAGATTCCACTGCATCTTTGCAATGTTCACAGCTCATTCCTTCTACTTGAATCGTTTCCTTTGTCATAAGTCCCACTCCTTATTGGTTTTCCGCTTGTTTCTAATTACTATATTAAAACGCCCTTGCAAATTTTGAAAGTAAAGTTTACTTAAAGCCTATAATTTCATATTTTTAAGACGAAGTGCATTGGTAACCACACTGACTGAACTTAATGCCATAGCAGCACCGGCAATCCATGGCGCGAGAAGGCCTAAGGCTGCAATTGGGATACCTGCGACATTATAACCAAAAGCCCAGAATAAATTCTGACGTATATTGCGAATCGTCGCTTTACTCGCTTTGATCGCTTTAGGTAATAGTAATAAATCTCCGCCAAGTATAGTGATATCTGCAGCTTCAATTGCTACTTCTGTACCTGTGCCAATCGCAATTCCTATATCAGCTTTTACTAGGGCTGGTGCGTCATTGACACCATCACCAACCATTGCTACGTTTCTTCCTTCTTCTTGTAAAAGTGACACCTGTTCTGCTTTTTGTTCCGGCAACACTTCCGCGATAACTCGGTCAATACCAACCTCTTGAGCAATCGCTTGTGCGGTTTGTTTATTGTCTCCTGTAAGCATAACAACTTCTATATTCATATTTTGTAACTCAGATACAGCTTGTTTTGCAGTATCTTTTACAGTGTCAGCAACAGCAATGATGCCTTTAAGTTCTTGTTCAATGGCTATCATCATAGCAGTTTGACCTTGTCGTTCATATTGAGCAAGTTTCTGTTCATTGTCTGCATCAATCGTGATATCAAAGTCATGCATTAATTTGCGATTACCAATTAATACGTGTGTTTCATTAATCATTGCTTCAATGCCATGTCCGGGTCTCGCATTGAATGATTCATTGTCCAATAAGGAGAGCCCTTTATCTTCAGCAAAAGTGACAATGGCTTCAGCGAGTGGATGTTCAGATGCTTTCTCTGCACTCGCTAAAAGTTGAAGTGTCTCTAAATCACCAGCGTAGTCTGTAACTTTAGGTTTACCATTAGTAATTGTGCCCGTTTTATCTAATACAATCGTGTCAATATGATGCGTGCGTTCTACAAATTCGCCGCCTTTAAATAGAATACCGTTTTCAGCAGCGCGGCCCGTACCTACCATAATAGATGTAGGCGTTGCTAGACCTAAAGCACATGGGCATGCAATAACGAGAACAGATATTGCAGCTAGTAATGCAGGTTCAAATTGACCTGTATGCACGAATACAATCCACACAATAAAAGTGACTATGGCAATACCCACTACAATAGGTACAAAATAGCCAGAAATGATGTCCGCTAGTCTTTGGATAGGCGCTTTAGAACTTTGGGCTTCTTCAACGACTTTGATAATATTTGATAAAGCAGTATCACGACCTACTTTAGTTGCTTTCACATGCACTGACCCGTTCTTATTTAATGTTGAACCAATAACAGTATCACCAATGACTTTTTCAACTGGTATAGATTCACCTGTCAACATGGATTCATCAATGGATGTGCTACCCTTAATGACTTCACCATCAACAGGAATTTTCTCTCCTGGTTTAATGATTAAAGTATCACCCTCGATGACTTCATCAAGTGCTACCATGACTTCTTGATTGTTTCTTAATATACGCGCTTCTTTAGCTTGCAAACTTAATAACTCGCCAAGTGCATTCGTTGTTTGGGATTTAGCACGTGCTTCTAAATACTTTCCAAATAAGATTAAAGTAATTAAGATTGCGCTCGTTTCAAAATATAAATGAGGTTCATTTACGTGGTGAGTTAACCATTGAATCATTTCATAAAGACTGTAAAAATATGCAGCACTTGTGCCTACAGCGACTAATACATCCATATTCGCTGAGCCATTACGCAAGTTTTTATAAGCGCCCACATAGAATTGCCAACCAATAATAAATTGAACAGGCGTAGCCAGAATGAATTGAAACCACGGATTCATTACAATTGCTGGTAGATGAAGCGGAAGTAAATGAACAAACATCATAAGTAATAACGGTGCTGATAAGATAGCTGAAATAATTAATTTCGTGCGTTTTGCTTTAAGTTCTTGTTCTTTACGAGACGTTTGTTGATCATCGTCGTTATTTATCGGTTCAGCGTCGTAACCCAATTTTTGAATACGTTGAATGATTCGATCCGTATTTATGGCATTAGGATAATAAGATACTAATGCTTGCTCCGTCGTTAAATTGACTGTAGCGTGTTGGATTCCTTCAGTTTTATTGAGGACTTTCTCTATACGATTGGAACACGCGGCACATGTCATTCCTGTGATGTCTAATTCTTGCTTTTCTGTTCTAACATCATAGCCTAACTTTTGTATTTCTGAGATAAATGATTTGGAATCATATTGATCAGCGTCGTATTCGATTGTTGCTTTTTCAGTGGTGAGGTTAACTTGTGCTGAAACATCGTCAAGGCGATTAAGTTTTTTCTCAATACGGTTGGAGCATGCCGCACATGTCATTCCAGTAATATCTAGCGTCGTTGTTTTATGTGTCATAGGAACGCCTCCGTTTCTTTTCACAAGTTCAATGTACCCCCTATAGGTATATAAGTCAATCTCTTTGTTTAATAATATTGAAAATAAAAACACGTACGTCATCGATAAGGATTACGCACGTGTGATAGCATTTATATTTAAGAAATTGAGTGAACAATCAAAAGATCAGGCATGTGAAATGGAAAAATTGTTGAACGTGTATTTATTAGTATTGAAAATATAATGATTGTGATTTCAATTTCGGATCGTTGTTACGTTATTTAAATGTATTAGAAAAAGTCAGATGGCTTTAAGTTTTCTAAGTCTAAATCTTTAAAGTTATTGAAGTTAAAGTTAGAGAAATCTTGAACAATTTCGCCACTTTTAGCTTGTTCGTAGTAATGGCCTGCTTCATTAAGGATATCGTGGTCTTGGAATGTTTTGATGATTCCTAAGATAATAAGGACTGAAATAACGCCTTTTAATAGTGTCTTCATATTTGGATGGCTCCTTTGTTTATTTCTTGAGATAGATTATACAAGACTTTTTTTGAAAACACATGCATCCATAGTATTGAAATTACATCAAACTTTAGAACTACTTCTTCCAAGGGAAGTTAGTAGTTCTTATGCAATAGACGAAGTCTATTGTAAACCAAAGTCTTCAATTATTTCTTATTTTAAATCATATTTTTCCTCAAAGCGATGTCGCTTTCTATATTCTCTGTATTTTTTATCATTATCAAAACGCTCTTTATATTTCATTTTTAATTCTGCATCTCCAGTTACTTTACCATCATCATTAACGTCATATTGATATGTATTATAGGGCTCATCTTTAAAAGTGACTTCAACATTATTTTCTCTAGTGTTCAACGTGAAATTGGGTTTCTCTGTTTTAATTTTGTCTTCCCATCCTTTTTGTTTAAGCAAACGATGAACTTTAGCTTTAGTTTTAGCTTCTTCATGACTTTGGTAATTAAAATAAATATATTTACCTATATTAAAAATTAATCCTGGGCCAACGAATATAATAATAATGATGGTTATAATTATATATTTTTTCTGCATTTTAAACTCCTTAAATAAGTGTTTTTACATCTTTAATATTTTGAAGAATTTAATAAAATAATACACTTTTATCATATGTTTTTTAATGAATCAGAGTCAAACTCTTATGAGGAACCCCTTGTTGTTAGGGCCCCAACTTGCATTGCCCGTAGGATTTCTTGAGGAAATCCTCTGTGTTGGGGCCCCGACCCCAACTTGCATTGCTTGTAGGGTTTCTTGAGGAAATCCTTTGTGTTGGGGCCCCGTGTTTGTTTTGGAGCTTATGTGGGAATGTGTTTTGTAAATGTAGAGGAGGTTGATTTTTGTGAGTTTATTGGATTTTCATAAGGAGATAAAAGGTTATACTCAGGATAGACAACCGGGGATTGAAGCGGATATGAATCCTAAACCAATTGCTGAGCTTGATGAATATAAAGCTGCAGGAAAGTTACAAGGTAAAGTAGCATTAATTACTGGCGGGGACTCTGGGATTGGTCGTTCAGTCGCAATCCTTTATGCGAAAGAGGGTGCAAACGTAGCGATAGGTTATTACGACGAACACCAAGATGCAGAAGACACTGTTCGACGCTTAGAAGAATTAGGTGTCAAAGCGAAAGCATATGCACATGACTTAAAAGATGAAAAGCAATCT
This sequence comes from Staphylococcus caprae, assembly GCF_003966625.1. Taxonomy (NCBI): domain Bacteria; kingdom Bacillati; phylum Bacillota; class Bacilli; order Caryophanales; family Staphylococcaceae; genus Staphylococcus; species Staphylococcus caprae. The sequence goes on from NZ_AP018587.1 coordinate 470,235, forward strand.
AAACAACTCATCGATAATGTCGTTAAAGATTTCGGTGGATTAAATATTTTAGTAAATAATGGTGGTGTGCAATTTCCTAGAGATAACTTTGAAGACATTACACCCGATCAAGTTAAAGAAACATTTATGACAAATATTTTTGGAATGATGTTCTTGTCACAAGCAGCTGTGCCACACTTATCAGAAGGCGATGCCATTATTAATACTACGAGTGTGACGGCTTATAGAGGTTCTGGACATCTGATTGATTATTCTGCTACGAAAGGTGCTATTGTCTCATTTACTCGCTCTCTAGCGACAACATTAATGGAGAAAAGTATTCGTGTAAATGCTGTAGCACCTGGTCCAATCTATACACCATTAATTCCATCTACTTTTGATGAGGAAAAGGTTGAAAATCAAGGTGGCGGTACACCTATGGGTCGTCGTGGTCAACCAGCAGAACTTGCGCCGTCTTATGTTTTCTTAGCTACACATGCTGATAGCTCTTATATCACTGGTCAAGTGATACACGTTAATGGTGGAGATTATATTACAACTTAATACGTTGAAAAGTGTTCACTGAGAGTTTACTTAATAACTCTTAGTGACTTTTAAAATAAATTGATTAAGCAAAGATTGAGGAATGTTTATGACTGAAAAGGAAAAAATGTTAGCACATCAATGGTATGATGCAAACTTTGATGATGAATTAAAAAAAGATAGATTGAAAGCGAAGGAATTATGCTTTGATTTGAATCACACGCGTCCAAGTGATGAAGAAAAACGAGACAGAATCATGAATGAATTATTTGGATATCAAACTGAGAACGTAGGTATCTCTATACCTTTTGATACTGATTATGGTTGGAATGTTAAATTTGGAAAAAATGTATTTATTAATACAAATTGTTATCTAATGGATGGTGGAGGTATTACATTTGGAGATAATGTCTTTATCGGACCTAATTGTGGCTTTTATACCGCTACGCATCCTTTAAATTATAAAGAACGTAATAAAGGTTTAGAACTCGCTGAACCTATTGTCGTAGGAAGCAATACTTGGTTTGGAGGACACGTGTCAGTGATGCCTGGCGTCACAATTGGAGACGGTAGTGTCATAGGTGCAGGTAGTGTTGTAACTAAAGATATACCTCCTAATAGTTTAGCGGTGGGTAATCCCTGTAAAGTAATCAAATCTATAGAACAATAGAAGCAGTGATAGAGTTTAGAATAAATTTACATTGAACATATATAACATTATATAAAAAAAGTATATAATATTTTATGGATAAGGAAAGATAAATTTAAAGAGAAGTTTTAACACTCGCACATTTAAATTTATGTATATTAATGACATCTAAGAAGGGGAATCTATGAAAAATTTTAAAAACTTTATCGCTAATCAAAGTAGAAGAAAAATTAATTTTATTACATCTCCAATAAATATGATGAATAAATCAAATTATAATCATCAAGTGATGACTTACGCTAAATATTATGGTGATTTAAAAGTCAAAGACCATCAAATTCTATATCAAGTGAGAAATGGTAAGAATATTACAGGTAATCCTTATGCAATATTTCTATACTTAGTGAATCATAAAGAATATAGAAGATTTCTTCATAAATGGGTGGTCGATTCTAAAGAAACATTGAACTTCTATAAAAATAAATTTAAGAATTACAATAACGTAGACTTTGTCATTATAGACTCGAGTGATTACTTAAAATCACTTGCTGAAAGTAAATATTTAATTAACGATTCAACTTTTCCCTTATATTTTGCCAAAAAGGAAAATCAAATTTACATCAACACATGGCACGGGACACCTCTGAAATATATGGGATTAGATATGGACAACAATGTACAAGGATCACAGAACATTATTAAGAATTTTTTATCCAGCGATTATATAATCAGCTCAAATAGGCATACTACAAATATATTCAAAAGCGCATTTAACCTTCATCACATCTATAATGGAGAAATTCTTGAAAAAGGGTACCCCAGAATTGACTTAACATTAAAAAATCAAAAATCTCAAATTCTTAATACATTGAAAGGTCTTATTAGTGAAAATGAAGAGAAAATATTATTATATTGTCCGACATGGCGAGGAGAAGATTTAAATAATCCAGATATAAATATAGAAAGCATACTTAATGAAGCAAAAGAGCTTGAAGCACATTTAAATTATAAAGTATTAGTAAAAGTACATCCTTTTATTTATGAAGAGGCTAAAAAGGATTGTGATTTGAAAAATTATTTAATTCCTGACTATGTTGATACCAACGAATTATTAGCAATTGTTGATTTAATGGTTACAGATTATTCGAGTATTTTCTTTGATTATTTAGTAACGAATAAACCAATCATTTTTTATACTCCTGATTATGATGACTATAAGTTCTGTAGGGGAATGTATATTAATCCAAATGAATTGCCTGGTCCCGTTTGCACCCATATTAACGATGTCATTTCTTCAATCAATAATAAAAGTTATGAAAATCATCAAATTAAAAATAATTATGAAAAATTTAAAACGACTTATGTAAGTTTAGAAGACGGACATGCTTCTAAAAATATCGTTGAACATATTTTTAATCGAAAAGCGGAATCCCCAAAACGTAATACAACAAGAAAGAAAACAATTTTAATTTATCCAGGTGGAATGAAAAATAATGGCATCACTACATCAATCATTAATTTATTAGAAAATATTGACTATCATCAATATGATATTACGATATTTTTGAACTATAGTAAGAAAGAAGAAATGTTGAGCAATTTAGATAGAGTGAATCCAAATGTAAGAATTATATTTAGAAGAGGGCCATTACTTGCATCCTTAAAAGAGTGTTATAAGGTTGATTTTGTAAAACAAAGAGGGCTTCAATCATTTTTAGAAAAACTCCTCTACCCTAAAAAGGTATATCAACGAGAATTTAGAAAAATATTTGGAGATTCTCATTTTGATTATGCTATCGATTTTAGTGGTTATTCTATGTTTTGGGCTAATCTTATTTTAGCAAGTAATGCTAAACGTAAATTAGTTTATTTACATAGTGATATTAAAGCAGATATGGAAAGAAGAATTAATGGTGTGAGACCACATTATCAAAATTTAAAAGGTTTGGTTTCTCTTTATCCATATTTTGATAAACTCGTCAGCGTTTCCGAAGCTACGAGTCTTTTAAACAAAGAAAAAATAAATAATCCTTTATTAAGTGATAAGTATTGTTCTTCAAGAAATACGATTAACTTAAATAAGATACACACTTTAGTAGAAGATGATTCAGATCGATTCGAGAAAAATGGTGAGTCAGTCTTAATCAATATTAAAAATGGTAATGTTCAAACAGTTGAGTTTAGTAACAATGACTTTAAAATTGTGAGCATAGGGCGACTTTCTCCTGAAAAGGGATTTGATCTACTCATTAATGCGGTTGCTAAATTAGTGCCAAAATATCCAAACATAAAATTATATATTATGGGTGAAGGACCATTAAAAAAATCTCTACAGTCGCTTATAAAAAAATTAAAAATGAGAAACCATGTGTTTTTATTAGGACACAGAAAAAATCCATTTTATGTGATGAAACAATCAAATTTATTTGCACTCACTTCTCATTACGAAGGACAATCAATGGTACTATTAGAAGCTTTAACTCTAGGAGTGAATGTTCTTGCATCAGATATTGTTGCTAACAGATATGTATTAAAGGATGGCAAGTATGGAACACTTGTTATCAACGAGATAGAGGAGATTGCAAAAGGTATTGAAACATTCATATTAGGTCAAAATGAGAAATATGAAAAGTTTGATGCTGAAGCTTATAATGCTAAAGCTATTAAAGAATTCTATGATTTACTACAATAAAAATAAAAATCAAAACGGTTGGTCAGCTCATGATTCACCGTTTTGATTTTTTTAATGACTATTTTTACTATATGATACGTAAGCGTTAATACCACTATGAATATTAAATTGTGGTGAATAACCCAGACGCTTAAGTGGGGTAATATCTGCATATGAATGTTTGATATCACCTATTCGACATTCTTTATAAATGTGAGGAATGGTATAGCCAAAGACTTTTTCAAAGGATTTAAAAACAGTATTAAGAGATGTTTCGCTTCCAGCTCCAACATTGAATATACCCCCATTAGTGTCTTTAGAATAAAGTACTGTCCATATTGCTGAAACTAAATCATCTATATATACAAAATCACGCGTTTGTTCACCGTCACCATAAAACGTAAATTGTTCTTTATTAATAAATTTTGCATTAAGAATTGATAAAACGCCTGAATAATCAGAGTTCGGATTTTGTTTTGGTCCATAAACATTGAAAAATCTTAAACATACAGTAGGTACGTTATAGAGATGATGATAAATGTGAGCGTACTGTTCTCCAGAAAATTTTTGTATCGCATAAGGGGAAAGAGGGGCTACTTTAGAATTTATCGTTGATTTAGGTAGATCAGGCAAATCGCCATACACAGCGGCAGATGATGCGAAAATAAATTTTTTAATTTGACTATCCCATTTTCGTGTAGCTTCTAATAAATTAATCGTTGCATTAATATTAGTCTCGTTTGAGATAACAGGTTTTTCAATTGTTTCAACTACACTTACCATCGCAGCTAAGTGAAAGATATAATCAAATTGTTCTTTTTTAATTAACTCTGAAACAAAAGTCACATCAGTAATATCTTTTAAATAAAAATGTTCTTTAGGTATGAAATGAATATTTTCTAATCTTCCTGTACTAAGATTATCAATGACATGTACTTCCACTCCTTCATTAGTTAAACGTTCTGAAATGTGTGACCCAATAAAACCTGCGCCCCCAGTAATTAAAGCTTTCATAGATGCACTTCCTTAAGATGTATTGAATAATTAACACTAACATTATACTATAATATTTTTATTTAATTTAACTAAATTTCAAGGTTGAGTATTGTTGAGTTAAGGATATTTTTCATAAACTAAAAAAAGACGAGTTCTATATAGATAGAACTTGCCTTTTATACTTTAACCGAAGAAAATTAGTCTTAATTTATTTTAATCCATATTATTATTTTGATAGCTTTCGTAAATATTTTCATATTTAATTTTTCCTATTCCACCTACAATGTATTTTCCAAATTTGAATAAATTAAAGAGATATCCAACTGTAATAGCTAGAGTAAGTGTAACGATGGTATTGAATAATACATTTTTAATGGGGTTACGACTCAGTAATCCTAAATCATGAACAAAGAAATAATGAATTAAGTAGATACAATAAGAATAATTACTAATAAATACAATAAATTTTGGTACATACTTAATATAAGAAGAGAAAAGGAAAAACAATAAAATTACCATTGTTACATAAATAGGAGTGTCCACTCTTTTTGATTCTACCCATGTGCTTATACCCAATATATAATTTAAAAACATAAAAATTATTGAGAGAAATGCTCCAATAATAATATGCCAAGTATAATCTTTGATTTTATTCATAAACGCTTCATAATAAGTTCCTATATAAAAGCCAAGCAAGAAATAGCTCAACCATCCTATGAAGATCATCCATCCCTCACGATCCCATATAGCTGCTAATATCGGATTATTAGGAGGCGATATAAAAGTTCTCATGGCCCAATACATAGTAGTTATTAAAATTGATATTACAATCATTTTAATAGGATTTAAACCAATTAAGTATTTAGAAAATAGCCAATGCAGTAAATAAAATTGAAAAATGATTACTATAAAATATGTAACAGCTCCTCCGTGAAACATTGTATCTCCAACATGGAAGAGATATTCATGTAAATTTTTCGGTCTAAAGTAAAAATAGGAAATGCTTAAATTGATTATTACATAAGGTATCCCCAAATAGATTAATTTATTTTTGAAGAATCCTTTCTTTATCTTGGAACCATAATTTTTGGCTAGTAAGAATTCTGATATAAACACGAACATAGGTGTACTAAACATTAATAATAGTTGGAATAGTCGGAGAGATGTACTATGTGGAACGTCATGCATTTTTGAAAAAGTAGTGGTAATTGAGTGGATAATTACTATACTTAAACAAGCAATGGAACGCATCCAAAAAATTACAGATGTATAAGTTTTCATGTAGTGATACCTTTCTGAATTTATTTTGTTTTATAAAATACTGGCCCAGTCATTAATTGTATATAATAATCTTCTTGTTTTCAACAACATTTTTTAATATAAAAAGAATTAAATATATATACGATAATCATATTATTGACTATGATAAATCATTTGCTGTCAACTTATTTTCAAGACTTTTCTGATAATATAAATGTAAGCGATTGCAAAATCATGTTGTTACATAGTAGAATGAAATAAATGATATGAACTATCATTTAAATGTATGTCAATGTTTTGTGATTTTTAAATAAATTTAAAATACATAGGGGGTAAATGAGAATGGTAGTACCTTTCAAAAATGAACCTGGGATTGATTTTTCAGTTCAAGACAATGTAGATCGTTTTAATGAAGAATTGAAAAAGGTAAAAGGCCAACTTGGTCAAGATATTCCTTTAGTCATTAATGGAGAGAAAATTGATAAAAGCGACAAATTTGAGTCTTTAAACCCTGCAGATACATCTCAATTGGTTGCAAAAGTCTCTAAAGCTACAAAAGATGATGTGGAAAATGCATTTAAAGCAGCTAATGAAGCTTATCAATCATGGAAGAAATGGTCGCATAAAGATCGTGCTGAATTATTATTACGTGTAGCAGCGATTATCCGTCGTCGCAAAGAAGAAATTTCAGCTGTTATGGTTTATGAAGCAGGTAAGCCATGGGATGAAGCGGTTGGTGATGCTGCTGAAGGTATCGACTTCATCGAATACTATGCACGTTCAATGATGGATTTAGCAGATGGTAAACCTGTATTAGATCGTGAAGGGGAACATAACAAATATTTCTATAAACCAATTGGTACAGGCGTTACAATCCCACCTTGGAACTTTCCATTTGCAATTATGGCTGGTACAACTTTAGCTCCTGTAGTTGCAGGTAATACAGTATTACTTAAACCTGCTGAAGACACTGTATTAACAGCATATAAATTAATCGAAATATTAGAAGAAGCTGGTCTACCTAAGGGCGTTGTCAACTTTGTCCCTGGTGATCCTAAAGACATTGGTGACTACTTAGTAGACCATAAAGACACACACTTTGTTACATTTACAGGTTCTCGTGCCACAGGTACACGTATATATGAACGTAGTTCAGTAGTTCAAGAAGGTCAACACTTCTTGAAACGTGTCATTGCTGAAATGGGTGGTAAAGATGCCATCGTTGTTGATGAGAACATAGATACAGATTTAGCTGCTGAAGCGATTGTAACTTCTGCATTTGGCTTCTCAGGACAAAAATGTTCAGCATGTTCACGCGCCATTGTTCATAAAGATGTACATGATGAAGTCCTTAAAAAAGCAGTTCAACTTACAAAAGAACTCACTCTAGGTAATACTGAAAATAACACATTCATGGGACCAGTCATTAACCAAAAGCAATTCGACAAAATTAAAAATTATATCGAAATTGGTAAAGATGAAGGCCAATTAGAACAAGGTGGGGGCACTGATGATTCAACAGGTTACTTCATTGAACCAACTATCTTCTCAGGTCTTAAATCTTCTGACCGTATCATGCAAGAAGAAATCTTCGGACCAGTTGTTGGATTTATTAAAGTAGATAATTTCGATGAAGCCATCGATGTAGCGAATGACACAGAATATGGCTTAACTGGTGCTGTGATTACTAATAACCGTGAACATTGGATTAAAGCTGTGAATGAATATGATGTAGGTAACTTATATCTCAACCGTGGTTGTACTGCTGCAGTTGTTGGTTACCATCCATTTGGTGGCTTTAAAATGTCTGGTACAGATGCGAAAACAGGTAGCCCTGACTACTTATTAAACTTCTTAGAACAAAAAGTTGTTTCTGAAATGTTCTAAATAAAATCAATTTAGCCGTCATGATGAAGGTGAAACGCGTATACTTACGTGCTTCTCTTCAAATGACGGCTATTTTATATCACTTTTAATTGTAGATGGCTTACTCAGAAATGCTTAGATTAATCGCTTTATGAAAGACGGCGTCAATTTCTGAAGCTGGCCAATCAATATCTTCTTGTTTGATCCACTCCATAAATCCATCTAATGTCGAACCATAAATGTAAAAGACAAGATTTTCTGGGATTGCAGTATCGACCGAAATACGATGTATATTTTCTTTAATATCTGCCTTCATAATGTCTACACAAAATTCTCTAAATATTTTAGCGAATGAAACATCATCTTTTTGAACCTTCTCTATTCTTTCTAATTCTTCTTTATTCGTAAAGGTAGCTTCAATCGTTTGGAACGGATTATTTAAACGTTCTTTTAAATCTGTTGAAAAGTAGTCTTTAGTGAGTAATTTAAATAAATAGACTAATAAATCATATTTATCATAAAAATGTTTATAAAATGTTGTGCGATGAACCATCGCATGATTACATATCTGGTTAACTGAAATTACTTCAAAACTTCGTTTTTCTAGTAGTTCATAAAGACTTGTTGATAAAGCTTTTTTAGTTTTAATTACTCTTAAGTCATTTTCATTCATAACATAACCTCACATTAAAAATCTACACTGTATAGTTAGACTATAGCGATGATAATTTTATAACGCAACGATAATGATTAAAATAGTCGAATTTTACATATTTTCACCAAATCGACACATTTAACTTTTTGTAGATATTGTAAAAAATCACGTAGAGGCATATTCTTTTCTTAATGATAATGATTCTTAATTAGAGATAAAAAGGTGAGTATGATGTTGAATGTAAAGAATGGATTAAAAGACAAAAAATATAGAATCAAGCATATAGGAATTACAAATAAAAAAATGCTATATCGGTTAGGTGCTATGGGTGTAACTAAAGGTAGCGAAATCAGTATTAAGCAACAATGTTTGTTAAATGGACCAAGTATCGTGGAAATAAATGGGCAATATCTCAGTATAAGACAATCTGATGCACGCCTTATTGCATTGGAGGACTAATTTCGATGAGTGAGACTTTCTGTATATTAGGTAATCCAAATGTAGGTAAAACCTCTTTATTCAATGCTTTAACCGGTTCGTACGAATACGTAGGAAATTGGAGTGGGGTAACAGTAGAAAAAAAGATTGGTAAATTGAAAGGGAGTTTAGGTAGTTTAATTGATTTACCAGGTATTTATGACTTGTCACCGATCTCCAAAGATGAAACAGTTGTCACTGATTATTTATTGACGACAAATTTCACAGGCGCAATCAATATTATTGACGCTAGTCAACTTAAGAGAAATATGCAACTCACTATTCAACTAATGGAATTAAATGTGCCATTAATTATTGGATTAAATATGGTCGATGTAGCGACACAAAGAGGTATCAAGATTCAATTTGATCAATTAATGAAAAGGTTAAAAATACCTATGTTCCCAATCGTGGCTAGAAAATCTAAAGGGACTAATGACATATTACATGAGTTAGAGTTTTTAAAGCCCGATGACAGACAAGTATTTAAAATTGATTATGGTAAAGAAATTGAAGATGCAATTGAACGCATGAGTTTAATTATAAAAACAAATTCAAACTTTCCAAAAGAACGCATTCGTTTTATAGCAATACAATATTTACTCGATAACGTACAAATTTCTCAAAAATTAAGTGATGCAATTTTAGAACAAATCGCGCCCATTAAACAAGAATTAAACCATCAATCAGATTTATATGCTCGTGAACAAATTGAAAAGATACGCAATAACTATATCAATGAAATATTAGAAGGTGCAGTTGAATATCCTGAAGAAGAAAAACAATTCCTCACTGCCACTATAGATAAACTTCTTATTAACAAGTACTTAGGGATCCCTATTTTTCTAGGTATTATGTGGCTTATTTTTCAAACGACATTCACATGGATAGGCACCCCATTATCTGACCAGATGGATAGCTTCATTGGAGGGCCATTTACAGATTGGGTAAAGTTACTCATGAATGATTTGCACGTTTTGCCATTTCTTCAAGATTTAATTACGGACGGCATCATCGCTGGCGTAGGTTCAGTACTTGTCTTTGTGCCTCAAATCGTCGTGCTGTTCTTCTTTATTTCTTTATTAGAAGATTCGGGTTATATGGCAAGGATTGCCGTCTTAATGGATAGAACAATGGAAACCATTGGACTCAGTGGTAAATCATTTATTCCAATGATTATAGGATTTGGGTGTAATGTGCCAAGTATTATGGCTGCACGCAGTATTGAAAATGAAAAAGAACGTTTGATTACGATACTCATCGCACCTTTCATGTCTTGTTCAGCGCGTTTACCTGTCTATGCTTTATTTGTGGGCGTATTCTTTAAAGCTTATCAATCTCTAGTAGTGCTAAGTCTATATTTATTAGGGATTTTAGTCGCGTTGATTGTCAGCACGATTTTAAATCGCTGTATTTTAAAAAATTCAGATTCGATTTTTATCGTTGAGCTACCTACTTATCGCGTGCCATCCTTTAAAACACTCTGGAGAAGTACTTGGGAAAAGGCTAAAGGATTCGTAAGAAAAGCTGGTACATTTATTTTTGGTGGTTCAGTAGTAATTTGGGCTTTGACTTACATCGGCCCTCATGGCGTGAATGTGAAAATAAACCAAAGTTTCATACACATTTTAGGAGAGGCAGTGTCACCAATTATTGCACCACTAGGTTTTGGTACATGGCAAGCTGGTGCAACATTAATTCCTGGATTTTTAGCTAAAGAAGTGATTATTAGTTCTATGGCAATTCTCTATTCATCCAGTGAAGATGGTTTGGTTCATGTTATCCAACAGCAATTCACACCATTATCTGCATATGCCTTTATGATATTCATATTACTCTATGTACCATGTATCTCTACAGTCGAAACGATTCGTAAAGAAACGTGTTCATGGAAATGGACATTATTCGCACTCATTTATCCGATTATTACTGCATATGGATTAACGCTAGCATTTTATCAAATAAGTAAATTATTTATATAAGGAAGTGATAATATGTACATCGCTATTAATATAATCATTTGTTTAGCGATATTTGGTTATACAATCATGTCGCTTTATAAGTTCTTTAAACGTTCTAAGTCAGGGCAATGTGGCGGTTGTAAGACAGGTTGCCAGTGTGACCATCCCGCCTCAGACAAAGTAAACCCAACACATTCTAAAATTTAAAGCTATTCATATAAACTTCTTCGTTTTCGAGTACGGCTCGTTAATGAAGAAGTTTTTATTATTAAGAAAAAGTTGAGTAATTATTAATTTACAAAAATAATGATTAATAATTTTAAAAAGTGATATATTATATGTAACTATAAATAGTAGTATTTAATTATTTTGCAGTAAACATGGAGGATTTGACTTATGAAAGGTAGCAAGAAGCTTGATAACTTATTAGAAGATAATAAGAAAAAATTAAAGAAATTATTTAAGTATGATAAGAAAGAAGCGTTATCATTCACGAAAGAAGATAGAGAAAAAGTCAAAGATAAGTTTGGGGTCTATGTTATTTTTGATCAAAAGAAACCAGTATTTGTAGGGCAAACAGGTGGTTACTCAACAACATATAAGCCTATTTCTAAAGATTTATATACTAAGTTAGGTCAATATAATTCACAGTCTGATAGTGGTACGACGAAATTTAGAAAAGGATTTGCGCAAAGCAACAATCTAGATACTTCTGATTTAAAAAGTATCACTGCAGAAGAACATAGTTTAACGTTCCAATACATTAAGGTGAAAGATGAACCAACTTTTATTAATATTTTAGAACTTTTAGCTTTAGAATATGCGAAAGACAAAGGTTATCAGCTGTATAATTTTGAATAAGTAAACAAAAAGATACAGATGCAGGTAACAACACGTAATCTTTAATCATTCATTGAAGTATCAATATAAAATACGCTCTAAGAGAGCGGGACAGTAGTAATAAATGATGTCCCAATCTCTTAGAGCTATTATTTTAGAATTTATGACTAGGTTGCGTCTTAAAGTTTAGATTGATGTTGTAATTCTTCTTGATATTTACGTTTATAAAATTTAGATAACTTGAGATCGTGAATAAATGAAATAACTGGTCGTGCTGTCATCTGCAGACTGCCTATGACAAAGAGTATAGTGCCAGCAACCATTGTTTGGTCACTAAAGAAGAAAAAGCTTCCCACTAGAAAGATTAAACCTAATACAATATCATTAATTTGATATAAAGCTTTGTAGAAAGTGGTAATTTGATTGGCACGATTTTGACTTTCAGAACTTAAATTATTTTTATTAAAATGAAGATCAACATCGTTTTTATGATGAATCATAGATATTCCCCCACATTATTTGATGTGTAAAGCATTCCCATTTCCATTTCTACTTAAACTCAACGCGTATGAGATAAATAAAAGGAGTTGTTACAATGCAATATCAAACGACATATCAATCACCACTAGGCCAATTACAGTTAATTAGCGATGGTACTTCGCTGACTCATCTTTTATATCCACATCAATATGAAAAAAATATTGATATGAAAGATGATTTACCTATTTTCACTAGCGCTAAACGATGGTTAGATCATTATTTTAATGGTGACGATCCAATGATAGATTTTCAATTATTGCCACAGGGAAGTAATTTTCAACAAGAGGTTTGGAATGAATTAACGACAATTAAGTATGGAGATTTAAAAACATATGGAGATATTGCGAAAATAGTAGGTCGGAAATTAAATAAACCAAAGATGTCAGCGCAAGCCGTTGGAGGTGCAGTAGGAAGCAACCCTATTTCAATCATCATACCGTGTCATCGTGTTGTTGGGAAAGATGGTAGTTTAACAGGTTATGGAGGCACAATTGATAACAAAATTAAATTGTTAGAAATTGAAAATGTCGATATGACAAAACTTTATCGTCCTAAACATAGTACAAAACCATAAGATAATAGAAAGGGAGTAGGATAGCGAAATCAATTTCGCTGGCCTACTCCCTTGCACTTTATTATTTTTTATTCTGGAATATGATATTCACGGATATCTTCTTGAATGTCTTTTAAGTAATAAATATCTTTGTCTTCATTAGATTGTTCAATCTCATGGTTAAAGTCTAAGTCGTCAAAACGTTTAAAGAATGATTCATATTCTTCAACAGATACTTCTGTACGATTGTTTAATAATGATTTATGACCTTCGATATCTAAATGTTTGTCGAAGCCATCAACAAGTGTTGCACTGAAGAATTCGCCTACAGAACCGGAACCATAACTAAATAATCCGATTGTTTGATCGCCTTTAAGGTCACGTGTCTCTAGTAATGAAATTAAGCTTAAGTATAATGATCCAGTATAAATATTACCGACGTAGCGATTATAATACACTGCATCTTCATAACCTGATTTCAAACGTTCTTGAGTCGTTTCATCAGCATTATCAATAATCGAATCTAATGCTTTTTTGCCCATTTTAGTAAATGGAACATGGAAACAAAGTGATTCAAAGTCAGATAATGATTTTCCTTGGCGACGTGCGTATTCATTCCAGCTTTCTTGGAAAGATTTGATATAAGCATCTTTAGACAATGCTCCGGCAACTAGTGGGTATTTATGCCCAGTTGGTCTCCAGAAATCATATACATCTTCAGTGTATGCAACAGCGTCATCGTTTAATTTTAAAATACTTGGTTCATGTGAAATCATCATTGCTACAGCGCCGGCACCTTGTGTAGGTTCACCGCCAGAGTTAATACCATAACGTGCAGTGTCACTTGCGATGACTAATACCTTTTCATTAGGACGTTGTGCGAGGTAATCTTTAGCAAGTTGTATAGCTGGTGTTGCGGCATAACATGCTTCTTTCATTTCAAAACAACGCGCGAAGGGTTGGATACCTAACAAATGATGTATCTGAACGGCAGCTGCCTTTGCATTATCGATAGCAGATTCAGTTGCGACGATAACCATTCCAATATTCTTTTTATCTTCGTCTGTTATAATATCCTTAGCAGCATTTGCTCCCATAGATACTATATCTTGGTTTACTGGGCTTACGGCCATCTCTGTTTGACCGATTCCAATGAGAAATTTATTTGGATCAACTTGGCGTGCTTCGGCGAGTTTTGCCATGTCTACATAATACTTTGGTACGTAAAAGTTTATTCTATCGATACCTATGTTCATAAGGCGAATCATCCTTTCATTTTTAAAAGTAGCATTAGTATCATATCAGAACGATACATTATTATACAATGAAATATAACAGAATAATTCATCAAAGTATAACAGAAATGTAAGCGTTTTACACGATAATTTGCTACCATGTAATCAATCGCATATGCGAAGTTTTAGAATCTTTAATTTTCAGGAAAATAATTATTAACAAGTTTAAAATAAATAGATAGACATATATAAAGGAGTATACTCATGAAAAGTTTAGAAAAGGGATTTAGACATTTATCGCGAGAAGACAAATTAAAACAATTAGTCGAATATGGTTGGCTTCATACTGATAATTATGAATCATTACTCAATCAACCACTTATAAATGAAGAAGTTGCGAACAGTTTAATAGAGAATGTCATTGGACAAGGCGCTTTACCAGTAGGACTATTACCGAAGATAGTGGTGGATGATAAAGAATATGTAGTGCCAATGATGGTAGAAGAACCTTCAGTCGTGGCAGCTGCGAGTTACGGGGCAAAATTAGTGAATCAAAGTGGAGGATTCAAAACGATTTCTAGTCAACGTCTAATGATAGGACAAATCGTCTTTGATGGTGTGGAAGATACTGAACAATTATCTTCAGATATTGAGCGTCTTGAGTCTCAAATTCATCAAATTGCTGATGAGGCATATCCATCTATCAAAGAACGTGGTGGCGGTTATCAACGTATCGAAATTGATACATTTCCAGAACAAAATTTATTGTCACTGAAAGTATTCGTGGATACGAAGGACGCGATGGGTGCCAATATGTTAAATACGATTCTTGAAGCTATTACAGCACACCTTAAAAATGAATTCCCAGACAAAGAGGTATTAATGAGCATCTTATCAAATCACGCGACAGCTTCCGTTGTAAAAGTGCAAGGTGAAATAGATGTTAAAGACTTAAATAGAGGAGAGAGAAGTGGCGAAGACGTAGCTTATCGAATGGAACGTGCATCGGTACTAGCACAAGTTGATATTCATCGTGCTGCTACTCACAATAAAGGAGTAATGAACGGTATTCATGCAGTAGTTCTAGCCACAGGTAACGATACTAGAGGCGCAGAAGCCAGTGCACACGCCTACGCAAGTCGTGATGGACACTACAGAGGTATCGCAACATGGGAATATGATAAAGACCGTGGCAAATTGATTGGTACGATTGAAGTGCCAATGACATTAGCAATTGTTGGCGGTGGAACAAAAGTATTGCCAATTGCTAAAGCTTCTCTTGATTTATTAAATGTGGAAACAGCTCAAGAATTAGGGCATGTTGTAGCTGCAGTGGGATTAGCCCAAAACTTCTCTGCATGTAGAGCGCTTGTTTCAGAAGGCATTCAACAAGGACATATGAGCCTACAATACAAATCCTTAGCCATTGTAGTTGGTGCCGAAGGGGAAGAAATTGCAAAAGTTGCAGAGGCATTAAAACAGGAACCTCGCGCCAATACAGCTAAAGCTAAAGAAATTTTAGAAAATATACGCCAATCATAATTAAAAAGCCATCAAACGGGTATGTTCTCCATATGTAATCATAAATATGGATAGATACTTGTTTGATGGCTTTATACATATTAATAAATGTAATTGTAGTGGCGTGCGGATGATTTACTGATAATACGTGTGCCATAACCTAAAGGCACGTTATAGTTATATTCCGAAATTTTGATGCTACCACTTTTATATACTCTTTCAACGACAGCAACATGGCCATAATAACCTGCAGTTGATTGCATCACAGCATATTTTCTTGGTTTGTGACCTGTTGAATAACCTGATCGACGTGCATTATAGTACCAGTTTTTAGCATTTCCCCATCTGTTAGAAACAGGTTTTCCTAATTGTACACGACGTTTATAGGCCCACCAAGTACATTGGTGTTTGTTGTAATAATTATATGAAGCAGCGTGAGATACGTGCGTTTGTTCCATTGTTTGATATGTCAAAGTTCCAGTGAACATTATTCCAGTAGCGATAATAATACGTGATAATAATTTTTTAAGTTTCATTTCTTCTCCCCAAAAAATGTATTTATTTATTAACCTCACTCATAATAATATTTAAAAATACGTAATACAATATAAGAAACGAATTATACAAGTAAATGTAATCCTCATGAAATATTGTGGCAGATTTTGTAATAAAGTTAATATTGTATGCAATTTATAATAGAAAAAGGCGCCCATAGGAGGACGCCATGCGAGATGATAAACCCCATGTATTTTTGTATATGATAAATGTTAAAAGCATTGTTCCAACATCAATTATATACCGGTGAATTGGTTGAAAACAGCAAGTGCACGTTTGATACTCGTCACTGGTATGTTTTCAGGACATGGATTATTTCGAAAATATGTCAATATTTCACTATGGCTCTTCACTTCTTTAGGAAAATTGATATCTTGATTAATCCAATCAACCAATTCACCTAATGGTGTGTCATCACCAAGGAAATTTTGCATAAATTCGTAAAAGCTCAATTCCTCACCTCAAAAAATGTAATCTGAGCCAAAAACGATTATAACATATTTTCATTTGTTAAAAATACTTACTAAATAAGAATGATTATACTGAATTGTATTCAAAAAAATTTTAATCACTAGAAAGGTCAATCTTATTGTATAATTAATTGTAGTTAATATTTATTTTTATAAAAGAGGGGATATGCTTGGATATTAAACATATGAAGTACTTTGTTGAAGTCGTCAAACAAGGTGGAATGACAAACGCTTCTAAATCACTATACATCGCACAGCCTACCATTAGTAAGGCGATTAAGGATATTGAAGCGGAAATGGCTGTCCCTTTATTCGATAGAAGTAAGAGAAATTTAGTCCTTACAGATGCAGGAAAGATTTTCTTCAATAAGTGTAAGGAAATTATCGCCTTATATGATAATTTACCTACTGAGATTAATAGCATGTTTGGTTTAGAATCAGGACATATTAATATTAGTATGTCAGCAGTCATGAGTATGCGTAAATTTATAGGTATATTAGGGGAATTTCACCAATTGTATCCGAATATTACATATAATCTCATTGAAAGTGGAGGGAAAACTACAGAGCACCTCATCTTAAACGATGAAGTTGATATCGGTGTTACGACTTTGCCAGTTGACCATCATTTATTCGAATCTATTTCACTTAATAAAGAAGATTTAAGAGTGGTGTTACACAGAGAACATCCGTTAGCACACAAATCTTCTATTAATATGGAAGAGTTAGCAGAAGAAAATTTTATATTATTTAATGAAGATTTTTATTTGAATGATAAAATTATTGAAAATGCTAAAAATGCTGGGTTTGTTCCCAACATGGCGTCTCAAATATCTCAATGGAACGTAATAGAAAATCTCATTATAAATAAATTAGGTATTACCATTTTACCAGCAACGATTTCTGAATTACTTAATGATGACGTAAAAATGATTAAATTAGAAAATGCTAATACAGATTGGGAACTTGGCGTTGTGTGGAAGAAAGATAAACGTTTAAGTCATGCAACGAATAAATGGATAGAATTTTTAAAGGAAAACTTAACAGAATAAATTGAATCACTTCATTATGAGATTAAGAAAAACTGTCGATAGTGTACATCATTATTCGACAGTTTTTTTATCGGATTGTGCAAACGGTTTCATAGATTAGAGGAATAGAAAACATTCTGAATAGATATTTTCACTATAGAATCGCGAGCATTATAATAGATAGTAACACTGAAAAAAGTTAGTAACAATTTAGACACAATTTGATAGAAAGGGATGTTGATGATGGAGAGGGCTCGATTTTTGGTTAAATTAATACTTCAACTTGCACTCATCTTACTCATTACTTTTATAGGTACAGAAGTGCAGAAACTATTACACATCCCACTTGCAGGTAGTATCGTTGGTTTAATATTGTTCTTCTTTCTTTTACAGTTTAAGATTATTCCAGAAAGTTGGATTGATGTAGGGGCTAATTTCTTACTCAAGACAATGGTATTTTTCTTTATCCCATCAGTAGTAGGGATTATGGATGTTGCTTCTAATATTACATTGAATTACGTATTGTTCTTCATCGTTATTATTATTGGCACATGCTTAGTCGCTTTATCTTCAGGTTTCATTGCTGAAAAAATGGTAGGAAAAGACAAAATAACAAAAGGGACAGATCAGTCATGAATGATTACTTACAAGCCGTTCTCATGATATTAT
Organism: Staphylococcus caprae; assembly: GCF_003966625.1. NCBI lineage: Bacteria > Bacillati > Bacillota > Bacilli > Caryophanales > Staphylococcaceae > Staphylococcus > Staphylococcus caprae. The sequence goes on from NZ_AP018587.1 coordinate 488,706, forward strand.
TAACAGTCGTTTTGTACTATGGTTCGAAGAGACTTCAAGATAAATATAAAAATCCATTTCTAAATCCCGCACTGATAGCTTCAATAGGGATAATAGTTGTATTATTGGTTTTTGGAGTGAGTTATAAAGGGTATATGAAAGGTGGTAATTGGATTAACCACGTTTTAAACGCTACAGTCGTTTGTCTTGCTTATCCGTTATACGAAAATAGACAGAAAATAAAGCAATATATATCTGTTATATTTGCAAGCGTGTTGACTGGTGTACTGCTCAATTTTGTGTTAGTATTTACAACGTTGAAAATCTTTGGTTATTCTAAGGACACGATTGTCACCCTATTACCAAGATCAATCACTGCTGCAGTTGGTATCGAAGTATCCCATGAATTGGGAGGCACAGATACGATGACTGTACTCTTTATTATAACTACAGGTTTAATCGGCAGTATTTTAGGTTCAATGTTATTGCGTATGGGAGGTTTTAAGTCCTCTATAGCCAGAGGATTAACTTATGGGAATGCTTCTCACGCCTTCGGTACAGCAAAGGCATTGGAATTAGATATAGAATCAGGAGCATTTAGTTCTATTGGTATGATTCTTACGGCTGTCATTAGCTCAGTCTTAATACCAATACTGATTTTAATGTTTTACTAAAGGGAAAGATGTACTCATATATTAGAAAGGGAGGCTATTTGTAAAAATGGCAAAAATTAAAGCAAACGAAGCATTAGTTAAAGCGTTACAAGCTTGGGACATCGACCATTTATATGGTATTCCAGGTGACTCAATCGACGCAGTAGTTGATAGTTTACGTACGGTAAGAGATCAATTTAAATTCTACCATGTACGTCACGAAGAAGTAGCAAGTTTAGCAGCTGCTAGTTACACTAAAATGACAGGTAAAATCGGTGTAGCATTAAGTATCGGTGGACCTGGTTTAGTTCACTTATTAAATGGTATGTATGATGCTAAAATGGATAACGTTCCTCAATTAATTTTATCTGGTCAAACAAACAGTACTTTATTAGGAACTAAAGCATTCCAAGAAACAAATCTTTCTAAATTATGTGAAGATGTTTCAGTATACAATCACCAAATTCAAAAAGGTGACAACGTATTCGAAATCATTAACGAAGCAATCCGCACTGCATATGAGAAAAAAGGTGTAGCAGTAGTTATTTGTCCAAATGACTTATTAACTCAAAAAATTAAAGACACAACTAACAGAGCGGTTGATACAACTAAACCAAAACCTGTATCACCAAAATTCAAGAGCATCAAAAAAGCTGCGAAATTAATCGATAAAGCTAAAAAACCAGTAATGATTATTGGTGTTGGTACACAACATGCTAAAGACGAATTACGTGAATTTGTTGAAGCAGCAAAAATTCCAGTAATTCACACACTACCAGCTAAAACAATCTTACCTGATGACCATCCATACAGCATTGGTAACTTAGGTAAAATTGGTACAAAAACATCTTATCAAACAATTCAAGATGCTGACTTATTAATCATGGCTGGTACAAACTACCCTTACGTAGATTACCTACCTAAGAAAAATATTAAAGCAATCCAAATTGATACAAACGAAGCTAATTTAGGTCACCGTTTCAATATCAATGTTGGTATCTTAGGCGACAGTAAAGTTGCTTTCCATCAACTAACTGAAAATATTAAACACGTAGCTAAACGTGCTTTCTTAGATAAAACATTAGAACGTAAAGCAGTTTGGGATAAATGGATGGAACAAGATAAAAACAATAATAAATCACCATTACGTCCAGAACGCTTAATGAAAGCAATCAATGCTAACTTAAAAGACGATGCAATCATCTCAGCAGATGTTGGTACTGCAACAGTTTGGTCAACACGTTACCTAAACTTATCAGTAAACAATAAATTCATCATCTCAAGTTGGTTAGGTACAATGGGTTGCGGTCTTCCAGGTGCTATGGCAGCTAAAATTGCATACCCTAACCGTCAAGCTGTAGCTATTGCTGGTGACGGTGCATTCCAAATGGTAATGCAAGACTTCGCAACTGCAGTACAATATGATTTACCAATGACTATTTTCGTATTAAACAATAAACAATTATCATTCATTAAATATGAACAACAAGCTGCTGGTGAATTAGAATATGCGATTGATTTCTCTGATATGGATCACGCTAAATTCGCTGAAGCTGCTGGTGGTAAAGGTTATGTTGTTAGAGACGCTAGCCGTCTAGACGATATCGTAGAAGAAGCTATGGCTCAAGACGTTCCAACTATCGTTGACGTTCACGTTGATCCTAACGCTGCGCCATTACCAGGTAAAATCGTTAACGAAGAAGCGCTTGGTTACGGTAGATGGGCTTACAGATCAATCACTGAAGATAAAAACTTAGACTTCGATCAAATCCCACCAATCTCTGTAGCAGCTAAACGTTTCTTATAATAGTTGCTTCTTAAAGAACTCGACTTATGCGTCGGGTTCTTTTTATTTGAAAAAATAAAGAATTGTCTTGTAAACGCTTAATCAAGTGTGTATACTAATTGTAAATAAATAGTAAGCATTGCGTGTTACTGGTCATGCAGGCATGAGCAAATGAGAGTTACCATTTTTCTAGATATCTAGAAAGTGATGGTCTTGTTTGTTCATGTCTTTTTTTATGCCAATGTACGCTTTTACTATAGATAGAGAGGAATGTTTAACATGTTTAAAAAGTTATTTGGGCAGTTACAACGTATTGGTAAAGCATTAATGCTTCCAGTTGCGATTCTACCTGCTGCCGGTTTACTTTTAGCAATAGGTACAGCTTTACAAGGTGATTCACTTCAACACTATTTACCATTCATAAAGAATGGCATTGTCCAACAAGTTGCTACGATGATGACAGGTGCTGGTGGAATTATTTTTGATAATCTACCAATCATATTCGCATTAGGTGTAGCCATTGGTCTTGCGAGCGGTGATGGTGTAGCAGCTATAGCAGCGTTTGTAGGATTTATCATTATGAATAAGACAATGGGAGCATTTTTACATATTACATCTGAGCAACTTGGTGATCCTTCTAAAGGTTATGCTAATGTACTTGGTATACCAACATTACAAACAGGTGTGTTTGGCGGTATCATCGTAGGGGCGCTCGCCGCTTGGTGTTACAATAAGTTTTACAATATTTCATTACCATCATATTTAGGTTTCTTTGCAGGTAAACGCTTTGTACCTATTATGATGGCTACGACTTCGTTTATATTAGCTTTTCCAATGGCAATCATTTGGCCTTATATTCAAACGGGCCTAAATTCATTTAGTGAAGGATTGCTCGATTCTAATACAGGTTTAGCGGTATTTTTATTTGGTTTTATTAAGAGATTACTTATTCCTTTTGGATTGCATCATATCTTCCATGCGCCGTTCTGGTTTGAATTCGGTTCTTGGAAAAATGCAGCAGGAGACATTATCAGAGGGGATCAACGTATCTTTATAGAACAAATTCGTGAAGGTGCACACTTAACATCTGGTAAATTCATGCAAGGTGAGTTCCCAGTTATGATGTTTGGTTTACCTGCAGCAGCATTAGCGATTTATCACACAGCGAAGCCAGAAAATAAAAAGATAGTTGCTGGTTTAATGGGTTCAGCAGCATTAACTTCATTCTTAACAGGGATCACAGAGCCTTTAGAATTCTCATTCTTATTCGTTGCGCCATTATTATTCTTTATACATGCTGTACTTGATGGTTTAGCATTCTTAACTTTATATTTATTAGATGTTCATTTAGGTTATACATTCTCGGGAGGATTTATTGATTATGTATTACTAGGCATCTTACCTAATAAAACGTCTTGGTGGTTAGTCATTCCAGTCGGTTTAGTGTATGCAGTCATTTACTATTTTGTATTTAGATTCCTTATCACTAAATTTAACTTTAAGACCCCTGGCCGTGAAGATAAACAAACTGCTACCAAGAGTACCTCAACAAGTGAACTTCCATTTGCCGTTTTAGAAGCTATGGGTGGCAAAGAGAATATTAAACATTTAGACGCTTGTATCACGCGTTTAAGAGTTGAAGTAGAAGATAAATCTAAAGTAGATGTACAAGGTCTAAAAGCTTTAGGTGCTTCAGGTGTTCTAGAAGTTGGTAATAATATGCAAGCCATTTTCGGACCTAAATCAGACCAGATTAAGCATGACATGGCTAAAATTATGAGTGGTGAAATTACTAAACCTAGTGAAACGACAGTGACTGAAGATGTTTCTGATGAACCGATTCATGTCGAAGATGTGAGTGAAACAGAACTCTTTGCGCCTGGCCATGGTCACATCATCCCACTTTCTGAAGTTCCTGATAAGGTGTTCTCTGAAAAGATGATGGGTGATGGTGTAGGATTTATTCCGGAAAAGGGTGAAATCGTTGCACCTTTCGATGGCACAGTGAAAACCGTTTTCCCTACGAAACATGCAATTGGTCTAGAATCAGATTCAGGCGTGGAAGTATTGATTCATATCGGTATTGATACTGTAAAATTAAATGGCAAAGGTTTTGAAAGTCTAGTCCATGCCGATGAAACAGTGACGCAAGGTCAACCATTAATGAAGATTGACTTAGCTTATTTGAAAGAAAATGCTCCAAGTATCATTACACCAGTGATTATTACAAATCTAGGAGCGCGTACTTTAAATGTTGAAGATGTTAAAGACGTTGATCCTGGAAAGGTCATTATGACAATTAAATAATAATAGCTAATTGGAAGTGGGATAGACCCGTGTTGTAAGCCCGCTGTAAGATGGCTAGGATTGGAAGCACTTAATATAAGTGTACTGTCAATTTGGAAAAACAAGCTGAGTATTGATGTCTTAGCTTGTTTTTTTACATCTTTATTGACATAAGCATTGATAAATTGCAATGTAGAGGTATAAGTCACATGTATGTCATAACAAGTTGAAGGGTGGATATGGGGCATGATTGATTCCAAGTTAGACAAAAAGTCGAATGAAAGGCACAAAGGTAATAAAATCCTCAATGTTTTAATCATCTTTGTCATGTCAATTGCTATACAAATACCAGTAGGCATATCATTAGTTGCGCTTCCCTTATCATTGCGTCTAAATGATTGGTATACGATTGCCATAAGTATGCTTACTCTAGGGATAGCATTACTTATTGTATGGGGTGTGCGGTCATATTATTTACATCGTACATATGAATATCAACACTATAAAATGAGAGCAAGAGACATTTTAATTAATTTAGGTTTCTTTCTCCTAGTGATTATGTGTAGTATTAGTGCTAACCTTTTAATGCTCTATTTTACAGGTGATACAAACACAGAGAATGAAAAAACAATAGATGAAAGTCTTAGCTCACTTGTAGATAAAAGTCATTTACCTCATCCTACTATTGTACTTGTAACAGTATTATGTATTTGTTTCATAGGACCTTATCTTGAAGAGCTTGTGTTTAGAGGAATTTTCAAAGAAACTTTATTTATGAAAAGTCGCTTCTGGTTGCCTTTAATCATCTCATCAATGGTATTCAGTTCACAACATCTATCATCAAATATATTCTCCTACGGATTATATTTTTTAATGGGATGCGCCCTCTATATTACTTATAATAGAAGGCGAAATTTGAAGGATAGTATGATGGTACATATGCTCAATAATTCTCTGACAACAATTCCTATTTTTATTGGTTACTTGTACTTCTACTTTAAGTAACATTGAGAAATTTAACTAAATAAAAAGCATTTAATTCAAACTTGGTCATCTTTAACAAAATGATTGAGTAAGAATTAAATGCTTATTTTTAATGTTGTAAAAAAGAGTTCGCCCTATGCTGGGGTAATATCATTTTCAATTAATAATTTAATTGCTTTGTGATCTGTAGCATTTCTGAATAAATCATATGCATTTTCAATGTCACTTAACTTACTATAATGTGTGACGAGTTGTTCAGGTTGAATAATCTTACTTTTTAAAGCTTCTAATAATTCTTCAGTCGTATTACCTGAAACTAAACCTGTTGTGACATTGATATTTTTAATCCAAAGTTTATCAATATCGAATTGAACTGGTAGACCATGAACGCCGACATTAGCAATGGTTCCATCTACACCTATAAGTTTTTGACATAAATCAAATGTTTGTGGAATACCTACAGCTTCAATAGCGACATCCACGCCACGAGGGTTGAGTTCTTTTACTTTTTGAATAGCTTCTTCAGCATTTTTGGAATTAACAACGTGTGTTGCACCTAGTGATTGAGCTGTTTCTAAACGATTATCATCCAAATCAATCATAATAATTTTAGAAGGAGAGAAGAACTGAGCAGTTAATAAAGTGGCCAATCCGACTGGACCAGCGCCGACGATAGCGACAGTGCTACCAGGTTTTACTTTACCTTTTAATACGCCAATTTCATAACCAGTTGGTAGAATATCTGATAACATGACGAGTGCTTCGTCAGGTAAAGAAGCGGGTGCGTGATATAAAGAATTATCTGCAAAAGGAACTTTAACATATTCAGCTTGGGTACCATTGATTAAATGTCCTAAAATCCAGCCACCATCATTTTCACAATGTGCGTAAATCCCTTTTTTACAGTAATAACATTTACCACAAGATGAAACTGCAGAGACGATAACTTTGTCTCCAACCTTAAAGTTATTTACATTACTACCTACTGATTCAACAATACCGATACCTTCATGACCTAAGGTTGTATTTGCAGTCACTTCAGGCGTATCACCTTTAATAATGTGTAAGTCTGTTCCGCAAATGGTTGTCTTTACCATTCTAATAATAGCGTCAGTGCTCTCTTTAATTTCAGGCTTCTCTTTATCGATGAGTTCCGCAACGCCAGGGTTAACATAGTTATACGCTTTCATAGTAAAACCTCCTATTATTGTGAATTATTTCACAATAATTATACCATGATATAAAAGAATAAAGTTGAGTTATTTTTATGACAAAGCTTCTTCAAATGATGTCATAAACATTTCGTTAGCACTTTTAATGAAAATAAATATCTAAACATTTAAAATAGAAGTGAATATATAGATAAGGAGTAATCATCATGAGTGAAGAAGGTAAATTAGTAGCTGAGAAAGAAATAGAAGTGAATAATTATGATATTGATGCAATGGGGATTGTCAGTAACATTGTGTATGTCAGATGGTTTGAAGATTTACGAACAGTATTTATCAATCAACATATGAATTATTCAGAGATGTTGAAAAATCACATCTCTCCAATATTGATGAAGACTGAAATAGAGTATAAAGTGCCTGTTACGATACATGATCGTCCCATCGGTCGTTGTTGGTTAGTGCAAGCGAGTAAATTGAAATGGATCTTTAAATTTGAAATTTCTTCAGGTGACAAAATTCATTGCGTAGGATCTCAAATGGGTGGATTCTATCATCTTGAGCAACAAAAAATTACAAAAATGCCACAAGTATTTCAAGATATTCTAAAAAGCGAATAAATTCAGTAAGAGATAAAAGTAACTCGTACTACTATAGTTAATAAATTTATAGGATTGAAGGTGTTTACCATGGTTCAAAACATACAAAGCATAGAAGAATTTCATCAACTGATTCAAACGTATCCTCTTGTGGTCATTCATGTCATGAGAGAGCATTGTAGTGTTTGCCATGCAGTACTCCCTCAAATTCAAGATTTGTTAAATGAATATCCGCATGCAAAATTAGGGGTTATTAACCAATCGCAAGTTCAAGATATTGCAGGGGAACTTTCTATTTTCACAGTTCCTGTTGACTTGATTTTTATGAATGGTAAAGAGATGCATAGGCAAGGTCGTTTTATTGATATGCAAACCTTTGAACATCAACTTCAATTAATGTACGACGCAATTGAATAAAAATAAGTATAGGGAGTCGTAAGAGTAGACTTCACTTCTTATAATACGAGGCTGGGATATTATTGTTTATCTCAGCCTTGTTTGACGTGTTGGTAGTATATGTATGAGGTGAAAGTGCGCTTATATGAAGCTGCTCTCAACCCTAATTGATTGGGCAGTCAAATACTTCGTGTTACTATTAAATACGTGTGACTTTTCAAGAATAAAAAAAATCAAACAAATAAAATCTTAGTTGACATGGAGGAGGCTCAAATGGAGAAAAAACGTCGTCAAGAACACTTGAAAAATATTATATTCTGTCTACTCGGTACGCTTATTATAGCGCTTGGCGTTAATATGTTTGTTATTCCTGGTAATTTAGGTGAGGGTGGCGCTATCGGACTTTCACTTATTTTAAACTATACATTAGGAATTTCACCTGCGCTTAGTTCATTCATCATTAATGCCATACTCATTGTTGTGGGTTGGAAATTTTTAAGTCGTACAACAGCTATTTATACAGCGATAACGATCACAGCAAGTTCTATCTTTCTTGATTTAACAGAACATTTTGGACTAGGTATTCATGAAAACTTTATTAATTCTGTATTCGCCGGTCTACTTATAGGAATTGGTTCAGGCCTAGTGATTGCTGCACAAAGCACATTAGGCGGTACTTCTGTCATCGCGAGAATTATCAGTAAATATTCTGAAGTTAAAACCTCTCAAGCATTATTGATACTAGATGCTTTAGTTGTGTTATCTTTCCTTCTTGTATTGCCAGTTACAAATGTACTCTATACGATAGTCATGCTTTTCATAGTGGAAAAAGCAATGGCATTTGTAGTTGAAGGTTTCAATCCTAAAAAGGCTGTAACCGTGATTTCAAAATACAATAGAGAAATTAGCTCTGACATTTTCCAAGCAACTGGAAGAGGCGCCACATTGCTTAGTGGTAAAGGCGCTTATCAACAAAATAACACAGATGTCCTATATGCGGTGGTCTCTCAAAGTCAAATTGGTACAGTGAAAAAAATCGTCAATTCTTATGATGAGAGCGCCTTTCTCGTCATCCACGATGTACGTGACGTATTAGGTAATGGCTTTATCAATCTTAAATAGCCAAACAGATTTAAGATGAAGCCAATTGCTCAACGTTTTTCTATTTTTGATTTAAAATTAAATTAAATAGAAAACGAGGAGGTAGAAAGCTCATGTTTAAAAAATTAGTTACTATTATAGGTTCTACGATTATGGGCACAATTTTATTCGCAAGAGTAAAAGAAAAAAGAAGCTATAAGAGCTTTTTACAGGAAAAAATGATACGTATGTCAGGAATGAAGAAGACATTTGAAAATGTTGAAGATGCCAAAGCTGCTTTAGAGGAAACCAAACATGTGACGGCTGGAAAGTATAATGGTACAGATTATGAATTTAGACATAAAGTCCAAATTAAGGACTATTATGGTTCATTAGTTTATATCATCAATGACAAAGGCAATCGTGATCAACGTACGATTCTGTACATTCATGGTGGGGCATGGTTTCAAGATCCTTTAGATTCTCACTTTGAATATATTGATTTAATGGCAGATACTTTAGATGCAAAAGTTGTCATGCCTATTTATCCAAAAGTTCCGCACAGAGATTATCGTACAACATTTGAATTATTAAACAAACTTTATCCTCATTTACTTAATAAAGTAGATGATCCAAACCAAATGACGATCATGGGAGATTCAGCAGGTGGTCAAATTGCGTTGGCCTTTGCTCAGAAACTTAAAAAAGATAACATGCCACAACCTAGTCATATTGTATTAATTTCACCGGTATTAGATGCGACATTTAGCAATCCTGAAGCTCAAAAATATGAAAAAGAAGACCCAATGTTAGGTATAGAAGGAAGTAAATATTTAGTAGAGTTATGGGCTGGTAACACGTCGCTAGATGATTATAAAATCTCTCCAATCAATGGAGATTTAGACGGTTTAGGGCATATTACAATTGCAATTGGTACGAAAGAAACGTTGTACCCTGATGCAGTAAAACTTTCTCATATGTTGAATGAAAAAGGTATCAGTCACGAGTTTATTCAAGGGTATAATCTGTTTCATATTTATCCGATATTCCCAATACCTGAACGCCAACGTTTCTTAGAACAACTGAAAAGTATTATTAATAAAGACAAATGATAAAGAAAAGCTCACAATAGACATTTGAATATGTTTCTTGTGAGCTTTTACATATATAATTATGACTGACTATGAATGTGTATGTGGCTCATTATGTACCTTCGGGTTGCTTTTTCAAAGAAAGGATGAGAATGAGTAACATAATCAATAGCATTCCTAAAATTTGTAGGGGTTTAAATGTGATATTTAGCCAAAGACTACTGGCGAGAACGGCTACGACAGGTTCGATTGTTCCAAACAATGTCGTTTCTTTCGCTGAAAGGTATTTCAAACTATCAATAAAAAGATAAAAGGCTAATGCAGTGCCTCCAATAATACCAAAAATTAAAAACGTGATAGTAGAACTATGCCATTGTGAAAAATGAGCGTGCCAAATGGGATGACGTAGATTCATCACAAGGCCAGAAATAATCATTGCCCATCCGACAACGAGAATAGATGCATATTTATTCAATAATTGATTCGCATAAATAGTATAAAATGCTAAAGCAAGTCCAGCTAAAATGCCCCAAAATAAACTTGAAGGTGCAACGACTAACTTCGATACAGAACCATTCGTTAGCAGTAAGAAAGTACCAACAAGTGTTAAAATCATTGCCAAGACATCAAATATTTTTAACCGCTCTTTTCCTCTAAATACAAACCACAATATGATATAAACAGGCGCAATATATTGAAGTAGTGTGGCAACAGCTGCGTTACCAGTATTGATTGAAGACATATAGGCATATTGAACAATTAACATCCCAAATAAGCTATAAATAAGTAGAGTCACTATATGGGAGAGGTGCTTAAAAATAATAAATACAGACTGTTTAGGATTCATAATCTTAAATATCATTAATAAAAATAACCCGCTGATGATTAAGCGCGCAGTCACGTACCAGTCTATTTGAATGCCTTCATATTTAAATAAATAGTCGGAAACAGTGCCGCCTAAGCCCCATAAACTTGCGCCTATCACTGCAAAGAAAATACCTTTTATTCTAGATTCCGTGTGACTTAGCAAATTGCCACCTCCAAATAGATGATTAATCACATCATATATGGTATATAATAAAAAATATATATCTATTTCGATAAAAAGTATCAATATATTGAGGTTGTTAACCATGACAATAAATATTAAGTTGAAAGACAATTTAGAAGAAGTCATTCAATATCCAGATGTATTATGGCAACATGTAATCTTACATACAAAACTTAATCAAACGATTTTAGGTTATATACCGTTACACTGGCATAATGATTTGCAATTGATGGTTGTGACACACGGAAAGATCAATATTAAAATTGCTGGACAAAATGTCATATTGAAGGAGAATGAAGGATTTTTTATCAATACGAATATCGTACATGAAATCGAAGATAAAGAAGAGGATGCGTCATTTTATTGTTGGAATATCGGGTTACCCGATGCAACTGATTATGTCAATTTTAAATATGTAAATGAAATTATAAATCAAATAGACTTTCAGCCTTTTATGAAATTAACTACAAAAATTCAAGATGAGAGAATTTTAATTGAAAAGGTTAAACACGTGGGGGGATTATTTGAAGAGAGGGGAGCGCACTATCAACTCAATATTTTAAGTGAGTATTATTTATGTTTAAAACAACTGATCACACTCATTGATCGAGACCAGAGTATTAATGATTATTTCTTCGACCCAAGAGTCAAAGACTGCATTAATTATATTCAAGAGCACTATGAACATAAAATAGGTATGCGTGACTTAAGTGAAATATCGAAAATCAGCAATTCTGAAACGATTAAGTTGTTTAAAAAATATGTAGGTCTCACGCCTTTTCAATATTTACTCCACTATCGTTTGGAAAAGGCCGCAAAGCAACTCACGCTTACTTCTAACAATGTCACTGAAGTTGCTATGGGTTATGGTTTTTCAACTACAAGTTATTTTATACAAGTCTTTAAAGAAAAGTATCACGTGACACCTAAACAATTTCAATTATTACACTAATAAATATGCGAATTCAGTTATCAATATACCTGATAACTTGAATTCGCATTTTTTTGAGTGTGATTATTTGTTTGAGATTTATTTGAATCTACCATTTGGTAATTAGTATTCGTGAATGAATGTGAATGAGATGAATCTGAGCTACTTGATGTTGAACTTACGTCTTCATCACTATTTCTAGATGTGTTGTTGATACGAGAGTGATCACTATCTAACACAGAGTTACTCATATCTTTACCTTGTAAACTACCGATTAGTATAAAAGCAAGATAACAACTACAAATGACTAAAATGATTGCAAGATAGATGCCAACAGCGAGTTTTACTGGTTTATCCATCCATATCCTCCTAAGGTCGTAGTAACTTTCATATTCAACTTAACATCTAATCTTTAATCTAATGTAAATTCAAAGTAAAGTTCTTATTACTTTACAAAAAATAATGATGAAAATTTAAGATTTGTACAATTTAAATACGAAAATTAATATTTAATAAGCAAAAACCATAGAAAACATGCATAAAAATTTACATTTCTTTACATTATCTTAATCTTGCATTAAAGGAGTTAAAACTGAGTCAATACCTACATGATAGTCTACTATTAGTTAGAGAATAAAAAATTTGTAACAAATTTAGATGAATTATATATATTATATTGACTTTTGATTAAATTTTTCTTTAGACTTTAACTTGATGGAAACGTTTTAAATTTTTGTAAAGATTGTGAGTTAATTAATTTAAAATCAGTTGTTTATCATTTCCATTAACAATTTAATATTACACAGAAAAGCGAGGTAAGATGGATTGATTCTCATTATAGTGTGTGTCCTGTTGATTCTATGGCTCGGTATAAAAGAAAAAAGACGTCATGCGAATCGACTTAATAAAATTCCTATACGAATTAATATTAATGGTATTCGTGGGAAATCGACAATTACTCGGATGGCTTACAGTATCCTTCGAGAAGACCATTACAGAGTAATTGGTAAAACGACAGGAACAGATGCAAGAATGATGTACTGGTTCACACAGAAAGAATACGATGTAATTAGGAAACCTCAAGGTGCTAATATCGGTGAACAGCGTGATATTATTCGTAAGGTTGTTAAGCAAAAAGCAAACGCACTTGTTAATGAGTGTATGGCTGTAAACCCTGACTACCAAATAACGTTCCAAAAAGACTTGGTAAAGGCGAATATTGGCGTCATCGTAAATGTTATGGAGGACCATATGGACGTATTAGGTCCTACACTTCAAGATGTGGCTCAAGCCTTTACTGCAACGATTCCTTACAACGGTAAATTAGTTGTAATGAAAGATGAATATACTGATTTCTTTGCGAAAGAAGCTAAAAAGCGGAATTCGGAATTAATCGTCGTAGATAAAGATGAAATACCTGAATCATACTTAAGAAAATTTGACTACTTAGTCTTCCCTGATAATGTTGCCATTGTCTTAGGTATTGCAGAAGCTGTTGGTATCGATCACGAGACAGCACTTCAAGGTATGTTAAATGCCCCAGCGGATCCAGGCGCGGTGCGTATTAAATATTTCCATGCAAATAACACAAAAAATGTGTTTGTTAATGCTTTTGCAGCAAACGAACCCAAATCTACAAAGGCAATTTTGAACAAGGTGGAATCATATAATTATCCATACAATAAGAAAATCATTATTCTTAATTGTCGTTCGGATAGAATTGATAGAACACAATTATTTGTTGAGGATTTCTTAGAAGATGTTGATTATGATGTATTAATTTGTACTGGTAAAAGTACGCAATTGGTTTCAAACCTTATGCAAAAAATGCCAGAAAAGAAATATTTAAATTACGAAGGGCAAGAATTCTCAGAAATTGAAAAAGGAATTATGCATGAATCTGAAAATGCACTTGTCTTTTGTGTCGGAAATATCCACGGCCCGGGTGGAAGAATAGCGGAATTCATAGAAGGGATAGAATAAAATGATAGGTTCAGAGTTATATTTCTCCTTATTCGTAGGTGTAGTTCTCAGTTTAATTTTTGCTGAGAAATTCGGGATTAACCCGGCAGGACTTGTTGTTCCTGGTTATTTAGCTTTAATTTTTGATCAGCCCATAATGTTATTATCGGTATTAATTATTAGTTGTTTAACATTCTTTATTGTTAATAACGGTATTAGTCAATGGGTGATTTTATATGGTAGAAGAAAATTCGCTGCCATGATTTTGACAGGTATGGTACTGAAATTTATATTTGACCTCCTTTATCCTCTGACACCATTTGAAATGGTAGAAGTATCAGGTATTGGTGTTGTCATCCCTGGTATCATTGCAAATACAATTCAAAAACAAGGTGTCGTAATCACATTATCATCAACGATGTTATTAACATGTATTACTTATGTCATCTTATTCTTATATAGCTTTATCAACTAATCACGAACAAGGAGCGCGTAATAATGAAAAAGAAAAAACGATTATCGCCCAGTGAGTGGTTACTTAAACAGTCGAAACGACATAAAAGAAGAAACACGCTTTACACGGCGATTGTCCTTTTAATAGCTTTAGTTTTATTGGTATTTGCTATAAAAGCAATACATGTCAATCCTGTTAAAAGTGATGCTAAAAGTGGCAATAGTATTCGAATTACATATTTAGGTAACATTACGTTAAATAAACACATTCGTCAAAATAATCTCAATGAAGTTTTCTCAGGTATTCAAGACACTTTGAAGAATAGTGATTTTTCTACTGCTTCTCTATTGGTTAATGAATTTTCAAAAGATCAAAAAGAAGAACTTAATAAAAACTTAGAAAACATCATGTTCTTACGTAAGCAAAATATTAAGAGTGTGAACCTCATCAACCAATCCATTGATAATATTCAAGCGACAGAGTTGATGAGACGAGTAGAATCTCAAGCAGGTTATAACTTCTTAACAGGTAATGGTTCAAACCCAATCAATAGTAAAACCGTTCAACAAGAGATTAAAGGTAAGAAAATTGCAAATGTATCATTTACTGATATTGAATCTAATTATACGAAACCTTTAAAAAACACGACATCAATTAGTTTAGATCCTGAAATTTTTTATCCATTGATTAAAAAATTGAAAGAGAATAATGATTATGTCGTTGTGAATGTTGATTGGGGAATTCCTAATGAACGTAACGTGACGGATAGACAAAGACAATATGCACACGCATTATCTGATGCTGGTGCGGATGTCATTATCGGTCATAATTCAGTAGTTCAAAAGGTGGAAAAATACAAGAAAACACCTATCTTCTACAGCTTAGGTAATACAACTTCAGATGACTTCTTATCTAAAAATCAAAAAGGTATGATTGTACAACAAGATTGGAACGGAAAAAATAACAAATTCCATATCACTCCAATACAGTCTAAAGACGGTAGAATCTCTAAAGATGATATGAACAAGATGGATCATATTCGTTTCCATAACAATATCAAAGATAAATCAATTAACTTAAAATCTGATAATAGTGGAGGTTATACTTTTGAATATTAAAAAACATTGGTTGCCAATCGTTGTTGTCGTTTTAGTCATTGTCATCTTTTTATTAGTGACATTTGCCAAAGCAAATGAAGGTTTAGATAAATACGAGCAAGATGAATTAAAAACTGGAGAACAGCAATATCTTTCAAAAGGGGCAAGCTAAATATGAATATATATAATAAAGTGACCTTAAGCGTCATTTTAGTTATAACGATTGTGATTTCATTCCTCTTTTATTTCATTACGACTGAAAAGAAAGTGGATAAAGACACGTTGTATGAAAATAAAATAGCGAACCATAAACAATCTGGTAACCAAAAGAAATATGGTGTTGCCTCTAATAACGCTATTGCCACTAAAGTAGGTAATAAAATTATTGAAGATGGCGGTAATGCCATTGACGCGGCTGAAGGTGTTGCGTATGCGCTTGCTGTCACTGAACCTCATTCCTCAGGTTTAGGTGGTGGGGGTGCGACGCTATCATATAACGGTAAAGATGGTGAAGTGCCTAAACTATATGAATACAAAACAATGTCTTCATATAATTTCAAGCAAGGTGACAAAATTGGTACGCCAGGATTTGTAAGAGGAATGCATGATATGCATGAAAAAGAAGGTAAGATGGACGAGAAGAAAATCTTCGACTATGTTATTCCTCTAGCAGAAGATGGATTCGAAGTAGATTCAGAATTAGAACGTAGTTTGAAAATTTATGGATCTAAAATTGACCGTAATTCTCCTTTCTTCAAAGGCAGTAAAACGGTTCGTGAAGGTGACGTTGTCAAACAAGATAAGCTTGCTGACACCTTGAAGAAAATTCGTGATAAAGGTCCAGATTATTTCTATGAAGATGTCGGTAAAAGTGTATCTAAACAGTTGAAAAATGAATTGACTGAAAAAGATTTTACGACCTTTAAAACAGAATCTAAAGAACCCGTTAGCACTACATATAAAAATAACAAAGTTTACTCAGCCTCTAATCCATTAGGTGGTACATTAACATTACAAGGTCTTAAAGTAGATGAAAAAGAAAACCAAAATAATGCAGACCGTACGAATTTTATCACTGCTATGATTAAATCACGTGACTTGATGTATCAAAACCGTGATATCGTAAACGGTTCAGAGGCAAGTAATGAAGAAAGTCTTTCTGATGAATATTTACTAGGCCAATTAAATAAAGTTAATGTAGGCGGTAATACTGAGAATAGTAGTGATTTCAACCAAATTAGAACTGATAATACAAGTACGACTCACTTTGTTGTTATCGATAAAAACGGCAAGTTAGCAAGTACAACAAATACGCTCTCAAGTTACTTTGGTTCAGGTGATTTCATGAAAGAAGGATTCTATATGAATAACTCATTAGGAGACTTCTCTAAAGATTCATCTAGCCCTAACTATGGGGAGCCACATAAAGCACCAAGATCATTTATTTCACCTTCAATTGTAGTAGGACCTAATTTCTACATGGGTATTGGTACTCCAGGTGGTAACAAAATCCCAACAATATTAGACGAAACAATTGTGGATTATTTAAATGGTAATGGTACACTTCAAGAATCGATTGATAAACCACGATTTTATAATGATGGTGGAACAATCTTCTATGAAAATGCTATGAGCGATGAAGATATTAATATCTTCAAGAGTCTCGGCTATGGTGTTGAAGAAAAACGTAATGACCCTAACTTTGGTAGTGTCCAAGGTGCGGTGTACGATAAGAACAAAAAAACGGTTGATGTAGGTTCTGACGTAGGTAACCGTTAAAATTGAATATAATGTATCGAAATACACCTTTAAAGTTGAAATTGAATTCACTTTGAAGGTGTATTTTTTATGAAATGAAATTCTCTGATAAAAACATTTAATTTTAAAGTGACTTATTTCTGATTGCAAGCTTAAATAGCCTTTTATAAACAAATTTTCAAATCATCTGCGAATTTTTTATGACATCTTTTGTAAGCGTGTACAGTCAAATATAGAAATAGTATGATGATTGAGTAAAAGTTTTACATACATAAATTTGATGACTAAGAGGTGGCTTATGGATTTCATAGCGTTATTAATAGGATTAGGACCATTATTAGGTTGGGGGCTGTTCCCAACAATTGCCTCTAAATTTGGTGGACGTCCAGTTAACCAAATCTTCGGGGCGACAGTGGGTACGCTCATTTTTGCTATTGTATTAGCCTTAGTAAAAGGTATTGGCATACCTGGAGGAATGGCGCTCGTATTTTCAATTATTTCAGGTGCAGGATGGGCATTTGGACAAATCATTACATTTAAAGCATTCGAGTTAGTAGGTTCTTCTAGAGCAATGCCAATCACAACTGCTTTTCAATTATTAGGTGCTTCATTATGGGGCGTTTTCGCATTAGGAAATTGGCCCGGCGTAGCGAATAAAGTGGTAGGTTTTGTTGCACTGATTGTCATTTTAATTGGTGCACGAATGACGGTTTGGACTGAAAAAAGTGAACAAGAATATAGTCAGAATCTTAGAAAAGCAGTGATTTTATTACTGATTGGAGAAATTGGTTACTGGGTTTATTCAGCAGCACCACAAGCAACTGATATTGGTGGGCTAAAAGCATTTTTACCACAAGCCATTGGAATGGTACTTGTCGCTGTAATATATGCATTGATGAATATGCAAAAAGGCAATGCCTTTAAAGAAGCGGTAAGTTGGAAACAGATTATCTCTGGTTTCTTCTTTGCATTTGCAGCTTTAACATATTTAATTTCAGCTCAACCCAATATGAATGGCCTTGCTACTGGCTTCGTACTTTCACAAACATCTGTAGTTTTAGCTACATTAACTGGAATTTTCTTTTTAAATCAAAAGAAAACGCCAAAAGAATTGATGATTACCATTGTCGGGTTAGTCTTAATACTTATCGCAGCATCTGTGACAGTATTTATTAAATAATATAGTGAAGGATTGATATTTATGAAAAAGACAGAAGTATTAAATAGTCATATTTCACAAGCAATTTCAACGTTAGGTCATTATGATTTATTAACAATTAATGATGCAGGTATGCCCATACCAAACGATGATAAACGTATAGACGTAGCAGTCACGAAAGGTTTGCCTCGTTTCATTGATGTGTTAGAAAATGTGCTAACTGAAGTAGAAATTCAAAAAATATATTTAGCCGAAGAGATAAAGACGCATAATTCGAAACAATTAAAAGCAATTAAGCAGTTAATCAATGAACATGTAATCATTGAATTTATACCGCATTCTAAAATGAAAGAAATGCTACAATCGCCTTTGAATAAAGGAAATATACGAACAGGTGAAACGACACCTTTTTCAAATATTATACTGGAATCTAACGTAACGTTTTAAAGTATTCAAAAATTTAAAAATCATAATATATATAAAGAAGGTGCCATTCGAATGAGTAAGAATAAAGTGGTAATCGTAGGATCTACAAATGTCGATAAATTTATTAATGTCGAACGTTTTCCTAAACCGGGAGAAACGTTACATATCGATCAAGCGCAACAAGAGTTTGGTGGAGGCAAAGGTGCGAACCAAGCTATTGCTGCTGGTCGATTGGAAGCAGAGACGACATTTATAACGAAAGTGGGTAAAGAAGGAAACGCAGATTTTATCATCGATGATTTTAAAGAAGCTTCTATCAATACTGACTACATCTTAACTTCTGAAAATGAAGAAACAGGACAAGCATTTATAACTGTGACTGATGAAGGACAGAATACAATTCTGGTTTATGGTGGAGCGAACATGACTTTAAATGCTGAAGATGTCAATCATGGTGAGCAAGCGATTAGAGAAGCAGATTTTGTTGTTGCTCAATTAGAAATTCCTATTGAAGCCATTGAACAAGCGTTCAAAATAGCTAAAGCACATGGTGTAACAACGATACTTAATCCTGCGCCTGCAATTGATTTGCCAGATTCACTACTTTCGCTCACTGACATCATTATCCCGAACGAAACTGAAGCAGAACGATTATCTGGAATTTCTATAAAAAATGAAGCCGATATGCAACAAACGGGAGATTACTTCTTTGAGCGCGGTATTTCAACAGTACTTATCACGCTAGGTGAACAAGGTACGTACTTTGCCACGCAACATGAATCTCACATTGTTCCGGCATATCAAGTCAAAGCCATTGATACGACTGCAGCGGGTGACACATTTATTGGTGCTTTTGTGAGCAGATTAGAAAGGGATTTGAGCAACCTTGAAGATGCGATTCGATTTGCTAACCAGGCATCTTCTCTTACTGTTCAACGAAAAGGCGCACAAGCATCAATCCCAACCTACAAAGAAGTAACAGCTCAATATCAGTAATAATTATTCCAATAAAAGTAGGTACAAATGTGCCTACTTTTTTAATATAACGTTTTCATACTGTGACAGAGCGTTTATGATAGAGATATAAAGAAAACGCTTATACATAATTGCTTGAATGAGAAGGTGAACAAAAGATGGAAGAAGTTGTATTAGGCATTGATTTAGGAACAAGCGCAATTAAAATTATTGCAGTCAATCATCAAGGAGAAGTATTAGATACAGTCAGCGAACCATTAGAATTATTCCAAGACCAACCTGGATATAGCGAACAAAATCCTGACGATTGGTACGAGTCCACGAAACGTGGCATCCAACGTATAACAAGCTCCCAAATGTTAAAGAATAAGATAGTTAAAGGTCTTTCTTTTTCAGGACAAATGCATGGCTTAATCATATTGGACAAACAAGGCAAGCCGTTACGAAGAGCAATCCTGTGGAATGATACGAGAAACTCAGAACAATGTCGCCAAATTAAAGAAATATACGGAGAGCGACTCAATTATAATCCTATTTTAGAAGGCTTTACATTACCTAAAATGTTGTGGGTTCAACAGCACGAACCTGATATTTGGGAACAAGTGCATGTATTTATGCTACCTAAAGATTACTTAAGATATTGTCTTACTGATCAAATACATATGGAATACAGTGACGCTGCGAGTACATTACTTTTAAACCCACAAACGAATCAATGGACGAAAGAAGTTGGCGCACGATTTAACATTCATGATATCTATCCACCATTAGTTCATTCACACGAATGTGTTGGATATATTAAATCATCGCTTGCGAAAGAACTTGGGTTTGAGAGTGATGTTGCAGTTTATGCAGGTGGTGGCGATAATGCTTGCGGTGCGATAGGCGCTGGAGTCATTAATGATAAGGAAGCTTTATGTAGTGTTGGAACATCTGGCGTAGTGTTAAATGTCGAATATAATCATGTCACTGCTTATGATCATAACCTTCATTTCTTCAATCATAGTATTCCAGATACGTATTATGCGATGGGAGTCACATTAGCTGCTGGCTATAGTTTAAATTGGTTAAAGAAGACCTTCTTTGAAAATGATTCTTTCGAAACAATTTTAAAAAATGCAGAAACATCAAAACTAGGTGCCAATGGGCTATTATTTGCGCCATATTTAGCAGGTGAGCGGACACCCCATGGTGATGCGCAGATTAGAGGGAGTTTTATAGGAATAAGTGGACAACATACTAAAGCCGATTTTGCACGTGCAGTAGTTGAAGGTATTACATATTCACTATATGACTCTATAAAATTAATGCGAGAAGCGGGACATGAGATTAACTCGATTACATCTATTGGAGGAGGCGCTAAAAGTAAGTTTTGGTTACAACTGCAAGCCGACATTTTCAATATGGAAGTTAAGAAATTGAAACATGAAGAAGGACCAAGTATGGGTGCCGCAATGTTAGCAGCATATGGATTGGGATGGTATGCGAGTATAGAAGCATGTGTGGCATCATTTATAAAAGTTGAAGAAATATTTAAACCTAATAAAGAAAAGCACCAGCAATATAAAAAATATCATGATATCTATCAACGAATTTATCACCAAACTAAGCACTTAACAGAGGATTTATTAAAAATTTCTAAATAAAAGGGTGGAAACCATCGGATTTGAGGATTCGATGGTTTTTTAATTTTTGATTTATGTGATTGCTAAATATGGAAAACCGTTGATTAAAATCGTGTAGAAAATAGACTTTTAAAAAGTTAATAGACCAAAAATGATTTTTTGTTGATGCGACTTAAGAGAATAAATATTTCCTTGAAAATGTACGTTGACATTAAATAAATTAAAAAGTTTAATAAAAATATAATTTTGAAAATAATATAGCAGCACGATAATAAGACACCGAGAGGATGATTAAATGTTAATTTCAAAACGAGAATTATGTGAGTCTTTATATCGCATGTCACCAAGAAGATTTGCATATATGAATGAACTCGAATATCCTGATTTATTATTAACGATTGAGCGACACGATATTTCACTTCCTACTTCAAATCAACTTCAAAAAGCCATACAATTCGGACACTATCCCCTGACTCATACTCACAATCTTAACAAGGAAAATGAAGAGATTTTTATCAAAATAAAAGATGAAACGCTAAAAATGAATGAAGAGGAGAGGTTGAATTTTCTTCAATTTTATCCCTCTCATCAAATGCATGAGATGATAAACGCCTATTCAAGAATGACAAAATTAAATATAAAAGAAACGAAACGACCACTAAAATTACCATTCCCCCTTGATCAAGATACATTGGTAAAAGAAATGAATATACCACAAAATAACGAAAGTACTCCTGTCTTTTTATATGTACTACAAAAGCTACTCTCTGAAATGAAAAGATGTGACTTAAAATTCTCACTCCACGAAAATATTTTAGAAATTAAATATTCAAACCACATCATTAAAGCATTTTTTAACCTTCATAAAAATAGTAAGGTGATATTTCCTTTACAAATATTTATTAGTGCACATTGTAGACATGCTCCTTTTATTGAACAAATAGAGTCACTATCTGTCGTTTCTTCTAAAGAACTATTATCGAGTATGAGTAAATTGTTATTATTAATATTTCAATTGCCTGAGACACTTACTAGACTGGAGTATTCACTAAGTCAAAGGAACCACACTTTAGCTGAGAAACTATCTAAAAAATATAAATAAAGGTTAATGTAATGTGCAGTTATCGGGTTAGGGGGCCTCCAAATGGTCAAAAATATTTATAATGTGATAGGTAAGAGAGAAGTTAAGATAAAATTCTGCTTTTTATTCAATGAATATTGATGTAAAAAGTTATATTTAAAATAAACATTCATATTTAAGGGCGTATTGCACAAGAAATTTGCAAGAAGCCCTTAAAAATTGTGAGCAATTTGTTACATAAATAGAGTTGAAGCGTTAAAATAATAAAGTCGCCTAAATGTTGTATACTAGTTACTTTATACATTGTAATAAGACATAATTAATATGTTTTGAAATTTGAGGGGATAATTAAATAAAGCGTTTACATTTATTTGGGTTATGGTGTAAAATGTATTAAATAGAATCAAATAACAAAATATATTCTATTTTAAACTTTTTAAAGTGATAATAATTGCAATTAGTGAATAATTTCACAATACGGACTAAATTATTATACAAAAATTATTGAAATCGCTTTCTTAAGGGTGTACGATAGCTATGGCCTAAAAAAACAGAAAGAAGGTTTTGGGGAAATGAATATAATCCTAGGAGTAGGGACTCTAGTACTTGTACTTATAATTATGACATTGTTCTTAAATTTTGCGCCATACGGTAAACAAGGTTTACAAGCTTTATCAGGGGCAGCTTGTGCAACATATTTACCACAAGCGTTTTTAAGTTACGCTATTGGTGGCGTATTTCATATTAAATTTTTTCAAGAAATTGGTGATTTAGCAGGAAGTTTAAGCGGAATTGCAGTAGGTATTCTAACATGTTTAAACTTACGCGTATCTCCAGTATTTGCTGTTATCGTTGGTTTAGTATTACATGATCAGAAATTATTACCAGCATTCATAGCTGCATATATTGTTGCTTTTGGAATTAAATTCATTGAGAAGAAAGTTCCAGAAGGACTAGATTTAATTGTTGTTATTTTATTGGCTCCAGCAATTACATTTGGTTTAGCAAATCTGATTTCACCAGGGGTCATCGCTGTTCTTAAACAAATTGGTTCAGCTATTTCTTCTGTAGGTAATGACAATCCATACGCATTAGCAGTTATATTAGGACTAGTTATCCCAGTTACAGGTATGACACCATTAAGTTCAATGGTTTTAACAAGTTTATTAGGTTTAACAGGTATACCAATGGCAATCGGTGCCTTAACATGTACAGGTGCTTCATTTGCCAATGCAGTTTTATTCAGCAGACTACACATTGGTAAGAAAACAAATGCATTCGCAGTATTTATTGAACCATTAACTCAAATAGATTTAATTGCACGTTATCCATTACAACTCTTCGGTTCAAATGCAATTATCGGAGTTGTAAATGCTTGTATCGTTACATTTAGCGGCTTAGTTATTAACGTAAAAGGTATGGCAACGCCTATCGCAGGTGCGATTGTATTATTTGGTTTTAATAATGCAGTAACTTCAGTTATAACAATTGTTGCAGTGGGTATAGTAAGTGTAGTACTTGCATTTGTTCTAAGTTCACTTATCAAGAAATTTGATTTAATGAATATTAGTTTTAAATTGCCAGGGAAAAAGAATCGAGTTAAGGAGAGTGTTTAATAATGGCTAAAAGCTATGATTACCAAAGCGCTTTTGACATTATTGGACCAGTTATGATGGGACCATCAAGTTCGCATACTGCTGGTGCAGTAAAGATAGGTAACTCAGCACGAGCTGTTTTAGGAGATGTGCCTAAAAGCTTAGAAATTCATTATTATGAATCATTTGCTAAAACGCATCAAGGACATGGAACAGACGTTGCTGTAGTAGGTGGTGCTATGGGCTATAGCACATTTGATAATCGAATTAAATCAGCTTTAGATATTGCTAAAGAAGATCATATAGATGTAGATATTATCGAAGAAGACGGGGAAAGTATTGGGCAACATCCTAACTGTGCTTATATTAAAGCTGACACTAAGGATGGTCGTCATATTGAAGTCATTGGTATTTCAATTGGCGGTGGTACAATCAAACTCAAAGGTATTAATGTGAATGGTTTAGAAGTGGAAATTAATAACGGGCTTCCAATGCTAGAAATCGATGGCGAAATAGATAAAGCACAAGTCAATCACCTAATTAATGATATTACAGATATGGAAGTTGATTTTGGTGATGAAACAGTCAAAACGAGCGACAATAATTGTTTAGTCGTATTACCTTTAAACAAAGCAATCTCAGAATCAACATTAAATAAAATTAGAGATAAATACAGTGACTTAAACGTTTCCTATATCAATTAGAGGGGGATTAAAATGTTTGATTCAATTAGAGAGACAATAGATTATTCGGTTGAAAATAACATTACATTCGCTGATATTATGATCAACGAAGAAATGGAAAGAGAAGGCATATCACGCGATGAAGTACGTGAACGCATGAAACAAAATCTTGAAGTTATGCGTGACGCTGTTGAAAAAGGAACAACAGGTGAAGGTGTAGAAAGTGTTACAGGTTATACAGGACACGATGCAGCTAAACTTCGTGACTACAATGAAAAGAATCATGCGCTATCTGGCCGAGAAATGATTGAGGCTGTGAAAGGCGCTGTTGCTACTAATGAAGTTAACGCAGCAATGGGTATTATCTGTGCTACACCTACAGCTGGTTCATCGGGAACTATTCCCGGCGTACTTTTCAAACTAGAAAAAACACACGATTTAACAGAAGATCAAATGGTAGACTTCCTTTTCACTTCAGCATTATTTGGACGTGTTGTAGCGAATAATGCAAGTGTTGCAGGTGCAACAGGTGGTTGCCAAGCAGAAGTAGGTTCTGCATCAGCAATGGCAGCTGCAGCTTCAGTGGCTATCTTCAAAGGTACACCAGAACAATCTGGTCATGCGATGGCACTTGCAATAAGTAACCTATTAGGTTTAGTTTGTGACCCAGTAGCAGGATTAGTTGAAATTCCTTGCGTAATGAGAAACGCAATTGGTTCAGGTAACGCATTAATTTCAGCAGACCTTGCATTAGCTGGTGTAGAAAGTCGTATTCCAGTGGACGAAGTAATTGGTGCAATGGACAGAGTTGGCCGTAACTTGCCAGCATCTCTTCGTGAAACTGGTTTAGGTGGCTTAGCAGGTACACCAACTGGCGAAGAAATTAAACGTAAAATTTTCGGTGAAGCTGACAATATGGTGAATAATAAATAAAAGATAAATTGAAATTTAAAGCACTTAGGTTTTGTTTGAAAAAACAAAGCTTAAGTGCTTTTTTAGTATCAACAAGGATAAGTCCCTCGCACTCCTTTATAAATCGCGAATGAATAAATTCAGTAAACGCTTCTTTACAAAACAAGGGCCCCAATCTAAAATAACTTAAAAGGGGCTGATGCAATGCTAAGATTGTTTCTTATCTTTATTGCATTCATCATTAACACGACGATAACTTATTTGGGAACTACGGAGGGAACATGGGTCAACTTATTATTTAAATCGTTATCGCTAAGTATGATTCTTGTATTTATGTTCTACTATATTCGTTTTGTTATTGAAAATAGAAATAAAGAATGAAGTTGAACTAAGTAGTTTATTATAGCTCAACTTCATTCTTTTTATTTGTATAAATCTAGCTGATAAAATGCTAAATCTAACCATCTTTCAAATTTGTATCCTACATTCGTGATTGTTCCAGCGTGAGTGAAATTAAATTTCTTGTGTAATTGAATACTTCCTTCATTTGAAGCATCAATACCAGCTACAATCGTGCGATAATTGTTGTCTTTAGCGTGTTGAATGAGTGTGGTTAATAATTGTGAAGCGATACCTTGACCACGATATTTGGGATCTACATATATAGAATGTTCAATCGAATAAAGGTACGCAGGCCAATCTCTAAAGGAACCATATGTTGCATATCCTACAATATGGTTATCCTTAACATAGACCCATATGGGCTCATCGGCCATTGCCTTCGCTTCAAACCACTGTACGCGTTCTTCTAATTCTTTAGGATCATAAGTGTATATAGCAGTAGTATTAATGATTGCATCGTTATAAATATTTAAAATATCAGGTAAATCCTCTTTTCTAGCAAATCGTATCATTTACATCCCTCTTTTCATATTTCTTTTCATTAAAAACCAATTTACATGAGTAATCAATAACTTGTTAAGTTTTATTACATTATGTTTAAAAAGAAAATGTTTATCAGCAAGTTAAACTAAGTCACTCATGTTGGTGTTGAAAAATAATGCTATACTAAATTTAAAATCATATTTATTCATTGAGAAATATAATTTAAAGGAGTTACTGAAATGAAAAAATGGACGAGTCATTTAATGACGTTCATAGGCATATTGTTAATCATCCTAGCAATTTATTTGTTCGCAAAGCCACATATTGATAATTATTTCCATGATAAAGATAATAATAATAAAATCGAACAATATGATAAAGATGAAAAAAAGGATGTCTCAACAAAACATAAAAAGCCTACAATTCCAAAAGATAAATCTAAAATGGCAGGTTACATTGAAGTGCCAGACGCTGAAATTAAAGAACCTGTATATCCAGGACCTGCCACGCCTGAGCAACTCAATAGAGGTGTAAGCTTTGCAGAAGGTGATGAATCACTTGATCAACAAAACATTGCAATCGCTGGTCATACATTTACTGACCGCCCACATTATCAATTTACAAATTTAAAGGCTGCTAAGAAAGGGAGTAAAGTATATTTCAAAGTAGGTAACGAAGTTAGAAAGTATAAAATGACGAAAATCCATGATGTCGATCCTACAGAAGTGAAAGTATTAGATGAACATAAAGGTAAGAAGAATCAATTAACATTAATCACTTGCGATGATTATAATGAACAAACAGGTGTCTGGGAAAAACGTAAAATATTTGTAGCAACACAAGTAAATTAATGTTGAACGAGACGTACGAGGCTGGGATATCATTTGGTATCTCAGCTTTTTATGAAATTCTGCAAACCATGCAAGTTGGGTGTGAAGCAATGATAAGCATTTGACTAAATGACATGTCTGACTCACACACGTGTGTGTTTGTTTTTTTATGATATGAAATGTCTTTCAAAAGATGAATATAGTTTCAGTGTCTTGTCCTGAACTTCATTACATTTAATCTCAAAGATATAATGAGGATAAAGTTGTTCACATAAAGGGGATGCATGAAATATGATAAGTGCAATTGCAGTTGATATGGACGGTACATTTTTAGATTCAAACAAGCAATTTGATGAAACACGTTTTGAGCGCATTTTTAAGAAATTAAGGGAGAACCATATTCAATTTATAGCGGCTAGCGGCAATCAATATGCTAAGTTAAAGTCAATCTTTGGTGTTAGAGATATGTTTTTTATTTCTGAAAATGGAGCAGTCATTTATAAAGGGGATCAATTATATAATTACCGTAGCTTTAATCGTAAAGAATTTCAAAATGTGGTAGATTATCTAAATATTGATCACAACATGAAAGAGTTAATAGTATGTGGTATAAAAAGTGCATATATTTTAAAAAACACTTCCGACACGTTTAAAGAAGACGCTTATTTTTATTATCATCAGTTGGAAGAAATTGATTCATTGCAAGATTTACCTCAAGATGATTATGTGAAGATAGCATTTAATATTAATCGAAAAACGCATCCTCATGTTGATGAAGCATTGAACGAGACTTTTAAAGATACCATTCAACTTGTGTCTAGTGGTCATGACAGTATAGACGTGATTATGCCAAATATGACAAAAGGACAAGCATTAACACGATTACTTAATGAGTGGGAGATGTCATCTGATGAATTAATGGCATTTGGTGATGCAAATAATGATAAAGACATGTTAGAACTAGCCAAACACAGTTACGTAATGGCCAATAGTAGTGATGCCTCACTTTTTGAAATTGCGAATAGTGTAGCGCCATCAAATGATGAACAAGGCGTTTTAACTACGATTGAAGAAAAAGTGTTAAAGCATTTATAAGCATATGAAAAGGTGAGACAGCGATATTAACGCTATATCTCACCTTTTTTAATATATTAATTTAAACGTGTATCACAAGTGCCTGTTTGAATTACAGATAATGCTGCGTTCAAGCCACCTTCAACTAAGTTTTGTACTGCTTCGTCTGAAAAGAACGCGATGTGAGGTGTTACTAAAATGTTTTCATGTCTAATGAGTTCTAACAATGTTTGGTCTTCAATTGTTTTATTTGTCCAATCGAATGTGAAGTAGTCGGCTTCATTTTCATAAGTATCGATGGCAGCACCATATAAAGTACCATTGTTTACAGCTTCGATAAGGTCAGGTGTGTTAATGACAGCGCCACGAGCAGCATTGACTAGCACAGCACCTTTCTTAACTTTCGCAAACATTTCTTTATCAAATAGATGGAAGCTTTCTTTATTAGCAGGAACGTGAAGTGAGATAATATCTGCATCTTTAATCGCTTCTTCAACTGAATCCTTATACTCTAAGAAATCTAGAGAATCATTTGGATATGCATCGTAGCCAACAACTTTTGCACCGAAACCTGCATAGATTTTACCAGTTGCAGCTCCAATACGGCCTGTACCAATAATCGCAACGGTCATATTTTTAACAGGTTTAGACATTATTGGTGCAGCCCAAGTGAAGTTATGATCTTGTACGCGTCTTTCAATAGCTGGGAATTTACGCACAAGTTGTAAAGCAATAGAAACTGAATATTCGGCGATTGTCTCAGGTGAATAACTAGGAATGTTAGAAATAACAATACCATGTTTTTTAGCAAGATCTAAATCATACATATCAAATCCTGCAGTACGTTGAGCGATTTGTTTGATGCCGTAAGCTTCTAATTTAGGGTAAACTTCATCTTCCAATTTACCAAATTGCATTGTAGTGACACCGTCGTAGTCTTTAAGTTGATCTACAGTATCTTTACTTAAAAGGTCAGTAGAAGTTGTCACTTCAATATTATTTTTTTTACCCCAATTTAATGCCATTTCTTTCTCATATTCGCGTGTACCGAAAAACATAATTCTTGTCATTAAAAATAACCCCATTTCTAAAAAAATAAAAAAACAATAATAACAATAAGTTATCTAGATAAAAAATAATTAAGTAAGACTAAAACTTACAAACCTATTATATTGTGAAAGTTTTCACAAATCAAGAAAGAACATATTAGTCGAGAAAGAAAAATGTGAAAATATTCACATTAATAATAAACGTGTCACTTTTTTAAGAAAGAAACCAATTACTTTTGTTGTGTATAAAAGTCATTTATACTTTCTTTATGAAAAGAATCGATTAGTAGGAGGATGAACATTTAAATGAGCAGTATGAATCAAAAGATTATTGATGCGTTTGAATTTAGACATGCAACGAAACAATTTGATCCATCTAAAAAGGTTAGCGATGAAGACTTTGAAACAATATTGGAATCAGGTAGATTGTCACCAAGTTCTTTAGGTTTAGAACCTTGGCATTTTGTAGTAGTTCAAAGTGAAACATTGAGAGATAAATTAAAACCATATAGCTGGGGTGCTCAGAAGCAATTAGATACAGCAAGTCACTTTGTATTAATTTTTGCACGTAAAAATGTAACATCTCACTCAGATTATGTTCAAAATCTTATCCGAGGCGTTAAAGAATATGAAGAAAGTACCATTCCAGCAGTAGAGGAAAAATTTGATAACTTCCAAACAAACTTCCATATTAATGACAATGAGCGTACATTATATGATTGGGCAAGTAAACAAACATACATCGCTTTAGGAAATATGATGACTACAGCGGCGCTATTAGGTGTAGATTCATGCCCAATGGAAGGATTCGATTTAGATAAAGTTACTGAAATTTTATCAGAAGAAGGAATTCTTGATACTGAACATTTTGGTATTTCAGTCATGGTTGGTTTTGGCTATAGAGCTGAAGAGCCCGCGCACGGTAAAGTCCGTCAAAGTAAAGGTGATGTCATTAGTTGGATAGAATAAAATGCTATATTTATCTTTAGATTCTAGAACTCAAACTTCTAGAATCTATTTTTCTTTTTCAATAAAATATAAAAATTTTGTGTAGTGAATAACACATTGCTAAGTGGGTATATCACATATGTGACTTTTTTTAGAAATAGTATAAACACATCATTTTGAAAATGGATTAAAAGAGGTTAGAATTAAAAATACGAAAAGTAAACGTTTACATTTTTCATAGATTCAAAATTTACGAAAGATAGTTTCAATAAATTAATTATCACTATAAAGGATGGATTAAAATGGCAAATATTAACGTTAGAGATTATATCGACGAAAGTTATGGCTTGTTTATAAATAACGAATTCCAAGCAAGTGGTAGTGGTGAAACAATCACAGTAACAAATCCTGCGAATGGTGAAGATTTAGCCAAAGTTGCTAAAGCAGGTAAAGATGACGTAGATAAAGCAGTTCAAGCTGCGCATGATGCGTTTGAATCATGGAGTAAAATTTCTAAGGAAGAACGTGCTGATTATTTATTAGAAATTAGTAATAAAATTCATGAAAATACTGAACGCTTAGCAGCTATCGAATCACTACAAAACGGTAAACCTTATAGAGAAACTTCAACATTAGATATTCCTTTAGCTGCAAATCAATTTAAATATTTCGCAAGCGTGTTAACAACGGATGAAGGTTCAATTAATGAAATTGATGAAAACACTATGAGTTTAGTAGTTAACGAACCTGTAGGTGTAGTTGGTGCAGTGGTTGCGTGGAACTTCCCAACATTATTAGCTTCATGGAAGTTAGGACCAGCATTAGCAGCAGGTAATACAGTTGTTATTCAACCATCATCTTCAACACCGTTATCATTAATTGAAATTGCTAAAATTTTCCAAGAAGTTTTACCTAAAGGCGTAGTGAATGTATTAACAGGTAAAGGCTCTGAGTCTGGAGATGCAATCTTTAACCATGAAGGTGTAGATAAATTATCATTCACAGGTTCAACAGATGTAGGTTATGGCGTAGCTAAAGCTGGAGCTGAGCGCATTGTACCTACAACATTAGAGCTTGGTGGTAAAAGTGCTAATTTAGTCTTTGACGATGCAAACATTGATCAAGTTGTTGAGGGTGTCCAATTAGGTATTTTATTCAATCAAGGTGAAGTATGTAGTGCAGGTTCAAGATTACTTGTACAATCTTCAATCTACGATAAATTAATTCCTAAGTTAAAAGAAGCATTTGAAAATATTAAAGTAGGCGATCCATTTGATGAAAATGTAAAAATGGGTGCGCAAACAGGTCCAGAACAAATGGAAAAAATTCAAAGCTATGTAAAAATTGCTGAAGAAGATAATAATGTTAATATTATTACAGGTGGCCATCGTTTAACAGACAATGGTTTAGATAAAGGTTATTTCTTCGAACCAACATTAATTGAGGTAAATGACAACAGCAACCAACTTGCCCAAGAAGAAATCTTCGGCCCAGTATTAGTCATTGAAAAATTTGAAAATGATGAAGATGCAGTAAAAATTGCTAATGATTCTGAATATGGTCTAGCAGGAGGTATCTTCTCAACAAATATTAATCGCGTGTTCAATGTAGCCAAAGCTATGAGAACAGGACGCATCTGGGTTAACACTTATAACCAATTCCCAGCAGGTGCACCATTCGGCGGTTATAAAAAATCTGGTATCGGTCGAGAAGTATATAAAGATGCTATTAAAAACTATCAACAAGTTAAAAATATCTTCATTGATACAAGTGACCAAACAAACGGCATGTATTAATTGAGATAAAAACTTCAAACAAAAAGAGGGCCAAAAGCCCTCTTTTTATACTGTCTGCAAAGATTGAACTTTGTAGGCAGTTTTATTTATACATAATTATAAAAAATCTATTCAGGAACCACGTTTGTATCACCATGGATAGTAATATCAAAGCCTTCGGGTGAAGTAACATGTGTTTCTTCTGAATTTGGTTTATATATGTCAATATGAGTTAAACCATAAGTGCTTTCGTTCGCTTCTCTTTTATGATTGGACTGCCAAGTATTAGCTGCAATATGGTGATGATATTTTTGTGTAGACATAAAGAGCGCTTGTGGGAAGTTAGAAATATGTTCTAATCCTAACTCATCAATATAAAATGCACGTGCTTGTCCTAAATCATGTGTTTTAAGATGTAAGTGGCCGATTTTTCCATCTTTTGGCCGACCTTGCCATCCCTCAGTCGAACGTTGTTCAATTAAATCGTTAGCATCAACTTCTAGCGTATCCATCTTCACGAAACCATCACGCCATTGCCATTCATCAGTAGGACGATCTTGATAAACTTCAATTCCATTTCCTTCTGGATCAGCAAAGTATAAAGCTTCACTTACAAGGTGATCACCGCCACCCACGGCAATATTTAATTGAATTGCGTGATATAAGAAATTTGCCAAGTCTCTACGTGTAGGTAAAAGAAAAGCAATATGGAATAAACCTGCTTCTCTATAGCCAGGTTGACGGCCGTCATGTAATTCTTGAAGAGTAAGGGTGTGCCCATTAGCACCTACATTCAATATAGTTTGTTGCGCATGTTGTGCTTTAATTGTAAATCCTAGCACAGTAGAGTAAAATTCAGTCATTTTATTTAAATCTTTAACGTTTAAAGTAATATTTGTAACTTGAGTTGCTTCAGTAGAATGGAATGAAGTCATTTCGTCTTACCTCCTATGATGAAAAGTCACCATTGTTTAATATTTATATCTAGTATAATTAATATACTCTTAAAACATTTAATACGCAAGCTTTAATATCTAAAAAAATTCCAAGAAGGTGAATACACTTCTTGGAAACTGAATTACTATTTATTTGTTACTTTTATTAACCTAAATACACATCTTGTGCATGGTCATCTTTTTCTAAAACGTCTTTAGCGAATGGGCAAGATGCAATGATTTTTAAATTGTTGTCACGTGCATATTCAACCACGCGATTGACTAATTTTTTACCTAAACCTTGTCCACCTAATTCATCTGATACACCTGTATGATCAATATCAATTTCGTTGTTGTCTACTTCTTTGAAAGTGATAACTGCTTGCGGGTTATTTTCATCTTCTCCAACATAAAATTTATGATCGCCTTGTTTGATTTCTTCAGCCATTTACGTTCACTCCTTTAAAAATGTATATACATATAAATATCACTTTTCACGCTTTATGAAACATTTGAAATACATTACATGATTAATATATCGTTAGCTATTGCTTTTTTGATAAGTAACCGATATAGTGATAAACGAAATAATTACGCTTTATGGGGGTCTCATTTTGAAAAGAAAGGCGATCATCTGGATTACATTATCCATTATATTAATACTGAGTGGATGTAGTAAAAGTATGAATCATAAAAAAGACAATATTAGTAGTCAAAATAAAATGAAAATATACACAACTGTGTTTGCGTTTCAAAGTTTTACTCAACAAATCGGCGGGAAGTACGTAAATGTTGAATCTATCTATCCTCCAGGTGCAGATTTACATTCTTATGAACCAACGCAAAAAGATATGATTAATATTGCTAAAAGCGATTTGTTTATTTATTCAAATGATGACTTAGACCCAGTTTCTGCGAAAATCACCCAATCTATGGAAAATAAAAACATGAAATTAGCTCTTGCAAATGGTTTGAAACAAAAAGACTTGATTCACTCTGATGATCATGATGAGGATGGGGGACATCAACACCATCATGAATCAAGTAATGATCCTCATATATGGTTAGATCCAGTATTAGACCGTGTATTTGCAAAGGAAATCAAAGATAAATTAATTCAACAAGACCCTAAGCATAAGTCTTATTATGAAGAAAACTATAAAAACTTAGATAAAGAAATCAAAGATATTGATAATAAAATGAAAAGGATCACTAAAAATCCGAAACGTGATAAAGTAATCATTTCACATGACTCATTAGGTTACCTCGCACATCGATATCATTTTAAACAAGAAGGTGTGAATGGAATGAATGACGAAGAACCGAGTCAGAAGAAGATATTAAGCATTGTGAAGGAGATTAAAAAGTCAAAATCTCCATATGTACTATATGAACAGAACATCACTTCTAAAATTACAGATGTGATTAAAAAGGAAACTGACACCCAACCTTTAAGTTTTCATAATTTAGCAGTGCTTACGAAAAAAGAACAAAATGATGACGCCATCACTTATCAATCATTAATGAAAAAAGATATCCAATCTCTAGAAAAAGCATTAAATCATTAAAAATACCTAGCATTACACATATACTTCAAATCGAAGTTCAATGTGTAATGCTTTTTTATTTATCAATCAACAAGAGGAAAGATAAACATAAGTGGTAAATTATATTTTCCCAAATAAAATAGCCCCTCAAATTTAATTTAAAATGAGGGACTAATAATACGTTTCTGCTTGAATATTTATTTATAGCGCAAGTAGCTCACGGTAGTGTTGTAATATTCTTCGAAACCATGGATGCCGTCTGCACCCCCTAATCCTGATTCACGCCAACCGGCATGATAACCGTTAACGACTTCTTCGGCTTCACAATTTGCGTAAACTTCACCGAATTTTAAACGCTCTGAAGCGGTCATCACTTCTTGTAAGTTTTCAGAGAAGATGTATGAAGATAAACCAGCATTTGTATCATTAGCATCTTCAATGACTTAGTCAAAGTCTTCATAAGTGGCAATCGCTAATACAGGACCAAATATTTCCTCTTTAAATACACTATCTTCAGTATTTACATGGTCTAGAATCGTTGGTTCATAGAAGAAACCAGCACGGTCTAGTTTATGACCACCCATGACTAATGTTGCACCATTAGTCACAGCAGATTCTACTTTTTCATGAATACTATCCAGTTGTTTTTGGTTAATGATTGCGCCATAATCTGTATTTTCATCTAAAGGATCTCCGACAGTCAGTTGACCCATTTTGTCTTTTACTTTTTCTACAAACGTATCATGGACATCTTTATGAACAAAGATACGTTCTGGACAAGTACACACTTGACCTGCATTATTAATACGAGCAGTAACGATATAGTCAACAGCTTTGTCTAAATCAGCATGTGGTGTGACGAGTACAGGAGCGTTACCACCTAATTCAAGATTTAATTTCTTAACTGTTTGTGCTGCATGCTCATAGACGGATTTACCTGCGCGCATACTACCTGTTAATGAAATAAGTTGGATATCTTTATGAGTTGCGAGTTGAGTGCCAACAGTTTCGCCGGTACCAGGAATAATTTGAATCAAACCAGCCGGAATCGTTGAAGCACGGAAGAGTTCAGCTAAACGTAATGTTAATAATGTTGTTTCTTCACTTGGTTTAATGACGACGGAACAGCCAGTCACGATAGCTGGAATAACTTTACGCATCAAGACCATAATCGGTGCATTCCAAGGCACAATCCCTGCTGTGACCCCAATTGGTTTCTTAGTTAATTGAATGATTTCATTCTCTACACTATTTTGTAACACTTCGCCTTTGTTACTCATACTTAAACTTGTCATATAGTCGATAAATGTAATTGATTTATCAATTTCTCCA
Organism: Staphylococcus caprae; assembly: GCF_003966625.1. NCBI lineage: Bacteria > Bacillati > Bacillota > Bacilli > Caryophanales > Staphylococcaceae > Staphylococcus > Staphylococcus caprae. The sequence goes on from NZ_AP018587.1 coordinate 524,813, forward strand.
TAAGCTTCGGCGAGTGTTTTTCCTTGTTCTTTCACATATAATTGTGCAATTTCATCACGGTTTTGTTCTAATAGAGGAATAAGTAATTTGACGTGTTCAGCACGAGTCGGTTGAGGGACACGTTCCCATTCGAGTTGAGCGTGTTTAGATTTTTCAATCGCTTCATTGACTTCTTCTTCAGTCGCGAACGTAATTGTATCAAATTTTTCTCCTGTAGCAGGATTAATGACATCCATCGTTTCAGTTGATTTACTTTCGATAAATTCATTGTTAATAAATAATTGATTTGTCATTTGAGACACCTCCATCCTCTATATTCCCGAAATTGATTATCCTAATTTTGAAAATGAAAAAGAGGTTGGGACATAATCAATTGTCTCAACCTTCTTTAATATATTGGCAGTAGATGTCTGAATTGAAAGTGCGCTTATATCAAGCTTCTTTCAATCCTAGCCATCCTTGCCGGGGTGAGACAACGAAAATAATTTTGATAAATTATATTTCTGTCTCACTCCCTTAAATTTATTTTCTAAGAATACCTTTATAAATCACTGGGATAAGTAAGATAAAACCGAATAACCCCATAATAGGGAAAACTTTACCAATCAATGAGATAAATCCGATAAATGTGCATATGAACGTAATGATAGACATCACGATGATTAAACTATAATAACGTTTCGTAAATGGTTGGCTAAAACGAGAAGCAAATGCGTACATCAGGCCGACAACCGTATTGTAAATCACTAATACCATAATGACAGACATAATTGTGCCAATTGAAGGTGAGATTTGCTTCGCTAAGAGTAGCGATGGTAATGCCACATGTTTAATTTTATTAAATTCAGTGACTAGACCTAAATTGATCATTAATAATAAGAACGTGATGATGATACCGCCAATCAGACCGCCATAAATCGTCGACTTCTGGAACTTCAGTTTGCCGCCCATCACTGTTAAAAAGCTAAACGCAGCAGCAATTTGTAAGCTTGCGTAGTTAATCGCATCGAACCACCAACCGGGTGAAATAGATTTATTATGATTGGAGTACTCATTTGCCGCAGTAAAATCCACGTGTCCTGTAATAAAATAATACATCGCAATCATGACTACAATTGCAACTAGGAATGGCGTGACGCCTCCAAGTACTGCAATAAGTCGATCAAATTGTAAAAATAGAGTAAGCAAAATGAGCACGACGAGTATGAGAGAACTTAACCAGAATGGTATACCAAAACTTTCATTTATTGTTGAAGCGCCACCTGCAGTCATAATGATGGCGAGTGAAAATAAAAACACAGTCAGTATGATATCGAATAGTTTTGCAATGACTGGGTGTAAATAATAGCGGATGGATTCAGAATGATTTTGAGATTTTAGGCGGTAGCCAGTGTTTAAAACAAATATTCCGCCTAAAGTCACAATCAGACCAGTAATCAGTATGCCAGTAATACTATAAATGCCATGGCTTGTAAAAAATTGAAATATTTCTTGTCCTGTCGCAAATCCTGCTCCAACCACCACGCCAACAAATGCAAATGCCACGATGATGGATTCTTTAACAGTATTCATTAAACATGCATATCCCTTCAAAATTGATATATTCTATATGTATTCTTTTCTTTTAAAAAGTTTAAAAATCACATTCATCTATTGTAGATGATAAAGATAAAAAAATAAACAGTAAAGTTCATCACATATGTACGATTGTCTAAATGTGACGTACGATTATTTGTGTTTAATGTATAATTGATGTGTATCACACGTTTGAAATTTTAAATTATGTTAAGTTTAATTTTGTACTGTTGAATTAAAGATATAAATTTACAAAAGTTTTAAGCAAATGGTAATGCATGAGTCCACCATTTTTGATAGTATTAGGCAATATTGAATATAGAATACAAGTAAAAATATAAGAAGGTGTTTGTATGTCATTGAATTTGCCCATTATGCTGACGATTGTTTTATTCTTAGCATTAGGGATTTTCAGTCAATGGTTAGCTGACAGAATTAAATGGCCTTCCATTGTAGTTATGGCAATTGTTGGATTGTTAGTCGGTCCAATTCTGGGATTGACTAATCCTAAGGAAGCGCTTGGTTCAGACGTGTTTAGTCCGATTGTTTCTTTAGCCGTCGCAATTATACTATTCGAAGGTAGTAGTAATTTGGACTTTAGGGAACTGAAGGGCATCTCCAAAGCAGTCATTCGAATCATTACAGTTGGTGCAGTTATCGCATGGATATTAGGCGCTATTGCGTTACATACCATTCTCAATTTCCCATTATCCGTATCGTTTGTGATGGGGGGACTCTTTTTAATTACAGGTCCAACCGTGATTCAACCTTTACTCAAGCAGGCGAAAGTGAAGAAGAATGTTGATTCCATATTACGATGGGAGAGTATCATTCTAGACCCAATCGGTCCAATGCTTGCGTTAACGGCGTTTTATATCTTTCAAATTCTCGAACAAGGTATTAGTTTCGTCGTTATTCTACTCTTTGTTCTGAAAATGATAGCCGTCGTCGTAATCGGCTTTGGTGCATCATACTTATTCAATTGGTCTATCCGTCGCGATATGATTCCACAAAGTTTGATGCCTCCGATTCAACTCATATTTATTCTATTAACATTTAGTATTTGTGATGAAATACTTTCTGAATCGGGTCTATTAGCAGTGACAATCTTTGGATTAAATATGGCGCGTAAGAAACGTCATGATTTAATTTTCAAAGAATCTGACCATTTTATCGATAATGCGTCATCGATTTTAGTCAGTACAGTCTTTATTTTAATTACATCTTCACTTTCAAAAGATGTATTATTAAACGTATTATCATGGCAATTAATTATTTTCTGTTTAGTCATGATTGTATTAGTTAGACCGATTTCAGTACTATTTTCAACGTTTAGAACTGAAATTTCTAAAAAAGAACGTGCGATTGTCGCAATGATGGCGCCAAGAGGGATTGTGGTTCTTACCGTAGCGCAATTCTTCTCAAGTTTATTTATGGACGATAAAGTAGCCATGGCGAAGTATATAACGCCAGTAACGTTCGGATTGGTTTTTATTACTGTGGTGATTTACGGATTTAGCTTTACACCGCTAAGTAAATTATTTGGTGTTGCGAGTAATGAACCACCGGGTGTTATCATTGTGGGTGAAAGTGAGTTTTCATTCCATTTAGGAGTGAATTTAAGAGATCATGGAATTCCTGTTATGATGTTTAATCTATTTGAAAATACTTCTGAGAAAGCACATGAAGCGGGGTTTGAAGTCTTTAAAGGTAATTTATTATCAAGTAATGATCGTATTTACTCTGACTTACTTCGCTATAACAAATGTATCTTGATGACGCAGTCGTTCATTTTCAATAGTTTGGCATTTAATGAACTGGTACCAGAATTTGGTTTGAGTAATGTAGATATGATGCCTGTTTCTTTCAATGATGAGCAGGCGAGAAATAACTTGAGTGGACCGATTCGTAATCATATTTTATTTGATGAAAATCATAGCCCACGATGGTTTAATAACTATATTACGCAGCATAATATCGTGGAAGTGCCAGCCGAAGAATATCATGAGCTGACTGATAATGACATGTTAATTTATTATATTAATGATGATAAAGAAGTGACGTTTAAACGTAGTAGTAGAGAATTACCGCAACATGATACAGGTGTATACGGTATCTTAAGAAATGCTTATCATGCGTAAACGTTATTAAATATGAATATAAAAAAGGTCATCTGCTTTCTGGGAAGTGTATCCACAGAAAGTGTGATGACCTTTTTAACATTTAGAAGGATTACAATGAACTTTGCCCATTGCATAAGAAATACTAAGCGCTAAAGCGCAAAGTATTTCTTATTTCAAGTATCTGTCGTGCATTAATATTTTTAAGATATCAATTTGGTCTTGTAATTCTTTACCGACATTGGTGTCTCTGATTTTCTTACGTTGAAGTTCTTCGTCTACCACACGTTTTACTGATAACTCATCAGTACCGTCTGATAAGACCTTTTCCTTAGTATTAAATTCCTGATGTGCCACCAATTGCATTCCGAAAGAATTATATAGCAATGTATAACCGGCAATACCAGTTGTAGATTGATAGGCTTTAGAGAAACCACCATCAATGACTAACATCTTACCATCAGCTTTGATAGGATCTTCGCCATCGATTTCTTTCACAGGCGTATGCCCATTAATAATGCGACCTTCATCAGGATTCAAGCCAAAGTCTTTAAGCATCTTACGAATCATATCAACATCTTCACGTAAATGATAATAAGGATTCTTTTCCTCTTTATGAGACACTTTATCTTCAATAAAGTAACGTTCAAACGTTGTCATTGCACGCTTACCAAAGAGGGAAGAGTATTTACCTGTCCATAAATACCACACTAAATCAGTAGAAATATCGTCTGTGATATCTTTATGATCAAAGGCTTTGCGCACATGATATTCAAAGACATCTAATAATTCACGACCACTTAATTCTTCACCCTCGATCTCGAAAGCTTCCATTTCTCCATTTTCATCAACTGGGATACAACCATGAATCAGTAGATTTCCATTATATGGAAGGTATAGTTTACCTTCACGCATTAAGAATGACATATGGCGTCTTAATTTCTCAGATTGTTGGAAAGAAAGAAGTAACTTGTCGACTACTTCCTCTTCCTCTGGTAAAAGTTTTGCAGGGTCATTAGGATCTACAGTTTGGAAACATGTGTCCTTAAGAGGGTATGTTTTACCGTAAACTGTAATTTCATTTTTATTATAATCAATTTTTTCTAATACTAAACGTTCTTCCATTTCGAAAGAAGGACGACGCTTAATAATAGGCATTTCAAGCTTGAATTGAATCATCGCAATCGCTTGATGAATCTTAGTGATTTGGCTTTCCTCACGTTTTGTTAAGCTTGCTTCTTTATCAGGACGTTTCTTAGGTTTAAAAGCAGGGTTCTCGCCGTCGTAATACTTTTCAGCCAAAGTAAGTAGAGGGCGTAAGTTAATGCCATAAGCGTCTTCAATAATATCTAAGTTATCATAACGTGCACAGATACGAAGTAGATTAGCCAGACATACTTTAGAACCAGCATAAGCGCCTATCCATAGTACATCATGGTTACCCCACTGAATATCGACTGAGTGATAGTTAATAAGTGTGTCCATAATCTTATCTGGTTTAGGACCACGATCGTAAATATCGCCAACAACGTGAAGATGGTCGACGACAAGACGTTGAACCGTATATGATAATCCGATAATAAGGTCGTCTGATTGCTCTAATTCAATAATTTGGTTAACGAGTGTCTCATAATAAGGCTTCTTATTGTGGAATTCGTTACTTTTATAAAGTAGTTCTTCAATAATATATACGAATTGTTCTGGTAAGGCCTTACGTAATTTCGAACGAGTATATTTAGATGAACAATATGTAATTAATTCAATGAGAAGTTCGATTGTTGTGATATACCATACATTTAGTTTACCAATTGAATCAAAATTGTTTTTTACTAATTTTAATTTTTCTTCTGGATAATATACTAAGGCTGCTAAGTCATTAATCTCTTGTTGAGATAATTTATCTTCGAAGATGTCATTAATTTTGGCTCTCACGTTTCCTGAACCATTACGTAAAACGTGTTGGAAAGATTCATATTCACCATGAAGGTCGCTGACAAAATGTTCAGTGCCTTTTGGTAATTCTAGAATGGATTCTAAATTAATGATTTCCGTCGCTAATTTCTCAGCACTATCAAACTTTTGAGAGAGTAAATCTAAATATTTTTGTTTCATTTCACTTTCAGTAATAGGAGTCATGCTTAGTCACCTCTGTTTAATATTTCCACCACTTATGCATTTAATAATGCGCTTACATAAATTATCTTTAAAATACGCTACTTTTTCAATGAATGCGTCCTAAGAATTTAAATTCATACTAAAAAAGCTGAGCGAGCCGATTAAAATAGTAATGGCATACTCAGCTTGAGTTTTATTTAACGTTTTTGCGACGCTTCATGAAGTAACGTATGACGAAATAGATAATTGCGATAATAATGATGACATACATAATACGTGAATATGTGTGAATGCCATTCATTAGTGCACTGAAGCTATCACTTAACACTCGTCCAAGTAAGATGAGTGCGAAGTTCCAAATGGTCGTACCGAGCAATGAAAGAATAGTAAATTGTACCACATTCATGCGGTTGATACCGGCTGGAATAGTGATCAGTACACGTAATACTGGAACAAAACGACATAGGAACACGGCCCATGCACCATATTTTTTAAACCAGTCGTTCGCACGCTTTAAATCTTTACTTTTTAATTTCATCCATTTTCCGTGGCGATCAACAAAGCGATATAATCTTTCTTCAGATATTAAGCGACAAATATAATATAAAATCAATAGACCGATAAACGAAGCAATTGTGGCGATAATTAATAACGTCCAAATAGATAAATGCGACTTCACGGACAATAATCCAGCAAACGTTAAGATAATCTCAGAAGGAACAACAGGTAAAACGTTCTCTAATAAGATTAAAATAAATATTGCCATGTAGCCCCATTTACTAATAAATTCTGTAATAATATGTTCCATTTAAAATTTGTTTCTCCTTTAAATCAAGCAATGGTCGAGCATCGTTTGTTTATTATAACCAATATTAACAGTAAATGCTTAAAATTAATAACGAAGATACATCAAATTCTAATGAAACTAACGTATTGATTTTAATAATGTATGATAAATACCTTGTGCTTCTTCATCACTTTGGATACCATAAGCATTCATACGGCCATCTTTAAATAGCGTAAATTCGTAGTTTTCGTATTGAATGAGTTTCGCGAATGAAGTTGATTTAATAACATTTCCTGGGAAATGATTAGCATAGTCGAAAGCGTGCTTCGGTAATCTAAATAGAAACGTTTGGCCACACATAGATTCGATTTGATTATCCTTTTTCAAGTTGAGTAGGTCATATTCTTGATTTTCACACACCGGGCAGTCTTTATTTTTCAGAATATCTATGTTCATCGCCTTATAGTTTATATCAAACGCATCAACTGTAATTAATTGTTTGGAAAAGCCTTTTCCAGCAAGATAGCGAATTGCTTCAGCGACTTCATAACTCGCTACGATTGAAATAATAGGAGGAAGTACACCATTGATAGCGCAACTTTCTCCTGTTTCTGGCATCGTTTGCATGAGACATTTCAAACAAGGGCCTTGATGATCAATACCATAAATCGTTCCTTTACTACCTACAGCTGCACCGTAGACCCACGGAATTTGATACTTATGACACACTTCATTAATTAAAAAGCGAACTTTAAAGTTATCCATACCATCGATAATCATGTCAGGTTGCACTTCACTTATAATATCTTCAATATTAGATGAATTTACCTCAACATCGTAAGCAGAGATAGCAATATTTGAATTGATTTTCTTAATTTTTTCTTTCACAGCTTGGACTTTAGAAGTGAGGTGATACGCATCTTCTTCATCATAAAGTGTTTGACGGTGTAAATTTGAAATCTCTACGATATCCATGTCAATGATGGCAATATGATTAGCGCCCATACGTGCAAGTTGATCGATAATATGAGTGCCTAACGCACCAGCACCAAAGACTAGGATGTGAGCGTTAGATAATTTTGTTTGTCCGTCTTCGCCAAACGGTTGAAAGCGTGTTTGTCGATCATAACGTGACATTATAAGAATCCTAATCCTTCAGTAGGGCTTGAAGCTTGTGCTGTATATTTCACTGGAATTCGCCCAGCTTCGTAAGACAATCTTCCAGCATTGATGCCAAGCTTCATTGCTTCAGCCATTTTGACTGGATCCTTTGCAGCAGAGATTGCTGTATTAAGGAGAATTCCATCAGCACCTAATTCCATCGCATGACAAGCATCTTTAGGAGACCCAATGCCTGCGTCTACAATCACTGGTACGTTTGCATTTTCAATAATATAGCTTAGATTGAGTGGGTTATTAATGCCACGTCCTGTACCAATAGGTGAGGCAAGTGGCATCACTGCATGTACACCGAGTGCTTCTAAACGTTTTGCTAGGACGAGGTCGTTTGAGATATATGGGCATACGATATAGCCTTTGTCTAAGAGTACTTTACATGCTTCATATGTTTCAAAAGGATCAGGAAGTAGTGTTTCGTCGTCTCCAATTACTTCTACTTTAATCATGTCGCAAACCCCAGCGTGATTTGCAATTTCTGCGATTCTAATTGCTTCTTCTGCTGTTTTAGCCCCAGCTGTATTTGGAAATGTAATAAAATCTTTTAGGTTAACATTGGCAAGTGGGTTAGGTAAGTTACGGTCATATAGATTCATACGTCGAACTGCGAAAGTTAACACATTTGTTCCTGATGCTTCAATCGCTTTTGATTGAATATCTTCATTTTCAAATTTACCAGTACCTAATAATAAGCGAGAGTGTAATTCTAAATTTCCAATTTTAAACATATTATCCGCCTCCAACGATTTCTAATAATTCTAATCGGTCATCTTCTCTGACTGTATGTTCATGGTATGCATCTTGTTTGATTAACGCTTTATTAAATTCAACGATGACGCGTGTTGGATCTAACTCGAGTGATGTGAGCACATCATGTATTGATTGTTCATGGTCGAAACTGAACGTGTCGCCATTAATGATACACTTCATAGTTATTCCTCCTTGATACGCTAAAACTTGAATAATGAGGTGGTTTGATACCTGAAATTAACCAATTTGCGATATCCCGACCAATAATAGGTGACAATAAGATACCGTTACGATAGTGTCCAGTGATCACAAATAAGCCATCATCGATTTGATCCATCATAGGCACTTCATTGTCTGTATATGGACGAACGCCTGACCATTCCTTAAGAATACGACTATGTTTAAGTTCTGGAATGCGTTCGCACGCATGATTGAATAACCAGTTTAACCCTTTCTTAGTAGTACCAACCGAATAGTTATCGAACTCGCTTGTTGCACCAATTAAGAACCGATTAGGTTGTTTTGGAACGATGTAACAACCATTCGTCATAAATAATGTTTCTGAAAGATTGAGCTCGTCATTTTCCAATAACAGAACTTCACCTTTCACGCCAATCACTTTTCTATGAAGATTGTAATTTTTAAGAAGTTGAGAGGACCAAGCGCCCCCAGCAACGATAATTTTACGTGCTTCAATAAGAGGTTGTTGGTCAGTATAAACTGAGTAATAACCATTATTTCTTTCAATAGATTGCACCTCAGTGTGATGATAGCGCGAGATGCGTCTCATGTTGAGTGACTCTAGTAATGCTTTGGTGTATGCGTTAGCGTTGATTTGGCCATCATGTGGGATATGAATCGCTGCATAAGATGGCTTCACATTTCCATTCGTTAAGTGCATGAGGTCTTCAGGTGATAATTGTTTAACACTAGGGTCGTTTTGCTTTAGAAAGTTGTATTGTCGTCGCAAGGATTCAACATCTTCTTTACTATGCGCAATTTTAATTAAACCTGAATCTTGAAACTGAATATCAATACCTGTTTCGTTCATTAATGATTCACTAAGAAGTGGGAACATTCCTCGTGATTCAATCGCTAGTTTGAATAAATCACTTTCTTCGGTGAATTCATTTTGCGCGCCTAACATCCCACCAGCTTTATATGACGCATGTTTACCTGGGACATCTCTATCTACAATAGCTACATCGTATTGCGTTGCACTTAATTGTCTTGCTATCGACATGCCGATGACACCTGAACCAATAATAAGCACATCATGCATGTTTCAACCACTTCCTTTTTAATTCTTTTATGTCCTCGAGTGACGCATTCATGAAAAATGAAATGGCACAAATTCCCGCGAACCTTTTTGTTACCTGAGCAATTGTCTGTTGAGAAATACCTCCTATGGCATAGATAGGAAAAGGGAGATTCAACACCTCTTCAATTTCGTCATTTGTCCGTGGTAATTCATTTGGATGCGACGTCGTAGGGAAGATATGACCGAAGAATACATAATCCAACCCTCTATCAATACATTGACGTACACTTTTGGCATTATGGGTCGACATGCTCACTTGTATGTCAGGATGGGTCTTTTTGTATGAAAATGCTGTTTCATCATTTTCCTTAAAATGAATGCGTTTGAGATTTAAATCTTCTAATAAAGCAATATCGCTATGAACAATGATTTTGTCTTTAGCAAACCCTTGATTCATTAAGTGAATCATCGATTGCTTTAATTCTTTTTGAGGCATTGATGTTCGAAATAATAATCCATCAATACCTTCCGCAATATCTAAGTAATGTTCTAAATCTTGAGCAGTAAGGACTTTATCGTAAGTAACCGCAATAAATATGTGTATCACCCCAAATCCACAAATAAAAAAACGCTATCTCCCTGAATTGGGAAATAGCGCTTAGATTATGTATATAAATCCTAAAACTTTCGCATCGCCACTTCCCTACGCCAGTATGAACTGGATCAGGTTCTAGGAATTATAAAGTCTATTCTTTACTCTCAGCCTTAAACAAAGGCACTTCCAGTGGATTGATATAAAATTTTATCAAAGATATGTAACCGTTTTTCTTAATGTATATATTACTATTTTTATCTATATACATCAAATGCTATTGAAAGAAAGTAAAACCTGTTGATAATGTATAAATTTGCAAAACACTTACTCATAGTGAATATTTAATAATATACTTTATGTTTTAAACGATTCATTTTCTGTAAAATTATAGTTTTGAACTTCATGAAATCATACAAGACGATCAATTTAACCAAACTCAAAAGCGAGTGGTGAAATATACGAAAAATATACATTTTTTCAAGAAATTTCGTTCAAACTATTGTAACCGTTTTCACAACATGCTATATTATAAAAAATTGTAGCGCTACAACTTACTCAAGTTGTTCTAAAAAGGGAAGTTTCAACAGACATCATAGGAAATTTCTGAAACTTAACGACATCTTAAATAGAAACAACATAATATTAAAGGAAGTAGGAAACAAATATGAAAGAAAAACGCAGTAATGTACGTTGGTATTTCGCAATAGGGTTCTTCTTCATTGGCGTTATTGCATATATGGATAGGTCTAATATCTCATATATCGCTGCTCCGATGATGAAAGATTTAGGTTTAACCAAAACACAATTCGGACTACTTGCCTCATTCTTCTCGCTAGGTTACGCATTTATGCAAGTGCCATCAGGGATGTTAGCTGAGAAGTTTGGACCACGTAAGATGATTACTATTGCACTTGTATGGTGGAGTGCTTTCACAATTTTAACGGGAATGATTAAACACCATGGATTGTTATACTTTATAAGATTCTTATTTGGCGTAGGGGAAGCTCCAATGTATCCATCTAATGCCGTATTTAACTCTTTCTGGTTTGCTAAAAATGAAAAAGGAAGAGCATCTAGTGCATTATTAGCAGGTTCTTACTTTGGTCCTGTGCTTGCGCCAATCATTACGATTGCTATCGTTAATGCGTTTAACTGGCAAGCGGTATTCTATATCTTCGGTGCGATTGGTATCGTCATGGCTATTCTTTGGGCGATTATTGCTAAAGATTTACCTGAACACCATAAGATGGTTAGTGATGCAGAGAAGAAATATATTACTGAACATCGTGATACAGTTGCGACTGAAAAGTCTTTACCACCATGGAAACGCTTCTTAAGTCACTTCAGTTTCTATGCCATTGCTTTACAATATTTTGTAGTACAATTCGTTATCGCATTATTCTTAATCTGGTTACCTACATATTTAGCCGAACAGTATCATGTAGATTTCAAAGATATGTCAATCAGCTCTCTGCCATGGTTATTCATGTTCTTTTTAATACTTTCAGCTGGAGCGATATCAGACAAGATTTTGAATTCAGGAAGTTCTCGCTTTGTAGCTCGTGGCGTAATTGCTATTGCAGGATTCGTTGTATTCTCTGTATCTATTTTCTTAGCTGTCCACACAGACAACTTATATATGACGATTATTTGGTTATCACTTTGTTTAGGTGGCGTTGGTATTTCAATGGGTATGAGTTGGGCTGCAGCTACAGATTTAGGACGTAACTTCTCAGGTACAGTCTCTGGTTGGATGAACCTATGGGGAAATATCGGCGCATTGATTAGCCCATTACTTGCCGGTATTGTCGTAGATCAACTAGGCTGGTCAATGACATTGCAATTATTAATTGTACCTGCTGTCATTGCTGCTATTTTATGGTTCTTCGTTAAGCCAGATAAGCCACTTGTTGTAGATGAAAAACATTAATTCAATTAATTTCAAAACATACTAAGATTTCCAAACCACTCGTCTTAGTATGTTTTTATTTTTTTAAAAGTTAAAAAGCATTTATAATGAATCTAACATGATTCAACCATTAATACGTTTACAATCATACTTAGGAGATGATGACGAGTGATTATTATTAATGCGAAGCTTCAAATTGATGAAAATAAACGCGACGATTATTTAGAGCTAATGAATGAACTGGTTCAAAATTCTAGGCAAGAAGAAGGAAATGTATTCTATCATCATTACGAAGATGTAAATGAAAAGAATGTCTTCGTTGTGGTTGAAAATTATAAAGATGAACATGCGGTGCAAGCACATAACGACTCTGGACATTTCCAAACATTCAGTCAACATATTGGTGACTATGTTATTAAAGAGCCAGAGATTAATGTGAGTGAAACAATCGAAAAATAAACTCATTTAGCCCAATATTGAAGATATGAGTGTTATAATTAAATAATTGAATAGATGTATCAACTACAACTATGTTTACGACGAGCGGAACAATATTAGAAACACCTCATTTGTTCCGTTCTTTTTTGTGTTTCATTTCGGGAATGCTTTAGAAAGGAAGGTAAAAAATGAATCAAATCTTGAATTCTTTGATTCGCTTTGATACGTCAAAGATTGATTATTTTAAGGGGATAAGACAAGGTCTACTTATGGTATTACCTGCATTGATAGGTTATCTATGTGGTTTCCCAAGTTTTGGGTTGCTCATTTCCACTGGTACACTCGCCCATATCTATGTCTTCAAAGGGTCTCCGCAGTCTATGCTTAGAACCGTCATCATATGTGTGCTGTCGTTTACAGTTTGTATGATATTAGGCACATTGACTGTAACACAGCCTATTTTATTTGGCTTATTACTATTAATTGTGGTTGCGGTGCCTTATTATAGTTTCAATGCACTTAAACTCGCTGGTCCATCATCGACATTCTTTTTAGTAACATTTTGTTTACCCATTAATTTGCCAGTTGCGCCTGATCAAGCGCTCATTCGTGGATTAGCCATCTTTATTGGTGGTGTGTTAGCTACAATTACTGTACTTTTAACCATCTTTTTCACAAAGGAGAAGGCCGAAGATCGAGCGATTAAAGCTGACTTTAAGACACTTCATAATTTATTACATCATTTTAACGATGCAGAACAATTTAAGAGATATGCCCGTAATGCTGTAACGGAATTTAGAACTTCTGAAAAGTTATTAATCACTTCTACATCAGGTGGGAACGGTAATTTAAGTAATAGATTCCAAAAATTGATTTTACTGCATACATCAGCACAAGGGATTTATTCAGAGCTATTAGAATTAAATGAGAAAAATATCCGACCATTACCTGAAGATTTAGTAGAAATGATGGATTATATTATTAAAAATGTAAGATACCCACAACAACTTCGACCTTGGACAAAAACAGTTGATGTGGCACCAGAATTCCAAAATCTTATGAATCATATTTTGAAAATAGATGAAATGATTCATGCCAATGAACATCACATTGAATATGAAGCGGATATTCGAAAGCCATTATATAGTAAGCGTATATATCAAAACTTAACGTTTGATTCAATCGTCTTCAGAAACGCCTTACAATATACGGTGATTATGGGGATCGCGATTTTTATAGCACTGGCATTTAATATACAGAAAGCATACTGGGTGCCATTAACAGCGCACACAGTCATGTTAAGTAATATGACTACGATTCGAACACTCGACCGTTCACTTGCTAGAGGGCTCGGAACTATAGTTGGTGCCATCGTATTGTCTGGAATACTTGCATTTAATATTAACCCAGTTGTCGCTATATTGATTATGAGTATTTCAGCACTCATGACGGAAGCATTTGTGGCATCGAACTATGCATTTGCTGTTATCTTCATTACAATCCAAGTCATTATTTTAAATGGCTTAGCATCTCAAAACTTAAGTATCGAAATTGCTTACACACGTATTATCGATGTACTTGTAGGTATTATTATTGCAGTTCTGGGCATTCTTTTCCTAGCTCGTAGAACAGCGTCATCCATGTTGCCAAGTGCAATTGCTGAACTTGTTCGTAAAGAAAGTATTCTATTTCATTATTTATTTTCCGAAAATAAACAAGAAAACAACGACCGCGATAAAGTTGAAAAATTAAATTTATCAGTAAAAATTAGCAATGTGACGCAAATGTATAACTCAGCAAATGGGGAACTATTCAGTAATAAAGAAGCAGTACGTTATTATTATCCTAGTATCTTCGCATTAGAAGAGATCAGCTTTATGTTAGAACGTGCGATGAATAATAAACATAGACAAACGATAGATGATCAACAAATGGGTGAATATCTTGTCGTATTTGAAAACATTGCTAAGCATTTCCAACTCCAAACGGACTTAAATATGAAAGAGATGAGTCATTTACCTCAATATAATTATATTCGTGCGGCACTGATGAATATCCAACGAAATTGTAGCGAACAACGTAAAGATATTACGCATAGTGAAGAAGGTGCACATTAGTTCTCGTTTGTTACTCTGTTTCAATCTTATATTTTAGTGGTAAATATTTACTAAAATAATTGAGGAGGTATGACGATGCCTTGGACAATGAATGATTATCCGCAAAGTTGGAAGAACTTTGATGAACTTGAACGTAAAAAAGCGATTGATATTGGCAATGCCATGTTGAAAGATGGCTATAAAGAAGGCGACGTAGTTCCAATTGCTACACAACAAGCTGAAAAATGGTACAAAGATGCATCTAAAGAAGAATTAGATGAATTGAAAAACAAACATATTACGGAGCATCAGAAAGATCAATCTGCGAATCCGAAACTTAATGAAGAAAATATCCATGTCTATTTTGAAGATGATGAATGGAAAGTGAAGACTGAAGATGCAAAGCAAGCGTCAGATACTTTTGAAAAGAAACAAGATGCTGTTCAACGTGCCAATGAAATTGCTGAAAACAAAAATACTAAAGTCATCGAACATAAAAAAGACGAATAAATAAGTGGAATGAATTTAAACCGTATAGGCTGCGTGCTTATACGGTTTTCGTAGTTCTATGGCAATAAAACTAAAGTATGATGGGCTAACGTTTCTCACTTAAAATTAATTTCGATATAATGAAGGTGGATAGAAAACGGAGGTCGAGAAGTATGTACGTAGAAAGAAAACCTTCATTATATGTCGAAGATTTAAGAAATGAATTTAAAAATAGTTTAACTCAATTTCAAGATAGTGATGCTGCTTTCGATACACTAGTAGGATTTGTGGAATTAGATCATTTGTATTCCTCTGCTTTAAAGGAAATTAGTACGAAACTCAGTATTTTAGACGAGAATTTTAATCATCAATATAAACATAACCCGATTCATCACATGGAAAGACGCGTTAAGGAAATGCATAGTTTAGTAAATAAACTGAACCGAAAAGGTTTAGAAGTAAGTGCTCAGAGTGCCAAAGATAATATTATGGATATTGCTGGCATTCGAGTTGTATGTAACTACCTTGATGATATTTATGTCATTGAAAAAATGTTATTAAAACAAGAAGATGTGACGTTGTTAAAGCGTAAAGATTATATTGAGCATCCTAAAGAGAATGGCTATCGCAGTTTGCATATTGTTGTATCGATTCCAGTCTTTTTAGCAGATTCTGTAGAAGTCACACCTGTAGAAATTCAAATTCGTACGATAGGTATGGATATGTGGGCAAGTTTAGAACATAAGATTCGATATAAGAATGACGCTGACACTGAAAAATATAAAGGACTACTTGAACAATGCGCAACTGATATTACAAATGTCGAAAGTAAAATGCAGCAAATACACTCTGAAATCTCAAATAAAGATTAACCTTGAGATATTAAAACGCTTTGATAAATGTTCAAAGTTTATATGATTAAAAGAAGCTCATTTGATATATTGGCAGTAGATGTCTGGATTGAAAGTGCGCTTATATCAAGCTTCTCCCAATCCTAGCCATCCTTGCCGGGGCGAGACAACGAAATTAATTTTGTTAAATTATATTTCTGTCTCGCTCCCTTTTTTGTGCTTAATTTGAATAAATATTTAATTTATTATTACAATAATTATATGAAAAGAACTTATATGATATTATAATTTTAATTGATATTAGAATAACGAGGTTTTTTATGATTAAAGAGAATTTTACAACTAAGGTTTATCCACTTAAACAATTTAAAGATGAGTATAGTGAAGTCGCATTTGCAGGCAACTCAAAATCCGATGATGTGATTGTGTTCATTCATGGGGCATTATTAACATATAAAATTATGACGATGTTTGAACCTTATTTCAGAGAATATCAATTGATATTCGTCAATTGTCCTAGTAGAGGTAAAAGTTCACAACTAGATAGAGATTCACATACACTTGATGATTATTCGGAACGTATTTATGACGTTTTAACTCAAGTCGTTGAAGAACAACACATTCAAAAATTAAGTGTAGTGGGCTATTCTATGGGTGGCATGATAGCAACGAGGTTGCTTAAATATAATACACTCCCAATCACTCATATGATTTATTTACATAGTGCTGCTAAAATCACTCCTGATGCAAGTATGTTGGCCCGTCTTTTTACAAGAAATAGTAAAAGAGATACATTAAAAGATGAAGTGAAAGCTGTAAAGAATTTGCCTCAATACATATTAGATAAAACAATCTATGCCCATAAGGAAAATGCATTAGATCTTATTCAATTTGTAGCACCAATTAAGACGATTATTACTGATATCATTTACACTATTAATACAGATTATCTACCAGATATTGATGAGATTAGACAGTTTCCTAAGATATTATTTATGTCTGGTAAAGAGGACCAAATTATTCCCTATACAGATTCGCAAGCGACACTTGAAAAGTTTAAACAACTTGGCGGAGAAACAAAAGAAATTATTTATCCTGGCATAGGACATATAGATTTTCCAAGTGTTTTGGAAACAACTTCTGAAGATCAAATAGGCGTAGTAGATCACATTAAGGATTGGATTTCAAATTAATTAAAAAAATAAGACGGTAGGGCGTCTTAAAATTGATAAAAGGTGTTGCTAGTGACGTAACGTCATTTAATAAAGTGTGATTAGGAGGTGAAAATCTATGTCAACTTATACAACAGGAGATATAGCTAAAAGATGTCATGTTTCAGTACGAACTGTTCAATATTATGATAGACAAGGAATCTTGCGACCAAGTCAGATGTCAGATGCAAATCGGCGCGTTTACACGGACGAAGAAGTTAAAAAACTTAAACTTATTATTGTACTTAAAGAATTAGGGTGCTCACTCAAAGACATCAAGTTATTATTGAGAAATGAAGAAACACTCAAAACACTTAGCTCTATGTTAAAAGTGAAAGAGGATGAACTACAACAAGACATAAGCAGAAAAGAAAATGTAGTCAAAAGAATTAAAGAAGTTCGTAAATACTTTAACAAGACATCAATTTCTCCAATTACACATTTATATGACATAGATCATATTATGAAAGAATCATTAAATTTAAAAAGTATCAGAAAGAAATTATGGCTAGCCACTGGGATAGTAGGAATCATTCAATACACTGGACTTGTTGCTTCTATTGTCACGAAAGAGAAAGAACCATTCTTATCAGTGACGCCAGTGACAATCGTATATGCGCTCGTATTAACGTATTACTACAAAAACAATGTGTCTTATTTATGCCCTAATTGCCAAAATGTATTTAATCCTAAAACTTTAGACTTTATTAAAGCACAACACACGCCTAAAACTAGAAAGCTCACATGTCCAGATTGTCATGAAACACACTTTTGTATCGAAGTTCCAAAAAATGAAGAACAATGTTAATACAAGCCCCAACGTAACTTTGCGTTGGGGTTTTTTATCGTTCGTAGTAGTCAAAACTAAAAGAAAGCGCTTGCAATTATAAATTTCGTATATTAACATACTTGTATACAAGTTAAGTCATTCGACTTTGGGGGTGGAAACATGACTTATGGTTATCCTAAAAAGTGGTTAGAAGGTTTAACAACAGGAGAATCAATTGCAGCCGAAATACGACTTGGTATTGTAAGTGGTGCAATTACTACTGACACATTACTTACAGAGAATCAAGTTGCAAAGCAATTTAATGTAAGTCGTTCTCCAGTAAGAGATGCTTTCAAATTACTTCAAACTGATCAGCTGATTCATCTTGAACGTATGGGCGCACAAGTGCTACCTTTTGGAGAACAAGAAAAGAGAGAAATGTATGACCTTCGATTAATGCTTGAATCTTTCGCATTTTCAAGGTTAAAAGACCAGGATACCCAAACAATTGCTAAAGAAATGAAGAAGCAACTAGAGATGATGAAAGTCTCTGTACAATTTGAGGATGCAGAAGCTTTTACCAAGCATGATTTTGAATTTCATGAAGTCATGATTTTCGCGTCTAATCATCAATATTTAAAGACATTTTGGAACCACTTAAAGCCAGTCATGGAATCACTCATTTTACTATCAATGAGACATCGAATGGATACAAACAAGCAAGATTTTGAACGCATCCATCGTAATCATCAAGTATTTATAGATGCGATAGAACAGTATGATTCTGAAAAACTAAGAGAAGCGTTTCACTTAAACTTCGATGACGTTGGAAAAGATATTGAAGGCTTTTGGTTACGTTAATGAAATAGAAAAGAGGGACCTATAATGAAGTACATGATTGGTGTAGATATTGGTACGACAAGTACGAAATCAGTACTTTACGATGAAAACGGAAAGTTCATAATGAAACATAATATAGGCTACGACTTACATACACCCAATGTAGATGTCTCAGAAGAGAACCCGGATGAATTATTCGATGCCGTATTAATGACTGTGAAATATATCGTTAGAGAAGCGGGTGTCTCGAAAGAAGATATTAAGTTAATTTCATTTAGTGCTCAAATGCATAGTTTAGTAGCTATGGATGCACAAAATAAGCGTTTAACAGAGAATATCACTTGGGCAGACAATCGTGCGAGTCGTTATGCAGATTTAATTGAAAATGACCACAACGGATTCGATATTTATCATCGAACTGGTACACCGTTACATCCAATGTCACCATTATCAAAAATATTTTGGATGAAACACGAACAACCTGAAATATATAATCAAACAGCAAAATTTGCGGATATTAAGACTTACATATTCTACCAATTATTTGAAAAATATATCATCGATTATTCAATGGCATCTGCGACAGGCATGTTTAACCTTGAACAATTAGATTGGGATGAAGAAGCACTAGAATTATTAGGTATTACTAGAGAACAATTACCTGAACTCGTTCCAACTACTCATATTTTAAAAGGAATGAAAAAACGTTATGCCACACTCATGGACATTGACGAAAATACACCAGTCATTGTAGGTGCAAGTGACGGTGTGCTATCAAATTTAGGGGTGAATAGCTATAAAAATGGAGAAGTAGCAGTCACTATCGGGACATCTGGTGCAATTCGTACGGTTATCGATAAACCACGTACTGATGAGAAAGGGCGTATCTTCTGCTACGTGCTTGATGAAGATCATTACGTAATTGGCGGGCCAGTGAATAACGGTGGCGTTATACTCAGATGGCTTAGAGATGAAATACTCGCTAGCGAAGTAGAAACTGCCAAACGATTAGGCGTTGACCCATATGATGTTTTAACTCAAATCGCTAGTCGAGTGAAACCGGGAGCAGAAGGGCTTATCTTCCACCCATATCTTGCCGGTGAACGTGCGCCACTATGGAATGCAGACGCAAGAGGTTCATTCTTTGGATTGACCCTTTCCCATAAAAAGGAACACATGATACGCGCAGCATTAGAGGGTGTACTTTATAACTTATACACTGTTTACCTTGCGTTAATAGAAGTGATGAACGAAACACCAAGTACGATCAAAGCGACAGGTGGTTTCGCTAAAAGTGAAATTTGGCGTCAAATGATGGCAGATATCTTTGATACAGATCTTATCGTGCCAGAAAGTTATGAAAGCTCATGCTTAGGTGCATGTGTACTTGGATTAAAAGCATTAGGCGAGATTGAGGATTTCTCAATAATTGAAGAAATGGTGGGCACAACGAACGCACATCATCCAGAAAAGGACACAGTTGCTATTTACCAGAAACTCGTAAAAATCTTTATCAACATTAGTCGCTCTATGACAGTGAATTATAGTGAAATTGCGAATTTCCAACGAGAACATATAAATGAATAATCGCAATGCCAATTAACCATATAACTTGCAACTCAGACATTAAAAGAGAAAGAAGGGGAATGTTATGTTTGGAGAAATTTGGCCACTCATAAGTGTTGTATTAGGAATTGTTATATTACTTACTTTAATTATTTTCATGAAATTAAATACCTTTATTTCGCTAATCATTACTTCAATGATTACTGCGTTACTACTTGGTATGCCACTTAATAAAATTATGGAAACCATTGAAAATGGTATGGGGAGTACATTAGGACACATTGCATTAATCTTTGGGTTAGGTGCGATTCTAGGTAAACTGCTTGCCGATGGCGGTGGTGCAACACGAATTGCTGACACGCTGATTGCAAAGTTTGGACAGAAACACGTGCAATGGGCAATGCTTATTGCTGCCTTTATCGTCGGTATTGCATTGTTCTTTGAAGTGGGATTAGTATTACTTATTCCGCTTGTATTCACAGTAGCTAAACGCGCGAATGTTTCAATCTTGAAACTTGGACTACCAATGGTAACAGCCTTATCAGTGACACATGGTTTCTTACCACCACACCCAGGGCCAGTGGTTATCGCTAAAGAACTTAAAGCAAATATTGGTGAAGTCTTACTTTATGGTATGATCATTGCTATCCCAGTTACACTGATTGCAGGTCCTTTCTTTAACCGCATGGCTCAGAAGATGATACCAAGTGCTTATACGCGTGAAGGTGACATTTCATCTCTTGGCACACAAAAAGAATTCAAAGAAGAAGAAATGCCAAGTTTCGGCATCAGCTTATTAACAGCTATTTTACCAGTGATCCTTATGCTTATTTCAACTATCGTTCAACTTGTCACAGGTCATGAAAAGCCAACAAACTGGTTTGAACAAGTGATTTACCTCATTGGTACAGCTGGAACAGCAATGTTAATCGCAGTTATCTTTGCTATCTTTACAATGGGTATTATGAGACATCATAAAATGGAAGACATCATGTCCTCAGTAACCAATGCTATTTATCCAATAGGCATGATGCTCCTTATCATTGGCGGTGGCGGTACATTCAAACAAGTACTTATTGATGGCGGCGTTGGTGATACAATCGCTAAAATGTTCGAAGGTTCACACATGTCACCTATATTACTTGCTTGGATTGTTGCAGCAGTGTTGCGTATTGCACTTGGTTCAGCAACAGTTGCAGCCGTTTCAACTACAGGTATCGTATTACCATTACTCCATCATTCAGATGTGAACGTCGCACTTGTCGTACTCGCTATCGGTGCAGGTAGTGTCATCTTATCTCATGTGAATGACGCAGGCTTCTGGATGTTTAGAGAATACTTTGGCCTTACGATTAAAGAAACCTTCTTAACATGGTCATTATTAGAAACTATTATTTCAGTATCAGGCATTATCTTTATCCTATTTATTAGTTTATTTGTATAAAAACAAGTCGAGGTCGGGACAAAAGTGTTTAGGATTTGAGCAGAACCGAACGATGAGCAAAATTGTTTCTCAAGTTTTGTCGAATTGTGTGTGTTACTGCCGAAAATCCTGCTTTTGGGACGCCGTTAATTGGTTTCCCAGAGCACAAACTATAAAGGTCCCGACCTCGTGTTTTTATATGTTAAATTTCAATATTCTCATTTATTAAACACCACTACAATTACTATGAAAGCATTTTAAATAATGATAAACTTTACAATGAATGCGATACATAACATTGATAAAGGGGTTTGAATATTGAGACAAATTAAAAAAGCAATCATACCTGCTGCTGGGTTAGGTACACGTTTCTTACCAGCAACGAAGGCAATGCCTAAAGAAATGCTTCCAATTTTAGATAAACCAACAATTCAGTACATAGTGGAAGAAGCATCTCGTGCAGGCATCGAGGATATTATTATCGTTACAGGTAAACATAAACGTGCAATCGAAGACCATTTTGACAATCAAAAAGAACTAGAAATGGTACTTGAAGAAAAAGGTAAAACTGAATTACTAGAAAAAGTACAATATTCAACAGAATTAGCTAATATTTTTTATGTACGTCAAAAAGAACAAAAAGGTTTAGGACATGCAATATACTCAGCACGTCAATTTATTGGTGATGAACCATTTGCGGTTCTTCTAGGTGACGATATTGTTGAATCCGACACACCTGCGATTAAACAGTTAATGGAAGTTTATGAAGAAACTGGCAACTCTGTTATTGGTGTCCAAGAAGTCCCTGAATCTGACACGCATAGATATGGTATTATAGACCCACTTTCAAAAGAAGGGCGACGTTACGAAGTTAAAAAGTTTGTGGAGAAACCTAAACAAGGTACTGCACCATCTAACTTAGCAATTATGGGACGCTATGTATTAACACCTGAAATATTTGATTATCTTAAAACACAGAAAAAAGGCGCAGGTAATGAAATTCAACTCACTGATGCCATCGAACGTATGAACAATGATCATCAAGTATTTGCATATGACTTTATCGGCAACCGTTACGATGTTGGTGAGAAATTAGGCTTTGTCAAAACAACTATAGAATACGCACTCAAAGATGAGAGTATGAAAGATGAACTGAAACGTTTCTTAAAAGAACTAGATAATAAATAAAGTAAAGAGGCACGCAGAAAATTAACATTCTGCGTGCCTTTGTTATGCGTTAATTTAAAACTTCAACAAAATTAATGTTAGCAGTAATGTAGTAGCCGTCTACTGTTTTTAATCTTGGAGTAAAGTTTTTTGTATAATCAATATCAATAATATTTAATTCTTCATTAGGTTGCATCGTTCGAATCGGTTCATTTTTGAAGGTAACATCAGTATATAGTTTACACTTCTTCAATATTCTAATTCTTTTAGGAATAGTAGAAACGTATCCATCTTTCTTTTGTAATTCGGTAGGATTTACGAAATTTACATTAGCAGTAATAAAATGATTATCTTTTGTAATTAATCTTGGTGTCCCTTTAGATGTTTGACCCATTCCAGAAATAGCAACCAAACTACCTTTACTAATTGAATTAAATTCCTCTTTGAAATCTGCATCCATATAACTTTTTATAGATTTTGTAGTAATGACATAATTAGGTGCCTCGCTTAAATATTTATTTACTTTCGTTTCTTTAGTAGACGTATTGGAACCTTTAGTGTCTTTAGATTCTTTATTTTGACTATTTACAAATTCTAATTTAAAGTTTTGACGTTTTAAATTTACTTTGTCGTTGAAGTTTGGATAAGTAGCAAAAACGAGTGCTGATTTATGATGATTAAATTGAACTGCAATATTAAAGTCGTATTTATAAAAGTTAATGTCCTCAGACTTTATATAAATGTAGTTGTCCTTAAGTTCATAATTAATTTTCTTAGAATATCTTTCATCATGAATTTTTATTAATTCTACATATTCAATTTCTACATCAGCTTTAGTGAACAATTCAATAACTTCATAAAACGTATTATCTATCATTTCTGTTCCTTTATAAACTGGTATACATTCTTCTTGAAGTTGAATTAAATGATTGAATTTATCAGGATACTTTAGATAAACATTCTTATCTTTAATATATTTTTGTTTACTGGAATCATAAATCATATAATGAATATATTCTTGTAATGCTTTTTTATCTGAATGAAAAAGTTGGTAGATATTCTTGTATTTATCTGTAATGAGTAAATCTTCTATATTAAACCCAGCTTCTTTAATAATAGTTTCCACTTTAGAAAATTGATTAAAGAAGAATGCTTTATCCTCAGATTTTAAGAATGTTTTAGACACTAGAAAACGTTGCATGTAGTCTATCTCAACGATACGACTTAAAATTCCTTCCATAGCTATTTTGGGAATTTCCAAATTGACTATTTGACGAAGTACTTCTAAATTGATTTTAGATTTTTCAATAACATCTGTAGATTTTACTAGTGAAACATTGTCTGTATATCTATTGATATGATACACGGCTGAAGTAGTCATTGATGCACTTTTACTCTTACTTATTAACTCCGCAAAGAATAATTTATCTTCTCCAAATTTCATATGTTGAAATTTAATATCATTATCTATTACTGTAGAGCGCTTGAATATCTTTCCTGGTGGACCTACAGCTCGGAATACTTTGTTGATTTCATAAGGAACTAAACCATTAGCTTCTTGGAAGGAAGCAAAACGAGCTAGTTTAGAAATCGTGTTATCCGTATGCTTAAAGCATTGACCAAAGCCAAAGTCGGCCTCATGTTCAACCATCTGTAAGACTAACTTTGGAAATCCTTTACTGTCTAACCAGTCGTCGGCATCCAATAATGCAATATACTCTCCATTTGCAACCTCGATACCCACATTACGAGGTTGAGATGGACTGCCTGAATTTTCTTCTAATTGAACACACTTAATGAAATCATATTTCTTCTCGTAATACTGCAGAATCTCATATGAACGATCTGAAGAAAGATCATCTACAAATATAGCTTCAATCTGAGTATGATCCATTTCTAAATCAACTAAAGATTGCACACATCTCTCTATAAACGGTTCCTTATTATAAACAGGAACAACAATTGAAATTAATTTATTAATTTTAATCTCCCCTAAAAAGCAAAAATGTAATATAAAACAATTTTAGAATTACAAAATAGTTATACACTATAAATAGGTATTTTACAAGAGCTATAATTAGTGAAAGAATAAAAGCGTGCTAAATATTAATTTCTTAAAACTAGAAATTATCGCTAATGAATATAAGATTTTATGCCGAATGGTAATAGTGTAGTAACAATGAATTTATCTTTAGAAACACCAATACGTGATGATATTTATAGATACATTACCTGATAAAACTTAACTATATATTAAGTAAGTACCGATAAAGCTAGATATCCATGATATATTATTAGCTCTATTGGTGCTTTTTAACTAAAATTTACATTAATATAAATAAGTGATGATTTTGTGAAAAGTATCACAAAATACTTTTAATTTACATGAAAAGGTGTAGTATATGAATTGTAAGGAATAAGAAATAAATTTTGGAGTGATGACTATGAGAAATATAATTGAGGATTTAATATTCTCAGATGCAAGTAGTTATGACATTTATATACACACTGGCGTAAATCAAGGTCTTATTGGAGATCTTAAAGATGGTTATTTAACAATTGACTCAATCCCTTATGTTGACGCCGAAAGATTATATTATTATAGTCTCGAACGTAAATCCCTTGTTACTAGTTAACCTAAGCTATTGATAACTCCCGAAAATGATGAAAACGCGCCTTGCTCTCAAAGAGTAATTGAGGGCAAACATACTCTATATACCCCTAAAATCTAGAATAATGTGTTTGAAGACCACATCTTACTTCCCCGTGAGATGTGGTTTTCATTATGCTTTGTTATTCAATTGAATTTAGATATACAAGGACTTCTACAAATCGAACAAAAAATAAGGTCATCCGACTCCTGTGGGAACAGGACAAGTCGACAACTTGCATAGCAAGGTTGAGACTGTCCCCACGGAAAGCGTGATGACCTAAAAAATGTTTCATCGAAAACCGTTGCGTGACGCTTGGCGGAGAAGGAAGTGAGAGTGACTACAGGCACGAACCTTACTCGCAAAAAAGCGTCGCAACTAGGTTGAGAGATGTTCATCGAATAATTGAATATACTTTTCTAGCATTTAAACTATTGAACTATTCGACCTCTTGGGTTTTCTTTTTTATCATTTTGTTTAAAGTTCTTTTTAATGCCATTGTATGCATATGTGATATTGAATAGCTTATTCTTCGCAGCATCTCTACTCGCAAATGGTAATCTCACATCACTCATTTTCTCAACTGCGCTTCTAAAAGCCTTTTCCTCTTTTTGTCTTTCTTTCAAAGACATATTTAACCATTCTTCTTCAGTAAACAAATCTTCAAAATGAAATTCAAATGCAGTACGATGCTTCATTTCTCTTAATTCTAAAACACGATCATGATAAGACATCTCTTACATTACCTCCCTCTATCTTCTTCATATATATGCCCATATATGTAAGTTACATATCTACTTTATAATGATTATTAAGAACATACAATGAAATTATAACACTTTTTAATATAGGTAATCACTTCAATTTTCTAAAGTAACGAAAAGCGTTAAGATGAACTTAACTACGTTGAAATTCATTTTCAGAAATAAAGGAGTCGAACAAAATGGTAGAGTTAAAAGATAAAATAGCAGTGATTACAGGTGCAGGTAGTGGCATAGGTGAAGCCATCGCGAAGGCCTTAAGCAATAACGGGGTAAGCGTTGCACTTGCCGGACGTAATGAAGATAAATTACAAGCTGTTGCACAACAACTTAACGTCGACACCAAGGTGATTCCAACCGACGTAACGAAAAAAGATAGTGTGGATCAAATGCTACAAGTAGTGAAAGGGCACTTTGGCAAAGTCGATATCGTGGTAAATAGCGCTGGTCAAAGCTTATCTTCAAAGATTACAGATTATGATGTCGAACAGTGGGATACGATGATAGATGTCAATGTGAAAGGTACACTTTATGTGTTACAAGCAGCCTTACCGTACTTATTAAATCAATCAAGTGGACATATTATAAACATTGCTTCAATTTCAGGATTTGAAGTTACAAAATCAAATGCAGTTTATAGTGCAACTAAAGCAGCCATCCATACAATTACTCAAGCTCTTGAAAAAGAACTCGCTCGTACAGGTGTCAAAGTGACAAGCATTTCACCAGGTATGGTTGAATCCCCAATGACAGAACATATGGATTTCGGCGACCGTAAGAAATTAGAAACACGAGATATTGCTGAAGCAGTAGTGTATACATTGACGCAACCAAGTCATGTAAATGTCAATGAAGTAACGGTTAGACCTGTTTAAGAAAAATGGACACAAGGTCAGAAGCGAAAAATCACAATAGAAAAGATAATGTTAAACTTGAATTGTAAACGTTTAGATTCATTTATTTTACATAAAGGATGGGATTTGAATTGAATAATCGTCAATTTGAGATTTTAGATATGCTTGTTGGATTTAATACTGAAAGTCCTCCAGGTCGTAACACGGATCCACTTCAAGATGAAATTGAATCTTTATTGAGAGATTTAGGGTTTTCAATTCAACGTGAACATTTGTATGACAATGATAGTGTGATTGTTGCGACGTTGAAAGGTGAAGATTCAAACGCACCGAAGTTGATTCTCAATGGTCATGTAGATGTAGCTTCAGTTGATGATGATCAGTATTGGCAGTATCCTCCTTTTCAATTAACGGAAGTGGGTGGCTGGTTATATGGCAGAGGCGTGAGTGATATGAAAGGCGGCATGTCATCATTATTCTATGTTCTAGAAAGGTTAAAACAAGAAGGCCGACGACCTAAAGGTGACATTATCGTACAATCAGTGGTCGGTGAAGAAGTTGGCGAGGCAGGGACCAAACGTGCATGTGAAATAGGTCCTAGAGGCGACTTGGCATTGGTTCTGGATACAAGTGAAAATCAAGCGCTAGGCCAAGGTGGCGTGATTACTGGTTGGATTACAGTGAAAAGTAAAAATACGTTACACGATGGCGCACGTAGTCAGACGATTCATGCGGGCGGTGGATTATTTGGTGCCAGTGCTATTGAAAAAATGATGAAAGTGATCCAAGCGTTAAACGAACTTGAACGTCATTGGGCTGTGATGAAAGAAAGTCCAGGTATGCCTCCAGGTGCGAATACGATTAATCCAGCAGTGATTGAAGGTGGTCGTCATCCAGCATTTATCGCTGATGAATGTCGTTTATGGATTACGGTTCATTATTTACCTTACGAGCGATATGAAGATGTTGTTAAAGAAATAGAAGATTACTTAAATCGCGTGGCAGAAGCGGATATTTGGTTGAGAGAGAATCCACTTGAGTTTGAGTGGGGTGGAGAATCTATGATTGAAGATAAAGGAGAGATCTTCCCAAGCTTTACAGTGCCGGTAGAACATCCAGGCTTTAAACAGTTAGAGATTGCGCATCAACACGTTCATGGTCGTTCATTACAACATGGCATGAGTACGACAGTTACTGATGGCGGTTGGATTGCTCATTTTGATATTCCTACTATATTATATGGTCCAGGTAGTCTAGAAGAGGCGCATAGCGTTGATGAAAAGATTGAAAAAAGTGAATTAGAACAGTATAGCAATGTATTATATGAGTTTCTGAAACATTGGTATGAAACACCTAGTAAATGAGAAAACTATTATTTATGAAGAGAGCGGGATAGAAAATAATTTTGTTAAATTATATTTCTATCCCGCTCTCGCTTATTAATATTATTTTATAAGGTTATTCATTCTATCTTTTAAATGTATCTCTTAATCTGCTCATCCAACTACCGCCACGTTTTGAACGAACGGGTTGACCTGTTGGCTGAGCAGTCTGCTTTTTTAGCTCTTTACCGTATTTAATTGCTTCTTGCATAAGATAAGCTTGAGAATTTAATGGAGATAAATTGTTTTGAACATAGTGATAGACACCATTTTCATCTTGGAAACGTCCTTTTTCATTATCTGAAAGTTGCAAGTTCATGTAATTTACTAAACGTTTTCCAATATTTTTATCTTCAACAGGGAATAAGATTTCGACACGTTTAATCATGTTACGTGTCATCACGTCTGCTGATGATAGGTAGATACGTTCGTCACCATTATTATGGAAATAATAAATACGTGAATGTTCAAGTAGTCGTCCTACGATACTTACGACTTCGATATTCTCGCTGATGCCAGGTATACCTGGTTTAAGACAACAAATACCACGAATGATAAGTTGAATCTTCACGCCGGCTTGAGAAGCTTCAAAGAGCTTTTCAATAATCGTTTTATCGGTGAGTGAATTCATCTTCATCATAATCTTGCCATTTCCATGTTCTAAATGACTACTAATTTCTTTATCGATACGGTCAATAAAGACGTCACGAATATCAAATGGCGCTACAATCAGTTTATTATACTCAGGTTTAATAGAGTAACCACTTAAATAATTGAAGAAATTAATCGCATCTTCAGCAATGTCTTTATTTGTAGTAATCATCCCCATATCTGTGTACAGTTTAGCTGTTTTGTCATTATAGTTTCCTGTACCAAGATGTACAAATGATGTTAGCTCTCCACCAATACGTTTAACGACAAGCGCAATCTTACTATGTGTCTTTAGATGCGTCATACCGTAAATCACATGGCAACCTGCATCTTCTAACATACGTGCCCAATGAACGTTATTCTCTTCGTCGAAACGTGCTTTCAATTCTACAAGTACAGTGACTTGCTTACCATTTTCAGCAGCTTCCTTCAAACTGTTAATAATCGGTGAATCTTTACTTACACGATATAATGTTTGCTTAATGGCAATGGTGTTTGGATCATCGGCCGCTTCACGTATGAAGTCTACAATAGGTTCAAATGATTCATATGGATGATGGAAGAATATATCTCTTTCTAGAGCCAATTTATAAATATTGTTATTTCCTAAAGATCTCGGTACTTGGGGCGTATATTTCTCATACGTTAGATATTTGAGTTTATTAGAGAGATGGCTCACTAAACCGAATAAAAATGTTAAATCAAGTGGACCATTTAAGAAGTATACGTCATTCTCTTCAACTTCTAATTGGTCAATCAGCCATTCGATATTCTCTCTTTGTGCAGTGCGACCATCGACTTCTAAGCGCACAGCTGAGCCGCTTTTACGTTCTTTTAAGAAGCGCTCGATTTCTATCAGTAAATCTTCGGCACCATCTTCGTGAATCGTCAAATCTGCATTTCTTGTGATTCTGAAGGTAAAAGTATTTAAAACTTCATAACCGGTAAATAGATAGTTGATAAAGTAAGTAATGACATCTTCGACCATTACAACATATTGTTTAGCACCTTCATTAAGTGTTAGAAATCGAGGGATTAATGATGGAATTTGTACGATTGCTGAGTTAATGGCATCTTCAGTGTCGATATCGACAAATATGTTTAAACTTTTATTGTTTAATTTTGGAAAAGGGTGATACGCATCAATACCTAATGGTGTAAGTGTAGGTAGAATGCGTGATTTAAACTCTTTTTCTAATCTTTCGATGAGCGTTTCAGATAAACAGTCGGGTTTGACCATTTCAATATCATAATGTCGTAACTCTTCAATCAGTTCATTATAGCGTTGATATTGAGTATGAACATATTCTGTATTTTTTATCTTTATCGCATCAAGTTGTTCTTGAGGCGTCATTTGAGCTTTATTTTCAGGTTTGTCATAGCCTAACTTCACTTGGTCTTTTAAACCAGCTACGCGCACCATAAAGAATTCATCTAAATTCGAACTAAAAATAGAGATGAAATTTAACATTTCGAGTAATGGATTATTCTTATCGTAAGCTTCCTGAAGGACTCTATAGTTAAAATCGAGCCAACTTAACTCCCTGTTATTATAGTACTGTGGTAAATTAATATCCTTTTCTCCCAATTGAGTTTGCATACTCTCAATACACCTCATTATTTAATCTTTGTTCTTGTGTAGTCTAAAAATATCATACGAATTTTAAGATTTTGTAAAGATGATTGCTACTTTCCCCTTTAAAATCTTTTCAATATGTTTCTTCTGCCTATTCGCTTGATACTCTTCAGCAATAGGCTCTCCTTTGTAGTAAACATAGAGTTCGTATTTATCGTCTTTTTTCTCTTTGAGTTTAACTTCTTCTACAAAACTGGTATGTGAGATATTTAACGCGTTTACGAATTTAATAATGCCACCTAAGGCTTGAATGGTATCAACTTCTTTTCCACTGAACCATTGCGTTTCTTTACAATAAAATTTAAGTAATGATTTATTTTTAAAGCTTGCGAGAAGGGCTAACTTCACACGATCTTTATGAGGGAACCCGTTAATCATTGAATTCGCAATTAAGTAATACGTGTGTGGTGAACTTGAATCTGAATCGATAAAGCTACCTAAGTAATACATATACGCACCTTCAACGAATAAGTGTTTATCATGATCTGTAATTTTTAAATCACTATGTTTTAATAGTTGGTCGAGTAGGGATTGTGCTAATTTTAAGCGACGCTTCGCACTTTCTTCCTCAATGTGATATTCATTGGCTAAATGCTTTAAAGCATCTCTACGTACATGTTCTTTTTTAAATTCATGAGGATGACGTTTGCGAATCAGATTCATGGCAAATCCTTCACGAATACCATTTCTTGAGAAAGTGAATTGTGTCGCATCTATTTTTTTGAAAAGTGTCTTAAACACAGACACGGCAGGTAGAATAATGTCTACGCGATCTCGACTTAAACCGTCTAGATTGGTTAATTCATCGCGAGAACTTTTACGAATGATATCGTAAACTTCATCTATATCCTTTAATGACATGGTATAGTTGTGAACGCCACCGATAGGATAAGAATGTTCAGATTGATGTATACGAGCAACGTTACGTGCTGAGCCACCTACACCTACAAGCGCGATCTCTTGATCTTTCAACCAATCTAATTGATTGAATTGTTCGGATAAGAATTTTTCCATACTTTTAATTGCTGGTTTATCATTATGATCTTTATCCCCGAAGAACTGACGTTTCAATGTGACAACGCCAAATGGGAAGCTATGTGCTTCTTTTAATTTCTTATCTTTAAAAAGTGTCACTTCGGTAGAACCACCACCGATATCAACGGATATACCATTTTCAATATCTGTAGTATGTGAAATCGCATAATAACCATAAAATGCTTCGTCTTCTTCAGGGACGATTTGAATTTCAATATTTAGTTCTTTTTTGATTTGTTTGATAATGTCGTTACTGTTTTTAGATTGACGAATCGCAGCTGTCGCAATAGGATGAAGCTCTTGAACATTAAATTTGTCGGCAACTTTTT
Source organism: Staphylococcus caprae (assembly GCF_003966625.1). Classification (NCBI taxonomy): domain Bacteria; kingdom Bacillati; phylum Bacillota; class Bacilli; order Caryophanales; family Staphylococcaceae; genus Staphylococcus; species Staphylococcus caprae. The sequence continues at coordinate 557,250 of NZ_AP018587.1, forward strand.
TGAAACTTAAAAGTGCTTCTTTCAAAACGGCAATACCGTCATCATTCATTTCAGTGTCACTGGTCAAATACTGACTTAGACGTGCGGGCGTCTTAATATTTAAGATTTCATTCAAACCCGTTTCTTTAGTGAAACCAAATATCACAAGTCGAATTGTATTTGAACCAATATCTATTAATCCAATTCTTTCTTCCATCTCTACCTCCTGTGTTTGATACGGGAAGTTCTAAATACCCCTGTTTAATTTTATTTTACATGATATAGATAAATTGAAAAGATTTTTAAGAAACTTTTTGTTAAAGATTTAATGTAATTTGAGACAATTATAATATTTTAGGCAATATGTATATAAAAAGTAGAAAAGAAGATAGGATGAAGGAATCATTGTCCGATTGATTTATTGAAGATTTAAAATTGAAAGTAAATATAAAAGTGGACGTGGGAGAGAAATAGCATTGAGCGAAATTAATTTCATAGTCCCACACCCAACTTGCAATGTTTGTAGAATTTCGTAAAAAGAAATTCTCTTTGCTTTACATTTTAATTGGTCCGCCTGGTCCAACAGGGATTCCGAGTAAGAACCAAATGAGGGTAAAGGCAATCCAAACAATTGTAAGTGCGATAGAGTACGGCATTAAGCTTGATAGTAATGTGCCAAGCTTCATCTTTTTATCATATTTTTGAGCGTAAGAAAGTAATAAAGGTAAGTATGGCATCATAGGTGTAATAGGATTGGTGATGGAATCACCTACACGATAAATGGCTTGTGTGAATGCAGGGTGGAAGCCGACTAAAATGAGCATCGGTACAAAGATAGGTGCTAAGATGCCCCATTTTGCAGAAGCACTACCAACCAACATATTGACCATTGCACTTAAAATAATAATGCCGATAATTAACACAATGCCATTCTGATGTTGTAATAATTTCGCGCCTTTAACCGCAGCAATCACACCCAGATTGCTCCATTCTAGAAAGGCAAGTAATTGTGCAGCAAAGAACACAATCACGATAAAGGAACCCATCGAACCTAGAGAATCTGCAATCATGCTACCTAAGTCTTTAGTGTTTTTAATTTCTCCACTTAATACGCCGTAAATCGTGCCCGGTACCAAGAACACGACTAAGATAATCAATCCCACGCCATTAATGAGTGGGGCGTCATCTAACAAACTACCTGTTTTCGCATTTCTCAAAAAGCTATGTTCAGGTATTGCGCATATAATAAGTAACACGATAAGTACGACAAAACTAATATTTGCAAAGAAGAGCGCTTTATTTTCTTTGGGTGTGATATGTGAAGAGGTTTCTTCTGTATCTTCGTGTGCTTGGCTGTCGTCATATTTTCCTAATCTAGGGATGATCAATTTCGTTGTAACTAAATGAATCGTTGGCAATAGAACGACTACGCTCGCAGCGATGAAGTACCAGTTCATAGCGACATTGGTTTTAATATTTTTGGATACAATGCGTGCGGCTGGATCTGTAAACGAATAGACTAGAGCATCTTGCATGCCTACGACTAAGTTCGCCGCGAATCCTCCAACGGCAGACGCATATGCCATGGCTAAACCTGCAATAGGGTGGTAACCAATCTTTATAAATAACATTGCAGCGAGTGGTGGCAGGATGATTGTTGCTGCATCTCCTGCGGTACTGCCTAATATTCCGATAAGTATAATCGTTGGAACGATCAATTTCTTTGGTGCTCTGTTGACGACTGAAATCATTAATTTATCGAAGTAGCCAGACTTTTCAGCTGCACCGATACCAATCATAACGCCTAACACTAAACCGAGTGCTGGGAATTCGGAAAAGTTCTTAATCGCGTTGTTCATGATATAAGCAAATCCATCATGACTCAGAATGCTCTTAATGTGAATGGTCTTTCCGTCACCTGGATGTTTGACTGACACATTGAATAAAGAAACAATCCAAGTGATGATTGCGAGCCCTACACACATTAAGAAGAAGAGTACTGCTGGATCAGGTAATTTATTTCCTACAAATTCAACGCCATTTAAAAATTTACTTACAAAAGACTTTTTCTCCTTTGTATTTGCCACCATCAATGACTGCCCCCTTTGTTTAGTTATAACAACCATACCCATATTTGCCATTTTTAGGTAAGAATTTTCTGAAATTTAAAACTTAGCATACAGGATTATTGATGATATGTAAACGTTACCACTAATTTGATGGTTCATTTTCCAGAAAATGGATATCACATATTAAAGCGTTATCATTGAGATGTCGGCGTTTAAGGTAAATTTAAATGTGGAATATACATTGTAATTAACGAAAAAGTTTCATGTAGAAATCTAAAAATTCGGGAGAGTGACAGATAATGAAACGATTAGAGAACAAAATTGCAGTGGTGACTGGTGCAAGTACAGGTATCGGACGAGGCTCTGCAATGGTATTAGCGAGCGAGGGTGCGCACGTACTAGCTTTAGACATCTCTGATGAGTTGGACAATACGGTGCAAGAAATTAATGACGCAGGTGGACAAGCAACAGCTTACAAAGTAGATATATCTGACGATCAACAAGTGCAACAATTCGCAGATGAGGCGAAAGAGAAATATAGTCGTATTGATGTGATATTTAATAATGCCGGAGTGGATAACGGAGCAGGTCGTATTCATGAATACCCAGTAGAGGTGTTCGATAAGATTATGGCAGTAGATATGAGAGGGACGTTCTTAGTCACTAAATTCTTATTACCATTGATGATGGATCATGGCGGTTCAATTATAAATACGGCTTCTTTCTCAGGACAAGCTGCAGACTTATACCGCTCAGGTTATAATGCCGCAAAAGGTGCTGTCATTAACTTTACGAAATCGATTGCGATAGAATATGGTCGTGAAAATATTCGTGCAAACGCGATAGCGCCTGGTACGATAGAAACGCCACTTGTTGATAACTTGGCAGGTACTTCTGAAGATGAAGCGGGTCGCACATTCCGTGAAAATCAAAAATGGGTGACACCTTTAGGACGATTAGGTACACCAGATGAAGTGGGTAAACTTGTCACATTCTTAGCTTCAGATGATAGTTCATTCATTACAGGTGAAACCATTCGTATCGATGGTGGCGTCATGGCATACACATGGCCAGGAGAAATGCTCAGTGACGACAGTTGGAAAAAATCAACGAAATAAATGTTTTGATTGAAGTTAAACCCCAGTCAATGTTCAGATGACTGGGGTTTATTTATGATATTGAATATTGAGTTCTGTAGTTATTGGGCGCAATCTTCACATAGTTTGTATTGTGCGTCAGCCCAACTTGCTAAATGCGTATAACCTTTTAAATCCTTTGCTTTTACTTTAAGTGTCAGTTGTTCCTCTTTACCTATCTCTTTTCCACAATTTGAACATTTCATTGCTCCAAAAATTGATGTTTTTTTGTCATCATTTTTAGAAAACATGATTAGCCTCCTTAATCAATTTGAATTACCACATTAATGCTTGATAACTTTCATCATTAAGTGAACGGACAATTTCAGTGATAAGACGGACAGAATTTTCATAGTCATCCGTGTTTAAAACTGAAACATTAGAATGCATGTATCTGAGTGCGACACCTATTGTAATCGTAGGTATACCTTCATTGGCAACATGGATACTACCTGCATCCGTTCCACCACCTGGCGTTGTAGCCCATTGAACAGGAATATTGTGAGCTTGAGCTACCGATTTAATATGTTTACGGAAACCATCGTGGGCAATACTAGTGGCGTCCATCATAATCACAAGTGGTCCATCACCTAATTTACCCTCATTCTTTTCGTTCGTCATACCTGGAACATCGAAGGCCACGCCAACGTCTACTGCGATGGCTAAGTCTGGCTTGATAAGATTGGCCGCAACTTTGGCGCCGCGTAAACCAACCTCTTCTTGAACTGTTGCGCCAGCGTATAAGTTAATATCAATGTTTTCATCTTTAAGACGGTTGAGAACGTCTATAGCTAATGCGCAACCGTAACGATTGTCGAACGCTTTCGCAGTTAAATATTTCTCATTCGCTAGCGTTTCGAATTCACTATAAGGTGTAATCATATTGCCGAGTTCCACGCCTGCTGCTTCAGCTTCTTCTTTACTTGCCACACCGATATCTATATACATATGTTTAATTTCAACGGGTTTCTTACGTTCTTTAGGTGTAAGTGCATGTGGCGGTTTTGAACCTATGAGACCTCTAATTTCTTTACCATCCTCAGTCGTGATCGTCACTTTTTGAGATAACATCACTTGGTTCCACCAACCACCGATAGGCGTGAAATAAATATAGCCATCTTTATCAATTTGAGTTACGATAAATCCAATTTCGTCTAAGTGGCCGGAAATCATTAAAGATTTTGAGCTATTTTGAGCGTTCTTTTTCCCGAAAATGCCACCCAAATTGTCTTCGATGATGTTATCACTCACAGGTGTTAAATAGTCTTTCATTAATGATTTTACTTGCTGTTCATGTCCAGCAATGCCATTAACGTCGGTTAATGACTTGAGTAATGCTTTAGATTCTGGCATAACTATTGCCTCCAATAATAAGTCTTTGAATATAGTATAACATTTGTGAGAATTGCTATTTGTGATTATGATGTTTTGAATTTAATTTTCCGAAAAAATGAATGGAGTGAATAAGTAACATATTCGAGGGGAAGGTGGTATAATTTATATAAGAAAAATAGACGAGAGAAGGCGACAACAATGAAAAAAGTGATTTCACTTTTAGTAGTGATAGTCTTAAGTACTGTTGCACTTACAGCATGTAGTAAAGAACGTACGAAGACATATGAAGGCGATGTCAATGGTAAGAACGTCATTACATCACTGACATATAAAGATGATGAAGTACTTAAGCAGTCTACGATTGGAACATTGAAGTACGACGATTTAGGAATTGATAAGTCACAAGCGAAAGAGATATTTAAGAAAGATGAGAAAACGTTTAAAGGTCTTAAAGGTGTGACATATAAGGTTGATTACAAAGATCAAAAGGCTGTAGAGCATATTGAAATTGATTATAAAGACGTAGACGTTGATAAATTGAAGAAAAATTTAGGATTTGAGTCTGCTAAAGCAGTTAAAGATGATCATGTGAGTATGCATAAAATTGTTAAACAGCTTAAACGTAATGGTCTAAAAGAAAAAAGTAAAATGAATGATGAAGAATAGGTTATACAATATATTTATGGTTATAGAAAGAGTGCGGTGTTTCAGTTGAATCACCGCACTCTTTTTATTTATGAAATTAATTTAAGTTTATAATCTTTTATTTTTTGTGTAGCGCCATCAAGTTCTCTATAAATGATATGATCTGCTGAAATTTCAGTAGGGCTTGTTACGCCGACAGCCGCTGCGATGTTAAACAATCCTTCATGTAAACTTGTCACGTAGTTCGTCACACGGTATTGCTTCTCATCTACGATAAGTGCTTTCTCTTTTTTAGGGTCTGTCGTTGCTACGCCTACAGGACATGTATTAAGGTGGCACTGTTGACTCATAATACAACCTACACTAATCATCATGCCTCTTGCGACGTTAACTAAATCTGCACCTAATCCTAATGCGATAGCAATCTTGTCTGGTGTGATTAATTTACCTGAAGCAAAAATTTTAATTTTATCTCTAATACCATACTTTTCTAACATACCTGAAACAATTGGAAGGGCAGTTAGTAAAGGTAAACCAACGCCGTCTTCAAGTTCTTGGAAGGTAGCCCCTGTACCACCTTCGCCACCATCTACAGTGATAAAACTTGGATAAATATCGAGTTCTACCATTGTTTTTACAAGACTTTCGATTTCCTCAACTTTACTTACGACAATTTTAAATCCTGCAGGTTTCTGACCTAAATCTTTAATCTTTTGTACAAAGTTAAGTAATTCTTCGGGATTGTTAATAAAGTCGAAGCGGTTAGGTGAATTAATTGTTTCGTGTGGTTTAACATTTCTGATTTTAGCGATTTCTTCTGTGACTTTATTGCCTTCCATATGGCCACCACGCGTTTTAGCACCCTGAGCTAATTTTAATTCGAACGCACGAATATTTTTACGATCTGCCAATTGTAAAAACATGTCTTTGTTAAAGCGTCCTTCCTTATCTCTCACGCCGAAAAGTCCAGGCCCAATTTGGAAAATGATATCACCATCACCTTTAAGATGATAATCAGAAAGGCCGCCTTCACCTGTATTCATCCACGTACCTGCTTTAGATAAGCCTTTAGATAATGCAGTAATAGCATTTTTACCTAGGGCACCATAACTCATCGCTGATTGACCGACGAGACGTTTAATCTTAAATGGATGTTTGAGCTCAGCTCCTAATACAACTGCATGTTCATCTGATAAGAAGAAAGGATCAATTTCTGATCTTTTTCTATGTTCATCACGACTAAATAATCTTTCATTTTCTATTTTATATAAAAATGTTGAAATTAAGTCTGAATTATCGACATGTAATTCAGTTGCTTGGAGTGGAAACATTGTATTTTGTATGTAGAATCCATCTTTATACTCAGTCTGAGTACCATAACTCGTCATTCGAGAGTTATATTTACCTGCAAGCACAATGTGTTTATAATCATTTCTTGAAAATGGTTTTCCTTCATTATCATCAGCGAAGAAATATTGACGTAGTTCAGGACCGACTTTTTCAGAAATATAACGAATACGTCCTAAAACAGGAAAATTTCTAAGTACACTATGTTGATCTTGACCTTTATCTTTAAATAGCCAAATTAACCCTATAATAACGACGCTTAATAGCACAACCATGATAATGATATTGACTATAAATTGCATCGTAGTCAATAAAGACATAAACATTCCCCCTAAAACAATTTATATAGTTTTATGATACAACAATGTATGCGTTTTACAATGAAAGAGAGTAAAATTATTTTAAAAATTAGATTGAAATTATTACTTAAGTACATTTAAATGGTAATGTAATGATATTGGATGATTAGAGGTGAACTATGAATAGGGAACAACAGTCGACAAAGAAAGAACAACCTACGCCGTTATGGAGAAGTAATCATATAGTCAAAAAAGACTTCATACTCATACCCGCATTTATCATTTTTCAAAGTATCATACCTATTATCATTGTATTCGGAACACTTGGCGTTACTGCGATGCTTACACAACATGCACCGCCAGAGTGGTTTTATAATCTTTCATTAAGTTTCAGTTTTGTACTAGCACAATTTTTAGTCTTATTTTTATTTTATGCCATACATAAACGGTATGTTGTGGATATTGCACGCCGACAATTTTATTTTGCCAAAAAACATGTAAATCGCATCGTTATTGTGGTGATGATTGTATTTGTGCTAATGTTACTTATTGAGTGGCTAGTACAATTCTTACCACTGTCATTGAATTATAATGCGACACAATATGAACGTCGCGTGGAAGGCTTATTTTTACATCCTATCGCAATTGGCTTCACATTTATTTCAATGGTTATTTTACGCCCAATGGTTGAAGCGTTGATTTATCGTCACCTTGTTATTCATGAACTAGGTAAGAAATTGAATAAAAAATTAGCGATTGCTGTTTCAATTGTTGCAGAAGCATTGGTTCATGTTTACGATATGGCATCTGTACTTGAATTGATACCTTATTTGTTAATTGCGAGCGGTGCGACATATATTTATGTGAAATCAGGTGAAAATCTGGCTTCATCATATATTTTTCAGGCGAGCATTCAATTGCTCATTTTTATAGAAATGCTATATAAACATTTTGTCTTATAAAAAATAAAAGGAGTATGAAATGGTTAGCGAATCACAAGAACAACATCATCAAGCTTATCCTTCATTTAATAATGAATTTGCTTCAAAAAGAATAGTTAAAAGAGATTTTTGGTTAATCCCAATTTATGTATTTTCGTACATGGTATTACCGATAATACTAGGATTTTTAATTACTATTTTTTGGGGAGCATTAAATCCGCTTTTATCAGAAAAATATCTATTTGACTACTTTATGAACGCGACATCAGTTTGTACAATAATAGGACAATTGCTTTTCCTATTATCTTTTTATCTTATGCATCGTAAAACAATTGTACCCATTGCGATATCTCGTTTTAAAGCACTTAGAAAACATATTATATTAATTATAGGCACAATCGTACTCATTTATTTATTCAGTGCATTATACGGATACGCTATGGAATTTTTACCAGAAAAGTTTCAATTTGAAGACACTGAAAATAATAAAGAAATAGCGAAAATGTTCACGCATGGATGGTTAATTCCATTTCTATACATTGATATCGCAATTCTTACACCATTTGTAGAGGAATTATTATTTAGACATTTACTGATTCACGAATTAGGTAAGAAACTGACGTATGGTGTGATGTACGTGATATCTATTGTTATATTTGCGGGCGTACATTGTATTGATGCGAAATCACCTTTTGAAATAGGACCATACTTAATTATTGCGACAGGTATCGTGGCCGCTTATCACTTTAGTGGTCGGAACCTTGCTACTACAATTACTATGCATATGACGATTAATACAATATCATTTATTATGATGGTATTTACTTTATAGAGTGAGGGCACACGTTGAGGCGTGTGCTTTTTTATTTTCAAGACAAATTAAATAATCAGAAAATATAAATATTTAATGACTCTAGTTAAAAATCTTATATTAGGGAATATAAATACGAATGGGTTCAGAGAAAGGAGCGTTAGTCTTGCTATTAAAAGTAGAAAATCTTACATATGAAGCGGATAAGCGAACAATATTAGACGACATCAACCTTAATATTGAAAAAGGAGAAACGATTGCTATCATTGGGCCTTCTGGAAGTGGGAAGAGTACGTTATTAAAACAGCTTAACAATTTAATTAGCCCTACAAAAGGAAAACTCTATTTGCATGATAAGTTGTACGAAGATTACTCTCCAGAAGAATTAAGATCACGTGTCAGTTATCTTATGCAACAGAGTGAGTTGATTAGCTCAACCATTGAAGATAATATGAAATTTCCTTGTGAAGCAAGAGGGGACAAGTTTGATAAGGAAAAGGCAAAGCAACTCATCAATCAAGTAGGTTTAGGCAATTACGATTTAGATGCTGAGATAGAACACATGTCAGGTGGGGAACGACAAAGAATTACGATTGCACGTCAACTTATGTATGAACCTGAAGTCTTACTGTTAGATGAGTCAACAAGTGCTTTAGACACTAAAAATAAAGAAAACATCGAAAAGATTATCTTTGAATTCGCTAAAAAGGGGATAGCGATTCTTTGGATTACTCATAGTGATGACCAAAGTATGCGTCATTTTCAAAGAAGGATTACAATCACTGATGGTAAAATTTCGAATGATGAGGAGTTGAGCGGGCATGAGTAGTACAGCATTGTGTTTAACAGCACTGTTATTATTAATTCCAATATTTATTTCGTACAAGGAAGGCTTACATATTATTAAAGATTTAGTTATAGCTACTATAAGAGCTGCTATACAATTAATAATCTTAGGCTTCTTACTACATTATATTTTCAAAATTAATGAAAAATGGTTATTAATGATTTGTGTGTTAGTGATTATTATTAATGCATCATGGAACACAATTAGTCGTGCTTCACCAGTGATGCATCATGTGTTTTGGATTTCATTCGTAGCCATCTTTGTAGGTACTGCATTACCATTAGCGGGCACGATTGCTACTGGCGCGATTAAGTTTACAGCTAACGAAGTCATTCCAATCGGAGGAATGTTGGCGAATAATGGCTTAATTGCGATTAACCTAGCTTATCAGAATTTAGATAGGGCCTTTGTTCAGGATATTTCAGGTATAGAGTCGAAGTTAACTCTTGCTGCTACACCTAAGTTGGCATCTAAATCTTCCATTAGAGAAAGTATACGTTTAGCTATTGTTCCTACAATTGATTCAGTTAAAACGTATGGTCTTGTTTCAATTCCTGGAATGATGACTGGTTTGATTATAGGGGGCGTACCACCTTTACAGGCTATTAAATTCCAATTGTTAGTTGTATTTATACATACAACTGCAACGATTATGTCAGCATTAATCGCTACTTACATGAGTTACGGACAATTCTTTAATGCACGACACCAACTCATCGCAAGAACCGCAGATGTTAAAGAAGAGGATTAATAAATAAAGATGGAACGCCTTATATAATGCTTTGAATTTGCATATAAGCGTTCCATTTTTTGCCTTATTTAGATATTTTCTTTAAGTGTTATTTTAAAATGAATAGCATCATAACATTGTAAAATTTGAATGTCTCCTTCATGATAATTAATTGCTTCTTTGATAACAGAGAATCCTACGCCATGATTCTTTTTATCTCTTTTTGTTGTAACACTTCGTTCCAAAACATCCTCTAGATTAATATTTTTATCAAATCCCTCTCCGTTATCTTTATAATTTATGGTTAACTGAGACTCATTTTTTTCTAGTTCTATTTCAATTGAAGGATAAAATTTATTATGTTGAATACTATTATCTATTAAATTCATGAACAACCTTTCAAAATATAGTTTATTTCCATAAAAATTTGTTTTAGCTTCGAATAGATAGCCCACATGAATTTTTGAGTAATTCAAGGAAGAAATAAGTTTATTAATAGTTTGTTGTATATTAAACGATTGTTTGTCACTTTTCATTTGAGAAGTTTCCACATCAAAATTGGTACTTAAAGACTCAATTAATTTATTCATATATTGAGCTTTTTCAATAATTAAATTCTGATAATGCTTTTGGGTATCTGCTACTTTAATTAATTTAGAGTATCCATATATCGAAGTTAAAGGAGATTTTAAGTCATGAGATATCTGGTTTAACCATTTTTCTTTATAATAATTGATTTGATTTTGATAGATTCTGTCATTCAAAAGTTGATCATTGAGATTAGACAAAGATTCATTAAGTTCCGTGTATAATTTTTTTGATCTTTTCTTGATTTTACCTTCTTCAGGCTTGAACAGCTTTCCATTGGATAAATTTTTTATCCAGTCTGTATAGAAAAATAAAGGTTTAGTTAGTCGCTTAGATACAAAATAGGCTGTAATTAATGCTAAGATGATATCTAATATGATAAATATAGCTAATACGATATAAAGCTCATAGCCTTTAATATCATTTGAAGTTGAAACTTCATCAGGACCTAGTACAGGTCTTTGATTGGTATTTTTATAAAAACTTATTTGTTGATTGTTATTTAGATTATAACGATATTTATTAAAGTCTTGAGTTGCAATGCTATCTAATAATTTACTTGTACTAACATCATCAATATTTTTTATTGAAGTATGAGATTTATTCTTATAAATAAATACGAAGTAACCACCTTTATAGAAGGGGATAGAATGAGCGTAATTGATATTTTTTGATATTTCAATTTTTATGGATATATTTGATTTATTTTTTGGATATATTACTTTTTCTTTATTATTAATTATATAAATCTGAGTGTTGGTTTTACTAGCTAAGTTTTTTAGGTGGTTATCTGGTTCAGTTTTGTTTGAGAACAAATTGAAGTAATCAGGATCCAAATTTCTAAAATCACCGTAAATATATTTAAACGAAAAAAATATAACGAATATAATAGTAGTAAGGGTTAATATTAAATTGATTGATAAAAATATCGCCAAGTATTTAAAGAACTTAAGTGTAAATCTCTTATTCATCTTTAACTTCCTTATACATATATCCTTTGCCTCTCACTGTTTTTATTAATTGAGGATGATTGGCATCGGACTCAATCTTTTTTCTAAGTGTTCTAATATGAACCATTAAAGTATTATCATCCACACTCGTGTGAAATCCCCAAACTTTTTCATAAATTTGGTCTTTAGAAAGAACTTGATTTCTATTATTTACAAGAAAAAGCAATAAATCATATTCTCTTGAAGTTAAATTTATAGTTTTATCTTTTACCTTAACTTCTGTAGAATTAAAATCAATTTTAAGATTTTTATAACAATAACTCGTTTTATCATTATTTAAATGTAGTGCTACTCTATAGTATAATTCCATTGGATCAAATGGTTTTTTTATGTAATCTACTGCACCATTTTCAAACCCTCTATACACATCAATTGAAGTATTTTTGGCTGTAACTACTATGATGGCAGTTTCATTTAAATTCACGTATTTAATAAGTTGGTAACCATCCTCAGAGTTTAAATTTAAGTCCAACAAAATAACTTGGTAATGTGTTTGTTCAATCATTTCTTTTGCTTTACTAATTTCTGATGCACAATCAATATTTGTAATACCCTGATTGCTTAAAGATAGCTTTATAAGTTCTTGGATATCTCTATCATCTTCTATAATTAAAATTCTACTCATATATAGACACCTCAACTTTAGTTTAATTCTAAATACTTAAATAAACTATGGATATTACAAGATTTAAGGAAGAATTAAGGTAAATATAAAATGATTTTAAGTTTACCTCTCTATACTGGCATTAATAATTAAAAGAGAGGTAATAAGATGAGAGGACTTGCAAATGTATTAAGTATTATAGCGACACTATTTGGAGTCGTTTTATTTACAAGATTTATTTGTATATTACTAAATCAATATTATCATTTAAATATTGTGTATAAAGACCTCATTTACAATGATTATCTAATGTACACACTGATGATAAGTATGGTATTATGCATTATTATCGAAGAGTATATAAGACATCACTTTTTAAATGAAGGTGAAAATAAAAATTAACGTAATAGACACCAAAAATGAATTTTATATTATATAATGAAACAGTTACGAATCTTTAAAATAGTTTGTAGCTGTTTTTATTTTTGGCTACAAATCTTTCTAAGACAATCTATTTTTTGTGAAAGGAGATTAATTATGTCTATTGTGCGAATTGCAACTTTTATATTGAGTGTTTTTATTGTGGGAATGGTCGAAATGATGGTTGCTGGAATCATGAATTTGATGAGTCAAGATCTTCATGTTTCAGAAGCGGTCATTGGACAGCTCGTTACGATGTACGCCCTCACGTTCGCAATTTGTGGTCCAATTTTAGTCAAGCTGACAAACCGATTTTCAGTACGACCTGTTTTATTGTGGACGTTATTCGTCTTTATTATTGGTAATGGTATGATTGCGATTGCGCCAAATTTCCCAATTCTAGTGGTTGGACGAATTTTATCTTCAGCAGCAGCGTCGCTAATCATCGTAAAAGTCTTAGCACTTACAGCCATGCTGACTAAACCTAAGAATAGAGGTAAGATGATTGGCGTGGTTTATACTGGATTTAGTGGTGCGAATGTCTTTGGTGTGCCTATTGGAACGATGATAGGCGACTGGGTTGGATGGCGTTTCACGTTCTTATTTATTATGTTGGTCAGCGTTGTAGTTGGTTTATTAATGATGATGTATCTTCCTAAAGATCATGAATTAGCACATGCCAATCCTTCTTCTGAAAATGAAACGCAAACACCATCACGTATTTTACGACCTGCTGAAATAGTAAAATATCTCATTATCACATTTCTCGTGCTTGTAGCAAATTCAGTGACATTTGTGTATATCAATCCATTGATATTATCTAAGGGGCATGAATTGTCATTTGTTTCTCTCGCATTACTCGTTAATGGTGTTGCGGGTGTCATTGGCACATCACTTGGTGGTGTCTTTTCAGATAAGATTACAAGTAAGCGATGGTTAATCATTTCAATATCGATATTCATCATCATGATGCTTATATTAAATCAAATTCTAGCTGGAACTGTGATATTATTGATTGGGCTATTCATATGGAATATTATGCAGTGGAGTACGAATCCAGCTATTCAAAGCGGTATCATTGAACATGTTGAAGGTGATACGAGTCAGGTTATGAGTTGGAATATGTCCAGTCTTAACGCGGGAATTGGATTTGGTGGCATCGTTGGTGGATTAGTCATGTCACATTTATCCGTTCAAGCTGTGACGTATACAAGTGCAATTATTGGATTATTAGGCCTGATTGTTGTTATCACTTTAAAGAATATTCATTATGCTAAAAATTAAAAACTGGTACGCTCATGAATAGAGAAGATGAGCGTACCAGTTTTATTTGTATATAAAAGTAGATTGCGTATCACGTTGATACGGAGACCAAGGCATTTCACTATATCTTGCAAAATATGCTAAATCTGATATCATTCGCTGACTTAAGTCTATATCACTTTTAATGATGTCATATTGATTTGTAGTTAAAATATCTAAATGGCCAAACCAAAACACGATATCGAGAATATGATAAGCAGTTTTAAAATGTGTACTATTCGGACGGCACCAATCAAAACGTGCGAGCCATTTATGAGGTGTATGGATATGTTGTAAAAGGTGGATGGCTGGTTCTATAAAGTAGTATTGAGTGATGAGCTCTCTTTGTTGTTGTGCAGTTCGTGCATGATTTTTAGAGATATCTATATCATACAATTTCATTACTTCGACAAAACGAGATGGTGAGAGTGTTCTTGATTCATTTTCAATATAAATGTCACCTTCAGAATTTGTAAAACTCATAAATACTGGTTTCGGAAAGTCATCTATAGTTCTTGTCATGATAGGGCTTTGAATAGGACGATAAATTAAATCTAGACTTCTCGATTTACCTCGTTCTGATTCATGTAAATCCATAAGACGTAAGATGTCTTCGTGAGTAAGAGATTCAAGAGATTTTCCTGGGTAATAGGTATTGATCAACGTCGAAAAATGATTCGCCTTTAATTGAGCGTTCTCTTTAGTTTCATTAAATAACGCACCACTTAACAACATAACTTTATGATAATACGTATCTAATTCTGGTATTTGCATTAAAGCAAGGATGCTCATACTTCCTGCAGATTGTCCCATTAAAGTCACATTGTTAGGATCACCACCAAAGTATTCAATATAATGATGCACCCACTTTAAAGCATTCATCTGATCAGAAAGCCCGTTGTTATAATCAAATTGAGGATCTAGCGCTGACCAATCTAGAAAGCCTAATGCACCTAGGCGATAATTAAATGTAATCACAATGATATCTTCATGTTCAACGATATGGTAAGGATTATATAAGTCTGCTGTTCCATGACCCTGCGTAAATCCACCCCCGTAAAAATAAACAACTACGGGTTTTATCTTACTGCTACAACTTTTTCTCCATATATTGAGATACAGACAATTTTCATTTTGTATAAAACTGTTAAAACCATTTTGTTGAGTTGAAAAGAAATCTTCAAGCGCATTATAAGGTTGAGGTGGAATAGGTTGGACCTTCCTTGCATCAATATATGAGTTGCTGATTCCATGGTTCAATTGAGAATGTTTAAAACGTGAAGTTGCATTGAATGGTTGCGCATAGGGGATACCTAAGAATCTATCAATTTGACCATCACTGATTCCATTAATCGTTCCACCCTTAACGTTAACTTCTACCATCTCTTCATCTCCTTAATGATCTTATTTTAAATAGTAACATTAAAAAACGCTCGAGACATTGATCTCGAGCGTTAGGTCATGTGATTTAGTTGTTTTGTTCTTGGCGGTCTCTTTCTTTCCAATCTTTATGTCTTGCTTTTCTACGGCGTTTTCTTAATTTATCGCCCATCTTCTTGTTCAATTTATTAGCACGTTTGAAGTAGATACTTTCGAAATAACTTGTCGTACCTAATTGATAGAAGATTAATGCGACGATTGCAATCACTAAGAAATCCCATGGATAATGAATCCAGTTCATACCTTTGAATTCTTTACTTCCTATGAATGATAAGAAGGCTAGAACGATAAGATAAATGATAATCCATAAACTACCGCCGATTTGTTTTTTAGTATTTTTCCAATTCATCTTATATTCATAGAAGAAATAAATTGGTAAACCTAAAATAATAATGAAAATAACTTCTGCAGTTGTCGGCCACATTGCCCAATAAATTGCAAGTGACGCAAGAACGAATGACAATGGTGCCATAAATTTCAAGATGTTCGCTTTGAATGGACGTGTCATCTTAGGTGCCATTTTACGTAATGAAATAACTGTTGTTGGACCTGTTAAGTAAGCAACGAGTGTTGCAGTGGAAATAACAGCTGCCAATGTACCCCAATCACGGAATAATGTAACCATAATCATACTTACAATCGCGTTAAATGCAATGGCAACACGCGGAATATTATATTTTTCATTCATTTTTCCTAAGAATTTAGGAATATGACCATTCTTTTCCATAGCGCGTAATACACGACCAGTAACTGCGACGAATGATACGCCAGTACCAAAAGGAGATACTACGGCTTCAACATATAATAAAATAGCAAGCCAGTTAATTCCTAATAAGATCGCCATATCTGCGAATGGTGAATTGAAGTTGATACCATTCCAACCATGTTCATGAATCATAGAACTTGGCATTGAAGTAATAAATGTACTTTGAAGAATGATATATAATACTGCACTTAATGTAAGCGAAATCGCAATACCACGTGCAATATTTTTCTCAGGATTTTTAATTTCAGAACCCATATTAATGATTGTTTGGAATGCATTAAATGAGAAAATGATACCTGAAGTTGTTGTCGCAGCAAAGATTGGTGCACTACCATATGGCATGAACGTACTTGCTGAGTGACCATAGTTGTTTGTATCAAATCCTGAAATCATTAACATAATGATTGTTAATAAAGGTACTCCCAATTTAAATACTGAAATTAAACTTGTAAATGAAGTTAATAATTTAACTGACCAGTAGTTTAAAAGTGAGAAGATTGCGATAATGATGTAAACGGCAAATAAACCAATCGTACTGATGGAACCGTCTTTCATTAAAGCTCCCATAGGTTTAGCCCAGTCCCAAGGCCAAGAACTCATATACTGTACAGCAGAAACAGCTTCAATTGGGATAATTGTTACGAGTGAAACCCAATTGGCCCATGCTGCAATGAATCCAAGTAGTGATCCGTGAGTATACTGTGCATAGTTACTCATACCGCCTGATTGAGGGAACATTGTTCCGATTTCGATATAGTTGTAAGCTATCGTACCAATAACTACGAAACCAATAATCCAAGAAATGATGGCGGCTGGACCCGCGATAGATGAAGCCTCCCATGCACCGAATAACCAACCAGAACCGATAAGAGAACCAAGTCCTAGTAAGACGAGTTGCGAGAGGTTAATCTTACTACTTTTCGATTTATTATTTTTTTCCATAATTACTCCTTTTTATATGCTGAAAAATTCAACAAATTACTACGCTACAATTATACGCTAGATTATTTAATAGTCAAATTGTGTATTTGTATAAATTTAATAAACTTTGCATAATTCGATTTTTCTGAAAATTAATTATATAATAGGCTTTAATACTAAATAAAAGGATTGGAAAGATTAAATAATGGTGAATAAACAAAAAAATGAAAAAGTAGAAGAATTTTTAAATAAAGATAGTCAATGGCAAGAATGTTATCAATTTCTTAGAGATTTAATTTTTCAAGATACAGAACTTGAAGAAACTTATAAATGGATGCACCCGTGTTATACATTAAATGGAAAGAACGTGGTTCTCATTCATGGCTTTAAACATTATGTAGCGCTTCTCTTCCATAAAGGTGCCATATTAGAAGACAAATATGGAACATTAATTCAACAAACTGAAAAAGTACAAGCAGCACGTCAACTTCGATTCGAAAGTTTAGATGAAATTAAAAATCGCGAAGAGGAAATTAAATATTATTTAAATGAAGCAATTAAAACTGAAAAAGCAGGTAAAAAAGTTGAGATGAAGAAAAATGAAGACTATGAAGTACCTGAAGAATTAGAACAGAAATTTGCAGAAAATCCACAACTTAAAGAAGCTTTTTATCAGCTAACACCTGGACGACAACATCAATACCTGTACCATTTCTCACAAGCAAAACGCAGTCAAACACGTATTAATCGCATTGAAAAGTATGTGGATCATATTTTAAATGGAAAAGGAATGCAAGATAAATAAAAAGGAATTTATCTAAAGCATGACAAAATCACATCGACTCAACCCGAATCAAAATAAACTGTCGATAAAGCCAAAGACTTTATCGACAGTTCTAAGTGAACAGATTCCAACTTGTTCACTCTTTTTATTTCACTCTAAATTCGTATAGAATTATTTTTGGTCGCCATTCAAACGTACTAAAATTTTAGCTTGAGATTTGTCATTTACAAGTTGATTAAATCCACTTTCAACGATATTATCTAATTCAATTTCATCAGTAACTACATCTTTAACATTTAAGCTACCGTTTGCGATTAAGTCGATAGTTTGTTGGAACGTTGTAGGTGTGTAAGCAATTGTAGTTGTTAATTTAACACCTTTATTCATTTGTAGTAGTGGGTTAAATTCTACCGGATGACCGAAAATAGCCACAATCACTGATGTGCCTCGAGGACGTGTCACTTCGATAGATTGTTGTAATGTAATACCTACGCCAGCGACTTCAAATGATACATCTACACCATTGTCAGTATGTTCGTAAACTGCTTTCACTGGGTCTACATTTGCAGAATTGAAGGTATGTGTTGCACCAACGCTTCTCGCTTTTTCTAAACGTTCTTCAGATAAATCGAAGACAAAGATTTTACTTGCGCCAGCCGCTTTCGCTGCGATAACAGTTAATAAACCAATTGGTCCTGCTCCAAATACTGCGACAGTGTCACCGAATAATAATTCGCCTTCCTTAACTGCTTGTACTGCAACGGCAGTTGGTTCTACAAGTGCGCCTTCACGTGCTGTTACATTATCAGGTAAATGATATACATTTGTTTCAGGTGCATTAGTGAATTCAGCAAATCCACCGTCTGAGCCTAAACCAATAAATGAATAACCATCATATAAATCGATGTTTTCTTCTTTTTCACGTTTAGAAACTGTAGGATTTACAACAACACGGTCACCTTTTTTGAAACGCGTAACGTCTTTACCGACATTTTCTACTACACCTGAAAATTCGTGACCTAACGTCACAGGTGCTTTTTGACCTAATAGTGGGTCGGGTTTGTCTGTTGAAATGAAAATAGGTCCTTCTAAATATTCATGTAAGTCTGTGCCACAAATACCTGTCCATGATACTTTCACTTGAACTTCATTATCTTTCAATGCTTTAGGTTCGCGATCCTCTACACGTACATCTTTTTGTCCATACCAGACTGCTGCCTTCATATTTAACAACCCCTCAATTGTAAATTTGACATCCGAAACTTCTTCAGTCTTTTGATTAGCGTAATAATTCTTATTACACTTTGAGAATAATACTATTATTATGGGATTTCAATAGTTTACGGCAAAATTATGTGAAATAATTCACGAAATTTTAATTTCCTATTTTTCTCACTGAAAATTAATTTTCCAATGTTATAAATGTAGATATCATTGCTTTTTTATAAAAACTTTAACTTAAAAAATTGTTACTATGTGCCCGTGAGCAATGTTTAATAAAATAATATAGGGTATATAGTTATGTAACGGTCGAAGTTCAAGCCAGCCCATGAGTGTACAGTTTTGAGCAAGCTTTGTTATTACTCGTGTATGATTACATATTTAAAATTTTAAAAGCAAAGGCCTCTGCGCTCTTGTTTAACTTATGAAACTATTTGTTTAACAACTGCTCTTGAGGTCTTTTATTTTTGAAAATGAGCTTCGTTACTTTAACCACAAGAAAGGGGAACACAACTATGTTAAGTATCAAAAACTTAACCAAAATTTATTCAGGGAATAAAAAAGCGGTTGATAGTATCTCTTTGGATATTGAATCAGGAGAATTTATCGCATTTATTGGGACAAGTGGTAGTGGTAAGACGACTGCCTTACGTATGATTAATCGTATGATTGAGGCAACTGACGGCCAAATTACGATGAATGGGAAAGATGTGCGTAATATGAATCCTGTTGAATTGCGTAGAAGTATTGGTTATGTCATTCAACAAATTGGATTAATGCCACATA
The DNA here is from genome assembly GCF_003966625.1 of Staphylococcus caprae. NCBI lineage: Bacteria > Bacillati > Bacillota > Bacilli > Caryophanales > Staphylococcaceae > Staphylococcus > Staphylococcus caprae. The sequence continues at coordinate 577,231 of NZ_AP018587.1, forward strand.
TGACTATTAGAGAGAACATTGTTTTAGTACCTAAACTCTTAAAATGGTCTAAAGAAAAGAAAGATGCTAAAGCGAAAGAATTAATTAAATTAGTAGATTTACCTGAGGAATATTTGGATCGTTATCCTGCAGAATTATCAGGGGGTCAACAACAACGTATCGGTGTCGTACGTGCACTGGCTGCTGAACAAGACATCATTTTAATGGATGAACCGTTCGGAGCACTGGATCCAATTACTCGTGACACGTTACAAGATTTAGTTAAAGAATTGCAACAAAAATTAGGTAAAACATTTATTTTCGTCACACATGATATGGATGAAGCCATCAAATTGGCAGATAAAATTTGTATCATGTCAAAAGGGCAAGTCGTTCAATACGATACGCCAGATAATATTTTAAGAAATCCAGCTAATGATTTCGTTAAAGATTTCATTGGTCAAAATCGTCTTATTCAAGATCGTCCGAACATGAAGACAGTAGAAGGTGCCATGATTAAGCCGGTAACTGTTCATGCAGATGATTCATTAAATGATGCGGTCAATGTGATGAGACAACGTCGTGTAGATACGATTTTCGTTGTGAATAATCACAACACGTTGCTAGGGTTCTTAGATATCGAAGACATTAATCAAGGTTTAAGAACAGGTAAAGAACTTATCGATACAATGCAACGTGACGTATATAAAGTACATATAGATTCGAAATTGCAAGACTCTGTGCGTACCATTCTTAAACGTAATGTAAGAAATGTGCCAGTCGTCGATGATCATAACCAACTCATTGGCTTGATTACCCGCGCCAACTTAGTAGATATCGTTTACGATTCTATCTGGGGTGAAGACGAAAGTGAGACTACTAAGGCTGAGACCTCTTCTGAAAATGGTTCCCACAATCGCGTACAACAAGAGCAAGAAGAGAATATTGCGCAAGAATCGGAGTTACAACATAAAGGAGCCAACGAGCCTGACGATACTCAGAAAACGGGAGTTGATCAATAATGGGTGCATTCTTCCATGAGTATGGCGGTCAACTAGTATCAAAAACGATAGAACATTTCTATATTTCTATTATTGCGTTACTCATCGCAATTGTTGTAGCAGTACCTATAGGCATCTTGTTATCTAAAACGACACGTACAGCCAATGTCGTGTTAACAATCGCAGGGGTGCTTCAAACGATTCCTACGCTCGCAGTGTTAGCTATTATGATTCCGATTTTCGGTGTAGGTAAAACACCTGCAATTGTAGCTTTATTTATCTATGTATTATTACCGATTTTAAATAATACAGTATTAGGTGTGAAAAATATTGATAAAAACGTCATTCAAGCAGGTCAAAGTATGGGAATGACTAAAATGCAGTTAATGAAAGATGTGGAGTTACCACTTGCGTTGCCTTTAATTATCAGTGGTATACGTCTCTCAAGTGTGTACGTCATTAGTTGGGCTACACTTGCAAGTTACGTTGGTGCAGGTGGCTTAGGTGATCTTGTATTTAATGGTTTAAATCTGTATCAACCACCTATGATTATTAGTGCAGCAATTTTGGTTACACTTTTAGCATTAATCGTCGACTTTTTACTTTCATTAGTTGAAAAGTGGGTAGTGCCTAAAGGTCTTAAAGTATCTAGATAATTAAAAAGGGAGGAAACGTCATTGATGAAACATTTGAAATATACAGTTATTCTCATTGCATTGTCTCTCTTAGTATTATCTGGATGTAGTTTACCAGGCCTTGGTGATGGCAATGCAAAAGATGATGTCAAAATTACAACAACTGAAACAAGTGAAACAAAGATTATAGCTAATATGGAAAAGTTAATGATTGAACATGAAACAAAAGATAAAATTAAGCCAACTTTAATAGGTAACTTAGGATCTAGTATTATCCAACATAATGCGTTGCAACGTGGAGATGTTAATATGTCAGCGGTTCGTTATACCGGCACAGAACTTACGAGTGTACTTGATGCGAAACCGACTAAAGATCCTAAAAAAGCGATGTCAGAAACACAACGTTTGTTTAAAAAGAAATATGACCAAAAATATTACAATTCTTTAGGTTTTGCGAATACTTATGCATTTATGGTCACAAAAGAAACTGCTAAAAAGTATCATTTAGAAAAAGTGTCCGATTTAGAAAAGTATAAAGACAAATTACGTTTAGGTATGGACACACAATGGATGAACCGTGCTGGAGATGGTTATCCTGCTTTCGTTAAAGATTATGGATTTAAATTTGATAGTGCACGTCCTATGCAAATCGGACTTGTATATGATGCACTCAAAAATAAAAAGTTAGATGTAGCCGTCGGTTATTCCACTGATGGTCGTATCGCTGCTTATGATTTGAAAATCTTAAAAGATGATCGTAAATTCTTCCCACCATATGACGGCAGTCCGTTAGCTACAGAAAAACTTGTAAAAGATAATCCAAAAATCGATAAAGCTTTGAAGAAATTACAAGGTAGAATTACGACGAAAGAAATGCAGAAATTAAATTATGAAGCAGATGGTAAAGGGAAAGAACCAGCAGTGATTGCAGAAGAGTATCTGAAGAAACATCATTATTTTGATGATGAAAAAGGGGGTCAAAAATAATGAAAGGTAATTTATTACATTCAATATTAGAGTATTATTCTCTCAACTGGGCCTTCCTTTTAGAGTTGTTCTTTAAGCATTTATTGATGTCAGTGTATGGCGTCTTATTTGCATGTATCATTGGTATACCGGTTGGTATTTTTATAGCGAAATATAAACGTTTATCATGGATCGTCATTACAATTGCTAATGTTATTCAAACTGTACCAGCCATTGCGATGTTAGCCATTTTAATGTTAGCAATGGGTCTTGGACCAACGACAGTGGTAGTGACCGTATTCCTATATTCATTACTTCCTATTATTAAAAATACTTACACAGGTATTGTTGAAGTAGATGACAATATTAAAGATGCTGGCAAAGGAATGGGGATGACTGGTAACCAAGTACTTCGTATGATTGAATTACCGCTCTCATTATCGGTAATTATTGGAGGTATTAGAATTGCGCTTGTCGTAGCCATTGGTATTGTAGCGATCGGTTCATTTATCGGGGCACCAACACTCGGAGATATTATTATTCGTGGTACGAATTCAACTGATGGTACAACATTCATTTTAGCTGGCGCCATTCCAATCGCATTAATAGCTATTATTATAGATATTGGCTTACGTTTCTTAGAAAAACGTTTAGACCCAACCCGTAAAAATAAAGGACAAGAACACCAAGTTCAAAAATTAAGCTAATATCAAAAAATGAATACTTAATACAAAATATAGCTCCTAAAAGAAGTCATTACAAAACTTCATTTTAGGAGCTATATTTTTTATAGTAAGATGGGTGCGAGTATAGGCACAACAGCTACCACAATAACACCTACGATAACTACGGCAATACTCCCCATTGATTCTTCCGTTTCTCCTAAATCTTTAGCAGCAGCGACACCTAACGTATGACCACTTGTTCCTAATGCTAAACCTCTAGCGATAGGATTAGAAATTTTAAATAGTTCAACTATTTTAATACCTAGCGCAGAAATCACAACCGCATTAAGAATAACGGCTAATGACGTTAATTCTTTAACCCCACCGATACCTTCAGATACAGGTAAGGCGATAGCTGTTGTTGCAGCTTGAGGTAACATTGATGCAATAATTTGTGAACCAAATTGGAATATTTTAGCTACTAGGTAGATGAGCATCAGTGCACTCACTGTTCCTATTGCAATGCCACCAAAGATTTCAAGCCAGTATTTTTTCAATACTTCACGTTTTTTATATAACGGAATAGCGAAACTAATTGTAGCCGGCTCTAAGAAGAAGAAAATAACGTCACCACCAACTTTATATTGTTGATAGCTGATGCCAGTTACTTTTAAAAATACAATCCCTACAACCATACTGACAAATAAAGGTGCTAATAAAAAGAACCCGTTCGTCTTTTTATAGAAATATGTAGCAATCACAAATGGAATTAAGGACAGTAAAATTCCAAAGTAGGGTGTATTGATTCCTAAATGTTCAATCATTGTTTAACCTCCGATTTGACTCGTTTCTTTATTTTTCTCTCTAGAAGGGAATAATGATTTCGTCACTAAGAGTTGAGAGGCGAAACCAGTGCAGACGAGTAACAAGATAGTAGAAATAATAATCAATAATATAATTAATATTGGGCTTTTGCTTAAAATAGGCAAAGAATTGATTACTGAAATACCAGCTGGAACGAATAAGAAACTGATATTATTCGTTAGTGCTGTTCCTACTGTTTCAACTTGTTCTAGTTTGACGATGCCAGTACATAATGCGATAAATAGCAAAACGAGACCAATCACTGAAGCTGGCATTGGAATCGGAATAAATGATTCGATAATTTTAGCAATAAGTAAGACGGCAGCTAATGTTAAAGCTTGTTGGAAAAAATGATATGTTTTTCCTTGTTGAACTTTCGTATCTTCATTATTCGAATTAGAGTTTATCAAAACAATAATTCCTCCTTTACTTTCTATAAAACACATTGTAATACTTATTATTTTTTAAGTGGTGTTTAATTTATACAAATATTCAAAACGTTAATAAATCGCCATAAAAAATATATTTTTTAGACTTATTTCATCATGTATAGTGACGTGGAAAAATTTTCAAGATCGTTGAATAAAGCACTTACATTCCTATAAAGACTGGTATGGATGATTAAATATGTCGGCATACGTATTCAGTAGAGTATGGAAAAATCAAAGTAGATAGTGTAGAATATGTTTCTATATTTACAAATTTTCTAAAAATTATAAGAAATTAATGTACAAATTAAGATAACTCACGTGACACATCATTATTTAAGCTAATTATTATTAAGTATTATATGATTTAAAAAGAGAATTGATGTGTGATAAAGTTTCTTAATGTATTATTTCTAAAAAAGCAGGGGAAACTTTTAGAAAGTTGTTTCGGGAAATTATATTAAGATGAGTTAGTCTTTCATGAATAGGGTTTCTAATTCAATAGGAGGAAAAGTGATTGATGGATAATTCAAGAGCATTTAGGGGAGATAACCGCCTATTATTAGGTATCATATTAGGGGTTATCACATTTTGGTTATTTGCGCAGTCGTTGGTTAATTTGGTTGTGCCGTTGCAATCATCTTATAACAGTGATATTGGTACGATAAATATCGCCGTAAGTTTATCAGCGCTATTTTCAGGTTTATTTATTGTTGGGGCCGGAGACTTTGCGGATAAATTTGGGCGTGTCAAACTCACATATATTGGTTTGGCCTTAAATATCATTGGTTCAGTTCTTATTATCATCACGCCTTTACCAAGTCTATTAATCATTGGTCGCGCCGTTCAAGGTTTGTCAGCAGCTTGTATTATGCCGGCAACCTTAGCAATTATCAATGAATATTATATTGGTACAGCTAGACAACGTGCTTTAAGTTATTGGTCAATTGGATCATGGGGCGGAAGTGGCGTTTGTACTTTATTTGGTGGTATGATGGCTACCAATTTAGGTTGGCGTTCTATCTTTATCGTTTCAATTGTATTGACTATACTTGCTATGTTTTTAATTAAACACACACCTGAAACGAAAGCAGAACCTATTGGAAACCAACCATCCAAGTCTAAGAAGTTTGATGTCATAGGCTTAGTCATTCTTGTCGTTTGTATGTTAAGTATTAATGTTATTATTACGCAAACATCGAATTATGGTCTATTTTCTCCAATCATCTTGGGTTTAATCGCAGTGTTTATCATTTCTTTAATTGCCTTTGTGATATATGAAAATAGAGTTAAACATCCACTTGTTGATTTCGAAATATTTAAAAATAAAGGCTATACCGGCGCGACGATTTCTAACTTTATGTTAAATGGTGTAGCTGGCGGTGCTTTAATAGTAGTTAATACTTACTACCAACAAGAATTAGATTTTAATTCTCAACAAACGGGTTATATTTCACTTACATATTTAATCGCCGTCTTAATTATGATTCGTGTGGGCGAGAAAATTTTGCAAGAGTTAGGACCTAAGCGCCCGTTACTCATGGGAAGCGGTCTAACGGTGTTAGGGTTAATTTTACTATCGTTAACATTTCTCCCAGATTTCTGGTATATCACAGCAAGTGTTGTAGGATATTTACTATTTGGTGCAGGTTTAGGAATTTATGCCACACCATCAACAGATACTGCAGTAGCTCAAGCACCAGACGATAAAGTTGGTGTTGCTTCAGGTGTATATAAAATGGCTTCCTCTTTAGGTAATGCCTTTGGTGTCGCAATTTCAAGTACAGTTTATAGTGTGCTTGCTTCTCAATTAAACTTATCATTAGGCGGTTTTACCGGCGTCATTTTCAATGCCATTGTTGCATTCATTGCTCTAGTATCGATTTTAATTTTAGTACCGAAAAAACAATCAAATTTATAAGTGATTTAAGACTAGGAAAAATAGTTTTGTTCCTAAAAGGAAAACGAAGTATTGACGGCGAGTTGTCTGATGAATAGTGTGAGCCTTTAAGGAACTATGAAAGTATATTGAATCTCCTAGTCTTATTTTACAGGTAAAATTAACAGAAAATTTAGAAAAAATACTTATGATGCATTGACGCGCAGCAACAAAAGTTGTACTTTAAAAACAAAATCACTCAATTAAAGGGGATGGCTTGCATGAAAATAGCAATTGCTGGTTCAGGCGCACTCGGTAGTGGATTCGGAGCTAAATTATTCCAACATGGTTATGATGTGTCACTTATTGATGGATGGGAACCACAAGTCACGTCAATTCAACAAGAAGGGTTACACATCGATATCAACGGTTCAATGTATCATTTTGATATTCCTATGTATCGTTTCTCTCAAATTCCACAATCTGAAGTCTACGATATTGTCTTCCTTTTTCCTAAATCAATGCAACTCAAGCATGTTTTGGAAGACATACAACCTCATTTACACAATCAAACAATCATTGTATGTACAATGAATGGATTAAAGCATGAACGTGTTATTCGAAATTATGTTGAAGAATATAGAATTGTACGTGGCGTAACAACATGGACAGCAGGAATAGACAAACCAGGACGTACGCACCTCATGGGAAGTGGCCCTGTTGAAATAGGAAGTCTCGTTCCTGAAGGAAAAGATAATGTTAAAGTTGTGGTGGATATTTTAAATAAAGCTGAATTAAATGGGGTTGAGAGTGATAATTTGCATCAATCCATATGGAAAAAGATTTGCGTCAATGGAACAGCCAACGCGTTATGTAGTATCTTGGAATGTAATTTAGCTACATTAAATGACAGTAGTTATGCTAAAAATTTAATTTATCAACTGACACAAGAAATTGTTCATGTGGCTACAACAGATGATGTTTATCTTAATGTAGATGAAGTATTTGAGTATCTGATTAATTTAAATGAGAAGGTAGGACCACATTATCCATCTATGTATCAAGATTTAATTAAAGATCACCGTAAAACAGAAATTGATTATATTAATGGTGCTGTGGCTCAATTAGGTAAGGAAAATAATATACCAGCGCCAGTTAATGCATTTGTAACAAATCTTATTCATTCAAAGGAAAATCAATTGAATGCACAATAAAATTAAAGAAACAGCTTACAAGTTATAGCCTAATTAATGATTTCAGATATAAGGTTGAACGTATGCTGTTTCTTTTTTATTAATTTAAACGATATCTTATGCTTTAGTATTTTACAAAAGGGTAAACAAATACACGTAAGATAAAAAGGAGATGAAATCATGTCCAGTACATGTCGACGTATCATAGTTACAGGAATTGTCGGCGGTTTTATTGGTGGAGCTGTGAAAATGGGCTGGGAAGCGCTTATGCCCCCGAGAACACCTGAACGTGAAGAAGAACCACCGCCTTTGACATTATTAAATCAAGTCGGATTACCTGAAAAAATTAAAAATGCCTCGTATACTTACAATCAGAATGAAATTCCTCTGACGGTCATGGGTATTCATTATGGTTTCTCAATTGTGCATGCGTTTGCGTATGCCGTCTTAGCTGAAAAGTGTTCCAAAGTAACTGCATTAAGAGGTGGTTTATTTGGAATTGCTGTTAATACCTTTTTCCATGAATATCTTTTACCGCAAATGGGATTAACTCCAAAAGTTGAGGAATTACCGAAAGAAGAACGTATTTCAGAATTATTGGGACATATCGTTTGGATGAATGCCATTGATTATGTCAGATCTGCTCAAAAGTAGAGTAGATTTGGGAATTCATTTTCAGAAAAATAGAAAGAGAAGGTGAATAAATTGAGTAAAATATTCGTAACAGGTGCAACTGGATTAATTGGAACAAGATTAACAAAACGTCTCAAAGAGGAAGGACATGAAGTTGCTGGTTTCACAACATCTGAACATGGCAAACAAAAATTAGAAAGTGCTGGAGTTCAACCCTATGTAGGAGACATCTTAAAGGCTGAAACGATTGATGCAGCGATTGAAGCATTCAAGCCTGAAATCATCATTAATCAAATTACTGATTTAAAAAATGTAGATATGAGTGCTAATACTAAAGTGAGAATTGAAGGCTCTAAAAATCTTATGGATGCCGCACTTAAACATAATGTGAGAAAAGTCATTGCTCAAAGTATTGCATTTACGTATGAACCTGGGGAAGGTTTAGCGACTGAGGAGACGCCTTTAGATTATAATTCAACAGGTGACAGAAAGATTACTGTAGACGGTGTTGAGGGCCTTGAAAAAGAAACTGCACGTATTGATGAATATGTGGTACTACGTTTCGGTTGGTTATATGGGCCTGGAACTTGGTACGGTAAAGATGGTATGATTTATAATCAATTTATTGATGGAGATGTTACTTTAAGTGATGGTGTAACATCATTCGTTCATCTTGATGATGCTGTAGAAACATCAATTCAAGCGATTCATTTTGATAGTGGTATTTATAATGTTGCTGATGATGAGCCAGTTAAAGGATCTGATTTTGCAGAATGGTATAAAAATCAATTGCAAGTTGATCCAAAAATCAATATTCAACCTGCGCAACCATTTGAAAGAGGCGTAGCAAATGATAAATTTAAAGCACAAGGTGGTACTTTAATCTATCCAAGTTGGAAAGATGGTATGGACCCTATAGAATAAAATAAAGGCACGATTTAAAGTAAGACATCGCAATCATTGATTGCGTTTACGTTTCACTTTAAATCGTGCTTTTTTAATTTTTTATTTATTCTATTTCCTTTTCTTGATTCTGATTTAAATGCTTTTTAAGATTAGCAGCTTCTTGACGTGCCAGTTTACCATAATAAGAGTGGGCAAAATGCATTTGTATAATCAAGAAACCAGCACTTATACTCCAGTATAATCCTAGAGCTGAAGCTGAAGTCAATGAAGCATATGTAATAAATATGGGTGACACAACCATGATGACATAATACGTTGTTCGTTGATCTTTAGGATAATGTATTGAATTGACTAACGGCTGAATAAAATACATACTCGCTGCGATAATAGTCATAATTAAGTTAGGTTCTGTTAAATTAAACCATAAGAAATGAGGATATTTTGTAATACCATCACTAGTAGGGTATTTTAAGCTCATATATAGTCCCATAAGAATAGGGATTTGAATTATGACAGGCAAGCATCCGATCATATTTTTAAATGGATTAATACCATATGATTTATATTTTTTCATTAGTAATTGGTTTGCAGCGTTACGTTCTTCTTGTGAATCAGCATTTTTAATTTTCTCTCTAATTGCATCTAATTCAGGTTTTACTACTTTTGTTTTTTCGCGCATCATATGCATATTTTTCACTTGAATCAGCATTAAAGGAAGTAAGATAAACCGAACGATGAGTACAATCACAATAATGGCTAAACCGTAATTATCATGAAAAAGTCTCCCTAAAAAGTGAAGTAAACCATCCATAGGTTTAACAAATGTATTGTAGAAAATGCCAGTCTGATTTTCTTTCTTAGAATAATCACAACCAGTTAAAAATATAATCAAACTTAACAATACTAAAGTGAGTCGTTTATGCATCGTCATCTTCCTTCTTCTTTCTATCTCTATTTGGATAACTAAATTTTATCAAAAAATTATATACAAAGTATTAAAAAAAGCAAAAAATTGCACATCCTAAAAGTAACAAAATACGTACTTTTGAATGTGCAATCGTTCCTAAATGTTAAAAATCTTTGCTTAGATGCAATAAAATGCAATCTATGTTTTTGGCTGACGTGTCAAAATAACAACAGAAAGCCATATCATAATCATGAGCATGAAAATATAAAAACTAGCGATGAGCCACTTAGCATGAATCGGTAACCATGATAATACGAATGTCCAGCTAGCATTACCTAAAATAAATAATGGAAGCAAGTAAATGGCGATACTAAATAAAACAAAGAGTGTCAGTAGGAGTAAAAAACTGATAAACGCAATTTTTCTTTTATCATATACGATTCGTTTAAGTTTCAATTTATTTAAGCGACTTAGACTCAGTATCAGAAATATAAATGTGCCAATACATGAAAGAATTGTAATTGTGTGATTAAAATTTGCTGATTGATCAATTTTTTGCTCAATAGTTGTATAATGATCATTATTTAAAATTTGCGAATTTAAATTGTCAGTTAAATTTGTAACATGTGAAGAATTCATATTCGCTAATACGACAATGCCATATGATTTTTTCGGATTTAATAAAATTTCAGATGAGAAATTGTCTAAAGTGCCTGTGTGATAAATAGTATGGTCATTCGAATTAATAAACCATCCTGCCCCATAACCATTTGCATCTGCTATACCCTCAGATTTAGAAATGGCCTGATGGGATTGTTCAACAATAGATCGTGTTTTGTCGGAAGGTTCCAATTGCATTTTAATCCAATTTTCCAAATCTTTTGTGCTAGACATCATAAACGCTGAAGGTGTATCCCCAATATTGAATTCTGGTGTGGTTTTTTCAGTGTCACCACTGATTAATTCATAACCAGAAGCCTCATTTTTACCTTTTTTACTTGTAGTTTTAAACGTCGTATCTTTCATGTTTAAAGGTGATAATATATGTTCCTTAATATAAGATTGGTATGATTGGTGTGAAACGTTCTGAACAATGAGACCCAAAATATCGTAGTTCATATTAGAATATTCAAAGGCATCTCCAGGCGCTTCATTCAGTTCTTTACCTTTCGCATAGTCTACTATATTTTTAATACTATTATAGTCTTCAGAATAATGATCTTCTTCAGTGATATCGCTAGGTATACCACTAGTATGACCGAGTAGTTGCTTTATTGTAATGTCCTTTTTTTCATCATCATAATTCATATAAAAACCAGGTACATATTTTGATACTTTATCGTTTAAATTCAGTTTACCTTCCTTAGCAAGTTGTAGCACACTGTATCCAGTAAATGCCTTTGTATTTGAAGCAATTTCAAATCGAGTACGGGGTGTTACTTTTGTTTTCTGACTTACATTAGCATAACCATAACCTTTATTTAAGAAGATTTTATTATCTTTAATGATTAATACAGAAACTCCTGGTATTTTCCCATTTCGCATTGCTGAATGAACAATGCTATCGATTTGCTTTTGCGAATGATGTGTTAACATCGTTTCGGTTTTACTATGTGCTGTATAGTGTTTTGTTAATATACCGCTCATTAAAAGCACCATCATTACGAAAGCAGTGATAATAAAAGGTTTTGTTTTCATTATGCCATCCTCTATCAATTATGTTTTATATTTTTGATTGTACGCAACCTAGATGTAATAAGTGTGTTTATTATAACAGTTTTCGTAAAGATTACTTCATAAGAAGACTCATCACGTTGTTGACAATCTTTTTGTAGTTAAAATAATTGGTAATTTACAACTAAAAATAAGTGTATTATAACACTAATTGAGTAAACTATATAATAAAAGATATCATGAAATCCTATACATTTTCTAAAGATGGGAGTATAGTTTAGCCATTGATAAAGAGTTAAAGAGGTAGGAGTCATGTTCAATCAATTTAAAAGACTTTTGATCGGTAGACCAAAGAAAAATAGAGATTTGAAGGATGAGAAAATAACTAAATTCAAAGGTTTAGCAATCTTATCTTCTGACGCATTATCTTCTGTGGCATATGGGCCAGAGCAGATTTTAATTACTCTATCAGTAGTTGGAGCCGTTGCTTCATGGTATACTTTGCCAATTGCTGGTGCGGTACTTATTTTACTTGCAGCTTTAATCATGTCATATCGACAAGTGATATACGCCTATCCTAAAGGTGGAGGCGCGTATATGGTATCTAAGACGAATCTCGGCGAGAAATGGGGATTGCTCGCAGGTGGTTCGCTATTAGTCGACTATATTTTGACAGTTGCCGTAAGTATTTCGTCGGGTGCAGATGCATTTGTAGCTGCATTTCCAAATTTATATCATTTTAAAGTATTAATTGCTTGTTTATTAGTTTTATTCATATTAATCATGAACTTGAGAGGATTAACTGAATCGGCAACAGTGTTATCCTATCCAGTTTATTTATTTATCATAGGTTTAATTGTATTAATTATTGTAGGAACATACAGAGTTGCAACTGGAGACATTCAACCACATATGCATTCGACTGTGGGGACTGCAGTACCAGGAGTGACATTATTCTTGCTGTTGAAGGCATTCTCTTCTGGGGCATCATCTTTAACTGGTGTAGAAGCGATTTCTAATGCCGTGACTAACTTCAAAGATCCTGCACCAAAAAATGCAGTTAAAACACTTATCGCAATGGGTTCAATCCTTGCTGTCTTACTTGTAGGAATCGTGGGGTTATCTTACGTTTATGGCATTATGCCACAAACTGAAACAACAGTATTATCTCAATTAGCATCAAAAATATTTGGTAATAATGTTGCTTTCTATTTCGTCCAAGCAACGACAGTAATGATATTAGTACTAGCTGCTAATACAGGATTTACTGCTTTTCCGATGTTGGCTGCATCAATGTCTAAAGATAAATACATGCCACGTATGTTTATAGTTCGTGGAGATCGTTTAGGTTATTCTAACTCGATTATTGTATTAGGTGTATTGGCAATTATTTTGATTATTGTATTTAATGGAATGACAGAAAATTTAATTCCTTTATATGCCGTTGGTGTGTTTATCCCATTTACACTCGCTCAGTTTGGAATGGTTTTAAAATGGACAAAAGAACGACCTAAAGGTTGGGGGATTAAATTATCATTTAACTTAGTAGGCGGAACAATTACGTTTATCGTGTTTATGATTTTATTAATTACTAAATTCACTCAAGTATGGCCAATATTACTGTTCTTACCATTTGTTGTGTCCGTATTTATCAGAATTAATACGCATTATAAAAATATAGCTCAAGAATTGCGTTCAGATATCGATGTACATGATATTCCTGTAGTGGATCGTAATTTGGCTATTGTGCCAATACCTAGTATTACGACTGCGGTTGATAAATCGATTTATTACGCACAAATGTTGGCTAACAATGATGTGATTGCAGTACATGTGACTTTTGGTGATGAAGACGATAAAGCGTTGATGGAGAAATGGAAACGACACTTCCCAGATGTAAGATTAGTCATCCTGCATTCAGAATATCGAAGTATCATTCGTCCTATTTCAAGATTTATCGACAAAATTCGTAAGAAAGCAAATGATCAAAATTATTTAATTACAGTGGTTGTGCCTGAATTTATTCCTAAGAAACCGTGGCATAATTTATTGCATAACCAAACAAGTTTTAGATTGAAAATGCACCTCATCTATCAAAAGAACGTTATTTTATGTACAATTCCATTTAAACTTAAAAAATAAAATTTGCACCATTTAAAATAGAGAAAGGCTCAGAAAGAATGTGTTAATCATCTTTCTGAGCCTTTTATATTGAGGTATCCAATGATTTATTAAGTTCTATTCATCTGATTCATGTGATAGGACAATTTCATTATAGTTGATGTTTTCACGTATTTGAGTTGCGACTTCATTTGTAATTTTATTACGCTTAATTAATTCATCTAATACACTTCTTTGTGTATATAAGCCTTCTAATTTCAACTCTCTTTGAATTTCAGGAACGAGTTCATTTGTATGTTGACCGTTTTCTTTAGATGTCTTCGTGAGATGACGGGAACGGCTACGTAACATTCTGGATAGTGAATAGTATTGATTAATGACTAAACTCACTTCTAATACATTTGAACTATTTTGTTCTTCCTTCATTCTTAGAACGATATGATGATTAACAATTCTTAATATCTTTTGAACTTGTTTATAACTTCCGTAAAATTGTTGCTTCCTAATTTCACGTTGTTCTTTCAATTCTTTTCGAGAATTTTTATAAGCTTCACGTTGTTCTCTAATTTTTTCTTTGTTTTCACTAGACGGTTGATGTGCTTCTTTTAATTTTGCATGCGCTTGTTTATGAACTAAGCGTTCTTCTTTTCTACGATTTTTTCTAGCTTTGAAACGTAAGTAAATCATTCTGAAGAAACGTGTGAATTTTTCAACGAAAGTTTTTTCATTATACGCTTGCGTTGCATCCATGACGCTACGATAATCACGTAAATTTGTTGCATCGATTTTGCCACTATTGATAAGTCGTTCCAATGTCTCTGTTTCAACATCTTCAGCAATATCTTCTAATCTCCGAAGTTCCTTCGTATTCTTATTATCTGGCTCTATATTTAACAGAAATCCTAATTCTTGGAAGTATTGGTTCATCACTTGTCTATAATCTACTGTTGGCTGTTCTTTAGATTCCTTTTTAAAATGATCTATCACATTCTGAACGATGAAAATCTTAGCCGATTGATAACTCATACCTTTGAATTGAGGTTCCTCCTCAGAAGGCGTAATCAGAGGTAAGATGACTTGAGCTAAAATTAAACTAATTAAGACCATTAACGATGCAATAAATAATAAATCATTGCGATATTCAAATTGATGTCCATGATTAATCATATACGGTAAGGTTAATGCCATTGAGAGTGAAATTGTACCGTGTATTCCGCACATTGTCATAATGAATGCATAATGTGCTCGCTTTGGAGGTGTTTCTTCATCCTCCGACTCATTCATATAATATTGGATATTTTTCGGGAAATAAAAATCTTTATACCATAAGAAGACCCATATAAAGCGAAATACATAGATTGCAAGTGCAATTAACAAAGTAATCGTAATTAGGAATTTAATATTCTCAGGTTCTTCTTTAACAATCTCCATCAACACTTCGGGTACCATAAAGCCGAGCACCACAAATACAAATCCATTTAATGCATAACTCAGCGTATTCCATATTTGCGTAAAGTTCATTTGTAATTCTGTTTGTGCACGGATTAAACGGTCTCGTTCTAAACCATGAATTAAACCTGCTACAACGACAGCGATAATGCCTGATGCATGAAGTTCTTCGGCCAAAAAGTAAACAGCAAATGGTGTAAGTAGTTGGATAAATGTCAAAGTGTTATTGTCCTTAAGCCCTTTATTCGCTGTAAGGTAAATACGGACTCTGACAACAATAATGCCAAAGATCGCACCAACTAAGATTCCAATAATAGTAGAAATAATAAATTGTTCAATGGCATTCATTGCAGAGAATACACCTGTCACAAGCGCAGTGACCGCAATTTTAAAGGAAATGATACCTGCTGCATCATTCAGTAAAGATTCACCTTCAAGAATCGACATTGATCCTTTTGGTAAAACCTTTCCTTGTGTAATCGCAGAAACAGCTACAGCATCAGTTGGACATAGGATGGCTGCAATCGCAAAAGCGGCTGGCATAGGTAGATCAGGCCATATCCAATGTATAAAATATCCAACGCCGATGACAGTTGTAAAAACTAATGCCATTGCCATCAATATAATTGGTTTGCGATATTCGAGTAATTTAGTTCGCGAAACATGTGTCCCCTCAACGAAGAGGAGGGGCGCAATGACGGCCATCATAAATACTTCGGAATCAAATTCGAAGTGCATTGGGATAGGTAGGATGAAGATAATCACACCTAAACCGATTTGAATAAATGCAGTAGGTATCTTCGGAAACATATTATGTAAAACAGAACTTACGATTACTGCAAATATAAATATTAAGAAAGCTTCTAATAGTTCCATATGATTCTCCTCTATAAAATCAATAACATATATTTTACCATTTCATCGTATAAATAGCATGATTGCAATGTTTATAAAAAAAATAATCATCTATTTGATTATTACCCATAAAAGAAGAGATACATACAGATGATGATAATTGATATAAAAAAGGGAGTAGTGACAGCAATATAATTTTGCTTAATTATATTGCGACCCCACTCCCATGGTATTTGGATGGATATACCCCAATCCTCTTTATTAAATTTAATTTATGTGTTTTCTGCATGCTTTTTATCGAGTATGCGTTGTTTTTTGGCTAAAGCTTTAGCATTCGTTTTGTACTTTTTATAGTAGAAGAATAGGAAGATAAACCAAATTGGTGAGATAAATATTGCCGCACGCGTGTCATTACTAAAGAATAATAATATAAACACGAAGAAGAAAAAGGCTAAAACGACAAATGCAACACCTTGACCCCCAATTAATTTAAATTTACTATTTCTATGTGCTTCGGGATTCTTTCTAACATAAACAATATATGAAACGATAATCATCGCCCAAACGACTAAGAATAGAACAGTTGATAATGTTGTGACGTAGATGAATAACTTGATGGCGTCTGGGAAGATGAAATTTAATAATGCAGCCACTAATAGCGTGATTGATGAAACAAACATTGAAAGGTAAGGTACGCCATTGCTATTCGTTTTAGTTAACACTTTAGGTCCTAAACCTTGTTTAGCCAAACCGAATAAAATACGGCTATTAGAATAAATACCACTGTTAGTTGCTGAAGCTGCAGCAGTTAATACGACAAAGTTAACGATGCCGGCTGCAAATGGAATACCAATTAAGCTGAATAATTTAACGAATGGACTACTGTCCGGATCAATATTATCCCAAGGTATCACTGACATAATGACTAATAAACCACCAATATAGAAGAGTAAAATTCTGACAGGTACGTTGTTAATCGCTTTAGGTATTGTCTTTTCAGGATCTTTCGTCTCACCTGCAGTTACACCGATTAACTCAATACCAATGAACGAATATACTGCAATTTGGAATGACATTAAGAATCCGAATGTACCATGTGGGAACATGCCGCCGTGTTTAACCAAGTTTGTAAATGATGCATGACCGTAGTGCGTCTTAAATGATAGGAAAATTAAAACCAATCCAACGATTACCATCGCGACAATCGTTACCACTTTAATGATTGAAAACCAAAATTCAAGCTCTCCAAACAATCTGGCACCAAGTAAGTTAAATGAAATTAAAATCAATACAATAAATAATACAGTGAGCCAATGGGGGACTTGAGGATACCAATATGCAAAATATTGCCCCATAGCTGTTAAATCAGACATACTTGATACTACCCAACAAATCCAGTATGTCCATCCAATGACGAAGCCTCCGAAAGGCCCTAAGTATTCATTTGCAATATCTACAAATGAATTAAACCTAGAATTACTTAATAACAATTCTCCCAATGCGCGCATAAATGCGAATAAAATAATCCCAATAATCATGTAGGTAAATAACAGTGAAGGTCCAGTTAACGAAATCGTTTGTCCAGAACCTAGAAACAATCCAGTACCAATCGCGCCACCAATTGCGATTAATTGAATGTGTCTGTTATTCAACTCTCTATGCAACTGTCTAGCCATAGATTTCCTCCTCAGAAAAGCAAATATGAAAGCGTTTTCTTTCGTTTAATAATATAGAAATGAGTTGAATAAAGCAATAATTTTCAGAAATATAAGTAAATACATTTATTGTAACATTTGTGATAATAAATACTTATGATTTTTTAGAATTATCAAAATATTCGAACGCAATCATTTTAATTTATAAAAATTCATTAAAGCTAAAAATTATACTTAATTATAATCCTTATTCTTCAAATAGCAAGTCATTATACAATACTGATTAATTAACTTTGATTTCTTGATATGTAATAATAAATATTAATTTAATCATAGTTGAGAAGGGTTAAACGATGAAAATAGGAGCAATTTCAGATTTACATGTAGACCGTCATCCAAAATTGGAGCAAGATGAATATTTAAATGTCTTGAGTCAGGTTATTCAACATAGAAAGCTAGATATCTTATTAATTGCGGGAGATATTTCTAACGATTATCAAATGAGTTATCATTTTATAAAGCAATTAAAGGATAATATTAATATTCCGACATACTTTATACCTGGGAATCACGACTTATGGTCAGATGATTCTGATAAAACATCTACTGAAATTTTAGATTACTACAAGTCAAAAGAAGAATGTCTAATTGGGCGACCTTTCATTATTAATGACGAATGGGCAATAGTTGGAAATACAGGTTGGTATGATTATAGCTATGCCGATACACGGTTTACTCAAGATAAAATCCAAAAAGGTAAACATTACGGGGCAACGTGGCAAGATAAAGTGAGAATGGATTGGTCACTCTCTGATCAACAACTATCTAAAATAGCAGCGAATAAAGTAGAAGAGGATATCAAGCAAGTGTGTAATCGGAATATCATATTAATGACGCATATTGTTACACATCCTCAATTTGTTGTGCCAACACCACATCGTATTTTTGATTTCTTCAATGCGTTTATAGGGACTCATGATTTTGATGCTATCTATGAAGCATATCCTATCAAATATAGTATTATGGGGCACGTTCATTTTAGAAAGGAAATTAAGGAAAATGGAATAACTTATCTTTGTCCGTGCTTAGGGTATCAGCGACAATGGAGAACGCCAGATATGGTGATGGAAATGAATCACGCACTAGTAGATTTTGATATTTAGTATTTAAATATAATATAAACATAAAGAGGTTGGGAACTTTATCGTTTATGCTCTGGGAGACCGATTAACGGCGTCCCAAAAGCAGGATTTTCGGCAAGTAACACATTCACAATTCGACAAAATTTGAGAAGCAATTTTACTCATTGTTTGGTTCTGCTCAAATCCTGAACACTTTTATCCTGACCTCTTTCATTTAATTAGGATTGATATACACACACATTTGACCGGGTGCATCATAACTACGTTTTAATTTCGATTTTTTAATTTTAATGATCTGTTTTTTATTGGGGATAATCGACGGCAAGATGATACCTTTTGCTATCCGAGTCCATAAAGGGTCGATATAATAGTAGTGAGTCTCATCATAACCGATAAGTAAAGTGACATGAATATTCGATACGAGTCGTGTAGGTTGATCATCTAAATGAAAAACGCGATGAAGGGGTCGAGTGCCTAAACTTGTATGATAAATAATGACAGGTTGACCACGATTGATAATTTGTTCAAGTTGTTCCAAACTCGTGCCTGTACCATTTACTACACGTTGATCATATTGTTGTAAAAATGGGACAAAAGCATCTGGAAATATCGTTTGATGATAACCAAACTTAACTAGTAAAGGATGTCCCACGTAACCTTTGTATGGATTATTTGGATGGGTGGGCCATTGACTCATGATATGAGTGGCTTTGATTGAATAATGATTAAACTGGAGTAACATAGCTGCAGAAACACCCTCACAACCCATCACCATAGGTATCGGGAATAATTGACTTATAGGTTTAACTGGTAGAATCGTTTTCTTCATAATTTTTTCCTCAACGTACTAGTATTTATGTAGTATTAAATATTATATAACGTACGATTCATTTAGTATATTAAAATGTTTATTCTTTTTCATAAGGTTATTATTGTGAAAAGGGGTTATAAGATATTTGAGTAAAATTTTAAACGGGGGTATATCAAATGGACTATAATATAAAAAATCTTGATAAAACTAGGATTATTGGTGTTTACAGACATTATAAAAGTGGTGGACACGCACAAAGTAATATTGCAGATTTCTGGGAAGATGTACATTCAATGAAATTGGATGAACGATTAATTGAAAAAAGTGATCAACAACTCAACGGACTTTTAGGTGTATGTATACCTCATCAAGATAAAACGATGGACTATGCAATTGGTGTTACTAGCGCTGACGACCCACATGATGGTTTGGATACATTTTATTTAGAAGGTGGAAAATATTTAGTCGTAGAAGCGAAAGGACCTGTTCCTAAAAGCGTTCAACAAACAATGAATCACATTCATCGAGAGTTGATTCCAAATGAAAATATCGAAGTTAAGCAAGCACCATTTTTCGAATTATATAGAGAAGGCGACACAGAAAGTGATAATTATATTACAGAAATTTGGATGCCAATTCATTGATTTGCTTAACCATAACATAATTGTCTAAATATCATTTCTAACATGATATGACAGAGACTTTGAATAATAGATATGATCATAGCCTCTAAAATGCTTTTACTTAAAAGTCATTTTAGAGGCTATGATATTTAGAAGGTGGAAATTTTGATATTAGGAAACCTTTTTAGAATACAGTTTGAAATATATTATTTGTAGTACAACAAGTAATATTGCAGTGATACTAATAATCATTAAATAAGGTGTCATGTCATGTTCTCCGTTTAAACCGACGAGGGGAGAGATGATTCCACCTAAGATAAATTGAAACAATCCAAGTAAACTTGAAGCATTACCACTTCCACCTGTACGCTCTTCCATTGCCATTGAAAAGCCTAATGGTGCAATTGAGGTTACTGGTGAAATGTTAATAAAGAACGCAATAAGTAACACATATAAGGGCAGATGGAAAGTTAATGTTATGACGAGTAATATCACTCCTGAAATTTGTATAAGTGTTAAGTAAATTAAAATCTTATGTCTACTTATTTTTTCAACTATGAGTGCGACAAGCTGACTTACAACGATTAAACCTACACCATTAATCGCTAACATAACACTAAATTGTGGAGCACTCATATGATATATCCTTTGGGTAATAAAAGGAGATGCTGATGAATAACTAAATAGCATCACGTAAGTTAACCCTTGTAACAGCATAGGTATCACAAATGCTGGTTTTTTAAGTAAATATATGAAATCTTGTAGAATATCTTTGAAATTAAGACGATTTTGGGCTGTGTGTATGTGTGAAGGCATTTTCAAGAAAACACCAACCAATACAATGACAGCGATGAATGTTAGAAATGCAAATATCCTTCTCCAATTAGAAATGGATAATATCAATCCGCCTAGAAGTGGCGCTAATATAGAAATAATCCCATTCACTACCATTAAAGATGCTAAAAACTTAGCTAACGCATTACCATCATACTTATCTCCAACTGAAGCTTTGGCAATGACAATCGCGCCGCCACTTGTTAATCCTTGAATGAATCTCATGATTAAAAATAATGTGAGATGTGTAGTGAATACAGAAATCATTGATGCGATGAAGTATCCTATCATTAAAATCATTGCGACACGTTTACGACCAAAAACGTCTGAAATCGGACCGAATAAAAATTGCCCGAGTGCGAGACCAATCATTGCAAAGGATAATGTAAGTTGTATTTCTGAGGTTGATGTACCAAAATCATGCTGAACTTTAGGCAATGAAGGTGTGTATGTATCTATTGTGAGCGGGCCGAAAGCAGTCATTACTCCTAGAATAATGATTAATATCATTGAGAAGTGCTTGGCACTTGAATTTGTCATAAATAATCTCCTTTGAACAAGTTACAGCATTAATTATATACGTTTTACATATGTTTGTAAGTATTAAACTTTAATCTGAAATTTAAAATAAATAAAAACCCTAGAAAGCTAGTTGATTACATTGCTTTCTAGGATTTAAATGGATTCGACGATTGGGTATGAATTGAGTTGCTTTAATTATTTGAATTTGAGCTGTTACCGTTAAGAATACTTTCTAATTTTGATTTAATGCTATCAAATTTAGTGTTGATATCGTCAAGCATACTATTGATTTTACTTTGGTTTTCGTTGTTTTGTTGTGCGTTGTTAGCATTTTTAAGTTTTTCTAGTTGTTTTTGATAAAATTGAGTGAATTTAGAGTCGGCATTGTTTTCTTCTTTTTGTTTTAATTTGTCAATTTCACTTTGTAATTTATCAATTTGAGATTCACTGTTTTTATTATTTTTAATATCACTTTTAGCAGAGTCCACTTGTTTGTTGATGTCATCATTCTGACTTTCAACTTGTTTTTTATAATTTTGAGACACATTTGGATCGTTATTTACTTTATCATCATTGTGATTCATGATTGCGCGTGTTACGAATATCGCTACCACAATTAATAATATAACGACAAGTGCGATGAGCCATTTTTTAGTTCTACTTGATTTTTCATTTTCTTCTTCTAATTGCTGTTCCCGACGATAGTCACGGCCATTGTAGTAACGTTCCGGTTCATCTTCAAAGCCTCTGTTATCTCTATGTTGATTTGGTCGTTGAGCGTTTGGTCGATTTTGAGATTGTGCTCTGTTTCGATATTCATCTTCTTCTGCTCGTCTTTTATGATTTTGATATTGGTTATCATATTTGTAAGAATCTCTATACTTGTCTGTTCTTTTCATAATGTCACCTCATTAATAATGGTAAACTTCAATGTCTTAGATTTAATTATAAATTTAATTTGATTAATCTTGCGATGTTTGACGCAGTTCTTTGAAGATATTTGGGTCCATTTTCAAGAGCAGTCTTAATATCGCATGGATGTTCAACAATACTAAAGACACTATCAATGCCGTGCTCATACACTGCTTGATAATTGGTTCCGAGACTACCGCAAATTGCGATAACTGGAATGTCAAAGACTTTGGCCGATTTCGCAACGCCTATAGGTGTCTTACCGTAAATCGTTTGTTTATCCAATTGACCTTCTCCAGTAATGACAAGATGTGCATCTTTCACTCTTTCTTGAAAATGTGTTTCCTCTAGAACTAGTTCGATTCCTGGTTGTAGCTTAGCATCTAAGAAAGCGAGTAATGCAGTTCCCATTCCGCCAGCTGCACCTGAGCCAGGGCTATCTTTAACACGCTTGTGTAATTCTACTTCAATTTTATCATGATAGTGGCTAAGTGCGGAATCCAACTTTGGTATCATCTTTTCTGTTGCGCCTTTTTGAGGTCCATATACTTGGGTTGCGCCATTTTCACCTAACAGTGGGTTAGTTACGTCACAAGCCACTTTAAATTCTACGTCATGTAGTAATGGATTCATTTGAGAGATATCAATACGATGAATGGAAGATAATGCTGCGCCACCCTGTGCAATCTCTTTATCGTCAACATCTTTAAAGGAAACGCCTAATGCTTGCAACATTCCAACGCCGCCGTCATTCGTTGCGCTTCCTCCAATGCCTAAGATGATTTTTTTAACACCATGATGAAGTGCATGATTAATGAGTTGTCCAGTTCCATATGAAGATGAGTAAAGTGGATTTCTTTCATCTTCTTTCAATAAGTCAAGGCCGGAAGCAACCGCCATTTCGATGATTGCTGTTTGATGTTGATTACTTATGGCGTACATTGCTTCAATCTCTCTATGAAGCGGGTCTTTGACTTTAGCGGTGTATGATATCGCGTTTAAAGCTTCTTTTAAAGCCTCAGTTGTACCTTCGCCACCATCAGCCATAGGAATTAAATCGAATGTAATATAATTATCCCAGACCTCTTGAAATCCTTGTTGAATGGCTTGTGCTACTTCTTTCGCTGTCATGCTCTCTTTAAATGAATCAGGTGCAATAACAATTTTTAAATGTGACACATGATATCACTTCCTATTAGTATGTCTTATTTCTATTTTATATAAAAATGAACTTCAACTAAAGTAATGTTCATAATTATCTTTAGTAAAAGGATGTATTTTATAATATTATATGTCTATAATAAAATTTAAATAAATCATGTTTTTCATAGAACATCAAGACATCACAGAAAGGATAAGTTATGAATCAAATTAAACAACACGAACAACTTTATTGGTATATAGGTATTATTGTTTTCTACTTCATTATGGCTATTTTAACGCCATTATCGTTTGTAGATTGGCATTGGTACTTAAATTCTCATTTGAGTTCATTGAGTCATGATCTCATGCAGAATAATGGAAGATATTTGGGGAGTTTTTTAGAAATTATTGCTATGCATAGCGCAATCTTCAAATGTTTAAGCTATACGTTTTTGTCATGTTTCATCATCTATTTATGCACCATGATAGTAAATGTGAACAGAAAATTATTGTTTATTATTATAACTTTTACTTTATCTATTATTATCCCAAGCTCAATTTATAGTGAGACTTATGGATGGTTTGCAGGATTTTATAATTATATCCCTTCATCAATCGTTTCGCTTTTTATTTTATATTCTATTATATATATACTTTATGGTGAGAAAGAAGCGAGTATCAATCATCTTTGGCTTTTTTTAATCGCATGCTTATTCGGCCAATTATTCATAGAGAATATGACAATATACAACAGTTTAATGATTCTCATAGGTTCAATTATTTATTTCTTTCAACATAGAAAGCTCAGTTATTACTTAATTGTAGGATTTATGCTAAGTTGTATAGGTGCGATTATCATGTTTTTAAATCCTATTTATTTTGAAATTATTGAAGGAAAAGCGGCATATTATTTAATTTCAGATAAAGGGGGATTCATACATAAAGCAGGCTATACATTGTTGATGCAATTACCAAATTATATCTTTCTTGATCAATATATAATATTAACTGTTATATCACTACTAGTAGCGGGCCTATTACTTAAAAATATAATATTTAAAACGAAGCATATCATCTTAAAAATAGCACTATTCAGTTGTTTATTTAGTCTGCCTGTCTATAAAGTATTGATTTATAATCAATTTCATTTCGAATTGTATACGAAATCATTTTCAATCGCCGTTTTAAATTTACTAATATGTACCGTTTATTTTGTAAGTTTGATTTACTTCATTGTATTAGTGATAAATGAAAGATATCTGAGAGCCATCGCAATAGGCTGTCTCGTGTCTATCGTATTAGCAACGTTACCTTTGTTATTTGTCGCGCCTATAGGCCCTCGGAACTTTTACTTTATTTATGTACTATGGATGATACTTGTACTTTGTTTTGCAAAGCAATATGGTGAAAGTATTAACAGTGCTACAGTTTTTATAAAAACGCTAGTTTGTATACTAAGCTTTATTTTAATTGTAGGATTTAGTTTGATTTATAATAATAGTGTACATAGAATTGAAAATATTGAAACGCAACTTAAAAATGGTAAAAGTCATAAGAATATCATTCTAGAACGTTTACCATTTGAAAGATACACACATTTAACAACACCTACACAGGAAAGGGACTTAAATGATCTCAAGGCATATTATGACTTACCTAAAGATTTAAAATTTAAAGTAGTACCTTTTGGAGTAGATGGAGAATAAATAAAGGAGACACATAATGAGATTAACCCAAACACATTATGAAATTATAAAATTTGTAATAGTGGGTGGAATCAATACTTTAAATTACTATATTGTATATTTATTACTTCTAAAGTTATTAAATGTTAATTACTTAGTCAGTCACGTCACAGGATTTATTGTGAGTTTCATCATTTCATATTACTTAAATTGTTATTTTGTTTATAAAGTCAAACCTACTTTAAAAAAGTTTTTGAGTTTTCCGTTAACGCAAGTTGTGAATATGGGGATGCAAACGCTATTGTTATACATATTCGTGCAATGGTTTCATATTTCTTCAGAAATTGCACCATTTGCAGGATTAGTGATTACCATTCCAATTACTTTTATCTTATCTAAATGGCTGTTGCGAGATTAAACTGTTAACCATACCATCTAAGTCGATTGAAGTTTAGGTGGTATTTTTTATATGAAAAATGATTTAAGAAAGTGCCATAAAAGTGAGGCATATTTGATGAAATTAAATTAATAAATTAGGTAAATCTAAAAATTTAATTAGTTTGTTTACATAAAAAATACAGAAATAAAAAAACGTTGTAATAGCTCGAATATTGATTCATACTATGATTACTAAAGGAAAATAAGGTGGTAAGTTCGCATGTCTCAAAGTGAAAATTTGAAGATAGCCCAACGTGGTGCCTACCTCAGTTTAGTCGTTTACATCATCTTATCGATAACCAAGTATGTAGTTGGATATATGTATAATTCAGCTGCTGTAAGAGCAGATGCTTTAAACAATATGACGGACATTCTCGTATCAATTGCTGTTATTGTAGGTCTTAAAATTTCTATCAAACCAGCTGATAAAAATCATCCTTATGGTCATTTGAAATCTGAGAATATTTCAACGTTATTAGTTTCGTTCATTATTATGTTTGTAGGGATTCAAGTCGTTATTGAAAATGCGCCAAGATTAATCACGCATGATAGACATGTCCCGAATATCATGACTATTATTGTTAGTGTTATAAGTGGTGTAATTATGTTAGGTGTATTTTACGTTAATCACAGACTTGCTAAGAGAACAAAAAGTAGTTCATTAAGTTCAGCCGCAAAAGATAATTTATCTGATAGTTTAGTTAGTATCGGAACAGCAATTGGTCTAATATTTACACAAATTGGATTTCCGATTGTCGATATTATTTTAGCGACATTTTTAGGATTGTTAATTATTTATACAGGTTTTGGAATCTTTAAAGAGTCTATATTTACTTTAAGTGATGGTTTTAATGAAAAGGATTTGGAAGAGTATCGTAATGATATCTTGGAAGTGGAAGATGTTATTGATGTAAATAGCATTAAAGGTAGATATCATGGTAGTAGTATTTTTCTTGATGTAACGATTGTGGTTCAATCTGATTTATCTTTATATGAAGCGCATCAAATTTGTGATAGAGTTGAAAATCATTTACATGGTAAAGGCATTTCGTCAGTATATGTTCATCCAGAACCTAATGATAAGGAACATCATATTAATAATGACTCAATATCATAACATATCAATAGATCTTGCTCTTTGTTAATGTGAGCGGGGTCTATTTTTTTATGAGTTAGGATGATGAATTTTAAAAATTGATAAGGGAACAGGATATTACTAAAATAGCCATACAATTGTTTGGGAAATATGGGAATTGCGTTTTATAATAAAAGTAGTGAGAGAAAAGTGTGGCCAATTAAGTAATTTAAACTAGGAAGGTGTTTTTCTTATGCCAAAATTAATATTATGTCGTCATGGACAAAGTGAATGGAACGCTAAAAACTTATTCACAGGGTGGTCAGACGTTAAGTTATCGGAACAAGGTATTGAGGAAGCGAAAACAGCAGGAAAAAAAGTAGAAGAAAATAAATTGGAAATTGATGTTGCTTATACATCATTACTTACAAGAGCTTTAGAAACTACACAATATATTTTAGCTGGTTCTGATCAACAATGGATTCCAGTTCATAAAAGTTGGCGTCTCAATGAACGACACTATGGTGCACTACAAGGTTTGAATAAAGATGATGCTCGTGAAAAATGGGGCGAAGAGCAAGTGCATCAATGGAGACGTTCTTATGATGTTCAACCGCCTGCAGAAAGTGAAGAACAACGTGATGATTACTTACGCAATCGTAGATATAATCACTTAGATAAAAGAATGATGCCGTACTCTGAAAGTTTAAAGGATACTTTAGAACGTGTGGTACCTATATGGACTGATCGAATTTCACAACATCTATTAGATGGAGAAACAGTACTTGTGTCTGCACATGGTAACTCTATAAGAGCATTAATCAAATATTTAGAAGATTTATCAGATGAGGAAATCGTCGGATATGAAATTAAGACAGGTGCACCACTTGTTTATGAATTAACAGATGATTTGGATGTTAAAGATAAATACTATTTATAATATAGAAAAATAACGCAAGCCATTAAATGATAAAGTATTAAATTATCATTTAATGGCTTTTCTATTGTGAAGTTATAAGCTGATAGTAAGGAAATTTAAGAATAAAATGTTTAATAGCTTACCCAATTCGGGGAAATGATAACGATATCGTAAGTTGATTCACATTCAAATAAATATTTTTAATGATATTTGCATAGTTAAATTTTAAAAATTATTTAGCTCTTTTATGTTGTTTAATAATCTTTAAAGCACGTTTTCTTGTTTTGATATTTGGACTGTTAAGATTACGTCGTGCAGTTTGTAAATCTAGTTTCATATCATTTTCCTCCTTTTCTAGCTATATTATGGAAGAAAAAAGTTTATTTGTAAATAGTAATTATTACGATTTACTAAAAATAGTTATCCTTTCTCAAAGGCACTAACAATTTTTGAAGTTATTTTCAGTAGTAAAATGAGTCAATTATATGATTGATGCACTCAAAATATGTATAATAGGCAAATATCTAATTGATAATTTATAAAAAGGAGGGATAATCATGTCTTTAAAAACCAAGTTAGTCATGATTATTACAATGTTACTTGGTGGATTCTTTGGATTATTAAATGAGACACTATTAACAACTGCATTACCAAGTATTATGAAAGATTTTCATATCCAATATTCCCAAGTACAATGGCTAACGACAGCGTTTCTACTCACGAATGGGGTAGTCATTCCATTGTCAGCTTTAGTCATTCAACGCTTTACAACAAGACAAGTGTTCTTAACGGGAATTCTGATTTTCTTTATAGGAACAATTGTCGGAGGTTTCAGTCCTAATTTTACAATTTTATTATTCGCAAGAATTATTCAAGCCTTAGGTTCGGGAATTATGATGCCATTAATGATGACAACCATTCTTGATATTTTCGAACCACATGAACGTGGTAAATACATGGGTATCTTCGGACTTGTCATTGGTTTAGCGCCTGCGATAGGTCCTACGCTATCAGGTTATTTAGTGGAGTATTTTAACTGGAGATCGTTATTCCATGTCGTTGCACCTATTGCGGCAATCACATTTATCATTGCTTTATTTACCGTTAAAAATGTTGGCACAAACGTGAAAGTGCCTATTGATATCATTTCGATTATATTATCTGTCTTTGGATTTGGTGGTCTATTATATGGTACAAGTTCGATTTCACACGATGGATGGGATGATCCAATTGTCATAACAACAATTATTGGCGGTATCATACTCGTAGCATTATTTATTTGGAGACAATCTCATCTTGAAACGCCATTACTTAATTTCGGAGTATTTAAAAATAAACAATTTGCTATAGGATTATTAATCATGGCAGTAACGATGATTTCCATGATTGGTTCAGAAACAGTACTACCGATGTTTGTTCAAAACCTATTAAATGAGTCTGCACTTGATTCAGGACTTATACTTTTACCTGGTGCGATTGTCATGGCAGTGATGTCTATGACTTCTGGTGCTATGTATGAAAAGTTTGGTGCCAAGCCATTAGCTATCATCGGTATGTTAATCGTGATTATCACAACCTCTTATTTCGTAGTGATGGATGAACATACATCAACAATTATGTTAGCAACCGTTTATGCGATTCGTATGATAGGTATTGCTTTAGGATTAATGCCAGTCATGACACATACGATGAATCAATTAACACCAGAAATGAACGCACATGGATCTTCCATGACGAATACAGTCCAACAAATTTCCGGTTCAATTGGTACGGCAGGTTTAATTACAATCTTGAGTCAGGCGAGTCAACATTTTTCACCTAAAATGAGTGACTATAAAGGTATGAATAAACAAGAAATAATTGGTCAAATTAAAATTGATACGATGCTTCATGGTTACCATGCTGGATTTTTATTTGCGGTTATTATTACAGTTATTAGTTTCCTATGTACATTTATGATTAAGAAAACTTCCAAATCTAAGACTCAAGAGTAAACATGCGTGCGTGTTTTTGAGTATAAAAAATATATTAGAACATTCTGAACACTTGATATAAAAGAACTTCTTATTGACTATTATAATTTTAAAGGATAAAATATTTTTATTCCGATTAGAATAATAAGAATAAGGGGTTTAGATAAATGAAGAGACTTTTATTTTGCGTTATCGCATTAGTTTTCGTGTTAGCCGCATGTGGCAATAACGATTCTTCAAGTAATAAAGATGGTAAATCAAGCAGCAAAGATGATAATACATTACGTGTAGGTACTGAAGGTACATATGCACCATTCACTTTCCACAATAAAAAAGACCAATTAACAGGTTACGATATTGATGTCATCAAAGCCGTAGCTAAAGCAGAGAATTTGAAATTGAAATTCAATGAAACATCATGGGATTCAATGTTCGCTGGATTAGATGCAGGACGTTTCGATGTTATCGCTAACCAAGTTGGTGTCAATAAAGACAGAGAGAAGAAATATAAATTCTCAGATCCTTACACATACTCAAGTGCAGTATTAGTCGTTCGTGATAATGAGAAAGATATTAAATCATTTAATGATGTTAAAGGTAAAAAGCTAGCACAAACATTTACTTCAAATTATGGTCAGTTAGCTAAAGATAAAGGTGCTGACATTACTAAAGTTGATGGTTTTAACCAATCAATGGATTTATTATTATCAAAACGCGTTGATGGTACATTCAATGATAGTCTTTCTTATTTAGATTATAAGAAACAAAAGCCTAATGCTAAGATTAAAGCAATTAAAGGTAATGCTGAACAAAACAAATCAGCTTTCGCATTTTCTAAAAAAGTAGACGATAAAACAGTTCAAAAATTCAACGAAGGTCTTAAGAAAATTAGAGACAATGGTGAATTAGCTAAAATAGGTAAGAAATGGTTTGGTCAAGATGTTTCTAAGTCTAAATAGTGAACAACAACACGCTTTAGATGCAGCAAAACAAGCATTTGGTCCAATGTTAGAGGGATTGGTGAAATACTCAATCCCTATTACTATAGTTACATTTATATTAGGACTTATTATTGCCTTGTTTACTGCATTGATGCGTATTTCAACAAGTAAAATTTTAAGAGGTATCGCACGCGTTTATGTTTCAATCATTCGAGGTACACCAATGATTGTTCAGTTATTTATTATATTTTATGGTATACCAGAGCTTGGAAGACTTATTACCAATGATGCGGATAATCAATGGACATTAGCACCAGTTGTAGCAGCAATTATAGGATTGTCATTCAATGTAGGCGCTTATGCATCTGAAATTATTCGTGGAGGTATTATTTCAATTCCGAAGGGACAAACTGAAGCGGCATATTCAATCGGAATGAATTATCGCCAAACAGTTCAGCGTATTATTCTACCACAAGCGATACGTGTTTCTATCCCTGCATTAGGTAATACATTTTTAGGGTTAATCAAGGATACATCATTATTAGGATTTATTCTTGTAGCTGAAATGTTCAGAAAGGCTCAGGAAGTAGCTTCAACTTCGTATGAATATTTAACAATATATATTCTTGTAGCTATCATGTATTGGGTTGTATGCTTTATCATCTCTATTATTCAAGGATGGTATGAATCACGCATTGAAAGAGGGTATCGCTCATGATTGAATTAAAAAATATCCATAAGTCTTTTAATGATACAGAAGTGATTAAAGGTATCGATTTAACAGTCGATAAAGGTGAAGTTGTGACATTAATAGGACGTTCAGGCTCAGGAAAGACGACCTTACTACGTATGATGAATGCATTAGAAATACCAACTCAAGGTTCAGTGTTTGTAAACGGTAAAACCTATACTGAAAAGGATAAAAAATCACAAATCGAAGTGCGTCAACAATCTGGTATGGTCTTCCAGAGTTATAATTTATTTCCACACAAATCCGCATTAGAGAATGTGATGGAAGGTCTTGTTACAGTTAAGAAAATGCAAAAAGCTGAAGCTAAAAGTAAAGCAATGGAACTATTGGAAAAGGTAGGTTTAGTGCACGTTAAAGATCAACGTCCTCATGCATTATCAGGAGGGCAACAGCAACGTGTAGCCATTGCTCGAGCGTTAGCTATGAATCCTAAAGTCATGCTTTTCGATGAACCTACATCAGCACTTGACCCAGAGTTAGTAAATGATGTGTTAAAGGTGATTAAAGAACTAGCTGATGAAGGTATGACAATGGTCATTGTTACACATGAAATGCGCTTTGCTCGAGAAGTTTCAAATCAAACAGTCTTTATTCATGAAGGTGTAATCGCAGAACAAGGCGCACCAGATGAATTATTTAATCATCCTAAAACTGAAGAATTAAAACGCTTTTTAAATGTAATTAACGAAGAATAGTAGAGGTAGCCATGTAGACGTGAATTAGACGTTTACATGGCTATTTTGTGTTAGAATAGGTGTAATTTAATTTTTCAAAAAAGAACAGTTTGAGGAGTGAAAGAATGGAGCACTCGATGAAACTCTATGTTGAGCCATTTGAAGCGGTTCGCAACAATAGAAAGACGATAGAAATAAGATTAAATGATGAAAAAAGACAATCAATTAAAATAGGAGACACGATAGTCTTTACAAATATAGAATCACCTGAGAAAAAACTGAAAGTAAAAGTGTTAGAAAAAAGAGTTTTCGATACTTTCCAACAGTTATTTAATTATTATGATAATGATGATCTCGGTTATAGTGATAATGTTTCGCTAGCACAAAAAGTAGCTAGTATTTATAAAATTTACAATCAAAATGATGAATTAAATCACGGCGTTGTAGCTTTAAAAATAAAATTAGTTTAATCATAAATATGACTGTATATAAAAACTGCCCCCAAAGTCAGAGACCTTGAGGGCAGTGTAAAAGGTTGAGACTAAAATATATTCTCAAAAGAATCAAGTAGTATTGATGGCGACACGCCTGCAGGAATAGCATGAGTCTTGAGACTACAGGCTCAAGCCATGCCCGCGGCAAGGGAGCTGGTCAATACGAAGTGATATTATAATCTAGTTAATGTCTCAACAACACAACTTCTATTATTTACGGTTTTCTAGTGTTTCTTTTACTTTATAGAAAATAGGTTTAATCGGTTTGATAAAGTCACCGATATATTCATAAACATCAGCATTAAAGCCTTCTTTGAACTTTTGAACACCTGCATCTTCAGCATCTTCACTAAAGTCCCCAGTAATACCATAGAAATTATATCGATCAATGTTATGTTCTTTTGCGAACTTAATCATTTCCCATTGTAAACGATAAGCTCCCATATACGCATTATATTTAGGGTTTGAACCACTTGAAAGATAATATACTTCATGATCATTATAAATATACAATGCTGCAGCTAAGTTCAGTACTTGTCCTTCTTCATCAATTTTTTCTTTAGTCTGTTTGATTTTACGTTCATTACTATCAAATTGTTGTTTAACTTGAGTATGTTTTGTCTTATTTTTCTTAGAATTAGGATTCTCTTCAAGTGTTTGTTCAACCTCTTTAAGTTGCTTTTCTAATTCTTTATGTTTGTCTTGTAACGTATTTAAATAATCTTGTAAGTCAATGTAAGCAAGTTTAAGCATTGCATGGTCTTCATATGTTTTTTGCATATCTTCGAAATATGGTTTTTCACGGAATTTGAAACCATGTTTCTCTTCGGCCATTTGGAAGAGTTCAAAGAACGTATCAGTTTCTTCGATAGGAAGTGTTTTAACTTGGACGCCCATTTCATATGTTTTCTTAATGTTACGGCGAGTTTGATAATCCATTTCTTTCAATAACTGATCTTCGGATTTATCTTTAAGATTTAGAACGGATAACCAGCGAATTTGGCTCATCGTATCGTAACCAACTGTATAGCCTTGGTGTTTATAACCTAAGTCTTCTAACGTTTTAATGAAAGGTCGATTATCAAATGATTCGATAATTTCACCTTCAGCATTTCTTAAGTTTTCTAACAAGTAAGGGTCAACAAGTACATATAAACAGTTGCGCTTTTTCAAATAATCTGTGAGGGATTTGAAGAAGAAACGAACTAATGTCAAGTTGCGATAATCCATCACTGGACCTCTATGTGTGTAGAAATATTTAAAGAATTTAAGTGAACGTGCTTCTGTTAAAAGACAAGCAGCAATGACTTTATCATTGTCATCCTTAACTCCCACAAGATGAACGTCACCTTTCATTTTATTACGGTTATTATAATGTATACTGGATTGTGTATAATGAGAAAAGTTTTCTGAAGTAAATCGATCAAATTCTTCAGATGTCAAGTTAACAAATTTCATCATCAATCTTCCCCTCTATGTCGATTTCGTTATCAATATTGTCATGATTTATCTATTTTACCAAACTAAAGGCATCATTACATATAATAACACAAATAATAACGTCATACTTTTGTATGAGATAAATTTACCCCAACTTAAATAATCTTAATAAAATCATAAAATTAAGAATAACTAGCATCGTAGCTCTATTCGTTATATGATAGAATTTATAATGAAAGAGTGAGATTCTAGCATTGCTCATTTTTGAAAAGGAATTCAATGAATGTATAATGTATAGACTTTCACGGTAATTTAATTTTCTACTAATTAGAATAAGTAGAGAGGCAGGAGTGAGTAGTTTGAAGAAATTGGCAGTTTCTTTAGCTGTAATCGCAGTATTGTTAGCAGGTTGCAGTAGTAGTAAATACACAGATAAAATTGATAAAGCTGTGAAAATGCAAGACAAAAAACAAGAAAAAATTGCTAAAAACGATTCAGGCGATGAAGTCAAACATTTTGATAAAAAAGATGCAAATATCTATGTTTTTAATAAAGGGAAATATGTCATTCTAGCTTATAAACCATTAAGTGATGATGCAGAAGTTCATTATTATACTTATGAGTTTAAAGGTAAAAAGGCACATTACAAAGAAAACTTTAATTCAAAAGGTTATTACCAATCGCATGAACCTGACTATAAAGAAGAGAATATGAAATAATCGCGTTTTAGCAAGAAGGAGCACCAATGAAAAAAGTAATTGGATTAATGAGTGTCATAACTATTATTCTATTGTTTGGATGTTCAAAGCAACCTAGTTCTACTAATGATGTACAAAATGGAAAGCCACTCATAGTGATGTATGGTGATTTTAAATGTCCATATTGTAAGAAAGTAGAAGACAATGTGATGCCTAAATTAAAGAACAACTATATTGATAAAGATAAAGTAAAATTCCAATATGTGAATTTAGCCTTTTTGGGAAAGGATTCTATTATAGGTTCTAGGGCACAACATGCAGTCAATCACTATGCACCTAAGTATTCACTCCAATTTCAAAAGTTAATGTTTGAACAACAACAAGATGAAGATAAACAATGGATCACTCATAAATTAGTAGATCAACAAATTGATAAATTAAATATAAGTCAACATAGTAAAGATAAAATTAAAAAAGACTATAAAACTAAAGATTCTGAATCATGGAAAGCTGCTGATAAAGATAAACAAATAGGTAAGGAACATCATATTAAACAAACACCAACAGTATTTATTGAAGGTAAAAAAGTTAAAGACCCATACCATTTCAGTAGTTATGAAACATTATTGAAAGACAAATAATACTATCTTAAAAAGAAGAGACAAACGTATTTTAATAAAAGAACAAAGTATTGATTTTAATTGGCCTCTATAGTGAATGTTATAAATTCATTATAGGGGCCATTATTTTATTTTGATTCATTTTGAAGGACTTTTTTACCATTCAAATAGATATCAATCATACTTTTTTGAAAAACACCTTGTAATTTAGTGAAGTTAGGTTTATACTTTTAAATCGTAATAATTACTATTTAGGAGGCTGTTTATGAAAAAGGTATTAAGTTTATTATTCATTATCCCTTTATTTGCTGTAATTTTAACAGCGTGTGGAAATGATGATAACAAAAAGCAAGATGGGAAAGTCACTATTAACACGACAGTATACCCACTTCAATCTTTTGCAGAACAAATAGGTGGAAAGCATGTTGATGTGAAATCAATTTATCCAGCAGGTACGGATTTACATAGTTATGAGCCTACTCAAAAAGATATATTAAATGCGAGTAAGGCAGATTTATTTGTCTATACTGGTGACGATTTAGATCCAGTCGCTAAAAAGGTTGCTAGCACAATCAAAGATAAGAACAAAAAACTTTCTCTTCAAGATAAATTAGACAAATCAAGTTTACTTCCTGACCACCATCATCACGGTGAAGAGCATGAGGGGCATGAGGAACACGAACATCATCACCACGGAGAATATGACCCGCATATCTGGTTAGATCCTAAGATGGATCAAACATTTGCTAAAGAAATCAAAGATACGTTAGTTAAAAAAGACCCTAAACATAAAAAAGAATATGAAAACAATTATAAAAAATTATACAAACAACTTAGTGATTTAGATAAAGATATGAAAAAGGTCACTAAAGACAAAAAGAACCATACCGTATTCATTTCACATGAATCAATGGGTTATTTAGCACATAGATATGGATTCAAACAAGAAGGTATTCAAAATATGAATGCTGAGGATCCATCACAGAAAGAATTAACTCAAATTGTTAAAGAAATCAAAGATAGTAAAGCGAAATATATTCTTTATGAAGATAACGTTGCGAATAAAGTGACAGAAACACTCCGTAAAGAAACAGATGCGCAACCACTCAAATTTTACAACATGGAATCTTTAAATAAAGATCAACAAAATGATAAAGATTTATCATATCAATCATTAATGAAAGAAAATATTAAAAATATAGATAAAGCTTTATCAAACAATACAAAAACAAAATAGCAATACGACATTGAGTCCTCAGTCGAATGATTGAGGGCTCTTAATACCTTTTAAAATGTATTTCTGTTACGATAAAGACACTAATAAAACAGAGATAAAATGTGAGGGTTAATTATGCCAATAAAAAAAGAAAAGAACAGAATTATTTTTTCTAGAACATTTAATGCACCGGCGAATAAAGTATTTGATACATATACTCAGAAAGAACTTTTCGAGCAGTGGTTTTATCCTGAAGGTGCTTCTGTAGAAGTGTATCAATTTAATGCTGTTGAGGGTGGAAAAGCATTTTTCGCAATTAAAGCACCGAATATGACAAGTTATACAATTACGGAATATCAGAAAGTACAAAAGCCACATCGCCTTGAATACTTAGATTATTTTGCAACGCCACAAGGAGAGAAAGATACATCTATGCCAGGTATGCAAATTTTAATGGATTTTAAAGAGAGTAATGGTAAGACAACTGTAACTTCTACATCTGTTTTCCCAACACAAGATGCTGCTCAACAAGCTTTAGATATGGGTGTGGAACAAGGCATGAACGGTACCTTAGACAATTTAGAAGCGCTATTAGAGAAATAATGTCATAAATATGTCAGAGTCAAAAAGTCTTATATCATATATAATTAGAATTAAGAAAATATCATGCAAGAGAGGTATATATGATGAAACAAAGATATTTGAAAGTATTGGGACTTTACACATTAACTACTGGCATATCCACAATGTTAGTTACTTCTAATTGCGTATCTAATAAGGCATTAAGATTTATTTTAAGAACAGCACTCGGATACGGCATATTTGCATATTGCTTACACTTTTTAGCTCAACGTAAGCGCAAATAGATCTCAACGTCACTCTAAAGTAGGGGTGGCGTTCTTTTTTTATGGAAAATAAAATTTAATATACACTTATCGAGCGCTAACTAATATAATGTAAAAGTATCATTAAATGCGTGAGGTAGGGAGAGAAAGTAAATATGTTCAAGAATAAGAAAAACATTGAAGATACATATGCTACAAAAGCTATTGTTCACAACATAGCAGGTCAAGTTCAAATGAAGGAGGTTATGGCGGATAAGACACCAACTCGTTATGCCTTAAAATCGATGATGGCTGGGTTCTTGCTATCTATTGTTACGGTTTTCATGCTCGCAATTAAAACACAATTTGCGTCTACACATAATGATGGATTAATTAACTTAATGGGTGCCATTTCTTTTAGTTTGGGACTTGTACTTGTCGTGCTTACTCACTCTGAGTTGCTTACAAGTAATTTTATGTATTTAACAGTGGGTTGGTACTATAAAGTAATAAGTATGAAGAAAGTCGTTTGGATTTTTATTTTCTGTTTTATTGGGAATATTATTGGTGGATTTATTCTATTCTTCTTAATGAAGTTTTCACACGTGATGACACCTGAGATGACAGACAGTTTAACTACACTCGTTCACAAGAAAACAGTCGAGTCGACATGGCTCAACATATTAGTTAAAGGTATTTTTTGTAATTTCTTCATCAACATAGGTATTTTTATATCTTTACAATTTAAAGAAGGACTAGCCAAAGCATTTTTCATTGCTTGTGGTGTCATCGTCTTTGTCTTTATGGGCTACGAACACGTTGTATTTAATGCTGGTCTATACGCTGGTATGATTTTCTTTAATGCAGATGCGCTATCATGGATTGACGTCATTAAGAATATTGTCTTTGCATTTATTGGTAACTATATCGGTGGTGGCATTTTCGTAGGTTTAGTGTATGCA
The DNA here is from genome assembly GCF_003966625.1 of Staphylococcus caprae. Classification (NCBI taxonomy): domain Bacteria; kingdom Bacillati; phylum Bacillota; class Bacilli; order Caryophanales; family Staphylococcaceae; genus Staphylococcus; species Staphylococcus caprae. Next base: position 615,738 of record NZ_AP018587.1, read on the forward strand.
TATTTAAACGGTAAACGTGACAGTTTATCTCAATAAACTTTAGCAGGTTCATTTTTTGAACCTGCTTTTATTTTTGGAAAATAATAAAATGACAGCTAATGACATGAGTACGCCTTCATATTTAAAAAGATTAATTAGATCATATAAGCTCAATTAATGGACATCGATAAGCCGACAAGGTAGGCTATGACTCATGTTCATTGTTAACGTTTGGGAGTGAAAATATGTCAGAAATAAATATAAGAATAGCAAATGAAGAAGATGCAGAAGCGCTACATCAACTAATGTATGATGCCTTTACACCGTTAAGAAAATTAGGCATTGATTGGCCATCAGTGAATGCAGATTTAAATATGGTCAAAGAAAATATCGTGAATAATACGACCTTTGTGATGGAAAAGGATAATGAAATGATTTCAACAATCACTGTTAGATATCCATGGGGTAGTGTAAGAAGTATATCTGGATATCCTTTCGTATGGTGGTTTGCTACAAAGCCTGCATACGATGGACAGGGGTATGGGAGTCGATTATTGAAATATGTAGAAGAAGATTTCTTAAGAGATACATTAAAAGCTGCTGCGGTCACATTAGGTACTTCCGCTCGATTACATCCTTGGTTGCTACAAATCTATAAAAAAAGAGGGTATGAAATATACGCAGAACATGAGAATGACGATGGCGATTTAGGTGTGATTATGCGTAAAATATTGATACCTGAACGATTTGAAGAGAAAATACTAGGACAACCACCATTTTAAAAACTGAGCTAAGATTGATTAAAAAAACCATCACATTTTAAATCAATAATATATAAACGAGTGATTGGCTCAAAAGAATTATTCTCAAAAGATAAACGAAGTATTTATGGCGAGACTCCTGATTTCTTTAAAAATGAACTTAAGTGCGAAGCACTTAAGTAAGCAATTCTAATGATTGAAATCAAAGAATTGCTTTAAAGACCAAGGCTGAGACGGCACCCTAGGAACGCGAAGCCATACAATACGAAGTATTGAATATAAAAGTAGCAGTAAGAAGATTCTAATTGAAATCCTCTTACTGCTATTATTTTTTGGAACTCTCTTAAATTAAGATTAATTTCTCAAATTCTACTTAAGAGATTATTCTTTTTTACTTACTTTATAATCAATTAAATATATAGACTCTGGTGTAACGTTGAAGTTTTGAACTTTGTTGCTTACACCATCTATTTGACTGTTATAAGTGATATAACTATTCGGTATATCATCTTTAGATTTTTCTAAAATATCATTTGTCACTGACGCACGTTGTTTTTCTCCAAAAGTCGTATTTAACTTATTAATAAGTTGAGTAACTTCTTTGTTGTTGTAATGACCTTTGTTGAGTGCACCATTTGGTAAGTACGCTGTATTGAAGAAGTAACCTGTATCACCACGAGGTACAGTTAAATAACTATACATGGACACATCCCATGCTTTCGTATCTTTTAAGTAACCATCAATATCATCTACATTACGTAATTGAATATCAATATTCGCTTTTTTAGCCTCAGATTGAATAACTTGGCCAATTTTAGGTAATTCTGGGCGTCCATCATAAGTGACCATATTGATTTTAAGTGGGTGAGATTTCGTATATCCTTCTTGTTCTAATAATTTCTTCGCTTTTTTAATATCTTGATTTTGAACTTTTCCATTTTCCACTGTTTTAAGTCTGTGATTGAAAGGTCCTGAAGCGGGCTTAGCATAATTTTTAGATACATCTTTAGCAATTTCTTTACGATTGATAATCATATCAAATGCTTTTCTAACATTTTTATTCATCTTTTTACTTTCATGATTATATAGTAGTAAATGTGTTCTAAATCCTGATGTACTTTGGATTTCTGCTTTTTTCGAATTTTTTACATCATTGATTCGATCTATTGGCACATCAGTCGTTAAATCAGATTTGCCTGACAATAGATTATCTACACGTGTATTACCATCTTCGTGGTAAGTTACATTGATTTTCTTCAATTTAGGTTTCCCTTGCCAGTAATCTTTGAATTTAGAGAGTTCAAGTTTTTGTGAACGTTTGTAATTATCTATTTGATAAGGTCCTGTACCTACTGGCTTATCACTCACTTTACTTTTCGCTTTCACATCGTAAATCGCTGCGAATGGACTCGCCAATTCTGATTTTAATTCAGGATAAGGTTCTTTAGTTGTAATTGTGACTTTTTGACCATCTGCATCAATTGATTTAATCGGTAGTGAACCTTTTAATAAATCACTTTTCTTCATACCTTCTTCGAGACTTTCTTTCACTGCTTGACCAGTTAATTGTCGTCCATCTTGGAATTTAATTTTATCTTTTAAAGTCAGTTCTAATGTACTATCTGATTTTTGTTTATAACTTTTAACTAATAGAGGTTTAACTTTCCCATCTTTAGACATTTTGAAAAGTGATTCTAAAGCACCTACTTTAACAGGGATATCAGTCTCATATGGCGCAATTGACTTCGTCTTTAATGGGATATCGATGTTTAAGGTATCTTTATCAGTTTTTGAATGATTACCACAGCTTGCTAAAATAAAAGATACCATTACAATAAGAATTATAAACTTTTTCATAAAACAAGTCCTTTCTATAAATAAATGAACATAATATGTGATAGGAGAACGATATGTCTAACATTAAAAGTAACATTATCAACTACTGGAATAAGCGATCTCAATCTTTCGTACAACACAAAAAAGAAGAGCTTCACAGTGAACAGGCACAACTTTGGATTAACGAAATTGAACGCTATGTTCATCTAGATAGTATACAAACCATTTTAGATATTGGAACGGGAGCAGGGTTTTTAGCAATTTTATGCTCCAAATACGATTGTGATGTGACTGGTATTGATATTTCACCTGAAATGATTCATCAAGCTCAGAACTTATCACAAGAATTAAACGTTCATATTCAATTCAAAGTGATGGATGCTGAAGGTTTAAACTTTGCGGATGACTCCTTTGATCTTGTCATTGCTCGCAATGTGACTTGGTTAATGACAAATCCTTCCAAAGCTTATGAAGGAGTGGTTAAGAGTATTGAAACCACACGGTCATCTTTTAAATTTTGATGCGGATTATGGAAAAGATAATTTTACGCAAATATCAGATTTGTCGAATAGTCATGCGCATAACGATTTAGAGTTTTCAATGCTCAAAGAAAGTGAACATCTAAAAAATGCGATAGATATTAATCAGCACACTCGACCAACATATGACTGTCAGATTCTAGAAAAATGTAATGTATCTAAAATAGAAGTGGATCCAAGTGTATATCAAAGAGTGAATCGTCCACAAAGTCAATTCTATAACCCATCTCCGTTATTCGGTATACATGTTGTTAAGTAAAATAGCATAGTTTTAAATACAAATTCTAAACCAACTCTTTAAAGATAATGCTTTGATACCAATACTTCGTATTGACTAGCTCCCTTGCCGCGGGCATGGCTTGAGCCTGTAGTCTCAAGACACATGCTACTCCTGCAGGCGTGTCGCCATCAATACTCCGTTAAGCAAATGTGAGTTCTTGATGGAGAAGGGTTTCTAGTAGTTTGCTTCACTAATTTTACTTAGTAACAATCATAGTTTTAAATATTATTATTTTTAATTTTAGACATATTTGTTATTCGCTAACATATTGATTATATAACTTATAATGAAAAATTAAAAATTTTTGTCAGATTTAATGACGTAAATAATTTCGTGAGGACATTCCCTCATGTTTGGGATAAGGGGATTCCCTACTTTTTAAAATAATGTGAAAATAATCACAAATATTCGAAAAATTGTTATACAATGCAGTTGAAAGGATTGGTAATAGTGATAGGTAACATATTAGTCGCGCACGGTATGAGAAAAGGTGAACAAAACAGGGCATTAGAAGAATTTATTACTACACTCCTGAAAAATGAAGACTACCATTATGAGTTGGCCTTTCTAGAAAGTGATACTCAAAATTTAGAGATTACAATGGAAAAAATGATTGAAAAAGGAGTTTCAAGATTTAGAATTGTTCCATTACTCATATTTAGAGCGATGCATTATATCGGTGACATTCCTGAAATTTTGAAAGAAATGAAGGTCAAACACCCTCACATAAAGAGTGAAATGAGTGAACCACTTGGTACACATCCTTATATGAAAAAACTTGTAGAAAAAAGAATTGCTGACGTAAAATTACAAGAAACATCAAATGCTGCAACGGTTATTATCGCACATGGTAACGGAAGTGGTCGATTTACGAAGGCACATGATGAACTTAAAGAATTTGTTAAAACAATTGATTCAAATCAACCAGTATACGCTAGAGCGTTATATGGTGTTTTAACATTTAGAAATGACTTAGACGAAATCTCGAAGAACTATGACGACCTGATTATCGTGCCTCTATTTTTATTTGATGGTCGCTTAGTAAATAAAGTCAAACGTCTTATTTCAGAAATGGACATTCATTGTGATTTGCATATCACGCCATCAATCAATTTTGATACGATTTTAAAATTGATTATTCGTGAACGTTTGGAACAATTGAATGTTTAATGTTACTTGACTCACTACTTCCTTAGTTTAGACCTTATTACCAATCCTTTAGCAACAGATGGTAAAGTAATTTTTAATGTTAGAGGAGCATATATATGTCTAAACAAAAATTAGTAATGATTGGCAATGGTATGGCAGGAATCAGAACGATAGAAGAAATTATCAATCGTGATGCAAATCGATATGACATCACTGTCATTGGTAAAGAACCTTATCCTAACTATAACCGCATCATGTTATCTAATATTTTACAGAATAAGATGACTGTAGAAGAAACAATAATGAATAGTTATGATTGGTATGCTGAAAATCGTATTACTTTAATTAATGATGACCCAGTTGTAAAAGTGAATAGAGAAGCTCAAAGTGTTATGACGCAAAGTGGCAAAGAAGTCAATTATGATATTTGTATTTTTGCGACTGGTTCAAAAGCGTTCGTTTTACCTATTGAAGGTTCAGATTTACCTAGCGTGATTGGCTGGAGAACGATTGAAGATACTGAACGAATTATCGATATTGCCAACAAAAAGAAAAAAGCAATTGTAATTGGTGGGGGATTACTTGGTTTAGAATGTGCTAGAGGTTTACTTGATCAAGGTATGGAAGTCACAGTTTTACACCTTGCTGAATGGCTCATGGAAATGCAATTAGACCGTAAAGCTGCCGACATGCTTAAAGCAGATTTAGAAAAGCAAGGCATGCATTTTGAATTACAAGCAAACACTAAAAAGATTATAGGAAATGACGATGTTGAAGCTGTCCAACTCGCTGACGGTCGAGTCATCGAGACAGATTTAGTTGTGATGGCAGTAGGCATTAGACCTTATTCAGAAGTTGCTAAAGATGCAGGATTAGACGTTGAGCGAGGTATTGTAGTTAATGATTACTTACAAACGTCTGACGCTCATATTTATGCTATAGGTGAATGTGCGCAACATAATGGTAAGGTATACGGGCTTGTAGCTCCTTTATATGAACAAGGTAAAGTACTAGCTGATTATTTAACTGATAATGAAACGAAGGGCTATAAAGGTTCTACAACGTTTACTTCATTAAAGGTTTCAGGTTGCGATTTATATAGTGCGGGTCAAATTGTGGAAAATGAAGAAGTACATGGCATTGAAATCTTTAATAGTATAGACAATATCTATAAGAAAGTTTATTTAAACAATGGACAAGTCGTAGGTGCGGTATTATATGGCGATACAGACGATGGTTCTCGTTTTTATAATATGATGAAAAAACATGAATCATTAGAAGACTATACCCTTGTGTCATTATTACACAAAGGAAATGAAGCATCTGGTACGTCAGTTGCTGACATGGCTGATGATGAAACAGTATGTGGTTGTAATGGTGTGGACAAAGGAACGATTGTTAATGCAATTACTAAAGAAGGACTCACATCAGTAGATGAAGTAACGCAATCAACGAAAGCGGGTAATTCTTGTGGTAAATGTAAGAAACAAATAGGAGAAATACTTCAATACACTTTAGGAGATGACTTTGTTGCTGCGAAGCCTGCAGGTATTTGTAGTTGCACAGATTTAACTAGAGATCAGATCGTAACACAAATTAGAGCTAAAGGACTTAAAACATCCAAAGAAGTCAGACATGTTCTGAATTTCAAAGATAAAAATGGATGTCCAAAATGTCGTCCAGCTATTAATTACTATTTGAATATGGTATATCCATTCGAACATCAAGATGAGAAAGAATCACGCTTTGCGAATGAACGCTACCATGCCAATATTCAAAATGATGGAACATTTTCAGTGATACCTCAAATGAGAGGCGGCGTGACTGATGCCGATCAATTAATTAGACTCGGAGAAGTGGCTAAGAAATATAACGTCCCATTAGTTAAAGTTACTGGGTCACAACGTGTAGGGTTATATGGTTTGAAAAAAGAAGAACTACCTAAAGTATGGGAAGATTTAGGCATGCGTTCAGCTTCGGCTTACGGTAAAAAAACACGTTCAGTTAAAAGTTGTGTAGGGAAAGAGTTTTGCCGCTTTGGTACGCAATATACAACACGTTTAGGTATTAGACTTGAAAAAACATTTGAATATATTGATACACCTCATAAGTTTAAAATGGGCGTTTCAGGTTGCCCAAGAAGCTGTGTTGAGTCTGGTGTCAAAGACTTTGGTGTCATATCAGTCGAGAACGGTTTCCAAATCTATATTGGAGGTAATGGTGGCACTGATGTCACTGTGGGACAATTGCTCACAACAGTTGAAACAGAAGATGAAGTCATCCAATTATGTGGTGCGCTCATGCAATATTATAGAGAAACAGGCATCTATGCAGAAAGAACAGCACCTTGGCTCAACCGTTTAGGCTTTGAAAATGTTAAAGAAGTTTTATTGGATAAAGATAGACAACAAGAGTTATTCAATCGAATTATGGAAGCTAAAAAAGCAATTGAAATGGAGCCATGGCAAGCTATTGTAGAAGATAACAATGCACAAAAAATCTTTGAAGTTGAGAAGGTGTAATAAATGAAAGCAATGGAAAAGGTAAAAGTCACTACTATAGACGCGTTAACGCCTCTTATTGGTAAAAAGGTTATCGTAAACGAAAAAGAAATCGGCATCTTCTTAACTGAAGATGGAAAGGTTCACGCTGTAAGTAATATATGTCCGCATAAACAAGGGCCATTGTCAGAAGGAACAGTGAGTGGAAAGTATGTGTATTGTCCGTTGCATGACCAAAAAATAGATTTGGATTCAGGAGAAGTTCAAGAGCCTGATACAGGATGTGTGAGCACATATCAAGTTGAAGTGATTGATGGAGATGTCTATCTATGTCTGTAGATTCAATGGGCAAGGTTTACCTGGTCGGAGCAGGCCCTGGAAATCCTAATTTACTAACCAAAAAAGCAGAAAAATTAATTAGAGCCGCTGATGTGATTCTCTATGATCGCTTAGTTAACCCATTGATTTTACAATATGCACCTCCACATACTGAAATGATTGATGTAGGCAAGAAACCTTATTTCAAACATATTCAACAAGACGAAATAAATATGAAAATGGTTCAAATGGCTAAAAAATATCATTGCGTTATCAGACTAAAAGGCGGCGATCCAGCAATATTTGGGCGAGTAACTGAAGAAATCACTACGCTTAAAGCGTATGGTATTGAACATGAGATTGTACCTGGAGTGACTTCAGCGAGTGCAGCAGTTGCATCATTAAATACTGGCTTAACAATGAGATCAATCGTACCAAGTGTCACTTTCTCAACAGGTCATTTTAAAGATTCGTCCAATCGAGAAACAGATATTCGTAATTTAATTAACGGTGGTACTTTGGCTATTTATATGGGAATTAAACGATTAGGTCATATTATTGAACAAATTACAGCTTACACAAACGAAGACTACCCTATAGCAATTGTATTTAATGCCACATGTTACAACCAACAGGTAGTGACAGGTTATTTAAGTACGATTGAAGAAACGTTAAGTCAAACGCATTTCGATGGACAACCAGGTATCTGCATTTTAGGTTCGTTAGTGAAATATATCGATCAATCCAATTTTAATATGGAGAAAATGGCTGAGGATGTAATGCCAACGTTATACCTTATTAAAGGTGATAAAGAACTGGCTTTAAGAAAAGCTGAAGAACTGTATGAAGAAGGGAAACAATGTTTATTAGATTATGATGAGCAATATCACCCATCACAACAAACCATTTATCAAAATTTAATCAATCAATATCATATTGAATATATTGAAGTTTAGAAGACGCTATACTTCTTATTTTAATTTACTTTGCTAATGAAATGAGACCATGAATTCAATTTCGAATTCATGGTCTTTTTTAGGGATTAAACATGTTTAATTAGGCATTTCCCTAATATCTAAACTTTGTGAAAAAATATACAATCTATTTGAACGTAATAACAATGATAGGAATGTGAAAGTAGCAAATGCATTTGATAGTAGGAGGATATTATTGATGGGAAAATTTGGATTAAATTTCTTTAAACCGACTGAAAAGTTTAATGGAAATTGGTCGGTTTTAGAACATAAGAGTAGAGAATGGGAGAAAATGTATCGCGAAAGATGGAGTCATGACAAAGTTGTTCGTACAACGCATGGCGTCAACTGTACAGGTTCATGTTCATGGAAAGTGTTTGTGAAAAATGGTGTTATTACGTGGGAAAATCAACAAACTGATTATCCGAGTTGCGGACCGGACATGCCTGAATTTGAACCTAGAGGATGTCCGAGAGGGGCTTCATTTTCATGGTATGAATATAGTCCACTTAGAGTGAAATATCCATATATAAGAGGTAAATTATTAGATTTATGGACTGAAGCATTAGAGGAGAACAACGGTCATCGCATTGCTGCTTGGGCTTCGATCGTTGAAGATGAAGAGAAAGCTAAAATTTATAAGGAAGCTAGAGGTAAAGGTGGACATGTAAGAGCGAATTGGAAAGATGTCACCGATATTATTGCTGCGCAAATTCTTTACACAATTAAAAAAGATGGACCAGATCGAATCGCAGGATTCACACCTATACCAGCAATGTCGATGATTAGTTATGCTTCAGGCGCTCGATTTATTAATTTATTAGGTGGAGAGATGCTTAGTTTCTATGATTGGTATGCAGACTTACCTCCTGCATCGCCACAAATTTGGGGAGAACAAACGGATGTACCAGAATCAAGTGACTGGTTTAATGCTGCTTACATTATTATGTGGGGCTCAAATGTACCGTTAACACGTACGCCTGATGCACATTTTATGACAGAAGTCAGATATAAAGGGACTAAAGTAATTTCAGTAGCACCTGATTATGCTGAGAATGTAAAGTTTGCTGACAATTGGTTGGCGCCTCATCCTGGTACTGATGCTGCTGTAGCTCAAGCGATGACGCATGTTATTTTACAAGAATTTTACGTTAATCAACCGAATAACATGTTTATAGATTATGCAAAACAATATACAGATATGCCTTTCATTATTATGTTGGACAAAGATGAAAAGGGTTATAAAGCTGGTAGATTCTTAAGAGAGAGCGACTTAGGAATTGAAAGTGAAAATAGTGAATGGAAACCAGTGATTAAAGATATGGTCAGCCAACAGTTTGTCGTGCCAAATGGAACGATGGGACAACGTTGGGAAGAAGGTAAGAAATGGAACTTAAAATTAGAAACAGAAGATGGTACTCAAATTAATCCAGCTTTATCAATGACAGATGATGATTACGAATTACAGACAATTCAATTTCCTTATTTCGATAGTAATGGTGATGGCATATTTGAAAGACCTATACCGACTCAAACCATTCAATTAGCAAATGGTGAAGAAGTTTGTGTAACGACTGTTTATGATTTGATGACAAGTCAATATGGTGTTCAACGCTTTAATCATGAATTAGAAGCACAATCATATGAAGACAGTACATCTAAATACACACCTGCGTGGCAAGAATCAATCACAGGCATCAAAAAAGAATTAGTCATTCAAGTAGCTAGAGAATTTGCACAAAATGCTATCGATACGAATGGGCGTTCTATGATTATTATGGGTGCCGGTATTAATCATTGGTTTAATTCCGATACGATTTATCGTGCCATATTAAATTTAGTAATGTTATGTGGCTGTCAAGGCGTAAATGGAGGCGGTTGGGCGCACTATGTAGGTCAAGAAAAGTGTCGTCCAATAGAAGGTTGGAACACAATTGCATTTGCTAAAGACTGGCAAGGACCACCACGTTTGCAAAATGGTACAAGTTGGTTCTACTTTGCAACAGATCAATGGAAATATGAGGAATCAAATGTAGATCAATTTAAATCTCCACTAGCCAAAAATATTAAACATCAACATCCTGCTGACTATAATGTGACGGCTGCACGATTAGGATGGCTTCCATCCTATCCTCAATTCAATAAGAATAGTCTTTTATTCGGTGAGGAAGCGAAAGAGGTTGGAGACAATTCAAATGAAGCCATTCTGAAAAGAGCGATAGATTCGGTTAAAAACAAGGAAACACAATTCGCAGTTGAAGATCCTGACTTAAGAAAGAATCATCCTAAAACACTCTTTGTTTGGAGATCTAATTTAATATCTAGTTCAGCTAAAGGGCAAGAATATTTCATGAAACACTTATTAGGTACGCGGTCAGGTTTAATGGCAGAACCTAATGAAGACGATAAACCATCAGAAATTAAATGGAGAGAAGACACAGTCGGCAAATTAGACTTGTTGGTGTCATTAGATTTTAGAATGACTGCCACACCACTATATTCTGACATTGTTTTACCAGCAGCTACTTGGTATGAAAAACATGACCTATCTTCAACTGACATGCATCCATTCATCCATCCATTTAATCCAGCCATTGATCCATTATGGGAATCACGTTCAGATTGGGATATCTATAAGACTTTGAGTAAAGCTATTTCAGAGATGGCTAAAGATTATTTGCCAGGAACATTTAAAGATGTTGTAACAACGCCTTTAGCTCATGATTCTAAACAAGAAATCGGTACAGCATATGGAGTAGTCAAAGATTGGTCTAAAGGAGAAGTGGAAGGTATACCAGGTAAAACAATGCCTAATTTCTCTATTGTAGAACGTGATTATACTCAAATTTACAATAAATATGTTACAGTCGGTCCTTTATTAGAAAAGGCTAAAGTCGGGGCACATGGTGTAAGTTTTAGTGTTTCTGAACAATACGAAGAATTAAAAAGTATGGTAGGAACTTGGAATGCTGATAACGACAATTCAATACGACATGGTAAACCACGTATTGATACAGCTAGAAAGGTAGCTGATGTGATTTTAAATATTTCTTCGGCTACAAATGGACAGTTATCTCAAAAATCTTATGAAGATTTAGAGAATCAAACTGGTATGAAATTAAAAGATATTTCAGAAGCACGTGCGTCTGAAAAAATATCATTTTTAAATATTACATCACAACCTAGAGAAGTTATTCCTACGGCAGTCTTCCCAGGTTCAAATAAAAATGGACGACGTTATTCACCTTTTACAACCAATATTGAAAGACTTGTACCTTTTAGAACCTTAACTGGCAGACAAAGTTATTATTTAGACCATGAAATATTCCAACAATTTGGCGAAAGCCTACCTATCTATAAACCAACTTTACCACCTATGGTATTTGGTACACGTGATAAGAAGGTTAAAGGCGGACAAGACGCCTTAGTACTTAGATATTTAACGCCTCATGGCAAATGGAATATCCACTCAACATATCAAGATAATGAACGCATGCTTACTTTATTTAGAGGTGGGCCTGTTGTTTGGATTTCTAATGAAGACGCAGAAGCACATGATATAAAAGATAATGATTGGTTAGAAGTCTATAACCGCAATGGTGTGGTTACTGCTAGAGCAGTTACATCACATCGTATGCCAAGAGGCACAATGTTTATGTATCATGCTCAAGATAAACACATTGAAACACCAGGATCAGAAATTACTGATACACGAGGTGGTTCACATAATGCACCAACAAGAATTCACTTAAAACCAACGCAACTGGTTGGAGGATATGCTCAAATAAGCTATCACTTTAATTATTATGGACCAATCGGGAATCAAAGGGATGTTTATGTGGCGGTAAGAAAGATGAAAGAGGTGAATTGGCTTGAAGATTAAAGCTCAAATAGCGATGGTCTTAAATTTAGATAAATGTATTGGTTGTCATACGTGTAGTGTTACATGTAAGAATACATGGACAAATAGACCTGGTGCGGAATATATGTGGTTCAATAATGTAGAAACTAAGCCAGGTGTGGGATATCCAAAGCGCTGGGAAGATCAAAGTCATTATAAAGGTGGCTGGATTCTAAATAAAAAAGGGAAACTCGAATTAAAGTCTGGTAATAGATGGTCAAAAATTGCATTAGGAAAGATCTTTTACAATCCTGATATGCCACTTATCAAAGATTATTATGAACCTTGGACATATAACTATGAACATTTGACAACTGCAAAAGAAGGTAAGCACTCACCAGTCGCTAAGGCGCATTCACTGATTTCTGGCGATAAATTAGATTTAGAATGGGGACCAAACTGGGAGGATGACTTAGCAGGGGGTCATGTCACAGGTCCAAAGGATCCAAATATTCAACAAATTGAAGAAGATATTAAGTTCCAGTTTGATGAGACATTTATGATGTATCTGCCGAGATTATGTGAACACTGTCTTAATCCAAGTTGTGTTGCATCGTGTCCTTCAGGCGCTATGTATAAAAGGGATGAAGATGGCATCGTATTAGTCGATCAAGACGCGTGTCGAGGCTGGCGTTATTGTATGACTGGTTGCCCTTATAAAAAAGTTTACTTCAACTGGAAAACGAATAAAGCTGAAAAATGTACATTTTGTTTCCCTAGAATAGAAGCAGGTATGCCAACAGTTTGTTCAGAAACGTGTACAGGTAGAATGAGATATTTAGGTGTTCTATTATATGATGCTGATCGCGTTCAAGAAGCGGCTTCTGCAGTGGATCAAAAAGATTTATATGAAAAACAATTAGATTTATTCTTAGATCCATTTGATGAAGAAGTAATCGCTGAGGCTGAGCGACAAGGATTAAGTCATGAATGGATTAATGCAGCTCAAAATTCTCCAGTATATAAACTCGCTGTAGAATATAAAATGGCATTTCCATTACACCCAGAATTTAGAACAATGCCTATGGTTTGGTACTGCCCACCTTTAAGTCCGATTATGAGTTATTTCGAAGGTCAAAACGCAGGACAAAATCCAGATATGATTTTTCCTGCGATCGAAGAAATGCGTTTACCTATTGAATATTTAGCAAATCTATTAACTGCAGGGGATACGGCACCTGTCAAACAAGGCTTACAAAAAATGGCTATGATGAGAAGTTATATGAGAGCAAAAGTGACTCAACAACCGTTTGATTATTCTAAACTTGAACGCTTAGGTTTAACAGAAAGCCAATTAAACGATATGTATCGATTATTGGGAATCGCTAAGTATGAAGATCGATTTGTTGTTCCGTCATCACATAAAGAAACGTATTTGGACACTTATAAAGCTCAAGGAAGTCAAGGGTATGGTGGAGAATACTTTGGCGCTAATTGTGAAGGCTGTGGTGTGGCAGTAGGTTCTGGTAAAACAGGACAAGAGATTTATAATGATAATTTCTATGGAGGGATTTTCCGTGATTAATCTTCAGAAATTACATCTTTTTCAAGAAAGCTTAGGTTATCTAGGACAACAAATTAATTTTCCGGAGAAACTTACCTTTCATCCAACAACATTCGAAGAAACCATTACACAGTCGCACCCAGGTTATGAAGAATTAAGTCATTATCGAAATATAATGATGCAATATTCTTTATTTGAAATCAAAGCCATCTATACGGATACGTTTGATTTTAGTAAAAATTATCCTTTATACATGACATATAATAAATTTGATACTCAGAAAGAACGCGGACAAATGTTAGCTAAGTTGAAAGTATTGTATGAAATGTTTGGACTTAAAATGGTAGATAACGAGTTGTCAGATTACCTACCATTGATGCTTCAATTCTTACAAATTGCCGATTGGGAGAATGATGACCGAGCACAGGAAAATTTGCAATTAATTATTATGATTATTGAAGATGGAACTTACGAAATGGCTAATGAACTTGCTAAAAATAATAACCCTTATGCGTATGTAATTAAAGCTTTAAGAAAGACTTTAAAAGCGTGTATCGAGTCGCCTAGAGAGGTGGAAAGCCATGCTTAATCAATTTATTTGGATTATCTATCCGTATTTGTGTTTAACTATTTTCATTATTGGACATTTAGCACGCTATAAATATGATCAATTTTCTTGGACGGCGAAATCCAGCGAATTAATTGAAAAGAAACAATTAAAATGGGGCAGTTTATTGTTTCATTTAGGTGTTATTCCAGTATTTTTTGGGCATGTGGTAGGTTTATTGGTACCTGCAAATTGGCTTGAAGCGGTTGGAGTTAATAATCATATTTATCATATTGGTGCGGTATATATAGGAAGTATTTTTGGTATAATAACATTATTAGGTATGATGTTACTTACGTTAAGAAGACTTACAATCAAAAATGTAAGACGTTTAAGTTCTTTTTCAGACATATTCGTTAATATTCTTCTGTGTATCATATTGATAATGGGTTGTTATTCAACTATTTTCACGAATGCAGTCCAACCTGATTTTGACTATCGCCAAACCATAGCCATTTGGTTTAGACATTTATTTATGTTTTCACCTAATGCTGACCTTATGTTAAATGTACCGTTATCTTTTAAAGTTCATATCTTATTAGGATTCACAATATTTGCATTATGGCCATTTACGAGATTGGTTCATGTGTGGAGTGTCCCGCTTTCATATATGAATAGAAGATATATTATTTATCGGAAAAATAAAGTTTAATGAAGAGGGGATGGGTAAGTTGAAACCAGAATCTTTATTACACAACAAAAGTCTACAAGATAATTTAGATCGATTGAGAAAGAACGAAGGTTATGATTTTGGCGCAATTGCAATGTATGAGCATTATCATAGATCTTCTCCAATTAAATGGAAATATGTCTCAGGAAATACGAATGAACGGTACAAACTTATTATTTTAAGAAAGGGCAGAGGCTTAGCTGGTACTGTTATGAAAACAGGGAAACGTATGGTTATTGCAGATGTAGATATGGCATTAACTCAAGCCGAGAAAATAAAGTTTCCCATCATCTTGAATGAAGCACTAACAGCAGTAGTAGCAGTACCATTATGGCTTGATGAACAAATGTATGGTGTATTATTGTTAGGTCAACGAAATCATCAACCTCTTCCACAGACATTAGAACAACTTGATATACAAAGTCAAATTGGATTTTTTACAGAAATGAATTAGGTGATAACCATGCAAAGTAAACTAGAAGGCAGTATTGAAGCACTATTGCATAAGTACTACGATGCGACGACTGAAAAGATTGTCTTTGTGAATCATCTCGGTAAAATTATAGCGATGAATGACGCCGCTAGCGATATTTTATCTGAAGAAGATAATTATAATGCGATGACTCATGCAATTTGCAATCGTTGTGAAGGATATTCTAATGAATATGATATTCAATCTTGTGAGAATTGTTTTTTAGAAGAAAATCAACTACAGAAATCAAATTTCCAAGTATTTATGAAGACGAAAGATAATAAAGTAGAACCTTTTACGGCTACATATCAAACGATTGATTCAGACAGAGGGATTAGTGCGTTTACTTTACAAAATGTGTCTCCTCAAATTGAGAGACAAGAAAAAATGTATCAACAAAAGATGTTGCATAAATCGATTCAAGCACAAGAAAATGAACGAAAAAGAATTTCTCGTGAACTTCATGATAGTGTGATTCAAGAAATGTTAAATATTGATGTTGAACTGCGACTTTTAAAATATAAATATCAAGATGAAAATTTAGTAGACAGTGCGCAGCATATTGAGGGTTTAGTATCGCAACTCATTGATGACATTAGAAATCTATCAGTCGAATTGAGACCCTCCTCATTGGATGATTTAGGTATTGAGGCTGCCTTTAATTCTTATTTCAAACAGTTTGAAGAGAATTATGGTATTCAAATTAATTATCAATCTAATATCAAAGGTATGCGTTTTGATAATGAGGTTGAAACGGTGGTATATCGTGTGATTCAAGAAGCTGTATTAAATTCATTAAAATATGCTGAAGTAAACGAAATAGAAGTGAATATTAATAAAAGTGACAATAGATTACTAGCTGAAGTTGTAGATCGTGGAAAGGGTTTCAATATTGAGGATAAGCCTAAAGGATCAGGGTTGGGCTTTTACGGCATGAAAGAACGTGCTGAATTAGTTAATGGAAATATTAACATTGAATCTCATATTAACAAGGGAACCATCGTAACGTTAGATATACCTATATAAAAATCTTGGGGGAATTAATGTGAAGATTGTTATAGCAGATGACCATGCTGTAGTAAGGACTGGATTCTCAATGATATTAAACTATCAAGAAGATATGGAAGTTGTAGCAACTGCAGCAGATGGTGTGGAAGCATATCAAAAGGTCTTAGAGTATAGACCCGATGTTTTAATATTAGATTTAAGTATGCCACCTGGCGAATCAGGTTTAGTCGCTACAAGCAAAATTTCTGAAAGCTTCCCAGAGACAAAAATTTTAATTTTAACAATGTATGATGATGAAGAATATTTGTTTCATGTACTGAAAAGTGGTGCGAAAGGTTATATTTTGAAAAATGCGCCTGATGAACAGTTAATATTGGCTGTGAGAACGGTATATAGAGGGGAAACATATATTGATATGAAATTAACCACTTCTTTAGTTAATGAATTTATTAATCAATCTAACCAAGAAGAAGTTAATTATTCATCAGACCCATTTAAAGTTTTGTCTAAACGAGAACTTGAAATCTTGCCTTTAATTGCCAAAGGATACGGTAATAAAGAAATCGCTGAAAAGTTATTTGTGTCTGTAAAGACGGTCGAAGCACACAAAACGCATATAATGAATAAATTAAATCTTAAAAGTAAACCAGAACTTGTTGAATATGCGTTGAAAAAGAAATTGCTTGAGTTTTAAATGAGTAGAACGCTCACTTTTAAGAATATAACAAACCAAAAATAGCTATGAAAAATCGATAACGGTTTTTCATAGCTATTTGTATTTAAAGGCTGAGTCGCGACTTTCAAGAGAGGAAACTCATCTCTAGGTTCAGCACATTAATAACTCAATTTATTATAGGGAAAAAGAAGCTCTAAATCAGGGGAAATCCTTATGTTCATTTTTTCACAATCATCTTAAAATTAAATTGTAATTAGTACTGTGTCTATATCACTTATTCGCTTTTAACGACTTTTAATTTTGACCTCTTATCAGATGATAGGCGCGGTACTAATATTTGTTTACTATAAATTTTATGAAGGTGAAAACAACATGAAAAAAGGAGTTTATCAGCTTACATTACAAACGCTAAGTTTAATAGTTGGATTTATGGCATGGAGTATTATTTCTCCATTGATGCCGTTTATAACTCAAGATATTCAAATTTCGGCTAGCCAAGTATCTGTGATTTTAGCTATTCCGGTCATTTTAGGATCAGTTTTGCGTGTACCATTTGGTTATCTTACAAATATAATTGGTGCTAAATGGGTATTTTTTAGCAGTTTTATTATTTTGTTATTTCCTATATTCTTTTTGGGACAAGCACAAAGCACGACAATGCTTATGGTATGTGGCTTCTTCTTAGGAGTAGGGGGTGCAATCTTCTCAGTAGGTGTAACGGCTTTACCAAAATATTTCTCTAAAGATAAAGTAGGACTAGCTAACGGTATATATGGAATGGGAAATATAGGAACAGCGATCTCATCTTTTTGTGCACCTGTTCTTGCTGGTTTAATAGGTTGGCAAAGTACAGTAAGAAGTTACTTAATTATTATCGGTTTATTTGCAGTATTAATGTTCTTATTGGGAGATAATAAAGAAACGAAAGTTAAAGTACCTTTAATGTCACAAATGAAAGTGTTATCGAAAAATTATAAATTATATTATTTAAGTTTGTGGTATTTTATTACGTTTGGTGCTTTTGTTGCATTTGGTCTATTTTTACCGAATTATTTAGTTCATCATTTTGAAATTGATAAAGTAGATGCGGGTATTCGTTCAGGAGTATTTATTGCACTTGCAACATTCTTAAGACCACTTGGTGGAGTGTTAGGGGATAAATTTAATGCAGTAAAAATGCTTATCATAGACTTTATGTTCCTGATTATAGGAGGCATGATTTTAAGTTTATTTGATGGTATGATTCACTTCACAATTGGTTGCTTAGCGATAAGTATTTGTGCGGGTATTGGTAATGGTCTTGTCTTTAAATTAGTTCCATCATATTTCTCAAAAGAAGCTGGCTCAGCTAATGGTATCGTGTCAATGATGGGAGGACTAGGTGGTTTCTTCCCACCTTTAGTCATCACGTTTGTGACTGGTTTAACAGGATCTAGTCATCTTGCCTTTGGATTACTTGTGTTATTCGCATTGATTGCGTTAATGACAATGATTCATTTATATAAAAAGGAAAACGTCTCTAACATTTCAACGATATACGACAAATAGCTAATATATGACAAATTAATTTTACTATTTGTTTAAAATACGATTGCTTAAGCATATACATTATAACCCTCAATTCTTGATAGAGTTGAGGGTTAAATTTTATTTATTGAATTGCAATCGTTGTCGCTTTCTCGTCTTCATCGATGACTTTAGGCAATGTAACGTATAAAACGCCCTCTGCATGGTTAGCAGTAATCGCTTCTTTATTAATGTCATCGAACTTAAAATGTCTTTCTAATTCACCAGTTGAACGTTCGTTTAACTGTATTTTTTGGTTTTCATTTTTAAGCTTTTTATTGGCTTTAATCAATAATATATTTTGTTCAAATTTGAGTGAAATATCTTCCTTACTTACGCCAGGTAATTCTGCCTCTACGATATATGCCTCGTCTGTGTCATAAATATTTGTAGGGAAGGCGCTTGATGAAAATTGATTATAGACTTGTTTGCCTATGTCTTTAAACAATTCGCTAGGATCATTTTTGAAAAAATTATTATTAAAGAACTCATTACTATTCATTATACTCCACTCCTTAAAAAGTGTTAGATAATCAATTGATGATAGGACACCTAAATTTCAACTTCATTATATAAATTGAGTTGAAATAGGTAAAGCAAGAACACTTTTAAAAAAGAGGTATTTATATAAGTTTAGTAGGGATTATGAGTAAAAAAATATTTGGTTCGTACGAGAGAATAAGACAAAAGCTTACTATACATACTGTTGTTATTAAGTTGTGCCGTTTATGCCGAAGTTGAATGTGTCAAAGATTTTCAAAAAGTCTACTTTTGTCTCTTCTCTGCTAGTATTACTTTTCTAGATTTTTATCAAAATTTTTAGAAACAAAATTTTGTAAGTTCGCAATTAATTCTTTAGCTTCATCTTGATTGATATTAAATTCACTATAAACTTTCATCGAGATATCTGATAAAGTCTTTTTTATTTCTTTACCTCGTTCTGTTAGTGAAATTTGAAGATTACGTTCATCCTTCTCTTCACGGCTTCGAACGACATAGTTTTTCTTTTCAAGCTTTTTCAATAAGGGGGTCAGTGTTCCCGAGTCTAGAAATACTCGTTCACCAAGTTTTTTAATATTAAGTTTCTCATCATCTTCGATCGCCATTAGTACTATGTAACCTGTGTAGGTAAGTTCATACTCTTTAAGGTAATTCGTGTACTTCTTAATGATTTCTTTGGACGAAACATAAAATAAAAAACATAATTGTTTACTTAAATAACTATTCTCTACATACATTAAATCACTCCTTGTTAAAGTAACAATATTATGAAGTGTATGACTTGTCAAGTGCTGATTTCATCACTATAATCAAATTGTTTTAAATTAAATTTAGGGTGCAATTGAATCAAATTTATTTGATTGTAAAACTCAAACGAATATAGAAAAAGGGGAATTGAGATATGAGCAGAATAAATGATTTTAATGAAATACTTAATGAAAGAAAATCGGTAAAGGTATTTGACAGTGACTATAAAATTCCACATGAAGAAATGGATGAAATCATAATTAAAGCTACAAAGGCACCTTCTTCAGTTAATATGCAACCATGGAGAATTGTCGTTGTTGATAGTGATGAAGGTAAAGCTAAACTTAAAGATGCATTTGGATTTAATTCAAGACAACTGACGACATCATCAGCAATGATTATTATATTTGGTGATTTGCAAAATTATGAAAAAGCGGAACAAATTTATAGTGATGCTGTAGACCAACAACACATGACTGAAGAAATCAAAACGCAAATGTTAGAATGGATTCTTCCTTATTACAAAGGACTTTCAAAAGAAGGTATGAAAGATATTGTAAATATTGATAGTAGTTTAATGGCAATGCAATTCATGCTCACAGCTAAAGCTTATGGATATGATACAAATCCAATTGGTGGTTTTGATAAAGAAAATATTGCTGAAATTATCGGTTACGACTCAGAAAGATATATACCTGTGTTAGCAATTGCTATTGGTAAAAAAGCTCAAGAAGCACATAGCTCTGTTAGATTACCTGTTCATGAAATTAGAGAATATTTATAATATGAGTTTGCTATTGATGAAGTAAGATGAGAACATTTTGTTACAATATGAATGAATCTCTTTAACAACAATCATAATTAGTTCATACTTAACAAGATAAGTATAAAAG
Organism: Staphylococcus caprae; assembly: GCF_003966625.1. Classification (NCBI taxonomy): domain Bacteria; kingdom Bacillati; phylum Bacillota; class Bacilli; order Caryophanales; family Staphylococcaceae; genus Staphylococcus; species Staphylococcus caprae. Next base: position 636,620 of record NZ_AP018587.1, read on the forward strand.
GAGTTTCTATCATGAGTAGAAAACAGGTTATTTTTAGAATTATAATTATATTAATCATTTCTCTTATTTTAGCTGTTGTATTTTTCTTTGGGCTAAAAACTTATCAAGGTCATAAAAATATTGAACTTATGGATAGCTATATTAAAGAACACCATCTTCAAGATAAAATCAAAAAACAAGAGACTTTATATAGTGCGAAAAAAGGAATGTATTATAAACAAATTGTTTATAAAGACGAACCCAATGTGACTTATGTACTTCAACCGATAAGTACGAATAAAGGTATTTTCTCTGAAGGTTTTGATAGTGAAACTAAGAAAAGTATCAAAAAAGCTAAACACAGTGATTTCGATAAAAATTATAAACCCTCTAAATAAGTAGATTTTATGACACACGATTTCAAATAAACGTTGGAATCGTGTGTTTTTTACAATATTTATTGTTTTTTCATGCGGAACCTTAAAACTTTTATTCATTATCCAAGTTAAAATTTATGTAGATATTTTAATTTTATCTGATATAATTAGGTGATGTCAGATGAAGGGGAGTTTGCATTATGGCTCTATTCAAGAGAAAAATAAGTTTACCAACGCAAGTTATTATTGCATTGGTACTAGGTGTCATCGCGGGGCTTTTATTATTTGGACAAGATAATGTAGCAAATTACATTAAGCCATTTGGTGACATTTTCTTAAATTTAATTAAAATGATTATTATCCCGATTGTATTCTGTGCATTAGCCTTATCTATTTCGAATTTAGGGGATTCAAAAAAGGTAGGAAGCTATGGATGGAAAGCAATCCTTTACTTTGAAATTATAACAACAGTCGCTATAGGGTTAGGGATTATCATAGGTAACTTGTTCAAACCAGGTTCAGGTTTAGATCCTGATAAATTACCTAAAGGCGATATTTCTAAATATCAATCTTCAGCACAATCAGCTGAACAAGCTACAACATACGGTAATCATTTAATTGATACTATCGTAAATATTGTGCCTACTAATTTATTTGAATCTTTAGCAAAAGGTGATTTATTACCAATCATCTTCTTCGCTGCTTTCTTCGGCTTAGGATTAGCTGCTATTGGTGAAAAGGCAGAACCTGTTAAAGGTTTCTTAAATGGTACATTAGAAGCAGTATTTTGGATGATTAATAAAATTTTAAAACTCGCTCCTATTGGAGTATTTGCATTTATATGTACTACTGTTATGACATTTGGCGCATCAGCTTTAATTCCGTTATTAAAATTATTAGTTGTTGTTGTTTTTGCAATGATCTTCTTTGTGGTAGTTGTATTAGGCATCGTTGCAAGAATGGTTGGAGTAAGTATCTTCTCAATCATGAAGATTTTAAAAAGCGAGTTGTTGCTTGCATTTTCAACTTCAAGTTCAGAAGCAGTACTACCAGTTATTATGAAGAAAATGGAAAAATTTGGTGCACCAAAAGATGTGACATCATTTGTTATTCCGATTGGTTATTCATTTAACTTAGACGGTTCAGCATTATATCAATCTATCGCAGCATTATTTGTGGCTCAAATGTTTGATATTCATTTATCATTAACACAACAAATCGTGTTGATGGCTACTTTAATGATCGCTTCAAAAGGTATGGCTGGCGTGCCTGGTGTATCTATTGTAGTTTTATTAACAACACTAGGTTCTATGCATTTACCAGCACAAGGTCTTGCATTAATTATCGGAATTGACCGTTTATTAGACATGGTTCGTACATGTGTTAACGTGATGGGTAACGCATTATCAACTATTGTTATTTCTAAATGGGAAAATGTTTACGATAAAGAAAAAGGCCAAGAGTACCTTAAAACACTATAAAAATTTATATCTGACATTTTTAGCGAATCTTAAAACTTTAGTTTTTAGATTCGCTTATGCATTTGTCCAAAGACAAATGTAAACATATGGAAACTTTAGTTTTTAGATTTGCTTAAAAAAAGACCTTGAAATGAAACAGATTCTTTCATTTCAAGGTCTTTTTTATCATATAGGTATGGCCGTATTACATGCCGTGGTGCATACCTTTCATATCATGTATTTTAGACATTAATCCATGGGGAACATCATCATGATCTACTTTTTTAACTTTAGTAATTTTACCTGATTTTTCATCTTTGAAAATCATGACAAAATCTTCTTTTTTCACTGAAACGTTAGCATTTGATGGTAACTTAACATTTTTCTCTATTTTTTCATCTTTTTCGCTAATCATTTTGTCTATTGTAGTACTATTTTTCATAATACCGTAATACGTATCTTTTTTACCTCCAGTCATCATCATAATGACAAGTACAATACATACAATCAACATGATTGCGATAAGTCCGAAACCTAAGGCTTTCTTATTTTTCATAGCTGTATAAAACTCCTTTATCTATATTACTTCATTTATACAAAACTTCTAATCACTTTGCAATTGTATTTAAAACATTTTTAAAATTAAAAACGTTAAAAATTCATAGAATGATAACATTTTGATAATCAAAAAGCCCTCTGCCATCAATTTCATGACAAAGGGTTCGAATAAACAGTTAAACTTCTATTGTAATAGGTGTATCTAAATCATCATCATTCATTAACTTAATTGATTTAGGTTGTACTTTTAATACACATAATTCCGGATCTTGTTTTGAATCGAAGAACGTCTTATCTTGAGTTTCCCATAACCAATCAATCACTTTTTGATCTTTAACAACCTCAATTTGAGCATCAATTTCTACAAAACTATTATTTGTAGTCTCGTTATAACCTAATAAGATATAGGCATAAGGGTTATCTTCAATTTCTTCCACTTTTACTGAATTAATGTTTGTTTTAGTATATAAAGTTAAATCATCATTGTAAAAAACCATATATCTACTATTAGGTTTATTATTATATGCAGTTGATAATACACCGACTTTTGAATTGTCTAATACTTTTTCTATTGCTTGAGTTGCTTGTTGTTTATCCACACTCATCATCTCCTTATTCATTCATATATCCAATCGGAGACGATATTAAACCAAAGCTCTTTATTGACTTTTATAACGGTTTAATGCAGATATATTTCACCTCATCATGTTTCAGTGTAAGTTGAAATGGTTTGTGATTTTCCTCTTGGACAGCCAATTCTGTTTTAGGATGATTACATTTATCTAATTCTTCAAGAATACTTCGTTCAATGTATAATAACTCTTTACTTTTTGGTAGTAAGTTCTGAATTGAACCATGTTCATTGTTTAAAGTATTAATAATGATGAGAGAATTTACATTTAATTGATTTTTGAAAATGAATTTCTGCTTACTATCAGATAAGTAACGGTCATTAATTTTATTAAATAATAGAAAATGATAATTTCCGCCTTTACGACTCATCAAATAGTTGTTTCCAACTTCCAATGGTTCATCTACAAATGAAGCAACCATTTTGTAGATATGCATTAAAGGTAGTGGGCTACCATAGCTATTGAATAAAGAAATATATTGTGAATCGTCATCAATAAGTTGATAGCTAATTCCACCACCGTATCTCATTAAAGCGATTAAATGACATACTAAATCTGATAATTGCAGAGGGTTAGCGCCATTATTAGTATATTTAAAGCATTTTAATGATAGATTGTTATAGACAAATCTTGTGGAAGAGATACCAGAATCTAACATAAACTGTTTATAATTTTCAAAATGTGTAGATGAGTGATGATATGTTTTGCGTTTATTTAATAATAAATTTTTAGTTTCAAGATTTTCGATATCAATAAAATAATAGTCAAAATTTAAACGTTTCATGATGTCGTAGGTATGATCAATCGACGCAGATTCACGAAGTAGGCCTTCTACAGTCATGCCATATCGGATTTCCCTATTTTTATTTTTAATTTTCAAATGACATAGATGAATTTCATTGACTGACATGCTCTCTGAATCGAAGACAAGCATGAGTTTAACTAACTTTTTATTAGTTTTGTAATCTTGGTTACTTTGTAAAAATGACAATATCACTTGATTAATAGCTTCAAATTGTTGTGTAGTTTTTATTTTCATGGCTAGGCCGATATCTTTTTCGAATAACTTTTCAAAGCAACGGTTTAATAAATTGAAATTGATATGACTCACAACAATGTCACTAATGTCTTGAATGAATACGACGGGTTGAGGTAAGTATGAAAAATCGATGTCATAATACTCATTGAATACAAACTGAAATAACTCATTAAAGTTTTCGAAACGAATAAACGCTTTAGAACTTTTGGTGCGATCTTTAGGATTAAACTGGTCAATATCTTTTTCAGTAATTTCAGTAGCGAGTTGGTCATTAAATTCAAATTGGTTAATTAAATCTTTAAATTCTGAGTAATTTTCATTAATAAATTGAATCGTAGGGTTTAATTCAATTTTAGAAATATAAGATCGGAACTGCTTAGGACTAAATCCTAAATAATTTTTAAATTGGTTTGTAAAATTTGTATGACTGCTAAAGCCAGAATGTTCAGATATCGCATTGATAGAGTCATCAGTAGATAATAGTAATTTAATTGCATGTATCACTTTTAAACTTGTGAAGTAGTCTTTAAAGTTCATATTTAAATATCTTACGAATAAGTTTGAACAATATGATTCTGAAATATTGCAGTGCTGTGCCACTTGCCGTAGTGATAACATTTCTGAAACTTTGGTATGGATATAGGTTAGACCTTCGACGAATATAGGATGGTTGATAGCAACTTTAGGAATATATTTTCCTTTGTACCTAATTACTGACTCTTTATATAAAGTTTGTATAATTTTTGAAATTGCTTGATTATCTTGTTCCTCATTATTCATAAATCGATGGATAGATTGTAGAATAATATTTTTAACGAAACCACTTGATTGCAATAAATGTCTGTCAAAGTAACATTTAAAGAATTGATTATCTTCATTATAAAAATAAAAAACAGGTATAGAGAGCGTAACTAAATTCGAGGATTGATTAACGTAATAAATATCTGTTTGATTAATAATAGCGATATGGTTGTCTAAATCCTTCGTTTCTCCATTGATTGTAATCTTAAGATCATTTGTTAATGAAAACATGAGAATGATTCGATTAATATTGCGAGTAGGGGGCGAATGATGATGTTTATATATATTTAAAAGACAAGTCATGATTTAGAAATAGGCTCCTTATTGAATATTAAATGTTATTATAATGTATTCTTGTAGAAATGGTAATAGTGAAAAATAAAATTTTTTATTCGTGATGTTAAGCAACCTATTCAAAATTATAAGTAGTGTACAATACAAATAATTATTTAGGAATATAGAGTTCTTATTTTGGAAATTTTAGATAGAGTGCAAATGAATTTTTTGGTACATAATAAATATAGATTTCGACACAATGTAAATTCAAAAAAGAAGTTGATGTAAAGTCTTAGACGATTTACGATTAATTTTAAATTGAATTAATTTTTGGAGAGAAATCACAGCAATTAAATGTACGATGTTTGTTTATTACATCTAGAATCGACAACAGAAAAAAAGAAACATCAAAAACAACACATATTTTTCTACCTTTAATTGTTTAACTATACCAATAGAATAAACAACAAGAAGAATTCAGTTATACTTAATAATTTTCTCGAAACTTATTCATCAATCATCTTAGAAATAGGCATCTAGAAAGTAATGGCACCATGGAATAAGAAAATGTTCAAACAACTAAGAATCAATTACATCATGAGACGAACATTCTTTCTTTAACAACCAGAATCAACATCAAGACAAACTAATGTAAAGACAAATTATTAAAATGTATAAAACAACTTTAATTAAACAACTAGAATCTACATCTATGAACATTTAAAGTATAATCGATCAACAACAATTGTTTTAGTAGCAACAATTAGAAAATTTTTAGTTAAATTACTCTCCCCCGAAGTACGATTAATTTAAAAGAAAAACAATTCTTGTGGTGCCATGATAAGTTTTATAACTTATTAAATATCAGCTTAATGTTTTAGTTATTAGAACCCATTAACAATAAGACGAGTCAGTACATCAAAGTTATTATCATCAAGTCTTATATCGGGCACATCTTAGAAATCCAAATCTTTTTTCAGAATCAAATAGCACGTACATAATTGCAGTAAAGGCTAGGGTATAATTATATCCTGGCCTTATTTTAATTGTTTCAATACAGTACTATTTTGAAGATAACGCACTTCATATTTGTCTGAGAGTTCTTTCAAATAATTAAGGAGTGTTAATTGATTGAGCTGATTATCATTAAATTTATTTTTTAATAATAATGCTTTGTGTTGTTCTTCATCTGTTGCTACTTTTTTGAAATATCCCCACATATGATCATAGGCATTAATAATAGAGCCTTTAGTTGGTGTGATTGCTAATGCATTTGCAATTTCATTTTGGACCTCTTTTAGGGAGGGGTCACCTTTTAACATATCTCTAATATTGTCATATGCATGTTGATGATGTAATAAAACATGATATTTTTCTTCACTCCATAGTTTCTCAATTTTTCCTCGTTCTTTCATGATTCACTCACCTCAATTCATATATTTAACAATACCCTTACACATGATTTTAAAATTACGTGAATACTGAAAACCATTAAATGCGTATTATGGGTATGTAGTCAGATATATTAGAACCTTTGATTTCAGACACTTTAGCATGTTGTTTGTTAATAGAGTTAGACAATATAAAAATGCCTCAGAAAGATTGTAACTTACAGTCTTTTTGAGGCATTCGTGTTTTAAATGATTCATATATTTAATCTATAATTTCTGTTTGCGCCATAAGAAAATACTTACAATTGCAACAAGTATAAGAGAAATACCTACTACAATAACCCATGAAGCATAACTATGCGCATCGATTGGCAATGGTACGTTCATACCAAAGAAACTAAACACTAATGTTGGGAGTGTGAGAAGTACTGTGAACAACGTTAATGTCTTCATTATCGTATTCATATCATTAGAGAGTAATGAAGCATACGAGGTTGTGATACTCTCAAGGATACGTTGATGTAACTCGGTTGTTTCAATCGCTTGATTGTTCTCGATTACTAAATCTTCTAGTAATTCTTCGTCTTCTTCAAAACGCTTAATTGCAGGTAATCGGAATAACTTTTTAATAATGGTATCATTACCTTTTAAAGCTGCTAAGAAGTAAACTAAACTTTTTTCAACTTCCATTAATTTAAATAGTTGTTTATTTGTAATATTATTTTTCAAATCTTTTTCAATACGGATTCTCGATTTATTGAGTAAACGTAAATTCCTATTATAGTGATTCGCAATCGTTAATAAAATTTCGAGTGCAAAGCGACTATGAAAATTTAAATGAATGTCATCTTGTCGTGCGAAATTCTCTAGGAATTCATTTTCAGCGTCACAAACAGTCATAATCATACCATTACCAATAATGATACCAAGAGGGATTGTGACAAATGACAACACACGTCGGTTGGTTGAATTGACAATAGGTAAGTCGATGATGATAAGTGAATAACCTGTATCTTCATCGTATTCAATACGTGCGCTTTCTTCAGAATCTAAGGGGTCACGAATGAAGTCTTCAGGAATATTGTAAAACTCCATTAAATTTTCGATTTCTTCACGTTCAGGTTCAACGACGTTAATCCATGACGCGCTATGATCCACTGTAGTTTCTATGATTTCATTTGAATTGCTACTTGCATGTTTATAAGCAGTAATCATAACTATTATTCCTTTCAAAATCTTTTATATTCTATACTTGATTAACAGTTAGATTCTTAAGCGTCTAATTTAAGCATTGTTCTTTTGATATTTATATTCAGCCATGATACGTAATGGTCCATTAAAAACAATTTTATATATATGATGAGTGAGTTCTTCAACTGAAATACGATGAGGATCTAGAACCCAATATTTAATTGTATTAATTGTAGCTCCAGCTACATAACTATGAAAATACATTTCCGGTATACCATCGATTTCATGATTGATACTCATATATCTACTCATATTTTCTTTCATCAGTTCACTTATTTTTTCTTCAAGTTTACTTGTACGTTCTAACTGTAAAATTGTATGATAAAACTCCAAATTATCATCAATATGTTGAAGGATTTTTGTCAGTACATTTTCAATAAAGAGTTGAGAAATCTCTTCAACAGTTTCTCCGTTTATATGGTTGAAATGTGTAAGATGAGAAAGCTCTGAAATACATTCATCTTCCATGTCAGTTAGCAACATATATTTATCTTCATAATGTAAATAGAACGTACCTCTATTCACGTCAGCTTCAGATGTAATGTCTCTGATAGTAATCTTATCTAGATCTTTGTTCTGTAATAATGTTGTAAATGCCTTCTTAATGGAAGATTTTGTCTTTCTAATGCGCCTATCTTCTTTCAATTAAATATAACCTCCCGTAAAATAATAGACAATTTACAACAATGTGTTCAATAACAGACGTATCTCTATAAATTGATGATTGTTAAATTGTTCTTACCTATTATAATAGACAACGTGAAAATTATTCAACACATTGTTCAATAAAAATAGGGAGGTCATTTCATGAATATATTTAAAAGTAAATTATTATGGTTCGCGCCTATTGCTGCGATAGTAATTTTAGTTATTTTTTCTTTAGCATTTTATCCGGCATTTAATCCTAAACCTAAAGATTTACCAATTGCCATCGTGAATAATGACGAAGGTACAACAATTCAAAGTAATAAAGTAGATATCGGTAAAAAAATTGAAGATAAATTATTAGATAGTGATTCAGATAAAATCAAATGGGTCAAAGTTGATAAAGAATCTGATTTGCAAAAAGGTTTCGATAATGAGAAATACTACGGAGCAGTTGTCTTTGAAAAAGACTTTTCAAAAAATGCGATGAGTAAAACTCAAAAAGTTGTCATGGATAGTAAAAAATCAGAAATGAAAGAGAAAGTTGAATCTGGTGAAATTCCAGCACAACAAGCTCAAAAAATGAAACAAAAAATGGGTAATCAAAGTGTTGATGTGAAACAAGCAAATCTTAAAACGATTGTTAGCCAAGGTTCTAACTTACAAGCATCAAATATTGTGACTAACGTTTTATCTGGCATCGGTGAAAACTTAAATAAACAAATTACAAAACAAAGTTTATCTACACTCCAAAAGCAAAATGTAGATGTAAGTCCTAAAGACATTCAAGGTATTACTAATCCAGTTAAAGTAGATAATCAAAAAGTCAATAAAGTTAAAGACCATCAAGGTGGCGGTAATGCACCATTCTTAATGTTCATGCCAGTATGGATGGGCTCAATGATTACTTCCGTTCTATTATTCTTTGCATTTAGAACAAGTAATAACTTTGCAATTCAACATAGAATTATCGCTTCAGTAGGACAAATGGTTACTACTGTTATAGCAGCATTCTTAGGAAGTTTCGCTTATATTTACTTTATGAAAGGTGTCTTAGGATTCCACTTCGATCATCCTAATAGAGTGGCGCTGTTTATCGCTCTAGCAATTATGGGATTCGTTGGACTTATTTTAGGAATTATGGTTTGGTTAGGAATGAAATCATTACCTATCTTTATCTTGCTCATGTTCTTCAGTATGCAAATGGTTACATTACCAAAACAAATGCTCCCTGGAGGCTATCAAAAATGGGCATACGGTTGGAATCCATTTACTCATTACACTACAAGCTTAAAAGAACTTATATATATGAATAAAGCCATAGAATTAAACGGAACAATGTGGGTGTTTATCGGCTTTATGATTTTCGGTATTGTTTCAAGTTTAGTTGCTGCCATTGTTAGAAAACACAGCACTAAACGTACTGAAGTACCATCTTAATATGACCAATACAACGTTAGCTTAATAATAGCTAGCGTTGTTTTTATTTTAAAAAAATTCATTGAGCATATATATGATATTTGGTGAACTAAAAGAAATACAAATGAACAAAAGTAAGCGTTTACACTATGAAAACGAACATAAATAAGCTAAAATGTTGTTATACATAAAGACAAGGAGATGGAGAATGATGTCAGTATTAGATCAATTTAAACTAGATGACAAAGTCGCAATTGTGACAGGAGGCGCATCTGGTTTAGGCAAAGCAATGGGGAAAGCTTTAGCAGAAGCGGGAGCAAATTTAGTCATCGCTGATATGAATCTGGAAGTAGGTCAAGAAACTGCTAAAGAATTTGAAGAAGCAACAGATAATAAAGCAATTGCTTGTGAGGTAGATGTTACAAATTTAGAACAAGTCAATGCAATGGTCAAAGAAACGATGGATACTTTCGGACACATAGATATCTTATTCAATAATGCTGGTATTAATGAGCATGTGAAATTTGAAGATATGCCTTATGATAGATGGAAGAAAACGATGGACGTGAATTTAAATAGTATGGTACTTGTAACGAATGCGGTAGGTGAAGTATTTCGCAAGCAACAACATGGTGTGATTGTAAATACATCTTCCATGTCTGGCGTAATTGTTAATTCACCTCAACCACAAGCTGCATACAATACATCTAAAGCAGCTGTTATTATGCTTACGAAAAGTCTAGCGAATGAATGGGCTGAACATAATATTCGAGTCAATACGATTGCACCAGGTTATATGAAAACAGAACTCACTAAAGACTACTTTGCAAAAGGTGGCGACATGATAGATACGTGGATGAATATGACGCCAATGAAACGACCTGGCGTTCCAGAAGAATTACAAGGCGCAGCATTATATTTAGCATCTGATGCTTCATCATTTGTAACAGGTTCTGTTATTACAGTGGACGGCGGATATACAGCACTTTAATTAAGTTGAAAAAAGTTCATAAATAGGAAAAGGTTTGGGTGTAATAGCCCAAACTTTTTATGTGGACAAAGTAAAAAGCAATACGCACTAATTTATCAGAAAATTAGAACTTTAATATATCGGATTGACGTTTTCGATATACGTGCTATTATATTACTTAGATATCTAACTAAATGAGGTGGAACAATGAATTTAACATTTCAATATTTGATTCGTAGTCTTGCACATCAAATGAAGAACTACGCAGATAAAAGGTTAGATGACTTTGGTATAACTCAAGAACAAAGCCATACACTTGGTTACATTTATCGACATCAAGAAGAGGGAATGACCCAAAAAACATTATTAGAAGCCTTTGATCGAAAAGGATCTACAGTAAGTAGTACTTTGAAAATTCTTGAGAGCAAAGGACTCATATACCGTAAAGTCAACCCTAAAGATACCAGAAGCAAACTTTTGAAACTCACTGATGAAGGTATTACACTGGTTGAATCATTTATTAAAATCTTTGATGAGATTGAAGAGAATATGTTAAAAGATTTCACCGACAATGATAAAGAAAAGTTAAGAGAATATTTTGATAGAATGATGAACAATTTAAAATAAATGCAAGATTAGAACTATAGTGTTGAAATCATCTGTACTTTAGTATGTGGCACAAAGGTTCTAATCTTAAATTTTAAATATATAGTTAGATATCTAATTATTAGGTATCTAAACAAAAAGAAAAGGGAGTTTATGAAATGAAAGACGAACAACTATATTATTTTGAGAAATCTCCAATTTTTAAAGCAATGATGCACTTCTCAATTCCAATGATGATTGGGTCATTACTTAGTGTTATTTATGGTATTTTAAATGTATATTTCATAGGATTTTTAGATAATAGCCATATGATTTCAGCGATTTCACTTACTTTACCTATTTTTGCTGTGTTAATGGGATTTGGTAATCTTTTTGGCGTCGGTGGAGGTACATTTATCTCTCGTTTACTTGGTGCAAAAGATTACAGTAAAGGTAAACATGTAGGAAGCTTCTCAACATATGCAGGTTTTATTCTAGGTATTATCATTGCAATGATAGCTTTACCTTTTACAGATCAAATCGCACATATTTTAGGTGCTAGCGGTGAAACATTAACGTATACAAGTAACTTCTTAAAAGTGATGTTTTTAAGCTCACCCTTCGTCATTGTATTCTTTATTTTAGAACAATTTGCACGCGCTGTGGGGAAACCTATTATTTCAATGATTGGTATGTTATCTAGTGTAGTTTTAAATATGATTTTAGATCCTATCTTCATTTTTGGTTTAGATTTAAATGTCGTTGGTGCAGCATTAGGAACAGCAATTTCTAATGTAGTTGCCGCACTCTTTTTTGTGATTTACTTTTCAAAAAATAATGAATCGATATCACTTCGACTAAAAGATGCAACACCTACATCTGAGATGTTAGCTGAAATCTTTAAAATAGGTATTCCAGCATTCTTGATGGTCGTATTAATGGGCGTGACTGGATTAGTATTAAACCTATTCTTAGCGAAATATGGAAACTATGCGATTGCAAGTTATGGAATACAGTTTCGACTTGTTCAATTTCCTGAGTTAATTATTATGGGATTGAGTGAAGGCGTAATTCCACTTATTGCATATAATTTCGTATCTAACAAAGATAGAATGAAAGATACAATTAAAGCGGTTATTATCTCTATTGCAATCATTTTTGTGATAAGTATGAGTGTTGTATTACTTTTCGGTCATCAAATTATCCAATTATTTAGTACAGATGTTCACATCGTTCATCTTGCGACCTTCATGTTAAAAGTCACTATGACATCATTACTTCTTAATGGTATTGGCTTTTTATTCACTGGTATGTTACAAGCTACAGGTCAAGGACGAGGTGCCACAATTATGGCGATACTACAAGGGACTGTAATCATTCCAGTACTATTTGTAATGGAACATCTTTTCGGATTAACTGGTGTGGTATGGTCATTATTAATTGCTGAAACACTTTGTGCTTTAGCAGCTATGCTCATCGTTTATTTATTACGTAATCAATTAGCTGTTGATAGAGACGAATTACTTGCAGAAGCATAATTCAAATTAATCTATAGGCAAGTTTAGAAACAGTATTAATGAAGGTTTCTAACTTGTCTTCTTTTTTGTCTAAATAGTGAAAAATTAGAATTGTTATTGTTAAGTGAAAATGTAAGCTATATCATTGAAAACAGGGCAAAATTTATAAGGACATATAAGAGGAGGTTTCAATGTTACTACGTAATAAGATGTCTAAGTACATCATTGCATTGGTGATTATATTTTTCATGACATTGGTTCCAGCCTTTGAACATCAAGCTTCTGCACATGCAACTTTAGAAAAGACTACGCCTCAAGAAAAGGGTGTTGTTAAAGAAAAGCCAGAAGAAATTCAATTGGAATATAACGAACCTGTGAATGCAAAATATTCAAATATAACATTATATAATGATAAAGGTAAGAAAATCAGTGAAGTCAAGCCGACGACCTCAGGATGGTCTAAAACTTTAGAGTTCCCTGGTGATCAAATTGCTAAAGGAACAAATACGGTTGAATGGCATGCAATTTCTGCTGATGGCCACGAGGTCAGTAATAAATTTGAATTCTCTGTTGGAAAAGTGACTGCCAAAAATGTAGACACTTCAGATGCTTTTTATGCGCAACCAAGTTTTTGGTTCGGTGTCTTTAGATATCTGACAGAGGGCGCGACAATTATTTTAGTTGGCTTGTTCTGGGTAAATGGTATTGCCAAACGACGAGGTTTACGACAATTTAATGTCTTACCTAAACAAGTAGGCGTTACTTGGATAATGGCAATGACATTACTCATGTCGATGATTGTTTACATGATGACACTCACGTCAGATGTGTTAAATGATATTTTAACGTTAAAAGCAGATGTCATTATGCAATTTCCATATATTATTAGTTCAATTGCTCTAATCGTGTTATTCATATTGATGACACTTAAAGATATGGAAAAAGTATGGTACTGGTTGGTATCACTTGCGATGATATTAGCAATAGCGATGTCAGGACATGCTTGGTCACAACATATACCTTTATGGTCTATCATCATAAGAACGTTACATTTAGCAGGTATGACATTATGGCTAGGTGCCTTAATTTATCTCATCTGTTATGCCAAAACTGAACGCGGAAATCAATTAACTAATGTGAGACAGATGTTGTTAAGAACAAATATCACAGCTGTAGCTATATTAATTATTTCTGGTGTGTTGATGGCGATAGATGAAACAAACATACTGACAATTTGGAGTCATCTACAAGCTTGGACAATATTTATGATCCTCAAAGTGATTGGTACTTTAATAATGATGATTTTAGGTTTCTATCAGACAACCAAAGCTTTAGGTAAAAGAAATAAAGTAAATCAACCAACATTATATATAGAACTTATTATCGGTATAGCATTAATCTTTGCTGGCGTGATGATGAGTCAAATTAATATTCCAAGTTAAGGAGGACAATGATGTTACGAAAATTAATATCTATGACAGTGATTTTATTCTTTGCAATAGGGTGCTTTAAATACGCTGACGCCCATGTCACGCTAAATCCTAATCAAAGTGAACCAGGATCTTATGATAAATACGATGTGCGTGTGCCTGTCGAACAAGATGATAATACTGTAAAAGTTGAATTAAAAGTACCTAAAGGTGTAAATGTTGCAAACGTTGCACCTGTACAGGGATTCAAACATCATTTCGAGAAAGATAAAAAAGGCAATATCACTAAAATTACTTGGACAGCAACAGGGAAAGGTATTGGACCTAATGAATTTATCGAATTCCCAATCGTTGCAGCTAATCCAGAAGATGAAGGTACATTTAAATGGAAGGCATATCAAACATATGACAATGGTGATGTTGTAAAATGGACTGGTAAAGAGGACAGCGAACATCCTGCACCAACAACTACAGTGAAAAAAGGTGCGAGTGCAAATGATAATAAATCTGATGAATCAGCATCCACTGGTGGTGGATCTATCGCTTTATGGATAGTATCTATATTTGCAATTATTATTTCATTAGTTGCTTTATTCAAACATGCACGTAATAAAAAATAAGTATTAGCTAAAAATTCCTGAGGGGATCTCAGTAATCCTTTTCAGGGATTTTTATTATTACTACAACGATTCTTCGTGATTTTGTCACTTTAATATTTAACAATATGTTCTATAATATAATCGTGAGGGAGGACTCATCATGCGTAGATTACTATATTCTTTTCTTTTTTATATGATTATAGGATTACTAAGTGGTTTTTATTATAGAGAATTAACGAAAGCGCATCATTTTACGGGCGATACACAATTAGCGCTTGTGCATACTCATACACTCATATTGGGGATGTTTATGTTCTTACTATTATTACCACTTGAAAAGGTATTTAAATTAAGTAGTTATTATTTATTTAATTGGTTCTTCGTCGTTTATCATTTAGGTGTCATTGTGACAATTGGAATGATGACAGTTAAAGGCACACTACAAGTTGTTGGTGCTAAATACTCTCCAGAAGCATTAGCAGGCTTTGCAGGTATAGGACACACTGGAATGCTTGCAGGACTGTTATTACTCTTCTTTTTACTCAGACAAGCCATCATTACAGAACCCAGAGATTAACGTAAGGAAAATTGAAGTATAAAGAATATTAGAAAATTACTGTCATTCGAGAAGACATATTTTCTTGAAAGAAATACGTAGTATTGGAATTTTAACTTTATATTTCGAAGAGTTATCTATAGTCTAAAACTCGTGAGATATTGAACTCACGAGTTTTTTATTTTGCGAGCGTTGTTTTAATATTTTCAATCTTCTATTTCACTATAGTATAATGATTGTGTGTTAAATGATAACTATTATCATTGGGGAATATCTGATGTAATTTACATACATCATAGGAGGAAATCATATGGAAGACGTTACAATTATTGGTGGCGGTCCAGCTGGATTATTTGCAAGTTTCTATTCTGGATTAAGAGGGATGTCAGTTAGAATCATAGACGTGCAAGATAAATTGGGTGGCAAAATGCAAATTTATCCAGAAAAAATTATTTGGGACATCGGGGGCGTGGCACCTAAGCCATGTTACCAAATTATTGAAGATATGATTCAACAAGGTTTGCATTTTCAACCTAAAGTCAATTTGAATGAACGTGTAACTGATATACGCAAAGTTTCAGAAAGACATTTTGAAATTGAAACAGAAGAGGGACATATTTACGAATCTAAAGCAGTTATTTTCGCCATAGGTGGAGGTATAATCAATCCTAAACCACTTGATATTAAGGGAGCAGCACGATATCAACTCACTAACCTTCATTATGTAGTGCAATCATTTTCAAAATTTAGAGGCAAAAATGTGCTCATTTCAGGAGGCGGCAATACAGCATTAGATTGGGCGAGAGATATTGCTAAAATCGCCAATCGTGTTACAGTCGTTTATCGAAAAGCAGAAACGAGTGGTTATGAAGCGATGAATAGGATTTTGGAAAATCTTGGTGTACAATTATTGCCAAATACTAAAATTAAACAACTCATTGGAGACGACAATGAGACACGCATCCGTCAAGTTCAATTAGAAAATGTTGAGACTGGTATATCAGAAACTCAAGACTTTGATGAGGTGATTATTAGTCATGGTTTCGATCATGAGAATCCACTACTCAAAGATTGTACATCTCAATTTGAACTTTATGACGAATATCGTGTTAAAGGATTTGGAAATACCACAACGAGTGTCGATGGTATATATGCTTGTGGAGATATTGTGCATCATGATGCAAAGGTTCATCTGATTGCAAGTGCGTTTAGTGACGCAGGTAATGCTGCAAATTTAGCCAAAACATATATAAATCCGGAGGCAGCTACTGAAGGCTATGTATCAAGTCATAACGACATTTTTAAAGAATCTAATGAAGATATCGTTAATCAATATCTGTATTGAGTTGAATGAAAGGACGAAATAGGGATGGCATTAGTTAAATTTGAGGCGCCTAAAGTTCAAGACTATTGTGATTTAAGAGTGAACGCAGGTATGAGTCCTAAATCGATTGAAGCGGCTGAAAAGGGGTTACCCAATGCTTGCTTTAACGTCACAATTTATGAGCAAGAAACTTTAATAGGTATGGGACGCGTAATTGGTGATGGCGGTACCGCATTTCAAATAGTAGATATCGCAGTGGATAAAAGTCATCAAGGTTTAGGCTATGGTCGTAAAATAATGGAAGAAATTATGACTTATATTGATAGTGTTGCAGAAAAAGGAACCTACGTCAGCTTGATGGCAGATTATCCAGCAGATCAACTTTATGAAAAGTTCGGTTTCAAAAGTACAGAACCCTATTCAAAAGGAATGTACATCAAATATTAAATTGAAAGCGCGCGAGTGGGTATCAGATCCACTCGCGCGCTTTTTCATACATTATTTATACTTAAGCATTGAAATCAATGACAATACGTCCAGTATTTTCATGATTAATGACTTTATCAATAGCATCAGGAATATCCTCGAATGAGATAATATGCTTGATATCATGTAATTGATCAGGTTTTAAATCTCTTGCTAATCGTCTCCATACACGTCTACGTAATTTAATAGGTGTAAATACAGAATCAATACCGATGATACTCACACCTCTTAAAATAAACGGAAAGACAGAACTTTCGAATTCCGTTCCACCAGTCATACCAATGACAGCTACGCTACCATTATTATCTAAACGTTTAACAATATAAGGTAAGTTCTTACCACCTACTGGGTCAATGGCAGCTTGCCATGTACGAGAAGCAAGTGATTTATCATCATTATCAGGTAAACGGTCAATTACTTCAGTGGCGCCTAATT
Source organism: Staphylococcus caprae (assembly GCF_003966625.1). Classification (NCBI taxonomy): domain Bacteria; kingdom Bacillati; phylum Bacillota; class Bacilli; order Caryophanales; family Staphylococcaceae; genus Staphylococcus; species Staphylococcus caprae. Next base: position 654,350 of record NZ_AP018587.1, read on the forward strand.
CTTTTAGTTGGTTATCAACATCTTTACGACCTGTACTTGCGACAACATCGTATCCTAAATTATCTAGCATCAGCATTGCCAATGTACCAACACCACCAGTCGCACCTCTTACAAGCACTTCATTACCTTCAATTGACATGCCAGCTTTTTCTAACTTTTCAATGGCTAAACCAGCAGTATAACCTGCTGTTCCATAAATCATCGCTTCTTCTAAAGTTAAACCTTCAGGCAATTCAATCACCCATTCTGATTTAACACGGGCATATTCGCTAAATCCTCCATAGTGACTTACTCCTAGATCATAACTTGTGACGATGACTTTATCTCCAACTTCAAAACCAGGTGCATTTGTTTCTTCTATCGTTCCTGCCAAATCGATACCAGGGACCATTGGATACTTTTTCACGATAGCATTATGATCTTGTGCAGCTAACGCATCTTTATAATTGATACCTGAATAATGTACTTTGATAAGGACATCTCCCTCAGGTAAATCATCTTTTGTTAGGGTTTTATATTCTTGTGAAACTTTGCCATTCTCGTCTTGATTAACTATAAAAGCTTTGAATTTTTCAACCATTATCAGTCACTCCTTCAAATGTTTTATATATCAACTTCGCATAGTTAAATGTATTCATTGGTTCTAAATTTACTTAATTATTGTTTACCCAGTAATTTTACTTTTTAAAATGACTATCTTTATAAAGTACCTTTTCTCATTTAAAAATTAAAATGATATTTTGATAAAAAGTTAAAAGAGTTGTTATTGACACAAATAACACCCACGAATATAATTATCATGATAATGATTATCAATTGAGAAGTTTTGTATGAATCTCATTGGGAGATTGAATGTCTTAACAATACATAGTTTAAATTTTTTATGAGGTGAAGTAATGAAGAAATTACCAGTGATTTTATTAGCATCATCATTGTTATTAGCAGCATGTGGAAATAATGACAGCGATAAAAATAGTTCAAGTTCAAATAATAATAGCAGCAACAGTAGTAATAAAAAAGAATTAAACGAAGCAACTAAAAAGTATGAGAAATATACAGATGGTCAACTTGATCAATTCTTAAAAGGAACTCAAAAATTTGTTGATGCGATTCATGATAATGATATGCAAAAAGCGAAAGAATTGTATCCTAAAGTACGTATGTACTATGAACGTTCTGAGCCTGTAGCAGAAGCATTTGGTGATTTAGATCCTAAAATTGATGCTCGTTTAGCTGATATGAAAGAAGAGAAAAAAGCGGATCAATGGACTGGTTATCATAAAATCGAAAAACAATTATATCAAGATAATAAAATCGATAGCACGACTAAAAAAGATGCAGATCAGTTATTAAAAGATGCGAAAGAGTTACATGCGAAAGCAGACACTTTAGATATTACGCCAAAATTAATGTTGCAAGGTTCAGTTGACTTATTAAACGAAGTTTCAACATCTAAGATTACTGGTGAAGAGGAAATCTATTCACACACTGACTTATACGACTTCAAAGCTAATATTGAAGGTGCACAAAAAATTTATGAATTATTCAAACCTACATTAGAGAAGAAAGATAAAAAGTTAAGTGCTGATATTCAAAAGAACTTTGATAAAGTGAATAAACTGTTAGATAAATATAAAGACGGTGACGGTTACAAATCATATAATGAAGTAACTAAGAAGGATAGAAAGGCATTATCTGATGCTGTTAACTCTTTAGGTGAACCGTTAAGTAAGATGGCCGTGGTTACAGAATGAGTAAATTAGATAAAGATCAATCATCGCAAATGTCGCGCCGTTCATTTTTAAAAATGTTAGGCATCGGTGGGGCTGGCGTAATGATTGGAGCAAGTGGTATCGGAAGTATCTTCTCATTTAAATCAATGTTTGATACGCCAGAAGATGAAGAGAAGGATGCATATGAGTTCTATGGCAAAGTTCAAGCTGGAATAACTACGCCAACACAGCGGTCTATTAATTTCGTCGCTTTAGATTTGAAGACAAAAGATAAATCTGAAATTAAAGAGATGTTTAAACAGTGGACTAAGATGGCGGCACAAATGACTGATGGTGATGCTGTAGGAAAAGAAAGCAACAATCCTTTACTACCTCCTGTTGATACAGGTGAAGCGATTGGTTTAAGTGCAAGTAAGCTCACACTTACGTTTGGCGTAAGTAAATCATTTCTTAAGAAGATAGGTATGTCAGATAAGATACCTAAAGACTATAAAGATTTACCACACTTCCCAAATGATCAACTTTCTGATGATTATAGTGATGGAGACATTATGATTCAAGCGTGTTCAATGGACGATCAAGTCACATTTCATGCAATTCATAATTTAATACGTCCATTTAGAGATGTTGTACAAGTCAAATGGTCTCAAACAGGTTTCGTATCAGGCCAACTTCACGAAACACCACGTAATTTAATGGCATTTAAAGATGGTACAGTTAATCCTCGTCATACTGATGAATATAAAGATTATGTATTTATTAATGATGGATGGGCTAAAAATGGGACATACTGTATTATTCGTCGTATTCAAATCCATATTGAAACTTGGGACCGTACTGCGCTTGAGGAACAAGAAGCTACGTTTGGTCGTAAACGTCAATCTGGAGCGCCGCTTACAGGTAAGAAAGAGTTTGACGAACTCGATTTGAAAGCAAAAGATAGCAGTGGTCAATACGTCATTCCTGAAGATGCACATGCACGCTTAGCGCATGAAGCCAAGACTTCTATTAAACGTCGTGCCTATAACTATGTTGCAGGAACAAATGAGAAGACGGGTGCATTAGAAACTGGATTACTATTTATTTGCTTCCAAAAATCAACACAACAATTTATTGATATTCAAAATCATTTAGGTCATAAAGATAAATTAAACGAATATATTACACATCGTGCCTCCGCAACATTTATCGTGTTACCTGGTGTAAAAAAGGGAGGATACCTCGGTGAAACATTATTCGATTAAGATACTTGCCATCTTAATTCTATTATTAACTGTATTAAAAGTAGCACCTGTACATGCAGAAGATGCTTCAATGAGTGAAGCATATGTATCGATTACAGATGCTAAATCAACAATTAATGATGATTCTAAAAAAGATAGCGACAAGCAAAAAGCGATTCGCAATGTAAAAAAAGAAATTGATGCTTTAAATGTGAAAGATAACAAAGAAGGTAAAGCAGTTAAAAGTAAATTAAAAGAAGTTGAAAATGCTAAATCTTCAGATACACAGGGAGATAAGCTATCCGAATTGACTAAAGCATTAATTGCTTATGAAGATTCTCAGTCTTCTAAAGATGCGTCAGGTCAAATAAAAGAGCTTAAACAAGCAGTAGATGCGAAAGATGCGCCCATACAAAAAGCGATTAAAAGTAAAAATCGTTCAGAATTAGAATCAATTAATAATAGCTTAAATCAAATATGGACAAGTCATGAGACGGTAATTCGTAATTATGATCAAGGAAAATATGGCACAATCGAAGTCAATTTAATGCAACTTCGTGTTGCCGTTCAAAAGGATCCGTTAGATACTAAGAAAGTTAAAAATGCATGGGATACCTTTAAATCGAGTATCGACACGGTAGATCAGAAACAGTCTTCTGAAGATAATGGAAAGTACAAAGTCACGCAATTAAATGACGAATTAGATAAAGCGATTAGTGGTATTAACAACAACGATTTAAATAAAACTGACGAAGCCTTATCTAAATTCATTCAAATTTGGCCATACGTCGAAGGGAAAATCCAAACAAAAAATAGTAGCTTATACACGACGATTGAAGACAAGATTCCTTATTATCAAAGTATATTAGATCATAGTAATAAAGAACGTGTTAAAGATGGTTTAAAAGATATTAATAACGATATCAAAGACACTGTTGGAACAGGTGATTATACCTTTGTCGATGTGATGATTATCTTCTTACGTGAAGGTTTAGAAGTGCTACTTATTATTATGACGTTAACAACAATGACACGTAAAGTTAAAGACCATAAAGGCACATCCAGCGTTATTGGTGGAGCGCTTCTAGGTTTAGTTTTAAGTATTACACTTGCAGTCATCTTCATTGCAACGATTGGTAACAATGGTATTGTACGTGAGGGTATGGAGGCTGTGCTAGGCATTGTTGCAGTTATATTGATGTACGTTGTCGGCGTGTGGATGCATAATCGCTCGAGTGCGAAACGTTGGAATGAAATGATTCAATCGATGTATCAGAATGCAATTAGTAATGGTAATCTCGTATTGTTAGGTACAATTGGTTTAATTTCAGTGCTCCGTGAAGGTGTCGAGGTCATTATATTCTATATGGGTATGATAGGAAGTATTAAAACCCAAGACTTCATTATCGGTATCGCAATAGCTATTGTGATTTTAATCATCTTCGCCTTTGCGTTTAGATTCATTGTAAAATTAATTCCAGTACACTATATCTTTAGAGTACTTTCAATACTTATCTTTATCATGACATTTAAAATGTTAGGTGTAAGTATTCAAAAATTACAATTATTAGGTTGGATGCCTCAACATAGTATTGAAGGACTTCCTACAATCAGTTGGATTGGATTCTATCCAAGCATTGAAACAATTACTGCTCAAATTATTCTTATTGTGTTGATACTTTTCTTTGTATTTAAACAACGTAAAAAGAATCATTTATAAATAAAAAGAGGTTGGGACATAATCAATTGTCTCAACCTTCTTTAACATATTGGCAGTAGATGTCTGAATTGAAAGTGCGCTTATATCAAGCTTCTTTCAATCCTAGCCATCCTTGCCGGCGGGGCCCCAACATAGAGAATTTCTTAAAAGAAATTCTACAAACAATGCAAGTTGGGAGAGAGACAACGAAAATAATTTTGATAAATTATATTTCTGTCTCACTCCCTTTTTGCTTTCGGGATGTAATTTTCGCAATAAACATACTGATTTCAAATAAAATAATTAACGGCAATGTTAATACCAAATTTAAAATTAAATCTGGTGGTGCGATAATACTTGCTGCAACAAAGCATGCGAAGTAAACATATTTTCTATAACGTCCTAACTGAGTCACATCAATTAATCCGAAATGTGCTAATCCCATAAATAATATAGGTAATTGGAATATAAATCCAAAGACGAGTAACCATCTTATTAGTTCTCCTAAATAAGCTTTGAATCCGATAACTTGATCAATACTTAGTAGGTGAGATAGATTTTCCGAAAAGTTAATAATCATAGGGAAGCCAATGAAAAAGGCAAAGGCAACCCCTGAAATAAATAAAATTGCACAGAAAAAACTGTATTTATATATAAACTGTCGTTCATATGCATGTAAACCTGGTGCAACAAATGACCAGAGTTGATAAAAAATGATTGGTATAATAATACATATCGCAACTGTGAATATAATCATGACATAGATTTGAATTGTTTCTGTAAACGAAAAAGTATGCAACGTAACATGTGCACGTTTAATATATCTAATCAATGATTGAATCCACCAATGAGATGAAATGTAAACGATGATGACTGAAATAATAAATGCAATGAAGATAACGACTAGTCTATGACGCAATTCACCAAAATGTTCTATTAATGAAGAATTACTTAGATTGTTCTCGTTGTGATTTGGATGCTTTACTGGGAGTTTCGTGTGAATCTTCGTCTATATGTTCAGCTGCTGATTTAAATTCTTTCAAAGTTGAACCGATTGCTCTACCAAATTGTGGTAATTTCGTTGGTCCGAATATAATTAATGCAATAATTGCAATAACGACTAAACTCGTTGGGCCAGTGATACCTACGACAAACATACTTCCTAACATAATATAACCTCACTCTATTTTTTACGATTTTCATCTATAACTTTATACTCATTGATAAATATTATCAATACCCAAATGATAGTATTGTAAAATAATTAGGTTTGATGCTACGAATAAAAAACAGTGCCATTTTTATTAAAATACGTTAAAGTGGTTTAAACGATAAAAAGGGGATGTTGATGATGAATGAACGTATTCGTGAAGTGAAAATTGATGAAGTAACCATTTTACAAGATATAGCTAAAAGAACGTTTTATAATACATTTAAATCATCCTATAGTGACGAAGACTTTAATAAATTTTTTGATGACGCGTATCATCTAGATAAATTAGAAAATGAACTCCAAAATAAAGCATCGTTTCATTATTTTTACGAGGTTGGCGAACAGGTAGTGGGTTATTTAAAATTAAATATTAATGACGCTCAAACTGAAAAAAATGGGTGATGCGTATTTAGAAGTGCAGCGCATTTATTTTGATGAGAACTATCAAGGTGGAGGTAGAGGCCACCGTTTGATTGATTTAGCTATTAAAAAAGCACATGAACATGACAAAACTAAAATTTGGTTAGGTGTGTGGGAACATAATCCTAAAGCGATTCGCTTTTACGAAAAAAGAGGATTTGAAATCACGGGGTCTCATGAATTTTATACAGGAGATGTGATTGATAGAGATTTAATCATGGAGAAGACATTGATATAAATGTTGGAATAGAATTTACTGTGTTTATATTAAAGGCATTAAAATATAAAAGGGTGTACCTATTATTATTAGCGTTTGTGGCAAATTTTAGATATAATTGTAACATTAAATTTCCATTAATTATAAGTTAATTTATAGTAAACCATTAAGTAGTATTCCTACATAATTTATCTAAAACTTACATGTTGGATCATTTTTATATAGTAGAAAGAAAGGACGTATAGTATGAATACACTGACAATTATTGTCACATATTATAATTCAGAGGAATATATTCAAAGTTGCTTGGAAAGTATTAAACAACAAAGAACTCAAGATTTTGATGTCATTATCGTTAATGATGGTTCTACGGACCAAAGTGAACAATTAATGAAAGAAGCTTTAAAGGACTATAACAAAGAGGTCAATTATATTAAATTAGACCGTAACCAAGGACACGCACACGCGCGTAACGTTGCATTAGATGAAGTAGATACACCATATTTTATGTTTTTAGACGCTGATGATGATCTAGCTTCTTATGCGGTAACATTTTATTTGGAAAAGTTAAATTCAACCGATGGATTAGTCGCTCCAATACATTCATTTTCAATTAAACGTCCGCAATATGTCGATTTAGATAGAGTGAAAGTTGAATATTACCATGCCGCTCAAAATTTAAATTCATTTTTAAGAAAGCAGACAGCTTGTAATATTATTTTTAGAACAGCGATTGTTAAAGCACATCATATTCGATTTAATGAAGATTTGGATATTTATATTGATTGGTCATTCCTTCTTGAATACATGAAATATGTCAACAAATTCATTCGTATCCTGAATTTCCCATTCTACTTCCGTGGCGAAGTGTATGATCCATTTGAGACATTAACGTTAAGTGAACAGAATTTTGATGTATTATTTGAAGATTACGTCAGAAGTTTCTACGATGCGTTAGAACGTACTTCAAACAAAATGACACGTGAATTTATTATTTATAAAATGCAAAATAGAATTGCGAGAGATTTCGATCCTACACACTATGATATTAAGCAAAGATATGAGGCACATAAAAATACACTTGTAGAACTATCACGCTTCCTCAATGTACATCTTGTTAAACAACAAAAACTTATCAATATGATAGAAACAATACTATTAATGAATGATGATACGGATAAAGCCTTTAAAGTGAATCAATTCAGAAAGACATTGCGCCATGTGAAGAACGTTGTGTTGAGAAGAAAAAATAAAGAACGTTCAATGTATGAATTAACAGATAAGGAAGAGAATGTTAAGCCTCAAACAATTGTATTCGAAGCCTTTGGCGGTAAAAACTATAGTGATAGTCCTAAATATATTTATGAATATATGCAAAAATACTATCCAAATTACCGCTACGTTTGGTCACTTAAAAACCCTGACAAGAGCGTAATTCCAGGTAATGCAATTAAAGTGAAACGTGGTTCAACTGAGTTTTATCAGGCTTATTCTGAAGCAAGTCATTGGGTTTCTAATGCGCGTACGCCTTTATATTTAAACAAAAAAGAGAATCAAACATATATTCAAACTTGGCATGGTACACCATTGAAACGTCTTGCTAACGACATGAAAGTGGTTCGTATGCCTGGAACAACAACTTCTAAATATAAACGCAATTTCAATCGTGAAACTTCACGTTGGGATTACCTTATTTCTCCTAATAGATATTCATCTGAAATTTTCAGAAGTGCATTCTGGATGGATGAACCTAGAATCTTAGAAATTGGATATCCACGAAATGATGTATTGGTAAATCGAGCAAATGATAAAAAGTTTATTGAGGAAATTAAAACGAATCTCAATTTACCACATGATAAAAAAGTCATCATGTATGCACCAACATGGAGAGACGATGAGTTTGTGAGTAAAGGTAAGTATCTATTTGAATTGAAAATTGATTTAGAAAATTTATATAAAGAACTAGGTGATGATTACGTTATCCTATTACGTATGCATTATCTTATTTCAAATGCTTTAGACTTATCTGGATATGAAAACTTTGCCATCGACGTTTCCAACTATAACGACGTTTCAGAATTATTCTTAATTAGTGATTGCTTAATCACCGATTACTCATCTGTGATGTTTGATTACGGTATTTTAAAACGTCCACAGTTCTTCTTTGCATATGATATCGACAAGTATGATAAAGGATTACGTGGCTTCTATATGGATTATATGAAGGATTTACCTGGTCCAATCTATACAGAACCATATGGTCTAGCAAAAGAGTTAAAAGATTTAGAGAAGGTACAAAATGAGTATCAAGATAAAATTGATGCTTTCTACGATCGATTCTGTTCAGTGGATGATGGTAAAGCGTCTCAATATATCGGAGAATTAATTAATAAAGATATTGAAAAGAAACGTTAAATTTAATACTTAGTTAATAAAAGTGGGGTATAATATTAATAAGGAATTAATATTATACTCTTTTTTTATGCTTTTTTGAAAGTGAGTAGCTATAAAATCAGAGTAACTAGCGTTTGATTTTTATATAAAGCAGGAGGAGATTCACATGAAAAGATTATTAGCAAGCATCACTGTACTGTCCTTATTACTCGCAGCATGTTCTCATAATGAAAATAATGAGAATGATAAGAAGGACAACAACTCAAAAACAGAACATAAAGATAAAAAATCTGACAGTAACTCAAAAGATAAGTCTAAAAATCATCAAAAATCTCAAGAGCAAAATGATAAAAATTCAAAATCTAACGATAATGGAGACAATAATCAAGCATCATCCAGTAATCAAGCGAATAATGGTGACCATTCACAAACAGGAAAGGATAATAGTAATCACAAAGATTATGTAGCGCCATATCAAAGTAAAGATGCGACACAGGTAGCAAGAGGTCTCTCACCATTCAAAGGTAATGAAGGGCAAGCATTACAGCAGTTACCAAATTTCAAAACAGCCCTTGATATCGCGCGTAAAGAAGCGAATATGTTTGGTAATTCAACTAAGAAGTATAATGATTATTCAATAGAAGCAACTGAAGATGGCTTTAGATATGTATTTAGCTTTAAAGATTCATCTAAAAAGGATAATTATTCTATTGTAACTGTTAACCGTCAAGGCGAGCCAACACTTATTGATCCAAATTATCAACCATAATATAAATTGAAGTAACATACCAATTGCAGGTTAAAATCAAATCTATATTGAAAAAAATAATCCCTCAGAAAGATTGAAGTACAATCTTTTTTGAGGGATTCGTTCGTCTTAAGTATACATATCATCTATAGCTGTTAAATTAAGATTAATATGTTTAATTTAATTGTTGGGTAATTAAATGGCTCAGTTCTTCTAATGATTGATTATGTCTGTTTACCAATTTACTGTCGATATGAGGTACTTCATCAGAAATTAAATTATTTGTGAGTAATGTTGCATCTGTGTACCATACTTGTTTAAGGCTCTCAAGTACATCTTCATACACGCCACGTTCTTCAACATATTCAGCATGCTGAGGTGTATAAAGACATACCTTTTTATTAATCGTGAGTGCATCGAAAATAATAGAAGAATAATCCGTCAATACGATATCAGATACAATAATTAAGTCTTGAGTTTCCACACTTTCAGGAGGGACAATGACTTGTTCGGGTATGTGTATATCCTCACTTTCAACATGTCCTTTAAATATGACATTATATTTAGCGAGTAACTGCTCTGAAATAGGTAAAATATCCTCTTCGGATGGATTCGTTTTCCAGGTAGGTGCATAGAGTAGTACAGGTTTCGATGGATCTAAGTTTAGTCCTTTGATAATTCGTTTTCGTAATGATAGATCCTGTGCTCTATTCAATAAATAGTTGACTCTTGGATAACCTACAGGCAAGATGTCTAATTTCTGACTTGGAAAAGCTGATTCAAAATACGTAACAACAGGTTTTGAATCAACGACAAGATAATCTTGATGAACCCATTTATTATATTTACGTGCACGATAGTTATAAATATTTAAGTTTTGATGTGGCTCTTTACTATCTAAGAAGAGACGCTTAATCGGTGTGCCATGCCATAATTGAATGACTTTACCGTTAGGACGTATGTCATCAGGTAAGTAGCTCTCGATAATAACCACTTTAGCAGTTTCAATTAATTCTTTAGCCTTTTCATCCTTAGGAGAGTAGAAATGAGGCCCCGTTCTATCCTCTGTTATAAAATAAGATTCAACAGTAGGGTTATGTTTAACAAAATAATTAAACAAATACTTCGAGTTTCCTCTGTAATTATAATCAAAACCTAAGAATATGACATGGTCTTTCGTTTTAGATTCATCTTTGTCATAAAGATAACTAATTTCTCTATGCTTTCTTAGAGAGTAATTTTTAATTGGATTGACTAGCCATCTAGGTGCTTTAAATTTAGTGCTTAGCAATACTGAATCAGAATAACGAATGCTGTCATGATCATTAAAAGGTACACGTGTAAACGGAATTCTGCGTTGATGTTCATAGGCAATTTTATTTAAGAAAAATTTGTCCCTATAACTCAAGTGATTACGATCAAAACTTCTCCAAAATACTTTACTTGTTCGAAGCGAATCTTTGAAATCTAATGCTACATGTCCATCTACAGCGACATGGCCTTTAAGAATGGTGAATAATGCTAAATCGAAGATAGTCTCAACTTCAAATTTATGTAATAAGGCAATAGTAGATTTCATTTCATAAATGACGTTCGGATATAAATTAATATTTTGTACCCAATCTTCAAATTCAATATACGATTTACCAAAGTATCTACAATCATTAAGATACTGATTATGTATTGTATAGTCGACCACAAATGATGTTGATGGTAACTCAATCGATTTCAACATTGATTGATGAATTTGAATTTCGTTTGAATAGGGTACAAAATGTGTGTAACCTTCATGTATTGCTCTTTCTAATTGTCCTTCTAACTTTTCCATATGGGAAATATTAATTTGTTTTATCATTCAAATTCCTTCTATCTCATAACTTTTTTAATGTATTTATTTTAACACGAGGGACGTTATGATTCATCATTTCACAATTTAAAAATGATTAAATATGAAATTCCAAAATCTTGAGTGAAGATAAGTTGAAACGTTTTCCAACGCAACTGAATAAAGAGTGAAAAGTCTGTTGAATTTTTAAAAGGAAGATGATATATTTTAATTGTGAAAAACTTCACAAAATTGTGAAAGCATACAGATGATTTTTAGTTATCGATAACACATTTTTAATTTTTTCAGTATGTGACTAGCTAGTAATTTTATAGAAAATTTTAGGAAAGAAGAGTCAAAATATGTTAGTACAAACATTTAATCCATTTGATAATTTAATATTATCAAGTTTAATCGCAGCGATACCTATTGTTCTATTCTTACTATGTCTTACTGTTTTTAAAATGAAAGGAATTTATGCCGCGATAACGACACTTGTCGTGACATTAATGATAGCCGTTCCATTTTTCAAATTGCCAGTTGGTATTGCATCTGGGGCAGTTGTAGAAGGTTTCTTCCAAGGTATTATACCGATTGGTTATATCGTTATGATGGCCGTTCTACTTTATAAAATCACATTAGAATCAGGACAGTTTTCTACGATTCAAGATAGTATTACAAGTATTTCTCAAGACCAACGTATTCAATTATTGCTGATTGGTTTCTCATTTAATGCATTTTTAGAAGGAGCAGCAGGATTTGGGGTACCTATTGCCATTTGTGCATTATTATTATCTCAACTTGGATTTAGACCATTACAAGCAGCGATGTTATGTTTAGTTGCGAACGCTGCTTCAGGTGCGTTTGGTGCCATTGGTATTCCAGTTGGTGTTGTAGACACATTACATTTACCTGGAAATGTTTCAGCGATGGGTGTATCTCAGACATCTACGTTAACTTTAGCCTTTATTAACTTCTTTATTCCATTCTTACTAATATTTATTATTGATGGTTTTAAAGGTATTAAAGAAACATTACCTTCTATCTTAGTGGTTTCAATTACGTATACCGCATTGCAAGCACTCTTAACTGTATTCAATGGTCCTGAGTTAGCTGATATTATACCGCCACTTGCATCTATGTTAGCTTTAGCATTATTTTCTAAGAAATTCCAACCGAAAAATATCTTCAGAATTCAAAAAGATGTCGAACCAGAACCCGTTCAACATCATAAAGGTAAAGATATATTATACGCATGGAGTCCATTCATCATATTAACAGTCATTGTAATGATTTGGAGTTCTCCATCATTTAAAGGATTATTCTTACCAAAAGGGAAGTTATCAAGTTTAGTATTTAACTTTAACTTGCCAGGTACCTTTAGTGAAATTGCACATAAACCTATCGTGTTATCACTTAATATTATTGGACAGACAGGTACAGCCATCTTACTTACAATTATCATTACGATATTAATGTCTAAGAAAGTAAACTTTGGAGATGCCGGACGTTTATTTGGCGTAACATTTAAAGAATTATGGTTACCAGTCTTAACGATCTGTTTCATTCTAGCTATTTCTAAGATTACGACATACGGTGGCTTAAGTAGTGCAATGGGACAAGGTATTGCTAAAGCGGGTAGTGTCTTCCCAATCTTATCTCCAATACTTGGATGGATAGGGGTATTTATGACAGGATCTGTAGTAAATAACAACTCTCTATTTGCGCCTATCCAAGCGTCGGTTGCACAACAAATTGGAACGAGTGGTTCTTTACTTGTTGCTTCTAATACAGTAGGCGGGGTAGCAGCTAAACTGATTTCACCTCAATCTATTGCGATTGCCACAGCTGCCGTTAAAGAAGTTGGTAAGGAATCCGAATTATTAAAAATGACTTTACGTTATAGCATTGGATTATTAATTTTCGTCTGTCTCTGGACATTTGTATTATCACTTTTATTATAAAAATGAAATACACTTATCACCGAATTTGGTACAAGGAAATTAATTTTACTAGAAAGATATTTCTATCTCACTTTCGAAATATCAATTCTAAAATAAGAGCTCTAAGAGGAATTCTAATCAAAGAACTCCTCTTAGAGCCTATTTAATGTCAAGATATCGTTTGCCAGTTATGAACTAAGCTAATTGCCCGAAGCGGTTTACTTTATTATCTAAACATCGACATAAAGTCTTCATATACTTTATCAGGTTGATATAATTCTAAAGTTTCTCTGCCACCTTGAACGATGTGTTCAAGCTCATGGTAGTTATGCGTGGTTAAATCTATTTGTTTCGCAAGTTGTGAGACGTTTTCATACTCAACAAGGTAACCATTCTTTCCATTTTTAATAATAGCATCTGGTCCCACATTCCCTTTAAAGCTGATAACGATATTATCTTGAGCCATAGCTTCTAATATGACCATTCCAAAACCTTCATTGCGAGAAGGAACAACGACAATTTTACTTTGAGCTAATTTACTATTTAAATCTTGTGTAGATTCATTGAGTTGTATAATATCCCCCAAATCATACTGATTGATAAATTCTTGAAGTTGTAATTTTTCTTTACCATCTCCATAAATATGAACCTCGTAATTTAAACTTCTCAAATAATCTTGAATGAGTCTGACGCTTTCTAGAAGTAAGTCAAATCCCTTTTCATATTCAAGACGTCCAGCAGCTACAATGATATTTTTCTTTGGCGCTGCAATCTTTTTCTCAGTAATCATATTTGGAACGACGTAGACAGGCGTCTTGATTTGAGATTGATATCTTTTGCGATCTGCTTCTGTTAACGTTGTAATCTTATTTAGATTGCGATACGCTGCTATGATTTCTCTTTGATATTGTTCAGGGTGGGCTTCGAAATTCATATGTTCCATACCAATGGTTGAGACTTCAGTTTTAGCATATTTAGAAATAAGTATGTTGAAGCTTGCGCGTGTTCCTACTAACACATCGGTAGAAACGTTTTTGATAGCTTTAATTATTTTCTTTTCTACATAACTTGAAAATTGATTGAGTCCCGGTTCGTGTTGAGAAATATGTTTCGTCTTTAAGAATGGCGTGTATGTTTTAACGCGGTTCGCAACAATCGCCTTTAAATTTTTAGGCTTAAAACGATAGTCAACAAGTACTTTAATCTTAATATCTTTATGCAGTTGGAAATAGGGCGTTTCAGCACCTCTAAATACTGAAATGATAGTAACAGGATGTCCTTTTTGTGCCAATGTATTCGCAAGTTGTGTTACAGACTTTACCGTTCCACCCATTGCATAAATGTTATGCATGAACAACGTGAACGACTTCATGAATTTAAACACCTCATTGTTTCTTTGTTATTATAAATAATTATAACATTAGACTTGCTTTCTCAGGTAATATGTTAAAATGGTCAAGTGGTTAAAATTTAAGACTACAAGTTTAATTATTTATGTATATCTGACTTTTTATCCTTTTGTGAAATACAATTTATGTATATAATTAAAGTAGTCTAATCAATGGTTATGATGAGAAGGTATATAGACTTCTTAAATAACTCTTGGGATATATTTTTTTTATAGATTTAGAAAGCGCTTTAATTTTAATAAGAAAATCTATGTTAAAACAAATCCATTAGAGTCAATCGTTCCATTTATTCATTGAAAAGGGGGACTGTATTTGTTATGAGTACACAACATAGCAAAACAGATGTCATCTTAATTGGTGGCGGTATTATGAGTGCAACGTTAGGAACATTACTTAAAGAATTATCACCTGAGAGAGAAATTAAATTATTTGAGAGATTAGAACAACCAGGAGAGGAAAGTTCAAATGTTTGGAATAATGCAGGAACAGGGCATTCAGCATTATGTGAATTGAACTATACTAAAGAAGGTAAAGATGGCTCAGTTGATATTACAAAAGCGATTCAAATTAATGAACAATTCCAAGTGTCTAAACAGTTTTGGGCGCATTTAGTACGTACTGGTCAATTAGAAAGTCCAGGAAACTTCATACAATCTGTGCCACATATGAGTTTTGTCAAAGGTGAAAATAATGTACGTTTCTTAAGAAGCCGTGTAGATAGTCTACAAAAGAACGTTCTTTTTGAAAAAATGGAAATCTCTGAAGATCCTGAAAAGATTAAAGAATGGGTACCGCTTATGATGGAAGGACGTCAATCTGAGGAACCGATCGCTATTACTTACGATGAAACAGGAACGGATGTGAACTTCGGCGCATTAACGAAGAAATTAATTAGTAATTTACAAGATAAAAACGTTGAAGTTAATTATAAACACGAAGTTCAAGATATTAAGAAACAAGATAATGGCAATTGGCATGTTGTCGTAAAAGATTTAAAATCTGGCCAAGTCACACACTATGAGACTGAATTTGTATTTATTGGTGCAGGTGGCGCAAGTTTACCATTATTACAAAAAACAGGTATTAAAGAATCTAAACACATTGGTGGTTTCCCGGTAAGTGGTTTATTCTTAAGATGTAAGAACCCTGATGTGATTCAACGACATTATGCGAAAGTATATGGTAAAGCTGAAGTAGGTGCACCGCCTATGTCAGTACCTCACTTAGATACACGCTTTGTGAATGGTGAGCGTTCATTATTATTTGGACCATTCGCAGGCTTTTCACCTAAATTCTTAAAAACAGGTTCATACCTAGATTTAATTAAATCTGTAAAACCGAATAACATTGTAACGATGTTAAGTGCAGGTGTGAAAGAATTTAACCTAACTAAATATCTTGTATCACAATTGATGTTATCTAACGAAGAGCGTGTCGATGATTTACGAGTATTCCTTCCTGAAGCGAAAGATGAAGATTGGGAAGTTATCACGGCCGGTCAACGTGTTCAAGTCATTAAAGACACTGATAAATCGAAAGGTAATCTACAATTTGGTACAGAAGTGATTACTTCTGAAGACGGTACGCTAGCAGCATTATTAGGTGCTTCTCCAGGCGCTTCGACTTCAGTAGATATTATGTTTGATGTATTACAACGTTGTTATAAATCTGAATTTAGTGGTTGGGAATCTAAAATTAAAGAAATGGTACCATCATTTGGTTTGAAACTTTCTGAACATGAAGATGTTTACCGTGCAGTTAATAAAGAAATTAAAAAATATTTAAATGTGAAATAAATTTTAAACGAAGAGGGATTGAGAGAAGCTCGGTATCAGTGTACTTTCAATTCAAACACTTTCCGCTAATAGGTTAATAGAGTGTAGGCATATAAAATTAAATGTTAATACGTAGTATTTGATATAAAAGTAGCAGTAAGAAGATTCCAATTGAAATCCTCTTACTGCTATTATTTTTGGGAATTATGTCTCAGCTCTCTTTTTATTTACATATTCAATTGAATGGAGAATATTGTAGAATCGTTTGAATGTAAGAAGATATGTCCTCCATGTAATTCAATAATTGATTGAGTGATAGCTAAACCTAAACCGTTACTCGTGTTATCAGTACTTGTTTTATAAAATCTCTCGAAAATGTGAGCCTTATCTTGATTTGAAATGGTACCTTCATTTTCAATTGTAAAAATGATATTGGATGCTTCTTTAAATAAACGCATTTGAATCATACCTTGTTGTGGTGAATATTTAATCGCATTGATAATTAAATTGCTGAACGCTTGATGTATCAAACGATCATTTCCTAGGAAATACACATCTTCCAACTCAGTCATGATAACTAAATCTTTATTTTCTGAACGATAGTGTTCATGTCTTACGATATCTTTAATTAATGCATTTAAGTGTATATGATCGTTAAATGTTAAATGAGCAGCATTGTCTAATTCTGATAGTAACAGTAATTCTTTTGTTAACTCGCTCACTTGTGATGTGATACTAAATAATTCATTAATATAAGATGTGCGTTCCTCTTTATTTTTGGAAAACTGTAACTGAGTAAGTAATCTTTGCATATGTGTTAATGGTGTTTTGATTTCATGAGAGACATTTTGTACAAAGTGCTGTCGCATTTGGTCAACTTGTCCTAGACTTTGTCTCATATGATCAAATATCAATTGTAAAGTTCCAATTTCATCTTGTCTCGTTTGTTTGATTGGCGTTTGGAAATCACCATGCATGAGTCTGTTGGTCGCATTTTTCAAAGCAGAAACAGGCTTAATAATAGAATACGTAGACGCAATAACTAATGAAATTGAAATGACCAGTAATAATGAAAGTAAAACTGCTAAAAATATTCTAAATTCGCTGAATGTTTCTCCGATATCAGGGCGCATAAATACGGCTAATGGTCCATGCTGAGTATGAAAACGCACGCCCACTGTATTGTCTGTTTCGTTGTCGAAGAATCCAGTTACGAATAGTTCGAAAGGTTTATTCTTAATACCATGATAATCTTTGCCGTTCAAGACGGATTGTATAGCGTGATTTGATAATGAATCCTTTCGAAAAGCTTCTCCGTAAAAGTGCTTCGATTGATGCGCGTCCACGGTAAGAATTTGGTAATTCATATCACCTAAATGTTTAAAATAGGACGTCAATTGCTTACTATTTTGTGTTGTTTCATACTCTCGCGCTTGCTTTAAGGTGTGCATAATTTTAGCATCGTTAGAGGACTTCAAATTAAAGTGATAATAAACATTCGTAAGTAAAAAGCTAACTAAAGCGCTAAAAAGTATAACAGTAATCGTATATATAGCTATTCTGGAATAGAGTGTTTTAAACATTTTGACTCACCATATATCCTTGTCCGCGCACAGTATGGATGGATACTGAAGCCTCTAATTGCATTAATCTTTTGCGCAGCCTTTTAATATGTACATCGACAGTTCGATCATCACCTTCATAATCAAAGCCCCAAATTTTCTCAATAATGTCATCTCGAGTAAATATATGTTTAGGATTTGATACTAATAAGAATATCAATTGAAATTCCTTATTAGGCAGATTCACTGTTTTCGAATCGACGCTAAGTTCCATGTAAGACTGGTTGAGTGTCAAATTGCCAAGTTTCAGTTCGCTTTCAGCATTGATTTGGTATCTTCGTAATACTGCTTTGATTCTGAATAACAATTCTTTAACTTCAAACGGTTTAGTCACATAATCGTCAGTACCACTTAAGAAAGCACGTTCTTTATCACTTAGCGCATCTCTTGCTGTTAACATGATAACAGGTAATTCATAATCTTCTTTCAGTTTTTGACATAATTCGAAACCATCCATGCCCTTCATCATAATATCGACAATCGCGATATCTACATTCTCTTTTTCTAGAAAATGAAGTGCCGTTTCGCCACTTAAAAATGTATGTGTGCGAATATGCTCATTGATGAGGTGGGTTGCTACATAATCCAAGATTTTACGATCGTCATCAACGATTAAACAATTAACCATAGTATGTCCGCTCCTAAGTTTTTCTATCATTATACTATTTCAAATTTAACTTTAACACATCGATCTTAGTTCATATTCAGTTCACATTCACTGCTTAGAATCTTTAACTATAAAGATAAAGGAGTGACGATACATGAATTTGGCATGGAAGGAAATAAAATTTTATAAATTCAGATTTATACTAATCATGCTGATTGTGTTTTTAATGGCAATCATGGTTCTATTCATTAGTGGTTTAGCTCAAGGATTAGCTAGAGAAAATATTTCTATATTTGAACAGTTTAAAGGGAATCAATTTATCATTCAGAAAATGAAAGAACCACAAATTGAAAAGTCTGCATTGTCAGAGGACCAACAACGACAAATCGATAAGGTAGTTAAAGCAAAACCAGTCAATATGATACAGAAGACATTAAATATTAATGAAAATGAAGAAAATGTGGTCGCATTAAATCGTACTAAAGACAGTGACTGGAAATTAACTTCAGGTAGATATCCGCAACATAAAAATGAAATTGTAGTCAATAAGAAGCTTCTCGCAGAAGGTCTTAAAGAAGGAAGTACAGTTAAATTTAAAAATAGTGATCAGAGTTACAAAATCGTAGGCATTTTAAATGATGCAATGTATGCACATAGTAATGTTGTAATATTGAACCAATCTGTTTTTCAAAATGAAAGTAAAGCCGTAGCATCATTTTATTCAACAAATCAACTCAGCAAAGTACAGAAAAAACAAATTCAATCCATTCAAGGCACTCAAATCGTCAACACCCAAGATTTAACAGACCATATTGCGAGTTATAAGGCTGAGCAAAGTCCATTAAAAATGATGATTTATAGTTTATATGTGATTACTGCAATTGTTTTAAGTGCATTCTTTTATGTCATGACCATTCAAAAAACATCTGAAATTGGAGTGCTCAAAGCTATAGGTATCTCAACACCACATTTGTTAATCTCACTGATTTTACAAATTTCTTTAATTACGTTTATTGGCGTAGCCTTATCAGAGATTTTAATCATGATGATAAATCAAATTATGCCGGTGACTATGCCATTTCATCTAAGTATAGGTAACCTGCTTTCAGTGGTAGTGATATTTCTAATCGTAGGTTTAATCGGTGCATCACTGTCATTTATTAAATTATTAAAGATTGATCCAATTGAAGCTATTGGGGGTAATGAATAATGACTTTAATCGTAGACAATATCGTTAAAACTTTTGGGGAAAATGATTCAGCAACTCAAGTACTTAAAGGCATTAACTTTGAAATTAATAAAGGGGAGTTTGTCATCCTTAATGGCGCTTCCGGCTCAGGTAAAACGACATTATTAACAATATTAGGTGGTTTACTGTCTCAAACCTCTGGAGATGTATTATATGATGAGAAACAGTTATTCATTAACGGTAAGGACAATTCGCAATTTAGACTGAATGATATAGGGTTTATATTTCAATCCTCACACTTGATTCCTTATCTGACAGTAGAAGAACAGTTACTTATTGTAGGTAAAGAAGCGGGAATGCCTAAGAAAAGTGCTAAGTCTAGAGCAACACAATTACTTAATAATATAGGATTGGCGCATCGACTTCACAGTTATCCGCATATGTTATCTGGTGGGGAAAAGCAGCGTGTGGCAATTACTCGCGCATTTATGAATCAACCTAAAATCATTCTAGCAGATGAACCTACAGCAAGTTTAGATGCCAAACGAGCTAAAGAAGTAGTATCAATGATAAGTCAACAAATTAAAGCACACAATAAGATTGGAATTATGATTACTCATGATACAAGTTTATTCGAATACGCAGATCGCGTCATAGAATTATATGATGGACAAATTATAAAACAATAAAAATGAAGCAAGAGAACAGTTGATGTCGCAAACCATACATCATTAGGTTCTCTTGCTTTTTAATTTAGAATTAAACTGAGAATGCTAATCCAAAAAGTGATTGCAAAATAAATGGTTAGTAATAAGCGATATTGATACATAACACCTAAGAAATCTTTGATTAATGCTCTACTGAAAAAGTGGTACGGTGTATGACTGCCAATACCCTCAAATTTTAAACCTAACTTTTCAGCGAGTCGTAACGATCTTAAAATGTGAAATTGACTTGTTACACAAAGAAGTTGCGACTGACGTTTGAAATGCGTTTCAATAATTGGTTTAGAATATAAGAAGTTTGTATACGTATTCGTGGATTGATTCTCCATTAAGATTATATCTTCAGGTATACCTTTTGCTATTAAATAACGTTTCATTGCTAAAGCTTCAGTAATCGGTTCGTCAAGACCTTGCCCGCCACTTACTAAGAAATAAACAGGCTTTGCTTGTGAATGATAAACATTTATTGCGCGGTTTAACCGTTCAGCTAACATAGGTGTAACT
Organism: Staphylococcus caprae; assembly: GCF_003966625.1. Classification (NCBI taxonomy): domain Bacteria; kingdom Bacillati; phylum Bacillota; class Bacilli; order Caryophanales; family Staphylococcaceae; genus Staphylococcus; species Staphylococcus caprae. The sequence continues at coordinate 675,596 of NZ_AP018587.1, forward strand.
TGCTCTGTGAAGATACCAGCGCCAAGCACCATAATCAAATCTACATTTTTATGAAATGAATGACTCCCAAAGGCAGAGGACCAAGATACATAACATATAAATGCAAAAAACGTGCTAAAAGCAATTGCACTCAGCCATAACGCCAGTCCATTGATAACTGGGATTGAAACTGTACTGATATAGAAACAAGCTATTAAAAATAAAGCAAGTTGATAGGCGTTAATACACATATTTTTTAGAAAATGACGACCACGACTAAAGTTAAATAAATGACGATGTTTCATTATAATGAGTATAGAAGCAATAATCATTATAATGGATAAATCATAGGGCAGTGTTAAAGTGATTAAATGATACGTCACGATGATGAAACCTAAAATAACTGTTGAAATAAAGCTCAATAAATTAAGTGTTAAAGGTTGGTCAAAGTACAAAGATACAATGAGAATAAATGCGATGATGGTTAAAATGATTGAAATCATGATTGATGTTCCTCTTTTTATATTGTACTTATAAATGTAGACTAACCAATCATAATTAGCAATCTTAAAGATAAAGTATTGCTCAGAGAATTTGAGGTTTCAATTATCCAGTATTCTTGCTATTATTTAAAAGTATGAAAAATAATTTTTTTATAGAAATAGATAAAATAATATAGGAGATTCTACATGGTTAGAAGAATAGAAGATCATATTGTATTTTTAGAGAAATTTATTAATGATGTAAATACATTGACGGCTAAGTTACTTAAAGATTTACAAAATGAGTATGGCATTTCATTAGAACAATCGAATGTGCTTAGTATGTTGAAAAATGAGTCTTTAACAGTGAGTCAAATTACTGAAAAACAAGGTGTAAATAAAGCGGCAGTAAGTAGAAGAGTTAAAAAATTATTAGATGCTGACCTAGTTAAATTAGAAAAATCTGATGCTAATATCGACCAACGTTTAAAAATTGTTAATCTTTCTGAAAAAGGTAAAGAATATATCGCCAAAAGAAAAGCAATCACGAGCAGTATTGCTAACGATATGACGAGCGACTTTTCAACTGAAGAAATTGAAAAGGTACGACAAGTACTTGAGATTATTGATCATCGAATCAAATCTTTCAATTCTAAATTTTAATTTATTCGAAGATTTAGACTATACATAGAATCACTCGTAGGAATATAATGATGTATGTGTAGATAATCGTTAAGAGATAAGACTAAATAAGTATTTATTTGATGATGAACTGTTTATATAATTTAAATAAGTATGTAACTTTCTTTTAATTAAAATACAATGAAAACTACATATAATGAGAATTGTATTTTTAATCTAACCTCTGTAAAATAAAACGGGTAGATAAAATAATTATATAATATGAATGTGAATTGAATGTAGTGTTAGAAATAGAGGTGATAGAATGAAACAATGCCCAAACTGTGGCCAGACAGTCAGTGATGATAATAATCAGTGTCCTAAATGTGGGCAATCGCTACCAAAAAATAATAAAGCTAAACAAACATCATCTCATTCATTCAATGATAACGCTACGAACCTTAAATTACGTAGAATTGTTCCACTAGGAATTATCTTTTTTATTTTGATACTTATTGTCATTTTATTCTTCCTTTTAAAGAATTTTAATTCTCCAGAAGCGCAAACTAAGATTCTAGTTAATGCGGTTGATAATAATGATACGCAAAAGGTTGCAACAGTGTTAAGTACAAAAGATAATAAAGTGGATCCGGATGAAGCGAAAGAATATATTAAATATATTAAAAGTGAAGTCGGCATGAAAAGCTTTAAGAGTGATATCAAAGAGACCGTCAGTAAATTAAATAAAAATAATTCTAGTGTCGCTTCTTATATTCAAACAAGAAGCGGACAAGATGTTCTAAGAATAAGTAAAAATGGAACGAGATATTTATTCTTCGATAATATGAGTTTTACGGCTCCAACAAAACAACCGATAATTAAACCAAAAGAAAAAACTAAGTATGAATTCAAAGCAGGCGGTAAAAGTAAAACAGTCATCGCAGACGCTCACAAAAATACACCCCTTGGTAATTTCATTCCAGGTAATTATGAATTGCCAGCTAAGAAAACCACACAGAATGGAACGTTTAATGGTAATTTGAACTTCGATTTTAGAGATAGTAGTTCTGAGACAGTTGAAGCATCCGAAGACTTTGATCAAGCGTATTTAAATATTAAATTAAAAGGCGCGAGCAAATTAAGTGATAGCTCTGAAAAAGTTAAAATTAATGATCGAGAAATGTCATATTCAAACTCAAAAGAATATGGACCATATCCTAAAACGAAAGATATTACGATTTCAGCGACTGGTAAAGCCAAAGGACGTACATTTAAGTCTGAAACTAAAACAATCAGTGCTGATGACTTAAAAGATAATACCAAAGTGACATTAGAATTTGAAAGTGATAAAATTAGCAGCTATGTTGAGAAGAAAGAAAAAGAGGAAAATAGTCTTAAAAATAAATTAACTCAGTTCTTTACCGGCTATTCAACAGCAATTAATACAGCTTTCGACATCAATGATTTTGATTTTATTTCAAGTTATTACAAGAAAAACTCTTCTATTTATAAACAAATGAAAAATAATTTTCTGACACAAACAAAAGTATCAATGATTTCTCCTCAAGTGCTGAGTGCAAGTAGAAGTGGAGATAAGATTAAAACCACAATCCAACAAATTGATTTAACAGGAAATTACGTTAATAAAGATTATGAATTAGAAATAGATTCTGATAACAGCAACATGCAACTTACAAAAGCAGACGACGATGAGTGAGCGCTTTCGTCTGCGGTCTAATCTGAGCCAAATGCAAAAATGCATTTGGCTTTATTGCTACCATTTAGTAATATTAGTAATTATCGGAACACGTTTATGAAATAGTAAATGTAGGTTCGCTTTAAAAAATAAAAAGGGGAGTTAATATTGGAAAATTCTCGCTCAACGTATCATAAATCTATACTATTTATTGTCATTTTAGGGGCACTCACTGCAATAGGACCCTTATCGATTGATATGTTTTTACCAGGTTTGCCTAATATTAAAAATGATTTTGATACAACAGCATCGAATGCACAATTAACGATTTCACTCTTTATGGTCGGTTTAGCATTCGGTAACTTATTTGCAGGTCCAATTTCAGACGCTTCAGGACGTAAGAAGCCACTCCTCATAGCAATGATAATATTTACGTTAGCGAGTTTAGGTATTATTTTCGTTACGAATATTTGGATTATGATTGCACTAAGACTGATTCAAGGATTAACAGGTGGCGCAGGAGCAGTGATATCAAGAGCCATTGCAAGTGATATGTATTCTGGCAATGATTTAACTAAATTTTTATCCTTACTAATGCTTGTAAATGGTGTTGCGCCTGTGATTGCGCCAGCACTCGGTGGGGTAATCTTAAGTTTTGCCACTTGGCGTATGGTTTTTATCATTTTGACTGTATTTGGATTACTCATGTTCGTAGGTACTTTATTTAAAGTTCCAGAATCACTTGAAAATGAACACCGCGCCAATAGCAATATTGGAACAATGTTTAAAAATTTCAAAGATTTATTTGCCACGCCACGATTTGTTCTACCTATGTTGATACAGGGCGTGTCATTTATATTATTATTTACTTATATTTCAGCATCTCCATTTATCGTACAGAAGATTTATGGTTTATCTCCATTCCAATTTAGCATCATGTTCGCGTTTATTGGCATAACATTGATTATCTCAAGTCAACTGACAGGTAAGTTAGTAGATTATATGGATAGTCAACAACTACTTAGAATTATGACGGCCATTCAAATTATAGGTGTGATACTTGTTTCGCTGATATTGATCAATCATTTGAATTTCTGGTTATTAGCCATCGGTTTTATTATACTCGTTGCACCTGTCACGGGTGTTGCCACACTAGGCTTCTCAATTGCGATGGATGAAAGTAAGAGTGGTAAAGGGAGTTCATCTAGTTTATTAGGATTATTTCAAACGCTCCTTGGTGGTTTAATGTCTCCTTTAGTTGGTATTAAAGGTGAAAATGATCCTACTCCGTATATCATGATTATCGTCATTACAGCGATTATATTAATCATTTTACAGTTAGTAAATATGAAAGTATTTAAAAAAGCTAAACCTAATCAATGATGTTGATTTCCTTCTTCAAAGTGCTTGTTAGAAAGTCGTACTTTGAAGAGGGGAATTTCATTTTAAGTTTAGCTTTTATTATTTTATCGTTGTAGTTTAATTGTATTTGCGAGTAAGACGCTAGCGACGTCTTCAGGTGATTCTTTGCAACCATGACGTAACCAATCAAAAAGTATGCCAGCTTGACCACCAACAGAATAAATCACAAACATACGCTTATTCTGAATGGTTGTTTCATATCTATCCATTACTTTTTCATAGCATCGCTTTGTCTCATTAATATAATCAAGCGCAATTTCCTTATTAGGATGAATAATGAGAGTTGCTTTATAAAATGCTTCCTTACGCTTAATATATCGCGCAACGAGTAAGAAAAATTTATATAATTTCTTTTGATCTTGCTTGATATTATGAAAATCTTTATAAAATGAATTCAATATAGCCTTATATTTATTTAAATGATAGTTTTGAATTTTCTCTAATAAATGATATTTATCTTGAAAATGATCATAAAATGTCGAACGATTTACACCACTATAAGCACATATCATTTTGATTGTGATTTCCTCAAAAGGGTATTCTTCAATCAATTCAATAAGGCTTTTTATTATTTTATATTTCGCACGTTGTTTCATTGTTTCACCTGATCAATCTGAATAATATTTTTATATAAAATGCTAACCAACACAATTGTGAAAAATGTTGGTGTTTTTTTTAGTGACACATCTCTATAATAGATAAAGTGAATTTTAAAAGCAAATAGGAGGATATATTCATGAAGAAAATGGTATTAGTGAATGTCATTACTATCATTGTTCTTGTAGTAATAGGTGTTCTAGGTTTCTGGTTCTGGAATAATGCAACAAGCTATGTAACTACAGACAATGCAAAAGTAGACGGAGATCAAATCAAAATCTCTAGCCCAGCTTCAGGAGAAATTAAATCTCTAGATGTGAAACAAGGAGATAAACTTGATAAAGGTGATAAAGTAGCTGAAGTTTCAGCTCAAGGCGAAGGTGGTCAATCTAAAGATATGAGCATCAAAATGCCTCAAAACGGTACAATCGTTAAAACTGACGGCATGGAAGGTTCAATGGCTCAAGCTGGTAACCCAATCGCTTACGCATATAATTTAGATGATTTATACATTACTGCAAACGTTGATGAAAAAGACATTTCTGATGTAGAAAAAGGAAACGATGTAGACATCGATATCGATGGTCAAAAAGCTTCTATTAAAGGTAAAGTAGAACAAGTTGGAAAAGCAACTGCAGCTAGTTTCTCATTAATGCCTTCATCTAACAGTGACGGTAACTACACTAAAGTGTCACAAGTCGTACCAGTTAAAATTTCTCTAGATTCTGAACCATCTAAAAATGTTGTTCCAGGTATGAACGCTGAAGTTAAAATCCATAAAAATTAAGGGGGTCATTTCATGACAACGACCTTCATTATTGTTTATATTGTTATAGCGCTCATACTTATTGGTCTAATTAACGTACTTTTTTCAAAATCAAGAAAAAAAGCTAAAGATCAAAAAGTGGAACAACGTTCGACTAAGGATTCTGAGAATCAAAGTTATCAATCTAAATTTAAAGCAAGTGATCTAGATAAACAATCTGAGTCTAACAATGCTTCAAGTCAAATCAGAAATCATTCTGATAATATCGAAGATGATAAAAGAAAACATCACTTCGAAACTACTAATGAGGGAGATCAAACATCTTCTAAAGCTACTAATGCAAATAGCAAATATGATGCATATCCTGGTTCTCTACGTCGCTCAGATCAACACGAAGATCAAGCGAATGATGAGAAACAAGATCATCAAAAAGATAATACTGAACAACCTAATGAAGAATCAGATGAAGTTTTAAATCCAATTGACCCTAACTCAGAAGAGGGTAGAGTCAATGAAAAGATTAAAAAACAAGAATCTAACTTCATTTTCGGTAAAGGTATTTCAAGAGGTAAAATTTTAGCAGCAATGTTATTTGGTATGTTCATTGCGATTTTGAACCAAACATTATTAAACGTTGCTTTGCCTAAAATTAATACGGAATTTAATATTTCTGCTTCAACTGGACAATGGTTGATGACAGGATTCATGTTAGTGAATGGTATTTTGATTCCAATCAGTGCATTCTTATTTAATAAATATTCTTATAGAAAATTATTTATTGTAGGTTTAGCATTATTTACAATTGGTTCACTTATCTGTGCGATTTCATTTAACTTCCCAATTATGATGGGTGGTCGTGTACTACAAGCGATTGGCGCAGGTATCTTAATGCCATTAGGTTCTAACGTTATTGTAACGATTTTCCCACCTGAAAAACGTGGTGTCGCAATGGGGACAATGGGTATCGCAATGATTCTAGCTCCAGCTATTGGACCTACTTTATCAGGTTATATCGTTCAAAATTATCATTGGAACATTATGTTCTATGGTATGTTCTTTATCGGATTAGTCGCAATTGTAATTGGTATGTTCTGGTTTAAACTTTACCAACGTACGACAAATCCAAAAGCTGATATTCCTGGTATTATATATAGTACAATCGGTTTCGGTGCTTTATTATACGGTTTCTCTGAAGCTGGTAATAAAGGTTGGGGTTCAACTGAAATCGTGACAATGTTTATTATTGGTACAATCTTCATTATCTTATTCGTTATTAGAGAGTTAAGAATGAAGGCACCAATGTTAAACCTTGAAGTATTAAAATATCCAACATATACACTTACAACAGTTATCAATATGATTGTTATGATGAGTTTATATGGTGGTATGATTTTACTTCCATTATATTTACAAAATTTAAGAGGTTTCTCAGCACTCGATTCAGGTTTACTTATGCTTCCTGGTGCTTTAGTTATGGGTGCTTTAGGACCTGTTGCAGGTAAGTTATTAGATACAATTGGTATTAAACCATTAGCCATCTTTGGGATTGGTATTATGACTTATGCAACTTGGGAACTAAGTAAATTAAACATGGACACACCTTATCTTCATATTATGGGTATCTATGTATTACGTTCATTTGGTATGGCATTTATCATGATGCCTATTATGACAGCAGGTATGAATGCATTACCTGGCCGTTTAATTTCTCATGGTAATGCTTTTGTTAATACGATGAGACAATTAGCTGGATCAATTGGTACAGCGATATTGGTGACTGTAATGACGACTCAACAAACTAATCATGTTGCAGCATTTGGCGATGAATTAGATAAAACAAATCCTGTCATTCAAGATCATATGCGTGAATTAGCACAACAATATGGTGGCGAATCAGGCGCATTAAAAGTGTTATTAGAACATATTAATAAACTTGCATCTGTAGAAGGTGTTAATGATGCATTTATCATTGCAACTGTGATTAGTGCCATTGCCTTAATCTTAAGCTTATTCTTACAAAGTAAGAAAAAAGCACAAGCATCTGCTGAAAAAGCAAATGCCGAAGATAAAGCAGCTCACCAAGAGTAAATATTAATTAAGAGATAAAAAATTGTGTTGTGGGGGCACGATTTTTGAAGAATCGGTAACGTTCCGTCGTTATCGATTCTTTTTTGGGAGCGGGACAGAAATATAATTTAGCAAAATTATTTTCGTTGTCCCGCCCCGGCAAGGATGGCTAGGATTGAGAGAAGCTTGATTCAAGTGCACTCTCAATTCAGACATCTACTGCCAATATGTTAAATGAGACTGATATATTTAATATTTTCTAGACTATTATGCATGCGCAAAAAGCGCAGGCGAACCATAATAAAAAGGCCTATCGATGACTCAACTAAGAGTGATTGATAGGCCTTCAATTTATCGTATACGAGCTAGACGGTTACGGAAGAATAAACTAATAAATAATAACGCAATACTACAAGCAAGTAGAATTAATCCATTATGAATTGCATCAGCTTCCGTAATCACTTGATCTGGTGAAACACTTAAATAATATTTCTTAAGAGACTCTGAAATATTTTGAGCAATTGTATGAATGATATAACTGAAATACATAGTAATAAAAAGCATTACCGCTAAAATAATGATATTAAAAATTTTTAATAATGTTCGATTAAGAATGATAGTAATCACAGTTATAAACATACTAATGAGACATAAAACAAAGAAAATATTAAAAACTAAAATAAGGTTATCTATTGAATGTTGTAGATCATTCATGTCACCTAAATTAATATCTAAATTTCCAATTTTAGTAACAGTATCTTGGAAATTTCGTATTTCATGAAAATTAATCTTTTGATTAGCGAAGACTATATTAAAAATAGGTTGTTTTAACATACTATATCCTGTAATAGCAGTTAAAACTAATACAATAATATGAATAACGATACTTACCCAAGAACGTTTTTTCTTTCCATATTTTTTACCGCGATGCATTTCTTGATTACGAAATTGTGAATTGAAATCACTTGGATTTTGATTTGCTTCAGTCACTATGATGCCTCCTTCAATCACATTTTTTCTATTTTTATCTTTTTAATATAATGTCTGTTATAATTGGCTTTATTCAAGTATCACTATCAGTAATAGACATCATTATTTAAAGATGCAATTGATATATGTATTATTATATCTTTTTTAAGAAAACGAATATACAGATTTAAGCAAATTGTTTTCTAAATTTAAAATTTGAAAAGGGGCAGGTTGGTCACGCTATGAAAAACTATTTAATGAATAGAGTCGTTAATAAATATATACTTCATAACAGATCTATTTTCTTTAACAGTGATGAAGAAGTAGAACAATTTTTAGAGAAAAGAAGAACTGAAAATAGTAAAAAGCATAAACAACCGTCTACATTAAATGTAAAATCTAATCTTGATAAATTATCTCTAGGAGATATGCAAGTGTTTAGATTTAATTTTAGACATGAAGCTAAACATAAAATCTTATATCTCCATGGTGGATATAACACATTGCAACCGTCACCGTTTCATTGGAGATTATTGGATAAATTGGCTCTCAATACATTAAACGAAGTCGTATTACCAATCTATCCAAAAGCGCCGGAATATCATCTTGAAGATACCTATCAAGCTATCAAAAAAGTATACGATGAATTAGTTTCTGAAGTAGGTAATGAGCATATTGTGATTATGGGAGATGGTTCTGGTGGAGGATTAGCGTTGCGTTTCGTTCAATCCTTGGTTGAAGAACAGCAACCTGTACCGAGTAAACTATTCTTAATATCACCTTTATTAGATGCCACATTATCAAATAAAGATATTACTGAAGAATTAGAAGACAAAGATATCTTAGTGAGTCGATTTGGGGTTAATGAGTTGATGAAAGCATGGTCTAATGGCTTGCCACTAACTGATAAGCGTGTTTCTCCATTGTATGGAGAACTAAAAGGTCTACCTCCTGTATATATGTATGGTGGTGGTAAGGAAATTGGAAATCCGGACATGAAGTTGTTTGCACATTTATTAGAAGACAATGGGCAGTACATTGATTTTAAAGAATATCCTAAAATGGTTCATGATTTCCCGATTTATCCTATTAGACAATCGCATAAAGTCATTAAACAAATTACAAAAGCAATACAACAATAAAACAGGACTTTGGAGGTGGTTCAAACTTCCAAAGTCCTTATTCATTATCCTATTCAATGATTGAATTGATATGAGTTACAACAAAGTTTTGGCCTTTTAAGTAATAAAATGAAGCGATGAATTCATCAAATTGATGTGGTATATCAGTAAAATTACTAAAAGTAAATTTCTTTTCTAGATTTTGATCTCTCACGTGCTTTTCATAATTATTATATTGAATGAGAAATTCTTCATCGATATGATTTTCCTCAATTAACGTTGAAATCTCATCAATCGCAAACTTTTGCCCTTGTAAGTAGCTCATATGAATTGCACGCTTGACTAGTTGAGACGCCGGTCCATTGATAACCAATTCTTTTTGATTATTTAATTCACTCAATTCAAATTTAACATCATCTTTTAAATCTATAAGTTCACTTTTAATGCGTTGACGTGTAGGCATATTTATTCTCCTTTTTTAGGGATACCAATTCGATGTCCCAGTTGTTTTGGCCATTCTATTTTTTCTTGCTCTGATTCATATGCTTTAATGAAATTCATATATTTCTCAGGAAATGCCGCAGAACGACGTTGCTTTGTATCAATGCCCATCATCATGACTTCATTTGTAGCTGCAACGGTACCATTTTCATGTAGCATTCTTAAAAAGAAATGCGTACGTTTATAATCATAATCATAAAGGTATAATTCAACTATGAATGTTTGACCTAATGACAATTCTGCTAAATACGTTGTATGTTCCTCAATAGTAAAAACGGTATATTGGCTTGCTTCTCTTTCTTCAAGAGATAAGCCATGACTATAGTTAAATTCATTAACCACTTCGCTAAATATCATATTGTAATACGCATCATGCATATGATTGTTATTATCAATTAAATCTTCGGTTACATTTCGAGTAACCTTGAATGTGTGAGACATCTCTTTTTCCTCCCCTTATACCTAACACTATCTTACTAGATAAAATTAACACATACACGTAATTAAATTCATGATAAAATGTAACAGAGATAACAAGAGGGGGAAGTAAAATGACCTTAACCGTAAGATATCAATCATTAACACAACCTCTTACGGAAGTAGCAAATGTTCGGGATGTTCCTAAAGATGCAACAATTGTTTGGTATGATTTTGAAAATGCTTCAGAACGTGAGAATGATTTTCTCAGAAATAACTTTAACTTCAACTATTTAGAAATAGATGATGCCATTACTGGTATACCTCGCGTGAAGTATAAAGAATATAAAGCATATCAGTATATGATATTCCATAGTATTATAGACTCAGATTATTCTCCAATTGCGCTTAACGTCTTTTTACAGGATAAAATTCTTGTAACGTATCATCATAAGCCCTTTAGATCATTGAAGAGAGTAGCTAAATATAATGCTGAAAATCATGACGCTGATTTGGACTGCGCAGATATAGTAATACATATACTGGATAGTATGGTGGATAAATACTTTGATTTCGTATATGGCATCGAGGATAAAGTTTATAATTTCGAAGCACGACATGTCGATGATCGGTATAGTAAAAGTGTAATGGAAAATGTCTTTCAATTACGTTCCGATTTGATTAAAATTAAGCGTGTCATGTTTCCGATGCAAGAAGTAGTTGATACGATTAAAAGTGAAGGCAATATCATTAAAGATGCTAAGCACTCAATGTATATTCAACATATCGATGATCATCTGATCAAACAACGAAGTGTCATTAGAACAGCGCAAGAGATGACAAATGAAATACGTGAAAACTATGAGTCATTTACTTCATTTAGAATGAATAGTATTATGCAAATTTTAACACTAGTATCAGTTATTTTCTCTCCGTTAACTTTTATAGCTGGTGTATACGGTATGAACTTTGATTACATGCCTGAATTAAAATGGCATTATGCTTATTTTGTTTGTCTAGGCGTCATGCTCGTGATAACAATTATTTTAATAATCTTTTTCAAAAGGAAAAAATGGTTCTAAAAGAGGAACAATCATATTATGAACTTTAACAAAGGATGGTATTTCAATGAGTGATTCACTGAGAGAACAAAGAAAAAATGAACATGTAGAAATTGCAATGTCACAAACTGATGCACCACAATCTGATTTCGATAAATTGAGATTCGTTCATCATTCAATACCTAATATTGATGTCAATCAGGTCGATTTAACGAGTCATACATCTCATTTCGATATGCAATTTCCAGTTTATATTAATGCGATGACTGGAGGCAGTGAGTGGACGAAACAAATTAATGAAAAATTAGCTATTGTAGCCAGAGAAACAGGTTTAGCAATGGCAGTAGGCTCTACCCATGCCGCTTTAAGAAATCCTAAAATGGCTGAATCATTCAGTATTGCAAGACAAATCAATCCTGAGGGAATGATATTTAGTAATGTTGGCGCAGATGTACCTGTAGAGAAGGCTGTCCAAGCAGTTGATTTACTTGAAGCTCAAGCGTTACAAGTTCATGTAAACTCTCCTCAAGAATTAGTTATGCCAGAAGGTAATCGTGAGTTTTCAACATGGATGGACAATCTTGAATCCATTGTGAAACGTGTGAATGTACCGGTTATTGTTAAAGAAGTTGGCTTCGGAATGAGTAAAGAGACCTTTAAATCATTAGTTGAAATCGGTGTTCAATATGTAGATGTAAGTGGTCGTGGTGGTACAAACTTTATTGATATTGAAAATGAACGTCGCACAAACAAAGATATGAATTATTTAACACAATGGGGACAATCAACAGTAGAATCTTTACTTGAAAGTACAGATTATCAGGATAAGTTGAATGTCTTTGCAAGTGGAGGCTTGCGAACACCATTAGACGCCGTGAAAAGCTTAGCTTTAGGTGCTAAAGCAGTTGGTATGTCGAGACCATTCTTAAATCAAGTGGAGCAAACAGGAATTACGAATACAATTGAATATGTAGAATCATTCTTAGACCATATGAAGAAAATTATGACGATGTTAGATGCAAAAGATATTGAAGCATTGAGACATAAGGATATCGTATTTAGTCCGGAATTAATTTCATGGATTGAGCAACGTAGTCTAGATATTCATAGAGGATGATAAATAAAAAGGGAGCGGGACAGAAATATAATTTAACAAAATTAATTTCGTTTTCCCTCTCCCAACCTGCATTGTTTGCAGAATTTCTTTTTAAGAAATTCTCTATGTTGGGGCCCCGCCGGCAAGGATGGCTAGGATTGAGAGAAGCTTGATGAAAGCGCGCTTTCAATCCAGACATCTACTGCCAATATGTTAAAAGAGACTGAGATATTTAATATGTCCCAGTCTCTTTTCTAATAATTGATGTAAATATTGTATCTAACTAAAGAACTGTATGAAGCCCATCACAATGATAACGCCAATTAAATCGATTAAGAAAGCACCTACGATCGGTACAACTAAGTATGCTTTTGGTGAGCTACCATACTTTTTAGTTATAACATCTAAATTAGCCATTGCGTTTGGTGTGGCACCTAAACCATGACCAATGAATCCGCCTACCATTACTGCGGCATCATAGTCTTTACCAAGACCTCTAAATAAAACAAAAATAGAGAATAAGACCATAAATACCACTTGTATCAGAACGATAATCAGAAGTGGAATCGCAAGTGAGTATATTTCAGTTAGTTGAATACTCATCAAAGCTAATGATAGGAAGATACCTAGGGAGATATCCCCGATTTGATCATTAATTTTTAAGTCTACAATATTCCATCCAGAGAGTTCTGACACATTTCGAATAATTACAGCTACAAACATGGAACCTACATACATTGGAATATTTACACCTGTTAAATCAGTAAAAGTATTTCCAATATAAGTACCTAATGCCATACAAAATACTAAGATTGTAAACTGTATGAAAAAGATTTGCGTAGGTTTGAATTTATTATGTAGCGTTTTGTTATATTCAACTTCGCCATAATTTTTAAATGACTCATCACGATGTTCAGGTTTTAGGTTATAACGTTTAATTAAAAATTTGACGACGGGTCCACCGATTAGACCACCAAATACAAGTCCTAATGTAGCGGCAGCGAGTGCTGCAGTGACGGCTGAGTCAATACCCATATCTTGAATTGTTTTACCATATGCAGCAGCGTTACCGTGACCACCTTCCATTGACATTGATCCAGCAGTTAAACCTAATAGTGGTTGAATATTTAAAACTTTGGCTAATGAAATACCTATAATATTTTGACAAAAGGCCATAATTCCACAGAACATGAAATAAAGTAACATGACCTTTCCGCCAATTTTAAATAACTTAAATGATGCACCTAAACCAATTGTTGTGAAAAATGCTAACATAAAGAAATCCTGAATAAATGATGCATCAAGTTTGATTTTAATAATATGTAAAGAATCGAGTATGGCTACGAGAATTGAAAAAAGTAATCCGCCAATCACTGGCGCAGGTATACAAATTCTCTTTAATATCGATACATGATTAACAATTGATTGTCCGATTAAATATAGAACACATGCTAAACACAAGGTTGTGATTGCATCTAACTCTATCATAAAATGCCCCCTTAGAAGTAGTCCCAAAACCTATGTTTAATACTTAATCTATATAATTATGTAAGCGTTATAAAAATGGCCATGTTAACCATTATACACGCGTATTTAAAATAAATCTAGATATTCAATTAATATTAATTATATATATCTAAAATTCTGAAAATATTAATTTAAATTATATTCCGAGTTAACAATAAATTAATATATAGTAGACATGATATTCAAAACGATTCAGGAGATATCGATATTAAATAATAAATAAGCGAGGAAGCTCTGTACTGAACCCCAAAAGTTGGACTAAAAAATCTAACTTTAAGGGGTGTATATCATGAGCGCCTCGCTTTACTTTTATTTCCATGTGTCATCAGGATTTTGAAAGTCAGATTTACGCATGCGTGATACATATGGATTGCCTTTAACAGTATAACGAAGTGGTTTGTGTGTCCATTCTCCTTTATTAGGAATACCAATTCTTCCACTTTCTACTATTTCTTTAGGATATTTTCTATTATTAATATCGATGGAAAGGCGACAATCATTAAGTGTTGAACCATCTATAGCTCTAGGAATATTCAATGCTTTTGTCCATTTTCCTGGGCCGTTCGTTATTTCATAACCTGTTTTACCACGATTCATTTTCATCGCTTCTATACCATCTTCTGGTTCAATGGCACGAATTAATACGCCTTCTGGAACGCCTTGTGTACGTGTGACAAAATTGATGAGTAAGTGGGTATGCATCACATGTGCGTATATCGTTCCTCCCGTTTTATAAAGAGACGTTACTTTAGGCGTCTGTTTACCACCGTAACCATGTGCGGCTCTGTCATTGAAACCTAAATAAGCCTCAGTTTCCACGATGTAGCCAGAGTAGTATTGATTGTCATCTTGATATATGATTTTAACGCCTAATAAATCTTTAGCAGTTTGTGTTGTTGCTTTATTGATAAAGTCCACAATCATCTCACCTTAAAATATAATAAGAATACTTTATAGAAAATTTGAATTGAGAATTAAAATTTAAAATATACATTTTTATTAAAGAAATGTTTTGATATACTCAATATACAAGTTTCTACTATAGTTTACTCTTTTTTAATTTATCAAAGAGTAGAAGATTTTAAAACAGTTTTACATGACACAGAAAAAGGAGAATGAATGATGCGAGATAAAGTAAGTTTTGGGCGAGCACTTAAATTATTTTGGAGTAATTATGTTAACTTTAAAGGTCGCTCAAGACGAAGCGAATATTGGTATGCAACGTTATGGAATTTAATATTTGTAATTCCAGGATTAATTGGTCTATTTATAGGTTTTATGTTTGCGATGATAGGATCGGCAAGTCACGATGAAGCCGCTTTAACTATTGGTGGATCTTTACTCATTTTAGGTTACTTATACTGCATTATCTTTGCCTTAGCCACTTTAATACCTAACTTGGCTATTTTAGTTAGAAGATTTCATGACTTATCATTTTCAATGTGGTTACCAATTAGTGGTGTAATAGTAATATTTATTGTCAATGTTACTGCTAACATTATTTCACTTAATGACAAATGGTCAGACAATGGTTTTGTTTTACTCTTATTATATATATTACTTGCAATCCAATGGATATATTCAGTTATTCTTTTAGTCATGGTTTGTCTTAACGGTAAGAAAGAAACAAATAAGTATGGACCTAGTCCTAAATTCACTGAATACGCAACTAATTATGAAGGTAAAAACCATAATCCAGTTGATAAAGCTAAAACTAATTAATTGGCTTTTCACTAGCGGTCTCTCAAAGAGGCCGCTTTTTTAAAATAAAAGTGTCATATATATTTGACTTCTGCCTATTTGTTTGATTATGATAAAAGTACTTAATCATTGTGAAAGAAGGGCTACTGATTTGAATAAAGTGAAACAATTTAGAGCACATCAGAAAATATCTCAACTTTCTCTAGCCCGAGCTGTTGGTGTTTCTAGACAAACAATTAATATGATAGAAAATGACAAATATAATCCATCTTTAAAATTATGCATTAATATCGCGAAAAAACTAAATGTGACATTAAATGATTTATTTTGGGAGGATGACCATGATTAGTCGGTTATTTAAAGTAACAGATGAGCATCAATTACAAAGATTGAATCGTTTATTTGCTAAATTTGGGGCGCTCATTTTTATTTTTTTGATAGCTATGTTTTATTTTGAGGTCATGTTTGATGTTGAACGCGCGTATTTATCTCCATATTTAATAGGCACCATTTTATGTATCGTTGTCTTAGTTAGTATGTTAGTGACCAATGGATATAGTGATACTAATAAAGAAATATATGTTAGAAATGACAACGAAAAAAAGATGCTTAATAAAATGAGCTTTATAAAAAGAGCGATCTTTTTAATTCTAGCATTTGCATATCTATACCTGATTCCCAATATCATCATTCCTATTTTAATAGGTAACAAGATGTTTGGTTTCCAACCCTCGTCGCTTATCATATTTATCCCATTAATTGTCTTTATTTTCACTGGAGATAAGAGAATTAAAGTATCAGATAAACCAACTGCTCCAGTTAAGGAAAAGATTAATCACACGGAGCCATTGCTCCATCTTATACCTCAATACCATTTTAGTGACGAATATGAACGAATGAGGATAGAAATGGAGTACGCAAAGAACTTCGTATGGTTGGTTATCTCGCTTAGTCTTATTTCTATTATAGATATTGTCATTGAAATAGTGATGAATCATACACCTTATGCATCAATAGTTACACTTATTTTCAATGCCATTTTAATCATTATCGCTACTTTAAAAGTCATTTCAATAAAAAAGAATAATATAAGTCAAAAGGCTTAATTCATCAAAGTAAAGCTTAATAGTCATATAAAAATCTCTAAGAGGTTGGGACGACGAAATTAATTTTTCTAAATTGTATTTCTGTCTCACTCTCTTAGAGATATTTTTTTGAAATCTACATTCCAATCTGACGATTCAATTATTCATGTATGTAGGATAGTTCTGGATTTTCATGACCTAAAATATCATGTAGTTTTCGATATTTATCGAACAGTTTGTCATATGCTTTGACTTTATCAGGTTCCGGTTCTTTGATGTAGTAAATAGGCTGTTTCATATGTTCTACGGTTTCTTTTAATGATGGATATGCACCGCCAACATTGGCGCCCAGCATTGCTGCACCGAGTGCGGTAGCATTAGATGATTCAAGTACTACTACTTTCTTGTTTAACACATTTGCGTAAATATCCACTAATAATTGACTTTTCTTTGGAATACCACCTGAGGCATAAACCGTATGAACTGGAATTTCATTGTCTTCAAATTGTTTCATGATCATCTTAGTACCGTACGCTGTCGATTCTAAATACGCACGGTGAATCATCTCGAAAGGTGTTTGCAATGTTAAGCCAAAGACGCTACCTGAAAGATGGCTGTCACTTAATATGCTACGGTTACCATTATGCCAATCGAGTACTATGACATGTTGTTCTTCTACATCGATGTCGCTTGCGAGCTCCTCTAAAAATTCAAGTATTGAAACTTCCTTTTCCAAAGCTTGGTCAACGATATGTTTCGGAGCTAACTGCTCAGAATAACTAAATAAATCTCCGACAGCAGCTTGACCTGCTTCATATGCATATAAACCTGGGATGACTGCATCTTTCACAGAACCAGTAATCGCAGGGATAGGTTTTTGTTTAGGGTCTAGCATTAAATGACAGGTACTTGTGCCGATAACAGCTGTAAATTCACCTTGTTCAATAGCCCCTGCACCTAGTACACCTGAATGGGCATCAATCATATATGGAGAGATTTGCACTTTCTCAGGCAAATTCCATAATTGTTGATAATATACTGCTAAATTTCCTGCGCTTTCACCTATATGTACGACCGGTGCTTCACATTTTTCCTTAACGATAGTAGGCAAAGTTGTATCTACAGCTTCAAAGAAGTCATAGTTAAACCCGTTCACTTCATCCCAAAAACCTTTGAACCCAATACCACAATTGGAACGAATATTTTTATTTGTAAGCAAGCTTGTAATGTAGTCACCAGCTTCCATGATATAACTCGTGCGTTCAAGTAATTCAGGTGCTTCATGTTTCATTTCTAATATTTTTGGAATCATCCATTCACTATTGACGCTTGAACCGTAATAATCGAGCCATTGATTAGATGTTTTATCACTGGCTTCAACCATTTGTGTCGCTTCATCTTGAGCGCCATGATGTTTCCATAATTTAACATAGGCGTGTGGATTGTTTTTAAAACGATCTTGTCGATGTAATGGTTCAAAATTTTCATCTAAAAAGACAATCGTACAACTTGTGAAATCGACACCAATGCCTAATACATCATTTTTGTTCACTTTGCTCTCTTCTAATACATATTTAACGCCATTTTCTAAAACATGAAGATAATCGTCAGCATTTTGTAAGAAATAGTTACGAGGGAGTGCTTCGCCATTCAATGTTTCGGCAATTGTACCGTGTTCATAAGTTTCTTCATAGCTTGAGATCATCTCACCATTGGATGTATCCACAAGAATCACTCGACCTGAAGCTGTACCATAATCAATGCCAATACTGTAGCTCATTTGTCTAACCCCTTTAAATTTGAAAAGTATGTATTGCTACGAAACTTATAGATAATGATAGGGCTTACAAAAAAGTTTGTAAAGTTTATTAAGTTTCAAAATTTACATATAAGAATTAATTGAATAATGTTATATTAAAAAAGAATTTAAACCAAAAAATCATATTGATAGGAGTATAAAATATGAGTTTGATAATTGATCATGTCACCAAGAAATTTGGAGATTTCACTGCAGTTAATGATATTTCTTTGAAACTTGAAAAAGGAAAAATGTTAGGGTTTCTAGGGAGAAATGGTGCAGGTAAAACAACTACATTTAGAATGATACTCGGGTTGAGTGAGACGACAGAAGGTACCATTACATATGAAGGTAAAAAAATAGGTAAACACATGTATAATTCGATTGGTTATCTTCCCGAAGAACGAGGCTTACATCCTAAAATGACAGTCGAAGAAGAATTAACGTATCTTGCGACGTTAAAAGGCTTATCTAGTAAGGAAATTAGACAACGTATTGATTATTGGTTAGAGCGTTTTGCGATTACGGAAAATAGAAAAAAGCGGATTCAGTCACTCTCAAAGGGAAATCAACAGAAAATCCAATTACTTGCGAGTATGCTTCATAATCCTGAACTACTCATTTTAGATGAGCCATTCAGTGGTTTGGATCCAGTTAACGTAGAGCTATTAAAACGTGCGGTAAAAGATTTAAATGATAAAGGTTCTACCATCATATATAGTTCACATCGTATGGAACATGTGGAGGAACTCTGTGATGACGTTTGTATCATTGATAAGGGTGAGTTAGTTGTTTCTGGAGACATTCAACATGTTCGCTCTGAACATGGTAATAAGCGTGTGATTATTGAAGCCGATCATCACATTGATGGCTTAGATGAGATTGCCGGTATTTTAAATATTGAGCAACATAAACGTGATATTCGAATAACAATTGAAAATGAAGATATCGCTAAAGATATTTATAAGAAAGTGATTGAACAAGGATTTGTAAGACGTTTTCAAGTTTTAGAACCTTCACTTAATGACATTTTTATAGATAAAGTAGGTGAAACACATGAATAAATTTTGGTCGACCTTTAAACTCACGTATATCAGTAAAATTAAATCAAAAGCATTTATCATTTTTATGTCTATCATTGTCATACTGATGATTGCACTTTCAAATATAGATAAAATTATAGATTTATTTGACAATGGCCCAGATAAAGTTGGCGTTGTGACGCAAAATGAACAAATTTATAAAGTATTAAAACAACAAAGTCACGCACTCGATGATGACGCTACTTTTAAAAAAGTCAGTGAAAAAGATGCACATAAGTTAGTAAAAAATGAAAAATTAAAGAAAGCCTATATCGTGAAACAAGATAAGCATCATCAATTATCAGGAACGATATTGAGTAAAGACAACGTAGAGGCTGAGGACGAGCAAAAATTGACTGAGGTACTTACTTCTATCCAATCTCAATTGGTCGCTTCGAATCTCAATTTAAGCCAAAAAGAATTGAAACAATTACAAGCAAGAAGTCATGTAGACAGTAAAGTCATCTCTAATAAAGAGGATAGTCAATTAAATTCAGGGGAACAAACTTTAAATTACATATTAGTTTATGCGACGTTAATGCTTATCTTCTTTATTGTATTTAATTACGCTGGACAAGTTGCGATGGAAATTGCTACGGAAAAGACTTCTCGCGTCATTGAGATGATAATTACAAGTGTGTCACCAGTGATTCATATTTTAGCTAAAATTGCAGGCGTTATTGCTGTGGCATTCACTCAAGTTATTATGATTATTATCATGGCATTACTTTGTGTCTATGCATTTGATTTAAAAAGTTTATTTAAAGAATTTGACATTCAAATGAATCATCTTGCATGGCAAATTATCATTGTAAGCATACTTTGCCTTATTGTTGGTATCTTAAGCTATGTATTACTTGCAGCTATTCTTGGCTCATTAGCAACGAGAATTGAAGATATGAATCAAACGCTTATGCCGTTAACTTTATTAGCTATGATCGCATTTTATATTGCAATATTTAGCATCATGAAGCCGGATATGCTGCTTACTAAGATTACAAGTTTTATCCCATTCCTAGCACCGTTTGAGTTATTAGTACGTTCTCAATCCTCAGATTTAGAAATTTGGGAAATCGCTGTGAGTATGGGGATTTCAATCATTGTAGTCGCACTATTATTATGGATTGCTGTTAAAACGTATAAAGATTCTGTGCTTACTTTTGAAAAGGGATTATTCAAATCAATTCAACGTCTTGTGAAAAAGAATTAATCAAACTAAGTCAAGCAGTTTTATTTTTATGTTCTAAACCTATGGAATATTAAAAGAAAAAGTGTAACAATATGTATGTGAAAATACCGTCGTTAAATTAAAGATAGATTTATAGAATCTAACATTGATACAATGTTACTTATCATATCAATCTAAATTAAATACTATTCTTATTTATAACTGAACTACCCCTTCGTTATAGTGAATAGGATAAATTTTAAAGGTGGTGCATTGTATCGTGTTTTATTCTGCGTTTATTTTCATCATAGCAGGCCTCTGTGAAATTGGTGGAGGCTATTTAATATGGTTATGGTTAAGGGAAGGCCATTCATATTGGCTAGGTTTATTAGGTGGTATGATACTCATACTATATGGCGTAGTGGCCACGTTTCAGGCGTTTCCGACATTCGGTAGAGTATATGCTGCATATGGTGGTGTGTTTATTATTATGAGCCTTCTTTGGGCTTTTGTGATAGATAAACAGACGCCAGATAAATATGACATTATTGGCGCCTTAATTTGTATGATAGGCGTATTAGTGATGTTATTACCTAGTAGAGCTTAATTTAACGTGGTTGAAAGGGAGATTATGTAATGATAGTTGAAGTTGAGCATCAAAGACATGATGTTGATTTAATTAAAATTGATAATGATGAAACGAAGATTGTATTTACGAATTACGGGGCTAGAATCGTTTCTTGGAAGTATCACGACAATAATATTATTTTAGGGAATGTTGTAGAAGCTGATGAATTCTATTTTGAAAATCCTTTTAATTTTGGTGCCACTATCGGTCGCTATGCAGGTAGAATTGCCAATGCTTCATTTGAATTAGAGGGACAAACATATGAATTAGAAGCAAATCAGCATCCACACCATATACACGGTGGCTCTAAAGGTTTAGATACTAGAATTTTTGATTATGAAATTGTAGACGAAATTGGCCAGATTAAAGTCATTTTCACAACAACGATTAAAGAAAAGGAAGATCATTATCCGGGCGATATGACTATTAAAGTCACACACACTTACGATGCTGATCAACGCTGGACGATACAATATGAAGCGGAATCCACGCAAAAAACGCTATTTAATCCAACAAATCATGTGTACTTTAATTTAAATCGAGATAATAATGTTGTTGATAATCACAAAATATCAAGTTCTTCTTTAAAAATGTTTACTTTGGATGATAACCATATTGTGAAACAAGAAGCGCCACTTGATTTCTATGATGTATTTAAAGAAAAGAGTGTACTGTTTAAAGATATATTTAATAGTACAAATGAAAAACTTCATCAGCAAATGCAACGTTATAAAGGTTTAGATCATCCATTTGAGGTAGGAGAGCGTCAACTTCTTATTGATAATAATGAGTTTGAATTAAAAGTCGAAACAGATATGCCACATATGGTGATATATACTTTTAATGAACCACAAAATTGGGATAGTGATTTCAATATTTATAAATCTCATTCTGGATTTACTGTGGAAACTCAAAATCTCCCTAATGATATCAACATGTATGGTGAGAAAGCGCAGTCTATTTTAGAAGCACATACGCCTTATCTTTCTAAAACAAGCTATCAAATTAATGAAAAGTAAATAATTAATTGAAAACGTCGGGTCTCCATTTTATGAAACTGAAATGGTAACTCGACGTTTTTAATATTTTGACTTTACAGAGTGTGTGATTTCTAGATGAATGGGGATGTTTTAAATGAGGAGCTGCTATCAATTCAAGTTGCTTACTTTTTAAATATTGAGATGATTGAACTCTAATTTTAAAAGAGAAAAAGTATGAAAATTAATTTCATTATCTAAAGGTATTTAAAAATAATTAAACTCATGTAAAATGAAATTAAGGAAATTAGAGAAAAGGGGATAATCAGCAAATGAAAGACGTAAAAGAACTTAAACTCATGACGTTAGATGATGTGATTAGTCAGATAGAAGATGGTATGACGCTTGGGATAGGGACTGGAAGTACAATCGAATTGCTAGTACCTAGAATTGCTGAATTGGTTCATCAACATCATTACGATATTACTGGCGTATGTACATCAAATAAAACGGCCTTTCTGGCGAAAGAATTAGATATTAAAATTGTTGAGGTTAATGATGTCAATCACATTGACTTAGCTATCGACGGTGCTGATGAAGTAGATCCAAACCTTAACCTTATTAAAGGTGGTGGCGGTGCACTATTCAGAGAGAAAGTGATTGATGAAATGGCTGAAAGATTCGTTGTCATTGCTGATGAAAATAAACTTGTTGATTATTTAGGGCAAACGTTTGTATTACCAGTTGAAGTAGATAAGTTTAATTGGTATCAAGTAGCGAAAAGAATAGAAGACATTCAAGGAGTGAAAGTTAATAGACGCGTGAATGAGGATGTTCCATTTACGACAGATAATGGAAATTACATATTAGATTGTACATTGCCAGAAGGCATTGACCCTTATGACATGCATGAATTTTTAATACATCTAACGGGTGTATTAGAAACAGGTTACTTCCTTGATATGACGGATCAGGTAATTGTGGGAACACAAGATGGCGTTAAAATTATGAATAAAGCGTAGAATATATAAAAAGAACTTGAGGGTTACAAAATGCCTCAAGTTCTTTTTATAGGTTTTGTTATTCTTTTTTAGTTGAATCTTCGGTAGTTTGTTCTTCTGCTTCGTTGATTTCATCTTTCGCATCGCTAACTACAGATGAATGACGGTCTTCTGTGTAAGACGCACTATCCTTTAAATCTGAGTTGTCAGTATGCGTTTGTTCAGAATCAACTGCTGAGTGTGATTCATCTTTTGGTTTCTCAACGTTTTCCTTTTCAGAGTCAGCTTCTTTGGAACGATTGTTCACGCCTTCGAAATCATCCTCTTCAGTATGGTCTAAATAGTTGTTAGGTTCAACTTCTTCTAAACTTTGCTTTGTTGTTTTATAAACAATAGCACGAATGATTAAACTTAACACGATGAAGACAACACCTACAAGAGTTGTTGAGATCGCAATGACTTTCATTGAGAAAAGATCGCCGGTTTCCTCACTAAATAAGAATACTAATGCAAATGTCATCGCAGCATGGAAGACTGTAGCAATGTAAATGGTACGTCCTTGAGTAGCTCTGATTAATTCACCGATAATCATTGAAAACGCAAATGTATATAAGAAATGGTAACCAGCATATTCCAGACCGTATGTAGTATTAGCAGTAAAGATTGAATAAATAATACCTACAACAATACTTGCAAAGAAAGTGTTCATCTTTGTTTCAAGAATATTTTGTAAGTATGAACGGAAACCAAATTCAGTAACAAAAGCCATTAAAATATGGCCAATTAATATTGTAATTAATGATACTGATAAATCTGATGTTTGTAATAAGATGAAACTATCAGCAAAAGTATTAAAGCTATACATACCAATCATAAGAATAATTAATGGTAAGATAAGCGCTAAAATAAGTCGTTCAATAACCTTTAAACTGATTGAAAACTTTAACCCTGCTAATTGTTCTTTTTTATACTTAAATACTAAAATACATACAATTGATGCTATTAAAGGTGCTAAATCTTTGATGTCAAAAACAAATCGTTTAACTCCAATGGATACTTGGAAATCTCTAAGTATAACGGCTAAGGCCATTGTTATAACAAAGAAGACAAAGACCATCATAGCCCATTGAAACCCAGAAATTCGAGAGTTCTTCATTTTATGTAACCTCCATTAGGTAACAAGCTAAATTTATTTTATTTACAATTATACATCTTACAAGGAGATGTTTAAATTGTCTATTTTAATTATCATCAAAATGTAATAGTCTTGAATCATTTTGTTAGCTAATCGTAATTAAATATTTTCTTTTCAGGGTATCAAAATATTACAAGCGTTGAATTCAAATACACCAATAGTTATACTTTATTTAACTATTGTGATTAACAAATCAAGGGGGAAGTATCATGTATAGACTTGCTGAACGTGATTTATGGACAGGTCGTCTAGATAGTGAAACAGATGTAAAACAATTTAGACACTTTCAAACTGTAAAATTTGGTGATTTATCGAAAGTTGAAAAATCTGGGACACGAAAAGGGGTAGGTATATTAGGGTATGCTGTTGATAAAGGCGTCGAATTAAATAAAGGACGTGTAGGTGCAAAAGAAGGCCCGAATGCGATTAAAAAGGCGTTTGCAGGTTTGCCAGATTTAAATCAATGTGAAGAACTTGTTGATTATGGCAATGTCGAGCATGATCACGACGCCCTGATTGATACTCAAAAAGAATATGCAGAGTTAGCTGCTAAATCTATTCAAAATCATAAGCAAACATTTTTACTTGGTGGCGGACACGATATTGCTTATGCACAATACTTAGCTACGCGTAAGGTTTACCCTAACGAATCTATTGGCGTCATCAATATTGATGCCCACTTTGATACACGTGATGAAGGTGAGTCTACCTCAGGCACAAGCTTTAGACAAATATTAGAGCAAGATGATAACGCTGATTACATGGTATTAGGTATATCACAAGGTGGTAATACTCAAGGATTATTTGATTATGCTAAAGAGAAACATGTTCAATATGTTTATGCTGATGAATTGTTAAACCAAGTGTCTCCCCCAATTAAAGATATGATAGAGCATTTTATTCATGATCATGACATTATTATGTTTACCGTTTGTATGGATGTTGTGGATAGCGCGTTTGCGCCCGGGGTAAGCGCACCAGCTGTACTAGGTATCTATCCTCACACTGTATTTGAATTAGCTAAACGTATTATACCAAGTGAGAAGGTTGCTTCAATCAGTATTGCTGAAATGAATCCTCAATATGATTTAGACAATCGCACTGCGAAACTTGTAGCAAACTTAGTACATCACTTCTTAATTTAACTCCTTGAAAATGTAAGCAAAATGACTACGTTAATTATAAATAAAACACCTGTAAAAGTTAGGATGATGATTCCCACTTTTACAGGTGTTTCTAAATATCCCAGTAATCTAAACATTGTTGTATTAAAGACATGACTTGTTCTGAATGTTTACGTTTTTTTAAATAATTAATAAAAATCTTGCGTCCTAAGTTAGGACGTATTTTTATACTATCTAAATTCTTGGCAAAATAAGACTGATAATAAAAGCGAGGCACAATTGCATAACCGAGATTTAAATGCACAAAGTTTGTAGCAGATTCAAAACGATCTGTTTCCACTACAATATTTGGAAATTCATTTCTTCTATTAAAATAATCGTCTAGATGCTTGCGTACTTGCGAATTTTTATTTGGCATAATGAGAGGCAGATTTTCTATTTTAATTGTCTTTTGATTTGGAAATTCATTTTTAGGGGTGAGTAAAACATATGGTTCTTCATATAGAGGGATAGACGCAATATCTTCGTGATTAATTTTTTCATTGGTTAGCGCAAAATGTACATCGAAATTAAGTAACTGATCAATAGAATCGCTTCTATCGTGAACTTCATACATACGATATTGTTGATCTGGAAAACTTTTATGATGTATCTGTGTGACTTTAGCTATCCACTGACTTGTAGATTCCAATATGCCCATTTTAATTCTTGGTTCTGATGTAATGTTTAAATCATACATCTTTTCAACAGTAGAACGATATTCCTGAACTAATTGTGTCGCATACTTATAAAACTGAATGCCTTTTTCGGTGATTTTGATATCTTTCGTAGTCCTCATAAATAAGTCATAACCTAAATCTGCTTCCATTTTTTTAATTGTAGCGGTCAATTAAGGTTGACTAATATGTAAAAAGTTAGAAGCTTTTGTAAAACTATTGTATTTAACTATAGCCAAAAAATATTCTAGCTGAATGATTTTCATGTAAAGCACCCCGTATTTATAGTTTTAAGTTATAAATGATTAGTTTATTTATATTTGTTGTCTATATCTCAGACTATTATACTGTAATTACAAAATATTTGCTGTGTTAAGTCGTTTAACGCATTGAATATTTTGAATAATTTAATTAATTTTAGTACTCTTTTCCCTATTTTATAATATTCAATCACAAAAGAAATTTGTTTTTAGAAAAAATGAATAACAATCAATTTGAAAATGCATGTAAACAATAATCAGATGGGAGAGATTGACATGAGAGAAATTCACGCTAAAAAAGGGTTAGACATTGAGTGTAAAGGTTGGGAACAAGAAGCGGTATTAAGAATGTTATATAACAACTTAGATCCTGAAGTTGCTGAGCATCCTGAAGAATTAGTTGTTTATGGTGGGATTGGTAAAGCTGCTCGTAACTGGAAAGCATTCGAAGCAATTGAAAACACATTACGCGATTTAGAAGCAGATGAAACAATGTTAGTTCAATCTGGTAAACCAGTTGCAGTGTTTAAAACTCATGAAGAAGCACCACGTGTATTAATTTCAAACTCTGTGTTAGTTCCTGAATGGGCAAATTGGGATCACTTTAATGAACTCGATAAAAAAGGCTTAATCATGTATGGACAAATGACTGCAGGAAGTTGGATTTATATCGGTTCTCAAGGTATTGTTCAAGGAACTTATGAAACATTCGCTGAACTTGCTAAGCTAGAATACAATAGCGATTTAACAGGGACTATTACATTAACTGCTGGCTTAGGCGGTATGGGTGGCGCACAACCACTAGCAGTTACGATGAATAATGGTGTTGCCATTTGTGTAGATGTAGATGAAACACGCGTTGATAAACGTGTTGAAA
This sequence comes from Staphylococcus caprae, assembly GCF_003966625.1. Taxonomy (NCBI): domain Bacteria; kingdom Bacillati; phylum Bacillota; class Bacilli; order Caryophanales; family Staphylococcaceae; genus Staphylococcus; species Staphylococcus caprae. The sequence goes on from NZ_AP018587.1 coordinate 703,530, forward strand.
CTAATTATTGTGATGTTAAATCTACAGATTTAGACGAAGCATTGAAAATGGCACAAGAAGCTAAAGATAAAGGGGAAGCATTATCCATTGGCTTAGTAGGTAATGCTGTAGATGTTCATAAAGCAATTTTAGACAAAGGTTTCAAAATAGATATCATCACGGACCAAACAAGTGCGCATGATCCATTGAATGGTTATGTGCCACAAGGTTATTCAGTGGAAGAAGCAAAACAATTACGTAAAGAAGATCCTAAAAAATACGTTGAATTAGCTGAGGCTTCAATGGCTAAACATGTTGAACTCATGTTAGAGTTCCAAAAAAATGGTGCTGTAGCTTTCGACTATGGTAACAACATTCGCCAAGTTGCCTATAATAATGGTGTTGAAAATGCCTTCGATTTTCCTGGGTTCGTTCCAGCGTATATTCGTCCGTTATTCTGTGAAGGTAAAGGGCCTTTCCGCTTTGCAGCATTAAGCGGTGATCCAAAAGACATTGAACGTGCTGACGAAGAAATGAGAAAGTTATTCCCAGAAAATGAAAAATTGTTAAGATGGTTAGATTTAGCGGAAGAAAAAATATCTTATCAAGGATTGCCATCCAGAATTGCATGGTTAGGTTATGGTGAACGTGCAAAAATGGGGTTAGCTCTAAACAAACTTGTACGTGATGGTGAAATATCTGCCCCAATCGTTATTGGACGTGATCATTTAGACTCTGGTTCAGTCGCTAGTCCAAACCGTGAAACTGAAGGCATGAAAGATGGCAGTGATGCAGTTGGTGACTGGGCTGTATTAAACGCATTAATTAATACTGCAGCTGGCGGTTCTTGGATTTCATTCCACCACGGTGGCGGTGTAGGAATGGGCTATTCACTACATGCTGGTATGGTTGTTGTGGCTGATGGATCAGAACGTGCGGAGAGAAGATTAGGACGAGTACTTACTACAGATCCGGGTATGGGAGTAGCAAGACACGTTGATGCAGGTTATGATATTGCGATTCAAACAGCTAAAGAAAAAGGTGTCAAAATTCCAATGATTGATGAAGCAGGTGATAAATAATGAATGATTTAATTATCCAAAATATTCAAGAATTGATTTTACCTAAATCTACTGACAAACCTTTAAAGGGTAGAGAGTTAGATGAATTAGAAGTTGTTGAAAATGGCACGGTAGTCGTTAAAGATGGCAAAGTCGTTTATTCTGGCCCTCATACAGATGAATATGAAGCAAATGAAACAATTGATGCTACTGGTAAGGTTGTTTCACCTGCGCTTGTTGACGCACATACGCACTTTATATTTGGCGGTTCACGTGAGCATGAAATGTCTCTCAAACGTCAAGGTAAATCATATTTAGAAATTCTTGAGTCTGGTGGAGGCATTCTTTCAACTGTTAAATCTACACGAGAAATTAGTGAGGAAGACCTTTTCAAAAAAGCAGAGCATGATTTATTAACTATGATTAAACATGGTGTGCTTACGATAGAAAGTAAAAGTGGATATGGTTTAGATAAAGAAAATGAATTGAAACAATTACGAGTGTCTAATCAATTAGCTGATAAATATAATTTGGATATCAAACATACTTTCTTAGGACCTCATGCGGTGCCTGAAGAAGCTGAATCGAATGAAGCATTCTTAGAAGAAATGATTGAATTACTTCCTGAAGTTAGAAAATATGCTGACTTTGCAGATATTTTCTGTGAAACGGGAGTATTCTCAGTGGAAGAATCTAAGCGTTATATGGAAAAAGCTAAAGAAGCTGGCTTTAAAGTTAAAATTCATGCAGATGAAATTGATCCATTAGGTGGTTTAGAATTGGCAATTGATGAGGAGGCTATTTCTGCAGATCACTTAGTAGCATCTAGTGAAGAAGGTAAAGCCAAATTAAAAAATAGTGATACAGTGGCTGTGTTATTACCAGCTACGACATTCTATTTAGATAAAAATGATTATGCTGATGCACGTGGCATGATTAATAATGGCGGTGCGATTGCAGTGGCAACTGATTATAATCCAGGTAGTAGTGTAACGAATAACTTACAACTTGCCATGGCTATAGCAGCTTTAAAATTAAAATTATCTCCTAATGAAGTATGGAACGCTGTGACAGTGAATGCTGCAAAAGCTATTGATGCTGACGCAGGTACGATTAATGAAGGTGACAAAGCAAATATCGTCATTTGGGATGCACCTAACCATGAATATATTCCATATCATTTTGGTATTAATCATGCTCAAAAAGTGATTAAAGATGGCAAGGTTGTTGTTGATAATGAATTTAAATTAGATTAGTTGATGTGTGAATCACAAATGCACTAGGAAATTAAACTTAATCAAGGAGCCCTTAAAATGAATTGATGTACATTCGTTTTAGGGGCTCGTTCTATATCAATAAAGCTTTCAGATAAAAATATTACTAAAATATTTGATGAAAATAAAAGTATGTAGTGGATATTTTTCAATAACGTAACGATTAAACTTTTCTTATTAGAAACGCTATGTATATAATTTAAGAAAATTCGAAATATTCGAAATGTAAAGACCATTTATTAGAACTCGGTCATTTCAGGTTCTATTTTATATTTGTTTTACAGTCATTTTCGAAAAGAAGGGGTTGAATCAAAGATGGCCAATTATTCAGATTATGTCAATTGGAGACGTACATTTCATCAATATCCAGAGCTCTCCAAAAAAGAGTTTGAAACAACAAAACGTTTAAAACGAATATTAGAAAGTTATCATATTTCGATTTTGGATTTACCTTTAGAGACAGGTTTAGTTGCTGAGATAGGACAAGGAGAACCCATGGTAGCTGTGAGAACTGATATTGATGCCTTACCTATAACGGAACAAGTGGTGCATGAATTTACTTCGACAAATGAAGGTGTCATGCACGCATGTGGGCATGATATTCATATGGCGAGTATATTAGCTGTTGCAACACAACTTAAAGCGATAGAAAGTGAATTGAATGGACGTGTGAGAATACTTTTTCAAGCTTCGGAAGAATTAGGCGATGGTGCTATTAAACTAAGTCAAACGGGGGCACTTGAAGGTGTGAAAGCGGTGCTAGGTTATCATAATTATCCAACTCTAGATATAGGAGAATTTGCAATCAAAAGTGGTGTGACAACGTCAGCAGTAGATCGTTTTGAATTTCATATTCAAGGAAAGGGCGCACATGCTGCGAAACCTGAACAAGGTAATGATCCAGTTATCGTAGTAGGTCAGTTGATAAATAGTTTACAATCCATTGTAAGCCGTAATTTATCAGCATTTGATAGTGCAGTCATAACAATAGGTGAAGTATCTTGTGGTAATACTTGGAATGTGATTGCTGACCAAGCGTATATTCAAGGTACGGTGCGTACATTCGATGCTGAAAAACGTCAATATATAGAACAGCGTATGCACGAAATTTCTGAAGGGTTGTCTCAAGCATTTAATGTTGAAATGGAATTGACCTATACACAGTTACCAGGTGCTGTCGTCAACGATGAGAACTTAACAGACCAAGCGATAGAAGTTGCTAAAGAAGTAGGATATCACGTTCATATGATGACAGAACCGCTCACTATCGGAGAAGATTTCTCAGGTTACACGAAAGATTATCCTGGTGTTTTTGCGTTCATTGGTTCAAATAGTAAGTACGATTTACATCATCCTAAATATGATCCTGATGAACGTATCCTTGAAAAAGTACCAACATACTTTGTGAAACTTGTGCAGAAATTGTTAAAGGGGTAATGATTGATTTCAAATATTGTTTTTGTGATAAATTCGTGCTGTTAAATTCATTTTCCGAAAATAAAATATGATTAAATAATGAGAAATTGTGGGTATAAATAACAGAAACTACAATTAGGAGATGATGATTGATGTCAGCACAAGATCCTAGAAACAAATTTAAAACGACGGATTATGAAAAACAAGAGCAAGCGTTACCAGGATTACAATCCAAGATGACGCCACAACCAGATTGCGGAGAAACATCCTATGATGGGCATGGGAGATTAAAAGGTTATAAGATGTTAGTCACTGGTGGTGATTCTGCAATCGGACGCGCTGCTGCAATAGCCTATGCCAAAGAAGGCGCAGATGTCGCTATTAACTATTTACCTAGTGAAGAAGATGATGCACAAGAAGTGAAACAAGTGATTGAGGGTGTTGGACAAACAGCTATCCTTATTCCTGGTGATTTAAGAGATGAACAATTTAACTACGATATGGTTGAAACAGCCTATATTAAATTAGGCGGTTTAGACAATGTTACTTTAGTTGCGGGCCATCAACAATATCATGATGATATCCATGGGTTTAATACAGAAGCATTTGCGGAAACGTTTGAAACGAATGTTTATCCTGTGTTCTGGACTGTTCAAAAAGCTTTAGAATACTTAAAACCAGGCGCATCAATTACTACAACGTCATCCGTCCAAGGTTATAACCCAAGTCCGATACTACATGATTACGCTGCATCAAAGGCTGCTATTATTTCATTAACGAAAAGTTTTTCAGAAGAACTTGGCGCAAAAGGAATTAGAGTAAACTGTGTGGCACCTGGTCCATTCTGGTCACCACTTCAAATTACAGGCGGACAACCACAAAGTGCTATACCTCAATTTGGCCAACAAACACCTCTTGGACGTGCAGGTCAACCCGTAGAGCTCTCAGGCACATATGTATTGCTAGCTTCAGAGGATTCTAGCTATACTACAGGACAAGTGTTTGGTGTCACTGGCGGTACACAAATCGACTAAAAGGTTACGGACACCGTTTTTATTAAATTATCATTCAACAATGTCATTCGAGTTCCTAAAATGAAGAATTTAAAATTCATTTTAGGAGCTTTTTTACTTTGATAGAGGTGCCAGTTTGTTTTGAGTAGAAAGTGTGGCATTTTCCTCAATTGAAGCGAATGGAAGCGATTTGATAAACGCAGATGATTTCATGTACCATGTATGTAAGGATAATGGTTCTAAGTAAGATGATGGGCAAATAAAAAGAACAAGGTGATACTGCGTGAGAACATTCTTAATTAGATTTTTACCTTACATTTTATTAACTATAGGAATAGGTAGCATCATAATATTTAATTATAATCCAATTATTACGATTTCAATATTTCTTGTACTTTGTATATATAACGTTTTAGTCAATCTTTATTTAGTTAATGAAAATATAACAAAGGGCATGATTTGGATTCACCCCATTATTGATCGTATATTAGGAGCGATAGCCGCTATCGTTTATTTGGGTATGTTTTCATGGGTGATTTTAAGACATATTACCTTTCCTACTGTATTTTTTATAGTGTTATTGACTGGTTTAATTACACTTTACCTAGAATATAAACTTAAAATTATTGATGATAAAAAAGGGAAGCAAGAAAAATATATAAACGATACAAGTATGGCTGACTATAAGGTTGTGTCACATCGCACTGAAAAAATATTTAAAATAACTTCAATTATCACAACGGTAATGAGTATTTTACTTATCATTTTGAGTTTGTATTTAAAATGGTGGATTTTATTTGGCGTATCAATAGCATTATTAATTATAGTCGCTATTGCCTTATCAATTTATGAAAAATATTTTACGACGCGTATTGAAGAATAATTTTTAAAAAGCTATGTATTTTAAGTATTGACGTTGTAACTATAATCTTGTAATGTTAGACACAATTCGCGTAGCTTATCAAGATAAGTTGAGAGCTGGACAAAGAAGTTTCTGCAATGTTGTATCGTATACAATGACTTACAATCTTAATGATCCTTGGCGCCAAGTCTCAAGATAGAGAATTTCATTAATGAAGTTCTACAAGCATTACAAGATGGGAGCGGGATGCCGAAATCGTTCTTTGAGAATCAGATTTCTGTTTCGCTCCTATTTTTATGGAAAGTAGGTTGAATAATGGAGAAAATAAAGAAAGGTAACGCATGGGCGCTACTCCCATTACTTCTATTTGTATTACTATTTCTAGGCGTGGGAATCGTTTCTGGCGATTTCACAACGATGCCTTTAAATGTAGCGATCACAATTACAGTAATTGTTGCCTTACTTATGAATAGAAAGGAATCCTTCGCTAAGAAGGTAGAAGTATTTACAAAAGGTGCTGGACATTCGAATATTATTTTGATGATGTTGATCTTCATTTTAGCGGGTGCCTTTTCAACTACAGCAGAAAAAATGGGCGGTGTCACATCCACAGTTAACTTAGGATTATCACTTATCCCACAGAATTTAATCATAGTAGGATTATTTGTGATATGTATGTTTGTGTCTATTTCAATGGGAACGTCTGTGGGTACAGTAGCTGCCATTGCGCCAGTAGGTTTTGGATTTGCTCAAGCTACGGATGTGCCTGCAGCTTTAGCGATGGCTACAGTTGTTGGTGGTGCGATGTTTGGAGATAACCTTTCAATGATTTCAGATACAACGATTGCTGCTGTTAGGACCCAAAGAACTAAAATGAGTGATAAATTTAGAGTTAATTTTAAAATTGTCTTGCCTGGAGCAATCCTGACAATTATTATTCTGTTCTTATTAACTAATGGTATTTCAATTGATCATGCTAAAAATTATGACTATAACTTATTCAAAGTCATTCCATACTTATTAGTATTAATTCTTGCGCTCATAGGGGTCAACGTCATTATTGTATTAATCGGCGGTACAGCGTTAGCAGGTGTGATTGGATTAATAGATGGCTCATTCGGTTGGAAAGGGCTACTTAGTGCTGTATCTAAAGGGATTATTGGTATGGAAGATATTGCAATGATAGCCTTACTCATAGGTGGACTCGTAGGTATTATTCAACACAATGGCGGTATAGATTGGTTACTACAATTCGTCCGTTCTAAAGTGAAATCAAAACGTGGTGCTGAATTAGGCATTGCTAGTTTAGTGAGTGCGGCTGATATTTCTACTGCTAATAATACGATTTCTATTATTATGGCAGGACCGTTAGCTAAAAATATTGCAGATGAATATGATGTTGATCCTAGGAAATCAGCAAGTATACTAGATATTTTTGGTGGTTGTTTCCAAGGATTATTACCGTATAGTCCTCAAGTGATTTCAGCAGCTGGCGTAGCAGGTATATCTCCATTTTTACTTGTTCCATACAGTATCTATCCGATTTTACTTGGCGTATGTGGCTTAGTAGCGATTATTTTGAGGGTCCCACGACTGGACCATAAATCCAAAAAGTAAATAGCAAAATTGAAGGAGGCTAAAAGTGCTCAGTCGTTTTTAGCTTCTTTTTAATATTAAGAGCATTCATAGTTTGTGACATAGCTTAAATACGTTAGAATAGAATTAAGAGTGAAAGTAGGTGAAAGATAGTGGCAAAATATAATGTAGAGAATGAACACGTAGAAATCGACATTGAACGATTATTAAAATTTACTCCAGAAGTAGTGTATGAAGCGTGGACGAAAGAAGAGCTTCTCAAACAATGGTTTATGACTACGCAACGTACAAATCAATCTTTTGAAGCGGATATTCAAGAAGGCGGACAGTATCGAATTGTAGACCGTAGAAATGGCAAACAAAATGTGATTGAAGGTACATACAAGGAACTAGTGTTAGATGAGTATGTGAAGATGACAATTGGCATGCCAGGATTGAGTGAAGAAGAGGATATTATCGAAGTGGAATTCTTCGAACGTGAAAATGGTGGCACTCAAATGCTCTTCTACTATCGCTCATTAGTTGAGAAAGAAAGACGTTTAACTACATTGGAGTATAAACAAAAGAAAAAAGAATATCATGATTCAACAGCACATGGATTTGAATTAATGATTGATCAGATGCAAAATGTTCTAGAAGAACGTGAAGAACAACAAAGTCATACTTAATAAAATCGCAAGCATTAGTGTAGTAAGCATGTTGACCTTACTACGATTGCTTGCGATTTTTTTATGTTAATTCATTTTTCTCTTTGCGTTCATTATATTTTCTTAAAAGTGTTTCGAAAAAGATGTGATAACTGATAAAACTTGAATAATCTGTACCATCATTTAAGTAAAACGTATTACTAGATACATAAACATTATAATTTGCTTGTTGTGCCAAGGAATTATCCTTCATCGTCGTGACGGAAATGAAATACTTTTGTCTTAATTGAAGTAGTTGTGTTACTTCTGTTAACTGATAAGTTTCCCCAGATAATGAAATAATAAAGAACAAATCTTTGGGAACAGTTTTATTTAAAACCATTTTTAATTCATGAATATCGTGAAGAAGAATGATATTTTTGTGCATGGTCAGTAAAATACGTTGCGCTTCTTCTGCCACATTCATTTGAGCACGACCGGTGCCATATAAATAGATTGTTGTTGCTTCGTGCATTTTGCTCGTTAATAAATTATAATCTACACGATCGAGATAACTAAAGGTGTTCTCAATTTCTTGTTTGAATTGTTCAATTAAATCAGAGGGGAGTTGATTTTTCTTTTCATTTTCAAATTTTAAAAAGGATTTAAAGTCACTATAACCATCAAATCCTAACTTACGTGTGAAACGATGAATCGTCGCATTAGAAGCATGCGTATGTATAGCTAAATCTTGAATTTTCATATTTTTACAGTCTTCGATATGTGTATTTACATAATGTGCGATTTGTATATCGTTATCATTTAAATTATCGAAATTAGAATTTACACGTTCATCTAATATCATCTCAACACCTCAATATTATTTATTGAAAAAATTTCCGCACAATGAAAATATAATCTGATTATACAAAATAGTTTCAAAATCCGTCAACGTCATTGTAGTAATGTAAGCGTTTACTATATATTGAAATTAAGTTATTTATTTTTATAAAGTTTCACCATTAAAAGATGATAGAGGGAGTTAAAGTGAAACAATCATATGGGATGTGGAGGTTTTAATTATGAACGCAATTAAACGTTTTGGTAGTGCGATGATTGTTCCAGTATTAATGTTTGCATTTTTCGGTATCGTACTCGGTTTTGCAACACTTTTCAAAAATCCAACAATTATGGGTGGACTTGCAGATCAACATACATTCTGGTTTAAATTCTGGTCAGTCATTGAATCTGGTGGCTGGGTTATCTTTAATCATATGGAAATTGTATTCATTGTTGGTTTGCCTTTATCTTTAGCGAAAAAGGCTCCTGGTCATGCTGGTTTAGCCGCATTAATGGGTTATTTGATGTTCAACACATTTATTAATGCAATTTTAACGCAATGGCCTCATACCTTTGGCGCAAATCTTAAAAAAGGCGTAGAAAATGTCACAGGTTTAAAAGCAATTGCAGGGATTGAAACGTTAGATACAAACATCTTAGGTGCTATCATTATTTCAGCCATTGTGACATGGATACATAATAGATATTATAGTAAGAAATTGCCTGAGATGTTAGGTGTATTCCAAGGCTTAACATTTGTTGTAACAATTTCATTCTTTGTTATGTTACCGATTGCTGCAATTACTTGCGTTGTATGGCCAACGATTCAAAATGGTATTGAATCTGTACAACATTTCATTATTGGATCTGGTTATATTGGTGTTTGGTTGTATCATTTCTTAGAACGTGTGTTAATCCCAACAGGATTGCATCACTTTATTTACGCACCTATTGAAGTTGGTCCTGTCGTTGCAAAAGATGGATTAAAAGCTGAATGGTTTAGACACTTAAATCAATTTGCAGAAAGTAGCAAACCATTAAAAGATCAATTCCATTATGGCTTTATGTTGCAAGGTAATGGTAAAGTCTTTGGTGCTATTGGTATTGCTTTAGCAATGTATTCTACGACGCCTAAAGCAAACCGCAAAAAAGTAGCAGCATTATTAATTCCTGCTACGTTAACTGCAGTAGTGGTTGGTATTACAGAACCTTTAGAATTTACATTCTTATTTATCGCACCATATTTATTTGTCATTCACGCATTATTAGCTGCTACAATGGATACAATCATGTATGGCTTTGGTGTTGTGGGAAATATGGGCGGAGGATTATTAGACTTTATCGCTACAAACTGGATTCCATTAGGCCAAAATCACTGGATGACATATGTTGCACAAGTTGTGATTGGTTTAATATTCTCAGGAATTTACTTCTTTGTATTTAGATTCTTGATCTTAAAATTCGATATTCCATTGCCAGGTCGTCGTGCTGAAGAAGAAGTTAAACTTTTCTCTAAAAAAGATTATAAAGAGAAAAAGGGTGAAGGTAATACTGACAATTCAGGATTTACGCCAAGTAATGAATATGAAGCGAAAGCATACTACTACCTAGAAGGTTTAGGTGGAAAAGAAAATATTAAAGATGTGACAAACTGTACCACACGTTTACGCTTAACAGTAAATGATGAATCTAAAGTAGAAGATAGTGGTTACTTTACTCATGACCAAATGGCACACGGCTTAGTGAAGAGTGGCAAAAATGTCCAAGTTGTTGTGGGTATGACCGTACCTCAAGTACGAGAAGCATTTGAACACTTAGTTTTTGATGAAAAAAATGATTAGTGAGTTTTGAATATAAAAGTAGCAGTAAGAAGATTCGTAATTGAAATCATCTTACTGCTATTATTTTTTGAGACATTATATCCAAAACTGATTGTTTATATTAAAAAATCCAGTGACTATTCACTGGATGGTACATTTATGAAATACGTGCCTTATGCAACATCTTAGCACGATAACTTGCAGATAAAATATCAATATTACGTGTTGCAATAGTATGAAGTAATTGCGTGAACACCTCAGGAGCACATAACACACTCGCACAATTATTATTTAATGTATAGTTAACATCATGATGATTAGCAAACATATTCATGATATCAATCACTTTATCTTTAATAAAAGGATCTTGTAATCCGTCGATAGCTAAATCAAATCGTTTGGCTGATTGATAAAGATGTTCAGAATCAAGAAGTTCATCGACATGCTTAGGAGATAAAATTTGATAAATAGAATAATTATGGAAGCTTAAAAAACTAATTAAATAAGGTAATTGTTGCTTAGGTAGGCTCACCTCTAAAGCATACATGTTATTTTGTTTGAATATAGAAAATTGTAATGACTCACAGAATTTTATTTCTTTACACAAATGAGTTAATTTTTTTCGCGTTGAGCGAGATTTCAAACCTGCAATATTGATAATGTAGGTTTCAAATTTATCAATCAACATGTTATGACCTCCCAATCTTTAACATTCTTTATATAGGTATCAAACTAGCGTAAAACAAAAGCGTACGTTGTCCGTTTAAATAGATTGTACCACTCTTTTTTTGTATATTCACTAAGACTTTTGAACGAAGTTAAAATTTATTCTTTTGTAATCTTTTCTTAACAAAATTTATAAAAAATAGAGTTTTTACCGCTTAATTTAATGAATATTCTGAAAACATATTGAGATAAATGACTTCCTATGATAATATTTGAAATCATTGTATTAAGGGAAGTGTTCTTCATGTTAAATAAAATAAGTCAGTTTACGACTAAAACTTTTTTATTGTGGATGATTTTAGCAGCTATCATTGGTTTGATGTTCCCCCAACAATTTGCTGGTTTAGGATCGTTTGTACCGTATCTCTTAGGAATTGTTATGTTGGGAATGGGAATGACTATAAGTCCTAAAGATTTTAAAATCGTTTTTAAATCACCTAGACCAGTCATTATAGGAGTCATTTTACAATTTACAATAATGCCTTCACTAGCTTTTTTGATAGCTAAGGCGTTTAATTTACCTTCAGAAATTGCAATAGGCGTTATTTTAGTTGGGTGTTGCCCTGGAGGAACGTCAAGTAATGTTATGAGTTATTTAGCAAATGCTAATGTGGCCTTATCAGTCGCAATCACTAGCGTTTCAACACTTCTTGCTCCAATAGTTACTCCTGCATTAATTTATCTATTTGCGCACGAATGGCTAAAGGTTTCATTTATGAGTATGTTTTGGTCAGTCGTTCAAGTTGTTTTGATCCCTATAGTTATAGGGTTCATTTTCCAAAGACTTGCAAAGAAAGTTGCGGAAAAAACTGCTACAGCTTTGCCTATTATTTCTGTTGTTGCTATTTCACTTATTCTTGCATCAGTCGTTGGTGGAAGTAAGGATCAAATTGTTAAAACAGGATTTCTTATATTCTTAGTTGTAATTCTTCATAATGTTTTAGGTTATACGATTGGTTTTGTTTTAGCACACATATTTAAACTAGAACGTAGAGATAAAAAAGCAGTGGCAATTGAAGTGGGTATGCAAAATTCAGGTCTCGCTGTTTCATTAGCGACAGTCCATTTCAGTCCGTTAGCTGCTGTTCCAGGCGCAGTGTTTAGTTTTATACATAATATTTCAGGACCTATACTTGCTAAATATTGGTCAAAACGTTAATCAGTGATTTAATTTTGAAAACAACGTCTACAGTTCATCTAGTAACAGTAGGCGTTGTTTGTGTTAGTATGTGTAATAACAGTGATTAAAAAAGGAGAAAAAAAGATGTATAGAGCAGTGATCTTTGACTTTGATGGAACTATTATTGATACAGAACGTCATTTATTTGAGACAATTAATAAACATCTTAAGTTTCATAAAGTCGAACCGATTTCTATTGATTTCTATAGACAATCAATAGGTGGCGCAGCTACAGATTTACATAATCACTTAGAAACTGCGATTGGTTTAGATAAGAAAGAGAAAATTTATCAGGAACATCATGAAACCAGTGGAGATTTACCTATCATCGACACGATTAAAGCGTTAATGAACTATCTCAAACAACGACATATTCCGATGGCAATTGCAACGAGTAGTTATAGAGAAGATATATTGCCAACATTTAAAAAGTTAGGTTTAGACGACTATATTGATGTGATCGTAGGTAGGGAAGATGTCGAGAACGTTAAGCCTGACCCAGAACCTTATTTAACAGCTGTCCAGCAATTAAACTATAATCCAACTGTTTGTTTAGCAATTGAAGACTCAGTGAACGGGGCAACAGCTGCTATGATGGCAGGATTAGATGTTGTCGTAAATACAAATGTGATGACTGCGCATCAAGACTTTTCAACCGTGAATTATGTTGGTAAGGACATGTCACTTGAAGATATCGTGACGCAATTATTTGAAAATAAATAGGAGGCACATAACGTGGGTTATACCATACTATTCTTTATAGCAGGACCTATCATCTTAGCCATAGGGAACCTCATATTAGGACCTATATTTAATAAAAGAACACCATTTCACGTACAACTTAGATCATTTATCATTGGTTCTATTGTTTACCTTATCCTTGCAACGATAGGATACTTTCTTCTATTACAGGGAAGACTATAAAATAACTTAGAAGATAAGATAAAACGTTTAGTTATTCCTAGATAAACAAAATAGCGATATGAAATAAGCTCTAAGACACTTCTTTAATGTCCAGAACGCACTTAAGTTAGATTATTTAGTCCAACTTTTAAGGTGTATCTCATAAAGAAATGATCTTAGAGCTATTAATTTGAATTTGATATTGAGTATGTAACTAACTTAAACATACATTAGATTATGTGGTTAATTTTAGAATTAACGTGACGAGTATGAGTACAATTAAAACTAAATCAATTCCCACCATTATAGTATATCGAGTAGATTTTTGACCTTGATTTTTAGCTAATTTCATCGCTTGATAATTAGGCACTAAGCTGATGATTAATAATATTAAAATCACAACGCCAATAATAATTGTCATGACAAATGACCTCCATTTTTTCTTCTCTTAATCAGTTCCCATATGATTCCTGCTACGATTCCAATAATTAAGCCACTTATCACGCCTATTTGCGTTGTAAAGAAAAATGTTCCAATAAGCAAGCAAATGACTAATGATATTGGAAGGGTAGTACCGTAAATCATTTTACGTTCATCAGAACTTAAGATTGTAAAAGCCACTATATAAATGATGAAGAAAGCCAGTGTTGCTAAAAGCGTACGACCCACAACATGCATTAAATCAGAATGCTTCATAGTAAAATAATTTAGTAAGAAAAACACAATCATAAAAATCAAAGCAACTTTGATTGCACGTTGTATAAGTGCTTTATCCATAATCAATCTCCTTTAACTATTTAAAGAAAGTATATCACACTCACTCAGTCATTTAGAATGAAACCATTTATGTAGTGATATCATCAATCTATTTATAAAAACTTAAGTAAGTTCCATATTGATAATCAACACATTGAAACGCAATAAATATTTAACAATCTCATCGACCAACAGATTGAAGGCTTAGTCGCTTTAATAGATTTAATTTTCAGAAAAATAATCAAAATAGGTATTTTCAAAAATCAAAAAGGTTGCTATTATAGTTTTGTAAGCGATTTCAATAAATTGTAAAAATTTTGTTTCAATTTCGTCAATTTGTAGTATAATTACGAAAATAAGATTATCATTAAAATAATAATCTAGATTTAGAGATGGGGTAAAATTATGGAAAATAATGAATTACAAAGGGGACTAAGTGCACGTCAAATGCAAATGATTGCACTTGGTGGAACAATCGGTGTCGGTCTTTTCATGGGTGCGACTAGTACTATTAAATGGACTGGCCCATCAGTTATTCTTGCATATCTAATTGCAGGCATCTTTTTATTCTTAATCATGAGAGCAATGGGGGAAATGATTTATATCAATCCTACGACAGGATCATTTGCAACATTTGCAAGTGACTATATCCATCCAGCGGCTGGTTATATGACAGCATGGAGTAATATCTTCCAATGGGTAGTTGTAGGGATGAGTGAGGTTATCGCGGTGGGTGAGTATATGAACTATTGGTTCCCAAACTTACCAAACTGGATACCGGGAATTGTTGCAGTTGCATTATTAATGGGAGCAAACTTAGTTTCAGTTAAAGCCTTTGGTGAATTTGAATTCTGGTTTGCATTAATTAAAGTCGTTACAATTATTTTAATGATTATTGCAGGTTTTGGACTTATCTTATTTGGAATTGGAAATGGTGGACATGCAGTAGGTATTTCTAACTTATGGACACACGGTGGATTTATGCCAAATGGTATTGTTGGATTCTTCTTCGCCTTATCAATTGTTATCGGTTCATATCAAGGTGTTGAACTTATTGGTATTTCAGCAGGTGAAACTAAAAATCCTCAAAAGAATATTGTTAAGGCAGTCAATGGGGTGATTTGGAGAATTTTAATCTTCTACCTTGGTGCAATTTTTGTCATCGTTTCTGTTTATCCTTGGGACAAATTAGGGGATATCGGAAGTCCATTTGTAGCTACATTTGCCAAAGTTGGAATTACATTCGCAGCTGGTTTAATTAACTTTGTTGTATTAACAGCGGCATTATCAGGATGTAACTCTGGTATCTTCAGTGCCAGTCGTATGATTTATACATTATCTAGACATGGTCAAATGCCTAAGATTTTCTCTAAAGTAATGAAAAATGGTGTACCATTCTACACAGTATTAGCAGTTTCAATTGGTATTTTAATTGGAGCCTTATTAAATGTTATTCTTCCTTTATTGATTAAAGGGGCAGATAGTATTTTCGTATACGTATATAGTGCTTCAATCTTACCTGGTATGATTCCATGGTTTATGATTTTATTTAGTCATTTACGCTTTAGAAAATTACATCCTGAAGAAGTGAAACAACATCCTTTCAAAATGCCAGGAGGCGCGTTTGCGAACTACTTAACAATTGCGTTTTTGATTTTGGTACTCATAGGCATGTTATTTAATAAAGAAACAGTTGTCTCTGTTGTAATAGGTATCGTATTTTTAGCTTTTGTGACACTTTATTATTTCATTCGCTATAATAAAAAAGATCAACATGCAAAGAAAGCTAGAATGACGCAAGAACGTCAATAAAATATAAATGTCTGATTAATAAAATGAAAAAGCGATTCGTTCATACATTTTCTCTTAAGAAATTTTAAGTATGACGAATCGCTTTTTCTATTTGTCTAATGTTTAAATTCAATATTTGATAAATGCTTTCGATAATTATCTAAAGCCATTTTAGATTGAGTAATGAAATCTAATGATGACTGGTAATTCAATGCGATGTAACGATAATAAAGTACATCTATTGTAAACATTTGTGCAAATAAAGAAGTGGTAGCACCCATGCGCATTTCATTTTCATCCGTTTGACCATAAGATAAAATAATATCAGATCGCTTGGCAACAGGGTTATCTGACGTACTTGTGATTGTTACCACAGGAATATGATAATCAGATACAACCTTAGCAATGGAACGCATTTCACTTTGCATACCATTATTTGTTATAAACACAACACAATCTTTAGCGTTATGAGTTGCTAACATCGTTGTGAAAATGTGTGTTTCTTGTACAAGTTGAATATTTAAACCAATGCGTGACAACTTTTGATATAAATCTGTAGCTACAACAAATGATGCGCCATAACCATAGATAAAAATCGTCTCGGCTTGTTTAAATAAGTCGCATATCTGATCGATAATCTTATCGTCAATTTTTTCATTCGCATTATTAAGTGCACCTTTAGCCCGTGAATGCATCTTCTTTTTAAGAGAGTCAGTGTTTTCATTGTCTACAAGTTCTACATTATACACAGACGCCTCTTTAGGTAGAAACTTTGAAAGACCAATTTTTAATTCGTGAAATCCGCCTTCAGTAATTTTTTTACTAAATCTAATAATCGATGAAGGACTGGTATTCAAAGTTTCAGCTATATCTTGTGAATTCATATTCACCACTTTGTGAGGTGAATTCAATATGAATTGAGCAATCTTTTTTTCATTTTTTGTGAGGTAGGGGTACTGGTTGTCAATTTCATTCAAAATGTTTGGCAATTTAATCACCCATTTGATCAGAATTTCTCATTTCCTTAGTCGTACCAAAGAAATAAGTGAAAATGAATCCTCCAGCATATGCAGCAAGTAAGCCGGCAATATAACCGAGGTACATATTATTTGCAATTAATGGTAATAGTGAGATACCACTAGGCCCCACAGCAGTAGCACCGATATGACCAATACCTCCAACTACAGCGCCACCAATACCGCCGCCAATACATGCAGTAAAGAATGGTCGACCTAACGGCAATGTCACCCCGTAGATTAAAGGTTCGCCGATGCCCAAGAATCCAACTGGAAGGGCACCTTTTAAAGTGTTGCGTAATTTTTGGTTTTTACGACATCTTACCCATAGCGCTAATGCAGCCCCCACTTGGCCAGCACCTGACATTGCAGCAATAGGTAATAAATACGTAGATCCCGTTTTATTAATTAATTCAATATGAATTGGCGTGAAAATATGGTGCAAACCTAACATAACGAGAGGTAAGAAAAATGCACCAATAATGAAACCACTAAATATGCCACCTACACCAATCACCCAATTAATCACGTGGACAAGTCCATCTGAGATAAATCCAGCGAGTGGCATGATGATAAATATAGTTAATAATCCAATTATTAATAGAGAAATCGTTGGCGTCACAATAATATCAATTGAGTTAGGGACCACTTTATGTAATCTCTTTTCAACTAAACTGAGTAGCCAAACAGCAAAGATAACACCAATGATACCGCCTTGACCAGCGATTAAATGTTCTCCGGTAAAGATATTTTTAATTGGATTCTCATCTGTAATTCCTGTAAGTAATGTCGCACCACCAATAACACCGCCTAGTCCAGGTGTAGCGCCAAATACTTTCGCTGCGTTGATACCTGTGAAGATGGCTAAGTATGTAAGCATACCGTCTTTGATGACATTTAATACTGCTACAACTTGTTTGATCCAATCTCCAGATATCGCACCAGCGGTTAATAAATTATTTAATATCGCTGCAATCCCACCAATTAATCCGGCACCAATAAAGGCTGGGATTAAAGGTATGAAAATGTTAGCGATAGACTTTAAAACTTTGTTCCATTTGCTTTGTTTACGATGACTTTGAAAATTCTGTTTATTTTCACGAGCGCGTTCTTCAGCTTGTGTTTTATAACTTTTATTTTCAGAGTTAGCAGTATCTTTACCTAATGGTGCGCCGCTCTCGTCAGCCATATAGTTCGCGACTTTGTTCACAATACCAGGGCCAACGACGACTTGAAGACGTTCATCCTCAACGACACCTAAAACACCATCGATACCTTTTAATTCATCATAATTGACTTGATCGTAATCATGAATTTTAATTCGAATACGTGTCATACAGTGGATAATATCATCAATATTATTGATACCGCCCACTGCATGAGTAATATCTTTAGCAAGACGTTCTTCTTTACTCATGGAAATTCCTCCCTTAAGCGTTGATGGCTTGCTTAATCACTCCATTACTCTTTTCTAAACGCAATTTAGCGTCTTTTTTAGTCGTATTACATAAATGCATGACAACTGCAGTTTTAATATGATGTCCCGCTTCATCATACAAGTTTTGTGCATCTTGCTCACTTAAATCACAAATATCTTGAATAATGCGGATAGAACGGTTGACTAATTTCTTGTTAGTTGGTCGCAAATCAACCATTAAGTTATCATATACTTTTCCTACACCAATCATGGTCATAGTAGAAATCATATTCAACACAAGCTTTTGTGCGGTGCCAGATTTCAATCGAGTAGAGCCTGTTAATACTTCTGGGCCTACATTTATTTCTAAGACATGGTTGGCACATTTACTGATTTCGCTCTGAGCATTACATGAAAGGGCAACTGTATCAGCTTGAATGTCATTTGCAAAGTTGAGCGCGCCTTTAACGTATGGTGTACGACCGCTCGCAGAAATACCAATGACAATGTCTTTATCATTTAAATGAATATCCTTTAAATCTTGTGCACCTTGTTCGATATTATCTTCAGCACCTTCTACTGCAACCATCATTGCTTCTTGGCCACCTGCGATAATACCCACGACTTCCTCAGGACGTGTATTAAAAGTCGGCACACATTCAGCTGCATCTAAAACGCCGAGTCTACCACTTGTACCTGCACCGATATAAATAATGCGACCGCCATGATTAAAGCGTTGAATGGCACTTTCTATCACTTGTGTTAATTGAGGAAGAACCGATTCAATGGCTTTAGGTACATTTTGATCTTCCAGATTCATTGTTCTTAAAGCATCTTGAATATCCATTTCATCTAAATGCATCGTCTGAGTATTTCGTGTTTCGGTGGTTAAACGCTTCATTGTCATTCTCCTTCGTATATAAATTTGAAAGTATCCCCAGGCTGTATCAGTGTTAACAATGGGAGGTCATCATCGCTTATACGAGCGATACGGTTAATATGTGGATGCCCTTGAAGCATTGTTTTCACTACTTGAATTTCCCCTTCATATCTCCCGTTAAGTTGATTATCTACTGTAACGTCTCCAACATTTCGTTGTTTTGTACCGATTGGCTTAATATCTTCATCATTGTTTGCTCGAGAATATTGAGAACGAATAAGATGCTTGGGTGCATCAATACGTGATGTATGTGTTCGTAGAATTCTTTTTGAAAATGAAGCATCCAAATCTTTGAGATGTATTGTAAAGTGACGATTGAATACCATATCAGACAATTGCTGTGCTAGAGCGATACTTATAGCACTATCACCAATTACAATGTGAGCTACACCACTGTTCTGTAACTCATAAGCTGAAATTAATGGATGTGCTGAGCGATGTGATTCTATAGTAGGTAATCCTTTAAAAAGAGGACCTCTTAATTCTGTACCTGGAATAAAGGCATATATTTTAGCATGTTTATCGTAGACATGAATAAGTTGATTTTTATTGTCAATAAAAGAGCGTGAAAGACCTGTGTCAGGTCGTGGATAGTAATTATGACAGTAAATTAATTGTCTCTGATGATCATGTTCATATATACGTTCCAACATCTCTTGAGTGATCGTGCTTGCATTTAAGCAACATTGGAATCCATGACTTTGTACCTCATCAATAAGGTCAACATTCAATTGATCATCAATGCGTATCGTAAAAGCCCCATGAGGCAATTGATTTAAATAACTGTATAATGATTGATTAAGCAAAGAAGGATTAACATCAATAATATAAGTGATGTCATATGAAGATAAAAGCTGACATAATTCTCCCAGATATGCCAACTGATGGTGCTTACTTTCTTCAGGAATTTGTAAAGACGTGAAAATCGTACGATATCCCAATGATGCCATATCTAGAATGTATTCTTTATCTAATGCTTTACCTAAATATACTGAAAAGCCAAGCACATCTAACACTCCTTTGTACTACTTAATCAGTACCGATTATAACGCTATTAAGAAAGGTTTACAATTTGAGGTATAATTTAAATAATATAACAATAAAATTTAAAGTATTTTGTTTCTTAAGTAGTATAAAATAAAAATAAGTACAATTTTGTGGAGTAAATGATTAATGTTTATTTGAAATGTTGTGGGGAGTTACTTGATATTGATGATCTATTTTTAAAAGTTGTTCATACAATAGTATTTGTTTCGTATTGATATAAAAAAGTATATCACCTTGAGTAACAGTCAAAAGGGGATGGATATGTAATTGCTGTATGACCTCATAGTAGGTAGCAAATTCAGGAGTGGTGCCTAAGATAGCTTTATGATCTTCAACCCATTGATGTTCCGTTTCAACATTTTGATTAAATGCGTTCAAAGTTTCTTCAAATTTGTTATGATGAATGAGTGCATAATATTTAGCAGTTTCACTCAAAGTGAGCAGATTTACAATTTGCAGTTTGATATGTTGTGTGGTTTCTAAATAATTCATAGTACCTCCAATAATATTTAATTTTGAACATAAATTTGTAAAAAGAAAGGGATACGTGAATGAAAGCGAATGAAAGAAAGAAAAAATATAAATGGAGTGATATTGCGTGGAGAGATTTAAATCTAATACCTATAGCACTTGTTGGATTATTTATATTTAGCTATGCAGGTTTAGCATTAGGTTGGCTCTATTTCGGACATATATCTGAGTTACAATTAGCTATGATAGGAACACTAGGTCAACTGATGGCTTATGTGGTTGTCATTTTTGTATTTTATTTTTTACATATACATACTTTTAGTGAAAGATTTAAGAAGGGGATCACATATCTAAAAAAGCGTTGGTTTATCATTATTATCGTATTTTTAATAGCACTTGGATTATCAAATTTATATGATTATTTAATGCAATTCTTACCTAAACATTTGCAGTATTCAGATACACAGAATGAAATGGCATTAGATCAATTGTTTGAGACACATGCATTTATTCCATTTGCATTTTTAATGATTGTTATCGCAGGTCCAGTAGTTGAAGAATTAGTATTCAGACATATAATTATAGGAGAATTAGGGAAGAAATTTAATTTTATCGTTATGGGGATTGTCTCAGCGATAACATTTACTTTGATTCATGTCACTGATGCTAAATCGCCATTTGAATTTGGAGCATATTTTATTCTAGCATTGTCTCTTGTGTTTGTTTATTTGATTTCAGGGAGAAATTTAGCGGCTTCAATAGGTTTACATATGTTAAATAATCTCGTTTCATTTATATATACAGTTTGGACCATTTTTTATAAATAATTTATTTATAGCCCAGCTGACACTGTTTAATTTGTAGTGTCGGCTGGGTTTAAAAATTGCTGGTAATTGTCGATTGAAATATCTTGCGTTTTAATGGTCTTTTCAAAGGAATAAGAAATGTCTTGAATGTCCATAATCGGTAGCTCGCGTGTATGCCCTCGGCCTATATCGAATATGACAGCATTCCATTGTCCATATTTGCATAATAAGCCTATAAAGATGACATTTTCTGCTTGCATTCTCTCATTTTCCAAATAATCTACGAGCATGACATTACGCTCAGTACAATAAATCAAAATATCTGAAAATAACTGAGGTAGTGTGACATTAGTGCTTTCTTCAAATTTGATATAGTAATCCATTTTCTTTAATAGTTTTCTTAATCTTGTTTGAGGCAAATTTAAACATTGTTTAATAATAGATTGAATTTCTGACTGGTAAGGAAGTGTCGAATAAGATTGACTTTCATTAAGTGTAAGAAACAACGCTGACAATTGATTTTCAGTTAATGATAAAGAAATTTTTGATTGGGCATCTTTAATTTGATAACCACCAAGCTTGCCGTGTTGTGCATATACCTTTACACCTTGTTCTTCTAAATCATCAATATCTCTTAATATCGTTCTTTTAGAAACATTAAATTCTTTGGCGAGTTGCGAAGCGGTCATTTTATCAGAATTTTGTATAGCCTGAATGATTCGGTTTTGTCGTTCTAATTTATTCAATGAAAGTCACCTCCATAAACATTACATATTACATTTATTATAACATATAAGCGACAATGATGACATTTTCTGCTTTTTTCAACCGTTATAGTGTAAAATTACTAAATTTTCTTTTGGAAAACGCTTACAATTTAAAAATCATTGTGTTAGTATATTATTTGTAACAGGGGGAGCGATTAGACAAAGGGGTAGAGCTATGTAACAGATAGCTGTGTAATCGTTCAAGTTACATCAAAACATCTTCAATATTTATTACTTACTTTCCTTTCTATTTGTCGGCTAGCTCGTGACTAGCCGATTTTTCTTTTTCAAAAATAAAATTCAAAATACCATTCCAAATAATAGTAAATTTCGTATAAAATAATATTTAAGCAAAACGAAGAGCAATTCATCAATATCACCTTGCTTAAAAAGTGATATAGGGTTATGGGAGATTCATATACATATTTAATTGGTGGTGGAAAAATGGTTTCAGAAGATTTAAGAAAACTAGATCAATTGATTTGTAATTGGTTAAATATTGTAGATGATATTTTACCTCAGTTAATTGAAGAAATGCATACAGATACTAAAAAGGATAGATTCGATCTTGTTACAAATGTAGACAAACAAATTCAAGATCACTTTCAAGCGTTTCTCAAAACTGAACTACCTACGCATCAATTGTTAGCTGAAGAAAAGAATAATGATGATATTCAACCTTATGAGGGGCATTTATGGATTATGGATCCAATTGATGGAACAGCTAATTTGGTAAAACAACAAGAAGACTATTGTATTATTTTAGGATATTTTGTAGATGGAGCACCACAACTTTCATATATATATGATTATCCTCATGGCAAACTTTATAAAGCGATTGCTGGGGAAGGTGCATATGTAAATCAAAGTCCGTTACTACCTCCTCCAACCTTATCAATTGCAGATGCGATACTGTCATTTAACCCTCATGTATTGAATGATGAAACGATTAAAGATCTATTCCAATCGTCATTTAGTTATAGAATTATTGGCTCATGCGGCTTAGATTCAATAAGAGTGATTAAGGGGCAATTTGGGGCACACATCAACACGAATCCTAAGCCTTGGGACATTGCAGCTCAATTTTTATTTGCGAAAGAACTTGGCTTGAAAATGACAGGCTTAGATGGTGGAGAAGTTGATTTCGGACAAGGTGGGCCATTTATTATTAGTAATCCTGGTTGCCATAAAGAAGTACTAGAAATCATGAATAAAGGCAGAGGGTATCAAAAATAAACCCCGTTACACATAGAAAATAAATGATATAAGGGTACCTTAGAAGGATGTTTAATCTTTCTAAGGTATTTTTTGATTATATATATAAAATTATTCATTTTTGTTTATTCCTCTAAAATAAATCAATGAATAGGTCTACAGATGTATAGTAAATATTTTATTTTATAATATACTTATCAATGGAATAAGAATATGAATATGAAATAAAACGAAAAGGAGTGGTTGGAATGCGACGTTCAGATAAAAGAAAAATGAGCTTGCCAACTAAAATTCTTCTTTGGGTAGTGGGAATTTTATTTTTACTTACAGTTATTGCAGTCATCTATGTAGGTGCAAAAATATTTATTACGGGAGATAAAATTCATAACCCTTTAAATAGAAGTCATTCAGAATTACGTTCGGGAAAAGTAAACTTAAAAAATGGAGACCCTTTTACAATTGCTTTATTTGGTGTGGACTCTGATGCAGAACGTAAACAGCAAGGTGGAGGTCAACGTAGTGATACCATCATGATTTTATCAATTAATCCTAAAGAGAAGAAAACAGAATTAGTAAGTATACCTCGTGATACTCAAGCGAAAATTGTTGGAAGAGGAACAACAGAAAAAATTGCTCATGCCTATGCTTATGGTGGTCCAAATATGGCAGTTAATTCTCTTGAGAAATTAATGAACGTTCCTATTGATCATTATGCAACCATTGATATGGATGGATTACATGATATGATTGATGTTTTAGGTGGTGTGGATGTTGTAAGTAATGACACATTCTCAGTTGATGGTCTTCATTTTGAAAAGGGAGCAAAGACACATGTCAATGGCGATGAAGCAATGAAATTCATACGTAGTCGTAAAGAAGAAGGCGCTGGCGGTGACTTTGGTAGACAAGAACGTCAACAACTTGTGTTAGAAGCGATGGCTAATAAAATGTCGAGTGCTTCATCAATCACACATTTCAATTCATTAATGGACGAAATACAAAATAATGTAAAAACAGATTTAACACTTGGAGATCTTAACTTAATTAGAAAGAACTATAAAGATGCGAATCAAACAGTTAATCGTCATCAATTAGATGGTGAAGGCGGTATTCAAGATGATGGATTATACTACTTTGTACCAAGTGATTCATCTAAAAATGAAAATACTCAATTATTAAAAAATAACCTAGATTTATAAAAGAGGTACGATATTTAAAACTTTATTAAATGCTTACCTGCAGTTCGGAGGGAGAGGGACAGAAATATAATTTAGCAAAATTATTTTCGTTGTCCCTCTCCCAACTTTCATTGTTTGTAGAATTTCTTAAAAAGAAATTCTCTGTGTTGGGGCCCCGCCGGCAAGGATGGCTAGGATTAAAAGAAGTTTGATATAAGCGCACTTTTAATTCAGACATCTACTGCCAATATGTTAAAGAAGGTTGAGACAATTAATTATGTCCCAGCCTTCTTTTTGTTTGAGGTGTTATTTTACTAGGTATAATTATAGTAGCTAAAAAGGTAATTATTGTCCTAATTGATATTGATTTTCAATTAAATAATTTTAAAATACAAAATACTAGTAAACACTTAACTTTTTACATAGAAAGTAATACAATTTAGATAATTCTATCTTGAAATATATGTGGGGTATTTTTCAGATAGAGAAAGCAAACATGAAAAGTCTATTACGGTAAAAAATATATAAATGGGGTGTAAGCCTATGCAAGAACATTTAGTAGTCACGTTAGATGGCACTGATTATCTTGTGGAACCTGGCACAAATTTACTCGAGTTCATTCGATCTCGAGATACTTTCGTACCTGCGATTTGTTATAACGAATCAATGGGACCAATCCAAACATGTGATACATGTATGGTTGAAATTGATGGAGAGATTGCACGTGCTTGTGGTACGACAATCGACCGTCCAATGAATGTTAAAACGAACAACGACGATGTTCAATCAAGTCAAAAAGAAGCATTAGATCGTATATTAGAAAAACATATGCTTTATTGTACTGTATGTGACTATAATAATGGCGACTGTGAAATTCATAACACGATGGATGAGTGGGGCGTTCAACATCAAACGTATGAATACAAAGAGAAGCCTTATGAAAAAGATTATGGTCCATTTTATCGTTATGACCCTGACCAATGTATCCTATGTGGACGTTGTGTAGAGGCATGTCAAGACGTAGAAGTGAACGAAACAATCAGTATTGATTGGGATCGTGAACATCCACGTGTGATTTGGGATAATGATGTACCAATTAATGAATCATCATGTGTGTCATGTGGTCAATGTGCCACAGTATGTCCATGTAATGCGATGATGGAAGTGAATATGGAAGGCAACGTTGGATATATGACTGATACTGAACCAGGTTCACTTGTAGCAATGATTGATTTAATTAAAAAATCTGAACCAGGTTATGGTCCTTTATTAGCGCTTTCTGATTCAGAATCTGAAATGCGTAAAGAGCGTATCAATAAAACGAAAACAGTATGTACATATTGTGGCGTAGGATGCTCATTCGAAGTATGGACAAAAGATAGAGAAATTTTAAAAGTTCAACCATCTCATGATTCACCTGCAAATAAAATTGCATCATGTGTTAAAGGTAAATTCTCTTGGGGACATATTAATTCAGATCAACGTTTAACTAAACCATTAGTTAGAAAAGATGGTGCTTTCCATGAAGTAGAATGGGATGAAGCGCTAGAAGTCATCGCTGATAACTTCAATAATATTAAAGAGAAACATGGTGCGGATAGCTTATCATTTATTTCCTCTTCAAAAGCTACGAACGAAGAATCTTACTTAATGCAAAAACTAGCACGACAAGTGATTGGAACAAATAACGTAGATAATTGCTCACGTTATTGTCAAGCACCTGCTACGAAAGGTTTAATGCGTACAGTCGGTATCGGTGGCGATGCTGGTGGTATTGATGATTTAGAAAAAGCAGCAATGACTGTATTAATTGGTACAAATACTGCTGAAGCACATCCAGTTATTGCTTCACGAATGAAACGTGCACAAAAACTATTTGGTCAAAAATCTCATGTATTTGATATTAGAAAACATGAAATGGCCGAACGTGCAGATGCATTCTATCAACCTAAACCAGGTACGGACTTAGTATGGTTAGGTGCTGTAACGAAATATATTATCGATAATGACCTTCATGATAAGGCATTCTTAGATGAATGGGTTGACTATTTCGATGAATATTATAAATCACTAGAACCATTTACAATGGAATTTGCAGAAGACACAACTGGTATTCCTAAAGAGCGTTTGATTAGCTTTGCCCATGAAGTTGCGAAAGCAGAATCCGTTGCAATTTGTTGGGCTATGGGTATCACGCAACAAGATATCGGTAGTGACTCAAGTACAGCAATTTCTAACTTACTGCTTGTAACTGGTAACTATAGAAAGCCTGGTGCGGGCGCTTATCCGCTTCGTGGCCATAATAACGTTCAAGGTTGTAGTGATATGGGAAGTATGCCAGACCAATTCCCAGGTTACCAACTTGTAACTGACGATGAAATTAGATCTAAATTTGAGAAAGAATACGGTGTGGAATTAAGTCCAACGCCAGGTCGTGACAATCACCAAATGATTGAAGGTATCCATAATGGCGACGTTCACTCACTATATCTATACGGTGAAGACACAGGAATTGTTGACTCTAATATTAACTTCGTTCAGGCTGCCTTTGAAAAGTTAGATTTCATGGTCGTACAAGATGAATTCTTAACATTTACAGCGACTTATGCAGATGTTGTATTACCTGCAAGTCCTTCATTAGAAAAAGATGGCACCTTCACTAACACTGAACGTCGTGTTCAACGCTTATATAAAGCTTTAGATTCACTTGGTGACTCTAAAGCTGACTGGGAAATCTTCCAATTAATTGCGAATCAACTTGGTGCTAATTGGGACTACAGTCATCCTGGAGAAGTGATGGATGAGATTGCTCGACTAACACCTTCATATGCGGGTGTAAGTTACGATCGCTTAGAAGGTTTCAATAGTTTACAATGGCCTGTCGATAAAGACGGTAAGGATACGCCACTTCTTTATCTAGATGGATTTAATTTTGAAAATAAAAAAGCAAAACTTTATCCACTTACATTTGATAATTTCTTCAAAGAAGATGAAGTATATGATATTCACGTTAACAATGGACGTTTACTTGAACATTTCCATGAAGGTAACATGACATATCAAACTGAAATGATTAAATATAAAATGCCACATGCATTCGTTGAAATTTCACCTGAATTAGCTCAAGATCGTGATATACATGAAGGTGCTGAAATTAAACTTATCTCTGAGTCCGGAGAGGCCACATTGTTAGCACATATTACAGATCGAGTGAAAGGCAAAGAAATTTATATTCCGTTGAATAACGATGCAATGGCAAATGGCGATATGGGTGCAATTAACTTACTTACTAACAGTGACGTTGATAAATACACAGATACACCATCTTACAAACGTACAAGTGCACGTATGGAAGTCATTTCTAAACGTGGTAAGTCACCATTGAATCCTACAAACTTCCGTGTAGATAAACAGCGTCATCCACAATATAGTGTTCAAGTACAGAAAAAATGGAATCGTTCTGATTACGTATTCCCAGGGAAGCAGAGTGATAAATAATGGCTGAAAGAATAACTGAAATTAAACGTCTGAAAAAGTCACCTGAACAAATTAAGAGCGAAAATTTAAATGAAGTCATTGATGCTATTGCAGAGAATAAGGATAGTATTCTTAAGGCAATCCGTTTAATTAATACTTTAGATGAAGCGAAAATTTTAGATGCACTGAATGGTGGATTTAAAGCACGACAAGTGATTATTAATAAGTTTGCCGTTGAATTAAATAAAGATATTTATACAGGTTTATTATCTAATATGGCGCAAATGGTATTCCTACTTGGAGATCTAAATGTAAAAGATTTAAGCGACATGCTTAATCGCTTGAATAAAGGTTTACATGTAGCGAACCAAGCAAGTCCTAATGCACGTACATCTATTAGAAATCTTATGGGTATTCTAAAAGACGACGACATGAACCGTAGTTTAACTTATATGTTGAATTTACTTAAAGGCATGTCTCGCGATTAAAGTTCAATAGCAATATATTTAAGGAAGTTGAGATAATTAAATATATCTCAGCTTCCATTTTTTTTAAGTCGACATTTACTTTCAACTTCATGTATGATGATATGTATATGAAAAAGTTAAATTCAAGGAGTGAAGGCGTATCAATCCTAATATATTGAAAGCCATGGCAATAACTTCCAATGTCTTGTTAGTTATTGGAATCGTATTTTTAATTATGCTTAAACTCATGCTAGCGATTGCTTTCTTTGCAGTATCTTTAGCAATTAGTTTAGTGATATTTAATGTCATGTTTAGAGACCGTACAGGTATGAAGATTGCTATTAATGTATCATTCTTTATTGTTGTTATAGCAATTGTCATAGCCTATTTCGTTTTATCAAAATAGTGATTTGGGAGTTAGATATAAATGATGAAGAATCCTAAGTTTCGCATGACATCTCTATTAATCATTGCTATTTTAGTCATTTTTGTGGTTCTTTTCCTAATTTTTGATACTAACCTTTTTAAAAATGATATAAAATATACCTTCAATGAAGCTGTCGACAGACAAAAAGGGGAAGGTGTCATTAATACTAAGGAAAAAGATGGCGAATTTGTAAATGCACAAGATAGTGATGTTGCGCGAGCGATGAAGATTAAACATGGCGATAATCCATTGAAATACATGGACATTTCCGAGAAAGTCCCTATGTCAGAAGCGGAAGTTAATCGTATTCTGAAGGGTAAAGGTATACTGGAGAACCAAGGTCAAACGTTTATCAAGGCGCAAGATAAGTATGAGGTCAATATTATTTATTTAATCAGTCACGCCTTAGTAGAAACTGGAAATGGTAAGTCTGAACTTGCTAAAGGTGTGAAAGATGGACATCATCGTTATTATAATTTCTTCGGTATTGGTGCATTTGATGAAAATGCCGTTCATACAGGTAAGAGTTATGCCAAACAAGAATCATGGACTTCTCCTGAAAAGGCGATTATGGGTGGTGCATCATTTGTAAGATATCATTACTTTAAAAATAATCAGCTTAACTTGTATCAAATGCGTTGGAACCCGCAGAATCCCGGTCAACATCAATATGCGAGTGATATTAATTGGGTAGACAATATAGCTGATATGATGAAGAAGTATTACGATAAGTTTGGTATTAAAAAAGAAGATATTAGAAAGAAATATTATAAATAAGATAGAGGTTAGCACATGGTCAAAGATGTTGCTAACCTCCTTTTATGAATATGTAAAATTTAACTTTTAAAATACTGAGTCGAACTTTTAAACACTACAACATATGATAAAATATTAACGAATGATAAATTTGAGGTGTATACGAATGAAAATTGCAATTGTAGGTGCAGGTATTGGCGGATTAACAGCTGCTGCACTTTTAGAAGAGCATGGTCATGAAGTAAAGGTGTTTGAGAAAAAAGCATCTTTAAGTGAGGTTAGCGCAGGAATCGGAATAGGCGATAACGTCCTTAAAAAGTTGGGTAATCATGATCTTGCTAAAGGGATTAAAAACGCTGGGCAAAATTTGATAGCGATGAATGTGTACGATGAAAATGGACGTGAATTAATGTCTGCACAATTAAAACGTCAAACGTTAAATGTTACATTACCACGTCAATCGTTACTAGAAATCATCAAATCTTATGTTCAGCCATCCTCTATTTATACTGAGCATGTTGTAACAGGATTAGAGCAAACGAATTCTAAAGTCACAGTGCATTTTTCAGAACAAGAGAGTGAAGCATTCGACTTATGTATTGGCGCTGATGGGCTTCATTCTAAAGTAAGAGAAGCGGTGCAAGCGCCTACTAAAATTAATTATCAAGGCTATACTTGTTTTAGAGGACTTGTAGATGATGTTCAACTTAAAGATGAACATGTGGCGAATGAGTATTGGGGTACTAAAGGTAGAGTGGGCATTGTACCACTGATTAATAATCAAGCATATTGGTTTATTACTGTACCTGCTAAAGAAAAGGATCCTAAATATCAAACATTTGGAAAGCCACATTTGCAAGCTTACTTTAATCATTTTCCTAATGAGGTGCGTCAGATATTAGATAAACAAAGTGAGACAGGCATCTTATTAAATGATATTTATGATATGAAACCTTTAAAAACATTTGTCTACGGTAGAACGTTATTATTAGGAGATGCAGCTCATGCGACGACACCTAATATGGGACAAGGTGCAGGGCAGGCAATGGAAGATGCGATTGTGCTAGTTAACTGCTTAGAAGCATATGACTTTGATAAAGCGATTGAAAGATATGATAAATTACGCGTTAAACACACTGCTAAAGTGATTAAGCGTTCTAGAAAGATTGGGAAAGTCGCACAAAAACGTAATCGATTCGTTGCTAAATTACGTAATGCAATGATGAAAGTGATGCCTAATTCATACGCATCCGCACAAACTAAGTTTTTATATAAATCAAAGGAAAAATAAAAAGAAAGATGGGAGCGGAACAGAAAAATAATTTAGCAAAATTATTTTCGTTGTTCCGCCCCGGCAAGGATGGCTAGGATTGAGAGAAGCTTGATATAAGCGCACTTTCAATTCAGACATCTACTGCCAATACATTAAAGGAGGCTGGAGTATCTAATGATTTCTCGTCCTCCTTTTTTGTTTAGAGTGATCGTCTATTTATTATTTACGACGAATTGTGGTTCTTCACCGCTTAATTTTTTAATTGTATCATTTGCTACAATTTTAGCCATGAAATCTCTAGCTTCGAATGTTGCATTACCAATATGAGGTGTGAGTACAATGTTCTTAAATGATTTAAGTTCATCAGTGATTTCTGGTTCGAATTCATAAACGTCTAAAGCTGCGCCTTCGATTTCTTTATTTTCAAGAGCTTGAACAAGTGCCTGTTCATTTACTATTGGGCCTCGACCCACATTGATAAGGTAAGCAGTAGATTTCATTTGTTTAAATTGTGCAGTATCGATCAAGTGATGTAAATCTGGATTATACGCTGCATTGATTGTAATAAAATCAGCATTTTCTAATAACGTATCTAAATCCACATATTTGGCACCAATTTCACGTTCTTTTTCTTCTTTACGATGAGGTCCTGTATATAGAACGTCCATATCAAATGCACGTGCACGTTTAGCTACTGCACCACCAATTTCTCCTAAACCGATAATACCAATCGTCTTTCCTGAGACTTCTCTACCACGGAAGAATAGCGGTGCCCATCCATCAAATCCTTGAGTTCTAGATAGTTCGTCACCTTCAACGATTCTGCGTGCTACACTTAAAATTAAACCAATTGTTAAATCAGCTGTAGCATTTGTTGAAGCCTTTGGTGTATTCGTTACATCTATATTTTTCTCTCTAGCATAATCAATATCTACATTATTGAAGCCAGCACCATAATTAGTGATAATTTTAAGGTTTTTGCCACTATCAATAACTTCTTTATCGACGTTTGTTGAAAGTAAACTAACTAAAGCAGAGGCATCTTTAACGCCTTCTTTTAACGTTTCTTTATCTATAATGCCATCCCCATCATACATCTCTACTTCAAAATGTTCTTTTAATAAATTTAATCCCACTTCAGGAATTGCGCCTGCGATATATACTTTTTCCATCATTATCACTCCTTCTTTTAATATCAGTATAGTAAAAGAGGAAAGCGCAAACAATAAATAAAGCTAATTACATGTGTTGTAATTAGCTAATTAAACGTAATCCTACTACAGCTATAAGTATCATTAGAATACAAATAATTCTTCCAACATGTTTAGATTCTTTATAGAATAACATGCCAATGATGGTACCACCAGCAGTGCCTATACCAGTCCAAATTGCGTAAGCTGTACCCATTGGGATATCATGCATTGCAAGCTTTAACGTACTAAAACTTAATATAAAAGCAAGGCCTAACAAAATGACATATATCTTATTTTGGGTGCGTGACAATTCGTTAAGTAAAACGACACCAAGTACCTCTAGTCCGCCAGCAATAAGTAAAAATATCCATGACATCTTTATTGACCTCCTTCTTCATTTTCATTTGTAGTAAGTTTCAAACCGATAATACCTGCAATGAGGATAATCATTAAGATGACTTTAGCAAGAGTAAAAGGTTGATTA
Organism: Staphylococcus caprae; assembly: GCF_003966625.1. Taxonomy (NCBI): domain Bacteria; kingdom Bacillati; phylum Bacillota; class Bacilli; order Caryophanales; family Staphylococcaceae; genus Staphylococcus; species Staphylococcus caprae. The sequence continues at coordinate 736,307 of NZ_AP018587.1, forward strand.
AAGAAAATCATATCTACAAGCACAGTGCCAACTGCTCCAATACCTACGAAAAAGGCATAAACTGTACCTACTGGTAAGTGTTTAGATGCATCGATAACAAGATAGAAACTTAAAGCAATAAAAAAGAGGGTAACTACCCAACTTAATAAAGAATGTGCATTATCTAAACCTGTAACCCAGATGATTTCCACAAATCCTGCTATGACGACTTTTAGCCATTGCATATGTATATGCCTCCAATTGTTAGTGATAAAACTATTCTCTCAAATAAGAAGGGGAGAGGCAATCTAAGAAGGTTGAGTATACGGTGGTATATCAAAATTGGTTAATGTAAAATATTAGTTTAAAAAAGACTAAAAAATACCCTTTAAGGTAAAAATGTTTTGGATTTTACCTTAAAGGGATGAAATGATTTTATTTATCATCTTAGAGACTGATTAGTCTAAGTGGATGTAATTGTATGAACTTGCTTCACTAGATGAGATTGTTCGTGTATCTACAACATAAGGGCCACCGTTATAGTTCATTTCTGATACGGTAACTGAGCCATCGCTACTCACATTTTCTACATAAGCGACGTAACCATATGCGCCATTAGATGATTGTAAGATAGAACCTTTTTCAGGTGTGTGATTAACTGTGTAACCAGATGCTTCAGCTGCAGAAGCCCAGTTGTTAGCATTTCCCCATGTTGAACCAATTTGTCCTCCCACTTTATCGAACACGTACCAAGTACATTGGCCTGCTGTATATAAGTTACCTGAAGTAGAAGACATTGATGTAGTTTCAGTACTATAAGATTGTTGATTACTAGTGTTGTATTGAGCGTTGTTTTGTATATTTTGCGTATTTTCTTCGGCATGCGCATTTGATGTTGTTCCCAATAATGATGCGCCAATACCCGCTGTTAATGTAGTGATAGTTACTAATTTTTTCATAATTTAAAAATCCTCCCAAAGTTGATAACGATAATTTGATACATCTTAAAATGTAGCGACTTTGTATTAAGAATACATCTCGTTAAATGTTTGACGTCATCTGTAACGACACAACATACTCTAACAGATAAATTTTTATTTGTGGGTGTTGTTACGGTTTCGTAAACCAATTAAAAAAACCTTGACCATCGTTGTAATAAACGACCATCAAGGTTACAGTGTGTTACAAATTCTCTGTGGGGCATAGCTAGTTCATTTGTGTAGATAATTAGGAAAAAAAGCTTATGGATTTATTACAAGGTCTTGTAATAAACCATTTTTACTATTTAATGAAAGGAATAGTAAAAGGTATTTTATAAGTTTTGCCTGACATGTATTTCACACAACCAATAATATTGAAAACTAAAGCAACGATTGATAATACAAATAGAGCCAAGGCAATAATTACCATAACGATAATTGCAATAGCTGCTATTACAGTATTATTCGGATTTAACATAGCTATAAACATGAAAACATAAACTAAAATCACACCTACAATTGCATAAATAAAATAAGAAATAAAGTAATTTAAATAAGTCTTACCTGCTGTATCAATAAGTTTTGAGTCTTTACGTTTTACTAACCAAATGACAAGAGGTGCGATAAAGCTTGTGAATAAACCTAGTAGATAGATGAGCATTGACATTAAACGTGCGTCTTGATCCTCATCTTGTCTAATTTTTGAATTGTGTTCATCTGAAGTATGTTGATGTTGTTGTTGCGATTGAGTTAAACTCTCTGAATGACGTTCGTTGTTATTACGCTCTGACTCAGATGTATACATTGAGTTTGAATTTGATTCTGATTCGTTGAAACGGTGATTTTCACTGTTATCCATAATATGTATCCTCCAAAATAAATAAATTAACACACATAATACACTTATAACTATATCAAAACAAAATATATTATTAAATGATAAATTTAAATTTCTAACTTAAAATACCAAATAAGTTTAAAATATGTTTTAATCGGTTATATAGTATTGTTAATCGACATGACATGTAAATGTTGTCGACAATCTGAAATAATGAATTAGAAAATAACGTTTGAGCAATAACTTTTAAATAACCGCGGAGCGGGTCACAGAATTCAATAACATAAAGATTGAATTCAGACCCACTCCTTTTTTATGAAAAGATTTAAAATGATAGAAATCATACATGAGAGAATATTTAACAACTTTAAGATGAAAGAGGGATAAAGTATGAAAATAGCTATTGTAGGTTCAGGTAACGGGGCAGTAACAGCTGCAGTAGATATGGTAGATAAAGGTCATGACGTGAAATTATACTGTCGTAACGAATCCATTGAAAAATTTAATAACGCTTTCGAAAAAGGCGGATTTGATTTTAATAATGAGGGCGAAGAAAAGTTTATAGAATTTACTAATATAAGTGATGATATTGAATATGTTCTAGAAGATGCTGATATCGTTCAAGTTATTATTCCATCATCATTTATTGAATATTATGCTAAGGTGATGTCTCATTATGTGACAAATGAACATCTTATTTTCTTCAACATTGCTGCGTCTATGGGTTCTATTCGTTTTATGAATGTTTTAGAAGACCGTCACATTGATGTACATCCTAAATTTGCTGAAGCAAATACACTCACTTACGGTACGCGTGTAGATTTCGACAATGCACGTGTAGACTTATCATTAAATGTACGTAGAGTCTTTTTCTCAACATTTGATCGTAGCGAACTCAACGAAAGTTATGAGAAAGTATCACAAATTTATGATCATCTTGTTAAAGAAGAAAGTCTATTAAAAACAAATCTTGAAAATGGTAACCCTGAAGTGCATCCAGGTCCAACACTCTTGAATGTTGGTCGTATTGATTATGCGGAAAATTTCTCACTTTATAAAGAGGGGATTACAAAGCACACGGTTCGTTTACTCCATGCAATTGAAATTGAACGTTTAAATTTAGGAAGAAAATTAGGGTTTGAATTGTCTACAGCTAAAGAATCTCGTATTCAAAGAGGCTATTTAGAACGCCAAGATGAAGATGAACCATTAAATCGTTTGTTTAATACGAGTCCAGTATTTTCACAAATTCCGGGTCCTAACCACGTTGAAAATCGTTATCTAACTGAGGATATTGCGTTTGGTTTAGTTCTATGGTCAAGTTTAGGAAGAGTAATAGACGTACCAACGCCTAATATAGATGCAGTCATTGTTATTGCATCTACAATATTAGAGCGTGATTTCTTTGAGGAAGGTCTTACTGTAGAAGAATTAGGCCTTGATAAATTAGGTTTAGAATAATTGAACACGATTAAATATTAAGAAAAGAGGTTTTGCATCAAATCACTGCTGAAGGGAGTAATCGTATGACACAAAAATATAGAAAGCCTACATTTTTGGAGTCAATTTCAACGATTATTGTGATGGTTATTGTCGTTGTAATTGGATTTATCTTTTTTAATATACCTATTCAAGTGCTGTTATTAATTTCATCAGCATATGCTTCTTTTATAGCATATCGAGTGGGGTTAAGATGGGAAGATTTAGAAGAAGGTATTTCAAAGAGACTTAATACTGCCATGCCTGCCATTTTCATTATTTTGGCTGTAGGTATTATCGTTGGGAGTTGGATGTTCTCAGGAACAGTACCGGCATTGATATATTATGGATTAAAGTTTCTTAACCCAAGCTACTTTCTAGTATCTGCGTTTATCATTAGTGCAATAACATCAGTTGCTACAGGTACAGCATGGGGATCTGCTTCAACAGCAGGTATTGCTTTAATTTCTATTTCCAATCAATTAGGTGTAGCACCTGGTATGGCAGCTGGGGCCATCATTGCAGGGGCGGTATTTGGAGATAAAATGTCGCCACTTTCTGATACGACGAATTTGGCTGCTTTAGTGACAAGGGTAAATATTTTTGCTCATATTAAATCAATGATGTGGACTACAATTCCTGCTTCAATCATAGGACTAATCGTTTGGTTCTTTGCTGGGTTACACTCTGGAGGTAACGCTAACCCGAAACAAATACAAATGTTATTGAGTGAATTAGATAAGGTTTATAACATAAATTTAATTGTGTGGATACCACTTATTGTTATTGTGATTTGCTTATTATTGAGAGTATCTACAGTGCCATCCATGCTCATTTCAAGTCTAAGTGCTTTATTAGTGGGAACGTTTAATAATCATTTTAATATGATTGATGGTTTCAAAGCGACATTTGATGGTTTTAGTCATACTATGGTTCATCAGTCTCATTTATCTAAGAATGTAATATCGTTAATAGAGCAAGGTGGCATGATGAGTATGACACAAATTATAGTAACGATTTTTTGTGGCTATGCATTTGCTGGTATTGTGGAGAAAGCCGGATGCCTAGACGTGATGTTAGAGACGGTTGCAAAAGGTGTGAAATCTGTAGGTACACTTATATTAATAACTGTTGTATGTTGCTTGATGCTTGTCTTTGCTGCTGGAGTGGCTTCAATTGTAATTATTATGGTCGGCGTATTGATGAAGGAAATGTTTGAAAAGATGGACCTGTCTAGATCAGTGCTGTCACGTACACTAGAAGATTCTAGTACAATGGTCTTACCACTTATACCATGGGGAACTTCAGGTATTTACTATGCTCAACAGCTAAATGTATCCGTTGGAGAATTCTTTATCTGGACTGTACCTTGTTATTTATGTGCTTTCATTGCAATTGTCTATGGATTTACAGGTATTGGAATAAAGAAGTTAAGTAAAAACTAAGTTTAATCTTATTTTTAAGTGGAATATATTTAATATGTTGAAACATGATTTGTAGATATAAATGTAGCGATTATATCTCGTATAGTTTTAACATTTTAATATCCTTCTATATAGTTGTTGTATTTATTTTGTAGCGGAATGAATACATAACTATATGAAAGTAACGAATTCTTTTGATACATCTTATTCATACGTGATAATGATTTAGAATGACTGTACATGAATATTTGAATTTGTTTAAGAAAAAATAATTTTTTAGCCTATCACCTATTGAGGTGATAGGTCTTTTTTTATAGAAAAATAAAAAACATTCATCCTGTTAAATGGATGAATGCTTTTAATGAAGTGCGTATATTAGTGAATGTAGTTGTATGAAGCAGCTTGGCTAGCAGAGATTGTACGAGAAGTTACAACACCTGCACCATGTCCGTAGTTCATTTCTGAAACAGTGATTGTACCATTGCTGTTTACACTTTCAACATATGCTACATGACCAAATGCACCTTGTGAAGTTTGTAAAATCGCACCTTTAGATGGTGAATTATTTACAGTGTAACCTGCTGCAGCGGCAGCGTTTGCCCAGTTATTTGCATTGCCCCAAGTTGAGCCGATTTTTCCGCCAACTCTATCGAACACATAATACGTACATTGACCTGAAGTATATAAATTACCGCCTGCTGAAGAAGCATTTGATAATGAAACGCCATTTGAAGATGGTGCTGATGTAGAAGTAACGTGAACATTTCTGCTAGTTGAAGAATAGCTAGAACCTAAACCACCAGTTTGATTATAAGCGTTTGAATAAGATTGATTAGTATTACCATAATTATTGTAGTTGTAGTAATTATTTGAATTACTATAGTTAGAGTAGTTGTTATAGTTGTAATTATTGTAGTTATTGTCTAAACGATCTGGGCTCCAGTTACCTTGCCAAGTGTAATGATAGTTACCTTCTTGATCGATTGTGTATGAATAGCTGTAAGAAGATGGATCATTTGGGTTGTAACCACCATTATTTTGTTCTGCTGCGTGAGCATCGTGACTTGCAAAAGCGAAAGTAGCGATTCCGGCAGTTGCGATTGTAGCTGTAGCGATTTTTTTCATTGATAAATATCCTCCTGAGAATTAAATTATAATTTTTTATTTAATAGAAATGTAACCAGTAGGTTACTCATTTTTTATTTCGTTCTCTTAACGATAAGCAATACTTTAACAGAAAAAAGTACGCTTGTGTGCCTTGTTAACGTTTTGTAATTTTTTGCTAATATTGTTACACGATTTCATTTAACTCAATTTTTATTTTTAAACTGGTTAAATTCGATGATGACAGGTTTTTATATTTTTAGTACATATTTCCTTGTTACAACACTGTAAATTTACAGAAAATTCTTTAGGACAATTGAATTTGTTAATAATCGATTTTTCTAATGAATTAAAATATAAAAATATATAACGAATGAGTAAATAGAGTGGATATTAAAAGATTTATTAAGGATATCGAGATAAAAATATTGAGATGGGCTATTTAAATAAAAATGAAAATTGATATAATATTAATCTAATTTGTTACAGCTAAAATTTTGAACATTGTACAATTATTAGTGAAAAATAGATGTTGTCTAGTTAAATTTAGTTTTGACAGTCGGGGAGAAGTTTATTAAACAAAAACACATTAATACATCGCGAGGAAGACATATGAGAGATAATTATTCGATACGTGTTTTTAATCATTTAGCTATAGAAACAACTAAAGCGTTAAGTATAAGAGTATTCTACTGTTTAAAAGGCAATTGTAAAATGACTATCAATTTACAAGAATTTGACTTAAGCAAAGATGAAATCGCATTTGTGATTCTAAATGATATTTATAGTATAGAAAGTAGTAAAGATTCGATATGCTGTGTAATCGACATACCTATTCATTTATATATGAGAATTACTGGGCATCATATTTTATCCAGTGGTTCAAAAATTGATAAAGATGAAAAAGGTAGAACTAAATATTGGATTTTAAAATTATTAGAAATGCATTGTATCCAGAAAACAGATGAAGTAGAAACGAATAAATTAATTCAATATATTCTTGTAGAATTAAGTACTTGTAAAGTTGAATATTTAAAGTTTAATAAGAGGATGTATTTTTCTGAAGAAGTTCATGAATATTTAGTCAACCATCATGATAATAAGATAAATAAACAAGATTTGGTTAATGCAGTAAATATATCTAATCAAACACTTACGCATATGTTTAAGGAAACGCCTTTTCAAACATTTAATCAATATCTTAATCATATTCGATTAAAGTTTTGTCTTATCGATATTTTAACTACACATAGACCAATTGAAGATATAGCTATTGAGCATGGATTTCATCATTATTCTCGATTTATACAGTTATTTAAAGATACATATGGACAAACACCTAAATTGATTAGAAAAGATTATAGAACGACGTCTATCTTCCAAAATGAATCTGAAGAAATTGATTTAAATCGACATATTCTAAAGTTAGTGAGTTCAATACAAGAAACAACTCAGCATAAAATAGAAGAACGACAAATAAAGATGAAAGAAAGTCATGTGAGATATCATCCGTCAGACATCTACATTGAACAAAATAAAAGTAATTATTTTGATCAATTGTCTTTTCTAAATATGAAACGAGCGCTAAATATCAATAAAAGAACGATACACTATATTGTAGAGTTGGATTATTTAAATATTTCAAAAGAAAGAGAAGTGTTTATCAAAGAGTTATACAAACTCTTACACTTTATTGCAGATTCAAATATGTCTCCAATATTTAAAATAACAACTCAAAGATCAGATGTATTTACTTCAAATGAAAAAATGTCTTTTAATCATGCATTAGATGTATTGTTTTTAGTATTAAGACAATTTAACCATCTTCATTTAGGATTTCTTATTGAAAGGGTGACAAGTCATTTTGTTGAACAACTTAAACAAATGATTAATAGATATTTTGATGAGTATCAATTGATTTATCGATTTAAAAAAGGTCAATACGAAGAAGTGGATTTAACACAAATAGAATCAAAAGTGGATAAAACCATGATACCTGTCATGCAACTAGAAACAGTAAACATTTCACTCTCCAAATTAATTGTTGAAGTAGATTGTTTAGTAAATAGTAAAGAAACGATATTAAATCAAACAATACTTAATCATTTTAAATTATTGATGACGCATTATGATAAATTGGGCGGATTAGTGTTACCACAATCTGAACAATATGAAATAACTAAAGCAGTCAAACAAGAATTAAACTCGTTTCAGTTATTAACATATGTATTAAGTATGCTAAATCAGTTAAGAGGATATATTGTCTATAGAAGCAATGAGATGATAATGACGCGATATAAACATGAGTATCAAGTGGTAACTTACTTTTTAAATAGTAAGGTAAAAATGAATGTGCATCAGTATCGATTAATTTTTTCAGATATTAAACAACTCAGCCATGCAGACACTGAATATATAGATATTCAACAATATGCGATGAATGAGAATAAAAGTCTGGACAATCTTATGCTGTATCATCAACAGCATTGGTTAGCTAAATTAAATCATAAAGACGTAATAAATTCTTCAATCGATATTCCTAAAGTTAGTATTGCCCACATCAAATTTCTTAGTTCATTGTAGAGCGTGGTTGATTGCTAAGAGAGGATTGTCATCAAATGCATCAACAGAAGATTAAAAGTTTTCTTGCGCACTTTGTATTAGATCACATATCAATAGAATATTTAAGATTTTCCTATTACTTAACAATAGAACAATTTAAACTATTACAGTTTATTTATCAATTTACTCATCATCACAGCGAAGGCTTAAGTTTGAATGCTATTATTTTTTACAAAAATTATCAAAAGAATCATCTACTTAAGCTCATTACCCATTTATATGATTTTAATTGGATTTCAAAAGAACGCGATCCATTAGATCAGAGGCGACTAGTCATTAATTTAACTCAGCATCAACGAGAAAAAGTATTACAAATGTTTGAAGATTTTAAAGCATTTCTAGAAATGAAGTCAAAGTCAATCAAGCATATACATCACTTCACCATCATTCCATACTATTTTACATGTCATGAACAATTTGAAGAAATTCAAAAATCCGCCAACTTTAAACACTTATCATTGGAAGAACTTTATATTCTAGGTTTACTTATTATTAACAACAAGCAAACCACTTTTAAAAATATTAAAGCACATTCGTTAAAAGGGATTGTTACAGTAAGTCCAATTATTAAGAAATTACAATTAAAAGGTTATGTAGATAAAAGTAGAAGTAAGGAAGATGAGCGAAATATCGTATTAACTATTAAAGAAGAGAAGGTACCTTACATCAAATCTACAATCGAGGAATGTTACAGATGCTTAGAAAAGGGAATAGAACAATTATAATTAAATTTATAATGAAAGATATAGCAAGGAGAGTACATACTTATGATTCTAGACAATGTAAATCCAGACGATTTGTTTCCTACTGAAAAGAAAGGGCCATCAGTTCTAGGTATAATAGAGTATAGCGTGCAAGGTCAAAATGAATTCGAAGGTGCTTTTATTGCCACGAATGAACGCTTAATTATGAATGTAGATATGAATGGTCAATTCTACTATAGAAATATTCGTTATGATGAAGTGAATCAAGTTGATTATGACGGTAAAGATATCATGTTTGAATTTAATATTGGGAAGGTCCCAATGAAACAAATAAAAACTGAGGATGTACAAGCGTTTGTAGATTACGTTAAGCAAAAGATTCAATAAAAACGTGTAGCTATTGATTTGAGAATAAACTTTGATGTCAAAATACCTTTTAATCATTCTTAACAAAATATTATGTGAAGTCCAATTAAACTGATAGGTAATATAAAAAATTTAAAAAATACGTTGGTGTAATTAGTGTTATATCATTTGGATTATAAATTTTAATTACATCAAAATCACTAATATAAATGTTTGGGTTTAGAAATAAATCTATAAATGCATATTGTAGTAATAAAAATATTGAATTTTTATACCTATTTGTTTAAAATGTATTTTGTAACATGGGCGGAGAAATTTTCGATTAGATAAAATACATGTGAACCTTTCTACAACAAGATGTGCATCAGAGGAGTGGTTTTAAAATGGGAAAAATAAAAGACATCAATGATTTGGTCAATGCTACATTTCAAGTGAAGAAATTTTTTAGAGATACTAAAAAGCAGTATAATTTAAATTATGAAGAAATTTATATTCTTAATCACATTTTAAAAAGTGAATCTAACGAAATATCTTCAAAAGAAATTGCTACATGTTCAGAATTTAAACCGTACTATTTAACGAAAGCATTACAAAAGTTAAAAGACTTGAATTTACTATCAAAAAAGCGAAGCGTGCATGATGAAAGAACAGTTATTGTATTTGTAACAGCAGAACAACGAGAGAAAATTAAAAAGTTAATTGCAGAATTAGAAAAATATATTTAATAATACTAGAGAACTGAAGTTTCATGTGTGTTTTAAGATGAAGATTTCTAAAAAAGACTAGGTATACTACCAATATAGTATACCTAGTCTTTTTAAATTGAACAAAATTATTTAGTATTTTCTTAAAAAATCAAGTTGACGATGATAAAGTCTTTGTGCAATGAAGGATTGAACATGTGTTAATATCTTTTCAATTGCTTGAGTGCGGTGGGCGAGTATTCTGATAGCAAGACCGTGAGTAGGTAATTGAGAAATGCCTAATCTACAATCCATTCCTTTTTCAAAATGAGAAATCGTGTCATAAATGTCATCTATAAAGTTCTGATTGACATCAGGGTGAACGAAATACGCTGAACCTAAATGTGTATAATCTTCCATATAACCCATTGAGTCGATTTTATTCTTCTCAGGATTTAATAACATATTGTCAAATGTGACTAATTCACCATCCATATATATTTCATTTACTAAATGCATATATTTATAGGTAAAGTCTTGGTCGTTGGAAGAATAACCAGGTGTCAAAATATCTGTGTAAAACATTGAACTTCCACTTTTCAAATTAAAGGTATTATGTTGATAGAATTTAGCATTTTCATAAGCAATAATAGGATCTGCCACAAATTCCATATATGAATCATTCTCTAAATTGAATGTCTGATATTGTTCCACACGGTCATTCAAAGTTTTATAAATTTTAGTTGCACCTTGTGATGTGAGTGTGACTTGTGCATTTTCTTCAAGATTTATATTTAAACGATATCGGTCGCCGTCTAAATATCCGCCACCTACATTTACAATGTAAAAGGTTGGAATTGTAGATTGATTAAGATAGACAGGACGAATGACTTTCAGTGCTTTCTCGAAAAATATATATCGTGCAACTGAACGTTTACCGTTATGAAATACTGTTAAGTCAAGTTCTCCTGTCCATTTAGATTGTGTCATTATGCTAACCCTTTAAGTAGTGTATCTCGTTCAATCCATTCAATTACTTCGTCTAAACCTTCGTCTGTTTTCAAATTAGTGAAAGCGAAAGGTCGATTACCGCGGAAAACTTTAGTATCTTCAGCCATTTGATTTAAAGATGCACTTACATATGGTGCTAAATCTGTTTTATTAATAATGAAGAAATCAGATTTAATCATTCCTTGGCCACCTTTACGTGGAATTTTTTCGCCTTGCGCAACATCGATAATATAAATTGAAAAATCAACAAGTTCAGGACTGAATGTAGCAGCTAAATTATCGCCACCTGATTCAATAAAAATGAGTTCTATATCATCGTTACGTTCTAAAAGTTCATCAATAGCTGCAAAATTCATAGAAGCATCTTCACGAATAGCAGTATGTGGGCATCCACCCGTTTCTACACCAATAATTCTATCTTCAGGTAATACGCCCGTATTGACTAATATTTTTTCGTCCTCTTTAGTATAAATATCATTTGTAATAACACCGATACTCATATCTTTTGATAAACGTTTAACGACTTTTTCAATTAATTGAGTTTTACCTGCACCTACAGGTCCGCCAATTCCAATTTTGATTGGTTCTGCCATAATTTGGCCTCCTATGAAATAAATATTCTTACATTAACATTTTCATGTTCCATTTGATTAAGTTCTAGACCTGGAGCGGTCATGCCAAAGTTAGATTCTTCTAAATCTATAATGTGATCACGTGTTCTTTCAATATATGGAATCATTTCTTTGACTACTTTTTGTCCAGCTGTTTGTCCGAGAGGAATAGCTCTTACAGCATTTTGCGTTAGACTTGAAACATTTTGATATAAATAGTAATCGATAATCGTATTGATATCGAGACCTAGGTGATGTCCTAACATGGTAAAGCAAATCGCAGGGTGCAATTTCGCTTTTTTAAGTTTCATCTGATCATGATACCAATGAATCCAAGTCGCATCGTAAAGTTCCAATGCTAATTTAACCATACGTGTACCCATCTGTTTGGTACCCACACGTGTTTCTTTAGGTAAACTTTGTACGAAAATTTTTTGATCGATTTCTAGTATTTTGCTCTCGTTTTTATTTTCTAATGCGTCATATACGATTCTCATGGCTAAGCCATCAGCATACGTTAATTGTTCATTTAGGAATAGTTTTAACCAACGTGTAAATGATTCAGCATCATTGACTGTTTCTCGTTGTATATATGTTTCAAGTCCAAATGAGTGACTAAACGCACCGGTTGGAAATTGTGAATCACAGAACTGAAATAATCTCAATTTTTGATGATCAATCATGAGAATGTCCTATATGTCTAAAGGCTTGATTTACCTTTCTATCTTCGTGGCTATAAGGGATGCCTAGTTGTTTTAATAAATCTTCTACGAGATAGTCATATTGAACTAACATTTCAGTTTCTGTAAATTGAGCAGGGAGATGACGGTTACCAAGTTGATGTGCGATATCTCCCATTTCTTTAAGATTTCTAGGTTTAATAACTAATAAATCTTCAGAGTTAACGTCGACAATAATCATATTCTTATCGTCTTGGAATAAAATATCTCCATATTGCAGATCGATAGGTTGTTTTAAACGAATACCGATTTCATTGCCATGATCAGTTGTAACACGTTGGATGCGTTTAACTAAATCAGAATTTTCTAAGTAAACTTTTTCAACGTGCTTTTGCTTTTCTTCTGGAGATAAGTTTGCAATGTTGCCTTGGATTTCTTCAATAATCATTTGTGCATGCCTCCTAGAATAAGAAGTATCTTTGAGTAAGTGGTAATTCTGTTGCCGCCTCACTGGTGATTTTTTCACCATCAACAAATACTTCATAAGTTTGCGGATCTACATCTAATTTAGGTGTAGCATTGTTGTTTTTCATATCTGCTTTAGACAGATTACGAATGTTTTTAACGGGACGAACCATACGTTTTAAATTTAATTGACGGTAGATACCATTTTCATAAGCAGTATTAGAAACGAAAGTCATTGCTGTATGTGTAATATTTCCGCCATATTGACCGTACATTTTACGATATTTTTGAGGTTCAGAAGTTGGAATAGAGCCGTTTGCATCACCATTAACCGCTGAATTGATAAGACCGCCTTTAACGATAAGTTCAGGTTTAACACCAAAGAAAGCAGGTTCCCACATTACAAGATCTGCAAATTTACCAGCTTCAACAGAACCTACGTATTCAGAAATACCATGAGTAATCGCTGGGTTGATAGTATATTTCGCAATATAACGTTTAATACGATTGTTATCATTATATTCTGAATCTCCTTCAAGGAAGCCACGTTGTGCTTTCATACGGTGTGCAACTTGCCAAGTACGAAGGATAACTTCGCCAACACGTCCCATTGCTTGAGAGTCTGAACTAATCATACTGAAGACACCCATGTCTTGGAGTACGTCTTCTGCTGCAATTGTTTCCTTACGTATACGAGAATCTGCGAATGCAATATCTTCAGGTATAGAAGCATTTAAGTGGTGTGTAATCATAACCATATCTAAATGTTCATCGACAGTATTTTGTGTGTAAGGTAGGGTAGGGTTCGTAGATGACGGTAGAATATTAGGGTAAGAAGCGGATTTAATTAAGTCTGGTGCGTGTCCACCGCCAGCACCTTCAGTGTGATACATGTGAAGTACTCGACCTTTAACAGCTTCCATCGTATCTTCCATAAATCCTGCTTCATTTAGCGTATCTGCGTGTAATGCGATTTGAATATCAAATTCATCTGCAACATCTAATGCATGACTTAATGCTGAAGGCGTAGCTCCCCAGTCTTCATGGACTTTAAGACCAATAACACCTGCATGAATCTGTTCGATTAAAGCAGTGTGGTTAACGGCTTGACCTTTACCAGTAAATCCTACATTAATAGGTAATTCTTCAGCGGCTTCTAACATACGGTGAATATGCCATGGTCCAGGTGTTACAGTAGTAGCTTTTGCACCTTCAGAGGCACCAGTTCCTCCACCAATATGAGTTGTGATACCACTTTCAAGCGCAACTTCCGCTTGTTCAGGATTAATAAAGTGAACATGTGTATCAATACCGCCAGCAGTAACGATTTTACCTTCTGCTGCAATGACATCTGTAGTAGAACCAATAATAATATCTACGTTATCCATAATGTCAGGGTTTCCAGCTTTACCAATTTTGAAAATGTAACCATTCTTAACGCCAATGTCTGCTTTGACAATTTTGTCATAATCAATAATAAGTGCATTGGTAAGTACTAAATCCGCAACATTTTTATCATCTCGAGTGACGTTAGGGTTTTGAGCCATACCATCTCTGATAGATTTACCACCACCGAAAGTAGCTTCATCTCCATAATTGGCATAATCTTTTTCAACTTGTGCAAAAAGGTTTGTATCACCTAATCTCACTGAATCTCCAACGGTTGGACCGTATAAACTTGTATATTGAGATTGTGTCATTTTAAAACTCATGATTACTTACCACCTTTTTTATTTGCGTTTTGCTCGCCTTCATCCCCGAAGACACCAGCATTTTCATCTTCCTTACCAGTAGGGCGATATACGCGTTCTTCATCTATATCTCCATTAACTAAACCACGGAATCCATAAATTTTGCGACGTCCAGAATATTCAACGAGTTGAATTTCTTTTTCATCACCGGGTTCAAATCTTACCGCAGCACCGGCAGGAATATCTAAATGTTTACCGTAAGCTTTTTCACGATCAAATTTTAATGCCTGATTAGCTTCGAAAAAATGGAAGTGTGAACCAACTTGAATAGGTCGGTCACCAGTATTCTTAACCTCTAAGACTGTTTCAGGATGATGCTTATTTATTTCTATTTCAGTATTTTTAACTTTAATTTCTCCTGGAATCATTTTTGTCCTCCTTAAACTATTGGATGATGGACAGTAATTAATTTAGTTCCATCTGGGAATGTTGCTTCGATTTCTATTTCTTTAATCATACTTGCAACGCCATCCATGACATCTTCTTCATTTAAAATCGTTTTTCCATAGCTCATAAGTTCAGCAACAGTTTTACCATCACGTGCTCCTTCTAGTAGTTCATCACTAATTAAAGCGAGCGCTTCAGGATGATTAAGTTTAAGGCCTCGTGCTTTTCTGCGACGAGCGACTTCTGCAGCCACAACTATCATTAACTTGTCTTGCTCTCGTTGTGTAAAGTGCAAAATAATCCCTTCTTTCAAAAAATTTGCCTTGCAAAATTAATATTAAGACGATTTAATTAAATTAACAAGTAAAACGAGAAGAAAATTTTGGTTATTTATATAAAGATGGTTTAAACTTAGTATATATTTACCAATAAATATAAAATTTATCTAATATTTAAAAAAGTTCTATTAGAAAAAGTATTATTAATATCAGAAGCATTTTATGAATATGCTAGAAAATGCTTTTAAATTTTAAGAATAAAGGTGAAAGAATTGAAAACAATTAGTATTATGTTAAAGAATATCTCTCAAGTTTTATTAATTAATAATAAGTGGACCGGATTGTTTGTATTAATTGGTTTGCTTATAGCAAATTGGCAAGTTGGTTTAAGTGCACTCATCGCTAGTGCTATCTCATTTGTTTTGGCTCCATACATGAATTATTCACAAGATGAGATTGACAATGGTCTCGCAGGTTTTAGTCCTGTTTTAACAGCTGTAGCGCTCACACTTTTCCTTAATCATAATTTGAGTGGCTTAGTGATTACTTTAATTGCAACCATTTTGACGCTACCAGTAGGTTCGGCTATTAGAGAATTGTTGAAGCCTTATGGTATAGCGATGTTAACATCACCTTTTGTGATGATGACATGGATTACTGTGTTGATACCTGGTCAAGTTAAATCTTTAAATACACAACTTGATATCATCCCTAGCCATATTAAGAAAACATCGTTTGATACGGGGAATGAAACGATTCAGTTTTTCCAATCTTTAACTGAAGGATTTAGCCAAGTATTTCTTGTGCCAAGCGTGATAGGTGGCTTGTTGATTATAATTGGAATTTTTATAGGCTCAAGAAAGGCAGCTATCTTATCAATTGTTGCTAATATTATTGGTTTCTTAATTGTAGGATTGTTAGGTGGTAATTATAGCGATATTAATGAGGGCTTGTTCGGCTACAATTTAGTTTTAACAGCGATTGCTTTAGGAGTCACTTTTAAATCTACAATGAACGCATATTTAGCAACAGTGCTTGGTATCGTTTTAACAGTCTTTATCCATTTGGGATTAAATACGTTATTAGAACCGTTTGGATTACCTGCACTTACCATGCCATTTATTTTAGCTACATGGATCATGTTATTTGCTGGAATGAAAAATCGTGCATAAGGTGTCGCATTTGTTTTTATAAAAAGTGATAATCATATATGCATACAGAAAAAGAATTTTTAAATTTAAAATCAAATAAATGATATAAAATGAGCTCCTAAATGGATTGATTAAACATTCATTTTAGGAGCTTTTAGATTGCGATTAATTTTTTATCCTTGATACTTTTAGCAATTCATATGACATCTGCTTATAGTGAAAGTGTTTATACGAATGCTCATGGTTGCTAGTTCCTTTATAATTTGAATGATTTTCAGTGGCAGTTGACTTCCATATATAAAAGTCGAGTGTTAAACTAGGAATAATTAAAGGGATGTAATTATGAATATTCGAGGTGAGAGTTGTGGTACAGTCATTTCTAGTACGCACAGAAATTCAAAAGCGGTGGATTCAAAAATTTAAAGAAGTGGAAGATATATTTAAAGAACGCGCTACTGAAAACGATAAAAAAGCGCAATTTCCATATAAAAATATTGAATGGCTTATTCAAGAAGGCTATACAAAACTAACATTACCGAAAGCCTATGGAGGCGAAGGGGCAACCATTGAAGATATGGTTATTCTTCAAAGTTATTTAGGTGCAATAGATGGTGCTACTGCTTTATCGATAGGTTGGCACTTAAGTGTGGTGGGCCAATTATATGAGCAACATATGTGGGATCAACGAATGCTTGATGCATTTGCTAAAGAAGTAGTCAATGGTGCACTTGTAAATCGAGCAGTAAGTGAAGCCGAAACAGGAAGTCCAACAAGAGGTGGTCGCCCAGGTACACATGCGGTTAAAGTTGACGATGGTTACGTTTTAAATGGAGTTAAAACTTTTACATCAATGAGTAAGGCATTGACGCATTATATCGTTGGTGCGTATGTTGAAGAGATTGATTCAGTTGGATTCTTCTTAGTTCCTCGAGAATATGCAGGTGTAGAGGTTGCTGATAACTGGAATATGGTTGGTATGCGTGCAACTGAAAGTCATGATCTTGTATTGAATGATGTTCATGTACCAACAGAATACTTTGTTGAAGCTGGACTTAAACCTCAACCGAATGGCTGGATTCTTCATATTCCAAGTTGTTACTTAGGTATCGCACAGGCCGCTCGTGATTATGCTGTTCATTTTGCGGAAAATTATAGTCCAAATAGTATCGAGGGAATAATTGCAGATTTACCTACTGTCCAACAAAATTTAGGTAAAATGGAAAGTTTATTACTATCGGCAAGACATTTCTTGTGGAGTACTGCACATGGGTATCAATTATATGAAGAAGATGCTCAGATATGGAATGTGACTTCTGCGAGTAAAGTGATGGTGATGAATCAAGGACTAGAAGTGATTGATTTGGCAATGAGAATTGTTGGTGCTAAAAGTTTAGAAATGGATCGACCATTACAACGATATTATAGAGATATGCGTGCGGGGTTACATAACCCTCCAATGGAAGATATGGCCTATACGAATATAGCTAAAAGTATCACAGGTAAGATGTAAGGAATGTTTAAGATTGAACGAAGCTTGATATAAGTGCACTTTTAAATGTGAAATCTACTGTCCATATGATAAAGGAGACTAAGATTATTAATTGTAGCTTAGTCTCTTTTTTATTTTCCAAAAATATTTACTTAACAAACTATTGTAAAACTACAAATATTTACGTATAATTAATCGTGAAATTGATAATCGTTATCATTTAGGAGGAAGTTATGAAAAAATTATTATTACCTTTGATTGCGTTAATCCTAGTATTAGCCGCATGTGGTAACAATTCAGATAGTGGGTCAAAGGATTCAGATAAAAAAGCAGAAAAAAAGTCATACAAAACGGATGATGGCAAAACAATTAAAGTACCTAAAAATCCTAAGCGTATTGCAGTAGTGGCACCTTCATACGCTGGTGGAATTAAAAAATTAGGTGGAAATGTTGTCGCAGTAAGTAATCAAGTTGATCAAAGTAGTATCTTAAAAGATAAATTCAAAGGTGTAACTAAAGTGGGAGACGATGATGTAGAAAAGGTAGCTAAACAAAAACCTGACTTAATCATTGTTTTAGATCAAAATAAAAATATTAAAAAATACAAAAAAATCGCAGCTACAGTACCATTTAATTACCAAAAACATAAATATTTAGAACAACAAGAAGAATTAGGTAAATTATTAGGTAAAGAGGACGAAGTTAAAAAATGGGAAAAACAGTGGAAAGATCAAACAGCTAAAGATGGCAAAGAAATCAAAAACAAAATTGGTGCCGATTCTACAGTCTCAATCTTCGATGAATTTGATAAAAAATTATATACTTACGGAGATAACTGGGGCCGCGGTGGCGAAGTCTTATACCAAGCATTTGGTCTGAAAATGTCTAAAGGCCAACATGACTTAACTAAAAAAGCGGGTTGGGCTGAAGTAAATCAAGAGCAAATTGAAAAAGTTGCTGGTGATTACATTGTTTCAACAAGTGCAGGTAAGTCTACTCCAGGTTATGAGAAAACAAATATTTGGAAAAACTTACCAGCAGTGAAAAAAGGCCATGTTATAAAAGTTAAAGCTGAGACGTTTTGGTATAATGATCCATATACTTTAGACTTCATGCGTAAAGACTTGAAGAAAAAATTAATGGATGCAAAATAAAAGGGAATTAACGAATATCAATTGAGTAAATGGAAGAGGTTGCCGATAAAAGGTAGCCTCTTTTTTAAAATCAACATAATTAAAATTTGTTAAAATAAATTAAAAGTATAGAGGAGGAATAATGATGACTAACGTTTATTTTAATCATGATGGTGGCGTAGATGACTTAATTTCTTTATTTTTATTACTCCAAATGGAAGATGTGGATCTGATTGGTGTGAGTACTATTGGAGCAGATTGTTACCTAGAACCCTCACTTAGCGCATCTATTAAAATTATAAATAGATTTTCAAATAAAGGTATTCAAGTTGCCCCCTCACACGAAAGAGGTAAGAATCCTTTCCCGAAAGAATGGAGAATGCATGCATTCTTTATGGATGCACTACCAATTTTGAATGAAACACGTACGCCTAACCGTGCTAAAGTCAGTGATTATGAAGCGTATGAAGATATTATTCAAAAGGTTAATATGAGCTCTAAAAAAGTGACATTATTATTTACTGGTCCGCTTACAGATTTAGCCAAAGCAATTCGTCACAACGACGCCTTTTTAGCGAATGTTGAAAAATTAGTTTGGATGGGCGGTA
Organism: Staphylococcus caprae; assembly: GCF_003966625.1. NCBI lineage: Bacteria > Bacillati > Bacillota > Bacilli > Caryophanales > Staphylococcaceae > Staphylococcus > Staphylococcus caprae. The sequence continues at coordinate 756,050 of NZ_AP018587.1, forward strand.
CATTTTTAGATAAAGGTAATGTAGAAGAACCAGAACACGATGGAACTGCAGAATGGAATGCATTCTGGGACCCTGAAGCGGTGAAAACGGTTTTCGATAGTAAGATTAAGATTGATATGGTCGCTCTCGAAAGTACAAATCAGGTGCCATTAACATTAGATGTACGTCAACGTTGGGCTGATGAGAGAGAACATGTAGGTATAGATTTTCTAGGAGTAAGCTATGCTGCCGTGCCTCCATTAACACATTTCGTAACGAACTCAACCTACTTTTTATGGGACGTACTTACAACAGCTTATGTAGGTAAACCTAAACTCGTTAAATCAGTGAAAATGAATGTAGATGTTATAAGCCATGGTCCTAGTCAAGGTAAAACTTATAAAGATGAAAATGGGCGCAAAGTGAATGTAGTTAACTACGTAGAAAGAAATGCGTTTTTCGACTATATTTCACAGCTTGCTAAACGAGTATAGTGATTAAGCATTTTTATAAAGAAGAAAAAGACCAGTTAACTAATGTAAACTTTTTATTTATTAAAGTTTACAATGATGATATAATCATTCTCATGTAAGGAGGATGAACAAATGACTACGAAACACTTAGTTTATACAGCTTTAATGACGGCAATTATTTGCATTTTAGGATTGGTTCCTGGTATACCCTTACCATTTATGCCAGTGCCTATCGTATTGCAAAATATTGGGATCTTTTTAGCAGGAATTATTTTAGGACGTAAGTTGGGAGCTACCAGTGTCATCGTATTTTTACTATTAGCTGCAACTGGGTTACCAGTATTATCAGGAGGACGCGGAGGTATTGGTGTCTTTGCTGGTCCTTCAGCTGGATTCTTATTCTTGTATCCATTTATTGCCTATTTTATAGGCTTAGTAAGAGATCGCTATTTTGGGAAAATTAATTTTGGCGTACTTCTAGTAGCTACGTTAATCATTGGCGTATTAGTATTAGATATTTTCGGTACCATTATTATGGGATTCATTATACATATACCGGTTTCTAAGGCAATTTTATTGTCATTTACATTTATGCCAGGGGATATCATTAAAGCAATTATTGCTAGTTTAATTGGTGCCACAGTTTTAAATCACACACGATTTAGAACTCTGATACAATAAGGGTAATCAATTTTAGAAATATTTGCAGAGGCGATAAGTATGTCACGGATAACGTTTGAAGATATCTATGTAGATGGTACAAAGTGGTCTGAAGATCAACGCAAAGTCATTTATTTAACTTCGAATCAACCATTACAATTTTCGAGTAATACTTGGTTTTATAAGATGATGCCTTCTATGAATCAATGGTTAGAAGATATCAATGTGCAGCAACGTCTTCATACTCAACAGGGCTCGAATCATCTTTCGTTTTACTTTCCGGAAAATGAACCACTCACTCAGCAATGGATAGATTTCATTCAAGAGCGAGGGTTTGAGCTAGGATTAATGGAATTATATGTTGTAGAGGGCGAAGATTTATCGAAATTGCCACAGAATCAGCAAGTAGAGATTCAGCATGTCTCTGAACAAAATATTGAGGATTATTTAAAAATTTATCAATACTTTGCTCAACCGTTTGGTGAATCATATGCCATTGCAAGTGCACAACATATAAGAGCTTATTATGAGAACGATATTCCACAAAGACTTATCGCATATATTAACCAACAACCTGTTGGCATCGTGGATTTGATTGTTTCAATGAAATCAATTGAAATTGATGGCTTTGGTGTACTAGAAACCTATCGTCATCAAGGGGTTGGTTCAACGATACAAGCTTATATAGGTGAGGTGGCTGAAAAGAAACCCGTTATACTTGTCGCAGATGGAGAAGATACTGCCAAGGATATGTATCTTAAACAAGGTTATACGTTTCTTGGTTATCGGTATCAAATTTTAAAAGAAAATATTTAAATAAAAAAGCGAATTAGAAAAGGAATGTATGTTCCCAATCTAATTCGCTTTAATACGTTCTGGATGACTATATATATTGAAATTACCATCACGGATGAAACCAATTGCGGTAATATTTAAATCTTTAGCTAATTGCACAGCAAGCGTAGTTGGTGCAGATTTAGATAGAATCACTCCAACACCTATTTTGGCAGCTTTGATTAAAATTTCTGAAGAAATACGCCCGCTAAATATAAGTACTTTATTTCTAACTGAAATATGTCTTTGTATACAATATCCGTATAGTTTATCTAGCGCATTATGACGTCCAATGTCCTGCCTATGTTCAAAGAATGTACCTCCATCACTGATTGCAGCATTATGAAGTCCACCGGTTTGTTTGAATATCACACTAGCACTTTGAAGTTGTGTCATCATTCTTAGAATTTGTTGTGGTTGTAATTCAATTTTTGACATTGACGTTTTCGCAATGGCTGCATCATTATGAAAATAAAATTCACGGCTTTTTCCGCAACATGAAGCAATCATTCTTTTAGTTGAATATTCAAAACGATCGCCTAATGATTTTGTTAATTCGACATGTGCAAACCCTTTACTATCGTCAATTTGTATTGATTTTAATTCATCTCTTTTTAAAATAGCGCCCTCAGAAGCTAAAAAACCTAGAACAAGTTCTTCCATATTTGTAGGACTACAAATAACGGTAGCGAACTCTTCGCCATTGACCATAATTGTTAATGGGAATTCTGTTACGTAATTATCTTCTGTTTCAAATAATTCACCATTCTCATAACGCACAATTGATTGGTCAGTTGATACGTCTTTATTCATAATATTGTGCCCCCACTTTAGTCATAATATAATCATAAAACTAAATGTTGGAAATTTAAATTCTTTTGTTTATAGGTTTATATTGCTAAAAATGTTATTAAATAAATTAGCTTAGCATTCATTAATTATTACGAATTTGTTCAATAACTTTTACATAAATATCCTTTTCAAAGTAAAACAAAAGAGTATAATAAAAACAGAGTGGAGGGATTTATTCATGAAAAGAAAACACATTTTAGCTTTAATTATTGCAGTGTGCTTAGTATTAGCAGGATGCTCTAATTCTAGTAACAGCAATAAAGATGGCGATAAAAAAGAATCTAGTTCGCCTGACAGTGGTAAAAAACAAGAATTACAAATTTCTGCAGCAGCGAGCTTAACAGACGTAAGTAAAGCACTTGAGAAAGAATTTAAAAAAGACCATAAAGATGCAAACATTAAATTTAACTACGGTGGTTCTGGTGCATTAAGACAACAAATTGAAACAGGCGCACCTGTAGACGTATTTATGTCAGCTAATACAAAAGATGTCGATGCATTAAAAGATAAAAAGAAAGCACACGATACATACAACTATGCTAAAAACAAATTAGTGCTTGTAGGCGATAAAGATAAAAACTATCAATCAGTTAAAGATTTAAAAGGTAATGACAAACTTGCATTAGGCGAAGTTAAAACTGTGCCTGCAGGTAAATATGCTAAACAATACTTAGATGACAACAAATTATATGATTCAGTTAAAGATAAAATTATCTATGCTAAAGATGTTAAACAAGTTCTTAACTATGTAGAAAAAGGTAACGCGCAAGAAGGCTTCGTTTATAAAACTGACTTATACAATCAAAAGAAAAAAACTGATAAAGTAAAAGAAATTAAACAAGTTCAATTAAGTAAACCAATTGTGTATGAAGCTGGCGCAACTTCAGATAAGAAATTAGCTAAAGAATGGATGAAATTCTTAAAATCTGACAAAGCTAAAAAAATTCTTAAAGAATACCAATTCTCAGCATAAGGAGTTATAAACCATGCCTGATTTAACGTCATTTTGGATATCTTTACGTGTTGCAATAATCAGTACAATTATTGTTACAATACTAGGGATTCTTATTTCTAAATGGTTATACAATAAGAAAGGGCATTGGGTGAAAATCCTTGAAAGTTTTATTATATTACCTATTGTGCTACCACCAACGGTACTAGGTTTTATATTATTAATTGTATTCTCAACAAGAGGACCTATAGGTCAATTCTTTACAAATATTTTACACTTACCCGTAGTGTTCACATTGACAGGTGCAGTTATTGCATCTGTCATTGTTAGTTTTCCACTTATGTATCAACATACAATTGGTGGCTTTAGAAGTATTGATAGAAAGATGTTGAATACTGCACGAACGATGGGAGCGAGTGAATCTAAAATATTTTTTAAATTAATTTTACCTTTATCTAAACGTTCAATTTTATCTGGTATAATGATGAGCTTTGCACGTGCCATTGGGGAATTCGGTGCAACATTAATGGTGGCAGGTTATATTCCTAATAAGACGAATACATTGCCTCTTGAAATCTATTTCTTAGTTGAACAAGGTAAAGAAAATGAAGCTTGGCTCTGGGTACTTGTACTAGTCGCTTTCTCTATAACAGTGATTGCTACAATTAATTTAGTTAATCGGGATAAATATAGGGAGGTCGATTAGATGTTAAGAATTCAATTAGAATACTTGTTAAAGGACACACAAATCCATGTCGATATCGATGATCATGTCCCTAAGATTTACGCTATTCGTGGACCATCTGGAATTGGGAAGACTACAGTATTAAATATGATTGCTGGTTTGAGAGAAGCAGATTATGCTTATATTAAGGTGAATGAACGTGTGTTGACTGATTCGGAGCATAAAATCAATGTCAAAATTCAACAACGTCACGTGGGCTACCTATTTCAAGATTATCAATTATTCCCTAATATGAATGTTTATAAAAATATTACTTTTATGGCTGAACCATCTGAACATATTGATAATTTAATACAAACGCTCAACATCGGTCACTTGATGAATCAGTACCCGATGACATTGTCTGGCGGTGAAGCGCAACGTGTAGCTTTAGCGCGATCACTGAGTACGAAGCCAGATTTAATTCTACTCGATGAGCCCTTTTCAAGTTTGGATGATGCGACAAAAGAAGAGAGTATTGAACTTGTTCAAAAGATATTTAATGAATGGAAGATACCTATTATATTTGTTACGCACTCAAACTATGAAGCTGAAAAGATGGCACACGAAATCATTAATATTGGAAAGTAAATAATTATAAATATAAGAGGTTGGGAACTTTAAAGTTTACGCTCTGCGACACCGATTAACGGCGTCCCAAAAGCAAGGTTTTCGGCAGTAACACTCACAATTCGATAAAATTTGAGAAATAATTTTGCTCATTGTTCGTTTCTGCTCAAATCCTAAACACTTTTGTTCCGACCTCTTTTAGTGTTTAAATTTTGTGACTTATCAAGATAGCTTATATAATGGAAACAATGATAAATGAAAGGGTAACTCATATGAATCAAGAACGTTATTCGAGACAAATGTTGTTTAAACATATCGGTAATAGAGGCCAAGAGAAAATCGAACAACAACATGTGCTGATTATCGGGATGGGAGCACTAGGTACGCATCTTGCTGAAGGTTTAGTTAGAGCAGGTATTGGTAAATTAACTATAGTAGATAGAGATTATATTGAATATAGTAATTTACAAAGACAAACCTTATATACTGAAAATGATGCAAGAGAAGCTTTGCCAAAGGTGATTGCCGCACAACGTGCACTCACACATATTAGGAATGATATTGAAATTCATGCATTGATTGAACATGTGAATTATCAATTTCTAGAGAAGCATGGTAAAGATGTGAACTTTATTCTCGATGCGACAGATAACTTTGATACAAGACAATTGATCAATGATTTCTCATATAAATACGGCATACCATGGATCTATGGTGGAGTAGTTCAAAGTACGTATGTAGAGGCAACATTTATACCTGGGCAAACGCCATGCTTTAATTGCCTTATGCCACAGCTTCCTTCAGTCAATTTAACTTGTGACACAGTGGGTGTGATTCAACCCGCAGTTACAATGACTACAAGTTTACAATTAAAAGATGCTTTAAAATTACTTACCCAAAATGAAATCAAAACGCGTTTAACTTATGGAGATATTTGGGAAGGCGATCACTTCACAATTGGGTTTAGTAAAATGTATCGAGAGGATTGTCCTACGTGTGGTCATCATCCGTACTATCCACATTTAAACCAAGAGAAACAAAGTTATGCGACATTGTGTGGTCGTGATACAGTTCAATATGAGAATCGTAATATTTCCCAGGAAATGCTCATCGCTTTTCTTGAGCAAAATCAAATTCATTATCGTACCAACAATTATATGACGATTTTCAAATTTAGAGGGCATCGCATTGTTGCTTTTAATGGAGGCAGGTTCCTGATTCATGAAATGACGCATCCTCAAAACGCTATGCAATTAATTAATCAATTATTTGGATAAAATAAGGAGTTGAATATGATGCACAATCATCAACACGAACATGTTAAATTAGAAAGAAATATTAATGTAGCTGTTCTAACCATTTCTGACACAAGAGATGAAGAGACTGATAAAGGTGGTCAATTGGTACAATCTCTTTTAAAAGAGATTAACGTAACCGTGGAGAAAGATAATTATAAAATTGTTAAAGATGATAAAAATGCAATTACTTTACAACTTAAGCAATGGTTAGATGAACATGAAGAAATTGACGCCATTATTACTACAGGTGGGACTGGCATTTCTCAAAGGGATGTTACGATTGAAGCAATACGACCGTTGTTATCTAAAGAATTAGAAGGCTTTGGAGAGTTATTCCGATATTTAAGTTATACAGAAGATGTAGGCACACGTTCACTATTATCACGTGCAATTGGAGGAACTGCTAAAGATAAACTTATCTTTGCGTTGCCAGGTTCCACAGGTGCGGTTAAACTTGCGATAGAAAGATTAATTAAGCCAGAACTTAATCATCTTGTGCATGAATTGACTAAATAATATGAAAGAAACAACTAGTGTAAAGACTAGTCGTTTCTTTTGTAATCTCCGGATTTGCCACCGGATTTAGATTCTAAGTATGTTTCACCAATAATCATGCCCTTATCAACAGCTTTCGTCATATCATAGACAGTTAAAGCTGTCGCTGAAGCTGCTGTTAAGGCTTCCATTTCAACACCTGTTTTACCAGTGGTTGAAACAATGGCAGTAATATTAAGAACATAAGAAGGTGCTTGAGTGGAATCCCATTCAAATTGCACATCAATACCAGTTAATGGTAAAGGATGGCACATTGGAATAATCGTAGACGTGTTTTTAGCTGCCATGATTCCAGCAATTTGGGCTGTATTCAGTACATTACCTTTCTTATTTGTATTATCGATAATTTGTTGATAAATGATTTCATTTACAGTAATGCTTGAATGAGCACGAGCTTGACGTTTGGTCACTTCCTTTTCAGAAACATCAACCATCTTAGCATTACCTTGTTTGTTAATGTGTGTAAAGTCAGTCATTATATACCTCCTAGCAGAACTTAGTATATCACGAAAATATTTATTTTTTGGAGATGAAAATATGTCAGTTGAGAAAAGAACCCCAATACCAGTAAAAGAAGCTATTTCACGAGTGATGAAGCAAAATGTAGAAGTACGTAAAACTCAAGTAAAATTAGATGATAGCTTAGGATATGTATTAGCTGAAGATATCGTGGCGACATATGATATACCTCGCTTTAATAAATCACCATATGATGGCTTTGCGATTCGTAGTGAAGACTCTAAAGGCGCAAGTGGTGAACATCGTATTGAATTCGAAGTGATAGATCATATCGGTGCTGGATCAGTTTCTAATAAGAAAATTGGGAAGAATCAAGCAGTCCGTATTATGACAGGTGCACAAATACCTGAAGACGCGGATGCTGTCGTAATGTTTGAACAAACCGTTGAATCCGAAACAACATTTACGATACGTAAACCATTTGAACATTTTGAAAATGTATCATTAAAAGGTGAAGAAACGACGACAGGTGACATTGTCTTACAAAAAGGTCAACATATCAATCCGGGAACTATTGCCGTATTAGCAACTTATGGTTATACAGAAGTACCAGTAGCAATGAAACCGAGTGTTGCAGTTATTGCTACTGGTAGTGAGTTACTTGAAGTAGAAGATGAACTTGAACCTGGTAAAATTAGGAATTCGAATGGGCCTATGATTAAGGCGTTAGCTGAAAGTTTTGGTTTAGAGGTCGGCGCATATAAAATCCAACAAGATGATCTTGAAAGTAGCATTCAAGTTGTTAAAGAAGCGTTGTCACAACATGATATGGTGATTACTACTGGCGGTGTTTCAGTAGGTGATTTTGACTATTTACCAGAGATTTATAAAGCAATCAACGCTGATGTCTTATTTAATAAAGCCGCTCAGAGACCTGGCAGTGTAACAACTGTAGCATTTGCAAATGGTCAGTATTTATTTGGACTATCTGGTAATCCTTCAGCATGTTTTACAGGATTTGAACTTTACGTTAAACCTGCTGTGAATAAAATCATGGGTGCAAAAGCGTGTTATCCTCAAATGATTAAAGCGACATTAATGGAAGATTTTACTAAAGCGAATCCGTTTACGCGTTTCATTCGTGCGAAAGCGACTTTAACTCCAGCAGGTGCGACAGTAGTCCCTTCAGGTTTTAATAAATCAGGTGCTGTTGTTGCGATTGCGCATGCGAATGCGATGATTATGTTGCCAGGAGGTACGCGTGGATTTAAAGCAGGTCATACTGTTGATGTGTTACTGACGGAATCCAATGCCTTTGAAGAGGAACTGTTGTTATGATTTTACAAATTGTCGGTTTTAAAAATTCTGGCAAGACGACTTTAATGGCACATGCGGTTTCATTTTTAAAGGAAAAAGGATATACAGTTGTAACGATTAAGCATCATGGACATCAAGGTGAAGATATTACCTTGCAAAATGATAGTGTAGACCATATGAAACATTTCAATGCAGGCGCTGACCAAAGCATTGTTCAAGGTGCTACGTATCAACAGACAGTGACACGTTGCTATAAACAGAATCTTACTGATATTATTAACGAATCTGTTACAATTGATTGTAATATCATCTTGGTTGAAGGATTTAAAAATGAACATTTCGACAAAATTGTTGTATACAAAGATGATAAGGAATTAGAAAAATTATCAAAATTAACACATGTACGTTTTAAAGTGAATTTGAATGAGCCGAATGCCTATAAACATTTTGAAACAGCATTGTTAGAATTGATTAATATAGAAGGATTGAAAGATAAATGAAGCAATTTGAAATCGTGACTGAACCGATTCAAACTGAGCAATATAGAGACTACACAGTCAATGAGCATCAAGGTGCAGTTGTCGTTTTCACAGGTCATGTTAGAGAATGGACAAAAGGTGTGCGCACGGAATATCTAGAATATGAAGCTTATATTCCTATGGCAGAGAAGAAATTAGCGCAAATTGGTGATGAAATTAAGCAACAATGGCCTGGAACAATTACTACAATTGTCCATCGTATTGGACCATTGAATATCTCAGATATTGCCGTACTCATTGCAGTTTCTTCACCACATAGAAAAGATGCGTATCGTGCAAATGAATATGCGATTGAACGTATTAAAGAAATTGTACCAATATGGAAGAAAGAAATTTGGGAAGATGGTGCAGAATGGCAAGGCCATCAAAAAGGCACACATCAAGAAGCGAAGAGAGGTGAATAATGTGAGAGTACTTTACTTCGCAGAATTGAAAGAGATTTTAAATCAATCATCAGAAGAAATCGATATAAAAAAGGAGATGACGGTTCAAGAGTTTGAGGCTCATCTTTTTAATCAACATCCAGAAATTGATGATAAAAAATTTCAAATTGCAGTTAATGAGGAATTTGTAAGAAAAGACGATATCATACAACCACAAGATACTGTCGCACTTATTCCACCAGTTAGTGGAGGATAAATTTAATGAAAGCAATTATACTGGCAGGTGGTCATTCTGAACGCTTTGGTCAACCAAAAGCATTCGCTGAAATTGATGGCCAACCTTTTTATCAGAAAATCATAGAAACCTTAACAACAACAAATATGTTTAATGAAATTATTATTAGTACAAATCAACAATTAGCATCACAATTTAAGTATGCACATGTAGTTGTTGATGATAAAGAAAATAAAGATAAGGGCCCTTTAGCAGGAATTTATTCAGTAATGAAGCAGTACTCAGATGAGGAACTGTTCTTCGTTGTTTCTGTAGACACACCCATGATTACGAGTAAGGCTGTCAGTGGGTTATATCAATTTATGATATCTCATTTAATTGAAGATCATTTAGACATTGCAGCTTTTAAAGATGGAGACATGAAGATACCCACGATTGCATTTTATGGACCGCACGCAAAAGAGGTTATAGAACAAGCACTACAATCTAGTGATTATAGTATGAAGAATGTTTATAAACAACTATCCACTGATTGGTTAGACGTTTCAGAAATCAATTCACCTCATTACTGGTATAACAATATTAACTATCAGCAAGATTTGGACTCTTTAAAACTAGAAATTAAAAAATAGGGAGGTCCAATTATGGTAGAGCAAATTAAAGATAAGTTAGGCCGACCCATTCGTGATTTAAGGTTATCTGTCACAGATAGATGTAATTTCAGATGTGATTATTGCATGCCTAAAGAAATATTCGGTGATGACTTTGTCTTTTTACCTAAAGATGAATTACTTACGTTTGATGAAATGACTCGTATTTCTCGTATTTATGCTGAATTAGGTGTGAAAAAGATCAGAATTACTGGAGGAGAACCTTTATTACGTCGTAATCTATATCAATTGATTGAGCAATTGAATGAAATTGAAGGTATAGAAGATATTGGCTTAACAACAAATGGATTGCTCTTAAAGAAACATGGACAAAAGTTATATGACGCAGGCCTTCGTCGTATCAATGTGAGTTTAGATGCTATCGATGATCAAGTCTTTCAAGCAATTAATAATCGAAATATCAAAGCTTCAACAATTTTAGAACAAATTGATTATGCGGTATCAATAGGTTTTCACGTCAAAGTCAATGTTGTGATTCAGAAAGGCGTAAATGATGATCAGATTATTCCAATGATTGATTATTTTAAAGATAAAGATATTGAAATACGCTTTATAGAATTTATGGATGTTGGTAATGATAATGGATGGGATTTTAGTAAGGTAGTAACTAAAGACGAAATGTTAAGTATGGTTGAGCAGCACTTTGATATAGAACCAGTAGAGCCAAAATATTATGGGGAAGTAGCTAAATATTATCGCCACAAAGAAAATGGTGCAAAATTTGGATTAATCACAAGTGTCTCTCAATCATTTTGCTCTACATGTACACGCGCAAGACTATCATCAGACGGGAAATTTTATGGTTGCTTATTTGCAACCGTAGACGGCTTCAACGTTAAATCATTTATGCGATCAGGCGTTACAGACCAAGAATTAAAAGACCAATTCAAAGCACTATGGAACATAAGAGACGACCGCTACTCAGACGAACGAACAGAACAAACCGTAGCCAACCGCAAACACAAAAAAATCAACATGAACTATATTGGGGGTTAGGGGCCCCAGCAAAGAGATTCTCGAGAAGAGAATCGACGGGCAATGCAAGCTGGGGTTAGGGTTCCCGACACCAAAATCCCCGTGAGGAGAATATCCTTTAAAAACCTCAAAATATTGCTTTGTGTATTGTTTGAATTTTAAATGTATATATTTAAAAGCAATTCGTTAGATTAACTTTGCTGTGGCAAAATCTATTTAGATATTTTATATGCCTTTCAATATATAACTGATTGTTTAAATTGTTTAAATTCTTAACAAGATTTAGACGCTATTTTAATATTTGTAATAGAATAAATGCAAACTTTGTTATATAATAAAGTTAAGCAATTGAATTTTATAATGCAAACATTACATCTAAGAATCAACATAGGAGGCATTTTATTATGAGTAACAAAGTACAACGTTTTATTGCATCTGAAAGAGAGTTGAGCCAATTAAAGCATTGGCTTAAGACAACTTATCGTATTTCGATTGAAGAGTTTGTGGTTTTATATAAAGTATATGCAGATACAAAGATTAGTGGGAAAGAATTACGCGATACTTTACATTTCGAAATGTTATGGGACACAAGTAAAATTGATGTGATTATTCGAAAAATCTATAAAAAAGAACTCATTTAAAAATTACGTTCAGAAACAGATGAAAGACAAGTATTCTATTTCTTTGACGCTAAACAAAAGAAATTATTAGATAAAATGACTGGTGAAATTGAAACCATTAGTATTGCGAACTAAGTAAAAATAAAGAACTAAATAAATGAAGTATTGATATAAAAAGCGCCTCTAAAATGAATTGATTCAAAAATTCATTTTAGAGGCGCTTATATATATTATGATAGAAATTTCTATTTTAACTTTTGCTTAATCAAGTTAAGTTATTAAATGCTTTGATGTTTTACTTTTCGTCCGTGAACAAGTAAATAAATAATCAAAGTAACTACTCCTAGAATTCCCATAATTCCAAACAATTGACTATAAGTAATCATATGTGTAAATAAACCTAAGAATGATGGTCCGAATCCTATGCCAATATCCAAGCCTATGAAATACGTAGATGTAGCTAATCCATATTTTGTAGATGGAGATACTTTGATTGCAATGGCTTGCATAGATGATGATAGATTACCGTATCCAATACCTAGGGCAATACCAGCAATTAATAACATCCAACCATTGAAACTAAACATTAGCATTGCGAAACTAATGACTAAAAAGATAAACGCTGGATATACTACTACATTTTCATTTTTATCATCCATTAAACGACCGGCAATCGGACGCGTAAATAGAGATGCTACCGCATAAAAGATAAAGAAGTAACTTGCCGCTGTGACTAAGTTTCTTTCTACGGCAAATGCTTGTAAATAAGTTAAAATTGCTGCATAAGTCACACCAATGAGCATCATAACGATTGCAACAGGTATTGCTTCTTTCGCAATAAAGTGGCTCAAAATCGAACCTTTTTGATGTACTGAATCATTTTTAGCTTTAACAGTTTGAAATTGTATTCTAATAAATAATGATAACAAACCACTGATTACACCAAGAACAACACAGATAATAAATAGTATCTTAATTGAAAATGAATTCATTAATAACATACCAAAGAATGGTCCAATGGCGGTACCTAATACTAAACTTAATGAAAATAAGCTAATACCTTCACTTTTTCGTGTAGGTGGTGTGACGTAGGCGGCTATGGTACCTGTAGCAGTTGTAGCGATTGCTGTGGCAATACCATTGAGTAATCTCACAATCATTAAGAACCAAACTGAACCTGGTATGAAATAAAGTAATTGTGTGATGATTAAACAAATTAATCCAAATATAAGTATCTTTTTCGGACCAAACTGATTCACATATTTACCAGTAATAAAACGGCCGATTAGAGATCCTACAATGAATAGTCCTACTACAAGACCTGCAAGCGAATCGGAAGCATGGAATTCAGTTTTACTGTATCCAGCGATGACAACGATTAATAAATACATACATAAGTATACGAAAAAATTAATCGCAAAATTAAGATTAAAACTTTTGGTGAAAATAGGATCCTTAGTAGGTATCGCTTCGTTCATTATTTATCCTCCTTAATTAATGTCTCGTGAATTTGAGACATAATCTCTATAATTTCTGAGAGCTTTGCTTCTGTTAAACCTACTTTTTTAATAATGTTTTCTTGAACAACCGTTACTTCTTCATTAATTGCATCGAACAATGCTTTACCTACAGGCGTTAAACTTAATAATTTTTCTCTTTTGTCATTACCTTGAGTAGCAACAATCCAATTATTTTCAAGTAGGACCTTAACAATTTTACGAGTTGTAGGTTTTTCAATTGAACGACGATGAGAAATTTTAACCAATGTAGTTGGTTGGAAATTAGCTATATCTCTCAGCACAAGCCACTGACCTGTATGGATATCATGCTTATCTAGAATAGGTTGTGTTAATTTTATATAAGGTCTATAAACTCCGATGAAACTATTAAAGAAATCATTGTTTAACATGGGCGACACCTCATCTTGTCATTATAGTTAGCTTAGCTAACCTTTTTGGCACAAAAAGTATTATATGACTGAAATATGAATTTTGCAATACTTTTTTATTCTTTTTGATATTAAAAGTAAAATGGTCGGCTTTTTGTTAAAATAAGCATTAATAAGAGGTAGAGGGGTGAGATAGATGGAGCTCAAATTTGATCATATCATCCATTACATCGATCAACTCGAGCGATTTCAATTTCCTGGGAAATTATTGAAATTACATAGCGGTGGTAAGCATCATAAATTTGGAACTTTTAACCAATTGTCTTATATTAATGGTAATTATATTGAAATGTTAGACGTTGAGGATAAAGAAAAATTGAAGAAGTTAGCAAAGTCTGAAGAGGGACGCGTATCATTTGCCACTAAGATTGTACAAGATAACTTTATTCAAGGTTTTAAAACTATCAGTTTGCGAACGAATGATATTGAGCAAGTAAAACAAACTTTAACTGATAGAGGTATTGATACGATAGGGCCTTTACGAATGGAAAGAGATAATAAAAAAGGCGATAAAGTAGGTTGGCAATTATTGTATATTGCTAATCCTGACTATAGGGTTAAACCGCCGTTTTTCATACAATGGGACGAAAGCGAAGCGTCTAGAGAAGCACATCTGAAAGATTTTTATCAAAAGCAGTTTTCGATTGAAGCAGTAGTAATTAGTAGTAGTCAACGACACAAAACTGTTGAGGATTGGAAGCAATGGTATGATATGCAAATCTTACATGAATATGATACTTATACAGATCTAATCTTGAAAGATGATGATATCCTTTTCAGAATTGAAGATGGAAAAGAATCAGGCTACCGCACACTAATTATTAAAGATGCTAATGCGACAGCGCCATATTCAATATTTATTAGAGGTGCCAAATACAGATTTGAACCTATTAATTAGTATAAATATTGGTAGGTACTTTGTGCGATAATGCCGATATGGATGAGCGCAATAAAAATAGAAATGATACTTAAAATTGTGTCAAAACGAGATGTTCTTATAAGTGAGAAGAAAAGAGACAGAACGAACGTTAATGCAACACATATCACTCTAAGACTAAAATAAGATACGGTAAGCGGATGGCTTAACGTCACTATTATTGCAATTATGTTTAATAATATAAATACAGATAGTATAATCTTTCTCATTAAGAAAACCTCTTTCTATCTCATAATAATAAATATTATATCAAGATTTAACAGGATGTCAGAACTAAAAAGGTTTATAGCATACTTAATCGACAGCGATTAAGATAGGATGTATAATTAAAATTACTGTAAAATAAAGGAGATATTATAAACCATGGAAAAGATGAATATCACTAATCAAGAACATGACGCATTTGTAAAATCTCATCCAAATGGCGATTTACTGCAATTATCTAAATGGGCAGATACTAAGAAATTGACTGGATGGTATTCTAGAAGAATTGCGGTTGGTGAAAATGGTGAAATCAAAGGTGTAGGGCAATTATTATTTAAAAAAATACCAAAACTTCCTTATACGTTATGTTACGTATCAAGAGGGTTTGTCACAGATTATAGTGATAAAGAGGCCCTAGAAGCATTATTAAAATATACAAAAGTAATTGCAAAAGAAGAAAAAGCCTATGCAATCAAAATTGATCCAGATGTAGAAGTCGATAAAGGGACTGATGCATTAAAAAATCTACGTGATTTAGGATTTAAACATAAAGGCTTCAAAGAAGGTTTATCTAAGGATTATATCCAACCACGAATGACGATGATTACGCCAATTGATAAATCTGATGATGAACTTATTCAAAGTTTTGAACGTCGTAATCGTTCTAAGGTACGTTTAGCTCTTAAACGAGGCACTAAAGTAGAACGCGCAGGACGAGAAGGACTTCAAACTTTTGCGAACTTAATGAAGATTACAGGAGAACGTGATGGCTTCTTAACGCGCGATATTAGTTACTTTGAAAATATTTATGATGCACTTCATGAAGATGGAGATGCCGAACTTTTCTTAGTTAAGTTAGAGCCAAAGCCTGTTTTAGAAAAAATTAACAAAGACTTGGAAGAGCTTAATAACGAAAAAGAAAAGCTACAAGCTAAAAAACAAGACAAAAAAACACTAAATAAAATCAACGATACAGATAATAAAATTAAAAAGACGGATGAACTTAAAAATGATATGCTAGAACTTGAAAAAGTACATCCTGATGGTATTTACTTATCCGGTGCATTGTTAATGTTCGCTGGTAATAAATCTTATTATTTATATGGTGCATCTTCGAATGATTATCGTGATTTCTTACCTAACCATCATATGCAATTTACTATGATGCAATATGCACGAGAACACGGTGCAACAACGTATGATTTCGGTGGTACGGATAACGATCCAGACAAAGATTCAGAACATTATGGATTGTGGTCATTCAAACGTGTATGGGGCACATATTTAAGTGAAAAAATAGGTGAGTTTGATTATGTACTTAATCAACCATTGTATCAACTTATTGAGCAAGTAAAACCACGACTAACTAAAGCTAAAATTAAATTATCACGTAAACTAAAAGGTAAATAATTAACATAATGAGAATCTGAACGCGTCTATGATATTACTAGAACGTTCAGATTTTTTACTATAAATGAATTTATAAGTGGAAGGGAATAATAGGATGATAAAAAAATTATTACAATTCTCATTAGGTAATAAATTTGCTATATTTCTCATGGTTGTATTAGTCGTTCTAGGGGGCGTGTATTCGAGCGCGAAATTAAAACTTGAATTGTTACCAGATGTAGAAAATCCAATGATTTCAGTTCAAACAACGATGCCAGGTGCGACACCTCAATCTACACAAGATGAAATTAGTAGTAAAATTGATAGCCAAGTGCGTTCCTTAGCATATGTAAAAAGTGTCAAAACAGAGTCAATTCAAAATGCGTCTATCGTAACTGTTGAATATGACAATGGCACAGACATGGATAAAGCAGAAGAGCAACTTAAAAAAGAAATCGATAAAATTAAATTCAAAGATGGTGTAGGAGATCCAGAATTAACACGTAATTCTATGGATGCCTTTCCTATGGTCGCCTATTCATTCACCAGCAACCAACACGATTTAAAAGATGTGACCAAAGATTTAAATCAACAACTCATTCCAAAACTTCAAACGATTGACGGTGTCCAAAATGCACAATTAAATGGGCAAACCAATCGTGAAGTGACATTAAAATTTAAACAAAAAGCATTAGATGAAAAAGGTTTAACAGCAGATGATGTTGAAAACTATATAAAAACTGCAACACGTGAGACACCGCTAGGATTATTCCAATTCGACAAAACAGATAAATCTATAGTTGTAGATGGCGAATTCAATTCGGTTGATGCTTTGAAAAATCTTAAAATACCAATGTCTGCTGCAGGCCAAGGTAGTCAAAGTAATGATAATTCTAGTAGCGATAGTGAAAATGAGAACAGTAGCTTAATGCCGAAAGATAATACAAATGCTTCAAATTCTAATTCGAAGACATCTAGTAGCGATGGTAAAATGCCATCTGTTCCTCTAAAAGATGTTGCACAAGTCTCTGTAGGAGATGAACGTACCTCCATTTCTAAAACGAATGGTAAAGATGCAGTGAACTTACAAATTATAAAAGCTCAAAATGCGAATACGGTTCAAGTCGCAAGAGATGTTCAGAAAAAAGTGGACGAATTTGTTAAGAATAATCATGGCATGACTTCAACTAAGACAATGGATACGGCTAAACCTATTCAAGACTCTCTTTATACAATGGTTGAAAAAGCAGCATTAGGAACAATTGTGGCTATTATCGTTATCCTATTATTCTTAAGAAATATTCGAACAACTGCGATTTCCGTAGTATCTATCCCATTGTCTATTTTAATTGCGCTCGTAGCTTTAAAATTGAGTAATGTATCATTAAATATTTTGACGTTGGGTGCCTTAACAGTAGCCATCGGTCGTGTGATTGATGACTCTATTGTAGTAGTGGAAAATATCTACCGAAGATTATCCCATCCAAATGAAAAGTTGAAAGGCGAAAATTTAATAATCAATGCTACGACTGAAGTGTTTAAACCCATTATGTCGTCTACGTTAGTAACTATTGTCGTGTTCTTACCACTTGTATTTGTATCAGGTTCAGTGGGTGAAATGTTTAGACCATTTGCTTTGGCTATTACGTTTAGTCTTCTCGCATCGTTACTTGTATCTATTACAGTTGTGCCTTCTTTAGGTGCGACCCTTTTCAGAAAAGGCGTGAAAACAAAGCGTCAACATGAAGGTTTAGGCGCCATCAGTCGAGGATATCGTCAAATACTTAAATGGTCGTTAAATCACAAATGGATAGTCATTATCGTAAGTATCGTGATTCTCATAGGCAGCATCGGGTTAGGGGCAACAAGTTTAGGAACAAGTTACATTTCATCTGGCGATGACAAGTTCTTAGCGCTTACTTATACACCTAAACCTGGGGAAACTGAAAAAGCAGTACTCAATCATGCTGAAGAAGTTGAAAAATATTTGGATAGTAAAGATAAGGTTCAAACTGTGCAATATTCTGTTGGAGGCCCGACACCACAAGATCCAACAGGAAGTACAAATAGCTTGGCTATCATGGTTAAATATAAATCGGATACTCCTAATTTCGATGAAGAACCGGATAAAGTCTTAAAACATATTTACCAATTCAAGCAACCAGGAGAATGGAAAAATCAAGACCTAGGTACAGGAGCAGGAAATGATTCTGTTGAAGTAACTGTAAAAGGTCCTTCTACTGATGATATCAAAGGCACTGTAGAAAAAGTTGAGAAAACGATGAAAGATATTGATGGTATTGCGAATGTTAAATCCGATTTAACACAAACTTATGATCAATATGAAATTAAAGTTGACCAAAATAAAGCAGCAGATAATGGCATCTCTGCAAGTCAATTAGCTATGAATCTTAATGAAAATTTACCTGAAAAGACGATTACAACAGTGAAAGAAAAAGGTAAGAAAATCGATGTTAAAGTGAAGCAAAATAAACAAACTGACTGGTCAGCGAAGAAATTGAATAACATAGAATTGAAGAAACCGACAGGCGGAACGATTAAATTAAGTGAAATCGCTACATTGCAAAAGACTACAACGCCAAGTAAGTTAACTCAAGAAGATGGAGACTATGCTACGACTGTCTCAGGCAAAGTCACTGATAAAGACGTAGGCGGAAAATCACGAGAGGTTATGTCTAAATTAAACGATATTGATAAACCACATAACGTTAAATTGAATGTAGGTGGTGCGACCGATGATATCAATACAGCTATTTCTCAACTTATTATAGCGATGGTCGCAGCAATTATTATCGTTTACTTAATACTTGTGATTACATTTAAGGGTGGACTTGCGCCATTTACGATACTCTTTTCACTACCATTCACAGTGATAGGGGTTGTGCTAGCGCTCGTGATTACCGGAGAGACAATTTCCGTACCAAGTCTTATAGGTATGTTAATGTTGATAGGTATTGTTGTTACTAATGCGATTGTATTAATAGATCGTGTCATTAATAATGAAAAGCAAGGTATGGCAATGAAAGAAGCATTAATTGAAGCGGGTGGCACACGTATTAGACCGATATTAATGACTGCCATTGCGACAATTGGTGCCTTAATACCATTATTATTTGGTCAAGATAGTTCAATTCTTATTTCAAAAGGGATGGCCGCTACAGTGATAGGTGGTCTTGTGTCATCAACTATTCTGACACTCATCGTCGTGCCAGTCATTTACGAAATACTATTCACGCTTAAAAACAAACTTTTTAGAAAATAGACTCACAAAACGAAAAAATCGACTTAGGCCGCTCACTATGGTAGCCTAAGTCGATTTTCCATTATTAATATAAGAATAGCGCCAATATCACATAAATCACTATCAAAATAATTGATATAATATTTAAAATGTTAACGCCTTTTTCGTCGTCTTTCAGTTTTTTAAAGCCAGTGACTTCAATATTACCTACAAGCAATAATAAGACGATAAATACCCACCAGTTTTCTTTAGGGAATTGCAAAGTAGTGATAGCAACTACAAATAATAATAAAACACCCATGATAATTCTTAAAATTCTAGTAAAAATTGAACGCATTTTAAAAATACTAATATAAGCGACAATTAAATATAAAATGGGCAATAAGATAAGATACAGTAGCATCTGAGACATCCTTTCCTTTACGAATATTATATTAGCACGATAAAAAGTAGCTGACTAGGATGTCTAGTCAACGGTATATGTAAATCCTGAACTAATTATAAAAATAGCCATTGAATGTTCAAATTAGAATATGATGATGTGTTTGTATGATCGAGCTTGTCCGATGCAACCTGTGATAACAACTTGCTTTATTAATGCCATGCACATTACTTTGTCGACGCGCGCAATCTTTTTATTAAATTCAACTCAATTAGCTATTCATTTTAGCGCGGACATCTGCTATTTCTTTTTCAATTTCTTCTAATTGATTAAGTAGTGGGTCAATATTTTGATTGAGCGATTCACGTTTATCTAAATCATTCTGTAAACGTACGTAATCATACTTAAGTTCTGTTAATTTAGATTCTAAATCCATAGAAACAAATCTCCTTTTATAATTGAAATTGATTATTAACTATATTTAAATAAGATTATATCATGAAACAAGACACTTCTAAAAATTGAAAGAGATATGTTAAAGTTATCAACTGTAAAAAGTGAAATTTTTGGGAAAGAGGGAATACATGTGACTGAACAATTTGTCATGATTATATTACTCATTGCACTTGGTTATTTCCTAAAGCGTATCAATTATTTAAAAGCTACAGATAGCCAAGTTCTTTCAACGCTCGTATTAAATGTCACATTACCTTCTCTCGTTATCGTTAACTTAAACAGTGCCGATTTAAATATGTCATTCTCTATTTTACCAATCATGATGATTGTGTATGGTGTGATTGCTAAAATCATTGTTGTATGGTTTTTCAGAAAATATGACAATCACATGCGTGGCTCAGTGGGTATGATGACAGGGTCAATGAACATCGGACTTTTCGCATATCCATTAGTTAATGCAATTTGGCCTGAAAAGGGTATGGTATATTTCGGTATGGCGGATATCGGTGGCGCAGTCATTATGTTCGGAGTAACTTACTTTGTAGGGAGTTATTTTAGTGAAGGTGCAGACCAATTCAATTTTAAATTCTTAGGGAAAAAATTGATTCAATCTGTACCACTCGTGACATATATTGTGATGTTTATACTGAATATGTCTAATATTCATATTTGGAAACCGGCGATAGATTTCTTTAGTATTCTTTCTAAAGCCAATATGCCTTTATCTATGATTTTACTAGGTGTCATGTTAAGTTTTAGCATTGATAGAGAATACTTGCCTGTGACAATTAAATATTTATGTCTACATTACGGCTTAGCGATTGTAGCTGGTACACTCGTTCATTTCTTTTTACCGGTTTCAGATCAAATGATTAAAACAACATTGCTAATTACATGGTTGTTACCTGTAGGCGTAGCGATCATTCCTTATTCTATTCAATTTAAATATAAGACATTGCCTTTTATAGGTATGGTCACCAACTTAACGATTGTGATCAGTATTGTCATACTCTATATTTATCAAGCACTCTTTGTATAATTGTATTTGCTCCTTTTGAAAATTAAAATTAAGTGCGGATACCTTTAACATGGGATGAATCACTTGAGAAAGGAACAACATCCTCATTCATTAAGAATAAACGAAATATTGCATATAAAAATAGAGGTTGGGAACTGTGTTCTGGGAAACCGATTAACGGTGTCCCAAAAGCAGGATTTTCATCAGTAACACTCACAATTCGACAAAATTTGAGAAACAATTTTGCGCATTGATCGGCTCTGCTTAAATCCTAAACACTTTTATCCCGACCTCTATTATTTTTGGACAATTATGTCCAAGGTTGTCACTTCAAATTATCCTTTGCCACCCATAAATGCAGGATAATTCGTCATACCACCATCAACATATAAAGTTGTGCCATGGATATAGCTGGCTAAGTCAGATGCTAAGAATAAAGCAACATTGGCTACATCTTGAGCTTCTCCAATTTCACGTGCTGGAATCATTTCTAAAGTTTCTTCACGTGTTTTAGGATCAGAGAATTTCTCTTTCGTATGTTCAGTGACAATGGCACCTGGAGAAATATTGTTAATACGAATACCATATTGCGCATATTCCATAGACATCGTTTCCATCATTAACTTCATTCCGCCTTTGCTTGCAGCATAGTTGACGTAATTTGGCCATGGAATCGTATCATGAACACTTGAAGTATTAATGATCACGCCTTTTTTATCTTCTTTAAGGAATTGGTTAATGGCTTCTCGTGAACCGATAAATGCGCCAGTTAAGTTAATATCGATCACTTTTTGCCATTCATCTAATGACATTTCGTGCGTTGGGATTGGCTTTTCAAAACCAGCATTATTAATCATAATATCAATGGTGCCGAACGTTTCCACTGCAGATTGAACAAGATGCTTCACATCTTCTTCTACAGATACATCGCCTTGAACTGCGATAGCTTGTCCGCCAGCGCTTTGAATCGTATTTTTAAGTTCTTCTAATTCATCTAAATGACGATCAGAACGATAATTTAATACAACTTTTGCTTTCGCTTTACCAAAGTTTTCAGCAAATGATTTGCCTATACCACTACCTGCTCCGGTAATAACGACTACTTTGTTTTCTAATTCTTGAAACATTTTGACTCCCCCTAGACTACTATTTTAAGTTACCTAGAATAATTGATGCGATAATAATAACGACAATACCTGACCATATACCAATCATTTGGCGGCGATCTTTTTTCTCTCCTAAAATAAAAATCCCACCTAATGTAGATACGATCACAAGTAATTGTGATAATGAGAAACTTGTAGCTACACCCACTTTAGGTTGTGAGTAGAACATAAATAAGTTACCAATACCCCATACGACACCAGGTATGAGATTGAGCGCAGTAGATTTAACAGAGGTTTGATGATTCATTGATAGAATAAATCCTCCGATTGCCATACCAATTGATTGGAAGAATAGGGCATCTGTACCACTTACTCCGAAAATATCACCAAGTACGACATAACCTACATAGCCAACTGTGGATATAAGTAAAATCCCCATAGCTTTTTTAAATTCTGGATTGTTAGATGTACCTTCATTCTTAGCTTTAAGTGAGGTTAAAGCGATACCGACTACAAGTAATACCATTGCAATTAAGCCCATGACAACTTGAACCATTGTGCTCCATTCTCCTAAGAAAATAGCACTAAACAAGGTTGTACCAACAAGTTGCATACCTGTAGAGATTGGCATAGTTTTTGATACACCGATTAAATTGACTGATTTCAATTGATTGCCTTGACCAAATGCCCAAAGCGCACCAGAAATCAGACCTACAATAATGACAGTAAAATTATCAAAAGCAGCATTACCAGTTAATAGTAAACCGATACCGACAATTAATGTACCTAATGTCGTGCCTCGGATTTGATTGTAGGGGCCACCACCTACAAATACATTTATAAATACAACACTACCCCAAAAAAGGGCCGGTAATAGTGCGATAAGAAAGTCTAAAATTTGCACTTATTACTCACTCTCCTAAAACATGATTAAGTGTCCCCTTAACACTTGAAATCATTTTAAAGCATAAAAATTAATAAGTAAAAAACAAAAACTTGAAGTTGCAATAATTGTAATTACTAATCATTGTATTTAAGTGAAACAATTTGAATGTTAAAACATTAGGAAAGGTTAGTGTTTGTATTTTCGAAATAAGAAGACAAATGGTATAGAAATTAAAAAGACTGTAAATCACACGTTAGTTTTAGAACTATAGGTTAAAGCTCTAAAAACAATATTGATTCACAGTCAAGGTTTATTGTTATATTTATTTAAAAATATGATATTCAGTTATTGAGTGAAATCTTGGTGCACATGTTGAGGTTCGAATTTATATTTTTTATATTCGTAATTAATTTGAAATCCTAGTTCATTAAAGCGTTCCACAAGTTTGCTGTTTTTATTACGGATTTTGAAATAAACCTTATGAATAGAATAATGTTCAAAAGCAAATTTCAACGCATATTCTAATAAATCAAAGGCAATTCCTTTAAGACGATAATCAATATGAGAACTAAAATATTTAATTTCAGCACTATGTCGTTCAGCGTCTACTCGTAAATATAAATAACCTTTAAGTAACCCTTCGCTAACAAATAAGAACAATCGGTGATGTTCATCTAGTGATTCTATAATCTCCTCCGGTGTCATCGCATCATGTTTGAAAGTCATTAAATGTAACTTACTGAATGCACGATAAAAACCTCTTTGGTATTCAATGATATTCTGACTATTAAAAGTCTCTCCTAGATCTTGGTGAGCTTCTAAATAATAATCTGTAAAATTATAGCTTGCATGTATTTGCTTCATGAAAGGTTTGTATTCTTGCACACCTTCTTCAAATGAAAAATTAAAAATAGTCTCTTCGGGTTGATGTTCAGTTAATTTGTCGAAAAGTAATTGGAAATGGTCGTCATCGAGTTGGAAATCTTGTGCTATAAAAGGTCCTATCACTTTATATCGATGATGATCATATGAGAAAGCGAGCATTAAAGCTAAAATTGTTCCATCTTCTGTTAACGCGACAACTCCAGAATTGCTAATTGCTTCATTTAATAAAGTATCAAAGTCTTCATATTGTTGTGGAAGTTTATATAAATAAGATGTTGATAGGTATAGAGATGATTCAATAAATGCTTTTATTTCTTGTGGCTCACTCAATTGAATGATATCCATTAATCTACCTCCGTCTCTCACGTCTTTAATTTAAATGTATTTTGCCGATAAGTTCTTCCTTAATTATATTATATTTCTAGAGAAATAAAAGTTTATCGATATACTCACATGTTACAATATGACTAATACTAATCAATGGATCAGATAGTTTATTTATGAAAAGTGTTAAATAGAATGAACATAAGAATTAAATCATTACTTATTTAATATAAACTATTGATGTAATTCATTTTCAGAAAGGGAAGTTATGATGAAATCCTTAATATTAGCTGAAAAGCCATCGGTAGCGCGAGACATAGCCGATGCACTTCATATTAAAAATAAAAAGAATGGCTATATCGAGAACGAAAAATATATAGTGACTTGGGCTCTAGGGCACTTGGTCACAAATGCGGCGCCAGAACAATATGATGCGTCATATAAAGAGTGGAAACTTGAAGATTTACCGATTATTCCTAAATATATGAAAACGATAGTTATTGGTAAAACAAGTAAACAATTTAAAATTGTTAAGTCATTAATATTAGATAAAAAGGTAAAAGATATTATTATTGCGACGGATGCAGGACGCGAAGGTGAACTTGTAGCGAGACTTATTCTAGATAAAGTTGGAAATAAAAAGCCTATTCAGCGCTTATGGATTAGTTCCGTAACGAAAAAGGCAATACAAGAAGGATTTAAACATTTAAAAGATGGTCGAGCATATAATAGTCTGTATCATGCGGCATTAGCTCGTAGTGAAGCGGATTGGATAGTAGGGATTAATGCGACACGTGCATTAACGACGAAATATGATGCACAATTATCTTTAGGTCGTGTACAAACACCAACCATTCAACTCGTTCAGTCCAGACAAGATGACATTAATCATTTTCAACCTGAAAAATATTATACGCTGTCAATTAAAGTAGATGGATATGAGTTCACGTTTAATACGCAAAAGCATTTTAAAAATAAAAAAGACCTAGAAACGATTGAACAACAAGTGAAGAATCAAGAGGGGAAAGTAATAGATGTAAAATCCAAGCACAAGAAGTTGTATCCTCAACAGCTATACAATTTAACAGATATACAACAAGATGCGTATCGTCGTTTCAAAATGGGGCCTAAAGAAACATTGAACACATTACAACATTTATATGAACGACATAAGATTGTAACGTATCCACGTACAGATTCTAATTATTTAACACATGATATGGTAAGTACAATTAAAGAACGTTTACAAGCTTTGCTTGCAACAAATTATAAATCTCATGTGCGTGAACTTATTGGTCAATCATTTTCACCTAAAATGTCTATATTTAATGATAGTAAGGTATCAGATCACCATGCGATTATACCAACTGAAGTGAGACCATCTCTCGAACAACTGAGCCAAAGAGAATTTAAAATCTACATGCTTATTGTTGAAAGATTTCTAGAATCTTTAATGAAACCATACGAGTATGAAGGCGTAACGGTTAACTTTGAAGTGGGCGATTTGATGTTCAGTTTAAAAGAGAATATCCCTAAACAATTAGGATTCAAAGCCTTAAAAGAAGATACATTACAGCCATCAAAATCACATCAATTTGTGATTGGACAACAGTTTAAAGTTCAAAAAGTTGATATACATGAGCATGAAACTAAACCGCCTGAATACTTTAATGAAGGTTCATTATTGAAAGCAATGGAAAATCCTCAAAACTATATTCAGTTGGATAATAAAAAATATGCTCAAACTCTCAAACAAACAGGTGGAATTGGTACTGTCGCAACACGCGCTGACATCATCGATAAACTGTTTAATATGAATGCACTTGAAGTACGTGATGGTAAAATTAAAGTAACATCCAAAGGGAAACAGATATTAGAATTAGCGCCAAGTGAATTAACTTCACCATTGTTAACGGCCCAATGGGAAGAAAAACTTACACAAATTGAAAAGGGCCGATATAATTCAAAGAAATTTATGGATGAAATGAAGCATTTTACTAAAGATATAGTGCAGAAAATTAAAAGCAGTGAACAAAAATATAAACATGATAACTTAACTACAACCGAGTGTCCTACATGCGGTAAATTTATGATTAAAGTAAAAACTAAAAATGGACAAATGTTAGTTTGTCAGGATCCTTCATGCAAAACGAAGAAAAATATTCAGCGTAAGACTAATGCACGCTGTCCAAATTGTAAGAAAAAAATGACGTTATTTGGTAGAGGGAAAGAAGCAGTATATCGATGTGTATGTGGGCATTCTGAAACTCAAGCTCAAATGGATAAACGTATGAAAGAAAAATCTAGCGGTAAAGTTTCCCGTAAAGAGATGAAAAAATATATGGGAAATCAGGAAGAAATAGATAATAATCCTTTCAAAGACGCTTTAAAAAATTTGAAATTGTAGATAAATAGCGAACGAAATCATGATATTAAAATTAAAAGTTCGCGTTTAGTATTGTTTTTTACGAATATAGGTATTAAAATATTAAAGTATTTCAAATAAAGGAGCATTTACCGTGAAAAAATACTTTCAGTTCGATAAGTATGGAACAAATTACAAAAATGAAATTTTAGGCGGCATTACAACATTCTTGTCAATGGCTTATATTCTTGCTGTAAACCCTCAAGTTTTAAGCTTAGCAGGAGTTAAAGGTATTTCGAGCGATATGAAGATGGACCAAGGTGCGATATTTGTAGCAACTGCATTAGCAGCATTTGTTGGTTCGTTATTTATGGGACTCATCGCTAAGTATCCAATAGCTTTGGCGCCGGGGATGGGTTTAAATGCCTTCTTCGCATTTACAGTCGTACTCACAATGGGTATTCCGTGGAAAGTTGGTTTAACTGGCGTTCTCTTCTCAGGAATATTCTTTGCCATCCTCACTGTAACCGGATTAAGGGAAATCATCATTAATGCCATACCTTATCAAATGAAAATGGCTGTTTCAGCAGGTATCGGATTATTCATTACCTTTGTTGGACTTCAAAGTTCTGGAATCATCATTAAAAATGATTCTACATTAGTTACACTAGGACATTTAACTAAAGCACCAGTGCTTCTAGCGATTTTTGGTATTATAGTAACTGTGATTTTATACACTAAAAAAGTTCCAGGTTCTATTTTTATAGGTATGATTATTACAGCTATCGCTGGTATGTTAACTGGTCAAATTCATGCACCATCTGGAGTTATTGGAGATATACCAAGTATTAAACCTACTTTTGGTGCTGCATTTGAATCATTTAAAGATCCAGGACAATTATTTACGGTACAATTTTTAATCGTCATTCTTACTTTCTTATTTATTGATTTCTTTGATACTGCTGGAACTTTAGTAGCAGTAGCAACTCAAGCAGGTATGATGAAAGATAATAAGTTGCCAAGAGCGGGTAGAGCTTTATTCTCTGATTCATTAGCAACGATTGTCGGAGCTATCTTTGGTACAACAACTACAACGTCATACATAGAATCTACTTCTGGTGTGGCAGTGGGGGCACGAACAGGATTTGCAAGTATTGTAACTGGTATTTGTTTCTTACTCGCTTTATTCTTTAGTCCACTCATTGAGGTTGTGACAAGTGCCGTAACGACACCAGCACTTGTAGTAGTAGGTGTACTCATGGCATCTAATTTTGCTGAAATTAATTGGAAACGTTTTGAGGTTGCAGTTCCAGCGTTTATTACTATTATTATGATGCCATTATCTTATTCGATAGCTACCGGTATTGCATGTGGGTTTATATTCTATCCACTTACAATGCTCATTTCAAAAAGACACAAAGAAGTACATCCAATTATGTACGTATTAATGGCTTTATTTATTCTTTACTTTGTATTTGTTCATAAATAATAAAGAAAATGGTCGGTTCCTTCTCTAGGTTCCGACCATTTTATACTATAGAAATAGAATTATTTATTATCATATTCGTCTTTGTGCTGATTTTTATATTGAGTATATATCACTTTAGCATCTTTATTTGGTAGATAGGTTGGAGCAGATAATACGATAAAGACAAAGAAAATCATTAAGAAGAATAAAATCCAATGAATAATCATGCCCACAAAAGGTATAAATGCCATAAATGAACCTACAAGACCAACGATTGGTATAATAACCATAGGTTTTATGGCGTTTTGACTATCTACAAGTAAAATGATTGTAATGATGAAATAAAGTAAGGCATTAAATAATAAAGGTTGCCAGCCAAAACTCATGATGACACTGCCACCTAAAAATGGAATGCCATAGAAAAATTCACAAATGATAAGAAATACACCCAAAATCGCTAAAGTTATTTTAACTCCATTTTTCATTAAATCACTCCTATTCTCTTCCTATTATATAAAACCTACCATTATAAATATATTAATATGTTTTCAAATTCGACAGAGAGATAAATTAAAAGTAAAAAATTTCAATAAAACGGTTGAACAACCACTCTATTTCAAGTACAATAATCAAGTATGTGTTAGACAGATATATAGAAAGTTACTGGAAAACCTTGATTTATCAGTGTTTTTCATGTAATATATCTAATGTTGGACTTTAAGAAAAGCGATGAAGCGAAAGGTTACTGACACACCCGGCCGCTTTGCCATGGCGTTGTGTGAGATAGTTTTCGTGGAGAAGTCTATCACTTAAATGTAGACGAATAAGGAGGGAAAATTATGGCAAAACAAAAAATCAGAATCAGATTAAAAGCTTATGATCATCGTGTTATCGATCAATCAGCAGAGAAAATTGTTGAAACTGCAAAACGTTCTGGTGCAGACGTGTCTGGACCAATTCCGTTACCAACTGAAAAATCAGTTTATACAATTATTCGTGCCGTGCATAAGTATAAAGATTCTCGTGAACAATTCGAACAACGTACTCATAAACGTTTAATCGATATTGTTAACCCAACACCTAAAACAGTTGATGCTCTAATGGGCTTAAACTTACCATCAGGTGTAGACATCGAAATTAAATTATAATAGAAAAATTTAGGAGGTGGACTTTCGATGACCAAAGGAATCTTAGGAAGAAAAATCGGGATGACACAAGTTTTCGGTGAAAACGGTGAATTAATCCCAGTAACAGTAGTAGAAGCTAGCCAAAACGTTGTATTACAAAAGAAAACTGAAGAAGTTGATGGATACAACGCAATTCAAGTAGGATTTGAAGACAAACAAGCATACAAAAAAGGTTCTAAATCTAATAAATATGCAAATAAACCAGCTGAAGGTCACGCTAAAAAAGCTGACACAGCACCTAAGCGCTTCATTCGTGAATTCCGCAACGTTAACGTTGATGAATACGAAGTAGGTCAAGAAGTCTCAGTAGATACTTTTGAAACTGGCGACATCATTGATGTTACAGGCGTTTCAAAAGGTAAAGGTTTCCAAGGTGCAATTAAACGTCACGGACAAGCTCGTGGACCAATGGCACACGGTTCTCATTTCCACAGAGCACCAGGTTCTGTAGGTATGGCTTCAGATGCTTCAAGAGTATTTAAAGGTCAAAAAATGCCAGGCCGTATGGGTGGAAACACTGTTACAGTTCAAAACTTAGAAGTCGTACAAGTCGACACTGAAAATAGCGTTATTTTAGTTAAAGGTAATGTACCTGGACCTAAAAAAGGTTTAGTAGAAATTACTACTTCAATCAAAAAAGGTAATAAATAATTTAAAAAGCGAAAGGAGGAAATTGCATAATGGCTAATTATGATGTTTTAAAAGTAGACGGATCTAAATCAGGTTCAGTTGAATTAAGCGATGCAGTATTCGCTATCGAACCAAATAATAGCGTTCTTTTCGAAGCTATTAATTTACAACGTGCGTCATTACGCCAAGGTACACATTCTGTTAAGAATCGTTCAGCTGTACGTGGTGGTGGACGTAAACCATGGAGACAAAAAGGAACAGGTCGTGCACGTCAAGGTACTATCCGCGCTCCACAATGGCGTGGTGGTGGTATCGTATTCGGACCAACTCCAAGAAGCTATTCATATAAAATGCCTAAGAAAATGCGTCGTTTAGCATTACGTTCTGCATTATCTTTCAAAGTTCAAGAAAAAGGATTCACTGTTGTTGATACTTTTGGTTTTGACGCTCCAAAAACAAAAGAATTCAAAAATGTGTTAACTACACTTGAACAACCTAAAAAAGTATTAGTTGTTACTGAAGGCGAAGATGTAAATGTTGAATTATCAGCACGTAACATCCCTGGCGTACAAGTTACAACTGCTCAAGGATTAAACGTTTTAGATATTACTAGCGCTGACAGTGTAGTAATCACTGAAGCTGCTGCTAAAAAAGTTGAGGAGGTGCTCGGATAATGGATGCAAGAGATATTCTTAAGCGCCCCGTAATCACTGAGAAATCTTCAGAAGCTATGGCAGAAGATAAATACACTTTCGATGTTGATACTCGTGTGAATAAAACACAAGTTAAAATCGCTGTTGAAGAAATCTTCGATGTAAAAGTTGATAGTGTAAATATCATGAATTATAAACCTAAGAAAAAACGTATGGGCCGTTACCAAGGCTATACAAACAAAAGAAGAAAAGCGATTGTTAAATTAAAAGAAGGTTCAATCGACTTATTTAACTAAAAATAAATTACCAATAAGGAGGTAAGCGACAATGGCTCTTAAAAAATATAAGCCAATAACAAATGGTCGTCGTAATATGACTACTTTGGATTTCGCAGAAATCACAAAGACAACACCTGAAAAGTCATTATTACAACCGCTACCGAAAAGAGCGGGACGTAACAACCAAGGTAAATTGACTGTTCGCCATCATGGTGGAGGACACAAACGTCAATACCGTGTTATCGATTTTAAACGTAACAAAGACGGAATCACTGCTAAAGTTGATTCAATTCAATATGACCCTAACCGTTCAGCAAATATTGCATTATTAGTATACGCTGATGGTGAAAAACGCTATATCATCGCACCTAAAGGATTACAAGTTGGACAAACTGTTGAAAGTGGTGCTGAAGCAGATATCAAAGTAGGTAATGCTTTACCATTACAAAACATTCCAGTAGGTACTGTAATCCACAATATTGAGTTAAAACCAGGAAAAGGCGGACAACTTGCTCGTTCAGCTGGTGCAAGCTCACAAGTTTTAGGTAAAGAAGGTAAATATGTATTAATCAGATTAAGATCTGGTGAAGTACGTATGATCTTATCTACTTGCCGTGCTACTATCGGTCAAGTTGGTAACTTACAACATGAACTAGTAAATGTTGGTAAAGCAGGACGTTCTAGATGGAAAGGCGTTCGTCCAACAGTACGTGGTTCTGTAATGAACCCTAACGATCACCCACACGGTGGTGGTGAAGGTCGTGCTCCAATCGGTAGACCATCTCCAATGTCACCATGGGGTAAACCAACTCTTGGTAAGAAAACACGTCGTGGTAAAAAATCATCAGATAAACTTATCGTTCGTGGACGTAAGAGAAAATAATAATAACAACTTATTTGGGTGTGCGGCTTAACTGCTGCACGCACACAATAAGAAGGGAGGCGCCCAAATGGCTCGTAGTATTAAAAAAGGACCTTTCGTCGATGATCACTTAATGAAAAAAGTAGAAGCACAAGACGGAAGTGAAAAAAAACAAGTAATTAAAACATGGTCTCGTCGTTCTACAATTTTCCCTAATTTCATCGGTCATACTTTCGCAGTATACGATGGACGTAAACATGTACCTGTATATGTAACAGAAGATATGGTAGGTCACAAACTAGGTGAATTTGCTCCAACTCGTACATTCAAAGGACATGCTGCAGACGACAAGAAAACTAGAAGATAATTTTTAATAAGTAGAGGAGGAAATCCTAATGGAAGCAAAAGCGGTTGCTAGAACAATAAGAATCGCACCTCGTAAAGTTAGATTAGTTCTTGACTTAATCAGAGGTAAAAATGCTGCTGAAGCTATTGCTATTTTAAAATTAACAAACAAAGCTTCATCACCAGTAATTGAAAAAGTATTAATGTCCGCTTTAGCAAATGCAGAGCATAACTATGACATGAACACAGATGAATTAGTTGTCAAAGAAGCATATGCAAATGAAGGACCAACTTTAAAACGTTTCCGCCCACGTGCACAAGGTCGTGCAAGTGCAATTAACAAACGTACAAGCCACATTACAATCGTCGTAAGTGACGGTAAAGAAGAAGCTAAAGAAGCTTAATAAACTTTCTAAGGAGGGAATACTGTGGGTCAAAAAATTAATCCAATCGGACTTCGTGTCGGAATCATCCGTGACTGGGAAGCTAAATGGTATGCTGAAAAAGACTTCGCTTCACTATTACACGAAGATTTAAAAATCCGTAAATTTATTGATAATGAATTAAAAGAAGCATCAGTTTCTCACGTAGATATCGAACGTGCTGCTAACCGCATCAACATCGCAATTCATACTGGTAAACCAGGTATGGTTATTGGTAAAGGCGGTTCAGAAATTGAAAAACTTCGTAACAAATTAAACGCTTTAACTGATAAGAAAGTACACATTAACGTAATTGAAATCAAAAAAGTTGATATCGATGCTCGTTTAGTAGCTGAAAATATCGCACGTCAATTAGAAAACCGTGCTTCATTCCGTCGTGTACAAAAACAAGCTATTACAAGAGCTATGAAACTTGGTGCTAAAGGTATTAAAACTCAAGTATCAGGTCGTTTAGGCGGAGCTGACATCGCTCGTGCTGAACAATATTCAGAAGGAACTGTCCCACTTCATACACTACGTGCTGACATTGATTACGCACACGCTGAAGCTGATACTACTTATGGTAAATTAGGCGTTAAAGTATGGATTTATCGTGGAGAAGTTCTTCCTACTAAGAACACTAGTGAAGGAGGAAAATAATAATGTTACTACCAAAACGTGTAAAATATCGTCGTCAACATCGTCCAAAAACAACTGGTCGTTCTAAAGGCGGTAACTATGTAACATTTGGTGAGTATGGTTTACAAGCTACTACAACGTCTTGGATCACTTCTCGTCAAATCGAATCTGCTCGTATTGCAATGACACGTTACATGAAACGTGGTGGGAAAGTTTGGATTAAAATCTTCCCTCATACACCGTATACTAAAAAACCTTTAGAAGTACGTATGGGTGCTGGTAAAGGTGCGGTTGAAGGCTGGATTGCAGTCGTTAAACCTGGTAGAATCTTATTCGAAGTAGCTGGTGTATCTGAAGAAGTTGCACGTGAAGCATTACGTTTAGCAAGTCACAAACTTCCAGTAAAAACTAAGTTTGTAAAACGTGAAGAATTGGGTGGTGAAACAAATGAAAGCTAAGGAAATTAGAGACTTAACCACTTCAGAAATCGAAGAACAAATCAAATCTTCAAAAGAAGAGCTTTTTAACCTACGCTTTCAGTTAGCTACAGGTCAATTAGAGGAAACTGCACGTATTCGCACAGTAAGAAAAACGATTGCACGTCTAAAAACTGTTGCTCGTGAAAGAGAAATTGAACAAAGTAAGGCTAATCAATAATAATCGAAAGAGGAGGTTACAAAAGTGAGCGAAAGAAACGATCGTAAAGTGTATGTAGGTAGAGTTGTTTCAGACAAAATGGACAAAACGATTACAGTTCTTGTAGAAACTTACAAAACTCACAAATTATACGGTAAACGAGTAAAATACTCTAAAAAATACAAAACTCATGATGAAAACAATTCAGCTAAATTAGGAGACATTGTTAAAATTCAAGAAACTCGTCCTTTATCAGCAACAAAACGTTTTCGTTTAGTAGAAATTGTTGAAGAGTCAGTAATTATTTAATCAAGATTAGAGATAAGGGAGGTTTAACGAATGATCCAACAAGAAACACGTTTAAAAGTAGCAGACAACTCTGGTGCTCGTGAAGTTCTTACAATTAAAGTATTAGGTGGATCTGGTCGCAAAACAGCGAATATCGGTGATATTATCGTATGTACTGTTAAAAATGCAACACCAGGTGGCGTTGTTAAAAAAGGCGACGTTGTCAAAGCTGTTGTAGTTCGTACTAAATCAGGTGTTCGTCGTAACGACGGTTCATATATCAAATTTGATGAAAATGCATGTGTTATCATCCGTGATGACAAAGGCCCACGTGGTACTCGTATCTTTGGTCCTGTTGCTCGTGAACTACGTGAAGGTAACTTCATGAAAATCGTATCATTAGCACCAGAAGTACTTTAATACAAATTTAACCAATCATACTATTTAAGGAGGTGCCCACATGCATATCAAAAAAGGTGACAACGTAAAAGTTATCGCAGGTAAAGACAAAGGTAAAGAAGGTAAAGTAGTTGCTACTGAACCTAAAAAAGACCGTGTCGTTGTGGAAGGTGTTAACGTAATTAAGAAACACCAAAAACCAACTCAATTAAATCCTGAAGGTGGAATCTTAGAAACAGAGGCAGCAATCCATGTTTCTAACGTACAATTATTAGACCCTAAAACTAACGAACCTACACGTGTAGGATACAAAACAGTTGATGGTAAAAAAGTTCGCGTTGCTAAAAAATCAGGCGAAGAAATCAAATCTAATAATTAATAACTAGTTGAAAGGAGGATCCACTTTGAACCGTTTAAAAGAAAAGTACAATTCTGAAGTTACTGAGAACTTAGTGAAAAAATTCAATTACAGTTCAGTAATGGAAGTACCTAAAATTGAAAAAATCGTTGTGAACATGGGTGTAGGTGACGCAGTTCAAAACTCTAAAGTATTAGATAATGCTGTTGAAGAGTTAGAATTAATCACTGGTCAAAAACCATTAGTAACAAAAGCAAAAAAATCAGTTGCAACATTCCGTTTACGTGAAGGTATGCCAATCGGTGCAAAAGTTACACTTCGCGGTGAAAGAATGTATGAATTCTTAGATAAACTTATTGCAGTATCATTACCTCGTGTACGTGACTTCCAAGGTGTTTCAAAAACAGCATTCGATGGACGTGGTAACTACACATTAGGTATTAAAGAACAATTAATTTTCCCTGAAATTGACTATGATAAAGTAACTAAAGTTAGAGGAATGGATATTGTTATCGTAACTACTGCTAACACTGACGAGGAAGCTCGTGAATTGTTATCAAACTTCGGTATGCCATTTCGTAAATAATCTCTAAAAAGGAGGCTAATTAAGTGGCTAAAACTTCAATGGTTGCTAAGCAACAAAAAAAACAAAAATTCGCTGTTCGTGAATACACTCGTTGTGAACGCTGTGGTCGTCCACATTCTGTATATCGTAAATTTAAATTATGCCGTATTTGTTTCCGTGAATTAGCTTATAAAGGCCAAATTCCTGGCGTACGTAAAGCTAGCTGGTAATAATTAAGAGTCTGAAAGGAGGCAACAATCAATGACAATGACAGATCCAATCGCAGATATGCTTACTCGTGTTAGAAATGCAAACATGGTTCGTCACGAGAAGTTAGAATTACCTGCATCTAATATTAAAAAAGAAATTGCTGAAATCTTAAAAAACGAAGGTTTCATTAAAAACGTTGAATACGTAGAAGACGATAAACAAGGTGTTATTCGTTTATTCTTAAAATATGGTCAAAACAATGAACGTGTTATCACAGGATTAAAACGTATCTCAAAACCTGGTTTACGTGTTTATGCTAAAGCAAATGAAGTACCTAAAGTATTAAACGGTTTAGGTATCGCATTAGTTTCAACTTCTGAAGGTGTTATCACTGATAAAGAAGCAAGAAAACGTAACGTTGGCGGAGAAATTATCGCATACGTTTGGTAATAATTAATAAGGAGGTGCCATAACATGAGTCGTGTTGGTAAGAAAATTATTGACATCCCTAGTGACGTAACAGTAACTTTTGATGGTAATCATGTAACTGTTAAAGGTCCTAAAGGTGAATTAGCAAGAACTTTAAATGAAAGAATGACATTCAAACAAGAAGAAAACACAGTTGAAGTTGTAAGACCATCTGATTCTAAAGAAGACAGAACAGACCATGGTACAACTCGTGCTTTATTAAATAATATGGTACTAGGTGTTTCTCAAGGTTTCGAAAAAACACTTGAACTTGTTGGTGTTGGTTACCGTGCTCAAATGCAAGGTAATGACTTAGTACTAAATGTTGGTTATTCTCACCCAGTAGAAATTAAAGCTGAAGACGGTATTACTTTTGCTGTTGAGAAAAACACAACTGTTAAAGTATCTGGTGTTTCTAAAGAACAAGTTGGTGCTATCGCATCTAACATCCGTTCAGTAAGACCTCCAGAACCTTATAAAGGTAAAGGTATTCGTTACCAAGGTGAATATGTTCGCCGTAAAGAAGGTAAAACTGGTAAATAATAGATAACACTCTAAAGAAAGGAGTATTGAAATGATCAGTAAAATTGATAAAAACAAAGTACGTTTGAAAAGACATGCTCGTGTTCGTACTAAATTATCAGGTACAGCTGAAAAGCCACGTTTAAATGTGTATCGTTCAAACAAACACATCTATGCTCAAATTATTGATGACGTTAAAGGCGAAACTTTAGCTCAAGCTTCATCTCAAGATAAAGATATTGCTAGTGAATCTACATCAAAAGTTGATTTATCAACTAAAGTAGGTCAAGCAATTGCTAAAAAAGCAAGCGATAAAGGTATTAAAGAAATCGTATTCGACCGTGGAGGTTATTTATATCACGGACGTGTAAAAGCTTTAGCAGAAGCAGCTAGAGAAAGCGGATTAGAATTTTAATTTAAAGGAGGGACACATTCATGGCTCGTAGAGAAGAAGAAACTAAAGAATTTGAAGAACGCGTTGTTACGATTAACCGTGTTGCTAAAGTAGTAAAAGGTGGTCGTCGTTTCCGTTTCACTGCATTAGTAGTTGTAGGTGATAAAAAAGGTCGTGTAGGTTTCGGTACTGGTAAAGCACAAGAGGTACCTGAAGCAATCAAAAAAGCTGTAGAAGCAGCGAAAAAAGATTTAGTAGTTGTTCCACGTGTTGAAGGTACAACTCCTCACACTATCACTGGTCGCTACGGTTCAGGTAGCGTATTCATGAAGCCAGCTGCACCTGGTACTGGGGTAATCGCTGGTGGACCAGTTCGTGCCGTATTAGAGTTAGCAGGAATTACTGATATCTTAAGTAAATCATTAGGATCTAACACTCCTATTAACATGGTTCGTGCAACTATCAATGGTTTACAAAACTTAAAAAATGCAGAAGATGTTGCTAAATTACGTGGCAAATCTGTAGAAGAATTATACAATTAAGGAGGGAAAATAAGTTATGGCTAAATTACAAATTACCCTCACTCGTAGTGTTATTGGTCGTCCTGAAACACAACGTAAAACTGTTGAAGCATTAGGTCTTAAAAAAACTAATAGTTCAGTAGTTGTTGAAGATAACCCTGCTATTCGTGGGCAAATCAACAAAGTTAAACATTTATTAACAATTGAAGAAAAATAATTAAGGAGGTGCCGAAATGAAATTACATGAGTTAAAAGCAGCAGAAGGATCACGCCGTGTACGTAATCGTGTAGGTCGTGGTGCTGCAACTGGTAACGGTAAAACTAGTGGCCGTGGTCAAAAAGGTCAAAAAGCACGTTCAGGTGGTAAAGTAAGACCAGGATTTGAAGGTGGACAATTACCTTTATTCCGTCGTTTACCAAAACGTGGTTTCACTAACATTAACCGTAAAGAATATGCTATTGTTAACTTAGACCAACTTAATAAATTTGAAGATGGTACTGAAGTAACTCCAGCTTTACTAGTAGAATCTGGTGTTGTTAAGAATGAAAAATCTGGTATCAAAGTACTAGGTAATGGTTCACTTGATAAAAAATTAACAGTGAAAGCTCATAAATTCTCAGCTTCAGCAGCAGAAGCTATTGATGCTAAAGGTGGAGCACACGAGGTGATCTAATGTTTCAAACGCTTGTGCGTTTCTTTACAACTAAGGAAGTGCGTAACAAGATTTTCTTCACTCTAGCAATGTTAGTTATTTTTAAAATAGGAACGTATATTCCTGCTCCAGGAGTTAATCCTGAAGCATTTAACCATCCACAAGGTTCTCAAGGTGCCACTGAGTTATTAAATACTTTTGGTGGCGGTGCCTTGAAACGTTTCTCAATATTTGCGATGGGTATTATGCCCTATATCACCGCATCCATTGTTATGCAATTATTGCAAATGGATATAGTGCCTAAGTTTACAGAATGGGCTAAACAAGGTGAAATGGGTAGAAGAAAAATTAATAATGTAACACGTTATTTCGCTATTATTTTAGCTTTTATCCAATCAATAGGTATGGCTTTTCAGTTCAATAATTATCTCAAAGGACAACTGATTATTGATAAATCAGTTATGAGTTATTTATTGATTGCAGTTGTTTTAACAGCAGGAACAGCTTTCTTAATTTGGCTTGGTGACCAAATCACTCAGTTTGGTGTTGGTAATGGTATTTCTCTTATCATCTTTGCTGGGATTTTATCAACTTTACCATCAAGTATTGAACAATTTGGCCAATCACTATTTGTTGGTCAAGATGATACTTCATTAGCATGGTTAAAAATTGTAGGTTTAGTTGTAGCATTAATTTTATTAACAGTTGGTGCTATTTTTGTACTTGAAGCTAAACGTAAGATCCCTATTCAATATGCGAAGAAACAATCTGCTCAACGATTAGGTTCACAAGCAACTTATCTACCTTTAAAAGTTAACTCAGCAGGTGTTATTCCAGTAATCTTTGCGATGGCATTTTTCTTATTACCAAGAACGTTAACATTATTCTTCCCTAAAGCTGAATGGGCACAGAATATTGCTGATACTGCCAATCCTTCAAGTAATATTGGAATGATTGTTTATATCGTATTAATAATTGCATTTGCATACTTCTAT
Source organism: Staphylococcus caprae (assembly GCF_003966625.1). Taxonomy (NCBI): domain Bacteria; kingdom Bacillati; phylum Bacillota; class Bacilli; order Caryophanales; family Staphylococcaceae; genus Staphylococcus; species Staphylococcus caprae. Next base: position 795,801 of record NZ_AP018587.1, read on the forward strand.
GCATTTGTACAAGTTAATCCGGAGAAAATGGCTGATAACCTTAAAAAACAAGGTAGTTATGTCCCAGGTATTAGACCTGGTGAACAAACAAAAAAATATATTACTAAAGTTCTTTACAGATTGACATTTGTTGGTTCTATATTCTTAGCAGCTATAGCAATTTTGCCGATTATAGCAACTAAATTTATGGGCTTACCACAATCAATTCAAATTGGTGGTACAAGTTTATTAATCGTTATCGGTGTAGCTATAGAAACTATGAAGACATTAGAAGCTCAAGTAAGTCAAAAAGAATACAAAGGCTTTGGTGGTAGATAATTTGTAGGAGGGCATTTATGAATATCATTTTAATGGGTTTACCTGGCGCAGGTAAAGGTACTCAAGCGAGTGAAATTGTTAAGAAATTCCCAATACCACATATTTCTACTGGTGACATGTTCAGAAAAGCGATTAAAGATGAAACTGATTTAGGTAAAGAAGCTAAATCATACATGGATCGTGGAGAATTAGTTCCTGATGAAGTTACTGTAGGTATCGTTAAAGAACGTATTTCTGAAGACGATGCGAAAAAAGGATTCTTATTAGATGGATTCCCAAGAACAATCGAACAAGCTGAGGCATTAAATAACATTATGTCTGAGCTTGATAGAGAAATTGATGCTGTCATCAATATTGAAGTTCCTGAGGAAGAGTTAATGAATCGTCTTACAGGTCGTCGTATCTGTGAGAAATGTGGTACAACTTATCATCTTGTATTTAATCCTCCAAAGGTTGAAGGTATTTGTGATATCGATGGTGGAAAGTTATATCAACGTGAAGATGACAATCCAGAAACAGTATCAAATCGTTTGAGCGTTAATGTTAAACAATCAAAACCTATTTTAGAGTATTACGATGAAAAAGGTATTTTGAAAAACATTGATGGTTCAAAAGATATTGATGAAGTAACGAACGATGTCATTGATATTTTAGATCATTTATAGATAGATCAACGATTTACGATCTATTTGCTAAGTGAATATTTGAGTGAAATTTAATAGAGTGAGTGACAAATAATGATTTGTAATTCCCGTATTTTTGTTAAACTTATAATAACTAGTCACGAATAGATTCGTATTGTTAAGTTGTCTATTGACGATTACCTTACTATTGCAAAAAGGGGGAAGTTAATCAATGGCTAAACAAGATGTAATTGAATTAGAAGGTACTGTATTAGATACTTTACCAAATGCAATGTTTAAAGTAGAATTAGAAAATGGTCATGAGATTTTAGCGCATGTTAGTGGTAAAATCAGAATGAATTACATTCGTATTCTACCTGGCGACAAAGTAACTGTTGAGATGTCTCCGTATGATTTATCACGCGGTAGAATTACTTATCGTTATAAATAATCGTCACTCCATAATATAGGGAGGTATAAAAATGAAAGTAAGACCATCAGTAAAACCAATTTGCGAAAAATGCAAAGTCATTAAACGTAAAGGTAAAGTAATGGTAATTTGTGATAATCCTAAGCACAAACAAAGACAAGGTTAATAAAAGAGAGGTGTAAATTAATATGGCACGTATTGCAGGAGTGGATATTCCACGTGAAAAGCGCATTGTTATCTCATTAACATACGTTTATGGTATCGGTACTTCAACTGCTAACAAAATCGTTGAAGAAGCAAACGTATCAGCAGATACTCGCGTTAAAGATTTAACTGATGACGAATTAGGTCGTATCCGTGAAGTTGTAGATAGCTACAAAGTAGAAGGTGACTTACGTCGTGAACAAAACTTAAACATTAAACGTTTAATGGAAATTTCATCATACCGTGGTATTCGTCACCGTCGTGGCTTACCAGTTCGTGGTCAAAAAACTAAAAACAACGCACGTACTCGTAAAGGCCCGGTTAAAACAGTAGCTAATAAGAAAAAATAATAGGTAAAGGAGGCAAAAATAATGGCACGTAAACAAGTATCTCGTAAACGTAGAGTGAAAAAGAATATTGAAAACGGTGTAGCACATATCCGTTCAACATTCAATAATACTATCGTAACTATCACTGATGAATTCGGTAATGCATTATCTTGGTCATCAGCTGGTGCATTAGGATTCAAAGGATCTAAAAAATCAACACCATTCGCAGCACAAATGGCTTCAGAAACAGCTTCTAAATCAGCTATGGAACATGGTTTAAAAACTGTAGAAGTAACAGTTAAAGGACCTGGACCAGGCCGTGAATCAGCTATCCGTGCATTACAATCTGCAGGATTAGAAGTAACTGCAATTAGAGACGTTACTCCAGTACCTCACAACGGTTGTCGTCCACCAAAACGTCGTCGCGTCTAATTTAGGATTGTATTGTTACAGGTCACTGAGCAAACAGTTTAAATCTAGTCGACGTATTTAAGGAGGATATTTGTAAATGATAGAAATTGAAAAACCTAGAATTGAGACAATTGAAATTAGTGAAGATGCTAAATTCGGTAAGTTCGTTGTTGAACCACTTGAACGTGGCTACGGTACTACACTAGGAAACTCCTTACGTCGTATCCTACTATCTTCGTTACCAGGTGCAGCCGTTAAGTACATCGAAATCGAAGGAGTTCTACACGAATTTTCAGCAGTAGACAATGTTGTAGAAGATGTTTCAACAATTATTATGAACATTAAAAAATTAGCATTAAAAATTTACTCTGAAGAAGATAAAACTCTTGAAATTGATGTTAAAGATGAAGGCGAAGTAACTGCAAGTGACATTACTCACGACAGCGATGTTGAGATTTTAAACCCAGAACTTAAAATCGCAACTGTGTCTAAAGGTGGACATCTTAAAGTGCGTCTTGTTGCTAATAAGGGTAGAGGTTACGCATTAGCTGAACAAAATAATACTAGTGATTTACCAATTGGTGTAATTCCTGTTGATTCACTATACTCACCTGTAGAACGTGTTAACTACACAGTAGAAAACACACGTGTAGGTCAAAGTAGTGATTACGATAAATTAACTTTAGATGTTTGGACTAACGGTTCAATCACTCCACAAGAATCAGTTTCATTAGCAGCTAAAATAATGACTGAACACTTGAACATCTTTGTAGGTCTAACTGATGAAGCTCAAAATGCTGAAATCATGATCGAAAAAGAAGAAGATCAAAAAGAAAAAGTACTTGAAATGTCTATCGAAGAATTAGACTTATCTGTACGTTCTTACAACTGCTTAAAACGCGCAGGAATCAATTCTGTACAAGAGTTAGCTGATAAATCTGAAGCTGACATGATGAAAGTGCGTAATTTAGGTCGTAAATCTCTAGAAGAAGTTAAATACAAATTAGAAGATTTAGGATTAGGATTAAGAAAAGAAGATTGATAAAGGAGGTTAACTCATGGGTTACAGAAAATTAGGTCGTACTTCTGATCAACGTAAAGCAATGTTACGTGACTTAGCGACTTCTCTTATCGTAAGTGAACGTATTGAAACTACAGAAGCTCGTGCTAAAGAAGTACGCAGTGTAGTAGAGAAATTAATCACTTTAGGTAAAAAAGGAGATTTAGCTTCTCGTCGTAATGCAGCTAAAACTTTACGTAACGTTGAAATCTTAAATGAAGATGAATCAACACAAACTGCTCTTCAAAAATTATTCGGTGAAATCGCTGAACGTTATAATGAACGTCAAGGTGGTTACACTCGTATCCTTAAAGTAGGCCCTCGTCGTGGTGACGGTGCTGAATCAGTAATTATCGAATTAGTTTAATTTAGGGATTGAGACATTAAATTATGTCTCAGTCACTTTACCTTAATAAATACACTTACTACTTATATATAAAGCAAATGAGTGCAACGATAATGTTTGCCACATACAAATATTGTCTAGCTCAGAGTGCCCCATCTAACTAAATATTTCTTATAAGCGTGAACTCAACAATACGATGGGGTGCGCGCTTTTTTATTTAAGCTATAGTCAGAGATTGCTATAGCTTTTTTGTTTTCTTGTCTAACATAGTTAAAATATAAGATTATCTGTGTGAAAAGAACGTATGTGATATACAGATAAATTGAATTATTGTAAAATATTTAAAGTAACGACATTATTTAACAGAAGGAGTTGTTTAGTGTGAATGAGACAATGAATATCATTGAATTTAAAAATGTATCTTTTCAATATCAAAGTGATTCTGCGTTCACATTAAATAACGTATCTTTTTCTGTTCCTATTGGAAAATGGACGTCGATTGTAGGTCATAATGGTTCTGGGAAGTCTACTATAGCTAAATTAATGGTAGGCATAGAAGAAGCTAACGAAGGTCAAATATTATTTAAAAATGAAAAAATAGACAATTCAAATATACATAAAATTAGAAATCAAATTGGTATTGTATTTCAAAATCCAGATAATCAATTTGTCGGCTCAATTGTGAAATTTGATGTTGCTTTCGGTCTAGAAAATCATGCAGTCCCTCATGATGAGATGCACATTAAAGTAGATAAAGCATTATCAGAAGTAGACATGCTTAATAAAGCTGATTACGAGCCACATTCACTTTCTGGAGGTCAGAAACAACGTGTTGCGATAGCTGGCGTATTAGCACTAAATCCATCTGTTATTATTTTAGATGAAGCAACAACTATGTTAGATCCTGATGCGAAAGTATCACTCTTAAAGCTCGTACGTGAAGTGAAAGAAGATAATGAAGTAACAATCATTTCTATAACTCATGATTTAGACGAAGCGATGGAAGCTGATCATGTTATTGTTATGAATAAAGGAACTGTTTTTAAACAGGATTCACCTGAAGAAATATTTAAATATACTGATGAACTAACTTCTATTGGATTAGATTTACCTTTCTCTATGAAAATGAATCAACTACTAGGATTTGATTCATCATTTGTGACATACGAAGGGTTGGTCAAACGATTATGAGTATTCAGTTAAATCATGTTAGCTATACTTATCAAAAAGGGACGCCATATGAATATAATGCTATAGAAGATATATCTTTGATTTTGGAAAAAGGAAAGTATTACGCAATTATAGGACAAACAGGTAGTGGAAAATCTACCTTGATACAGCATCTTAATGCGTTATTAAAACCAACAAAAGGGTCAATTGAATTTGAGGATATTGAAATAACACATAAAACTAAGGATAAATATTTACGACCTATCCGTAAAAAGGTAGGCATTGTATTTCAATTCCCAGAATCTCAACTATTTGAAGATAGTGTAGAAAAAGAAATAGAATTTGGACCGAAAAACTTTAATATGGACTTAGAAAAAGCTAAAGAAAAGGCTTATCAATTATTACTTGATTTAGGATTTTCAAGAGATATCATGTCACTTTCTCCTTTTCAAATGTCAGGTGGACAAATGAGGAAAATTGCAATTGTATCTATTTTGGCTATGGATCCAGAAGTTATTATATTGGATGAACCAACAGCTGGCTTGGACCCTCAAAGTAAAGAGCAGATTATGACTCTTATTAAGCGAATTCAAGTGGAAGAAAATAAGACGATTATTCTAGTCTCACATGATATGAATGATGTTTCGCGATATGCTGATGAAGTTATTGTGTTAAGTAATGGTAAGGTAGCTGAACAATCAGAACCTAGAGAACTATTTAAAAATACAGATAAGTTAGCTGAGTGGCATATTACGCTACCAAACATTATTAGATTACAAATAGATTTTGAGCACAAGTATCAAATATCCTTACCTAAACTAGCTTTAAATGAAGAGGAATTTATTGAGATGTATAAGGAGTGGCAAAATGAAAAATAAATTAATCATTGGACGCTATCTCCCAAATCATTCGACTGTACATCATCTTGATCCTAGAGCAAAGCTCATATTTGTCTTTGTGTTTATAATATTTATTTTCTTTTGTCATTCGTTTGGCACATACGCTTGGATATTTTTACTTATCATTATATCTATGAAATTGGCTAAAATCCCATTCGGATTTCTAATGAAAGGGCTCACGCCTATTTTTTTCTTCTTAATATTTACTTTTTTAATGCATATCTTATTTACTAATGGAGGAAAGACACTTTTACATTGGGGCTTCTTTACAATAGAGTCTAATGGGGTGATAGAAGGAATTTACATTTCATTACGTCTTATCTTTATAGTGATGATTGCGACAATTATGACGCTTTCGACAAGTCCTATAGATTTAACTGATGCCTTTGAAAAGTTATTAGCACCATTGAAATGGGTTAAGATTCCCGTTCATCAATTGAGTATGATGATGTCTATCGCGCTAAGGTTTATACCTACTTTAATGGATGAATTGGAAAAAATTATTTTAGCTCAAAAATCAAGAGGGTCTGAAATAAGTTCAGGAAGTATTGTGACACGCATTAAAGCATTTATCCCTCTTATGGTTCCATTGTTTATTTCTGCCTTTCAAAGAGCGGAAGAATTAGCAATAGCTATGGAAGTAAGAGGCTATGATATGAATGTTAAACGAACTAGTTACAGATTACTACACTGGCGATTAAAAGACACGATAACGTTAATTCTATTAATACCAATTGGACTTATCTTATTTATTATTAAATACTCAGGAGTGTAAACATTGCGAATTTTAGTAGAAATTGCATATCAGGGTAATCAATTCCTTGGCTTTCAAATTCAACAGCAGGGGAGAACAGTACAACAACAATTTGAAAAGATTCTTAAACGTATGCACAAGCGTCATGTACGAATACATCCTACAAGTCGTACGGACAGAGGCGTGCATGCGTACCAACAATTCTTTCATTTTGACACTGAGTTAAATATTGATAATCAACAATGGCAATATGCGATGAATCGTTTCTTACCTAATGATATTTACGTTAAAAGTGTTCAAACAGTAGATGAAAACTTTCATTGTAGATATGACTGTGTAGGTAAAAGATATCGTTATAAAGTCTATCAAGGCGCACATCGTGATCCGTTTAAAAGTGGTCTCGAAACATTTATAGATAATGATTTAGATTTAGCTAAAATGAATGAAGCGGCTCATCATTTTATTGGAACCCATGATTTTACAGGTTTTTGTTCTCAGAAAACTGAAGTGGAAAGCAAAGTGAGAACCCTATATCAAAGTGAAGTGGTTCAAACTGAAGCAGGTTTTGATTATGTGGTTACTGGTTCAGGATTTCTCTATAACATGGTTCGTGTTCTTGTGGCATTTTTAATAGAGGTGGGAAAAGGGAAGCGAAACCCCGACGAGGTTCCACAACTCCTTGAAGAAAAAAATAGAAACAATGTACCTTTCACTGCACCCTCAGAAGGACTCTATTTAGAAAAGGTTTACCTATCACCAGAATCACTTAAGGAAGAGTTTGGAAATGATATTAAAATACATCTTAAAAAATCGTTGGAAAATGATTGAATGTCATTGACAAAAGCATTGTGAAATTATAAGATTATTAACGGTATTGTTTTATATCACCCCACGATAAGCCCCGGAAACTTATTGTGTTACTAGATATATAAGCAAAGCAGAACAACAGTTAACAAAATAAATGAAAACTTACGCTTTTAAATCGTAACAATAATTAAAATTGTGCGTTGAATGATCATAGGTTCGAATGTGATCAATTGACAAAACAATTAAGAACGAAGCATTTATTTTTAGGAGGACAATTATTATGCGTCAAACATTTATGGCAAATGAATCAAACATTGAGCGCAAATGGTATGTTATTGATGCTGAAGGCCAAACATTAGGTCGTTTATCATCTGAAGTAGCTGCTATCTTACGCGGTAAAAATAAAGTAACTTATACACCACACGTTGACACTGGTGATTACGTAATCATCATCAATGCATCTAAAATCGAATTCACTGGTAATAAAGAACAAGATAAAATGTACTATCGCCACTCAAATCACCCAGGTGGTTTAAAATCAATCACAGCTGGTGAATTAAGAAGAACTAACCCAGAACGTTTATTAGAAACTTCTATTAAAGGTATGTTACCAAGTTCACGTTTAGGTGAAAAACAAGGTAAAAAATTATTTGTATATGGTGGCGCTGAACATCCACACGCTGCACAACAACCAGAAAACTACGAGTTACGTGGTTAATTAGAAGGAGGAAATTACATTGGCACAAGTTGAATATAAAGGTACAGGCCGTCGTAAAAACTCAGTAGCACGTGTACGTTTAGTACCAGGTGAAGGTAACATTACAGTTAACAACCGTGACGTACGTGACTACTTACCATTTGAATCATTAATCTTAGACTTAAACCAACCATTCGATGTTACTGAAACTAAAGGTAACTATGACGTTTTAGTAAACGTTCACGGTGGTGGTTTCACAGGACAAGCTCAAGCTATCCGTCACGGAATTGCTCGTGCATTATTAGAAGCTGACCCTGAATACAGAGGTTCTTTAAAACGCGCTGGATTACTTACTCGTGACCCACGTATGAAAGAACGTAAAAAACCAGGTCTTAAAAAAGCTCGTCGTTCTCCTCAATTCTCAAAACGTTAATTTTGGCGAACACACATCAACACTTCCCATTATTTGGGAAGTGTTTTTTTATGTTATTACAATGATGATGAGACTAACTATAAAGTTCCCAACCTCAAAATATTATCTATTTTTTCGTGACGTTTTCGACAACTTCTGTCATATCATCATGTATGACTAAGTCAGCACTTTGATCATACGGTGTGTGATCTCTATTGATAATTACTAAATTGTCACCTTTAAATTCTGAAACAAAGCCTGCTGCTGGTTGTACTACAAGCGATGAACCAAGGACAACTAGCGTGTCAGCATTTTGTATTTTTTCTAAAGCTTTGAATACTGTGTTTTGATTCAACATTTCACCGTATAATACGATATCAGGTCGTATAATCTGACCACACTTTTCACAATATCGAATGTGGTTGTCCATCACTTGAGATTTTGAGTATTCATTGTAGCAATTGATACAGTAAAAACGATTTAAAGTGCCATGTAATTCATCAACGTGTTGACTACCTGCATCTGTATGTAAGCCATCAATATTTTGAGTAATAACACCTAAAGATTGACCTTCATGTTCTAATTCTGCAATCCATTGGTGTACAATATTTGGTTTTTTATCAGCAATTAATAATCTTTTATGATAAAAATCAATAAAACTTTCTTTGTCATCATTTAAATGATCTACACTTAGTAAATATTCTGGAGATTGTCCATCTTTTGAAATCTCATCAAATAGACCGCCCATTGAGCGAAAATCAGGAATACCACTTGCTACAGAAACGCCTGCACCAGTGAAAAATACAATTTTTTCGGATTCTTCTATCATTTCTTTTAATCGTTGAATTTCCGTATCCATAGAATCACCTCAGTTTTTAAATTTCTTTTTAACTAATCGAAAACTGTTCGTTTTCACCACAAATAATTTATAAGTGAATATCAAGTTTCCATGTTATGATTTTTGTAGCAACATATTTACATAATTGATTACTTTATCATTTTAAAGTATTTAAAGTGTGTTATAAAATTATATTAAGACATTAGAAAAGTAAATTAAAGTTAAAACAAATTAAGTATGTAAATGACGTTATCGTAGGAAGTGGATATAGATATGAACAAATATGATAGGCTAGACGAAATTACTAAACTTGTTAATAAAAGAGGGACTGTTAGAACAAATGAAATTGTAGAAGATTTAAATGTATCAGATATGACAGTTCGTCGTGATTTAGCAGAGTTGGAAGAGAAAGGTGTGCTTACTAAGATTCATGGTGGCGCACGTAGTAATTCTGCATTTCAATATAAAGAGATGTCCCATCAGGAAAAACATACGCACTATATCGAGGAAAAGAGATATATAGCTAAAAAAGCTGTTGAGTTGATTGAGGATGGAGATACTATATTTTTAGGTCCTGGTACGACTGTTCAAAAGTTAGCTGAAGAAATTAATCATCATACGCTCACAGTTATCACAAATTGTTTGCCAGTTTTTAAAATTCTAATGAAAAAACAGAGTCTACATTTTAGAGTGTATTTGTTAGGTGGAGAAATGAGAGATTTAACTGAAGCATTTGTGGGAGAGATGACGAATCAATTATTAAATAACTTGCGATTTAGTAAGATGTTTTTTAGTAGTAATGGAGTTAAAGATGGCGTTGCGATGACTTCATCAATGGATGAAGCTTATACCCAACATCTAGCATTGAATCATTCAATTGAGAAATATTTACTTATTGATTCTTCGAAAATAGGGAAAGATGATTTCTCTTCTTTCTGTGAATTGAAAGAATTAAATGCAGTATTAATGGATAAAAATGATTTGGAAAAGACAGAACAAGTTGAAAAATATGTTGAAGTCATAGACTAACACTTAAAACTTAATAAAATATAGTTTAAGAGAAAGTGCTCTTATACCTCGTCAACCTCTATGGAGCGGAAAGTGAAATCATTCTACAAGAATGAGATTTCACTCTCCGCTCCTTTTCTGTTGATTTGAAGAAGTAGTTTAAACAATAAGTTCACTAAATGTTTGAAATCAAACATCAAACAAACAAAATACAAACAGTATTTGTTGATTTATTGTTGTGTAGTGTTTATAATTTAAACATAGTTAATTGAAAGCGCTTTTCTCTCATTCATCTATTTAGTGCTTTCAAAATCATTTTAAAAGGAGACTTAAAATGACAATTATTATCGGTTCAGATGTAGACGGTAAACGTCTAAAAGATTTAATTAAAGTTTATTTAAAAGAGAACGATTTCGAAGTTCTAGATGTAACAGAAGGTAAAGAGTTAGATTTTGTAGATTCGACAGTATCTGTTGCACGTGAAGTTCAAAAATCCGATGACAATTTGGGAATTGCCATCGATGCCTATGGTGCAGGTAGTTTTATTGTTGCTACAAAAATTAAAGGAATGATTGCAGCTGAAGTTTCAGATGAGCGTTCAGCATACATGACTAGAGGACATAATAATTCCAAAATGATTACTTTAGGTTCTGAAATTGTTGGAGATACTTTAGCTAAAAATGTAGTTAAGGGATTTGTTAACGGTCATTATGACGGCGGACGTCATCAAATTCGTGTAGATATGCTGAATAAAATGTGCTAATAGGAGGAGAACAAATGAAAATTGCTATAGGTTGTGACCATATTGTCACTGATACAAAGATGGAAGTATCACAGTTTTTAAAATCAAAAGGACATGAAGTTATTGATGTTGGGACTTATGACTTCACACGTACACATTATCCAATTTTTGGTAAGAAAGTTGGAGAAGAAGTTGTAAGCGGTAATGCTGACTTAGGTGTATGTATTTGTGGTACAGGTGTTGGTATTAATAATGCGGTTAACAAAGTTGCTGGCGTTCGTTCCGCACTCGTACGTGATATGACTTCAGCTTTATATGCGAAAGAAGAGTTAAATGCAAATGTTATTGGTTTCGGTGGGAAAATCATCGGCGAACTTCTAATGTGCGATATTATTGATGCATTTATCAATGCTGAGTATAAACCTACAGAAGAAAATAAAAAATTAATCGCAAAAATTAATCATCTTGAAACTCATAATGCTAAACAAGAAGATCCACATTTCTTTGATGAATTTTTAGAAAAGTGGGATAAAGGCGAATATCACGATTAAGGAAGATCAACATGATTTTAACTTTAACTTTAAATCCTTCGGTAGATATATCTTATCCATTAGATGAATTACACATTAACACAGTGAATAGAATTCAAGACGTTAGCAAGACGGCTGGTGGAAAGGGACTCAATGTAACTAGGGTGTTATCACAACTCAATGAACATGTTGTTGCGACAGGCTTTTTAGGTGGTAAAATAGGTGAATTTATTGCAGAAAAGTTAAATCACAATCAAGTGGAACATTCATTTTTCAAAATTAAAGGTGAAACACGAAATTGTATTGCTATTTTGCATAATGGCAACCAAACAGAGATTTTAGAACAAGGACCAACCATTGTGGCGGATGAATCTAAAGGATTTTTGAAACATTTGAATGATTTAATACCGAAAGCTGAAGCGGTAGTTATTTCTGGTAGCCTTCCAAAAGGTCTAGATTCAAATTACTATTCAAAAATTATTGATATATGTCACGAAAATGCTAAACCAGTCGTATTGGATTGTGCTGGCGAAACACTTAAATTAGCGCTACAAAACACTCACAAACCTACAGTCATTAAGCCAAATATTGAAGAATTATCACAGTTGATTTCATTGGAACTTAATGAATCTACAGAAGAACTGAAAAATGCTTTAAATCATCAGTTATTTTCAAAAATTGAATGGATTATTGTTTCTTTGGGCGCAAATGGCGCTTTCGCTAAACATAACCAACGATTTTACAAAGTAAACATACCTTCGATTAAAGTACTTAATCCTGTGGGTTCCGGAGATTCAACAGTAGCAGGTATAGCTTCAGCAATTGTTCATCATGAAAGTGATGAGCATCTCCTTAAGAAGGCAAACACCTTAGGGATGTTAAATGCACAAGAAGCACAAACTGGTTATGTAAACATGTCTAATTATACTCAGCTCTTTGACCAAATTGAAATTATAGAGGTGTAAAAAATGGTAAAAACAACTCAAAAAACGGCATCAATTGAACATCTAAGTAATGATAAAGGTGTCATCTCAGCATTAGCTTTTGACCAACGCGGTGCATTAAAACGTATGATGGCGAAACATCAAACAGATGAACCTACAATTGAGCAAATTGAACGATTAAAAGTTTTGGTATCAGAAGAATTAACGCAATACGCGTCATCAATTCTCCTAGATCCTGAATACGGACTACCTGCATCTGAAGCCCGCAATAAAGATTGTGGATTACTACTTGCTTATGAAAAAACAGGATATGACGTTAACGCTAAAGGTCGTTTACCTGACTGTTTAGTTGAATGGTCAGCTAAAAGACTTAAAGAACAAGGTGCTAATGCAGTTAAGTTCTTACTTTACTACGACGTAGATGATGCAGAAGAAATTAATATTCAGAAGAAGGCTTACATTGAAAGAATTGGTTCTGAATGTGTAGCTGAAGACATTCCATTCTTCTTAGAGGTACTCACTTACGACGATAATATTCCAGATAATAGTAGTGTTGAATTTGCAAAAGTGAAACCAAGAAAAGTAAACGAAGCAATGAAATTATTCTCAGAAGCGCGCTTTAATGTTGATGTCTTAAAAGTAGAAGTTCCAGTCAACATGAAATATGTTGAAGGGTTCGCTGAAGGAGAAGTTGTTTATTCAAAAGAAGAAGCAGCTCAACATTTTAAAGATCAAGACGCTTCAACAAACTTACCATATATTTACTTAAGTGCTGGCGTTTCAGCTGAACTTTTCCAAGAGACTCTAAAATTTGCGCATGAAGCGGGAGCTAAATTTAATGGTGTGCTTTGTGGTAGAGCGACATGGGCTGGAGCTGTTCAAGTTTATATCGAACAAGGTGAAGAAGCAGCTCGAGAATGGTTACGTTCAACAGGATTTAAAAATATTGATGAGTTAAACAAAGTTTTGGAAACAACTGCAACGTCATGGAAAGAGAGAGTTTAATTCTCGAAAGGGGACGAATACATCATGAATAGAGAAGAAGTACAATTATTAGGATTCGAGATTGTTGCATTCGCTGGGGATGCGCGGTCTAAATTCTTAGAAGCACTAACAGCTGCACAAGAGGGAGATTATGATAAGGCAGAATCACTAATTGAAGAAGGAAATCAATGCATCGCTGAAGCACATCGGGCTCAAACAAGCCTACTTCAAAAGGAAGCACAAGGTGATGATATTGCCTATAGCGTAACAATGATGCATGGCCAAGATCACTTAATGACAACAATTCTATTAAAAGATTTAATGAAGCACTTAATCGAATTATATAAAAGAAAGAGTTGACCTTTATGAATAAGTTAATAGCATGGATAGAAAAAGGAAAACCGTTCTTCGAAAAAATATCTCGTAATATTTATCTAAGAGCGATTCGTGATGGATTTATTGCAGCAATTCCAATTATCTTGTTCTCAAGTATATTTATTTTAGTAGCTTATGTGCCAAACGTATTTGGATTTACTTGGAGTAAAACCATGGAAGGCATCTTAATGAAACCTTATAACTATACAATGGGTATTGTTGGGTTCATTGTAGCAGGAACAACAGCCAAGTCACTGACCGATTCATTCAATAGAAAGTTGGACAGTACGAATCAAATTAACTTTATTTCGACAATGATGGCTGCGATGTGTGGTTTCTTATTCTTAGCCGCTGATCCTGTTAAAGATGGAGGATTCCTAAGTGCTTTCATGGGTACTAAAGGATTATTAACAGCGTTCATCTCAGCATTTGTAACTGTGATTGTTTATAGTTTCTTTATTAAACACAATATCACAATAAAAATGCCTAAAGAAGTTCCTCCAAATATCTCACAAGTATTTAAAGATATATTTCCTTTATCAGCAGTAATCATCATTCTATATGCATTAGATTTACTTGCTAGAGCTTTTGTTCATACAAATGTGGCAAATGCAGTATTAAAAGAATTTGAACCATTGTTTACAGCAGCTGATGGTTGGGTTGGAGTAACGATAATCTTTGGTGCATTTGCATTCTTCTGGTTTGTTGGTATTCATGGACCATCAATCGTTGAACCAGCGATTGCAGCGATTACTTACGCTAACCTTGAAACAAACTTACATTTGATTCAAGCAGGAGAGCATGCAGATAAAGTCATTACACCTGGTACTCAAATGTTCGTAGTAACAATGGGTGGTACCGGTGCAACATTGGTCGTACCTTTTATGTTTATGTGGCTGACTAAATCTAAACGTAATAAAGCAATTGGACGAGCATCAGTAGTTCCAACATTCTTTGGTGTAAATGAACCTATCTTGTTCGGAGCACCATTAGTATTAAACCCAGTGTTCTTTATTCCATTTATATTAGCGCCTATCGTCAACGTTTGGATATTTAAATTCTTTGTAGATGTACTGAATATGAATAGTTTCAGTATTTTCTTACCTTGGACTACACCAGGTCCTCTCGGTATCGTGATGGGTACTGGTTTTGCATTCTGGTCATTTGTATTAGCCATCGTCTTAATCGTTGTCGATGTCATTATTTACTATCCATTCGTTAAAGTTTATGATGAACAAATTTTAGAAGAAGAGTTAGGCAATAAAGAAGCAAACAATGAATTAAAAGAAAAAGTTTCAGCTAACTTCGATACAAAAAAAGCTGACGCAATTTTAGCTACAGCTGGAGCTGGTGAAGCTACACAAACTCAAGTTGATCAACCAGCAATTTCAAAAGAACAATCTAACCATCAGATTACTGAACAAACGAACGTTTTAGTATTATGCGCAGGTGGAGGTACAAGTGGTCTTCTCGCAAACGCACTTAATAAAGCCGCTGAAGATTATAATGTACCACTTAAAGCAGCAGCTGGCGGTTATGGTTCACATATGGATATTATGAAAGAGTATCAATTAATTATATTAGCACCACAAGTCGCATCAAACTATGAAGATATTAAACAAGACACTGACAGATTAGGTATAAAATTAGCTAAAACACAAGGCGCTGAATACATCAAATTGACAAGAGATGGAGAAGCAGCTCTTGAGTTTGTAAAAAAACAATTTGAAAATTAGATAGGAGTTTTATACATGACTAAGAAATTACCTGAAGATTTTATTTTTGGTGGAGCAACAGCAGCTTATCAAGCAGAAGGAGCGACTCAAACTGATGGTAAAGGACGTGTCGCTTGGGATACGTATTTAGAGGAAAATTACTGGTACACAGCAGAACCAGCGAGTGATTTCTATAATAAATATCCAGTGGATTTAGAATTAAGTGAAAAATTTGGAGTTAATGGCATTAGAATTTCAATTGCTTGGTCACGTATTTTCCCTAAAGGTTATGGCGAGGTAAACGCTAAAGGCGTGGAATACTACCATAACTTATTCAAAGAATGTCATAAACGTCACGTAGAACCGTTTGTCACTTTGCATCATTTTGATACACCAGAAGTACTTCATAAAGATGGAGATTTCTTAAATCGCAAAACGATTGATTATTTCGTAGAATATGCGGAATTCTGTTTTAAAGAATTCACAGAAGTTAACTATTGGACAACATTTAATGAAATTGGTCCAATAGGAGATGGTCAATACTTAGTAGGTAAATTCCCTCCAGGCATTAAATATGACTTTGAAAAGGTATTTCAATCTCATCACAATATGATGGTTGCACACGCACGTGCAGTGAAACTATTTAAAGATGGCCAATATTCAGGTGAAATAGGCGTTGTACATGCCTTACCAACTAAATATCCTTACGACTCTTCTAATCCAGAAGATGTTAAAGCTGCCGAATTAGAGGATATCATTCATAATAAATTTATTTTAGATGCCACATACTTAGGTAAATATTCTCGTGAAACAATGGAAGGTGTACAACACATCTTATCTGTGAACGGTGGTAAGTTAAATATTCCAGAAGAAGATTATCAAATTTTAGATGCTGCTAAAGATTTAAATGACTTCTTAGGCATCAATTACTATATGAGTGATTGGATGAGAGGTTATGAAGGTGAATCTGAAATCACGCATAATGCGACTGGTGATAAAGGCGGTTCTAAATATCAACTTAAAGGCGTCGGTCAAAGAGAATTTGATGTAGATGTACCAAGAACAGATTGGGACTGGATGATCTATCCTAAAGGATTATACGATCAAATTATGAGAGTTGTTAAAGATTATCCAAACTATCATAAAATTTATGTCACTGAAAATGGTTTAGGATACAAAGATGAATTTGACGAAAAAGAAAAAACTGTACATGATGATGCGCGTATTGATTATGTGAAGCAACATTTAAACGTAATTGCTGATGCAATTGCAGATGGTGCTAATGTGAAAGGTTACTTCATATGGTCACTTATGGATGTATTCTCTTGGTCAAACGGTTACGAAAAACGATACGGTCTTTTCTACGTCGATTTTGATACACAAGAAAGATATCCTAAGAAAAGTGCTTATTGGTACAAAGAATTAGCTAAAACAAAAGAAATTAAATAACTAATATATAGGAATCAATCATCAAAACTTTATCAAAAAGGCTCATCACTAATAAGTGGTGGGTCTTTAATTATGAGCAAATCATACTTGAATGATATATAATATATGAACTAGATAAAAATGAGGGATGATGGTGAAGTCAAAATTAACAGCAGTAGTATTTTCAATGATTGCCATAGTGACATTAATATTAGTGATAGCATTAAACAATCGTGAAACAAAGCAAAACAATCATTCTAAAGTAAGCCAATATACTCAAAATCAGGTCGTAACTTTATTCATGCATGGATACGGAGGTAGTGAGAACTCTGAAAAATTTATGGTTAATCAAGCAGTTAAAAAAGGTGTTACTAAAGATGTGATAACTGCAAAGGTAGCACAAAATGGAGAGGTTACATTTGATGGACACTTAGATAAAAATAGTAAAAATCCTATCGTAAAAGTTGAATTTGAGAATAATCAGAATGGTGATTTTAATGAAAATGCGAGATGGATTAAAAATGTTTTAACTCAACTAAAATCACAGTATGGTATTAAACAGTTTAATTTTGTAGCACATTCAATGGGAAACATGTCATTTGCATATTATATGAAGAATTATGGCGGTGATAAACAATTACCTCGACTTCAAAAGCAAGTCAATATTGCCGGGACATTTAATGGTGTATTACATTTAAATGAAAAAGTAAACGAAATTAGTGTAGATCAAAATGGCAAACCAAGTAAAATGAACGAAGACTACAAAAATTTACTATCACTGAAAGATATATACAAAAATAAAGGAATAGATGTTCTCAATATATACGGAGATGTTCAAGATGGCACACATTCAGATGAACGTGTATCAAATAGTTCATCCAAGTCATTAAAATATTTATTAGGAGATAGCCCTAAATCTTATAAAGAAGTTGAATATACTGGCAAGAAAGCCCAACATAGTCAATTACATGAAAACAAAGATGTTGCTAACAAAATCATACAGTTCTTGTGGAACCGATAACCCCCACAATTGAAGCGCACTTATGTTTTCCGCCGCAAATTTTAAAACATAAGTGCGCTTATTTTAAAACATCATCCCAAATTCAATTCATGAGCTAATAACTCAATCAATTCTAATCGTGCGTCTTCTCCATATACATGAGGTAAAATCATGAGTTCATCCATACCATAGCGATGTTTCAACTCTAATAGCTCGCGTGAGACTTCACGAGGTGTTCCGTATATGATTCGACGTTTGTTCTTCTCAAGTTTTTCACTTTCTCGATCGCTATAAACTCGATGTTCAGCGGTTTCAATAGATGGATAAAAATGAGGTTGATCCAAATAGTGAATACGTAATAACCATAGTTGTAAAGCACTTAAAAGACGTTCTACTTTCTCATCGTTTCCAGCAGTTACAACAAACGTGGCCAATATCACATATGGTTTCGCACCACCAAAATTTTCCTCAGCCCCCTCATGTACAGGGGCTCTAGAATACTCTTCATGCCCTCCGTATAAAACCTCACCAAAACTTTCCTTAGACCTTTTACGTGCATGTCCCACAAAACTTTCCTCATCCTCTCCATCATTTGAACGGCCTTCAGAATCCGCATCAAATTTTCCTCTAACGTCTGGCTCTAAAATTTCGCCAATCTTCCCAACAAAACTATCACTAACGTCCTCATCTGACTTTCCACCATATCTCCCATGCCATCGTTCAAATTCATCCCTATATACTTTTATCACTTCATCAATAGACTTTGATGATTGACCCATTTGAGCAATAACGAATGGTAAACCTCGTCTGCCAGCTAACTTAGCGCTTCGTTCACTCATACCTAAGATATACATCTCAGGTGCAGTAGGGATTAACGGCGTAGCTAATAACGACTTGAAGCGGTGCGGGTCATCAATATTATCACTAAAGTATTTTTTCAAATCATCTAATTGTGTCTCAAAGTCTAGCTTTTCTTCTTTATTCTCATTTAACGCTGCATTGACATTTTTGAAACTAGGTGAACGACCGATTGCCATATCGACGCGTCTAGGATGTCGTGCCTCTATAATTTTAAATTGTTCAGCCACTTTGTAAGGACTATAATGAGGCAACATGACACCACCGCTACCGATTCTTATCTTCTTTGTCTGTTCTAATAGGGACATCATGACCATTTCTGGCGCACTTGATGCCACAGAACGTACTTGATGGTGTTCAGCTACCCAATATCTCATATAACCTAGTTGTTCAGCGCGTTGTGCCAATTCTACACTGTGCTGAAATGCTTCGTGCGCGCTTCTATCTTCAAATATCGGTACATAGTCTAATATGCTCAATCTCATTTTAGGAAAATTAAACCTCCCTTACCTCACGAATTACGTCATTTCTCAACGTTTGCCCTCATTATACAAGTGATTTTCTATGATTGCGATGACCATGTTCGAGGTATGATACTTACAGAATTAATTTTAATAAAAGGGTGATACCATGAAAAATGAACAAATCGTATTTAACAAAGTTCCAGATGGAATGCCACAAGATGATACCTTCAAATATGAAGAAACTGATGTGACAGAACCCGAAAATAATGAAGTCCAATTAGAAACATTATATATATCCGTAGATCCTTATATGAGAGGTCGTATGACAAACGCAGACTCATACGTAGAGCCATTCAAAAAAGGCGAACCGTTCAATGGTCACATCGTATCTAAAGTGCTTAAATCCAATGCAGAAGGCTACAGTGAAGGTGACATTGTAGTAGGTATGCTTCCTTGGAAGAAAATCAACACCGTATCTACAGAAACTATAGACAAAGTCCCTTCCACAGACGTGCCGCTTGATTTATATTTAAGCGTACTCGGCATGCCAGGCCAAACTGCCTATCACGGTTTACTAGATATTGGTCAGCCTAAAGAGGGTGAAACCGTTGTTGTTTCAGCCGCATCTGGTGCAGTAGGCTCAGTGGTAGGACAAATTGCTAAGATTAAAGGCTGTAAAGTTGTCGGCATCGCTGGTGGAGATAAGAAAGTGAATTATCTTACAGATGAATTAAATTATGACGCAGCCGTAGATTATAAGAAAGATGACTTCTCTCAAGCATTGAGAGACGCAGTTCCAGACGGTATTGATGTCTATTATGAAAATGTAGGCGGCAAAATTAGCGATGAAGTATTCAAACATTTAAATACACATGCAAGAATTCCTGTTTGTGGTGCCATTTCTTCATACAACCATCCAGAAGACGATATTGGCCCTCGTATTCAAAGTACCCTCATTAAGAAACAAGCAATGATGAGAGGGTTCTTAGTTGCAGAATTCGCTGATGACTTTAAAAATGCTAGCGAACAACTCGCACAATGGGTTCAAGAAGACAAAATTAAAACACAAGTGTCTGTGGAAGAAGGTTTCGATAAAGTACCACAAGCATTTAGAAATCTACTCACTGGCGATAATTTCGGTAAACAAGTAATTAAAGTTGCTGACGTTTAAGCGTTTCATTTTCAAAAAAAGAATCAAAAGTGTGAATTAAATAAAATGCTATAATTAATTTAATAGAACGAACATCGAGGTGGAATCATGAAAGCAATTGGATTTAACGCACCATTTAAATTAGAAGATGGAAATCAATTTCAAGAAATAGAACTTAATATTCCTGAGCCAAAAGGGAAGCAGTTACTCGTCAAGATTCAAAGTATGAGTGTCAATCCTGTGGATACGAAACAACGTATCTTACCAGTCGAGCATCCGCCACGTATATTAGGATTTGATGCAGCAGGTATCGTCGAACAAGTTGGAGAAGATGTCACAATGTTTGAATCGGGAGATAATGTCTTTTATTCCGGATCACCCACACAACATGGGTCTAATGAAGCGTATCAATTAATTGAGGAAGAATTAGTAGCGAAAGCACCAGCTAATCTTACGCCTGAACAAGCGGCAAGTTTGCCACTCACAGGCCTCACAGCTTCAGAAACGCTCTTTGACGTCTTTCAAATTTCACAGGACCCTGAAGAGAATAAAGGAAAATCTCTTCTCATCATTAATGGGGCTGGTGGCGTAGGTAGTATAGCGACTCAAATCGCAAAGCAATACGGCTTGAAAGTGATTACCACGGCTTCCAGAAAGGAAACAATTGAATGGACTAAGTCCATGGGCGCAGATATTGTGTTAAACTATAAAGAAGATTTAAAGGCTCAATTTGAACAACATGACATCAATGAGGTAGATTACATTTTCTGTACATTCAATACAGATTTATATTATGAAAAGATGATTGAATTAATCAAACCACTAGGTCATATCGCAACGATTGTAGCATTTAATGACAAGCAAGATTTAAATCTGCTCAAACCAAAGAGTGTCAAATTTACACATGAATTTATGTTTGCGCGACCAGTCAATCGTACGCCAGATATGATTAAACATCATGAGTATTTGAAAGATATTGCTGAAAAAGTTGAACAAGGACAATATCGTCATACCACTACGAAGGTTATCAACGGTTTAACTACTGAGACACTTTACCAAGCACATCAAATTTTAGAATCTAGTACGATGATAGGTAAATTAGTCATTAATGTAGACAATCAATAATATGACAATGAAACTAGCTAAAACTGAATAACAATTTCCAAATCAATAGCTCTAAGATGTTTTTTTAATGATGTATAGAACCACTAAAGTAGGACGCAAGATCTAACTTTATGCGGTTGTATTATTATAGAGACCGTCTTAGAGTCTTTTTTATCTCTAATTTTATAATCTGTTTTCCATAAGCCATCTCAACTTTAATACTTCGTTTTCCTTCGGATGTGCCGATAACAATATTTCTTTTTATATTCTAAAAACGAAAAAAATTATCAAATTTTTCTAAATATACGTTTTTCACTTAAACAAAGTGGGAATAAATCAATGTAAGTGGTACTTCTTTGAATATTTTTTAAATTAGATATAAAAATGTTTTATTTATGTTTTAAAAAAATATTTATAGGGTACTTAGTTCACATGACAACAAAATTCAACAATGACTAAAGGAGGTGCCATGCGAGGTGAAAAGACTTAAGAATTTCATCCTCGGCCTATTAATAGTCGCAATCGTTGGATTCCTATTGTTTATGTACATAAAGGATAGTCGTATTAAAAGTTACCAAGACTATTTCCTTCAATTCAATTGGTTCCAACCATTATTAATAGGGCTTGCTGGATTACTAATATTGATTGGTCTCATATTAGTACTAAGCATATTCAAACCAACGTATCGCAAACCTGGACTTTATAAAGACTTTGACGATGGTCATATTTATGTATCACGAAAAGCAGTTGAAAAATCTGCATACGATACAATCACTAAATATGATCAAGTAAGACAACCTAATGTTGTAAGTAAGCTTTACAACAAGAAAAACAAATCATTTATCGACATTAAAGCAGATTTCTTTGTACCAAATAATGTACAAGTTAAATCGTTAACAGAAAGCATTCGTTCTGACATTAAAAATAATGTTGAACATTTTACAGAAATTCCAGTACGAAAATTAGAAGTTAATGTACGTGACCAGAAAACATCTGGCCCACGAGTGTTGTAAGGGAGGGATATCATGGCTGATAATAACAATCAAAACGGACAAGACTCTACGCAACAATTGATTAATATCTTTAAAGCGTTCAAATGGCGTATTATTGGATTTCTAGCATTCTTAATTATAGCTATATTATTCCTAACTCTTGGATTTTGGAAAACAATTTTAATTATTGTCTTGTGTTTAATTGGAATTGGAATCGGGTATATGAAAGACCGTACACAAGACTTTATGAATTTCTTGAATAGATGGAGTTAGCTTTTAAAATTAAGAAATTTTCAATTAACAAATTTTAAATATTTATAATAAAGGAGAATGAATTATGGCAGTAGATAACAATAAAGCAAAACAAGCATATGATAATCAAACTGGAGTAAACGAAAAAGAAAGAGAAGAACAACAAAAACATGCTCAAGAAAACCAAGAACCACAATTCGAAAATAAATTAACTTTCTCAGATGAAGTAGTTGAAAAAATTGCTGGTATCGCAGCTCGCGAAGTTAAAGGTATCTTAGACATGAAAGGCGGTTTCGCTGACAGTGTCACTAACGCTTTCTCAAGCGGAAACAATGTAACTACTGGTGTATCAGTAGAAGTTGGCGAAAAACAAGCTGCTGTAGACTTAAAAGTAATCTTAGAATATGGTGAATCAGCACCTAAAATCTTCCGTAAAGTTACTGACTTAGTTAAAGAACAAGTGAAATATATCACTGGTTTAGAAGTTGTAGAAGTCAATATGCAAGTTGACGATGTTATGACTAAAAAAGAATGGCAACAAAAAAATGAAAAAGACAACAAAGAAAACAACCACGACAGACAAGGTTTACAATAATTAACCTTTAAACGTAAAAAGCACTAGGGCAATCGCTCTAGTGCTTTTTTTTGATATAAATGAAGTTGTTGTGTGAATGCACAAACTATTTTAATGTTTTATATTTAATCACTACTTAATGAAGCGGGTTATTTACTTTAATGTACGTATACTCATGTGCTTCATCTTCTAAACGCATCGTTGTAACGCATTTATAATCAATAGTTGGCGCGAAGATGATATCTTCAATCGCCGTGCGACGTTCTTCAGATAAGTCAGTGATGTCATTGAATATCTCTTTTAATGTTGTAGCCATCTCTTGCCAGATTTCATTTTCAAGGATAGTAGAATTAGAAGACTTAGCAATCGTTAGTACAAGTTCACCTAAATGATTCTGTACAGTAGAATAGAAAGCTTTATTAAATACAGAAGTCTTAGAATTTGTTAAAATTCGAGATTTCTCATGGAAATGATCAGTTGCGTAGCCTGCTTGGTTCAATTGTTCAGCATCAATACGTAAGCCTTCAAAATCTCTAATATACATGGTATTTAATGAGCCATCATGATTAAATGTTGCGACAGAATTTTGTAAATGTGCTTCTAAAGCAATACCATATTTAGAATATAGAGGCATGACTAATCCTAAAATCGCTTTACTATACTCACGCATCCATGATTGCGCTGCATCTTCAAATGTTTCGTAACCTCGAGCATCTTGATACGTTTTAATTAACGTTTCAATCGGCTTTTCATCATTGAAAGGATAGGTTGCTACTAAACTTGAAGGAATGACAGGTACAACATTGTCAGGGATAAAGCGATAAAAATTATTTCTAAATAAAGTACCTAATTGCTCACTTCGATCAGTTTGTATTGACGGATTATCGTTTTGATTATAGAAGTGGATACCCGCAACTTCGTCAATGACATTTGAGGCATATTGATTAAATGTTGTATCCTTTGTCAGAATGTCATTTAAAATTTGAGTTACTAACGGGCCATTATGCGTTGTTTGTTCAGATAATGTACGAATCTCACCAGTAATATGCACATTGGTAGATAACTTGATGTGAGGGGCTTCATTTGGTAACTCTGGTACTAACGTTCTGAATGATAATCCGGCATAATACGGAATGGAATATTCACTTATTATCACAAGTTGTTGATTCAGTTCTTCCATATAATCTTGGTGTAAGACATGATCGTATTGCCATGGATGCATAATCATCAGATTGTAATCATCTAAATTGATTGTGTTGTCGAATTCCTTTTCCAAATGTGAATAAATATCTGAAAACATATGTTTCATCGTATCATTGTAATTTGCATTTAAAGCTTGAACACGGCTTACAGAATGGTGGAGTAGAACGACTTTTAATTCTATAGGTTGTGCAAATTCAGAAGAATATTTAAATGTTTCGAATGCATCCATACCTTTACGAAGTTTGGCACCTGGATGTAATGGGTGGCCTTCAACGACAGCTTGTTCTGATCGAAGATAACTGTCTTGATGATTTTTAATAATGTCATAAAGTGGCGCTCTATCATCGCACATTTTGAAATATTGATAGCTCAACGCGAATGTCATGTTCGCAGCACTATTTGTTTGGTCGTCTCTAAATTGCTGGCTTGCTTCATTATCTAATTCAGGCGCTTCAGTAAGGATCCAATCTAAGACCACATTCGGGTGTAGAATACGGTTGAAGTCATCATTATGTTTCCCTTGCTTGTAATAGAAAGGACCTTGCACGTCAACACGATTAAATGCATGCTGTCCAGTGACCGGTGCATATAAATAAACATCTGACTTAGGAAAGTGAATTTCTAAGATAGCAGTTACATTCACGTCATAACCAGCAAATTTATGGCGATTTAATAATTGACTATTGTCATTCCCATTGACTAGATTTTCCCTATGTATAGAAGTTACGAGACGTTGAGTTACTTTATCTCGTCCTTTTAATAATTTATCTTGGAAAATAGATGCCCATTGTTCATCATATTGTTGTAAAAACTGAAAAACATTTTGCTCATCTTTGGTCATCTCGATGTCTTGTTTATTAATAAATTGATTGAAATTCATAATTCACCTCTAAAAAATATTTTACAAAAATAAATAAGATTTGTATAATCCATATTAATGATAATGATAATTATTATCAATTAAAAAGACAGGTGGAAATTAAATGGCAAAATTTTTCTTTTCCAGTTCATTTCTTCTGTTTTTGGGGAATTGGATTGGGCAAATAGGGTTAAACTGGTTTGTGCTTACCACATATCATAACGCAGTTTATTTAGGATTGGTTAATTTTTGCCGACTCGTACCAATTTTGTTATTAAGTGTATGGGCCGGATCAATCGCTGACAAATATGATAAAGGAAATTTACTTAGAATAACAATTTCGTCATCGTTTGTCGTCACTGCAATATTATGTGGTTTAACATTTACTATTGATTCTATCCCAATCGCTGTAATACTCGTGTATGCGACTTTAAGAGGTATATTAAGTGCCGTTGAAACACCTGTGAGACAAGCTGTCTTACCTGATTTATCAGATAAGATTTCTACTACACAAGCTGTATCGTTTCATTCATTTATTATAAATATTTGTCGTTCAATCGGTCCAGCAATCGCAGGTGTCATCTTAGCAGCTTACCATGCGCCAGCAACATTCTTAGCGCAAGCAGTATGTTATTTAATTGCAGTCGCATTTTGTATACCGATTCACTTTAAAGTTGTATCAAATAATGTTGAAGATAAAGAATTTTCATTAAAAGTAGTCATGAATTATTTTAAACGAAACTTAGAAGGAAGTAAGATATTTATTACTTCACTATTAATCATGGCGACAGGATTTTCATATACAACAGTATTACCCGTGCTAACGAATCATATTTTTCCAGGAAAATCAGAAGTATTTGGTATAGCGATGACGTTCTGTGCTATTGGTGGTATCGTCGCAACAGTAGTACTACCGACGATCTTAAACCATTTAAGTTCAGTAAAAATGTATTACTTAAGTTCATTACTATTTGGACTTGCTTTATTAGGCGTCGTTATACACAATTTGGTTATCATGTTCATATGTATTACTTTAATTGGACTATTTAGCCAATGGGCAAGAACTACCAATAGAGTTTATTTTCAACATAGTGTTAAAGACTATGAGAGAGGGAAGGTATTAAGTATCGTTATGATGGATCGCGGTATGATACCTCTTGGAAGTTTAGTAATGAGCTTCTTTGCAGATGTCTTTGGAATATTAACAACATTCCTCATTATGGGTATTGCAACTGTCAGTATCTCAGTCATTTTCTACTTAATACAACGCATTTCGAAGGTGGAGGAAAGTAACAATGGAGCGTAATGAATGGCTTTTAGCAGATAAAAATATACAATATAGAATCATGAACGCAATAATCAAAGAGCGTATTTCTCCAGATGGTATGACAATGACAGAAACAAGCCATCATGTTGAACTTCAATATCACGGTAAAATTTTATCAGTTCATGTAGAGCGAAAAAGCGCCATGGAAAGATATGTGTTCAGTGGGGATGTTATTTATAGCTGTGGTCATGTATCTCAACCGATAGAAAGTTTAGAAGATTTACTTGAAACATTAACACAAGACTTTGATATAGAAATTTCAGAGCGGTTGTATGAAGAATTGATTCATAGTAGGGATAGCTTCATTGAAACGTACAAACATTTTAATAATAGACAATCACTGATACATCAGAGTATGAAATTTGCCAGATTACCTGAATCTTTAAACTTCATTTCTTGGCTACAACATTTACAAGAAAATGGCATTGCCGATGATTTAAGTTACTCTGAAAGTTTAATTGTTGAAGGACATCCTACTCATCCTTTAACAAAGACGAAACTTCCTTTGACAACGAATGAATTAAAAGCGTACGCTCCTGAATTTGAAAAGGTTATCCCTTTAAATATCATGCTGATAGAAAAGAACCATATCGTTACAACATCTATGGAGAATGATGCACAATATATATTAAATAAAGTTATCCCAGAGTATCGTAGTCAATTGAGTACATTTTTAGAACCACTCAATTTAGATATAGATGACTATCGGGTAATGATTGTACATCCGTGGCAATACGAGCACACAATTGGTGAAAAATATAAACAATGGATTGCAGATAAGATTCTGATACCTACCCCATTTACATTAGAATCTAAAGCGACATTGTCATTTAGAACAATGGATTTAATCCATAAACCTTACCACGTGAAACTACCTGTAAATGTTCAAGCAACGAGTGCAGTTAGAACGGTCTCTACAGTTACGACTGTCGACGGCCCTAAGTTAAGTTATGCTTTACAAGGCTTGCTAGATCAATATCCAGGGCTTCAAGTTGCAATGGAACCATTTGGCGCTTATGCAGACGTCGAACCTGATTTAGCTAGACAACTCGCATGCATTATTCGTCAGAAACCCGTTATATTTGAAAATGGCACAACAGTTGTTACTGCTAGTTTGGTTAACCCTAATCCAATCGATCATAAAGCCATTGTTGATAGTTATTTAGAATGGTTAGAAAATGACGTAACCATCGATCATATTAAATATTTCATTGCGACTTACACACAAACATTAGTAAAACCTTTGATTGCATATATTCAAGATTATGGAATAGCTCTTGAAGCTCATATGCAAAACACGATAGTGAATCTGGGACCTAATTATCAAATGAAATTTTTAGTGCGTGACTTAGGTGGCTCTCGTATAGATTTAACAACATTGCAACAAAAAATAGATAACATAGAAGTGACTAATGAAAGCTTATTAGCGCAATCAATTGAAGAGGTCATTGCCAAATTTCAACATGCCGTCGTTCAAAATCAGCTTGCTGAATTAATACATCATTTTAATCAATATGAAGATGTGGTAGAAAAAGAGCTTTTCGATATTGTACAAGAAGAGATTGAAATAGCTATTGACGATGACAAAGCACATGCCGACATTTTAAGGAAAGTATTATTCGGACCCACAATAACAGTTAAAGCGTTATTGAGTATGAGAATGGAAAATAAAGTAAAGAAATATTTGAATACAGAATTAGATAATCCTATAAAAAAAGAGGTGTAGTACATGGCGAGAATCAACGTTAATTTATCTAAAATTAAATATAATGCCAAAGTACTTCAAACTATACTTGAGCGTAAACAGATTCATTTTACCCCTGTAGTGAAATGTGTTGCCGGAGATGAACGGATTGTTTCAACAATTCAATCTTTAGGTATTACACACTTTGCTGAATCTAGACTTGATAATATTGAACGATTAAAAGATTTAGATGTTACGTTTACTCTATTACGCCCCACAACAGAATCTGAGTTTGAAGCAATGGTTTCAAAAGTTAAAATGAGTATTCAAACTGAATTACATACAATTAAGAAACTTAATACGATTGCTAAAAAACTTAATGTGAAACATCAAATCATGTTAATGATTGATTGGAAAGATGGCCGTGAAGGGGTCTTAACATATGATACACTTGATTTCATCAAAGAAATTATGAATTTAAATCATATACAACTTGTAGGTGTTGCATTTAACTTTATGTGCTTTAAGTCTGCTGCACCAGAAGAAAACGATGTATTTATGATAAATAAATTTGTGAGCGCAGTTGAAAAAGAAATGGGTTACAAATTTAAAATTATTTCTGGTGGTAATTCAAGTATGCTTCCACAAACAATGTATAATGATTTAGGTAAAATTAATGAATTAAGAATAGGAGAAGCATTATTTAGAGGTGTGGACACAACAACAAATGAACCGATTGCTAGTTTATATCAAGATGCAATTGTGTTAGAAGCGGAAATTATTGAAATTAAACCACGGATTAATCAACTCACACACCAATCCTATTTACAAGCAATAGTTGATATTGGATATTTAGATACATTTATCGAGGGAATTAAACCAATTGCTAATGATATTAAAATTATTGGTGCTTCAAGTGACCATTTAATGATTGATTTAAACAATCAAGATCATTATCAAATCGGTGATAGAATTCAATTTAGTTTGAACTACGAAGCAGTCTCTCAAAGTATGTATATGAAAAACTTAACCAAAAGTTATATTTATGATTCAAAGATTCAAACACTAATTGAAAATTTTCATACACCAGTTTATGTGAAATCATAATACGATTTTCAATTAGACTAAAGTTATTATATGACTCAAGAGGTCGGGACAAAAGTGTTTAGGATTTGAGCAGAACCGAACAATGAGCAAAATTGTTTCTCAAATTTTGTCGAATTGTGAGTGTTACTGCCGAAAATCCTGCTTTTGGGACGCTGTTAATCGGTTTCCCAAAGCATAAACGTTAAAGGTCCCAACCTTTTTTTATTAAATAGTTATTTAATTTAAGAATTATATTGAGTTATATACAGATTAATCTCAATAAGAAGTTAAAGAGACATTTGATTTAAATAGTAATGAGTAAAATTTATTCACAAAATTATACAATAAAATGTTGACAATGATAATCGTTATCAATAAACTATTAATGTAAGCATATACATATTAAGGAGTGGAA
The DNA here is from genome assembly GCF_003966625.1 of Staphylococcus caprae. Lineage (NCBI taxonomy): Bacteria > Bacillati > Bacillota > Bacilli > Caryophanales > Staphylococcaceae > Staphylococcus > Staphylococcus caprae. The sequence continues at coordinate 825,793 of NZ_AP018587.1, forward strand.
CTATGAGAGGTCTCAAATTTTTTAGTGTTATTGGCTTAATGCTAGTTTTAGTTCTTGTTGCTGCATGTGGAAGCAATGGTTCTAATGACTCAAATAATAAATCAGCATCTAAAGATGGTGTTGAAATCAAGCATGAAGAAGGGAAAACAAAAGTCCCTAAACACCCTAAACGTGTTGTTGTTCTTGAATATTCATTCGTTGATGCATTAGCTGCATTAGATGTTAAACCAGTTGGTGTTGCAGATGATAAGAAGAAAGAACGTATTATTAAACCATTAAGAGATAAAATTGGGAACTATACTTCAGTAGGTGCTCGTAAACAACCTAACTTAGAGGAAATTAGTAAACTTAAACCGGACTTAATTATTGCGGATAGTAATAGACATAAAGGCATTTATAAAGATTTAAATAAAATTGCTCCTACAATTGAACTGAAAAGTTTCGATGGTAACTATAATGAAAACATCGATGCTTTCAAAACGATTTCTAAAGCATTAGGTAAAGAAGATGAAGGTAAAAAACGCCTAGACGAACACGAGAAAAAAATCGAGAAATATAAAAAAGAAATTACAATGAACAAAGATGAGAAAGTATTACCTGCAGTTGCTTCTAAATCTGGTTTATTAGCACATCCAAGTAATTCATACGTAGGTCAATTCTTAAGTCAACTTGGATTCAAAGAAGCGTTAACTGATGACGTGACTAAAGGCTTAAGTAAGTATCTTAAAGGACCTTACTTACAAATGAACACAGAAACATTATCTAAAGTTAACCCAGAGCGTATGTTTATTATGACTGACAAAGCAAGTCCAAATGAACCATCATTAAAAGAATTAGAAAAAGATGCAGTTTGGAAAAAATTAGATGCTGTTAAAAAAGATCGCGTTGACGTTTTAGACCGTGACTTATGGGCTAGATCACGTGGTTTAATCTCATCTGAAGAAATGGCAAAAGAACTTGTAGAATTATCTAAGAAAGATTCTAAAAAAGATAACAAGTAAGGTGGAAATCAATGACTATAGGTTATAAAGATAGTCAATCCGCTATTGAACAAAAAAAGAGAAAGCGCACTACACTCACTTATATTGTGGGTGTGTGCCTTCTTTTTATTTCAATCTATTTGAATTTAGCGATTGGTTCTTCGAAAATACAATTTCATGATATTTTAAGTTATTTCACAGGACACATCGGAACAGAGCAAACATTCTTAATACACAACGTACGTATGCCTCGAATGCTTGCAGGATTAGTCATAGGTGGCGCTTTGGGGATAGCAGGTTTACTTATGCAAGCAATTACTAAAAATCCATTGGCCTCTCCACAGATATTTGGTGTAAACGCAGGAGCTTCGTTTGTCATTGTCTTAATAACAGTTTTAATTCCAGCTTTAGGCTCATATTCAACTATCTTAGCTATTATTGGTGCCTTTTTCGGTGGTTTTACTGTTTATACGCTCTCGGGTTCTACAAAAGCTATTACACCCGTTAAACTTGCACTTGCAGGTATGGCTATTCATCTATTTTTTAGTAGTATGACTCAAGGAATTATCATTCTAAATGAGGACTCTAATGATACAGTGATGTTTTGGTTAGTAGGATCTTTAGCTGGTATTAAGTGGAGTCAAATCATGATGATTGTCCCATGTTTAGCAATTGCTGTGATTGTGACCATTTTCATGGGACGTCAACTTACAATTATGGAACTCGGTGATGATATAGCTAGAGGGTTAGGTCAACGAACACATATCGTAAGAATGATTATCGGTTTATTAGTCATTGTCTTAGCAGGTATGTCTGTTTCAATTGCAGGACCTATAGGATTTGTTGGTTTAATCGTTCCTCATATCGTTAAACGCTATGTAAGTAAAAATTACTTAGTTATGATTCCTCTAACATTTATTTTTGGTGCAGATTTATTGTTAATCTCAGATGTATTATGTCGATTAATCACATATCCATTTGAATCACCAGTAGGTATTGTGACATCATTTGTCGGCGCCTTTTACTTCTTATTTATTACAGTTAGAGGGGTGAATCGCGTATGATAAAAGGAAGAAATAGTATACGTTACGGTATTGTAATTTTAATTTTATTAGTGAGTACTTTATTCAGTTTATGTATAGGTTCTGTCATGATTGACCCTATTCATGCAATTGCTGGTTTATTTACACAAGATGATTTTATTTTAAATGAATACCGTATCCCTAGAACATTATTGGGATTAGTGATAGGTAGTAGTTTAGCTATTTCAGGTGCGGTTATTCAAGGTGTTATCAGAAACCCACTTGCTTCACCAGACGTGATTGGTATTACAAAAGGGGCAAGTCTTGCTGCTGTTATCATTATTATGATTTTTCCATCAGCTCCTCTCTTTGTTTTACCTTTAGGTTCATTTGCAGGCGCTTTAATTATCAGTTTAATTCTATCTTTCCTAATATCTAAATTTGATGTTAAAGGTTCGAAGCTAGCATTAATAGGTTTAGCGATAGGGGCAATTTGTACAGCTATCGTTCAGTTTCTACTTATTCGTAATCCAATGGATGCTAACAATGCATTAATTTGGTTAACGGGTAGTTTATATGGACATAATATCTCTAACTTTTTCAGCGTGCTACCTTGGTTTATAATTACTGTACCTTTAGTACTTCTACTTGGTTATCAGTTGGACATTTTAAACTTAGGTGACAACGTAGCCACTGCACTCGGTGCACGTGTGCAATTCTTAAAAATGATACTTCTTATCTTAGCTGTTATGTTAGCTGGAGCTTCAATTGCAGTAGTCGGAGGTATCAGTTTCTTGGGACTTATTGCTCCTCATATCGCTAGACAACTTGTGGGGCATAAGAATTTACATGTCATCATCATGTCAGGGTTAATAGGTGCCATATTATTAACACTTGGTGATGGCTTAGCTAGGGGAATTCAACCACCACTCGATATTCCAGTGGGTGTGGTTATTGCAGTTATTGGAGCACCATATTTCTTATTCTTATTACGTAGAATGAAATAAATTATTCATTAATTATAAATGGGTGAGCTCAAGGGTATAACAAGGCCGATTTCAATTTATAATACGTTGAAATCGGTCTTTTTTTAAATTTGATGATTGCGAAAAATGGAAGAATAGCGTATAGTGATTATACGTATTTATTCATAATTTTGCATATATAATCATTGACAAATGCACTTATCTTGATAAATTCAAGTTTAATATAAATAGAAAGAAATGGATTGAAAGTAATGAAAGAACACACCCAAAGTGAGATCATTAAAGGAAGAATAAAATTTATAACAATGTCTATCTTAGGAATTATTTTATTTTTAATTCCTATACCTGTTGTTCAAGATGGAGAGAAACAAACAACATTACCTGTAGCATTTTTAGCTAATTGTCTTAAAGATTGGATAGGTGGCGTGATGTCACCACTCATAGTTTTAATTATCACAGTTTCTGGTATTTTAACTATTTTATGTTCTACAATTTTAAAAAATAAATTGAATCCGCAAGGTTTAATGTATAATGCATTTAACGTTAAAATAGGATGGTTAATATTAAGAGTTTTAGCAGTGATATTTGTGTGGCTTACTTATTTGAAAGTGGGTCCAAAGATGATTTATTCAGAAGATACTGGAGGACTCGTTTTTTCTAGTTTGCTACCAACATTAGTCGCTGTATTTTTATTTGCGGCTTTATTTTTACCATTATTAATGGAATATGGTTTATTAGAATTACTAGGACCGGTATTTAGACCAGTGATGAGACCATTATTTACATTGCCTGGTCGATCTACAGTAGACAATCTTGCTTCATTTATCGGAGATGGGACAGTAGGCGTACTCATTACCAGCAGACAATATGAAGAGGGGTTCTATTCGAGAAGAGAAGCAACTGTTATTTCAACTACATTCAGTGTGGTTTCTATCACTTTTGCAATTGTCATTGCTTCAACTATAAAAATGCAAGATCAATTCTTTTATTTTTATATCACAGTCATTATATCTTGTTTAATTGCAGCAATGATTATGCCTAGAATATGGCCACTAAAAAATATTCCTGACGAATATGCCAAAGATGTTTCTAAAGAAGCTAGAACAGAACAATTACCTGAAGGAAAAACAGCGTTAGGACATGGTTTTGATATGGCAACAGAAGTTGGTATTAAAGCACCTGGATTCAAAGATTTCTTTATTTCTGGTTTTAAAACAGTTGTTGATATGTGGTTTGTCATCTTACCAGTAGTTATGAGTATCGGAACAATAGCTACAATCATTGCGAATTATACACCTATTTTTGAAATAGTAGGGAAGCCATTTGTACCATTTTTAGAGTTACTACAAATACCTGAAGCATCACATGCGTCTCAAACGATTTTAATTGGTTTCGCGGATATGTTTTTACCATCTATTCTCATTGAAGGTGTTCAGAGTGACATTACACGCTTTGTTATTGGCGCATTAAGTATATCTCAATTAATATATTTATCAGAAGTAGGTGGCGTTATACTAGGATCAAAAATCCCGGTTAGCATAGGAAAGCTATTTATGATCTTCTTAATTCGTACTTTAATTACGCTTCCTATTATCGCATTATTAGCACACTTGTTTATTAAATAAAAAAGATGACACATCGTTTCAATTCCAATCGATGGCCATCTTTAAATCGTTTTTATTTATCTAGTTTGGATAAGACATTCGCTTTTACAATTTCACTTTTAATTACTGGGGAATCTTCTGATTTTCCAGTATTTTTATGTGCTTCTTTAAAAGCATCACTGTTTACCCAGTTCTTAAAGTCTGCTTCAGTTTCCCACCAAGTATTAACATACATGTCCTCACTATAATCATCTCTAGCAATTTGCCAAACTTCAATTCCATTAAATCCTTGTAATGATTGAATTTGTCCACCTTTAGTAAATCTAGGTGCCATTTTTTCAGCAAATCCTTTTTTTACAGTGATTCTGTTAGTCACAACGAACATAGCTCTGATACCTCCAATTAAATACTACTTTAAATATAATATGTATATTTAAGATTATCAATTTTAAAAGATTTTGAAAATTTTATTTACTATCGGAATTTTTCTATAACTAATAAAAGCTGCCAACAAAGTTTGACCTTGTCGACAGCTCATTGCCATATCATATTTTATGTACTTTATTATTTTGTAAGTTCATTATAAACTTTTTGATCGTTTTGAGTATAAATAATGTATTTATGGTCATCAGTATCGATAATTACGCGATTTGTTTTCCCAAATGTAGATCCAATACGTGAAATTTCTTTACCATTTTCGTCTGGAACGGCATGGATGTCTTGGTCTTGTGAAATATTTTTAATTTCATTATTTGGGATTTTAATATCTGCAACTCTCCATTGAATACGTACTTCATTATCGTTTTTCTTTACTGTCATTGCCATTAAAAACACATCCTTTAAATAATTTGTACATTTATCATAAATGATATTGAAATCGTTTTCAAGCATTTGTGTGATACTTTTAAATAAATTATGTCATACTAATGATTTGAATATAATATAGCGAAAGTATGTTCGCATTTATTGGGTGAATGTGATATGATTAATAAAGAAGGAGACGTTCAATGACAGGTAAAACACATGCATCTTGTGGCTTTCTAGTAGGAGCCCTCACAACACAATACTTTCATACAGATTTATTTACTTCGATTACCACAATCGTTCTATCCACGATTGCAAGCTTATTACCAGATATTTGTCATACTAAAAGTAAAATTGGTAGACGTTTTAAAATTTTAAGTTTTATCATTAGACTTTTATTTGGACATAGGACATTTACGCATTCTTTAGTATTCATAGCTTTAGTTGGCTTTTTACTGTACTTAATTCATACTCCCATGTATTATATGGTTGCGATTGTTATTGGAATGATATCACATGTTATACTAGATATATTAACTCCTAGAGGTGTGAAATTATTTTACCCGTTACCATTTAATATAGTATCACCGATACATTTTAAGACAGGTGGTTTAGTAGATTTATCTTTAGCTACTGCTTTGAGCTTTGGAGCAATCTACGTTTTATTTCAACCCTTTGTTAATGAATTAACGCACCAGTGGGTGAGCCATTTTTTCTAAATTTAAATAAAATATGGAATGAAGAACATAGAATTATTAGTACATAAGGAGCGTAATCATGTTAGACAAAAATCGATTGGAAAAATATAACCAAGAGCATTTGTATGAATATGAGAAATTGATGAGTAATAATGAGAAAGAATCTTTAGATAATAAGGTGAAACAGCTTGATTTAGAATCGATTCAAAATTTATATCAAGATTTATATGTGAATAGACAATCTATTGAAGATGTTTCTTCGGTTTCTGAAGTTAAATATGAAGTGAAATCCAAATTAACAGATGAAGAACGATATACATATGAACAAAAAGGTTATGAAGCAATTAGAAATGGCGAATTCGCTGTACTCTTAATGGCTGGAGGCCAAGGGACGCGTTTAGGCTATAAGGGGCCTAAAGGTTCTTTTGAAATTGAAGGGGTAAGTTTATTCGAACTACAAGCACGTCAGTTAATTAACTTAAAGGAACAAACAGGTCACACTATCAATTGGTATATAATGACAAGCGATATTAATCATGAAGAAACATTGGAATACTTCAAACGGCATAATTATTTTGAATATGATGCAAATCATATACACTTTTTCAAACAAGCAAACATGGTCGCTTTAGGAGAAGATGGAAAGCTTGTATTAGATAGAGATGGTCATATTATGGAAACGCCAAATGGTAACGGAGGCGTCTTTAAATCGCTTAAAGATGCAGGTTATTTAGATAAAATGGAGAAAGATCATGTTCAGTATATATTCTTAAACAATATAGATAATGTACTAGTTAAAGTCTTAGATCCATTATTCGCTGGATATACTGTTAGCAATAACAGAGATGTTACTTCGAAGACCATACAACCCCGTGAAGGAGAAAGTGTAGGTAGATTAGTTAACATCGATTGCAAAGACACTGTTCTCGAGTATTCTGAGTTAAATCCTGAAGTAGCAAATGATTTTGACAATGCTAACATAGGTATTCATGCCTTTAAATTAGCATTTATTAAAAGTGCGGTAGATAGAGAATTACCATATCATTTGGCTATCAAAAAATTAAAGCAATTGGATGAGGATTTTGGAGTAGTAGAACGACCTACATTAAAATTTGAGTTGTTCTATTTTGATATATTTAAATATGGAACAAGTTTCATTACTTTACAAGTACCTAGAGAAGAAGAGTTCTCACCACTTAAAAATAAAGAAGGCAAAGATAGTGTAGAAACAGCTACTGAAGATTTAAAGAGAATGGGATTGATTTAAATAAGGACGGTGGAATAGATGTCTCAATCATCTAAGCATAAAAACGAATCTGTTGTTGAAACATTTAAGGACATCATTCCTTTAACGTTTGGGGAAGAAATTGGTAATGCAGCATCTCATGGTGCTGCAGCATTACTGACGTTATTTATATTACCTTATGCAGCGGTGCACAGCTTTAATAATGGTGGCACATTGGAGTCTGTAAGTGTATCTATTTATATAATTAGTATATTTATGATGTTTATCTCATCAACAGTGTATCATTCGATGCAAAATCATACGGCACATAAGTATATTTTACGTATTATTGATCATAGCATGATATATGTGGCGATATCTGGGACCTATACACCTGTGCTGCTAACTGTCGTAGGCGGTTGGATAGGTTGGCTGGTAACGATTCTATTATGGGGAACTACGCTTTGGGGAATATTATATAAATCTATAGCTACAAAAGTGAATCATAAATTAAGCCTAATTGTTTATTTAGTGATGGGATGGATTGGTATTATATTTTTACCAATCATTATTATACGAACGTCTTGGCTATTTATTTTATTTATATTTCTTGGTGGTCTTTCATATACCATTGGCGCATGGTTTTATGCTCAAAAGAATAGACCTTATTTCCATATGATATGGCATATATTTATCGTTATAGCTTCATTATTACATATGGTAGGTATTTTATATTTCATTTAAGAATGTTAGCGGTAGAGTTTATATTACTCTGCCGTTTTGTTTTTTAACGATTTAAAATAATACTAATGCACGATTGTGTTAATCGATATAACGTATTAATATTTTAAAGGTTCGATACAAATCATAAAAAGGGAGGTAAACTAAAATGAAATTAAAATCTATAATTACAGTCACTGCACTCATACTAATTATGTTTATGGCTGCAATCGAAACGTCCATTATTTCTTTAGCATTACCAACAATTAAAAACAATTTACATGCTGGAAATTTAGTTTCGTTAGTATTTACAGTATATTTTATAGCTTTAGTGGTTGCTAACCCAATTGTTGGGGAATTACTGTCGCGATTTAAAATTATTTACATTGCAGTTACAGGAGTGGCTTTATTCGCAATAGGAAGCTTGATGTCGGGATTAAGCGAAACATTTACCTTCTTAATTATTTCAAGAGTAATCCAAGGTTTTGGTGCAGGGGTAATGATGTCACTATCTCAAATTGTCCCTAAATTAGCGTTTGAAATACCTCTCAGATATAAAATTATGGGAATCGTCGGTAGTGTTTGGGGGATTTCAAGTATTGTAGGTCCTTTATTAGGAGGAGCAATTTTAGAATTTGCTACATGGCATTGGTTATTCTTCATTAATATACCAATTGCTATTATCGCTATCATTTTAGTGCTCATTACTTTCCATTTTCCAGATGAAGAAAATGTCAATAAAACTAATTTTGATGTAAAGGGACTAACAGTTTTCTATATCTTTATAGCATTACTTATGTTCGGTCTTTTAAATCAAGGACACATTTCATTAAACACTATCTCTATTATATTAGCGATGATTGTTATGATTTTATTATTCAAAATGGAAAAGAAAACTGAAAATCCATTTTTACCAGTTGCAGAATTTAATAAATCAATCGTTCTTGCATTTATTACTGATTTATTTATCGCTATGTCATTAATGGGGTACAATCTCTATATACCAGTCTATTTACAAGAAAAATTAGGCTTGTCTCCATTACAAAGTGGACTGGTTATATTTCCATTATCCGTGGCATGGATTACACTGAACTTTAATTTAGCTAAAATTGAAGCGCATTTTACTAGAAAAGCCTTATATATAAGTGCATTCACAATACTGTTAATATGTAGCATTGTTATCATATTCGGTTTGAAAGTACCACTTTTAATCGCTTTTGCAGTTATTTTTGCGGGACTCAGTTTTGGCTTTGTATATACTAAAGATAGCGTTATCGTCCAAGAAGAGAGTTCACCAAAAAATATGAAAAAGATGATGTCATTCTATGCATTAACTAAAAATTTAGGTTCTTCAGTTGGATCAACAATTATGGGATATATGTATGCTTTGAAAGCAGGATTATTTGGTTCAGACTTACACAATGTATTAGGTTTAGTTTCTGTTATTTCGATATGCCTTGCGCTTATATGGACATTCCTTTATAGAAATGATGAATTATCAAATACTTAAATCCTAATTGAATAAACATTAAAAACGTCTACGATGTGTGTGGGCGTTTTTTAAATTTTATAAGGTTGGGTATACGTGATACTATAAATATGTATTGATTAAGGAGGGGGGACAATTAAAGTGAAGTCGTTTAAAAATAAATTTTATAATTTAGCAGTAACACTTATTGTTCTCGCTATCTTTGTACTGTCAGGGGCAATTTTCTTAACTTTTTTAGGTTTTGGTTTATATGGTTTGAGTAGAATTTTAATATTCTTTCATTTAGGATACTTTGAATATAATAAAGGCTTTTACGATAATTTATTTTATTACGGTAGCTATATTATTTTTGGATATTTTACGCTGTTTGCGATTGAACATTTAATGGACTATTTTAAGAAAAAATTGCCAAACAACCCATACTTTCAAGGTATCACTTATCATCTCATTTCATTTATAGTCACAACTATCATGTTTTATTTCATCGTTCATATCCATTATGTATATATAAATATTCAATTTTGGGTAATTATGATAATCATAGGATTTTTATTTGTCTGTAAGGAAATCTTCTATCCGGAAAGTAAAAATTTAAATAATAAAAAATAATCAAATAAGCAATTAGATTGATTCGAGATCTTAATTTTGGTTAAATAAAAAACTGTTATCAAACAAGAAGGAGTAATTATCTATGGACACTATAAAATTACCCAAACATAGACGTAATTTAATAGTGGCAGTGATGTTAATTAGTGCATTCGTTGCAATATTAAATCAAACATTATTAAATACTGCCTTACCTCATATTATGCGTGAATTAAAAATTAACGAAAATACATCGCAATGGTTAATAACAGGTTTCATGCTGGTAAATGGTGTCATGATTCCTTTGACTGCTTATTTAATGGACAGAATAAAAACTAAACCACTATATCTTGGAGCGATGGGGACGTTTTTATTAGGTTCAATTATAGCTGCTATTGCTCCTAATTTCGGTGTATTAATGACTGCAAGAGTCATACAAGCGATAGGTGCTGGTGTGCTCATGCCATTAATGCAATTCACATTATTTACATTATTTTCAAAAGAACATCGTGGTTTCGCCATGGGTCTAGCTGGATTGGTCATACAATTCGCTCCTGCGATTGGACCTACTTTCACAGGACTCATCATCGATAATGCAAGTTGGAGAGTTCCATTTATCATTATTGTTGGAATTGCTCTAATTGCATTTATATTTGGATTAGTTTCTATTTCAAGTTACAACGAAACGAAAGATACAAAGTTAGATAAGCCATCGGTTATATATTCAACGATTGGTTTTGGATTAATGTTGTATGCTTTCAGTAGCGCTGGTAATTTAGGATTTTCAAATCCGATTGTTATTGGCTCACTCGTGATTAGTATCGTGATTATTTTAATCTTTATAAGAAGACAAATAACGATTGCTAACCCGTTACTTAATCTTAAAGTATTTAAAAGTAAAATCTTCTGTTTCAGTACAATTACTTCCATGATTGTCATGCTTTCAATGGTCGGCCCTGCTTTACTTATTCCATTGTATGTTCAAAATGCATTAGGTTTATCTGCATTACTATCCGGTTTAGTTATTATGCCAGGCGCTATTATTAACGGTATCATGTCAGTATTTACAGGAAGATTTTATGATAAATATGGACCGAGACCTCTGATATTTGCAGGGTTTACATTACTTACTATTTGTACGCTGTTGCTTTGTTTCCTAAAAGCAGATACATCATATACGTATCTCATCATTATATATGCGATCCGAATGTTCGCAGTTTCATTACTAATGATGCCTATTAATACTACAGGTATTAACGCCTTAGAAAATAAAAACATCTCACATGGTACTGCTATAATGAACTTTGGACGTGTTATGTCAGGTTCACTTGGTACAGCTTTAATGGTTACATTTATGAGTATAGGTGCAAAATGGCTAGGACCTTCATCATCAGCACACGCTAGTAAAGAATTATTACAAAGACAAACGGTCGCTGCTGGTGTCGATGTTTCATTTGCATTAGTAACAGGTTTTGTTGTTATTGCCTTTATTTTAGCCTTATTTATCAAAGAGCCGAATAGAAAATCTCAAAATATTAGAGAAGTATAAATATATTTATCGAGTTAGTCTACGTAATTATGTAGGCTAACTTCTTTTTTTATCATTAAAAAAGCCTTATACTTAAACAGATGAACTACGTAAATGAATAACTTTTGTTATTATGTAGATAAATTAACATTGATTAAGGGGGATTTACTTTGTTAACGGTAAATCAAGTTGAAGAGATAGTAGGTGCGTTAAAGGATCCAATTATTGATGTACCTTTAAAAGAAACTGATGGAATTGTTAACGTAACCATCAAAGAAGAGATAGAGCACGTAAGTGTTAAAGTTGCAATGGCTCAATTAGGTGGCCAACCACAATTAGATTTACAAATGGCAATTGTAAAAGCTTTAAAAGAAAATGGTGCAAATACAGTTGGTATCCGTTTCGAAGAGTTACCATCTGAAACAGTTGAGAAATATCGTGGTAAGGGAACTGAAAAACCAAAAACAATTGAAGGACTTCTTTCTCAAAATAATCCAGTTGAATTTATCTCAATTGCATCAGGTAAAGGTGGCGTTGGTAAATCAACCATAGCTGTAAATTTAGCTGTAGCTTTAGCAAGAGAAGGTAAAAAAGTTGGACTTGTAGATGCTGATATATATGGTTTTAGTGTTCCAGATATGATGGGTATTGATGAAAGACCTGGCGTAGATGGTAAAGAAATCATTCCAGTAGAACGTCATGGTGTTAAAGTCATCTCAATGGCATTCTTTGTTGAGGAAAATGCCCCAGTTATTTGGAGAGGGCCTATGCTAGGTAAAATGTTGACAAACTTCTTTACAGAAGTACAATGGGGAGATTTAGATTATCTCTTACTTGATTTACCACCAGGTACTGGAGACGTTGCATTAGATGTTCATTCTATGTTGCCATCTAGTAAAGAAATTATTGTAACGACACCTCATCCTACAGCAGCATTCGTTGCAGCTAGAGCTGGAGCTATGGCAAAACATACAGACCACTCAATTTTAGGCGTTATCGAAAATATGAGTTACTTTGAAAGTAAAGAAACTGGAAATAAAGAATATGTATTTGGTAAAGGTGGGGGAACTAAACTCGCTGATGAGTTAGATACTCAGTTGTTTGGAGAATTACCATTAGAACAACCAACATGGAACCCAAAGGACTTTTCACCATCTATTTATCAACCTGATGATCGCTTAGGTGAGATTTATACATCTATTGCTAGAAAGGTCATTGCTAGCACTCAAAAATAAATAAACAATTTTAAAAGAGCTTTATTAAATCATACAAAGACGAATTTTGTTTTTGTATGATTTTTCTATTGCAAATTTTAGAAATCATGGTAGAATATTTCTTTGTGAGCTACGAAAACGACACTCACAAAATTTAAAAAATAATGCAATTTAATTGTTGACTTAAAAACATAAAATTGATATTATAAAAAAGTCGCTGAAAAGCGATTGTAAAGTGTTTGTTTCAATTGTTAAGCGAGTGTAAAACTTACCCTTGCAAAGGTGATTAAAACACTTTAAAATAAATAAAGTAATCTTGATAAGTCATTGACTTTTGTTTATAAAAAAGATATGATGGAAAAGATTGATTTTATTCAAATGAACATTGAAAACTGAATGACAATATGTCAACGTTAATTCCAAACAAACAGTAACGAAAGTTACAAACTATTTAGTATTTATGAGCTAATCAAACATCATAATTTTTTATGGAGAGTTTGATCCTGGCTCAGGATGAACGCTGGCGGCGTGCCTAATACATGCAAGTCGAGCGAACAGACGAGGAGCTTGCTCCTCTGACGTTAGCGGCGGACGGGTGAGTAACACGTGGATAACCTACCTATAAGACTGGGATAACTTCGGGAAACCGGAGCTAATACCGGATAACATGTTGAACCGCATGGTTCAACAGTGAAAGACGGTCTTGCTGTCACTTATAGATGGATCCGCGCCGCATTAGCTAGTTGGTAAGGTAACGGCTTACCAAGGCAACGATGCGTAGCCGACCTGAGAGGGTGATCGGCCACACTGGAACTGAGACACGGTCCAGACTCCTACGGGAGGCAGCAGTAGGGAATCTTCCGCAATGGGCGAAAGCCTGACGGAGCAACGCCGCGTGAGTGATGAAGGTCTTCGGATCGTAAAACTCTGTTATTAGGGAAGAACAAATGTGTAAGTAACTATGCACGTCTTGACGGTACCTAATCAGAAAGCCACGGCTAACTACGTGCCAGCAGCCGCGGTAATACGTAGGTGGCAAGCGTTATCCGGAATTATTGGGCGTAAAGCGCGCGTAGGCGGTTTTTTTAAGTCTGATGTGAAAGCCCACGGCTCAACCGTGGAGGGTCATTGGAAACTGGAAAACTTGAGTGCAGAAGAGGAAAGTGGAATTCCATGTGTAGCGGTGAAATGCGCAGAGATATGGAGGAACACCAGTGGCGAAGGCGACTTTCTGGTCTGTAACTGACGCTGATGTGCGAAAGCGTGGGGATCAAACAGGATTAGATACCCTGGTAGTCCACGCCGTAAACGATGAGTGCTAAGTGTTAGGGGGTTTCCGCCCCTTAGTGCTGCAGCTAACGCATTAAGCACTCCGCCTGGGGAGTACGACCGCAAGGTTGAAACTCAAAGGAATTGACGGGGACCCGCACAAGCGGTGGAGCATGTGGTTTAATTCGAAGCAACGCGAAGAACCTTACCAAATCTTGACATCCTCTGACCCCTCTAGAGATAGAGTTTTCCCCTTCGGGGGACAGAGTGACAGGTGGTGCATGGTTGTCGTCAGCTCGTGTCGTGAGATGTTGGGTTAAGTCCCGCAACGAGCGCAACCCTTAAGCTTAGTTGCCATCATTAAGTTGGGCACTCTAAGTTGACTGCCGGTGACAAACCGGAGGAAGGTGGGGATGACGTCAAATCATCATGCCCCTTATGATTTGGGCTACACACGTGCTACAATGGACAATACAAAGGGTGGCGAAACCGCGAGGTCAAGCAAATCCCATAAAGTTGTTCTCAGTTCGGATTGTAGTCTGCAACTCGACTACATGAAGCTGGAATCGCTAGTAATCGTGGATCAGCATGCCACGGTGAATACGTTCCCGGGTCTTGTACACACCGCCCGTCACACCACGAGAGTTTGTAACACCCGAAGCCGGTGGAGTAACCTTTTGGAGCTAGCCGTCGAAGGTGGGACAAATGATTGGGGTGAAGTCGTAACAAGGTAGCCGTATCGGAAGGTGCGGCTGGATCACCTCCTTTCTAAGGATATATTCGGAACATCTTCTACGAAGATGAAAAGGAATAACGTGACATATTGTATTCAGTTTTGAATGTTTATTAACATTCAAACAAAATTATTTAAAGAATTGACTAAATAATTCATATTGTACATTGAAAACTAGATAAGTAAGTAAATTAGATTTTACCAAGCAAAACCGAGTGAATAGAGTTTTAAATAAGCTTGAATTCATAAAATAATCGCTAGTGTTCGAAAGAACACTCACAGATTAATAACATATCTTAAAGATTAAGTTATTAAGGGCGCACGGTGGATGCCTTGGCACTAGAAGCCGAAGAAGGACGTTACTAACGACGATATGCTTTGGGTAGCTGTAAGTAAGCGTTGATCCAGAGATTTCCGAATGGGGGAACCCAACATGAGTGATGTCATGTTATCGACATGTGAATTCATAGCATGTCAGAAGGCAGACCCGGAGAACTGAAACATCTTAGTACCCGGAGGAAGAGAAAGAAAAATCGATTCCCTGAGTAGCGGCGAGCGAAACGGGAAGAGCCCAAACCAACAAGCTTGCTTGTTGGGGTTGTAGGACACTCTATACGGAGTTACAAAAGAACATGTTAGACGAATCATCTGGAAAGATGAATCAAAGAAGGTAAAAATCCTGTAGTCGAAAACATATTCTCTCTTGAGTGGATCCTGAGTACGACGGAGCACGTGAAATTCCGTCGGAATCTAGGAGGACCATCTCCTAAGGCTAAATACTCTCTAGTGACCGATAGTGAACCAGTACCGTGAGGGAAAGGTGAAAAGTACCCCGGAAGGGGAGTGAAAGAGAACTTGAAACCGTGTGCTTACAAGTAGTCAGAGCCCGTTAATGGGTGATGGCGTGCCTTTTGTAGAATGAACCGGCGAGTTACGATCTGATGCAAGGTTAAGCAGCAAATGTGGAGCCGTAGCGAAAGCGAGTCTGAATAGGGCGTTGAGTATTTGGTCGTAGACCCGAAACCAGGTGATCTACCCTTGGTCAGGTTGAAGTTCAGGTAACACTGAATGGAGGACCGAACCGACTTACGTTGAAAAGTGAGCGGATGAACTGAGGGTAGCGGAGAAATTCCAATCGAACTTGGAGATAGCTGGTTCTCTCCGAAATAGCTTTAGGGCTAGCCTCAAGTGATGATTATTGGAGGTAGAGCACTGTTTGGACGAGGGGCCCCTCTCGGGTTACCGAATTCAGACAAACTCCGAATGCCAATCAATTTAACTTGGGAGTCAGAACATGGGTGATAAGGTCCGTGTTCGAAAGGGAAACAGCCCAGACCACCAGCTAAGGTCCCAAAATATATGTTAAGTGGAAAAGGATGTGGCGTTGCCCAGACAACTAGGATGTTGGCTTAGAAGCAGCCATCATTTAAAGAGTGCGTAATAGCTCACTAGTCGAGTGACACTGCGCCGAAAATGTACCGGGGCTAAACATATTACCGAAGCTGTGGATTGTCCGTAGGACAATGGTAGGAGAGCGTTCTAAGGGCGTTGAAGCATGATCGCAAGGACATGTGGAGCGCTTAGAAGTGAGAATGCCGGTGTGAGTAGCGAAAGACGGGTGAGAATCCCGTCCACCGATTGACTAAGGTTTCCAGAGGAAGGCTCGTCCGCTCTGGGTTAGTCGGGTCCTAAGCTGAGGCCGACAGGCGTAGGCGATGGATAACAGGTTGATATTCCTGTACCACCTAGTATCGTTTTAATCGATGGGGGGACGCAGTAGGATAGGCGAAGCGTGCTGTTGGAGTGCACGTCCAAGCAGTAAGGCTGAGTGTTAGGCAAATCCGGCACTCGTAAGGCTGAGCTGTGATGGGGAGAGGAAATTGTTTCCTCGAGTCGTTGATTTCACACTGCCGAGAAAAGCCTCTAGATAGATAACAGGTGCCCGTACCGCAAACCGACACAGGTAGTCAAGATGAGAATTCTAAGGTGAGCGAGCGAACTCTCGTTAAGGAACTCGGCAAAATGACCCCGTAACTTCGGGAGAAGGGGTGCTCTTTAGGGTTCACGCCCAGAAGAGCCGCAGTGAATAGGCCCAAGCGACTGTTTATCAAAAACACAGGTCTCTGCTAAACCGTAAGGTGATGTATAGGGGCTGACGCCTGCCCGGTGCTGGAAGGTTAAGAGGAGTGGTTAGCTTCTGCGAAGCTACGAATCGAAGCCCCAGTAAACGGCGGCCGTAACTATAACGGTCCTAAGGTAGCGAAATTCCTTGTCGGGTAAGTTCCGACCCGCACGAAAGGCGTAACGATTTGGGCACTGTCTCAACGAGAGACTCGGTGAAATCATAGTACCTGTGAAGATGCAGGTTACCCGCGACAGGACGGAAAGACCCCGTGGAGCTTTACTGTAGCCTGATATTGAAATTCGGCACAGCTTGTACAGGATAGGTAGGAGCCATTGAAACGTGAGCGCTAGCTTACGTGGAGGCGTTGGTGGGATACTACCCTAGCTGTGTTGGCTTTCTAACCCGCACCACTTATCGTGGTGGGAGACAGTGTCAGGCGGGCAGTTTGACTGGGGCGGTCGCCTCCTAAAAGGTAACGGAGGCGCTCAAAGGTTCCCTCAGAATGGTTGGAAATCATTCACAGAGTGTAAAGGCATAAGGGAGCTTGACTGCGAGACCTACAAGTCGAGCAGGGTCGAAAGACGGACTTAGTGATCCGGTGGTTCCGCATGGAAGGGCCATCGCTCAACGGATAAAAGCTACCCCGGGGATAACAGGCTTATCTCCCCCAAGAGTTCACATCGACGGGGAGGTTTGGCACCTCGATGTCGGCTCATCGCATCCTGGGGCTGTAGTCGGTCCCAAGGGTTGGGCTGTTCGCCCATTAAAGCGGTACGCGAGCTGGGTTCAGAACGTCGTGAGACAGTTCGGTCCCTATCCGTCGTGGGCGTAGGAAATTTGAGAGGAGCTGTCCTTAGTACGAGAGGACCGGGATGGACATACCTCTGGTGTACCAGTTGTCGTGCCAACGGCATAGCTGGGTAGCTATGTATGGACGGGATAAGTGCTGAAAGCATCTAAGCATGAAGCCCCCCTCAAGATGAGATTTCCCAACTTCGGTTATAAGATCCCTCGAAGATGACGAGGTTAATAGGTTCGAGGTGGAAGCGTGGCGACACGTGGAGCTGACGAATACTAATCGATCGAAGACTTAATCAATTTTAAAATGTTTTGCGACGCAAAATCATTACTTACTATCTAGTTTTGAATGTATAATTCATTCACTTGTCTGGTGACAATGGCAAGGAGGTCACACCTGTTCCCATGCCGAACACAGAAGTTAAGCTCCTTAGCGCCGATGGTAGTCGGGCTTACGTCCCGCTAGAGTAGGACGTTGCCAGGCAATCACATTAATCCGCAGTAGCTCAGTGGTAGAGCTATCGGCTGTTAACCGATCGGTCGTAGGTTCGAATCCTACCTGCGGAGCCATGGCTCCTTGGTCAAGCGGTTAAGACACCGCCCTTTCACGGCGGTAACACGGGTTCGAGTCCCGTAGGAGTCACCATGTTGGAGAATTAGCTCAGCTGGGAGAGCATCTGCCTTACAAGCAGAGGGTCGGCGGTTCGAACCCGTCATTCTCCACCATTTAATCGAATAAATAAGTCGGAGGGGTAGCGAAGTGGCTAAACGCGGCGGACTGTAAATCCGCTCCTTCGGGTTCGGCAGTTCGAATCTGCCCCCCTCCACCATTATTAATGGGCTATAGCCAAGCGGTAAGGCAACGGACTTTGACTCCGTCACGCGCTGGTTCGAATCCAGCTAGCCCAGCCATTAGAGCCATTAGCTCAGTTGGTAGAGCATCTGACTTTTAATCAGAGGGTCAGAGGTTCGAATCCTCTATGGCTCACTCTTTAAAGCACCTTCATTATTGGAGGTGCTTTTTTTATTGTTAAATTTACAACTTCAAGTCGTTAAACCTTGAAAATTGCAAGCGTATACATTAATCTGAATCTATGTCAATGAAAGGAGAATATATCATGAATCAACGTATTGAAATAATTGGAGCACCTTCCACATTTGGTCAGAAAAAATTAGGTGTCAATTTAGGACCAGATGCAATTCGTTATGCAGGATTATTAGCGCGTCTTAAAAGAATGGGACATGATGTTATAGATAAAGGAAATATCGAAGTTCCAAATTTAGATGTTGAAAAGTTTCATTCTAATCAGGAAGGTTTAAGAAATTACAACGAAATCATAACTGTTTCTGAAAATCTTAGCAAAGCTGTATCTGAAACAGTTAAAAACGGAAACTTTCCACTAACATTAGGTGGAGATCATTCAATTGCTGTTGGTTCTATTTCAGGTATCAGTCAATACTACAATAATCTAGGTGTTATTTGGTATGACGCACATGGTGATTTAAATGTACCTGAAGAATCTCCTTCTGGTAATGTACATGGGATGCCTTTACGTATTTTAGCTGGTGATGGTCCAGATGAATTAGTTCATTTAAATGGATTCACTCCTAAAGTCAAACCTGAAAATATCGTATTAATTGGTATGAGAGATTTAGACAAAGGTGAGAGGGAATACATAAAAGATCAAAATATTAAAACATTCACTATGGCTGACATAGATCGTTTCGGAATACAAGAAGTCATTGAAAGAGCTCTGGAATACTTAAAATCAAGAAATATTGATGGTTTGCATTTTTCTCTAGATGTTGATGCGCTAGATCCTTCTGAAACACCAGGAACGGGTACTAGAGTATTAGGAGGCTTGAGTTATAGAGAAAGTCACTTTGCCTTAGAATTATTAAGTGAATCAAAACTGGTGACGTCAATGGATTTAGTTGAAGTTAATCCACTTATTGATCATTTAAATAGTACTGCTGAACAAGCGGTAGCATTATTAGGAACATTCTTTGGCGAAACATTATTATAGAAAGTAGATTAAAGCTTACATGATTTATAATTATGTAAGTTTTTTTCTATTTTAGTTATTGTTCATATGACACTATAAACAATGATTGGTATAATATTTAATATGGAAAAATATTACCCGGAGGAGATGTTATGGATTTTTCCAACTTTTTTCAAAATCTAAGTACATTAAAAATTATTACAAGTGTACTTGATTTACTGATCGTTTGGTACGTACTTTATCTTCTCATTACTGTATTTAAGGGAACTAAAGCGATTCAATTACTTAAAGGTATCGTAGTAATTGTTATCGGCCAACAAGTCAGTAAAATGCTTAATTTAACAGCAACCTCCAAATTGTTCGATATCGTTATTCAATGGGGAGTACTCGCATTAATAGTTATTTTCCAACCTGAAATTAGACGAGCATTGGAGCAATTAGGTAGAGGTAGCTTCTTAAAACGTTATACCAATACTTATAGTCGAGATGAAGAAAAATTAATTCAGGCTGTTTCTAAAGCCGTTCAATATATGGCCAAAAGGCGTATAGGTGCACTTATCGTTTTCGAAAAGGAAACAGGGCTTCAAGACTACATAGAAACTGGTATTCCTATGAATTCAGATATTTCTCAAGAATTATTGACTAATGTTTTTATTCCGAATACACCTTTACACGATGGTGCAATGATTATTCAAGGAACTAAAATTGCAGTCGCAGCAAGTTATTTACCTTTATCAGATAGTGTTAAAATTTCAAAAAGTTTGGGAACAAGACACAGAGCAGCAGTAGGGATTTCAGAAGTTTCTGATGCTTTTACAGTTGTTGTTTCAGAAGAAACAGGTGATGTATCGGTAACTTTTGATGGTAAATTACGTAGAGATATATCCAATGAAGTGTTTGAAGAATTACTTGCTGAACACTGGTTCGGTGCACACTTTCAAAAGAAAGGTGTGAATTAGTATGTTAGAAAGTAAGTGGGGATTAAGATTTGTAGCCTTAATTCTAGCCGTATTTTTCTTTTTATCAGTAAATAATGTATTTGGAAATGTATTTAATACTGATGACATATCCCAGAAATCTACTAAAACGATTCAAGATGTACCTGTAGATGTTATTTACAATAATAAAGATTTGCATGTTACAAAAGCACCTGATAGTGTAGATGTTAATTTATCGGGTCCTCAATCAAAGTTAATAAAAATTGAAAACCCTGAGGACCTCAAAGTTACAGTTGATTTATCTGATAAAAAAGCAGGAAGCTATCATAAAAAATATCAGGTTAAAGGTATAGGTAATGATGTTAGTTATAGTGTGAAACCTAAAACAGCAAACGTTAACTTAGAGAAAAAAGTAACGAAAGAAATGCATGTACAACCTGATGTTAGCCAAAGTGATATCGATAATAATTATAAAGTCAGTAAGCAAAAGATTTCTCCTGAAACTGTCAAAGTTACTGGAGGGGAACAACAACTTAAGAAAATTGCTTATTTGAAAGCTACTTTTAAAAATTCTAGTAAAATCACTAAAGATACAAATGATGTAGCAGAAGTTAATGCTTTTGATAAGGAATTGAATAAGCTTAATGTTTCAATTAATCCAAATGAGGTTAATTTAAAAGTCTCAGTTGCTCCTTTTAGTAAAAAGGTAAAAGTACATACTAAAACGACTGGGAAGTTAGATAATGATAAAGAATTAGACAATGTTAAATTGAATGATAAAGAAGTTCAAATTTATGGTAGTAGAGATGATTTACAAAGCATCAATGAAATAACTGCTGAAGTTGATTTGGATGGCATTTCAGACTCAACTGAGAAAACAGTGAAATTTGATTTACCTAAGAATGTTACGAAAGTAGATCCTAAAGAAACGAAAGCTTATATTAATGTTAAATAATTGATAGATACAAAAGGAGAGTTTAAGAATGGGAAAATATTTTGGTACTGATGGCGTTCGAGGAATTGCCAACCAAGAGCTTACTCCAGAGTTAGCATTTAAGTTGGGAAGATATGGTGGCTATGTTTTAGCACATAATAAAGGAGAGAAACATCCTAAAGTCCTTGTAGGTAGAGATACACGTGTTTCTGGTGAAATGCTTGAATCTGCTTTAATTGCGGGCCTTATCTCAATAGGAGCTGAAGTCATGCGTTTGGGTATTATTTCTACACCTGGTGTGGCTTATCTCACTAAAGAAATGGAAGCAGCTTTAGGTGTGATGATTTCTGCTTCTCATAATCCTGTAGCTGATAATGGTATTAAATTCTTTGGTTCAGATGGTTTCAAATTATCTGATGATCAAGAAAACAAAATTGAAACTCTACTTGACCAAGATAATCCTGAATTACCTCGTCCTGTAGGTGAAGATATAGTACATTATTCTGATTATTTTGAAGGTGCTCAAAAATATCTAAGTTACTTAAAATCAACAGTTGATGTTAACTTTGAAGGGCTAAAAATTGCATTAGACGGTGCTAATGGATCAACGTCATCACTTGCACCATTTTTATTTGGCGATTTAGAAGCTGATACAGAAACAATTGGCTGTAGCCCAGATGGATATAATATTAATGAGCAATGTGGTTCTACGCATCCTGAGAAATTAGCTGAAAAGGTACTAGAAACAGAAAGTGACTTTGGTTTAGCATTTGATGGCGATGGCGATAGAATCATTGCTGTTGATGAAAAGGGTCAAATCGTCGATGGAGATCAAATTATGTTCATCATTGGTCAAGAGATGCATAAAAATCATGAATTAAATAACGATATGATTGTTTCAACAGTTATGAGTAATCTTGGTTTTTATAAAGCCTTGGAAAATGAAGGCATTCAATCCAATAAAACAAAAGTTGGAGATCGCTATGTTGTAGAAGAAATGAGAAGAGGTAACTACAATCTTGGCGGTGAACAGTCTGGTCATATTGTTTTAATGGATTATAATACAACTGGTGATGGTTTATTAACCGGTGTACAATTAGCTTCTGTTATTAAAATGAGCGGAAAATCACTAAGTGAATTAGCAGCTCAAATGAAGAAATATCCACAATCTCTCATTAATGTTAGAGTAACGGATAAATATCGCGTTGAAGAAAATATCCATGTTCAAGAAGTTATGACAAAAGTTGAAACAGCAATGAATGGTGAAGGAAGAATTTTAGTTCGACCTTCCGGTACAGAACCATTAGTAAGAGTCATGGTGGAGGCAGCTACAGATGAAGATGCCCAACGCTATGCTCAAGAAATCGCTGATGTCGTTAAAGAAAAAATGGGTTTAGATGAATAAAAGTTACCGATAAACTTTAAATCAAACATTACAAAACACCTCCGAAAGGTATTTCGATACATCTTTCGGAGGTGTTTATTGTGGATGAAGTAGAGTATAAATTGTATATTTTTAAACTCAAATTTTTATAAAGCTTCTAAAGCTTTAACAATTTCATCAGCAAGTTGATCATCAACTTTGGCGTAAGCTTTTAAGAATGCTTTAGCACCATGTTCTTTAATATAAGTATTCTTCTCAACTGTCTCTTGATCAGCTTTATCATCATAAGCGAGAAGTAGTGCTGCTGTATTAACTAAGCCATCGCGTTCTAATCCTTTTTCATATAGGTATGTTAAAGGTTTAATAATACGATCTTTAGGGCCAATTTTACGTATCGTTCCTCGACCTACACGTGTCACTTCATCTGATAAATTTGGATTTTTAAAACGTTCGATAATTTTTTCTACATACTGTGCTTGTTCACTTTCAGAGAAATCAAATTGGTCTGTGATATATTGACTTGTTTCACTTAAAACTTGACGCAATCCAGCATTAATTTGATCATCTTCAACAGCATCTAAAACCGTAGCTTTATCACCATAATATCCTGCATATGCTAAATATGCGTGTCCAGTATTAACAGTTAATAATTTTCTTTCAATGTAAGGTGTTAAGTCATCTACGTATTTGATGTGGTTTAATTCTTCTCCATACCATGCATCTTTTTCGATGACCCATTCGAAGAAAGGTTCTACCATAACATCTAATATATTGTCGTTCTTTTGTAATGGTACGATTCTGTCTACAGCTGAATTGGCGAAGTGAATGTTATCACTTAATGGGCCTGTAATGTCTAAAATCGCTTTTTTCAATGTATCTGTCGCCATAATTGCATTTTCACAAGCTACAATGTTCACGTGATTTTTCTTTTCTTTTAAATAAGGTGCAAATGATTTAGCGATAATAGGTAAAATGTTGACGCCGACAGCTGTTGTAATTAAATCTGCTTCAAGAATCGCTTCTTTAAGTTCATCAGAAGGTTGGGCTGAATTAATTGCATCGACATTATTAACACGTGTCGTTGTTTTGGATTCATCAGCTAGGATAACATCATATTGATGCTCTTTATCTAAAGCATTAATGATTTCCTCGTTTACATCTGCGAAAGTCACTTTTACATTATTATCCGCTAAAATATATCCGATAAATCCCCGGCCGATATTTCCGGCTCCAAAATGGACTGCTTTCATTATGCGTCAGCCTCCTCGAAAACTTGTTTAATTTCTTCTGCTGATTTCGCGTTCACAATTCTATCGACATTTTCCTCTTCACTAAAAGTGATAGCAATTTTGGATAGTAAATCTAAATGTTCACCATCTTTACCTGCAATACCAACAACCACTTTAACTTCTTCGCCGTTCCAATCTACGCCTTCAGGAATTTGTAATAAGCTTAATCCTGAACGAATTACGTTACCTTTTGCTTCTTCTGTACCATGAGGGATTGCTAAGCCATTACCCATAAACGTAGATACTACATCTTCACGGTCTTTCATAGCTTGAATATAGTTCTGTGTCACTGCACCGCTGTCTACAAGTGCTTGTCCTGCTTTTTCAATTGCATCGTTTTGACTTGATGCAGATACATTTAAAAAGATATTTTCGTTACTAAATAATTCACTCATTTTTATACACTCCTATAATAATTGACTTTTAATATGATTTAATAAATTTCTTTTTAGTATAGTTTTAAATTCCTGTGGTTTTTGCATATATTCATCAATATCCTCTAAATGTGAACTTAGCTCCTCAGATAGGGCGCTAACAAATCGAGCTATTTTTTGATTATCAGGAATAAACATACTAATCATATAGTGAATTGAGCTTTCATCATTTTGATTGTGTTGAAATTGAATTGGCTTTTCCAAAATAGTAATGAGTATCATAGGTTTCTTAAACATATCATCTCTTAAATGTGGAATTGCCACTGGATACGGATTAAGTATCCAATTAGGATGCTGTTCATATTTCAATTGCAACAAATCAGCGAATGATTGATTCCGCTCAATAACATTTTCATTGAGTAAATAGTCTTCTAAATATTGTTTCCAATTATCTACTAATTTATAATCTATTTTCACTGAATCTAACACTTCTAAACCTACACGCATGTCTTCAATAATAGTATCGGGATTAACGAAGGAATGTGTGTCAGTATCTTCAGAAGTATGCGTTTCATTCGATTTTGTACTTAAAAAGGAAGAAACATAAGCGACTTCATGCTCAGGTAATAATGGGTTTACAACGAGAAACGGTACGTCGATATCTAAATTAACAGTTGAAATAATTCCATCGTAAGCAGTTAAATCTAAAACATTTAAATCACTCACAGAAGCTTGAGTAATTCTTTCAATTTCATTAAAAGCTTGTTCTAAACGGGTTGATAACAAACGACTTGTGCCTATACCACTACTACATACGACCAAGATGTTTAAGAAGCGATTGCCTTGATTCTTAATCGAACCACCAAAGTGAAGTACAATAAAGGCGATTTCGCTTTCAGGGAAGATTAAGTCTGGCCAAACCATGTGCAAGGCTTTATGAATATTTTCAAAAAGTCGAGGATATTTAAATTTAATCATTTCAGTTAAAGGATTATACGTTTCGATGTTTGATTTTAAACGATTAATTGCAGGATTAATATGCAGACTCAATCCCTCAATTAAATTGTCTTCATCATCAAAATGTTGTCCTGAAATGTGTTCTACCGTTTTTACAAATTGAAGAATCTTAGAATCATTACTTTCATCCTCTGAAGAGGCGTCTTTCGATACCTTTCGCTTTGCCCCACGCAAGTGAATCGTAATGAATGTGATTTCAGCTTGATTGAATGTGATATCATACATCTCTTCAAGTCGTTGAGCGATTTCTGTTGCAACTTTATGTTCAAGTGTATGTTTCACTGTTTCATAAATATCTTCATTAAGAGAAACATATTCGCCATTTTTCATGCGAGTGATACTTAAGACAATATGCACTGTTAGTGTTAAATAACTAGATTCAGTTAATGAATAGGGGAGTTCACCCAAATAATCCATGAGTATACGTTCGATCTTAAATATTCTGTCTAAATCTACTAAAGATTGTTGAGAATGATTTAATGACTGATATACGAAATGATTTTCAATCACTGAGTAGACGCTTGTACTATTCAAGTTATTTACCATGAGTTGGCTTAAGAACTCTCTTTTCTTTGATTCTGGACCGTTAAGATAAACACCTTCGCCACGCTTTCTAGATAGAGAAAGTTGATAAGAAGATAACTCAATTTCTAAATCATCTAATAATTTGGTTAACGTTTGAATAGAAACGCCTATTTCATGTGCCAAACTAAATTGTTTGATTGCGTGTTTGGACTGAATTAATGCATATAAGATGATAACTTTCTGTTCTTCAACTGATAAATCTAAAGTTTGTTGCTTTTTAACTTCTTCTTTTAAACCTTTAATATTAGCTTCTGTTCCTGATAAGCGAATCCCTTTTTTATTCGCACGTTCTAATTCAATAGAAAATGAATTGAGATATTTCTCGACATGTTTTAATTCTCTGTGAATTGTACGAGAGGACACCGCTAGTTGTTGAGCGATGTCGTATATAGTAACATATTGACCGTGATACTTGATTAATATATCAATAATATCTTTTTCACGTGTACTCAATAACATGGCGGTGTCCTCCATTTTCTTATATTTAAATTAGTCTTCTTTTTTCAAATTATTTAAAAGTTCTTCATATCTAGGTGAATTTAAGAAATTATCTACTGAAATATGAATGGCGTTAGGTACTTGTTTGATGGCACGGTCTGTCAATGTCTTTTGAGTAATAACAAGTTGTGCATCGTTAGGTAATTGGTTAATAGCTGTATTAGTAACATTTACATCTGTAATGCCAGCTTTCTTAAATTTATTACGTAACATACTTGCACCCATTGCACTTGAACCCATACCCGCATCGCATGCGAATATAACATGATTCACACCACTGTAGTCATGGGCATCTACATCCTCAGTATTATAGTTATCTAATAACTGTTCTGAGTCGTCTTCGCTTTCACTTGAGCTTGCTTGACTAGCTGTAGCGGCTGTTGCTCCTGTAGCACCAGCAGTTTGTTTAGATGTTTCAGTGCTTTCTTTGTCTGAAGCGGTTAATTTAGAAGACACATTCGATTTTTTACCTTTAGTAGCTTCCATTTGAGCAGTTGCAGCTTCTAAATCTTGTTTAGGTTCTTTCGTAAATTTCATGATTAATGCTGCGACTACAAATGATACGAGCGTTGCAAGAAATACACCAAGTAACATGTGTAAGAATTCGCCTTTAGGTGCGTTTAAACAATACACAATAAATGATCCTGGTGATGCTGGACTTCTAAAACCGAATCCAGTAGCTTGGTATGTTGCAACACCAGTCATACCACCTAAGATAACAGCTAAGAATAGTAAAGGACGCATTAATACATATGGGAAGTAAATTTCATGAATCCCACCTAAGAAGTGGATAATACCTGCACCATATGACGTTGCTTTTGCAGTTCCTTTTCCGAAAATCATATACGCTAATAAAATACCTAAACCTGGTCCAGGGTTTGATTCAATCGTGAATAAAATAGATTGACCTGCGTGCGCTGCTTGGTCAGAACCAAGTGGTGTAAATACACCGTGGTTAATAGCGTTATTTAAGAATAATATTTTAGCGGGTTCAACATTAATACTTACGATTGGTAGCATATGAAGGTGAACTAAGAATTCAACTGCAACTGATAGAATATGCATGATGAATTTCATAATTGGCGCTAAAATTTCAAAGCCAAGTATTGTCATGATGAAACCTAAAATACCAGCTGAGAAGTTATTAAACAACATTTCAAAACCTTGTGGCGTTCTAGGTTGAACAAACTGGTCAACTTTTTTCATTAACCAACCTACGAGAGGTCCCATAATCATAGCACCAAGTAACATTGGCGTATCTGGTAATGCTACAATGACCCCCATCGTCGCTGTAGCTGCAATAATACCACCACGTAAACCGTGGATTAAACGTCCACCACTAAATGCAATAAGTAGTGGAATTAAATACGTAATCATTGGCCCTGCTAATTGAGCTAAGTCTTTATTAGGGAACCAACCATTTTTTATAAAGATTGCGGCGATAAAGCCCCATGCAATAAATGCACCAATATTTGGCATAATCATACTACTTAAGAATGATCCAAATGCTTGAACTTTTCGTCCTAATCCTTTTTTCTCTTGAGTTTGTGACATCTCTACACCTCTTTTTAATTAGTATGTGTCTAAATTTAGTTTAAAGCCTTGGGTTACATTCACTCAATATAAACAAAATTTAAGTTTGTCATGTCATTTGTGACATATTAAATCTAACTATTGAAGATATTTAAAAGATGAATTAGTTTTTGTTTTAATTTCATTTCAATGGTTAAAAGAATAACTTTTTTAAATTGTTTCGAGAAACATTGTGAAATCATTTGCAAAATAAAACAACGACAGTGTACAATAATGATTAATGGAAAGGAGGAAAGAAAGGTAATAAATAATTATAGCGCCTGTGCAAAATGACTAAGTGATCATCGACGATTAAAAGTTAATTAGGAGAACTTTTATAGAGGATGATTTAGCTTTTGTAGACGAGGAGGATAGTGATCGAATAGATCGGCGGATGCTATCCCGGATGTGGCTCATTCGTTAGCTTATTAAGTAAAACACCAGGGTAACTTGGTGGACAAAGTTAATAAGATCGCCAAATATAATAAATACTTAGGGGAGCGTAGAGTAGCGTGTTTAAATTTGAATATCACACGCTTATTTCTTGATGTATTCAACATGACATCGTATATGATAGAAGATTATCAATCTAAATTAAGATAATGAATCATATTGCTCACGTTATCCCTCATTTTGGAGGAAATAAATTATGTGTGGAATTGTTGGTTACATTGGTTACGATAATGCCAAGGAATTACTATTAAAAGGTTTAGAAAAATTAGAATATCGTGGTTACGATTCAGCTGGTATTGCTGTAGTCAATGATCAAGGTACGAAAGTATTTAAAGAAAAAGGTAGAATTGCTGAATTACGTAAAGTTGCAGATAGTAGCGAAGAAGACGGAACAGTAGGTATTGGTCACACACGTTGGGCAACACATGGCGTACCTAACTATGAGAATTCTCACCCTCATCAATCTACTTCAGGTCGATTCACACTCGTACATAATGGTGTAATCGAAAATTATGAAGAGTTAAAAGCTGAATACTTATCAGATGTAACATTTTTATCTGAAACAGACACGGAAGTCATCGTTCAACTTATCGAGCGCTTATCAAATGAAGGACTTTCAACAGAAGAAGCATTTACTAAAGTAGTGAAATTATTACATGGTTCATACGCTTTAGGCTTATTAGATGAAGAAGATAAAGACACTATTTATGTAGCTAAGAATAAATCACCATTGTTAATTGGTGTCGGTGAAGGTTTCAACGTTATTGCTTCAGATGCTTTAGCGATGTTACAAGCAACAAATCAATATAAAGAAATTCATGACCATGAAATTGTTATTGTTAAACGTGATGATGTCATCATTAAAGATATTAATGGTCAAGTACAAGATCGTGAATCTTACACTGCTGAAATCGATGCTTCAGATGCTGAAAAGGGTGTATACGATCACTACATGTTAAAAGAAATTCATGAGCAACCTGCAGTAATGCGTCGAATCATTCAAGAATATCAAGATGAAGAAGGTAACTTGAAAATTGATCAAGACATCATTAAAGATGTTGCCGATGCTGACAGAATCTATATTATTGCAGCAGGTACAAGCTATCATGCTGGTTTGGTTGGTAAAGAATTCCTAGAAAAGTGGGCTGGCGTGCCAACTGAAGTACATGTAGCATCAGAATTTGTGTACAATATGCCTTTATTATCTGAAAAGCCTTTATTCATCTATATTTCACAATCAGGTGAAACAGCAGATAGTCGTGCCGTATTAGTTGAAACTAAAAAATTAGGTCATAAATCATTAACAATTACAAATGTTGCTGGCTCAACATTATCTCGTGAAGCGGACCATACATTATTACTACATGCAGGTCCTGAAATTGCGGTTGCATCAACAAAGGCTTATACAGCACAAATTGCAGTTTTATCAATTCTTTCACAAATCGTTGCTAAAAATCACGGACGTGAAGCGGATATTGACTTATTAAGAGAATTAGCTAAAGTCACAACTGCTATCGAAACAGTTGTTGATGATGCACCTATTATGGAAGAAATTGCTACTGATTTCTTAGAAACAACACGCAATGCGTTCTTTATCGGACGTACAATTGACTATAATGTAAGTCAAGAGGGTGCGCTTAAACTTAAAGAGATTTCATACATTCAAGCTGAAGGCTTTGCCGGTGGTGAATTGAAGCACGGTACAATCGCACTTATTGAAGAGGGTACACCAGTCATCGGATTGGCCACTCAAGAGAACGTTAACTTATCTATTCGAGGAAATATTAAAGAGGTAGTCACACGTGGTGCACATCCATGTATTATTTCTATGGAAGGCTTAGATAAAGATGGAGATACGTATGTTATCCCTCACGTTCATGAATTATTGACACCATTAGTTTCTGTAGTAACAATGCAATTAATCTCTTATTATGCGGCGTTACACAGAGATTTAGACGTAGACAAACCACGTAACCTAGCTAAATCAGTTACAGTTGAGTAAGCGTAGCTATCGCTATAGTAAATGCCGACAAAGAGTATTCTTTGTCGGTATTTTTTGTTTGAGTCTTATAATAGAACTTTTGAAAATATAAAAAATCATCTTACAATATTTCTATTTTAAAGTGATGAAGAACAATTTTTACTCCTGTGGTTGAAATAAATAGGTATTTTCTAAAAACTAAGTCGTTGCACTTTATCTTAAACAGTGCCACAATTTATTCAAGTAGAAATTGTAACGAGTGGAGGAACATATGAAAAACGTTAAAGCAATATTCTTAGACATGGATGGAACAATCCTACATGAAAACAACAAAGCATCTAGCTATACTAAAGAGGTCATCGACGAATTACGAGATAAAGGGTATAAAGTCTTTTTAGCGACTGGACGTTCGTATTCAGAAATTCATCAATTAGTACCTGAGGGATTTAAAGTTGATGGAATTATTAGTTCTAATGGTACGACAGGTGAAATTGACAATCGTAATTTATTTAAACATAGCATGTCTTTAGAACAAGTTAAAAATATAGTTGAATTAGCTGAGCAACAAAATATTTATTATGAAGTATTTCCTTTTGGGGCACAGCGTATTGTTTTAAATAGAGATGAACAGTGGATGCGTGAAATGATTTCTAGTGAGACACCACCGAATCATGTAAGTCAAAGTGAGTGGTCATCTAGACGAGATGCCATGAGAGATAAGATAGATTGGCGCGACGAATTGCCTAATTTAGATTATTCTAAGATTTACTTATTCAATCCTAATTTAGATAAAATAACTATATTTAGAGACGAATTGATTCAAAATAAAGTGAAACTAAGTATTAGTGTATCTAATTCATCTCGTTATAATGCAGAAACAATGGCTTATAATACAGATAAAGGCACTGGCATTAAAGAAATGATAGAGCACTTTGGGATTAAACAAGAAGAAACGCTAGTCATCGGCGATAGTGATAATGATCGAGCTATGTTTGAATTCGGTCATTATACAGTGGCTATGAAAAATGCAAGACAAGAAATTAAAGACATCACAGATGATGTCACTGCAGAAACAAACGAGGAAGATGGCGCAGCCAAATATTTAAAAACGCATTTATTAGATAAATAATTGAAACTTAGATTATTTCAAGATATATGAAAAGCTCGCAGGTAACCATAATTGGCGTTACTTGCGAGCTTTTTCATATTGATTTAATTATTTGTTATCGAAAGTATCTTTTGCTTTATCACTGATGTTATCTTTAACGTCATTCGCTTTATGAGATGCATTATCTTTTAAATCTTGACCTTGATCAGAAATGCTATCTTTTTTATCGTTGATTTGACTTTCAGCTTTATCTTTGAAGTTATCATCAGTTGATTGATGATTATTAACTTTATCTTGTGCTTTTTCTTTCGCATCAGATGTTTGATGATTAACATCATCTTTAGTATCCGCTAAAGTATTTTTATTTTTCTTCTTATCTTTACGTGCTTTTTTATCAGGTTTATCTATCTTTTCACCACGAGTGATGAAGTAGTATACAATTCCCATGATGATAACGATGTAAATAAAGATTCTGATAAGGATGATAAGAATGAATACGATATATGCTAAAACTTGGGCAACAGATTGTGACATATTACCTGTTAATAAACTAAATATAGTAATAAGTGGTTGACCTGCAAGAAGCACAATTAGATTTAGTAATAATACACCAATAAAGAATTTAAACCATGTTTTATGACCATTTTTAATGCCTTTAAATCCTTCTTTGACATTGCTGAATGGACGACGCGTTGGATCTTCAGCAAATGCAACTGTGTAATTAATCATGAAAATAAGGAAGAACCAGTAAAATATTGATGTAATGAATCCCATTACTAAAATAAATACAATTTGAGAAATAAGTAAAATAGTCATTCCATTATCTGCAGTAGCTACGGATTGTTGAATCATTCCAAATAATGGTATTAATGTGAAATTGTATAATAAATTTAATAAGTATGCGATTGCTAATAAAATAAGGATTGTAATCACTGAGATCAATGCAAGTAATAAAGATTTTAAATAATACCCTTTATTAGTGAATGCAAAGAATAAATCGCTAAATTTTACTTTTTCATTTTTCATAGCTTTTTGGATAACATTCAATGCACCAGCGATTAATTGATATCCAATAAAGATGAATAGTATAGCTAAAATCAGATAAATAAGTAATAGTGGTAATAACAATGAAGTGGTCGGTTGACCAAATTGTTGTAGCATTTGCATTTGTTGATTAATTTTAGTAGTCAATACAGATGCATATCTAGCAACAAAGAAACAAACTGCAAAACTTAATAAAGCAAATAATAAAGCTTTGAGTATTTGCGGTTTAGCATTTTTAAATGCTGATTTATAATATCTAAACAAATTATAAGCACTCCTTTACCGTAATATAAATACAATATCAAAAATCCTAATTTTTTTAAATTAATATCTAACATAATTAGGTATTGAGTGTTAAAATATGCTAATGAATTTATATTGAAAGGAGATATCATCATGAAATTTGCAGTTATTACTGATATCCATGGTAATTATGATGCATTAGAAAAGGTATTGGATGATATTGATAGTAGGGAAGATATCGATAAAATTTACAATCTTGGCGACAATATAGGTATTGGACATGAGACAAATAAAGTTTTAGATACTGTTTTTGATCGTGATGATATGGAAATAATTGCAGGAAACCACGATGAGGCAATTATGACACTTGTGAATGGTACAGAATATCCAGAAGACCTTAAAGGTAAATTTTATGAACATCATCAATGGATAGAAAGCCATCTCGACGAATCTTATTACGAGGAACTTAATCATTTACCACGTTATATAGAAACAACAATAAAAGGTAAAAAGGTTTTATTTATTCATTATGAAATTCCTAACGATAAATTAGACGTGGGTATTGAGGGACAACCGTTTGCTCCGATAGCAGGAGACGATGAACAAGAAATCGCTAAACTTTTTGAAGATAAAGAAGCTGATTTAATCTTATTTGGACACAATCATAGATTACACATGTTTGATGGTAAATCTACCATTTATTTTAATCCTGGTGCAGTAGGTTTAAACAATGGAGCACACACAGTTTACGGTATTGTCACTATAAATGAACAAGGAATCTCAATCGAACGCGTTAAATTAGCGTATGACGATGAAGAATTTATAGAAGGCTTCGCTGAGAAACAAGTTCCTGCTCGTGATTTTATATTTGAAAACTTTATGTAAATAATACACATTACGAATAACAAATAGGCCTGTCTAAAGTGAATTTGAGGTTAATTCATTTTAGACAGGCCCTTTTTAATGTATACAATTTTAAACTCGAACCATTTTTAATGACTATGGGCGTGTTGATGTGTATGAGAATGTTCATGAACGCCAGAGCATAATGTTGATTCGTCATGTTTATGTTTTGGTGTTTCTAATTGTATCGTCATATGTTGAACATTTTGATGTAATAAATCATGTTCGATTGTTTCCAAGAGTGATTCACATTCTTCAACTGTTAAGTGCTCAGGTACAACTGCATGACAACTTAATGCATTCATGTCGTTAGAAATTGTCCACACATGATAATCATGAACATTTTGGATACGCTTATCTTTAGTAATCGTTCTTATAACGGCCTCTAAATCAACATCGCTTGGTGTCCCTTCCATTAAAATATTGAGCGAAGATTTTGCTATGCCATAAGCACTTTTCAAGATAATAAGTGACACTAAAATACTAGCGATAGGATCGGCAACTGTGAAGTTGAATCCCCAAATTAATAATGCTGCTACGATGGCGCCAATAGATCCGAATAAATCGCCTAAAACATGTAAGAAAGCGCCACGCATATTTAGATTATGGGAAGTGTCGCCGCCTCTAAACATAAGTACTGCAACGATGACATTCACGATGAGACCCACCATACTAATGATAAACATTTCTTGTGATTGTACCTCTGGTGGTGCAAAGAATCTACGTATCGCTTCAATAATAATCATGATGCTAATGATAAATAGCGTTACACCATTGAATAGAGCAGCTAATACTTCAAAACGTTTATATCCATAGGTTTTAGTTTGTGTGGCATTCTTTTCAGCATAAATAAAGGCTACAAGTG
Source organism: Staphylococcus caprae (assembly GCF_003966625.1). Taxonomy (NCBI): domain Bacteria; kingdom Bacillati; phylum Bacillota; class Bacilli; order Caryophanales; family Staphylococcaceae; genus Staphylococcus; species Staphylococcus caprae. The sequence continues at coordinate 860,767 of NZ_AP018587.1, forward strand.
CGACGCCGAGTGAAATCGTATCGCTTAACATGTGAAATCCATCTGAGAGTAATGCCAAACTATTAGCGACAAACCCACCGATAATTTCAACTATCATAAATAAACCGATAATAATAAATGAAATAAGAAGTACCTTTTTATTATTAGTGTGTACGTGACCGTGTGCATGATTGTGACCGTGATGTTGATGATTATGAGTTGTCATTTAATTTCCACCTTCATTAGGGTGACTTGCATGATGAATGGCTTGTTTCAGTAAAGTGGAGACATGCATGTCATCTAAAGCGTAAATCATAGATTGACCTTGGCGTTTAGATTTTACTAGATGAATACTTTTTAATAACTTAAGCTGATGAGATACGTTGGATTGAGACATGTTCAAAGTGTGAGAAATATGTCCAACACTCGCTTCACCATATTCAAGTAATTCCATAATTCGCAACCGATTTAAATCACTCAGAGCTTTAAATATTTCTGTGACTCTCGTTAAAGTCTCGATATGAGAATCTACGTCATGTTCAAATTCATTCATCATGCTACACCTCTTTATATGAATATTTGTTCATATATTAATATAATCCACTGGCCACCTTATGTCAATGTGAATTGAATGAGGTTTATCTATGGAAAATAGTGGTAAATATCTTATACGATTTTTATAAGGAGGACGTTGATAATGAGTATTTTATTAATAGGTGCAAACGGTGGCGTAGGTTCAAAATTAGTGCAACAACTCAAAAATGATCATGTAGAATTTACTGCAGGTGTACGTAAAGAAGAACAAGTAAAAGATTTAGAAAATGAAGGCGTAAAAGCTACACTCGTTGATGTAGAGAAAGATAATATTGATGACTTAACTCAAACATTTAAAGAGTTCGATAAAGTGATATTCTCAGTAGGCTCTGGCGGTAGTACAGGTGCAGATAAAACAATTATTGTTGATTTAGATGGCGCAGTTAAAACAATGGAAGCAAGTAAAAAAGCAGGTATCAAACATTATGTAATGGTTTCAACATACGATTCAAGAAGAGAAGCATTTGATCCAAGCGGAGACTTGAAACCATATACGATTGCTAAACACTATTCAGACGATTATTTAAGAAATTCTGGTTTAAATTATACAATTGTTCATCCTGGATTGCTTAAAGATGAAGCGGGTTCAGGAAAAATTGAAGCGGCACTATATTTTGATGATAAAGGTTCAATCCCACGAGAAGATGTTGCCTCAGTACTTAAAGAAGTTGTAACGTCTGATAAATATGCTAATCAAGAGTTTCAAATTCTAAGTGGTGAAAAAGATATTAAAGACGCACTTCAAAAATACGAATAAAATTTGTAAATGTAGTGAATTAATCTTTCTTCAAAGAAGTCGAGTTGTTCAAAAATAACTCGGCTTCTTGCTTTATTTTACATAGATAAAGAGTAAAAGTGATGCTATTCAATTTTTAGCGCCATTGATATAATAATGAGTAACTTCATTTCAACTTTATAGAATATTGTTGAATTTAAATTTAATTAATGACGATTTGTTCTATTTGATTTTAAATAATTATCTTTATTTAAAAAATTCGATACTTCGCTAGAATTTGAAATATGGTACAATCATTAATAGTGATAATAGGGAAGAAATAAAAGTACATAGATACAGGGGTCTATACATATTCAATCATTTAAATCTTTATTTTTTAAATGATTTATATTACGAAGTAAAAGATATTAAAGTATCTGATGGGATGTAAGGATACTAAAGTTAACTTGAAAAACGATAGATTAAGTTAACATGTGAGATAATGGAGGTGTAATTATGCCGTTATTTTTAAAGCCAATTTTTCATGAAAAAGTTTGGGGAGGTAGCAAACTTGAACAATTTGGATACAACCTTCCCAATGCCCATATAGGTGAGTGTTGGGGAATTTCAGCACATCCAAATGGTAAAAGCGAGATTATCAACGGACCATATGCTGGGCAAACGTTAGATCAAGTTTGGAATGATCATAGAGAACTATTTGGCGAATTTCCAAGTAAAGACTTTCCTCTAATGGCCAAAATTGTAGATGCTGAAGCACCTCTATCAATACATGTCCATCCTGATGATTCATATGCATATGAAAATGAAGAAGGACAATACGGTAAGTCTGAATGTTGGTATATTATTGAAGCAGAGGAAAATTCCGAAATTACAATTGGAACTCATGCCACATCTCGTGAAGCGTTTGAAAAGCAATTAAATGAAGGTACATTTGAAGAAAACTTGAGAAAAATTAAAGTTAACCCAGGTGACTTTTACTTTATTCCGGCAGGTACAATTCATTCTATTGGAGCTGGAATTATGGCATACGAAACGATGCAATCATCAGATATTTCTTATAGAGTCTATGATTATGATCGAAAAGTAGAAAACGGGGAGCCAAGATCTTTAAATATAGCTAAAGCGTTAGATGTGATGGACTATTCTAGTGAGTTACCAACCATTGTTCCTCAAAACGAAGTGATAGAAAGTCATAATTGTACTCATATTGTATCGAATGATTTCTTCACCATAGTAAAATGGGAAATTTCTGGCACTTTAAATTATATGAAGCCACGTGAATTCTGTCTGATTTCTGTACTAGAAGGCGATGGCAAAATTATCATTGATGGTGAAATTTTCGAAATCCATAAAGGAACTAATTTTGTCTTGACTTCGGAAGATTTAGATAGTGTCTTTGAAGGTGATTTCACATTAATTATCAGCTATATATAACTTTTGGATTAGAAGATATATTGCGGTAGAGATTAATGATATAAGGAGCGTTAACGTTGAAACAATTTTTATATATTTCTCTCGTTTGTGGAATTATTGCGGGAGCAGGGATATTCTTACATATGCCACATTATCCATCGCTGATCATACCTAGATGTGTGGCCATATTAGGTATAATAAGTGCTTTAATTACTATTAAAGATAAAGAAATTAATATCATGCTTAAATTAGGAGGAGTAATGATTAATTTACTTCCTCTTTTAGGTAGCCTTATCACTCCTCGTTAAATAATGATTTATAGGTGCAAGTGTCTTCAATAGATACTTGCACTTTTTTACTGAAAATAATTAAAAAAATCAAATAGTTAGTGAATAATGAATATGTATGATAAAAATTATGATAAAATGAATTTAAAATTTGTGAGGAATAGCTCGAATTACGCAAATATATTTATATTATAGGAGAGGTAAGGAGTATCATAATGACTGAGGAAATCAATTATTTTTGGCTAAACTGTGGTTATAATAGATGGAATCACAATGAACCTCTAGTAGGACAAACTACTTTATTTGAATCAGGAGCCCATTTCAATCCTTCTCAAGGTTTTCGTGCCTTTAAAAAAGCTAAGGCTGGAGACAAAGTCATCTTTTATCAAGTACAAACAGACTCTGGCTTATTAGGTATGGGCGAAATTATAAGTGTTCAATCGGGAGCTCAAAATAAAATTAGAGTGGAATTTAAGTTCACCGAAGAATTAAAATCATTAACTACGGATTATTTAAAACGTAGTGAAGCTTTAGATTTTCGTATGAATAATATGAAAGAAACATTATTCAATCAGATTAAGGCATCAGAATTTGATTTAATTGTAAGTTTAGGTAAAGGTGAAACTAAAATTCCTAGGTACTTTTTATTATCAGAAACTGAGGATTTCGAACCTGGCAAAAATTATACAATTTATACACATACTTACAATGGAATTAAAAGAAATGGCTATCATTTCTACACACAACTAGAAGTTGGAGACAATATCATTATTTATAATAAGAAGAAAGAACAATCAGTTGTAGGCTTAGGAGAAGTATCACGTCATATACATGAAAAGCCACCAATTCCAGGTAGAACCAATAGTACAGCTATAGAAATATTATATAACGAAGATATTACACCTATTTCACTTGGACACTTAAATAAGCATCCTAAGTTAAAAAACTTATATTTCTTACAGGAAAATGCCAAACAAGCTATTGCAAGTATGTCGCAAGCACAATATGATGCAATATTAGACATGAGTGCGAATAATGGAATTAAAAATCCATTTGAAACCGTTCAAAAATCTGAGATAACTGAGCATCAGAATGATGACGCACTTAAGCCTTTTATTTTATTAGTTGTTGAGAAAAAAGAAGAAGGTTTAAAAGCAGCGAACGACTTGTTACAAAAAACGAATGCCAATCCAGTAATTACAAGTGGTCATCCTGATTTTACAGAAGATATGCTATATGGTAAATATTTACCAAACGAGACGGGTGCCTTGTATTATCGAGAAGGATTTATTACTCAACTTATGCCAAATAAAGATAAAAATTATCTTGTGATTGATAATTTCAATCGTATAGATCCTGATATTTTCCAGACATATATTAATGTACTTGAAGGTTATGAAGTCACTTTACCAAGATATAATAAGGATGGAAGTATGATTAAGTGGTCTAAGAATAAAGATTCGTTCTATCATTTTAATCCCAATTGGCACATTATAGGTGTGACTTACGATTCTATTGATGAAATTAAGGAAAAATATTCACAACAATTCCTTAAATACACACGTATCGTCCGCGTAAAAAATGATTAGGGAGCGGGACAGAAATATAATTTAGTAAAATTATTTTCGTTGTCCCTCACCCAACTTTCATTGTTTGTAGAATTTCTTAAAAAGAAATTCTCTGTGTTGGGGCCCCGCCGGCAAGGATGGCTAGGATTGAGAGAAGCTTAATATAAGCGCACTTTCAATTCAGACATCTACTGCTAATACGTTGAATTAAACTGTAATATTAAATTTTGTGCCACTCTCTCATGCAATAGACAAAGTCTATTGTAAACCTTTAAAGAAGTACTGGTTTCTTTGAAAGCTAGTACTTCATATTTAAACCTAGAACTTCAAAATATCTATATTTACTCCCTTTAAAATTGTCATTAACAGTGATGATAATTTTAAAGGGAGTTCTTCTATTGAGACATGGGTGTTTAATTTTATTTTAAAAAAGGAAATATATTTATATATAGATGACAATAAGGAGGGTATTTAATTATGCCTATTATTTATTATGACGGTAATTGTGTATATTGTTATAATTACGCAATTTGGTTAATTCAAAACGGTCTTTCTCATAGATATGAATTTGCAACAATAAAAGGCAAATATGGAGAACACTTTTTCAAACAATACCCTGAAGCTGAAAATAGAAATAGTGTGATATTGCAAGAGGGCAATCATTTAGAGTACAAATCAAATGCAATTGCAACGCTCATCACTTCATTGCCTAATAACCATAAATGGCTCGGTATAGGTTTAAGAGTAGTGCCTAAACCATTACGTGATCTAGGTTATAACTTATTTGCGAATAATAGAGATAAAATGTGGAAAACACATTGGCATAAGCCAACAGAATATGAAAAATCTTTCTTTTTAGATGATAATGCAAAAATTAAGTTAACTTAATTGATAATAATAAGGTCTAATTGATAATATAGTATTATAAGGGAAAAAGCTGAGCTGTGATGTACAAGCTTTAGGATAAAAGCATCCAGCAGGATGAATAGTTATTCATTCCGTAGACTTCTGTCACAATCTAGATATTTATTTATAATTACTACAAATAAATGTGTGATTTTGCTTTACAGATTATAATTATTATAATATAATAGTCGTTGTAATTAAGAAGGAAACATTTAAGGAGTGTATTTAGATGAGTAATCAACAAGATGTAGTAAAAGAATTAAATCAACAAGTAGCAAACTGGACAGTAGCATATACGAAATTACACAATTTCCATTGGTACGTTAAAGGACCTAATTTCTTCTCATTACACACTAAATTTGAAGAACTTTATGATGAAGCAAGTCAATATGTAGATGATTTAGCAGAAAGAATTTTAGCAATTGGTGGTAATCCAATTGGAACGCTAACAGAAAGCTTAGATAAATCAATTGTAAAAGAAGCTGGAAAAAATTATGCAGCTGAACAAATGGTAGAAGAACTTTCTAAAGATTTCACTAATATTTCTAAACAATTAGAAAATGCAATTGAAGTCGCAGGTAATGCAGGTGACGATGTATCAGAAGATATGTTTATTGGCATGCAAACTTCAGTAGATAAACACAACTGGATGTTACAATCATATTTAGGTAAATAATTGAATAGTTAAAGCAAACACTTTGTTAAGTGTAAGTGATATAAATAAAGAGGGAACAAGTCTTCAAGTAGGCTTGCTCCCTCTTCTTATTTTGTATCTGATTATTCTGCGATTTCTAGAGCGATTTCCATCATTTGTGTAAATGAATTTTGTCTTTCTTCAGCACTTGTTGCTTCATCACGTAAAATGTGGTCACTTACTGTGAAAACGCCAAGCGCCTTTTTACCAGAATGAATCGCGTTTAAGTATAAGCCTGCGGATTCCATTTCGATACCTAAGATACCCATTTTCTTCCATGCGTCATTAAATGTTGTATCAGCGTTGTAGAAAGTATCAGAAGATAATACGTTTCCTACATGAGAGATCGCACCAATTTCATCTGCTGCTTTTTTCGCCTTAGTGACTAAATCAAAGTCGGCAATAGGTGCAAAGTGTCCAGGAATATTAAATTGATCTACGTAATTTGAGTTTGTAGAAGCGGCTTGAGCAATGATGACATCATATAAGTTGACGTCCTCCTGAAGCGCACCACATGAGCCAACTCGAATAATTGTATCTACATCAAAGAAATTGTATAACTCATATGAATAAATTCCGATACTAGGAATACCCATTCCTGACCCCATTACAGAAACTTCTTTACCTTTATATGTACCTGTATAACCGAACATATTTCGAACTTCATTGAATTGTTCCACATTCTCTAAAAAATGATCTGCAATATATTTAGCACGCAAGGGATCTCCTGGCATTAATACTGTTTTAGCAATTTTCACACCATTTGGTTGAATATGTGGTGTACCGTTTGTCATTTGTAATCTTCTCCTTATTTTAAAACGATTAATATGGTTAAAAACCTCTCTATTACAATAATAAGATAACATTTGTTTATCTTTTTTGCGAATTTTTGTACTATATAATTGTAGGCAAATATTATGTGATTATTAACTAAGTATTAATGTTATATTTAATATTTATAACTGAGGAATATATTGCATTTTATTTTGGAAAATGGAGGAATGGAAATGAATAAAGCAAAATATATAGACCACACATTATTAAAGCCAGATTCAACACGTGAGCAAATTGATACGATCATTGAAGAGGCCAAAACATATCAATTTAAGTCTGTATGTATAAACCCGAGCCATGTGGCATATGCTGCTCAAAAATTAAAAGAAACGGATGTACTTGTATGTACAGTCATCGGTTTCCCGTTAGGTGCTACTACGACAAATGCGAAAATTTTTGAAACAGAAGAAGCAATCAAGAATGGCGCTTCAGAAATTGATATGGTGATTAATATCGGCGCATTAAAAGATAAACGCTACGATGATGTACAAAAAGATATAGAAGGCGTTGTAGGCGCAGCTAATGGTAAAACAGTCAAAGTCATTATTGAAACTGTGTTATTAACGGATGAAGAAAAGGTTAAAGCTTGTGAATTAGCTGAAAAAGCTGGTGCTGATTTTGTTAAGACGTCTACAGGATTTGCAGGTGGGGGCGCCACACCTGAAGATGTTAAATTAATGAAAGATACAGTAGGTGATCGTTTAGAAGTTAAAGCCTCTGGAGGCGTTAGAAATCTTGAAGACTTTAACAAAATGATTGAAGCTGGAGCGACTAGAATTGGGGCGAGTGCAGGAGTACAAATCATTAAGGGACTTGAATCAGACTCAGATTATTAAACAATTCATTTAAGGGAATGATTTTTATGAGAATGGTCGATATTATCGAAAAGAAACGTGACGGACATACTTTAAGTAAAGAAGAAATTGAATTCTTTATTAAGGGTTATACAAAAGGTGACATACCAGATTATCAAGCTTCAAGTTTAGCTATGGCTATCTTTTTCCAAGATATGAACGAAGAAGAACGAGCGGCAATGACAATGGCGATGGTCAATTCAGGTGATCGAATCGATTTATCGCAAATTCATGGTACTAAAGTAGATAAACATTCTACGGGTGGTGTAGGAGATACAACAACGCTTGTACTTGCGCCTTTAGTTGCATCAGTAGGTGTACCTGTGGCCAAAATGAGTGGTCGTGGATTAGGTCATACAGGCGGAACAATTGATAAGTTAGAGTCAGTTAAAGGTTTTAATGTTGAAATCAGTGAAGAAGATTTTATTAAATTGGTCAATGACAATCAAGTAGCTGTCATAGGGCAATCTGGCAACTTAACACCTGCTGACAAAAAACTTTATGCATTACGTGATGTAACAGGGACAGTTAATTCAATACCACTCATTGCTTCATCTATTATGAGTAAGAAAATAGCCGCTGGGGCAGACGCTATTGTTTTAGATGTGAAGACAGGTAGCGGTGCTTTTATGAAAACATTAGAAGATGCAGAAGCATTAGCACACGCAATGGTAAGTATAGGTAATAACGTAGGTAGAAATACTATGGCAATTATTTCAGATATGAGTCAACCATTGGGACGTGCAATTGGAAATGCATTAGAGTTGCAAGAGGCAATTGATACATTAAAAGGTCAAGGGCCTGATGATTTAACAGAACTCGTATTAACGTTAGGTTCTCAAATGGTTGTCTTAGCAGGTAAAGCAAGTACGCTAGATGAGGCGAGACAGCTTCTTGAAAGTGCAATCCACACAGGACAAGCATTAGAAAAGTTTAAAACATTTATTAGTAATCAAGGCGGCGATGCGTCTATCGTCGATCACCCTGAACAATTGCCACGTGCGCGCTATCAAATTCATTTTCAAGCACAGAAAGATGGCATGATTACTGAAATGATTGCGAATGAAATTGGCGTAGCTTCAATGATGCTTGGAGCAGGTCGTCAAACCAAAGAAGATGTCATCGACCTTGGCGTAGGTATTGTTCTAAATAAAAAGGTCGGCGACCGTGTTACTAAAGGTGATAGTATTCTTACTATTCATAGTAATAAAGAAAATGTTGATGAAATATTAGACAAATTACAAGAGAGTATTACAATTGAGGAAAAAGGTGAAGTTCCAACCTTAATTCATAAAATAATAACTGAGTAGGAGATGTAAAGAATGACTACAGCGTTTAATCGAATTCATCTTATCGTTATGGATTCAGTGGGTATTGGTGAGGGTCCAGATGCAGTTGCCTTCAATGATGAAGGTTCACATACGTTAAAGCATACACTAGAAGGATTTAACCAAGATCTTCCTAATCTTCAAAGATTAGGTTTAGGGAATATCGATACTTTACCAGTAATTTCAAAGGTTGATAAACCTGGCGCATTTTATACTAAATTGAGCGAAGCTTCAGTTGGTAAAGATACGATGACTGGACATTGGGAAATTATGGGTCTAAATATTATGCAACCATTTAAAGTTTATCCTGATGGCTTTCCAGATGAATTAGTTAAAGAAATTGAAGCAATGACGGGACGTAAAGTTGTAGCAAACCGTCCGGCTTCAGGCACACAAATTATTGATGAGTGGGGCAAGCATCAAATGGAGACAGGGGATTTAATCGTCTATACAAGTGCAGACCCTGTGTTACAAATAGCTGCCCATGAAGATATCATCCCATTAGAAGAATTGTATGATATTTGCGAAAAGGTCCGCGAGTTAACGAAAGACCCTAAATATTTAATTGGTCGTATTATCGCAAGACCATATGTGGGTGAACCAGGGAATTTCACTCGTACATCTAATCGCCATGATTATGCGTTAAAACCTTTTGGAAAAACAGTCATGAATTCATTGAAAGATAATCATTACGATGTCATTGCCATTGGTAAAATTAATGACATTTATGATGGCGAAGGTGTGACAGAGGCGATTCGTACTAAAAATAATATGGATGGCATGGATCAACTTATCGAAGTGGTTAAAAAAGACTTTACTGGTATCAGTTTCTTGAATTTAGTCGATTTCGATGCGCTATATGGTCATCGTCGTGATAAAGAAGGGTACGCACAAGCGATCAAAGATTTTGATAATCGTTTACCTGAATTAATTGATCATTTACAAGAGGATGATTTAGTGATTATTACAGCGGACCACGGAAATGATCCAATCGCTGATGGCACAGACCATACACGTGAATATATTCCAGTATTAATGTTTAGTCCAAAAATTAATGAATATCACGAACTATCACAAGACACGACATTCAGTTCAATTGGTGCTACGATTGCAGATAACTTCAACGTAGAACTACCAGAATACGGTAAAAGCTATTTAAAAGAAATGGGAGTTGAACACGAATGAAATTGTTAAGATTTCTATTAGGCTTAGGATTTGGAACAGCAGGCGTTCTTCACTTTACAAATGAACGTCAATTTAGAAATATTGTTCCAGATTACTTACCATTACAAAAGACAGCTGTACTTGTGACAGGTGTTTTCGAAATCTTCTTTGGTGTGATGTTAGTGCTTAAAAGACCAGCAAACTGGTTGAAAAAAGGTATTAATTTATTCTTATTAGCAGTATTTCCAGCAAATATTTACATGGCTCGAAAAGAATTACCATTAGGTGACAAAGAGGTCCCTAAATGGGCGCTTTATTTAAGATTGCCATTACAATTTGTATTGATGGGTATTGTTAAAAAATTATAATTAAGCCATTCGATAAACATACTAAGATGAGCTATGTGGAGATCTATGACGATAGATTTCTTCATAGCTATTTTTTATTTATTAAGGGAAGTTTGATTTAAGCGTACTATAAATCCAGTTATCTTCAGCCAATATGTTTGATATTTACAAATAAAAAGCCTCTAGATTAACCTTGTAATAAAAAGTTAGTCTAGAGGTTTATTTAAGTTGATTGAACTAATTATTTTCCTTCGCCGTAAATATCATTCCATTGTTCACGTTTGTCTAAAAAGGCTTGAGCGATTTCTTTTGCACCTTCTAATGAATGACTTGCAGCCCAACCGCATTGTACTTCATTACATGCTGGCACTTCAGTCGCATTTAAGACATCGTTTAAAGTTTTTTCAACAATATTTAAAACATCTTCATAATCATCATGATTAATAAATGATACATAGAAGCCTGTTTGACATCCCATAGGACTTAAATCTACTACTTTGTCTGTATGGTTTCTAATATTTTCAGCCATTAAATGTTCTAATGAATGTAAACCAGGCATTTCCATATGTTCTTTGTTAGGTTGTTTGAAACGAATATCATATTTATGAATGACATCCCCGTTTAAACCTTCCATCGTACCAGCCAAACGAATGAATGGGGCAACGACTTTTGTATGATCCAAATTAAAACTTTCAACGTTCATTTTAGGCATTTCATAATCCTCCTTATTGCGAATACGCAACATATTGTTCAATTCAATAGTTAGATTGTAACAATCCTTTTCATGATTTACAATTTTGAAAAATATCGAGACAAAGTTGGAAATTGAATTGTAAGAAAATTGTGTAAATATAATTAAAAGTAATGACAACGCTAATTTAATCCGATAGAATAAGTAATAATTAAATTGAAGTCACAATGGCAAAGCCATAAATCTTCACAATAAGGTTTATCTAAAATGTATATCGTTTAATTATATAAGAAATCTATCAATGCTTTTCATCTTAATCAATGTGAAGCAAAAATGATGAGATGGCAATGTTTCAAAGGGAGTTAGATACAATGAGTGCTAAACAAGAGATTTTAGATTTTATTGAAAATAAAAAATATGATTATGTCGAAATCAGTCATCGTATTCATGAACGCCCTGAATTAGGAAATGAAGAAATTTTTGCTTCAAGAACATTAATCGACATTTTAAGAGCTTATGAGTTTGAAATTGAAACAGATATCGCTGGTCATGCGACAGGTTTTATCGCTTCTTATGATTCCAATAAGCCGGGGCCTACAATCGGCTTTTTAGCAGAATATGATGCTTTACCGGGTCTCGGGCATGCATGTGGTCATAATATTATAGGTACTGCAAGTGTGTTAGGCGGTACAGCTTTAAAACAAGTCATCGATGATATAGGTGGCAAAGTTGTGGTGTTAGGTTGTCCAGCGGAAGAGGGTGGCGAGAACGGTTCGGCGAAAGCCTCTTATGTGAAAGCAGGTATCATTGATGATATAGATGTTGCGCTTATGGTGCATCCTGGTAATGAAACATATCGTACAATCAATACGCTTGCTGTAGATGTATTGGATGTTAAATTTTATGGACGCAGTGCCCATGCTTCTGAAAATGCAGACGAAGCACTGAATGCTTTAGATGCTATGATTTCCTATTTTAATGGTGTGGCTCAACTCAGACAGCATATTAAAAAGAGCCAACGCGTGCATGGTGTTATTTTAGATGGTGGTAAAGCTGCAAATATTATTCCTGACTTTACACATGCTCGTTTTTACACGAGAGCTACGACGCGTAAAGAATTAGATATTTTAACTGAAAAGGTTAATCAAATTGCACGAGGTGCAGCAATTCAAACGGGTTGCGATTATGAATTTGGCCCAATTCAAAATGGGGTGAATGAGTTTATTAAGTCACCAAAGCTCGATGATTTATTTGAAAAATTTGCAATTGAAATGGGCGAAGATGTCATCGATGACGATTTTGGTTATGGTTCGACAGATACGGGTAATGTAAGTCACATCGTGCCTACGATTCATCCGCACATTAAAATAGGTTCTGGAAATTTAGTGGGCCATACGCATCGCTTTAGAGAAGCGGCAGCAAGTGTACATGGGGATCAGGCATTGATAAGAGGGGCTAAAATCTTAGCTTTAATGGGCTTAGAATTAATTGAAAATGAGCAGTTGTTCAATGAAATAGTTGAAGAACATACTCATAAAAAGGGGCATGTTAAATGATGAATGAAAAAGTGAAAGGACCTATGTTAACACTGAGTGATCTATACAATGACGATGTAGTATATACATCCAGGCCTTCATATATTTCCAATCCGTGGTTAAAACCTGATGAACATCAATCAAACTTTTTAACGGGAAGAGAATTGCTTATCGCAAATCAGTTCCCAGTTATTGTGCATGAGGCAAGTGTAACTGAGAAATTAGAACAATTATTTAAATTGGTTGGGAAACAAATACCTGAACATATATATAAATTTAAGAATAAAGAAACGTATGAAGCATTAATTAAACAACTCGCACATGAAAAAGGGAAAAAGATTTATTTTCAATATATTCATGATGAAGATATCTTAGAGAAAGAGTTTTACGCATTAGACAAGGATATCTTTGTAGCTCTAAATAATAAATCTCGAATTCCTGAATGGACTAATTATAAATATGTACCTAAAAGAGATATTGTACCTATAGAAGAATTTGAAACGCGTATCCAATCATGGTCATATCCATTTGTAATTAAACCCGGTGATGATTTACCTACAGCCGGTGGGTATGGCGTGATGATTTGTTATAACGATGAAGATTTAGAAAAGGCGAAAACACGTATTAAAGAAGCTACTGAAGCCACAGAACAATTAATTATTGAACAGAAAATTGAAGCAGTAAATAACTATTGCGTTCAATATGCTTACTCGGATGAACTAGGATTACAATATTTAGGAACAGCACAACAACTGACTAATGATTATGGCTTTTATAACGGCAACGAAAATGTGACTGATGTTCCACAACATGTGATTGACGCTGGCAGAGAAATCATGGAAATAGGCGTGAGTAAAGGTTTCTTTGGTGTTGCTGGTTTTGATTTACTTGTAGATAAAAATGACGATGTTTTTGCGATTGATTTGAATTTTAGGCAAAATGGTTCGACAAGTATGCTATTACTCGCTAATGACTTAACTGATGGATATCACAAATTTTATAGTTATTTTTCAAAAGGAGATAACACACATTTCTTTAACACGATTCTTAAATACGTAGAAAAAGGTGTATTATATCCTTTATCTTATTATGATGGCGATTGGTATGGTAAAGATGAAGTGAATTCTCGATTCGGATGTATATGGCATGGCGCGAATAGGTCAGACATTATTGACTATGAAAAAGCATTTATCAAAGAACTAGGTTTATAGAAAATAGTATGATGCTTGATTTAAAATGATTATCTTTCGATTTATTATTTTCTTAATATTCAGATATTAAATTCTTGAAATGTTTATATTTTGCATAATTGACTAACAATTCTAAGTCATTTAAGATTTTGATTGTAAACGATACGAATAACTAATGAATTGAGGGTTAAGCATGTCATATAAACATGAAGCATTTTTCAAAGATATTTTAATCAACGAATATATTTATTTTGCTTCAAAAAATAAGAAATTAGTAAGATTAAATCAAAATAATCAATCCTATATTGCGATGTGGACGGACGAATCTGTAGCAGAGTCTTATTTATCTCAAAATTCTGTTGAGTTTGACAAGATTGTCCGTGCGGATATCGACCGTTTTGTCACATATGAAATGGATGATTTGTTTGATAACGGGGATGAAATTCTAGTAAATATTACTGAAGAAGAACAAGGTCATTTAGTGGATGTTGTCAAAATGACTGACGAGTTAATGTCAGAACTCGATGAAATTAGAATGAAAGAATTTGTAAAAGATGTAGCTAAATATGATGAAGTATATGGTTTAACTAATAAAGGCGAGAAAAACTTTATTATGATTAGTGATGATGACCATCATAAACCTCATATTATGCCGGTATGGAGCATTAAAAATCGTGCACGTAAAGTGCGAGACGAAGATTTTGAAGAATGCGAAATTATCGAAATTGAAGGTAAAGTATTTGGTGAATGGTTAGATAAGTTACGTGATGATGATAAAGCAGTAGCTGTAGATTTAAAACCTGGGGTTGTAGGTACTGTATTATCAGCACAGAAACTTTCTAATGAAATTACTTTTTAAAATATGATAAGTATAAAAAATAGGAGCAAGGTAGAAATCTAATTTTTAGTAAGATGATTTCTATACCTTGCTCTTTTTTATGAATATGAGTTAGAGGTAGATTGCACCTAATGCGCCTGAAAACGCGCCATGTTCAATATAATAAGGTTTAAATCCTCTTAAAACAGTGTAATCTTCAATGACTTCGCGTAATAAATGATTATTATTAAAAGATGAGCCGATGTAGACTACATTCTCAGTGTGATATTCACGAGCTAATGTAATAGCCATCGTTGTAATTACTTCACCGACGACACCAATAACAGAAGCAAGTTTATCCGCAGAAGAAAAATTCTCATCTAGATGATGTAGGACATTTCCAAAGTTAGCAGCAGTTAAATCGCCAGAAATCGGTGGTTCAGTATCTTTATAAATATGTTTGACCTTCAAATCAATCGAATCTCGACAGCCACCTTGTGCTAAATTAGTTAATTCAGTGTAATCAGTTAAGTTTGATAACAGATAACCTAGCCCTTGGATCATACCGCCTCCAGTTCCGACACCACCCACACGTTGTTGATCTTTACCATCAAAGTAATGCAGTGAAGTCCCTGTACCAACATTTGCAAATATATAATTTTCAAGATGATGTCCTTGTTCTTTCAAAAGAATACCTAGCCCTTTTGAGGAAGCGTCAAATTCCACAAAAGTTTGAGCTGGAATCGTAATATTTTCTGCAATAACACCAGCATTACCACCAGTTAAATGAAGTGAGTCGATTGTTTCATGATTTAACCAATCAATCACTTTCTCTATATTTGTAGTTAATTCTGTTCTGTATGAACGTTTATCATTTTGTTCTTGAACAATCTTTATTAAAGTGCCCCCGGCATCAATACCGACCTTCATATGATTATCACTCCACATCAAAAATACGTCACTCATAATAGTATATTAAAATTTTTGAAAAACAAGTGCAATTTAATTAAAAATCACTTTATGGTTGTTAATTTACTTTAATAGGGTATGGACATTGTAAGAATCTTTTTTGTAAAAGGGTAAAGTAAATCAATCCTTGTCAAATTAGTAAATTTCTACAATCTTAAATAGTAATCGATATTTAATTCATATATAATTAATAGTGTAACTAATGAATAGGGGATTAATCATATGTTTATCAAAAAAGAGTTTGAAGATATTATAGTTCAAGTCTTCGAGGAAAAGTATCGCGAAGCAGTACAAGAGTTTGAGTTAAGTGAAAGACAACAAATTTATTCTTCACTACCGAAAGATGTTTTAGATGACGCTTTAAATGATGACAATAGAGTAGCTAATATCGCTATGAATCAACATGGGGAAGTCGTGGGATTCTTTGTTTTGCATCAATTTTATCAACATGAAGGTTATGATACACCAGAAAATGTCGTATATGTTCGTTCATTGTCAGTGAATGAGAAATTTCAAGGTCATGGTTATGGCACAAAGATGATGATGTTTTTACCACAGTATGTGCAAGAATTGTTCCCAGATTTTAATCATTTGTATCTTGTCGTAGATGCGGAAAATAAAGGAGCATGGAATGTTTATGAGCGTGCTGGTTTCATGCATACGGCAACCAAAGAGGAAGGACCAATCGGTAAAGAGCGTCTTTACTACTTAGATTTAGATTCTAAACATGTGTCTTCACTTCGATTAGTTGAAAGTGAAACATCAGAAGAAGCAAATATTCATGTAATTAACTTACTTAAAGATAAAGAAAAAGTTGGATTTATCGCTGTAGAGCAAATCGAAAATAGAATGAGAATTTCTGCAATTGAAGTCAATAAAGAACACAGAAATGAAGGTATTGCTGAAAGTGCACTTCGCCAACTGCCAACGTATATTCGTAAAAACTTTGATAGTATTAAAGTTTTGGCAATCACTTTATATGGTGAACATAATGAATTGAAACCTTTATGTGTAAATAGTAATTTTGTAGTCATTGAAGAAGCTGAAGATTATGTACTATTTGAAAAATACATAAACTATTAGTTGTGATTGCGAAATCACATGTTGTCATTTATAATTTATTTTTGTTAATATTAGTTAATGAAAATTTGACGTTAATAAGAGAAAAATCCTTTGAAAGGAAGTATTTTTTAATGAAAATTCAAGATTACACGAAAGAAATGGTAGATGAGAAGTCATTTATCGATATGGCTTACACTTTATTAAATGATAAACAAACAACAATGAACTTATACGATATCATTGATGAATTTAAATCTTTAGGTGGATATGAATACGAAGACATTGAAACACGTGTTGTTCAATTCTACACTGACCTTAATACTGATGGACGTTTCTTAAACGTTGGAGAGAATCAATGGGGACTTCGTGACTGGTATTCAGTTGATGATATTGAAGAGAAAATCGCACCTACGATTCAAAAATTTGATATTCTTGATGACGATGATGAAGAAGATAAAAATCTTAAATTATTAGGTGAGGATGACATCGATGATGACGATGATATTCCTGCTGAAACTGACGATCAAGAAACATTAAATGATCCTGAAGATGAGGATGTAGAAGAAGAAATCAACGATTCTGACATCGTTATTGAAGAAGATGAAGACGATGACATGGCAGAAGAGGAAGAAGAAGAGTTCGAAGACGAAGAAGACTTCAACGACTAATTCACATTCTTTGATTTAATTATTAGTAAATGAGTTAGACATAAAGTGGAGTACGAACACATATGATTTATGCATGTGTCATAAGAAAGCTGGTACAAAAAGATTTATTCTTAATTTAAATACGGAGTATTGATAATCTAGCTTAATTTTAAAAGGTATCTCTACAGTCTAGATTAAAAAATGGGACTTTTATTTTTAGTTAAAAGATGATAGAATTTTATTCGGGCTCCTTTAATTAGGACACGTGTATTAAGTAGATACGCTCCCCCTTACAATTGTTGTGAGAGGGAGCGTTTTTTTGTTTTTTCAAATAACTCAATATTAAAAGTGAACAGAATTGTAGAGTAACTTTAAAACATTTATATGTTTTACATAAAAGGATGTCATGTTACTCACAGTTTTAAATATTATTTCAACTACGAGGTAGCAACCCTAAATTTTACAGGAGGTCAGACAATGACAAAATTTATTTTTGTAACAGGCGGAGTAGTCTCATCATTAGGAAAAGGAATCACAGCCGCTTCTCTCGGTAGATTGCTCAAAGATAGAGGGCTTAAAGTTACAATTCAAAAATTTGATCCATATTTAAATGTGGACCCAGGTACAATGAGTCCATATCAACATGGTGAAGTATTTGTTACAGATGATGGAGCAGAAACAGACTTAGACTTGGGTCACTATGAGCGATTTATTGATATTAATTTAAATAAATATTCAAACGTAACTGCTGGGAAAGTATATTCTCATGTATTAAAGAAAGAGCGTAGAGGCGACTATTTAGGTGGAACAGTACAAGTTATTCCACATATAACAAATGAAATTAAAGAAAGATTATTATTAGCAGGAGAAAGCACAAATGCAGATGTCGTTATTACTGAAATTGGTGGTACGACAGGTGACATAGAATCACTACCTTTCTTAGAAGCAATCCGTCAAATTAGAAGTGATTTAGGCCGTGAAAATGTCATGTACGTGCATTGTACATTATTACCTTATATTAAAGCAGCTGGAGAAATGAAGACTAAGCCTACACAACACAGTGTTAAGGAATTACGTGGTTTAGGTATTCAACCAGATTTAATTGTAGTAAGAACAGAATATGAAATGACTCAAGACTTGAAAGATAAAATTGCATTATTCTGCGATATCAATAAAGAAAGTGTTATTGAATGTCGTGACGCAGATTCTCTTTATGAGATTCCGTTACAACTTAGCAAACAAGACATGGACGATATTGTTATTCAACGTCTTCAGTTAAATGCGAAGTATGAAACACAACTAGATGAATGGGAACATCTTTTAAATACAGTGAATAATCTTGATGGTAAAATTACAATCGGTTTAGTAGGTAAATACGTAAGTTTACAAGATGCATACTTGTCAGTAGTTGAATCACTTAAACATGCGGGTTATCCACTTAAGAAAGATGTAGTGGTAAAATGGATTGATTCTAGTGAAGTTACTGATGATAATGTTGAAAGTTACTTATCAGATGTTGATGGTATCTTAGTACCTGGTGGTTTCGGTTTCCGTGCTAGTGAAGGTAAAATTTCTGCAATTAAATATGCTCGTGAGAACAATGTTCCATTCTTTGGTATCTGTTTAGGTATGCAATTAGCAACGGTAGAGTATGCACGTAACGTATTAGGTTTAGAAGGCGCACATTCAGCCGAACTAGACCCAAGCACACCTTATCCAATTATCGATTTATTACCTGAACAGAAAGATATCGAAGATTTAGGTGGTACACTTCGTCTTGGTTTATATCCATGTCATATTAAAGAAGGCACACTTGCCGAATCAATTTACTCTGAAAATGATATCGAAGAACGTCATCGTCATCGTTATGAATTTAACAATGAATTTAGAGAACAAATAGAAGAAAATGGTATGGTCTTCTCAGGTACAAGCCCAGATGGACGACTTGTAGAAATTGTTGAAATTCCTGAAAATGATTTCTTCATCGCATGTCAATTCCACCCAGAATTCTTATCAAGACCTAACCGTCCACAACCAATATTTAAATCATTTATTGAAGCTTCATTTAAATACCAACAACAATAAATATTTATAAAACATATAAAAACGGAGATCGCTATTCTGATGTCATAGCAATCTCCGTTTTCTTTGCTTTTAAAGGTCTATATCATATTCTTATTCTAAAATTACAGATTATGAATGATTATTTTCAATACAAAAATAATGTAGAGGGCGTAAGTTTAAAATTTAAATATAACTGGAGGTTTTGCCTCATAATCTGTTGATTTAAGTTTCGTTTTCCGGATGATTTCAGTAGGAAAATCTGGATTTTCTGAATCAGTTTTAAACATTTTATCAATGTTGTCAGAAATAGTAAGATCTTCTTCGAACTGAAAGTTTGTATCGCTAGTCATTGTAGCAGTGAAATTCAATCTTTTATTATGGTTGATGGTACCTTCAATGTTATAACTTCCCATTGGAGATTTATAAGTGTTTTTAATATCAATATTTTTGTAGCCTTTTAAATTATGTTTAAAAAATAATTCAATACGTGCTTTTTGAACTTTGATATAGTGCTCTCTCTTAATTTCATGAGATATGTAAATAAATAGTATGATTATTACTGAAATTAATAATATTAAAATGCTGATTTTTTTCATTTAATTCATTCCTAATAAAAAGGTTAATATATGAATAGTTCAAATGAAGGCACACATAATGCTGATTCCTCATATAAAGATGAGGACATTGATAAAGGCTCTCTATTAAAATACTAGGGGAGGAGACATACTACTATGTCTCTATAGCCCACCATCTTAGCTCTTATGTTTTAAATTGTACCTTATAATTCTAAATCTCGTGTCATTTCTATCATTTGCGTATAGATTTCATAATATACGTAATTGAATGCCATTGGATGAGGTTGAACAATTTTATCGTAATCTTCAGTATAAACAATAGGTCTAGGTGTAGATAAATTCACATAATGCATCAGATGCTCCGGAAAATCATCACGCTTAGGATTGTTACATACCAATACGAAATCAACATCTAAGTCAATTAAACGTTGAACATCTTTTTCTACTTCTTCAGTATAAAATGGCGCAAATAAGAATACCCGATCAGTCGAATCTATCTCTTCATATGAATTTAAGCGTTCAAGAGAACGACTTGTATCAAGCTTTTCCTCACTATCTAACACAAATGCTTCATAAAATTTTAAATCGCCATATCCTTTTATGTATACATAGCCTTCGCCTCCGATAGCTTGTATTAAACATTGTGCTGCCATTTGAATATCTAATGCTTGTTTTTCGAGTCTATTAAATATGCCTGTCAATTGTGTATTAAGAATTTTTGACATGATGTTCCTCCATTCTTTTCATTAAAATATTGTAAATAATACGAGTAGGTTATGCAATATGTGAGTAATTGTAATCTTGTATGCGTTTGCAATTGTTGAAAAGTTAAGGATTGTGAAAATTATTAATTTTAAATAAAGTATTCGCATGCATTCACTATGTATTTTTGATATAATGATGTTGAAAAAATACGTGCACAGATGCACTCAAGGAGGAACTTTCATGCCTTTAGTTTCAATGAAAGAAATGTTAATTGATGCGAAAGAAAATGGTTATGCAGTTGGTCAATACAACTTAAATAACCTTGAGTTTACACAAGCTATTTTAGAAGCGTCACAAGAAGAAAATGCACCAGTAATCTTAGGTGTTTCTGAAGGTGCTGCTCGTTACATGAGTGGTTTCTATACAGTAGTTAAAATGGTTGAGGGATTAATTCATGATTTAAATATTACTGTTCCAGTGGCGATTCATTTAGACCATGGTTCAAGTTTCGAAAAATGTAAAGAAGCAATTGACGCTGGATTCACTTCAGTTATGATTGATGCTTCTCATAGCCCATTCGAAGAAAATGTTGAAATCACATCTAAAGTAGTTGAATACGCACATGAAAGAGGCGTTTCTGTAGAAGCTGAATTAGGTACAGTTGGGGGACAAGAAGATGACGTTGTTGCTGACGGCGTAATCTATGCAGATCCTAAAGAATGTCAAGAATTAGTTGAAAAAACTGGTATCGATACTTTAGCACCTGCATTAGGTTCAGTTCATGGACCATACAAAGGTGAACCTAAATTAGGCTTCAAAGAAATGGAAGAAATTGGTGCTTCTACTGGATTACCATTAGTATTACACGGTGGTACAGGTATCCCAACTAAAGACATTCAAAAAGCAATTCCTTACGGTACTGCGAAAATTAATGTAAACACTGAAAACCAAATTGCTTCAGCTAAGGCTGTTCGTGATGTATTAAATAACGATAAAGATGTTTACGACCCACGTAAATATTTAGGACCAGCACGTGAAGCAATTAAAGAAACTGTAAAAGGTAAAATTAAAGAATTCGGTACATCTAACCGCGCTAAATAATTTTATATCATATCGCTCTAAGACCATTGAAACGATGCTTTCAATGGTCTTTTTTATGCTATACTAAAATCAGAAATTCAATTATAAATATACACTTCACACGTTTAAACAGATATTAATTAAAATGAAACAATATTTATTTCATACATATACACAATTTTAACGATTAAATTATTGTAGAAGAGGTAATAATTTAATATCGATGTAAACTTGAATTAAGTAGAACACGAATTAATGACGTTAAGTATAATAATTTTTCAAATAAATCATTTTCTGTAGCTAAGAATTGAAGTATTTTACAAACAAAGTAAAATTATTTTATAATGCTAATAATGTGAAATTTTAAAAAAGAAGGAAACAAAGGAGACAAATCGTATGGTTCAAGAGGTAATAAAAATAAGAGGTGGACAAACACTAAAAGGAGAAGTAGAAATTAGTGGTGCGAAAAATAGCGCTGTTGCTATTATCCCCGCAACTTTATTAGCTCAAGGACATGTAAAGTTGGATGGTCTTCCTCAAATCTCTGATGTCAAAACTTTAGTGAGTTTGTTAGAAGATTTGAATATTAAAACGAAATTAAATGGTAAAGAATTAGAAGTAGATACTACTGAAATAGAAAATGCGCCTTTACCTAACAATAAAGTTGAGTCGCTTCGTGCTTCATACTATATGATGGGCGCAATGCTTGGACGCTTCAAAAAGTGTGTAATTGGTTTACCAGGAGGATGTCCATTAGGACCACGTCCAATAGACCAACATATTAAAGGGTTTAAAGCATTAGGCGCAGAAATAGATGAATCGAGTGACACATCTATGAAGATAGAAGCTAAAGAATTAAAGGGAGCTAATATTTTCTTAGATATGGTCAGTGTAGGTGCTACGATTAATATTATGCTTGCAGCAGTTCATGCTAAAGGGCAAACTGTCATTGAAAATGCCGCTAAAGAACCTGAAGTTGTAGATGTTGCAAATTTCTTAATGAGTATGGGTGCTAATATTAAAGGTGCAGGGACTACTACAATAAAAATTACAGGCGTTGAAACATTGAATGGTACAGAATACCAAATCATCCCTGATAGAATTGAAGCGGGTTCATATATGTGTATGGCTGCTGCAATGGGTGAAGAAGTGACATTAAATAACATCGTACCTAAGCATGTAGAAGCTTTAACGGTAAAATTAAGAGAACTTGGTGTCGACATCCAAATTGAAGACGAGAAAGCAATTATTCGTAAACAAGCGCCATATAAGAATGTAGATATTAAAACTTTAGTTTATCCAGGTTTTGCTACGGATCTTCAACAACCAATTACACCTCTATTATTTATGACGAACGGTCCTTCTTTTGTAACGGATACGATTTATCCAGCAAGATTTAAACATGTGGAAGAACTCAAACATATGGGAGCTAATATTTATTCTGATGAAGGCACTGCAACTATTAAACCATCTCACTTAAAGGGTGCAGAAGTTTATGCAAGTGACCTTCGTGCAGGCGCATGCTTGATTACGGCTGGTTTAATTGCTGAAGGTGTAACTACTATTTTCAATGTAAAACATATTTATAGAGGGTATACTAATATCGTTGAACACTTGAAATCACTCGGTGCAGATATTTGGACTGAAGAAATTTAAGATTTTGTGATATACTATTTATACTAATAATTGGGAGACAAAAGATACATGCCTACAATTATGAGCATATTTAATATGAGGTGAGGCAAATGGAAATCTGTCCATATCTTGAAGAAACCTTCAAAATTGTCGGTCGCAGTTGGAATGGACTTATTATTAACTATTTATCTAGATGTGAAAGTCATTCTGCTCACTTTTCCGATATGAAAAGAGATTTAAAAACAATTACTCCTAGAGCTTTAAGTTTAAAATTAACTGACTTAGGAGAATGGAATCTTGTTGAAAAGAAAATTATTTCTTCAAGTCCTATAGAAATTGTGTATGAATTGACTGATAAAGGACATGCATTAGCAGAAGCATTGAAGCCTATGGAAGAATGGGCACAAAAATATGTTGAATTAGAAACGAATGCTTCAAAATAAATCTAAGTAAAATATTTAGTCAGAAATTGCTTACGGAGTTCAACTTTGTAGGCAATTTTTTTGTGCAATAAAGGGCATTTCGTTTATAGTTACTAAACGGAAAATAAATAACACTCAATTTATTTCCAATTATATTGATGTTTAAAGTAGGCTTTCAAAGGTTATTTAATATATATAACTATTTCGAAGGAGTGAATATTGAATATGAGAAATTTCACTAAACAATATATTAACGGCGAATGGGTTGATAGTGCGAGTGGCGAAACAATAGACGTAATCAATCCTGCAACTGAAGAAGTGATGGGTTCAGTAGCAAAAGGTAATGCAGATGACGTTAACAAAGCAGTAGAAGCTGCAGATAGCGTTTATGTACAATTCCGTCATAGCTCAGTTGAAGAGAGAAGAGATTTATTAGATAGAATTGTAAAAGAGTATGAAAATAGAAAAGAAGATATCATTGAAGCAATTACTGATGAACTTGGTTCACCATTATCCGTTTCTGAAAATGTACATTACCAAATGGGATTAGATCATTTTACAGCTGCAAGAGATGCGCTAGATAACTTTGAATTTGAAGAACAACGTGGTGATGACTTAGTAGTTAAAGAAGCAATCGGGGTAGCTGGATTAGTAACACCATGGAACTTCCCAACTAACCAAACATCATTGAAATTAGCTGCAGCATTTGCGGCAGGTAGTCCAGTCGTGTTAAAACCTTCTGAAGAAACACCATTTGCGGCAATTATCTTAGCTGAAATCTTCGACAAGGTTGGTGTGCCTAAAGGTGTATTCAACTTAGTAAATGGTGATGGTGAAGGTGTAGGTAATCCATTAAGTGAACATCCTAAAGTAAGAATGATGTCATTTACTGGTTCTGGCCCTACAGGTTCTAAAATTATGGAAAAAGCAGCAAAAGATTTCAAAAAAGTATCTCTTGAATTAGGTGGTAAATCACCTTACATCGTATTAGATGATGTTGATATTCAAGAAGCTGCTAAAGCGACGACTGGCAAGGTTGTCAACAATACTGGACAAGTTTGTACTGCAGGTACACGTGTACTAGTTCCTGAAAGCATTAAAGAAGATTTCTTAACTGCAGTGAAAGAACAATTTAGTCAAGTTAAAGTTGGTAATCCTAGAGAAGAAGGCACACAAGTTGGTCCAATTATTAGTAAAAAACAATTCGACCAAGTTCAAGATTATATTGATAAAGGTGTTAACGAAGGTGCTGAACTCTTCTACGGTGGTCCTGGCAAACCAGAAGGATTAGATCAAGGTTACTTCGCTCGTCCAACTATTTTCATCAATGTGGACAATCAAATGACTATTGCTCAAGAAGAAATCTTTGGTCCTGTAATGTCTGTAATCACTTATAATGATTTAGATGAAGCCATTGAAATTGCGAATGATACTAAATATGGTTTAGCCGGATACGTTATCGGTAAAGATCAAGACACATTACGCAAAGTAGCACGCTCAGTAGAAGCCGGTACAATTGAAATCAATGAAGCTGGCAGAAAACCAGACCTACCATTTGGTGGCTATAAACAATCAGGTTTAGGTCGCGAATGGGGCGATTACGGTATTGAAGAATTCTTAGAAGTTAAATCAATTGCTGGATATTTTAAATAATTGAATAAATAGATTAAATCTTGCAATTAAACGATGCACGGAACTATTTTAGTTCCGTGTTTTGTTTTTATTGTTATATTTTCTAAATTCATTTTGTAATTAAAATGAAAATTTGCTATAGTTATTCTAGTATTTAGAAGGTTAAGACACATATGAACGTGAAAAAGTAGTTAACTTTGCTTTGTTTTTATAAAAGTTAAAAAAGTTTTCGCAAGGTTATATTTTGAAACTTTTCATCAAAACCTACTAAAAACGTTTAATATGTCAGAGCCTCGCAACATAAAAAATAACGAAATGGGTGCAAGTCTATGCCTGAAAGAGAACGAACGTCTCCTCAGTATGAATCTTTCCACGAACTTTACAAGAACAATACTACTAAAGAGCTCACTCAAAAAGCCAAATCTTTAAAATTAACGAATTATAGTAAATTAAATAAAAAAGAATTAGTTTTAGCCATCATGGAAGCTCAAATGGAGAAAGATGGTAATTACTATATGGAAGGCATCTTGGATGATATACAACAAGATGGATATGGTTTCCTTAGAACAGTCAACTATTCTAAAGGTGAGAAAGATATTTATATTTCTGCCAGCCAAATTCGACGTTTTGAGATTAAACGTGGCGATAAAGTAACTGGTAAAGTCCGTAAGCCTAAAGATAATGAGAAATATTATGGATTACTCCAAGTTGACTTTGTTAATGATCAGAATGCAGAAGAAGTAAAAAAACGTCCTCACTTCCAAGCGTTAACACCTCTATATCCTGAAGAAAGAATCTTATTAGAAACAGCTCCAACTAATTATTCTACTCGTATTATGGATTTAGTGACGCCGATTGGTTTAGGTCAACGTGGGTTAATCGTAGCTCCGCCTAAAGCTGGTAAAACAAGTTTATTAAAAGAAATTGCAAATGCGATTGCAGCGAATAAACCAGAAGCAAAACTCTTTATTTTACTTGTAGGTGAGCGTCCAGAAGAAGTGACAGATATTGAAAGATCTGTTGAATCTGCGGAAGTTGTACATTCTACATTCGATGAGCCGCCAGAACATCACGTTAAGGTAGCTGAATTATTACTAGAACGTGCCAAGCGTTTGGTTGAAATTGGTGAAGATGTCATCATCTTAATGGATTCAATTACACGTTTAGCTCGTGCATACAACCTTGTTATTCCACCAAGTGGTCGAACGTTATCTGGTGGTTTAGATCCAGCGTCTCTTCATAAACCGAAAGCCTTTTTCGGTGCGGCGAGAAATATCGAAGCAGGGGGTAGCTTAACTATTTTAGCTACAGCACTTGTTGAAACAGGATCAAGAATGGATGATATGATTTACGAAGAATTCAAAGGTACAGGAAACATGGAACTTCATCTTGATCGTAAATTATCAGAACGTAGAATATTCCCAGCCATTGATATTGGTAGAAGTTCTACGCGTAAAGAAGAATTACTTATTTCGAAAGCCGAACTCGATTCATTATGGCAATTACGTAATTTATTTACAGACTCTACTGATTTTACAGAACGCTTCATCCGAAAATTAAAACGCTCGAAAAATAATAAAGAATTTTTCACTCAATTACAAAAATCAGCCGAAGAAAGCACGAAAACAGGTAAACCAATTATCTAACGAATATTGATAAAGGGTTGCGTTTTAAATTGATTCCTATTATAATTACACAGTATTGGGTAAAAAACTCACAAATAACTCTGTTCCAGATGGTTCAGGGCAAAGGAGCTGAAAGAAATGAAACAAGGAATTCATCCTGAATACCACAAAGTTATCTTTTTAGATACAACTACAAACTTTAAATTCTTAAGTGGTTCTACTAAAACATCTTCAGAAACTATGGAATGGGAAGATGGAAATGAATACCCAGTTATTCGTTTAGACGTATCTTCTGATTCACATCCATTCTATACTGGCCGTCAAAAATTCGCTGCTGCGGATGGTCGTGTGGAACGCTTCAACAAAAAGTTTGGTTTCAAATCAAACAACAACTAATTTTGAATTTCAACTGTCTACGTATCCATTATTATGGGATTGTAGACAGTTTTTTTATTTTGGATATTTTCGTTACAATAAATGAGGGTTGAGAGTTAAGTTCCTAAATTGTTTGTAATAAGTGAGTATCATTGCTTAATTTAGAATAATACTTTGAAAATGCATTTAACTACATAAAAAATATGATATAATTAAGCGATTATGTTTTGAAAAAAGGTGGAACTCTCAATGTATGAAACGTACCATTCCGGATGGATTGAAACTATTACTGGAAGTATGTTTAGTGGTAAATCCGAGGAGTTAATACGTCGATTAAGACGTGGGATTTATGCGAAACAGAAAGTAGTCGTGTTCAAACCGGCAATTGATGATCGTTACCATAAAGAAAAGGTCGTCTCCCATGATGGTAATGAGATTGAAGCGATAAATATTTCTACGGCTAGAGAAATTTTAAATCAAGATTTACACAATGTAGATATTATCGGTATAGATGAAGTGCAATTCTTTGATGATGAGATTGTCAATATAGCAGAACAACTTGCTGAAAATGGTCATAGAGTTGTTGTAGCAGGTCTTGATATGGATTTTAGGGGAGAACCATTTGAACCTATGCCAAAGTTATTAGCGGTAAGTGAACAGGTAACTAAACTGCAAGCGGTATGTGCCGTTTGTGGCTCACCATCAAGCCGTACGCAACGATTAATCAATGGTGAACCAGCTAAAATTGATGATCCTATTATATTAGTTGGTGCGAATGAAAGTTACGAACCACGTTGTAGAGCGCATCATATTGTGGCTCCAAGTGAAAATGAGAAGGAGGAAATGTAGTGTTTGATCAATTAGATATAGTTGAAGAGCGATATGAACAATTAAATGAAATGTTAAGTGACCCTGATGTTGTCAATGATTCAGATAAATTAAGAAAGTATTCTAAAGAACAAGCAGATTTACAGAAAACGGTAGATGTTTATCGTAGTTATAAATCGAAAAAAGAAGAATTAGAAGATATCGAAGAAATGTTAAGAGAAACTTCTGATAAAGAAGAAGTTGAGATGCTTAAAGAAGAAAGTACTGCATTAAAAAATGAATTACCAGATATGGAAGAAGAACTGAAAATTTTATTAATACCTAAAGATCCAAATGATGAAAAAGACGTTATCGTTGAGATTCGTGCTGCTGCTGGAGGAGATGAGGCAGCTATTTTTGCCGGAGATTTAATGAGAATGTACTCTAAATATGCCGAAGCAAATGGCTTTAAGACTGAAATAGTCGAAGCATCAGAAAGTGATCATGGTGGTTATAAAGAAATCAGTTTTTCAGTATCTGGTAGTGGCGCATATAGTAAACTGAAATTTGAAAATGGGGCACATCGTGTGCAACGTGTACCAGAAACAGAATCAGGCGGTCGTATTCATACATCTACTGCTACAGTAGCAGTTCTACCTGAAGTAGAGGATGTTGAAATTGAAATACGCAATGAAGACTTGAAAATTGATACGTATCGTTCAAGTGGTGCGGGTGGTCAGCACGTCAATACAACTGACTCAGCTGTCCGTATTACTCACTTGCCAACGGGTGTAGTTGCGACATCTTCTGAGAAATCTCAAATTCAAAACCGTGAAAAAGCAATGAAAGTGTTGAAAGCACGTTTATATGATATGAAATTACAAGAAGAGCAACAAAAATATGCATCTCAAAGAAAGTCGGCAGTAGGGACAGGGGACCGTTCTGAACGTATTAGAACTTATAATTACCCACAAAGTCGTGTGACTGACCACCGTATTGGTTTAACACTGCAAAAGCTCGGCCAAATCATGGAAGGACATTTAGATGAGATTATCGACGCGCTCACACTTTCTGAACAAACCGAGAAATTGAAAGAATTAAATAATGGTGAATTATAGAGAAAAGCTTGAAGAAGCTATCCAACTCACTTTAGATAAAGGATATGAACAAAGTAGAGCAAAATGGTTATTCTTAGATGTTTTTCAATGGTCTAGGACAGATTATCTTATTCATAGTCAGGAATTAATGTCACAGGCTGATATTTCGAAATTTGATTTAGCGCTACATAGAATGTTGAAGGGAGAACCGATTCAATATATTGTAGGTTTCCAATCATTTTATGGATATAAGTTTAAAGTTGATGCCAACTGTCTTATCCCACGTCCGGAAACTGAAGAAGTGATGCTTCATTTTCTTAAATTATGTCGTAATAAAGATGGTGTAGTAGATATAGGAACAGGTAGTGGAGCAATTGCAGTCACTCTGAAATTGCTTCGCCCCGATTTAGATGTTTACGCTACAGATTTATATGAAGATACTTTAAATGTGGCTAGAAACAATGCGGATACCCATCAACAGGATATTCACTTTCTTCAAGGAAATGCGTTAAAGCCATTAATTGAGAAGGGGATTAAAGTGGATGGCTTAATTTCGAATCCTCCTTATATTGATGAAGCGGAATCTAAAGACATGGATGATACGGTACTTCAATTTGAACCTCACCATGCACTTTTTGCTGAAAATAAAGGCTATGCTATTTATGAGGACATCTTAAAAGATTTACCACAAGTAATGAATGAAAATGGACATGTTGTTTTTGAAATTGGTTATAATCAAGGTGAAAAATTGAAGTCAATCGTGACAACAATGTATCCAAACAAAGAAGTAGAAGTGATACGAGACATTAATGGGCATCAGCGTATCGTATCTATTAAATGGTAATTCAACTTTCAATTGTTAAGTGTATATTTAATCGTGGTTTCAATAAATAAAAAATGTTTAACCATATGTTGTGTTACTAATATAATGATTATAAATATAAGATGGGTGGGACTTTAAATTCAACAAACGGCAAACTGAATTAAGTTCCACTCTTTTTCCGTACATGATATAAATTAGAAAGAGGTGAAGAAAATGGAAACTCACATTTGGGATGTTCGGGCCTTTAAAGATAACTTACATCAATATCCATATATAAATGATATTAAAGATACCGTGATTAAAGGTGGCTTAGTAGCGATTCCAACGGAGACGGTATATGGGTTAGGTGCAAATGCAAAAGATGAAGTAGCAGTGAAAAAGATTTATGAAGCTAAGGGTCGACCTTCTGACAATCCTTTAATTGTTCATGTGCATCATAGAAAACAACTGGATAAATTTGTTGAACATATTGATGAACGTGTTTCAAAACTAATGGAAGCATATTGGCCTGGGCCTATTTCCTTTATTTTACCGCTTAAATCAGGTTATTTATGTGAAACAGTAACGGGGGGATTGAATTCCATTGCTGTTCGTATGCCTAGTCATAAAATAGGAAGAGCGTTACTTCAAGTTATAGATGAACCCATTGCTGCACCAAGTGCTAACTTAAGTGGTCGCCCATCACCTACGACATTTGACCATGTGTTTCATGACTTAAATCATAAAATTGACGGTATTGTAAACGGTGATCAAAGTGAAGAAGGACTCGAAAGTACAGTTCTTGACTGCACGCAGTTTCCATTTCGCATTGCACGTCCAGGCTCAGTAACGAAAGAGATGATTGAGAAAGTCTTACCAGAAAGTGTGCAAGATATTCATTTTACTGAAAATGAAAAGCCTATTGCGCCAGGTATGAAATATAAACATTATTCGCCAGATACTCCTCTTACAATTATTGAAAATTTAAATCATAAAATTGATAATAATGAGAAATGGAAAGATACTGCTTTTATTTTTCCTGAAAGTATGAAATCTTTACTACCGGAAAGTGCACAGTTCATTTCTTTATGTAAGAATGCTCAAGATATTAAAACTGCTAACCACAATTTATATAGCATCTTGCATTCAATAGATCGATCTAGTGACATTCAACGTGCTTTTATTTTCGGATTTGAAAAAAAGGATCAATCTGAGGCAATTATGAATAGAATGCTCAAAGCAGCAGGTAATGAAATAATTAAAGGTGATACGCTATGAAAATCATATTTGTATGTACAGGAAATACATGTCGTAGTCCATTGGCAGAAAGTATTGCTAAAAAGTTATTGCCAAATGATGATATTCAATCACGTGGATTATTTGCGATGGATGGACAAGCTATTTCAGAAGCATCGTTACAACTTATTCATGATCATCATTTGCCTGAACCTACGAATGCCCAACAGTTAGGCATAGATGATTTAGAAGCGGATTTAATTTTAACGATGTCTAAATCTCATAAAGAATTGATTATGGCACAATATGGTCAGCATTCAAATGTTTATACACTCAATGAATACGTCAATGTTAATGGTGAAATTGCAGATCCTTATGGAGCTCCTGCCGAAGTTTATGAACAAACGTATCACAAGATTTACGATTTAGTTAAGAAAATGAAAACCACTCGGGATTAAATTATATATAATTAGTATATGTTAGGCTTTAAATAAGTTATAATTAGGGAGTATAGCAAGTTTGCTATGTTCCTTTTTATTTTATACAAAGGGGTGGGTTCAAATGCGTGATTTACAAAAACTGCTTGACGAACTAAAATATATGTCGTTCTTTAAGAAAGGCGAATTGTGTATCATTGGATGTTCAACTTCAGAAGTGATTGGTGAAAAAATTGGTTCAGTGGGATCAATGGATATTGCTAAAGAAATTTTTGAAGCATTGAAACAAATTGAAAAGGATACAGGCGTGTCGTTTGTCTTTCAAGGATGTGAACATATCAATAGGGCGATTACAATGGAAAGCACAAATTTCAACCCACTGACTATGGAAGAAGTTACTGTTGTTCCAGATGTACATGCAGGTGGAAGTTTATCCACTTATGCTTATCAACATATGAAAGATCCAATCGTAGTAGAACATATTACTGTTCCAAAAGGTATAGATATTGGTCAAACATTAATTGGTATGCATATTAAACATGTTTGTGTTCCAGTTAGAACAAGTGTTAAACAAGTTGGAGAAGCTATCGTTACCATAGCAACATCAAGACCTAAGAAAATTGGTGGCGAACGTGCTAAATATCATTAATATTAAGGAAGAAGGGGATTTTTTATGTCTTATATCGAAAAACAGGATAAAGTTATTTTTGAAGCAATTCAAAAGGAGTACAACCGTCAAAACGGAAATATTGAATTAATTGCATCTGAGAATTTTGTATCTGAAGCTGTTATGGAAGCACAAGGCTCAGTTTTAACAAATAAATATGCAGAAGGATATCCTGGTCGCCGTTACTATGGTGGTTGTGAGTATGTAGATGTAACTGAAACTGTTGCAATCGACCGTGCTAAAGCATTATTTGGTGCTGAACATGTAAATGTGCAACCTCATTCAGGTTCTCAAGCCAATATGGCTGTATACCTAGTAGCCATTGAAATGGGAGATACTGTTTTAGGAATGAACTTAAGTCATGGAGGTCATTTAACACATGGCTCACCAGTGAATTTCAGTGGTAAATTCTATAATTTCGTTGAATATGGTGTAGATAAAGAAACTGAACGTATTAATTATGACGAAGTACGTCGATTAGCTTTAGAACATAAACCAAAATTAATTGTCGCTGGAGCTTCTGCATATTCAAGAACGATTGACTTCAAAAAGTTTAAAGAGATTGCGGACGAAGTTGGCGCTAAATTAATGGTAGATATGGCACATATTGCTGGATTAGTAGCAGCTGGTTTACATCCTAACCCTGTGGAATATGCTGATTTTGTTACGACTACGACACATAAAACTTTACGTGGACCTCGTGGGGGTATGATTTTATGTAAAGAAGAGTATAAGAAAGACATAGATAAGACAATCTTCCCTGGCATTCAAGGTGGACCTTTAGAACACGTAATTGCTGCTAAAGCAGTGGCATTTGGAGAAGCATTGCATAGCGACTTTAAAGTTTATCAACAACAAGTCATTAAAAATGCTCAAGCTTTGGCTCAAACTTTAATAGATGAAGGGTTTAGAGTTGTCTCAGGTGGCACAGATAACCATTTAGTAGCTGTTGATGTCAAAGGTTCTATTAATATTACTGGTAAAGTAGCAGAAGAAACACTTGATAAAGTCGGTATTACTTGTAATAAGAATACGATTCCATTTGATCAAGAAAAGCCATTTGTTACAAGTGGTATTAGACTTGGAACACCTGCAGCAACAACACGTGGTTTCGATGAATCAGCATTTGAGGAAGTAGCAAGAATCATTAGCTTAGCTTTAAAACATACAGATGATGAAGCTAAACTCAATGAAGCTAAAGAAAGAGTACACGCCCTTACTTCAAAATATCCACTATATGAATAATAGATAAACACATTGGAGGAATATGAAAATGAGTAAAGTACATGTTTTTGATCATCCGTTAATTCAACACAAATTAAGCTATATTAGAGACGCTCATACTGGTACGAAAGAATTCAGAGAGCTTGTAGATGAAGTAGGCATGTTGATGGCTTATGAAGTAACTAGAGATTTAGAGTTACAAGATGTTGAAATTCAAACACCTGTAACCAAAATGACAGCTAAGCGCTTAGCAGGTAAAAAATTGGCTGTTGTACCTATTTTGAGAGCAGGTTTAGGAATGACTGATGGCGTATTAAGCTTAGTTCCTGCTGCAAGAGTAGGGCATATTGGCTTGTACAGAGACCCAGAAACACTTAAAGCTGTAGAGTACTTTGCCAAATTACCTCAAGATATCGATGAGAGACAAATTATTGTTGTTGATCCAATGTTAGCAACAGGCGCTTCAGCTATAGAAGCCATTTCATCATTAAAACAACGTGGTGCGAAAAGTATTCGTTTTATGTGCTTAATCGCTGCACCAGAAGGTGTTGAAAAGATGCAAGAAGCACATCCTGATGTTGACATTTATATCGCAGCACTTGATGAAAAGCTAAATGATAAAGCATACATTACACCTGGTTTAGGTGATGCTGGTGATAGATTGTTTGGTACTAAATAATAGATTCGGAGATAGATATTTTTGAAGAAAAAAATTATGACCATTTTCGGAACAAGACCTGAAGCTATTAAGATGGTACCACTTGTAAAAGCATTAGAAAAAGATCCTGAGTTGGAGCCTATAGTTGTTGTTACAGCACAACATAGAGAAATGCTTGATTCAGTTTTGAAGACGTTTAATATCGTTCCTCATTATGATTTAAATATCATGAAAACAGGGCAAACATTGTCTGGTATTACATCGAAATCGATGGTTCAACTTGAGGACATAATTAAATCTGAAGTGCCAGATATGGTTCTTGTACACGGTGATACAGTCACTACATTCTCAGGAGCACTTGCTGCATTTTATAATCAAACACCAATCGCTCATGTTGAAGCTGGTTTAAGAAGTTACGATAAGTATTCTCCATTTCCTGAGGAGATGAACAGACAAATGGTTGGGGTAATGGCAGACTTGCATTTTGCCCCAACTCTTAATGCAGCAACGAATTTAATTAATGAAGGTAAGGCTTCTGACAAAGTAGTTGTCACAGGTAATACAGCTATTGATGCAATGGATTATACAATTGATGATCAGTATACATCTCAAATTATTGATAAACATAGAAATAAAAAGTTTATTCTACTTACTGCACACAGAAGAGAAAATATTGGTCAACCAATGAAAAATGTGTTTAAAGCAGTGAAAAGGTTAATTGAAGATTACGATGATTTAGCTTTAGTATATCCAGTACACATGAATCCTAAAGTAAGAGAATTAGCTGAAACATACTTAGGCAATCATGAACGTATAGAACTCATTGAACCGTTAGATGTTGTTGATTTTCATAATTTTGCGAAACATGCATATCTTATTATGACAGATTCAGGTGGTATTCAAGAAGAAGCGCCATCATTGCATAAACCAGTCCTTGTGCTTAGAGAGACGACTGAACGACCTGAGGGGGTAGAGGCAGGCACCTTGAAAGTTGTGGGTACCGATGAGCAACAAGTTTATAACGCAACGAAACAATTATTAGATAGTGATATTGTTTATAACAAAATGAGCCATGCAATGAATCCATATGGAGACGGCAAAGCTAGTTTAAGAATTGTGGAGCATATCAAATTCTACTTTGGCTTATTAGATAAA
Organism: Staphylococcus caprae; assembly: GCF_003966625.1. Taxonomy (NCBI): domain Bacteria; kingdom Bacillati; phylum Bacillota; class Bacilli; order Caryophanales; family Staphylococcaceae; genus Staphylococcus; species Staphylococcus caprae. Next base: position 896,578 of record NZ_AP018587.1, read on the forward strand.
AAACCTAATCATTTTAAATAACGAAAAAATTGCATTGATATATTTTGTGAATATTTTGTGACGAAAATGTCTTAAAATTTAACAAGACTTTGAATGGAATTGACACCGTACAATAGCCTGTATTATCATTTAGATTGTATGAGTGGAACGGTTTACATGATTGGTATAAGACACTCGGAGGCATATAAATGAGTCGTTTCTACATCATTTTCAAACAATATATCCAATATTATCTCTATCTCTTGATAATACTTGGGATATTGTATCTAATTGTACCCCACCCTTTTATTTTAGGTTTATTGATAGGTGCATGTGGTTCTTTGGTTAATACATACATCTTTGAAAGCTATTTGGCAAAGGCTAAAGAGAAAGATGCTATACATATATCAACGGGCAATATTTGGAGATATTTAGTAGCAATCATTGCGTGTTTGTTATGGTTTTTCTTTAAGGATCACATCAATATCATAGGTGTATTAATTGGTTTAATGATTTCTTATATTGTAATCATATTGCGCCCTCTACTTAAAAGGGAGTAAAAATTTAATATGAAAGAGGTGAGTTTATGGATCACAAATCCCCACTCGTCAGTTGGAACGTGTTTGGATTCGATATCGTCTTTGACATGGCCAGTGTTATGATGGTAGTTATTACAGCGATTTTGGTTTTCATCATAGCTATAATATGTACACGTAATCTTAAAAAACGACCAACTGGAAAGCAAAACTTCATTGAATGGGTATTTGATTTTGTAAGAGGTATCATTGAAAGTAACATGGCTTGGAAAAAAGGTGGCCACTTCCACTTCTTAGCAGTGACATTAATTCTGTTCATCTTTGTAGCCAATATGCTTGGTTTACCATTCGCTATTGTTACTAACGATCATTATCTGTGGTGGAAATCACCGACAGCTGATGCAACGGTAACTCTTACTTTATCTACAACTATGATTTTACTAACGCATTTTTATGGTATTAAAATGCGTGGACCTAAAGCATATGCAGCTGGATACTTTAAACCTTTCTGGCCACTTGCAATCATTAATGTATTTGAAGAATTTACATCTACATTAACGTTAGGTTTACGACTTTATGGGAATATCTTTGCTGGTGAATTACTACTAAGTTTACTAGCAGGACTATTTTTCGAACATCTATCATGGGGCTGGATTATTAGTATTCCAGGTTTAATCGTTTGGCAAGCTTTCTCAATCTTTGTTGGCACAATCCAAGCGTATATCTTCATTATGCTTTCAATGGTTTATATGTCACATAAAGTGGCAGATGGACACTAAATTAATTTAATAATTATATACAATTCTTAGGAGGAAAATTTATTATGAATTTAATCGCAGCGGCAATCGCAATTGGTTTATCAGCATTAGGTGCAGGTATCGGTAACGGTCTTATCGTATCTAGAACAGTTGAAGGTGTAGCACGTCAACCAGAAGCACGTGGTCAATTAATGGGTATCATGTTCATTGGTGTTGGTTTAGTTGAGGCTTTACCTATCATCGGTGTTGTAATTGCGTTCATGACATTTGCTGGATAAGACATATTAAGGCGAAGTCTGTTACAAGACTATCGCCGTTCGTTTTGTTTTTTTATAGCTTAGTGATTATATCGACGAAAGGAGTGTCATGAGCCCGTGACTGCAACAGCTAATACATTCGTTCTAGGTGCAGGTGTACAATGGGGAACAATGCTTGTAACTATAGCCACATTCGTAGTACTACTTGCACTATTAAAGAAATTTGCTTGGGGTCCATTAAAAGAAGTAATGGACAAACGTGAGCGTGATATCAATAAAGATATCGACGATGCTGAACAAGCTAAAGTTAACGCTCAAAAACTTGAAGAAGAAAATAGAAAGACACTTAAAGAGACTCAAGATGAAGTTCAAAAAATCTTAGACGATGCTAAGATTCAAGCTCGTAAGCAACATGAAGAAATTATTCATGAAGCAAACGTAAGAGCTAACGGCATGATTGAAACTGCTCAAAGTGAAATTAACAGTCAAAAAGAACGTGCGCTTGCTGATATCAACAATCAAGTATCTGAACTATCAGTATTAATCGCATCTAAAGTTCTTAGAAAAGAAATTTCAGAGCAAGATCAAAAAGCATTAGTTGAAAAGTATTTAAAAGAGGCAGGGGATAAATAATGGTAAAGGTAGCAAAAAAATATGCCAAAGCATTATTTGATGTCTCTAACGATACAAATCAATTAGATGTAGTATATGAAGATTTAGAAACGATTAGTCATTCATCTTTTGACTACATTAAAAGTTTAAAAGCGATTGATAGTAACCCTTCATTAACAGCAAATGAACGTAAAACGTTCGTTAATGAGGTTTATAGCGGTGCAAATGAATATGTTGTTAACACGCTAAAAGTTTTAGCAGATAACCGTCATTTATCATATATTGAAGATGTATTTAGAGCTTTTCAAAGCTTATATAATGCACACTACAATCAAGACTTTGCAATTGTAGAGTCAACTTATGAATTAAGTGAAGATGAATTATCAAGAATCGAACAATTAATTAAGAATCAAACACATTTATCTAGAGTAATTGTAAGCACTAAAATCAATCCAGATTTAATCGGTGGATTTAGAGTGAAGGTCGGTACAACTGTGATGGACGGTAGTGTTAAAAATGACCTTGTTCAATTACAAAGAAAATTTGAAAGAGCTAACTAATATTTAAAGAGGAGTGACATAGATGGCCATAAAAGCTGAAGAAATCAGTGCATTACTTCGCTCACAGATTGAAAATTATGAGTCTGAAATGTCCGTAACTGATGTCGGTACTGTACTTCAAATTGGTGATGGTATTGCATTAATTCACGGATTAAACGACGTTATGGCTGGTGAGCTAGTAGAATTCCACAACGGCGTGCTAGGTTTAGCGCAAAACCTTGAAGAGTCTAATGTTGGTGTGGTTATTTTAGGACCATACAACGAAATTAGTGAAGGTGACGAAGTTAAACGTACAGGTCGTATTATGGAAGTACCAGTAGGAGACGAATTAATCGGAAGAGTCGTTAATCCACTTGGTCAACCTATTGATGGGCAAGGTCCTATTAATTCAACTAAAACACGTCCAGTTGAGAAAAAAGCAACTGGTGTTATGGATCGTAAATCAGTTGATCAACCATTACAAACTGGTATTAAAGCAATCGATGCATTAGTACCAATTGGTCGCGGTCAACGTGAGTTAATTATCGGTGACCGTCAAACTGGTAAAACAACTGTTGCTATCGACTCAATTCTTAACCAAAAAGACCAAGATACGATTTGTATCTATGTTGCAATTGGTCAAAAAGATTCAACAGTTCGTGCAAATGTAGAAAAATTAAGACAAGCCGGAGCTTTAGATTACACAATCGTTGTATCAGCTTCAGCAGCTGATCCAGCTCCATTACTATATATTGCACCTTATGCTGGTGTAACTATGGGTGAAGAGTTCATGTTTAATGGTAAACATGTTCTTATCGTATATGATGATTTAACTAAACAAGCAGCAGCTTACCGTGAATTATCATTACTATTACGTAGACCTCCAGGTCGTGAAGCGTACCCAGGTGATGTATTCTACTTACATAGTAGATTATTAGAAAGAGCAGCTAAACTTAATGATGAGTTAGGTGGCGGTTCAATTACAGCATTACCAATTATCGAAACGCAAGCTGGTGACATTTCAGCGTATGTACCAACTAACGTTATTTCAATTACTGATGGACAAATCTTCTTACAATCAGACCTGTTCTTCTCTGGTGTAAGACCAGCTATTAACGCTGGACAATCAGTATCTCGTGTTGGTGGTTCAGCTCAAATCAAAGCTATGAAAAAAGTAGCCGGAACGTTACGTTTAGACTTAGCTTCTTACCGTGAGTTAGAATCATTCGCACAATTTGGTTCTGATTTAGATGAATTTACTGCACAAAAATTAGAACGTGGTAAACGTACTGTAGAAGTCTTAAAACAAGACCAAAACCATCCTCTACCTGTTGAATATCAAGTGTTAATTATTTATGCATTAACAAAAGGTTATTTAGACGATATTCCTGTGGAAGATATCACTCGATTTGAAGATGAATTAAACCACTGGGCAGATGCGAATGCAACTGAATTATTAAGTGAAATCAGAGAAACTGGTGCTTTACCAGATGCTGATAAATTTGATTCTGCTATTACAGAATTCAAAAAAAGTTTTAATAAATCAGAACAATAATTCTACCTAAATAGAATGTAACTGCGAAATTGAGAGTACATTTAAAACGTCACTTCATTTTGAAAGTTTAAAGTGAAGCGTTAATACTCTAAATAATAAGGTGGTGAGATAATGGGCTCTCTAAAAGAGATAGATAATCGAATAAAATCGACAAAAAAGATGAAACAAATTACTAAGGCCATGAACATGGTATCTAGTTCTAAATTACGTAGAGCTGAGAAAAATACTAAACAGTTCAGACCTTACATGGAGAAAATGCAAGATGCTATTACAGCAGTAGCAGGTGCAAATAGTTCTTCAAATCATCCTATGCTTAAACCAAGAGATGTTAAACGTAGTGGTTATTTAATTATTACGAGTGATAAAGGTTTAGCAGGAGCATATAGTACGAACGTATTAAAAAGCTTAGTGAATGATATTAAATCTAAACACAAAGATAATAGTGAATACAGTATTATTGTTTTAGGTCAACAAGGTGTAGATTTCTTTAACAATAGAGGTTATGAAATCGAAAGTTCTTTAGTAGATTTACCAGATCAACCTTCATTTAAATCAGTTCAAGCGATTGCGAAACATGCGATTGATTTATATAGTGAAGAAAATATTGACGAATTAACTATTTACTATAGTCACTATGTGAGTGTTTTAGAAAATAAACCAACAACAAAACAAGTTTTACCATTATCTCAAGAAGATTCTAGCCAAGGTCATGGTCAAATGTCATCTTATGAATTTGAACCAGATAAAGAATCTATTTTAAGCGTTATTCTACCGCAATACGTTGAAAGCTTAATCTACGGTACTATCCTAGATGCTAAAACTAGTGAGCATGCTTCTCGTATGACTGCAATGAAAAATGCTTCTGATAATGCGACTGAACTTATTGATGATCTATCATTAGAATACAATAGAGCGAGACAAGCAGCGATCACTCAACAAATTACTGAAATTGTTGGTGGTTCAGCAGCTCTTGAATAATATTAAAAGGAGGAAATCAACATGGGAATTGGCCGTGTAACTCAAGTTATGGGTCCAGTAATCGATGTTCGTTTTGAACATAATGAAGTTCCTGATATTAACAATGCCCTACACATCGAAGTTCCTAAAGAAGATGGCACGCTTCATTTAACTCTTGAAGTTGCTCTTCAATTAGGTGATGATGTTGTACGTACAATCGCTATGGACTCAACTGACGGCGTTCAAAGAGGTATGGAAGTTAAAAATACAGGTAAAGATATCAGTGTACCTGTTGGTGATGCAACTTTAGGAAGAGTATTTAACGTATTAGGAGAAACAATCGATTTAGACGAAAAAATTGATGATTCAGTACGTCGCGATCCTATTCATAGACAAGCACCTGGCTTCGATGAATTATCTACTAAAGTAGAAATCTTAGAAACTGGTATTAAAGTAGTAGACTTATTAGCACCTTACATCAAAGGTGGTAAAATTGGATTATTCGGTGGTGCCGGAGTTGGTAAAACAGTTTTAATCCAAGAATTAATCAATAACATCGCTCAAGAACACGGTGGTATTTCTGTATTCGCCGGTGTAGGTGAACGTACACGTGAAGGTAACGACCTTTATTATGAAATGAGCGACAGTGGTGTAATTAAGAAAACAGCGATGGTATTCGGTCAAATGAACGAGCCACCAGGTGCACGTATGCGTGTAGCATTATCAGGTTTAACAATGGCAGAATACTTCCGTGATGAAGAAGGTCAAGACGTGTTATTATTCATTGATAACATCTTCAGATTTACTCAAGCTGGTTCTGAGGTGTCTGCATTATTAGGACGTATGCCTTCAGCCGTTGGTTACCAACCAACACTTGCTACTGAAATGGGTCAATTACAAGAACGTATTAGTTCAACTAATAAAGGTTCTGTAACGTCTATCCAAGCAGTATTCGTACCTGCCGATGACTACACTGACCCTGCGCCAGCTACAACTTTCGCTCACTTAGATGCAACAACTAACTTAGAGCGTAAATTAACTGAGATGGGTATCTATCCAGCGGTAGATCCATTGGCTTCAACTTCAAGAGCTTTAGAACCATCAATCGTTGGTCAAGAACATTACGATGTAGCGCGTGAAGTTCAATCTACATTACAAAAATACAGAGAATTACAAGATATCATTGCTATTCTTGGTATGGATGAATTATCTGATGAAGATAAACAAACTGTAGAACGTGCACGTAGAATTCAATTCTTCTTATCACAAAACTTCCACGTAGCTGAACAATTCACTGGTCAAAAAGGTTCTTATGTACCTGTAAAAACGACAGTATCTGATTTCAGAGATATTTTAGATGGTAAATATGACCATATTCCAGAAGATGCTTTCCGTTTATTAGGTAGTATGGAAGACGTAATTGAAAAAGCCAAAGATATGGGTGTTGAAGTCTAATAATTAGGAGGTATGGATAATGAATACATTAAGCCTAAATATTGTCACTCCTAATGGTTCTGTCTACGATCGTGAAGATGTAGAACTAGCTGTATTACAAACGACAGCTGGTGAAATGGGTATCATGAGTGGACACATTCCAACAGTTGCCGCATTAAAAACTGGCTATGTTAAAGTTAACTTTCACAATGGTAATGAATATGTAGCAGTTAGTGATGGTTTTGTTGAAGTTAGACAACATAAATTATCAATTATCGTCCAAACAGCAGAAGCTGCTAACGAAATCGATGTTGAGAGAGCTAAATTAGCTAAGTCGAGAGCAGAATCACATTTAGAAAATGATGATGATAATAGTGACATTAATAGAGCCAAAAGAGCGTTAGAACGTGCTAACAACCGTTTACGTGTGGCTGAGTTTAAATAATAATCAAAAAGGTTCGATGGCGTGAGCAACGCTTTCGAACCTTTTTTAAATTCTAATACCATTCATCTTTATTTACTAATTTATTAAAGTATCTTTATCACGTTATTTCGTGTACAATGTTATACAGTAATCTTGCGAAGGAGTTTAATATGGATTATCTGAGTCAATTTGCAATTGTACATCTTTTCTTACACGTCATATGTATTTGCATAGCTTATTGGGCTTTAAACTCTATTAGATTAGACCAATTTTTCAAAAAAGGTTATGCATTACAAGTGCAAGTCTGTATGATATTCGTAGCGATTTTATTAGGAACTTCAGTAAGTAATTTTATTGTTGATTTATTACAATATTCAACTCAAGTTAAATATTTATTAAAGTAATTCTAAAACTGTTATTTATATTGAATAATGGATATAATTATAGAATGAATATTAAATAAATAATCAGGGAAATGAAGAAGTAATAGGAGTTATAAGTGGAGGATTAAAGATGGATAAAATAGTAATCAAAGGTGGAAATCGATTAACAGGTGAAGTAAAAGTTGAAGGAGCAAAAAATGCGGTATTACCAGTTTTAACAGCTTCTTTACTAGCTTCAGAGGGTGAAAGTAAACTTGTTAATGTTCCAGCTTTAAGCGATGTAGAAACGATTAATAATGTTCTATCAACACTTAACGCAGATGTTTCTTATCATAAAGAAGAAAATGCTGTGACTGTTGATGCAACTAAAAAGCTAAATGAGGAAGCGCCATATGAATACGTGAGTAAAATGAGAGCGAGTATTCTAGTAATGGGACCATTGTTAGCAAGACTTGGTCATGCAATTGTAGCACTACCAGGAGGATGCGCAATTGGAAGTAGACCGATTGAACAACATATTAAAGGGTTCGAAGCACTAGGTGCTGAGATTCACTTAGAAAATGGTAATATCTATGCAAACGCCAAAAACGGATTAAAAGGTACACAAATTCATTTAGATTTCCCAAGTGTAGGTGCTACTCAGAATATTATTATGGCAGCGTCATTAGCATCTGGAAAGTCCATTATAGAGAATGCAGCTAAAGAACCTGAAATTGTCGATTTAGCTAACTACATTAATGAAATGGGCGGTAAAATTACAGGCGCAGGAACAGATACCATTACGATTCATGGTGTTGAAAAGTTACATGGTGTCGAACATTCAATCATTCCTGACAGAATTGAAGCAGGTACACTTTTAATTGCAGGTGCCATTACAAGAGGAGACATCTTTGTACGTGGTGCGATTAAAGAACATATGGCGAGCCTAGTTTATAAATTAGAAGAAATGGGCGTCAATTTAGATTATAAAGAAGATGGCATTCGTGTTTCTGCAGAAGGTGATTTAAATCCTGTTGACGTTAAAACACTACCTCATCCAGGGTTCCCTACAGATATGCAATCACAAATGATGGCTTTATTACTAACTGCAAATGGCCATAAAGTTATTACTGAAACAGTCTTCGAAAATAGATTCATGCATGTAGCTGAATTTAGAAGAATGAATGCAAATATTAATGTTGAAGGAAGAAGTGCCAAAATTGAAGGTAAAAGTCAATTACAAGGGGCACAAGTTAAAGCAACTGATTTAAGAGCTGCAGCAGCGTTAATCTTAGCTGGCTTAGTAGCAGATGGTACGACACAAGTGACTGAACTTAAACATCTAGACAGAGGCTATGTCAATTTACATGGTAAATTAAAAGATCTTGGTGCAGATATCCAACGTGTCAATGATTAAAATGAATACAACAAAGTTTCAAGTTTCGGAGGTTTAACATAATGGAAACAATTTTTGACTATAATCAAATTAAACAAATTATCCCACATAGACAGCCATTCTTATTGATTGATAGAGTAGTTGAATACGAAGAAGGTAAGAGATGTGTAGGGTTAAAACAAGTTTCTGGTAACGAACCATTTTTCCAAGGGCATTTTCCTGATTATGCAGTAATGCCAGGAGTACTAATTACTGAAGCATTAGCTCAAACTGGTGCTGTAGCAATGTTAAATAATGAAGAGAATAAAGGTAAGATCGCACTATTCGCTGGAATAGACAAATGTCGCTTTAAGAAGCAAGTCACACCTGGTGACACATTAATGTTAGAAGTAGAAATTACTAAGATTAAAGGTCCTATTGGTAAAGGTACTGCCAAAGCTACAGTGGATGGTCAATTAGCATGTAGTTGTGAACTTACATTTGCTATTCAAGATGCATAATTAATTCAATATATAACGAAACGGGTTCCTATTATTTTGCGATAGGAACCCGTAATTTAATTTCTTTCAAATTTTTCATCTTTTAATTTTGGTTTAGATTGCATCATTCGGTTAAAGGTTTTTTTAAGTTCTTCTCCTGTTAATCCTTCGTCAACTAACTCTTCTAATAGGCTTTCTGCGTACACCTGTCTTAAAGTATAAATATGACATTCAAATACAACTGACATTGTTTTCTTAAATTTCGCAACGTTTTTGACAGTGGCATCAAAGAGTGCAGGATCATTAGCCGGTCTTGTTATAACTACTCTAATATCTAATAACTTTTGGTCTTTCATATAAGTTTGAAATGTTTCATAGTGTTCATTTGAAATAACGATTTCAAGTAGCCAGCCTGTGCCACTTCCTTCTTTATTTATAATAACGCCATCCTCGATTTCATATTCTGAAACGCCACCATTTTCATTTACAATCTGAAATCGTACTGCCTTAAATGTCTTCATTATTTCACATCCCATTTGTTTTTTAAAAATATACAATAAATTAAATTACAAGCAGTGTTGTACTTATTTAATCATTATTTTCTTTAAATATATCAAAAATATACTACAAATAGCTAACGTTTTAGGGATATTTGTCACTTTGACCAAATGATCCCTTCTCAATTAAGATGTATTACAAGAAGGAGGTGACACATGTTAAATAAAATAGTAATTGTTGGTAGGTTAACTAAAGATGCCCAAATATATGAAAAGGAGGATAGTAGAGTTGCAACGTTTTGTGTAGCAACAGAAAGAAATTACAAAGACGAAAATAATGAAGTTTCGAGCGACTATTTACTGTGTAAGGCATTTGGTAAAACAGCTACGAATATTGAAAAATATACCAGTCAAGCTACTTTAGTAGGGATAACTGGACAAATGCGTTCAAGAAAATATGAAAAAGAAGGGCAAACACATTTTGTAACCGAACTATATGTAGAAACGATTAAATTCATGTCTCCCAAAACAAAAAGTAACGAAATTATCTCTCAAAATCAATTTGACGAAGACACTTATCACTCAGACGAATTTGAAACTATCAATATATAATAATTAACTCCCCCTAAACTCCATCTTATTTTAATAAAACTTAAATTATCCTTTTCTTTCAATTATACTCAAGCGACCTACTTTAATCGGCCAATATTAAAGAATAGGTCGCTTTTATAAATCCTTATTTTTAGCCACAACATACATACAATTATCTGACAGATTTCATTTATATTACAGATACATTTTGCAATCGAAACAAATTCAAAACTGTCATGACAGTTTTGAATAGAATTTTAATTCTATTTATAATTAATTTTTAGTGTAATTCGAGTGTAAAAAAGTAACGGTTTTTTTTATTTCACTGTAACCTACACCGTATTTTCAGATGTTAGAGTGGTATTTGTAAATTAGTTAAGAAAACAAATCACTTTTAGGAGGATTTTTAATAATGAAAAAAACATTAATTGCATCATCATTAGCAGTAGGATTAGGCGTAGTAGCAGGTAACGCTGGTCATGACGCTCATGCAAGCGAAGCTACTAACGTAGATAAAGCAGAATTAGCACAAAAAGCACAATCAAATGATCAATCATTAAACGAAAGCCCTATCCAAGAAGGTGCTTATAACGTAACATTCGATTATAACGGCTTCACTTACCACTTCGAATCAGACGGTAATAACTGGAGCTGGAACTATGCACAAACTGGTCAAGCAACTCCACAACAAGATGTAAGCGAACAAGCTTCAGCTTCAAATAACCAAACTTCAGCTGAACAAGTAAGTGCACAACAACAATCTAACCAAGCTCAACCTGAGCAAACAGCTGCTCCACAAACAGAGCAAACTCAACAACCACAAGCTAAAGCAACTACTTCTTACAGTGCACCATCTAACAACACTTCAAGTAGTAAAGCATCAAGTGGTTCATCAGTAAATGTAAATTCTCATTTACAACAAATTGCTCAACGTGAATCAGGTGGCGACATTCATGCAATCAACCCATCTTCAGGCGCAGCTGGTAAATATCAATTCTTACAATCAACTTGGGATTCAGTAGCTCCAAGTCAATATAAAGGTCAATCACCAGCTAACGCTCCAGAAAGCGTACAAGATGCTGCAGCAGTTAAATTATACAACACTGCAGGCGCTAACCAATGGGTAACTGCATAATTTAAGTTTATGAGTCCAATTAACCATCTTCTCTCAATGAGAAGGTGGTTTTTTCATGTTTTACAGCCCATTTGATTGATTTACAGGTATTCGTTTGATAATGTGATAGATGAAATACATCAATATAACTACTAGGGGAGCCGTTTGGCTGAGATGAAGTGATTCAGACCCTTATAACCTGATTTGGTTAGTACCAACGTAGGAAAGTAGTCATAATCAAATAAGCATCTTTTTGCCTTGATCATGCTACTTTTCATTGTTGGAAAGTAGTTTTTTTATTATCCAAGGAGGCATACGAATGACATTTTCAAAAGAATTAAGGGAAGCAGCACAACCAATTATTGAAGATATTTATAATGATGGTTTTATTCAAGATTTACTCGCAGGAACACTATCTAAACAGGCAGTCCGTCAATACTTAAGAGCAGATGCGTCTTATTTGAAGGAATTTAGTAATCTTTACGCTTTACTTGTACCTAAAGTGCCTACAATGGAGGATGTTAAATTTTTAGTAGAGCAAATAGAATTTATGCTAGAAGGTGAAGTTGAAGCACATGAAGTATTAGCAGACTATATCAATGAACCTTACAATGAAATTGTTAAAGAAAAGGTTTGGCCACCTAGTGGAGACCATTATATAAAACACATGTACTACAATGCTTACGCACATGAAAATGCAGCATATACAATAGCAGCGATGGCGCCTTGTCCATACGTATATGCAGTGGTAGCAAAACGTGCAATCAAAGATCCAGCCCTCAATAGAGACTCAATTACAGCAAAATGGTTCGATTTCTACAGTACTGAAATGGATCCACTTGTAGAAGTATTCGACCAATTAATGGATCGTTTAACAGAAGAATGCACAAAAGCACAAAAAGAAGAAATTAAAGAAAATTTCTTACAAAGTACCATTCATGAACGTAACTTCTTTAATATGGCTTATATTGATGAAAAATGGAATTTCGGAGGAGAAAAACATGAATAAACCTAAAATTGCATTAACCATCGCAGGAACAGATCCTACAGGTGGCGCGGGTGTTATGGCTGATTTAAAATCATTTCATTCATGTGGTGTGTACGGAATGGCAGCGATTACAAGTATCGTCGCTCAAAACACACTAGGCGTCCAACATATTCACAATCTCGAAACAAGCTGGGTGAAAGAACAATTAGAAAGCGTATTTGATGATGAGTTACCTCATGCAATTAAAACAGGAATGATTGCGACCAAGGAAACAATGGAACTTATTCAAACTTATTTGGAAAGATATTCTGACATTCCATATGTTATAGACCCTGTGATGTTAGCTAAAAGTGGAGATTCGTTGATGGATGATGACACAAAATCACATTTACAATCTACGCTTTTACCTTTAGCAGATGTGGTAACACCTAATATCCCTGAAGCTGAAGAAATCACTGGTTTAAAGATTGATAATGAAGAAAGCATACGTAAAGCTGGCGACATTTTTATTAATGAAATTGGTAGTAAAGGTGTCGTGATTAAAGGTGGACACTCTGCAGACTTAAATAATGCGAAAGACTTCTTATTTACTAAAGACGATGTGTATACGTTTGAAAATAAACGTTTCGATACGAAACACACGCACGGAACAGGGTGCACATTTTCAGCAGTAATAACAGCAGAACTTGCTAAAGGTCGCTCAATTTACGAAGCAGTGAAAAAAGCTAAAGCATTTATTTCCATGAGTATTGAGCACACACCAGAAATTGGTAAAGGAAGAGGTCCTGTTAATCACTTTGCATTTTTAAAGAAAGTAGGTTTGGATGATGAATAATTTAGAGCGTTTACGTTCCGAAAATCCACTTATCGTATGTTATACGAATGATGTGGTTAAAAACTTCACGGCGAACGGATTACTTAGTTTAGGCGCAAGTCCTGCGATGAGTGAAGCACCTGAAGAGGCAGAGGAATTCTATCAAGTTGCAAGTGCACTCGTAATTAATATTGGAACGCTTACTCATGAAAATGAAGAAGATATTATGAGTATTGGTAAAATTGCTAATGATCAAGGCACACCTATTGTCTTTGACCCAGTTGCAGTAGGTGCATCTACATATCGTAAGCAATTTTGTAAGCGATTCTTGGAACAAATAGATGTCACGGTGATTAAAGGTAACGCGTCTGAAATTTTAACACTGATAGATTCGCAAACGACTATGAAAGGCACAGACAGCGATAATTCGCTTGATCCAATTGATATTGCTAAGAAGGCATCTGAGAGTTTGAATGCGGCAGTTGTCATTACTGGTAAAGAAGACGTCATCGTTCAAGATCAACAGATAGTGAAGCTTTCTAATGGCTCACCTCTATTAGCTAATATTACTGGGGCGGGCTGTCTATTAGGTGGTGTTGTCGCTAGTTTCTTATTTAGAAATACGCAACCATCTATAGAGGCTTTAATTGAAGCGGTAAGTATTTATAATATCGCAGCAGAACTTGCTGAAAATGAAAAGCATGTACGTGGACCAGGTTCATTCTTACCTGAGCTATTGGATCAATTATACAATTTAGATTATGCAACATTTGAAAAATATGTAAATAAAGAAGAGGTTCAGTCATAAATGTTTAATCCAAAACAATTACAAGTATATTTTATTTGTGGTACACAAGATATACCTGAAGGTAGAACAATTGAACAAGTGTTAGAAGAGGCATTACAAGCTGGCATCACTTTGTATCAGTTTCGAGAAAAAGGCCCTACTGCTCTAAAAGGCGAGGATAAAAAGCAACTAGCCTTAAAATTAAAATCACTTTGCCAAACATACCAAGTCCCATTTATTGTTAACGACGATGTGGCGTTAGCTAAGGAGATTGATGCCGATGGTATTCATGTGGGACAAGACGATGAAGCGGTAAAAGCATTTGCCGCAGAATTTGAAAATAAAATCATTGGATTAAGTATTGGTAACCTAGATGAGTACCAACATTCAGATCTATCTCAAGTTAATTATATTGGTGTGGGGCCTATGTATGCGACGCCTTCTAAAGATGACGCTAGCGAACCTGTAGGGCCATCAATGATTAAAAAACTGAGAGAATATCTGGATGACTTTCCTATTGTAGCTATCGGAGGCATTAATGAATCAAATGTTGCTTCGATAGCTGAAGCTGATGCAGATGGTATTTCAGTGATTTCTGCTATTTCTAGAAGTGATAATATTGACAAGACTGTTAAGCATTTTCTGAGTTACTTTAAATAATCTAGTTAAATTTCCACTTTTTGTTTTCTACTACAGTACGAGTATGATAAAATGAATCCTATGTGAATATTACAATAGAGGTGGAAAAATGAAGAAAAAAGCGTTACTACCTTTGTTTTTAGGGATAATGGTTTTTCTAGCTGGGTGTGACTACTCCAAACCTGAAAAGCAGGACGGATTCTTCTTTAATACATTCGTTCAACCAATGAAACATCTCTTACAATGGTTAGGAAATGATGTATTTAATAATGACTATGGACTAGCAATTATTATCTTAGTTCTAGTAATTCGTTTAATCTTGTTACCATTCATGTTATCAAACTATAAAAATAGTCACATGATGCGTGAAAAAATGAAAGTCGCTAAACCTGAAGTTGATGGCATTCAAGAAAAGGTTAAACGTGCACGTACACAAGAAGAAAAAATGGCCGCAAACCAAGAATTAATGGAAGTTTATAAAAAATATGATATGAACCCTATGAAGAGCATGCTAGGTTGTTTACCTATGTTGATTCAAATGCCAATCATTATGGGATTATACTTCGTATTGAAAGATAAACTTGTGAGTGGTCTTTCTGCACATCCTCATTTCTTATGGTTTAATTTAACTAAACCAGATATTTGGATTACAATTATTGCCGGTGTTCTTTACTTTATTCAAGCATATGTTTCAAGTAAAACAATGCCTCAAGAACAACGTCAAATGGGATACATGATGATGATTGTTTCTCCAATCATGATTATTTGGATTTCATTACAAGCATCATCAGCACTTGGCTTATATTGGTCAGTCAGTGCCTTATTCTTAGTAATACAAACGCACTTTGCAAACGTGTATTACTCTAAACTTGCTAAAAAAGAAGTTCAACCTTTCATTGAACAATATGAAAAAGAACATAACCCTTCTAAAAAGAAAGGTAAAAATACGCAAGTAGTCTCTAAAAATAATAAAAAATAAAGTATAAAAACCAGCAAATCGCGATAGGATTTGCTGGTTTTTTAGTTTTGAAAATGATAGTCCAAATCACTCTTTGAAATTCCATTCATTTAAAAATTGTTTTAAGAATTGAATCATAAATGTATGACGTTCTTCTGCAAGTTGCATTCCAGTAGATGTATGCATTAAATCTTTAAGTTTTAATAATTTTTCGTAAAAATGTTTAATAGCTGAAGCATCATATTTATCAATTTCATTCATTTGAATTGATTCGAAAGGCATATTCATTTCAGTCCACATAGGCTCTCCAAAATGTCCTGCAAATTGAAATGTTCGTGCAATACCAATGGCACCTAATGCGTCGAGACGATCTGCATCTCTTACAATTTTTCCATCGATAGACATCTCTATGTTATTATTCTTTCCGCCTCTATAACTCATATGTTGAATGATATGGAGGATATGTTTAATTTCTTCGTCAGTAAGCTCTATAGATTTCAAGAATGATACTAATTTCGAGTAGGCTAGCTTTTCATCAGTAATTTTGTTATCTACCGTATCATGAAGAAGTGTAGCAAGCTCGATGATAAGTGTGTTCGTATTTCCCTCATTGTGTGCAATATGTAACGCTAGCGCATATACACGTTCCACATGCGCAACATCATGACCCGTGTAATCATCTTTATGTGCGTTTTTCATATAATCACGTGCGTATTTAATTTTTAATTCATTTTCCATAAAATGGCTCCTTAATAGAATGAGAGGTTCAGGACATTCCCGAACCTCACTGTTGAAAGTTATAAAATTGGTGAAAGTAATTGAGAAATACCTTCTTTAAATTTGACCCAAGTACTACGTTGTTCGTAATTCTCTTTTGTAAGTCTATAAGAGACTTTCATGTCGTTAATAAATGCTTGTTTAAGAGAACGTGCCACGCCTTCATCATATATAAAGGCATTGACTTCGAAATTGAGTGTAAAGCTTCGATTATCCATGTTAGCGGTACCCACACTCGCAAGTTCGTCGTCAATGACTAACGTCTTAGAATGTAGGAAGCCGTTGTCATAATGATACACTTTAACACCAGCTTCTAGTAATGACGCAACATTTTTCAATGTGGCCCAATACACAAACGGGTGATCAGGTATACTAGGTATCATAATATTGACTTCTACGCCGCCTAAAGCAGCAATTTTAATGGAATCCAGAAAGGCTTGGTCTGGAATAAAATATGGCGATTGAATATAAATAGATTCTTTGGCTGAGGAAATCATTTTTAGATAACCGTATTTGATTTGTTCCCAGTCTTCATCAGGTCCGCTAGAGGCAATTTGAATACCGATTGTACCTCCAGAATCTACATCAGGGAAATAACGCTCTTCATAAGTTAAATTGTCACGCGTGGATTGAGAGTTCCAATCTAGAATAAAGCGTAATTGTAATGCGTTGACAGCATCGCCTTCAATACGTAAATGCGTATCTCTCCAGTAACCAAATTTCTTCGATTTACCTAAGTATTCATCACCAACATTGAAGCCACCGACGTAGCCAATTTTACCGTCTATAACCACAATCTTTCTATGATTTCTATTGTTCATTCTTAAATTAATAAGCGGTAATTTAGAAGGGAAGAAGGATTCGGCATGTCCGCCTTTAACACGAAAACGTTTCAAATCTTTTTTACGTAAGTCTCTTGAACCCATATCGTCAAAGAGCATTTTGACCTCAATACCTTCTTCAGCTTTCTTCTCTAGTTCGGAAAGTATCTGCTTTCCAAGACCATCACTATGAAAGATATAATACTGAATATGTATATAGTCTTGAGCATGACGTATATCTTGAATTAAATCATCAAATTTTTGTTGACCATCCGTATAAACCGTCAAATCATTATCCGTAGTTAAAAAGGCTGCGTTGTTATATAACAACATTTGAACCATTTCTTTGAATTTAACAATTTGATGGTTGCCTTTAGAGAAATCTTGTTTTTTAAGCGCCTCTAGTTGTTCATCCACAATCATTTCCAAACCGATTTTATCTTCTTTATTCAATTTGAAAATTTGGTCTCGTTGAATTTGACGACCTAATAATAAATATAAAATAAAGCCGATTAATGGGAGAAATACGAGTACAAGTAACCAAGCCCATATGGAATTTGCTGTTCGTCTCTCCATGAAAATGATAATAAATGCGAAAATTAAATTCAGCAAGAAAGCGCCAATCAATATAACATTCATAATAATGTTTGAATGGTGAAGCGCCATAGTAAAGATTTCTAACATGGGGTGCCTCCTTTGCAATTGCCATACATTATTTATTTTTTAACTATTCAATTATAGCATGAAGAATGTTGAATATCATAGTCGGTTTTTATTTTGAAAAGGAATTAAACAATTGACTTCATCAATATCGAATAATACCATGATGAAGAGTAGAGAAACGAGGTGACGCTTGTGACTGAAAATGAAAAAGCACATCATTCAGATCAAACAAAAGCAAATTTAAAATCACGTTTAAACCGAATAGAAGGGCAAGTTAGAGCAATTAATCGCATGATTGAAGACGACGTTTATTGTGATGATGTTTTAACTCAAATAAGAGCAACACGTTCAGCACTCAATAGTGTAGCAACCAAGTTACTCGATCATCATATGAAAAGTTGTATCATGAACAAAGTGAACAATGGTGCACAAGAAGAAGCAATGGAAGAATTATTAGTTACCTTTCAAAAATTAATTAAAGATTAACGAGGGATATACAGTGAAAAATGAAATCATCTATGTTTCAGGTGTCGAAACGACTGAACAAGAAAATATGCTAATGGAACGTTTACAAAACATGATTGGCGTTTATAATGTGGCAATTGATAGTAAAGTAGGAGAAATAAAAGTCGAGTTTGATACGCCTGCGAATTTAAATAGTATCGAAAAAGAGGTATATGATTCAGGTTATCGAATATTATATTAAAATGTTGTCCAACTTATTTCTGAATGATATTTTTCTTTATTTAGAAATATTTTTAAAAATTTTACAAATGATGTAGTAAAGTAGTCAGAATTAGGGTATGATAACCTTGAAGTCAATCCAAACGAGGTGATTATAGTGAAGAATCCAGATAAGATTCAAAACGTAGTCAAATTATTATCATCATTAGGTGTAAATATTAAAAAAACTAAATCTCGTTTAGATATTATTAATACCTTACCTACATCTAATAAAGTAAGTCATGAGTTAAAATAATTTGTTGATATAAAAAGCACTCACAATTCGTGAGTGCTTTTTATGTGCTCAAATGTTTATGCTGCTTTAGTTGTAACTGGTATTTCAGGCTCCTGATAGCGTTGAGGTTCATGGTAATAAATAGAGAGTACAACACCAATACCAGTCATTAAACTCCATAATGAACTACCACCGTAACTAATAAATGGTAAAGGAATACCAGTAATCGGAAGTAATTGAACAGTCATACCAATATTTTGTAATACATGGAAGACAATGAGTGACACATAGCCAATAATAAATACTTTATTATATTGACTATTAATTTTACTAGCCAGTCTAATTAAATGGAAAACTAAAAATAAGAAAATAAGAATAAGTACCACAGAACCAATGAATCCCATTTCCTCACCAACTACTGAGAATATAAAGTCAGTATGATTTTCAGGAATGTAAACTTCACCGTGATTGTAGCCTTTTCCTAATAGTTGCCCAGAACCAATTGCCTTGAGAGATTCAGTTAAATGGTAACCATCACCACTACTATATGAGTATGGATCTAACCATGAATTGATACGACCCATTTGATACATCTTAATGCCTAATATACTCTCGATTAATGTTGGTTTGAAAATGATAGCCAAAATAATACTAGCGCCACCGACAAATGCAGCAATAAATAATGGTGCAAGAATTCTCCAAGTAATACCACTGACTAACAACACACCTGCAATAATTGCACAAATCACAAGGGTAGTACCTAAGTCATTTTGTAATAAAATTAAAGCGGTAGGAAAGATAGACACACCAATAATTTTTAAGAATAACATCAAATCTGATTGGAAAGATTTGTTGAAAGTGAATTGATTATGTTTAGAAATCGTTTTGGCTAATGCTAGAATTAAAATAATTTTCATAAATTCTGAAGGTTGGATACTAATTGGACCAAAACTATACCAACTTTTTGCACCGTTAATTACTGGTGTAATGGCCGTTTCAGGTAAGATAAGTAACCCAATCAATAGGATACAGAAAATAAAATATAATAGATATGTATTGTTTTTAATCTTTTTTGGAGAAATAATCATGATTAAGAAAGCCATGATGGCTCCAAAAATGTAGTAAATAACTTGTCTAATACTGAAGTTTGCACTGTATTGTCCGCCACCCATCGCAGAACTAATCAGTGTAACGCTAATCATTGCTAACACTGTGATAATCAGTACTAATACCCAGTCGACTTTACGAAACCAATGTTTGCTTGGTTGTTGACGAGATGAATAATTCATTGCTTACTCCTTTATAATCATGTGTGTATTAATATTTTCTAAAAATGATCAATGTTGTATGTCATTCATTCGTTAGTCAAATCAGAATGTAGATTTATCGTCTAAATAAATATTCTATATTGATTTTACATGACTTTTTTTAAATTTGCTAGAATATCAAGACGTCAAGAACCAATGGTCATTTTTAAGAAGTATTGCAACTACTTGAAAAGAAATTCAGACTGTAGATGGCCTTTTTAAAGAAACGACTGATATTACAATACTTCGTATTGCTTTAGCTCCCTTGCCGCGGGCATGGCTTGAGCCTGTAGTCTCAAGACGCATGCTATTCCTGCAGGCGTGTCGCTATCAATACTCAGTTATGCAAGTGTGAATATTCGATAGAAAAGACTTTCTAACACTCTGCTTCGTTTATTTTATTTTTTGTCGATAGGATTTACTACTTGAAAAGTATTTATGATGTAAAGAAGTCATTAAAAATTAAATTTATGGGTGGATTATCAAATGCAATTAATTTTAGAAATATGATAATATTAAGTTTCAGAGATCGTTATGTACATTGAGTGATACATAAGAAATAAAAAACAACAATTATTAAACAGATAAATGGTATTCAAGCCAGGTAATTGTAATGGAGGAAAACGAAATGACAAAAGAGAATATTTGTATCGTTTTTGGAGGAAAAAGTGCTGAGCATGATGTGTCTATTTTAACTGCACAAAATGTATTAAATGCAATCAATAAAGATCAATATCAAATCGATATTATTTATATTACTAATGAAGGTGAATGGAAGAAAAAAGAAAATATCACTGAAGAAATTAAGAACACGGATGAACTCGTATTAAATGACGTAGAAGCTGGAGAAATCTCACAACTATTAAGTAAAGGCAGCACAGGTCGTTCATATGATGCAGTATTCCCATTATTACATGGTCCTAACGGTGAAGATGGTACGATTCAAGGATTATTTGAAGTATTAGACATTCCATATGTTGGAAATGGTGTATTAGCCGCTTCAAGTTCTATGGATAAATTAGTAATGAAACAGTTATTTGAACATAGAGGATTACCACAATTGCCATATATTAGTTTCCTAAGAAGTGAATATGAAAAATATGAAAATAACATCATTAAACTTGTAAATGACAAATTAACTTATCCAGTTTTTGTTAAACCAGCAAATCTAGGTTCTAGTGTCGGTATCAGCAAATGTAATAATGAAAAAGAACTAAAATCAGGTATTGAAGAAGCATTTCAATTCGACCGTAAACTTGTCATTGAACAAGGAATTGAAGCAAGAGAAATTGAAGTTGCTGTACTAGGTAACGATTATCCAGAAACAACATGGCCTGGGGAAGTCGTTAAAGATGTTGCATTCTATGACTATAAATCGAAATATAAAGATGGTAAGGTTCGATTACAAATTCCAGCAGAGTTAGATCAAGACGTTCAAATGACGCTACGCAATATGGCGCTTGAAGCATTTAAAGCTACTGATTGTTCAGGACTCGTACGTGCAGACTTCTTCGTTACAGAGGACAATCAAATCTATATTAATGAAACGAATGCAATGCCAGGATTCACATCATTTAGTATGTATCCAAGTCTTTGGGAAAATATGGGATTATCCTACCCAGACCTTATCGCAAAACTTATCGATTTAGCTAAAGAACGTCATGCAGATAAAAAGAAAAATAAATACAAAATTGATTAATAAAGGAATATTAATATGATTAATGTTACATTACAACAAATACAAAATTGGATATCTTGCGAAATTGATGAACAATATTTAAGTCGCTCAATTAAAGGTGTCACGATTGATTCTCGCGCTATTGAAAAGGATATGCTATTTATTCCATTTAAAGGTGAGAATGTAGATGGCCATCGTTTTATTGACCAAGCGCTAAAGGACGGTGCGGTTGCTTCATTTTCAGAAAAGGGAACTGAGTTAAGCGAAGATGTTGAAGGCCCAATCATATGGGTCGAAGATACACTTCAAGCGTTGCAAGACTTAGCTAAAGCATATCTTAAACATGTCAATCCTAAAGTGATAGCAGTCACAGGTTCAAACGGTAAAACGACGACGAAAGATATGATTGAAAGTGTGTTAACTACAGAATTTAAAGTTAAGAAGACACAAGGTAATTATAATAATGAAATTGGCATGCCTTTAACAATATTAGATTTGGATGAAGATACAGAAATTTCTATTCTAGAGATGGGTATGTCCGGTTTCCACGAAATTGAATTGTTATCAACGATTGCTGAACCAGATATTGCAGTCATTACGAATATTGGTGAATCACATATGCAAGATTTAGGTTCCAGAGAAGGCATTGCTAAAGCTAAATCTGAAATAACAATCGGTTTAAAAGATAATGGAACATTTATTTATGATGGCGACGAGCCATTATTAACGCCACATGTCAAACAGATTCAGCAAGCGAAGCTCATTAGCGTCGGTTTAGGAGATGCAAATTCGCTTGTATGTCATGTTGATGATGTTGAAACTGAAGGCATTGGATTTACAATTAATAATGACGAAAGTTATGTTTTACCTATTTTAGGTATACACAATATGAAGAACGCTGCAATTGCCATTGCAGTAGGGCATGAACTTGGATTACCTTACGCAACAATTAAAGAAAATATTCGTCATGTTCAATTGACAGGGATGCGTATGGAACGCCACCAAACTGATGATAATGTCACAGTGATTAATGATGCTTACAATGCCAGTCCTACAAGTATGAAGGCAGCTATTGACACACTAAGTAGTATGGAAGGTCGCAAAATACTTATTTTAGCTGACGTCTTAGAATTAGGTACAAATAGTCAACAGATGCACGAAGAGGTAGGCACTTATTTAGATGGTAAGTCTATTGATATTTTGTTCACTTATGGTACGGAAGCAGAATATATTTTCAATACAGGTCAAAGCTATGTTGAAACAGCTAAACACTTTGATGATAAATCTGAATTGATTAAAGAATTAAAAGCTATTGTGAAAGAAAATGATAAAATTTTAGTTAAAGGTTCACGAGGAATGAAACTCGAAGAAGTTGTTGAGGCACTTATTTAATTATTGAGAGTAAACTAAGCATGCACATGATTAATATAAAATCGGCTAAGTAATGTATAGAAGATTTTATCATGTGTATGCTTTTTTTCGTGAAAAAATTCATCCAGTAAAATGAAACGCTTACATCATATCATGTGCTATATTTTCCGGGTAGAATAATTTTAAAAAATTAAAGTAAAAGGTTAAAAGTAAGTTACTGCTTTATTGCTATAATATTTTTAAGGTGGTACTATATAGAAGTTGATAAAACATAAGTGAACATATATGCAAAAAAGTATATTAAGAAATAAACACTTAAAAAGGAGAATTATTTTGCAAAATTTTAAAGAATTAGGGATTTCGGATAAAACGGTTCAAACACTGGAATCTATGGGATTCAAAGAACCTACACCTATCCAAAAAGACAGCATCCCTTATGCGTTAAAAGGAGACGACATCCTTGGCCAAGCCCAAACAGGTACGGGTAAAACAGGGGCATTTGGTATTCCTTTAATTGAGAAAGTAGTCGGCCAAGAAGGCGTACAATCTCTTATCTTAGCGCCTACAAGAGAACTTGCAATGCAAGTGGCTGAACAATTAAGAGAGTTCAGTAAAGGACAACGCGTACAAGTCGTTACAGTATTTGGTGGTATGCCAATCGATCGCCAAATTAAAGCGTTAAAAAGAGGGCCACAAATTGTTGTAGGTACACCAGGCCGTGTCATTGACCATCTTAACCGTCGTACTTTAAAAACGCATGATATTCATACGTTAATTTTAGACGAAGCAGATGAAATGATGAATATGGGATTCATCGATGATATGAGATTTATTATGGATAAAATTCCTGCTGATCAACGTCAAACAATGCTATTTTCAGCAACAATGCCTAAAGCAATTCAAGAATTAGTTCAACAATTTATGAAGACGCCTAAAATCATCAAAACGATGAATAATGAAATGTCAGATCCACAAATTGAAGAGTTTTATACCATTGTTAAAGAATTAGAGAAATTTGATACATTTACTAATTTCCTAGATGTTCACCAACCAGAATTAGCAATTGTATTCGGTCGTACAAAACGTCGTGTAGATGAATTAACAAGTGCGTTATTATCTAAAGGATATAAAGCAGAAGGACTTCACGGAGATATCACACAAGCTAAACGTTTAGAAGTCTTGAAGAAATTCAAAAATGACCAAATCGATATTTTAGTAGCAACTGACGTAGCAGCGAGAGGTCTAGATATTTCTGGAGTAAGTCACGTTTATAACTTTGATATTCCACAAGATACTGAAAGCTATACACACCGTATTGGTCGTACAGGCCGTGCAGGTAAAGAAGGTATTGCAGTTACATTTGTCAATCCTATTGAAATGGATTATATTCGCCAAATCGAAGACGTGAACGGTCGCCGTATGAATGCGTTAAGACCACCACATCGTAAAGAAGTGCTTAAAGCACGTGAAGACGATATTAAAGAAAAAGTTCAAAATTGGATGTCTAAAGATAATGAAGCGCGCCTTCAACGTATTGCAAGTGAATTACTAGAAGAATATGATAGCGTTGAATTAGTAGCTTCTTTACTACAAGAACTTGTCGAAGCAAATGATGAAGTAGAAGTTCAATTAACATTCGAAAAACCACTTGCCCGTAAAGGTCGTAATAATAAAGGCGGCTCAAGAAGAGGTAATAACAAACGTGGTAATGGCAAATTTGATAATAAAAATAGACGTTCAAAAGGGCCAAAAGGCAACTCAAATAAAAAGAAAAACACTAAAAAATTTGATCGCCGAGACAAACAAAGTAAAGGTTCTAACCAATCAATGAGAGGTCGCACATTTGCAGATCATCAAAAATAAATGATTTCATTCTAACCAGTTAAGGTCACAATCTTAGCTGGTTTTTGTATTATTATTGCTTTATTTAGACCTTTCATGCTCTATGCTATAATATGAGTAAATCAGACAAAGGAGCTATAATATGAATCTGGATAGTACATTTCATCGAAGCCCTAAAAATGCTTTAAAGTACTATTATATAACTAGTTTTATAACTTTAATTATCATATTAGTTATATTAAGCATTCTTTATTATTGTTGGTCTACTTTTCATTGGTGGGATTTTATTTTATACATACTCATAATGATAGCTGCGATTGCTATCGTTCATTTTATATTTTCACCTTTCATTAGATATAAGTATCATTTTTATAAATTTGAAGGAAATTCAATTATTTTAAAAGAAGCATTTTTCTTTAAAAGAGAAGAACTTAGTAAAATCGAAAGATTACAATTTATTACTATTGGAACAAATCCTTTAGCTAAAAAATTCAAAATCAATTCAATTGAATTAGTAACTGCTGGACATGAAATTACATTACCAATGATTTCAGAACAAGAAGCGCAAATGATTCAACAACAGGCATTAGATCGATTGAGAGGTGTCAATGACGATGTATAATCCTCAAAGATTGCATCCAATCTCGTACGTAACCGGATTAATAGATGTAATTAAACAGAACTTTATTGTGATTATCCTCTTTTTATTTAACATAAGAAATTTTAAATTTGATGACTTTGGTTCTTATATTTGGCCTGGCGTAATGACTTTAATATTTTTAGTATCATTCATACACAATATTATTAAAGTTTATAATACGCGTTACTGGATTGAAAATAATCACTTCATACTAACGACAGGTGTATTTAATAAAGAACGAAAAGAGCTCAACATAAGTAGAATTCAATCTGCTGATACCACTCAAAGTTTAGTCAACCAAGTTGTGGGTGGAGTTGAACTGATCATTAAAACGCCTAGTGATGGTATCGAATTAAGTACCATTTCTAAAAAACAAAGTGAATTGGTAGAGAAAGAAATTAAGACATTACAACATCAAATGAATGATACTCAACAAGAAGTGGCGAGTGAAAATAATGCAGGTGATAATGAAACAACGCCTCAAAATCTACCTTCTCAATCTATATTTAAAATGCCATTCAAACAATTATTATTGATGGCTATGACGAGTGGTGCAATTGGGATTGCTCTATTTACAATTTCGCCGATTGTAGGGAGCTTCTCGAGTATTATTCCGTGGGAAAAGCTAGGAGATGAACTATCATACATTTTTAAAACGATCTATCTCTTAGTGACTGCCATTGTAGTTTTCGTATTAATAGCCAGTTATATTATTGGAACATGTCTGGCATTCATTAAATATTATGGGTACAAAGTCACACAACAAGGCCATCAACTAAAAATTCAATATGGTTTATTTACAAAAAAGAATATAACTGTACCTACTGATCGCCTTCAAGGTGTACTAGAACATCAATCTTATATTAGGAAGTTGTTTGGTTACACATCCATTCATTTTTATATCACAAGTGATATTGATGCCACTTCTGGTGAACCGAGTGATGATAATGGACGCATCATGATTCTTCCTTTTATTAAGCGTTCTCAAGCGTATGAGATCATTCGGTCATTAGTGCCCGAGATGCAATTTAACACTGCGCATGCTGGCATGCCTATGAGAGGATTTCACCGTCATTTTCTTATACCGACTATAATCCTAGTTATAGCTGGAATAGTTGGATGGTATTTCTGGTCAGCATGGTCATTCGTCATTATGGCAGTACTAATTATTTTATTTGTCATTGCAGCAATACTATACGTTTGTTTCGGTGGCTATAATTTGGAAAATGATGAACTCGTGATACAAAAAGCATCATTACTCAATATTAAAAGATATTACTTTAAACTTAATAAAGTAATTGGTTTAGAGATTAAACAGCATCCACTATTAGAAAGAAGCCATCTAGCAAATTTTGAGTTTATTATAGCTAAAGGTGACTTAAATCAATATATTGGACTAAAATTTAATGATGTATCTAACGTGAATCAACTGAAGAAATGGTACATGAGAGGTGATACTCATGAAAGCATATAAATATATGAATGAAAAAGGATTAAAAGTGATGAGGATAAGTGCTTCAATATGGGCACTTGTCATTACTGTTGTGTTATTAATATTCATTGGCTTAAATATGTTTAAACTACATTGGGTAGGTAACGTTTCAGTTATTATAGGCGCACTAGTTATTATTATCTTTTTCTTGTTGATGTTTTTACTTATTATGCCTCTTTATAGGTATAAAAACTTCAGATATTTCATAGGTGAAGACGAAGTACATGTGAGAAGAGGCGTCATTTTTATTGATACCAACATTATTCCATACTTCCGAATCCAAAATATCGATATAAATGAGGGATTCATTATGAGAAAATATCAACTCGCGACATTGACATTATCAACAGCTGGCGGAAATTCTGAAATTGAACTCATTGATAGAGATGAAGCTCAAAAATTAAAAACACTCATTAAGCAATGTAAAGAAAGCGATGCTCATTTATCCACTTCAATAGATAATGAAGAAAAGGTAAACGGTATGGCTAAATCTATAGATGAAAATGAATAAAGAGGCGAAGCGGAATGATATATGGAATAGGCATAGATTTAATAGAAATCGAACGTATTGAAAAAGTGCTTCACAAACAAAGTAAAATCATTGAACGAGTTCTGACTCCAGATGAAAAAGCTAAATTTGAGAATTTTACTCATGAGAAGCGTAAAATAGAATTTTTAGCAGGTCGTTTTGCAGTAAAAGAAGCATTTAGTAAAGCGTTAGGTACGGGATTAGGCCAATCTGTAACTTTTCAAGATATTAACTGTTACAACAATCGATTAGGTCAACCATGTATTGATTATCCAGGCTTTAAAGTGCATGTGAGCATCACTCACACAGCTCATTATGCCATGAGCCAAGTCATATTAGAAAAAGAAGAATAAATCTGCTGAACTCTTAAAAGTTAAATAAAATTATATTAATGAAGTAATAAGTATGTCGTTTCAAGGAGGGCATTCATATGACAGAAAAGTTCTATAGACCAACCTATTTAAATGTTAATTTAGATGCGATATTAGCAAATTATCAAATTTTTGATCAATTACATCACAATAAAACTGTAATATCTGTGATCAAGGCAAATAGTTATGGTTTAGGCAGTGTAAGAATCGCGCAACACCTAATGGAACACGGTGCCTCATTTTTTGCAGTGGCAACATTAGATGAAGCAATAGAATTACGAATGCACGGTATTAAAGCTAAAATTTTAATATTAGGCGTCATTCGAACTGAAGATATAAGTAAAGCGATTCAACATCGCGTCG
Source organism: Staphylococcus caprae (assembly GCF_003966625.1). Taxonomy (NCBI): domain Bacteria; kingdom Bacillati; phylum Bacillota; class Bacilli; order Caryophanales; family Staphylococcaceae; genus Staphylococcus; species Staphylococcus caprae. The sequence goes on from NZ_AP018587.1 coordinate 925,066, forward strand.
CGCTTACTGTTCCATCTAAGGCGTGGTTGAAAGAAGCGATTAAAAATATTCCTGAAGATAACGAGAAAAAGTTATGGTTACATGCAAAACTAGATACAGGTATGGGTCGCTTGGGTATGAAAGATGTCGAAGAATATCGTGAAGTTGTGGACCTGATAGATAAAAGAGAACACCTTGTTTTCGAAGGTGTTTATACGCATTTTGCGAGCGCAGATGAACCAGGAGATTCAATGAATGAACAATTTGAATTCTTCAAAACCGTCGTAAATCAAGTTGAAAAACCGACCTACATTCATACACAAAATTCTGCCGCATCGTTATTAATGGATGGACAATTCTGCAATGCCATACGATTAGGTATATCTTTATATGGATACTATCCTTCACAATACGTTAAAGATCATGTCAAAGTACACTTGCGTCCGAGTGCACAACTTGTATCTGAAATCGTACAAGTCAAGACTCTCAAAGCTGGTGAAACGGTAAGTTATGGTCGAACATTTAAAGCAACAGAAGAAATGAGAATTGCAATTCTACCAATTGGCTATGCTGATGGCTACTTAAGAGCAATGCAGGGAGCTTATGTTAATGTGAATGGTCACCAATGTGAAGTGGTTGGTCGCGTATGTATGGACCAAACCATTTTAAGAGTTCCTGAAGATGTGAAGGTAGGGGACAAAGTCATATTGATGGACAACCATATTGATTCGCCACAATCTGCTGAAGCTTTAGCTGAAAAGCAACAAACGATCAATTATGAAGTATTGTGCAACATCTCCAGACGTTTACCTAGAATTTACCATCACAGTGATGAATATGAGGTTACTAATGAATTATTAAAATAGTATAGTCACTGTACTTAAAATTTGTTATTATTAAGTTAAATTAAAGGTTAAATAACAACTTTTTGGAATCAGATGGAGGTTCTTCACATGTTATCTTTTAATCAAAATAGAAGTCACAGTCTTGAACAATCCTTAAAAGAAGGTTATGCACAAATGGCTGATCTAAACCTCTCCCTAGCGACGGAAGCTTTCCCGATTGAGTGTGAAGCTTGCGATTGTAATGAAACATATCTTACTTCTAACTCAAAGAATGAATGATTAGAAGAGGAGATGTTTATTTAGCGGATTTATCACCAGTGCAAGGGTCTGAACAAGGGGGAGTAAGACCTGTCGTTATTATTCAAAACGATACTGGTAATAAATATAGTCCTACAGTCATTGTGGCTGCTATTACAGGTAGGATTAATAAAGCGAAAATACCAACCCATGTAGAAATTGAAAAGAAAAAGTACAAGTTAGATAAAGATTCCGTTATCCTACTTGAACAAATTAGAACACTTGATAAAAAACGATTAAAAGAAAAATTGACCTATTTATCTGAAAGTAAGATGAAAGAGGTCGACAACGCCCTAGACATTAGTCTAGGCTTACATAACTTTGATCATCCAAAATCATAATGTTTTATATGTAGTAAACATAAATAAAATAATGAATTAGAAGACAATAACTTTATAATAATTATAACTCTTAATCAAACAGGTAACTTTAGACCGATTGCTTTCATTAAGATTTTTTGCAAATCTATACTAGTGCTACCTCTCATTAGTTTAATAGCATATAATTATAGTTATTAAGTAATTGCATTTATTATAAAAGAATGTCTTGAGTTTTTTCGGCTTTAGGTATTCCACTCCTAAAGTCTTTTTTAGCTAGTTAAGAATTGAGGTTTATCAGTGATTTGCTGTTCATTTTAAAAAATAAATAAAATTCCAAAAACGATAGATAGTAAACGAATGGAATGTGAAATGGAAGTAAGGAGGCACGTGTCGTGGAAGAATTTAAAAAAAGTTATAAAGCGCTTGTAAAAGAAAGTTTAACTACTGATAATCGGGCTCAACTTATAAAAAAGTGCGAAGCATTTACGGATGAAGTAATTAAAAAGGATGTATTGCCAGAAGATATTGTGGAAATTCATCAATCTTATATTAGCCAATTAGAATTAAATGAGGAAGAAATTTTGGGAACATTAGATGTTCTTCAAGAGGTTGTTAAAGGCTTTGGTTATAGTTATAGAGATTATCAAAGGTTAGTAAGTAAAATGCAAGTCCACGATAAGGAAATAGATTTGGCCTCTCGACTTCAACAAACGATGTTAAAGACAGATATACCTCAATTCGATAGTATACAAATAGGTGTGATTTCTGTAGCTGCACAAAAAGTAAGCGGCGACTATTTCAACTTAATCGATCATAAAGATGGTACGATGAGCTTTGCAGTGGCTGATGTCATTGGTAAAGGGATTCCTGCAGCATTAGCCATGAGTATGATCAAATTCGGCATGGATTCATATGGTCATTCACAGTTGCCGAGCGATGGTTTGAAACGATTAAATCGTGTTGTCGAAAAAAACGTTAACCAAAATATGTTTGTAACGATGTTTTATGGATTATATGAAGAGATGAACCATCTTCTTTATTGTAGTTCAGCCGGTCATGAACCTGGTTATGTTTACCGTGCTGAAACAGAGGAATTTGAGGAAATTGACGTAAGAGGACGTGTCCTTGGTGTCAGTCAGAAGACACGTTATAACCAACAAGAAATTCCTATTTACTTAGAAGATTTGATTATTATTTTTACTGATGGTGTAACGGAAGCACGTGATAATACAGGAGAATTTATTGATAAAGATAAGTTGTTAAATTTAATTCGAAAAAATAAACACATGCATCCTCAAGATATCGTTCAAATTATTTATGAATCAATTTTAAAAGTTCAAAACCCTAGTAGAAAAGACGATATGACAATTTTAATTATAAAAAGAGTAAATTAAATTGACTAAATTAGATTAAAGTTTAATGTCTAAGGGTATACATAATTTTGAACAGGAACGTAAAAAAATGAACTAGATATGAAAAGACTAGGAGTGTATCAAATGAATCTTAATATAGAAACTATAACTCATGATGACTATTATGAAGTTAAAGTTGGTGGAGAATTAGATGTTTATACAGTACCAGAATTAGAAGAAGTTTTAGTACCAATGCGACAAGAAGGAACACATGATATTCACGTTAACTTAGCTAACGTGAGTTACATGGATTCTACTGGATTAGGTTTATTTGTAGGAACTTTAAAAGCATTAAACCAAAATGATAAAGATTTATATATCTTAGGTGTTTCAGATCGAATTAATAGATTGTTTGATATTACCGGTTTGAAAGATTTAATGCATGTTAATGAAGGAACGGAGGTAGAGTAACATGCAATCAAGACAAGATTATATCGAAATGCGGTTACCAGCCTCTGCAGAATACGTAAGTTTAATACGTTTAACATTATCTGGCGTATTTTCAAGAGCGGGTGCCTCTTATGACGATATTGAAGATTCTAAAATCGCTGTAAGTGAAGCTGTAACGAACGCTGTTAAACATGCTTATAAAGAAAATCCTGAAACCGGTATGATAAATTTATGTTTTGAGATATTTGATGATAAAATAAAAATAGTTATTTCCGATCAAGGGGAAAGTTTTGATTATGAAACAACTAAATCAAAACTAGGTCCATATGATGATAACGAGAACATTGATTTCTTAAGAGAAGGCGGATTGGGATTATTCCTTATTGAGTCATTAATGGACGAAGTAACTGTTTATAAAGAATCTGGTGTGACAATCAGTATGATTAAGTATATTAAAAAAGAGCAGGTGCGAAATAATGGCGAAAGAGTCGAAATCAGCTAATGATGTATCACCTGAACAAATTAACCAATGGATTAAAGAACACCAAGAAAATGAAAATAGCCAAGCTCAAGATAAATTAGTAACGCATTATCGCAAACTAATAGAATCTTTAGCATATAAATATTCGAAAGGGCAATCACATCATGAAGATTTAGTTCAAGTGGGTATGGTTGGATTAATAGGTGCCATCAATAGATTTGATTTGTCATTTGATCGAAAATTTGAAGCATTTCTAGTGCCAACCGTGATTGGTGAAATAAAAAGGTATTTACGAGATAAAACATGGAGTGTTCACGTACCTAGACGCATTAAAGAGATTGGTCCTAGAATTAAAAAGGTAAGCGATGAACTAACAAATGAACTTGAACGTTCACCATCTATCAATGAAATAGCGGAACGTCTTGAAGTCACAGACGAAGAAGTTTTAGAAGCAATGGAGATGGGACAAAGTTATAATGCGCTAAGTGTGGATCATTCTATTGAAGCGGATAAGGATGGATCAACAGTAACGCTATTAGATATTATGGGGCAACAAGATGATAATTATGATTTAACTGAAAAACGCATGATTTTAGAACGCATTTTGCCTATTTTATCTGATAGAGAAAGACAAATTATACAATGTACATTTATAGAGGGATTAAGTCAGAAAGAAACTGGTGAAAGAATTGGACTTAGTCAAATGCATGTCTCACGCTTGCAACGTACTGCAATTAAAAAGTTGCAAGAAGCAGCTAAACAATAAATATTTAAAGAAGTTCATTGATAACAATCATGAGCTTCTTTTTGTTTGTCATCATTTTGGTGATTAAAAGTGGGCATAGTTTGTTAACGTAAATCGAGAATGTATTTATAGAACTATGTTAAAATAGGGAAGTAATTTTATAGAAAAGCGTGGTAGAAGAATGGACAAAAATTTAATTCAAACAATCGTAGAGAAATATAATTTTTCAGAAAAACAAATAAAATCAGTGCTTGAACTATTAGAAGATAATAATACTGTTCCATTTATCGCAAGATATCGTAAAGAAGCTACTGGCGGCCTAGATGAAGTTGAAATTAAACAAATTGACGATGAATATCGTTACATGGAGAATCTTCAAAAGAGAAAAGAAGAAGTTATACATAGTATTGAACAACAAGGAATGCTCACTGACGAACTTAAGAGCGACATCCTTAAACAAACGAAATTGCAAAGAGTTGAAGATTTATATCGACCATACAAACAGAAAAAGAAAACGCGTGCAACTGAAGCTAAAAGAAAAGGACTTGAACCTTTAGCGCAGTGGTTAGTTCAAGGAAAATTAGATAAAAAAATTGAAGACAAAGCAGAAGAATTTCTCAATGAAGAAATATCTAATATTGAAGAAGCACTGGAAGGCGCTCAAGATATTATCGCTGAACATATTTCAGATAACCCTAAATATCGTTCTAGAATATTAAAAGAAGTGTATCATCAAGGGCAAATTACTACTTTTAAAAAGAAAAATGCTGAAGATGAAAAAGAAATCTTCGCTATGTATTATGATTATTCAGAACCTGTGAAACGTGTAGCTAATCATAGAATTTTAGCTATGAATCGTGGTGAAAAGGAAAAAGTATTATCCGTTAAAATAGAATTTGATACCACAAGAATTCAAAAAGATATTGAAAGACAAGTTATTAAAGCGAACAATGAAGGTGCGATATACATTGAAGCGGCTATAAAAGATAGTCTTAAACGTTTAATTATGCCTTCAATAGAAAGAGAAATACGTGGTGATTTAACTCAGAAAGCTGAAACACATGCAATTGATGTCTTTAGTGAGAATCTTAGAAACTTATTATTACAACCACCTATGAAAGGTAAACAAATTCTTGGTGTAGATCCAGCCTTTAGAACAGGCTGTAAACTTGCAGTGATTAATCCATTTGGAACATTTATTGCGAAGAGTGTCATCTATCCACACCCACCTAAATCTAAGACTGAAGCTGCTGAAAAAGAATTGGTCAATATGATTAAAGATTATCAAATTGAATTATTAGCTATAGGAAATGGAACAGCGAGTCGAGAAACAGAGCAATTTGTTGCAAATGTAATTAAAAAGTATAGCTTAGACGCTCAATTTATCATAGTTAATGAAGCGGGAGCATCAGTTTACTCAGCTTCAGAAATTGCTAGACAGGAGTTTCCTAATTTTCAAGTAGAAGAAAGAAGTGCAGTTTCAATAGGCAGAAGAGTTCAAGACCCACTAAGTGAATTGGTTAAAATAGATCCTAAATCAATCGGTGTTGGTCAATATCAACACGATGTAAACCAAAAAGAATTAAGTAATGCATTAACATTCGTTGTAGAGACTGCTGTAAACCAGGTCGGAGTGGATGTTAATACTGCTTCTAAATCTTTACTTCAATATGTATCGGGATTATCTTCTACAATTGCACAAAACATTATTGATTACAGAGAAGAAAATGGCCCAATTAAACACAATAAAGAAATTAGCAAAATTAAAAGATTAGGTGCCAAAACATTTGAACAATGTATCGGATTTTTACGTATTGTCGATGGTGAAGAACCATTAGATAACACAGCAATTCATCCTGAAAGTTATAAAGTGACATATGAAGTGTTAGAACAATTAGGACTAGGGGCTAAAGATATTGGTACAACGCATCTCAAATCTACTTTAACTAACGTTAATGTGAAAGAACTTGCAACACAATTAAATGTAGGGGAACCAACATTAGAAGATATTATTCAATCCTTAATTGCACCAAACAGAGATCCTAGGGATGAATTTGAAACACCAATTCTGAAATCTGATGTATTATCTATTGAAGATTTACATCAAGGTATGAAGTTGAGTGGTACAGTGAGAAATGTTGTTGACTTTGGCGCATTTGTCGATATAGGTGTGAAACAAGATGGGTTAGTTCACGTTTCTAAGTTATCTAAGAAGTTTGTTAAGAATCCTATGGAGATTGTAAGTGTAGGCGATATTGTAGACGTTTGGATTCTTGATATTGATGAAAATAAAGGAAAAGTATCGCTAACAATGATTGACCCAAATGAATAATATTGAATTACAACGCTTAACCGAACAATTAGCTATTGATTATTTTGGAGTAGAATTTAAACATAAAGCATACTTTAATCATAGACTTAGAACTACTGGTGGTAGGTATTTATTGCGGTCTCATCATATAGAGATTAACCCTAAGCAGTTAGAAAATTTTGGAGAACAGGCAATTATAGATATCATTAAACATGAACTGTGTCACTATTTTCTTCATCTTGCAGGTAGAGGTTATCAGCATCGTGATCGAGATTTCAAAGTTTTAAGCAGTAAGGTAGGTGCACCTAGATTTTGTACACCTACTGAAACGTACCAAAGTCGTGCTAATTACAAGTATCAATGTGCGAATTGTTTGGAGAATTATTTACGTATTAGAAAAGTGAACACCCATAAAATGAGATGCGGTCATTGTGGAGGCAAACTTAATTTAGTAGAAGTATATAAGCATTAATGTTGAAGAGCGTTTTGGAGTGAGACAGAAATGTCATTTAGGAAAATTATTTTCGTTGTCTTATACCCAACGTGCATTATTTGCAGAAATTTTTTTAGTTGGAGCGTTGCCGGTAGGGAAGTCTCGGATAGAAACAAAATTGATATAAGCACGTTTTCAATTTAGACGTACATTGCCAATATGTTAAGTGAAGCAGGGATAATTATTTTAGTCTCTGCTTCATTTTTTTATGAAAAATAATATGGAATTTTGATGTTTCAATAAGATGAAAATTTTTGCTCAAATATATTGACATTTAATGTTGTGTGATATATTATAGATATCGTTGTCTTAACAAGAGAAACAAGTTTTAAAAGCTAATTAACATTATTAATCTTAAGTTAAATTATTGTTGACAAAATGTAATGAAAGATTTAAAATATTTATTGTTCTCGATAATTAAAGTTTAATTATGCGTTTTGCCAGCGGTCGTGGCGGAATGGCAGACGCGCTAGGTTGAGGGCCTAGTGGGAGTTAATCCCGTGGAGGTTCAAGTCCTCTCGGCCGCACCAATTTCATATAATTCTATTCTACATGCGGGTGTAGTTTAATGGCAAAACCTCAGCCTTCCAAGCTGATGTTGTGGGTTCGATTCCCATCACCCGCTCCATTCTAACTTAAATGAACATTGAAAACTGAATGACAATATGTCAACGTTAATTCCAAACAAACAGTAACGAGAGTTACAAACTATTTAGTATTTATGAGCTAATCAAACATCATAATTTTTTATGGAGAGTTTGATCCTGGCTCAGGATGAACGCTGGCGGCGTGCCTAATACATGCAAGTCGAGCGAACAGACGAGGAGCTTGCTCCTCTGACGTTAGCGGCGGACGGGTGAGTAACACGTGGATAACCTACCTATAAGACTGGGATAACTTCGGGAAACCGGAGCTAATACCGGATAACATGTTGAACCGCATGGTTCAACAGTGAAAGACGGTCTTGCTGTCACTTATAGATGGATCCGCGCCGCATTAGCTAGTTGGTAAGGTAACGGCTTACCAAGGCAACGATGCGTAGCCGACCTGAGAGGGTGATCGGCCACACTGGAACTGAGACACGGTCCAGACTCCTACGGGAGGCAGCAGTAGGGAATCTTCCGCAATGGGCGAAAGCCTGACGGAGCAACGCCGCGTGAGTGATGAAGGTCTTCGGATCGTAAAACTCTGTTATTAGGGAAGAACAAATGTGTAAGTAACTATGCACGTCTTGACGGTACCTAATCAGAAAGCCACGGCTAACTACGTGCCAGCAGCCGCGGTAATACGTAGGTGGCAAGCGTTATCCGGAATTATTGGGCGTAAAGCGCGCGTAGGCGGTTTTTTAAGTCTGATGTGAAAGCCCACGGCTCAACCGTGGAGGGTCATTGGAAACTGGAAAACTTGAGTGCAGAAGAGGAAAGTGGAATTCCATGTGTAGCGGTGAAATGCGCAGAGATATGGAGGAACACCAGTGGCGAAGGCGACTTTCTGGTCTGTAACTGACGCTGATGTGCGAAAGCGTGGGGATCAAACAGGATTAGATACCCTGGTAGTCCACGCCGTAAACGATGAGTGCTAAGTGTTAGGGGGTTTCCGCCCCTTAGTGCTGCAGCTAACGCATTAAGCACTCCGCCTGGGGAGTACGACCGCAAGGTTGAAACTCAAAGGAATTGACGGGGACCCGCACAAGCGGTGGAGCATGTGGTTTAATTCGAAGCAACGCGAAGAACCTTACCAAATCTTGACATCCTCTGACCCCTCTAGAGATAGAGTTTTCCCCTTCGGGGGACAGAGTGACAGGTGGTGCATGGTTGTCGTCAGCTCGTGTCGTGAGATGTTGGGTTAAGTCCCGCAACGAGCGCAACCCTTAAGCTTAGTTGCCATCATTAAGTTGGGCACTCTAAGTTGACTGCCGGTGACAAACCGGAGGAAGGTGGGGATGACGTCAAATCATCATGCCCCTTATGATTTGGGCTACACACGTGCTACAATGGACAATACAAAGGGTGGCGAAACCGCGAGGTCAAGCAAATCCCATAAAGTTGTTCTCAGTTCGGATTGTAGTCTGCAACTCGACTACATGAAGCTGGAATCGCTAGTAATCGTGGATCAGCATGCCACGGTGAATACGTTCCCGGGTCTTGTACACACCGCCCGTCACACCACGAGAGTTTGTAACACCCGAAGCCGGTGGAGTAACCTTTTGGAGCTAGCCGTCGAAGGTGGGACAAATGATTGGGGTGAAGTCGTAACAAGGTAGCCGTATCGGAAGGTGCGGCTGGATCACCTCCTTTCTAAGGATATATTCGGAACATCTTCTACGAAGATGAAAAGGAATAACGTGACATATTGTATTCAGTTTTGAATGTTTATTAACATTCAAACAAAATTATTTAAAGAATTGACTAAATAATTCATATTGTACATTGAAAACTAGATAAGTAAGTAAATTAGATTTTACCAAGCAAAACCGAGTGAATAGAGTTTTAAATAAGCTTGAATTCATAAAATAATCGCTAGTGTTCGAAAGAACACTCACAGATTAATAACATATCTTAAAGATTAAGTTATTAAGGGCGCACGGTGGATGCCTTGGCACTAGAAGCCGAAGAAGGACGTTACTAACGACGATATGCTTTGGGTAGCTGTAAGTAAGCGTTGATCCAGAGATTTCCGAATGGGGGAACCCAACATGAGTGATGTCATGTTATCGACATGTGAATTCATAGCATGTCAGAAGGCAGACCCGGAGAACTGAAACATCTTAGTACCCGGAGGAAGAGAAAGAAAAATCGATTCCCTGAGTAGCGGCGAGCGAAACGGGAAGAGCCCAAACCAACAAGCTTGCTTGTTGGGGTTGTAGGACACTCTATACGGAGTTACAAAAGAACATGTTAGACGAATCATCTGGAAAGATGAATCAAAGAAGGTAAAAATCCTGTAGTCGAAAACATATTCTCTCTTGAGTGGATCCTGAGTACGACGGAGCACGTGAAATTCCGTCGGAATCTAGGAGGACCATCTCCTAAGGCTAAATACTCTCTAGTGACCGATAGTGAACCAGTACCGTGAGGGAAAGGTGAAAAGTACCCCGGAAGGGGAGTGAAAGAGAACTTGAAACCGTGTGCTTACAAGTAGTCAGAGCCCGTTAATGGGTGATGGCGTGCCTTTTGTAGAATGAACCGGCGAGTTACGATCTGATGCAAGGTTAAGCAGCAAATGTGGAGCCGTAGCGAAAGCGAGTCTGAATAGGGCGTTGAGTATTTGGTCGTAGACCCGAAACCAGGTGATCTACCCTTGGTCAGGTTGAAGTTCAGGTAACACTGAATGGAGGACCGAACCGACTTACGTTGAAAAGTGAGCGGATGAACTGAGGGTAGCGGAGAAATTCCAATCGAACTTGGAGATAGCTGGTTCTCTCCGAAATAGCTTTAGGGCTAGCCTCAAGTGATGATTATTGGAGGTAGAGCACTGTTTGGACGAGGGGCCCCTCTCGGGTTACCGAATTCAGACAAACTCCGAATGCCAATCAATTTAACTTGGGAGTCAGAACATGGGTGATAAGGTCCGTGTTCGAAAGGGAAACAGCCCAGACCACCAGCTAAGGTCCCAAAATATATGTTAAGTGGAAAAGGATGTGGCGTTGCCCAGACAACTAGGATGTTGGCTTAGAAGCAGCCATCATTTAAAGAGTGCGTAATAGCTCACTAGTCGAGTGACACTGCGCCGAAAATGTACCGGGGCTAAACATATTACCGAAGCTGTGGATTGTCCGTAGGACAATGGTAGGAGAGCGTTCTAAGGGCGTTGAAGCATGATCGCAAGGACATGTGGAGCGCTTAGAAGTGAGAATGCCGGTGTGAGTAGCGAAAGACGGGTGAGAATCCCGTCCACCGATTGACTAAGGTTTCCAGAGGAAGGCTCGTCCGCTCTGGGTTAGTCGGGTCCTAAGCTGAGGCCGACAGGCGTAGGCGATGGATAACAGGTTGATATTCCTGTACCACCTAGTATCGTTTTAATCGATGGGGGGACGCAGTAGGATAGGCGAAGCGTGCTGTTGGAGTGCACGTCCAAGCAGTAAGGCTGAGTGTTAGGCAAATCCGGCACTCGTAAGGCTGAGCTGTGATGGGGAGAGGAAATTGTTTCCTCGAGTCGTTGATTTCACACTGCCGAGAAAAGCCTCTAGATAGATAACAGGTGCCCGTACCGCAAACCGACACAGGTAGTCAAGATGAGAATTCTAAGGTGAGCGAGCGAACTCTCGTTAAGGAACTCGGCAAAATGACCCCGTAACTTCGGGAGAAGGGGTGCTCTTTAGGGTTCACGCCCAGAAGAGCCGCAGTGAATAGGCCCAAGCGACTGTTTATCAAAAACACAGGTCTCTGCTAAACCGTAAGGTGATGTATAGGGGCTGACGCCTGCCCGGTGCTGGAAGGTTAAGAGGAGTGGTTAGCTTCTGCGAAGCTACGAATCGAAGCCCCAGTAAACGGCGGCCGTAACTATAACGGTCCTAAGGTAGCGAAATTCCTTGTCGGGTAAGTTCCGACCCGCACGAAAGGCGTAACGATTTGGGCACTGTCTCAACGAGAGACTCGGTGAAATCATAGTACCTGTGAAGATGCAGGTTACCCGCGACAGGACGGAAAGACCCCGTGGAGCTTTACTGTAGCCTGATATTGAAATTCGGCACAGCTTGTACAGGATAGGTAGGAGCCATTGAAACGTGAGCGCTAGCTTACGTGGAGGCGTTGGTGGGATACTACCCTAGCTGTGTTGGCTTTCTAACCCGCACCACTTATCGTGGTGGGAGACAGTGTCAGGCGGGCAGTTTGACTGGGGCGGTCGCCTCCTAAAAGGTAACGGAGGCGCTCAAAGGTTCCCTCAGAATGGTTGGAAATCATTCACAGAGTGTAAAGGCATAAGGGAGCTTGACTGCGAGACCTACAAGTCGAGCAGGGTCGAAAGACGGACTTAGTGATCCGGTGGTTCCGCATGGAAGGGCCATCGCTCAACGGATAAAAGCTACCCCGGGGATAACAGGCTTATCTCCCCCAAGAGTTCACATCGACGGGGAGGTTTGGCACCTCGATGTCGGCTCATCGCATCCTGGGGCTGTAGTCGGTCCCAAGGGTTGGGCTGTTCGCCCATTAAAGCGGTACGCGAGCTGGGTTCAGAACGTCGTGAGACAGTTCGGTCCCTATCCGTCGTGGGCGTAGGAAATTTGAGAGGAGCTGTCCTTAGTACGAGAGGACCGGGATGGACATACCTCTGGTGTACCAGTTGTCGTGCCAACGGCATAGCTGGGTAGCTATGTATGGACGGGATAAGTGCTGAAAGCATCTAAGCATGAAGCCCCCCTCAAGATGAGATTTCCCAACTTCGGTTATAAGATCCCTCGAAGATGACGAGGTTAATAGGTTCGAGGTGGAAGCGTGGCGACACGTGGAGCTGACGAATACTAATCGATCGAAGACTTAATCAATTTTAAAATGTTTTGCGTCGCAAAATCATTACTTACTATCTAGTTTTGAATGTACAATTCATTCACTTGTCTGGTGACAATGGCAAGGAGGTCACACCTGTTCCCATGCCGAACACAGAAGTTAAGCTCCTTAGCGCCGATGGTAGTCGGACTTACGTTCCGCTAGAGTAGGACGTTGCCAGGCAAGTCAGAGACCGAAAAGTCTCTTTTTTTATGCCTAAAAATCAATCGGCGCCCCGAAGGTACGTAGTCTATTAGCTATGGAGAAAGATTGATTCTCTGCGAAGAGAAAGCGATTGAAGCTGATGAATTAAGGAAAGAGCGCAACGAGTTTAGTCGAGCTAAATGAGTCAGCGAGGGACGCGAATGAAGAAAGATGCGAACGTTTGACTCAAGCAGAGGAAGCACCTTAGCGCCAGATGGTAGCCCGGCTTACGTCCTAAAGAAAAATAAGGGTGTTAATCCTTAATTTTTCTTACTTAATGGCATAAAGCCATTAAGAACCACTGAAATAATTGCCAGGCAAGTCAGAGACCGAAAGGTCTCTTTTTTTATATCCAATAGTAAAATTATAATTACACAATTCATTTCAAATAAAAAACTCGAAAATGATTACCTGCACGTCACAGAATCATTTTCGAGCAACATTAATTAAAGCATATATTATTAGCTTAAATAAGTAAGGAATATAGCATTTTATTTTCATTAATATAGATATTGGAAGGATCAAAATGGTTCACACGTTCTTTTAATTGAATAAGGTCACTATGATGCTTAAGTTGAATACCAATAATGACTGTACCCGTAGTTTGAGATGTTTTCTTTAGATATTCAAATTTAGTAATATCATCTTGTGAACCTAACACGTCATTTACAAACTCTCTTAAAGCACCAGGTCTTTGAGGGAAGTTTAATATAAAATAGTGTTTCATTTCTTCAAATAAAAGTGAGCGTTCTTCTATTTCTTTCATACGATTGATATCGTTATTACCACCACTTACGACACAAACGACTGTTTTACCTTTAATCTGTGTTCTATAATTTTCAAGGGCAGCTACACTTAGTGCACCTGCAGGTTCAGCTACAATAGCTTGCTTAGAATACATATCTAAGATAGTAGAACATACAGCGCCTTCATCTACTTGAACGTAATCGTCTACGTTATCTTTAGCAATTTCAAATGTAATATCTCCAACTCTTGCAACTGACGCACCATCTACAAACTTATCTATATGATCTAAAGTAACGACACGTTGATTCACAACGACTGATTCATACATACTACTAGCACCAGCAGGTTCCACTCCAATAATTTGAGTATGTGGGGAGTACGCTTTAAAATATGTGCTAATACCTGAAATTAGGCCTCCACCGCCAATAGCAGCGAATAAATAATCGAATTTCACGCCATCTTCTTTAGATTGTTCAATGATTTCTTTCGCAAGTGTACCTTGGCCAGAAATTGTATAAACATTGTTAAATGGATCAATGAAGTTCATTTCGTGTTCTTTAGTATAAGTGAGCGCTTCCTCTAAACAATGATCAAACGTATCACCAGTTAATACAACTTCGACATTGTCACTACCAAAAAATTGTACTTGGTTGATTTTTTGAAGTGGTGTGGTTACCGGCATGAAAATAACGGCTTTTAAATTTAATTTTTTAGCAGTGTAAGCCACACCTTGTGCATGATTACCTGCACTTGCGCATGTAATGCCTTTATTTTTAGCCTCATCAGATAATACTGAAATTGCATTGTAGGCACCTCTTAACTTGAACGAACGTACCCATTGAAGGTCTTCTCTCTTTAAATAAACCTTGCAATCATACTTTTGGGAAAGGTAGTGATCAAGTTGTAATGGTGTTTCTTTGGCGATATCTTTAAGACGTAAAAAGGCTTCATCGATATCTTGAGTTGAAACGGTCGTTTTTACTGTCATAATATTCCACACCCTTTAAAATGTTTTTTCATATTTTTCTATTAAATCTTCATATTGTAAAGTAATGGCAATATCATCAAGTCCATTTACTAATTTATTCTTCCATGTTTCATCTATTTTAAAGTTAAAAGTTTGTTCAGGAGATGAAACAGTTTGAGTAGGTAAATCAATGGTTACCTCTTCGAATTGAGCTAAATGTTCACGAGCTTCCTTTTCAAGAGCAATAGGTAACATTGCATTCTTAGTACAGTTCATATAAAAAATATCACTAAAACTGCCAGCAATAATAATATTAAAGCCGTAATCTTTTAATGCCCATGCAGCATGTTCACGACTAGAGCCACATCCGAAATTATCTCCTGTAATTAAAATAGATGCCCCTTTGTATTGTGGCTTATTAGGATTAAATTCTGGATTATCTGAGCCATCAGGTAAATAACGCCACTCATCAAAAGCAAATGGGCCAAAGCCTGTCTTTGAGATTCGTTTTAGGTGGACTTTAGGGATTATTTGATCTGTATCAATATTGTCATAGAAAAGGGGGACAACCTTACCTGTATATGTTGATATAGGTTGAATATCCATTTATACGACCACCTTTCTTACATCTACAAATCTTCCATTAATAGCTGCAGCAGCTGCCATTGCAGGGGAGACAAGATGTGTTCGTGCACCTTTACCTTGGCGTCCTTCAAAGTTTCGATTACTTGTTGAAGCACAGTGAACACCTTCAGGAACTTGGTCAGGATTCATCCCTAAACACATTGAACATCCAGGCTCTCTCCATTCAAATCCAGCTTCTTTAAAAATAACATCGAGACCGAGAGCTTCAGCTTCTTTCTTAACTGTTCTTGAACCAGGAACAACGATAGCAGTGATATTAGGATGAACTTTATTTCCTTTAACGATACGACTTGCTTCTAATAAATCAGATAATCTTGCATTGGTACATGATCCAAGAAAAACATATCCTAATTCAATATCTTCGGCTTTTTGACCAGGTTTGAGGCCCATATAATGATATGCGCGTTCATCGTTTGAATCTTTGATTTCAGGAAATGGACTACTGAAATTGACACCCATTTCAGGATTTGTTCCCCAAGTTACTTGAGGTTCAAGGTTAGAAACATCTAATTCAATGACTTTATCAAAATATGCATCCTCATCTGAATAAAGCGTTCTCCACCAATCAATAGATTGATTAAAGTTACTTGCATAAGGACGTCCTTTAACATATTCAAATGTAATTTCATCTGGTTGCATCATTCCATACTTTGCTCCGGCTTCAATAGCCATATTACAGATTGTCATACGTGCTTCCATAGACAAACTTTTTATTGTTTCTCCTGTAAATTCAAGGGCATATCCAGTACCAAAATCTACACCATATTGGTTAATTAAATAGAGTATAATATCTTTAGCATAAACACCTGTAGGTAATTGGCCATTAATATCTATCTTTAAATTTTTAGGTTTTGTTTGCCATAAAGTTTGAGTTGCAAAGACATGCTCAACTTCACTAGTACCAATACCGAACGCAATTGCACCAAATGCACCATGTGTAGCTGTATGTGAGTCACCGCATACAATTGTTTTACCTGGTTGTGTCAATCCAGTTTCCGGTCCAACCATATGAACAATACCTTGCTCATCAGATCCCATATCAAAGATGTGTACCCCAAAATCTTTAGCATTTTTCTGTAATGTCGTAATTTGTTTATTAGCAATCTCGTCTTTAATATTGAAAATATCAATAGTAGGAACGTTATGGTCTAATGTAGCGAAGGTAAGATCTGGTCTTCTAAGTTTTCGATTTTGAATTCTGAGTCCCTCAAATGCTTGAGGAGAAGTAACTTCATGTATGAGATGCAAATCTATATATAATAATTGAGGTTCACCTTCGTTTCCGTGTAGAACATGTTTATTCCATACTTTATCGAATAGTGTTAGTCCCATCATACTTCTCCTCCCTTTTATGAATATTGATTCTTTAGTAGTTTAAATATTTCTGAAGTTTTGTATTGACCACCTAAATCAGCAGTCGTTTTACCAGATTTAATTAAAGCAAAGACATGGTCTTCAAGTTCTTTGGCAGCTTTAGGTTGGTTCAAACTTTCCCTTAAACAAAGTGCTAATGACAGAATCATGCCAAATGGATTTGCAATGTCTTGATTTGCAATATCTGGCGCAGATCCATGGATGGGTTCATACAAGCGAGTTCCTTGATTACTGAAACTTGCTGAAGGTGATAATCCAAGAGAACCAGGAATCACTGATGCTTCGTCACTTAGAATATCCCCAAATAAATTTTCGGTGACGATGACATCAAATTGCGTAGGTCGAGTGATTAAATGCATACTGCAGGCATCTACTAAAAGATGATTGACTTCTACATCTGGGTAATCTGCTTTAACTTCTTCAACAGTTTGACGCCATAGTTTACTAGAAGATAAAACATTCTCTTTGTCTACAGAAGTTAATTTTTTTCTTCTATTTTGTGCTAAGTCGAAAGCGACTCTTACAATTCTTTCAATTTCCTCACGCGTATAAGTTAAAGAGTCTAAAGCAGAAGTAGCATCATAGTGACTCGGTTCACCAAAATAAATACCACTAGTTAACTCTCTAACAATAACTAAATCAGTTCCTTTGACACGTTCCTCTTTTAAAGGAGAAAGGTGACTTGTCCCCTCAGTGACAATGGTAGGACGGATATTTGCGTATAAATTTAATGATTTTCTTAATTTCAGTAACCCATGCTCTGGTCGATTGTTTGGATTAGTCCATTTCGGACCGCCTATAGCACCTAATAAGATTGCATCAGCATTTTTACATGCTTCTAATGTTTTATCAGATAGGGGAGTGCCATAGTTGTCTATGGCCGCCCCTCCAAAATGATGTTCTTCAAGTTGATATTCAAAATCATATTGTTCACTAATTAACTTGAGAAGTTCTAAAGTACCATTTAAGATTTCTGGACCAATCCCATCTCCCGGAAGTGCAACGATGTGATAACGCATTATTGAATACCTTCCTTTTCTTGATTTTCAGATACATATTTAGCATGGGCTTCAATATAAGCTTTGCATGATGCTTGTAAAATATCGTGATCGAAACCAATACCATTGACAGATTTTCCTTCGATAATTAAGCTCACATGTACTTCAGCTTGCGCATCTGTACCTTCTGTAACGGAGTCAATTCTATAATCAATGAGCTCTGTTTGACGTTTGAAAATGCGATCAACAGCATTATAAATGGCAACAATTGAACCAGTACCAATACTTGAATCTTGATAAGTTTGTCCGTTGTTATCTTTAATAACTACAACAGCACTTTGTAATCCTTTGGATACATATTGAAGTTGTAAATTCTCAAGTTGATAGATTGCATTTTGTTCATGTTCAGAACCTTGAATAATTGCGTGGATGTCACGATCTGATACTGCTTTCTTCTTATCAGCAACTTCTTTAAATTGCTTGAATAGCGCAATTTGATCTTCAGGACTAATGTCGTATCCTAGTACTTTTAATTTTTCTGCAAAAGCGTGTTTACCAGAAAGTTTACCAAGTGGTAATTCAGTAGTACTGACACCGACTAATTGAGGTGTCATGATTTCATACGTTTCACGATGTTTCAGTACACCATCTTGGTGAATACCAGATTCATGACTAAACGCATTTTGTCCTACGATGGCTTTGTTTCTAGGTACTCGTATGCCCGCATAACGTGAAATAAGATCAGATGTTTTTTTCGTTTCACCGAGTTTAATTTGAGATTCTATACCATAATGATCACGTCTGACATATAGTGCTAGCGCTACCTCTTCGAGTGCAGCATTTCCTGCACGCTCACCGATACCATTGACTGTGCCTTCAATACGTCTTGCACCACCTTCAATAGCTGCTAAACTATTTGAAATCGCCATTCCTAAATCATCATGACAATGTGCACTAAATACGATTGGATTATCTGAATGAATGGATTCAGTTAATGTTTTAAAAATTTGACCATATTCAGTAGGATAGCTAAATCCTACTGTGTCTGGGATATTGATGATTGTTGCACCAGCATCCACAGCAGTTTGAACACAATCAATTAAGAACGGAATTTCAGTTCTCGTCGCATCTTCAGGAGAGAATTGTACGACTTCGAAATATTGCTTAGCATATGATACATGTTCTTTGATAGATTCTAATACTTCCGCTTGAGTCATTTTTAATTTATGTTCTAAATGGATAGGTGAGGTAGCTATAAAGACATGAACTTGAGGTTTAGCTGCTAACTTTGTAGCTTCATATACTGCATCTATATCTGCTTTTTTACATCTAGCTAATCCACAAACAGCAGTTGTAGTTAATGCCTTTGCAATCGATTCAACAGATTTGAAACTACCTGTACTTGAAGCGGGGAATCCAGCTTCAATCACATCTACACCCCATTTTTCTAATTGCTTTGCAATTTTTAATCTTTCATCAAATGTAAAGTTGACACCTGGCGTTTGTTCTCCATCTCTAAGTGTTGTATCAAAAATTTGAATATGGTCTTCCATTTTAAAACACCTCTTGAATTTAATAATTATTTTTCAATGCTTTTAGATTTAATAAATGGCATCATTTCACGAAGCTCACGACCCACCGCTTCAATTTCATGACCATGTTGTTGTTCACGTAATTGATAGAATTCTTTAAAGCCATTTTCATTATCTTTAACAAAACGATTAGCAAAGTTACCGTTTTGGATATCTTCTAATACAGTTTTCATGTTGTTTTTAACTTCTGGAGTGATGACACGTGGTCCAGATACATAATCACCAAATTCGGCAGTATTTGAAATAGAATAGCGAACGTTTTCCATACCGCCTTCATACATTAAATCAACGATTAATTTCATTTCATGTAATACTTCGAAGTAAGCTAATTCTTTTTGATAACCAGCTTCTACTAAAGTTTCAAAACCACTTTGAATTAATTTATGGATACCACCACAAAGTACAGCTTGTTCACCGAATAAATCAGTTTCAGTTTCTTCTTTAAATGTTGTTTCAATAACACCAGCACGTGTAGCACCAATACCTTTGGCATAGCTTAAAGCGATATCACGTGCATTTCCAGTAGCATCTTGTTGAACACCAAATAATGAAGGTACTGCACTGCCTTCAACGAATGTACGTCTTACAAGGTGGCCAGGTCCTTTTGGAGCTACTAAAAATACATCTACATCAGCAGGAGGTTGAATAACACCAAAGTGAATGTTAAAACCGTGGGCGAAAGCTAGGGCATTACCTGCTTCTAAGTTAGGTGCGATTTCATTTTTGTATACGTTACCTTGGATTTCATCTGGTAATAAAACCATAACGACATCTGCTTGTTTTGTAGCTTCACTTACAGGATACACATCGAAACCATCTTTTTTAGCTTTATCGTATGAGTGTCCAGGACGGATACCGATGATGACATCATAGCCACTATCTTTTAAGTTTTGCGCGTGGGCATGTCCTTGTGAGCCATATCCGATTACTGCAATTTTTTTACCTTGTAATGCGTCTTTAGTTACAGATCCATCATAATAAACTTTTGTCATAGTAAATTCCTCCAATTACTTCATATAAATTCAAAATTTTCAAAATATTTATATTGTAAAAATGAGTAAGATGTTAGTTGTGTTTAAATATTCAACTTTTTACAACACTAGCGCATCAAATCATTTTTATATACTTGTAACACTTAATACATTAATTTGTTGTTCTAATTTCTTTAAAAGAATATTGAAAGCAGTGTCATCGTCAATATTGACCTTAAGTTCCATATTGGAAATACCATCTTGTTCTGAGCGTTTAACATGTAATTCATCAATGTTACATTGTAATCTGACAAATGCGCTTGTAATGCGATTTAATGTGCTGACTTGATCAGCGACAACGAATTGAATTGTGCGTTGCATTATAATCCCTCCATCTCATTATTCGCTTTACCGCTTGGTACCATTGGAGTAACAGGTTCAACAGGGGAGATACGCACTTCAATCAATGCTGGTCCTTCATGAGCAAACGCTGCGTCAATTTGTGACTCGAGCTTATCCGGTGTATCAATTAAATATCCATTGATGCCATATGCTTCAGCCATTTTCATAAAATCGGGTTGATCATTAAATACGGAATGTGAGAAACGTTGATTAAAGAATTTATCTTGCCATTGTTTAACCATACCTAGAGTGCCGTTATTAATTAAAACGATTTTTACATTTAAATGATATTCAGGTAATAACGCCATCTCTTGATTAGTCATTTGGAAACCGCCGTCACCAACAAAGCAAACCACTGTTTTATCTGGTTCAGCGAGTTGTGCACCAATGGCTGAAGGTATGCCAAATCCCATTGTTCCTAAACCACCGCTAGTGACCCATTGTCCATGATTTTTAAATGGATAGAATTGTGCTGCCCACATTTGATGTTGTCCTACGTCTGTAGTAACGATGGCCTCTCCGTGAGTAATCTTTCCAATATATTCAATGGCTATTTGAGGTTTACTGAACGTAGAATCGTCGTTGTCATATTTAAATGGATGTTTCTGCTTATTGGCTTTACAGTATTGAATCCATTGTTCATGTGGGGCTGTTGAGACATTTTCAGAGAATAAAGCTTCTAAGACGCGTTTACAATCAGCGACAATACCTAAATCAGTATCAATGACCTTATTGATTTCAGAAGGGTCAATATCCACGTGCACAATCTTAGCATTAGGTGCGAATGCATCAGGTTTACTAGCAAGACGGTCATCAAATCTACTACCTAAATTAATGAGTAAGTCACATTCTGTAAGAGCCATATTACTTGCGTATGAGCCGTGCATACCACCCATACCTAGGAATAGGGGATGTTCGTACGGAATAGCTCCTAAACCTAAAAGTGTCGTGACGGTTGGAATTTGGTGTTTAGTGACAAATTCTGTTAATAGTTGATTAGATTTAGAATGATTAATACCTGCACCGGCGAGAATGACAGGTCTTTCTGCTTCTTTAATATAAGAAACTAATGTTTGAATATCTTCAGCTTCTGGCTCGCTCTTTACATCATATCCTGGCAAATTGATTTCATTGGATAGTCCTACGTTAGTTGATAAAATACCCATATCTTTTGGGAAATCGATCACTACTGGACCTTTTCTTCCTGAATTGGCCACATGAAAGGCTTCATGTACGATTCTAGGTATATCTTCAACATTTTTGACTTGATAATTTTGCTTAGTAATCGGGGTAGTCATCGAAAGTAAATCAGCTTCTTGGAATGCATCTTTACCAATTCCAGGTGTCGCAACTTGACCAGTAAAGACTACTAAAGGTAACGAGTCACTATGAGCATCAGTGATACCTGTAATAGCATTCGTAGCTCCAGGACCACTGGTTACTACAACAACACCCGTCTTACCTGAAACACGTGCATATCCTTCAGCAGCATGCGTCGCACCTTGCTCGTGTCTAGCTAAAATATGTTTAATTTGACCATCATAGAATGTATCATACAGCGGTAACACTGCACCGCCTGGATAACCGAAAATGAAATCCACATCTTCGTGTTGTAATGCTTCGACCAAAAGTTTAGAACCACTTCGCATTTGATTCACTGTTTGCGATTTTAAATATTCAGGTTCTGTAGATTTAGCAACTTTTAAAGTATCAGTTGCATCTGTGTCTAATGTAGTAAATGAGGGACTTTCTTTTTGATTAGACATTTTTATCATCTCCAATTTAAATAAGGTTTTCTGGGACTTGCATAATTCCGCCTGTGTTAGCACTTGTAACTAACGCAGTATATCTTGCAAGGTAACCTGTTTTAACTTTAGCTTTAAACGGTTTGAGTTCTTCACGACGACGATAGAGTTCTTCTTGTGGTTGATCGACATCTAACTTTCTATTTATTAAATCTATCGTAATTTCGTCTCCATCTTTGATTAAGCCGATTGGGCCTCCAGAAGCGGCTTCTGGCGAAATATGTCCAAATGCAATACCTCTCGTTGCACCAGAAAATCTACCATCAGTAATAAGCGCCACATCTTTACCTAATCCTCTTCCAACAATTGATGAAGTAGGGGCTAACATTTCTGGCATACCAGGGCCGCCTTTAGGACCTTCGTATCTAATGACAACCACATGGCCTGCACGGACAGTATGATTATCAATAGCTTCAACGGCTTCATCATGTGAATTAAAACAAATTGCTTTACCTTTAAATACTTTAATTGAAGGATCTACACCGCCTACTTTAATCACTGCACCTTTAGGCGCTATATTGCCAAAGAGAATTGAAAGGCCACCTTGATGATCGTATGGTTGATCTAAAGGATGAATGACATCGAAATTTTTAATTTCTTTACCTTCATTGTTCTCTCTTAATGTTTTACCAGTTACTGTTAATCGATCAGGATGTAATGTACCATCTTTCTTCATTAATTCATTGATAATGGCTGGTACACCACCAGCTTGGTGTACATCATGCATAGAATATGATGAGCTAGGCGCAATTTTTGATAAGTAAGGTGTTTTTTTAGCAATTTCATTAATACGTTCTAAGTCATAATCCACACCAGCTTCATTGGCGATTGCTAAAGTATGTAACACTGTATTTGTTGAACCACCCATAGCCATATCTAATGCGAAGGCATCATCAATCGCTTCACGTGTCACGATGTCTCTTGGTTTGATATCGTTTTTAATATTTTCAACTAAACGAAAGGCTGCTTGACGAATCATTTCACGGCGTTGGTCACTCACTGCTAAAGCTGTACCGTTATATGGAAGGGCAAGTCCTAAAACTTCCATTAAACAATTCATTGAATTTGCGGTGAACATCCCTGCACAGGAACCACAAGTAGGACATGCATTCTGCTCCATATCTAGAAATTCTTCTTTAGAAATTGAACCTTCTTTAAATGCACCAACCGCCTCAAACATTGATGATAAAGTGAGGGCCTTACCTTGAGCAGATAATCCTGCTTTCATAGGGCCGCCTGAACAAAAGATTGCAGGTACATTTGTACGAACAGCTGCTAGAATCATGCCAGGCGTTATTTTGTCGCAATTTGGAATATAAAATACGCCATCGAACCAGTGGGCATTAATCACAGTTTCGGCTGCATCTGCAATAATTTCTCTAGAAGGTAACGAGTACCTCATTCCGATGTGTCCCATCGCGATACCGTCATCTACACCAATCGTGTTAAATTCGAATGGGATAGCACCTGCTTCACGAATTGCTTCTTTAGCGATATCAGCAAGTTCTCTAAGATGAACATGTCCTGGCACAATATCTATGTAGGAATTACAAATTGCCACAAAAGGTTTATTCATATCTGTAGGTTGATGAAGTGCGCCCGTAGCGTGTAAAAGACTTCTTGCTGGAGCTTGGTGATCTCCTTTTTTGATCATGTCGCTTCGCATTTTTGATTCCCCCGTATTTGTATTAAGAAAATAAAAAAACGTCCCAATGATTATTGGGACGTTTGTAAGTCCCATTCAACTAGAAATAGGACTTAAACATTTAGTAGGTCATACTAACTAAAGTTCGAGTCCTTACGAGTATAATAAAATGATAATAGCATTTGTAGTTGTCGGTTGATTGAGCGTAGTATGATAAGTCATTTTATTATACTCCTTTCGATGAATGGTTAATTATTCTTAATAGTTTGAATTGTTTTAAAATTTGATAAACCCAATTTACTACATGAGGTGAATCGTGTCAATAATAATTTAGAATTTTCTAACAATTTATTTTTGATTACGACTTAGAATTTTCACAAAGAAATTTATAATAAAATTTGTTACAATAAATGAGTTAACAAGGACGTATTAATAATAAATGAGAGAAACAAAATTAAAGATAAAAGATTACAAAATATGAACTAAACGAACAAATAAAATTAATAAGTCAGACTGTTGGAAAATTATTCCTAATTGAGTATTCACATTTACTTAGCTGAGTATTGATAGCGACACGCCTGCAGGAATAGCATGCGTCTTGAGACTACAGGCTCAAGCCATGCCCGTGGCAAGGGAGCTAAAGCAATACGAAGTATTATTACAATAGATTGATCTTAAGAAGGGGTGTCTACAGTCTGATAAAAACATATCATTAAAAATAGGAGAATGAATGTTGATTACGATACACAATTTGGATGAGATGAAACAATTTGCTGAACTTCTAGTTAAAAATGTAAAAGCTGGAGATATCATTTTATTAAATGGAGACTTAGGTGCAGGCAAAACGACATTAACTCAATTTATTGGGAAAGCACTAGGTGTTAAACGAACAATTAATTCACCAACGTTTAATATTATAAAATCGTATAAAGGTGATGAATTAAAGTTACACCATATGGATTGTTATCGCTTAGAAGACCAAGAAGAAGACTTAGGCTTTGAAGAATATTTTGAAGATCAAGCAATTACTGTTATAGAGTGGAGTCAATTTATCAAAGATTTACTGCCACCACAACATCTTATCATTAATATTAAAGTCAAAAATGAAAATGAACGTGTGTTAACAATTGAATCTCATGGAGACCATTACGACATGATGAAGGAGGTGTTGGTAAATGAATTATCTACTCATTGATACATCTAATCAGCCCCTATCAGTAGCATTAATGCAGGATAATCAAGTCATCGCAGAGAAGACGACCAACATTAAACAAAATCATTCAGTTCAATTGATGCCTGAAATTCAAAAATTATTTGAACAATCTCAGATTGATAAACAAGATATTACGGATATTGTTGTGGCAGAAGGGCCAGGTTCTTATACAGGTTTAAGAATTGGAGTAACTGTAGCTAAAACACTTGCTTATGCGTTACAAACACGATTATATGGTGTGTCTTCATTAAAAGCACTTGCTGCTACTGTTAAAGATGATGATAGGTTATTGGTTCCTATTTTCGATGCACGTAGAGAAGCAGTGTATACAGGTGTTTATCAGAATGTTGATGGAAAGCTTGAAACGGTCATTGAAGATGGCTATTTACCAATAAGTGAACTTAAAGATAAACTTCACGCATTGAATCAAGATTATGTATATGTAGGATTCAATATTGAAAACATTGCGCACCTATTAGATAGTGAAGTTATTGAGAATTTACCAAGTGCAGCAGTCATGAAATCGCTCATTCAAGAACCTGAAGATATTCATACATTTGCACCTAAATATCATAAATTATCAGAGGCGGAACGAAATTGGTTAAACCAACAGAAGAACAATTAAATATTAGGAAAATGAGCGTAGAAGATGTACCTCAAGTCTTTGATATAGAACGGGAAAGTTTCAATGACAGTTCATGGACAATTGATGCGTTTTATCATGAGATTGAACAAAATCAATTTGCGAATTATTTCGTGATTGAATATGACGATAAGATTATTGGTTACCTAGGTTTATGGATTGTGATTGATCAAGCACAAATTACTACTGTTGCGATTAAAGAGCAATTTAGAGGATATGGACTAGGGCAGTTATTATTAAAATATGTTAAAAACTATGCTAGCCATACGTGTGAAGTGATGAGCTTAGAAGTGCGTTTAGATAACGAAGTCGCACAACATGTTTATAAAAATTTAGGTTTTCAATATGGAGGAAAAAGAAAAAATTATTACGGTGAAGGTGAGGATGCGTTAGTGATGTGGGTGAACTTAAAATGACTCAACAAACATTAATTCTAGCAATAGAAACAAGCTGCGATGAAACTAGTGTAAGTGTGATTAAGAATGGTACTGAAATACTTTCTAATACAGTACTGAGCCAAATTGATAGTCATAAACGATTCGGTGGCGTCGTTCCTGAAGTTGCAAGTCGACACCATGTTGAAGGCATGACAGCGACAATTGAAGAATCGCTAACAACAGCCAATATGACTATGGAAGACATTGACGCGGTTGCTGTAACGCAAGGTCCAGGCTTAATCGGGGCATTACTGATAGGAATTAACGCAGCGAAAGCGCTCGCGTTTGCTTATGATAAGCCTATTATTCCTGTACACCATATCGCTGGACACATTTATGCCAATCATTTAGAACAGCCACTTACATTTCCTTTAATGGCGCTTATCGTTTCTGGCGGACATACAGAATTAGTTTATATGAAAGATCATTTAAACTTTGAAGTTATAGGTGAAACAAGAGATGATGCGGTCGGTGAAGCATACGATAAGGTAGCGCGTACAATCGATTTACCTTATCCAGGCGGTCCACAAATCGATCAACTAGCTGCCAAAGGTAAGGATGCTTATAACTTTCCTAGGGTTTGGTTGGAAAAGGACAGCTATGACTTTAGCTTTAGCGGACTTAAAAGTGCTGTTATTAATAAATTGCATAATCTACGCCAAAAAAATGAAGAAATCGTAGCCGAAAATGTTGCGACGAGTTTTCAAAACAGTGTAGTTGAAGTTTTAACGTATAAAGCGATGCATGCATGTCAATCATATGGTGTTCAACGTCTTATCGTTGCTGGAGGAGTTGCAAGTAATAAAGGATTAAGAGCCTCACTTAAAACTGCATGTGAGAATGAGGGGATTACGCTTACGATTCCTAGTCCATCTTTATGTACAGATAATGCGGCTATGATAGGTTCAGCTGGACATTATTTATATCAAGCAGGCTTACGTGGCGATTTAGCGCTTAACGGTGAAAATAATATCGATATCGAAGATTTTTCGATTGAATAAGTAAATGAGAAAGCTCCATTCAACGTATAACATGAAACTACAGTCATACGTTGAATGGAGCTTTTAATATAGATAGAAAGTTTATTAGGAAAATGTAGTTATTCCTTAACTTGTTCTTTAGCGCGTTCATAAATAGCATTAGGAAATTGTGTGATTCTAAGTAATTCAATGGCATTACGCGTATTGGCTTTGCCGGGTTTAATTTTATAATCAAAGTAAATTTCATTATTGTTAATAGATTCATTGAAGTGATAATTGTGATAATCCCTTTCCAATAATGACGATAATTCAATGTCATGTGTCGCAGCTACAACTTGATAGTTAGGTAATGCATTCAAATAGCTGAGTACAGATTCTGAAGCAGCAATACGCTCTGTCGTATTTGTACCTTTAAAAATTTCATCTATGAAACAGTAAATTGTACCTTGTGTATCAATATTAAATAGGCGTCTGATGGACTTCAATTCAGCCATAAAGTAACTATCGCCTGACAATACGTCATCAGCATTGGCCATAGAAGTGTAAACATAGCCAGGTTTGCATTTAAACGTATCGGCTGTTGCAGTTCGAAGGGATTGCGACATAATGATATTTAACGCTACGGCTTTCATAAATGTTGATTTTCCTGAAGCATTGGAACCAGTGAGCAGTATGTGATTGTCGAGATTTAAATCATTAGGTACCGCTACATCTTCGTCAATTAATGGATGTATTAAATTTTGAAAATGCACACCACCAACTGACTCATCTATATCTGGCTCACAGTAATAAGATAATGTACGTCTATACATGGCAAGAGAATAGTGATTATCAAGCGTACTTATATAGTCATAACATTTCGTAACTTCATCCTGATGTTTAAAATAACTATGTTGAATAAGATGAAACAGTACGTAATCAATCATAAAGATTAATTTTACAAAGAGAATTGAACTGGTTACAAAATCAGGTGATTCTATCTTAGCTAGAAATCCACTAAACCTACGAGACGTCTTAAAATGATTAAAATTAACATCTAGTTCAGGTGTGCCCTCTAATTTACTCAATGCAAGACATTGCTTGATGACATTCGCAGTATAGAAGATCGACTTTAAGTCTTGATCATAGGTCTTCTTAAGATTCATCGATAACGTTACATTTAAGATTAAAGCACCGATGAATAAAAACAGACCTGACCCAGGTGATAAAAACATTATCGGCAAAGTAACGATAGGTAATAATGGACAAAACATTAATAAATTATTTCGAGAAATAGGACTTAATTGGTCTGGAAATAACGGATAAACATTTTTTCCTATTTTAGAAAGTATGTAAGATACATTTAAACGGAATGATTTATCATCATTGTAGCGTTGTATGAGTGATTGATTTTCTATTTTAAACATACCTCTTAAAGTGGCATATAATTTCATTTCTCCTATAGCAGTAAAATTAAAGTTGATTTTATGAAATAATGCGCTCAAATTTAAATCGGACCAAGTTTTATCATCGATAAGTGGATGTTTCTTTTCAAATTCGTCTTTATACGTTTGATATTGAGCGTCAAATCGTGAGTTAGGACGTATAAACGATTCTAATTTTGATTTATTATCCCAAAGTGTATTTATTTTAGTGATAAGTTTGCGTCTTTCTATTATAGATACAACTATATTTACGATTGCGACAAGTAAAATAAATATGAGAATGATGAGTGCTAAAGTTAAGTTGTTAGTCATAGAATTCTCCCTTATGTATTTATATTTAAATTATTCCATAAATAAATTTTAGACTCAAACCTTCTTACTGAAATGAAAATGTCAATAGGGAACGTGCGTACTTATCAACAAAATGTGCGTAACTTGTGGATAAACACTGTTAAAAAGTGTGGATATAGGGGTGAATAACTCGAATAATTTTGAGCAAAAGTGTGAATTTACCTGTGGATAACTAGGATAACTCTGTGGATAGCCATCATATCCACGATAAACGGTGTGAATAATATTTGTGTAATAACATACTAAAAGACACTAAAAAGTAAGAAATTCTACTTCTCAGTGCCTTCGATGATATTAGTGATTTATAATTTTTCTTGTAATTCTTCCCATTCAAACATCACTTGTTCTAATTTTTGTTCGGTTTCATTTTTTTCTTCAGCTAATTCAGCAGCTTTAATAGGATCATTAAATACTTCCGGTTGCGTCAATTGTTCTTCAATATAAGAAATATGTGTTTCAAACGCTTCAATTTTAGCTTCGCATTGTTCAATTTGACGTTCTATTTTTCTTTGATCTCGTTTTTGTTGCTTTTGGTTCATATATGATGAAGGCTTTGTTGTGCTATCATTCTTCACATTTTCAGCATCATTTTTTAATTCTTTTTGAGCCTTTAATGCTGCAGCTTCTTCAGTTTTTTCAATGTAATATTGATAATCACCGAGATACATTTGTCCACCTTGATAATTGAGGTCAAATACTTTATTTGCAAGTTGATTAATAAAATATCGATCATGTGAGACGAAGATTATAGTTCCTTCAAAATGTTTTAATGCTTGTTCTAACATTTCTTTAGAATCGATATCTAAGTGGTTGGTCGGTTCGTCGAGAATTAAGACATTATCTCTTTGTAGCATTAATAAAGCTAACTGCAAACGTGCTTTTTCGCCGCCGGATAAGTCATTAATAATTTTCTTCACATCTTCTTGAACAAATAAGAAGCGACCTAGAACAGCTCGTACATCTTTTTCATTCATCGTAGGATATTGATCCCATACATAATCTAAAATTGTTTTATTCGATTTAAATTCTGCTTGTTTCTGATCATAATAACCAATTTGAAGATTTGCACCAAAGGTGATGCTACCGCCAAGATTGTCTTGTTTTTGGGCAATTGTTTTAATTAGCGTAGTCTTTCCAACACCATTAGGACCAATCACAGCTATATGATCGCCTTTAGAAACTTCAATATTAATGGGTTCAGTAATAGGAGCGTCATAACCAATTTTTAAATTTTTGATGTGCATGACATCATTTCCGGTATTTCTTTCAAAACCAAATTGTATATTCGCACTTCTTGCATCAATCATTGGTTTATCTATGCGTTCCATTTTTTCTAATGTTTTGCGACGACTCTTTGCCATACCACTGGTAGATGCGCGGGTAATATTTTTCTCTACGAATGTTTCTAAACGCTTAATTTCTTCTTGTTGTTTTTCGTATTCTTGCATACGCTTTTCATAATATTGATCGCGTTGTTCAATAAATTGTTCATAATTACCTACATAACGTTTCACATCTCCAAGTGCGACGTCATAAATTTGAGTGACGATTTTATCTAAGAAATATCTATCATGACTGATAATTACGATGGCGCCTTTAAAATATTTTAAGTAGTCCTCTAACCATTTTGTAGTTTCTAAATCTAAATGGTTTGTTGGTTCATCAAGTAAGAGTAGGTCAGGCTCGTTTAACAACATTTGTGCAAGCGAGAGGCGTGTTTTTTGACCACCACTAAAATCATTAATAGGTTTATCAAAATCATTCTCAGTAAAGTTTAAGCCATGAAGTACGGTTTTAATTTTACTTTCATATTGATAACCTTCCAGTTGTTCAAAACGATTCGTAAGCGATTCATAACGTTCCATATGTTCTTTATATGTTTCTGATTCGTATTCATGTGTATGTTGTGCAAGCCAATCAGTTTCTTCCTTAATTAGACTTTCCATATTTTTGATATGTTCAAATGGTTTTGACATCTCTTCGAAAACGGTAGCCGTTGAATTAAGTGTCATTTGTTGGGTAAGATAACCTAATTTTAAATTCTTTATCTTAGAAATGTGACCACTATCATAACTTTCAACGCCAGCGATAATCTTCATAAGTGTAGACTTTCCAGCACCATTTCTACCTACAACACCGATTCTCTCACCAGTTTTAACTTCAAAGTCTACATCAGTAAATATATCTTCACCATCGAACGATTTAGAGATGTCATTAAGTTGTAAAAGTATCATTCGATTCTCACCTTTCTAATTCAATTAAATAGTTATAGACTATACATAAACAATAAGATTTCAAATTTTTTAATTTTGTGCGAATTTTTAATTGTTAAACTTTATTATTCTCCAAAATAAAATTCGCTTGCCAAAAGAGACCTTATGATTAAGCTTATAATTAACTCAATTATCTTTATTTTACAGCATTCCCGCATCACATGAAACTGGGATATTTATTTTTAAAAATCAATAATGTATAATATTTAAGTATTCATTGTAGGCAATTATTTGTATATTTAAACGCCTTACAACTTGCACGTTAAAATGTTTGAATACATAAATATATTTCATTCAAACTTTAAGGGGGACCTATGATATGCCAGAACACACTAAAATTCCTCGTGCTACATTAAAGCGTTTACCTTTGTACTATAGATTTGTAAGTACATTAAAATCTAAGGGTATTGACCGTGTGAATTCCAAAGCAATAAGTGAAGCTTTACAAATAGATTCAGCAACAATACGTCGTGATTTTTCATATTTTGGTGAATTGGGTAAAAAGGGTTATGGTTATAACGT
Organism: Staphylococcus caprae; assembly: GCF_003966625.1. Classification (NCBI taxonomy): domain Bacteria; kingdom Bacillati; phylum Bacillota; class Bacilli; order Caryophanales; family Staphylococcaceae; genus Staphylococcus; species Staphylococcus caprae. Next base: position 957,018 of record NZ_AP018587.1, read on the forward strand.
TGATAGTATGCTTGAGTTTTTTAAATCAGAGATTAGTGAAAGTGACGAAATCAAAATTGCGATTGTAGGCGTAGGTAACTTAGGCCGTGCATTACTTACGTATAATTTCTCAATCCATGATGAAATGACAATTACTGAAGCGTTTGATATTAAAGAAGATGTAATTGGAGAACAAGTTGGTAAAGTTGTAGTTAAACATAATAATGAGATTCAATCTAGATTAGCAGCTGAAGATATCGATGTCGTTATTTTAACTACGCCTGAAAATGTAGCACAACAAGTTACTGATCAGCTTGTAGAAGCGGGCGTCAAAGGGATACTTAACTTCACTCCAAGTCGAATCAAGACACCACAACATGTACAAGTTCATCACATCGATTTAGGTATTGAACTACAATCATTATTATTCTTTATGAAAAATTACAGTAATGGCAATTAATACATTGATAAGCATCCGTCAAAGGGTGCTTTTTTGTTATGAAAAAAATGATATAGTATACATAATCATATAAAGGGGTGCGCGCAAAAATGAGAGTTGAAGCAAATTGTAGTTATAAAGCACATATACCTCAAATGTTAACTGTTCCAGGAAAATTAATATTAGATGATCATACAATAATATTTAAAGCTTATGGCAAAGATCATACACCATTTGACTTGCAGTTTGATACCGACAAAGTTGTTCGATATAAGCAATCTAAAGGTTTGTTAGGTGGTAAGTTATTCATATATTACAATGACCATGAATGGTATAAGTTTAGACATTTTTCAAAAGAGGATTTAAAAGCAATCAATGCAGTATTGAAAATAAATTAATTTCTAAAAATATAGTAAAAACCATTGAAAATCCGAGAAAAATTAGTAATTCAAATTATATGCGTATGCTTCCCTAGGGTGCCGTCTCCGTCTGTAGTCTTCGACTGGCATTTCTCCCTCGGGATTTAGTGCATATATTTTTGAAGTTTGTTGAAAACAAAGTAATTTAATCTGTATGAGCTCTAATTTTAAAAGTCAAAAAATGATAAGTTTGCAAAATTTGAATATTTCCATTATAATACCTTATTATTTATATCGGAAATAGGTGATTAAATGACTTGGATGATAATTAGTGGACTCATCGTGGGTGTGTTACTAGGATTTGTAATGCAACGTACAAGATTCTGTCTCGCAGGCGGGTTCAGAGATATGTATGTTCAAAAAAGTAATAAAATGTTCTATGCCTTACTGGTAGCAATCACAGTTCAGAGTATAGGGCTACTCATATTGACAAGCTTTGGAGCTATTAAAGTGCCGACTCATACATTTCCTGTAGTTGGAACCATTATAGGTTCGTTTATCTTCGGCATAGGTATAGTACTCGCAGGTGGATGTGCCACTGGAACGTGGTATCGTGCTGGTGAAGGACTCATAGGTAGTTGGGTTGCCCTCATCTTATACGCAGTGACTTCTGCAATTACAAAAACGGGTGTATTACTTCCGTTGATGAATGTAATCAATCGACCTACAAATGTGAATGCGAGTGTAAGTCATTCAACAGGCATTCCGAACTGGGTACTTGTTTTAATTTTAACAGTGATTACAATCACTTTAGTTGTAAGAACTTTACGTAAACCTAAGGTAATGGTGCCTAAATTAAAACAAAAGCATACGGGTATTCGACATTATTTATTCGAAAGAAGATACCATCCATTTGTTGCAGGTATTGCTGTAGGTTTAATCGCACTACTTGCATGGCCTATGAGCGAATCAACAGGCCGCCCTTATGGACTTGGGATTACGACGCCATCTGCTAATTTAATAAACTATTTAGTCTCAGGTAATTCTAAATTTATCGATTGGGGCGTACTTTTAGTACTTGGTATCTTTGTAGGTTCTTATATCGCCGCAAGAGGTTCAAAAGAATTTAAATGGCGCCTTCCTGATAAAAAGACCATTCGTAATAGTGCCTTCGGTGGAATACTGATGGGGTTTGGTGCATCTGTAGCTGGTGGTTGTTCAATCGGTAATGGCCTTGTAGAAACTGCCACAATGAGTTGGCAAGGATGGATAGGCTTAGGATCAATGATTATTGGAGTATGGTTTATGAGTTACTTTATTTTCGTTAAACCTATGAAAAGGTTGCAACAAACGACAAATAATAAATCTCAAAATAATACAGTAAGTCAACGTACTCAAACGACATAAGGAGGTTATTCTATGGTACATGAATTAGGTACAGTAGGTATGGTATGTCCATTCCCACTTATAGAAGCACAAAAGAAAATGCAAGAATTAAATCAAGGCGATGAATTAAAAATAGACTTTGACTGTACGCAAGCTACTGAAGCTTTGCCTAATTGGGCGGCTGAAAATGGCTACCCAGTAACGAATTATGAACAATTAGATGATGCTTCATGGACAATCACTGTTCAGAAAGCTTAAATTATATATGAAGTGAGGCTAGCGGAATCGTGTGATTTCGCTAGCTTTTTTGTATCGTTTCAATACAATTATATCAGTTAGAATGTTAAATAAACTTACGCCACGTGTAATATTACCTTACCGATTTTTGCGCTTCCATCAATCACTCATTATGATGTTGATAAAGGAAGTGGTAAGAATGAATATGGATGATACAATTTTCCTATTTTTATGTACATTATTAGTTTGGTTAATGACTCCAGGTCTTAGTTTATTTTATGGAGGACTTGTCCAATCGAAGAATGCATTAAATACAGTTATGCAAAGTATGGCAGCAATTGTTATTGTCACATTCACATGGATGATTATTGGTTTTTCAATTAGTTTTGACCAAGGTAACGACTGGCTTGGTGGTTTTAAATTTCTAGGTTTAAATCACGTCGGTTTTGCAATTTCTAAAACTATTAGTCCACATGTCCCTCTCGCACTTTTCATGTTATTCCAAATGATGTTTTGTACTATCGCGGTTTCGATTTTATCAGGTTCTATAGCTGAAAAAATGAGATTTATCCCTTATCTTATTTTTGTTGGTTTATGGGTAGTATTTATTTATAGTCCAGTTGCACACTGGGTATGGGGTGGAGGCTGGATTAGTAAACTTGGTGCCATCGATTACGCTGGTGGAACAGTTGTACATATTACCTCAGGTGTGTCTGGTTTAATTTTAGGGATTATGATTGGGGTAGGAAAGAAACAAGAAAAGCATACGCCTCATAATTTACTCATTACGCTAATTGGAGGTATTTTAGTTTGGTTAGGTTGGTACGGATTCAATGTCGGCAGTGCGTTCACATTTGATCAAATCGCGATGGTATCGTTTGTCAATACTGTCATCGCTGCAAGTGCCGGTGCATTTGGCTGGTTGATTTTAGAATATGCTTTGAAAAAGACAACAAGTCTATTAGGCCTTTTATCTGGTGCACTTTCTGGGCTTGTAGCCATTACTCCAGCTGCAGGTTATGTCAATTATCTTAGTGCAGTCATTATCGCTGTAATTGGTGGTATCGGATGCTACGTTGTTATCAATTTAATTAAAGTGAAATTACAATATAACGATGCGCTAGACGCGTTTGGTATTCATGGCGTTGGTGGTGTGCTTGGTGCAGTACTTACAGGTGTCTTTCAGTCTCACAAGGTAAATGATGCCGTGGAAAATGGTCTCATATACACAGGCGATTTCAAAGTTATTTTAATACAATTAGCAGCAGCGCTTGCCACTGTGGTATTCAGTGCAATTGTTACATACATGATTGCTAGAATAATTAAGTCATTTACACCATTAGCAACGACTGAAGAAGAAGACAAAACTGGACTCGATGCAATTGTTCATGGTGAAAAAGCCTACTTCTATGGTGAATTAAATAAATTTAATCGTCGTATGAAATTCTAGTCCAACATATAGAAAGTGAATCTTACTCATTTATCATGTCGGTATCATTTGAACTATCACTTATTTAAAGAGGATATATATGTGATGAAATATGTTCGAGTTAATACATACATGATAGGTGAGTTTTCTTATGAAAAATATTTCCGATATCGCTAAGTGCGTAGATGTATTTAAACGTATCGTTTCCAGATTTTTGAATGTCGATTCATTTTCCATAAAATTCTCATGATTAAAACTAAAAATCTACATCTATATACGTAGCTCATATGTTAAAATATTAAAGTTAAGAAGAAAGCAAAATGAGTTGAGAGTAGGAGTGAAAACATGGCGGAATGGACACGTGAAGCACGTTATCAACGTATAGAAGATGTTGATACAGAGACGTTTATGGAACTAAAAAAACGAGTCGATGCTTCTCCATACAGACAGACATATCATATTCAGCCTGAAACAGGATTGCTAAATGATCCTAACGGCCTTATCTATTATGATGGGCGTTATTACATATCACATCAGTGGTTCCCATTAGGAGCAGTACATGGACTTAAATATTGGTTTAATTATACCAGTGATGATTTGGTACACTTTGAATCTCAAGGGCCTATACTAGAGCCGGATACGAAATATGACAGTCACGGTGTGTATAGCGGTAGTGCCTTCGAATATAATGGTCATCTCTATTATATGTATACTGGTAATCATCGCGACCATCATTGGAACCGTGTATCTAGTCAAATGATTGCCCGACTTAAAGAGGACGGTACTGTAGAGAAATTTCCTAAGCCGGTTATACATGGACAACCAGAGGGTTACACAAGTCATTTCAGAGATCCTAAAGTATTTGAAAAGGACGGTAAACTATATGCGATATTAGGCGCCCAAACCAATAATGAACAAGGTCGATTGGTCTTATATCGTAGTGAAGATGTTGTGAATTGGACATTCTTAGGTGAGATTCAAACAGATTTAAGTCAATTCGGATATATGTGGGAATGTCCAGATTATTTCGAGTTAGACGGTCATGATGTTATACTTTTCTGCCCACAAGGGGTTGAAGCGGAAGGTGAAAAGTATCGAAATATTTATCAATCAGGTTATATGATAGGGAATTTAGTTATTGAAAATATGACATTTGACCATCAAGCGTTTCAAGAATTAGATAGAGGATTTGATTTCTATGCACCGCAAACTTTTGTGGATAAACATGGAAAACGCATATTAATTGGTTGGATGGGACTACCAGACATTGATTATCCAACTGATTCTGAAGGATGGGCGCATTGTTTAACAATTCCTCGAGAACTCACAATAGAAAATGGTAAATTAAAGCAACGTCCACTCAAGGCGTTAGAAACTTTAAGAACGAATAAAGAAACTGCTTTGGGTTATGCAAATAAATTTAATCGCAAATTGCATCCTTATGAAGGAAAGCAATATGAAATGATTATTGATATTTTGGAAAATGATGCAACAGAAGTATATTTCGAATTAAGAAGTTCAAGAAATGAATCTACACTTATTATTTATAATCAACGTGAAAATACTATTACGCTTGATCGTTCTGATAGTGGTTTATTGCCAACAAATGTAGACGGGACAGCACGCACAACTAGGTTAGATACACCTCTCAATCAATTACACATCTTTGTCGATACTTCAAGTATTGAAATATTCTGTAATGATGGGGAACGCGTGTTAACTTCAAGAATTTTCCCAAGTGAAAATGCGACAGGTATCAAAGCATCCACAGAATCAGGACAAGTTTATTTACAATTTACGAAATACGAATTAAAGAAATAATTCGATATCAATGAAGAAACCCAGCTTTCACCTCAAATAGGGAGGAGAAAGCTGGGTTTCATTATGTGTGTATTAGATTTTTTTGACATTACGTACGGATGCGAAACAATTTTCGCCATTTTTGAAGTAAACCATACGCTCTTTTGAATCAATGGATTCAATATTATGTCGATTGACCACAAAACTATTGTGACATCTAAAGAAGCGATCATCGAGTTGCGCTAATTCTTTCAAATTACCATAAAACTCAATTTGGCGATTATCTAAATGCGCAATGAGTCGGTGCGACTTTGTAGATGATTCAAAGAACATAATATCATCATATTGAACATAAACTGAATTACTACCACGTTTTAATTCAATTGTTTCAACATTACTCTCTTTAGATAACAATTTAAGGCGTGTATGTGCCGTTTCAAGACAATCAATAATTCTTGTCTTTAACTCTGAAGGGTCATCTTTGAAAATAAAATCCATAGCAGCCACTTTATAAACGAAAGTTAAATAAGTGAGTTCACTATGACTTGTAACAAAGATAATATTACCTACAGGATCATGTTTACGGATTTCACTACCTAATTTGATGCCGTTCATATCAGCTTCTAATTGAATATCTAAAAAATAACAACCAATATCATTCATTTCTTTAGATTGTTCAAGAACCTCATAAGGATCATCAGTTGCGAGCGCTAACTCCATCGGTTTTTCTTCAATCATAATATAATTTTTGATAATTGATGCCATATTTTCTCTTTGTCTCGGATCGTCTTCGCAAACGAATATCTTCATCTGTTATCACATCCTTATGCTTCGTTCTTAGTATTTATGATTTCTACTTTTTGAACAAAATAACCATTTTCAATTACGGTATCTAATAAAACATTTTCGTTTTCATCAGTCAGTTCTTTAAGCGTAGATAAACCTAAACCTCTGTTATCACCTTTCGTAGAAAAGCCTTCTTCAAATAATTCATGAATTTTAGGGGTATTATCGCTACATTTATTCATCACAATGAATGTAACAGATTCTTCGTTATCAATAAAGGCAATTCGAATAAGTGGATCTTCAAGTGCCTCTGATGCCTCAATGGCATTATCAATAATAATACCTGTAATACGACTAAGTTCGATTGTATTCATGTCGATTTTATCTATTTCGTCAGGCACTTCTATACTGATTGGGATCTTTTTCTCTTGAGCCTGGAGAATTTTAGTCGTAATTAACCCTTTAATTTCTCTAACTTTCAATTTTTCTATTCCATTCAATTTAATTGAACGCGTCTTCATATTATCTTTTAATGGAACGATTTGTTCATTGAAATATCTCTTAAGCCCTGGCATATCATCTTCATGAATAAACTCAGATAGAGTAGAGAGAATGTTCACATAATCATGACGGAACTTACGCATTTCATTATTAATGCTCTCGATTCGCAAAGTATATTCATAATATGTTTCAATTTCCTCAAGATTTCGCTTATATTTCATTTCACGAAGTACAGTATAAGAAATAATGATTAAAATTATAAGTATTATTAAAACAATACCTACATAAAGGTATGTATAAAGTCTAAAAGTTTGAAAATCTAAGTCTTCGTTTCTAGTGAAAATAAATAATATGAAAAAAGTAATAACTAAGAAAATGGAAATGGTTGAAATATATAACTTATTTGAGTATAAGTATGATTTCTTAATAAGATTAATTAAAAATTTAGTTGCATATGATAATAGTATACCAAAACCGACAAAGCTAACTATGTATATAATGAACTTATATTCAATTTTATCAGAAAACTTTTCGGAGAATGTAATTAGTAAAACAGTTATAAAATTACATAAATATAATATAATATTCGAACCAAATATAGCTAAAATAGAAAAAAATTTCATTTTTCTGTAGAAAAATATTATAGAAAGTATAATTACAAGAATGAGAGTGTCGGTACCAATAAAAGTATACACTATATTAGAAGGGATTATAATTCCAATCATGAAAATATAATCCCTTATATTATATTTTACTCCCATTAATACTTTCACAACATAAAACATAAGTGCTAATTGAAAACTCGCTGTAATCCAATTATTTAATGAATCCATTTGCTACACACTTTCTATGAAAACTTATAACTAATTATTTTTGGTATGTTTCAAATAATTCTTTAGGTACTTCAGGTTCATCAAAATAAGTATTACATGTTCTGTAACCAGCTAAAAAACCAATTTTTTCAAAAATAAAACTAATAACTTTAAATAATAAATCGAAAATTTGCATCATTTTCATACATCCTCCTTAGTAAAAAAAATAGGTAATAGGGTCAGCGATTCTAAAAACATCCCCCAAACCACAAGTTGTACTAGTGGTCTTTTAATAAAAATACATACAATCAATAATAAAATACTTACCATAATAGAAGTTAGCCATTTTCGTTTAATAAGGTGTTTTGGTATTGGCTGTTTTCTAGTTGCAGCAGGAGCAAATTTAATAACAATGAATAAACTTATTAATCCTACTCCTATTAATACAAAATTACTTATATGAAAAAGAGTTAAAAACCAAGGCACTATTAAAAAAAATAATAGATTTTGTATGTGACACAATAGAGATGATTTAGCATGTGCACCATGTGCATTACTTCTAACTAGAAAATAACTTATGTGAGTTAAAAGGGTATAAATAAATGTGTGGAAAATCAGCGCTAACCCATAAACAACTATAGTTTTTTCAATATTCGAAACTACTACTTGCATACCTAAACGAACTTTTAAAAATTGTATACGATCTAAATTGTTCTTACGTTGTAGGTAGTTAGCAAATTGGTCAATTTTTTTATCAATTATTTTCACTTGCCTGCTACTCTCCTCATATATCATTATACAATTTTGTGCAATTCATTTTAAGAAATATGCCTAACTGTTATATAAATATACCTAAGTGTTATTTTTAATTCCTAAGTGATATTTTAACATAAAAAAATTTACAGTTACGTATGTTTTTTGGCGAGTTAAGAAATATTTGTTTCATTATGTATAATGCATGTTTTAATAGACTCATATCACAGAGATGTGATGGAAAGATAGTTGAAAAATTTGCTTAATCTTAACTGAATGATTTTTCCCTAATCATTCAAATCCATTATTTAGTCGGAAGGAGTGAAGTTGACATGGCATCAGATATCATTTCTACAATCAGTGATTTAATCAAATGGATCATTGATACAGTTAAAAAATTCAAAAAATAAGTTTTGAATTTTTCATTGTAACTTTGTTTTCTTCGTATAGTATGACTAAGAAATGGATTGTTAAGCCATCCCAACTTAACAATCCAGAATTCTTGAATAGCAAGTGAGCAACATTTGCTATAAAGCTGTAGTTTCCTTGGACTCAGTGTTACGTATTATTCTTAGCTACCTTTAATTAGGTAATTATTTCTAGCATGTAAGCTATCGTAAACAACATTCAATTTATCATTAATAAAACAGATAAATTCACTAAAATTTTTTCATAATTAATAACATCCCCAAAAAATAGATTGAAAAAATAACTGTAAAAACATTCCCTTAATAATAAGTTATCAAAGCCGTGAGTCCCTCCCAAGCTCACGGCTTATTTTTATTTGTATAAATGAGGTTTTAAATTCTTGAAGACAGGAATAGACTCCCGTTGTTTATCCACTAACTCTAGATCTATAGTAGTTGTAAGTATACCTTCGTCACTTCCCAATTCTTGTATGATTTCTCCATTAGGGTTAATTACTGTGGAGTAACCTGCATATTCAGTATTCCCATCATTGCCACAACCATTTGCCGCTACAACGTACATATCATTTTCAATTGCTCTTGCTTTGAGGAGTGAAAGCCAATGATTAAGTCTAGCACTTGGCCACTGAGCTACATAGAATGCGATTTTAGCACCGCTTTTAGCAGGATATCTTAATAATTCTGGAAATCTTAAGTCATAACAGATAATTTGAGTTGCTAGTGTTCCGTCTGATAATTTGAAAGGCTCAGGCACGATATTTCCATCTGAAAGAAATTCAGGTTCTCTTAACATAGGTACGAGATGTACTTTATCATATTCATTAATTAATTCGCCGTCTTTATTGATTGAAAATGCCGTATTGTATACATTTTCATTTTTAATATTAGAAACAGATCCAGCGACAATATCTACATTAAATTCCTTAGCAAGTTGAGATATAAATGGAAAACTTCTTTTTAAACTGATGTCGGCTTTATCTTCAAGTTCTTCTAACGCATAACCGTTATTCCACATTTCAGGTAAAACAACGACATTAGTATCATCATCTATGTATTCATTAAACCAATTTGTGATTTTAGTTTCATTTTCTTCCGTATTACCGTAAGCCACGTGAAATTGAAAAAGTTGAATTTTCATATTCTTCACTCCTCATTTGAGTTTATCTATAAGATACTAAAGTTATCTATTAAACGCAAAAAGGCGCCTGTAGTTGATTTACACAGACGCTAACTCATAGATTATTTTTTTACGATAAAACGATCTTCGATAGGTTTAATTTCTTTTTCTTTAGCTTCTTCACGTACATCACCGAAAGGCATTTGTGCAATTAATTTCCAAGTTTTAGGAATATCGAATTCACTTGCAGTTGCTTCATCCACGATTGGATTGTAATGTTGTAAAGAAGCGCCAATACCTTGTGTAGCCAATGCAGTCCATATAGCATATTGATGCATGGCATTTGCTTGATTAGACCAGATTTCAAAATTCTCATAGAAATTAGGCATTTTATCTTGTAAAGCGTTAATCACACTTTGATCTTCATAATAAAGAATTGTACCGTGTGAATGTTTAAAATTATCAATTTTTTGTCGAGTTGGTTCGAAATCTCTATCTTGTCCCATTGTTTCTTTCAGTATTGACTTTGTTGTTTCCCAAAACTTTTCATTTTTATCATTTAAAAGTAAAACGATTCTCGTAGATTGTGAATTGAATGCTGAAGGTACGTGTTTAACAGCATGTGAAATGATTTCTTCAAGTTCTTCATCACTTATAGAAATCGATTTTTCTAAATTATAAATCGTTCTTCTACTTTCAATTGCTTCACTAAATGTTGGTTCTTTTTCATTTTTATTTAAAAATCCCATTTTAAAATACTCCTTTGTTTATGATGTATATTCACTATAATAATTATACTTTTCAAAGTAAACAAATAATTACTATGAAGTTTCAACTATATTAATATTCATTTTCAAAAGACTTATTTAAATGCAAAAGTCTTTTATTTTATATATACTAAGGATGATAAGAAAAAGAAAAGGGGAGGTGATTGGGTGATGAAAAATATTAAATTAAAGCATTCGTTTGTATTAACAGGCTTTGCCTTTATGCTAAGTACGTCTATGCTAGATCATCAAGCTCACGCAGCTGAAAATGAAATCGCAAACCATGCAAATTCTAATACGGAATTGAATCATACTGACTCTGTCAATTCATCTTCTAATGATGATACACTAAAACCTCAAAACAATATAAATGACGTTTCTACTTCTGAAAATGAAAGTGCAGATAATTCTGATGCAAATACAACGAGTGAGGTAAATTCAGATTTGGATTCTGACAGCGATTCAAATTCAGATAGCGATGCAGATTCTGATCATAATTCTGATAGTGATTCAGACAGTCATTCAGACTCAGATCAAGGTTCGGATTCCGATAGTGACTCAGACTCTGATCACAATTCAGACTCAGATTCAGACAGTGACTCCGATTCTGATCAAGGTTCCGATTCCGGTAGTGATTCCGATTCAGATAGTGACTCAGGCTCCGATTCAGACCACAGTTCGGACTCAGATCACGGTTCAGACTCAGATAGCGATTCGGGTTCTGACCATGGTTCAGACTCAGATCAAGGTTCGGATTCCGACAGCGATTCCGATTCAGATAGCGGCTCCGACTCCAATCACGGTTCAGATCATGACCACTCATCAGATAGTGGCGGGCATCATCCAGGTGGTGGTGATTCAGGATCTCATGGAAATAATAACCATGGTTCAAACGGTTCGGATGGTAACAACAATAATGGTCATTCCAATCATGGTTCATCAGGTAACTCACATGGGTCTCACCAGAATAATCCAAATCAACCACCTAAATCTGATAACAATAATGGAGGAACGGATAGTCCAGGGAATGGAAACTATGGAAGCCATAATAGTAATAATGATAGTGGCCCTCCATATAAAAGAAACCCGAACACAAACAATAGTTCAGACTATCCACAATCGAATCATCAATCGCAGCACTATGATCGTAATCAATTTATTTGGAATAGATCAGGTTCAGCCGTAAATCACAATCATTATAATACTAGTAATGAAAAAACTGACGACAACTCTATTCTGAACCGTTTTAAAAATTTAGCGAGTGGTGCGTATAAATACAATCCATTTTTAATTAACCAAGTGAGAAACTTAAACACTGAAAATGGGGAAATTACTGATAGTGATATTTACAGTTTATTTAGAAAACAAAATTTTAGTGGGAATGAGTATTTAAATTCTTTACAAAAAGGGTCTAACTATTTTAGATTCCAATATTTTAATCCATTAAATGCTAGTAAATATTATGAAAATCTAGATGAGCAAGTTTTAGCACTTATCACTGGCGAAATCGGTTCAATGCCAGATTTGAAAAAACCTACTGATAAAGAGGATTCAAATCATAGTGCCTTTAAAAATCACAGCGAAGATCAAATCACAACCAATGATGAAGAACAAACGGATGACTATAAAAATAAGAAGAAATTTAATCGCACCCTCATTACACTAAGTAGTGTGATTGTTGTCATATTTGCAGGTGTAGTAGGTATGTTCTTATATAATAGAAAGAACAATCAACAATAACAAAGAAAGCATCTAATCATGTACGTTCCGCAACATTATACATGATTAGATGCTCTTTATTTTATAATAAAATGTAGAATAAAGTTTGCTTGTTCTTGAGCTTTCTTCAACGCATCGCCACCAAACACTTGCATCAGTACCACTGTACCATTTTGCAACATATGAATACCGATTGGAACAGCAATCCGCTTAGTATATACATAAGCAATTGAAAATATCATACCCATACCAAAGTACATAGGAATGAATTTAAAATCGTTATGAGCTAAAGCAAAAATAAGCGAGCTGACTATCGAAGCAATGAGAAAGCTTACGACACGAGGCCCTTTAATAGCATTATATATTTCTCCGAAAAATACCTTTCTGAAGACAAATTCTTCCAATATTGGTCCTACAATAGAAATTAAAATAATGAATACAGGCATTTGTTTTGCGATTACCATTAAACGTTCTGTATTTGGACTCTTTTGAGGGCTACCATTAATTGCAAAGAAAATTAAACCCACAATCACTTGGTAGATCATAACGATACAGAAACCGAGCAATGCCCATGGCACAATATATCTTTTAGGTTCTTTTTTACTAGCTTCTAGTGTAGTAGGATTCTTTACCTTTAAATTGATTAAAATAATAATAACAGCAGCTAGAATAAATAAAGAAACTTGAGTATAAATCATAAATTGAGTGCTTTCTATTTTTGACATGTGACCGAGCCAATTGCTTCTAAGAATGAAACCAGGTAGCATTTGAGCCAAGCCATATATGAGCACCGTTAATAAAGATACCCAAAATCTTCTCATAACTTACCTCCATCTATATTTAAGTATAGTTTATTTTATCGTAAATAATTGTGATGTACAAAATTTAATCGGCTACCTTTTCACTTGAAAAGTTGACCAACTTTGATTAATATAAAAATTAGGTTAGCACTCTAATATTCTAAGTGCTAAATCACATGCGAATAAAGGAGGAACAATCATGCTTAAACCATTAGGAAATCGTGTGATTATTGAAAAGAAAGAGCAAGAACAAACAACTAAAAGTGGTATCGTGTTAACAGATAGCGCTAAAGAAAAATCAAATGAAGGTGTAATCATCGCAGTAGGTCAAGGACGTTTACTAGACAATGGTTCACGAGTTGCTCCTGAAGTAAGTGAAGGTGACACTGTCGTTTTCCAACAATACGCAGGTACAGAAGTTAAACGCGGTGACAATACTTACTTAGTTTTAAATGAAGAAGATATTTTAGCAGTAATTCAATAATTTTAAAAATAAATTTATAAACACTAAACGACAATCAAAGAATTTCTAAAAATGGAGGTATTATAAAATATGGCAAAAGATCTTAAATTCTCAGAAGACGCGCGTCAAGCGATGCTAAGAGGTGTAGATAAATTAGCAAACGCTGTAAAAGTGACGATTGGTCCTAAAGGACGCAATGTAGTATTAGATAAAGAATATACAACACCATTAATTACAAACGATGGGGTTACAATTGCTAAAGAAATTGAATTAGAAGACCCTTATGAAAATATGGGCGCAAAATTAGTGCAAGAAGTTGCTAATAAAACGAACGAAATCGCTGGTGACGGTACAACTACTGCGACTGTTTTAGCACAATCTATGATTCAAGAAGGCTTGAAAAACGTGACAAGCGGTGCCAATCCAGTTGGTTTAAGACAAGGTATCGACAAAGCAGTTAAAGTTGCTGTTGAAGCACTTCATGATATTTCTCAAAAAGTTGAAAATAAAAATGAAATTGCTCAAGTAGGTGCTATCTCAGCTGCAGATGAAGAAATCGGTCAATATATCTCAGAGGCAATGGATAAAGTAGGTAATGACGGAGTTATTACAATTGAAGAATCAAATGGCTTCAATACTGAATTAGAAGTTGTTGAAGGTATGCAATTTGACCGTGGTTACCAATCTCCATATATGGTTACAGATTCAGACAAAATGATTGCTGAATTAGAAAGACCTTACATTCTAGTAACTGATAAGAAAATTTCATCATTCCAAGATATTCTTCCTTTATTAGAACAAGTCGTTCAATCAAGTCGTCCGATTTTAATTGTGGCTGATGAGGTTGAAGGTGACGCATTAACTAATATTGTCTTAAACCGTATGCGTGGCACATTCACAGCAGTTGCAGTTAAAGCACCTGGTTTTGGTGACCGTCGTAAAGCAATGTTAGAAGATTTAGCTATTTTAACAGGTGCACAAGTGATTACTGATGATTTAGGCTTAGAATTAAAAGATGCGACAATCGATATGTTAGGTTCAGCTAACAAAGTTGAAGTAACTAAAGATAATACAACTGTCGTTGATGGCGATGGTGACGAAAATAATATCGACGCACGAGTAAGTCAAATCAAAGCTCAAATTGAAGAAACTGATTCAGACTTCGATAGAGAGAAATTACAAGAGCGTTTAGCTAAATTAGCCGGTGGTGTTGCAGTCATTAAAGTAGGTGCTGCAAGTGAAACTGAACTTAAAGAACGTAAATTACGTATTGAAGATGCGCTTAACTCTACTCGAGCTGCAGTTGAAGAAGGTATTGTTGCCGGTGGTGGTACTGCCTTAGTTAATATCTATAAAAAGGTAAGCGAAATCGAAGCAGAAGGCGACGTTGAAACAGGCGTAAATATCGTACTTAAAGCGCTACAAGCTCCTGTACGTCAAATTGCTGAAAATGCTGGCTTAGAAGGCTCAATTATTGTAGAACGCTTGAAAAACGCAGACCCTGGTGTAGGCTTCAACGCTGCTACAAATGAATGGGTAAATATGCTAGAAGAAGGTATTGTAGACCCTACGAAAGTTACACGTTCAGCATTACAACACGCTGCAAGTGTTGCTGCAATGTTCTTAACAACTGAAGCGGTAGTCGCTACAATCCCTGAAAAAGACAATAACGATCAAGCAGGTATGGGCGGCATGCCAGGTATGATGTAAAACGACCAATAAACGTTGGTTTAAAGGCGTTTGGTGATTTCATGTGACATAATAATGACATAAAAATCTTAAAATAATTCTTTACTGACGTTTTCCATGAGTTGACTAAACTTGTGGGAAGCGTCTTTTTTGTATGAGTTGGTAATCTTTGCGTAGATGTTCATTGTGGTATTTATATCTTTGTGGCGTAATCTTTCTTGTATTTCCTTAATATGTACGCCTGCCTCTATAAGTAGGGCGCAATGTGTATGACGAAATGAATGAGTGCTTATTTGCTTATTCGTTATGTCAGTCATTTTAAGTATGGCTTTTATCCATAATTGCAGCTTTTTAATCACAAGTGGATAACCGTTCACATCAGTAAATACGAAATTATTATCTATATAAAACTCATTTTTCCATGTATCCTGTACGTTCACTTTATAATCTTTGAGTAATTGAATCACATGGGGATCTACTGAGATTTTACCTATTGAGCTTTCAGTTTTCGGTGTAAGTATCTGATAGTGCTTTTTATTATTATTCGGATTGTAATAAGTCTTAGTAATGCTAATCGTGTTGTTCTCAAAATCTATATCAGACCATTTTAACGCTAACAATTCGCCTGCACGCATACCTGTATAAGCTAGTGCGGTAAATACTTCAAAGCTATTCTGTGGTGAATGGTGATACTTAGCAACCTCCAGGAATTGAAACAATTCATCTTTTTCAAGAAACTTTTTGTGTATCTCAATATCTTCTAATTCTTCCACACTTACTTTCTTTTTAGGTCGTTTAATACCCTCACTAGGCAATACTTTTATTAATCGCATATCATACGCATACTTAAATATCATATTTGTAGATGCGACAATACTATCAACATAATTCTTGCTATACTGTGCGCTCATATCGTCCACAAAGCGTTGATAATCATGTTTCTTGATAGTTTGTATTGGTTTAGTATTAAAACGCTCTATGGCGTGCTGTATGGCTTTCTCACGCACTCTGACACTACTCACTTTCACATCATTAGCATACTGTTTAATCCAATCATCAGCTATTTGTTTAAACGTGCTGGAAGAAGGGGCGATATAGTCACCATTTCTCAATTGACGCTCAATCATTTCAGCTTGATGTTTAGCGTCTGATTTACGTTTAAATCCAGTCTTAGATATGTATTCATATTTGCCAGTTTCTGCATTTTTTCCTAGCGATATACGATAACGCCAGTTATTTTTAGCGATTTGGTCATAGCTTGCCATTTAATCACCTACTTAATATCAAGGTATTGTCTAAGAAAACTATCAAATTCATTTTTAAGATTAAAATATGTTTCTTTATTATTAGAATTCTTACTTTCTACTAATTGATCAAATAACATACCTATAAAACTTAACTTATCAATATTTTTACCTTCAACTAATGTGATAGAATTACTATTTTTTTCTAATATGAAATAGTTATAAATATGTTCTAGAAAAAATACTTCGTTACCATTAAGTTTATTAGAAATTAAACTTATATAATTATTTTTAACGTCTATTTCTTTATTTCTTTCGGCTTCTTCAAATCTCTGTTCTAATTTTTTAATTTCGTCTTTTTTAATATTTTCAGGTATATCAGATAAAGAATCAAATAAACCTGCTAAGCTAATTAAATTTAAAAAATTATAATCATAATAATTTGCTATTTTATGAATCACTTCAATAGTAGGCTTTCGTTCTTTGCCACTTCTTGGGTCGAATCCTTTTTCTAAACTATCTAAATAAGTGTGACTTATACCAATATTCCTAGATGCTTCCCTAATTGATTTGTCGCCTCTTAATTCTTTTAATTTCTTTCCAAAGTCATTCACAGAAATCACTCCTTAAATAAATTCTTGATTTTATTGTAAATCATAGTTGACACAAATTTCAATATAGATTATTATATTAAACAGGAGGTGTTATTCATGGTTAACAACGTTAAAAGAATACGGAAAAATAAAAAAATCACCATTACTGAATTAAGTAGAAAAAGTGGGATAAGTAGAACAACTATATACAAATTAGAATCTCAAAAATCAAATCCTAGCTTGGAAACTATTCAAAAAATATCTTCTGGTTTAGATGAAAAACCAGAAAAAATTTTTAACCTTAATGTTATTCAAGAATTACAAAAGGAGGCTTAACCAATGTTCAACATTAATATTGATGAAAATGAAGCACGCGCTTTATTAGAGAAAGCTATTAATGAACGTGTAGATGAACTAGCAAGACAAAAGTTCTTTATGACCTACAAAGAATTAGCTGAATACCTAAATTTAAGTAAACCAACAATTGAGGAGCTACTTATTAATAACGGGCTCAAGTATTACATGGTAGGCAGCACATACCGATTTAAGAAATCAGATGTTGATGAATTTATGGAGAAAATCACATCACATATGGATATACACACCAATGATTTAAAACAAATTAATGTTAAGAAATTGCTTAGCACAATTTAGGAGGATAGAGATATGAAACAACAAGTAGTAATTACAAAAAGCGTCGTTGGTTGGTTTAATGTGAAGGACGTTGAAGGGAATTTGCTTTTAAATATTGCACCTGATGTATTTAAGAAACATTTTCCTGAAATTAGTCCTAACATCTCAATTGCATGTATGGAACTAGATATTAATAGAATCGTCGAGCTTAAAGATAAGAAAGTGAGTGTGTAGGCAATGGAACAAGAACAAAAAGATCGATTATCAAAAGTGGTTCAAATATTGGAAAAAGTATTATATGAAAAGAATAAAAATATATTCTTATCAGCGAAAGATAAATTTCATTCAATTACAGATTACCGTTATGACGATACAGTATTTTATGAACAAATTTTGAAGTTGGTTCATAAAGAGTTGTTTAACATTCTTGCTGAATTAGATTTTGAAGATGAGGCTTTTTCTATTCTTGATGAAGTAACAATGACATTGAGCAATGTTATGAATGAAGACAAAGAAATTTACTACTATTCTGTTTTAGATAGTACAGGCGAACATAAACATACAACCGATCGTGAAGGCCATGTAATTGGCATTTTAGAGTGGGCTATAGATTATATAGTCGGAAATGTTGAAGTGGAGTGAAACAATGGCTGCTAAATTAGATGTGAATAAACAAAATATCATGCGAGCTATCAACTGGATTATTAAAAATGAAGAAGAAATTATATTTGAAAGTCAAAGTCAGTTAAGTTTCTTCAGTCGTGAAGATTTGGAGAAAATAGACTACTGCAAGCGTACTTTAGAAAGTTTAATTGAAGCTAAAGAAATTTATAATAAGCAAAAAATTAGTTAAGGAGTTAAGCAATAATGGATTGGGACTTAAGAAATTTATTCGATGATTTGGAAGTAGTACAAGAAAAAATTAATGATGTCGTAACATCTTTTGTTTGGTTTGATGATGAGTATTTCACACATGAACCTAATCATATGTTAACTAAAAAAGAAATATATACGCATGGCTGGAAATATCACGAGCATCGTATCAAAAACACACAAATCATTGATTTAATGCTTATGTATATGAAAGATTTTGATGACATTATGAAGAAAATCCGTGAAATAGAAAAAGCGTCATCTGATATGAATAGTTTGGCGACTAAATCAGATAACGCATAATATACAAAATTAATAAAAAACAAGAGCAATAAGAAAATACTCCATTTGTATTATAACATCTTTGCTCTGTTGTTTCATTAGAGGTGAAGAAATTGAACAAAATCAAATTAGAATACGATACCCAAGTATCAGTTATTTGGTATAACAACCTAGATTCTCGTTCCTTTAAAAATTTCTCGCAACCCAAATGGAGTGAATTAGTTAATAGGTTATCAATTCCACAAAATAATATAAATAAATATGCTCGTGGTGTTGCTGTATATGGTGATATAAAAGATGGCACGGATGAATATGGAAACGAATATAAGAAATACCGTAACAATGACAACGTGATTTATCGTGATGTCCTTGTGTTGGACTACGATGATATACACAAGTTGAAATCACTGCACGATGCAATTACAGACACTTTAAAAGGTGTTGCGTGGTTTTGGCATACTACGTTTAATCATCAAACAGAAAGCCCTAGAATACGCTTGTATGTGCCATTAAATGAGCGTGTCAATGCAGATGATTACCGTAAGTACACAAAAGTGTTAGTAAGCAAGATAGGTCATAGGGTAGATGAGGGGAGCTTTCAACCTAGCAGAGCTATGGCGTTACCTGTATATC
Source organism: Staphylococcus caprae (assembly GCF_003966625.1). Classification (NCBI taxonomy): domain Bacteria; kingdom Bacillati; phylum Bacillota; class Bacilli; order Caryophanales; family Staphylococcaceae; genus Staphylococcus; species Staphylococcus caprae. The sequence continues at coordinate 976,740 of NZ_AP018587.1, forward strand.
AGCAAGATAAATATCCATTCTTACACCAATATAATGACGCCCCAATTTTGAGGACTGAAAAATTAAAAGAATGGTCGAATGAAGTAAAAGTTCATGAAGATAAACCAATAACCGTTACTTATAACAAACGTGACAGTGCGTATTGGCGTGATATTGCTTTTGGAGTAGGTGAAGGTGAACGCAACCAAACATTAGCTTCTTTAACAGGGTACTTATTACGTCGGTATGTGGACGCTAACCTAGTTTATGGATTAGTAAGTGCATGGGCGATGACCTGCAGGCCACCAATTGAACAAAAGGAAGTTAATCGTACATTCAAAAGCATTTTGAAGAAAGATAGTAAGAATAAGTAAGGAGGTTTTTATTTGGAAGAGGTAACTAACGAAGATGTGTTTGAACTTATTGAGGAAACCAGTGCGAATAAACCATTTAAACAAGAAGTTATCCCTAAAGGGTATGAAATTGAACATCACCAGTATGGTGTAGCGCTTTATCAAGTCATTCCGAGTAAAAAAGACGGGGAGCCAGATAAACGAGTATTTATAACCAATACTATACCTCATATTACTGAACGATTTGAGGATATAGAAAGTAATAAAGTATATTTTAATATGTTTTTTTATGATAATAAAGCACCAGTGAATTTGGGTGTAAGTGCTGAAGAAATAGCTGACAGTCGCCAATTGTTAAAGTTGGTTAATCATAAAGTTGATGTGACTTCAACCACTGCGACAAGATTAGTTAATTACATTAATGCGTCAAAACGATATAATCCACCGTTGAACGTTAGAGTAGCAACTCGATTAGGACATGTAAAAGATCATTTTATTTATCCTTATCAAGAACAGACGAAAAACAGTGATATTAAGTTATTTAACAATGATAAAGGTTTTCAAAAGCTAGTCAATTCTTTTAAATCTAAAGGCACAATTGAAGATTATTCAAAAAAGGTATTTGTAAAAATTAAAGATTTACCTATGGTTATGGTGATGTTATATGCCTCATTAGGTTCAGTATTGTTGCGTGAATTTGGATTACAGCCTTTTATCGTAGAAATATCAGGTAGTACCTCAACAGGTAAGACATTCACATTAAATTTAGTTTCTAGCGTGTGGGGTACAAGTGATCTTATTACTACATGGGGTTTTACGAAGAACAGTATTGAAGCTATGGCGTCATTTTTAAACTCATTTCCAATGTTTAAAGATGATACACGTAATACAAATCCCAAGTTTGTTACTAATGCAACTTACAATTTCTCCAGTGGTGAAAGTAAATCAAGAAGTAATATCAATTTAACACTTAACGCTAAAAAAGAATGGCGAAATATAATGCTTTCTACTGGTGAGGCATCTATTTCAAATATGGCAGATGAAAAGGCTGGTGTATCTGCTCGTGTTATAACGTTACAAGATCAACCATATCCAGATAACTTTGATTTCACCACATTAGATAAAGCATTTAGAGAAAACTACGGTACGTTAGGCATAGCATTCATTAAGCAATATGAATCTAAACAAGAGACATACAAAAACGCATTTGAGAGCTATCAACGATATTTTAATCAAAAAGGTAATAATGAAATCATGCAACGTTTAGGGCATGCATTCGCATTACTACAGGTTACTGGCGAAATTCTAAATGATATTGAGGGATTTGAACACGATCATTTTAAAATTATTGAACAAGCCTATGACAGTATGGTTAGAAATAATAAGACGATTGATAAACCTAAGCAATTGCTAGAGGAATTACTGCAATATTTAGATGCGAATAGAAATAATATTGCTGGTGATGGTTATAGTTCGGTTAAAAACGGTGATATTAAAGCTATATATAAACGTGATTATATATGTGTTTTAGGTCAAACTGTACACGAAAAATTAGGACATGAAATGCAGACAATTACAGGCCAATGGGATAAAAAAGGCTATTTAATAACTAGTAAAGACAGAATACAAAAAGAAGTTAGGTTTAATTCTCAAAAAAACAGAGGGTATGCCATTAAAAATGAGATTGTAAAAGAATTAGGGTTTGATTTTTCTAATTCACATAATCCGTATAATTAAAAAGTCCCCGAAGTCTCCAAGTAGTCCCCATTAAAAAATATAATTGGGGACTGGATAAAAGTTATTGTATCAACACTTTAAACAAGTTAGTCCCCAAAGTCCCCGAATAATTAATAGTGTATTAAATGAATAATTGAAAATAAAGTAAGAGTAATTAAATATATAACCACTATTGTTTATAAAAGTGGTGACTATGGGGACTATTTCTAATAAACCGAGTTATATCAAGGGTTAAAGCAGTCCCCAATAAATAAATATAGTGGGTACTCGTTGGGTACTAGTCCCCACTTATAAAACATGGAGGTAAAAAATGACAACAATTACTGAACAAGGGTATGAACAATTTAAAATGTTAAGCAATAATATGATGTTTAGAAAACATGTAAAAGATGGTCAAGATGAAATTACTAAAATTTTAATGAGTTTATTAATGTATGCACCTTCTACAGAGCATAAAACTATGTTTAGCAGGGTGCTACTGCTTCGAGATAAATACTATTTATATATTAGTGGTGGATCACTACATTTATTTACTAGAGATTTTAAAAGTGCGATTTCGTTTAATGTTAAACAACCTAATCCAAAACATATTGATTACTTTACTGATGATTGGATCGTTGAAATAGATAATTTAAATTCTCTTAAAAAAGGTTATGGCAATCAGTTAATGAATGAAGTTTTAGAAATAACTTCTGTTATGAAAGTTGATGTTTGTTTATGGACTGAAACGACTTCTAATACGAGATATTTTGAAAAGTATGGTTTCGAAAGCATAGGTAAACGTGGAAGAGCGAAAGAAAATTTGATGATTAAGAGAAAAGAGGTATAGAAACATGAATATAGAGATTATAGCAAATGAATTTGAAACAAGAACAGGTACGCTACTAAGGTATTATACAGCCTTATTAGAAAGTAGTAGAAAAACACCGTTCGGATTTAAAATATATAATGATCCGTTTAATATGGTATATCTTGTAGTAAAAGGTAAATTATACGGACAAGTATATATTCAAGATTGTAATGTGAGACAATCGTTTGAATTAGCGTCTCCTAAGCACACTGAGGGGCTTATAAGAAGTATCGAAGGTCATTATACTGGTTATGATTTACATGATGGCACACATGACACTATAAGTGATATGATGGCTAGTTTCATGTTTGATAATGATTATTTCATGTATGGACTGGAAACTTTTGCAGAAAGTAACAATAGCGATATGTTCGATTATATGAGTAGAGATTTCAATATAGCTGAACTGGAGGACGTTCAATCTAGTAATGCAGATGTGATAGGTAATATGGAGACATTGTATCAGTTAGCTACTGGAATTAATGAACCAGCACCAGAGTTAGTTGAGGGCTTGAAAATCATTACTGAGTTTATCCAGAATGAGAAGGCTAATAGAAAAGACTACTTAACGTTAGAACTTAAATTAAAAGGTTTGAAGAACTCTTATTACAATGGAGTGAAAGCATAATTTTACAGGTCATGCGCTATATCGGTGCATGGCTTTTTTATGTAAATCGTAATTGTTAAGATTTGTTAGTTATAGAAAGATTGAATTAGGTCGAATAAGAACATTTGTTCTATAATAGAAAGTCTGTGATTTAGTGTGAAAGTAGTTGAGAATACTTATTTAATGGCGTTTGATAACTGTTAAGTAGTTATTAGAATTCTATAAAATAGGAACATTTGTTTGTTATTTCGGTGTAAATTTAGTATAATAGTGTTATAGGAGTTATATACTTCTATATCTAATAAAAATCTGGATTAAATATTTGTTGTTTACTTATTGCCTAAATATTGCCTCCTCATTAAAGATGAAATGAGGATAAAACAATGACAATAACAATTGAAAAAGAATTAACGAACGATCATATTAGAGTATTAAACGTATTACGAAACACTAAGCACGAGATTATTACTAAGCAAAATATATTTAATCAATTGAATATGGAATTTAACCGAAACAACGACAGATGGTTAAGAAATACGATTAATAGTTTAGTAGTTGATTATGGTTATCCAATAGGATACAGCTATAAAAAAGATGCAAGAGGTTATTTCATGGTTAAATCTGAGGAACAAAAAGAATTAGCCTTAAGAAGTATCAAGCGTCATATCGAAGGTAGTTTGAAGCGATATGAGGCATTAAAGAAAACTGAGATTTAAGTTTATCTAGCACGTGGTGCTACTGAGATTGCACAAGAGTAATAAATTAAAAAAATATAACTGAAACGAGGTATATCATTGAAAACAGCTAAATACTTTGATGAATACAATGAATATGTGACAGGTCAAAGAGAGAATATCAATAAACTTGAAAAGGAACGTCAGGAACTCACACAACGAATTAAAGAGGATAAAGTTAAATATAAAGAGCTAATTGCAAACTCACAAGATGACGAGGCTGATAAACTTTATACCACATTTGATAGTAATGAGAAGAAATTGAAAGCCTTAGAGAAACGCTTATCAACTAAAAAAGAAGTGTTTGATGAGGCTAGACGTAAAAAGGCGATTGAACTTATTAAACATCAAGCAGATTTACCTCATTTGTACCAAGAGGATAAAGAACGCATATTAGCAAAATTCAAGCCAATCATTGAAGAGTATAACAAAATAATAAATGAAATAGCAGCATTAAACGATGAATATGAAATGGAATTTGATAGATTTGTTCGAGTTTATGACAAAGAAAACTTTGAAAAGGATAGGGAAGTAAGGGCAGAAATAAAAAACTATTTCAGTCCTAATAAATATTCAAACTATGTGAGTGGAGACGAACTACCGTTCATTGATATAAGAAAGAAAATGCAATTAGGAGGTGCTAAATAATGGCTAGAAAATATAATTTAGATAAAGTTAGTAATTATCTTTTAACGGAAACAGAATTATCTGCTGATGAATGCCAGAAAGTGTTAGATGTCGTAGAAGAACAATTCTCCCAAAATATTCGACAACAGAAAAAAGATGAAATAGCCCAGAAATCACAAAGAGAATCAAGTTTTAGGAAAATGGCCGAAGAAAATCGCTTAGTTAAATAATAAATATCTTGCCTATCCTTAGCGATAGGCTCATTTTATTTGTGAGGTGCATACATGAACCTAAAAAGAGTGAAATATCCACTAATCTATCATGAAAATAAAATATCTGAGTACACATTGCTAACGGAATATAACCCTAAGTTTATCAATACCAAAATTAAGGCTATCACTATGCAAATAGAGATGATGTATCACTTAAACATCTCCCACATGACTACTAGTGAAGTTCACGGCGTTATAACTATCTCATATCCCTTAGAGAAGTTAGCAATTACTATTATAGAAGAAAAGGAAAAGTTAAAGTATTTCAAAATGAAATCTAATAGCAATATGCAGCAATTAAAACAAGTTATTAAGCGATATTCACCAGGTGAACAAAAGGAAATCATGTATTATATGCAGTCCAATGGTTCGACGATAGATTATGACCTCATAGAACGCCTACAACGTGACTTATACAAGCTAAGACATGCAAATAAACAGAAAGTAAGTGTAAGGGCATGAGTTACGACAGAGAGGCTATTAAGCAGTTTATACGTGACTACTCAAAAGAGAACCATGATACTACATATAATGATGAAAATATCAATATAGATATTTTCTTTACATTAAATGAAGATGTTGAAAGTATGAATATTGTAGACGTAGGAAAGCAGGCGTTTTTTAATGAGTTAGATCAATATATATACGCCACATGCACCAGTAGGGAACATCTGTTATTTATTATGTTATGTGAAGGACAATCACTAAAACGAATAGCAGATGTATTAATGATTACGAAAAGTAGAGTGTATCAAATATACTCAGATTTATTAGATAAATTAGAAAATAAGGAGGGATAGTATGAGTACATTAAATCCTAGACAAGAGAAGTTTGTCGCTGAATACCTAAAAACGTTAAATGTAACGCAAAGTGCAATCAAAGCTGGTTATAGTCCTCATACTGCAAGTGAACAGGGGAGCAGATTACTAAAAAATAAGAAGGTAGCAAAATATATTGATGAGCAACGTAAGAGGGTAATTGATGAGGGTGTACTATCTGCTAACGAATTACTTCATATCTTAAGTAATGCAGCAGTAGGTGATGAGAGTGAAGTGAGAGAGGTTGTCGTTAAACGTGGTGAGTTTCAACGCAATCCCGATACTGACAGAATGAACCTAGTTTATAACGAACATGTAGAAATGGTAGAAGTACCTATTAAGCCTAGTGACCGTTTACGTGCTAGAGATATGTTAGGTAAGTATCATAAGCTATTTATTGATAAGAAAGAGTTATCTACGGACACACCGATATTTATTAATATAGGTGAGTGGCCGGAAGATGAGGAAGAAGAAAAACGGAAAGCATTAGATGAACTACATGAGCAACACCCTAACAGAACAATGATTATTAATGATTTACCATTAGAGGACTGAGAACCATGTGTGATACTGCCGATAAATTAAATATGATAAGCATTGAAGATATGTATAACAGAGCGATGTCGATAAAGAAATGTTCCGTCATCTATTATGATGATCTAATGAATGACAAAGAGCGTACAGTGTGGCATACATTGAGTAAAATTCAAAAAGGATTAGGAGTAATACTACCGTTTAACTTAATGATTGCCAGAAACGGTGTAGATAGGCGCATAGTACCATCTATAAAATTGAATGATGATAGGATATTTATTTATCCAGATAGATAACGCCAAGTCTATGTGGTTTGGCGTTTATTTTTTACATAAAATCAGCATTGATTGTTAAAGATAGGCATTAAGTTAAAAGATCTCTATTAATTATATAAAAAGAAAATATCCATTATCTAAAAAGATGTATAATCTCATAGCACAGATTTGCTTAGTAAGGTACATAGTTCAAATATGGACAGTGAGAAATACATTGTAAATTCATCTTTACATACATGAACAAGTGTTCTGTGATGTTCATGAGGTGCTAATATGAAAAATAATAAATCCTGATGCACCAGATAAATATAAAAATGAAACTGACCATCGTAAAATACCACGTGAATATCTTAACCCACCATACCACAAGGACATGGAATGGTTAAATGGCAAGCGTTTATTATATGTATTAATCTCATAAAAAATCTAATTTAATAGGGTTCAAACATAATTTATATATGTATTATGTTTGAACCCTATATCTATTTATTTTTTACTAATATCATTTAAAATGTCTTGCAATTCTTCAATTTCTTTGTTATTAAATTCTTCATTTTTCGCAAAATTAAGCACTAAACTTTTCATATCCCCTCCATACAATTTATTAAGAAAGGTTTTAGCAGTTTTCATTTTAATATCATCTTCTTTAATATTTGATGAGTAAAAATAAATATTACTATATTTATATCGTTTTATAATCTCTTTTTTATATAGTCTTGTAATTAATGTTCTAATCGTCTTATCGCTAACTTCTTTATTTTTTTGAATCTCAACTACAATTTCATTAGCTGATACTGATTTTTTATTCCATATTATATTCATAACATCCCATTCAGCCATAGTTATTTCAACTTGCTTATTGGCCATTTAAAACACCCATTTCTTTTAATATTTTTTCATTTATTAATTTAGCATTTTTCCCAGACGGGTTTCCATCTGATAAATGTGTAGCAAAATAATACTTATCATGATTTGTAATTACGTAACCTACAAACCACCCATTATTATACTTCCCGTTTACTATACCTGTACCTGTTTTCCCATACAGTTCATACTTTTCATTTTCCTTAATCAATAATGAAGAAGATAATTGATTCTTTGCTTTTTTACTAAAATGGTTATTTTGTTCCATCATATTTTTAAAAACTATTACTTGTTCAAGATTAGATATTTTCAAACTATCTTCCATCCAATAGTTTTTATAACTTCCCAAATTTTCATTACCATAATTTAATTGCTTGAGTTGAGCCGCAGTATAGTTCTTTGGTATTTGATTACTAATACGTTCGAAGTACCAATTAACTGAATTTTGCATTGCTGTATTTAAATCTTGTTCCTTATTCCAAGACTCGAAAGGATAATGTTTATGATTCCATGACATACGTGAATTTTTATCACTTATGATATGACGGTCAAGTCCAAACATCGCTAAATAAATTTTATAAGTTGAATCAGGAGAATATCTTTTTCTACTTTCTTTTTCATTATAAATATAGTATTTGTCTTTCTTCATGCTGTACATGACGAAAGATCCACTATTTGAACCAAAATTTTTACTTTCATCTAAAATTTGGTGATCGTTCTGTAAGGGCTTTTTATAATTATAATCAGTTATGGATTGTCCCATCAAAAACTGGCTTTGAATTACTATGAGCAAAAAAGTAAAAATACAAATAAAAATTGGAATTAATTTAGACTGTTTTTTCAAATTGGCTTCTTTTATATTAATTAATCTTCTTTTGAGTAATGACTTTTTACCATTAAATGAATGGCTTAATATATTTTTATTAAAAAATGGAATATTTAATACGGAGTCCATAATAGATTCCGCATAAGTTTTAAATTCATTTTTGTTAATATTATTAAGAACAAATCTATCGGCTTCTACTTCATTGTCATGAATTATCTTTCTTTTTACAATATGTATTAATGGATTGTAACTCATAACAATAGAGAAGATATTAAAGATAATTAAATGTAAAGTATCTCTATTTTTAGCATGAGCATACTCGTGCAATATTATATATTTTAGTTTTTTGTCATTTATACTTTTAAAATATAAACTGGGAATCAAAATAATATATTTTCCATACCAAAAAGTTATTGGAGAATGAATAGATTCTGCTTTTCGAATCACAATATTTCTTTTATATTGATGATTGAAAAGTATCTTGTTTATTTTATCTTTTTCTTTTTCATTTAGATAAAGTGACTGTTTCTTTAAATACTTAAGATATAATAAAGAATTTAAAAATTTAAAACTTAAAATAATAACTAAAACTATCCAAATAACTGTGCAGATATTATCTATTGAATCCCAATTAAACTTATGGATGTCTGTTGTAAACTCATGAACAGGTTTAGTGGTATTTATGTTAGGATTCAAATTGTGTGAATTACTTTCAACTGTGGGCTCTTGATTATTCAAATTATTAAATTTAAAAAAAGAGAATTTAATAGGGATGAAAGGAATTAATCCTGCAAGAAGAGTTAGATACCAAACTTTATAATTTAACATATAATTAAAATAGCGTTTTAATATGTACCTAAAAAATAATAACAATAGAAATATGAAACAAAAGCTTACTATGCTCATTATTAATAACTTAGCCATTTCAACACCTTCTTTCAAATATTTATAATAAACTATTGACGCGAATATTACAATTGTAATATTATTGATTTATAGAAATTACAACTGTAATATTGGAGGGTATATTTTGAAAAAGTTAATACTTTTAATTGCAATTGCTTTAGTTTTAAGTGCATGTAATTCAACCAGTTCACATGCTAAAGAGTTAAATAATTTAGAAAAGAAATATAATGCTAATATTGGTGTCTATGCATTAGATACTAAAAGTGGTAAGGAAGTAAAATTTAATGCCGATAAAAGATTTGCCTATGCTTCAACTTCAAAAGCGATAAATAGTGCTATTTTGTTAGAACAAGTACCTTATAATAAGTTAAATAAAAAAGTACATATTAACAAAGATGATATAGTTGCTTATTCTCCTATTTTAGAAAAATATGTAGGAAAAGATATCACTTTAAAAGAACTTATTGAGGCTTCAATGAAGTACAGTGATAATACAGCAAACAATAAAATTATAAACGAAATCGGTGGAATCAAAAAAATAAAAAAACGTTTAAAAAAATTGGGAGATAAAGTAACAAATCCAGTTAGATATGAAATAGAATTAAATTACTATTCACCAAAGAGCAAAAAAGATACTTCAACGCCTGCTGCTTTCGGCAAGACTTTAAATAAACTTATCGCAAATGGAAAATTAAGCAAAAAAAATAAAAATTTCTTACTTGATTTAATGTTAAATAATAAAAACGGAGACACTTTAATTAAAGATGGTGTTCCAAAAGACTATAAAGTTGCTGATAAAAGTGGTCAAGCAATAACATATGCTTCTAGAAATGATGTAGCTTTTATTTATCCTAAGAACCAATCTGAACCTATTATTTTAGTCATTTTTACGAATAAAGACAATAAAAGTGATAAACCTAATGATAAATTGATAAGTGAAACCGCCAAGAATGTAATAAACAAATTTTAATAGTCTAAATGTACTACAAAAACTGATATAATTCTATCTTTCATAAAACTTCATAATATTGAAGAACATATATATTATTTATAATTATATATGTTCTATTTTTTTATGTTCACATTTATTTTTTTATGTTCACATTTTTAAAAGAGAAAATACTATTAATATACCAAACATCATAATTCCAGTAACTATAATTATAAATGCTCGATAATCTTACTCAACTTTTCCATATAGAAAATAACTTAGTTTAAATTAATTAATCACATTAAAAAAATTATACAATTCTTGCCAAAAAGAACGAACGTTCTATAATAATGCTGAGGTGGTTAACATGATTCCAAATCCTAATGCGCCAGATGAATATAAATATGAAACTGATTATAGAAAAATACCAAGAAAATATTTTAACCCTAAAATCCCTCAAGGGCGTGGAAAAATCAAATGGAAATCTATGGTTATATATACTAATTCATAGCGATTTTAATTTAATTGTGTAAAAGCACTAAAAATATGAACCACTTAACTTAGCATCTTTTTATAAATAAAAATTTCTATAATTTTCTATAACAAAAGTAAAACATGTTAATTGAAAAATGTTCTTATACTTTCCTCCTAACTAATTCAAGAAATTATTACTCCTAGTATAATTTCAATATATACTTTCTTAGTCCCACTAAAATCAAAATATTACCACTTATAATGAAATACTAACCATTTAGTAATCAAACTCAGACAATGTATATACTAATGTATATTATATGCATAGCAGTCAATTATATGTAAGTTAATTAAATATAATTTAAAGACTATAATACTTAAAAGTAATCCTCTGAATAAATTTGTATCTACTTATGAATAATAATCAAATTAATAGAGCAGGTGTTTATTATGATTTTACTAATAATAATTTGCGAAATTTTGTTTTGGATATTCTTAATACTAGGTATACTAATTCGATATGCTTTTAAATCACAAAAGCTATCTAACTTATTTTTAATGTCCACTCCTCTAATTGATCTATTATTAATTTTTTTAACATATAATGATTTAGCAAATAATAACGAGCCAACGTTTATGCACGGACTATCGTTTGTATATATAGGCTACTCAATAATATACGGAAAAAGAACAATCAAATGGGCAGATAACCTATTTAATTATTATTTCAATAATGCTAAAAATCCAAACCAATTTAAAGTAAAAGAAAAAAATAAATTAAAATATCAATGGCAAGAATTCAAAAGAATTTGTTTGTGTAGTCTTATAATACTATCATTTCTTTTGCTCGGGATATATCTAAGTGGTTTTGAACATAGTTTCTGGTTTATCTACTGGATAATAGTAGTTATATTTACAGTACTCATCTGGTTCATAATAGGACCTGTTAAAGAGAAATTTAATTCGCATTAAGAACTGTAAAAAAGTTGAGTGACATAATTATGACATAATAGAATTGAAAAACTAAGAATAATAGGGTTATTCAAAATTGTAAATGTTTATATTATAGGGTTTTAACTCTCTATTTATATCTATTTTATACGATAATTAATGCCAGGTATGATGTAATTGAATCAATGATTAAAGTTTAGCTCCTTTCAAAGTGATGAATTCCCTTTGAAGGGAGTTTTTTTGTATCATTTTTTTGAAAACGATGTCGAAACGAGTATTTTTATTTAAAATAATATATTATAATTAATTTAACTATAATGTTAGTGAGACGAGCATATATCAATTCATAATATTTACTATCGTTTCAATTTTTAAAAACGTTATTGTTCAATAATTTTAGGAGGATTTAACAACAATGAAAGACAACAAACCTAAAGATGTAAACAAATTAAAACAATTATCCAGCAAAAAATATTTAGGTTATGGTACCGCAAGCGCATTAACTTTAGCTCTATACCTATTTTCAGGAAATGCGAGCGCACATGCTGAACAAAATAATAGTGACCAACCGCAAGATAAGAAGGTAGCGACAACATCCACTGAAAAGAGTGATAAAACAGTACAAACAACACCTGCGACTCAAAATGCGAGTAATCAACAAAATACAAATAATCAACAACCTGCTGATACTTCAACTAATGAGGATGAAGAAGATTATAGCAGTTTTTACGAAGTCCCAATTCTACATGTTACAGTCTGGTTGGATGAAGACGGCAATATTCTGAAGGATGCAGTTGAAGATGCGAAAACTCCCGAATCAGAGAGAGGACCTGTTAAAATTCCAGGTTATAGATATACACGAATGACAATGTCAGATGGTATTACTAAGTATATCTATAAAAAAGTGAGTAATAACCAAACTACTCCATCCACTGGAAACGCTACAAGCACGAATCAAAGCACACCTGTAGAAACAAAGAAAGAAGAAAAACCAGCTGCAACTCAAGCGCAAAATAAGAATCAAGAAAGTAACAAAGAAGAAACACAAGCAACACCTAGTGACAAAAAAGAAGAAAAGAAACCTACAGAAACAAAGAAAGAAGAAAAACCAGCTACAACTCAAGCGCAAAATAAGAATCAAGAAAGTAACAAAGAAGAAACACAAGTAACACCTAGTGACAAAAAAGAAGAAAAGAAACCTACAGAAACAAAGAAAGAAGAAACAACAACTTCAAACACTAAAAAAGATGAAGAAAATAAAGATAAACAAAAAGCTAAAAATAATGGACAAACTCATTTAAACTCAAATGAAGATGAAAATAAACAAACTACTGAAGAGAAACCATTACTACACGTTACAGTTTGGGTAGATGAAAATGGGAACATTCTTAAAGATGCAGTAGAAGATAGTAAAACTACAGCTAATAATAGAAATCCTGGACAAATTGACGGTTATACTTTTGAAAAAACAATTGTAAAAGATGGTATTACAAAACACATTTTCAAAAAAGAGATGACAAAGAAACCTACAGGTAAAACAAAAAATCCTGAGCAAAACCAGAATAAAAAAGCTACTACGAAAGTCAAAGGACATAACAATATAGAGAATGAAACAGGTGAAGAAAAATCAGATCAAAAAGATAAAGATGAATTGCCAAAAACTGGGGGAGAACAAACTGGTTTTAATCCTGCTGCATTAATGTTACTTGCTGGCTTAGGATTATTAGGATTATATAGAAATAGAACAAAAGAATAAAATTTTTGGAGTACAGACATTATTGTTTGTACTCTTTTAATTTTCGTCAAAAAAATCATCAAAACTATCAATTTTTTAATTGTAAAAAATCGGGCTAAGTGTTATATTTTAACTTAAAGTTTTAGAAATTATAAGATATTTTATTTAATTTTTAGAATAGGCTATAACTGGATAGAAAATTTTCTATTATACAACTAGAGACATAAGGAGACAACAACATGAAGAAAAACAATAGAATATACAACTTAGATAACACAATCACTCGTTTTTCTATTAGAAAATATCAAGGTTTTGGAGCAGCAAGTGTAGCTGTAGCTGCATTTTTTATGATGACAAACACCCATTTTGCCAAAGCTGATGTTAGTGACAGTAAAGAAACTAACGATCAAATTCAAACACAGTCTAACTTAAATCAAACTAATGATTTAACAAAAGAATCGACACCTATTACAAAAGTAAATAATGTCAATAATGAACAAAAGAACCCTGAACCAGTTACTACGCAAAATTCTGTAGACAAGAGTAAGTTAAACCAACTTGTTGCACAATATAAAGCAATTGATTTAAGTCCCAAAACAGAAGAATCTATTAAAGCTTTTGAAGCGGATGTAAATGAAGCTGAACGTGTACTTAATAGTAATTTGACGCAACAAGAAGTGAATCGATTTTATTATAAATTCTTAAATAGTGCCGGTAAATTACGAAATAAAACTACAATGGATTCAAATGATTTAACTAATAATGATAACCAAAGAACTCAAAATAAAGAAACTATCCATACACCTCCACGCACTAGAATCAATACAAATAGTCAACCTAAACATTTACCACATGGTTCATATTTTAGAGCAGTAGATACAGCAGCAAATACAGTAGCCTCCACAGATCCATTAAGTAAAAATGAAACGGATGCTTCGATTAAAAATGGAAACTTTCGACAAGTATCAGGAGGAAATTTACCTACGAGGTCGAATAAATTAACAATCGTCAGAGGAGTAGATCATTGGCATAGTTTATCAAAGGATCCTAATCCAGAATATCCTATACTTTTTACTCCAGCCGCTAAAGACTATGCAAATTTTATGAGTGATAACACAGATCCTTATGGTGTCGTTTTAGCACGTACAACTAATGGATGGGACCGTTCAGTACTCGATCCTCGAGTAGCGGGTATTTATCAAGATATTGATGTTACACCAGGATCAGAGTTAGTCATTAACTTTATATCAACGAGCCCTACCTTTACAGATGGGGTAACTGGAGCTAAATTAAAGATATCTAATGTAGAGGGAACGCAAACACTATTTGATAAACGTCTTGATGCGATGCAAAATTTCCCTACTGGTTGGCTTAAGGCTATGGTTAATATTCCTGATAATATGAATCAAGTACGTATTTCTTTCCTCCCTATTTCGATTAATAATGCTTTAACTACCCGTGAGTCGAACAGTGGGCATGGATTTGGTGATAATCCTAATTATAATTATGGAGGTACGGTAAGCCGTGTAACAGCCAATACGGGGGCATATGTAGTGTCAAGAATTAACCAAGTGAACTATGATGCTGTGGCTTCTACTCCTACTTCTAATGTGGCACGCGCAACAGTATCCTTAACTGTTGAAAATAAAGGTCACACTCAATCAAAAGAGACAACTTATAAAGTTGTACTTCCTCCTAACTCAAAATTTATTTCAGCGACTGGCGCTAACGGTAATTATAATGCGAATACCAACACTCTAACACTGAATATAAGTAATATACACGGTGGTAATACGAAAGATATTTCTTATACAGTAGAGTTCGAGGCAATGCGACCAAAACTGGTTGATTTAAATGGACAAATATCATATAAGACCAATGCGCCTTTCCGTGGTGACGGTAGTCAAAAAACAGGCAACAATTCTGTTAATACTCAAACAGTCACGTTGAAAATGAATAAAACTGACTTAGAATCCAAATTGACTGAAGTTGAAGCTCATATTCGTGATTTAAAAGAATCTAATTATACAAATCAATCATGGAATGCGCTTAAAGAAAAAATTGCAGAAGCACGTACTATCATAAATGAAGATAACAATAATGTTGCTTTAGATAATAGAGCGTCTCAAGCAACGATTAATACCGTTACTAATGAATTAGTTACGTTAAAAGGTGAACTTAAGATGGCTACACCTAGTAAACCTATTGTGAATGCTAATAATCAAGAGGCTAACGTAACTATCAGCCCTGCACTAGAAGCAGATAAAGTGAATATTTCATATCATAATACAAATAATGAAAATGATACTCTCGTAGCTACTAAATCAAATGCTACATGGTCATTAGATAAACAAGTCCAAGGTATTACAATTAATGAAAATACTGGCAAAATTACAATCAGTTATTCAGCAGTTCAATCTGAGAGTCTAATAACTGCTACAGAAACGACAGGAAACAGCGCTGATAGTGAACTAAGCGAAATAACAATGCCACGAAAAGAGACGACACCAGGGGCACCGACAATCAAAGCTGATCAAACCAATGCGACCGTGACAGTGATACCTGTTGGAGAATCCACAAAAATTGTCATTAAATATAAGAATAAAGAAAATCAAGCTGGCGAAATCATCGCGACTAAAACAGGTTCAACATGGTCACTAAATAAACAAGAAACTGGAATTACTATTGACGCAAACTCAGGCGACGTTACAATCAGTTATTCAGCAGTACACCCTGAAAGTGAAGTAACAGCAAGTGAAACCAAAGGCAATAGTGACATGAGTCCAGAGAGCAAAGTGAATATGCCACGTAAAGAGCAGACACCAGTTCCACCAATTGTAAATGCCAATGAAGCACAAGCGAATGTGAATATCGCACCGAACGGTGAATCCACAAAAGTAGTAGTTCAATATATTAATAATGGCGGCCAAGCAAGCACAGTTACTGCAACAAAAGAGGGAACAACTTGGAGTTTGGATAAAGATGTATCAGGAATTTCTATAAATTCAAATTCAGGACAAGTAACTATCAGTCATTTAGCAGTTCAACCGGAAAGTGAAGTAACAGCAAGTGAAACCAAAGGCAATAGCGATGCGAGTCAGGAAATCAAAGTAAAAATGCCACGCAAAGAATCGACACCGCAAGCACCAACAATTAGTACTAATGAAGAACAAGCAAGTGTGATTGTTACACCGAGCGATGACTCTACAAAAATGGTTATTAAATATTTAGATTTAGAAGATCAAATTAATTCAATTACAGCAAGTAAAATCAATCATCAATGGTCTCTAAATAAACAGGTTCAAGGCATCACTATTGAACCAAATACAGGTAAAGTGGAAATAAGTTATCAAGCAACACAACCAGAAAGTGACATTATCGCAACAGAAACAAAAGGCAATAGTGATGAAAGTGGAGAAAGTAAAACAGTTATGCCACGAAAGGAAGATATACCTGAACCGCCAACTGTTAGCGCTAATGTAGAACAAGCAAATGTAAATGTGGTGCCAAATGATGACTCTACAAAAGTGATCGTTAATTATACAAATACAGAGGGCCAAATCATTTCGATTAACGCTAACAAAGAAGGAACAGCATGGAGGCTTGATAAACAAGAAGAGGGAATTACTATCAATGAAAATACTGGCGAACTCACAATCAGTTACACAGCAGCTCAACCTGAAAGCGAAGTAACTGCAAGTGAAATCAAAGGAAATAGTGACGCAAGTGCACTAAGCAAAGTAAAGATGCCACGTAAAGAGTCAACGCCAGAGGCGCCTACTGTTAATACTGATGATGTAGAAACTAATGTAAGTATCCTTCCAAACGATGAGTCCACAAAGTTAGAAATTAATTTTAAAAATAAAGAAGGCCAATCAAGTAAAATTACTGCTACTAAAGAAGGGGGGATTTGGAATCTAGATAAAGAAGTTCCGGGGATTACTATAGAGCCAACTACTGGTGAAGTTACAATTAGCTATACAGCAGTTCAACCTGAAAGCGAAGTAATTGCAAGTGAAACCAAAGGAAACAGTGAGGCAAGTGAAGTAAGTAAAGTAGCGATGCCACGCAAAGAGTCAACGCCATCAGCACCTACTGTTAAAGCTGATGTAAGTTTAGCAAATGTAAGTATCCTTCCAAACAATGAATCTACAAAAGTAATCGTTCAATTCATAAATAAAGATGGCAAGCTGGAAACAGCGATCACAACTAAAGAGGGAGCAATTTGGAGCATAGATAAAGAAGTTCCAGGAATTACTTTAGACACAACCACAGGAGAAGTAATTATTAGCCATACAGCAGTTCAGGCGGAAAGTGAAGTAACTGCGAGCGAAACCAAAGGCAATAGTGACTCAAGTGGATTAAATAAAGTAACAATGCCACGAAAAGAATCAACGCCGGATGCGCCAACTGTAAATGCAAATGAAGCACAAGCAAATGTAAGTATTCTTCCAAACGGTGAGTCCACAAAGTTAGAAATTAATTTTACAAATAAAGAAGGCCAAACAACTACAGTTATCGCAACAAAAGAAGAACAAAATTGGATCCTAGATAAAGAAGTTCCAGGCATCACTTTAGACACTAACACTGGTGAAGTTTCAATTAGCTATACAGCAGTTCAACCAGAAAGTGAAATAACTGCAAGTGAAACCAAAGGCAATAGCGAGGCGAGTCAAACAAGCAAAGTAACAATGCCACGCAAAGAGCAAACACCGCCAGCACCAACAATCATTGCTGATGTAGAACGAGCAAGTGTGAGTGTAATTCCTAACGACGAATCTACTAAAGTAGTTATTAAATACTTAGATTTAGAAGATCAAATTAGTACTATTACAGCAAGTAAAATTAATCATCAATGGTCTTTAAATAAAGTGGTTCCAGGCATCACTATCGAACCAAATTCAGGAAAAGTGGAAATAAGTTATCAAGCAACACAACCAGAAAGTGATATTATTGCAACAGAAATTAAAGGTAATAGTGATGAAAGTGGAGAAGGTAAAACAGTTATGCCACGCAAAGAGTCAACACCTGAACCGCCAACTGTTAGTGCAAATGAAATGCAAGCAAGCGTGAGTATCGTCCCTGCAGTTGAATCTGACAAATTAAAAGTTCATTATACTAATAAAGATGGACAAGCAAGTATATTAATCGCAACTAAAGAGGGTTCTACTTGGACATTAGACAAACAAGAATCAGGCATCACTTTAGACACAAACACTGGTGAAGTAACTATCAGTTATTCAGCAGTCCAACCAGAAAGTGAAATAACAGCGAGTGAAACCAAAGCTAATAGTGACGAAAGTGAAGTAAGTAAAGTAACAATGCCTCGTAAAGAGTCAACGCCAGAAGCGCCAACGGTCAATGCTAACGAAGCACAAGCGAATGTGAGTATCCTTCCAAATGATGACTCAACAAAGTTAGAAATTCATTACACAAATAAGGATGGGCAAGCAAGCGCAATTATTGTTACAAAAGAGGGGACAAGTTGGATCCTAGATACAGAAGTCCCAGGCATCTCCATCAATCCAAACACAGGTGAAATCACAATCAGTTACACTGCGGTACAACCAGAAAGTGAAGTAACAGCGAGTGAAACAAAAGGTAATAGCGACGCTAGTGAATCAAGCAAAGTAACAATGCCACGCAAAGAAGCCACACCTGAGCCACCAATTGTGAGTGCAAATGATAAAGAAGCAACGGTTACAGTAAAACCAAATGATGGAGCAACAAAAGTTGAAATTCAAATTATAGATAAAAAAGGAAAAGCGATTCAAATTACTGTAAATAAAAAAGAAGCCCTTTGGTCTATAAATGAAAACATAAATGGTATTTCTCTTGATTCCATTACAGGTAAAGTAACAATAAGTAGTGAGACGGTTGAAGCAGGTAGTGTAATATCTACAGTTGAATATAGAGGTAATAGTGATAGAAGTAAGGTAATTAATATTAAAATGCCTCAAAAATTAATAAATAAAGAAAAAAATAAAACTAACACCTCAAAAGTAAAAACGAAAGCACATATCTCTGAAAAAGGAAAAGAAAAATCAAAAACAAAATCAAAGCCTAAAACAAATAAAGCTTTACCTGATACGGGAGAGACTAACGAAACAAATCGAACATTAATATCTAGTATATTGTTAATCGGCTTGATATTAATTCGTAAGTCACGTAAGAAAAAAGATACTATATAAAAACAAAGAAGAGTTACTCTCAATCGCTTTAATGAGAGTAACTCTTCTTTCATTTATCTCAAATCATCAATTGCTTTGGCAATAGATTCAAAAACATGAGGAATATCTTCTTTTTCAACACAGCTAAATGCAATACGGATATCTGTGTCATTTAATGCAATAATACCTATTGAATAGTGATCAATTAAATGTTTACGTAGGGTTTCAGGATTTACGTGATTAACTTTTAATGCCATGAAGTATCCAGAGTTGAAATCATATGCTTTCCAATAGTCTGCATACTGTTCACTATATACGACTTCTTTTGTAATTTCATAACGTTCTTTAAGTGTTTGTATATTTTCGTCGATTTCTTTATCAAATTGATCATGATGCTGTAACACGTGCTTAATTGCACTTTGAGAAGGTAGTGGGCCACTTGAAATATTACTTCTAATTAGACCTTTCACTTTTGCTTCGAGAACATTTTTTGTAGTTTCATTTTCAGTACCAAAAGTCATGAAACCAACGCGGAAGCCCCAAGCAAAAAATTCTTTTGTTGCACCATCGAGACGAACAGGCAGAATATTTTTAGAATTCACTTGAGTTAATGCAGTGAAAATAGATTGCGTGTATACATCTTCATAAAATAAACCATAGTATGCATCATCAACAACTGCAATGACCTTTGTACCTTTATTAGCAAGGTCTTGAATCGCACTAACGATTGTTTTAACTTCTTCAACGTTAGGTGTATAACCTGTTGGATTATTTGGATAATTTAAGAGCATAACTACCTTATCTTTATTGTAGTTTTGTAAGGTTTCAACAAGTGAATCTGTTGTAAAATGACCCTCATCATCGAAAATAGGGTATGTTTGAATGTTTGCATTATGTCGAGTATTAAATACGAGTTTATAGTTACCCCAATTATGAGTAGGTAAAAGAATCGTATCATCTGGATTTACAAATAAATCAGCAACTAATGATAAGCCATGAGTTAATGCATTAGTTACAATTGGGCGACTGATAACATCCTTAGTCAAATCAGGATTCTCTTTAAGTATCTTCTCTTGCCATAAGTCGCGCAATGCTTCGATACCTTGAGGTGGTGCATATGGAAAAATTTCATCAGGAGTTAAATCATTAAACATATGATTTAATGAATCAGCATACATTTTACCGTTATTATTAGTTGCCATCCCGATTGTTGCATTGTATTTCGTACTTTTAGCTTCGGCAGATTGAGATAAGATGCCTTTAGGATAGAACATTTCTTTTCCTAAGTTAGACAACATCTCATATACTTCTATGCTTGACTGTTTTAAATCGTTGTTTAGATTTTCGGCTAAAGGGCTCGTCATTTTCTAACCTCTCTTTAATAAAGTGTTTATATATATATTATCTTTAATTTGGTTAAAGATAAAGTATTGTTTACAAAGAATGAAAAAAGAAAAATTTCTAATCATAATCGAACATACGTTCTGTTTTTATGTTAGAATATTGTTAGGTCATCATCTTATATGACACTAATCAATTTGGGAGGTGTAGTATAATGACGTGGTGGCAAGACGGTTTAATAACATTGATTACAGGTGGCGTACTTGTTGTCTTTCGAATATGGTTAGAAATTAAATGGAAAGACAAGAGATGACCGAACACAAAAAACCCCAAGTCTGCTGGTACCAGACCTGGGGTTGTGTAGTATAATTCGTGGATACAATTAAATTATAACATTGCACTAAATATACAGCAAACAATATTTTATTAATCCTAATTATAAAGCGATGATATAAGGCTTGTTTTATATTGGTACATTAAACCCTAAAGCAATAAATTCTTCTAGATAACTTCATTGATAAACTTTTATTTGATATAATTTTTATTGTATTGAGGTGAAATGATGAAGCACTTAACTAAAATATTAGTAGGTTTAGCGGTTGTGCTTTTTGTAGTAGGTTACTATTTACAAGCAACAGGACACGAATCGCAAGGGATTAAACTTCTACTTGCAGCAATCATGTTTATGATTTGTGCTTTTCTAAATAGAAGTAATGAGCGTCGAAAGAAATAATTGATTGAAATGAATGGGCTTAAGTGAAGTGTTTACTTTGCTTAAGCCTTTTTGTGTATATACTTTATACTCAATTTTTCATTAGAAAGCACTTATTTGTAAGTAATTTGATATATACACTTTACAAATCTGTGTATATTGTATATATTATGTATATACAGAAAGAAAAGGGGGACATCAATGAAATTAATTTTGAAAAACAACAGTGAACAACCCATTTATGAACAAATTAAGCAACAAATTAAAGAAAATATTTTAAAAGGTTATGTTGCTCCTGGCGAACACCTTCCATCAATGCGTGAGTTAGCTAAAGATTTGCAAGTGAGTTTAATTACTACTAAACGAGCTTACGAAGATTTAGAAAAGGATGGATTTGTGACTACTATAAGAGGCAAAGGAACCTTTGTTAAGGAGCAAGATAATTCAATTCTTAAGGAGAAACAATTCTTTGTCATTGAGAATTTAGCGAAAACAATGTCTAAAGAGGCGAAAACAATTGGGATGCCCTTAGAAGAATTGATAGAAATATTAACTTTAATTTATGAGGAGGAAGACTGATGAACGCGATTGAGCTTAAAAAAGTAAGTTATCAAACGAGCGAATTTCAGTTAAAAGATATCTCCTTTGAAGTTCCTAAGGGCTTTGTAACAGGTTTTATAGGTGGGAATGGCGCTGGTAAAACAACAGTTATTCGCTTAATTATGGATTTAATTCAATCTAAAAATGGTCAAATTTCTGTATTTGAAAAAAATATGAAGACAGATCCTGTTGAAATTAAAAATAAAATAGGTTTTGTTTATTCAGAGACGTATTTTAATGATAAATGGACAGCTAAAAAGTTAGAAAATATAGTCGCACCATTTTATAAAGATTGGGATCATGAATTATTTATTAATTATCTTCAGTTTTTCCAACTTCCTTACAATAAGAAAATAAAAACATTCTCAACTGGAATGAAAATGAAGTTATCATTAGCAGTTGCATTTAGTCATCATGCAGAACTATTCATTCTAGATGAACCTACATCTGGTTTAGATCCTCTTGTAAGGAATGAATTACTTGAGATTATACAACAAGAATTGATTGATGAAGATAAAACAGTGTTTTTATCTACACATATTATTTCAGATTTAGAGAAAATAGCAGATTATATTGTTTATCTACGAGATGGAGAGATTATTTTCAATGAGTCTAGAGACAAATTGTTTGAAAAATATAAAGTGATTAGTGGTTCCAATGAAGACCTAGATCAAGAGTTGGAGGAATTATTAATATATAAAGAAATAAGAAAAACTGGCTACATAGGCCTTACTGAACACTATCAAACGTTTAAAGAGTTATTTGGAAATAGAATAGAAATTAAAAATCCTACAATCGAAGAATTAATGATTTACTTAGAGAAAAATAAAAAGAAAAAAGACTTTAAATATTATCAACAAAGAGAGAAAAGTTTATGAAACAACTTCTAATAAGAAACATTAAACTTCGACGATGGACACTTTTAATTTATGGATTATTATTACTATTCTTTCCTTTTTATCATTTAATTGATAAACATCATCTAGTCTTCTCTGTTATATCTGGTCCGATGGGTGTCATTTTAACGATTATTTGTTTAGTCGATGCTGGACATCTATTTAGGATTAATCGCAGGCTAGGTGGTTCACAGTCTTACTTGTTCTTTGGTAGTTTGCCAGTTTCAAAAAAGGATTTACTCAATGCCAACTACATCAGTTGCATAGTATTAACTTTGATTGGTGCTTTAATCATTAGTCTATATGGATATGAAACAAATACGATTAAAACGGATTCGATATCTTTTTCAACAACATATTCATTTATAATAGCGAATTTCTTTTCTATTCCAATCGCTTTTAGAAAAAGTACAGAACAAAAGAATAAGGACGTACCTTATATAGGATATGTATTCGGAATTATGATTGTATTACCGATTATTCTTTCTGCTATATTCATTTTGATTAATTATATTACTCGAAATGATAGTCATATCCCTACTATTTATTCATACTTTTTAAATTATGGATTATTGATGATAAGCATCATCTGTTTAATTATTAATTACGTGATTCAAATAAAAAAATTTAAAAACTAATCACTAGAGGGAGGTCTATTATGAAATTAGAACGTATTACTAAAAAATATGGACAAAATACAGTCATAGATGATGTCAACTTTGATTTTGCAAACAGTCAAATTGTTGGTCTTATAGGTAAAAATGGTGTAGGTAAGACAACTTTGATGAAAATTATGAATGGTAATATCATCAATTATCAAGGTAAAGTAGATTTATCTAAAGACGAAAATGTAGGTTTCTTAATTGAACATCCTAAACTTTATGATAATAAGTCTGGCTTATATAATTTGAAACTTTTTGCTCAAGTATTAGGAAAAGGTTTCGATAAAGAGTACTCAGATCATATTATCGATGCTTTTGGTATGAGACCTTACATTAAGAAAAAAGTAAAAAAATATTCAATGGGTATGAAACAAAAATTAGCAATAGCTGTATCTCTTATGAATAAACCAAGATATTTAATATTAGATGAACCTACTAACGGCATGGATCCTGATGGTTCAATCGATGTATTAAAAACAATTCAATCTTTAGTAAAACAATTAGAAATGAAAATTTTAATTTCTAGTCATAAGTTAGAAGATATTGAGTTAATTTGTGATAGAGCGATATTCCTAAGAGATGGTCATTTTGTTCAAGATGTGAACATGAAAGATGGTGGCCCTGAAGACACTACAATTATTACTGTGGAAAATGAAGACTTCAACAAAACATTAGAATATCTAACTGAACATTATAAAGTACAACAGTCACAAAAAGATGCTGGTGAAATAATGATTAAAGCTCAAAAAGATTATAAACCACTACTTAAATCATTATCTCAAAAAGAGGTTTATCCAAAATATATTGAAACACGCAAAAGCTCTTTACGTGATACTTACTTTAATATTAATCAGAGAGGTGATAAATAATGAGAATTTTACAACTAGTCAAATATGATTTAATTAGTATTTTGAAAAGTCCTTTAACATACCTTGCATTGATACTAGTTATAGGAATGACTGTCTTCCAAGCAAGTATGCAAGCTGCATTCGCTAAGACTCACCAAGTAGATAATAATATGGTATTCATATTAGCAAACTGGTTATTCTTATTCGCTGGATTATTATTTATCATCAAAACTATCACTAGAGACTACTCTCAAGGTACGATTCAGTTATACATGAGTAAGGTAAGTAGTAGAATTGGATACATTATTGCTAAAACAATTTCAATAGTGTTAATTTCTCTCTTATTTACGTTACTTCATTATCTTATAATCATTATTATTCAAGCATTTACTAAAGGTACAAACGTTGATGGAGATAAATTCTTAAATAATATTTGGTTTTACCTTATATTCTTCCTATTCTTTGGACTATTCTTATTATTACTAACGTTAATTATTGAAAAGCCAGCAGTAATCTTTACTTTAGGGATTTTCTTATTACTTATCGTCCCATTCGTACAACCTTTCATAGGTTTAATCCCGCACATTGGTGACGATATCCAAAAATCATTTAAGTATATCCCATTCACTTACTTAACTGAGAAAATGACAGAAGACATTAAATTCTCACATTGGCAATGGTTTATTTCAATTGCTTCAATCGTTATATTATTTATTGCTGACATTCTATATGCTGCTAAAAGAGATATTTAATCAGATAATACTGAGGCACATGCCTCAGTATTTCTATTTATACAAAAGTTTAGTAATGATTGAGTTATATACTGCTTTCCAAAATGAAGAATCGGTTTTAAATCTATTGGAAATTAATAGATGCGTTTCTTTTACTTTGTCATCATAATCAGGGTGGTCTTTACTTGGCAATTTATCATTTCTAAGCTCAGTGACGAATGTTTGAACTTCTTTAGCTCTTGGACCCCATACAGTGATTTGTTCATATGAATCATTCATAAATACAAATATAGGTATAGATCTTGATTTACCGTTAGTTAGGTATTGGTCAATGAGATTTGTGTCATCATCTCTATGAAAAACTTTAACTTCAAGGTTTAATACTTCACTGATTTGTTTTAATATTGGGAGATTCATCATTGCATCTCCACACCAGTCTTCAGTGATGACTAATACCTTGGAATAATTTGTTTGTTGTAATTGCTTTATACGCTCATCATTTGTAGGGGGGCTAAAAGATTTGTAAATTGACAATAAATTCTCTTTGTTGTCTTTCATTTGTTCAATGTACTGTTCTAACGACTGACTTCTATTAAAATATGTTTGTAAACTTGTCATATAAGTAACCTCCTTTGATAATTTAGAATATTATAACAATTTTTAAACTTTAAAGATATTAATTAACTTAATTCGAACGTGATTCACAATGTGACTAAGTTGTTAGATGAAACTCAAAATTCCTTATGCTATATTAGTTAGAACAAGAGTGAAAGTGGTGACTCAAGTGCGAATACAAAATCGATGGGTGATTTCAACCCTTTTTTTGATTGGAGCAATCATTTTACTATTCGGAATTATGTACTATAAAAGTATTAAGACCGTAGATTTATCCAATTATACTATTAACAACATTAGTTTGAATGAACATTTTAAAGAAAAAGGATATGTATTAAATAAGAAGGTTAAATTAGATAGATTTAAATTTTATAACGATGAAAATCATAAAGATTTAACAGTTAAAGTAAAAAATAAAAACCATACTATAAAAGGTATTGTTCTAGTTAAAGATAAAAATGTTAAAACAAATTTTGGCATTAAAATTGGCGATTCGATTGATGAAGTAATAGACGAACTCGGAGACAGCTATAAAAGAAATATTGCTGGTAAGCATTATAAATCAATTACATATATAGATCGTGAGCATAAAATGAAGCTAAGCATACTTTATAAAGATGAGGTAGTAAAAAGAATAGAATTCTTCAGTAAATAAGTTTAGTTGAGGAATGTACGCTATTACATATTCTTTAATTCAAATTCAGGAAGAGTGACAATATATGGATAAGATTACTTTTTTAAATGAATTAGAATTAGCCTTGGATGAGCTTCCCAGAAATGAAAAGGATAATAAGATGTACGAGTATGAAAATCTTTTTTATGAAGAGGAACTCAAGGGCAACAATGAAGAGCAAATTGTAAAAAAATTAAAGGACCCTTATGACATAGCTAAAGAAATTAAGGCAAAAAGTGCTATTAGTTACGCTAGTTCTAAACCTACGATTCAAAATATAGCTAAGGCAATCTTTGCATCTTTAAGTTTGGGCATCTTATCGATATTTATTATATTGATACCTGTCGTGATTATCGCATTACTTCTTTTGATTTTATTGTTTTTATCAATTTGTCTTTTATTTTCTCCTATAATATTAATCGTTTATTCATTACTTAATGGTTTTCATAACTCAATAAGTAATATATTATTTTCGATTTCATTGGCTGGTCTAGGAATTATTTTTATTGTTTTAACCTTTAAAATTATGCATATAGTACATAAACTGATTTTAAGATATTTACTATGGTACATAAAAACAGTTAAAGGAAGCGTTAGAGAATGAAGAAGCTTTTCATTAGCGGTTTAATTATATTTATTGTGTTTTTTATTGGTGGAACGGTAACATGGTTTGCTTTTGATAAAGCTATTTATGAAAAGCAAAATTACTACAAAACGTTTAGTAACAATTTTAGTAATGTATCTGTAAATACAATAGGTTCAGAAATAAATGTTATAGAAGGTAAAAAATTTAAAATCGACTATAAAGGAGATAATGATATTTTTGTCTCCAAAAAAAGAAACACACTAAAAGTAACAGAAAAGCGAGCGACTAACAGAGGCTATGGTTTAAATTTTAATCCTTTTCATCGAAATAAGAAAAAACTCACTTTAGAAGTTCCAGATAAAGAACTGAAAAACTTGAGTGTAGATTCGCTTATCGGTGATATCCATTTAAAAAATTTGAAGGTAAAGAATACGACTGTTATCAATCACCGTCTTTTTTCAATGGATAATTCAAATTTGAATAATTTAAATTTTGGTAGCTCTGGTAGAAAAGCCAATATTAATGATTCTACTGTTCAAAAAGGTAATATAAAAATGAATTCAGGCAAAATATTAGTTAATCATAGCCAATTGAAAGATTCAATATTCTTATTGAATAAAGGTGATATTCTTATGAAGAATATGAAATCTTCAAATGATATTAAAGCCTCTACGAAACAAGGTGATATTAAATATAACTTCGGAGAAAAACCTAAAGACACATTACTCAAATTACATCCTGGTCGAGGTAAAAAAGTTGTTAACAATAAGTACTTTAAAGAAGGCAAAGTAGGTAAAAGTAATAATATTTTAGAGTTTTATACTGTTGATGGTGATATAACTGTTGATTAATTTTAGTCGGACAGTACCATTTTCTAAGTATCATAGCCCTTAAAATGAATGTATTTAAAAGTTCATTTTAAGGGTTATTTTAATATTTATTCATCACGCATTAGCCCGAAATAAAACTTTAATAAGTTGCGAAAGTCAAAGAAGTGTCAATTTCACCTCTGAAATAATCAATGTTTAAATCTTCGCCATTTAACCATTTTGAAAAGTTTATTTCAGTAGCATGGTTATTCTCACCGAGTGCCATCCAAGCAGTTAATGTATTTGGTTCATAAATAGATGTATGAATGGTGCCAGACCAACTTCTAAAGAGTTTACTGTATATCTCATATTGTGGATCGTTAAATAATTTGAAAGCATCTTCTTTAGTAATAGTGTGATTCGTATGTTTGATAACTCGCTCTAATCTCTCTTTAGACTCTTTTGTGTAATTGCGATTTTCATGGGTTAATAATTCGAAATGATTTGTACATATTGGGTCATATCTCACATTAATTGAACGTGGTGTCACTTCAACTATCGCATAGTTTAAATTCTTATCCATTAAAATATAGCTAAATGAACTTCTATGAGGGATTTCTTTTAAAAGTCGAATAGCTTCATGAACATCTTTACAATTTTCAAGAATAAGTCTGCCTATCATATAACAAACAAAACCGTTGGCCGGCTTTTTACGATGCATAAAATTATAAGCCATTACTAGTCCGCATTCATTCATCCCATCCATTCTGCCTGTCACTCTCGAAGTAGGACCTATTTGAGCCAGACCACTATCATTTGGTTGGAAAAGTAAATATCTACCATCATATGTTGCTGGGTGATAATCATAATTACGTATTAAATAGTCTGTCCCCTTAAAAACTGTACAACCACTGTCTTTTAAATCTGTAAAGCGGTAATGACCAAAATTTAGGATGATCTGTTTAGTTGGAAGGTTAAGCACATCTTGCATACCAATGAGCTCATCCCATATTTTCGGAGCATATGTTTGAAAGATATGATATGTTTCTTTTACATCTATATCAAAGCGAGGATTTCTTTTTCTCCATTCCTTTTCACGATTTTTTAAAAGGGGAGTCGTTTGTAACCATTTTGCTGTTTCAACTCCTAAATCGTAGTGGGAACCACGATGAGTCATAATATCAGATTGTACGCTTTGCATTCAGAACATCCTCTCTTTTCAAATGTTTACTTTAATGTAATAGGAAATTAACTTAATGTTAATTGCATTACATTAGTTGAAATAATACAATCGAATTGTATTTTAGTTGGGGAATTTTTAATATTTATGGGAGTGATTTCTATGTTTACAGATCGTTGTAGAGCAATTGCTGATTCAGTTAAATCATGGTGGCTAAGTTAATACGCATGATACTTTATTATTTAAGCTATTATTATTTAGATTTAAAATAATTAAATTAATCTTTATTTGTCATATTACCATAATTCTTACTTATATTGAGAATAATCATTTTTGAAACGGGTATTTATTTATCGAAGAAGATAAGTATGCTATCATATTGAATTGTAGATATGCATATTAATTTTAGAGGTGAAAAGTAATGTGGAACTTTATTAAAGGTTTATTTAAATTTGTATTTAGCTTATTAGCTATTACTACAGTTGTTGTAGGCGTAGGTGTTGTTGCCTTTGCTTATATTTTCAAAAAAGATTTCGAAGATATTGAAAGAAAAACAAAAGAAATTGTTTCAGATATCGAAAACAATAATTAATTAGTTAAGTGTATACTAGCTGATTTTTAAATAATGGTTGGCAATGGCTCAAAGTTAAGCTATTGCCAACTTTTTTTATGCGAAGGTAATATCAATAATATCTAAGATTGAAACCTTTTGATGGTATGTAGTATTAGGTTTTATACCTTCAATTTCAAAATTCAACGAATCTATGCGATGTATATTAAGCTGAACAAAATCAATGTAGCCTTCTTTATAAAATTTGATATTAACAGGTTGGGATTTTTGTAAAGCCTCATGTAAGCGTATATTTAATTGAGCCAGTTGGTCATCTGAAAGCACAGGTCTATCTATTTTATTTTGGTCAATCATATATTGATGAATTGTTTCAAACTGCTCTGGTAATGTAGCAAATGGTTATATATATGTTAAAGAATATAGACTATTTTGTTTAAAATGAATCATGTTTTAAGAAAAAATAAACAAAGTAAAAATATTAAATAGTCTTTTTTATTATGTGTAATAAGTTTAATATGTAGGATGTAAAAAGAGTTGAAATAATGTATACTTATACTATTAAATTTAGAAATGAGATTATTATGAAAATAGTAGAAGTAAAATCTAAGAATGGTATCAATTTTATGATTTTAGATGGTAATAATGAACCTATAGTAGATGCAGTAAGATATTTGAAGTATCTGGATAGTGTTAAGAAAAGTTTAAATACCAAGAAAACCTATGCCTATGCGCTAAAAAAATTTTTTGTTTACTTAGAAAATAAAAAGATATGCTATAAAGAAGTTAGTTTTGATAACTTTGTTGATTTTATAAGATGGATGAAAAAACCTTTTGAAAATGAGAATGTCCTCTCTTATCACCGAAAAGAAATAAGCATTAGTCCTAAGACAATTAATCTGACTATGACCGTAGTATCTAATTTTTATGATTATCTCTATAGGAGCAAAAAATTAGATGTTAATTTCTATGATTTTATACATATGGAAAGTAAATACTCTAAAAAATATAAAAGTTTTATGCATCACGTAAATAAGGACTATAGAACGTTGAAAAATATTTTGAAAGTTAAAGAACCAAAGAAAAAGATAGAAGTATTAACTAATGCGGAGGTTAAGAAATTATTAGGAGAAACTAATAATATTAGAGATAAATTCTTAATACAATTATTATATGAAACAGGATTACGTATAGGTGAGGTATTATCATTACGTATTGATGATATTAAATTTGACTTTAGAAAAGGCCATCAAATAGTTTTGAAAAATAGATTAAATGACAATGGTACTTATTTAAAAACTGGTGAAAGAAAAATATTTATTTCTCAATCGTTAATTGATTTATATGATGATTATGTCTACGAAATAATTGACGAACTTTCAATATGTTCTGATTATCTTTTTGTAAAAATAAAGGGGAGAAATGTAGGAGAAGCTATGAATTATAGCGATATATGTTCATTATTTAAAAGGCTAAAACATAAAACATCTATAAATGTTCACCCTCATTTATTTCGCCATACACATGCAACTGTTTTTTATAATGAAACTAAGGATATTAAACAAGTTCAAGAAAGACTTGGTCATAGTAATATACAAACGACTATTAATTTATATGTTCATCCTACTGAAGAAGATATACGCGAAGATTGGAATAAAGTAAAGCATCAATTTCAAGTTTTTAATAAAGGGGAATGACTATGTCAATACCAATTAATTTACCTACAAACAGTACTATTATTAATGAATTATGTACATTACAAAGTAGAGCCATCAATATAAAAGGAGAGGTTTTAATAACTGAAATATATGATGATTACTTTTTTAAAAATGATGAGTGGCACATTTCAGCTTTTAACAAATTCAAGCAATTTCAAGATAGTATCAAGAACTATAGAGACAAAAGAAAAAATGTTTTCTTTAGGATTAAAAATAAAAATTTGAATTTAGAATTTAAATACCTTTTTTTGAAACTGATAGTTAAAGAGGATTGGTCTTTATCTAATTTATTTAATACTGGAGCAGTGAAGATTAATAAGATTGCTGAGTTCTTTAATAAAGTTTATCCAAATTTAAATTCTTTACTTGATTGTGATATAAATATATTAGAAAAGCACTGGTTTAATTGGTTGACTGCAAATAATATACCAATAAAAAGAAGATCATCAACAATAGTTTTTGGTGATTATGAATACAAAAGTGGGCTAGCTTCTTTTTTAAAGAATATGTACATTAATCTAATTAAGTTCATTGATAAGCGAGAAGAATGGGAAAAAGATAAATGGGATATTAGAAATTTAGAAAAATATGGATTGAGTTATAATAAGACACTAACTGGCAATTATTTAAACTTTGAAAAAATTGAGTCAATTAAAATGCGAGAATCAGCAAAAAAATATTTAAAAAAACGTTTGATAACTGGTGATATAGTATTTGCTACAGCAAGGTTTTATATAAGAGTTTTAACTAGGTTTTTTCAAAATATAACTAAAAATGAAGAAACAAGGAATAGTTTAAACGAACTAGATAGATGTCATATCGAATCATATATAGAATTTTTATTTGAATATGCAGCTAATAAAAATTTGCGAAGTACTAAGAACTTTGTGAGAGAAGAATTAAAAACAATTAGAAGATTCTTAAACGATATTATAACTCAAAACTATGCTATAGCACCGTACCAAGATATACGATTTTTAATTTATCCACAAGACTTACCTAAACACGAAAAGAAAAATAGTAGCCAAATTGATTATATCCCAGATTTTGTATTGGAACAGCTTTTTGAGCATATAAATGATTTGCACAAAGATTTAATACCTGTAGTTTGGATAGCTTTTAAAACGGGATTAAGAATTTCTGATGTATTGACATTAAAAAATAATTGCCTTGCAAAAGTTAATGGAAAGTATTCAATAATAACAGATATTGCTAAAACTTTTGTTAAAGGACATAGAATACCAATTGATAATAAATTAGCTGATATAGTAGCAGTTTTAATAGCCGATTCTAAAATTAAAAGTACAAAAGATAATAATCCTAATAATTATATTTTTGCTATTCATAAAGGAAAAAGAAAGGGAATGCCCTATACACAACATATGGTCAGGGCACACTTAAATCATTTATCAAAAACTAAAAATATTATTGATGAACAAGGAGAAATCTTCCATTTCAAAACTCATCAATTTAGACATACCTATGCAGTAAAATTGTTAAATGGTGGAGCAGATATATTAACTATACAAGAATTATTAGCACATTCCTCACCAGAAATGACTCTAAGATATGCTAAGTTACTTGATGATACAAAAAGAAAGGCTTTTGAATCAGTTATTGATCAAGGAGCTTTTAGTTTTGATGTTGACGGTAAAATTAAAAATATACAGCATAGTAGTGAACTATCTGAAAAAGCATTGAATTCTTTATGGCAAGAACATAAATTAAATGCAATGGACAATCCTTATGGTACTTGTCATGCTAGATTGAGCGGCGATTGTCCATACATGGAAGCTCCGCCATGCCTAACTTGTAATTCTGGGAAACCATGTAAGGATTTAGCTATTGGATTTTCTGATTTAGATGTTGAAAAATATGAATTACATATCAAATCAACGGTCAAATCTATAGAATTAGCTAAAAATAATAATAGGCAAGATATGGTTGAAAAACACACTAATATATTAAATAAATATGAAGAAATACTAGGTAATATAAAAGATGGAAACATTATATTCGGGAGAAGTAATAGAATAAAAGTATAGAGGTTAAAATGGAAAAATTTAATAGACAAGAACAATTAAAACAGTTACATGCAGAACGAAAAGTTAAAACCGAGAAAAAAGTTGATAAAGCAATAAATGATTTAGTTCAAAAAAATAAAGAAATTAACTTTAATATCGTTTCTAAACATTCAAAAGTTTCTAAAGCTACATTATATAAAAATAATAAAATTCGAAAGAAAATAGAGAAGTTACGTGAACAAAACAATGAAATATTTGTTCATAAAAATAAAAATGACGGTAAAGATGCGTTAATTTCCTCTTTAAAAAGAAGAGTAAATTCTTTAGAAAAAGAGAAAAAAATGTTGAAAGAAGAAATTAGCGTTTTATATTCTAGGTTATATGAGGATATTTAAAATAATGGACAATAAAAATGAAAAGATTCTTGAAGATATTAATAAATTACAAGGCTATAAAGTAACATATCAATATGCTACTGCTATAAATATAAAAGATAATAACATGAACCCTTGGTTTGAAAAAATTGAGGAAATTCTATTGAATGTAAAAGGAGTTATACGCATTTTATCTCCTGACAACCCCCAGGTAAATTATGATTATTGGGTTTTACCTGGAAAATATAAAAGACATACAAAAGAATATCACGAAAAACTAGAAAAATTTTTAGAAAAATTTGCTACTAATGTAAATATTAATGAAGGATTGTTTGATCAAAAAAATATACATGGATACAAATATAAAAAATATATATTCACTCCACATATTGAAATTACTCATGATAACACTTTAAATTTATTTTTTTTAACCTTAACTATATTTAACAATGGTACATTTGTTGTAGAAATCATTGAAGATTTAGAGAGTATAGACTTTGGAAGCGACTTGTATAGTACTTTCTCATATGTAAAAGATACGATATATCCTCTAATTAATCAAGAAAATAATAATAGACAAAGACAGTATCAATTGTATGGCAATAGACATGGTAAAAATATTAGAGATGTTTCTAGGCAAATTAATAGAATTATAAAAAATAATAGTAAGGATATTTTTGAATATAAAGTATCTAAAAATATGGACTTTGAAGTTTATTATTTAGCTAATGAAAATGAATTTACTGATGATCCTTTTTATGAGGATGTGAAAATTCAAGAGTGGTTAGTAAATGCGCCTATTTTTTCATTTGAAGGAAAAAGTAAACATTTTAGGCAAGATGGTTATAGCGATAATTATATAAATTTCTTGAATAAAGCATCAATTTTTGTAGTTTGGATGAATGAGCAAGAAGGAGATGTTTTAGAACAATGTTCTCAAATGGCAATTTATTTCAGTAGTTCTGCTAATTTCTTTTTCTTAGAAACTATGTTAAATGAATTACAATTGTATGGGTATCAACAATATAATTTAAATGGAAAAAAAGAAGCCCTATATTTTAGACAATGGATACTAAATTTCAAGAGATCTATTGCAATTATTTATAGAACAGAGCTTTTACCTAGTTTATATTTATATTTGTATCTAAAGAATAATAATGATTTTAAATCTCCTCAGTATATTGAAGAATTAAACAAAGAAGAATTATCACTAATTGAATTGGAGCAGTCATATAAGGAAGAAGAAAGAAGCGAAAAATTAAATAAACTTTTGTTAATAATAAGTCTTTTATCAATTTTCCAAGTAGTAGAAATTTTTTTCAGTGATAAAAATAATATATTTAATATCAGTATCATACTTATAATGATTTTGCTAGAAGTATTTCGAAAAAGGTAATTATAAGAACACTATTTAAGCTTTTAAAAAGTTTAAATAGTGCTAAGTGATACTACAAACGTTAGTATTATTTAAATTATATATATTATTGTTAGTATCAGAAAAGGAAAATGTATTACCAATTTCATCCTTTTTTAAAATTTTTCCCGTATATTTTGAAATGTTACCGTCTTCCCAATATGTGATTGTACATAACTCATCATTTCTAATTTTTATTTGGAAAATCTGATCTAAATTATCTAATGAATCATATGTTAGCAATGGTTTTTCAACTTTATCTTGATTCATTATGATTTGCTCTAAAATTTCAAACTGTTTTGGGAGAGTCGCAAAAGCTTGCCATTTGATTTTTCCCCGCCCTTGAGGGATTTTAGGTTTTAAATATTTTCTTGGTATTTTTCTATAATCAGTTTCATATTTATATTCATCTGGCGCATTAGGATTTGGAATCATGTTAACCACCTCATCATCATTATAGAACGTATGTTCTTTTTCGGCAAGGATTATATAATTTGTTAAGGTGATTAATTAATTCAAAATAAGTTATTTTCTAGATAGAAAAGCTGAGTAAGATTATCGAGATTTTATAACTATAGTTACTGGAATTATAATGTTAGGTATGTTAATGGTATTTTCTCTTTTAAAATTAATGTGAACACAAAAAATAGAACATATATAATTATAAATAATATATATGTTCTACGATATTATGAATTTTTATGAAAGATAGAATTATATCAGTATTTATTATGCATTTAGAATATTAAAATTCCTTCATTACACTCTTGGCGGTTTCACTTATCAACTTATCATTTGGCTTATCACTTTTATTGTCTTTATTCGTAAAAATGACTAAAACAATAGGTTCAGATTGGCCCTTAGGATAAACAAAAGCAACATCATTTCTAGAAGCATATGTTATTGCTTGACCACTTTTATCAGCAACCTTACAGTCTTTTGAAACACCGTCTTTAATTAAAGTATCTCCGCTTTTATTATTTAACATTAAATCAAGTAAGAATTTTTTGTTTTCTTTGCTTAATTTTCCATTTGCGATAAGTTTATTTAAAGTCTTACCGAAAGCAGCAGGTGTTGAAGTATCTTTTTTGCTCTTTGGTGAATAGTAATTTAATTCTATCTCATATCTAACTGGATTTGTTACTTTATCTCCTAGTCCTTTTAGACGTTGTTTAACTTTTTTGTTCCCACCGATTTCTTTTATAATTTTATTGTTTGCTGTATTATCACTATATGTCATTGAAGCCTCAATAAGTTCTTTTAAAGTGATATCTTTTCCTACATATTTTTCTAAAATAGGAGAATAAGCAACTATATCATCTTTGTTAATATGTATTTTTTTATTTAACTTATTATAAGGTACTTGTTCTAACAAAATAGCACTATTTATCGCTTTTGAAGTCGAAGCATAGGCAAATCTCTTATCTGAATTAAATTTTACTTCCTTACCACTTTTAGTATCTAAAGCATAAACACCAATATGAGCATTATATTTTTTTTCTAAATCATTTAACTCTTTGGCATGTGGACTGTTTGAATTACATGCACTTAAAACTAAAGCAATTGCAATTAAAAATATTAACTTTTTCAAAATAAACCCTCCAATATTACAAATATAATTTTTATGAATAAATAATATTACATTTGTAATATTTGTGTCAATAGTTTATTATAAATATTTGAAAGAAGGTGTCAAAATGGCTAAATTACTAATAACGAGCGTAGTAAGCTTTTGTTTTATATTTCTATTGTTAGTATTTTTTAATTACATATTAAAACGCTATTTTAATTATAGTTTAAATTATAAAGTTTGGTATCTAACTGTGCTTGCTGGATTAATACCTTTTATCCCAATTAAATTCTCTTTTATAAAATTTAATAATGTGAATAATCAAGCGCCCACAGTTGAAAGTAAGTCACACGACTTGAACCATAACATAAATACCACCAAACCTATTCAAGAGTTCACAACAGATATCCATAAGTTTAATTGGGATTCAATTGATAATATCTGCACAGTTGTTTGGATAGTTTTAGTTATTATTTTAAGTTTTAAATTTTTGAAATCCTTATTATATCTTAAATATTTAAAGAAACAGTCACTTTATCTAAACGAAAATGAAAAAAATAAAGTAGATACGATACTTTTCAACCATCAATATAAAAAAAGTATTGTGATTCGAAAAGCAGAGACTATTCAATCTCCAATAACTTTTTGGTATGGGAAATATATTATTTTGATTCCTAGTTCATATTTTAAAAGTGTAATTGATAAAAGACTAAAATATATAATACTGCACGAATATGCTCATGCTAAAAATAGAGATACTTTACATTTAATTATCTTTAATATCTTCTCTATTGTTATGAGTTACAATCCATTAATACATATTGTAAAAAGAAAGATAATTCATGACAATGAAGTAGAAGCCGATAGATTTGTTCTTAATAATATTAACAAAAATGAATTTAAAACTTATGCGGAATCTATTATGGACTCCGTATTAAATATTCCATTTTTTAATAAAAATATATTAAGCCATTCATTTAATGGTAAAAAGTCATTACTCAAAAGAAGATTAATTAATATAAAAGAAGCCAATTTGAAAAAACAGTCTAAATTAATTCCAATTTTTATTTGTATTTTTACTTTTTTGCTCATAGTAATTCAAAGCCAGTTTTTGATGGGACAATCCATAACTGATTATAATTATAAAAAGCCCTTACAGAACGATCACCAAATTTTAGATGAAAGTAAAAATTTTGGTTCAAATAGTGGATCTTTCGTCATGTACAGCATGAAGAAAGACAAATACTATATTTATAATGAAAAAGAAAGTAGAAAAAGATATTCTCCTGATTCAACTTATAAAATTTATTTAGCGATGTTTGGACTTGACCGTCATATCATAAGTGATAAAAATTCACGTATGTCATGGAATCATAAACATTATCCTTTCGAGTCTTGGAATAAGGAACAAGATTTAAATACAGCAATGCAAAATTCAGTTAATTGGTACTTCGAACGTATTAGTAATCAAATACCAAAGAACTATACTGCGGCTCAACTCAAGCAATTAAATTATGGTAATGAAAATTTGGGAAGTTATAAAAACTATTGGATGGAAGATAGTTTGAAAATATCTAATCTTGAACAAGTAATAGTTTTTAAAAATATGATGGAACAAAATAACCATTTTAGTAAAAAAGCAAAGAATCAATTATCTTCTTCATTATTGATTAAGGAAAATGAAAAGTATGAACTGTATGGGAAAACAGGTACAGGTATAGTAAACGGGAAGTATAATAATGGGTGGTTTGTAGGTTACGTAATTACAAATCATGATAAGTATTATTTTGCTACACATTTATCAGATGGAAACCCGTCTGGGAAAAATGCTGAATTAATCAGTGAAAAAATATTAAAAGAAATGGGTGTTTTAAATGGCCAATAAGCAAGTTGAAATATCTATGGCTGAATGGGATGTTATGAATATAATATGGGATAAAAAATCAGTATCAGCTAATGAAATTGTAGTTGAAATTCAAAAATATAAAGAAGTTAGCGATAAAACGATTAGAACATTAATCACAAGACTATATAAAAAAGAGATTATAAAACGATACAAATCAGAGAATATTTATTTTTACTCATCAAATATTAAAGAAGACGATATTAAAATGAAAACTGCTAAAACCTTTCTTAATAAACTGTATGGAGGGGACATGAAAAGTTTAGTGCTAAATTTTGCGAAAAATGAAGAATTAAATAACAAAGAAATTGAAGAATTGCGAGCCATTTTAAATGATATTAGTAAAAAATAAATAGATATAGGGTTCAAACATAATTTACATATATATTATGTTTGAACCCTATTAAATTAGATTTTTTTATGAGATTAGTACATATAATAAATGCTGCCCACTTAACCATGCCTCGACCAGCTGGTATATTCTTATCTAACATTTCACGTGGAATGTTTCGATAATCTGTTTCTTTATTTATATACGTCATTTTCAATCACCTCATCCGATATAAATCATTATACGAACATTTGTTCTGTTTTGCAATACAAAATTGCTGACTATATTTTTGAGTTTTATAGTCAGCAAGAGGTGAATGTTAAATTTTAAAAAATAATTAGAGTAAAATATAGTCCTAGCAACGTTATAAATAGTACAGGGAGGGTAACAATAATTCCTGTTTTAAAATAGGTTCCCCAAGAAATTTTTATACCTTTTTGAGTTAACACATGGAGCCATAATAGTGTCGCTAAAGATCCAATAGGTGTAATCTTAGGACCTAAATCAGAGCCAATAACATTTGCATAAATCATACCTTCTTTAATTAAACCGGTAGAATTTGATTGTGAAATAGCGATTGCATCAATTAAAACAGTTGGCAAATTATTCATAATCGATGAAAGAAACGCTGCTATAAATCCCATACTCATAATGCTACTCAATAGTCCATGAACTGAAAAGGAATGTAAAATATTTCCTAATACTAAAGTGATACCTACATTTTTCAATCCATAAACTACGAGATACATTCCTATTGAAAATACCACAATATTCCAAGGTGCGCCTTTTAAAACTTCTTTAGTACGAACGGCTTCTGAACGACTTGCTAGAAGTAAGAAAATAAAGGCAACAGCTAATGCAATAAACGCTACAGGTACTTTAATAAACTCACTCACTAAATAACCAAATAATAAAACAATGAGCACAATCCATGAGATGTTAAAAAGTTTTTTATCTTTGATGACTGATCGAGGTGTTTTTAAATGATTAATATCTACAGACCTTGGTAGTGAACGTCTAAAATAAATCCAAAGTACAAGAACACTAGCAAAAAATGAAAAAATATTAGGAATCATCATCTTTAAAGCGTATTGAATAAATGTGATATTAAAATAATCAGCAGAAACAATATTTACTAAATTGCTCACAATAAGTGGGAGAGAAGTAGTATCTGCGATAAAACCACTAGCTATGATAAATGGGAATATAGTTTTTTTATCAAATCCTAGACTTCTCACCATGGCTAATACAATGGGTGTGAGTATAAGTGCAGCACCATCATTTGCAAATAAAGCTGCAACTATAGCGCCTAAAGTCATGATCAATATAAACATTCTAAAACCGTGACCTTTAGAAGCGGTAATCATATGTAAAGCAGCCCATTCAAAGAATCCAATTCGATCTAGAATTAAAGATATCAATATAATCGCTACAAATGTTAATGTAGCATTCCAAACTATGTCGGTAACCTTAATAACATCGGAAAATGATACAACACCAGTTACTATAGCTATAATGGCACCGATAACAGCAGTAATGCCTATATCTAAACCTTTCGGCTGCCAAATAACAAAGAGCAAAGTTATAACAAAAATAGCTATTGCTAGAAAAACCATAAAGGTTCACTCAACTTTCTTTATAAGAGTAAATAAATGATTTGTTTTAAATAACATAATCAAGAATATCAATACTTGAATTTTTTATCTAGAGTTATTACCAGTGAACAAGTTTTAATTGTAAATTAATCATAGTTAAAGTTAAAATTAAAACAACATCAATCTAATGGAGGGGTTAATATGACTATTGGATACATCGGTTCTTATACAAAGAAAAATGGTAAAGGTATTTACCGTTTTGAATTAAATGAATTAGAGGGGACTATTAAAAACGTTGAAACAGGATATGAAATTGAAGCTTCAACCTATCTTACTAGAAATGAAAATTTCTTATATGCAATAACAAAAGAGGAAGAAGATTGTGGCATTGCAAGTTTCAAAATTAAAAATAACGGTGAATTAGAATTAATTAATAAATGCTTAGTATCTAAGAATGGAACAGGTTGCTATATTCAGGTTTCTAAAGATGGTAATTATTTATTTGAAGCAGTATATGGTGCTGGCATCGCTCGATTATATAAATTAAATAAGAATACTGGAGAAATCGAAACACTGATTGAAGAATTAGAACATGATTATCCTACAGGACCACATGAGCGACAAGAAGATTCACATGTCCATTTTTTAAGTGAAACACCAGATAATAAATATGTTGTGGCGGCGGATTTAGGTACAGATAGAATTGTCACTTATACATATGGAGAAAATGGCTTTAAAGAATATGCAGTTTCACAATTTCAAGAAGCGGATGGTACACGACACATTACTTTCAATGATAATGGTAAATATGCTTACGTGGTTCATGAATTATCGAATTATGTTAGTGTAACAGAATATCATGATGGTGAATTTAAAGAAATTGAACGTCATCTAACAATTCCGCAAGATTTTAAAGAGGAAACAAAATTAGCTGCTGTTAGATTGTCTCACGATCAAAAGCATCTATATGTAAGTAATCGTGGTCATGATAGTATAGCTATTTATGAACTTGTAGATAATGGTAAATCATTGAAAATCGTTGATATACAAACAACTAGAGATGTGTTCCCAAGGGATTTTAATATTACTCCAGATGATAAATATATCGTTTGTGCACATCAAGAAGGGGATTCCAAAGTCACAGTATTTGAACGAGATGATGTTACAGGGAAACTCACTTTCATAGATGATCACGAAAGTGCGCCTGAGGGAGTATGTGTGCTCTTCTAATAAAATGCTCCACATGTAATGAATCGACCATGTACATGTGGAGCTTAATTCAAATGATTTTTAATTTTTAAAGAAGGCTTTGATATATTTAAATTTACCTTTATAAGGAGGGAAGTAGACGCTTGATTCTAATCGAGTTGACTTAAAAGTATATGATTTCATATGACTAAATGTGTCAAATGAATATTTACCGTGATATTGTCCAATACCTGAGGCACCAACACCACCAAATGGTAAATTAGGGTTAGCGACATGCATGAGCGTATCATTAATTGCACCACCACCAAATGATAGTTCATCTAATACACGATGAGACGCATTTTCATCTTCGCTAAATAAATATAAACTTAAAGGTTTAGGCTTGCTTTGAATAATTTCAATTGCTTCATCAAAGCTGTCATAAGTAAGAATAGGAAGTATAGGGCCAAAAATTTCTTCTTGCATCACTTTATCTTGAACATTGATATTTTCAAGTATTGTAGGTTCAATGTATAAATCTTCTTTGGAACTTTTCCCTCCAAATACTATGTTATTTTTATGAATTTCTAGTAACTCATTTAGACGATTATAATGTTTTTCATTAACAATTCTTCCAAAATCAGGACTTTCTTTTATATTTTTTCCATAAAATTCAGTGATAGTTTGTTTTAATGCATCAATAAGGTCATTTTTAACTTTGCGATCAACCAGTATATAATCTGGAGCAACACAAGTTTGACCTGCATTTGTAAACTTACCAAAACTTATTCGCTCACTAGCTACTTTAATATTAGCAGTGTCATCAACAATTACTGGTGATTTGCCACCTAATTCTAAAGTTACAGGTACTAAATTTTTAGCTGCAGCTTCATAAACAACTTTGCCAACTTTTTCACTACCCGTAAAGAACATATAATCAAAAGGTAGATGGATTAAAGTCTGAGTTTCATTAATCCCGCCCTCGACAACAGAGATATAATTAGAGTCAAAAGAATCTTCAATTACATTTCTGATAACTGTTGCTACGTTAGGTGTATGTTCTGATGGTTTTACAATTGCAGTATTTCCTGCAGCTATAGCGCCAATCAAAGGTTCAAAAACTAATTGAACAGGA
The DNA here is from genome assembly GCF_003966625.1 of Staphylococcus caprae. Taxonomy (NCBI): domain Bacteria; kingdom Bacillati; phylum Bacillota; class Bacilli; order Caryophanales; family Staphylococcaceae; genus Staphylococcus; species Staphylococcus caprae. The sequence continues at coordinate 1,019,857 of NZ_AP018587.1, forward strand.
TAATTGAAAGGTCCTATGATTAAGACTGTGCCATAAGGTTCATTTTTGATATAACTTTTAGTCGGGAATAAATATAGTGGTGTGTCCACTTGCTTTGTTTTAGTCCAATTTTTTAACTCTTTACGAGCAATTTTAATGCTTTTTAAAAGTACGCCAATTTCTGTAGCATATGCCTCTACATTATTTTTACCTAAATCCTTTTCGAGTGCTTCAAGTAATTCATTTTCATGGTTTTTAATACTTTTGCGTAAAATTTTCAATTGATGTTTACGAAATTTAAGTTCCTTGGTTTTATTGGTTTTGAAGAATTGTTTACTTTGGTAAAATTTTTGTTCAATATTATTCATCAAAATGACCTCCTTATTTATTTGTATGCAAGAGGGGGGATACAACACAGAAATCTATCGCTTAAAAACATTAATTCACTTAATAAATTTATACCCTAAATATTAATTTTTAAATGCAATTCTTTAGTTAAAAAAGAGTAAGAAAAAGTTAATTTTTAATATATGAACTATGTATGGATATAAAATGTGCCCCTAAATAAATTTGTTTAAAATTCATTTAGGAGCATACATACTAGGAAAGTCCTAGCTACTATATTAAAGATTTAGATGGAATTAAGATAATACTTCAGTAATTTGAGGTACGACTTGTTTTTTACGAGATACTACACCTGATAAGAATGCCATACCATCATCTAATTGTACATCAAATGCTTGACCGACTTTATCTTTCTCAGCACCCACAACTAAAATTTTAGAATCGCTATTAATAATATCAGTAACTACAAGTACAAATAAATCATATTTTTCATTTGCACTCACTTCTAACATTACTTTTTCTAACTCATCTTTGCGGTTTAATACTTCATCAATATCTACAGTATTTACTTGTGCAATACGAGTCACATAGTCACCCATAGTAAATGATTTAGCGTCCATGTCTAATAAAGTTTCAGCAGATTTATCAGTAGTAGAAGCACCTGCTTTTAACATATCAAGACCGTAGCTATCTAAATCGACATTTGCAATATCTTTTAATGCTTGAGCAGCATTTACATCTTCTTGAGTACATGTAGGTGATTTGAATAATAAACTATCTGAAATGATTGCTGAAATCATTAAGCCGGCAATGTGAGGTTTAATTTCAAAGCCACGTTCTTTGTACATTTTATATAAAATCGTTGCAGTACAACCAACAGGTTCTGCTCTGTAATAAAGAGGACCTGCTGTTTCGAAGTTAGCAATTCGGTGATGATCAATCACGTGTTTTACTGTAGCATCGTTGATTGAATCTGCACTTTGTTGGAATTCGTTATGGTCTACTAAAATAACTTCTTCATTATTTAAGTCTTCAGATAATAATTCTGGCGCATCTACTTTGAAGTAATCTAATGCATATTGTGTTTCAGCGCTGACTTCGCCTAAACGATATGCTTTAGCTTCAGTGTTTCCTGTTTGTTGTTCAAAATCAGCCATAATAATTGCTGAAGAAATTGCGTCAGTATCTGGATTTTTATGCCCGAATATATAAGTTTTTGTCATTTTCAATATCTCCTTATTCTTTTATATTTAATCATATTTTAGCATGATTTAAGTTTAATCTTCTACCTTAGCACCAAGTGAGTTTTTGAAATGCGAAAGTGCCCAAGTATGTCCTTCTTGATTAAAAGACGCGACACCTTTACTAGGTATCGTAATATGATAACCTAAATTATATGCTGAAATAGCGGTATGAAGTACACAAATATCTGTACATACCCCAACAATTTCTACATTTTTAATATTTCTTTCTCTTAGCAAGCTATCTAATGAAGTGCCATAAAAAGAATCATACCTTGTTTTATCTAAATAATGCACGTGTGTATTATCTTTAATTGTTTGATATAAACTGCCTACTTTTCCATATAAATTACGACCTTCCGTACCGTAAATATTATGAGGAGGGAATAATTGTGTTTCAGGATGATATTGATCATTCTCATAATGTAAGTCCATTGTAAAGATGACCTCATCTTGATGATCAATGTATGAATGAATGCGATCAACGATAAAGTTCTCTATTTCTTGACCTGGCTTCCCACATGTAAGTTTCCCATTATCAGCAATAAAATCCACAGAATAATCCACTATAATTAATGCATTTTTACTCATAAAAACATCCTCTCTCAAATGTGTTTAAAAAGTATTAGATTGGTATATTTATATATAACTAAGACTTTTTGATATGAAATTAAAAAATGATGAGCATTTCGACAAAGAGCGATAAAATTTATCGACAGTTTGACTCATTTTTGAAATTAAATAACATATCATTAATAAAATCTAACTTTAGTATATAGAGTTCGCCTTAACCGCACAATCTTTATTTTCAATTAAAATGGAGGATACTGTTATGTTAATTAATGCTGCAGATTTTGGACTCAAAGGAGAAAGTAAATACAAGGATACTAAAGCAATTCAGAAGGCGTTAAACTATGCAAAGCACGGGGAACATACCGTATTTATACCTAAAGGCACTTACCATATTAGAAAAGCGCTAGTCATTTATGATTCTACGACGTTATTACTTGATGATGAAGCGGTACTTTTGCGCGTAGGTAAAGATGCATTACTAAAAAATGGAAAATCATATATTTTATATTATGGTTATTCGGGTAATAGTCATATATATATTAAAGGTGGTACCTTCGATATGAATGGGGGAGATTATCCATATAATAATACTGCTATGAGTATAGGACACGCAGAGGATATTCAACTAAATGGAGTGACATTTAAAAATATTGTAGGTGGCCACGCCCTAGACGCATGTGGCTTAAATGGAATACATATTACGAATTGTTCATTTGAAGGATTTCTTGATATTGATGGTGACCGTTCATTTTCTGAAGCGGTGCAATTAGACATTCAAGTCCCAGGCGCATTTCCTAAATTTGGCACAACAGATGGAACGATTACTAAGAATGTAGTTATAGAGAATTGTTATTTTGGTGACTCCGATAACCCGAAAATGAAAGCATGGAACCGAGCGATTGGTTCACACGCGAGCAGATATGACAGATTTTACGATAATATTCATATTAGAAATAACATATTTGACCAACTGAATGAATTTGCGTTAACACCTTTAAAATCTAAAAATACATTCATTATAAATAATGAATTTAGAATGTGTAATGGAGGAATACGCTTCCTTGGTGTTAAAGATGGAAAAAATGCGGCTGATCCTGTAACAGGACAAGTGATGGAAACGCAAGCAGGTGAGAACTTTAACGTCATCGGAAATATATTTATCGGAAAAATGGAAAGAGACGCAATTCATATCAGAAATTACAATAATGTTAAACATCACCAAGTATTTATTGCTGGTAATTATTTTGATGACGCCTCTCAAACGTTACATTTAGAAGATATTAAAGATCTTACGTTAAACCAAGAAGAACCATTTCTTCAAATAGAAAAAATCAATATAGAATAAAACGCACGCATATTTTTGAAGAATGAACAAAAAGGAAGAATATAAAGAAGCTGGGACATAATTAATTGTCTCAGCTTTCTTTAACATATTGGCAGTAGATGTCTGAATTAAAAGTGCGCTTATATCAAGCTTCTTTCAATCCTAGCCATCCTTGCCAGCGGGGCCCCAACATAGAGAATTTCTTAAAAAGAAATTCTACAAACAATGCAAGTTGGGAGAGGGACAACGAAAATAATTTTGCTAAATTATATTTCTGTCCCACTCCCAACACTTATAAATTTATTGTTCTTTATTAAAAGAACCTATTAGTTTTACTTTAAAATCTAAAGTTTCTAAAATTGTAATGACTTTATTAATATCATGTGTGACAGGTGTATCTGCTTGAACGAAGAAACGGTACATACCTAGTTGCGTTTTTAATGGTCTTGATTCAATCCACGATAAATTAATGTTAAATAGTGCGAAGGTATTTAACACACTTGCCAGTAAACCTGGTTTATCATATTGTGGTGTAATTAAAAACATCGTTGTATTCGCATTTTTGTCGAAATGTGTATGATTTTTAACTATTAAAAAGCGAGTGACATTATGTGGGTAATCTTGAATATGTTTGTCTATGGGTTGATATCCATATGTCTCTCCGCTACCCAGCGGCGCAATCGCCCCTATACCTTTATCAATCTTATCCAAACTTTGAATCGTGCTGTCAGTATAATCATATAAAAAGTGATGCTGATGAATATAATTGGTTGTTTGGCTGATAGCTGGCGCAATCGAGTAAACCTTCTTTATGTCCTTCAAACTGTCTGTTCCATTACCGTACAATGCAAAATTGATGTCTAAGTGAATTTCTCCATGTGCATAAATTTGTTGTTGGGCTAATGAATCAGCCACGATATTAATAGTACCTTCAATTGAATTTTCTATAGGCACAATGCCTACAGATTGATCGTTACTAGACACTGCTTTAATGACCTCGTGAAGATTCGTTTTTGCTGAATATTCGATTTCATTTTCAGATATAAATTTTTGTGAAGCTAAATAAGAAAAAGTTCCCTTTGGACCTAGGTAATATAATCGCATGATGACACCTCTAAAAACTTAATGAAAAGGGCACTTCATAGGTTCATCTTTTTTGTAAAAGAAATTTGTTGAACGCATAGTATTATCATAACCATGATGATAATTTGATGTTAAAGTTGGTGACAATGGTGGCGCTAACCAAGACCATTTGCCAGTGACGGGTCTATCATTTTTTTGTTCATTTCGCTCAAACATTTCGAATTGTTTTGAAGCGGTGAGATGATCGACGATTGAAACGCCTTCAGATTTAAAAGAATGATAAACTGCATAATTTAATTCTACGAGTGCTCGATCCCTATTAAATGAATTATTTTTAAGTGTACCAAAATCAAAGGCTTCTGCAACTTTTTCTAATAAATTATATCGATAACTATCTGTGAAATTACGTACGCCTATTTCAGTAACCATGTACCATCCATTGAAAGGTGCAGTTGGATAGGTAATCCCACCAATTTTCAAGTCCATATTTGAAATAATTGGGACAGCATACCATTTTAGGCCTAATTCTGCTAATTTTGGATATTGGTCATGCCAAATTGGGACCTCTTTAATGATGTGATTTGGGAATTCATGCCACTTAATACTTCCATTAGATATTTGATAAATGAGTGGTAGAATATCGAAATTTGTGCCTTCGCCTTTCCAACCTAAATGTTGAGCTAAACGTGTGATTTCTTTTTCAGATGGATCTCCCGCGTTATCGTAACCTGCATATCGAATTAATTGGTTATTATAGATTTTGGGCGCATTTTGAGGTGAGAAAATTGTAATAAGTGGTTTGATTTTGCCACCATTAGTTGCGATATCGATATGACGATAAATTGCTTCTAAAAAGTTTTCTTCATTATCTATATCTCGCGCATCCTCTACATTTAATGAGTCCCAGAATAGTCTCCCAATGCAACGGTTAGAATTTCTCCATGCTAGTTTTGCTCCATAAGATAGCTCTTCATAAGTATGCGTATAACTTCCTGTACGTGTGATTTCATTCTCAATTTCATTCAATCTCTCTGCTATTTTACTTGAATCATAATTAAGTTCGGTATACATAGTTTGAATAAATGATCTAGCTTCATCTAATAACATTTAAAAACACCTCACACGTATTATAATCGAGGTTTTAAAAATACTCAGTTAAAATATTCAATTGTCATGAATTTGTCGTATAGAATGATTTTGTAAATGATTAAATCTAAACTATTAAAAGATTCAGATTAATCAAGTAACTCATTTACCTACAGTATGTGAATTATGATAAACTAATTGTAAATGAATCGGTCGATTGGAGAGATAAGTGTGTATCAATTTAAAGACGACAGCTTAATGTTACAGAACGACTTATATCAAATTAATATGGCAGAAAGTTATTGGAATGATGGCATTCACGAAAGAATTGCTATTTTTGACTTATATTTTAGAAGTATGCCTTTTAATAGTGGGTATGCGGTTTTTAATGGGTTAAAACGTGTAATTGATTTTATAGAGAACTTCGGATTTTCCGATAGTGATATAGCGTATTTGAAAACAATAGGCTACAAGGATGACTTTTTAGAATACTTGAGAGAACTCAAGTTCACAGGTAATATTCGCTCAATGCAAGAGGGTGAATTATGCTTTGGTAATGAACCGTTAATTAGAGTTGAAGCGCCTTTGATTCAAGCGCAACTAATAGAAACGATTTTACTTAATATCATTAATTTCCATACGTTAATTGCGACCAAAGCAAGTAGAATACGTCAAATTGCAATGAATGATACTTTGATGGAATTCGGTACTAGAAGAGGTCAAGAAGTTGACGCTGCATTATGGGGCGCAAGAGCAGCTTTTATTGGTGGTTTCGATTCAACGAGTAATGTACGTGCAGGTAAATTGTTTGATATTCCAGTTTCTGGAACACATGCGCATGCATTAGTGCAAACGTATGGTGATGAATATATAGCTTTTAAAAAATATGCAGAACGACATAAAAATTGCGTCTTTTTAGTCGATACTTTCCATACTCTTAAATCAGGTGTACCTACAGCTATTAAAGTTGCGAAAGAGTTGGGAGATAAAATCAACTTTATAGGAATTAGATTAGACTCAGGTGATATTGCATACTTATCTAAAGAAGCTAGACGAATGCTAGATGAAGCAGGCTTTACTGATGCGAAAATTATTGCTTCAAACGATTTAGATGAACAAACAATCACAAGTTTAAAAGCGCAAGGCGCAAAGGTTGACGCATGGGGCGTCGGAACGAAACTCATTACTGGTTTCGATCAACCTGCTCTTGGAGCTGTTTATAAATTGGCAGCTATTGAAACAGAAGATGGTACGTTTAGTGATCGAATTAAGTTATCTAATAATGCGGAAAAGGTCACAACACCAGGTAAAAAGAACGTTTATCGTATTATCAACAAAAAAACAGGTAAGGCGGAAGGTGACTATATTACACTTGACGGGGAAGACCCTACAGCTGAGAAACCACTTAAATTATTCCATCCTGTTCATACCTATAAAATGAAATTTATTAAGTCTTTTGAAGCAAAAGATTTACATCATACGATTTTTGATAATGGCAAACTTGTATACCAACTTCCAAGCGAACGTGAAGCTCAAACTTATTTAATGCAAGGTTTAAACACACTTTGGGATGAAAATAAACGTTATTTAAATCCACAAGAATATCCTGTTGATTTAAGTGCAAAATGTTGGGAAAACAAACACAAACGCATTTTTGAAGTGGCTGAACATGTTAAGGAAATGGAGGAAGAAAATGAGTAAGTTACAAGATATTGTAGTTAAAGAAATGAAAGTAAAAAAACAAATTGATAGCGAAAAAGAAATCAATGAAATCAAACATTTTATAAAATCGTATGTTCAATCACATTCATTTATTAAATCATTAGTACTCGGTATTTCTGGAGGACAAGATTCAACGTTAACAGGTAAGTTAGTGCAATTAGCGGTGAATGAATTACGAGAAGAAGGTCGAGAATGTAAATTCATCGCAGTTAAACTACCTTATGGTATTCAAAAAGATGCTGACGAGGTGGAAGATGCACTTAAATTTATTGAGCCTGATGAAATCATTACGGTCAATATTAAACCTGCTGTAGATCAAAGTGTTCAATCTTTAAAAGAAGAGGGGATAGTCCTTACTGATTTCCAAAGAGGCAATGAAAAAGCAAGAGAGCGCATGAAAGTTCAATTTTCTATTGCTTCAAATCAAAGCGGCATCGTCGTAGGAACGGATCATTCTGCCGAAAATATTACAGGTTTCTATACTAAATATGGTGATGGTGCAGCTGATATTGCGCCTATTTTCGGTTTAGATAAAAGACAAGGTAAACAGTTACTTGAATATTTGAAAGCACCAAAACATTTATATGAAAAAGTGCCTACAGCAGATTTAGAGGATGATAAACCTCAACTACCTGATGAGGAAGCGCTTGGTGTGACATATGATCAAATTGATGATTACTTAGAAGGTAAAGAAATACCTGCTGAAGCACGCGAAACAATCGAAAAACATTATGTAAGAAATGCGCATAAACGTGAGCTTGCTTATACAAGATATACATGGCCTAAAAATTAATAATGATTAATACGTAAAAATTTAAGTGACAAATCGATGCATGACTGATAAAATGATTTGGATTTAATTGTAAGAAAAGAGGAATAATATGTCAGCAATTGCTCACAATCCATGGTTAATGGTCTTTGCTATATTTGTAATCAACGTATGTTATGTCACATTTTTAACAATGAGAACGATACTAACGTTAAAAGGTTATCGATATATTGCTGCTGCAGTGAGTTTCCTTGAAGTTCTCGTATATGTGGTTGGTTTAGGTTTAGTTATGTCTAGTTTAGATCAAATTCAAAATATTTTCGCATATGCATTAGGATTTTCAGTGGGAATCATCGTCGGTATGAAAATCGAAGAAAAATTGGCATTAGGTTATACCGTTGTCAATGTAACATCTTCAGAATATGAATTGGATTTACCAAATGAATTGAGAAATCTTGGTTATGGAGTTACACACTATGAAGCATTTGGTCGTGATGGCAGTCGAATGGTGATGCAAATCTTAACCCCTCGTAAATACGAACTTAAGCTTATGGATACAATCAAAAATTTAGATCCTAAAGCGTTTATTATTGCATATGAACCTAGAAATATTCATGGTGGATTCTGGGTTAAAGGTGTACGTAGACGCAAACTTAAAGCTTATGAACCAGAACACCTTGATGTAGTAGTAGAATACGAAGAACAAGAAAGTGCAAGGTCAAATGAGCAAAAAATTTAAAGTAGAAGATAATGAGACCATTTCAGACTGCTTAAATCGAATGCGAAATGAAGGATTTATGCCAACGCGTAGAATGGAGAAACCAGTCTATAAAGAGAATAAGGACGGAAGTATTGAAGTCCTTAGACAAGAAATTATTTTTGTAGGTAAACCAATCAAGTAACAAGTTATAAAATTTCATATATAAATATGTACAAAGAGTAGGATATCGAAATGATACTAAAGTAGAATTTCTATCCTACTCTTTCTTATAGTTAATTGAGTTTCTAAGGTAATTACAATAAAATAGGCATATAAAGAAAAAAGATTTATACATTTTGAAACAGTTCTGTTAAACTAAAGACGAAAGCTTAAACACGAACTTTTAGATTAAAAAATAATTTAATGTACAGGTTTTAATTCTACAATAATACATACGATTGGAGTTTATAAAGAATGATTGAACGCTATTCAAGAGAAGAAATGTCTAATATTTGGACGGATCAAAATCGCTATGAAGCTTGGTTAGAGGTAGAAATATTAGCATGTGAAGCATGGAGCGAATTAGGTTATATTCCTAAAGAAGATGTCCAAAAAATTCGTGAAAATGCAAAAGTTGATGTAGCACGTGCAAAAGAAATTGAATTAGAAACACGTCATGACGTCGTTGCATTTACAAGACAAGTTTCTGAAACATTAGGTGAAGAAAGAAAATGGGTCCACTATGGTCTTACATCAACTGATGTGGTAGATACTGCATTAAGCTTCGTAGTTAAACAAGCGAATGAAATCATTGAAAAAGACTTAGAAAGATTTATTGATGTATTAGCAGAAAAAGCTAAGAATTATAAATATACGCTTATGATGGGACGTACACATGGTGTTCACGCTGAACCAACTACATTTGGTGTGAAAATGGCATTATGGTACACAGAAATGAAACGTAACCTTAAACGTTTCAAGGAAGTACGTAAAGAAATTGAAGTAGGTAAAATGAGTGGCGCAGTTGGTACATTTGCGAATATTCCTCCAGAAATTGAAGCATATGTTTGTAAACATCTAGGTATTGATACTGCTCCTGTATCAACTCAAACATTGCAAAGAGATCGCCATGCATATTATATTGCGACGCTAGCGTTAATCGCTACTTCTTTAGAAAAGTTTGCAGTAGAAATTCGTAATCTACAAAAAACTGAAACACGTGAAGTAGAAGAAGCATTTGCTAAAGGTCAAAAAGGTTCATCTGCAATGCCGCATAAACGTAATCCAATTGGTTCTGAGAATATTACTGGAATATCTCGCGTTATTCGTGGCTATATTACTACTGCTTATGAAAATGTTCCTTTATGGCATGAACGCGATATTTCTCATTCTTCAGCTGAACGTATTATGTTACCAGATGTAACCATAGCGCTTGATTATGCATTGAATCGTTTTACTAATATTGTAGATCGCTTAACGGTCTTTGAAGATAATATGCGAAATAATATTGATAAAACATTTGGTTTAATCTTCTCACAACGTGTATTATTAGCGCTAATTAATAAAGGCATGGTTCGTGAAGAGGCGTATGATAAGGTTCAACCTAAAGCAATGGAATCATGGGAAACTAAGACGCCATTCAGAGAATTGATTGAACAAGACGAAACAATTACTAATGTTTTAACAGCAGAAGAATTAGACGAATGTTTCAATCCAGAACATCACCTTAATCAAGTCGACACAATATTTGAACGTGCAGGTTTAGAATAAAAATCTTAAATATCATGTTAGAAAAGCGGTTAAATTCCTATACTTTTTTCATTGAAACTACTACACTTTAACTAATTAGTACGTTAAAATGATGAAAGAAAACGTGTATAGGGGTTGTTCGAGATGCAAATTGAAAAATTACGTGGTCAAGCATTAGATGAATTATTTGATGCGATCCTAGCGCTAGAAAATAGAGAAGAATGTTATCAGTTTTTCGATGATTTATGCACTGTCAATGAAATACAGTCATTATCTCAGAGGCTTCAAGTTGCTAAAATGATTAAACAAGGTTATACGTATGCAACAATTGAAGACGAATCTGGAGCATCAACTGCAACAATTTCTAGAGTGAAACGATCATTACAATGGGGTAACGATGCGTACACTATGATTTTAGATAGACTTAATATCGAAACACAGTCATAAGACAATGTTGATTTAAAATTGATTTACAGTCTGACGCTGACTCGTTTTAATGTTTTAATTTTTATAAAATAATATGACCTAAGGCTTTGAAAAGTGTTTAATCATTTTTCGAAGCCTTTTATATTTGAAAATAAAAGTTCGCAATGATGATTAGTTTAAAAGGAAAATGATTGATTCAATTCTCAACAAATTCAAAATTAAACACGCACTAGAGTAAATAAAGTTATTACTTAAATAATGTATTATTTTCATATTTACTCTTTAGAACTTAGTACTTAAAAATGCTATAATTTAGGGTATGTTAATTAAAGGAGTTACGAAAAATGTATGACATAAAAAAATGGCAACATATATTTAAATTAGATCCTGCTAAGTCAATTTCTGATGATGATTTAGAGGCAATATGTATGTCTAATACAGATGCAATTATAATTGGTGGTACTGATAATGTAACTGAAGACAATGTCATCCATTTAATGAGTAGAGTAAGACGTTATCCATTACCACTTGCATTAGAAGTCTCAAATGTTGAAAGTGTCATGCCCGGGTTTGACTTTTACTTTATACCGACAGTGATGAATAGCAACGATACGAGATTTCACAACGGTATTTTGCTAGAGGCACTGAAACAATATGGACATGTGATCAACTTTGAAGAAGTAATATTTGAAGGATATTTAGTATTAAATTCAAATAGTAAAGTAGCTCAAAGTACCAATGCCAATACGGCACTTGATATGGAAGATGTTGAGGCATATGCGCAAATGGCTAATGAACTCTTTCATTTCCCAGTAATGTACATAGAATATAGTGGGGAGTACGGTGATATTGATAAAGTCAAAGCCGTATCTAACATGCTTACAGAAACACAACTTTTCTACGGTGGAGGCATCACAAGTTTAGGACAAGCACAAGAGATGGCTGATATTGCCGATACGATTATCGTAGGAAATATCATATATACAGATATTAAAAAAGCGCTAAAAACAGTAAAAATAAAGGAGTCTAATTAATGAATTCGCTAGTCAAGAATATGAATACCGAACAAAGTGAAGCCGTAAGAACGACTGAAGGGCCACTACTAATAATGGCAGGTGCGGGATCAGGAAAAACACGTGTATTAACACATCGCATTGCTTATTTATTAGATGAAAAAGATGTCTCTCCTTACAATATTTTAGCGATTACTTTTACTAATAAAGCTGCTAAAGAGATGAAACAACGTGTTGAACAACTTGTTGGTGAAGAAGCCCAAGTTATTTGGATGTCAACGTTTCACTCCATGTGCGTAAGAATATTGAGAAGAGATGCGGATAGAATTGGCATAGAAAGAAATTTCACGATTATTGATCCTACTGACCAAAAATCTGTCATTAAAGATGTTTTGAAAAATGAAAATATTGATAGCAAGCGCTTTGAACCTAGAATGTTTATTGGCGCAATTAGTAATTTAAAAAATGAATTAAAAACACCTGAAGATGCTCAAAAAGAGGCAAATGATTTTCATTCACAAATGGTAGCGACAGTTTATAAAGGGTACCAAAGACAACTGTCTCGTAACGAAGCATTAGACTTTGACGATTTAATTATGACTACTATCAATTTATTTGAACGTGTGCCTGATGCTCTAGAATATTATCAAAATAAATTCCAATACATTCACGTAGACGAATATCAAGATACAAACAAAGCGCAATATACTTTAGTGAAATTACTTGCTAGTAAATTTAAAAATTTATGTGTCGTAGGGGATTCTGACCAATCGATATATGGTTGGCGTGGCGCTGATATTCAAAATATTTTATCCTTCGAGGAAGATTATCCAGAAGCGAAAACCATTTTCCTAGAACAAAATTATCGTTCAACTAAAAATATTCTCAATGCTGCAAATGAAGTCATTAAAAATAACTCAGAACGTAAGCCAAAAGGTTTATGGACTGCCAATACCGGCGGAGATAAAATTCAATACTATGAAGCAATGACTGAACGCGATGAAGCGGAATACGTTGTTAGGGAAATTATGAAGCATCAACGTAATGGTAAGAAATATAGTGATATGGCTATTCTTTATAGAACAAATGCACAATCACGTGTGTTAGAAGAAACATTCATGAAATCGAACATCCCATATACGATGGTTGGTGGCCAAAAGTTCTATGATCGTAAAGAGATTAAAGACTTGCTAAGCTATTTACGAGTAATTGCTAATAGCAATGATGACATTAGTTTACAACGAATTATTAATGTGCCGAAAAGAGGTATCGGACCTTCTTCAGTGGAAAAAATTCAAACCTATGCTGTTCAAAATCAAATTAGTATGTTTGATGCACTTGGTGAGGTTGATTTTATTGGATTATCTAAAAAGGTCACTCAAGAATGTATCAATTTTTATGAAACCATCACTAATTTAATTAAAGAACAAGAGTTTCTTGAAATAAGTGACATTGTAGATGAAGTATTACAAAAATCTGGATATCGTGACATGCTTGAGAGAGAACAAACACTAGAATCTCGTAGTCGCCTAGAAAACTTAGATGAATTTATGTCAGTACCAAAAGATTACGAAGAAAATACACCTTTAGAAGAACAATCATTAATTAACTTTTTAACTGATTTATCATTGGTTGCCGATATAGATGAAGCGGATACGCAAAGCGGTGTAACGCTCATGACAATGCACTCAGCTAAAGGTTTAGAATTCCCAATTGTCTTCATTATGGGTATGGAAGAATCACTGTTTCCTCATATTCGTGCAATCAAAAGTGATGATGATCACGAGATGGAAGAGGAACGTCGAATTTGTTATGTAGCAATTACGCGTGCAGAAGAACTTCTATACATTACGAATGCTACGACAAGAATGTTGTTCGGACGTTCTCAATCAAATATGCCTTCACGATTCTTAAGGGAAATTCCTGAAGACTTACTTGAAAGTCATACTGGAACGAAACGTCAAACCATTTCACAGGCTAAACCACAACAGAAACGTGGATTTAGTAAACGCACAACGTCACCTAAGAAACAAGTTTCTTCTTCTGATTGGAAAGTTGGAGATAAGGTTACACATAAAGCATGGGGCGAAGGTATGGTGAGTAACGTCAATGAGAAAAATGGTTCAGTAGAGTTAGATATTATCTTTAAATCTGAAGGACCTAAACGTCTACTTGCACAATTTGCGCCAATAGAGAAGAAGGAGGATTAATGGGGGATGGAAGATTTACAACGTCGCGTTAATGAATTACATGACTTATTAAATCAGTATAGTTATGAATATTATGTACAGGATAATCCGTCTGTACCAGACAGTGAATACGATAAACTATTACATGAACTTATAGAGATTGAAACAGAACATCCTGAGTATAAAACTGCAGATTCACCTACTGTTAGAGTAGGTGGAGAAGCTCAGTCCTCGTTTGAAAAGGTAAATCACGATACACCTATGCTAAGTTTAGGCAATGCTTTTAATGAGGAAGATTTAAGAAAGTTCGACCAACGTATTAGGGAAAATATTGGTAACGTCGAATATATGTGTGAACTTAAGATTGATGGTTTAGCTGTTTCACTTAAATATCAAGACGGTAAATTTGTTCAAGGACTAACGCGTGGTGATGGTACGACAGGTGAAGACATTACTGAAAATTTAAGAACCATACATGCGATTCCATTAAAAATAAAAGAACCACTCAATTTTGAAGTACGTGGTGAGGCTTATATGCCGCGACGTTCATTTATGAATTTGAATAAGCAGAAAGAAGAGAATGGTGAACAACCTTTTGCAAACCCTAGAAATGCAGCAGCAGGTTCTCTGAGACAACTCGACTCTAAATTGGCAGCGAAAAGAAAACTAAGTGTGTTCTTATATAGTGTAAATGACTTTACCGATTTTAATGCTACGACCCAAAGTGGTGCATTGAACGAACTTGATCAACTAGGATTTAAAACGAATCAGGAGAGAGAACGTGTTTCAGATATTGAAGGCGTTCTTAAATACATTGAGAAATGGACCGATAAAAGAGAATCACTTTCTTACGATATTGATGGGATTGTAATTAAAGTCAATGATTTAGATCAACAAGAAGAAATGGGTTACACACAGAAATCACCAAGATGGGCGATTGCGTATAAATTCCCAGCTGAAGAGGTGGTTACTAAATTATTAGATATTGAATTAAGTATTGGACGCACAGGTGTTGTTACGCCTACAGCTATATTGGAACCAGTCAGAGTAGCTGGTACGACAGTTTCAAGAGCGTCTTTACACAACGAAGATTTGATACATGAACGAGATATACGTATTGGTGATAGCGTCGTCGTTAAAAAAGCAGGTGACATCATACCTGAAGTAGTTAAAAGTATTCTAGATAGACGTCCAGACGATGCAGAAACGTACCATATGCCGACACATTGTCCAAGTTGCGGTCACGAGTTAGTTCGCATTGAAGGCGAAGTCGCGTTACGTTGTATTAACCCTAAATGCCAAGCACAGCTCATTGAAGGTCTGATTCATTTTGTTTCAAGACAAGCGATGAACATCGATGGTTTAGGTACAAAAATCATTCAACAATTATATGAAAATGAGCTTATCAAAGATGTTGCTGATATATTTTACCTTCAAGAAGAGGATTTACTTCCATTAGAACGTATGGGAACTAAAAAAGTCGAGAATTTATTAGCTGCAATTGAAAAGGCTAAAGATAATTCATTCGAACATTTACTATTTGGGCTAGGAATTAGACATCTCGGTGTGAAAGCGAGCCAAGTATTAGCTGAGAAGTATGAAACGATGGATCGCTTATTAGAAGTCACTGAAGCTGAATTGGTTGAAATTCATGATATTGGCGATAAACTTGCACAATCTGTTGTTACGTATCTTGAAAATGAAGATATTCGTGCTTTAATTCAAAAATTAAAAGACAAAAATGTTAATATGAGTTATAAAGGAATTAAAACAACAGATATTGAAGGACATCCAGAATTTAGCGGTAAAACAATTGTACTAACAGGAAAATTAGAACAAATGACTAGAAGTGAAGCATCACAATGGCTAGAAATGCAAGGCGCTAAAGTAACAAACAGTGTAACTAAGAGCACGGATATCGTCATTGCAGGTGCCGATGCGGGTTCTAAATTAACCAAAGCTGAGAAGTTTGGAACAGAAATCTGGACAGAGGAAGAATTTGCTAACAAACAAAAAGAATTAAATAATTAGAGGAGTACGTCGATGAAGCGAACACTTATATTACTCATTTCGACAATATTTTTATTAGCTGCTTGTAATAATGGACAAAAAGATAATCAATCAAACAAAGATCAAAGTGAGAGTAAAGATAGTAAAAATTCAAACCAAGTTAAACAAATTGCAACTGACAAAAATGTTCAAGGTGATAATTACAGAACGATTTTACCTTTTAAGGAAAGTCAGGCTAGAGGTTTACTGCAAGATAATATGGCCAATAGCTATAACGGTGAAGACTTTGAAAGTGGCTTATTAGAGTTAAGTAAAGAAGTCTTTCCTACAAATAAATACCTTTATCAAGATGGACAGTATTTAGATAAGAAAACAATTAATGCTTATTTAGATCCGAAATATACGAAAAAAGAAATTGATAAAATGAGCGAAAAAGAGAAGAAAAGTAAAAAAGCTAATGAAAACTTAGGACTTAATCCTTCTCATAATGGTGAAACGAATCAGGAAAAAATTGCCGACAACTCACCAGCTTATCTATCAAATATTTTAGAACAAGATTTTTACGGTAATAGTGATTCAAAAGGTAAAAACATTAAAGGTATGACAATTGGTTTAGCTATGAATAGTGTTTATTATTATCAAAAAGAAAAAGATGGCGAGACTTATAGTAAAAATCTAAATGATAAAGACATAGAGAAACAAGGTAAACAAATGGCAAGTGAAATATTATCTCGATTACGTGAAAATAGTGATTTAAAAGATATCCCAATTCATTTTGCAATTTATAAGCAGTCTGGACAAGACTCTATTTCACCAGGAGAATTCATTGCTGGAGCGACTGCAGACGATGGTCAAACAAAAATCAATGGATGGGATACGATAAAAGAGAAATCTGCTTTACTTCCATCCTCAACAGCAGAAGATTATAATGAAACACTGAATAATAATTTCAAACAATTTAACGATAACCTACAATCGTACTTCTCTAACTTTACACAAGCAGTAGGAAAGGTTAAATTTGTAAATAAAAAAGCGAAACAATTAACAGTAGACTTACCAATTGACTATTATGGTCAAGCGGAAACAATTGGTATTACACAATATGTCACTGAACAAGCTGAAAAATATTTTGATAACATTGATGAATATGAAATACGTATCAAAGATGGTAATACACCTCGTGCGCTTATAAGTAAATCCAAAGATGATAAAGAACCTCAAGTTCACATCTATCATAATTAATACATGAAAAGGCGTCTTCGACTAAAATTAACAATCTAGTTGAAGACGCCTTTATATATATGAATATTAGGTAATAGTTATTCTTTTACAATTTGTTTTACTTTATTTAAATCATTCTCAACGAAAGCACCAGGTTTCTTAGTGAGTTTACTTACAATATAAGTCACTAATACACTAATGATAAAACCAGGTATAATTTCATACATACCAAAAATTTCATTGATTGATGCAAGAGGTTTAATCCATGCTATCCAAATAATTACGACTAAAGCACCAGCAATCATACCGCTAATAGCACCAGCGCGTGTAAGCCCCTTCCAATAAAGTGAATAGAGTACAAGCGGGCTAAAGGCTGCACCAAAACCTGCCCAAGCATTACCTACAAGGTTTAAAATTGTATCATTAGGTTGCCAAGCAATAGCGATAGCAACAATTGCTACAAGTAATACTGAAAGTCGTCCAATCATGACGAATTCTTTCTGATGCGTTGAAGCTTTATCTTCGCCACGAATCAATTTGTAAAAATCTTCTGTTAAAGAACTAGAAGTAACGAGTAATTGAGAAGAAATGGTACTCATAATAGCTGCTAAAATGGCTGCCAATAAGAATCCACCTACAAGAGGGTGGAAGAGAATTTGACTCATAATGATAAATAATGTCTCTGGGTCTTCCATTTTGATATGCTTTTCAGAAATAAAAGCAATACCAGTTAAACCTACGCCTACTGCACCTAACAAACCAATTGCCATCCAACTAATACCTAATCGTCTTGCTTTAGGAAGTAATCGGTGTGATTTAATAGACATAAAGCGTACGATAATATGTGGTTGACCGAAATATCCTAATCCCCAAGAGAATAATGAGATAATCCCTAATACAGTTGTACCTCTAAATAAATCTAAGTTGGTTGGTTTCATCTGTGCAACTTCACTAAACGTATCCCATCCGTTTAATTTCATTAAAGCAACGACAGGAACCATCACCATTGCAATAAGCATAATCACACCTTGAAAGAAGTCTGTGATAGATACGGCTAAATATCCTCCGAAGAAAGTGTAAAAAATGACTATCACTGCAACTAAAATTAATCCAAAGTGATAGTTAAGACCAAATGCACTTTCGAATAATTTCCCACCTGAAACAAATCCTGAGTGCGTATATAACGTAAAAAAGATCACAATAATCAATCCAGAGATAATCTTAATAATATTCTGTTTATCGTCTAATCTGTTCTTAAAGAAGTCAGGTAAAGTGATGGCATCTCCAGCAATTTCTGTGTATACACGTAACCTTGGTGCTACAACGAAATAGTTAATATATGCGCCTAATGTTAAGCCAATCGTAATCCATATAGCTGAAAGACCAGTGCTATAGACAGAACCTGGAAGCCCCATAATCATCCAACCACTCATATCTGAAGCACCTGCTGATAAAGCTGTAATATAAGGACCAATATTACGTCCTCCTAGCATAAATTCACTTAAGTTACCTGTAGCTTGCTTATAACCATAGAAGCCGATAATTAGCAAAATAATAAAATAAACGGCAATCATTATATAGGTTTGCCAGTTTGCGTCGACTTGATTACTAAGTGTGGAACCTAATGTCAGCATCGTAAACACTCCCTTTATGTAGTTTTAATTTAGTTACATGTAATATTATACAATATAACTAAATGTTCAGAAAAGTAAAATTTTAATTATAATGCAAATATAAACTGTTGTAACAATTAAGTAAGCGCTTTCTATTTAAATGTTAGAATTCTTGAAAATGAATATAACTGTATATATATCACATTATTTAATTATTAACTGAATTGAGTCACTATAAGAAAATCCAAAATATATAAATATGTAACTTAATATAATAATGAGTATAAATGCTGATATATCAAGCATTGATTTTATGCATGATAATCAGAAATACTTAGATTTTTATTGCGAAATTTGATACAATTTGGTGATGAATGAGTATTAAGGAGGCTATTATTTAATGACTAAAGTTACACGTGAAGAAGTTGAACACATTGCTAATTTAGCTAGACTTCAAATTACTTCTGAAGAAACAGAAGAAATGGCTAACACTTTAGAAAGTATTTTAGATTTTGCAAAACAAAATGACAGTGCTGATACTGAAGGTGTTGAGCCAACTTATCACGTATTAGATTTACAAAACGTGCTACGTGACGACAAAGCAATCGAGGGCATTCCTCAAGAATTAGCATTGAAAAATGCAAAAGAAACAGAAGATGGGCAATTTAAAGTGCCATCCATCATGAATGAGGAGGACGCTTAAGATGAGTATTCGTTATGAATCTGTTGAGAAATTAACAGAAATGATTAAGAACAAAGAAATTAAACCTTCTGATGTGGTTAAAGATATTTACGCAGCTATCGAAGAAACTGATCCTACGATTAAATCTTTCTTAGCATTAGATAAAGATAATGCTATTAAAAAAGCAGAAGAATTAGATGAATTACAAGCGAAAGACCAAATGGAAGGTAAATTATTTGGTATCCCAATGGGTATCAAAGACAATATTATTACAAAAGATGTTGAAACAACTTGCGCAAGTAAAATGTTAGAAGGTTTCGTACCTATTTATGAATCAACAGTAATGAATAAATTATACGATGAAAATGCTGTATTAATTGGTAAATTAAACATGGATGAATTTGCGATGGGTGGTTCAACAGAAACATCTTACTTCAAAAAGACATTAAACCCATTTGACCATACAGCAGTACCAGGTGGTTCTTCTGGTGGTTCTGCAGCAGCGGTTGCAGCTAGCTTAGTGCCATTCAGTTTAGGTTCTGATACTGGTGGTTCTATTAGACAACCAGCAGCTTATTGTGGTGTTGTAGGTATGAAACCTACTTATGGTCGTGTGTCACGTTTTGGTCTTGTAGCATTCGCATCTTCATTAGACCAAATCGGACCTATCACTCGTAATGTAAAAGATAACGCACTTGTACTTGAAACGATTTCAGGTGTAGATGCAAATGATTCAACGAGTGCTCCTGTAGAAGATGTAGATTTCACTTCTGATATCGGTAAAGATATTAAAGGGCTTAAAATTGCTTTCCCTAAAGAATATGTAAGTGAGGGTATAAGTGAAGAGGTTAAAGACGCTGTTAAAAATGCAATTGAAACTTTAAGATCTTTAGGTGCTGAAGTAGAACAAGTTTCACTACCAAATACTAAATATGGCATTCCTTCATACTACGTGATTGCTTCATCTGAAGCATCAGCAAACTTGGCTCGTTTCGATGGTATTCGTTACGGTTACCACTCAAAAGAGGCGCAATCATTAGAAGAATTATATAAAATGTCTAGATCAGAAGGATTTGGTGACGAAGTTAAACGTCGTATTTTCCTTGGTACCTTCGCATTAAGCTCTGGTTATTATGATGCATTCTATAAAAAGTCTCAAAAAGTAAGAACATTAATTAAAAATGACTTTGATAAAGTATTTGAAGAATATGATGTTGTTGTAGGACCAACTACACCAACAACTGCATTTAATATCGGCGAAGAAATTGATGATCCATTAACAATGTACGCTAACGACTTATTAACTACACCAGTTAACTTAGCTGGTTTACCTGGTATTTCTGTTCCTTGCGGACAATCTAACGGACGACCAATTGGTTTACAATTCATTGGTAAACCATTCGATGAAAAGACGTTATATCGTGTAGCTTATCAATATGAAACACAATACAACTTACATGACGCATACGAAAATTTATAAGGAGTGGAAATCATGCATTTTGAAACAGTTATAGGACTTGAAGTTCATGTTGAGTTAAAAACAGACTCAAAAATGTTCTCTCCATCACCAGCGCATTTTGGAGCTGAACCTAACTCAAACACAAATGTTATCGACTTAGCATATCCAGGTGTATTACCAGTCGTAAATAGACGCGCAGTAGATTGGGCTATGAGAGCTTCAATGGCATTAAATATGGATATCGCTACGAATTCTAAATTTGATCGTAAAAACTATTTCTACCCAGATAATCCTAAGGCATATCAAATTTCACAATTTGATCAACCGATTGGTGAAAATGGTTATATCGATATCGAAGTAGACGGAGAAACTAAACGTATCGGTATCACTCGTCTTCATATGGAAGAAGATGCTGGTAAATCAACACATAAAGATGGTTATTCATTAGTTGACTTAAACCGTCAAGGTACGCCGTTAATTGAAATTGTTTCTGAGCCAGACATTCGTTCTCCTCAAGAAGCGTATGCTTATTTAGAAAAATTACGTTCAATTATCCAATATACAGGTGTATCAGATTGTAAAATGGAAGAAGGTTCACTTCGTTGTGATGCCAACATTTCATTACGTCCTTATGGTCAAAAAGAATTTGGTACAAAAACAGAATTGAAAAACCTTAACTCATTTAACTATGTAAGAAAAGGTTTAGAATATGAGGAAAAACGACAAGAAGAAGAATTGTTAAATGGTGGAGAAATCGGTCAAGAAACACGTCGTTTCGATGAATCTACTGGTAAAACAATTTTAATGCGTGTAAAAGAAGGTTCTGATGATTACCGTTACTTCCCAGAACCAGACATTGTACCTTTATACGTTGATGAAGAATGGAAAGAACGTGTTCGTCAAACAATCCCAGAACTACCGGATGAACGTAAAGCTAAATATGTAAATGATTTAGGATTACCTGAGTATGACGCACATGTATTAACACTTACGAAAGAAATGTCAGATTTCTTCGAAGGTGCGATCCAACATGGTGCCGACGTTAAATTAACTTCTAACTGGTTAATGGGTGGCGTAAACGAGTATTTAAATAAAAATCAAGTTGAATTACAAGATACTCAGTTAACTCCTGAAAACCTTGCCGGCATGATTAAATTAATTGAAGACGGTACGATGAGTAGTAAAATTGCTAAGAAAGTCTTCCCAGAACTTGCTGAAAATGGTGGAGATGCTAAACAAATCATGGAAGACAAAGGTTTAGTTCAAATCTCTGACGAAGCGACATTATTAAAATTTGTTAATGAAGCTTTAGATAATAACCCTCAATCTGTTGAAGATTATAAAAATGGTAAAGGGAAAGCGATGGGCTTCTTAGTTGGACAAATTATGAAAGCTTCAAAAGGCCAAGCAAATCCTCAAAAAGTAAATGGCTTATTAAAACAAGAACTAGATAAACGTTAATCAATCATATACTTACTTTAAAGCTTCTACTGTATGTTTAAAAACATGTGGTAGAAGCTTTATTTTTTGAAAAGTAGAGATTAAGTTATTTCTAAAAAATCATCATAATATAATACAAAAATTGAAAAAAGAAATCATTTTCCAATTAAAAAGACTTGGCAAAGCAGATTAGTTAAGAGAATTAGTAATAAATACTTTCAACTGATGTTTAAATCATTTAATATAATGTATGAGTATATGAAGTCGAGGGATTAACAATGAGAAAACGTGCAAGAATTATATATAATCCGACATCAGGGAAAGAACTATTTAAACGCGTATTACCAGATGTATTAATTAAATTGGAGAAAGCTGGTTACGAGACTAGCGCATATGCAACGGAAAAGGCTGGAGACGCTACAATTGAAGCAGAAAGAGCGTTAAGTAGTCATTATGATTTACTTATTGCTGCAGGTGGCGATGGAACGTTAAATGAAGTCGTCAATGGGATTGCTGAACAACCTAATCGTCCTAAATTAGGAATTATACCAATGGGTACAGTCAATGACTTTGGACGTGCACTACACTTGCCTAACGACATTATGGGTGCAGTTGATGTCATCATTGATGGTCATACAACTAAAGTAGACATTGGTAAGATGAATAATCGTTACTTTATTAATCTTGCGGCTGGCGGTCGATTAACTCAAGTATCGTATGAGACGCCAAGTAAACTGAAGTCTATTGTAGGCCCATTCGCATACTACATTAAAGGATTTGAAATGTTGCCACAAATGAAGGCAGTTGATATTCGTATTGAATATGATGATAAAGTATTCCAAGGCGAGGCATTACTCTTCCTTCTTGGTTTAACAAATTCTATGGCTGGCTTTGAAAAGTTAGTACCCGATGCGAAATTAGACGATGGTCATTTTACTTTAATTATTGTGGAAAAGGCCAACTTAGCAGAGTTAGGACATATCATGACATTAGCTTCAAGAGGAGAACATACGAAACATCCGAAAGTAATCTATGAAAAGGCTAAATCAATTAATATCTCATCCTATACAGAGATGCAACTTAATGTCGATGGAGAATATGGTGGTAAACTACCTGCCAATTTCTTAAATCTAGAGCGTCATATTGAAGTCTTCACACCGAAAGACGTTTTCAATGAGGAATTATTAGATAATGGTACGACGCCAGATATTACTTCTGAAAAGCAACAAACAACGACCGAGCAATGAGAATATAAATCAAAAGGTTAGGAGACCCAGAATTTGCTGTCCTAACCTTTTTGCATGTGGGGGAAACGTTTTGGAAACATTAAAAAAGAACGATGTGAGAATTGGGAACGTTGTCGATTTAACACACGAAGGGCATGGTGTAGTGAAAATTGATCGTTATCCAGTATTTGTACCGAACGCATTAATAGATGAAGAGATCGAATTTAAACTCATTAAAGTTAAAAAGAACTTTGCGATAGGGAAGTTACTTGAAGTTAAAAAGGAAAGCAAAGATAGAATAACTCCACCGTGTATGTATTATTACAAATGTGGAGGTTGTCAGCTGCAACATATGACATATCAGGCACAACTTGATATGAAGAAAGAACAAGTCGTCAACCTTTTTCATAGAAAGGGACCTTTCAAAGATACGCCAATAAATCCCACGGTAGGTATGGAACAACCGTGGAGATATCGTAATAAATCTCAAATACCTGTAGGCAAGAATAAAGATGGGCAAGTGATCATGGGATTCTATCGTCAAAGAAGTCATGACATTATCGATATGGATCATTGCTTAATTCAAGATGAACAACACCAAGAAGTGATGAATCATGTTAAACAATGGCTTAATGAACTGAATATTAGTATCTATGATGAACAATCTAAAACAGGATTAATCAGACATCTCGTTGTGAGAACTGGGCACCATACTAATGAAATGATGGTTATATTTGTAACAAATGGTAAGAAATTTAAGCATTCTGAAATGCTTGTTGAAAAGCTTAAAAATGCCTTTCCTAATATTACGAGTATCAAACAAAATATCAATGACAGTCATTCAAATGTCATTATGGGCCGTCATTCTGTGACATTGTATGGTAAAGAGAAAATTGTCGACCAATTGAGTGAAGTGACGTTCAATATCTCAGACCAATCATTCTATCAAATTAATTCTGCCCAAACTGAAAAGCTCTATCAAAAAGCAATCGATTACGCGCAGTTAACTGGCGAAGAAATTGTATTAGATACGTATTGTGGCATTGGTACAATTGGTTTATACATGGCACCACAAGCGAAACATGTATATGGCGTCGAAGTCGTACCTTCTGCAATTAAAGACGCAGAAGAGAATGCGACTAAAAACCAATTAAATAATACGACTTTTGAATGTGGGAAAGCAGAAGATATTATTCTAGAATGGAAAGCACAAGGAATTAAACCAGACGTTGTCATGGTTGATCCACCAAGAAAAGGTTGCGATGAGACGTTTATCAAAACATTACTCAAATTGAACCCTAAACGTATCGTGTATATATCTTGTAATCCATCTACTCAACAAAGAGATGCACAAATGTTAGCGAGTCATTATCATTTAGTTGAAATAACGCCAGTAGATATGTTCCCGCAAACCACACATATTGAGACCGTGGCATTGTTTGAGCGAATGTAAAAGATTATATAAATAGAATGCAATTAATTGCAAATGTATATTGAATGTTAAGGTTATATTACAAGCAACTTACTTTCTTGAAAAGAGTCTTTTTTAACCTAAATAAAAGTTGTATACTATGGTTGAAAAATAGAGTATTGGAGGGTTGGTTGTGCATAAAATAGATTTATCAGAAAATAAATTTCAACTTCAGCGATTTATTTTATTGCAAATTGTTTTAGGATTATTTGTCGTACTATTCACTTATAAATGGGCATATAAAGTCACGCACGTGATTGAACAAAATTTAGTAATGAATCTGCTATATGGCTTTATTGGATTTATTGTTCTATTGATTGTTCACGAATTGATTCATCGTGTATTATTTATCGTGTTTTCAAAAGGTGAAAAGCCTATATTGAAATATAAGAAAAGTACTATTATCGTACAATTCTCTAATACTTGTTTTAATAGATGGCAATTTACAACGATTCTATTAGCACCACTTGTAATTATCAGTGTAGCATTACTCACTTTGATACAACTCTATTCCTATTCTTCATTAATCTTTATGTTTAGTATACATACTAGTTACTGCATGATTGATGTATTTTTAGTCGCACTTGCTCTTACAAGTAAATTTAAATATATTCAAAAATATGATGAAGGTTTATATTTATATCAAAATAAACCAACCCAAGCCAATCACGAATAATCAATAGGCCACTTATCCATTGAAGCGGATAAGTGGTTTTTAGTTTTCGAAAATAATGGAATGATAATCATAGTTAAAATACGAAATATAGAAATATTCGTTTTATATAATTACTTCGTATTGGATGGCCGCGCTTTCCTAGGGACAACTTCAGCCTGTAGTCTTCAGTTTGTTCTGTTCCCTCAGGAGTCTTGCCATCCATACTTCATTTGTTAAGAATATAAGGTTTGGCTTTAACTTATTTTTTAATTAAAGTTGGGTTATGGTATTTAAAGTGTGCACAATACATGTAAAATATCTATTTAAAGCGTATAATAATATAAAGCTATTTTGAGAATCGTGGAAAGTGGGGTGAGACAATGGCAGAAAGAAGGATTATTCATATTGATATGGATTATTTTTTCGCACAAGTTGAAATGCGAGATAATCCCAAATTAAAAGGCAAACCCGTCATCGTTGGAGGTAAAGCAAGTAATCGTGGTGTCGTATCGACAGCATCTTATGAAGCAAGAAAATACGGTGTACATTCCGCAATGCCAATGTCTCAAGCTCACAAACTTTGTCCTAATGGATACTATGTCACAAGTCGCTTCGGTGCTTATAGAGAAGCTTCTCAACAAATTATGGAAATATTCCGCAGCTATACAGAAATTGTAGAACCCATGTCACTTGATGAAGCTTACTTAGATATTACGCATCTAGTTAGACCCGATATGCCAGCTTCAAGAATTGCTAATTATATTCGACGTGATATATATGAACAAACGCAACTTACAGCATCTGCTGGGGTTTCATATAATAAATTTTTAGCTAAATTAGCAAGTGGGATGAATAAGCCTAATGGCATGACGGTGATTGATTATCAGAATGTGCATGAGATTCTAATGCATTTAGATATTGGAGATTTTCCTGGCGTGGGTAAGGCTTCAAAGAAAGTGATGCATGATAATGGAATCTTTACAGGACAAGATTTATATAATAAAGATGAATTTGAACTCATTCGCTTATTTGGGAAAAGGGGACGAGGTCTATATAACAAAGCGCGGGGCATTGACAATAATGAAGTTAAAGCGACACGCGTACGGAAATCAGTGGGTACCGAGCGTACATTTTCAACTGATGTGAATGATGATGATGAAATCTTGAGAAAGGTCTGGGAGCTATCTGGAAAGACAGCAGAAAGACTCAATAAATTGCAGAAATCTGGTAAAACTGTAACTGTTAAAATTAAAACATTTCAATATGAAACACTCTCAAAACAAACAAGTTTAAGAGATTCTGTTCAATCTGAAACAGATATTTATAACATTGCTTATTCACTTTATAATGAGTTAAAAGATCCTGATGTTCCGATTCGTCTTATCGGCGTAACTGTCGGCAATTTAGAACAATCGAGTTATCGAAACATGACCATATATGATTTTATATAAAAAATAAGGCTGATTATCACTTGAACATAGTGGTAAATCAGCCTTTATCTTTAAGATTCTTCCCATAAATATTGAGCATACTTGGAAGATCATCATAATGTTTAAGCAATCTAAATGTAATCATAGCACAAGCTTTCGCATCATTTAGTGCATCGTGGTGACCATGAAAATCTAATTTATAATGATTCATCAGGTGTTTCAAACCATAACGATATGCATCAATCGTGCGTTTAGCAAGTTGATACGAACAAAAATAAGTCATCGAGGGCGTTTCTATATTAAGTTGCTTTAAACTTTGGTGTAAGACATTCATATCAAAAGCTGCATTATGGGCAACAACTGGTAATTGATCGATAAATTGTAACATGTACGGATAGACATATTCGAAACTTGGAGCACCTTCAACATCCTCTGGCTTAATACCATGAACGTTAATATTTGTTTCAGTAAAATAATCAAAAGGATTCACAAGCGTGTAGAATGATTCGGTTATTTGATTATCAATGACCTTAACCATCCCAACAGAACAAATACTCGTGCGTTTTCCATTAGCTGTTTCAAAGTCTAACGCTACAAATGCATTATGATTCATTGCAACATTCCTTTCAATATAACCATTTAATACTTTGTGATTAAACGTTTTAATTATATATTTTATAACACTTCTTACAACCTGCATAGTAAAAACAATTGCACATTCACATCATCAATTCATTTTCATCACAGAAAGGGAACTCCATAACAACGCGCTATAAAATTAAAAAATAAACTGTCAACGAAGCGTATCACTTCATTAACAGTTTAGTTAAATCACTCTCTCATAAAAATACGAGTATTAAATTAAAATTACTCTTCGTCAAAAGAACGTGCAGCTAATTCTTTTTCATATAAGTAAAGTGTATTGCAATCATCGCCAATACGAGTTAGATAATCAATGTGTGTTTCAAAAGTTGATTCTTCTTCAACTTGTTCATCTAAGAACCAATTTAAGAATGAAATTGTAGCATAGTCTTTATCTTTGTGTGCAAGTTCAGATAAGTTATAGAAACGTTTAGTTACATCTCTTTCTTGATCTAAACCATCTTTAAAAGTTTCTAAAATAGATGAGAATTCTACTTTAGGCGCTTTTAATGTATCGAATACTGCATGTTCGCCACGGTCGTTGATATAGTCGTAGATTTTTTTACCGTGATAACGTTCTTCTTTAGCTTGTTCAATATAGAAATTCGCAAATCCTTCATAAGACTCTTTATCGCAATAAGCAGCCATTGCCATATAAGCATGCGCAGCGAAATATTCGTGGTTCATTTGTTCATTTAATGCTTTGAGTAGATCTTTACTTAACATCTTTTTTCACCTCATATAAAAATTTAATTAATTAATAACACTTATGAGTATAACAGACCTTTTCTCAATAGTAAATAATAATTATTCTAATCTAGAGATAACCATTCTCAATTACAGATAATAATTATTCTAATCTATAAATAGCTAGCCCCATAAGAATTGAGAATCTTTTTTGTTATACCCTTTACATGTTATAATTATGCGAGTGGAATTAAGAGGAGGAAACGCATGAGACAATGGACTGCAACCCACATGGCTAAGTTGGCTCGTAAGGCAAGTATCGCTGTTGGTAAAAAGGGAACGGACTTACCTGGGCAAATTGCACGTCGTGTGGATCAAAATATATTAAGAAAATTGTCTGAACAAGTA
This sequence comes from Staphylococcus caprae, assembly GCF_003966625.1. NCBI lineage: Bacteria > Bacillati > Bacillota > Bacilli > Caryophanales > Staphylococcaceae > Staphylococcus > Staphylococcus caprae. The sequence goes on from NZ_AP018587.1 coordinate 1,049,000, forward strand.
GATGATATTGTGTTTATTAGTGGGACAAATGGAAAGACAACAACATCTAACTTAATCGGACATACGTTAAAAGCAAATCAAATTAAGATTATTCATAATAACGAAGGCGCAAACATGGCTGCTGGGATTACATCTGCCTTCATTATGCAAATTTCTAAAGAAACTAAAATCGCCATCATAGAAATCGATGAAGGTTCAATTCCGCGTGTGTTAAAAGAAGTCACACCGTCAATGATGGTGTTTACGAACTTCTTCAGAGATCAGATGGATAGATTTGGTGAAATAGATATTATGGTTAACAATATTGCGAAATCAATTAGTAATAAAGGAATTAAATTATTGTTAAATGCCGACGATCCATTTGTTAGTCGTTTGAAAATCGCAAGTGATTCACTTGTATATTATGGTATGAAAGCACATGCACACGAATTCGAACAAAGTACGATGAATGAAAGTAAATATTGCCCTAATTGTGGTCGTCTATTGCAATATGATTATATACATTACAATCAAATCGGCCATTATCATTGTCAATGTGGTTTCAAACGTGAAGATCCTACATATGAAGTATCATCTTTTGAAGTTTCACCGTTTTTAAATATGACAATTAATAATCATTTATTTAATATGAAGATTGCTGGAGACTTTAATGCATATAATGCAATCGCTGCGTATACTGTATTACGAGAATTAGGTCTTAGTGATGAATCAATTGAAAAAGGTTTTGAAACGTACACTTCAGATAATGGACGGATGCAGTATTTTTCTAAAGATAATAAAGAAGCGATGATTAATTTAGCTAAGAATCCGGCTGGTATGAATGCAAGTTTATCCGTTGGAGAACAGCTAGAGGGCAAGAAAGTCTATGTGATTAGTTTGAATGACAATGCTGCAGATGGCCGTGATACTTCATGGATATATGATGCTGACTTTGAAAAGTTAAGCAATCAAGATATTGAAGCAATTATAGTGACAGGTACGCGTGCCGAAGAACTTCAATTGCGTTTAAAGCTGGCTGAAGTTAATGTACCTATTATCGTTGAAAAGGACATTTATAAAGCAACTGCTCAAACAATGAACTATACATCGTTTACGGTGGCTATACCAAACTATACATCTCTAGCACCTATGTTAGAGCAACTCAATCGCTCATTTGAAGGAGGGCAGTCGTAAATGAATGAATTAACGGTTTATCATTTTATGTCGGATAAATTAAATTTATATAGTGATATTGGTAATATTATAGCGTTAAGACAACGCGCTAAAAAAAGAAATATTAAACTTAACGTCAAAGAAATTAATGAAACTGAAGGCGTAACATTCGACGATTGCGATATCTTCTTCATTGGCGGAGGTAGTGACAGAGAACAAGCACTTGCTACTAAAGAATTAAGTAAGATTAAAACGTCTCTTAAAGAAGCGATTGAAGATGGGATGCCAGGACTCACGATATGTGGAGGATACCAATTCTTGGGTACTAAATATATTACGCCAGATGGTACTGAGCTTGAAGGTTTAGGTGTGCTAGATTTTTACACTGAATCTCAAACGGATCGTTTAACAGGTGATATTGTCATTGAGAGTGACACTTTTGGAACGATTGTAGGTTTTGAGAATCATGGTGGAAGAACATATCATAACTTTGGAACATTAGGACATGTGACACATGGATATGGTAATAATGACACTGACCGTGAAGAAGGTATCCATTATAAAAACTTGTTAGGCTCCTATTTACATGGTCCTATTTTACCTAAGAACCATGAAATGACAGATTATCTCCTTGAAAAAGCATGCGAACGTAAAGGTATTCCTTTTGAACCTAAGGAATTAGATAACACCGAAGAAGAAGCAGCTAAAAGCGTCCTCATCGAACGAGCAAAAGGAAACAAACACTAATGTGTAAATAAAGTGAAAATCGAATATTTTTATAGAGAGTTAGGTTGAATGACCAATTGTGGTTTTCAATTTAACTCTTTTTTTATGAGACACTTAGGATGCTTAGATGTCCTAAAAATTTTATATTTAGACAGTAAAGTGCTAAAACGCTTAATATAAGAAATATAATTAATTATAAATTAATCGATTGATATACTGAACTCGTAAGGGAGAATTTTAAATTTATACAACTAAAATAGGAGTGAGAAAATGAAAGGTTTAAAATTGATGGGTCTGACACTCGCTGCATCAACGATTGCTTTTTCACTTTCGCAAGTTGCACACGCTGAACAAATGGTTAAAGGGGAAAATAACGAAACACATTATGGTGTTCACATGAACGAAGCTGAAGGTGGTTATACACATAAAGGTAACGCTGGACAAAACGCTTCATATCTTGCAGATTCAGATTTTGTTAACGCATTAGATAGTGGACAGTTGAATTTTAACGGCTACTCTATCGATCAAGATAACGACGACAATGTAGAATACAAAAAAGTTTATGACCAAGAAGTTAGAGCAACAAGCGACGATACTGCTGTGAGTATTCGCTTTAAAGTAACAGATCAATCAGTCACTTTAGATCAGATGAAAGATGCTTATCCTAGTGATAAATTAAATCATATCCCACACACAAGTTCGAATGCAGATCAACCTGATGACGGTACATACGTATATCACGGTGATCAAATCAAATTACAATTCAAAGTTGAAGACGGTTATGTAACTTCAGTTACAATCGGTCAAGGCGAAACAGAATAAATTTTACTAGTAAATCATAAAATAATACCTCAGAAAGACGTATAATGATTCAGTCTTTCTGAGGTATTTGTATGTTCAGAGCTTTTCATTGTTAATCATGCTATTTCATTTTGCCCCCCAAAAAAACTCCTTTTAATATCTTTTTATTTGGCATAGCGTGAATCTAAAATTTTATAAATCAGTAGCATTTCATATATGAGATGACTTTTCATTTGATTTTGATCAAATTCCTCTAAGCGCTTCACTGATGTCTTCAAAGTTGAAGCTGATTTCTTCTGCCGTTTAAAGCTGCCATTACTAATAATTTCATTGATACTATTGCTAATATTAATGATTGCCATTTTTTCATTAGGTGTAAAAGCAACGTGCGTGTTCTTAGGTAAATAGATGATATTAGATAAATGTGAAATAAATAAACGATTATTATATGCACGATTTGTTATTTTATTTAGCAACTTCCAGTCGTCTTCTTTATTTTTATGATAATGGAGTTCATCTCTTTGATAGCTTGTTAATGTTTCAATTTTTTGAGCGATAATATTTAATTTAGTGAGTTGTTTATTACTCTTTTCTGAGCTGAACTTACCTAGTAATAACTCTTGGCAACGTGCGTAAAATAACTCGTACATCTTTTTCTCTGAAAGTGATAATTGGTCTTCAAGTTGATGATAATACTTGGGAGGTAAGATGATAAAGTTAACTAAGCCAGCCGTCACAAGTCCTATCAGGGCAGTTAATAATCTAGAAAAGAAATTGAAATAGTACGCTTCATGGATACCTGGGATCATTGCGACTGATGTAAGTACAGCAACATTTGTCCCCACTTGTAAATTGAGCTTAGTGCAAACTAAAATTGTAAATGTTGCAGCTAGCGCATAACTTAGAGGGGATTGATCTCCAAAAATATATGTAAAGATTACCGCAAATAACGCACCTATTACCGTTGCAGGAAGACGTTTATATCCTTTTTTGATGGAAGCCTTAGCAGTAGGTTCAATGGTTACAATCGCAGTTAATATTGCGAATATCGGGGTGAGGTTAAGCAACATACAAAACACCGTTGTTAGGAAAGTTGCAAGACCGGTTTTAATTGTCCTAGCCCCAATAATATGTTTATACCATTTTACGTTCATACTTATATGACCCCTTTGCAGTAAAAGGGAATTCGAAAAGCTAATACTTTATACAAATTCTCTTTCTCTTAAAAATAATTTTACAATGTAACGTGATATATGATTCATGTTTAGTATATCAAAAAAAATTTGCTATAATAAGATGTAATAAAATTTATAAAGGAACGGGATAAAATGATTGTTAAAACTGATGAAGAATTACAAGCGTTAAAAGAAATAGGATACATTTGTGCTAAAGTCAGAGACACAATGCGAGAAGCAACAAAACCTGGTGTCACAACTCGAGAGTTAGACAATATCGCCAAAGAATTATTCGAAGAACATGGTGCAATCTCTGCGCCAATCCACGATGAGAACTTTCCAGGTCAAACATGTATTAGTGTGAACGAAGAGGTAGCACACGGCATTCCTGGTAAACGTATGATTCGTGAAGGCGATTTAGTAAATATTGATGTGTCAGCATTAAAAAATGGCTACTATGCCGATACAGGCATCTCATTTGTCGTTGGTGAATCAGATAATCCTATGAAACAAAAAGTGTGTGATGTAGCAACGATGGCATTTGAAAATGCAATGACTAAAGTTAAACCTGGTGCGAAATTAAGCAACATTGGTAAAGCTGTGCATGCTACTGCACGTCAAAATGACTTAACTGTCATTAAAAATTTAACTGGACATGGTGTTGGACAATCATTACATGAATCACCAAAACATGTCATGAATTATTATGATCCTAAGGATAAAACGTTATTAAAAGAAGGTCTTGTTATCGCTGTAGAACCTTTTATTTCATCACGTGCTACATATGTGACTGAAGGTAAAAACGAATGGGCTTTTGAAACAAAAGATAAAAGTTTTGTGGCTCAAATAGAACACACAGTCATTGTTACAAAAGACGGTCCAGTATTAACAACTAAAATTGATGACTAATCGTTGCATCATTTTCAGATTTAATGAAGTAACTAAAATAATCATATAAAATCCTCGTCGGACTAAAGTATGAACTCAATATGGTTCCGGAGCCTATTACGTTAGGTTTCGGAATTGTTTTATAATAAAGCTTAATCAGTGACGAGGTGGTACTATGAATTATATGGATTTATACTTACAACATTTTCTAAAATCAACAATTAAAGTTAGTATCAATGAATACAGAATGATACTCGATAAAAAATTAAAAAGTATTGAGAGTTATATTAATTATTTAAGTGAAAAAAGAACGCAACTCAAGAAGTTAATTGACAGCTTAACACTCTCATTAGAAAATAAATATATCGACATCGTAAATAATCATGACATTTATTGTGCTGAGGAAATTCATGATACAGAAATTGAAAGTATTAAAACAAAACTTGATGATATAGAAGCGTATTATGCGAGAATAGAAGCGGATATTCATCAACAATCTAAAGAAAAAATTACTACAGAAAATGAATGTAACTTAATTTATCATATGAGTGCTGTAGCATAGAAAGGTGGCGAAACATGACGCATAAATATATATCAACTGAAATGTTGATAATTTTTACAGCTTTAATGATTATCGCTAATTTTTATTATATATTCTTTGAAAAAATTGGCTTTCTTCTCGTCTTATTATTAGGATGCGTGCTCGTGTATGTGGGGTATGTATTCTTTCATAAAGTAAGAGGTTTACTGTCATTCTGGATAGGTGCGTTACTTATCGCCTTTACTTTATTATCAAATAAGTACACGATTATCATTCTTTTTATATTCTTAGTTGTACTCATTATCCGCTATTTAATTTATAAATTTAAACCTTTAAAGGTAGTTGCAACAGATGAAGAAGTGACATCACCTATTTTTATTAAACAAAAATGGTTCGGTGAACAACGTACACCCGTATATGTGTATAAATGGGAAGATGTGCAAATTCAACATGGAATTGGTGACATCCATATTGATATGACCAAAGCGGCTAATATTAAAGAAACGAACACAATTGTCGTGCGTCACATCTTAGGTAAAGTACAAGTGGTTGTGCCGTTAAATTACAACATTAATTTACATACAGCTGCTTTTTACGGAACGGCATATGTAAATGACAAATCATATAAAATTGAGAATAATCATATCCAAGTTGAGGAAAAAACTAAAGATGACAACTATACAGTCAATGTTTACGTTTCAACATTTATTGGAGACGTTGAGGTGATTTATAAATGAATCACTACTTAAGAGCAATTGGATCGATGCTAATACTTGTCTATAGCATGCTCACTGCTTTTTTATTCATTGACAAAGTTTTTGTTAATATTATTTATTTTCAAGGGATGTTTTACACCCAAATATTTGGAATCCCTGTGTTTTTATTCTTAAATATATTAATTATCTTATTATGCATCATTGTAGGGTCTGTGTTAGCGTACAAAATCAATCAACAAAATGATTGGATTAAATCTCAAATTGAAAGATCGATTGAAGGGGAAACAGTTGGTATTAACGATCAAAATTTAGAGTTATATAGTGAGACTTTAGATATTTATCATACATTGGTACCCTTAAATCAAGAATTGCATCGATTGAGAATGAAAACGCAAAACATGACGAATGAAAACTATAATCTAAATGATGTGAAAGTGAAAAAAATTATAGAAGATGAACGCCAGCGCTTGGCTAGAGAATTACATGATTCGGTAAGTCAGCAATTATTTGCCGCAAGTATGATGCTTTCAGCGATTAAAGAATCTAAATTAGAACCGCCTTTAGACCAACAAATTCCTGTTCTAGAGAAAATGGTTCAAGATTCACAGCTTGAAATGAGGGCGTTACTTCTACACTTAAGACCTATAGGATTAAAAGATAAGTCTCTAGGTGAAGGAATCAAAGATTTAGTCATTGATCTTCAAAAGAAAGTGCCTATGAAAGTAGTTCATGAAATTCAAGATTTCAAAGTACCTAAAGGTATTGAAGATCATTTGTTTAGAATTACTCAAGAAGCGATTTCCAATACATTAAGACATTCGAATGGTTCGAAAGTAACGGTAGAATTATTTAATAAAGAAGATTATTTACTGTTAAGAGTTCAAGATAATGGTAAAGGTTTCAATGTAGATGAAAAATTTGAACAAAGTTATGGTTTAAAAAATATGAGAGAACGCGCATTAGAGATTGGTGCCACATTCCATATCGTATCGTTACCAGATTCAGGTACACGTATAGAAGTCAAAGCACCATTGAACAAGGAGGATGAATCAAATGGCGATTAAAGTATTATTTGTGGATGATCACGAAATGGTTAGAATAGGTATTTCTAGTTATCTTTCTACACAAGAAGATATTGAGGTAGTAGGCGAGGGTGCTTCAGGAAAAGAAGCCATTGAGAAAGCACACGAATTAAAGCCAGATTTAATTTTAATGGACCTACTGATGGACGATATGGATGGTGTAGAAGCCACAACCGAAATAAAAAAGGATTTACCTCATATTAAAGTCGTGATGTTAACAAGCTTTATTGAAGATAAAGAAGTTTATCGTGCGTTAGATGCCGGTGTAGATAGTTATATTTTAAAAACAACAAGCGCAAGTGATATTGCTGAAGCAGTACGTAAAACATATCAAGGTGAATCAGTGTTTGAACCTGAAGTACTTGTGAAAATGAGAAATCGAATGAAAAAACGTGCGGAATTATATGAAATGTTAACAGAACGTGAAATGGAAATCTTATTATTAATCGCAAAAGGGTATTCAAATCAAGAAATTGCGAGTGCATCTCATATTACAATTAAAACTGTTAAAACGCATGTGAGTAATATTCTAAGTAAATTAGAAGTACAAGATAGAACACAAGCTGTTATCTATGCTTTCCAACACAATCTTATACAATAAAATAACAAAAATAAAAGGCGAAAGTCACGGTGAAACGTGTCCTTCGCCTTTTTTAGTGGTTTATTTTTGATTTTTTTCATCGTTGTCATGGTTGTTTTTAAATTTATCAACGATTTTATCTTTAAGTGTTTCCTGATCTTCAGGTTTCTCATTATCAGCATTTTGATCTATATTATAATTTTCATCTTTATTCTGAGGTGTGTCATTGTTGTATTCATAAGTTGTGTCTTCATTATAATGATTTTGATTGTTGTCATCATGGAGTAACGCAGCTTCTTCAGGAGTATGACCTTTGATGACTTTTCTTTGGTGAATAATCGCATTGATTTCTGCACCAATGATGATAATGAAGCTTGTAATGTACAACCATAAGAATAAGATAATGATGCCGGCTAAACTTCCGTATGTTTTGTTGTAATTACCAAAGTTTGAAATATACCAACCAAATAAGAATGAACCAACTAACCAAATAATAGATGTAAATAAAGCACCAGGAAGTACTGAACGTAATTTCGTTTTTACATTCGGTGCAACAGAATATAATACTGTGAATAGAATAATGATGATAATCAGAGGTAGTACGATTCTCACTACATCGAAGATCCATTCTACTTGTTTATCTAAGCCTAAAGGTCCAAATAAGAATTTGCTAATCACAGGTCCTAATGTAATCAACACAATTGCCACTACAAATACGATGCCTAAAACGAGTGTATAAATGACACTTAGAATCTTAAGCACAATGCCATTTCTTGCATCTTCTACGTCATAAGCGACATTAAATGAATTGATAATGGCAGACATACCATTAGACGCAGACCAAATGGCTAAGATTAAACCAATGGATAGAACGCCACCATTGGCACTATCTGAAATACTACTAAATATCTTAGTGACAACATCAGCAGTACTTTGATCAGGTATATATTGACTGACCTTGTGGTTGATTTGGTCAGTGTTAATAGTTATAAATTGTCCTAATAAAGTAAGTAAGAAGATGAGCATAGGGAACATTGCGAGCACGAAATGATAAGTCATTTGAGCCGCTAGACCGGATGCATCGTCTTTACCGATTCTATAAATTAAGTATTTTAGAAAATTAGAATCTTTCGTGTACTTTGCTGGCTTGTTTAAACGAGATAGAAAGAATACTTGGTCCTTTTTCTTAGGTGACTTTGACTTGAACTCTTGAGGTTCAATGTATGTACGATCGACTTTAATTTGTTTGTCTTTATCGTCATTCTTTTTGTGTTGACGTTCTTCTTGTTCCTTAGCTGAATTAAGGAATTTTGAAGTCGTTTTTTCTTGTTTTGACATGACAATCTCCTTTGCTTTGTATAATCGAAAAATGTATGACTGTTATATTCCCAAGTTAAGTTAGAATTAAAACAATAAATGGCAAATTATGTCATTTATTTTAATCATCACCTTAAAGTTATAAGTAAATTAATATTTCATTCAATATTTTGTCTTAAATTGATAGGAAAGGCAATAGCTATAAAGTGAATTTTAAACAGAATATCTTTCAAATCAATTCAATGTATGAAATATATGAAGACAATTAGATTTCAATATATAGTCACTCACGATGAGTCAATATAAAAAGACGCCCATAAAGCGAGATATACAATCTCTAACAATAAAGGCGTCTTGTTATAAAGTATAGCTAAGTCGTGCTTGTTCTATCGATTATTTACCTAAACGTTGGTTTTTACGATTAACGAATGTATCCTTAGCATCTTTGATAGAACGTTCTAATTCTGGATTGTTACGACGAATTTCTTCAATCGTATCTTTCCAGTACATTACTTCATCTTTAATGCTATTAAATTTAGAAGGTTTACGTGAACGATTGCCTTCTTTAGCATCTTTGAATGATTGTTTTAAAGCGTTACGTGTAGATTTATCGGCTAAAGTAGCAGCGCCGCCGATAATTGCACCAATTAGAATACCAGGAACTAATTTATTTTCCATAGTGATTACCCCTCTTTCAAATTTGCATCTTTAACGATGTAATCAATTAAATTATCACATGATGATTGTACCATTTCAAATACACCTTCAAAATTGTTTGTGTAATACGGATCTGGCACATCACTTTCTTCCATGTTACTAAATTCTAGCAATTTGAACAATTGTCCGTGTAGATTTGGATTGATTTGGCGAATATTATCCACGTTACTTTGATCCATTGCTATAATATAGTCAAAATCATCATTTGGTTCAAAAAGTTCACTAATCATATGATCGAAGGGGATATTGTGTTCTTTCAATATCGCTTGGGTACCTTCGTGAGGTGGTTCGCCTAAATTCCAACGTCCTGTACCTCGTGAGTGAACTGTAATACCTGAAATGCCTCTGTCTTGCAGCCTTTGTCTCATGATAGCTTCAGCCATTGGAGAACGACATATATTACCGAGACATACAAATGCTACGTCTACCATAATTATTCCTCCAAACTATGTAACTATATCCCCATTTTATAGAGTATTTAAACAATAAGAAAGTACTTAACCTCAAATTCTATTAAAGTTTAATAAAGTATGGTAATTTGATAGAATATTGAATTAAAGAGGTGAATCCCATGTCATTATCAAATGAAGAAATGATTGCAGAAATCAGAAAGAAATTAAATATAGTCAATCAAGGGTTACTGAATCCAGATAAATTCAAATCTTCAAATCATGAAGAAATCACTGAAATATATGAATTTGTAATGTCTAAAGATTCGTTTTCTCCGAGTGAGGTCACTGCGATTGCAGACCATTTAGGACAACTTAGACAAGATTAGGGGGACTACAGTATGGCTAATTATCATGAAAAGTTACAACAATATGCAGAACTACTTGTTAAAGTAGGCATGAATGTTCAAGAGAATCAACCTGTATTTATTCGCTCTTCAGTTGAAGCCTTAGAATTAACGCACTTAATAGTTGAAGAAGCTTATAAAGCAGGTGCATCTGATGTTCGAGTAAAATATGCTGATGCGCGTTTGAAACGTCTTAAATTCGAACATGAATCTGTTGAGCACTTTGAAAATAATGAATTAAAGCAATATGATATTGATGAACGTTTAGATTATGTTAAACGTGGTGCGGCTAATTTAGCATTAATTGCTGAAGATCCAGATTTACTTAATGGTATTGATGTGAATAAATTAAAAGCATATCAAGCTCAGTATTCAAAAGGCTTTAAACCATATATGGAAGCGAGTCAAAAAAATCAGTTCCCATGGGTAGTTGCAGCATTCCCAACAAGAGATTGGGCACGCCGTGTTTATCCAGACTTGGATGAAGAAGAAGCATATGAAAAATTCATAGATGAAGTATTCGATATTGTGCGAGTGGATGGCAATGATCCTATCGAAAACTGGAATGCCCATGTAAAATCTTTAAGTGTTCATGCCAAAAGACTTCAAGAAAAGAATTATAAAGCACTTCACTATATCTCTGAAGGTACAGACCTAACAGTTGGTTTACCTAAAGGACACTTATGGGAAGATGCGACAAGTTATGTCAATGGAGATGGACAACCGTTTATTGCCAATATTCCTACAGAGGAAGTGTTTACTGCACCTGATAGAAATAATGTGAATGGTTATGTCACAAACAAATTACCTCTAAGTTATAATGGTAATATTATCGACGGATTCACATTAACATTCAAAGATGGTGAAATCGTTGAAGTTAAAGCTGAAAAAGGCGAAGAAGTTCTTAAAGATTTAATTAACACAGACGAAGGCTCAAGAAGATTAGGCGAAGTCGCTTTAGTACCTGATGATTCGCCAATTTCAAATCGTCGTACTATTTTTTACAATACACTATTCGATGAAAATGCTTCTTGCCATCTCGCTATCGGTTCTGCATATGGTTTCAATGTTAAAGGTGGTACCGAAATGACGACAGAAGAAAAAATTGCAAGTGGATTAAATGATTCGAACGTCCATGAAGACTTTATGATTGGTAGTTCTGATTTAACGATTTATGGCATTCTACAAGATGGTACGAAAGAGTTAGTCTTCGAGAATGGTAATTGGGCCTAGTAATGCAGTACGCACATTACTTTTCAAAATTAAAAAGGTATAATAATAATTAATGAATTTAGCTTACTGGGAGTTAAAGTTCTGGTATATAAAGATGGGGAGAAATAGAGTATGTCTAATGAAAATAGAAAAATGAAAGCAATGTCTGAAGCAAAATGTATCAAACATAGACAAGTATTTCCACAAGATACGAATCATCATCATACAATGTTTGGTGGTTCTTTGATGGCAAATATTGATGAAATAGCAGCTATTTCAGCTACAAAACATGCGGGCGCACAAGTGGTGACTGCTTCCACAGACTCAGTAGATTTCTTAAGACCAATTAAAACAGGAGACATTCTTTCTTATGAAGCGATGGTGTCATATGCTGGAACAAGTTCAATGGAAATTTGTGTGCAAATTATTATAGATGATGTCTTTAATAATGAGCGTCATCTCGCAGCCTTAAGTTTTCTAACATTTGTAGCACTAGGCGAAGACGGGAAACCTATAAATGTTCCAGGTGTCTATCCTGAAACAGATGTTGAAAAGTGGTTCCATGAAAGTGCACCTTCACGTGTTGAAAGACGCAAAGAACGTCGTTCAGAAAGCAAGAAAACGATTGAATATCTATCCAGAGTTAGACATATTGAAAAATAAACAATCAGTCAGAGTCATCATTCTCATAAATAATAGCAGTAAGAGGATTTCAGTTAGAAACTTCTTACTGCTACTTTTATATTTTATACTTCGTATTGCTTGGCTCCCTTGCCGCGGGCATGGCTTGGGAGTGATCCAGAATTCTAGAATTTAAGAATTCGTATTATCACCCCCGCAAGGATGATTAGATGTTGAGCCATTTTATGAGCTCAATATCAATCAGCTACTGCGTAGCCTGTCTTTTAAAAATCGACTGACTTACAAGTAGTCTCAAGACGCATGCTATTCCTGCAGGCGTGTCGCCATCAATACTTTGTTTATCTTTTAAGAATAATGCTACTTATTCTAACGTCTTTGTATGTTGTTATTACTTAAGAAAAAATGTGGCGTGAATGCATTTCTTTTTCTTTGAGTTTGAAGTCTGTTTGAGGATAGTACATATTTTTAACTAATACATTAGGACCTAGACATTGGAATTCAGGGCAATGACAGTTAAGTGATTGTGCTAATTCTGAATTAAGCCATTGATCAAATACATCAGTGAGTTTATCTTTTTGAATGTTTGAAATTGTACCATTTTCATCACCGAAGTCAGTTACAATAACATTGCCTGTAAAGACATTGACATTTAATCGACTACGTCCATCAGGGTCATTTCTCATTGTGACATTCTTCGCGTTTCTTAATCTCTGTAGTAATTTTTGGTCATTTTCATCATTAATACAAGGATAAATAGGTAAAGTTCCAAATAGCATCCAAGTCTCTTCATCGCGAATATCTAATAAGTAATGAATGGCGTCTTTCATTTCTTTAAGTGAAAGAACATTCAGTTGACTCGCGAAATCAGCAGGATACATAGGATGTACTTCGTGACGGCTACACTTCATATCATTAACAATTTCATGATGAATTTTATCTAAATAAGGCAATGTACTTTGATTCAGCATTGTTTCAGCAGAAACAAACATACCTTGTTCCGATAAAGTTCTCGAATTATCTAACATTTGTTCATATAATTTAAGTTTTGCTTTTAAAGGTGGTTGCTTCTTCATTGCTCCGAAACCAACATCGGTAAACTCTTGTATTGTTCCCCAGTTATGAGAAATATGCATGACATCGATATACTCTGCAATATCTAAGTATCTGTCTTGTGGCAATGTTAAATTTGAATTCATTTGAACGTAAATGCCTCGATCATAAGCATACTTAAGTAAAGGTTTAACAACATTTTTAATCGATTTCTTGGAGAACATTGGCTCGCCACCAGTAATCGACATCGTTCTTAAGTTCGGGATTTCATCCAGTCTTCGATAAATAATATCCATTGGAAGAGGGTCTGGATCTTTTGTTTGAAGTGTATAGCCAACTGCACAGTGACTGCAGCGCATATTACACAGATTGGTTGTTGTAAATTCTATATTACTCAGTGTTAATCCACCATGATCAATGATATCGTTATACGCTTCCCATGGGTCATTTTGGATAGAAATAGGTTTTTTATTTGTGATCAACATGAATTATTACTCCTAAATATAAACTTTCCATCTACTTTGTTTATTACGTAAAAAGTACAGTAAACATTATTAAGATTATATCGCTTTTTGTCAAATTCTGTTAGGATATGAGTATCTTAAAAAAATATTTAAAGAAGGAGCGCTTATTTTAAATGAATGAACAACAAACAATTGATCAGATTAAAACACGTCTAAATAAATTTATAGAGGATATTGACCATGTGAATCCTGACGAAGTACGTGTAGAAGATATTGACGAATGGATTGGTCTATTAGATCAATTAGAAGAGAAAGTAAAGCAAGTTTCAAAATAAGGCTCATACTATAATAATGATGTATATTTAACAAGAGGCTGGGACATAATTCATTGTCTCAGCCTTCTTAACATATTGGCAGTAGATGTCTGAATTAAAAGTGCGCTTATATCAAGCTTCTTTTAATCCTAGCCATCCTTGCCGGCGGGGCCCCAACATAGAGAATTTCTTAAAAAGAAATTCTACAAACAATGCAAGTTGGGAGAGGGACAACGAATATAATTTTGTTAAATTATATTTCTGTCCCACTCCCTTGTTTTTTATTTTAAGAAAAGTGATAAATGAAAGGACTTAACATCTTATGTTTAAACATTAATCATCTTGTCTATATATAGATTAGAATTAATTAGAGAAAGGTGATTATTAATTATGACTAAAAAAGTAGCAATCATTCTTGCAGATGAATTTGAAGATATTGAATTAACAAGTCCTAAAGAAGCTTTAGAAAATGCTGGATTTGAAACTGAAATCATTGGGGATACTGCAAAACATGAAGTTGTAGGTAAACATGGTGAAAAAGCGACAGTTCAAGTAAGCATTGCAGATGCTAAACCAGAAGATTATGATGCATTATTAATTCCTGGTGGTTTCTCACCTGACCACTTACGTGGCGATGCTGAAGGTCGATATGGCACATTTGCTAAATACTTCACTAAAAATGATGTTCCAACATTTGCAATTTGCCACGGTCCATTAGTATTAATCGATACTGATGACTTAAATGGCCGTACATTAACTGGTGTATTAAATGTACGTAAAGATTTATCAAATGCGGGTGCGCAAGTTGTTGATGAATCAGTAGTTGTTGATAACAACATCGTAACAAGCCGTACACCTGATGATTTAGACGATTTCAATAGAGAAATTGTTAAACAATTAGAAGCATAATTCAGTATTCTAAATTATTTAATATGAGATATGAGGCTGTCGACAGAGTATTCACTCTGTCGGCAGTTTTATTTTTATTTAAAAGTGATTGAAATAAGCATTCTTAGCTATTTTGGAATATAGCTAAGCCAACGGGTCCAGACACGGATACACCTTGGGACTGATTTTTATCATAAGCTATAGCTAAACGATGAAACTACTGGTAAACTCACTTTAAGAGGGTGAGTTTAAGAAAAAAGGAGCAAACGCATGAAAAGAAGCGAAAAGTATGCGGATTCTTATAATGATCAACGTAATGAAATGCGAAGACCTCATTATAATACGTATTATCAACCAGTAGGTAAACCACCAAAAAAGAAGAAAACTAATAAAATCATATTAAAAATATTGTTCGTCATCATTATCGTGTTTGTTTTATTTGTAGGTTTGATGTATTTCTTATCTTCAAGAGCGAATGTTGATGATTTGAAGTCAATTGAAAATAAAAATAGTTTCGTACCTGCAGATAACATGCCTAATTATGTTAAGGGCGCATTTATATCGATGGAAGATGAACGTTTTTATAAACATCATGGTTTTGATTTAAAAGGAACAACACGTGCATTATTTTCAACCATTAGTGACCGAGATGTTCAAGGCGGTAGTACCATCACACAACAAGTAGTCAAAAATTATTATTACGACAATGAACGTTCATTTATGAGAAAGATTAAAGAATTATTTGTTGCGCATAAAGTTGAACAACAGTATAACAAGAACGAAATTTTAAGTTTTTATGTGAATAATATTTATTATGGTGACAATCAGTATACGGTTGAAAGTGCAGCAAATCATTATTTTGGTACAACAGTGAATAAAAATAATCAAAGTATGCCACAAATAAGTGTATTACAAAGTGCCATTTTAGCGAGTAAAGTGAACGCGCCTAGTGTATATGATGTCAATGATATGTCTGAGAATTTTAAAAACCGTGTTAAAGCTAATTTGGAAAAGATGAAACAGCAAGATTATATCACAGACGCACAATATAAAGAAGCTATGTCACAATTAGGAAATTAATTACAAAATCAAGCACCTGCTTTCTACAGAAAATGATAGAGCGCAGGTGTTTATTTATATCGTTACATAATGGTTCTCAAAAAAGGCATAGTTGTTTATGAATATGTAATAAATGTGCCATAATAATGGTAATTCATGTTTAAAACATTTTCAGGAAAGGGAGGGTGAGACGTGCCTAAAGTTACAAAACTTGAAGTTCAGAAAAAGAACAAAGAACGATTTAACTTATATTTAGACGGTGTATTTGAAATGGGTATTGATATCGATACGCTCGTTAAATTTAATTTAAAAAAAGATCAAATACTAGAAGCGGCTGATATGGAACAAATTCAAAAATACGATCACTATAGACGTGGTGTAAATATGGCGATTCAGTATTTATCTTATAAAAAACGTACTGAGAAAGAAGTTCGGCAATACCTAGAAAAAAATGAAATTTCTGAAGATGCAATTGAGCAAGTAATTGATTATTGCTATAAAGAAAAGTTTATTGATCATGAAGATTATGCTGAAAGTTTGAAAAACACAATGATTCGTACGACAGATAAAGGACCAGAGATTTATAAACAAAAGCTTTATCAATTAGGTATTGAACCTAAAATCATTGATCACTATACAGCGCTTTATGAACAAGAACAACATCTTGAAGATGTCATTAAAGTAGGCAATAAAATAATGAAAACGAAGAAGGGGCCTGAAGTTAAAGTAAAACAAAAAGTTTCACAAGCTTTAATGCAAAAAGGCTTCACATTTGAGACGATTCAGGCTGCGATGTCTGAGCTCAACTTTTCCCAAGATGAAGAGACATTAGATAATTTATTGCAACGTGATTTAGAGAAAGTCTATAATAAAAATTGTAGAAAATACGATGGTCAAAAATTAATGATGAAAACCATTGAAGCGCTTATGAGAAAAGGTTATAAGTATGATAAAATTAAAACAAAATTAGAAGAAAGTGGTATTACAAATGGTACAGAAGAAATTGAGTGAGATGTCAGAACAAGAATTAAGACATGAAATTCAGACATATAAAGAAAAAATGCGTAAAGCTGAAATGAATGGCATTATGAATGAATACGATGTGTACCAAAGTAAAGTCATCATTGCAGAAAGTTATCTGGTTGATCGTAATAAAGTTGAAATAGGAAAGATTTATAAATTAAACGATGGCAGTGAACAATACTTCAAAGTAGAAAGACTGAAAGGTGTTTTTGCTTGGGGGTTCAGAATTAAAAGTAGTGAACCAGAAGAAGGTCTACCATTAGCATTATTAAAAATTTAGAAGGATGTTTAATCAATGGGAAGCTCAATTGTATTAAGGTTACTTAAAGTGACACATTACTATAGAAATAAAAGCTCAAAGAAATGGTATCTGCCCTTTGGATATGATGCAGAAGATATCAATTTAAATAATATCTCTTTACATATTTATCAAGGTGAATCACTTGGTATTATTGGTGAACCAGGATCCTCGAAGACGTTAATTGGTAGAATTTTGAGTGGGACTGTTAAACCTGATAAAGGGAAAGTCATTCGTACTGAGAATCTATTTTACGGAGATATGGAGCACCGTCATGTTACATATCAAACTGTTCAAGATTTTGTAGACAGCGCTGTGCAATTATTTCCTTACAAAGTAAATGACCACAAGGCAGAACAAATCATTCAATGGGCACATTTAGGAGATAAAGCGAAGACAAGTATTTCAAATTTATCTCCAACTGAGTATGCTCAATTATTACTGAGTATCGCCCGTTCTTCTAAAAATAAAATCATCATACTTAGCCACGTATTGACACATTTAGATGATGTATTCTTCAAAAGAGCAATTGAATTATCAGATGATTACATACAAAGTAACCAAACATTAGTATTGATTGATAATGATATAGACAAGATTAGTGAAACAGCTAACTATATCACTTGGGTGTCTCATGGACAAATTCGTAAAGAGGGTTCGCTAAATCAAGTTTTACCTGTGTTTAGAGAACATGAAAAGGACCGTCAAAGTATTGATTCTAAGACGCAATTGGAAAGCTTCGATTTAGACTGGAAGAAAAGCCGTACACGTATACCAGAAATGACGTATAACTTTAAGAGAATTGAGCGCTATAATCATGCTAAACCACCTGTTTTTTTAGTAAGGTTCTGGACATTATTTGCGAGTTTCTTAATCGGTCTAGCATTGATGGGGGTATTACTCTTCAACAATTTAGGCAAAGTTCATATTTCTGAAAATAATACCCAAGCCGCAATACAAAACCAAAGCAAAGATCCATATGAAGATAAATTAGCTTATGGCCTTGCGCTTGATGGTTCTACCACATTAAAAGGTACAAAGAATACGGAATTACCTAAATATGGATTAGCGACAATTACAGGTGAGAATAGTAAAAAATATCGAATAGAAATGAACCAAAAGACGTATACGGTTGGAAAAAGCGACTTATTCTATTTTAACCCAGCTGGTTTATATGAATCACACAGTTTTAAAAAGCTTTCACCTTATATTAAAACCAACTATAGTACATACATAGAGTATTTCAATAGTCATTTACACCAAAAGCATGACAAAGTTACGAAGACCCTTGTTCCAGAGAAAGATAGTCGTTATGTCGTACCAATCACTCAACAACCGATTAAAATGATTTTCGGAGATGAAGATACACTTTCAGGATTTGTGGTACCTATGGAACATAAAACAGAATTGAAGAAAAAATATAATATAAAAAAAGATGTATGGATTACGAAATCTGGCAATGGTTATTTCATAGCAGATATGAAAGATAACAAATGGATATATATTGAATTGTAGGTGTGAAAATGATAGATAATATAATCTTATACTTTAAAAACTTGCCACATCTGATAGGTTACTGTACTCAACGGATAAAGCAAACTTGGCATTGGTTTGTCATTAGTTTTGTAATAGGTCTTGTGTTTATTTTAGGTTTAGAAGGCATCTTCAATTTGAATCATAATACTGAATTGGTACAAGTGCGTTGGTTATTCAGAGTAACAGCGCTTGTTGTCTTTGGGCTTATAGTGTTTTCTATATACTTAGGCTATAAATATTATAGAAAAGATTATATGGTAATGAAGTCTTTCCATATTTCAGCTGTCACACCGTTAATTGTCATTGCATTGATGACTTTAGTGACGATGTTAGTTCTTGGTTTAATTATCGCATTTTTAAAGCCAGTCAATTTTGATACTTCAATCTTTGCGTTTATTTATTATAGCGTCATGGCAAGTATATTTATTGTAATTGCAGCTGTCATGTGTGGTTTATTACAATTCATTGTTAAACGATTTCATCTGCTATACTTAATTGCTAGTGCGATTTGTTTCTTTATCGTGCCGATATTATTTATACCTAAGACACATTCAACAATAATTGAACATATATTAATGTTGAATCCAGTTTATTATCTTGTGAATGGTAGTGCAGAGTCGGTGGTATTTGGAGCAGTAAGTATGAATAATATTCCGTATCATATTTATTTTATTTTCCTTCTGGCAATCATGTGTGTGATAAATTATGCGCTAGTTCGTCACATTGCTTTTGATAAATATGATAGTCAAATTACTTTGGGTGATAATGACACTTCAAAAGCTATCGAACATGAAGATGAAGACAAGAAGAAAGATGAGCATATTAAAGGTGAAAATGGACGTCATGATGGTAGCGTGAAAGGGCATGTCACTCGTGATGTAGATGATTATGATGGTAAACGTTAACGTTAAGGTGAATGGTGGTTTGAAGGTAAGTGGTCATTGGTCATTTGAAGGAATGTGATCATTTGCAAGTTAACGGTAATTTGTTAGCGTATTGAAGATAGGTTAATCATATATTTGTTTACAGTTTGAAAATACTTAGACATTAAGTGTTTAGATAAATTTAGATAAAAGCCAAGGCACCCCTTATCATTGGTTGGAGGAAGGGGTGCCTTGGTTTCTTTGTATGTTATTGTGAGTATAGTTTGCGTTGTAGTTTGTCTTCGCTGAAGACCCAGCCGATGTAGGAGTGGTCGATTTCGTTATCTTGCGTTAAATGTGCTATTGCGACGAATGAGTATCGACCATTGTTAAGATATCTTAAATCCATTAATCGTATTTCTGTTGCACCATCTTCTAAAGGTGTTGTTTGCCAACGATAAATAGAAGAGAAGTTTAAGAAAGTAAAGATATCTTTGTTTCCTTTTACTTTCCATAGTAATGTGTCTGGCGTCATAGATTGACGTTTTACTTTATCAGTAAATTCAACGTCTTTCCAACGTGCAGTACCTACATAATCATGTTGTTCAGTTTGAATCGCAACACGCCAAACATGAAATTTGATTGTAGGGGCGACAAAGACTTTCACAGCATTATGCGAACGATCGATGCGTTTGAGCGCTTCTTTTTTAATTGTTGCTTGCATCATGAAACGCACGATATAATAAACGATTAAAATTGCGACGATAGGAAAGAAAGCAAGATAAGGATGAACACCAACAATCCAAAGTAAGACGCCAATACATAGTAGAGTGAAGATAATTGGATCAAAGGTGCTTATCACACTTAGTTGTATCCACTTATTTGTAATAGGTCTTAGTGCCTGGGTGCCGTATGAATTAAATATATCTACAAATACGTGTAAAAAGACGGCAAGTTGTGCCCATAGCCACACGTGTAGTGGCTCAGTATGATTAAAAATCACAAATATTAGAAATGTTATTAAAATCGGCCATAAAATGGTAAAAGGTATAGAATGTGTAATTCCTCTATGGTGGGAGATATAGGTCGCGTTATCCTTTAATTTTAGTACTGTATCGCCATCAGGTATTAATGAACCTGCTACTAATGTTGTAGCAGTAGCTGCAAATGAGCCTGCCATAACTGGATCTTGAGTAGCTAACGCAGTGAGACCCACACCCATAACAATGTGCGTGGCTGTGTCCATAATTGTTCACTCTTTTCATCTTTATTTAATATATATTATAATCTAAAAGTCACAATAACAAAATTAACTTACTTCAATCGATTATTGTTTTTAAAAGTAAAGACTAACATCAAATGAATCAAAATTGAAAGAGTAAAGAAAGGATTAATTGCATGTATCAAAACGAATCTTTTAAAAAGAATATTGTAGATTGGTTTGAGAAGAATCAACGGGATTTGCCATGGAGAGAAACGACAAACCCTTACTATATATGGCTGAGTGAAGTAATGTTGCAACAAACACAAGTCAATACAGTGATCGATTATTACTATAGATTTATTCATCGCTTCCCGACAGTTGCAAGTTTAAGTGAAGCTCATGAAGATGAAGTGCTAAAGTATTGGGAAGGTTTAGGCTATTATAGTCGAGCTCGAAATTTCCACACTGCTATTAAAGAAGTTGAAGCACAATATGATGGTGAAGTCCCTTCTGAACCAGAACTTTTCAAAAAGTTAAAAGGAGTGGGACCTTATACGCAAGCGGCAGTGATGAGTATCGCATTTGATCAACCGCTTGCAACTGTTGATGGCAATGTCTTTCGTGTATGGTCAAGGTTGAATAATGATTATCGTGATACGAAGTTGCAATCGACACGTAAAGCATTCGAGCAGGAATTAAATCCTTATGTACAAGAAGCCTCAGGGACATTTAATCAAGCAATGATGGAGTTGGGTGCATTAATTTGTACTCCGAAATCACCATTATGTCTATTTTGCCCAGTTCAAGAAAATTGTGAAGCTTTCCACGAAGGGACCACACAGGAACTTCCTGTAAAAACGAAAAATATTAAAAAGAAAACAGTAAATCAAAAGGTTCTACTTATTAGAAATAGTAAAGGACAATACCTTCTCGAAAAACGACAAGAAAAATTATTAAATGGTATGTGGCAATTTCCTATGAGAGAAGAAAGTGATGCAGATGCGCAACTTTCTGATTATCTTGGATTACATGTTCAATCTTTAGAAGAACCTATTTATGAACTTCGACATCAATTTACGCATATGACATGGAATATTAAAGTATATAGTGTACCTGAGACACATGACATTCCAGATGATGAATTGCCTTCAAATATGAAATGGTTTGATTTAGATGATAGAGAGGCTCATACTTTTCCAGTTTCAATGGATAAAATATACCGTTTCATAGTGGGATAGATGTGTTAATTCACTTATAATGGAAGCGCCTTTATTTATTAAGCATGTAGATTAAAATATGATATAATCTAAATGGCTAAAAATATTAAAGGTGGTGTGGAGTATGGTTAAGGAATCCATACCGAAAGAAGGAGAATCAATTAAGATTCAAAGTTACAAACATGATGGAAACATTCATCGTGTGTGGTCGGAAACAACAATCTTAAAGGGTACTGACCATGTGATTATAGGTGGAAATGATCACACGTTAGTGACTGAGAGTGACGGGCGTACATGGATTACTAGAGAGCCGGCAATTGTATACTTCCATTCAGAGTATTGGTTTAATGTTATCTGCATGTTTAGGGAAGACGGCATTTATTATTATTGCAATTTATCATCACCTTTCGTGTGCGATGAAGAGGCACTTAAATATATTGATTATGATTTGGATATTAAAGTTTATCCAAACGGTAAGTATCATTTATTAGATGAAGATGAGTATGAACAACATATGAATCAAATGAACTATCCTCATGATATTGATGTGATTTTAAGAAGAAATGTTGATATCTTACAACAATGGATAGAACAGAAGAAGGGGCCATTTGCGCCAGATTTTATTAAAGTATGGAAAGAACGTTATAAAAAGATTAGAGATTATTAAGCAAAATAGATGTAATACATGGAGCAATGCTTTATATTGTTAAAGGTGTTAAACAATAAATCGTATTCATGATTTAAATGTATTACAATCTTGCAATGAGACTATTCCACCATTATAAAGAATGACTTAACATCGTAATATAAGCTTGTATAGTATTTTATATCAGAGGTTGAAACATTATCATGACGTGGCTTACAAATAGAGGTAAGCGATTGAAATGTGTTCAACCTCTGTTCATTTTTGATAAATAAAATCTGCGTGCATCACAGGGGGTAAATACGCATGATTAAACGATATTTAAAATTCGTTCAACCGTATAGATATCGTATTATAGCAACAATTATCGTGGGTATTATCAAATTCGGTATACCTATGTTAATTCCATTGCTTATTAAATATGCGATTGACGGCGTGATTAATAATCACTCACTTTCAAATAGTGAGAAATTCAGTCATCTCGGTGTGGCGATTGGCATAGCGCTATTTATATTTTTAATTGTTCGACCACCTATTGAGTATATAAGACAATATTTAGCTCAATGGACAAGTAACAAAATTTTATATGATATTCGTAAACAATTATATAATCATCTACAGGCATTAAGTGCACGTTTTTATGCTAATAATCAAGTGGGACAAGTCATTTCTCGTGTCATTAATGATGTAGAACAAACGAAAGACTTCATCCTTACAGGATTAATGAACATTTGGTTAGATTGTGTAACAATTATTATCGCTCTATCAATCATGTTCTTCTTGGATGTGAAATTGACAATTGCAGCGATATTCATCTTCCCATTCTATATTTTAACGGTCTATTTCTTCTTTGGAAGATTAAGACAATTAACTCGCGTACGTTCACAAGCGCTAGCAGAAGTTCAAGGATTCTTACATGAACGTGTTCAGGGTATGTCTGTGATAAAAAGTTTTGCAATTGAAGATAATGAAGCGAAAAACTTCGATCATCGAAATGGTCACTTCTTAAAGCGTGCTTTCCAGCACACACGATGGAATGCATATTCCTTTGCAGCAATTAATACTGTTACAGACTTAGGGCCAATCATTGTCATTGGTGTTGGCGCTTATTTAGTGATTAATGGCTCTATTACTGTTGGTACTCTAGCAGCTTTCGTAGGCTACTTGGAACAACTTTTTGGACCATTAAGAAGACTTGTATCATCATTTACGACATTGACTCAAAGTTTCGCCTCAATGGATAGGGTATTCCAATTGATGGACGAAGATTATGATATTAAGAATGGCATCGGTGCACAACCTATCGAAATTAAAAAAGGTCAAATTGATTTGAATCATGTGAGATTTAAGTATAATGAAAATGAATCAGAAGTGTTACATGACATTAACCTTACAATTAATAAAGGTGAAACAGTGGCCTTTGTTGGTATGAGTGGTGGCGGTAAATCGACACTCATTAGTTTAATACCTAGATTTTATGATGTAACTGCTGGAGAAATAAATATTGATGGAAATAACGTTAAAGACTTCTTAACTGGCAGTTTAAGAAATCAGATAGGGCTCGTACAACAAGACAATATTTTATTTTCAGATACAGTGAGAGAAAACATCTTGCTAGGTCGACCTGACGCGACAGAAGAAGAAATCGTCGAAGCGGCTAAGATGGCAAATGCGCACGACTTTATTATTAATTTACCAGAAGGTTACGACACTGAAGTTGGAGAACGAGGTGTGAAACTTTCCGGCGGTCAGAAACAACGTCTTTCTATTGCTAGAATCTTCTTAAATAATCCGCCTATACTAATCTTAGACGAAGCAACGAGTGCACTTGATTTAGAAAGTGAAGCCATCATTCAGGAAGCACTTGATGTATTAAGTAAAGATAGAACAACCTTAATTGTGGCACATCGTCTATCTACGATTACACATGCTGATAAGATTGTTGTTATGGAAAATGGACAAATCGTGGAAACGGGTACACATCAAGAATTAATTGCGAAAAAAGGTGCTTACGAACATCTATACAGCATCCAAAATTTATAATGAGAATGATGCAACTTTAACGCTAATATAATTATTTATAAACAAAACCACCTTTATTCTATGGTTGATTTTTAGAATAAAGGTGGTTTTGACATATGTTACAAATCAAAATCTTCGTCGGAAATATCAATGTCTGAATCTGAACGATGATAGGTGAAGAAACTTAATCGAATTCTATCTAAATGTTCAAGGTGATATCTGTATTCCTCGATTGCTGCAATAATCTGCATCATATTACCATAGGAATAACGAGTTTGATGAGGATTGTTAATTAATTCTTGTTGGAAGGCATCCATCAAGTTTTTCTTTTGTGGATTATCTACTTCGTAATCTAGCTGTGTAACATCATATTTTGCCTTTTTAGATAGACTTTTATAAATTTGTTCATGAACTGCAACTAACGAATCCAATTCAAGTTTAATTTGTAATAATAATTGATTGTTAAGTTGATGTAAGTCATTTTGAAAACGTGACATACGATTTAATACTTCATAGGCTTGTCTAGTCGTTCTTACTACTTCTTTAAATAGTATCTTCTTTCTATTCTGTTGATAGATATGCTTCTTAGTTAAAGGTTTCTCTTCATTATAATAATCATAGATTTGCTCTAATTTAGTGATACGTGAGTTAAGTTGTGAACAGTCTTGCTTAATATTATGAAATTCTGAAGTATCATTAAGCACAAGTTTAAACCACACAAAGATATCAGATGAAATATTCATTGAGTTGTAATAAATTTTGGTTTCAAATTTTGGAGGTAGAAATACTAAATTGACAATTGAGGAACTTAGTACACCTATCATTACGAGAGCGAATCTAAAGAATGCCGCTACATAGAAAGAACCAGTGTGTTGCCCCATAATTACTAGAGCAGTCACACTTGCTAGGGTAGCAACGTGGGCTAGGTTAAATTTGAATAGAATTGCGATTAATAAGATAACCGTAACACCCATTATGATGAAGTTATTACTAAAAATAGTTACCATGGTCACGGCAAGTATGGCACCAATAATATTACCTATGGCTTGTTCTGAAACAGTTTTAATAGAGCGATAAACACTGGGTTGCATCGCTACAACTGCACTGACACCAGCGAGTGCTTTCAGACCAATATTTGCCGGAAGTAAAGAAGCGATAGACATAGCTAATATGATGGCTATACCAGTTTTGAAAATCCGAGCTCCTAGTCTCAAATATAACGCTCCTTCGATTTAATTTTGAATTATATAATTATATATTCTCATTCATTATTGTTATACACCGAGATGCTAAAATTTTCAAGTTAATACAAATGATCTTTGCACATTCTTTTTGAAAATTTTGTGATACAAAAAAGACCTCTGCCCGGATTGAGCAGAGGTTTGAATCTAAGACTATGATTATAAACACTTCGTATTGTTTAGCTCCCTTGCCGCGGGCATGGCTTGGGAGTGATACAGAATTCTAGAATTTAAGAATTCGTATTATCACCCCCGCAAGGATGATTAGATGTTGAGCCATTTTATGAGCTCAATATCAATCAGCTACTGCGTAGCCTGTCTTTTAAAAATCAACTGACTTACAAGTAGTCTCAAGACACATGCTATTCCTGCAGGCGTGTCGCCATCAATATTAAGTTTATCTATCCTCAATAAAGTTTTTGTTCTGGCCAATAAGATTATTTTTAAGAAGGGTGATTAATTTTTCATTTGGCTAAATGCATAATCAGCTGCTTCGAGTGTTTGATCAATGTCTTCTTCTGTGTGTTCTGTAGTTAAGAACCAAGCTTCAAATTTTGAAGGTGCTAAATTAATACCTTGATGTAACATTAATTTGAAGAACTTAGCAAAGGCTTCGCCATCTGAATTTTCAACTTGTTCATAATGCGTAATTTTTTCATCTGTGAAGTACAATGTCAGTGAGCCATATATTCTATTAATTGTGGCTGTAATATTGTGTTTTTCGATTAATTTAAGTAATCCTTCTTCGAGGCGTCGACCTAATTGATCTAATTTTTCATAGACACCGTCTTGTTCTAATACTTCTAATAAAGCAATACCTGCTCTCATAGATAATGGATTTCCAGCCATCGTTCCAGCTTGATACGCAGGTCCTAATGGCGCAACATGTTCCATAATATCTTGGCGACCGCCGTAACCACCAATAGGTAAGCCACCTCCAACGATTTTACCGAATGCAGTTAAGTCAGGTTTAACACCTAATAAATCTTGGGCAGCACCATAATGGAAACGGAATGCTGTAATCACTTCATCGTAAATTACTAATGTACCATTATCATGTGAGATTTTATTCACTTCTTCTAAAAATCCTGGCTGAGGCATAACCATACCAAAGTTACCAACAATCGGTTCAACAAGTACAGCCGCAATTTCATCTCCCCAATAATCGATTGCTTCTCTGTATGATTCGATATCATTGAAAGGTACAGTAATTACCTCTTGAGCAACGCTTTGAGGGACACCTGCTGAGTCTGGAGAACCTAATTGAGAAGGACCACTTCCAGCAGCAACAAGAACTAAATCAGAATGACCATGATAAGATCCGGCAAACTTAATAATTTTATTTCTCTTAGTATAGGCACGAGCAACTCTGATCGTTGTCATCACTGCTTCAGTACCTGAATTGACGAAACGTATTTTCTCTAGTGAGGGAATAGCTTCTCTTAACTTTTTAGAGAAATCAATTTCAAGTTCAGTAGGCGTGCCATATAGAACACCTTTAGCAGCTTGATCCTGAATTGCCTCAGTAATATGTGGATGTGCATGACCAGTAATGATTGGTCCATATGCTTGAAGATAATCAATAAATTTATTGCCATCTACATCATATAAATAAGCACCATGACCTTCTTTCATCATAACTGGAGCGCCGCCACCAACTGCCTTATAAGAACGTGAAGGTGAATTAACGCCACCTAATATATATTCATTAGATAGTTCCTGAAGACGTTCGCTTTCAGTAAAATTCATATCTATCAACCTCTTTTAATTTAATATTTTCATCTAATATCGTATCATAAAATCAACATTATTAAGAAATAGGTGAGCATATGTTAAATAAAGGCGAACAATTTCCTTCATTTTCATTAGAAAATCAAAATGGAGAGGTAATTACTAATGAAACATTAAAAGGGCGTAAAGCAATCTTATATTTCTATCCAAGAGACAATACACCGACATGTACAACTGAAGCATGTGACTTTAGAGACCATTTATCAGATTTTAATGAACTTGACGTAGATGTTTATGGAATTAACGGAGATTCTAAAAAGAAACATCAAAACTTTATCGAAAAGCATCAACTTAACTTCGACTTATTAGTCGACGAAGATTATAAGTTGGCAAATGAAGTAGGTGTTTACCAATTAAAGAAATCTTTCGGCAAAGAAAGCATGGGTATTGTTAGAACGACGTTTGTGATTGATGAAAATGGATATATTATGGATGTTATTGAAAAAGTTAAAGTCAAAACTCAGATAGAGGAATTAAAAAATATCCTGGGGTGATTTAAGTGAAAATCGTAAGCCTGATTAGATTGAAAGATTTAGAAGATGAACTTATTAAAAAGTTTCCTAATGAGGAGTTTAAGTTTTATAAAAAAGCGGAAACCATTCCAACTGAAGATAGGGAAACATTAGATATACTCATTGGGTATGATGGAAGTATAGATAAAGCATTCATAGAAGAATGTAAAAATTTAAAATGGATTGCTTGGTATGCTACAGGAGTAAATAACCTTCCATTAGACTATATTAATGAAAGAGGAATTATCGTTACAAACGGGAGAGGCGTACAAGCTAAACAACTATCAGAGTATATTATTGCATTTATTTTAGATGATTATAAAAAAATGCGAACTTCATATGAGAATCAATTGGCACATCGATTTGACTCTAAATTGACAGGTCATAGGGTGAACGGTGAAACACTTTTATTTTTAGGCACTGGTGCTATTGCGCAAAAAACTGCGTATTTGGCCAAAGCGTTTGGAATGAAAATTGTCGGAGTCAGTAAATCAGGTCATATGAAAGATCACTTTGACGAAACATATACTATAGAAGAAATTGATAAAGTGATTGGAGAAGCAAATATTATTGTTAATTCTTTACCTGAAACGAATGAAACAATACACTTGCTTCAGAAACACCATTTTGAACAAATGAGAGACGATGCATTGTTTATTAATATAGGACGAGGTACTGTCGTCGATGAATTACTATTAATAGATGTTTTAAGAAATCAAATCATTAGACATGCCTATTTAGATGTATTTGAAAATGAACCGCTCGCAAGCGATAATCCATTATATGATTTAAATAATGTAACAATTACAGCTCATATCACAGGTAATGATAAGCATATTAATCGAGATGTTACAGCAATTTTTGAGAAGAATTTAAAGCATTTTCTCAATAAGAATGATGTAATTGAGAATAGGGTGGACTTAAATAAAGGCTATTGACTGAAAACAATACGTACTTATTGACATTCATTATTACGAACAGTTATATTAATATTAAGTAATAATAATTATTAATTAGAAAGATGGTGAATTCAATGAGTGCGGATTTAGAGTCAATTGAACATGAACTTGAAGAATCAATTGCGTCTTTAAGAAAAGCAGGCATACGTATTACACCACAAAGACAAGCAATTATACGTTATCTCATTTCTTCACATTCACATCCAACTGCGGATGAGATTTACCAAGCACTTTCACCTGATTTTCCTAATATAAGTGTAGCAACTATCTATAATAATCTAAGAGTATTTAAAGATATTGGCATAGTTAAGGAACTCACATATGGTGACGCATCAAGTAGATTTGATTTCAATACACATAATCATTATCACGTTATATGCGAAAAATGTGGTAAAATCGTAGACTTCCATTATCCTCAACTTGATGAAGTTGAACACTTAGCACAACATGTTACTGACTTCGATATTACACATCATCGAATGGAAATTTACGGCACATGCAAAGAATGTAAAGAAAAAGATAATAACTAAAAACTTTAGACTAATGAACTAGGCAACTTCTCTTGAGAGGTTGCCTATTTTTCTGTATGAACTCATGTAATTGTGAGGCAAATTAGAAACAGATGATAAATGGATAAATGGGTGCGTAGAAAAAGCTAATTACACTATAAAGTCTAATTGTTCTTAATGAAGAAATTAATTCACTGATAAGGTAAATTTAACCTTAAAAACTCTAATAAATTGATTGACGATAGTCTTATTACTTGATACTATATAAAAGTCGTCAAAAACAGATTAATTAATTGAAAACTTTAAGTAAAAACCTTAAAGTTAATGTTAATAAAGTGTAATTTTGACTATTGAACTTTTAAACGAAACATTATAAGATATTATTTGTTGAATTAATTAACAAGAAACAAGAAATAAACGAAAGAATTTATTCTTGACTTATTAAATTGATTTAGATACAATAATGTATTGTAAGTGTTAAATGAACATTGAAAACTGAATGACAATATGTCAACGTTAATTTCAAACAAACAGTAACGAGAGTTACAAACTATTTAGTATTTATGAGCTAATCAAACATCATAATTTTTTATGGAGAGTTTGATCCTGGCTCAGGATGAACGCTGGCGGCGTGCCTAATACATGCAAGTCGAGCGAACAGACGAGGAGCTTGCTCCTCTGACGTTAGCGGCGGACGGGTGAGTAACACGTGGATAACCTACCTATAAGACTGGGATAACTTCGGGAAACCGGAGCTAATACCGGATAACATGTTGAACCGCATGGTTCAACAGTGAAAGACGGTCTTGCTGTCACTTATAGATGGATCCGCGCCGCATTAGCTAGTTGGTAAGGTAACGGCTTACCAAGGCAACGATGCGTAGCCGACCTGAGAGGGTGATCGGCCACACTGGAACTGAGACACGGTCCAGACTCCTACGGGAGGCAGCAGTAGGGAATCTTCCGCAATGGGCGAAAGCCTGACGGAGCAACGCCGCGTGAGTGATGAAGGTCTTCGGATCGTAAAACTCTGTTATTAGGGAAGAACAAATGTGTAAGTAACTATGCACGTCTTGACGGTACCTAATCAGAAAGCCACGGCTAACTACGTGCCAGCAGCCGCGGTAATACGTAGGTGGCAAGCGTTATCCGGAATTATTGGGCGTAAAGCGCGCGTAGGCGGTTTTTTAAGTCTGATGTGAAAGTCCACGGCTCAACCGTGGAGGGTCATTGGAAACTGGAAAACTTGAGTGCAGAAGAGGAAAGTGGAATTCCATGTGTAGCGGTGAAATGCGCAGAGATATGGAGGAACACCAGTGGCGAAGGCGACTTTCTGGTCTGTAACTGACGCTGATGTGCGAAAGCGTGGGGATCAAACAGGATTAGATACCCTGGTAGTCCACGCCGTAAACGATGAGTGCTAAGTGTTAGGGGGTTTCCGCCCCTTAGTGCTGCAGCTAACGCATTAAGCACTCCGCCTGGGGAGTACGACCGCAAGGTTGAAACTCAAAGGAATTGACGGGGACCCGCACAAGCGGTGGAGCATGTGGTTTAATTCGAAGCAACGCGAAGAACCTTACCAAATCTTGACATCCTCTGACCCCTCTAGAGATAGAGTTTTCCCCTTCGGGGGACAGAGTGACAGGTGGTGCATGGTTGTCGTCAGCTCGTGTCGTGAGATGTTGGGTTAAGTCCCGCAACGAGCGCAACCCTTAAGCTTAGTTGCCATCATTAAGTTGGGCACTCTAAGTTGACTGCCGGTGACAAACCGGAGGAAGGTGGGGATGACGTCAAATCATCATGCCCCTTATGATTTGGGCTACACACGTGCTACAATGGACAATACAAAGGGTGGCGAAACCGCGAGGTCAAGCAAATCCCATAAAGTTGTTCTCAGTTCGGATTGTAGTCTGCAACTCGACTACATGAAGCTGGAATCGCTAGTAATCGTGGATCAGCATGCCACGGTGAATACGTTCCCGGGTCTTGTACACACCGCCCGTCACACCACGAGAGTTTGTAACACCCGAAGCCGGTGGAGTAACCTTTTGGAGCTAGCCGTCGAAGGTGGGACAAATGATTGGGGTGAAGTCGTAACAAGGTAGCCGTATCGGAAGGTGCGGCTGGATCACCTCCTTTCTAAGGATATATTCGGAACATCTTCTACGAAGATGAAAGGAATAACGTGACATATTGTATTCAGTTTTGAATGTTTATGACATTCTTTTTAATAATGGGCCTATAGCTCAGCTGGTTAGAGCGCACGCCTGATAAGCGTGAGGTCGGTGGTTCGAGTCCACTTAGGCCCACCATTAATTTAATATTGATACGGGGGCTTAGCTCAGCTGGGAGAGCGCCTGCTTTGCACGCAGGAGGTCAGCGGTTCGATCCCGCTAGTCTCCACCATGATATATTGTACATTGAAAACTAGATAAGTAAGTAAATTAGATTTTACCAAGCAAAACCGAGTGAATAGAGTTTTAAATAAGCTTGAATTCATAAAATAATCGCTAGTGTTCGAAAGAACACTCACAGATTAATAACATATCTTAAAGATTAAGTTATTAAGGGCGCACGGTGGATGCCTTGGCACTAGAAGCCGAAGAAGGACGTTACTAACGACGATATGCTTTGGGTAGCTGTAAGTAAGCGTTGATCCAGAGATTTCCGAATGGGGGAACCCAACATGAGTGATGTCATGTTATCGACATGTGAATTCATAGCATGTCAGAAGGCAGACCCGGAGAACTGAAACATCTTAGTACCCGGAGGAAGAGAAAGAAAAATCGATTCCCTGAGTAGCGGCGAGCGAAACGGGAAGAGCCCAAACCAACAAGCTTGCTTGTTGGGGTTGTAGGACACTCTATACGGAGTTACAAAAGAACATGTTAGACGAATCATCTGGAAAGATGAATCAAAGAAGGTAAAAATCCTGTAGTCGAAAACATATTCTCTCTTGAGTGGATCCTGAGTACGACGGAGCACGTGAAATTCCGTCGGAATCTAGGAGGACCATCTCCTAAGGCTAAATACTCTCTAGTGACCGATAGTGAACCAGTACCGTGAGGGAAAGGTGAAAAGTACCCCGGAAGGGGAGTGAAAGAGAACTTGAAACCGTGTGCTTACAAGTAGTCAGAGCCCGTTAATGGGTGATGGCGTGCCTTTTGTAGAATGAACCGGCGAGTTACGATCTGATGCAAGGTTAAGCAGCAAATGTGGAGCCGTAGCGAAAGCGAGTCTGAATAGGGCGTTGAGTATTTGGTCGTAGACCCGAAACCAGGTGATCTACCCTTGGTCAGGTTGAAGTTCAGGTAACACTGAATGGAGGACCGAACCGACTTACGTTGAAAAGTGAGCGGATGAACTGAGGGTAGCGGAGAAATTCCAATCGAACTTGGAGATAGCTGGTTCTCTCCGAAATAGCTTTAGGGCTAGCCTCAAGTGATGATTATTGGAGGTAGAGCACTGTTTGGACGAGGGGCCCCTCTCGGGTTACCGAATTCAGACAAACTCCGAATGCCAATCAATTTAACTTGGGAGTCAGAACATGGGTGATAAGGTCCGTGTTCGAAAGGGAAACAGCCCAGACCACCAGCTAAGGTCCCAAAATATATGTTAAGTGGAAAAGGATGTGGCGTTGCCCAGACAACTAGGATGTTGGCTTAGAAGCAGCCATCATTTAAAGAGTGCGTAATAGCTCACTAGTCGAGTGACACTGCGCCGAAAATGTACCGGGGCTAAACATATTACCGAAGCTGTGGATTGTCCGTAGGACAATGGTAGGAGAGCGTTCTAAGGGCGTTGAAGCATGATCGCAAGGACATGTGGAGCGCTTAGAAGTGAGAATGCCGGTGTGAGTAGCGAAAGACGGGTGAGAATCCCGTCCACCGATTGACTAAGGTTTCCAGAGGAAGGCTCGTCCGCTCTGGGTTAGTCGGGTCCTAAGCTGAGGCCGACAGGCGTAGGCGATGGATAACAGGTTGATATTCCTGTACCACCTAGTATCGTTTTAATCGATGGGGGGACGCAGTAGGATAGGCGAAGCGTGCTGTTGGAGTGCACGTCCAAGCAGTAAGGCTGAGTGTTAGGCAAATCCGGCACTCGTAAGGCTGAGCTGTGATGGGGAGAGGAAATTGTTTCCTCGAGTCGTTGATTTCACACTGCCGAGAAAAGCCTCTAGATAGATAACAGGTGCCCGTACCGCAAACCGACACAGGTAGTCAAGATGAGAATTCTAAGGTGAGCGAGCGAACTCTCGTTAAGGAACTCGGCAAAATGACCCCGTAACTTCGGGAGAAGGGGTGCTCTTTAGGGTTCACGCCCAGAAGAGCCGCAGTGAATAGGCCCAAGCGACTGTTTATCAAAAACACAGGTCTCTGCTAAACCGTAAGGTGATGTATAGGGGCTGACGCCTGCCCGGTGCTGGAAGGTTAAGAGGAGTGGTTAGCTTCTGCGAAGCTACGAATCGAAGCCCCAGTAAACGGCGGCCGTAACTATAACGGTCCTAAGGTAGCGAAATTCCTTGTCGGGTAAGTTCCGACCCGCACGAAAGGCGTAACGATTTGGGCACTGTCTCAACGAGAGACTCGGTGAAATCATAGTACCTGTGAAGATGCAGGTTACCCGCGACAGGACGGAAAGACCCCGTGGAGCTTTACTGTAGCCTGATATTGAAATTCGGCACAGCTTGTACAGGATAGGTAGGAGCCATTGAAACGTGAGCGCTAGCTTACGTGGAGGCGTTGGTGGGATACTACCCTAGCTGTGTTGGCTTTCTAACCCGCACCACTTATCGTGGTGGGAGACAGTGTCAGGCGGGCAGTTTGACTGGGGCGGTCGCCTCCTAAAAGGTAACGGAGGCGCTCAAAGGTTCCCTCAGAATGGTTGGAAATCATTCACAGAGTGTAAAGGCATAAGGGAGCTTGACTGCGAGACCTACAAGTCGAGCAGGGTCGAAAGACGGACTTAGTGATCCGGTGGTTCCGCATGGAAGGGCCATCGCTCAACGGATAAAAGCTACCCCGGGGATAACAGGCTTATCTCCCCCAAGAGTTCACATCGACGGGGAGGTTTGGCACCTCGATGTCGGCTCATCGCATCCTGGGGCTGTAGTCGGTCCCAAGGGTTGGGCTGTTCGCCCATTAAAGCGGTACGCGAGCTGGGTTCAGAACGTCGTGAGACAGTTCGGTCCCTATCCGTCGTGGGCGTAGGAAATTTGAGAGGAGCTGTCCTTAGTACGAGAGGACCGGGATGGACATACCTCTGGTGTACCAGTTGTCGTGCCAACGGCATAGCTGGGTAGCTATGTATGGACGGGATAAGTGCTGAAAGCATCTAAGCATGAAGCCCCCCTCAAGATGAGATTTCCCAACTTCGGTTATAAGATCCCTCGAAGATGACGAGGTTAATAGGTTCGAGGTGGAAGCGTGGCGACACGTGGAGCTGACGAATACTAATCGATCGAAGACTTAATCAATTTTAAAACGTTTTGCGACGCAAAATCATTACTTACTATCTAGTTTTGAATGTACAATTCATTCACTTGTCTGGTGACAATGGCAAGGAGGTCACACCTGTTCCCATGCCGAACACAGAAGTTAAGCTCCTTAGCGCCGATGGTAGTCGGGCTTACGTCCCGCTAGAGTAGGACGTTGCCAGGCAATATATAATTGGAGAATTAGCTCAGCTGGGAGAGCATCTGCCTTACAAGCAGAGGGTCGGCGGTTCGAACCCGTCATTCTCCACCATTTAATTAAATAAGCCGGCCTAGCTCAATTGGTAGAGCAACTGACTTGTAATCAGTAGGTTGGGGGTTCAAGTCCTCTGGCCGGCACCATCTATAGAGCCATTAGCTCAGTTGGTAGAGCATCTGACTTTTAATCAGAGGGTCAGAGGTTCGAATCCTCTATGGCTCACCATTAGATACGCGGGTGTGGCGGAATTGGCAGACGCACTAGACTTAGGATCTAGCGCCTTCACGGCGTGGGGGTTCGACTCCCTTCACCCGCATATGCGGAAGTAGTTCAGTGGTAGAACACCACCTTGCCAAGGTGGGGGTCGCGGGTTCGAATCCCGTCTTCCGCTCCATTATTTTGCCGGGGTGGCGGAACTGGCAGACGCACAGGACTTAAAATCCTGCGGTGAGAGATCACCGTACCGGTTCGATTCCGGTCCTCGGCACCATCTTTTAAATTATATGCGCCCGTAGCTCAACTGGATAGAGCGTTTGACTACGGATCAAGAGGTTATGGGTTCGACTCCTATCGGGCGCGCTTATTCTACGGGAAGTAGCTCAGCTTGGTAGAGCACTTGGTTTGGGACCAAGGGGTCGTAGGTTCGAATCCTGTCTTCCCGATAGTACATATTAATATGGGGGCTTAGCTCAGCTGGGAGAGCGCCTGCTTTGCACGCAGGAGGTCAGCGGTTCGATCCCGCTAGTCTCCACCATATTTAATTTATAAACTACATAACGGCGGTGTAGCTCAGCTGGCTAGAGCGTACGGTTCATACCCGTGAGGTCGGGGGTTCGATCCCCTCCACCGCCACTACTTATTAGTTGTAGGATTATATTTAGGACCTTTAGCTCAGTTGGTTAGAGCTAACGGCTCATAACCGTTCGGTCGCAGGTTCGAGTCCTGCAAGGTCCATATAATTTTGGAGGAATACCCAAGTCTGGCTGAAGGGATCGGTCTTGAAAACCGACAGGGGCTTAACGGCTCGCGGGGGTTCGAATCCCTCTTCCTCCGTTTATCAATGGTCCCGTAGTGTAGCGGTTAACACGCCTGCCTGTCACGCAGGAGATCGCGGGTTCGATTCCCGTCGGGACCGCCATTTTAATTAATTTAATAGCGATTTACCTATAAATAATGGGGAATACCCAAGTCCGGCTGAAGGGATCGGTCTTGAAAACCGACAGGGCCTTAACGGGCCGCGGGGGTTCGAATCCCTCTTCCTCCGCCATTATTATTATCGCGGGATGGAGCAGTTCGGTAGCTCGTCGGGCTCATAACCCGAAGGTCGGTGGTTCAAATCCGCCTCCCGCAATATTTTCTTTATAGGTCTCGTAGTGTAGCGGTTAACACGCCTGCCTGTCACGCAGGAGATCGCGGGTTCGATTCCCGTCGAGACCGCCATTACGATTTATTTATTACGGTTCAGTAGCTCAGTTGGTAGAGCAATGGATTGAAGCTCCATGTGTCGGCAGTTCGACTCTGTCCTGAACCATTTAAGCAAGCCGGCCTAGCTCAATTGGTAGAGCAACTGACTTGTAATCAGTAGGTTGGGGGTTCAAGTCCTCTGGCCGGCACCATCTCATGGAGGGGTAGCGAAGTGGCTAAACGCGGCGGACTGTAAATCCGCTCCTTCGGGTTCGGCAGTTCGAATCTGCCCCCCTCCACCATCTGAATAGGGGCATAGTTCAACGGTAGAATAGAGGTCTCCAAAACCTTTGATGTGGGTTCGATTCCTACTGCCCCTGCCATGGCGGTTGTGGCGAAGTGGTTAACGCATCGGATTGTGGTTCCGACACTCGAGGGTTCGATTCCCTTCAACCGCCCTTATTATTAATGGGCTATAGCCAAGCGGTAAGGCAACGGACTTTGACTCCGTCACGCGCTGGTTCGAATCCAGCTAGCCCAGTTATTGGCGGCATAGCCAAGTGGTAAGGCAGAGGTCTGCAAAACCTTTATCACCGGTTCAAATCCGGTTGCCGCCTCCATGTTAATTAAGCGGGAGTAGTTCAACTCTTAGAACACATTCCTTCCCGGAATGAGATATAGGTGCAAGTCCTATCTTCCGCTCCATTAAATTTTATATTAAGCGGGAGTAGTTCAACTTTTAGAACACGTTCCTTCCCGGAACGAGGTATAGGTGTAAGTCCTATCTTCCGCTCCATAGTATACTTCCAGAGGGAAGTTTTTTATTTATCTATTGAGCCGGTGTGGCGGAATTGGCAGACGCGCGGGACTCAAAATCCCGTTCCTTTTTTGGAGTGTCGGTTCGATCCCGACCACCGGTATTATTTTATATACTTTTAGGAACTTTTAGAGTGAGAATGTTGTTAAATCAACGTTTTCACTCTTTTTTTATTCATTTAGACACATATAGGCATTATTTTTTGGTCACATCGTGGTCACAAAACTATTAATTTAAGATTAATTTTGGTCACAAATTTTCAATCAATTTTAGTGCTTTTTTATTGTCTTGTTCGTATGTTTCTTTTAATAAATGTCCGTAATCTTTTAATGTTACGTTTATAGATGAGTGGCTAATCTTTTAGAGATATGATATATATTTAATCCCTCATGTATGAGCATAGAAGCGTGTGTATGTCTAAATGCATGACTAGTTAAATTTCTATGTATATTTAATTTGGAACATGCTTCTCTAATAGATTTATTAACAGAAGAGTTAGTTATTTGTTTATCATTGTTTATAAAAACATATCCCTCAATAGATGAAGTGTGATGATCAATGTAATTAAGTAATAACTTTATTAAAGATTTAGAAACTGAAACATATCTAGGTGCAGATTTATTTTTGGTACTGTTTAAAAATATTTCTAACTTTAATTCTGTAAATCATTTAATTGCTTATTACATGATATTACTTAGTTTTGTTAATTTCATGTTGTAACTTTCTTCAAAAAAATAAGGTAGACTAAGCTACCTTATTACTTTGTTTATTTTTTTTCTAAACTTACTGAATACATGTGATTAAGAATTAAAATTTGTCCACTTTTCAATGTAACAGCGCCTTCTGTATCATATGGTCGGTCTGAATCTTTGCCTACAAGAATGTATTCTTTGTCTAGACTACCGTCTCTATTAAATATTTTGAAATTTCCTCCTATATCATGGCTAAATGTAGTGTAAATTTTATACTTACCAGGTTTAACATCTTTACCAACAATCCATACGCCTGTGGAAATTGGATTTGTAAATGTTTGATGTTTTGGTTTAAAAGTAGTTAGTTCAGCTTTATCAAGATTAATTTTGTCTCCTTCCATTAAATAAGTTGTAATAGTTGGAGTTGTTGCATTATCTAATGTACCGTAATCTTTTCCGAATTTTTCTTCAAATGACCAGTCTTCTACAGTTTTAATTTCAATATAACCTTTATTATTTTTTGATGAAATCGTATAGTGACCTGGTTCGAGATCTTTACCTACTTCATATGAACCATCTTTTAATTCCACAGTTTTTGGCGGATACATTTCTTTTTTATTTCTTTCGTTAATATGATGGAAAAAGATAGTTAAAACTAAAAATATTATTGTTAATACTAAAGTTATACTAGTGCTTATCACATAAGGTTTAATACTTTTCTTATTAACCTTGCTAATGATAAGTAGAATGATTAATACTACAGTAGATACTGCAAAAATGATTAATAGTGTAAAGAATAAATATAATAACATTGATGTCACTTCCTAGATGTTGAAATTTAAAAAAATTATTACTTAAGATAAGACTTTCTATTTTATAAGTGTTCTTCTTGTATTTAATATTAATATCATCGACCAACTCCTATTAGAGGTTAAATAGTGCATGTTTTTTATAAAAAAGAGAACACACCTATACTAATAGTTATTTATTAGTAAATGAGCGTTCTCTTTATTTATCGCTATTTCATTTGCTTTTTATGTATTCTATGAAATTTATAATTTCTTTCATTTCTTCTTCAGTAACATCGGGAGTTATATAAGCTGCTATTGCATTTTTGGTTACAATACTATGTTCTTCAGTCAATTCCGATTTAGGAACGTTAAAATAATCAGCCAATAATTGTATTCTCTTAATTCTAGGATATTTGATTTCTTTTATCCAATTAGAGATTGTAGGTTGTGTTACTCCTATTGTTTCAGCTAATTCTTTTTGGTCTACGTTTTTATTTCTCATTAATCTTTGAAGATTTTCAGAAAAAATTGTTCTAGCACTTTTAGCACTCATATTAAAACTCCTTATTAGCATAAGAATTTAATTTCAAATTAGCACGTCCAAGAAATAATTACAACAACTTAATTAAAATTATATAAAATAAGTTGTTTAAATTTATCGAAACTTTAAAAGATAGCTATTATTTTAATTTTTTCTTCACAGGAATAAATAATTCCAAAGTTTCTTTAACTCATTGGTCTTGCTTGAATAAATTCTATAATACTGCCTTTCAGAAGTAAAAGGGCTTACTATCTAATCATTTTTATAATTCTCAATATACAGTTTCAATAATTAGTTATTGTTTATCTGGTTTATCTATAATACTATTAATCTAATGTGATATTTGGAGGATTCAGAATGAGTAATTCGCATGTTAATGGAAAGTCTTTTTTTAATAATATATTAAATGCTGTAGGTGCTGGAGTTGTCATTGCACTTTTGCCTAATGCTTTGTTAGGAGAATTATTAAAGTTCTTTAAGGAAGGGAACCATTTATTAGAAACTGTATATCAGCTTGTCATTGTTATTCAGTCATTTATGGCATTTATTATTGGTGTATTAGCTGCACATCAATTTAAATTTAAAGGTGCTGGTGCAGCAATCATTGGTACGTCAGCAATGCTTGGTTCCGGTGTTGTTCATTTTAGTAACAAAGGAATTGAATTAAAAGGTATTGGAGATATCATCAATGTTATTGTTGTAGTTGCATTAGCTTGTTTTATTTACATGTTCTTAGAAGGAAAGCTCGGTTCATTTGAAATGATTATTCTTCCAGTTTTAGTCCCAGTCATAAGTGGAGTCATTGGGTTACTTACTTTGCCGTATGTACAAGTGATTACTCAATCAATTGGAAGAGTTGTGAATGGATTTACCGAGTTAAATCCTTTGTTAATGTCTATACTAATATGTGTAACTTTTTCTTTATTAATGGTTACACCAATTTCACTAGTGGCTATCGCTACAGCAATTAGTTTGACTGGTTTAGGTAGTGGGGCAGCGAATATGGGAATTGTTGCCGCATGTGTCACATTCTTATTCGGATCTTTGAGAGTGAATTCAATTGGAGTGAACTTAGTGTTATTAATTGGTGCTGCGAAGATGATGATACCTGTTTATTTAAAGCATCTCATTATCGCTATTCCTCTAACTGTGAATGGCATTATTTGCGGAATTGTGGCATACGTATTAAATATTAAAGGAACGCCTTTATCAGCAGGGTTTGGATATACTGGTTTAGTCGGACCAATTAATGCACTTAATCGTATGTCAGGAGACACGTCTTTTAATATCATCATGCTCATCATTGGTTATTTTGTCGTGCCTTTTACTGGAGCATTTATTGTTCATCATTTATGTAAGAAATTTATTCATTCTTATAGTGATGAAATTTACCAATTTGAAATACCTAAAGAATAATAAGATGAGCTGGAAAGCAATGTGTTCAACATAAACGTTGAGACATTGCTTATTTTTTTGCCTTAATTTTCAGAAAAAGAATTGCATAAAAATAAATAAAAATGTATAATAATGTATATTTATTAAGGAGGGCTCATTAAGTATGAACAAAACTTTCAAGATAATTATAGT
The DNA here is from genome assembly GCF_003966625.1 of Staphylococcus caprae. Lineage (NCBI taxonomy): Bacteria > Bacillati > Bacillota > Bacilli > Caryophanales > Staphylococcaceae > Staphylococcus > Staphylococcus caprae. Next base: position 1,090,463 of record NZ_AP018587.1, read on the forward strand.
CATCGCTATACTTATAAGCTCTGCAATGATATACATAAATCCTATTGCTAGTGCTAAAGAAGATTCAAATTGGAACAAAATTAAACAGCGTGGAGAAATAAGAGTGGGGTTATCAGCAGATTACGCACCTTTAGAATTTGAGAAGACAGTCCACGGGAAAACTGAATATGCGGGTGTAGATATTGAGTTAGCTAAGAAAATAGCAAAAGATAATCACTTAAAATTAAAAATTGTGAATATGCAATTTGATAGCCTCTTAGGTGCTTTGAAAACTGGGAAAATAGACATCATCATTTCTGGTATGACAACAACGCCTGAAAGAAAAAAGGAAGTTGATTTTACAGAACCATATATGATGACAAATAATACTATGTTAGTTAAAAAATCAGAAAAAAATCAATACAAAAGTTTAAAAGACTTTGACGGCAAAAAGATAGCAGCTCAAAAAGGGACAGAACAAGAGAAAATTGCTCAAAATGAAATCAATAATGGTCAAATCTCTTCTTTAAGTCGTTTACCTGATGCGATATTAGCATTGAAAAGTGGTAAGGTTGTCGGTACCGTTATTGAGAAACCAGTAGCCGAAGCTTATTTAAAACAAAATCCTGAGTTAGATTTTGCAGATGTTAAATTTAATGAAGAAAAGAAACCTACGTGTATTGCTTTACCAAAAGATTCACCAGAGTTACTTAAACATCTTAATCAAACGATTGATGAAGTTAAAAGTAAAAACCTAATCGATAGTTATATGAATAAAGCTGCTGAAGATATGCAAGATGATGGTAACTTCTTTACTAAATATGGAAGTTTCTTTATTAAAGGTATTAAAGATACAATTCTCATTTCATCTATTGGGGTCATCTTAGGTTCAATCTTAGGTGCATTGATTGCTTTAATGAAATTAAGTAAATTTAAACCTTTATCTTGGTTAGCAAGTATATACATTGAATTCTTAAGAGGAACACCTATGCTAGTTCAAGTGTTTATCGTCTTCTTTGGAACAACTGCGGCGTTAGGACTAGATGTGTCAGCACTTATATGCGGAACCATTGCGCTTGTGATTAACTCATCAGCATATATTGCTGAAATTATAAGAGCAGGAATTAATGCAGTTGATAAGGGACAAACAGAAGCAGCAAGAAGTTTAGGTTTAAATTATAGCCAAACAATGAAATTTGTGGTCATGCCACAAGCAATCAAAAATATATTGCCTGCTTTAGGAAACGAATTTGTGACCCTTATTAAAGAATCTTCAATTGTTTCAACGATTGGTGTTGGAGAGATTATGTTTAATGCACAAGTTGTGCAAGGTATTTCATTCGATCCGTTCACGCCATTACTCATTGCCGCAGTCCTTTACTTTATTTTAACGTTTGCACTTTCACGCATCATGAGTTTAGTTGAAGGGAGAATGAAGGCTAGTGATTAAAATTAAAAATTTAAACAAAACATTCGGACATAACGAAGTACTTAAAGATATTAATTTAGAAGTGAAACAAGGAGAAGTTGTAGCTATCATTGGGCCATCTGGTAGTGGTAAAAGTACGTTGCTACGTTGTATGAATTTACTCGAAACGCCAACAAAAGGGCAAGTCATTTTTGAAGGTAATGATTTAACTGAAAAGAACGTTCATTTGGACGAATTAAGACAGAAAATGGGAATGGTCTTCCAAAGCTTTAACTTATTTCCACATAAAAAAGTAATTGAAAATATCATGCTAGCTCCTAAGCTTTTACATAAAGATAATCAAGGCACAATTAAAGAAATAGCTTTAAATTTACTAGACAAAGTTGGATTAAAAGACAAAGCAGAGGCTTATCCTAATCAATTATCTGGAGGTCAAAAACAGAGAGTCGCGATTGCGAGAGCTTTAGCAATGAAACCAGATGTGCTTTTATTTGATGAGCCCACATCTGCTTTAGACCCTGAAGTTGTTGGTGATGTATTGAAAGTAATGAGAGATTTAGCCAAAGACGGTATGACGATGGTTATTGTCACGCATGAAATGAACTTTGCTAAAGAAGTCAGTAACAAAGTAGTATTTATGGCAGATGGGGTGGTTGTCGAATCAGGCTCGCCAGTAGATATATTTGAACACCCTCAACACGAAAGAACACAAAACTTCTTATCACGCGTATTATAATATATAAATACTTTTTAAGTAGGGCAGAATTTTGAAATCATTCTATGAGAATTTGATTTCGGTTCTGCTCTTTTTTGTAAAAAATAAAACCCTAAAACGCTATGAAAAGCGAACATGTGTTAAAATGGCATATGTAATTTTTTGTGAGGGGGCAAAGCTGTGGATTACAAGCAGTTAAAAAGAGAGATAATAGACTATGCTCATTCTATAGGTATTGATAGTATAGGTTTCACAACTGCAGATCCATTTGATGAGCTAAAACAGAAATTAGAAAGTTATCATTCCAGAGGGTACGCATCTGGATTTGAAGAGTCCGATATAGCTTTAAGAACTGAACCTAAATTAAGTTTACCAAGTGCGCGTTCTATTATTGCTATTGCGGTAGGTTATCCGAATAAATTGAAGGGTGCACCTAAAAGTGTAAGAGGAGACAGACGAGGTATGTTCGCAAGAGCTTCTTGGGGACAAGACTACCATACAATTATGCGGAAAAGACTTGATAAACTGAGTGAATTTCTTAGAGAACGAGTGCCAAATGTTGAAATACAATCTATGGTAGATACTGGTGTCTTATCTGATAGGGCAGTAGCTGAAAGAGCTGGATTAGGTTTTGTAGGCAGAAATGGTTTTGTTATCTCACCTGAATTAGGTACATGGACATATTTAGGAGAAATGTTAGTAAGCATACCATTTGAGCCTGATGACCCTATTTTAGATAGTTGTGGAGACTGTACGATATGTGTAGACCGTTGTCCTACCGGTGCTTTGGTGGGAAATGGCCAATTAAACAGTCAAAAATGTATTAGCTTTTTAACTCAAACGAAAGGCTATTTAGAGGATGAGTATCGTTATAAAATTGGCAATCGTTTATATGGATGTGATACTTGCCAACAAGTATGTCCTAAAAATAGAGGTATTAATACGCAACATGACGATATCGTTCTTGAACCAGAAATATTAAAGCCGCGATTAGTCCCATTACTTCAAATGAGTAACAAAGAATTTAAAAATACTTACGGGCATTTAGCTGGTGCTTGGAGAGGTAAAAAGCCAATTCAACGAAATGCGATTATCGCCTTAGCGCATTTTAAGGAAGAAAATGCGATTCCTGAACTTAAAGAAGTCGCCTTAAATGATCCTAGACCAATGATTAGAGGAACAGCTTATTGGGCTATAGGACAAATTCAAGGAGAAGACGCACGACATTTTATAAATGAAAATTTTGAAAAAGAAATAGAGGAAGTCCAAGTTGAAATGAAAAAAGGCTTGGAAATGAGGAGAGACTAACTATGACGAATCATATCGTTTTATTCCAACCAGAAATACCTGCAAATACAGGCAATATTGCTAGAACGTGTGCAGGAACACTTACACATTTACATCTTATTAAACCTTTAGGATTTAGTACAGACGATAAGATGTTAAAAAGGGCTGGTTTAGATTACTGGGAGCATGTAAATATTACTTATCACGAAAGTATTGAAGCGTTCTTTGAAAGTACTGAAGGAAATTATTACTTGTTAACTAAATTTGGAAAACAAACTTATAGTGATTTTAATTTTTCAAATACTGAAGAGGAACATTATTTTATTTTCGGTAGAGAAACAACTGGTCTTCCTAATTGGGTGAAAGAGAAATATGCAGATACAGCATTAAGAATACCTATGAGTGATAAAATTAGATCTTTGAACTTATCTAATACAGCCGCATTACTTATTTATGAGGCGTTGAGACAACAACAATTTCCAAATCTTTCATAAATTAATTTTCAGGAAAAATAAAAGTGAATGTAATAATGTAGATAGAAATGTTATATTTAAACATGAAGAATTGACATTAAAGCGTAATAGTTTGGTTTGACAAATAACTCAAAAGGGTATATTTGAAATTAATATCAATCATTCTATGTAAAGAGCAAACTTAGAGGAGTGTAATGAATATGGCAATGAACTTTAAAGTATTTGATAATAATGAAAGAGTAGCAGAATACGCTGCTGATATTATTCGTAAACAATTTAATAACAATCCTACAACAATTGCAGGATTTCATTTAGACAAGGACCAAGCGCCTGTTTTAGATGAACTTAAGAAAAACGTTGATACACACGCTGTAGACTTTAGTCAAATCAATATCTTAGATTATGACGACAATCGCTCTTATTATGAAGCTTTAGGAGTACCTGAAAGTCAAGTTTATTCAATCTCTTATGAAAAAGATGCAATTGAATTTATCTCAGATAAAATGAAAACGAAAGAAAATAAAGGAAAATTAATCCTTCAAGTTCTTTCTATAGATGAAAGTGGCAAATTAGATGTTAGCGTACGACAAGGTTTAATGGAAGCTAGAGAAATCTTCTTAGTAGTCACTGGTAGCAATAAACGTGATGTGATTGAGAAATTATATCGTGAAAATGGTAAATCTAGTTATGAACCAGCAGATTTAAAAGCACATCGTATGGTTAATGTTATCTTAGATAAAGAAGCGGCTGCAGGTTTACCTGAAGACGTTAAAGAGTACTTCACAGCACGTTTTGTCTAACCATAGAGATTGTGGGGGAAAACAATGGCTAAAGAACAAGAATCTAAATTGAATTATCATGAAGAAGAAAATGCAATGGTGACAGATTTAGATGATTTGAAAGAATTAGGTAAAGAAATGGAGCAAATTTCAGAAGAGAATGATGAAGACAAACTGAATCAATCTCATGACGAAGACGTACGTTCCGACCTACAAGATAAATAATTTAATAATGAGGCAAGAAGGATGGATAAAATTGTAAGAAGCTTGTTATAAGCACACTTTCAATTTCACCATCTACTGCCAAAATGTTTAAGGAAACTGAGATCATTAATACATCTCAGTTTTTTTATTTTTGAAAATTTATGTCACCAATCAACTTTGAACAATGCTTATCTCCCTCATCAATCACAATTGTGATATCATACTTAATAGTGATTAACACAAGGAGATTTAAAATATGCTAGGAAAATATTGGATACATTTAATGATAGCGACTGTGATTATAAGTTTAATCTCAGTCAAAGGCTTTCCTCTTGCTTTAGGAGCACTATACTTGCCCTTACTTTTTAAAATTGTGCAATTACAACTTAATCTCTCTAAAGGATTAGTAGATGACGTGAGTGCACAAACGTTTATTAAAAGTAATCAATCTGGTGTAATCATTAGCGTCATTTGTTGTTTAGCAATTACAGGTATACTGATTTATACCTTGAATGATTTTTATAGCCGGCTTACTGGCATTTTAGGATTTTTAGTCCAAATAAGTCCTATTACAATAGTAATAAGCGCCATATTATTCATATTATTAGCAATTGCGATTGTTCAAGCGACTAAAACTAAATATAAACATTCTTAAATTTCACATAGTTGAGACCTTAATTATTTTAGTAGATAAGCAAAGTAATTAGGGTCATTTTTATTATGTAAACGTTTCACCTCATCGTTGCCCATCTAAATTAAATAGTGCTATACTACAAATAAATAAAGACAATAAGGGGAGAGAAATGTATGTCAGTCAGAATTGAACATGATACTTTTGGAGAAATTGAAGTACCTGGAGATAAATATTGGGGTGCTCAAACTGAAAGAAGTAAACGTAACTTTCCAGTAGGTAAAGAACGTATGCCAATTGAAGTCGTTTATGGGTTTGCACAATTAAAAAGAGGTGCTGCGTTAGCCAATCATGAACTTGGTAAGTTAAGTGATGAAAAGAAAGACGCAATCGTATATGCTTGCGACCGTATTTTAAAGGGAGAGTTAGATGAACACTTCCCATTAGTCGTTTGGCAAACAGGTAGTGGTACACAAAGTAACATGAATGTGAATGAGGTTGTCAGCTACGTAGCAAATGAATACTTAAAAGAACATCATAGTGATGAATCAATTCACCCAAATGATGATGTTAATAAATCACAAAGTTCTAATGATACATTTCCTACAGCTATGCATGTCGCTTTATATCATGAAGTTGAAACAAAATTAGAACCAGCACTTAAAAACTTACGTAATACATTAAAAGAAAAAGAAGACCAATATCAATCAATTATTAAAATTGGACGTACACATTTACAAGATGCAACACCAATTAAATTAGGCCAAGAAATCAGTGGTTGGCGCTACATGTTAGACAAATGTGAAGAATTGCTAAGCGAATCTAAAAAACATATCCTTAGCTTAGCTATTGGTGGAACAGCTGTAGGTACAGGTATTAACGCGCATCCAGAATTTGGTGATAAAGTTGCAAAATTCATCTCAGATAATACAGGTTATCCATTTGTTTCATCTGAAAACAAATTCCATGCATTGACAGCCCATGATGAAGTTGTTCAATTACATGGCACACTTAAAGCTTTAGCTGGCGATTTAATGAAAATAGCTAATGATGTGAGATGGTTAGCTTCAGGTCCACGTGCTGGTTTAGCTGAAATTTCTATTCCTGAAAATGAACCAGGTTCATCTATCATGCCGGGTAAAGTTAATCCTACTCAATGTGAAATGTTAACGATGGTAGCAGTACAAGTGATGGGTAATGATACTGTTGTAGGTTTCGCAAGTTCACAAGGTAACTTTGAACTGAACGTGTTTAAACCAGTTATTCTTCATAATACGCTACAATCAATTTATTTATTAGCTGACGGTATGCAAACGTTTAATGATAATTGTGCTGTAGGTATTGAGCCAATCGAAGAGAACATTAATAATTACTTAAATCAATCATTAATGTTAGTTACTGCACTTAACCCTCATATTGGTTATGAAAAAGCAGCTCAAATTGCTAAAAAAGCTCACAAAGAAGGTTTAACTTTAAAAGAATCAGCTATTAATAGTGGCTATGTGACAGAAGAACAATTTGAAGAATGGATTAAACCAGAAGATATGGTTGATCCTCACTAAAATTCATTTAAATAACTAAAGTAAAGGAACATTAGACATTTATAATTTGTCTAATGTTCCTTCTTTGCTTTTATTTTGGTATCGAGCTTCAATCCTCAACTATTTCTTATCATCTAAACTTACTGAAATCAGTTCGTGTGTAAGTGGATGAATGAATTCGATTTGATGACTGTTTAATTCTAATTGACGTAATGTAGAATCGCCATACAGAGGGTCACCAATGACAGGATGACCTATTTCAGCCAAGTGTACACGTATCTGGTGTGTACGCCCCGTGTCTAATTTAATATCAAGTTGACAGACGCCTTCTTTAATCATTTGAGAACTTAAGATATGTGTAATCGCACGTTGGCCAGTATTTGAAATTCTGCGTTTATTAGGATGAAATTTATCCTTACCAATAGGCATATCTATCGTTTGTGGTTTAATAGGCAACAATGCTTTTACATTTGCTTTATAGACACGCGTAATTTGATTATCTTCTAACATTCTATCCAATATTTTCTTCATGATAGGATTCTTTGCTACGATCAGTAAGCCCACTGTTTCTTGGTCAAGACGATGGATTGGCTCAACATAGTCACTATCTATCGTATAAATAATGTGATTCATTAAAGTGTTACTTTCTTTTAAATCATTAGGATGCGTTTTAACACCTTTAGGTTTCATAACGATGGCTAAATCATTATCTTCATAATAGATTTGTGCGTAACGATAACTAGGTAAATAATTACTTTTTTCTTTTGGCGTAGGCACAATGACTTCGTCCCCAGTGACAACTTTGTCAGTTAATTTAGCTTGTTGCTCATTGATTTTTATCTCTTTTGACATATTCAGTTGATGTAAATCCTTCTTAGGAAGTTTCAATTGTTGAAATATCTCTCTTAACGTATATTCATTATATTGTTCAGGTATCGTAAATTTCATAATATCCTCCTATAGTTTCTATATCATCATATCACAAATTATTTATTCTCTATATCATGTTTATTTTTTGAAAAATGAATCCTCAAACACTTTTCAATGATGTATTTAACTCTATTTTTAAAATAAAGCGAACCCATGTATAATGTAAATAATATGGATAAAGTATTGGGGCGATAAAATGGAGAAGCCAACTAGACTCGCATTGCTAAAGGAAATAGCAGAGTTTCTTAATGAGGAAACTGAAATGTATAGCATGATGCATGGGGGTTTACGTTCACTGATAGATGGTAGTGACTTCACTACGGGATGGATATTCTTCATCAATCAGGAAGGTGAGCATGAACTTGTATCAGCAGTTGACCTCCCTGGTGCATTATCGAAAAAAGAGTGCCATTATATGACAGAAGGAAGCTGTTGGTGTGTACAGGCATATCATAATAGGAAGCTAACGAAGGCTTCTAATATCATCAATTGTTCGAGAATTAATTTAGCAAATCGTGCATATCATGAAGAAACGGAAGGTATTACGCATCATGCAACTGTGCCTCTTCGTTCCGGTGAAGAACAATTTGGACTACTTAATGTCGCTTCTTCGAACAAACAACATTATAGTGAAGAAGATTTAGAATTACTGGAGTCCGTAGCATTTCAAATCGGTTCTGCAATTAAACGTATTTTACTTACGGATAGAGAGAAAGAGGCAGCTAAAATTAATGAACGGAATAGGTTAGCACGTGATCTTCACGATTCGGTCAATCAGATGTTATTCTCATTAAAATTAACTGCCCATGCAGCTCAAGGTATGACTGAAGATGAATTCTCTAAAAAGGCCTTTAAAACAATTGAAGAAACAAGTCAAAATGCTGTGAATGAAATGAGAGCACTGATATGGCAGTTAAAACCTGTCGGGTTAGAACATGGGCTGGTGCATGCTTTAAATAACTATAGCCATGTCTTAAATCTTGATTTAGAAGTGCATGTTGATGGTCTGATTGATTTATCCAATTATATTGAAGAAAATGTCTATCGTATGATACAAGAAGCAATGAATAATGTTCGAAAGCATGCGGATACCAATGAAGTATTCTTGCATTTAACACAAGATAAAGCACATTTAATCATTCAAATTGTTGATTCAGGAAAGGGATTTGACCTTAACTCAATCAATGATAATACTTCTAATGGTTTGAAGAACCTTAAGCAACGTACACATGCGATGGATGGTAAAATAGACATCAATTCAACGCCTCAACAGGGTACGTCGATATCAATTAGGATACCTTTAAAGTAATTAAAAAGGAGAAACATTATGCATAAAGTAGTATTAGTAGATGATCATCATATCGTACGACAAGGATTAGAATTTTTACTTTCAACAGTTGAAGATTTAGAAGTAGTCAAAGGCTTTTCTGACGGGCAATCGTTCTTATCATTTTTAAAGGAAAATGAACAACCTGACATCGTATTGTTAGACTTAGTTATGCCGGAAATGAACGGGATAGAGATTACAGAAATACTAAAAAAACAATATCCACAAATTAAAGTATTAGTATTAACGAGTTACGTGGATGACGAACATGTGATTTCAGCCATCGATAAAGGCGCAGATGGTTATGAGATGAAAGATGTCGAACCTCAGAAACTTATTGAAACGATACATAAAGTTTTAAACGGTGAACGTATTATTCACCCAGAAGCTAAAAATGTAATTGAAGCTGTATCTAAGAAACCTCATTTTACAAATAAATTATCCAAGCGCGAAGTAGAGGTCTTGAGAGAAATGGTGAAAGGGAAGACGAATAAAGAAATTGCTCAAACCCTGTTTGTCTCGGAAAAGACTATCAAAACACACGTCAGTCATATCTTTAATAAGTTGCAAGTCACGGATAGAACACAAGCAGCAATTTATGCGATGGAAAATAAATTAATTTAATTGTCATAAAAAGTTCAATTTATTAGTACTCAATTTAAAATTCAAATTAAAGTTGAGCGGATACCGTTAAATGTAAATATTTAATTATTTTGATAATTTTGCCTTTAATAAAAATAGGTAGAAAAACACGATTCACTCTTTTATTTTTATTAAAAATATATTAAGATGTAATTTGTGTTTCAAGAAATGTGTATAATTGCAATTTCTTGTGTCCGGATAAAATATTTCCAATTAGAAAGGTAGATAAATAGAATGGATAGACAGAGTTTCACAGATTTAATTCAGACAAAATTTAAAATGGTTCGTATTGAAGCGGGTTATACGCAAGATACAATGGCCCAAACAATTGGCCTTTCAAAGAAAACATTAGTACAAATTGAAAAAGAAAGAGTTTTACCTAACTGGACGACATGTGTATCAATTTGTGCATTATTTAGAGATTCAGATGTATTAAATAGCACATTTGGATGTGATCCTTTAGAAATCGTACAAACGATTTCAAGAAATCATTGTGCGTATCCAAATCACGCAACAACAAGCGATATTTATTGGAATACAATCGAAACACGTAATGGCTTTATTTTACAAAGCAATAAAGTGAGCAATATTTACCGTGTGTTAAACGCTGATAAACAACCTATCTTCGGTACTTCTAAAATGAGAGAAGCAGAAACATATTTCAACAGAAATGCTAAAGAAGAATTAGTACACATCTAATTCTCTTTGAAAAGTGATAGTAGAATCTAGAAACGATTTAGTCACTTTATTAAAATGATAGATTAACGCTATGATAATAATATTTACACGTAACGATGAACTCAATCTTTTGATTTCATCGTTTTATTTTTATTATTTTAGTTTAAGTCAAAGTTTAATAGCACGAGTGAAAGGTTAAATGGTGTTATAATCGAAACACATTTAAAATGATACAAGGGAGTCAAGGATATGCATGCCTTTTTAATTATTGTTTTTATGGCCATTATTGGCGCTTTAATCGGTGGTATTACAAATGTTATCGCAATACGAATGTTATTCCACCCATTTAAACCATATTATATTTTTAAAATGCGAATCCCATTCACACCTGGATTAATCCCCAAACGACGAGATGAGATTGCGAATAAAATAGGCCAAGTCATTGAAGACCATTTAATTACAGAGGAAATGATTCGCGAGAAACTCAACCAACCTCAATCAAGAGACGCGATTCATGATTTAGTTCTTACACAAATTCATAAACTCAAAGGTAAAGATGCAACAATTGAAAATTTTGCACAGTTCTTTGATATTAATATTCATGAAGTGATAGATGGAAAGGTTAGCCCCGCAATTGAAGGGCAATTGAACGCCTTCTATTATAATCATCAACACGAAACAATACACCATTTGCTTCCCAAAGAACTTATCGAATTAGCTGACCATAAAGTAGAAGATATAGCAGATTTATTATGTGAACGAGCAAAGGTTTATTTAAACTCAGATAAAGGTGCGCATGATATTTATGATATGCTGGATACCTTTTTCCAGGAAAAGGGAAAAATAGTAGGTCTTCTACAAATGTTTATGACAAAGGAAAGTATCGCGGAGCGTATACAGCATGAATTGATTCGTCTTACTCAACATCCGAAAGCACGTACGATTATTAATCAAGTGATTCGAAACGAATATGAGACGCTAAAGAATAAAACATTAATTGAATTAATTGATAAAGAACAATTTGAAAATATTTCCAAGTCAACAAGTGAACTTGTTTTATCGTATATGAATTTGAATGATAAAGCACGAATGCCTATAAGCGAATTAGCACCTCAATTGATTCATTATTTGGAAAATGAAGCAGCAACTAAAATAACATCTGTCATTGTGCATAATATTTCTCAACATCTTACAAAAATTATGCAAAAGATTAATTTACGACAACTCATCGAAGATCAAATTAACACGTTCGAATTAGATTATATTGAAAATTTAATTATAGAAATTACCAATAAAGAATTAAAATTAATCATGTCATTAGGTTTTATTCTTGGAGGTATTATCGGTTTATTCCAAGGTGTGATTGCAATCTTTGTCTAACGGTGACATATATGTTAAAGTTATTTGTGAGTGGTTAAAACACAAATTAACTCAAAGGAGTGCAATGAACTATGGCAGTAAATTTATATGATTATGCAAATCAATTAGAACAAGCTTTAAGAGACAGTGACGAATATAAAGCGATTAAAGATGCATTTGCAAAAGTTAAAGAAAACGAAGAATCAAAAAAATTATTTGATGAATTCCGTGAAACTCAAATCAGTTTCCAACAAAAACAAATGCAAGGTGAAGAAATTCCTGAAGAAGACTTACAAAAAGCTCAAGAACAAGCTCAAGAAATCGAAAAAGATGAAAATATCTCTGAATTAATGAATGCTGAGCAAAAAATGAGCCAAGTATTCCAAGAAATCAACCAAATCATCGTAAAACCATTAGATGAAATTTACGCTGACTAATTGATAGGTCTTTAGATTTAGTTTGGAAGATACAACTTCTAGACTTAATATTTGCCTTAGAAAGGTTATGATTATAATCTTTCTAAGGCTTTTTTCATATGATTAGGCACCATCATTTGAGTTAAATTTCGTATTCAGTTCAATTCCATTATATGACGCCTAATTTTCAGATGAATGATACTCTTAGTCGTCGACTGAACTTTAAGTGTTATGGTAAAATAATTAAATATAAAGTAAAGTTATTTTTCATGATACATAGTTTATTAATTTATTGTCATTCATCTATCTTAATGCTAACTTTTTTTATTTTTATCAATAATTGAAGTACATTCAAATTGCATTATATCTTTTAACTTTACGGCTTTTCTAAGGAGAATTAAACTTATGGTTAAATTTATACACTGTGCCGACTTACACTTAGACAGTCCCTTCAAATCTAAAAGTCATTTGAGTCCTAAAATATTTGAAGATGTTCAAAAAAGTGCATATGAAAGTTTTAAAAATATTGTAGATTTAGCATTACAAAAAGAAGTAGATTTTATCATTATCGCGGGTGATTTATTTGATAATGAGAATCGTACGCTCCGTGCGGAAGTCTTCCTAAAGGAACAATTTGAAAGATTGCGTAAAGAGCAAATATTTGTATACGTATGTCATGGAAACCACGATCCTTTGACTTCAAAAATATCTGCAAATTGGCCTAACAATGTTTCTGTATTTTCGAATCAAGTAGAAACCTATCAAGCCATCACTAAAGACGGGGAAACCATTTTTATACATGGATTTAGTTATCAGAATGATACGAGTTATGAAAATAAAATTGATTCCTATCCTTCAAGTCAGGGACAAAAAGGAATACATATCGGCGTTCTACATGGCACTTATAGCAAATCGTCTATAAATAATCGCTATACTGAATTCCGATTAGAAGATTTAAATAGTCGCCTCTATCATTATTGGGCGTTAGGACATATTCATGAACGTGAACAATTAAGTGATATGCCTGTGATTAACTATCCAGGTAATATCCAAGGTAGACATTTCAACGAGCTAGGAGAAAAAGGATGTTTGCTCATAGAGGGTGACCATCTCAAATTGACTACAGAATTTTATCCTACACAGTATATTAAATTTGAAGAGGCCACGATCAATACAGATCATACCTCTAAACAAGGTTTATATGAGGACATTCAATCATTCAAAGACAAGGTAAGACCTGAAGGTAAAGCGTTCTATCGATTAAAGGTAATGGTTAATAGTGAAGATACCATTGCCCCTCAAGATCTTATCCAAGTGAAAGAAATGATTACAGAATTTGAAGAAAATGAAAATCAATTCGTATTCATAGAGGATTTAAATATTCAATATGTTCAAAATGATGAATCACCTCTTGTGAAAGAATTTTCTTCTGATTTATTAGAAGATGCCTCAGTATTTAATTCTGCTATGAGTGACTTGTATCTTAATCCAAGAGCTTCAAAATTCTTAGATGATTATACAGAATTTGATAGAACTGAATTAGTCAATCATGCGGAAAGTCTGTTAAAAGATGAGTTGAGAGGTGAACAAAATGATAATTAAATCGCTTGAAATATATGGATATGGTCAATTTGTTCAGCGTAAAATCAATTTTAATAAAGGATTCACTGAAATTTTTGGTGAAAATGAGGCAGGTAAATCAACTGTACAAGCATTTATCCATTCTATTTTATTTGGTTTCCCTACTAAAAAGTCTAAAGAGCCTAGACTTGAGCCACGTTTAGGTAATCAATACGGTGGAAAGTTAGCCTTAATATTTGATGATGGTATAGAAGCTGAAGTAGAAAGAATCAAAGGTAGTGCACAAGGCGATGTTAAGGTATATCTCGCTGACGGTACAGTGCGTGATGAGGCTTGGCTTAATAAGAAATTAAATTATATTTCTAAAAAGACATATCAAGGTATATTCTCATTTAATGTATTAGGTCTACAAGACATACACCGTAATCTCGATGAAAAGCAATTACAAGATTATTTATTACAAGCGGGTGCACTTGGATCTACTGAATTCACAAGTATGAGAGACACAATTGGTCATAAAAAGGACGAGTTATACAAGAAATCAGGCAAGAATCCAATTATTAATCAGCAGATAGAACAACTTAAACAACTTGAAAGTCAAATACGTGAAGAAGAGAGTAAATTAGATACGTATCATCGATTAGTAGATGAAAAAGACAAATCCTCACGTCGTTTAGAGCATTTGAAACAAAACTTAAATCAGTTGTCTAAGATGCATGAAGCTAAACAAAAAGAAGTGGCACTTCATGATCAAACTCAAGAATGGAAAGATTTAGAACAAGTGCTTAATATTCAGCCTATCCATTTTCCTGAAAAGGGCATAGATCGATATGAAACTGCGAAGTCTCATAAGCAGTCACTAGAAAGAGATATTGGTCTTAGAGAGGAACGTTTAGCGCAATTAAATAAAGACGCTGAAAGCATTCATCCTGTAGAGCAGAAAGATATCGATGCGTTTAATGGACTGTATCAACAAGAAGAGGAAATTAAACAAAAAGAATATGAACTACGTTCAATTGAAAAAGATATTTCAGATAAACAACGAGAGAAGGACAGTCTACAAGCAAATATAGGATGGAATGAACCTCATCATGAAGTGGACAGTTCTGAAGCAATGAAAAGTCATGTAAGTGAACAAATTAGAGGTAAGCAAGAACAAAGTGCCTATATTTTACAATTAGAGCGTGGCATTGAAGATAATAAAATTGAACGTAATTCCAATACCAATGAGCTCGATCAACTTGAAAATGATTTAGTTCCTGAAGAAACATTTGAGAAGAAAAAAGAATACGCACAACAAGTGTTGGAACTTCATGAAAAAGAGAATTTATATGAAAAATTAAAAGAATCATTTGAAGAAGAACAGGTTCGTAAAAATCAACGTCAGAAACTATTGAGAATTTCATTTATAGTACTAGCACTGATTGGTGCGGCACTTACTGTCTTTTCATTTGTAACAGCAAATATGATATTTGGTATTATTTTTGCAATTTTGACTGTCATCTTTATTGTAGGTATTTTCCTATCAAAAACTAAAGATGTTGATTACAGTACAGCAATGGCTCAAGAAATTAATGACTTAGAGAATCAACTCGATCAACTTGAAAGCAACTATGATTTAGAATTTGATTTAGATCATCAGCATCGTATTCGTGAACAATGGCAAAATGCTATTAAAACTAAAGAAATGTTAGATGAAAAACATAACTATTTAAATCAAACGATGAACGAAGCACAACATCGTCTTCATTCATTAACAGAAAGCATCGATAAAGTAAAAGAAGAATTACATTTATCGCCTAAGATTTCTGATGAACTTATTGTCGATAGCATTACAACAATGGGGAATATCAAATCACATGATAAATACGTACAAGCGTTAAATCAGAAGCGCACACAACTAGTTAATGAAATCGACCAATTTTACCAACATGCTGAAGATGTTACACAATCTCATTTTACTTATTTTAATAAAATGTCATTCTTCCATGATGTTAAACAGTGGTTGAAAAACGCTGAAGAAAATAACGATAGTTGGCGTAAAAATCAAGATGAAACACAATTACTCTCAAGTGAACTTAAACAACTTAAAACGCGTTTAAATGAAAACAACAGTGTCATTAAGGAATTATTTAATCATGTGAGTGTTGAAGATGAAGAAAGCTATTATAAGCATCATCAAGACTATGAAACGTATCATAATAATTTAAATCGTTTTAATGATTTAACAAAATATCTTGAGAATCAAAACTATTCATACGAAATGAGCTCAAAATTAAGTGAAAAAACAACAGCTCAATTAGATGAGGAAGATAGTACTTTAGCTAGACAAGTTGATGAATATAATGACCAATATCTCGAGATGCAAGCTGAGGTAAGTGATTTAAATGCACAAATTAATCACATGGAAACAGATACAACATTAGCGCATTTAAGACATGAATATTATAGCTTGAAAAATAGACTCAACGATATTGCGAGAGATTGGGCAAGCTTAAGTTATCTTCAAAACTTAGTAGAGGAACATATTAAACAAATTAAAGATAAGCGTTTACCTCAAGTTATTAATGAAGCAATTTCAATATTTAAATACTTAACTAATAATGCTTATACGATGATCAATTATTCAGAAGATGATACGATTCGCGTTAAACATGCCAACGGACAAGTATTTGAACCAATGGAATTAAGTCAATCTACTAAAGAGTTGTTATATGTTGCTTTAAGAATTAGTTTAATTAAAGTTTTAAAACCGTATTATCCTTTCCCAATTATTGTCGATGATGCATTCGTTCATTTTGATAAACATAGAAAAGAAAGAATGTTAAATTATTTAAGAGATTTATCTAAAAATTATCAAGTGCTTTATTTCACTTGCACTAAAGATAATATGATTCCATCTAAAGAAATGATTATTTTAAATAAACTAGAGGAAGGCGGGAAATAATGAGAAATGTAGAGAATTTAAATCCCGGCGATTCAGTTGATCACTTTTTCTTGATTCACCGTGCAACGCAAGGTGTAACTGCACAAGGTAAGGACTATATGACGCTTTACCTTCAAGATAAAAGTGGCGATATAGAAGCTAAATTATGGACTGCGACCAAAGAAGATATGCAAACATTAAAACCTGAGGAAATTGTTCACGTTAAAGGTGATGTGATTAATTATCGTGGTCGTAAACAAATGAAAGTGAATCAGGTGCGCTTAGCGAAACCAGAAGATAACTTATCGACGAAAGATTTTGTTGATGGCGCACCTATGACACCCGGGGAAATTCAAGAAGAGCTCTCTCATTTTATGTTAGAAATTGAAAACGCAAGTTTACAGCGCATTACACGACATTTAATAAAGAAATATCAAGATAGTTTCTTTACGTATCCTGCTGCAAGTTCACATCATCATAACTTTGCGAGCGGTTTAAGTTATCACGTGTTAACAATGTTACGTGTAGCTAAGTCGATTTGTGATATATATCCGTTGTTGAATAGAAGCTTATTATACAGTGCGATTATTTTACATGACTTAGGAAAGGTAAGAGAATTAAGTGGTCCTGTTGCAACAACTTATACAGTTGAAGGTAATTTGCTTGGACATATTTCTATCGCTAGTGATGAAGTAGCTGAATCAGCTAAAGAATTAGGTATAGAAGGTGAAGAGGTGATGTTGTTAAGACATATGATTTTAGCGCATCACGGTAAAATGGAATTTGGATCACCTAAATTACCACATTTAAAAGAAGCTGAAATTTTGTTCTTTATTGATAATATCGATGCTAAAATGAACATGTTTGAGAAAGCCTTCAAGAAAACAGACAAAGGGCAATTTACTGAAAGAATTTTTGGTTTGGAAAATAGACAATTTTACAATCCAACAAGTTTAGATTAATTAGAATTAGAAGTGCAAAGCTTTCCTATGAATAATGGTACGAATTTACATCAAATTTGTGACCAAATCATTATTTACATAGATATAGAAGCTTTGCACTTTTTTTATTTCAAATTTAATCCAAGAAAGTTCAATGTTATAATATATAAGTCGCCTATCTTCTCTTCTCAGGCGTCAATATGACAAGGGAAGGAGGTGCATATATGCTTTTTGATATCTTTGTACACATCATGACCACAGCAACAAGTGGTTGTATCGTTGCATTATTTGCGCATTGGCTACGCAACCGCAACGGTAAACGCAAATAGGCGACACACAAGAATAGCCACACCATAAAAAATCCCCTCACTACTGGCATAGTGAGGGGATTTGGTGCATATACGCTTGATATCTTTGTTAACTATAGTATAACACTTTAACGCTTAAATGCAAAAGTTTAAACCATTTAACAACGTTTAGTAAGTTTTAAGAAGCACTGCTTGTTAAACCAGAAGAGCCTGACGCGCCACCTTGAGATGATTGTTGTTGCTGTTGTTGTTGTTTGATTTTATCTGGGTCTAAGATAGAATCTTCTACAGCTTTTTTAATATCTCTGTCTTTATAATCAACTTTGTAATCATCTAGTAAGTCTTTGTAAGCATCAGTTAATAATTTAGGTTTTTTCTGTACTTTTTGTTCAATAATTTTTTCTTTAAGATTAGATTTTTCTTTATTAAAGTCTGTTTCTTTATCTGCTTTGATAATATGGTAACCGTAGTCTGTTTTAACTACTTTAGAAACTTGACCTTCTTTTAATTTAAATAGCGCTTTTTCGAAGCTATCTACCATTTGACCTTTAATGACATAACCTAATGAACCATCTTTCTTAGCTGAAGAACTATCCATTGATTCTTTCTTAGCTATTTCACCAAACTTGCTAGGATTTTTTTCTACTTCTTTTTGGATTTTTTCAGCTTTTTCTTTAGCTTTCTTATCAGATAAGCCTTCTTTATCGCTAGATTTTGATTTTACTTTTATTAAAATATGAGAAGCTTTCTTAGAGTCATCTTTAATTTCTTTATCAGAAACTTTTACTTTATCTAGAAGTAATTGTTTTTGGTAGGCAGATAGTTTTTTCTGTTCTTTATAATCATCTAGTGACATACCTTGTTGTTTAAGCATACTTTCAAATTGATCTTTACCACCATATTGCTTTTCTTCTTTTTTAATATCTTCATCAACATCTTTAGTATTCACTTTATCCTTATATTTATCTACTAAGATTTTGTTTAAAACGATATTGAATGAAGTATTCGCAATTTGCTCTTTACCAATTTTCTTCATTACGTCAGCAACTTTTACATCACCTGCTTTTGAAGAAATAAGCGTGTTGTCTTTAGATTCAGTTGCGTTTGAACCACAAGCACCTAGTAACAGTGCACTAGCAGTCACGGGAACAATAATTTTATTCATTAATTTCATAAGTTGATAGCTCCTTTATGTATTAATCATCGTAAATATAACATATTATTGAATGACTACCAATTAGAAACCCCCTTCCTAGGACTATAGTATGACTAGGAAAGGGGGAGAATGAACTAAATTTTATAATGTTCTAAATTGAATACTATGTTTATATTTATGAAAATTCAATATAAATTCACAAATGAATGTTTAAATACTTTTTAAAGAGATGTTCTAGTGGCACGAGGATTATTTACTTTATTTAAAATATGAAGCCCAGACTGATGTTCTTCGACATAATGACCATCATTTGAAAATAGCAATATTTTTAAATATAAAATATCCATCATTGAGAACCCAATATTTAACGAAAGTAAGAACATGAAGTAATGACCATACTGTGGAAAATGAATACTCAATAATATGAATATGCCAGATAATACAATAATAGGTAAAATTAAATTAATACAATAATAAATTTTATGGATAGGTGTATTCACATATGTATTAAAATATGGAAGCCACTTTTTATTTACTAATTTATGAACTCTAAACGATTTATAAAATGGTAAAAAGAAAACTAAATGCATCACTTTATGAATAGGGTACATGAGTACGATAAATAATAATAAAATCAGAAAGTGTTTGTCAGAGAGTGGTGTGTTAGAGAAATAATACATGATCTCGTAACTGACTAAAAAAGTGATGATTGTAGCTACAATACTTATAAATGTGATTCTCTGAATACCGAATCTCGCATGAATATCAATTTGTCGAGTACATAAAAACATAATTTAATCCTCATCTCTATGTTAATGTTCGTTACGTATTATCTACGTCTTTATGAGAATAGTCAAGGCCTTATAAGTATAGACATTGATAAAAAGAGGGCGCTTAAATATCATTCGTGTTTATACGCGTTATTATAGTTGAAAATAAAAAAGCTATGGGCTCGACCCATAGCTCACAATAATTTAATTACTTATCTTTTGAGAAAGCATTACTCATGTCTTCTCCGCGATTTTGTAAATTCTCTATATGTGATTGTAGTTTTTCGATATTAGGATTAATGTCTGATTTAAAGTTACCAATTAAGTCTTTAAATTCATCACCAATTGAACTACCATATTCAACGCTTTCATTTTTGATTTGTGAACCATAATTAAGAATATCGTTAAATGTTTGTTTCATATTCTCAATTTCACGTTCAAGTTCTGATTGTGCACCAGTGGGTTGGCTAGCATCAATCGTATTATGTTTTACACTATGGTCGTCACGGTTTCTTAAAGCGACTGCAAATCCAGCTGCAGCACCTACACCTAAGCCAAATAATATTCTTGTGACTTTCATTCTTATTCTCCTCACTTTATATGTCGGATAATTGTATTATTTTTATCATACCCAGTATAACAAGGAATATGCATGATTATTAAAATTGTGCTTGAATTTGTTTAGCGATTTCTTTTTTAGCCTCATCATCAATTGTATCTTCATGAGTTTCCCATTTATAACCAAAGCCATCTATATCATTCTCATATCTTGGAATAAGATGGAAGTGTAAATGGAAGACAGATTGATCTGCAAATTCTCCATTATTTTGTATGATATTTAAGCCATCCGGGTTAAAAGCAGCTTTAATCGCATTTGCTACTTTTGGTAAAGCTACGCCAATATGTTTCATTGTTTCTTCATCTGTCTCATAAATATTTGCTGAAGCCTTTTTTGGTACCAATAATGTATGACCTTTAGTCACTTGTGAAATATCAAGAAAGGCATAAACGTAATCATTTTCATAAATTTTAAAACTTGGAATCTCTCCAGAAATAATTTTACTGAAAATAGTTTCTGACATAGCACGACACTCCTCTATAACATGTGATAGTCATTATTATAGCATTCCTACATATAAAACAACATCATAGCAATGCTAATTTTAGGTTTGCAGCACTTTTTTTGGTACAATAGTTGGCATGGAGGTGCCTTATGACAGTAAAAGTTGAACATCTTACCGGGGGATATGGCAAACGACCTGTGATTAAAGATATTAATTTTGAATTGAATAAAGGCGAAATCGTTGGCTTAATAGGTCTTAACGGAGCAGGAAAAAGTACAACGATTAAACACATGCTAGGATTACTGAATCCTATGGAAGGATCTTTATCCATTTCAGATACAAATATTAATGATGATATTGAAGTTTATAGAAGAAAATTATCTTATATACCAGAAGCACCAGTGATATATGAAGAATTGACATTAGAAGAGCATATTGAAATGACAGCAATGGCTTATCACTTAAGTAGAGAAGAAGCTATGCGACGTGCAGAACCGTTATTAAAGGTTTTTCGTTTAGAAAATGAATTAAAAGTGTTTCCTAGTCACTTTTCTAAAGGTATGAAGCAAAAGGTAATGATTATCTGTGCATTTATCGTCGATCCTGAATTATATATCATTGATGAACCATTTTTAGGTTTAGACCCATTAGGAATACAATCCATGCTTGATTTAATGGTAGAAAAGAAAAATGAAAATCGCACAGTTTTAATGAGTACACATATATTAGCTACTGCAGAGCGCTATTGTGATCGATTTATTATTTTAGACCATGGAAAAGTGGTGGCATTCGGCAATCTTGAAGAATTGCGTGAACAAACAGGATTAAAAGAGCAGTCGTTAGATGACATCTATATCCATGTGACACAAGGTGGCAATGCCTATGACTAATGAAGCATTAACCTTGTTCAATAAAAGATACAAGGCGATTCGTAAAGAAAAAAGCTATTATAATAAATTTATATTTAATGGTCACTTTACTGTGTTTTTACTTATTTTATTAGGCGCGTTTATTTTTGGTTATGGTGAATGGCTACAGCATATTCCTAAACACATTGATTATGCTTTATTCTCAAGTATAGTAGTAGCGTTTATATCATTATTTCCAATACGTACATTATTGAAGGACGCCGATAGAATTTTTCTATTACCATTTGAAAAGCATATGCAAGATTATATGAAAGTAAGTTTAATTTATAGCTATAGTGCTAGAATTTTCTTGCAAATCATACTTATTATTGTGCTATTTCCACTTTTTTATAAATTAAATAACCATCATTTTGGATTTTACATTGCATTTGCTATAAGTGCCTTAATATTTCCTTATATAGGCTTATTGGTCAAGTGGCAATGGTTGAAATTGAAATTATCGACGTGGACTGTTAATTTAACTTTATTTGTATTATTTGCTTTAATGTATTATTTAACTTTAAGATTTCATAATTATTTGGCGATTATTTTTATTCTTATTTTAGTTGGTCTTTTCTTTATTTTGAAAATGAAAAGCAAAAAGCAATTGTATCCATGGGAAAAAATGATAGCGATTGAGCAACAACATCACACAAATTATTATAAATTCGTAAATATGTTTACGGATGTGAAACATTTAAGAGCAACTGCAGTACGAAGAAGTTATTTAGATTTCTTACTTTCTAAACCTAAAGGTAAGAAGTTTAATGAGAATCGTATGTACTTATTCTTATTTGTGAGAAGCTTTGTGAGAGGGAGAGATGCGTTTAGTATCATACTTAGATTAGTCATCATTGCTTTAGTGCTAATGATATGGCTATCTAATCCTTTCGTTTCTATAATAATAGGAAGCTTATTTATGTATATTACCTTATTACAAATGTCTCAGTTTTATACACAACAAGCTTATGGATTATGGCCTCAAGTGTGGCCAGTACCTGACACAAAAGTGATTAAAGGATATGAACAATTTTTATATCGTCTGATGATCATAGTAGGAACGATATTTACCATTGCATTCGTGATTAAACATCCTGCATTATTCTTTTTCGCAATCGTATTCTTTATAGTAGGGTGGTTAACGATTAGAAGTACTGTGAAGAAACTGAAATACCAAGAAACACTATTAAGAGATTAAAAATTTTGGGCAACAAGCCCATTTTTTAAAGATAAGCGAAGTATTGATGGCGACACGCCTGCAGGAATAGCATGCGTCTTGAGACTACTTGTAAGACAGTTGATTTTTTAAAAGACAGGCTACGCAGTAGCTGATTGATATTGAGCTCATAAAATAGCTCAACATCTAATCATCCTTGCGGGGGTGATAATACGAATTCTTAAATTCTAGAATTCTGTATCACTCCCAAGCCATGCCCGCGGCAAGGGAGCTAAGCAATACGAAGTATTGAATTAAAAAAAGCAGTAAGAAGATTTCTAATTGAAATCAACTTACTGCTATTATTTTTGGACAACGCTGTCCAAAGCTATTTTATGTTATTACTGTTCTTCAATTGGATATAAGTATCTTTCGAAATAGCTAGAATGCTGCCCACTTGCACCAAAGAATTGACTTAAAGCCACTTTTGAGAAATTATCATTGAAAATATCAGAAGCTTTAAAATCTTCGTAAGCAGTGCGACTCGCAAATCCAAAATAAATTTTATAAGTATTACCTTCTAACGGTCTAAGTAATCGATAACTTTTGAATCCAGCAAATGATTCAAATGGTGCACCTAAATGCAATAACTTTTTCTCTAATTGATTACTATGATCCTCAGAAGAAGGAATAAACATTGCACAGTAGAAATGATCTTCATTAAAATCTCCAACACTATAAAGCACATTATAAGAGCTTGGATGTTTGAGAACAGATTTTTCATCTGTTTCTTCTAAAATGACTGAAGTATCAGATGCTGAGAATTGGAATAGTTGATGATCAGGATTATTAAGTTTAATTTGATTTAAAAATCCGTATGTCCCATAAGATGTATATAAATTCATGATACATTCCTCCCTTGTTTTAATTTATTATACGATTATAATATTTCTTTTGCTACAACAAAACTCTAGATTTTCTAATAAAAAGTAATAGAATTCTTCATAAAATTACAAATTCAACTAAAAATATAATTAAATATTTAGTTTAACTTTATTAGAATGTCCACGAAATAAATACCCGATTTTTAATAAAAATAAAGTATTATTTTAAACTTTATAAAACTAGGATTTACAAATAAAAGTACTATGTCTTTTTTATGACATTTAAGCATAATAAAATACGAAATTGCGTACAATATGCTATTATAGATAAGAATGATTTTAATGTAGGAGGACGCGAAGGTGCATAGTAAAAACGATACGATTTTAAAGACAATAAAAGGTGAAACAACGTCACACACACCCGTGTGGTTTATGCGTCAAGCAGGACGTTCACAACCTGAGTATCGCAAATTAAAAGAAAAATATTCACTTTTCGAAATTACGCATCAACCAGAATTATGTGCTTATGTCACACAGTTGCCTGTGGACAATTATCAGACTGATGCGGCAGTTCTTTATAAAGATATTATGACACCTTTAAAACCAATAGGTGTAGATGTAGATATTAAATCTGGTATAGGGCCAGTGATTTCTAATCCTATTAAATCGGTTCAAGATGTTGAAAAGTTATCTCAAATAGACCCTAAACGTGACGTGCCTTACGTGTTAGATACGATTAAGCTTCTTACAGAAGAGAAACTTAATGTACCATTAATTGGATTCACAGGTGCGCCATTTACATTAGCATCTTACATGATTGAAGGGGGTCCTTCTAAGAATTATAATTTCACTAAAGCGATGATGTATAGTGATGAAGAAACATGGTTTGCTTTAATGAATCATCTTGTTGATATTTCAATCACATATGTAGTTGCTCAAATTGAAGCAGGTGCTGAATTGATTCAAATCTTTGATTCATGGGTAGGTGCATTAAACACACAAGATTATAATTACTATATTAAACCTGCCATGGAAAAATTAATCAGTGGAATTAAAGCCCACCATGATGTACCGGTGATTCTTTTCGGAGTAGGTGCGAGCCACTTAATTAATGAATGGAATGATTTACCAATAGATGTGCTAGGACTTGATTGGAGAACTTCAATTAAACAAGCTGATGATATGGGAGTCAAAAAGACATTGCAAGGTAATCTAGATCCTTCATTATTATTAGCACCTTGGGATGTTATAGAAACACGTTTGAAGGAAATACTTGACCAGGGGATGAATCGTGGTAAACATATATTCAATTTAGGTCATGGTGTATTTCCTGAAGTGAAACCAGAAACATTAAGAAAAGTGAGCGCGTTTGTTCATCAATATACTCAAAAATAGTTCTTTTGAAGATTTGGTGTCTCCCAAACCTTACTTAAGTAACGATAACTAACAATTAAAGGAAGGTTTTATCAATGAGTAAAACAATTGGATTATTAGTAATGGCATACGGTACACCGTATAAAGAGAGTGATATCGAGCCGTATTATACTGATATTAGACACGGTAAAAGACCAACTGAAGAAGAACTACAAGATTTAAAAGATCGTTATGAATTTATCGGAGGTTTATCACCTTTAGCAGGGACTACAGATAGACAAGCTGAAGCGTTAACTCAAGCTTTAAATGAAACGTATAATGATGTGAATTTCAAATTATATTTAGGCTTAAAACATATTTCTCCGTATATTGAGGATGCAGTCAAGAAAATGCATGAAGATGGTATTGAAGAAGCTGTCACAGTAGTTTTAGCACCGCATTATTCAAGTTTCTCTGTCGGTTCATATGATGATCGTGCGCAAGAGGAAGCGGACAAATATGGTATGAAGCTTACGCACATTAAGCATTATTATCATCAACCTAAATTTATTAAATACTGGACTGATCAAATTAATGAAACATTGAATCAAATTCCAGAAAATGAGCATGATGAAACGGTGTTAGTTGTTTCAGCTCACAGTTTACCTAAAGGATTGATTGAGCGTAATAATGATCCTTATCCAGACGAATTACATGAAACTGCTCAGATACTTAAACAAGATTCCAATATCATTCACGTGGCTGAAGGTTGGCAATCTGAAGGGAATACTGGAACACCTTGGTTAGGACCAGACGTTCAAGATCTTACTCGTGATTTATACAATAAACATCATTTTAAAAACTTTATCTACACGCCAGTCGGTTTCGTATGTGAACATTTAGAAGTTCTTTATGATAACGACCACGAATGTAAAGTCGTGTGTGATGAAGTAGGCGCCAATTACTATCGTCCAGATATGCCGAATACGGATCCTTTATTTATCGGTGCCATTGTTGACGAAATTAAAGCGCATTTTTAAAATAATGTTAAAAGCATATATATATAATGTTGAATAGGAGCGGAACACAAATAACATTTAGCAATATTATTTGTATTATCGCACCTTGGTAGTGATGGCAGGTATTGAGAGAAACTTAAAATAAGAATATTTTCAATTTGGAGTTCTATTGCCAATATGTTAAATGAGGCTGAGATAATCAATGATGTCCCAGCCTCATTTTTGAGGAAATTAAATTTAAGAATAATACACATTTTCAGGATAGATTTTTACGGGTCTGAAAGGAAGCGTGAAACAATTGAGTAAAAGAATTGCAATTATTGGAGCTGGAATTACAGGTTTATCGAGTGCATATTTTATTAAAAAGCAAGATCCTTCAGTAGAAGTAACGATATTTGAAGCGTCCAATCGTCCAGGTGGTAAAATACAAACATATCGCGAGGATGGATATACAATTGAATTAGGTCCAGAATCTTATTTAGGACGTAAGACGATTATGACAGATCTTGCTAAAGACATTGGTTTGGAAAACGATTTAATTACCAATACTACAGGTCAATCGTATATATTTGCTAAGAACAAGTTATATCCGATTCCAGGTGGTTCAATCATGGGCATACCTACGGATATTAAGCCATTTATAAAAACGAAGTTAATCTCACCACTTGGTAAATTAAGAGCTGGTCTTGATTTGTTTAAGAAACCGATAGAAATTGAAGATGATATTTCTGTAGGGGACTTCTTTAGACAAAGATTAGGCGATGAAGTGCTTGAAAACTTAATCGAGCCATTGATGGGTGGAATTTATGGTACGAATATTGATGATTTAAGTTTAATGAGTACGTTTCCTAATTTTAAAGAGAAGGAAGAACAATTTGGAAGCTTGATTAAAGGGATGAAAGATGAGAAAGAACAACGTGTGAAACGACGTCAACTTTATCCTGGAGCACCAAAAGGTCAGTTTAAACAATTTAGGCACGGGCTTAGTTCATTTATTGAAGCACTTGCTAAAGATGTGCAAAATAAAGGCGTCAATATTCGTTACAATACGACAGTTAATGATATTAAAGTCTATCAAAAAGATTACGAAATCGTGTTAGATAATGAGAGCGAGCGTTTCGAAGGCGTGTTAGTTACAACGCCACAACAAGTGTTTATGAAATGGTTCAATCATGATCCAGCATTTGATTACTTTAATAATATGGATTCAACTACTGTAGCAACTGTCGTGATGGCATTTGACGACAAAAATATTGAAAACACATACGATGGCACAGGATTTGTGATCGCACGTACCAGTAAGACTGATATCACAGCTTGTACGTGGACATCTAAAAAATGGCCATTTACCACTCCAGAAGGGAAAGTGCTTATCAGAGCATACGTAGGTAAGCCAGGCGATACTGTAGTTGATGATCATACGGATGACGAAATCGTCTCTATTGTAAGACGAGATTTAAGTCAGATGATGACGTTTAAAGGTGATCCTGATTTTACAATTGTTAATCGTTTGCCGAAAAGTATGCCTCAATATCATGTTGGTCATATTAAGAATATTAAAGCAATTCAACAACATATTAAAAACACGTACCCTAGATTACGTATCACAGGAGCTCCTTTTGAAGCTGTAGGATTACCGGATTGCATTCAACAAGGTAAGAACGCTATCGAAGAAATTTTAGAAGAATTGTAAATCTTATATAACACTTTAATAAGAATGATTGCATTTAACTTGGCTCTATGAAAGAGTGATAGTTTATCGCAGTAGTATCATTCCTTTTAAAGTGTTTTTATTTTAAAATAGAGATGAAGTGAATCAACTTATGAGGTGAAGAACATGACAGATGTGATTATCGTACATTCAAAATATGGAAATGCCACAAACCATTGGTATGAATGGTTAAAGCATAATTTAACATTAGAAGGTTATCACGTGACTTTATTTAATTTAGACGCGGATGCACATGCTCAAATCGATGAGTGGGTAAGCCAAATGAAAGATCAAATTCGAATTCGCAAATATGATACATACTTTGTCACTCATGGCTTTGGTACCATTGCAGCGTTAAAATTTATTGAAGGCACAGACCATCATATAGAAGGATTATTTAGCATCGCAGGTTTTAAAGAAGATGCTCATGATATCGATGAGAATGTAAATTTAGATGGCATTTCTATTAATTATGAAAAAGTGAAATCACAGGTCGATCATTTTTATGGACTTTCTTCAAAAGATGACAAATACGTCTCTTATAAAGAAACGAAAAGATTAATGGATACGTTGAATGGAAAAATACGTATCGTTGAAGAGGGCGGACACTTTCTAGAAGATGAGGGGTTCACAACATTTACTTCTTTACAATCAAGAATGCAAGGTTATATGACAAGGTAAATTGTATAGTCTCAATGCTAAGCGTGCTTTAAAAGTAGTAGATGAACTTGTGAAATATATATTTTAGTAAAGAAAAATATAAAAAGATATATGAGGTAATTTTTTACACAATTTAATTTCAAAACAATATTGACGAAATGTATTGTAATTTATATACTAATAAAGTACTTATTTGAGACGTCATTCATTTCAATTATCACAAATTGATTTAAAGTTGAAATGAACGAAATGTTAAATTTCTTTAAAAAAGTATTGACATTGTAAAGACGAAAATGGTAAGATAATAAGGTAGTCAAAAATAATATTGGCGCGGGATGGAGCAGTTCGGTAGCTCGTCGGGCTCATAACCCGAAGGTCGGTGGTTCAAATCCGCCTCCCGCAATACATCATTTTAATAGGTCTCGTAGTGTAGCGGTTAACACGCCTGCCTGTCACGCAGGAGATCGCGGGTTCGATTCCCGTCGAGACCGCCATTACAATTGTGGTTCAGTAGCTCAGTTGGTAGAGCAATGGATTGAAGCTCCATGTGTCGGCAGTTCGACTCTGTCCTGAACCATTCGCTATTTTTGGCGGTTGTGGCGAAGTGGTTAACGCATCGGATTGTGGTTCCGACATTCGAGGGTTCGATTCCCTTCAACCGCCCCATAATCGTATTACACAGTGCGGGTGTAGTTTAATGGCAAAACCTCAGCCTTCCAAGCTGATGTTGTGGGTTCGATTCCCATCACCCGCTCCATTTTTTATTAATCCACAGTAGCTCAGTGGTAGAGCTATCGGCTGTTAACCGATCGGTCGTAGGTTCGAATCCTACCTGTGGAGCCATGGCTCCTTGGTCAAGCGGTTAAGACACCGCCCTTTCACGGCGGTAACACGGGTTCGAGTCCCGTAGGAGTCATACAAACAGAAGTGAAATATCGCTTCTGTTTTTTTATATCTTGATTAAAATAGAATAGGGGAAGGTTGTCCGAGCTGGCCGAAGGAGCACGCCTGGAAAGTGTGTAGGCGCCACAAGCGTCTCGAGGGTTCGAATCCCTCACCTTCCGTTAAGACGCTTATAGTGATTGATTTCATTATAGGCGTTATTTTTATGTGAACTATGTTATACGTTACGTGTACGGTTCAGAATGGTTCTAAGTTTATAAAAAAGCATCTCCTCAAGCTAAAATTAATTGTGGTCAGCCAACCAAAATTTAATCAAGTTGAGGAGATGCTATTTAATGTCATCTGACATAGATAATTTAGCACATACTAATTAAAATTGTAAGTAATGAACGGAGGGGGACGTCATTATTTCTTATCTTTTTTAAAGTACATGAGTGTGATGACAATTGAGTAAACAAACAGAAAGATCATTATCATCGTTGCCATATTAAGTTCCTCCTTTTATCTGTCTGAACTTATTTTGATTTTTTAATGAAATGAATTTAATTAACCATTTTTAGTTATTCATTTTTATTTATTAATTTAACATAGTTAACTTTACTTCATAATATAACATTTATAAAAATTTAGTGAGTGGTGTTCACTAAATTTAAACTATTTACTTTTCAGCACCCTTAATAACTAGATAAACGTGAATTCCACTTTTCAAAATATATATTCGACTACATATACCTCCAACTTATATCCATTTCTTCAATCATAATTTCAAGCTAAAGTACTGATAAATATGTTCTGAATCGTTATAATATACATTGTATTTATTTTTGGAGGAATGTCGTGTGGATTTTTGGTTAAAAGAACAATCTCATATTAATAAAGATAAAATAGCGATAATGACAGATGACCAATCGCTTACATTTGAAGAATTGTATACGCAAGTTTATCAATTAGCGCAATGTATGACATCACTTCGCCAAAACAGAGTAGGGCTATATATTAAGAATGATTTAGATTCTATCATACTGATTCACGCATGTTGGCTTGCGCGTGTTGAAATTGCGATGATTAACACACGATTAACAGAACAGGAAATCATCAATCAAATGCATTCTGTTAATGTCGATACGATCTTACATACGATTCCTCTCGAATTAGACAATTTTAACCTTTATGATATCGATGCAATTAATAAATTAAAGGCTCAAAACATTGAGTCTAGTCAATTTAATATGAATGATATTGCATCTATTATGTTTACTTCCGGTACAACTGGTCCTCAGAAAGCTGTACCTCAAACCTTTCATAATCACTTCGCAAGTGCGACAGGATGCAAACAAAGTTTAGGTTATGACCAAGATACGAAATGGTTATCAGTGCTGCCTATTTATCATATCTCTGGACTTAGTGTCATATTAAGATCAGTTATTGAAGGTTTCACAGTACGAATAGTTGAAAAATTTAAAACCAAAAAAATGCTTAAAATCATTATTAATGAAGACATCACGCACGTCTCATTAGTACCACAAACATTAAAGTGGTTAATGGATGCTGGATTAACTCAACCTTATTCAATAGAAAAGATTTTGCTTGGTGGTGCGAAGCTTTCATCTCATCTTATCAATCAAGCTCTGAACTACCAATTACCTATTTATAATTCATTTGGAATGACGGAAACATGTTCCCAGTTTCTAACGGCTTCGCCTAAAATGTTATCTCAAAGATATGACACTGTAGGTAAACCTAGTGATAATGTAAAGGTTAAAATTAAAAATCCGAATCATTTAGGTCACGGAGAACTCCTTATAAAAGGGGAGAATGTAATGAATGGTTATTTGTATCCTGAGCATTTGACTGATACATTTGAAGATGGTTTCTTTAAAACTGGTGATATTGCAGAAATAGATAATGAAGGCTTTGTCATGGTATATGACCGTCGCAAAGATTTAATTATCAGTGGTGGAGAGAATATTTACCCTTATCAAATTGAATCTGTTGCTAAGCAATTTAACGATATTTCTGATGCAGTTTGTATTGGCGTTTCTGATGAGACGTGGGGTCAAGTTCCAGTGCTTTATTTTACTGCTGAAAATGAAATTAACAAGAGCGAATTAGTTGATTATTTTCAACAAAATTTAGCCAAATATAAAGTACCTAAAGCGTTTTATCAAGTAGAGACGTTACCTTATACATCAACGGGGAAATTACAGCGAAATAAAGTTACAAATGAAGGTATAAAATATGAAAATTAAAGCTATCAATCTCTTTGAATATGAAGAACCCTTTCAATCTCCAATGATTACGCCGAAAATTAAGCTAAACGAACGTAAAAGTTTAATTATCGAAATACTAACGCATGATGATCAATCTTATTATGGAGAGTGTAATGCATTTGCCACGAATTGGTATGATAATGAAACCATCGAGAGAGTAATCGAAACAATCAATACTTGGAAATCGCAAATTATTGGAAAGGTGTTTACATCTTTCGACGCATGGTTACCTTATTTAAGTGAATTGGATTCTATGCCAGCGACACGTGCAACTGTTGTTATGGCAGTGTATCAGATGTATCACACACTACCTTCTTTTTCAGTTGAATATGGTGCAACAGTAAGCGGTTTATCCAACTCGCAATTGTTAACGTTATATCGAACTAAGCCGAAGCGAATTAAACTTAAATGGTCTTCTCAATTAGCTGAAGATTTAAAACGTATACGTCAACTTGATTTCGAGTGTGATATTGCAATTGATGCTAATGAATCGCTAACAGTTGATTCATTTTCAGAAATAACAGAGCTAGAATCGGAAGATATTCTGTATATTGAAGAACCGTTTAAGTCGTTGGATACATTAAATGAATTGAATGCTAGTCATTATCCTTCTATTGCAATTGATGAAAAAGCAACATCTATCAAGCACATTGTATCCATCGTCAATCAATACCCAGTTAAAGTGGTCGTACTGAAGCCATTTAGATTGGGTGGTATCGATAAAGTCATCGAAGCAATGAAGATATTAAAGGCGAAAGGAATTCAATTCGTCGTGGGAGGCATGTATGAGTTTGGCTTAAGTCGGTATTTTACAGCGATGTTAGCTAAAGAGGGGGATTATCCTGGAGATATTACGCCTTCAGGGTATTACTTTAAAGAAGATTTAGCTAAAGATTCAGGCATATTAAAAGAGGGAATGATTGAATTCACTCCCCCTAAAGTTGAGCTATCGAAATTAAAGCCACTTTAATGTTTATGTTCGGTAGATGAATGCTTCTCTTTCTTTAAAGGTACGGGATCAAAGCCGCCTTTATGAAATGGATGACATTTAAGTATACGTCTGATGCCTAGATAAAGGCCTTTAAATGCACCATGATATTGAATTGCTTCTCTAGTATATTCTGAACATGTTGGATAAAATCGACAGGTCGGTGGTGTCAATGGCGATATAAAGCGCTGATAAAACACTACCATCGCTAGAAATAATTTTTTCATCATCGAAATTACGCCTCCAACAATTAATTTAATAAATTTAGTTTAACATAGTATGAGGGGATGTGTGGAATGTGAAGTTTCGTGATAAAGATAATAGAGAAGTAACGCTTACTTATAAGAATCATACAAATGTACCAAATGGAAATCACGTGCTTAGCATTCCAGTGTATAACGATCAGTTATTATTTACACAACATAAAATCCGAGGCATTGAATTTCCGGGAGGTAAAGTAGAGAAAGGTGAAACGCCTTCAGAAGCAGTTTTAAGAGAATTGTATGAAGAAACAGGAGCGATTGCTCGAAGTTGTAATTACTTTGCACAATACGAAGTGACAACAAATGATGATGAATTATTTTTAAAGGATGTCTTTTTCATAGAAGTGAGTCATTTTGAAGCCCATCATACTTATTACGAGACGAACGGTCCTTCTCTTTTTGAAAATGTAACTGATATACCCCATGAGAAACAAAGTTTTCTAGTGCAAGATGCGACAATTTTAAAATGTCTTGAAAGGGTGAGAGCGCTTGGATTTTACAAAAATTAAGAAAATGCCTATAGACGCTCATACACATCGATTTGAGGAAGTTACTTATCAAGTAGACCATTTAAATGTTAAAGCATTGATGATGACACCATATCAATCTGTAGATCGAATTGCCGTTTATCTTAGAGGCGGAAAGGGACAAGTAGGGCGTGTCAGAGCAGCAAGGTTAATGCAGTTTGCAGATGCGCATACATTGGTTGTTGGTCCTTATTATCGCGGTAACAACGGCAGTGAAGGCAAGGATGAATTCTATCGTGGAGATTTAAATGATGTAACACAATTGATAAGATTATTACATCATCAATATCCTAATGCGCATGTTCATATGATTGGATTTTCTCGTGGTGGGCTTCAAGGATTATTAACGTTTCAAGATTTACCTGTAGATAGCTATATTATTTGGGGCGGTGTATCTGATATTCACTTAATGTATGAAGAGCGAGTGGATTTAAGAGGAATGCTACGTCGAATGGTGGGGCATCCTAAGAAAGATATAGACGCTTATAATAAAAGAGATGCATTAAAAAATATTGATGCACACAGTCCTCCTATACTCATTATTCATGGTGGAAAGGACTGGCAAGTTGGTATTCATCAAGCATATGATTTAGAGGAAAAATTAGAAGCCAAAGGAACATATTACGAGACGTTCTATCAATTTAACGAAGGTCATGTGCCAAGACCACCAGCTATGAAAGAGACACTGAATAAAGTGCGTCAATGGATAGAAAATATTGAAAATCATAAACGTAAAAACTGCTAGCAAATGCTAGGTGAATAAATAGAAAAAAGGTAGAAAGCCCAAATTACGTGCTTTCTACCTTTTTCAATTCTGTCAATTTTATTTATTAAAAGCGCCATTTTCAGCAATATGTTCAACTTCAGAACCGAATTTTTTGAAGTTTTCTTCAAAACGGTTAATTAAGTCTTGAGCTTGTTCTTGATATTTATTCGCATCGCTCCAAGCATTGACTGGATCTAAGATTGTTTTAGGAACATCTTTAATTTCAACTGGAATATTTAAACCGAATGTATCATCTTTTTTGTATTCGACGTCTTTTAATTGACCTGAAATCGCTTGGTTCACCATTTGACGAGTATAATGCAAGCTAATACGACGGCCTACACCGTATTTTCCGCCAGTCCAACCAGTGTTAACTAAGTAAACATCTACGTTATGTTTGTCGATAAGTTCACCGAGTAAATCAGCGTAAACTGTTGGATTTAATGGTAAGAAAGGTGCGCCGAAACAAGTTGAGAATGAAGGTTCCGGTTCAGTGACACCGCGTTCAGTACCAGCTAATTTAGATGTGAAACCACTTAAGAAATGATACATTGCTTGATCTTTGGTCAATTTAGAAATTGGAGGAATGACACCAAAGGCATCAGCAGTTAAGAAAATAATTGTATTTGGATGTGCTGCTTTAGAAGGTAGAACGATATTATCAATATGTTCAATAGGATAAGCGGCACGCGTATTTTCAGTAAATTTATTATCATCAAAATCTACCGTACCATCTTCTTTAACGACTGTATTTTCTAAAATAGTACCGTATTCAATTGCATTATAAATTTGTGGTTCTTTTTCTTTAGAGAGGTTAATGGCTTTGGCATAACATCCGCCTTCAATATTGAACACGCCATTTTTATTCCAACCGTGTTCATCATCCCCAATTAATTTACGTTCTGCATCAGCAGAGAGCGTTGTTTTACCTGTACCTGAAAGACCGAAGAATAAAGCAACATCACCTTTTTCTCCAACATTTGCTGAGCAATGCATACTCATAATATCTTGCATTGGTAATAGGTAGTTCATTACTGAGAAGATACCTTTTTTCATTTCACCAGCGTATTCAGTACCGCCGATTAAAATCACTTTATGTTTGAATGAAATGATGACAAATGTCTCTGATTTAGTCCCATCTACTTCTGGGTCTGCTTTAAAGTGTGGGGCAGAAACAATTGTGAAGTTAGGTTTGATATTCTTAGCTTCCTCTTTTGAATCTGGACGAATAAACATATTATGTGCAAATAAGTTATGCCACGCTAATTCGTTGATGACTGTTAGCTTTAAACGTGAATCTTTATCACTTCCCGCATAACCATTGAATACATAGAGTTCATCTTTCTTACCCAAATAATCTAAAACTTTATTGTAAAGTTTTAAAAATGTTTCTTCATCAATCGGTTGGTTGATGTCTCCCCAATTGACATTATCTCTATATGAAGGTTCAGTTACGATGAATTTATCTTTAGGTGAACGGCCAGTATATTTCCCCGTACTTGCGTTAACTGCACCTAATTCAGTTAATTGTCCTTCATTGTTGTTTAAAATCTTGTTGTAAAGTTGAGTTGTTGAGAGTTGAAACTGAGTTGATGGTTTTTCTAGTAAATTTTTAATTTTAATTGTTTCTGTGTATGTGTCTACTGACATACTCAATCCCTCCAAAGCAATAGTAGTTATGTAAGCCTTTACATTTAAATAGTATAACACAACACAATGATTAATCCACAGTAAATATAAGCTATAGAGCGAAATCATAAATTGACATTAAACTATGAATTCGGTAGTATTAATTTTAACGGATTCTCTTATCCTGAGTGGTGGAGGGACATGGACCCAACGAAACCCAGCAACCTCTTTTTAGTAAAGAAAGGTGCCAAACCGTTTGCAGACATATATCGTCTGAACGATAAGAGCGAATGGACGTTTAAGAGCCTTCTCTCTATCTTGATAGTGTAGAAGGCTCTTTTATTTAGCTCACACATAAAAGAGAATTTTCGTAATCAATATATAAAGGAGCAAAACATGACTTATAATAAACGATTATTTACTTCAGAATCAGTCACTGAAGGTCATCCCGATAAGATTGCAGACCAAGTATCTGATGCCATTCTTGATGAAATTCTTAAAGATGATCCTAATGCACGTGTTGCATGTGAGACAACAGTAACCACAGGTATGGCACTTATTTCTGGTGAAATTTCAACTTCTACATACGTAGATATTCCAAAAGTAGTTCGCGAAACAATAAAAAATATTGGCTACACAAGAGCTAAATATGGATACGATTACCAAACAATGGCTGTATTAACAGCAATTGATGAACAATCTCCAGATATCGCACAAGGTGTAGATAAAGCGCTAGAATATCGTAATGAAATTTCTGAAGAAGAAATAGAAGCTACTGGTGCAGGAGATCAAGGTTTGATGTTCGGTTACGCTACAAATGAGACGGATACTTACATGCCACTTCCAATCTTCTTATCACATCAACTTGCTAAACGCTTATCCGATGTACGTAAAGATGAAATTTTAAATTACTTACGTCCTGATGGTAAAGTTCAAGTAACTGTAGAATATGATGAGAATGATCAACCTAAACGCATTGATACCATCGTTGTATCTACTCAACATGCAGAAGATACAGAACTTAAACAAATTGAAGCGGATATTAAAAAACACGTCATTTATCCAACAGTATCTGAAGATCTATTAGATGAAGAAACGAAATTCTTTATTAATCCTACTGGACGATTTGTGATTGGTGGACCACAAGGTGATGCTGGTTTAACAGGACGTAAAATCATTGTTGATACGTATGGTGGTTATGCTCGCCACGGCGGCGGTTGCTTCAGTGGTAAAGATCCTACTAAAGTAGACCGTTCTGCTGCATATGCTGCAAGATACGTAGCTAAGAACATTGTAGCTGCAGAATTAGCTGATCAATGTGAGGTACAATTAGCGTATGCCATAGGTGTTGCAGAACCTGTGTCAATTTCTATTGATACGTTTGGTACAGGTAAAGTTTCAGAAGCTGAATTAGTAGAGGCAGTTAGAAATCACTTCGATTTAAGACCAGCAGGAATTATTAAAATGTTAGATTTAAAACAACCTATTTATAAACAAACTGCTGCTTATGGTCATTTTGGTCGTACAGATGTTTTACTACCATGGGAAAAGTTAGACAAAGTGAATTTACTTAAAGATGCGGTTGAAGCATAACCATTGCTTTCAATTGAGTGAAAGGAAATATCAATTAAATGTCGATAAATTGAGTGTTTTCTATTATAATGGAAGTTATTGAAATGGTTAAAGGAGCGTTGTTGTGATGAGTTTATCTTCACCGATAGTTATAGGCTTAATCGTTGCAATTGTTGTGGCAATTCTTTTCTTTATTCTCTTTTTAGTTGCAATTAGCAGTAAAAAGAAAATTAAAAATCAAACAGAAGCCCAATATAAAGAAAAAGAGCAACATTTGAAAGAATCTCATGAAGAAGCCTTAGAAAAAGAAAGAGTAGAAAATAAAAAGGCTGTCACTAAACAAAAAGAAGATTTTGATGCGACAGTAAATAGTAAAGATAGAGAAATTGATGCATTAAAGCTATTTTCTAAGAATCAAAGTGAATACGTTACAGATATGAGATTAATTGGCATTCGTGAACGACTTGTCAATGAGAAAAGAATTCGTCCCGAAGATATGCACATCATGGCGAATATCTTTTTACCAAGTAATGAATTTAACAATATAGAGCGTATCAGTCATTTAGTATTAACTAGAACAGGATTATATATCATTGACTCTCAACTATTGAAAGGGCATGTATATAATGGTATTAGTGGCGCTCAATTCAAAGAGTTGCCAACCATGTCACAAGTGTTCCAAACACTTGATTTAGATCAATCAAGTCCACAAACATTAGTTTTAGATCAAAATGAGGATCAAAAATCATTGTCATTTGTGAATTACTCTGAAAAGATTCAACAAATTCAAACTCTTGCGGGTGATTTACAAAGTGAGTTAAATACGAAATATACGCCAACATCAATTTTATACTTCAATCCTAAAGATGAAGGCGATGTGACAATTTCTAATTACGCACAATCATCGAATGTCAAAGTGCTTGTAGGTCCTGAACAACTAGATGAATTCTTTAATAAGTTTGTCTTCCACGGACGTATTCAGTACAATGTTGATGATTTACAAACAATTATGGATAAAATCGAATCATTTAATTAAAGCATACAAACGTAAGGAATAGATTTTCTTACGTTTGTATTTTTTTGTTAGAAAAGGGTATAAAGACATTGAGAAACCATGATGAGTTAACATTTTTTACATCAAAAAATGAAGATAGTAACATGTACATCATAGCTTAATAAGGAGTGAGCGTAATGGAAACAATTCAATTTTATAATGGAAGGGAAATGCCTAAGGTAGGATTAGGTACTTATAGAGTTGAGAACAGTGATGAATGTAAGGATGCAGTTAAGCATGCGATTGAAAGTGGATATAGAAGTATAGATACAGCCAGAATATATGGGAATGAAGAAATGGTCGGACAAGGGATTAATGAGGGGCTAGAATCGACAGGTTTAAATCGTGAGGATTTATTTATTACGTCTAAATTGTGGCTTGAAGATTATGGTCGTGCGAATGTAGACCAAGCTTATAATCATTCAATCCAGCGCCTAGGCTTAGATTATTTAGATTTATACTTAATGCACTGGCCGGGGACAAATGAAGCTGTCATGATAGATACTTGGCAAGGTATGGAAGACTTGTATAAGGAAAGTAAGGTTAAAAATATTGGAGTGAGTAACTTTACTCCAGAAAATTTTGAAGCTTTACTTGCGCAAGTTTCTATTAAACCTGTCATTAATCAAGTTGAATTTCATCCTTATTTAATTCAAAAAGAGTTACGTCAATATTTAGAAGCGCAAAGCATTGTAATGGAATCTTGGTCACCATTAATGAATGCGCAAATTTTAGAAGATGAAACAATTAATGATATTGCTAATGAGATAGGGAAATCACCTGCACAGGTCATCATAAGATGGAATGTACAACATGGCGTTGTGGTGATACCAAAATCTGTAACGCCTAGTCGTATAGAAGAAAATTTAAACGTCTTTGACTTTGAATTATCTGATGCTCATATGGAAAGAATTGATCAATTGAATAAAGATGAAAGAATGGGACCTCATCCAGCTGATTATAACGGACATTAATTTATAAACGATTCCAACATCTGATGAGATTTGCTCGTTATGGGTGCAAATCGATAAAACGCGATAGTATAAAATAAGCTCTAAGACATTTTTGTTAATGTATTGTCTCCTTAAAGTTGAGTAACATTCCAACTTTGAAGAGATATAGAACATTTCAGAATTTGTCTTAGAGCTATTATTTTAGTATTTAATCTTAATTTTCATGGATATGATTGGTTTCATACGAAATGAATACATATCATTGATTGGAAATTGGGCGATGCATTACCTTTAATATTAAATGTGAAAGCCGAGATAACAAGCGATAAAGCCAATTAAAAATTGTAGTAATGAATAACCAATAAAATGACCTAATTTAAATTTAGGTGTAAGAAAATGAACCAGCTCGTTTGAAAGTGTGGAAAAAGTAGTTAAACCACCAAGTACACCTGTAATAAAGAAAGGTGAAATCCAATGATGAGAAATTGAAATCCCCATTATAATTCCTATTAAAAAGCTACCAATGATATTGACGATAGGTGTTGCGATTGGGATTGTTGAATTAAATTTACGATTACAAATATCTGTAACAAGTGCACGTAACACTGCTCCAATACCTCCGCCAAGCATAACAAGAAGTATAGCAATCATGATAGACGACCTCCAACTTTAACGCCTAGATAACAAAGTACAATTCCTAAAATGTAACTTGTTAATCCATAAGTGAAGAGCATGATAAAATGCTGCTGATCAAATAGATGTACAAGTTCAAATTGAAAAGTAGAAAAAGTAGTTAATGCGCCTAGGAAACCAGTGGTAATTGCCTTTTTAATGAGGGGATATCTCTGAAATAGAGAAATTGCTAAGGTACCAATCAATCCCATTAAAAATGCGCCTGTAAGGTTGGCTATCAATGTGCCAATCGGTAATGATGATCCTTCATTGAATATAGAGAGGCCATAACGCAAAAGTGCGCCAAACGCACCACCAATAAATACATATAAATATTGCATCGCAAATCACCTTAATATAAATTTGATATCTTTTTAACCATTTTCATAAAAGTCATTATCTTCACAATAACTATTAGATTTAGCTATAAAGTCGTTACTATTTAAAAATAAAACCAAAAGTATGTAACGAAGATAGGATATGAAAAATAATAACAATAAAAATGATTAACGGTAAGAGTCTACTCGCTACTTTAATCCAATCTGTGCTTTCTCTAGAATGTTTAATTGATTTATCTGCAAAAATGATAGATAAAATTAAAATAATAATATTTACTAGTGTTGTAGCAACCATTATTTTCATAAATGAATTGAAAATATGACTTAATAAAGTATTATTAGTGTTAAAAAAGAAACTAATAATAATCATTAGCAAACTCAAGTAAAAGTATTTTTTTGAACGTGCCATATGTTGCCTCCTTGATTAACATCATTACAATATACTATCACATTTTAAGAAGATGAGAATAGTAAAACTCATTTTATTACAATAAACTTATTTGATGCACTTTTTTATAAAATGCGATTTCTAGGCAAATTATTCGCTTACATCATTTACGCATGTTATAAATATGATATAAAGTTTTTATGACTCAACGTGATAATAAGAATTCTATTTACTTTGTAAGTATACATATAGATATGAGTTTCATTTACATATAGATTATCGTTTTGAGCGTAATGTTTAGGAGGAATAGCGAAATGGCGAAATTAAATGTAGAAGTTTTTGCGGATGGCGCAGACATCGAAGAAATGAAGGCAGCATACGCTAATAAACAAGTTGATGGATTTACTACGAATCCTAGTTTAATAGCTAAAGCAGGTGTTAGAGATTATAAAACATTTGCTGAAGAAGCGGTTAAAGCAATTCCAGATGCATCCATTTCATTTGAAGTCTTTGCAGATGATTTAGAAACAATGGAAAAAGAAGCAGAAATATTAAAACAATATGGTGATAATGTATTCGTTAAAATACCAATTGTTACGACAAAAGGGGAGTCCACTCTTCCACTAATTAAGAAATTATCTGCGAACAATGTGAGATTAAACGTTACTGCTGTTTATACAATTGAACAAGTTAAAGCTATTACAGACGCTGTTACAGAGGGGGTCCCAACTTATGTATCTGTATTTGCCGGTAGAATTGCAGATACAGGGGTAGATCCACTTCCTTTAATGAAAGAATCAGTTGAAGTGACACATAGTAAAAAAGGCGTAAAATTACTTTGGGCTAGCTGTCGTGAAGTGATTAACGTGATACAAGCTGACGAAATCGGTGCAGATATCATCACATGCCCTGCTGACGTCGTAAAGAAAGTTAACACGAACTTAGGACGTGACATCGAAGAACTTTCAGTGGATACTGTTAAAGGATTTGCGAAAGATATTCAAAGTTCAGGACTTTCTATTCTTTAAAATATTTGATAAAAATACGGAAAAGCAATCGAGTGTGAATTTAACTGTCTCGATTGCTTTTTTAATTTGTAGAGTCAATTAAGTGATAATTGAAACCTTTTTATAATTAATATATGATTTATAGAAAATGAGAAATATTGAGGAGCGAACTCCAAAAAATGAACAAAAATAAATTCACAGAAAAAGTTCAGAAACAATTATGGTTCTTAAATAGAAAAGAAAAGGACCAATTGAAGCAAAAATTAAATGCTTTAGATGAAAATCAAAATGTTGATTTTAATAAACCGATTAAATTCTCTAATCAATATTTAAAGGACTTTGTATTCAAGGAGAAAACAACGTCTTCTGGAAAGATATTCATGTTGCTTATTGGGATTGTATTGGCTTATGCAGTCTTATTAGGATTATTTTTATTAGGTTTAATTACAAGTTTAGCTGCGGTGCATTATTTTATAAATCCTAAAGTAGCATTATCTAGTATTGTTGTAGTGCTCATTATTGTGGTGGCGATTATAATAATGATTCTAAGTCTGTATTTGATTAAAATAGCTACCGCATTGTTTACGAAGAAATTACTCGAATTGAAGTTTAATAGAAGCTAGTTTTTTCTATGATTTGTCCGAGGGCGAGGCTTTCTTGCCATTTTTTAGTGACTAGGGTATAAGGTGTATCAATATTAAGTGTTGTTGAATTTTCAAAAATAATGATTGTAGCATTAACAGAAGAATGAATACCTATGATTTTACGTGCGTTAATAAAATACTTTATTGACGCGCGTTTTTGCGTAATTGGAAATAAAATCGTGTCGTTATCTATAAAGATA
Source organism: Staphylococcus caprae (assembly GCF_003966625.1). NCBI lineage: Bacteria > Bacillati > Bacillota > Bacilli > Caryophanales > Staphylococcaceae > Staphylococcus > Staphylococcus caprae. The sequence goes on from NZ_AP018587.1 coordinate 1,133,464, forward strand.
GGGATAAGCTTATTAATGTTTAGAACTCTTTTAGCTCGTGCATTTTGGACTTGTAAAGAGGTGTGATTGAGTTCGAGAATATAATTTATCAATTTATGAGGAGGAAAAGGTAAAGTCATCTCAAAATTTGCGTATTGAATATCTGTAGCTATATTCGTTGAGATAGCAGTTTTTAAATAGAGGAGATTATACGTAGATAGTGATTTCATGATGTTCATTCCTTTATAAATAATTAAATTTGCTTAAACATTTATGTCGAGTATGGGCTTTTATTTTTTTAATTGTTGTTTTTGATAAATGCATGATTTGTGCAATTTCATATTGTTTGTAGCCTTGAAGGTGTAATGAGAGCCAGCGTTTTTCTTGGGAATTAAGATGAAGTGTAATATCTTCTAAATGTAAATTGAAATCGTTGAGGACAGTTGAGGGTTCTTGAAAAGATTCTGTTGTATAGGTGGAACCCATCATTTCCATTCTATAACTTTCTTTTCTAAAAATGTCGATTAAATAATACTTTAATCTAACGAAAAGATATGTGTGTAGCACTGAAGCCTTTTGATTGTCATAGTCTAAAATGAGTTCCCACATTTTAATAAGTAAGAGTTGATAAAATTCATCATAATTATAAGTGATTTGATTGCTTTTTAACAAATGATGAATGATTTTGTTATATTTTTCGTAAGCTAGGTCAAATTCCATGTTGTGTACTCCTATTTATGTACATAAATGTTATTTCCGGATAAATAGAAGTTAACTTAAATTATAAAAATTATCATTTGCGTAATTTTCAAATAAGGTGTTAAATAGTAACCATAGACTTAATAAAACTAAAATATTTAACATGAAAAAGACTGTAAAATAACAATTCGACATAAATAAATTCTGATAAATATTAAGGGAGGTAAACATGGATTACGCACACTTAAACTTAGAACACTTTTTCGCACGTAATGATGATTTAGATGTGATTAGAGATCGTTCTGATTTCGTAATGATTAACAACTTTACGAATGAAATGAAATATCGTGATGGGGAGATCGAGGGAACGATTGATTTAAATCAATATTATTATAAAAATCGTTCTCAAGCAGCAAGCTTCATCATGATGGAATATAAAAAATCATAATCTAATCGTAATAAAATCGAGGTAACTTATCGTCATTAAATGATATTCTGAACTTTAGTTTCACTGTTTATAGAAACAATTGATAGACTGATTTCTACATTATATATGTTGATAGAAATGCATGTTTAAAGGACTATTATTAATGATGATCAAGTAAGACCTCTATTTTTATATAAAGTTTCAATTTTATTACTTTTTATTTATGAATTTGTAACAATACTAATATAAAATTGTGAATCCGAATCAATAATGTTAAACTTTATTATCGTAATGAAATTGAATAGTTTAACAACAATGACCTAAGAGGTGTGAATATGATTAAGCACAAAAAGGGCTCTATTATTTCTATAATAGGACTACTTATAGTATTCGTTGTTGCTGCTTTTATTTTCTTTTCAATGATTTCTGATCAAATTTTCTTTAAACATGTGAAATCACAAGAGAAAGTAGTTAAGTTGGATAAAACTTTAGATAAAGCAGCAAAGAAACAAATACATAATTATACGAGCCAACAAGTATCTAATAAGAATAACAATGCTTGGCGAGATGCATCTGATACTGAAATCAAAACAGCAATGGATAGTAGTAAATTCATTGATAATGACAAACAAAAATATCAATTTTTAGATTTATCAAAATACCAAGGTATCGATAAAAATAGAATTAAACGTATGTTGTTTGATAGACCAGTTTTATTAGAACATACTGATGACTTTATTAATGCAGCGAAAGCCAAACATGTGAATGAAGTTTACCTTATTTCTCACGCGCTTTTAGAGACTGGGGCAGCGAAAAGTGAACTTGCAAAAGGTGTAGAAATAGACGGTAAGAAATACTATAACTTCTACGGTGTAGGCGCGTTAGATAGTGATCCTATCAAAACGGGAGCTCAATACGCTAAAAAACATGGTTGGGATACACCTCAAAAAGCCATTTACGGCGGAGCGGATTTCATTCATAAACATTTCTTGTCACATGAAGACCAAGATACGTTATATAGTATGAGATGGAACCCTAAAAATCCTGGTGAACACCAGTACGCAACAGATATTAAATGGGCAGAAAGTAATGCCAGTATCATTGCTGATTTCTATAAAAACATGAAAACTGAAGGTAAATACTTCAAGTTATATGTTTATAAAGATGACAAAGAACATCAAAAGTAAACGATGAAATGAATAAAGCATCACTATTAAGATAAGTTAACCTTGATAGTGATGCTTTTTCTAATTCATGTCGAATATGCATTATAAATGAGAAAATTATTTAGCTTTATTTTTGTTAGTGAACCATGCGAATAAAACAATAAATACGATAATGATTTTAGTAATTAATTTCATATTTTCACCTCAGTAAAATGATTTTAGCATATCTTTTAAAGATTAAAAGTAGTTAGATAAGGATATGTTAATAGGGAGTCAATGTTTAGATCGTTTAAACACATTCATAAAAGAAGCGAATACATAGATAGAAGGTTGATAAAATGCGTGTAGCAATTATTGGGATGGGAACAGCTGGCGTGAGTGTCTTGCGACAACTCGTTAAACATGAAGAATTCTCAAAATTAAAAGTAGATGTTTATGATGATGAAAAAAATATGGGACAAGGCGTTCCGTTTCAAAATGATAGTAGTGAATTATTAATTAATATGCCATCCAAAAAGATGAGTTTAAATTTAGATGATGATGAAGAATTCTGGAAATGGTATCAAAACCAAAATGATTTTGAATTTCAAAACCCACAATATCTACCAAGATTTGTTTTTGGTCATTATATGAAATCATATTTATCACAATATGACGAGCAATATGAGAATTTAACAATTATTAATGATAAAGTACAGGAAATATTTACTAATTCCGATGTGGATGATACAAAATTGAAGTATTATGTCTGTACATGTGAAGATGATAAGGAATGGAGAGAGTATGACTATTTATTTTTAACATTCGGGACCTTTAGCTACCATGATCCTTATCATTTAAAAGGTAAAAAAGGATTTATTAAAACACCATATCCTACATATAATACATTAGACGATGTGGAAGATTCAGATAGAATCGCTATTGTAGGAACTGGATTGGCAAGTTTAGATGTTGTGAGATATGTTACAGCGCATCACCCTAATTTACCTATAACGATGACAAGTCGCTCAGCGTCTTTGCCTAGTGTAAGAGGGAAGATGATAGACATTCAATTCACGCATTTAACGAAAGACCATTTTAATGGTATTAAGGAAAATCATTACGGGAATGTTCCATTGGATCAAGCAGTAGCATTGTTCTTGAAAGAGTGTGAGGATTATGGCATTGATTTTCAAAAATTAATCCATCGTCGTACTGGAAATCACATTCAAGATTTGAAGTATGATTTAGAGCATGAAACTGAAATGGGGATATTCCAAAGTATTATCGAATATTTGAAAGAAAATTTAAATTGGATTTGGAATAGTTTAAGTGTTAAAGACCAAGAGGAATTTAATCGTAAATATACTAAGATGATACAATTGAACTCAAATCCAATGCCACCTCGAACAGCGAAGTTATTAATTCAATTAATTCAAAAAGGTGAGCTTGAAATTAAAAAGAATTTACATGATGTGCAACACAAAAATAATCAATTCTACTTGACGTTTAATGATGATTCACAGCGCACTGAAGCCTTTGATATTGTCATCAACGCAACAGGATCTAAGACACACTTAGAACAGTTAGATGAAGATGATCAATTAGTGTTGAATCTTGAAAATCGACAAATCGTACAACGTCATCCGATGGGTGGAATTCAAATTATTCCTGAAACCAATCAAGTGATTAGTCCACGATATGGTACTTTGACAAATGTGATTGCAATTGGACAAATGACGAACGGTGTCAATAAACTTCGAAATGGGGTTAAAATGATTGTTGATCAAGTGGTCAATACAGTATCTCAATTATATTTAACTCAAAAAGAAATGGATAAAAAAGAGTAGAACCATTTACAAAGTATAAAATTTCACAATTAATTGAGCTTGATTAAAGCGACTAAATTGAGTTTTCAAAATAATTATAGTACCATTTAACTTGTAGTAATAAACTACAATCACTCAATTAACCAATAACAATTTCATAGCATTCTTTCGGGGCAGGGTGTAATTCCCAACCGGCAGTAAATTAAGCCTGCGACCTGCTAACACATAATGTTAGTGGCTGATCTAGTGAGAATCTAGAGCCGACAGTTAAAGTCTGGATGGGAGAAAGAATAACAACTATCGACAAACACTAAAAAAGTGTAACGATAAGCCAATTTGTATCAGTATGTCTTCTGACATGCAAATCGGCTTATTTAAAGATATACAAGTCTCCTTATGCCTTTTACATTGGTATAAGGTTTTTTTATTTTATTGAGGTGATAAATTGAGTCGATTTATGAATTATGCCATTCAACTTGCACAAATGGTTGATGGCCAAACAGGTATAAATCCACCAGTAGGATCTGTTGTAGTTAAGGATGGTAGAATCGTTGGTTTAGGAGCTCATCTGAAGAAGGGTGACAAGCATGCGGAAGTTCAAGCGTTGGATATGGCTGGACAAGCTGCAAAAGATGCTACGATTTACGTCTCTTTAGAACCGTGTACGCATCATGGTTCAACACCACCATGTGTTGATAAAATTATCGAATTTGGTATTAAAAAAGTCATATATGCGATAAAAGACACGACGTTAGTTTCTAAAGGTGATGAAATTCTGAAAGAAGCAGGTATTGAAGTTGAATTTCAATTCAATGAAGATGCTGCTGAACTTTATAAAGATTTCTTTCCAGCTAAAAGGAAGGGCATACCTGAATTAACTGTTAAAGTTTCATCAAGTCTCGATGGCAAACAAGCCACTGATTTAGATGAAAGTAAATGGATTACAAATAAAGAAGTTAAAGAAGATGTGTATCGACTGCGTCATGAACATGATGCGGTAGTAACTGGTCGAAAAACAATCGAAGCAGACGATCCCTTATATACGACAAGGGTGCCAGATGGCAAAAATCCGATAAGGGTGATTCTATCGAAAACGGGAGATATCAATTTTGAACATCAGTTATTTAAAGATACAACTTCACAAATTTGGATTTATACTGAAAATGAAAAATTAAAAAATAACGATAAACATATAGAAATCATAAACATGCAAGAATGCGAAACGACAGAAATATTAAAAGATTTATATCGCAGAGGTATTGGCAAGCTGCTAGTCGAGGCAGGACCAAATATTACATCACAATTTCTCCAATCTGATCATTTAAATGAACTTATTCTCTATTTAGCCCCGAAATTAATAGGTGGTTCAGGTAAACATCAATTTTTCAAAACGGATGAAGTCATTGATTTACCAGAAGCTACGCAATTTGAAATTGTTTATTCCAAGTTAATTAATCAAAATATTAAATTGAAACTACGAAAGAAGTGAATAGGCATGTTTACAGGTATCGTTGAAGAAATTGGTACCGTTAAACAAGTTCACACCCAACAGTCAGTAAGAACATTAGAAATTAGTGCTAAACAAATTTTAGAAGATATGCATATTGGCGATTCTATAAGCGTCAACGGTGCATGTTTAACTGTCATTGATTTCAATGATTCAACTTTTTCTGTACAGGTGATTAAAGGTACGGAAAATAAAACCTACTTAGCTGACGTACAACGACATTCTGAAGTCAACCTTGAAAGAGCCATGAGTGGTAAGGGTAGATTCGGAGGACATTTTGTCTTAGGTCATGTGGATGAACTTGGAACAATTTCTAAAATTAATGAAACAGCTAACTCAAAAATCATTTCAATTAAAACTTCGAAAAATATATTGAATCAAATGGTAAAACAAGGTTCTATCACTGTCGATGGAGTCAGTTTAACAGTATTTGATCTTCATGAAACGACCTTTGATATTCATCTTATTCCTGAGACACGAAAGTCAACGATATTATCAGGAAAGAAAGTAGGCGATGCTGTTCATTTAGAAACAGACGTCCTTTTCAAATATGTAGAGAATATCATGAATAATAAGAAGAGCGAACTTACTGAAGATAAATTACGTGCATTTGGTTTTTAGGAGGAATTCACATGCAATTTGACAATATTGAGTTGGCTATAGAAGCTTTAAAAAATGGTGAAAGCATTATTGTAGTTGACGATGAGGATAGAGAAAATGAAGGAGATTTAGTCGCTATTACTGAATGGATGGCTGATGATACGATTAACTTTATGGCAAAAGAAGGACGAGGTCTTATATGTGCACCAATTGATCGTTCAATTGCGCGTCGTCTAGAATTAAATGCGATGGAAAGAAATAATACTGACGTATATGGCACTCATTTTACTGTAAGTGTAGATCATAAAACAACGACTACTGGCATTAGCGCGAATGAGCGCATGTTAACTGCAAGAGCATTGATAGATGACAATGCAAGTGCGACAGATTTCAATCGTCCTGGACATTTATTTCCATTGATTGCTAAAGACAATGGTGTATTAGAACGTAATGGTCATACTGAAGCGGCTGTCGATTTAGCCAAATTATCGGGGGCACGACCTGCTGGCGTCATTTGTGAAATAATGAATGATGATGGCACAATGGCTAAAGGCAATGATTTACAAACGTTTAAGGAACGCCATAATTTGAAAATGATTACGATTGAAAGTTTGATTGCGTATCGTAAACAAACGGAGTCTCATGTTGAATTGAATGCTAAAGTTAACATGCCTACGGATTTAGGTACATTTGATATGTATGGCTTCACTACTGATTTGAGTGATGAAGAAATTGTAGTCATTGCTAAAGGAGATATCCGCAGAAATGAAAATGTTCGTATTCACTCTGCATGTTTAACGGGCGATATTTTCCATAGTCAAAGATGTGATTGTGGCGCTCAACTTGAAGCATCAATGAAATATATTGATGAGAACGGCGGTATGATTATTTATCTTCCACAAGAAGGTCGTGGTATTGGGTTGATGAACAAATTACGTGCTTATGAACTCATTGAAAAAGGATACGATACAGTTACTGCGAATCTTGCTTTAGGTTTTGATGAAGATTTAAGAGATTATAATATAGCGGCTCAAATATTGAAATACTTTAATATTGAAAAGATTAAATTACTCAGTAATAATCCTAAGAAATTTGAAGGATTAAAAGAGTATGGTATTAACATTGAAGATAGAATTGAATTAATTGTTCCTGAAACTGAACATAATCATAGCTATATGGAAACGAAGAAGAGAAAAATGGGACACTTGATTTAAGTGACTATATAACAAACCGAACAAACGAGGAGGAAATTCAATCATGAATTTTGAAGGTAAATTAGTTGGTAAAAATTTAAAAATTGCTATTGTGGTAAGCAGATTTAATGATTTTATTACTGGACGTCTATTAGAAGGTGCGAAAGACACGTTAATTCGTCATGAAGTTGAATCGGATCAAATTGATGTAGCGTATGTACCTGGTGCATTTGAAATACCATTAGTTGCTAAGAAATTAGCTCAAAAAGGGGAATATGATGCGGTCATTACACTTGGTTGTGTAATCAGAGGTGCTACGTCTCACTATGATTATGTATGTAATGAAGTCGCTAAAGGTGTATCTAAGGCGAATGATGTTTCTGATGTACCAGTCATCTTTGGTATATTAACAACTGAAAGTATTGAACAAGCTGTTGAGCGAGCAGGTACTAAAGCAGGGAACAAAGGTTCAGAAGCTGCTGTAAGTGCAATTGAAATGGCTAATTTAATTAAACAAATATAGACAAAGCAATACGGCACGAAGAAGTTATCATGGCGGGTGCGTCGACTTCTTCGTGCCGTTTGGTTTGTTACCTTAACGCTTGAGTAGTTGTGTTGCTATGGCGAGGGTGCTGGCGACGCCTGCAGCGATGCCTCCGTAAAGGCCTACCTTTTTTAAAACTTTAGGGTTAGTAAATTCTTTAAAAGCAAGTGATAAATTTTGAGGTCTTTCAGCTAATCTTCTCATAAAGTATGCAAACCAATCATCACCGTATGGTACATAAACTGTAAAATGGTAACCCTCGTTAGCGATAGATTGTGCTAATTCAGAACGGAAACCATATAACATTTGGAATTCCATTTGGTCTTTTTCGATATGATTTTTCTTCATAAATTGTTTAACATGATTAATAATTTGATCATCATGTGTAGCAATAGATGTATAATTACGTGCATTTAATAAACGTTTCTCGATTATACGAATGTAATTTGCATCAATCTCTTCTTTAGTTTGGTATGCGATAGTTTCATTTTCTTTATACGCACCTTTAACTAAACGTAAGCGAAGATCGGGATACTTCTCTATTAAATCTTCAGCTTCATAAAGATATGCTTGTACTACAGTTCCAACATTTCTAAATTCACCTTTAAGTCTATCTAATACCTGTTGAATTTGTTGCAAACTGTCGTATTTTTCAGTATCTATGTTAATATGCATTTTGTCACATTCGTCTGCTTTGAGAAGTATTTCTCGCATATTTTCATAGGCAAGATCTAAATCAAATTCACTACCTAATTGACTTATCTTAACAGACATATGCGCCTCAACATCATAAAATTGTATTGCTTCGATAATTTCTAAAATTTGTTGTTTAGCATGCAAACTTTCTTCTCTAGTACCAACAAATTCACCTAAACAATCTACTGTCACAGCGATTTTATATTCATTTAAATATTGAATAGTTTCTATTAATTCAGGAATTGTATTTCCTGCTACAACTTTATTTGCGCCCATTCTTGGACCTACTTTTTTAGCGGTTTCGTTTAAATAAGTATTGTTAGATAATGCAATAAAGAAATCTCTAAAAAGTGACATATGTAATACCTCCCTTTGCAATGAAACATTTATGTTTAAAAATAGTGTATCACGAAACTTATATATGAGAAAGCGTTTACATAATGCGATAAAACAATATTTGGGTATAATTATACTTTTATTTTTATGTGAGATTTGTATCGTTTAATTGATTTTTAATTGAAAATAAGGCTATAAATGGTAATCAATATGTTCGTTTTGCTATAATTGTACTATTAAAGAATAAATAAAAAGGGGCAGTCTTAGAATGTGGAAATGGGAAACAGAAAATGATGCTAAAGGCATTGTGGTCATTGCTCATAATATTTTAGAACATACCGGACGATATGCGTACGTTATTACCATGCTTAGAAGAAATGGTTATCACGTTATCATGGGAGACTTGCCTGGACAAGGACAAACATCTCGCGCAAATAAAGGACAAATTGAGGATTTTAATACATATCATGAGCATTTTGTAGAATGGATAAAAATTGCCAATGAATATAAACTTCCTACTTTTGTATTAGGTGTTGGTTTAGGTGGATTAATCATATTAAATCTTTTAGAAAAAGTAGACCTACCAATTGAGGGGATGATGTTAATGTCCCCAATGTTAGAACTTCGCAAATCTGGTAAGGATCGTAAAAATAAGATTATATCTAATCTAGGTAAAATGTCTAAAGATACACGTTTTAAAGTTGGTATTACGACGCAAGATTTAACACGTAATGAGGAAATTATTGAAGAAACTGACAATGATGGATTAATGCTAAAGAAAGTGACTTATCGTTGGTATAATTTAATCGTTGAGAAGATGAAAGAAACAATGGATCATATTAAAGATATTAAACCATTACCTTCATTAATCATGTACGGTACAGAAGATAAAATTGTAGATACCGATGTCATTATTGAATTAAAAGATAAATTAGCTACAAATGAACTATACTTTAAATCTTGGGAAGGGTTATATCATGAAATTCAAAATGAACCCGAAAGAGACCAAGTGATGAGATATGTATTAACTTTCTTAAACAATAGTGTAAATACAATGGGATTTGTTGTCGAAGAGGAAGAAATTGAAGATATTTAAATTTTGAGGGAGTGAGACATAATTAAATGTATCAGCCTTCTTTAACATATTGGCAGTAGATGTCTGAATTGAAAGTGCGCTTATATCAAGCTTCTTTCAATCCTAGCCATCCTTGCCGGGGTGGGACAACGAAAATAATTTTGCTAAATTATATTTCTGTTCCACTCCCTTTTTTATTCATAACCACTTCATAAATAGAAATGATTGTTATAAAACAATATTACATTTAAAACTTTTATAGAAATAAATCACAAAAACGTTGCATTTTAATTGTGAACTTGATATATTTTGTTTATATAAATAATATAATTTTAATATGTATTTGGACTAGGGGATGACGTAAAATTATATTATTAATGTTAAAAATTTTCATGCTTTTTATATCTAATTTTCCTAGTCTGCATTGCTTTAAATAGTCTAAATTGATTTTAAATTAACTCGTTCAATTTAATAATTGGGAATGATTCAATCGTTTTTAAATTAGCCGGTGGTAAGTGTAAATTTGGGGAGCCGGTTAACTTAGAAAAATATTTAACAGTTATTTTATTTGGGAGATGTTAATTTTGGCTAAAAGTGAAAAAGATAGAGTTCATGGAATTTTGCAATTAGAAGCGTTACTTAAAGACATTAACTCCATTTTTGATGCAATCAAAAAAGAGTATAATATGTCTAAGGAAGAAATTTTAATTTTGCTCACTCTTTGGGAAGAGGGTTCAATGACACTTAAAGAAATGGATGATTTTGTTCATATCAAACCTTATAAGCGTACACGTACTTATAATAATTTGGTTAATCTTGAATGGATATATAAAGAAAGACCTCAAGATGATGAACGTACAGTAATCATTCATTTTAATGAAAAGCTCAGTAAGAAAAAGCAAGACTTACTTAACTTTATTGGTCAATCCATAGGTAGTAAATCTGAACCAATGCAAATGAGTTTAAAATCAATTTTAGCTGTTTAACCTGTCTTATAATTATTTATTAAAAAAGATCTTATTCCTTCTTACAAAAAGAGGGGATAAGATCTTTAACTTTTTAATTTCGTTTTTCGATTGCACATAAGAAAGGTGCATGGTTTTTCTGATTAATAAATTGATATTGTAATATGTGTGCTTGATGTTGATCAAATTGACTTAAATAATCAATTAAAGCATCTCTTTCAATTTTACCTTCTTCATGACCGTGATAAATAACGAGAATAATAATTCCCTCTACACTCAATACTTCAAAGATACTTTCAATCGCTTTAATAGTAGTCTTAGGTTGAGTCACAATGGCTTTATTACCTTTAGGTAAGTAACCTAAATTAAATATTGCCGCATCAATTTTACCAATATGTTCTTTTGAAATATGTTTTTTAATATTTTCGTGACCATCGAGAATTAATTTAACATTTTCGAAACCGTCAATTTTCAATCTTGTATTGTCTATTGCTTCTTGTTGAATATCAAATCCATAAACGAAACCACGCTCAACTTTACTTGCTAAATAATAAGTATCGTTGCCATTACCACAAGTGGCATCTATCACTATGCTTTCATCGTTAATATGGCTATCTATTAGTGACTTTGAAAAGGGAAGAATGCGTTCTAATTTCATGATTGAACCTTTTGTTTTTGTTCGTATTTTTTACCTTGGTATGAGCCTCTACGTTCTAATTCGTTATCAATTTCATTTAAAACTTCCCATTTATTTACACTCCACATTGGACCAACCATTAAATCAATAGGTCCATCTCCAGTGATACGATGTACTATCATTTCGGGAGGAATCACTTCAAGTTGGTCACATACTAATTGCGTATAGTCATCTTGACTCATAAACTCTAGCATTCCTTTTTCATATTGTTTAACCATTGGTGTCCCTTTTAATAGGTGAAGTAAATGAATTTTAATACCTTGAACATCCATTTGTGCAACTTCTTTAGCAGTTTCCATCATCATGTCATAGTCCTCACCTGGTAAACCATTAATGATATGCGTACATACGTTAATATTATGCTTTCTTAATTTAGCTACACCTTCGTAATACGTTTGCATATCATGTGCACGATTAATTAAGTCAGAAGTAGTTTGATGAACAGTTTGTAAGCCTAACTCAACCCATAGATACGTTCGTTCATTTAATTCTGCTAAATATTCAACAACATCATCAGGTAAACAGTCAGGACGGGTTGCAATAGATAAACCGACGACACCTTCTTCTTTAAGTACTGGTTCATATTTTTCCTTAAGCACTTCTACAGGTGCGTGTGTGTTTGTGAAGGCTTGGAAGTAGGCAATGTATTGTCCTTCACTCCATTTTTCATGCATACGTGATTTAATTTGTTGGAATTGCACTTCTATTGGATCAGCTCTGTTACCTGCGAAGTCGCCACTTCCTGCAGCTGAGCAAAATGTACAACCACCATGAGCAACAGTGCCATCTCTATTAGGGCAGTCAAAACCACCATCAAGCGCCACCTTAAATATTTTTTGTCCAAATTTATTTTTTAAATGATAATTCCATGTGTGATATCGTTTATTTTCAAAAGCATACGGGAAATAATTACCCATAATACATTTTCCTTTCTATTTTAGTTCTAAGTACAGATTTTAACATATTTTAGTGTTATAGTGTCTATTATAGATTGAGAAAAACATAAAGAGAGGGACTCAAGATATGAATATACCTAAATCAGTTTGGTGGCTAGTTATAGGCATGGCCTTAAATATCACTGGCGCCAGTTTTTTGTGGCCTTTAAACACTATTTATATGAAGGAAGAACTTCATAAGAGTCTCACAATAGCTGGTATCGTCTTAATGATTAATTCATTTGGTATGGTCGTCGGTAACTTATTAGGGGGCACCTTATTTGATAAACTAGGTGGCTATAAAACTATTTTAATAGGTACGTTTACATGTTTGTGCAGTACCACACTATTAAATCTATTTCACGGTTGGCCTTGGTATGCAGTTTGGCTTGTGTTACTAGGTTTTGGTGGCGGTATGATTGTCCCGGCAATTTATGCGATGGCCGGAGCAGTATGGCCAAATGGGGGACGTCAAACATTTAATGCCATTTATTTAGCGCAAAACATCGGTGTTGCTGCGGGTGCGGCACTAGGTGGATTTGTAGCGGAATTTAGCTTTAATTATATTTTCTTAGCTAATTTAGTGATGTATGTGTTATTCGCGCTTGTTGCGATTACGCAATTTAATTTAGAAATTCATGCGAAGGTAAAACATCAAGATGCGATTGATTTAAAAAGTAAGGAAAGTAAAAAACGTTTTACAGCAATGATGCTCATATGTGCCATGTTTGCGATTTGTTGGATAGCCTATATTCAATGGGAGACAACAATTGCATCATTTACGCAATCAATAAATATTTCGATGTCACAATACAGTGTACTATGGACAATTAACGGCATAATGATTCTTGTAGCACAGCCTTTAATTAGACCTATAATTGTTATATTAAGAGGAAACTTAAAACATCAAATGTTTGTTGGTATTTTTATTTTTATGAGTTCATTCTTAGTTACAAGTTTCGCACATCATTTTGCTATATTTGTTGTCGGAATGGTTATTCTTACTTTTGGTGAAATGTTTGTATGGCCTGCAGTACCTACAATCGCAAATAAACTTGCGCCTGAAGGGAAACAGGGACAATATCAAGGATTTGTAAACTCTGCTTCAACAGTAGGTAAAGCTTTTGGTCCGTTTATTGGTGGTGTACTTGTAGACACACTTAATATGAGTATGATGTTTATCGGTATGATTGTCTTATTATGTGTGGGCCTCATTTTCCTAAGTATCTTTGATAGAGGTTTGCCTAAAGATGACAATGAATCCCAAACACCTCGAAGACCTAGAAGAAAATCGAATGCTACGAAATAATACGCATTGATTATAAATAATAGGCCTTAACTACTTGCAATAATGGCTTTTATAACATAATATTAAAAATGTATAGATAGAAGTATTTAGAGGCTTTTCTACAGAGAACTAGTAAAGGTGAGAACTAGTGTTAAGGACTAAATGACTTACAATAATTTAATGAATTGAATGAGACATCTCTAACTATTAGAATGAAGTGCGCTATCTTAGCGAATAAGGGTGGTAACGCGGCAGTATCGTCGTCCCTTTAAATCCAATAGTAGAGGTGTCTTTTTTATGAAATAGGAGGAAATGTGTTGAATTACAATCACAAGGAAATTGAAAAGAAATGGCAAGATTACTGGGCAGAGAACAAGACATTTAAAACAAGTGACAATTTAGGTCAAAAGAAATTTTACGCGTTAGACATGTTTCCTTATCCATCTGGAGCTGGATTGCACGTAGGTCATCCAGAAGGTTATACAGCAACGGATATTATTTCTCGTTATAAACGTATGCAAGGATACAATGTTTTACATCCGATGGGGTGGGATGCATTTGGATTACCTGCAGAACAATACGCATTAGATACTGGTAATGATCCTAGAGAATTTACTAAGAAAAATGTACAAACATTTAAACGCCAAATCCAAGAATTAGGATTTAGTTACGATTGGGATAGAGAAGTTAATACGACAGACCCTGAGTATTACAAGTGGACACAATGGATTTTTATTCAACTTTATAATAAAGGTTTAGCATATGTAGATGAAGTTGCAGTTAACTGGTGTCCGGCATTAGGTACAGTTCTATCAAACGAAGAAGTGGTAGATGGTGTATCAGAACGTGGTGGACATCCTGTATATCGTAAACCTATGAAACAATGGGTCCTTAAAATTACAGAATATGCAGATCGTTTATTAGAAGATTTAGACGAATTAGATTGGCCAGAGTCAATTAAGGATATGCAACGAAATTGGATTGGCCGTTCTGAAGGGGCGAAAGTTTCATTTAATGTAGATGGTACAGATGATGAAATTGACGTATTCACAACACGTCCAGATACAATCTTCGGCACTACTTTCCTTGTGTTAAGCCCTGAGCATTCACTTGTAAATAAAATTACATCTAGTGATAAACTAGAAGAAGTCAAAGCTTACCAAGAAGAAGCATCTAAAAAATCAGACTTAGAACGAACAGATTTAGCAAAAGGTAAAACAGGCGTATTCACAGGTGCATATGCAATTAATCCACTTTCTGGTCAAAAATTACCAATATGGATTGCGGACTATGTATTATCAACATACGGTACAGGCGCTGTGATGGCTGTTCCAGGACATGATGAACGTGACCATGAATTTGCTAAGAAATTTGACTTACCAATTATTGAAGTGATTGAAGGTGGAGACGTTCAATTAGAAGCATACACTGGTGAGGGTAAACATGTTAATTCAGGTGAACTTGACGGTCTTGAAAATGAAGCAGCCATTAGTAAAGCAATTGAATTACTAGAAGCAAAAGGCGCGGGTGAGAAAAAAGTAAATTACAAACTTCGCGACTGGTTATTTAGTAGACAACGTTATTGGGGTGAACCAATTCCAATTATTCATTGGGAAGATGGTTCAATGACAACAGTACCAGAGGAAGACCTACCATTATTACTTCCTGAAACGGACGAAATTAAACCTTCAGGAACTGGTGAATCACCACTAGCAAATATTGATGACTTTGTTAATGTCGTTGATGAGAAAACTGGCATGAAAGGTCGTCGTGAAACTAATACAATGCCACAATGGGCAGGAAGTTGTTGGTACTATTTACGTTACATCGACCCAGATAATGAAAAGATGATTGCGGATCCTGAAAAGCTAAAACATTGGTTGCCAGTTGATTTATATATAGGTGGAGTTGAACACGCAGTACTTCATTTATTATATGCAAGATTCTGGCATAAAGTGTTATACGATTTAGGCGTGGTACCTACAAAAGAGCCATTCCAAAAACTATATAACCAAGGTATGATTCTTGGCGAAGGAAACGAAAAAATGAGCAAATCTAAAGGAAACGTAATTAACCCTGATGATATCGTTTCTTCACATGGTGCAGACACATTACGTTTATACGAAATGTTTATGGGACCTTTAGATGCTGCCATCGCTTGGAGCGAAAATGGTTTAGATGGTTCAAGAAGATTCCTTGATCGCGTATGGAGACTCATCGTAACTGAGGATGGCACATTAAATAATAAGATTGTTGACTCTAACGATAAATCATTAGATAAAGTTTATAATCAAACAGTTAAGAAAGTGACTGAAGATTTTAATGCATTAAGCTTTAATACTGCCATTAGTCAATTAATGGTATTTATCAATGATTGTTATAAAGCTAACGAGATTTATAAACCTTATATCGAAGGTTTCGTGAAAATGTTAGCACCTATCGCACCACATATTGGTGAAGAATTGTGGAGCAAGTTAGGACATAATGAAACAATTACGTATCAACCTTGGCCTACATTTGATGAAAGTTTACTTGTAGATGAAGAAGTGGAAATTGTCGTTCAAGTCAACGGTAAAGTACGCGCTAAATTAAACATTCCTAAAGATTTATCTAAAGAAGAAATGCAAGATTTAGCCTTAGTTAATGATAATGTTAAAGCGAGCATTGAAGGTAAAGAGATCAAAAAAGTGATTGCTGTGCCTCAAAAATTAGTTAATATCGTTGCTAAATAATATAGATAAAGGAGAGATTCAAAATGGAATCAATTACAGTAGATGAATTAAAGAAAAAAATATTAGATTCAAATCCGGTGAATATTGTAGATGTTCGCACAAATGAAGAAACAGCGCTTGGCGTGATTCCTGGAGCTAAACTGATTCCAATGGATGAAATTCCACATCATATCAATGATTTCAATAAAGATGAAACATACTACATTATTTGTGCAGCAGGTTCACGTAGTGCAAGAGTAGTACAATATTTAGAAGAACAAGATATTCATGCAGTAAATGTTGAAGGCGGCATGAATGAATGGGGAGACGAAGGTACTGTAATCGATAGTATTTAAGTCTTTAACAATGATTTAATTATTTAGGGAGTGGGACAGAAATATAATTTAGCAAAATTATTTTCGTTGTTCCTCTCCCAACTTGCATTGTTTGTAGAATTTCTTAAAAAGAAATTCTCTATGTTGGGGCCCCGCCGGCAAGGATGGCTAGGATTGAAAGAAGCTTGATATAAGCGCACTTTCAATTCAGACATCTACTGCCAATATGTTAAAGAAAGCTGAGACAATTAATTATGTCCCAGCCTTTTTTTATGCAGAAAATAATTACCGCAATATTTATCGCTTCGGAAATCAAAATTTTAATTATATTTTATTAATAGGTTAAAATTATTTTTACCAATACTAGATTTTGAATATTATAGATGATAAAATTAAAAAGACTTAAAAAGATTGTGTTTAATTATAAGGTGAGCAAACTTGAATTGAGTCAGTAAACATCATGTGATAAAAGACTACTTTCATTTAACAGACAACAAAGAATTAACATCTAGGAGGACAATTAAATGAATCTATTTAGAAAACAGAAATTCAGTATAAGAAAATTTAACATTGGTATCTTTTCTGCATTAATTGCTACTGTAACTTTTTTAGCGCATCCAGGACAAGCTTCTGCTGCAGAACTAGATTCGACTCAGTCTAATAATCCAGAAGGCGCTACATTGGATGAGACTGCGCAACCATCACAAGACCCTAATGTAAATCCACAAGCAAATAATGAAATTGACCAAAGCAATGTTAATCAAGCTACTGATAATCAATTACCAAATAATGCTCAAGACAATGCACAAGCTCAAAGTAATGATACAGAACAAACACAATCACAATCACAAAACGCTAATAATGAAATTAATCAATCCAATAAGGAAAATAATGCGTCTAACGCTAATACACTTCCAACAAATGAAAATAGTGAAAATGACATACATGTTGATAAATCAACACAACATCATATAGAAGCAAAATCTGAAACCAAATCTAAAAAAGATGTTAAAAATACATCTCAACCTATCACACCAGATGCTAAAGCAGTTATTGAAGAGTCTGATATTCCTAAGAAAAGAAGTAGAAGAGCTGTAGAGGGAAATAATGCTAGTGACGTCAATACTGTCACAAATAACACAGATCCTAATAGTAGTAATACTGGACCTAATAGCTTAAATACTGTACTTACGTTTGATGATTTAGGTATTAAAACGAGTACGAATAGAGTTCGTCCAGAAGTTAAAGTGCTTAATAGTTTAAGTGGCTTTACTATGGTAAATGGAGGACAAGTTGGATTATTAAATAGCGTATTAGAGAGAACGGGTGTATTTGATACGGGTGAAGCCAAAAACTATCAAGCAGTTGACAACGTTGTAGCATTAGGCCGTATTCATGGTAATGACCCTAATGATCATGGCGGTTTTAATGGTATTGAAAAAGAATTTACAGTTAATCCTAATTCAGAAGTTATTTTTGAATTTAACACAATGACTGCAAGAAACTATAAAGGTGGAACAAACTTAGTTGTCAGAAATGCAGAAAATAATCAAGAAATAGCTACAGCGGATATCCAAGGTGGAGGAGTTTGGAGATTATTTAAAATTCCTGAAAATGTAAATAGAATAAAAGTACAATTTTTACCTAATAATGATATTCAGACAAATTACCAAAGAATTCTTCAATTACAAGATGGTTATAGATACTACTCATTTATTGACACTATCGGGGTTTATTCAGGGTCACACCTATACGTAAAATCTAGACAAGTCAATAAAAATGTGAAAAATAGTAAAGAATTTGAAATTAATACTAGAATTGAAAATAATGGTAATTTTGCTGTTTCATTGAATCGAAATGAATTAACGTATACAGTCACATTACCTGAAAATTTCGAATACGTTGAAAATTCAACTGAAGCTTCTTTCCTAAATGGTAATGTACCTAATACTACAATCACCCCATTGTCTGTAAATTTCGATAGACAAAATAGAACGTTAACATTTACTAGTAATGGTTTAACTTCAAAGGGAAGTAATACTAGAGAGGCTAGATTTTTACCTAATAAAATATTAAATATCAGATATAAACTAAGACCAGTAAATATAGAGACTCCACGTGAAGTAACTTTTAATGAGTCTCTAAAATATAAAACTTATGCAGAAATATACGTTAATACAAATGATAATACTGTTATTGCGCAACAATCACCATTTAGCTTAAATGTAATAATGAATAAGGACAATTTAGAAGAACAAGTAAATAAAGAAATTATTCCTTCAAACTATACTTGGGCTTCATACACTAAATATAATAAATTGAAGGAAACTGCTCAAACTGTCCTTGATGAAGAAAATCAAAATGTTCCATTTGATCAAAGATATTCTCAAAGTCGAATTGACAATCTTTTACATGAATTACAAACTACATTAATAAATCGTGTGAATGCAACGCATGAAATAAATCATAAAGCTCAAGAAATGAGCGATAGCGCAGAAAATAATACCGAACTCACTTCTGAAGAAAGAGAAGCATTATTAGAACAAATAGATAATCATAAAAGCGAAATTTCTAATGATATCGATGATCAAACAACTGACCAAGGTGTAGAACAGGTTAAAAATGAAGGATTAACAACATTAGAAGGTGACGTTGGTCAACCAGTTGTAAAACCTAACGCTCGTAATGAAATAAATAATAAAGTAACTGAACAGAAAAATTTGATTAATCAAAACAATGAAGCTACTCAAGAAGAAAAAAATGAAGCTGTTACACAAGTAGATACTCATTCTGCTGATGCACTTAGAAAAATATCAGAAGCGGATTCAAATGATCAAGTAAATAATGCAAAAGATGAGGGGCTTAGATTAATAAATTCTGATGTACCGCAGCCTCAACAAAAAGCTCAAGCTCGAGCGGTTATTAATCAAAAAGTACAAGAAAAAATAAATGAAATTAATGGAAATGCACAAGCCACTCGAGATGAGAAAGATGCTGCTATTGGTAATGTAAATCAAGCAAAAGATCAAGCACTTCAAAATATTAATAACGCAGACACAAATGGTAATGTTACTTCCGCTAAAAACACTGGTGTAAATGCAATAGAGCAGTTAACAGTAACACCTGTTAAAAAACAAAGCGCCATTGATGAAATAAAAGCTAAAGCTCAACAACAAAAGCAAGCCATTCAACAAAATAATGAAGCAACGAATGAAGAGAAAGCAACAGCAGAAAATTCAGTAGATCAAGCTGTGACGACTGCAACAGCAAATATTAATAGAGCAAATACGAATGCTGAAGTAGACCAAGCTCAAAGTAATGGCGATAATGCAATTGTTGCAATAAATCCAGCTACGAAAGTCAAACAAGATGCGCGTCAAACGATTGAAGCAAAAGCTCAAGCTCAACAAGAACAAATTAATTCAAACAATAAAGCGACGACAGAAGAAAAAGAAGAAGCACTCAATAAAGTTAATACGCATAAGCAAAATGCATTAAGTAATATTAACAATGCACATTCAAACCAAGAAGTTCAGACTGCTCAACAAAATGGTGTGAACGCGATTAACCAAGATCAACCTGAAGCTTTGAAAAAGCCACAAGCAACTTCAGAATTGAATCAAAATGCTCAAACAAAAAAACAAGATATTAACCAAACACCTGATGCTACTGATGAAGAAAAATTAGCAGCTAATAATCAAGTGGACCAAGCTTTAACTGACGGCATTCAACAAATAAATAATGCCAATGGAAACAACGATGTTGATAACGCTAAAAATAATGCGACACAAGTAATTAATAACGTTACTGTAGATGTCCAAAAGAAACCTCAAGCTAAGCAAGCACTTTCAGCAAAAGCTACTGAAAAACTTAATGCGATTAATGCTGATAATGAAGGTACAAATGAAGAAAAAGCTACTGCTATACAAAATGTCACTGATGCAAAAAATAATGCTGATAATCAAATTTCACAAGCCACATCTAATCATGATGTAGACGTTGCAAAGAACGGTGGAATCACTAATATTAGTAGCATTCGCCCCGTATACACTAAAAAGCAACAAGCACGTGCTCAAATTAATGATAAATTTAACGCAAAAGAAGCCGAAATCAATAACACACCTAATGCAACACAAGAAGAGAAAAACGAAGCCATCACTAGATTAACTCAATCTAAAGATAATGCTTTACAACAAATCAACCAAGCACAATCGAATGATAATGTGGATGCGGCTCAAACTGGCGGTATTCAAGCTCTTGATAATGTAAATGCAAATGTTGTTAAGAAGCAGCAAGCTAAAGAGTCAATTAGAAACACCGCTGAACAACGTAAGCAAGCGATTCAGAATAATGATGATGCAACAAATGAAGAAAAAGAAGTAGCAAATCAACTTGTAGACGCAGCGATTAATAAAGTTAACACTAATATCGATAATGCGAATACTAATGACCAAGTAGACAATGCCGTTAATGTGGGCACACAAAATATCAATGCAATTACGCCTGCTACTACAGTTAAAACAAATGCTAAAAATGAAATAGATAGCCAAAGCGATAATAAAAAAGTTAAAAATGAAAAAGCAACTGATGCTACAGATGAAGAAATCCAAGAGGCAAATCGTAAAGTAGATGAAGCCCAAGCTGAAGCGAAAACTAATATACAAATTGCTAGTGCTAATGATTTAGTTAATGAGGCAAAATCAAATGGCATTAATAAAATCAACGCTATAACACCTGCAACTACAGTTAAAACAGATGCTAGAAAAGCAATTCAAGACAAAGCATTTGAACAAATAGAATTAATTAAAGCAACTCCTGATGCCACAAATGAAGAGAAACAAGCAGCAATTGCAAAAGTGAATAGTGAATTAGCAAAAGCGCAAGAACAAATCAATTCAGAACATACTACTCAAAGAGTGAATGACGCTAAGACTAATGCAGTATCAACAATTGGACAAATTACTGCTCAACCTATTGAAAAACAAGCAGCCAGAGATGCCATTAATCAAAAAGCAAATGAACAAACTACATCCATCAATGCTAATAATAACGCTACAGATGAAGAAAAAGCAGAAGCTAATACTAGAGTGAATGATGCTAAACAAACTGCTTTAAATGCTATCGACAATGCAACTACAAGTCATGATGTAAGTACTGCTAAGTCTAATGGAACAACTAGTATTGGAAATGTAGTTCCTTCAACTAACACTAAAACTAATGCCAAAAATGACATCGACACTGCTTTAAATAAACAAATTGAAACAATTAATGCTCATAATACGGCTACAACAGAAGAAAAAGAAGCAGCTGTTCAAATAGCTAACCAAAAAGCAACTGAAGCTAAAACGAATATTCAAAATGCGCATAATAATGAAGGTGTAAATCAAGCTAAAACTAATGGTATTGACCAATTAAATAATGTGGAGCCTAATGCAATACAAAAAGATGAAGCTAAACAAGCAATCCAAGATAAGAAAAATGCTCAAAATAATATAATTGACGCCACAACTAACGCAACGGATGAAGAAAAAGAAGCAGCTAAAGTGAAGGTTACTGAAGCTGGACAATTAGGTGACAGTAAAGTAGATCAAGCTCAGACTAATCAACAAGTTACTAATGCTAAAACTGAAACGGTCGACAATATAAATAATATTCGTCCAATCGTTGTTAAAAAACCAACAGCTAATAATGAAATTGATGCTAAGTTTGAAGAAGTGAAACAAGCAATTAATGCTACACCTAACGCAACTACTGATGAAAAGAATGAAGCAATACAACGATTAACTGCTAAAAAAGAAGAAATCAAAAATCAAATAAGCCAAGATACTAAAAATAATCAAGTAGAACAACACAAAGTAAATGGTTTACAAGAATTAGGAAACATTCACGTAAATCCAGTTAAAAAATCCGAAGCTATTCAAGCTGTTGAAGAAAAAGTTAATTCTCAAAATGGTTTAATAACTAATAATAATGACGCTACAGATGAGGAAAAAGCAAGTGCTAAACAACTTGTAGAAGCAGCTAAAAATAAAGCCGTTACTAATATTAATGAATCACAAACAAATGCCCAAGTAGATAATGCTAAAGATTCAGGAATGAACGAGATTAGTGCAATACAACCAGCTACAACAATTAAATCTGATGCAAAAACTGCTATAGACCAAAAAGCACAACAACAATCAACGATTATTGATGGAAATAATGATGCAACCGATGAAGAGAAAACTGAAGCTAAAAATTTAGTTGAAGCAGCTAAAACAGAAGCAAAAGGAAACATAACTTCTCAACATACAACTAGTGAAGTCAACGATGCAAAAGTAGCTGGTATGGAGAAAATTAATACTATTCAACCAGCAACAACCGTGAAAACAAATGCTAAACAAGATTTACAACGTAAAGCAAATGAACAAAAAGAACAAATTAATCAAACTCCAGATGCCACAGAAGAAGAAAAACAAGAAGCAATTTCTAGAGTTAACACAGCATTAGCTGAAGCTACTCAAAAGATTAACCAAGCGCATTCTACAAACGATGTAAATTTAGCTAAAGATGAGGGTATAAATACTATTAATGGTATCCATCCAACAGTTGCTAAGAAACAAAACGCAATTAATGAACTTACTCAAAAAGCAAGTGAACAAAAGACATTAATTTCACATAATAACGACTCAACAGATGATGAAAAAAATGACGCTAAACAATTAGTGGATGCTAAACTAGCCGAAGAAATTCAGAACATTAATAATAGTACAAGAGATGCGCAAGTAGATGCTGTTAAAGATCGAGCTATAAATGAAATTAATGCTATTAATGCTCAAGCTCATAAAAGACAAGATGCAATCAATGCACTAACTGCACAAGCTGAAAGTAAAAAAGCTGATATTAGAAATAATAAGGATGCTACAACTGAAGAGAAAAACACTGCGATTCAATCTATTGACGCTGCTCTTACTCAAGCTAGAAATAATATTAATGGAGCTCAAACAAATGCAACAGTTGATGAGAAATTAGAAGAAGCTAAACAATCATTACAGCAAATTGAAGTTACCCCTCAAACGAAACCTAATGCCAAAGCAGAGATTACAAATGCAGTTAATAAACAAAGAGAAGCAATTAATAGCAATCAAAATGCAACAACTGAAGAAAAAGAGGCTGCACTTCATCAACTAAATCAAGAAGCATCTATAGCAAACAATAATATTCAAGAAGCATTAGCAGATCAAAATGTTGCTGACGCTAAAAACAACTCGTTAACTGCCATTGCAAATGTTCAACCTATATTAGTTAAAAAACCTGCAGCTAACGATGTAATTAATAAGAAAGTATCTGAACAAACAGAATTAATTAATAATAATCAAGACGCTACAACAGAAGAAAAACAAGCAGCATTAACTAAACTAGATACAGTTAAAAACACAGCTTTAGAAAATATAAATCAAGCACATTCGAATGAAGATGTTCAAAATGCAGAAAATGCAGGAGTAGCAGAAATATCTAAAATTGTTCCAGAAACAACTGTTAAACAAAATGCTAAACAAGAAATAGAGCAAAGTGCTCAAAATCAAGTTGATATAATTAATGGCAATCCTAATGCAACAATTGAAGAAAAAACAGAAGCTATAAATAAAGTAAATACAGCGAAAGCAGAAGCAATAAAAAATATAACAAATGCTACAACAACTCAACTGGTTCAAGATGCCAGAGATAATGGAAATAACACTATTACACAAATCGAACCAGAAACAGCTGTTAAAACAAATGCAATTCAAGCAATTGCTACTGCAGCTAAAGATAAAAATAATCTTATCGATCAAACTGCAAATGCGACTGCAGAAGAAATGGAAGAAGCAAACAATAAAGTAGATCGTCTTCAAGAAGAAGCAGATGCAAATGTAACTAAAGCTAATACAACGGATGAAGTCAATAATATTAAAGCTCAAGCACTTCAAAATATTAATGCTGTCCAACCAGAAGTGGTTAAAAAGCAGAATGCTAAAAATGAGTTAAATCAATACGTTGAAAAACAAAAACAAGTCATTGAAAGTACTCCAGAAGCTACTAAAGAAGAAAAAGATGAAGCTAAAAAATTACTTAATAATGAATCAGCTTCAGCAACCGGAGCAATTAATAACGCATATCATAATAGTGAGGTAGAAACAGCGCTCAATGATGCGAAACCAAAAATAGAAGCCATTGTACCTAAAGTTAGAAAGAAACGTTCAGCTTTAGATGAATTACAGGCTTCTGCAGATAACCAAATCCAGAATATCAATCAAAACACTGAAGCTACAGTTGAAGAAAGAAATGAAGCATTAGCTAAAGTGAATACAGCGCTTGAAGAAGCTAAAGCCAACATTAATAATGCTCAAACTAATGATGAAGTAGATAATCTTAAAGCTACTAATACTCAAAAGATTGAACAAATTCAACCAGTGACTGAAGTGAGAGCAAATGCTAGAAAAGCATTAAATGAAAAAGCTCAAGAACAAAATGTCGCAATAGATAATAATCCAAATGCAACTATTGAAGAAAAAATTGCAGCGAAAGAATTAGTAAAACAAGAACTTGAAACTGCTAAATATAGAGTGAATCATGCAAATACAAATCAAGATGTTCAAGACGTGGTAACTTCTGATTCTAATACAATCGCTCAAATCCAGCCTGCTACTAAGATTAAAGATGATGCTAAAGCTGATGTGAATGCAGAAAATGCTAAAAAGCAACAAGAAATTGCTAATAATAATGAAGCTACTACTGAAGAAAAAGATGTAGCTCAACAGCAATTAAATCAAGTTACAAATAACGCTAATCAAGCTATTTTAGATGCGCCAGATACAAATCAAGTTAATGTAGAAAAAAATAAAGGCGTAAATTCTATTAGAGATATCAATCCTCAAATAGTCAAAAAGCCAACTGCTAAAGCAGAATTTGATAAAGTAGCTAAAACTAAGAAAGAAGAAATCAATCAAATACCAAACGCAACAACAGATGAAACACATCAATCTTTAAATCAATTAAATCAAGTTGTACAAGAAGCTAAAAATCAAGTTGACCAAGCTCAAACAAATGCACAGGTAGATCAAGCTCAACAAGATGGTGTAAATAAAATCACTAATTTAAGACCAGTTGTTGCTAAAAAACAATCAGCAATTGATGAAATAAACCAAGCAAAACAAAATAGAATTGATGAAATTAATCAAGCATTTAGTGCTACAGATGAAGAAAAAGAAACTGCTAAACAATTTATAAATGATGAAGCACAAAAAGCACTCAGTCAAATTAATAGTGCTAATACTAATGCTGATGTCGATACAGCTAAAAATTCTGGATTGAACACTATTAATCAATACACTCCTGATTTTAGTAAGAAGAAAAATGCTACTTTAAAATTATATGATGTGGTTGATGCGCAAGAGGCCATTATAAATGCTTTCCCTGATGCTACTGAAGATGAAAAGCAAGATGCAATTAATAAAGTAGAAGCACTTTTATTAGATGCTAAAAAGCAAATTGCACATGCTGAGAACAATAAACAAGTTGATGACATTTATAATGAAGCTTCAAATCAAATCAAAGCGATTTTACCTGATGTAATTACTAAATCAAACGCCAGAGATGTGCTTAAATCTTTAGCAAATCAACTTATTCGTACATTTGAACATACACCAGATGTTACTGATGAAGAGCGTAATGATGCTATTAGTCATGTTAAAGAGCAATTAAATGCCGTATTAGGTGCAATTGACAAAGATACGCGAGATGTTCAAGTTGCCCAAGAAAAAATATTTGGATTAAATGATCTAAATAGTATTGTTATCAACGTTATCCAAAAACCGACTGCTAGAAAAGCTGTAAATAAAAAAGCCGAAGAGATTAACGCTTCAATTAACAATACGCCGAATGCAACAGATGAAGAAAAACAAGTCGCATTGGATAAAGTGACATCCATTGTTAATGACGCTAATGATAGAATTCGTAATGCCAAAGCGGATAGTGAAGTTCTAACTGCAAAAACTGAAGCTATTACTTTACTTTCAGCAGTGAGTCCAGTGGTGGAAGCTAAGCCTTCAGCTTTATCTGAAATCCAACAACAAGCTACGAACCAAAAGGCTCAAATAAATCAAAATAGCGAAGCGACTAAAGAAGAAAAAGAAGCGGCTATTCAATTAGTAGATCAATATGTTAAACAGGGTGAAGATAGACTCGATGTAGCAACTAAAAATCAACAAGTACAAGAAATCAAAGATGATATCAAAGAAAAGATTTCAAATGTTACACCGTTAGTTAAAGTAAAACCTGAAGCATTAAAACAAATTTTAGCTAAGTTAGATAACCAAAGAGATTTAATCAACAATAACGCTGAAGCAACGGATGAAGAAAAAGCTGCCGCAATCGATAAAATAGTTGAAGCTTCAACTAAGTTTGCTACAACAATTGATAATGCAACTACAAATGAATCCGTAGAAAATGCTAAAAATCAAAGTATTGAAGAAATAGCGATGATTTTACCGGAAGTGAGTAAAAAACCTCAAGCTAAGTTAGAATTGAAACAAAAAGCAGATGAAATTCGTGCTACGATTAATTCAAATAACGATGCAACTACAGAAGAAAAGAACGCAGCTATCAATACTCTAGATGAATTATTAGCAAAAGCGAATGAAGCAATTCAAAATGCTCAAACAAATGCAGAAGTAGATAAAGCTAAAGAACTTGCATTACCAGATATTCAAGCCGTTAAAGTATTAGCAGTTGTTAAACCGCAGGCTAAAAATCAAATTCAAGCTATTTTTGATAGAAAACAAAGTAAGTTTGAAACAAATAAAGAAGCAACTAAAGAAGAAAAACAAAAAGCTTTAGATGAACTTTTGAGTGCTATTAAATCAATCAATAATTCAATTCAAAATGCTCATACAAATGCAGAAGTTACCGAATCCCTTAACGATGGTATTGCTAAATTAGATGCGATAGAAATCACAGCACGTAAAAAAGCATTAGCAAATACTTATTTACAAGGACTTAGTGATGAAAAAATTCATGAAATCGAATCAGATAATGACGCTACAATAGAAGAAAAACAAGTATTTACTAGTAAAGTTAAAGCGTTATTAAATCGAATTCAATTACAAATTGCTGAAGCAGAAACTAATGAAGATGTAGATAATAGCGTTAAAAACTTCAAAATTGAATTAAACAAATTAGACTTAAAAGCACATAAAAAACTAGCCGCTAAACAAAGAATTCAACAAAAAGCGAATGAAATCATCCAAATCATTGAAGCTAATAATAATGCGAGTGCACAAGCTAAATTAGCTGCAAAAGCTTTAGTTTCTAAGATATTAGATGACGCTTACGAAGAAATCAATGAAGCAAACCATGATGCAACAGTTGACGAAATAGTTAAAAAAGCGATTGAAAAACTGAATGCTGTCAAAGTTAAAGAAGATCTCAACGTTTCAAATGAGCCTTCTAAAGACACTTCTAATTGCGATAGTGAAACTAACACAACTCAAGAAACTGTTGATCAATTACCAGATACAGGAGATTCAAATGATTCTGCACCATTAGCAGGAGCAGCGCTTATCTCAGGATTAGCTTTATTAGCAGCACGTAAGTCTAAAAAAGATAAAAATGCATAAAAAATAGACTCATATCAATAATAAAAATTAAACCTTCTAGGTAACAAAACTTGTTACTTAGAAGGTTCTTTTTCAATTAGTTATTCGATTCTGTAGTGAAAGAGCCGGCGTACGTACCAGCTACATGACCAGTTACTAAAGCACTCGTAATATTGTAGCCACCAGTATAACCATGTATATCTAATACTTCACCACATAAAAATAATCCCGGTACAATCTTAGACATCATCGTTTTAGGTTGAATTTCTTTTAATGATACACCACCGCCTGTGACAAAGGCTTTATCTAAAGGTTGGGTACCATTAACAGTAAACGTAAATCCTTTTAAATTAGAGATAAAATCGTTGAACTGTTGATTAGATAAATGGTGCGAAGTTGTTTCATCATCTATTTGAGATTGTTCTAACATAAATAGTAAATATCGTTCTTCTATAAGACCACGTAAGCTATTTTTCAAGTATTTATCTGGTTCTGCATCTAATAAAGATTTTACTTTCTGAGTGAGTTGGTCATTATTTAAATCAGGAAAAACATCTAATTGCATTTTAATATCTTGCTTCTTCTGATTTTTTTGTTCTTTATATACGAATTGGCTACATCTTAAAGCAGCTGGACCGCTAACTCCAAAATGTGTGAAAATCATATCCATTTGATGACTAATTCTTTTTTTACCATTTTTCTTTAATACTGATAATTCGACATCTTTTAAGCTCAAACCTTTGAGTTGCTTTGATTTAATAAAAGGTTCGTTCGATGTAATAGGAACCTCAGTGGGGAAAAGCTCTGTGATTGAATGACCCAACGATTCGGCAAACTTATAGCCGTCACCTGTTGATCCAGTTTGAGGTACTGAAGTACCGCCAGTAGCAATAATTAATGAATGACTTTGAAATTCACCATTTTGTGTTTTGACATTGAAAATATCGTTCTCATAAGAAACGTTAGTTACTGGAGTCTCTTCCATCAGTTTAACTTGATTATTTTTGATTTGTTGGACTAACGTATCCACCACATCTTGAGCTTTATTTGATACTGGAAACATGCGTCCGTGATCTTCTTCTTTTAACTTAACACCACGACTTTCAAAAAAGTCGATGATTGATTCATTGTCAAAGACAGAAAAAGGGCTGTATAGAAATTTACCATTACCTGGAATATTTTTAATAATTTCCGCATAGGGGAGGCGATTTGTCACATTACAACGACCGCCACCTGAAATTTTTAATTTTCGACCTAAACCTTTTTTCTTTTCAATTAACAACACATTGTCACTAACTTCACTTGCGGCTACTGCAGCCATTGATCCACTAGGGCCACCGCCAATAATTATAGTTTGATACATTGAGTTACCTCCATATCTTCTTAGTACTATTGTATAAGACTGAATCAGTATATTCTAATAAAATTAAGGTATGAGATGACAAAGTGTAAAAATGTAATTATAATATAAAACTTGGAACCTTCTATATATTAAGAAGGAAAATAGCAACGTTTTTCTACAATTAACAAGCTTTTTAAAAACTTATTGACTTTAAAGTCTAAAAAGTAGGAATTAAAAGACAAACATCTATTATTTTGTGATATATTTTTAAGTAATGCAAGATAATAAGTCAGTTTAAAACAACATGAAACAAATAAACTTTAATAAATTTTTAAGATTGGAAGATAGGTAATGAGTGAAAGTAAAGAAATGGTTCGAGGAACCTTCTTAATTACATTGAGTATTTTAATTACTAAAGTATTAGGTGTCTTATTCATTATTCCATTCACTTCTTTAATAGGTGGACAAGAGAATATGGCTCCTTTTACTTATGCTTACGCTCCTTATAATATAGCAATTGCTGTAGCAACAGCCGGCGTACCTTTAGCTGCTTCGAAATATGTAGCTAAATACAACGCAATAGGTGCTTATAAGGTGAGCCAAAAGTTTTATAAGTCTAGTTTTATTGTAATGAGTATTACAGGTATCATAGGCTTTCTTATTTTATACTTCTTAGCTCCATACATAGCAGAATTAACTTTATCACGTAATTCTCATGAGAAAAATGGTTGGTCTGTTGCAGATATCACTTGGATTATAAGAATTATCAGTATGGTAGTTATATTTATACCAGTACTAGCAACTTGGAGAGGTATCTTCCAAGGTTACAAGTCTATGGGACCAACAGCAGTTTCTGAAGTTACGGAACAAATTGCTCGTATTATTTTCATTTTAGTTGGAAGTTACTTAGCTTTAAATGTATTCAACGGAACGATTTTACAAGCAAATGGTATCGCTACATTTGCAGCGGCAATTGGTGCTATCGCAGGTATCATCACATTATGGTACTACTGGATTAAACGTAGAAGAAATATTAAACAGATGGTTGAATCTGATACTGCTAATTTAGATGTATCATATGGCGCTATGTATAAAGAAATTATTGCTTATAGTATTCCGTTCGTCATTGTCAGTTTGAATTTCCCATTATTCAATTTAGTAGATCAATTTACACATAACGGTGCATTAAGTTTAGTAGGCGTAAATCCAGTATTACAAGATACTTTCTTTAATATGTTAAATATGTCTACAAATAAAATTGTTATGATTCCAACGTCATTAAGTGCAGGATTTGCGGTGAGCTTAATTCCATACATTACTAAGACTTACGAAGAAGGACGTCTTGATGAAATGCATAGACAAATTAGAACATCTATTGGGGTTCTAATGTTTATTACAGTTCCTGCAAGCATTGGTATCATGGCTTTAGCTCAACCTTTATTTACAGTTTTCTATGGTTACGATCCAATTGTTCACGGACATGATCCTAACTTTGACGGAAGTCGTTTATTATTCTACTATTCGCCAGTTGCGATACTTATTTCACTACTTAGTGTGACTGCTTCAATGCTTCAAGGTATTGATAAACAAAAATTAACAGTTTATGTTATTTTAGGTTCAGTTTTAATAAAACTAGCATTAAACTATCCATTAATTATGATGTTACACACGCCTGGTGCTGTTTTAAGTACGGCAATCGCATTATTATTCGCTAATGCATGTAACTTCTACATTCTTAAAAAATACGCTAAGTTTAAATTCAGCTATAGTTGGATTCATTTTGGAAAAATATTCTTATATTCTTTCATCATGATGATTGGCGTAGAAATCGTATTCTTTATACTTAAACTTTTCTTAGAACCAACACGATTTGGTTACCTTATTATCATAGCAGTGAGTGTTGTTGTGGGCGCACTCATTTACGGTGGTATTACAATTAAGAATAGATTAGCTGATGAGTTTTTAGGAGATATTCCTGGAAAAATTAGACGTAAAGTGACGTTTTTACAATGAGAATAGATAAATTTTTAGCAAACATGGGTGTAGGTACGCGTAATGAAGTTAAACAATTACTTAAAAAAGGTGCAGTCGAAGTAAACGATAAGAAAATTAAAACACCTAAAACGCATATCAATCCTAATGAAGACCATGTTACAGTGAATGGCTCAACCATTTCTTACATTGAGAATGTCTATATCATGCTAAATAAACCTAAAGGCGTGATTTCAGCCACAGAAGATGACTCGCATAAAACTGTCATAGATTTAATCCCTGAATATTCACATTTGGGGATATTTCCTGTAGGAAGATTAGATAAGGATACAGAAGGTCTATTATTATTAACAAATGATGGTCAATTTAATCACGAATTAATGAATCCGAACAAACATGTTTCAAAAACATATGAAGTCGTTTCTAAATATCCAATTAAACAAGCAGATATTGAAGCGTTTGAATCAGGTGTTGAACTTTCAGACGGAAAAGTTAAACCCGCAAAGCTTATTAAAGGAAATGACCATCTTTCATATGTTACGATTTACGAAGGCAAATATCATCAAGTTAAAAGAATGTTTCATAGTATAGAAAATGAGGTATTAGAATTGAAACGTATTAAAATCGCCAATTTAGAATTAGATCAATCTCTAAATGATGGTGAATTTCGTTTTCTAAATGAACAAGATTTTAACAATCTTAAAAACTAATAAAGGAGAAGGTGTTTTATTATGGGTAAATGTACAAACTTATTTAGAATTGCATTAGGTATCGGTGGTGCTGTTGCAGCAGTTGCTTTAACTCGTAAAGACAGCCGCGATAAACTAAAAAATGAATATAACAAATATAAAGAAAATCCTGAATCATACAAAGCGAATGCTAAAGATTTAGCT
Source organism: Staphylococcus caprae (assembly GCF_003966625.1). Taxonomy (NCBI): domain Bacteria; kingdom Bacillati; phylum Bacillota; class Bacilli; order Caryophanales; family Staphylococcaceae; genus Staphylococcus; species Staphylococcus caprae. The sequence continues at coordinate 1,166,267 of NZ_AP018587.1, forward strand.
AACCAAATCGGTAGCAAAGCGAATGAAACGATTCAAGAAGTAAGAAATAATCCAAAAGATTATGTAGATCGTATTAAAAACGATCCTAAAGCATTCTTTGAAGAAGAAAAATCTAAATTCACTGATTTAGATGATAAAAAAGCAGACGACTTAGAAGAAGGTAAGTTTGACGACGAAGGTGGCGCAACAACTTCTAATAATCTTAGAGTAGTCTCTGAAGAAGATTTAAAAAATAATAAAAATGCTTTAGAAGATAAAAAATAAGGCAGTTTTATACAACATGTGTCATCAGATTAAATTCTGGTGGCATTTTTTTATGCAATTTTTCCCACATAAAAGATTATAAAATAATTTCTCACCTGTACTTTCAAATTTAAATTCAAATCCAAAATGAACACTCATTTTGTAAAAAAGATTCAATCAAAAGAAAAAAATTAAGTAATTTTTCTGACATCTTACTGTAGTTTCTCAGTAACATAATGTAAAATGGATATTAACTTATATAAAAAAAGGAAGTCGATCTCAAATGTGGAAAGAAAAGGTTCTAGAATATGAAAATCAAATGATTGATGATCTGAAAGGCTTATTATCTATTGAAAGTGTTAGAGATGATTCTCAAGCCTCAAATGAAGCACCAGTTGGACCGGGACCAAGAAAAGCTCTAGACTACATGTATCAAATTGCTGAGAGAGATGGTTTCTCAACACATGATGTGGATCACATTGCCGGACGAATTGAAGCAGGTAAAGGCGACGATGTTTTAGGTATTTTATGCCATGTCGATGTTGTGCCAGCTGGAGATGGATGGGATTCAGATCCGTTTGATCCAGTAGTTACAGATAATGCCATTATTGCTAGAGGTGCATTAGATGATAAAGGACCAACAATAGCTGCGTATTATGCTGTTAAGATTCTGAATGAGATGAATGTAGATTGGAAGAAACGTATTCATATGATTATTGGGACAGATGAAGAGTCTGACTGGAAATGTACAGATAGATATTTCCAAACTGAAGAAATGCCTACTTTAGGTTTTGCACCTGATGCTGAATTCCCAGCGATTCACGGTGAAAAGGGTATTACTACTTTTGATTTAGTTCAAAATAAAATGGCAGAAGATGCTGATGAGCCTGATTACGAACTCATTAGTTTTGAATCTGGTCAAAGATATAATATGGTTCCAGACCACGCAGAAGCACGCGTTCTAGTTAAAGAGAATATGACAGATGTCATTCAAAACTTTGAATACTTTATAGAACAACATCAACTTCAAGGTGAAAGTACAGTTGATAGTGGCATATTAATCTTAACTGTTGAAGGTAAAGCTGTTCACGGTATGGATCCTTCTCTAGGTGTCAATGCCGGTTCATATCTCCTTAAATTTTTATCATCACTCAACCTAGATAAAAGTGCTAAAGATTTTGTGGAATTTAACAATCGCTATCTGTTTAATTCTCATTTTGGTGAAAAAATGGGCATGAAATTCCATACAGATATCATGGGCGATGTAACTACAAATATTGGGGTTATAAAATATGACAACGAACAAGCTGGTAGATATGGCATTAACTTAAGATATCCAGAAGGGTTCGAATTCGAAGAAGCTATAGAAAGATTTACTAATGAAATTAAAGAACTTGGCTTTAGTGTTGAATTAGGCAAAGTTCAGAAACCTCATTACGTTGATAAGAACGATCCATTTGTAGAAAAGCTCGTTAAAGCATACAGAAATCAAACAGGCGATATGACTGAACCATATACTATTGGTGGCGGTACATATGCTAGAAATCTCGACAAAGGAGTCGCATTCGGTGCAATGTTTGAAGATACAGAAGATTTAATGCATCAAAAAAATGAGTACATGACTAAACAACAATTGATTGACGCAACAAGTATTTATTTAGAAGCAATCTATTCTTTATGTGTGGAGGAATAATCGATGACAAAAGTTTTTATTAATGGTGAATTTGTAGAGGAAAAGGACGCTAAAGTATCATACGAAGATAGGGGCTATGTTTTTGGAGATGGGATTTATGAGTACATTCGTGCTTATGAAGGCAAATTATTTACAGTAAAGGAACACTTTGAAAGATTTTTGAGAAGTGCGAATGAAATTGGATTAGATTTGGAATACTCAGTTGATGAGTTAATAGAATTAGTACGCCAATTATTACATGAAAACAATGTTAAAAATGGTGGGATATATATTCAAGCTACAAGAGGCGTAGCCCCACGTGAGCATTCATTCCCCACACCTCCTGTTAAACCAGTAGTTATGGCATTTACTAAAAGCTACGACAGACCATATGAACAATTAGAAAATGGTATATATACTGTTACAACAGAAGACATTCGTTGGCTTCGTTGTGACATCAAAAGTTTGAATCTTCTAGGAAATGTTTTAGCAAAAGAATTTGCTGTTAAATATAATGCGACAGAAGCGATTCAACATCGAGGAGAAACAGTTACAGAAGGTGCTTCAAGTAACGTATATGCTATTAAAGACGGTGCGATATATACACATCCTATCAATAATTTTATTTTAAATGGTATTACGCGTCGTGTAATTAAATGGATTGCTGAAGATTATAATATTCCGTTTAAAGAAGAAACATTTACTGTTGATTTCTTGAAAAATGCTGACGAAGTCATCGTTTCTAGTACTTCTGCTGAAGTTATGCCTGTCATCAAAGTTGACGGTGAAAATATTGGTGATGGAAAGGTTGGCGACGTAACACGTCAATTACAAGAAGGATTTAACAAATATATCAAATCTCATAGTATTTAAAGTTAAGAATATTAGAAATTTTAAAAACTTAAAAATCTTAATATAATTGTCTTATTTTTCCAGTATTTAGGAAGAAGAATGTGTTATAATTTAAAGCAAAGCGATTTAATGATTTTAAGGATGACGAACTAGTAAAATGTGTCATTTTGTTTCTCATTTTTAGTTGAAATGTACCCTTAAAAATTATAAAATCTTTTATGAGTGATAAATAAAGAACGGGCTGATTGATTAAAATATTTAGGGAATTTTATATTATCAAGCCAACTAAAAAAACTGTTATCTAAATATCAATTGAGCGTAAGAGACAAAAAGAATATGCGCTTTTCTATAAATTAGAATATATGGCTCTTGAAAAATATATTTCTAGAGCCATTTTCTAATTGAAAGTGAGGTGAACGTGTTGGAGCAGTTTTATCAGTTAGGGTGGACACTTGACTCTGCTGGAGGAGCTTCTGGTGAAGCTTATATGGCTGAGCAAGATGGACAGAAATTATTTTTAAAACGTAATTCTAATCCTTTTATTGCAGCATTATCTGCAGAAGGAATTGTACCAAAACTTGTATGGACGAAACGTATTGAAACAGGAGAGGTAGTCACTGCGCAACATTGGAAAAATGGTCGTGAGCTTAAATCCGATGAAATGGATCAAACGAGAGTAGCACAACTACTTAATAAAATCCACAGTTCTAAACCACTACTTACTATGCTTAAACGCATGGAAATGGAACCCATTACTCCTGAAATCATGTTAAATAAAATAAATGCTTCTCTTTCTAGAGAAGTTTTAACCCACCATGTTGTGAGAAAAGCTTTAACTTATTTAGAGGACCATATACCTAATTTAGATTCACGCTTTTTTACTGTCGTACATGGTGACGTCAACCACAATAACTGGTTATTATCTGATAGAGATGAGTTATATCTAGTAGATTGGGAAGGCGCTATGATTGCAGACCCAGCTATAGATATTGGCATGCTGCTTTATAACTACGTTCCTCAATCTAAATGGTCAAAATGGTTCAAAACCTATGGCGTAGAAGAGAGTATGAATTTAAACAAACGTATGAAATGGTATACAGTGATTCAATCCATTGGTATGGTTCAATGGTATGAAGAACAAAAGCGCTATAAGGATATGAACTTGTGGCTAAAATTCTTAAATGAAGTGATGAATAGCAACTTATTTATATAAGGAGAAATTAAGATGAGAGTTCGATACAAACCTTGGGCAGAAGACTACTTAAAAGAACATCCTGATCTCGTTGATATGGATGGCACACATGCTGGTCACATGTCTGAGTGGTTTGACAAAGAACAACCTATTTATATAGAAATTGGTTCTGGCATGGGACAATTTATAACTACTTTAGCTTCCCAACATCCAGAAATTAACTTTGTGTCAATGGAACGAGAGAAAAGTGTGATGTATAAAGTTCTTGATAAAGCTAAAGAACTTCAGTTAACTAATTTGAAAATGATTTGCAACGATGCAATAGAGTTAAATGAATACTTTAAAGATGAAGAGGTTTCTAGAATTTATCTTAACTTTTCTGATCCGTGGCCTAAAAAACGTCATGCTAAAAGACGTCTGACATATCATACATATCTTGCTTTATATAAGCAGATTCTTAAAGAAGATGGTGAAATACACTTTAAGACTGATAATCGAGGACTTTTTGCGTTTAGTTTAGAAAGTATGTCTCAATTTGGTATGTATTTTACTAAAATGAATTTAAATCTGCACGATGAAGATGACGAAGATAACATTCTTACTGAGTATGAAAAGAAATTTTCTGAAAAGGGTTCAAGAATTTATCGAATGGAAGCAAAATTTCATAAAAACTTTTAAATGTATTGGGAGTGGGACAGAAATATAATTTAGCAAAATTATTTTCGTTGTCCCTCTCCCAACTTTCATTGTTTGTAGAATTTCTTAAAAAGAAATTCTCTGTGTTGGGGCCCCGCCGACAAGGATGGCTAGGATTAAAAGAAGCTTGATATAAGTGCACTTTTAATTCAGACATCTACTGCCAATATGTTAAAAAAGCTGAGACAATTAATTATGTCCCAGCCTTTTTTATTAATTTTAAATCGTTCTAATTAGTTAAAAATCATTTGTTTGAATTGCGCTTAGATAATATTTGTAATACTTTTGAATAAAAGATGTAATTTACATCAATTTAGAATATAAATAACGTAGAGGAGGAGTTATTTATGAAATTAGGAAAGTTTACAATACATTATTTAAGAGGTGGGAACACAAATATTGATGGAGGAGCTATGTTTGGCGTCGTGCCCAAACCATTATGGACGAGAAAATATCAAGTCAATGATAAAAATCAAATTCACACGCCTACACATCCTATATTTATTCAAACTGAAGATAAGAACATATTAATAGATACAGGTATAGGTAATGGTAAACTTTCTGAAAAACAGCAACGCAATAGTGGTGTAGACTATGAAAGTCTCATTCAAGAAGATTTAGCTCAACTAGGATTAACTACCTCTGACATTGACATGGTATTGATGACACATCTTCATTTTGATCACGCAACTGGATTAACTGATAATCATGGACATGCAATTTTCGAAAATGCGACACATTTTATTCAGCAGGACGAATGGCATGAATTTTTATCACCTAATATAAGAAGCCAAGCAACTTATTGGGAAGAAAATCAAGGCGATTATAAGCAAAATCTTATTTTATTTGAAAATGACATAGAACCATATCCTGGAATTAAGATGATTCATACAGGTGGCCATAGCTATGGTCATTCTATTATTACAATTGAAAGCGAAGGGGAGCATGCTGTTCATATGGCTGACATTTTCCCAACGACTGCTCATCTCAATCCACTTTGGGTAACGGCATACGATGATTATCCAATGCAATCTATCCGTGAAAAAGAACGTTTGATTCCATATTTTATGTATCATAATTATTGGTTCTTGTTTTACCATGATGAAAATTATTTTGCAGTAAAATACAAAGATGACCATAAGACAATCGACACATACATTTCCAGATAAAAAAAGGGTTATAGTTTGAGGAATTTTAGTTAAATCTCAAACTATAACCTTTATTTATTGCATTCCGTATAAAATATTATAACTCTATAATATCAAGTACTTGTCCAGAAAGTGCATCTGCATAAAACTCATATTCTACTAATTCACCATGTTTGTATGCTGTAATACCGCCTTGATAGATAGGTTGATTCTGATTGACGTTATCTAAAACGATAGGCTGATGCACGATATAAGAGCCTTTAACTTCTCTAAAGTATGTTTTAACTTCTTCAAGTAATCGTTCTGCGTTATAAAATTTGTGCTTAGCTAAATAAATAATTGCACAGATAGAAACTATAACAGTTGTTGTAAATGTCATGAGTGCGATACTTTTTAAATTAAAAAACTTCATCATATATTCTCCTCTTAACGAAATTCTTATCATTAGTTTACCATATTGAAGATGATATAATAGAGTACAAGGAGTGAGATTTTGTATGACGATTGAAAATACGAAAACTTTAGAACGAATTAAAAATTTAACAGAACTTCATGGAGCCCCTGGTTTCGAAAATGAGGTTAGAGATTATATGAAAAAAGAAATGGCACCATACGTAGATGAATTTCTTCAAAATAAAATGGGCGGATTTTATGGTATTAAAAAATCTAAAAAAGCGAATGCACCAAAAGTAATGATTGCAGCTCATATGGATGAAATTGGCTTTATGATTACACATATCACAGATAAAGGCATGATACAATTCACTCAATTAGGTGGCGTTGCAAATGATATTTGGCAAGGTCAGAGACTTAAAGTGAAAAATAGAAATGGTGATCAAGTCGTGGGTGTAGTAGCCAACATACCAAAACATTTTAGAACAGGAAACGAAGCTGTTCCTGAAATTAAAGATTTGATGTTAGATATAGGTGCTACTTCCCAAGAAGAAGTAAGAAGTAGAGGGATAGAAATTGGCGACACCATTGTCCCAGATACAATCTTCACACAATTATCTGAGCATCGCTATAGTGCGAAAGCCTGGGATAATCGATACGGTTGTGTGCTTGCGATAGAAATATTAGAATTACTCAAGGATACAGAATTAGATGTAGATTTATATGTAGGTGCAAATGTGCAAGAGGAAGTTGGTTTAAGAGGTGCGAAAGCGGCAGCAGAACAAATTAATCCTGACATTGCCTTCGTTGTAGATTGTTCACCAGCAAATGATATTAAAGGCAAGCAACAACTCTCTGGTGCACTAGGGGAGGGCACACTCATACGTATTAAAGATGGTACGATGATATTAAAACCTCAGTTTAGAGACTATCTGTTACAATTAGCTGAATCTAATGATATTGCACATCAATATTACATTTCTCCAGGTGGTACAGATGGCGGAGAAATTCATAAAGCTAATGAAGGGATTCCAACAGCAGTCATTGGCGTTTGTGCGAGATATATCCACAGTACTGATGCAGTATTTGATATAAGAGATTATTATGCTGCAAGACAATTATTAAAAGAAAGTATTATGAACTTAACTGAACAACAAATTGAAACTTTAAAATTTGGATAAGGAGTATAGAGTATGAAACAACTTGAATCTGAAAAACAATTCGAAGAATTAAAACAAGGTAAAACGGTGTTTGAATTTACTGCTGGATGGTGTCCAGATTGTAGAGTTATCGAGCCTGATTTACCCAAGTTAGAAGAGAAATATCAAGAATTTGATTTTGTCTCTGTAGATAGAGATCAATTTATTGATTTATGTATAGATAACGATATTCTAGGAATACCGAGCTTTTTAGTTTTTAAAGAGGGCGAACTTTTAGGTAGCTATATTGGAAAAGAAAGAAAATCAATTGAACAAATCGACGAATTTTTAGCACAACACATCTAGATTTGTATAAATTTTAAAACTCACGAAATATACACACTGTATTTTAGTTTTTTCTGTTATATAACGGTTATTTATTGTAAACTGTTATAAGGTGCGAAAATAGGAGTGTTATAAATGAACGTCTTTCAAATGAGAGATAAATTAAAAGCACGTTTAAATCATTTAAATGTGGACTTTAAATTTGATAGAGAAGAAGAAACATTGCGAATCTATCGAACAGATAATCATAAAGGTGTAACAATTAAACTCAATGCTATTGTCGCTAAATATGAAGAGCAAAAAGATAAAATTATAGATGAAATTGTTTATTACGTTGAAGAAGCTATTGCTCAAATGGGGGATAACGCCATTGAACAACTGGATGATATAAAAATCATGCCAGTTATAAGAGCAACAAGTTTTGATAAGAAGACCAAAGAAGGTCAATCATTTGTCATTAGCGAACATACCGCTGAAACGAATATTTACTATGCACTGGATTTAGGTAAATCATATCGATTAATAGACAAAAGTATGTTAGAAACATTAAATATGACAGAACAACAAGTTAAAGAAATGTCATTATTCAATGTTAGAAAACTTGAAAATAAATACGCTACAGATGAAGTTAAAGGGAATATCTTCTACTTCATCAACTCTAATGATGGTTATGATGCCAGTCGCATAATTAATACATCTTTCTTAAATCAGATTCAAGAACAATGCGAAGGTGAAATGCTTGTAGCTGTACCTCATCAAGACGTTCTTGTTATCGCTGATATACGCAATAAAACAGGTTATGATGTCATGGCCCATTTAACTATGGAATTCTTTACTAAAGGGTTAGTACCTATTACATCATTGTCCTTTGGCTATGATAAAGGGCACCTAGAACCGATATTCATTTTAGGGAAAAATAATAAACAAAAGCGAAATCCTGATGTCATTCAGAGATTAGAAGCGAATAGAAAGAAATTCAATGATAAAGATAAATAATAGAAATGGAGTTTTATAAATGAACTTATTTTACAACCCACAAGGTGTAGGAGATGTGGCATTCTTACAAATTGAACCTACAGACGGTGCGTTTGAATACAATAAACAAAACGATGTCGTTGAAATTACAAAAGAAGGACAAGTCGTAGGATATAACGTGTTTGACGCATCTAAAAAGGTAAATATTGAAGGAAATGGACATATTAAATTAACTTCAGAAATCATTAACGCTTTACAACAAGCAATTTCAGATGCAGGATTTAATTATCAATTAGATACAGATCTATCTCCAAAATTCGTTGTAGGATATGTAGAAACTAAAGAAAAACATCCTGATGCTGATAAGTTAAGCGTACTTAACGTCAATGTTGGTAACGATACACTGCAAATTGTATGTGGAGCACCAAATGTTGAAGCAGGTCAAAAAGTCGTTGTAGCAAAAGTCGGCGCTGTGATGCCAAGTGGAATGGTCATTAAAGATGCTGAACTCCGTGGTGTTGCTTCTAGCGGTATGATTTGTTCAATGAAAGAATTGAATTTACCTAACGCGCCACAAGAAAAAGGTATTATGGTATTAAGCGACGATTACGAAATTGGGCAAGCATTTTTTGATTAATTAAGAAAGGTAGTGGAATTATGAGCTGGTTTGATAAATTATTTGGCGAAGATAATGATTCAAATAGCGACCTGTTACGTAAAAATAAAAAAAGAAGACAGAGTTCGCAATCACAACAAAATAATCAAGACTCATTACTGCCTCAAAATAATGACATTTATAATCGCCCAAGAGGAAAATTTAGATTTCCTATGCAAGTGTCTGAGGAAACATCTGCTCAATATGAGGAACATAGTTACGATGAAAGTGAAACTTCTGGATATCAGGCGTATTCTGACTCAAATTACACGCAAGACTATGGACAAACCTATACTACTGATAGCTACGGGAAAAGACATCGACGTCGTAGAGCTTCACAAATGACTGAAGGTAGTGCTAGCGATAGTTATCAAAGTAATCATGTCGATAAACAAACTTCTCATGAACCTAAACGTAATAGCAGAAGAAATACCTATAGTCAGTCAAACGCTCAAAAAGATCACAAGAAAGAGAACCATCATCCTCGTACGAAATTACAATCTGAGCGATTAAAATCTAAAAGTCAGTTACATTCACCTTCAAGTTCTGAATTTACATATCATCGTAGTAGCTTTAAAGCGAGTGAAGTTCCATCAGCTATATTCGGAACTAAGAAAAGACGACCAATTGAGAATGGTGTGATACCACCTAAACAAGAATCACAAAACGATGATTCAAAGGATAAGAATAATAAAGATTCTGATTCTAAGCAAAGCCAACGTCACGCTTCAAATGAATACGATGTGAACATGTATAGACAGTCAATTAATAGCCAAATGGGTTATCAACAAGAAGACTCGCTGCATTCTAATCAACCTGAGAATAGTGACAACAAACAGCAATCAATGAATTCAAGTCGTTCTCAGCAATCTTCACACGAACAACTGTCAACGCAAGAATCATCTCATCAATCAAAAGGGAAAACGCCGAACTATTCTAAAAGAGACAACACAATCAATATCGAAAATATCTACGCTTCTCAAATCGTTGAAGAGATTAGACGTGAAAGAGAACGAAAAGTACTTCAAAAACGTAGATTTAAGAAAGCATTACAAGCTAAAAGACAACAAAATCAAAACTCAGAAGAGGATAGTATTCAAAAAGCGATTGATGAAATGTATGCAAAACAAGCACATCAATACATTGGAGAAAGTTCTCTAGACGAAGATGACAATGAGAATCATATCGATGTAGAGTTAAATGATTCTTCAGATCATCCTTCAACAAAGTCTTTTGAAGAGGATCAAATTGGCGCGTCATCCTATAATTACGAAGAGATTAATCTAGATGATGAACATCATATTCAAAAGTTAAATGATGAAGATGTACAAGTGAACGATAGTCCGATTAATTCAGGTCAAGATAACGAAAATGAGCTTAACAAGAAAGATGAAGAGATTGAAGATGCACAATTCCACGAATTAGACGATAGCCAACAACAATCAGATGAAACAACTCATTCTGAACAAGAAGACTCAAAACAACATCAGTACAATGAGGCAATTAATCAAAGCGTGGACAATGAAACAGAATATGCGAAACATAGAGATATCGATGATACAGATCAATCTTCAAGTTCAAGTGAGTCGTTCAAAGAACAGCCAAGCGAAACTATTCAATCAAGTCAGACTTTAGAAAGTGAGCATGCAACTTCAACTAGCGAACCGCATTCAACGTCTTCAAGTCAAGAAAGTCAAAGCCAAGGTTCTGAAATGGATACAGAAGTATCACATTCAAAATCTGAAGCGCCAGCTAAACCGAAACAACGATTTGGTGGTAGCCGACCGTTCAACGTTTTAATGACGCCATCTGATAAGAAGCGAATGATGGATAGTAAAAAAGAGCATAGTGTAAATGTTCCAGAATTAAAACCTGAACAGCGTCATAAACAGAATGCTTCTTATAGCACTAACGAGTCGAGTCGATCTTCTGAGAGTGAATCAGGTTCTACTACTTACTCCACTTCATCAAATGAAGATAGTAACGATATAGAACATTCAGAATCAATGTCACAACAAGATTATCGTTATCCTAATCCTAAAGATGCAGCTTCGAATAATGGTAATGATGAAAATCTACAATCTAATAATGACGATCATGATTCGAATACAAATGATGTAGAAACATCGAATACTGATTTTCACTTTTCAGAAGCGCAGAATATAGAAGATGAACATGAATTAAACAGTCACATGAGTCATCAAGTAGAAGACCATGAAGAAACTACTACAACACACAATTCAAATGTGACACAAGAACAAGATTCAAATCATCATGAACATCAGAGCCAACAACAACCTCAACATCAAGGAATAAGAAAAGGGCCTAATATCAAACTACCTAGCTTTGATTTGTTAGAGGAGCCAGAACCACACGAAATCAACGAAGAGTGGATAGAAGAAAAGAAACAAGAACTAAATGATGCATTGTACTATTTCAACGTACCTGCAGAAGTTAAGAATGTGACTGAAGGTCCAAGTGTGACAAGATTTGAATTATCTGTAGAAAAAGGTGTTAAAGTTTCAAGAATTACTGCACTTCAAGATGATATTAAAATGGCTTTAGCAGCAAAAGATATTCGTATTGAGGCACCAATTCCTGGAACGAGTCTTGTTGGTATAGAAGTGCCAAACCAAAATCCAACTAAAGTAAACTTAAGGTCAATTATTGAGACGCCTAAATTTAAAAATACAGAATCTAAATTGACTGTAGCAATGGGTTATAGAATTAATAATGAACCATTACTTATGGATATCGCTAAAACGCCTCACGCTTTAATTGCAGGGGCAACGGGGTCAGGTAAATCAGTTTGTATCAATAGTATATTGATGTCACTATTATATAAAAATCATCCAGAAGAATTACGCCTATTATTAATTGATCCTAAAATGGTAGAACTTGCGCCATATAATGATTTACCACACTTAGTTTCTCCAGTAATTACTGATGTTAAAGCTGCCACACAAAGTTTAAAATGGGCAGTCGAAGAAATGGAGAAACGTTATAAATTATTTGCGCAATACCATGTGAGAAATATTACTGCTTTCAACAAAAAGGCACCTTATGAGCAAAGAATGCCGAAAATTGTTATAGTAATTGATGAGTTGGCCGACTTAATGATGATGGCGCCTCAAGAGGTAGAGCAATCCATTGCACGTATTGCTCAAAAAGCGCGCGCATGTGGTATTCACATGTTGGTTGCAACACAAAGACCATCAGTTAATGTCATTACTGGTCTTATCAAAGCGAATATTCCTACTAGAATTGCGTTTATGGTATCTTCAAGCGTTGATTCAAGAACAATTCTAGATAGTGGTGGCGCAGAACGTCTTCTAGGTTATGGAGATATGTTATACCTAGGTAGTGGCATGAATAAGCCAATTCGCGTTCAAGGGACATTTGTTTCTGATGAAGAAATTGATGATGTTGTTGACTTTATTAAACAACAACGCGACCCTGAATATTTATTTGAGGAAAAGGAATTACTTAAGAAAACACAATCTCAAGCACAAGACGATTTATTCGACGATGTGTGCGAGTTTATGGTAAATGAAGGACACATTTCAACTTCACTTATCCAAAGACATTTCCAAATTGGTTACAATAGAGCAGCTAGAATTATCGATCAGTTAGAACAGTTAGGCTATATTTCAGGCGCTAATGGTTCTAAACCAAGGGATGTTTATATTACTGAAGCGGATTTAAATAAAGAATAAATTGAGTAAGGAGTATTAAAATGACGCACTATCATTTTGTCGGAATTAAAGGTTCCGGCATGAGTTCATTAGCACAAATCATGCATGACCTTGGTCATGAAGTCCAAGGATCAGACATTGAAAAATACGTATTTACAGAAGTTGCTCTAAGAAATAAAGGCATTAAAATTCTACCTTTTGATGCTGACAATATAAAAGAAGGTATGGTAGTAATTCAAGGGAATGCATTTCCAGATACTCATGAAGAGATCGTTAGAGCACATGATTTAAAATTAGATGTAATTAAGTATCATGATTTTCTTGGTCATGTGATTGATCAATATACTTCTGTAGCGGTTACGGGTGCACATGGTAAAACTTCAACTACTGGCTTACTTTCACATGTGATGAATGGTGATAAAAAGACATCATTCCTCATTGGTGATGGTACTGGAATGGGTCTGCCAGGTAGTGACTATTTTGCATTTGAAGCGTGTGAATACCGTAGACACTTTTTAAGTTATCATCCAGATTATGCAATTATGACTAACATTGACTTCGATCACCCTGATTATTTCAAAAATATTGAAGACGTTTATGATGCTTTCCAAGATATGGCACATAACGTTAAAAAAGCAATTATTGCATGGGGCGATGATGATTATTTACGTAAATTAGAAGTTGATGTACCAATTTATTATTATGGTTTTAAAGAATCAGATGATATCTATGCTAAGAACATTCAAATTACTGAAAAAGGTACTCAATTTGATGTTTATATCAATGGTGAATATTATGATCAATTCTTATCACCACAATTTGGCGACCATAATATTTTAAATACGCTTTCAGTTATTGCGATAAGTTATTTAGAAAAAATGGATATTGAAAATATTAAAGAAGCGTTAGAAACGTTTGGTGGTGTAAAACGTCGCTTTAATGAAACAAAAGTATCTAATCAAGTATTAGTAGACGATTATGCTCACCATCCAAGAGAAATTAGTGCTACAATTGAGTCAGCTCGAAAAAAATACCCAAATAAAGAGGTAGTAGCTGTCTTTCAACCACACACTTTCTCTAGAACACAAGCATTTCTTGATGAATTTGCATCTAGCTTGAGTAAAGCAGATCAAGTATTCTTATGTGAAATTTTTGGTTCGATTAGAGAAAATACTGGTGACTTAACAATAGAAGATTTAATTAATCGTATTGACGGTTCGGCACTAATAGATGAAAATAGTATTGACGTATTAGAAAAATTTGAAAACGCTGTAATTTTATTTATGGGTGCGGGTGACATTCAAAAGTTACTTAAAGCATATTTTGAAAAATTAGGCGTAGAAAATGACTTTTAATATGTTTATATTAAAACATCATGGGTATTAAATATTAATGACTTTAATTTAAGGTATTTAGGAGGCGTTTTTAATGGATTGGATTTTACCAATTGCAGGAATTATTGCCGCGATAGCTTTCTTAATCTTATGTATCGGTATCGTTGTTGTTTTAATTTCTGTTAAAAAGAATTTAGATTACGTGGCTAAAACACTAGATGGTGTTGAAGGTCAAGTTCAAGGTATTACTCGTGAAACTACTGATTTACTTCATAAAGCAAATCGTTTAACTGAAGATATTCAAGGTAAAGTGGATCGTTTAAACTCAGTTGTAGATGCTGTTAAAGGCATTGGTGACTCAGTTCAAAATTTAAATGGTTCTGTAGATCGAGTAACAAACTCAATTACGCACAACATTTCTCAAAATGAAGATAAAATTTCTCAAGTAGTACAATGGTCAAACGTTGCAATGGAAATTGCAGACAAATGGCAAAATAGATACTACCGTAGAGGAAGTGCAAACTACAAAACAAACACTGTAGCTGACGATGCTAAGCATGGCTATACTCATTCAGATCACAATGCTGATCATAGCTACACTACACGTGTTAACAAATAATTAATACGAACGAATTAAATGCACTTAAATGAGGTTTTTACTTATTTAAGTGCTTTTGTTTTAGGAGGAATTGTTTATGGAACATTATAACCGCGATGATTTTGAGACAAATAATACAGGTCGTGATTTATATAACCGTACGTCACGTTATTCATCAAGAGCGCCTAAACGTAAGGATTTTGTAGTAAGCTTTATAGCTAGTGCCATCGTTGGTTCTGCTTTAGGTTTATACTATAAGAATAAAGTTTACAAAAAGACAGATGAATTAAGAGATAAAGAAAGAGATTTAAGAAACAAAGTTCTTGATTATAAAGAACAAGCTGAGAATACAGTTAATTCAGTTAGAGAAAAAGTGGAAGACTTTAGAAATCGCTCTAAAGATGGATTAACTTCTGAAGAATTGCAAGCTCAAAAAGTAGCGATTCAAAGAGAAGTGAACGATAACAACCTTGCAGATCAGTCTCCTGAAGCACAAGAAATTCAAGAGGCTAAACTAGAAGCTACGAAAGATGATTTTGACCAAGAGCAAGGACCATCAGCTTCAGAGTTAACTGCACAACAAAATGCAATTCAAGAAGAAACAGAACTCGCAGATCAATCACCAGAAGCGCAAAATATTCAAGACGCGAAAGCAGAGACACAACAACAAAGCGGTCCAACAGCTTCAGAGTTAGCTGCGCAACAAAATGCAATTCAAGAAGAAACAAAACTTGCAGACCAGTCACCAGAAGCGCAAGATATCCAAGAAGCGAAAGCTGAAACACAACAACAAAACGGACCATCAACTTCAGAGTTAACTGCACAACAAAACGCAATCCAAGAAGAAACAGAACTCGCAGATCAATCACCAGAAGCACAAAATATTCAAGAAGCTAAAAATGATGCGAAGGCTAAAGATAGCCAAGAAAACTCACATATTGATAGTGATAAAAAACCTTCTGCTGAAGAAATTGCTATCGCTCAAACAGCTGTTAAGAAAGAATCAAGCGATAATAATTTAGCTGATCCTACAACTAAAGAGGGTAAAAATGAAGATACAGCTAGTCATACACAAGCAGAAAAAATGGCAGTAGCTGCGCAAACTAAAAATGATAAAATCAATAATGATAGTCAAGTAGCTAAGAATACAAAAGATCTTACTACTGAACAAGATATTCCTAAATCTTCTAACAAAGAAGTTCCTAATTTAGTAACTAAAGATCAAAAAGAAAAAACATCATCTAATGAAGGTTCATTTGCTAACCGTTTAGCTACGGCAGCTAAGACTAAAAAATCCAAATTAACTAAAGGTTCTAAAGAAGCACAATTGACAGAAGCTCTATTAGCAGAACCAACGATTAAAAAAGGTAAGAAAAAAACAAATGTGCCAAACTTAGTCACTCAATCTAATAAGCAGTCTTCAAATGCAAAACAGAAAGATACTACTCAAAAAGGTACAACAACTCAGTCTCAAGCATCAGCAACATTTGAAAATGGTGTAGTGACACATGAGAAGTCAACAAAAGGTAGTCAAAAATCTAAGAATAGTGGCAATAAAACGAATGCTACCAACAAAAAGAAAAACACTAATAAAAAGACAACAAACAAAAAACAAAGTAATACACCTAAACAAAACAATAGAAATCAAAAACAACAAACTCAATCAGATAATAATCAACAAAAAGTAGAAAAAGCGAACAGCAAGATTGAAAAACGTACTTTTAATGATTAAACTGAATGATCATATTAATTAAAGATATGATTCAAAAGGCTGGGGCAACTTTTAAAGATTGTCTCAGCCTTTCTAAATTAAAATTAAATTTCGCCTACATATGAAACACATTAACAGTTTGAGCAAGTTATGACGTTTTTAGAAAATTTTTTATTTTCTGTAAACAACAACTTGAACTATAAAATTGAAATTGTTAAAATTAGGTCTAAATACTTTTAATTTATCGCTTTAAAGTAATATACTTTCATACATAATTATATCTTAGAGGTGAGTAGAAATGACTAATAAATTGGAACAATACCGTGAAGAGATTGTCTCATTAAATAACCAAATTTTAGATTTGTTATCTAAGAGAGGCGAGTTAGCTCAAAAAATTGGAGAAGAAAAAATTAAACAAGGGACTCAAGTATATGATCCACAGCGTGAAAAAGAAATGATTAACGAATTATTGGATAAAAACCAAGGTCCATTTAATGATAATGTAATTAAGCAGTTGTTTAAAGAAATTTTTAAAGCCTCTACTGATTTACAAAAATCTGAAAATGAAAAACACCTTTATGTCTCTCGTAAACTTAAACCAGAAGATACGATTGTAAAATTTGATAACGGTGGCATCATTGGTGATGGAAATAAATCATTTGTATTCGGTCCTTGTTCGGTAGAATCACAAGAACAAGTGGATGCTGTTGCAAGTGACTTACAAGCGAAAGGAGAAAAATTTATCAGAGGTGGTGCATTCAAACCTCGTACATCTCCTTATGATTTCCAAGGTCTTGGTGTAGAAGGATTAAAAATACTTAAAAATGTTAAAGATAAGTTTAATTTAAATGTAGTGAGTGAGATAGTAAATCCTAATGACTTTGAAATTGCAGATGAATACTTAGATGTGTTCCAAATTGGCGCTCGAAATATGCAAAACTTCGAATTATTAAAAGAAGCTGGACGCACAAATAAACCGATTCTTTTAAAACGTGGTTTATCAGCGACTATTGAAGAATTCATTTATGCAGCAGAGTATATTGCTTCTCAAGGAAATAGAAACATCATTTTATGTGAACGTGGTATACGTACTTATGAAAAGGCGACTCGAAATACTTTAGATATTTCTGCAGTACCTATCTTAAAACAAGGTACACATTTACCTGTAATGGTCGATGTTACACATAGTACAGGAAGAAAAGATATTATGTTACCAACTGCTAAAGCCGCATTAGCTGTAGGTGCAGATGGCGTAATGGCTGAGGTTCATCCAGATCCATCTGTCGCTTTAAGTGATGCAGGTCAGCAAATGGACTTAAATGAATTCAATCAATTTTATAATGAACTCAAACCACTTGCAGATATGTATAACGCTAAGAAATTAAAATAATTTTCGAGTGATAATTTTGTTGTAGTGACTGAGTAGGCTGCTTTATTATTCTCTAAACAGAATAGTAAAGTAGTCCTTTTTATTTTTTTAGGAAATTTATATTTATTAGAAATACTATTGATAGAAATATAATTTTTTTAAAATAGAAATACACAAAAACTAACGAATTGTACACGCTCTTTCTGACAGAAATGTGACAAAAGAACAAAATGATTTCGCAAACGTTTTAAATATGATAAACTTTGAAAATGATATGAAAGCACGATATAATAGCTAATAAAACGCTTACAAGGAGGATAATTATGACTGTAACAATTTATGATGTTGCAAGAGAAGCACGTGTGTCGATGGCAACTGTTTCACGAGTAGTAAATGGCAATCAAAACGTGAAGCCCGAAACTCGAAATAAAGTCAATGAAGTGATTAAAAAGTTAAACTACAGACCCAATGCCGTTGCTAGAGGACTTGCAAGTAAACGTACAACTACTGTAGGAGTGATTATACCTGACATTTCAAATGTGTATTATTCACAACTTGCCCGTGGTTTAGAAGATATCGCTACAATGTATAAATATCATTCAATTATTTCTAACTCAGATAATGATCCTGAGAAAGAAAAAGAAATATTCAATAATCTATTAAGTAAACAAGTAGATGGTATTATTTTCCTTGGTGGTACGATTTCAGAAGAAATTAAAGAATTAATTAATCAATCATCAGTTCCTGTTGTCGTTTCAGGCACAAATGGTAAAGATGACCACATCGCTTCAGTGAACATTGATTTCAAACAAGCAGCAGAGGAAGCAGCACAACATATGTTTGAACAAGGTGCTACTAAATTTGCTCTTGTAGGTGGGGATTATTCTAAAAAAGCACAAGACGATGTATTACAAGGATTAACTAAAGTTCTTGACCAACATCAACTAGAATTGGATGAAGCACTTCATTTCTCTGGGAAAGAAAGTTATAAAGAGGGCATTAAAGCATTTGAAAGATTACAAGATAATATGCCAGACGCAATACTTTCAATTAGTGACGAACAAGCAATAGGAATTTTACACAGCGCATTAGATGCTGGTGTGAAAGTACCTGAGGATTTACAAATTGTTAGCTTCAACAATACACGCCTTGTTGAAATGGTTCGTCCTCAATTATCAAGTGTCATCCAACCTTTATATGATATCGGTGCAGTAGGCATGAGATTATTAACGAAATATATGAACGAAGAAGATATTGAAGAGCCAAATGTGATTCTTCCACATAGAATAGAATATCGTGGCACTACGAAATAAACTATCGCCGATGAGCTCAGGCTCACGATATGATGAATTAAATATATATTAAAGCGGATGCATGATTTGAGATATAACTACTTTTCACTCAACACGCATCCGCTTTTTTATGCCTTTAATGGTTCGACTCGACTGCCAATTTATTTTTCATCTTTATAATGAGCGTACCAACTGGAGACTTGCTTTGCTATTCGAGCATTCTTTTCAGAAATTTCTTTAATTCTAGGAATGTAAGTATAATCATTTAGTCGGTCTTCCCAGCGTTTGGGGAGCTGAACAGGGCTATATAATTTCCATTTATTAATCCAGCTCAGAGGGAGATAACCTTGTTGAATGGGTTCACCGATTAAACTGAGAAAGACGTGACTCCAAGCACGAGGTACAACTCTCCATATATTATAACCACCGCCGCCAAACATGATTACTTTATGATGACAATAACGAGCTGCTAAATCTTGTATGATGTAGGGAATCGTATAGAGCGTGCTTAACGTACAACTGATATGTGTTAAAGGATCTCTATAATGGATATCTACGCCATGCACACTTAAAATAATGTCCGGTTTAAAAGCTGCTATAACTGGTTCCACAGTTTCTTTAAATACGTCTAAATATGAGTCATCTTCTGTATAGGGCTCTAATGGCACATTAACTGTATAACCATAACCGAGATCTTCACCACGTTCAGTATAATGTCCAGAACCTGGGAAAAGAAACTTGCCTGTTTCATGAATAGAATAAGTCATAATTTGATTATCTGTATAAAAGCTCCACTGTGTGCCATCGCCATGATGTGCATCAGTATCGATAATCATTACACGTTGATTGTAGCGTTCAACTAAATATTTTGCTGTAATCGCTACATCATTATAAATACAAAAGCCATTAGCCCGACCAGATTGAGCATGATGAAGTCCACCGCCTAAATGACAACCATTATCCAAAGAGCCATCCATCAATCGGTCCGCTAAATTAAGGGCGCCTCCTACAATACGAGCACTATGTCGATGCATATGTCTAAATTGCACGGTGTCCTCACTATTTAGTCCATATTTTTTAGCTTCTTCTTCACTTAAAATCCCATGTGAAGCGTGACGAATAGCTTGAATATAATCATATTTATGAATAAGTGCTAACTCATCATCTGTTGCTATTCTTGGTTTGATGATATGTTCAGGCTTAAGAAATTTTGCTTCTTTTAAGAGTTCCGTTGTTAACTTAAGACGCATTTGATTGAATGGGTGTTCGTTATTGAACCGATATTTTAAAATTTCATCTGAATAAACATATCCCGTTTTTATGTTTTTATTTTGCATCATGTCACCCCCTTATCAACATTTTTATTAAATTTTCTAAGTAGGGCGTGGGACAGCACAATTCATTTTCCTGAATGATATGTTTATCCCATCCCTTTTAAAAAGTAACCACAAACTATAATTTAGGACTTAAAAGAAGAATTTATTCTTATATCTAATATCATCAAAAGCTTGTTGTTGATCAAGGCTAATACGTTTACCAATACGAGCCATCAAACAATTAGCAGGGTGACTTGTAATTTCTGGATCATCAGTAGCAAAGATTTCAAGACCACCTTTAGCCATTAATTTCTGCATCAGTTTCTTATATTCAAACACATCAAGTTGAGCGTTATCTAAATCCCAGTGCCAATAATATTCAGTCGTCAGCACAATATAATCTTCAAATTCATCAGAGGATAAGCTTGTAGCAATAAGTTCGCCACCTAAGTGAAAGTGTCTGTATTTTGGACTGATTTCAATGGCACCTAATTCAATCAGATAAGGTAAGTGTCCTTTTGACCATCTTTCGAATTCATCAGGGTAGTGATAGGTAACATAACCAATAAGATGGTTGTGATGTCTAACTACATAAACACGCCCTTCAGGTAATTCAGTAATCTCTAACAGTGCTTCATATTGATCTTGAGGTAAACGAAATGAATCGAGTTGTTCATCGAAAGTAAGCGTTTTCAAAAAAGTGTATGAAACAGGCCCTTCGATAATGAAATTCTCACCATTGATTAACTTATTCTTAGTAACATAGGTTTTAACATGTCTCAAGATATCATCTCCTAATGTAACGCCGCTGATACTTATACTTATTATATAGAAAGTGGTTGTAATTAGACAATTAATTACTAAATACTACACGAAAAATTTTGAATAATGTGAAAATTATATGTATAATAACTTTTAAAGAAAGCGATTTCATTTACAAAGGGGGATTTACAATGAAAGTTGAAGTATATCAAAGTGAACCAGGACAATATAACTTAGATAATTACGCAAAAGCTTATCAAGAATTCAATTGGGAGGAAGTTGAAAAGTCATTTTCTTGGTATGAAACTGGAAAAATGAATATGGCTTATGAATGTATCGATCGACATGTAGATAGCGGAAAAGGAGATAAAACAGCTCTCAATTATAAAGATGAGAAGCGAAAAGAATCTTATACTTATAATGATTTAAAGCAGTTGTCTAATAAAGCGGCGAATGTACTTAAAGATAAGGCACAAGTTAAAAAAGGGGATCGTGTCTTTATCTTTATGTCTCGTACACCAGAATTATACTTTGCTTTCTTAGGTATCTTAAAAATTGGGGCAATTGTGGGTCCATTATTTGAAGCATTTATGGAGAAAG
This sequence comes from Staphylococcus caprae, assembly GCF_003966625.1. Taxonomy (NCBI): domain Bacteria; kingdom Bacillati; phylum Bacillota; class Bacilli; order Caryophanales; family Staphylococcaceae; genus Staphylococcus; species Staphylococcus caprae. The sequence goes on from NZ_AP018587.1 coordinate 1,188,254, forward strand.
CAGTCGCAGATCGACTCGAAAATAGTGAAGCTAAAGTGGTGATTACGAATAAAGCGTTATTGCCTCGCATTCCAAAAGATAAATTGCCAAATCTAGAAACGATTATTGTCGTGGACCAAGATGTTGACAGTGAATATATTGACTTTAATAAAGAGATGGATGAAGCAAGTGATCAATTTGATATCGAATGGTTAGAACCTGATGATGGTCTGATTCTTCATTATACATCTGGCTCAACAGGTCAACCTAAAGGTGTCTTACATGTTCAAAAGGCCATGTTACTTCATTATATTTCAGGAAAATACGTATTAGATTTAAAAGATGATGACATCTATTGGTGTACTGCTGATCCAGGTTGGGTTACGGGTACATCTTATGGTGTATTCGCGCCTTGGCTCAATGGTGTCACAAATTGTATTGCAGGCGGTCGCTTCTCACCAGAAGCTTGGTACAGTATGTTGCAAGAATTTAAAGTTACAGTTTGGTATACTGCGCCAACTGCTTTACGTATGCTGATGAGTGCTGGAGACGATATTGTTGAGAAATATGATTTATCTTCAGTTCGTTCAATCTTGTCTGTAGGAGAACCTCTCAATCCAGAAGTGATTAAGTGGGCTAAAGATGTTTATGGTAAACGTGTCTTAGATACGTGGTGGATGACTGAAACAGGTGGACATATGATTGTTAATTATCCGTCAATGGATATTAAACTTGGTTCAATGGGTAAGCCACTTCCAGGCATTGAAGCAGCCATTATTGATGATGAAGGTAACGAATTGCCACCTAATCGTATGGGTAACTTGGCGATTAAGAAAGGTTGGCCTTCAATGATGTACGAGATTTGGAATAACCCTGAAAAGTATTACTCATACTTTATCGGTGATTGGTACGTTTCAGGAGATTCTGCTTATAAAGATGAGGATGGATACTATTGGTTCCAAGGTCGTGTTGATGATGTCATCATGACAGCTGGCGAACGTGTGGGTCCATTTGAAGTTGAATCAAAACTTGTTGAACATGAAGCGGTAGCTGAAGCAGGCGTGATTGGTAAACCGGATCCAGTACGAGGAGAAATTATTAAAGCTTTTGTTGCTTTAAGACAAGGATATGAACCAACAGAAGAATTGAAAGAGGACATCCGTAAATACGTTAAAGAAGGTTTGTCCGCACATGCAGCACCGCGTGAAATTGAATTTAAAGATAAATTACCTAAAACACGTTCAGGGAAAATTATGAGACGTGTACTTAAAGCATGGGAATTAAATTTGGACGCTGGCGATTTAAGTACAATGGAAGATTAAATATAAATAATGGGAGGTTGGGATATCATTTAATATCTCAGCTTCTTTTAATATTTTGACAGAAGATATCTGAATTAAAAGCGGACTTGTAACACGTTTATCTTAATCTTAGCTATTCTTTAGACAATGGAGCTCCACCATATTGTTATTAAATTAAAATAATTATTAAGAACGAACATTATATAAATATTTATTATAATTATTCGACAATCAAAATTGAGTCGGTTATCATAAATCATATAAGTAGTATAAATAAGCATGCATGATTTAAGATTCATTGATAAAAATTTCAAGGGGTTGAATAATTTGGCACATTTATCAGATTTAGACATTGCGAATCAATCAGAAATAAGACCAATTGGAGAAATTGCTAAAAAAGCAGGCATCTCTGCTGATGCACTCGAACAATATGGACATTATAAAGCTAAAATTGATATTAATCAGATTAAGCCTAAAGAAAATAAAGGTAAAGTGGTATTAGTGACTGCGATGAGTCCAACACCTGCAGGAGAAGGGAAATCGACTGTAACAGTTGGCTTGTCCGATGCACTAAATGAACTGAATCATAATGTCATGGTTGCTTTACGTGAACCAGCGCTTGGCCCTACATTTGGTATTAAAGGTGGCGCAACAGGTGGCGGTTATGCACAGGTATTACCAATGGAAGATATTAATTTACATTTCAATGGCGATTTTCATGCGATTACGACTGCTAATAATGCGTTATCAGCGTTTATCGATAACCATTTACATCAAGGTAACGAACTGGGCATTGATCAACGTCGAATTGAATGGAAGCGTGTGTTAGACATGAATGATCGTGCGCTACGTCATGTCAACGTTGGATTAGGTGGTCCTACGAATGGTGTACCTAGAGAAGATGGTTTCAACATTACGGTTGCATCAGAAATCATGGCTATTTTATGTTTAAGTCGTAGCATTAAAGACTTAAAGGACAAGATTAGTCGTATTACGATTGGTTACACAAGAGACCGTCGTCCAATCACAGTAGCAGATTTAAAAGTTGAAGGCGCACTTGCGATGATTCTTAAAGACGCAATTAAACCTAACTTAGTACAATCGATTGAAGGAACGCCAGCACTCGTTCATGGTGGACCATTTGCTAATATTGCGCATGGTTGTAATTCTATTTTAGCAACTGAAACTGCTAGAGATTTAGCTGATATTGTAGTAACTGAAGCAGGTTTCGGTTCAGATTTAGGTGCTGAAAAGTTCATCAATATCAAAGCACGTGAAGCAGGCTTTGAACCATCTGCAGTCGTTGTTGTAGCGACTATTCGTGCGCTCAAAATGCATGGCGGTGTAGCTAAGGATAATCTTAAAGAGGAAAATGTTGAAGCAATTAAGTCAGGTATTGTTAACCTTGAACGTCATGTCAATAATGTGAAGAAATATGGTTTAGAACCCGTTGTCGCACTCAATGCATTTATTCATGATACTGAGGCAGAAACTGAATTTGTTAAGCAATGGGCGAAAGAAAATGGTGTACGCATTGCTTTAACTGAAGTATGGGAAAAAGGTGGTAAAGGTGGCATCGATTTAGCAAACCAAGTTTTAGAAGTCATCGATCAACCACAAACATTTAAGCACTTGTACGAATTAGAACAACCTCTTGAAGCAAAAATTGAAATAATTGTAAAAGAAATTTATGGTGGTTCAAAAGTTACATTTAGTAATAAAGCGCAAAAACAGTTAAAACAATTCAAAGAAAATGGATGGGATAACTATCCTGTTTGTATGGCTAAAACACAATATTCATTTAGTGATGATCAAACAGCTTTAGGAGCGCCATCAGACTTTGAAATTACGATTCGAGAATTAGAAGCGAAAACAGGCGCAGGATTTATTGTCGCATTAACTGGTGCAATTATGACTATGCCTGGTTTACCTAAGAAACCTGCTGCACTTAACATGGATGTTACAGATGACGGACATGCGATAGGATTATTCTAATTTATAAAAAAGCAACTATCATGATAAAAGGCTCTAGCGAATGGGTGATTTCCGCTAGAGCCTTTAATAATATAATTATCGATTATGATGCATCTTGTTGTGGATGTGTTAGTAGGTGTGCTTTGATATTGTATTTTTTTGCTCGAATATATTGTTTTTTTGAAATTTTTCCTTCGACTAACATTCGTTTAAGAACATAGTGTTGGCGTTGAATACTATATTTAAATTCTTCATTACTTTTTAAATTTCCATTATCATCATACGGCGTATAGCCATAAGGACTTTGTAATAATCCTATTAAGTACGCTGATTGAGCGATATTTAATTCTTTAGGTGGTATGCCGAATAAACTGAAAGAAGCAGAAGATATACCCGTGATATTCGCACCATTATAATCATGACCAAATGGAACGATATTCAAATACGTATAAATAATTTCATTTTTTGATAAAATTTTTTCAAGTTTCATCGCTAATATGATTTCATTTGCTTTACGACTGTAAGTTTTCTTATTCGTTAGAACTTGATTCTTGATGAGTTGTTGTGTGATGGTACTACCGCCAGATGTTTCATGAGCATCAACGATATCTTGAAACATTGCTCTCATCAGTGCTTTAGGTAATATACCGTTATGTTTATAGAAAAGAGTGTCCTCTGAGGACGTAAGCGCATGAATCACATTTGGATTGACATGCTTAGGACCCACAATTAATGTATTTTGAGAATGATCATATTCTTCAAGAATATGATTATTACGATGATTGATAAGTTCGTCCCCTGGAATATGAAGTACTTTCTGCTTCAATTCACTATTACTTATAGAGGATGCCTCAGATGTGAGATGGTGGAAGTACAAGATGAATCCCATCAACAATAGAATACTGATGGAAAGTATAACTAGGAATATGCCAACGCAAACGTGTTTAATTTTCTTATAAATGCGTTCAAATTGCACGTATTTATCTGTTGTTTGTGGAATACTTTTATTGTGACGCATCGCATACCTCCTAAATTTAGATATAGTATACCATATTCATGAAGTTGACTTTTAAAATAATGTTATCTATAATTAAATTCAATTCGATATGTTTTGAATACGAGGAGAAGTAACATTTAAGGAAGATTTCAGAGAGTTAGTGGTGGCTGTGAACTAACAATTGCTTTAATGTGAATACACCTCTATCATGTTATTCAACGTTTCATTAATGAACGTCTCATTAATAAAGTAATCCGAGTGTATCAATACGCTCGATTAAGTATGGTGGTACCGTGCAATTGCGCCCTTACATTTCATGATGTAGGGGCTTTTTATTTTGTGAATGAATTTTTTTAGGCATTTTCACTATTCCAATAACTATGCTTTGGAAAATGAAATCCCTATACCACAATGATACAAAGGTACCTGTAAATGAATAACTTTTCAAAACAAACATTATGTAGAACAATGATTAAGGAGGATGTAAGTAATGACGAACGCATTAATTGATGATTTAAAGTGGAGAGGCTTAATTTATCAACAAACAGATGAACAAGGCATTGAAGATTTATTAAATAAAGAACAAGTGACATTGTATTGTGGTGCTGATCCTACAGCGGATAGTTTACACATTGGGCATTTATTACCATTCTTAACGTTGAGACGTTTCCAAGAACATGGTCACCGTCCTATCGTACTTATCGGTGGGGGAACTGGAATGATTGGGGATCCATCAGGTAAATCTGAAGAACGTGTACTTCAAACTGAAGATCAAGTAGAAGCAAATGTTCAAGGATTATCTAAACAAATGCACCGTTTATTTGAATTTGGGACTGATAAAGGTGCAGTTTTAGTTAATAATAAAGATTGGCTAGGTCAGATTTCATTAATTAGTTTCTTACGAGATTATGGTAAACATGTTGGAGTCAATTACATGTTAGGAAAGGACTCTATTCAAACACGTTTAGAACATGGTATTTCTTATACTGAATTCACATATACGATTTTACAAGCGATTGATTTCGGTCATTTAAACCGTGAATTGAATTGTAAAATCCAAGTTGGTGGTTCAGATCAATGGGGTAATATCACAAGTGGTATTGAGTTAATGCGCCGTATGTATGGCCAAACTGAAGCATTTGGTTTAACAATTCCATTAGTCACTAAATCTGATGGTAAGAAATTCGGTAAATCAGAATCAGGTGCTGTATGGTTGGACCCTGAGAAAACAAGTCCATATGAATTCTATCAATTCTGGATTAATCAATCTGATGAAGATGTTATTAAATTCTTGAAATACTTTACGTTCTTAGATAAAGAAGAGATAGATCGCTTAGAACAATCTAAAGAGGAAGCACCTCATTTACGTGAAGCTCAGAAAGCTTTAGCTGAAAATGTAACGAAATTTATTCATGGTGAAGAAGCGTTAAATGATGCGATTCGAATTTCTAAAGCTTTATTTAGCGGTGATTTAAAATCATTATCTGGTAAAGAATTAAAAGAAGGATTTAAAGATGTACCACAAGTTACATTATCTTCTGAAACAACAAATATTATTGAAGCGTTAATCGAAACAGGTATTGCTTCATCTAAACGTCAAGCACGCGAAGATGTGAATAACGGCGCGATTTATATTAATGGTGAACGTCAACAGTCAGTTGATTATGAATTCAGCAATGAAGATAAAATAGACAATGAATTTACGATTATTCGTCGTGGTAAGAAAAAATATTTCATGGTAAATTATCAATAAGACGTATCAGTCTATTTGGAGCCTCCTAATCATCTCGTGTGGTTGGGAGGTTTATTTTCAAAAAGGTAAGGGGTGAGTTGTATGAATAAAGAACAAGCGATAATGAAAAATTTCCGTGACATATTTAACAAAATTGCGTGGTTGAATAAAGGGAAAATGGAAGAAGCGCTTAAAGGGAATAAGCCAAGTGAAGTGCATTGTATTGAAGCGATTCAAGAATTAAATGAACCTAACGTGAGACGATTGACGGAAGCGTTATTTATGACGCGTGGTGCCGTTAGTAAATTGACTAAACGACTTGAACAAAGAGGTTTAATTGAAAGTTATAAGAATCCTGATAATAAGAAAGAAGTATACTTTAGGTTGACGGAAGCGGGTACAGAAATCTATCAAATACATGAAGACCTACATAAGGAATTTCAACGTAGAGACCAAGAAGTGTTTGACAACATTACAGATGAAGAATTTAAAACAATGATGCAATTTGTAGAAAAGTATAATGCACATCTTGATAAAGAAATAAAAGATCAAGGTCTATTACATTAAATATAAGGATGCTCAAATTCTTGTGACGAAAGAAATGAGGGTATCCTTAATTTTTTTGCGATAATTTTGTTGACAAGGAAACAAAACGCGTGTATATTTTGTTGACGAAGAAACAATTTAGATAAAGGAGAGTCTTTATGTCAGCATCTCGTTCACAATCTAACGACGTATCTAAAGAAGTAATGACCGCAGCGTGGGCCATTGCATTAGGTGCCATCGCTCCAATGTTAGATTCAACTATGATAAATATCGCAATTAAGCAACTTAATCATACATTTAATAGTCCCCTAGACGTTGTTCAGTGGGGAATTACCGGTTACGTTTTAGCACTTGCCATTGCTGTACCATTTTCTGGTTGGTTGATGAATCAATTTAATGGTAAGAAAGTGTTTATATTAGCAATGATTGCTTTTGGCTTTACGTCGATACTCGCTGGCGTGAGCTGGAATATCACCGTATTTAATATTTTTAGAATTTTACAAGGATTTAGTGCAGGGATTATCACTACTTTAATGTTTACTTTACTTGTAAAGACTGCAGGTCAAGACCATATAGGTAAGGTGATGGCTGTGGTAAGTACGCCTATGATTTTTGGTCCGATTTTAGGGCCTGTACTCGGAGGATTTATTATTCATTTTGCAAACTGGCGATGGATATTTTTTATTAATATTTTTATCGTTATCATTGCAGTACCGTTGATGAATAAATACGTGCCTCAATTTAAGCCTTTTAATAAAGAGAGTAAGCTAGATATCATTGGCATTATATTGTTATCACTTACGAGTGTGAGCATCATTTATGGCGTAACAAAAGCGTCCGATTATGGTACATTCTTTGCTATGCAACCTATGATGTATATCATCATAGGAATAGTTTTAATGATTGCATACTGCATTTATAATCGTATGAGACATTATCGTACAGTTCTACCAATCACATTATTTAAGCAGAAGAACTATGCTGCATCATCTATTGGCTTATTACTTGCTAATATAGGTATTATGGGCCCAATGCTGATTATTCCATTATTCTTTCAGAACTTTAAACACTACACTGCGATTGAAGCTGCTTTAGCTTTAATACCTCAGGGTCTAGGTATGTTAATCACGCGACCTTATATCGGGAAAACGATTGATCAAATCGGAGCGAAGTATGTTGTCATCGTGAGTATTGTGATAGCTATGTTTGGGACGATTCCGTTGATGTTCGTGTCAGATCATACACATATCGTGTGGTTGTCTATCATACTCTTTATAAGAGGGTGTAGCGTTGGCGGGATCAACCTTGGTCTTACAAGCGATGCATATCAAGGACTTGATGATAAGCAAATTGCTGAAGCAGGTGTAGGTATCAATATGATTGAAAATATTGGTTCTAGTCTTGGTACTGCAATCATCGCAACTGTAGTAGCGTCCATGTTAGCATTCAATCATCCATCAATTTTTCAAAGTTTAAAAGCTTATCATGCAGGTTTCTTAGTTTCTGTGATTGCATTATTGCTTATCGTGTTACCTGCGTTATTTCTTACACATAAAGCTAACCAAATTGAATCATAAATTCCCAAAAATAATAGCAGTAAGATGATTCCTAATTAAAATCATTTTACTGCTATATCTATATTCAATACCTTATTCAAGGCATTGTATTAGATTGTCATTTTAATGATATATCCTTATAAATAAGGTGCTTTCTTTAATTTGTTAAACAAAATTTATTGTGCGAATTGGCTTTGTGATTGAGCGGATGAAGATGTGCTTTCTTGTTTTTTCAGTTTGACATCAATATCTTTAGTTTTACCATCTCTAATCACTGTTAATGTAATTGATTCACCTGGTTTTTTATTTTCATAGAGATAAGATCTTAAATCAGTGTCATCTTTCACATTCTTACCATCAATTTTCGTAATAATATCGCCTTTCTTCACTGCGTTACCACTATCGGCTTTAGCTACATAGATACCTGAATCTCTAGTCGTATGAAGTTCCTTACGATATGATTCTGGAATTTCACTCAAGTTAATTAATCCGATACCGATAGAAGGGCGTTCGATTTTACCGTGTTTAACAAGTTGTTCAATGGTCACTTTCACTTCGTTACTTGGAATAGCGAAGCCGATGCCTTCAACTTGTTCAGAAGCAATTTTCATTGAGTTGATTCCTACAAGATTACCGTTGATATCAACTAAAGCACCACCAGAGTTACCTGGGTTAATGGCTGCGTCTGTTTGTAGTACATTCACTTTAGTGTTACCAGCTGTCGTATTCGCATCAATCGTACGTTCACTCGCTGAAATAATACCTGAAGTTACGGAATTCGCAAATTCAAGTCCTAGTGGATTACCCATTGCAAAGACGCTATCTCCAGTTTGAACTTTCGACGAATTAGCAAACTTGATAGATTTAATTCCTTTAGTATCATCAATTTTTAGCACGGCGATATCCGTAAGGGCATCTTTACCAATTAATTTCGCTTTGACTTGTTTTGAGTTATGTAATTGCACTTTTATTTCTGATGCACCATCAACAACATGATTATTCGTTACGATATAAGCAGAACCATTGCTAATTTGATAAATAACACCTGAACCGATTCCTGCTTCTTCAGGTTTTGAGGATTTGCCTTTTAATAAGTCATCTAAACTTGAAGATTTCTGCATATTGATAACACCAACAATGGCAGGTGACACGTCTTTAATCATATCGTGGACAGATTTATACTTATCACTTTTCCCATCCAGTTGATTGCCACCTTTACTATTTGTTACTTCTTGTACGGATGAGCCATCTTTGTTAAGTACGGTATGATTGAGTACCTTTCCGATACCTAATACAAGTAACGCACCTATAATACCGGCGATGAGTGCGACGAGTATCGTCTTAAACCATGGGAATCGTGGTCTTCTATGACGTGGTGGTTGGGGATGATTATCATAAGACTGATAATGTTGAGTTTGATCTGACATATTTAACCTCCAAATAATATTCTCTTATATATAATTATGTATTTTTTTATTAAATTTTGCTAGTAAACCACTATAAGACTTTAGATGTATCTTGAAATATATCTATTTTTAAAAATAAAACTTTAATCGCGTATAGGATACGTTCTATTGTTCTCGATTGTGGGAAATGATAAAATTTATATGTTAAAAAACAAAATCAAGAAGCAGGTGACATAATGTACGGCATTATTAGTAAAATTTTAGACGTTATATTAGTCAAAATGGCTAAATCATTATATGTAATCGGAAAAGAAAATATCCCGAAAGATAGTAAATACGTAGTGACATGTACGCATGAAAGTTATAACGAAGTGATTATGTTAGGTATGGCATTATTACCAAACCAAATTCACTATATGGCTAAAAAAGAGCTATTTAGTAATAAATGGGGTGGCAAATTCCTAAGTTCTTTAAATGCGTTTCCAGTTGATAGAGAGAATCCAGGACCAAGCACTTTGAAACGTCCAATCAACTTACTTAAAGAACATAAAACGGTTGGAATCTTCCCAACTGGTCATCGTACTTCTGTTGAAGGCGCACCATTGAAACGTGGCGCAGCTACAATTGCAATGTTAGGTAAAGCACCAATTTTACCAGCAGCGTACGTCGGACCTAAAAAAATTCATGGTTTAATTACAGGTCAAGCTATGATAAAAATTGGTGAACCTATTGATACAAGTGATATTCCAAAAGATTTAAAACGAAATGAAAAAGTAGATTATCTAACTAAAGAAATCGAAAGACGAACAGCACAATTACAAAAAGAATTAAACACGATTGTTGAACGATTATAAAGTTAAATTTTTAACTTTAAATAAGCAATTAAAAAGAACGTCAATTTAAATGTGATTGACGTTCTTAAATTTTGGCTTGTAAATGAAGCGTTTTCATGGAAAAGCCATAAACTCACGAAATAGTTATAATTATTTAAAAATATAGCCTGTATAAAGTCTTATTTTATGGTAAATTAATTAAGTGAAATTAATTACTATTACATAAAGGTTTAAGATAATGTTTATTTCAGGCTGTAGAGAGATTCTTTAATAGATAAAGTGAAGTTATCAATACTTCCCGTAATACAAATGCGGATACTTGATTCTTAAGATTTTCTATCAGTCTGCTTCATTAATTTTACATAATAGACAAACTTATTGATTACAGTTGTTAAATCATATAAAAGGGATGAAGTTTATGTACAAATTTTTTCAAAATTTAGGTAGGTCATTAATGCTACCCGTTGCAGTATTACCTGCTGCAGCAATTATTGTAGGTATAGGACATGTGCTAAATGCATTGTCAGTACTTCCTCAAGTTGCGATGTTCTTTACAAGTGTAGGGGAAACGATTCTCGAACAACTAGGGATATTATTTGCAATTGGTGTTGCGATAGGCATGGCAAAGAAAAACGATGGTGCAGTTGCATTAGCGGCGACTTTAGGATTTTTCATTGTTACTGTGGTATTATCACCAAAGAAACTAGCACCTTTATTACAAGTGAAAACGACAGATGTCAATACTGCTTTTGAGCAAATGACTAATGGAAATGTGTTTGTTGGAATTTTAATTGGACTTATTGCAGCTTATTGCTATAACAAGTTTAGTGAAACAGAGTTACCAGTGGCATTGTCATTCTTTAGTGGTAAACGCTTAGTACCAATTATGACAGCATTTTTCTGTACATTCTTAGCGATTATTTTACTCTTCGTTTGGCCGCCCGTATTTAATGCGATTGTTACTTTTGGTAAATGGATTGTAGGAATGGGACCATTTGGAGCACTACTCTATGGTTTCTTCAATCGACTATTAATTCCAACAGGTCTACATCATGCTTTAAATAACGTTTTCTGGTTTGACACAGCAGGTATCAATGACATTGGTAAATTCCAAAGTGGTAAAGATGCGGTGAAAGGGGTTACTGGTCGATATCAAGCTGGTTTCTTCCCAGTCATGATGTTTGGTATTCCTGCAGCTGCGCTTGCGATGTATCATACTGCGAAATCTAGTCAGAAGAAACAAGTATATGCTTGGTTCTTAGCAAGCTCTATTTCAGCATTCTTTGTCGGAGTCACTGAACCGATTGAATTTGCTTTCATGTTCGTAGCACCGGTTCTCTTTGTGATTCACGCTGCATTGACAGGTTTATCGCTATTTATTGCAGCTATTTTCCACTGGACAGCAGGTTTCTCATTTAGTGCAGGTTTAATCGACTTTGTCTTGTCACTAGTTAATCCAGTTTCCAATAAACCGTGGATGTTACTTATACAAGGCGTCGTTTTCTTCGTGTTATACTACGTGATATTTAGAGTGGTCATTCAAGTATTTAACTTGAATACAATTGGTCGAGGGGATAATGAACTTGCAGATCCAACGGCTAATGCTACTGCTGAAAATGGTTCTGCTAATCGTTCAGAATCTAAAGGAAAATATTATCATACTGCTTCACAAATTTTAGAGGGTCTCGGCGGTAGTGAAAATATTTCAAGTTTAACAAACTGTGCAACACGACTCAGAATGGAGTTAAATGATAATTCTATTATCGATGAACAAAAAATTAAAAACGCGGGTGCTGTAGGTGTTACTAAAAATGGTAAACATTCAACACAAGTAATCATAGGTACACATGTACAACAAGTTGCAGATGAAATCGAAAAGCAAATGCATGTGTGACATTTATAGTGACCTAATTTAAATCATTTGAAAATTAAAAGGGCAAATCCGCAAGGGGTTTGCCCTTTTATCACTAAACATGTAATATAAGTTGTATCAGAATTTTCTGAAAGGCAAGGTGTGAATAATGAAGTCCATTTTATTTGATGTTGATGGTGTGTTTTTAAGTGAGGAACGTTGTTTTGATGTTTCAGCAATAACCGTGGAAGAGTTATTAACGAATTATGGCACATTTCTAGGATGTGGAGAATACATAGATTTTGAAAATGACTTAGACGATGCGAAGATTCAGGAGATTCGTGCCCGCGTCTTCCAAAATGATAAAATATTAAACCAATTGAAATCTCTAGGTTTAAATTCAAACTGGGATATGTTGTTTATTGTGTTTAGTATCCATCTCATTGATATTGCTAAACAATTAAAGAAACCTCTTAGACGTGAGTTTCTAAGTTCAACTGCTTTTGATGAAAAAACCTTATTCGATATGAATAAACAATTAGTATATACGGATATCGATTATGAAAGACCTTTAAAAGTTATTGATTCCTTTAGAAATGGAAAAGATGCCATTTACGAAGATTTAGAAGCATATGCAAAAGAGGAATTAAAAATTGAAGATACAGCTTTATTCAGATTAAAAAGTAATTTATGGCAACTGGCTAAAGATACATATCAAGAATGGTACTTGGGGAAAGAATTATTTAATAAGGTTGAAGAAGGATATGCATTAAATGATTTCAAGAAGGGCTTCATTTATGAAGAGGTGATTCTTAAACCTAAAGAAGAAATCCAACTTTTATTACAACACTTGAAAGAGGCAGGATATCACTTAGCAATTGCTACCGGTCGCCCGCGTACAGAGACGATTATTCCATTCGAGTCGCTAGGATTGAAAACTTACTTTGATGATAAACATATTGTTACAGCAAGTGAAGTTTTAGATGCTGAAGAGGACTATCCGGAATATCAACCATTAGGTAAACCTAATCCGTTTAGTTACATTGCTACTTTAAAAGGCAATGATAGAGATCAATATAAAGAATATGTAACGCATCAAGAAAATATTGTGAATAAAGATGAAGTCTTTATCGTAGGGGATTCGCTTGCAGATTTATTAAGTGCTAAAAAGATCGGTGCCACATTTATTGGTACGCTCACAGGTCTAAAAGGAGATAAGGCACAGCCAGAGCTTGAAGCGTACGGCGCAGATTATATCGTTGAAGACGTAACGAAAATAAGAAATATTTTATTATAGATATTTGAAGAAGTTGAAATAAAATCATTATTCTTAGAAGATACACGAAGTATTGATGGCGACACGCCTGCAGGAATAGCATGCGTCTTGAGACTACAGGCTCAAGCCATGCCCGCGGCAAGGGAGCTTATCAATACGAAGTATTGAATATAAAAGTAGCATTAAGATGATTTCTAATTGAAATCATCTTAATGCTATTATTTTTTTGAAGTATGTTACAGACTATATGACTTTTGTATTAAATTGTTAATTTTGTACTAATAATTTTATTAAATCCGCCTGATTCTTCTAAAATTTTAATAACTTCATCAGTGGCTTGTTGATCAATAGACAGAATCATGAGTGCCTCTCCACCTTCATCATTTCGACCAAGTGTCATAGAAGCAATATTAATGCCGTGATTACCGAGGAGATTACCAGTATGACCTACAATTCCAGGTTTGTCCTTATGACATGTCACAATTTGATATTGGTTTGGTTTGAAATCAAGTGAGAAGTTGTTAATACGAACGATTCTTGGACCGAAACCGGCTAACACTGTAGCACCGATTTTAATTTGGTCTTTGTCGTTTTTTAATTCAAGTTCAATATAGCTACTGAAGTCAGAGTGTTTTTTCTGTTTTTCAATATTATAAGTCACACCTTGTTGGTTGAGTAATGCGAGCGCATTGATAATATTGACTTGATCACCTAAATCTTCTTTAAGCACACTTGAAACAATTGTTCTTGTGATTAAGCTTGTATCACTTGTTGTTAAATCTCCAGCGTAGGTAATTTTAATTTCACTTGGCGCACCTTCTAACAGTTGAATACCAAATTCACCAATTGTTGTGCTTAAGTCAACATATGATTGTATTGCTTCATCAACATGACTTAAGTCCATTTTCGGTGCGTTGACAGCGTGCTCAACAGTTCCTTTTGTTAATATGTCTACAATTTCTTTTGAGACTGAGACTGCTACTTTTTCTTGAGCTTCAACAGTTGAAGCACCTAGATGTGGAGTGACAATGATTTTATCGTGTTCAATTAATGGTGAATCAGTAGGAGGTTCATGTTCAAATACATCGATTGCAGCTCTGTCTATCAAACCATTATTTAATGCATTAACCAGTGCATCTTCATCGATAATGCCACCTCGAGCTACATTGATAATTTGTAAATTAGGTTTTGCTTTTTTGAAAAATGCCTCACCAATAATCCCACGTGTTTTAGGTGTGAGTGGTGTATGCACAGTAACGAAGTCTGCATTTTCAGCAATTTCATCTACAGTTGCACTTTGAATATCTAATGATTTAGCTTTATCTTCAGTCAAATAAGGATCAAATGCTAAAATCTTCATACCGAAACTTTGAGCGCGTTTCGCAACACCTAAACCGATACGTCCAGCACCAATGACACCTAGTGTCTTACCATAAAGTTCTATACCACGAAAGGCTTTACGATTCCATTCTTTATTACGAAGTGATTGATGCGCTTGAGGAATATTACGGGCCATTGCTAATATCATCGCAATAGAATGTTCAGTGGCTGAAATGGTATTTCCGTCAGGTGCATTAATGACCAAGATACCCTTTAAAGTGGCAGCATCAATATCAATATTGTCTACACCAACACCTGCACGAGCAATGACTTTAAGTTGAGATGCTGCTTGGATGACTTTCTCTGTCACCTGAGTTTGACTACGTACAATTAATCCTTCGTAACTACCAATTTGATTGACTAATTCTTCTTCGGATAAATCTGTTTGAATAGTCACTTCAAATTCATCATGATCAAGTAAACTTTTTAAACCTTCTTCTGAGATAGGATCTGAAACTAAAATTTTATGACGCATGTTTGATAACCTCCATAAATTGAGCAATACCTTTACCAATATAATTTTCTTTTCTAAAATCTGTTAAAAGAATTTCCAATGCTGAAACAACTGAGAGGATATCAAAAGGAGAGACCTTTCCCATATGGCCAATACGTAAAATATGACCTTTTAGATGACCTTGACCACCCGCAATTGTAATATTAAAACGAGATTTGAGCTGATCTTTAATATAACTTAGTTCTTCTTTATTATTAGGCACAAAGGATGTCACAGTAGGAGAGGCGTATGAATCATCTTTTACAAGTAACTCTAATTCTAGTGATGTTAGGGCAGTGCGTAATGCATCACGAATCGTATAATGACGTTGAATGACGTGATTAAATCCCTCGTGTTTGACTAATTCAACGTATGCATTCACACCTCTAAATAAAGCAACATTAGGTGTAAACGGCGTAGAATTTTGTTCTTGAGAATTAAGATATTTATTTAAATCGAGATAGAATCTTGGTGTAGTGACTTCAGCAAAACGTTCTTTAGCTCTATCACTATAAGCAACAAACGCAAGCCCTGGAGGTAGCATAATTGCTTTTTGGCTACCTGATACGAGGACATCGATTTTATCCTTTGTTAAATCGACTTCAACTGCACCAATACAACTTACGCCATCGACTACAAAATATAATGAATCGTCATATTTTTTAAGTGCATGTCCTAAATTGTGAACAGGGTGCAAAACGCCTGTAGATGTCTCACAAAATTGTGTGAATACCGCTGAAACCTTAACATCTAATTCCTTTAAGTAGTTGATAAATTCATCAACTTTAACAGCTTCTCCCCAAGTGACTTCATAAATATGTACATTTTTAAAGTATGATTCAGCAATTTGTTTAAATCTGTTACCAAATGCGCCAGATACGATGATGACAATGTGATCTTCAGGATTAGCAATATTGAGCATACTTGCTTCTAAAACACTTGTGCCACTTGAAGTTAAGATAAGCACTTCATTTTTAGTTCCGAAAATAGGTTTGAGTCCTTTGAATGCCTCATCGGCTATGTCTTCAAAGTCTTTAGAGCGGTGGCCAACCATTGGTAATTGAATTGCACTCATAATTGAGTCAGGTACTGGCGTTGGACCTGGAGTTAATAATAAGGGTTGATAATACTGCATAAAACATTCCTCCCACTGTGTAAGATTTTTCTATTTTAGCAAATATTCTGAATATTTTAAAGTCTAATAAAGAGCTATCACTATTGTAAAACGTTTACATTTTTAAATATGTAATAGCTCTTACGATTTATAATATTGTAGGTTCGATATCAACTTCTACATTATTTCTTATAGAATTAGAAATCATACAGTTACGATCTGCAATCTCTAAAAGTTTAGATAATCTTTTTTCAAGGTTCTCTTTATTAGCTTCATTCACATGTATTTCTGGATAATGAGTAATACAATCCATTTGGAATTTTCCATTTTCAAAGGAAGCTGTACCAATGGATTGCTGGTGAATTTGAATATCGGTATAACCAGCTCTTTCTAAAGTAGCAGCAAGTGAAATGATATAGCATGACGATGCAGCTGATACTAACATTTCGTCTGGATTTGTTCCGATTCCCTTGCCACCTAAAGAAGAGGGGATTGAAATTTGTGATTCGATGATATCGCCTTTCACAGTTCCTACTTTGTCACGCCCACCTTGCCATTTTGTTTTTACTTTGAAATCGTGCTTGACCATATAGATTGACCTCCTGTGAGAATGTGGTAATTTAAGTTTAGAGTAATTTAAAAAAGATTAAAAGAAAGGTGACTTTCATGAAAATCGCACGTCCAAATCATTCTTTTCAAATTGTAGCGCATAGAGGTTTGTCTGAAGATTATCCTGAAAATACTCTAATCGCCTATAAACATGCGCTGATGTTACATATTGATATGTTAGAAATTGATGTACATTATACTAAAGATAAACAACTTGTTGTTATTCACGACGATACGATAGATCGAACTTCGAATGGTAAGGGGAAAGTCATAGATTATACTTTAGATGAATTGAGAGAATTTGATTTCGGAGCGTATAGAGGGGATAAGTTCAAAGGTGAACGTATTCCAACACTTGATGAAGTGTTAGACTTGGTTGATCATTTTTCAAAAAAATTACTTCTAGAAATTAAAAAACCATCTCAATATCCTGGGATTGAAGAAATGATTGTTGAGAAGTTAAAAGAACGTGGCATGCCTAAACATAAGGTGATTCTCCAATCGTTTGACTTTGATTGTGTAAAAAAATTAGCTGAGATGAATTTAGAGTTTGAGTTAGGCGTGTTATTGAGTAAGAAACAATATTGGTATAAGTTGCCTAACTTTAAAGAAATTGCAAAAGTCGCAGATTATGCGAATCCTAATTATGCATTAGTGACAAAACGTTTTATGAAACATGCGCATGAGGAAATGTTGAAGGTGTTACCTTATACGGTTAATGAGTCTAAAGCGGTTAAGAAATTAATCGATGTTGAGGTGGATGGTGTGATTTCAGATATTCCAGAAGATATCTTTAAATTATAAGAAGAAGAGGGAAGGAGAGGTGTGAATGGGAGTAATTACATAACTGGCTGAAGAAAGGAACGCCTAAGCTAAAGCTTATGCATAAATGCCACTAACCTCAATCGTTGAGGAAGTGGCATTAAAAAGCCCCGATTCCAAAATGGAACCGGGGTAAAATTTGTAATCGATTATCTTGAGTAGTACTCAACGATTAATTGTTCATTGATTTCAGCTGGTAACTCGCTACGTTCTGGGAAGCGAACGAAAGTACCTTTTAAGCTGTCAGCATCGAAGTCTAAATATTCTGGTACGTAGTTGTTGATTTCAACTGATTCTTTAATGATATTTAAGTTTTGTGATTTTTCACGAACTGTAATCACTTGACCAGGTTTTAATGAGTAAGATGGGATATCAACGCGACCACCATCTACTTCAATGTGACCATGGTTAACTAATTGACGTGCTTGACGACGTGTACGTGCTAAACCTAATGAGTAAACTACTGCGTCTAAACGACTAGCAAGTAAAATCATGAAGTTTTCACCGTGTACACCGTATTGCTTACCAGCAATGTCAAATGTGTTACGGAATTGTCTTTCAGTCATTCCATATAAGTAACGTAATTTTTGTTTTTCACGTAATTGTAAACCATATTCTGATAATTTTTTACGTTGGTTAGGACCGTGTTGTCCTGGAGCGTAAGGGCGTTTTTCTAATTCTTTACCAGTACCGCTTAAAGAGATACCTAAACGACGAGATTTTTTCCAGTTTGAACCTCTGAATCGAGCCATGTAAGACTCCTCCTTTTTCTTTTTTGTTGTTATGAATAAACAAAAAAGAGTGTTATATGCTTATCGAGATATATTGTTTTATGTGTCTTCACCTTATAGCGTCAGTTACGTGACACGTCCGCATCGGGAACAACATAGAGCTTGATAATATATAACTGCTATTTTCGTTAATTCACACAAAGTTCATTGTATCAGTTTATTCAAAAGTGTCAATACTTTTTTATGATTGGCTTAACTGTTTTTCAAGAATATGAACAATTTGTTCCAAACCATCTTGATCTTCTTGAGAAAATCTATCTTTAATTGGTGCATCGATATCTAAAACACCAATCACTTCATTATTAATACGTACCGGAACGACAATTTCTGATTGACTATTTGCATCACATGCAATGTGTCCTGGAAATTGATGAACATCACTTACACGTTGTGTTGTATTTTCAGAAACTGCAGTGCCACATACGCCTTTACCAATTGCAATATGTACACACGCCGGATGACCTTGAAATGGTCCTAAGATTAATCCATTTCCTTCTATTAAATAGAAACCAACCCAGTTGACTTGATCAAGTGCATCATTAAGTAGGGCAGAGGTGTTACTAAGTATCGCAATTAAATTTGTTTCTCCTTCAATTAAGCTTGATAACTGCTTTGTTACCATTGAATAATTTGTTTCTTTCACGTTCATTGTTACCGCACCTCTTCATAAGAATTTTTTAATAGTATAAAGTTTTGAAAATAATCTAGCAATTAATTCATTTTCTGATTTAATGAAAAGAGAAATTACGTTATAATAAGAGATGATAAAATAGGAGGAGAAGTATATGGTGTTATTTATCATATTAGCAATACTCGTAATTATATTAATTGCTATAGGCATATTGTTCTATATGCGCTCGAATAAGAGAAATTCAGTTGGAAAAGTTGAAGAGCGCAAAAATGAAATTGAAAAGCTACCTTTTGATGACAATCTTAGAAAATTGCATGATTTAAACTTGAAAGGTGAAACAAAGACTAAGTATGATGCGATGAAAAAAGACAACACAGAAAATACAAATAAATACTTAGCTCCCGTTGAAGAGAAAATTCAAAATGCAGAAGAACTTTTAGACAAGTTTAAATTTTCTGCAGCACAAACTGAAATTGATGATGCAAATGAACTCATGGATCAATATGAGAACAATTATAATCATCAAGTCACTCAGGTTGATGAAATCTTAACTTTACATAAGGAAAATGAAGGTTTATATGAGAAATGTAAGGTAGATCATCGTGAAATGAAGCGTGATGTATTGGCTAACCGTCATCAATTCGGAGAAGCTGCTCAACCATTGGAAAAGGAAATCGAAAAATTCGAGCCTAAACTCAATGAGTATGAAACATTAAAATCCGAAGGTAACTACGTCCAAGCACACAATCATATCGCAGCGTTACATGATGAAATTGAAAACCTAAAAGGTTACATGGAAGAAATTCCAGAACTTATTCGTGAAACGCAAAAAGAATTACCTGGTCAATTCCAAGACTTGAAATATGGTTGTAGAGACTTAAAAGTTGAAGGTTATGATTTAGATCACGTCAAAGTAGACGGAACTGTACAAAGCCTTAAGACAGAATTAAGTTTCGTAGAACCTATGATTAGTCGCTTAGAATTAGATCAAGCGAATGACAAACTTGAAAGTATTAACGACAAGTTAGACGAAATGTACGACCTTATCGAACATGAAGTTAAAGCTAAAAATGAAGTCGAAGAAACTAAAGATGTGATTACTGACGACTTATTTAAAGCGAAAGATATGAATTACACGCTTCAAACAGAAATCGAATATGTGCGTGAAAATTACTATATTAATGAATCAGATGCACAAAGTGTTCGTCAGTTTGAAAATGAAATTCAAAACTTAATTTCAGTATATGATGACATTTTAAAAGAAATGTCTAAATCAGCTGTTCGATACAGTGAAGTTCAAGATAATTTACAATATCTTGAAGACCACGTTTCAGTCATTAATGAAAAGCAAGATAAGCTTCAAAATCACCTTATTCAGTTACGTGAAGATGAAGCGGAAGCAGAAGACAACTTATTAAGAGTTCAATCTAAAAAAGAAGAAGTATACAGACGTTTATTAGCTTCAAATCTCACGAGTGTACCTGAACGTTTCATTATTATGAAGAATGAAATCGATAATGAAGTACGTGAAGTGAATAATCAATTTAGCGAACGTCCAATTCATGTGAAACAATTGAAAGACAAAGTTGCTAAAATTGTTATTCAAATGAATACATTTGAAGATGAAGCAAATGATGTATTAATCAATGCAGTATACGCTGAGAAATTAATTCAATACGGTAATAGATATCGTAAAGATCATCATAGTGTTGATAAGAGTCTTAATGAAGCGGAACGTTTATTCAAAAATAATCGTTACAAACGCTCAATTGAAATTTCAGAAGAGGCACTTGAAAGTGTAGAACCTGGAATTACTAAACACATTGAAGAACAAGTCATTAAAGAATAATCATCACTCATTAGAGGGTAAGACAGTGAAATCCTTCCTTGGAAGAAAAGATTTCAGTCTTACTCTCTTTTATTTTTGCGAGAAAATAGTATAATGCTTGAGTATCCAAATTTTAAAAAGAATGATTTGCGCGTGTAAAAATCATTTTCAAATAAATGAATTTAATGTGAAAGAGAAGTGTTATCAGTGATTTATTTAGACAATGCAGCCACAACTAAAGCTGATGAAAGTGTTGTGGATTCATTTGTAAAAGTGAACCAAACATTATACTTCAATCCGAATAGTCCACATCAAGCAGGATTACAAGCAGAGAAATTATTAGTACAAGCTAAAGAAGAAATTAATCGTACTTTGGATTTAGCGCATCAATATGAAATCATATTTACGAGTGGTGCTACAGAATCTAACAATATGGCGCTTAAAGGCATTGCATATAGAAAAAAAGAAACAGCAAATGAAATTATCACATCAGTGCTTGAGCATCCATCAGTACTTGAGGTAATGAGATATTTAGAAGAGAAGCAGGGATTTGAACTCAAATATATCAATGTAAAAGAAGATGGCACAATTGATATTGACCATTTGAAATCATTAATGAGTGACAAAGTTGGCCTTGTGACTTGTATGTATGTGAATAATGTCATGGGACAAATACAACCGATTCAAGACATTGCTGACATTTTAAAAGATTATCCACGTGCGCATTTTCATGTGGATGGCGTGCAAGCATTAGGTAAAATCCCAATGAACTTCAACGGTATTGATAGTTTGAGTTTAAGTGGACATAAATTCAATGGTTTGAAAGGTCAAGGTTTACTGTTAATTAAAAATATACAAAATATTGAACCAGTCATTCATGGTGGCGGACAAGAGTATGGTTTAAGAAGTGGTACGGTCAATTTACCGATGGCGATTTCTATGGTTAAGGCGATTAAACAAGCTGTTCAGGGGACAGAAGAGACAAATCGTAAGCTGAAATTGTTCAATCAAGCTATTGTGACGTTTTTAAAAGATTTTAAAGGTGTTTATATCAATTCTCCTGAAAATGGAGCGCCACATATTATCAATATTGGCTTTCCAGGCGTTAAAGGTGAAGTACTTGTGAATGCATTTTCAAAACATGGTGTAATGGTTTCAACAACGAGTGCATGTTCATCTAAACGAGGTAAGCTAAATGAAGTGTTATTAGCGATGGGTCTTTCTGATTCAAGAATAGAAGGCAGCATCAGAATTTCATTAGGTGCTCAAACAAGTGAAGCGGATATACAGACGTTCAAAGATATTTTTAAAATGGTATATGAAGAAGTGAAGGAGTTGTTAAAGTAATGCATTACGATCATTTGCTCGTAAGATATGGTGAGTTGACATTAAAAGGAACAAACCGTAAAAAGTTTGTTAATCAGTTAAAAGACAATGTTAAACGTGCGTTAATCCCGTTAGATGGCTATCACGTCAAAGGGAAACGTGACCGCATGTATGTAGAATTAGATGAAAACGCGGACATGAAAGAAATTATTCGACGTTTATCAAAAGTTTATGGCATTAAGTCCATTAGTCCTGTAATCAAAACAGATAAAACTGAAGAAGCAATCAATGAATCAGCAGTTCAACTCGCTCAAAGTTTTGAGAAAGACACCACGTTTAAAATCGATGTTAAACGTGTTGATAAATCATTTCCACTCGATACGTATACTTTACAGCGTGAAGTTGGGGGCAAGATATTGAGTCAAACTGAGGATTTAACAGTTAATGTGAAACGTCCTGATCATGAAATTAAAGTAGAGATACGTTTAGACGCAGTCTATATTTATGAAGAAATTATTCCTGGATCTGGAGGACTACCAGTGGGTACTGGAGGCAAAACTTTACTTATGTTAAGTGGAGGCATAGATTCTCCTGTAGCAGGTATGGAAGTCATGAAACGTGGTGTTACAATTGAAGCAATTCATTTTCACAGTCCACCGTTTACGAGCGAGAAAGCCAAAGATAAAGTCATCGAATTGACTCGTATATTGTCAGAACGTGTCGGGCCTATCAAACTGCACATCGTGCCTTTCACTGAATTACAGAAACAAATCAATAAAGTTGTTCATCCACGTTATACGATGACATCGACGCGAAGAATAATGATGCGTGTGGCAGATGCTTTCGTGCATAAAATTGGCGCACATGCGATTGTAAATGGGGAGAATCTAGGTCAAGTTGCTAGTCAGACTTTAAAAAGTATGTATGCAATCAACCACGTGACTTCTACACCTGTGTTGAGACCTTTACTAACACTTGATAAAGAAGACATTATTAAAAAAGCGAAAGAGATAGGTACTTTTGAAACGTCTATTCAACCTTTTGAAGATTGCTGTACAATCTTTACACCGAAGAATCCAGTAACTGAACCAGACTTTGATAAAGTCGAAAAATATGAAAGCGTCTTTGATTTTGAAGACATGATTCAAACAGCTGTGGACAATATTGAAACATTAACCATAGACCCTAATTATAAAAGTGAAAAAGAACAATCTACTGATGCATTAATTGAAGATTTATTTTAAAATAAATTTATTAAACATAGGTGAACGTTTTTGAATAACTA
This sequence comes from Staphylococcus caprae, assembly GCF_003966625.1. Classification (NCBI taxonomy): domain Bacteria; kingdom Bacillati; phylum Bacillota; class Bacilli; order Caryophanales; family Staphylococcaceae; genus Staphylococcus; species Staphylococcus caprae. The sequence goes on from NZ_AP018587.1 coordinate 1,211,985, forward strand.
AGGGGAGAAATAAATCATGGATTGGCATCTTTCAGTAATTTTTATGATTATATTTTTTGGGTTTATCGCTTCATTTATAGATTCAGTCGTTGGGGGCGGAGGATTAATTTCAACACCAGCACTTCTTGCAGTTGGGTTGCCACCTTCTGTTGCGCTTGGCACAAATAAATTCGCAAGTTTTTTTAGCACCCTAACAAGTGCTTATAAATTTTTACGCTCAGGTAAAGTAGATTTAAAGGTAGTCGGGAAATTGTTTCCATTTGTATTTATTGCTTCAGGAGGTGGGGCAATCCTTGCTACTTATTTACCTGCAGAGGTTTTAAAGCCACTCATTATCGTCATTTTAACACTTGTGATTATCTATACCGTTTTTAAAAAAGACTGGGGTAGTGTGAGAACTTTTACTTCACTTACTATTGGTAAAGCAATTATCTTAGTTATATTATTTTCAATTTTAGGTTTTTATGATGGATTTTTAGGCGGAGGCACTGGATCATTCATGTTGTTCGCTTTATTAATGTTTGGTTTTGACTTTTTAAGCGCTGCTGGAAATGCTAAAGTTTTGAACTTTGCTTCAAATGGTGGAGCGATATTGCTTTTTATTATCTTAGGACAAGTCAACTATGCATATGGTCTTTTGATGGCAGTGAGTATGATTGTTGGTTCATATTTAGGAGCCCATTTTGCTTTGAAAAAGGGTGTAGGATACGTCAAAATTTTATTTATTGTAGTAACCGCAGTACTTATTATAAAAAATGTATATGATTATGTAATACAATTAATGAATCATTAGATGCTAGAACTGAAATCGAGATTTTAAATAATCTTGAAATCAGTTCTTTTTTATTGCCCACCTTTTTATTTGTATGAAAATTAGAGCTATGTGAGAAGTATTATTCAAAATTTTAAATCTTGTACTTTAAAAAATTGAATTAACAGTAAATTTTGTCGTATGATTATATTAAATACTTAGTTTATGGGAGGTCATCAATATGACTGCAGTTACATTTAAAAATAATCCTGTTACATTATTAGGACAACAAGTAAACGAAGGAGAGACTGCTCCTAATTTTACTGTATTAGACAATGGTTTGAATCAAGTTACATTAGATAACTATAAAGGGAAAAAGAAATTAATTAGTGTTGTGCCTTCTATTGATACAGGTGTTTGTGACCAACAAACGCGTAAATTTAATGAAGAAGCATCTCAAGAAGATGGGGTAGTATTAACAATTTCAGTAGATTTACCATTTGCGCAAAAGAGATGGTGTGCGTCGAATGGTTTAGACAATGTAATTACGTTGAGTGACCACAAAGATTTATCATTTGGCAAAAACTTTGGTGTAGTAATGGAAGAATTAAGACTTTTAGCACGTTCAGTTTTTGTATTAAATGAAAATAATAAAGTGGTTTATAAAGAAATTGTTAGCGAAGGAACAAACTTCCCTGATTTTGACGCAGCATTAGAGGCTTATCGCAACATTTAAGTTATATTGATATGATTGACAGTGTAAAACAAAGTGTCCATACTTATTCGAGAAGTAGAAAGAGTAAAAAAGTATATGCGCTCTTATGAATGAAGAATGGGCACTTTTTATTAGAAAGGATTTTTTTATGACTGAGAAAAATACAATTATGGAACGCTTATTCCATACGTTAGATGAAAAAGCAAAATCCTTAAACGAAGAGAACGGGCAAAGTTTCATAGAAAACTTAGGATTAGCTATGGAAGATATTTATACAAATAAAAGAGATCTTCTCGAACAGGCAACATTACAAGATAGAAGAAAAGCCTTTCAGTTTGCATATTTAAGTATAATGCAAGAGGAAAATATCCAAGCTAATCATCAGATTACGCCAGATTCAATTGGGTTAATACTTGGCTTTTTAGTGCAACGATTTATGCAAGATAAGGAAGAAATGCATGTGGTTGATATCGCAAGTGGAGCTGGTCATTTAAGTGCATCTGTTAAAGAAGTGCTTTCTGATACGACAATTATGCACCATTTAATAGAAGTTGACCCAGTTTTATCACGTGTAAGCGTTCATTTGGCTAATTTTTTAGAAATACCATTTGATGTTTATCCTCAAGATGCAATCATGCCTTTACCTTTAGAAGAAGCTGACGTAGTGATTGGTGATTTTCCAATTGGATATTATCCAGTCGACGAAAGAAGTAAAGAAATGAAGCTTGGTTTTGAAGAGGGGCATAGCTATTCACATTATCTACTCATTGAACAAGCGATTAATGCGTTAAAAGGGGCAGGTTACGCATTCTTAGTTGTTCCAAGTGATATTTTCACAGGAGATAAAGTGAAACAGTTGGAAAAATTCATTGCAACAGAGACAGAAATGCAAGCATTTTTAAATTTACCAACGACGCTGTTTAAAAATGAAAAAGCACGTAAATCTATATTAATCCTTCAGAAAAAACAACCGCAAGAAACCAAACCAGTTGAAGTATTTTTAGCGAATATACCTGATTTTAAAAATCCTCAACAATTCCAAGGATTTATTAGAGAATTAAATCAATGGATGGTCACAAATCATACAAAAAATTAATCTGTAACAATATAGTATTCAAACTGTATTAATGATAAAATAGTGTATGTGAAAAAAATAACTAAACAAATGATGGAGGACAATGACCTATGTCAAAATTAATTTTGGCGGTAAATGCTGGTAGTTCATCTTTGAAATTCCAGTTAATTAGAATGCCGGAAGAAAAGTTAGTAACCAAAGGCGTTATTGAACGTATTGGTTTAAGCGATTCTATTTTCACGATTGTTGTTGAAGGGGAAAAGCTTACTGATGTTAGAGATATAAATGATCATGAACAAGCAGTTAATATTATGTTAGAAAGCTTTAAAGAACATCACATGATTGAAGATATTAATGAGATTGAAGGTACAGGTCACCGAGTTGTACATGGAGGGGAGAAATTCCCTAAATCAGTCGTTGTAACTGATGAAGTAGAATCTCAAATTGAAGAATTAAGTGAGTTAGCACCGCTACATAATCCTGCGAATCTTATTGGGATTAGAGCATTTAAAAAATTATTGCCTAACATTCCACATGTGGCAGTATTCGATACTTCATTCCACCAAACAATGCCTGAACAAGCATATTTATACAGCTTGCCATATCATTATTATGAAGATTATGGTATTCGTAAATATGGATTCCATGGTACAAGTCATAAATATGTCTCTAGAAGAGCAGCTGATATCTTAGGTAAACCAATAGAAGATTTGAGAATTATTTCATGCCATATTGGTAATGGTGCTTCAATTGCAGCGATTGATGGTGGCGAGTCCATTGATACTTCTATGGGATTCACACCGCTAGCAGGTGTGACGATGGGTACACGTTCAGGTGATTTAGACCCTGCATTAATTCCTTTTATTATGGAAAAGACTGGCAAAACAGCTGATGAAGTTTTAAATATTTTGAATAAAGAGTCAGGATTACTTGGTTTAACAGGTACATCAAGTGATTTACGTGATTTAACAGAAGAAGCTAAACATGGTCGTCAACGTGCACGTGTCGCATTAGATTTGTTTGCATCTAAAATTCATAAATATATTGGCTCATATGCAGCTAGAATGCAAGGCGTAGATGTGATTGTATTTACAGCTGGAATTGGAGAAAACTCTCATATTATTCGCGGCAAAGTGCTAGAAGGCTTAGAGTTTATGGGCGTTTATTGGGATCCTAAGAAGAATGAAAGCCTACATGGCGAGGAAGGTTATATTAACTATCCGCATTCACCTGTTAAAGTACTTGTCGTGCCAACAGATGAAGAAGTTATGATTTCACGAGATGTGATTAAATATGGTGGTCTTAAAGACGAGTCAAATGAAACAGTAAATGAAAATACTGAAGCACAAGATGCTTAAAATATAGTAGCATGTCAAATGAACCGCATGGTTTCCTCATAGGAGATTATGCGGTTTTTATTATCAAGATGTAAATCAGTGATTTAATAAAGGGAAATGGCTTTGAATAGAGGATTGAAATAGAGGAAATTGTTCGATAGTTTTCTTCTATGATGAAGTAGTTTTAAATAGATTGTCTTTCAAAAATAAAAAGAGTCAGTAATTAACTGACTCTCATAAAAATAAGAATATATTTAATCTTAATCTTGATATCTTTCGCGTAGTTTAGGTGTAGCAACTTGTGGTTGGAAATCTTCAGGAATTTCTTCAGTACGTACGACTAATACATCACATGGCGCATGACGTACGATTGCTTCAGAAACTGAACCTACAATAAAACGTTCTACAGCATTTAATCCTGACGTACCACTCATAATTAAATCTGCACCCACTTCATGAGCTAATTTCTTAGGTATAATTGCTTTTGGTGAACCAAATTCTAGGCGTGTTTCTACATTTTTAACACCTGCGTTTGAAGCCACTTCTTTATAACCTTTGAGTAATTCTTCAGAGAAATGTTTAGATTTCTCAGTAAACTGAGCATCATAGACTTCATAAGAAGAGTAAGTTCTTGAATCGATGACATTAACAATTGTCAACTTAGCATCGTTACGTTTAGCAACTCCTACAGCTTTATTAAAAGCCCATTCTGCTTCATGTGAACCATCGACTGCGATTAAAATGTTTTTATAAGTAATCATCGCTAGTGCCCCCTTCATCTTTCTTATTCTTATTTTAACACAATTTACAGAATATTTAATTATTAATAATTACAATTTTGTGTATTTTTTCTGATTGCGCTTTCATTGCTTTCGCGTTAGGATGTAATAGGAGGTGGATGGAATGAAAATTGGTATTCCTAAGGAGATAAAAAATAACGAAAATAGAGTGAGTTTATCACCAAGTGGTGTACATGCACTCGTTGAACAAGGACATACAGTTTTAGTAGAAACTAACGCAGGACTAGGTTCTTATTTTGAAGATGTTGACTACAAAGAAGCTGGTGCTGAGATTGTATCAGAACAATCTAAAATTTGGGATGTAGATATGGTAGTCAAAGTTAAAGAACCATTAGAATCAGAATATCAATTCTTTAAAGAAGGGTTAATTCTTTTCACATATTTACATTTAGCTAATGAAGAGAAATTAACACAAGCTTTAGTAGATAATAAAGTAATTGGTATTGCTTATGAAACGGTTCAATTACCTGACAAATCATTACCGCTTTTATCACCAATGAGTGAAGTTGCTGGTAGAATGTCAGCTCAAATTGGCGCTGAATTCTTACAAAAAGTTAACGGCGGTATGGGTATTTTACTAGGCGGTGTACCTGGTGTTCCTAAAGGAAAAGTCACTATCATTGGTGGGGGTCAAGCAGGTACGAATGCTGCTAAAATTGCTTTAGGATTAGGTGCAGATGTTACGATTCTTGACGTTAATCCTAAACGTTTACAAGAACTTGATGACTTATTTAATGGAAGAGTGCATACGATTATGTCCAATCCACTAAATATAGAAATGTACGTTAAACAAAGTGATTTAGTTATCGGTGCAGTATTAATTCCAGGAGCTAAAGCACCAAGCTTAGTTACTGAAGATATGATTAAGCAAATGAGAAGTGGCTCTGTGATTGTAGATATCGCTATTGACCAAGGTGGTATTTTTGAAACAACAGATAAAATCACAACACATGATGATCCAACGTATACAAAACATGGCGTTGTACATTATGCGGTTGCGAATATGCCTGGTGCAGTTCCACGTACTTCAACATTAGCTTTAAATAATGCAACTTTACCGTTTGCACAAATCTTAGCTAATAAAGGATATCGAGAAGCTTTCAAATCTAATCATGCACTTTCTTTAGGTTTAAATACGTATAAAGGTCATGTTACAAATAAAGGTGTAGCTGAAGCATTTAATTTAGAATATACTTCAGTGGAAGATGCACTTAATAAATAGTTTAAGATAGATAAACTCGGCTGATTATTAAAATCAGCCGAGCTTTTTATTTTTCATAATGTGTAAGTATTTCGTAGCCATTTTCAGTAACTAATATGTCATCTTCGATACGTACGCCTGCGATTCCGGGTACATAAATTCCAGGTTCAATTGTAATCACCATGCCCGCTTCTAATGTATTTTCGTTTACACTTGAAACGTCTTGATATTCATGTTCTTCTAATCCTAACCCGTGACCAAGTCTATGCGGGAAATATTCTCCGTAACCTGCATTGCTAATAATATCTCTAGCGATTTTATCGATATTTTTTATTGTCACTCCAGGTTTGATTGCTTCTATTGCAGATTGTTCAGCTTTTAATACAACGTTATAGATATTTTCAGCTTCTTGACTAGGGTTTCCAAATTTTACTGTTCGTGTCATATCACTACAATAATGTTCATAAACTACGCCTAAATCAAATAGCACATATTCATTATTTTGAAGCTTTCTGTCTCCAGGAGTGCCGTGAGGAGAAGCTGCATGGTCTCCAAATAATACCATTGTGTCGAAACTCATTTCATTTACGCCGTACTTTTTGATTTCATTTTCAATGTGATTAACGACTTCGCGTTCCTCAACGCCTTCTTTAAGATAAGACACGCCAATTTCTATACATTTGTCTGCGAGCTCCGCAGCTTTTTTAATTTTTTCAATTTCTTCTTGAGATTTAATGTTTCTTAAATCTTTAATTGATTGGTCAAGGTCACTATAGACTTGAACATCGAATGCTTGAGACAATTCACGTTGACGTTTAACAGTTAAATGTTCACTTTCGATAAGTAATGTCGTAAATGTTTTCGGATATAAGTCGAATGGGTTTTCAGTATCTAAATAACCAATGATTTTCCCGTCGAAAGGTGAAGCTTTGACTTCTTCAACCTCCATTTTCGGACAAAATAAAACATCTTCGCCATTTGCTTGGACGAGTAATGCGAATAAACGTTCATGTGGTTCACTACGATATCCAGTAAAGTAATATACGTTAAGTGGGGTAGTAATCCAAGCTGCATCGGCATTTTGTTGTTGTAAGACTTTTCTGATTTCTTCTGTTTTAGTCATATCAAACATCCTCCATTGTATTAGTTTAGTTTAATTTTATTCTAATTCGTTATCCTTTTCAAAAATTGAGGTACTATCCCTTTCTGTTAAAGCATTTTCAGAAACAGTGTTATAAACAAGGGTAGCTAGGGTATACTGATGACAGAGAACATTTGAGGAGGGCTATATAAATGAAATTATCATTTCATGGTCAATCAACAATTTATTTCGAGGGAAACGGTAAAAAGGTCATCGTCGATCCATTTATTTCTGGTAATGATAAATGTGATTTAGATGAACAAACATTAGATGTAGATTATATTATTTTAACGCATGGACACGCTGATCACTTTGGTGATGTGGTAGAGCTAGCCAATCGAAATCACGCGGTAGTGATAGGTTCAGCAGAATTACAAGGTTATTTATCAACTTATCACGGTGTTGAAAATGTGCATGGTATGAATATCGGCGGTAAAGCTGAATTTGACTTTGGTACTGTGAAATTTGTGCAAGCATTCCACAGTTCAAGCTTTACTCATGAAGATGGTATTCCGGTTTATCTAGGTATGCCAATGGGAATTGTTGTTGAAGCAGAAGGTAAAACAATTTACCATACGGGAGATACTGGATTATTTAGTGATATGAAATTAATTGCTGAACGTCATCCAGTGGATGTATGTTTCGTACCTATCGGTGACAACTTTACGATGGGAATTGATGATGCAAGTTATGCAATCAATGAATTTATTAAACCGAAAATTAGTGTACCTATTCACTACAATACGTTCCCATTAATTGAACAAGATCCTCAACAATTTAAAGATGCAGTAAATGTAGGGGAAGTACAAATCCTTGAACCAGGTCAATCTGTAGAATTTTAATTTAGAATAGTAAATTAGTAAATATAACATATAGAAAAAATCCCGATTTTTAAACGACTTAATTTAAAAATCGGGATTTCTTTAAATGATTATTTAACAATTAATACAGGGATTGTAGCACGTTTAGCTACTTTGTGGCTGACGCTACCAAGTACAAATTTCTTCTTGTCTTCTGCTTTACGGTTACTTAATACAACGATGTCATATTTTCCACTGTTAGCGTATTTTAATAATTCTTCTTTAGGATTTCCTCTAACAATAATTTGATCGTAATTAATTCCGTATTCTTCTAATGCTTTTCTTGTTTTTTCTAAACGTTTACTTCTTTCTTCAGTTAACTTATCTAAGTGGACTCCTGCTTTGATAGAAGCTTGAGCATCTTGCTCATTAATGGCATTTAAAATAGTTACAACTGTATCTTTCCCAGCTAAATTTGACACTTCTTTTAATGCTTTTTCATTTTTTAATTGAGTGTCTACGCCTAGTAAAATATGTTTATACATAACTACATCCCTCCTCACTTATATTTTAATAGAGTTTTAATGGAATTTCCATTTATATTCACATTTTCTTTACAAAATCAATTTTAAACGGAATATTTTTGGTAAGTGAGAAAACGATCAACGATGAGCGAGGTTGTTCAATGATTTTTTTCGAGTTAAAAGTTATAATATAACAAAGACTGTTCTATAGAAATAAGAGGTAATGGGATGACGAAACACGAGCAAATTTTAAATTATATTGAATCTTTATCTATAGGTTCTAAAATTTCAGTTAGAAAAATAGCAAAGGTATTAGAGGTATCAGAAGGAACTGCTTACAGAGCGATTAAGGATGCAGGACAATTAGGAATTGTAGCAACTATTGATCGTGTCGGTACAGTAAGGATAGAAAAACGTAATCGAGACAATATAGATAATTTAACTTTTAATGAAATTGCGAACATAGTGGAAGGTCAAATTTTAGCGGGTAAAAAAGGACTTGGAAAAACAGTTTCTAAATTTGCGATAGGCGCTATGAAACTTCAAGATATTTTAAAATATATAGAGAAACACACTTTATTAATAGTGGGTAACCGTGAAGATGTTCAAATTGAGGCATTAAAACGAGGAACAGCTATCCTTATTACTGGAGGCTTTCACCCATCGAAATTTGTCATCGATTATGCGAATGAGCATGAATTACCCATTATTTCATCAAGTTATGATACATTTTTAGTCGCAAACATTATCAATAGAGCAATGTATAACCAAAAGATTCGTAAAGAAATACTTGTTGTCGAGGATATTGTAAAACCTATAAACGAACTATCCGTATTATTTGATTATATGAAAATTAATGACTATAAAAAATTAGCTAACGAAACAGGTCATACAAGATTTCCTATTGTAAATAAAGATTTTAAACTTGTAGGTATTGTAACGAGTAGAGAAATTATAAATATGAACGAGGATGATGAGTTAGGCAAGATAATGACTCGAAATCTTTTAAGCGTCAAACTGACAAACACTGTTGCGAGTTGTGCACATATGATGATTTGGGAAGGTATTGAGTTATTACCGGTAACCAATAATAATAAAAAAGCTGTAGGTGTCATCAACAGACAAGATGTGTTGAAATCAATGCAACTTTTAGGAAGACAACCACAAATAGGTGAAACGATTAACGATCAGATAGCAAAACATATTACCATTAATTCGAATAACATCAGTGTTGAAGTATCGCCTTTAGTCACAAATCATTACGGCACATTAAGTAAAGCCGTATTTGTAGGTATTATTGAAGAAACAATTCGACATGAGATGAGGAAATATAAAAAGGGTAATGTAATGATAGAAAACTTAAACATTGTTTATATCAAAACAGTGCCTATTGAATCATCCATTGAAGTCTATTACGAAATGTTAGATGTTGGTAGAAATTTCGCGAAACTAGAAGTAACCATGTTTAATAATAATGAGAAAGTTGCCAACGCTTTAGTGATATGTCAGATGTTCGAAGGTTTTTAATAAAAAGTAAAATTTAGTTTTAAGGGAGTATTCAGAATGGAAAAAATTATGAACGATATCATGCATGAGGTTGAACAAGCAGACACAATCATTATTCATAGACACGTGAGACCTGATCCTGATGCATACGGGTCACAGTTGGGACTTAAATATTATTTAAAAATAAAATATCCAGATAAGAATATTTATGCCGTTGGTAACAATGAGCCTTCATTAGATTTTATAGGTACATTTGATGAGATATCAGATGATGTTTACGAAGATGCGCTTGTCATTGTTTGTGATACAGCAAATGCGCCACGTGTAGATGACCAACGCTATCACACTGGAACGAAGGTTCTAAAAATAGATCATCATCCGGCAGTTGATCAATACGGAGACATTAATTATGTAAATACAGAAGCTTCTTCAACAAGTGAAATTATTTATGATTTTATTACTCATTTTAATGATGAACGTATCATTGATGAAAGCGTAGCACGTGTTTTATATTTAGGAATTGTAGGAGATACTGGTCGCTTCTTATTTAATAATACAACTCAACACACGATGGAAGTTGCTGGTAAATTAATTGCTTTTCCGTTTGACCACAATGCTGAATTAAATAAAATGTCTGAAAAAGATCCTAAATTATTACCGTTTCAAGGTTACATCTTACAAAACTTTGAATTAGATGATGAAGGATACTGTCAGGTGAAAATTACGAGAGATATTCTAGAAAAATATCAGATTCAACCGAATGAAGCATCACAATTTGTGAATACAATTGCTGATATTCAAGGTTTGAAGATTTGGATGTTCGGTGTGGATGAAGGTGAAGAAATTAGATGTCGCATTCGTTCAAAAGGTACAATGATTATCAATGATGTCGCAAACGATTTTGGAGGTGGAGGCCATCCAAATGCATCAGGCGTGTCAGTTTATAGTTGGGAAGAGTTCGACCGTTTAGCCGATGCATTGCGTCAAAAACTTTAAAAAGATATATCTAAAAGGAGGATACAAACATGGTTGCGCATTTAAATATTCATACTGCTTATGATTTATTGAACGCCAGTCTGAGAATTGAAGATGTAATCAATAAAGCTAAAAATGAAGGCTATACTGCGCTTGCAATTACAGATACCCATGTTTTGTATGGTTTTCCAAAATTTTACGATGCCTGCATTGCTGCTGATATTCATCCCATTTTCGGAATGACTTTAATATTAACGGATGGTCTATATAAAGTTGAAACAGTAGTACTCGCACAGAATAATGAGGGACTCAAAGCACTCTATCAACTTTCATCTGCCATTAAAATGAAAGAAAAGGAAGAAGTTCCTTTAGAATGGTTAAAACGTTATGATGACAATTTAATTATCATTTTTAAAGATGTAGAATCGACGCATTTACAAATTTTAGAAGCATTCAATGATCATACCCATGTTTACATGAATCATACGAGTGACGATATTATTGATAGAAAAAAGGTATGGTTACAATCAGCGAGATATTTAAATAGAGAAGATGCAGATACGATATCTGCTTTACAGGCAATTAGAGATAATTCTAAATTAGATTTAATTAATGAAAGTAAAGATTTTGGTGAGCACTTTCCTGATCAAAATGAACTTAAAAATATTTCAGATGATGTAGACGAAGAAGTGATAAAAAATACGCAAACGATCGTTGATTTATGTCAGGCGGAACTTGTTTATCATCAATCATTATTACCGCAATTTGTCACGCCTAATGGTGAAGTTGCAAAAGAATATTTATGGTCGGTATTAATAGATAAATTAAATGAGTGGAATTTACATAATGATCAATATTTAGAACGGCTTAAGCACGAATATGAAATTATTACAAATATGGGTTTCGAAGATTATTTCCTTATCGTTAGTGATTTAATCCATTATGCTAAAACACATGATGTAATGGTTGGTCCAGGCCGTGGCTCTTCAGCTGGTTCACTGGTAAGTTATTTGCTAGGGATTACAACGATTGATCCGATTAAATTTAACTTGCTTTTCGAGAGATTTTTAAATCCTGAAAGGGTTACGATGCCAGATATTGACATTGACTTTGAAGATACGAGACGCGAGAAAGTGATTCAGTATGTTCAAGATAAATATGGAGATCTCCATGTGTCAGGAATAGTGACTTTCGGACACTTATTAGCAAGAGCTGTCGGTCGTGATGTTGGAAGAATTATGGGCTTTGATGAAACCACATTAAATGAAATTTCAAAGTTAATACCTCATAAATTGGGGATTACGCTTGATGAGGCTTATCAGCAAGATAATTTTAAAGCGTTTGTTCATCGAAATCACAGAAATGAACTTTGGTTTGATATGAGCAAGAAGCTTGAAGGACTTCCAAGACATACGTCAACGCATGCGGCGGGTATTATTATTAATGATCAACCGCTATATAAATTTGCACCGTTGACGCTAGGTGATACGGGTTTACTGACTCAGTGGACAATGACAGAGGCAGAACGCATAGGTTTATTAAAGATAGACTTCTTAGGATTACGTAACTTATCGATCATCCACCAAATTGTGACGCAAGTGAAGAAAGATTTAAACATTGATATAGATGTTGAAACCATTCCTTTTGATGATAGAAAAGTATTCAAGTTATTATCTCAAGGAGATACGACTGGTATTTTCCAACTAGAATCTGATGGGGTACGTAGTGTATTAAAGAGACTTCAACCAGAACATTTTGAAGATATCGTAGCGGTCACATCACTTTATCGACCAGGACCTATGGAAGAAATACCTACATATATCACACGTCGACACGATCCATCTAAAGTTGAATATTTGCATCCTGATTTAGAACCCATTTTAAAAAATACCTACGGCGTCATTATCTATCAAGAACAAATAATGCAAATTGCGAGCAAATTCGCTAACTTTAGTTATGGTGAAGCGGATATTCTTAGAAGAGCGATGAGTAAGAAAAATCGTGCAGTGTTAGAAAGTGAACGTCAGCACTTTGTCAATGGTGCGAAAGACAACGGCTATGATGAACAAATGAGTAAACAAATCTTTGATTTAATACTCAAGTTTGCTGATTATGGTTTCCCTAGAGCGCATGCAGTAAGCTACTCTAAAATTGCTTATATTATGAGTTATCTAAAAGTGTATTATCCTAATTATTTTTACGCTAATATTTTAAGCAATGTCATTGGTAGTGAGAAGAAAACAGCTAATATGATTGATGAGGCTAAACATCAAAAAATTAATATTCTACCACCTAATATTAATGAAAGTCATTGGTTCTATAAAGCTACTTCACAAGGAATATATTTGTCGTTAGGAACGATTAAAGGTGTGGGCTATCAAAGTGTTAAACTGATTGTCGATGAGAGATATAATAACGGAAAGTTTAAAGACTTTTTTGATTTTGCGCGCAGAATTCCAAAGCGGGTTAAAACTAGAAAATTATTAGAAGCATTGATACTTGTCGGTGCTTTTGACAATTTTGATAAGAATCGTGCTACTTTATTACAGGCTATCGATCAAGTATTAGACACTACATCAGATGTAGAACAAGACGATATGCTTTTCGATATTTTAACGCCAAAACAAGTCTATGAGGACAAAGAAGAGTTACCAGATAAATTGTTGAGTAATTATGAAAAAGAATATCTGGGCTTTTATATTTCTAAACACCCGGTTGAAAAAGAATTTGAAAAGAAACAATATCTAGGCATTTATAAATTAAGTAACGCTCAAAACTTTCAACCAATACTTGTCCAATTTGATACAATTAAGCAAATTAGAACTAAGAACGGTCAAAACATGGCATTTGTAACACTTAATGATGGGATGACGCTAATGGACGGTGTGATATTCCCGGATAAATTCAAAAGATATGAAGCTTCTATTTCTAATGAAGAAATGTTTATCGTGATAGGTAAATTTGAGAAACGGAATCAGCAACTTCAACTTATTATTAATCAAATTATTGAAATCAATACCTATAAAAATGAAAAAATAAATGCTTCTAAAAAAGTCATTATACGAAATGCGCATCATCTTCCTTCAAACATCCAAGAATTAATCATGAATGAGAAAAGTGGAGATCAGCATTTATTAGAAGTGAATGCATTTAATGAACGCAATAATAGCATGAATCGCTTAGGATTCTTGAGTAAAGATGAAGTTACAATTCAACAGTTGTTTGACTCTTTAAATCCTAGTGATATTAGGTTTATATAACTTTTATCACAATTTAAACTATGGTATAGTTAACTGATGGTTAAGATAATAATCATCAGTTTTTCTTTTGTTATTGTTTTTTGTTCTGGTTATACACTGATTAATTTTATAATCAGAAGAAAGAATAATTTCAAAAAATTAGAATAGGCCGATCAAGTTCATAGCATCAATATGATGCATGACCTTTGTCTATTCTTAATTTATCATGTATTGGGTATACTTATACTAGTAAATTAGATTCAACATACACGATTTTTAATTAATTAGGAACGGTTATTTTAACTTAAAATTATTTAAAATAGGGGTTGATTCCATGTCTTTAAGAGATGATGCATTGGAAATGCACAGAGAACATCAAGGTAAATTAGAAATCACACCAAATATAAAAGTAACTAATAAGGAAGAATTGAGTTTAGCATATTCTCCTGGCGTTGCTGAACCATGTAAAGAAATTCATGAAAATCCAAGAAAAGTATATGAATATACAATCAAGGCAAATACTGTTGCAGTTGTAACTGACGGTACTGCAGTTTTAGGACTGGGCAATATTGGAGCTGAAGCAAGTATACCTGTTATGGAAGGTAAAGCGGTTTTATTTAAAAGTTTTGCCGGAATAAATGGCGTACCAATCGCTTTAGATACAACAGATACTGATGAAATTATTAATACAGTGAAATTATTACAACCAAATTATGGCGGTATTAATCTTGAAGATATTTCAGCGCCAAGATGTTTTGAAATCGAAGAAAAATTAAAAAAAGAAACAAATATTCCAGTATTTCATGATGATCAACACGGCACTGCTATTGTTACAATGGCCGGCTTGATTAATGCTTTAAGAATTGTCGATAAAGATTTATCAGATATTAAAGTTGTCTTAAATGGTGCAGGTGCTGCAGGTATAGCAATTGTGAAATTGTTACATTCATACGGTGTTAGAGACATGATTATGTGTGATTCTAAAGGCGCTATTTACGAAGGACGCCCTCATGGCATGAATGATACTAAAGAATATGTTGCTAAATGGACTAACAAAGATAAAATTGATGGTTCATTGAAAGAAGTTATTAAAGATGCAGACGTATTTATCGGTGTTTCTGTTGCAGATTTATTAGATAAAGAAATGGTTGAGAGCATGGCAGATGACCCAATTATTTTTGCCATGGCCAATCCAAATCCTGAAATTAAACCTGATGATGCAAAAGCAGCAGGGGCTAAAGTAATTGGAACGGGTCGTTCTGATTATCCTAACCAAATCAATAATGTGTTAGCTTTCCCTGGTATCTTTAGAGGTGCATTAGATGTTGAAGCTACACATATTAATGAAGATATGAAAAAAGCCGCTGTTGAAGCTATTGCAGATTTAATCGAAGAAGACGAACTCAACCCTGATTATTGTATTCCTGGACCATTTGATAAGAGAGTTGCTCCATCAGTGGCACGTAGCGTAGCTAAAGCAGCTATGGAATCAGGTGTAGCAAGAATTGAAATTGATCCACAAGAAGTTTATGACAAAACAATGAAAGCAACTGATTTAAAATAATTGTATATAGTAATTCTTTGAGAGACATTTTCAAGAAATAACATCTTGATAAATTTTTCAGGAGAATATATAAATGGTAGTAACAGAGGTTATTTGGAGGTTTACCAATGTTTAAAGATTTTTTTAATCGAAGCAAGAAAAAGAAATATTTAACAGTTCAAGATTCTAAACAAAATGATGTGCCAGCAGGGATTATGACTAAATGCCCGAAGTGCAAAAAGATCATGTACACTAAAGAATTAGCTGAAAATTTAAATGTGTGCTTCAATTGTGATCATCATATTGCACTTACTGCACATAAAAGAATAGAAGCGATTTCAGATGAAGGAACATTTACAGAATTCGATAAGGGCATGACCTCTGCGAATCCATTAGATTTTCCTGGCTACATTGAAAAGATTGAAAAAGATCAGCAAAAGACTGGATTAAATGAGGCAGTTGTCACTGGGACTTCTGAATTAGATGGTATTAAATACGGTGTTGCAGTGATGGATGCACGTTTTAGAATGGGAAGTATGGGTTCAGTTGTTGGTGAAAAAATTTGTAGAATCATTGATTATTGTACTGAACATCATTTACCTTTCATTCTATTCTCAGCTAGTGGTGGCGCTAGAATGCAAGAAGGTATTATTTCACTCATGCAAATGGGTAAAACAAGTGTATCACTTAAGCGCCATGCTGATGCTGGATTATTATATATTTCGTACATAACGAATCCAACAACCGGTGGTGTGTCTGCAAGCTTTGCCTCAGTGGGTGACATTAACTTAAGTGAACCTAAAGCGCTCATTGGA
Organism: Staphylococcus caprae; assembly: GCF_003966625.1. Taxonomy (NCBI): domain Bacteria; kingdom Bacillati; phylum Bacillota; class Bacilli; order Caryophanales; family Staphylococcaceae; genus Staphylococcus; species Staphylococcus caprae. Next base: position 1,228,407 of record NZ_AP018587.1, read on the forward strand.
TTTGCTGGTAGACGTGTCATTGAACAAACAATTAATGAGAAATTACCAGATGATTTCCAAACAGCCGAGTTCCTTTTAGAACATGGTCAATTAGATAAAGTAGTTCATCGTAAGGATATGAAAGAGACGTTATCTAATATTCTAAAAATCCATCAAGAGGTGAGTCGATAATGCTAGATTTTGAAAAGCCACTTTTTGAAATTAAAAATAAAATTGAATCATTAAAAGAATCCCAAGAAAAGAATGAAGTGGATTTACAAGAAGAGATTGATATGTTGGAAGCGTCTCTAGAAAGAGAAACCAAAAAAGTTTATACCAATTTAAAGCCGTGGGATCGTGTGCAAATCGCACGTTTACAAGAACGACTTACATCTTTAGATTATATTCCATATATTTTCGATTCATTTATAGAACTTCATGGGGATAGAAACTTTAGAGATGATCCTGCAATGATAGGCGGGATAGGTTATCTTAATGGACGTGCTGTAACTGTTGTTGGTCAACAACGCGGTAAAGATACCAAAGATAATATTTATCGAAATTTTGGTATGGCACATCCTGAAGGTTATCGTAAAGCGCTACGCTTGATGAAGCAGGCTGAAAAGTTTAATCGTCCAATTTTTACATTTATTGATACAAAAGGCGCTTATCCTGGTAAAGCAGCAGAAGAACGTGGTCAAAGTGAATCAATCGCTACGAATTTAATTGAAATGGCATCATTAAAAGTACCTGTCGTCGCTATTGTTATCGGTGAAGGTGGTAGTGGTGGCGCATTAGGAATTGGTATTTCTAATCGTGTACTTATGCTTGAAAATAGTACGTATTCAGTTATTTCTCCTGAGGGTGCTGCTGCACTTTTATGGAAAGATAGTAATTTAGCAAAAATTGCTGCTGAAACGATGAAAATTACAGCAAATGATCTTAAAGGATTAAATATTGTAGACGAAGTGATTAACGAACCACTAGGTGGTGCCCATAAAGATGTTGAATCACAAGCTGCTACGATTAAAGACACATTTGTTAAACATTTAAATGAATTAGAGCAAATGTCTAAGGAAGAATTAGTCAATGATAGATTTGATAAATTTAGACACATTGGCTCAGTTGTAGAATAATTTAGTTACTTGCTAATAGTCATGATTACGGCTATTAGCTCTTTTTTATTTATTTTAGAAAAAATTCATTATTTAAAACGTTTACATCAATTCAAAGCCTTTCTTTTGATGGAACAGTAAAAAAAATTGTGGTAATTTATAGTTAAAGATAAATCTAGTTAAAGAAAGGTATGTCGTCATGAAAAAAATTGCAGTTTTAACTAGCGGAGGGGATTCTCCAGGTATGAATGCTGCCGTTCGTGCAGTTGTTCGTACAGCAATTTACAATAATATTGAAGTTTATGGGATTTATCATGGTTACCAAGGTTTACTAGACGATGACATTCATAAACTTGAGTTAGGCTCAGTTGGGGATACAATCCAGCGCGGAGGTACGTTCCTATTCTCTGCTAGATGTCCTCAATTTAAAGAAGAAGATGTACGTAAGAAGGGGATTGAAAACTTACGTAAACGAGGCATCGAAGGATTAGTTGTTATCGGCGGAGACGGAAGTTATCGTGGTGCGCAACGTATAAGTGAAGAGTGTAAGGAAATTCAAACGATTGGAATTCCAGGTACAATTGATAATGATATTAATGGTACGGACTTCACTATAGGTTTTGACACAGCGTTAAACACAATTATTGAATCCGTCGATAAAATTAGAGATACTGCATCAAGTCACGCACGTACATTTATCGTTGAAGTTATGGGACGTGATTGTGGAGATTTAGCTTTATGGGCAGGACTCTCTGTTGGTGCTGAAACTATTGTAGTACCTGAAGTTCATACCGACATTAAAGATGTTGCTGAAAAAATTGAACAGGGTATTAAAAGAGGTAAGAAACATTCTATTGTTATGGTCGCTGAAGGTTGTATGAGTGGTCAAGAATGTGCTGATGAATTAATGAAATATATCAATATTGATACACGCGTGTCAGTATTAGGACATATTCAGCGTGGAGGAAGCCCATCAGGTGCTGACCGCGTATTAGCTTCACGTTTAGGTGGTCATGCCGTTGAATTACTTAAACAAGGTGTGACAGCTAAAGGTGTAGGTATTAAAAATAACCAATTAACTGCTACACCATTTGAAGATATCTTTGGTGAAAGTCATCATAAATTTGACAAAGATATTTATGAATTAGCTAAGGAATTATCAATATAAATTTTTGGGAGGATTATATAATGAGAAAGACTAAAATTGTTTGTACAATTGGACCAGCTTCAGAATCTGAAGAAATGATCGAGAAATTAATAAATGCAGGAATGAACGTGGCGCGTTTAAACTTTTCTCATGGCAGTCATGAAGAACATAAAGGTAGAATTGATACAATTCGTAAAGTTGCAAAACGTTTAGATAAAACAGTTGCACTTTTATTAGATACAAAAGGACCTGAAATTCGTACACATAACATGAAAGATGGTGTTATCGAATTAGAAAAAGGTAAAGAAGTCATCGTGAGTATGAATGAAGTAGAAGGTACGCCTGAGAAATTCTCTGTAACATATGAAGACTTAATCAACGATGTTCATGTTGGCTCTTACATCTTATTAGATGATGGTTTAGTAGAGTTACAAGTTAAAGAGATTGATAAAGATAAAGGCGAAGTTAAATGTGACATCTTAAATACTGGAGAATTAAAAAATAAAAAAGGTGTTAATTTACCTGGCGTAAAAGTTAACTTACCTGGTATTACTGATAAAGATGCTGATGACATTCGTTTCGGTATCAAAGAAAATGTTGACTTTATCGCTGCAAGTTTCGTAAGACGTCCTAGTGATGTTTTAGATATTCGCCAAATTCTTGAAGAAGAAAAAGCACATATCACAATTTTCCCTAAAATTGAGAACCAAGAAGGTATTGATAACATTGATGAAATCCTTGAAGTTTCTGATGGATTAATGGTTGCTCGTGGTGACATGGGTGTTGAAATTCCACCTGAAAAAGTACCAATGGTTCAAAAAGACTTAATTAGAAAATGTAATAAATTAGGTAAACCAGTTATCACTGCAACTCAAATGTTAGATTCAATGCAACGTAACCCTCGTGCTACTCGTGCGGAAGCAAGTGACGTAGCTAACGCAATTTACGATGGTACTGATGCTGTGATGTTATCAGGTGAAACAGCTGCAGGATTATATCCAGAAGAAGCAGTTAAAACAATGAGAAATATCGCAGTTTCAGCAGAAGCGGCTCAAGATTATAAAAAATTATTATCTGACCGTACGAAATTAGTTGAAACTTCATTAGTTAACGCTATTGGTGTTTCTGTTGCACATACAGCACTTAACTTAAATGTTAAAGCTATCGTTGCGGCTACTGAAAGTGGTTCAACAGCACGTACTATTTCTAAATATCGTCCTCATTCAGATATTATCGCTGTAACACCTAGTGAAGAAACAGCACGTCAATGTGCAATTGTTTGGGGTGTTAACCCAGTCGTTAAAGAAGGGCGTAAAAACACTGACGCATTACTTAACAATGCAGTAGCGACAGCAGTTGAAACTGGTAGAGTTTCTAACGGTGATTTAATCATTATTACTGCTGGTGTTCCAACTGGTGAAAAAGGCACAACTAATATGATGAAAATTCACTTAGTTGGCGATGAAATCGCTCGTGGACAAGGTGTAGGTCGTGGCTCTGTAGTAGGACATGCCATTATTGCTGACAGTGCAAGTGACTTAGAAGGTAAAGATTTATCTGATAAAGTTATCATCACTAATTCAGTAGACGAAACGTTAGTTCCATATGTTGAAAAAGCAATCGGTTTAGTAACTGAAGAAAATGGAATTACATCACCAAGTGCAATCGTTGGTTTAGAAAAAGGCATTCCAACAGTAGTAGGTGTTGAAAAAGCAACAAAAGAAATTAAAAATGATATGTTAGTTACAGTTGACGCAGCTCAAGGTAAAATCTTTGAAGGATATGCAAACGTACTTTAATAATCAATTTAGAGAAAACACTCTCCGACATGATGTTGGAGAGTGTTTTTTATTGAGTATGTAGAGATAGATATACGCTTGATATTAGCAAGCTCTCAATTCAGACATTTACTGCAAATACATTAAAGGAGGATGAGATCACTTATAATCTCATCCTCCTTTATGATTATTTATGCGTGTTTGCTTTCTTTTCTATATCTCAAATACATTAATCCTAAAATAAAGAACCATACAGGAGTTATATAAATGGCTCTTCTTGTATCAACATTAACAAATAATAATGCGAATACGAAGATAAAGAAAATTAAAATTGCATAACCCATAAATTGCCCGCCTGGTAATTTATAAGTAGCTTTCTTGTGTAATTCAGGATTCTTTCTACTGTAATTAATATAGGCAACGATGATTAAAGCCCATACAACCAAGAATAATACAGTAGAGATTGTCGTAACATACGTAAACACTTTTGTTGCGTCAGGGAAGATATAATTTAATAACGCTGCAATTAATAATAATGCAGATGACGCAATAATAGCTGTGTGTGGTACACCATTTTTGTTTGTATTGGAGAACGCTGGTGGCGCTTGTCTTTGATTAGATAATCCATACAACATTCTGCTATTTGAAAATATACCACTATTACAAGATGATGCTGCGGCAGTTAATACTACGAAATTGATTAAACCAGCAGCGAAAGGTACACCTATTAAAGTAAATAGTTTAACAAATGGGCTATTATCAGGGTCAACTTTGTACCAAGGAATAATAGACATGATGACTGCTAAAGCACCAACATAAAAGATTAATATTCTAATAGGTACGCTATTAATTGCCTTAGGAATTGTTTGTTCAGGATCCTTGGTCTCACCAGCAGTAACACCTATCATTTCTATTCCGACAAATGAGAAAAGTGCCATTTGGAAAGACATAAAGAATCCAGATGCTCCTTTAGGGAATATTCCGTGTTGATATAAGTTAGTTAGACTTGTGTGTCCAAATTGAGTTTTAAAGGCAAATAAAATCATAACAATACCAACAACTATTAATGCAATAATTGTAGCTATTTTGATGATAGCAAACCAAAACTCTAATTCGCCGAATAATTTGGCACTTAACAAGTTGAATGACATTAAAATAAGTACACAGAATAACGCGCTAATCCAGTTAGGAATCTCTGGGAACCAGAAACTTACGTATTTAGCAACAGCTGTAACCTCAGCCATACCTGTAATAATCCAACATAACCAATAAGTCCAACCAGTAACAAAGCCAGCAAATGGACCTATGTATTTGTTCGTAACATCCGCAAATGATTTGAAATTAGTGTTTTGAATGATGATTTCTCCCAATCCACGCATAAACATGAATAACATAAAACCTATAATGATATAGGTGAGTAATATTGAGGGACCCGTCATTGCAATTGTTTGACCAGCACCAAGGAATAACCCCGTTCCTATAGCGCCTCCGATGGCGATTAATTGAACATGACGATTGCTCAATTCTCTTTGTAAATTTTCAGCCATAAGACATCTCCCTTACTATAAGATAATATATATTATGCACTTATAAGGCTATTTATACAATTCTTTTCGCAAAAAAGTGTGAAAATTCACTAAAATGTATATTTCTTTTTTGTAATCATTCTTGATAACTAAACGAAAATATAACTACATTTTTGAAATTTAATAATTATAGTATGGTTTGAAGTTGAATTTCACGCTCTTTTAGAGATAATAACACACAAAAAGGTCAAGCCAATATACCATTTTTACATGTTTAAAGTGATTTATAATGTTTCACAAATTGTTTGAATTTAGCTATAATACTAGTTGAAAGCCATTTCATAAAGAAACAGTAAAGGGGAAATTTATCATGGCAGAATTACAAAGAGGTTTAGAAGGGGTTATTGCAGCTGAAACTAAAATCAGTTCAATAATTGACAGTCAATTGACATATGCGGGCTATGATATTGACGATCTCGCAGAAAATGCCCAATTCGAAGAAATCATTTTCTTATTATGGAATTATAGACTTCCTAATAAAGATGAACTTAAAGAATTGAAAGAGAAATTATTCGAGTACATGACTCTTAATCCAAGAGTTTACAAACACTTTGAAGAGTACGTAACTGATGATGTTCATCCTATGACAGCAGTTCGTACATCTGTATCTTATATTGCTCACTTTGATCCAGATGCTGAAGATGAATCTGATGAGAAGAAATATGATAGAGCAATTCGCATTCAAGCGAAAATTGCTTCATTAGTAACGGCTTTCGCAAGAGTTAGAGAAGGGAAAGAACCTTTAAAACCAAATTCAAATTTAAGTTACGCAGCAAACTTCTTATATATGTTAAGAGGAGAACTTCCTACAGATATAGAAGTTGAAGCATTTAATAAAGCATTAATTTTACATGCTGATCACGAATTAAATGCATCTGCGTTCACTGCACGTTGTGCGGTTTCATCACTTTCAGATATGTATTCAGGTGTTGTTGCTGCAGTTGGTTCATTAAAAGGACCTCTTCACGGTGGTGCAAACGAACGTGTTATGGCTATGTTAAAAGAAGTAGGAAGTATTGAAAATGTTGATAGCTATTTAGACGAAAGATTCGCGAATAAAGATAAAGTCATGGGCTTTGGTCACCGTGTATACAAAGATGGCGATCCTAGAGCTAAATATTTACGTGAAATGAGCCGTAAAATCACTGAAGAAACAGGTCAAAGTGAATTATTTGATATTTCACTAGCAATCGAAAAACGCATGAAAGAAGAAAAAGGTTTAATTCCAAATGTAGACTTCTTTAGTGCAACTGTTTATCACAGTATGAATATTCCTCACGATTTATTCACACCAATTTTCGCAGTAAGTCGTACATCAGGTTGGATTGCTCATATCTTAGAACAGTATAGAGACAACCGAATCATGAGACCAAGAGCACAATACATTGGTGAAAAAAATCGTAAGTATGTTCCTATTGAAGAAAGATAATAAAATCACATATAGTATTAATTGAAAGCTTAAATATACTTGGAGGTTAGATTTATGTCAGCAGAAAAAATTACTCGTACTAATGAAGGTTTAAATGTACCTAATGAACCAATTATTCCATTTATTATTGGCGATGGAATTGGCCCAGATATCTGGAAAGCGGCTAGCCGTGTTATCGATGCAGCTGTTGAAAAAGCTTACAACGGTGAGAAACGTATCGAATGGAAAGAAGTTTTAGCTGGACAAAAAGCTTACGATGAAACTGGAGAATGGTTACCACAAGAAACATTAGACACAATTAAAGAATATTTAATTGCTGTTAAAGGTCCTTTAACTACTCCAATCGGTGGCGGTATTCGTTCACTTAACGTAGCTTTAAGACAAGAATTAGATTTATTTACTTGCTTACGCCCTGTACGTTGGTTCCAAGGGGTTCCTTCACCAGTTAAACGTCCAGAAGATGTTGACATGGTTATTTTCCGTGAAAACACTGAAGACATTTATGCAGGTATCGAATTTAAAGAAGGTACTTCAGAAGTTAAAAAAGTAATTGATTTCTTACAAAACGAAATGGGTGCAACAAACATTCGTTTCCCAGAAACTTCAGGTATTGGTATTAAACCTGTATCAAAAGAAGGTACAGAACGTTTAGTAAGAGCTGCAATTCAATATGCATTAGATAATAATCGTAAATCTGTTACTTTAGTTCATAAAGGTAACATTATGAAATTTACTGAAGGATCATTTAAACAATGGGGTTATGATTTAGCTCATAACGAATTTGGTGACAAAGTATTCACTTGGCAACAATATGATGAAATTGTTGAAAAAGAAGGTAAAGACGCAGCTAATGAAGCTCAAGATAAAGCTGAAAAAGAAGGCAAAATTATTATCAAAGATTCAATTGCTGATATCTTCTTACAACAAATCTTAACGCGTCCAGCTGAACACGATGTTGTAGCGACTATGAACTTAAACGGTGACTACATTTCAGACGCTTTAGCTGCACAAGTTGGTGGTATTGGTATCGCTCCAGGTGCAAATATTAACTACGAAACTGGTCACGCTATTTTCGAAGCTACACATGGCACAGCTCCTAAATATGCTGGTTTAAATAAAGTTAACCCATCTTCTGAAATCTTAAGTTCTGTATTAATGTTAGAACACTTAGGATGGCAAGAAGCTGCTGATAAAATCACTGATTCAATCGAAGCTACTATCGCTTCTAAAATTGTAACTTATGACTTTGCTCGTTTAATGGATGGTGCAAAAGAAGTTTCAACTTCAGAATTTGCTGATGAATTAATCAAAAACTTAAAATAATAACGCTTTAATCGATAGTGTTATCAAACGGATTGGCTCTTGCCAATCCGTTTTTTTAAAGATTATGTAAATTTTTAATTTATCAATATCTTTTTGATTCAAAAGGTGATAACTTAATTAATGTTAAGGCAATATTAAAGAAATATTTTCTTAATATAACTATAAATCTATATGTTTTGTTAAGTTTATGTAAAATTGATGTGTAGCTATGTTATTTTTATTTGAACTTCAGTTATAATGTAAATGTAATAAAAAATAGGGAGGCACACCATGTCACAAAAAGTACTAGTGGTTGATGATGAACAATCAATCGTGACCTTACTAAAGTATAATTTAGAAACAGCAGGATACATAGTTGAAGTCGCTTATGACGGCGAAGAGGCACTACAAAAGGTTGAAGATGAACAACCTGAGCTAATAGTATTAGACGTCATGTTACCTAAAAAAGATGGTATTGAGGTGTGTAAATCAATTCGATCTGATAAAAATTTAGTACCTATTTTAATGTTAACTGCTAAAGATGACGAATTTGATCGTGTTTTAGGACTTGAATTAGGTGCTGACGATTATATGACTAAGCCTTTCTCACCTAGAGAAGTGGTTGCGAGAGTAAAAGCTATTTTAAGACGTTCAAAATTTGTTAGTGAAATTGAAAAAGAAGATACGGATGAGGAAGATATTATCATTGATTCCATTCGTATTCGTCCTGAATTTTTCGAAGTATATAAAGATGAAGAATTGTTAGAACTCACACCTAAAGAATTCGAATTATTATTATACTTAATCGAAAGACAAGGGCGCGTGATTACAAGAGAACATATGTTAAATTCTGTATGGAATTATGAATTTGCTGGAGATTCTAGAATTGTAGATGTACATATTAGTCACCTAAGAGATAAATTAGAAGAAAATCCTAAACAACCTAAATTAATTAAAACGGTACGTGGTTTAGGATATAAATTGGAGCGACCTAAAGCTTAATGCTAAAATTTCATCACCGTTTATTATTATTAATTAGTACGATAACGATCATCAGTTTTATTGGTTTAGGTGCGATTATTCATAATACGATTTATCAAACTTTAACTAGCAATCAAACTAGTGAATTAAGAAACGAAGCACATAACTATGTGAACCTTCTTAATCATAATAAAGGTCAAGAAATCGATAACCTTGCTGATAATCAACAAAATGTCGTTGTCATTAAGAATGCAGATGATAATCACGTCATATTCTCTTCTGGTGATAAAAGTAAAATTGATCAAAGAATTGACAATGAAGCTAATCCTTCCGATTTAATATCTAAAAAAACGAAAATCGGTATGCGCTATACTTTTAAAGAAAGTATAGGTAATAAAACTGTATACATAAGTGGTATTAATGATGAAATTATTAATCTTCAAAGAGAGATGTGGAAATACTTATCTATAATAGGCGTCATCGTGTTGTTCACAGTTTATTTAGCTTCACGAAGTATTAATCGAACATATATAAGACCTATTAATGAAGTGACGTATGCGACATCTCTATTAGCAGATGGTTATTATCATGTTCGTGTCCCTGAAAGTAATGTTAAAGAAACACGCGCATTATTTGTGACTACGAATGAGTTAGCTAGAAGGTTACAGAAGTTAAATAATCGACAAAAGATACAGTCAAACCGTTTGAAAACGACACTTGAAAATATACCGAGTTCTGTTTTAATGATCGACAAGCATGGAGAAATCGTTGTTGCCAACCATGCCTATTATGAAGTTTTTAGTCCAGAGCAAATTGTTGAAAATAAGAGCTATATTGGATTTCTTGATGATAGTATTGAAAAGTTCATTATCGAGAGCTTCAGAACTGAAAAGGTTATCTACGATCAAATAGAGGTAGATATTAATAATGTACATACGAAATACTTTGATGTTTCTTGTGTGCCAATACTATCTAAATCTAAGAAGAAATTACAAGGTATGGTTGTTGTTCTTCATGATATTACGAATCTCCAAAAGTTAGAAAATCTTAGAAGAGAATTTGTAGCAAATGTTTCTCATGAATTAAAAACACCAATTACTTCTATCAAAGGTTTTGCTGAAACCCTCATTGAAGGGGCTAAAAATGATGAGCAATCACTCGAGATGTTTTTAAATATTATTTTAAAAGAATCGAACAGAATTGAATCATTGGTCATGGATTTATTAGATTTATCGCATATAGAACAGCAAAATGAAATTGAAACAAGCTATATGAATTTGTCTGAGTTAGCTTATAATACGATTGATAATTTACAAACTCAAGCTACGAATAAAAATATCGAAATTAAGTCAGAAATTGAGAAAGATGTGATTATCGAAGCGCATGAGAATAAAGTTGCTCAAGTGATTACAAATTTACTTTCTAACGCAATTAATTATTCTCTTGAAGACAGTAAAGTTATTGTTCGAGTTTATAGAGAAGGTAAAAAAGTTAATTTAGAAATTCAAGATTTTGGTATTGGAATTAGTGCCAAAGATCAAAAACATATCTTTGAACGTTTCTATAGAGTGGATAAGGCACGTAGTAGAGATTCTGGAGGTACAGGTCTTGGACTGTCTATTACGAAGCATATTGTTGAAGCGCATAATGGTCGAATTAGTGTAAGTAGTAAGCCAGGAGAAGGTTCAACATTTAAAGTAACGTTTATAGATGAATAAATTTTTAAAGGAGCTGAGACAATTAAGTCTCAGCTTTTTTATTAAGAGGTGGTAGATCTAATGTTTGCATTTAACTTCAGTTTAAATGCACTAAGAACTGCTAAATGATAAATCATTAACCATTTCTATGATGCACTAAGGGAAGCTAAACGCACTATAGTCGTTAAGCTTCCCTATGTATGCTAAAATGTATGTAAATCTGTTCTGGAGGTTACGTATTTTGGATAAATTAGTGTTAATAGATGGTAACAGTTTAAGTTTTAGAGCGTTTTATGCTTTGCCATTACTTTCTAATAAAGCTGGTATTCATACAAATGCTGTGTATGGCTTTGCAATGTTACTTGAAAAAATAATTAAAGAAGAACAACCTAATCACTTTTTAGTTGCATTTGATGCTGGTAAAACGACTTTCAGACACTCAAAGTACAGTGAGTATAAAGGTGGTAGACAAAAAACACCACCTGAACTAAGTGAACAATTTCCTTATATCCGTCAATTATTAGATGCGTATCATATTAAAAGATATGAACTTGAGAATTATGAAGCGGATGATATTATCGGTACTTTAAGTAAAGAAGCAGATCAATCGGGTTACGAAACAATTATTATTACTGGGGATCGTGACTTAACACAATTGGCTACTGATAATGTCACTATTTATTACACCAAGAAAGGTGTTACGGATGTCGATCACTATACGCCAAGTTTTATTGCTGAAAAATATAACGGCTTAGAACCTAAGCAAATTATCGATATGAAAGGTCTCATGGGAGATACTTCTGATAATATACCTGGTGTTCCAGGCGTAGGTGAGAAAACGGCAATTAAATTACTTAATCAATTTAATTCTGTTGAAGGCGTTTATGACAATATCGACGAAGTCACTGCTAAAAAATTAAAAGAAAAACTTATCAATAGTAAAGATGATGCATTGATGAGTAAAGACCTAGCTACAATCAATGTTGAGAGTCCAATTGAAGTTTCTCTTAAAGATACAAAATTGGAAAACCAAGATGATAATCATGAAAAAATAGAGTTATTTAAAAAGCTAGAATTTAAGCAATTGTTATCAGATATTGATGAAGATGCGAATAACGAGGAAGTTACAGATAAAACGTTTGACGTTGAAACAGATTTTCAACACATTGATTTTAAAAATTTATCTCATGCCACAATTCATTTTGAGTTAGAAGACACCAATTATCTAAAAGATAATATATTAAAATTTGGATTATACACAGATGATACGCACATCGTAATCAATGCAGAAGATATTAAACAACATTCAGACTTAATCGAATGGTTAGAAGATGCACAAACTGTTAAGACTGTATATGATGCTAAGAAAACGTATGTAGCTGCACATCGTTTAGATATTAACATCCAAAACGTTCAATTTGATGTTATGCTCGCAAGCTATATTATTGATCCATCGCGTGCAATTGATGATGTGAAATCAGTCGTCTCTTTATATGGACAGAATTACGTTAAAGATAATGTTTCTATTTATGGAAAAGGAAAAAAACATCATATTCCAGAAGACAATATTTTAAATGAACACGTTGCGTCAATTACAGAAGCCATTGCGAGTGCTAAACCATTAATGGAAGAACAATTAAAAGAGTATAATCAAGTTGAACTTCTTGCAGATCTAGAACTTCCGCTTGCTAAAATTTTAAGTGAAATGGAAGAAATTGGTATCTACACTGATGTGAATGATTTGAAGCATATGGAAAATGAGATTCAAGAAAAATTAGATGTTCTTATTAAAAATATACATGAAGCTGCCGGAGAAGAATTTAATATTAATTCACCAAAACAATTAGGTGTCGTATTATTTGAAACATTAAAACTTCCAGTGATTAAAAAAACAAAAACCGGATATTCAACGGCTGTTGATGTACTTGAACAATTAAAAGGTGAGCATCCAATTATTGAACATATCTTAGAATATAGACAACTTTCTAAATTACAATCTACCTACGTAGAAGGCTTACAAAAAGTAATCAGCAAAGATAATAGAATTCATACGCGCTTCAATCAAACGCTTGCACAAACAGGTCGTTTATCAAGTGTAGATCCGAACTTACAAAATATTCCTATCCGCTTAGAAGAAGGTAGAAAAATTAGAAAAGCGTTTAAACCTACTTCAGAAGATAGTGTGATATTATCAGCTGACTATTCACAAATTGAACTACGTGTGCTTGCGCATATTACTCAAGATGAAAGTTTAAAAGAAGCTTTCATACATGGCCATGATATTCATACAGCTACTGCGATGAAAGTTTTCAATGTAGAGGCAAATGACGTAGACAGCCTTATGCGTAGACAAGCTAAAGCTGTTAATTTCGGTATTGTTTATGGAATTAGTGACTATGGCTTAAGTCAAAGTCTAGGTATTACGCGTAAGAAAGCGAAAGCATTTATTGATGATTATTTAGCTAGTTTCCCAGGCGTTAAGCAATATATGTCAGATATCGTCAAAGATGCTAAAGCGCAGGGTTATGTTGAAACGCTGTTACATCGTCGCCGTTATATTCCAGATATTACAAGCCGAAACTTCAATTTAAGAAGTTTTGCAGAAAGAACTGCTATGAATACTCCAATTCAAGGTAGTGCAGCAGATATTATTAAATTAGCTATGGTTAAATTTAATGAAAAGGTAAAAAATACGAACTACCATGCAAAATTATTATTACAGGTTCATGATGAATTAATCTTTGAATTACCTAAATCAGAAGTTGAAGACTTTAGTGAATTTGTTGAAGAAATTATGGAAAATGCGCTTGATTTAGATGTACCGTTAAAAGTAGATTCAAGCTATGGACCAACATGGTATGATGCCAAATAAAGAAAGGACATAAATATGCCAGAATTACCAGAAGTAGAACATGTGAAACGAGGCATAGAACCTTATATTAAAAACGAAAGAATTAAAAAAGTAATTTTTTCAGATAATGTCATTAAAGGTAAGAAAGACAATAGAGAAACAATCATTAAAGGTATGGAGTTAGATAGCTTTGCAAAGCTTACCGAAGGCTACACAATTACTCAAGTGTTAAGACGTAGTAAATATATTGTGCTTCATATCGAAAGAGATAACGATCAAAGAATTTTAATTAGTCATTTAGGCATGGCGGGTGGATTCTTCGTTGTTGACGACCTAGAGGACATTGCTACACCTAATTACCGTAAACATTGGCAAGTTATTTTTGAACTTGAAAATGAGAAAAAGTTAGTCTACTCAGACATCAGACGTTTCGGTGAAATTAGAAATGTCGCAGGATTTGAAAGTTATCCTCCATTTTTAGAAATAGCACCTGAACCATTTGAAGAAGAAGCGTTAGCACATTATTTAAGTTGCTTTGATATCAATAAATACGCAAACAAACCTATTAAGCAAATGATACTTGATCACAAAGTGATTGCAGGTGCCGGTAATATTTATGCTTGTGAAGCACTTTTCAGAGCGGGAGTTCGTCCTGATAAAATTGCACACACGTTGACACATCAAGAAAGAGAAATGTTATTTTATTATGTTCGAGAAGTGTTAAAAGAGGGTATAAAATACGGTGGAACGAGTATCTCTGATTATCGCCATGCTGACGGTAAAACAGGAGAGATGCAATTACATTTAAATGTATATAAACAAAAGTACTGTAAAATTTGTGGGCATGAAATAGAAACAAAAGTGATTGCCACTAGAAATAGTCATTTTTGCCCAAATTGTCAGAAATAAAGGAAGCGTGAGACTATGCCAAAGATTATCGGACTAACAGGAGGCATCGCAACTGGGAAATCAACAGTGTCAGAATTATTAACAGCATATGATTTTAAAGTTGTCGATGCAGACCTTGCTTCCCGTGAAGCGGTTAAAAAAGGATCAAAGGGTTTAGAACAAATTAAAGAAAAATTTGGCCCAGAGGCGATTGATGAAAATGGAGAAATGAATCGTAAATATATGGGAGAACTTGTATTTAAACATCCAGAACAACGATTAGAACTTAATAAGATTGTTCATCCCATAGTACGTGAAATCATGGAAAATGAGAAAAATCGTTATTTAAATGAAGGATATCATGTGATTATGGATATTCCTTTACTTTATGAAAATGATTTGCAAGATACTGTAGATGAAGTATGGGTGGTATATACATCCGAAAGTATTCAAATAGAACGTTTAATGGAGAGAAATAACTTATCTCAAGAAGATGCGAAAGCACGTGTGTATAGCCAAATTTCTATAGATAAGAAAAGTAGAATGGCCGATCATGTGATAGATAATTTAGGAGATAAACTTGAATTAAAACAAAACTTACAACAACTTCTTGAAGAACAAGGATATATCGATTCTTCAATTAAATAAGAGTATGAGCGTATGCGAATTAAGATATCGTGTACGCTTTTTGTTTGTATTACGTGAAAACAGAAAATCACTCATAAGTATAACTTATTTAAAATGATAGCTAAACGTAATTTATTTCAATTAGTAAACGCTTTCAAAAATAAATAATTATGTTATACTAATCCTATAAAGTATAACATATAAATAAATGCTCAAGGGGTGCTTTTAATGTCAACGAATATCGCAATTAATGGAATGGGTAGAATTGGAAGAATGGTATTACGTATAGCTTTAAAAAATGAAAATTTAAATGTAGTTGCTATCAACGCAAGCTATCCTTCTGAAACAATTGCACATTTAATTAATTATGATACAACTCATGGTACATATGATAAGAAAGTAGAACCAACAGAAAATGGTATCAAAGTTGGAGATCATGAAATTAAATTAGTATCTGATAGAAACCCTGAAAACTTACCATGGAGAGAATTAGATATTGATCTTGTTATCGAAGCAACTGGTAAATTTAATCATGGTGATAAAGCGATTGCGCATATTAACGCAGGGGCTAAAAAAGTATTATTAACAGGACCTTCAAAAGGCGGAGAAGTGCAAATGATTGTAAAAGGGGTTAATGATGATCAACTAGATATTAATCAATATGATATCTTTAGTAACGCTTCATGTACAACCAATTGTATAGGTCCAGTAGCCAAAGTCTTAAATGATAAATTTGGAATTGTAAATGGTTTAATGACAACGGTTCATGCTATTACAAATGACCAAAAAAATATTGATAATCCACATAAAGATTTACGTAGAGCACGTTCATGTAACGAAAGTATTATACCTACTTCAACTGGTGCAGCTAAAGCACTTAAAGAGGTATTACCAGAAGTTGAAGGCAAACTTCATGGTATGGCACTACGTGTTCCAACGAAGAATGTTTCCCTAGTGGATTTAGTGGTTGATTTAGAGAAAAATGTAACCGCTGAAGAAGTAAATGATGCATTCAGAAATTCAGGCTTAGATGGCATATTAGACGTTGAAGATGCACCTTTAGTGTCCGTTGATTTTAATACAAACCCTAATTCAGCAGTGTTAGATGCACAATCTACAATGGTGATGGGAGATAATAAAGTTAAAGTTATCGCTTGGTACGATAATGAATGGGGATATTCAAACCGAGTTGTTGAAGTTGCTGAACAAATTGGTCAACTTATTGAAGATGAAGCAACAGTTAAAGCAGTTTAATTAAATATTTAGTTAATCAATTTGGTATATAAAATCCGATACGATAGCTCTAAGATAATTTCAGTTTAGAATTGTCTTAGAG
Source organism: Staphylococcus caprae (assembly GCF_003966625.1). Classification (NCBI taxonomy): domain Bacteria; kingdom Bacillati; phylum Bacillota; class Bacilli; order Caryophanales; family Staphylococcaceae; genus Staphylococcus; species Staphylococcus caprae. Next base: position 1,245,123 of record NZ_AP018587.1, read on the forward strand.
CTTTTTTATTACTACACTCATTTTTAAAGTAGTAAAATCCTGTTGTGTCATGGTGATTTTCTACGTCAAAAAATTTATATTGTCTTATAAAAGTGAAATTTTAATTTGTGACATGCATTTTTATTATTATTGTATTTATCTACGACATCCACTCTAAAATATTTCAGTTATTAAGTATAATAATTCGATTATTAGTCTAAAGGACCTTTCTTTTTTACAAGCCAATTTTATAGTATAATGAACGATAATCAAACTTAAGAGGGTGACATAAATGAAATGCCCAAAATGTAATTCAACGCATTCAAGAGTAGTCGATTCGAGACATGCTGATGAAGCTAATGCAATAAGACGTAGAAGAGAATGTGAAAATTGTGGCACTAGATTTACCACATTTGAACATATTGAAGTAAGTCCGCTTATCGTTGTTAAAAAAGATGGCACTAGAGAGCAATTTTTAAGAGAAAAAATATTAAATGGCCTAGTAAGATCTTGTGAAAAAAGACCGGTAAGATATCAACAATTGGAGGATATAACGAATAAAGTAGAGTGGCAATTAAGAGATGAAGGACAAACTGAAATATCTTCCCGAGATATTGGAGAACATGTAATGAAATTATTGATGCATGTAGATCAAGTTTCCTATGTAAGATTTGCTTCCGTCTATAAAGAATTTAAAGATGTGGACCAACTACTTGCTTCCATGCAAGGAATTTTGAATGATAACAAACGGAGTGATTAATCAATGGGATTACAATCCTATGAATATGGTTTGAGGCCTCAAGATGGCTTTGAAGTGATTAAAGAATTTCAAATAACGACAGAACACTTAGAAATACTAAATCGCCTGTTTACGCCTTTAATTGGGCCCCAGTCTATTGGACTTTATCATTTTATGAATCAGTTTACTGATGACAATAATCATTATCCGCTAACACATTATGTATTTATGAATGAATTAAAAATTAACCTTCTAGATTTTAGGAAGCAAATGGATTATCTAGAAGCAATAGGATTGGTCAAAACTTTCGTAAATCACGAAGAGAAACAAACACATTTTGTGTATCAATTAATTCAACCTCCAACAGCATATCAATTTTTTAATGATCCAATGCTTTCTGTATTTTTATATAGTGAGGTTGATAAGAATCGTTATCAAATGCTTAAAGCTCATTTTGAAAGGGATAAAAAAGATTTAAGTAGTTATCAACAAACAACACGAAAGTTTACTGAAGTATTTAGCGTTCCTAAGAAAATGATGGACCAAGATTTATCTAAACTTAAACAAATTAAGCACTATGATGGTGTTGATTTATCTAATGAGACATTCGATTTCGATTTATTAAAACAAATGTTAAATCATCATTTTATCAGTAATGAAATCATTGATAAGGATGCTAAAGAACTCATCATTCAACTCGCTACATTATATGGATTAACCCCAGATGGTATGAAAAAGGTTATATTAAATTCAATTACTAGTGCGCAACAATTATCTTTTGAAGAGATGCGGAAACAGGCGCGTTCTTACTATCTAATAGAACATGAAAATCATCTACCCAAATTACAATTAAAAGAGCAACAATCAGAAGTCTCATCAAATAGTGAAGAAATCTCACCTCAAAATGATACTGAAGCATGGTTGAAATTACTTGATGAAACAAGTCCAATTGATATGTTGGCAAGTTGGTCTGGGTCAGAGCCTACACAATCTCAGAAAAGTATGATTGAAGAATTAATGAATAGAGAGAAGATGAATTTTGGTGTCATTAATATTCTATTGCAATTTGTTATGCTTAAAGAAGATATGAAGTTGCCGAAATCTTATATATTTGAGATAGCGTCAAATTGGAATAAAAAAGACATTAAAACTGCGAAACAGGCTTATGATTATGCACTTCAAGTCAATCAACCTAAAAATTATGAGCAGAATTATAAAGGAAGTAGAAATTATTCAAGACAAAACAAACAATTGATATCTAAAGAAAAAACACCAAAATGGTTAGAAAATCGAGATAATCAATCTGCAAACACTTCTGAAAAACAATCAAAACAAAATGACGATAAATTAGAAAAAGACCGTCAAGCATTCCTAGAGAAATTAAATAAAAAATGGGAGGAAGGTGATGAGTGATGAAAAGCTTCAAAAATATTATGGGGTCGTCACAAGACTTAGATAAAAGAATTGAAAAAATAAAAAAAGACGTAATAAATGACCCAGATGTTAAGCAATTTTTAGAGCACCATCAATCTGAACTTACTAATGCGATGATTGATGAAGATTTAAATGTATTGCAAGAATATAAAGATCAACAAAAGCATTACGATGGTCATCGCTTCGAAGATTGCCCCAATTTTGTAAAAGGACATGTACCTGAACTCTACATAGAAAATGATAGAATAAAAATTCGATATTTAATGTGTCCTTGCAAAATTAAACATGACGAAGAACGGTTTAATTCTCAACTCATAACCTCTCATCATATGCAACGAGATACATTAAATGCCAAGTTGAAAGACATCTATATGGACCAACGCGATCGTTTAGATGTAGCGATGGCTGCAGAAGAAATCTGTACTGCTATTGCTAATGATGAAAAAGTAAAAGGGCTATATTTACATGGTCCGTTTGGTACAGGTAAATCATTCATACTAGGCGCAATTGCCAATCAACTTAAGTCTAAAATGATTTCCTCTACTATCGTGTATTTACCTGAATTTATACGTACTTTAAAGAGTGGATTTAAGGATGGTAGCTTCGAAAGGAAATTAGAACGTGTGCGAGAAGCTAATATATTAATGTTAGACGATATTGGTGCTGAAGAAGTTACGCCATGGGTAAGGGATGAAATCATAGGACCATTGCTACATTATAGAATGGTACATGAACTACCAACTTTCTTTAGTTCTAACTTTGATTATAGTGAACTTGAGCATCACTTATCTATTACAAGAGATGGATCTGAAAAAACGAAAGCCGCTCGTATTATCGAACGTGTTAAGACGCTATCCAACGCATATTATCTTGAAGGTAAAAATTATAGAAACAATTGAATTTTATTATATGAGGTGTATAATAGACTTAAATCTAAATCGTTGAAACTATTGAAGACAAGATAATTTAATCACTGTTACACAGAAAGTCATTAGCTAATGAGAATATGGCTAACATATTAAATGATTACTACTTCAGTAAATGATATTTGTAATGAATATCCGGCTCAAGACCGTTATCTTATGTAGAGAAGTTTAACTCTTTAATGAGAATAAGAGTTAAACGACTAGGGTGGTACCGCGATAATCTCGTCCCTTGTTTGGGGCGGGATTTTTTGTGTTTTATGGATATTTATTAAACAAGTCAACGATCAGATGCTTTATTATTTAGGAGGGTTAAGTATGGATCAAATTAATATTCAATTTCCAGATGGTAATTCAAAGGCGTTTGATAAAGGTACGACTACAGAAGATATCGCTCAATCTATAAGCCCAGGTTTAAGAAAGAAAGCTGTAGCAGGTAAATTTAATGGTCAAATGGTCGATTTAACTCGTCCGCTTGAAGAAGATGGATCAATTGAAATTGTTACACCTGGAAGTGAAGAAGCACTTGAAGTATTACGTCATTCAACTGCTCACTTAATGGCTCAAGCCTTAAAACGTTTATATGGAGATGTGAAGTTTGGTGTAGGACCGGTTATTGAAGGTGGGTTCTATTACGATTTTGATATGGATGAAAAGGTATCATCAGATGACTTTGACAAAATCGAAAAAACAATGAAACAAATCGTCAATGAAAATTATAAAATTGAAAGAAAAGTAGTAAGTAGAAACGAAGCTAAAGAATTCTTCAAAGATGATCCTTATAAATTGGAATTGATTGATGCAATTCCTGAAGATGAAAATGTTACTTTATACACACAAGGTGAGTTTACTGATTTATGCCGCGGTGTTCACGTACCTTCAACTTCAAAAATTAAAGAATTTAAGTTATTATCCACTGCTGGCGCTTATTGGCGTGGTGATAGTAATAACAAGATGTTACAACGTATTTACGGTACTGCATTTTTCGATAAAAAAGATCTAAAAGCGCACTTACAAATGCTTGAAGAACGTCGCGAACGAGATCATCGTAAAATTGGTAAAGACTTAGAGTTATTTACTAATAGCCAACTCGTAGGTGCAGGTTTACCTCTATGGTTACCTAATGGGGCTACAATTCGACGTGAAATTGAACGTTACATTGTTGATAAAGAGGTAAGCATGGGTTACGACCATGTATATACTCCTGTGCTCGCAAATGTTGATTTATATAAAACTTCAGGACACTGGGACCATTATCAAGAGGATATGTTCCCACCAATGAAATTAGATGAAACAGAAGAAATGGTATTAAGACCAATGAACTGTCCACATCATATGATGATTTATAACAATAAACCACACTCTTATCGTGAACTACCTATTCGTATTGCTGAATTAGGTACAATGCATAGATATGAAGCAAGTGGTGCTGTTTCTGGATTACAACGTGTTCGTGGTATGACTTTAAATGACTCTCATATTTTCGTAAGACCTGATCAAATTAAAGAAGAGTTCAAACGAGTTGTAAACATGATTCAAGAGGTATATGAAGATTTCGGTTTCGAAGATTATACTTTCAGATTAAGCTATAGAGACCCTGAAGATAAAGAAAAATACATGGACGATGATGAAATGTGGAATAAAGCTGAATCAATGCTTAAAGAAGCAGTTGATGAAATGGGCTTACCATATGTAGAAGCTATAGGGGAAGCGGCTTTCTACGGTCCAAAATTAGACGTTCAAGTTAAAACAGCTATGGGTAAAGAAGAAACATTATCTACAGCTCAACTTGACTTCTTATTACCAGAACGCTTTGAACTTACTTATATAGGAAGCGATGGCGAACAACATCGCCCTGTTGTTATCCACCGTGGTGTGGTTTCAACTATGGAACGTTTTGTTGCATTCTTAACTGAGGAAACTAAAGGGGCATTCCCAACTTGGTTAGCGCCAAAACAAGTTGAAATTATTCCTGTAAATGTTGATATTCATTATGACTATGCGCGTCAATTACAAGATGAGCTCAAATCACAAGGTGTACGTGTCGAAATTGATGACCGTAATGAAAAAATGGGATATAAAATACGTGAAGCACAAATGCAAAAAATCCCATACCAAATTGTAGTCGGTGACAAAGAAGTGGAAAATAACGAAGTGAATGTTAGAAAATATGGTTCAGAAGACCAAGAATCACTTGAAAAAGATGAGTTCATTTGGAATCTTGTTGATGAAATCCGCTTGAAAAAACATAGATAAGCTTGAAAAGACAGGCTGTATCATGTATATTACAATTGAATCAAATATAAATTAGAGTTAGAGGTTGCATTGTTAATCAGTAGCTAATCAGAAGTTGTATGGAACATATGTTGAATTAGCAAAAGGTAACAATGCCGAAACAAATGTAAAACCATAATTTACATTTGTTGGGACAGTTTTCGATAAGAAGCTGTACTGTCACTGAATGTGATGTGCTACCTTATATAGATAAAAGCAAAGTGGTTGCATATCTTAAAGGTATGTAACCACTTTTTTTGTTTGAGTTCTGTGTGTAACTAAAGTTCGTATAATTTCAATTCAATGATGATGAAATTAAGCCTACTCATAACTATGTATGATTTTAATCGAATTTTCATACAAGAAGTGTATAGTTATTCTACACAGAGAAATAGTTACATGTTAGCCTCTAAGACAAGGAAAGGGAACTTCTATGAGTAAAAATGAAAATCAAAATGGCGGTGTTCAAAGAGGATTAAAAGATCGTCATATTTCTATGATCGCAATTGGCGGTTGTATTGGGACAGGTCTATTTATGACTTCAGGTGGTGCCATTCATGATGCTGGTGCATTAGGTGCATTAATTGCGTATGCGATTATTGGCGCGATGGTATTCTTCCTAATGACTTCACTAGGTGAAATGGCGACATATTTGCCGGTTTCAGGATCTTTTAGTACGTATGCTACAAGATTCGTAGATCCTTCTTTAGGATTTGCTTTAGGTTGGAATTATTGGTTTAACTGGGTTATTACAGTTGCAGCTGATGTAACGATTGCAGCTCAAGTTATACAGTATTGGTCTCCAATGCAAGGGATGCCTGCTTGGGTTTGGAGTTGTATATTCTTAGTTATTATTTTCGCATTAAATTCTTTATCAGTGAGAGTGTATGGCGAAAGTGAATATTGGTTTGCTTTAATTAAAGTTGTTACTGTAATTATCTTTATTGTGATAGGTTTATTAACAATACTAGGTATCATGGGTGGAGAATTTGTAGGATTCGATACATTCACTAAAGGTGACGGTCCTATCCTAGGTGGAAACCTTGGAGGTAGTCTTCTCTCTATTTTAGGTGTATTCCTAGTAGCTGGATTCTCATTCCAAGGTACTGAATTAATAGGTATTACAGCTGGTGAATCTGAAAATCCTGAAAGAGCTGTTCCAAAGGCGATCAAACAAGTATTTTGGAGAATCTTATTATTTTATATTTTGGCAATATTTATCATAGGTATGTTGATTCCTTATGATAGTAAGGCATTAATGGGTGGCGGAGATAGTATTTCTACTTCACCATTTACACTTGTATTTAAGAATGCAGGTCTTGCCTTTGCAGCTTCGTTCATGAACGCTGTTATACTTACATCAGTACTATCAGCCGGAAATTCAGGAATGTACGCGTCTACTCGTATGTTATATTCAATGAGTAAAGATAAACTTGCATTTGCTTCATTTGGCAAAACAAACAAAAGTGGTGTACCTTATTTATCATTAATTGCTACTGGCGTACTAGTTGTACTTATTTTCGCTTTACAACACCTCAGTGGCGATGCATATGAATATATTGTTGCGGCGAGTGGAATGACAGGATTTATTGCTTGGGTAGGTATAGCGATTAGTCACTTTAGATTTAGACGCGCTTTTGATAAACAAGATTACGATAAAAGTAAGCTTAAATATAAAGCCAAACTTTTCCCATTTGGTCCTATATTCGCAGGTATATTATGTGTGATTGTTATTATCGGGCAAGATGTTGATTTTATTAAAACTGGACATTTTGACCTAAATAGATTTGTAATTACCTATATGGGTATACCTGTATTTTTAATCTTCTTCCTTTATCATAAATTACGCTATAAAACTAATATGATTCCACTTAATAAAGTGGATCTAAGACAAGATGTTTCAATGGAAGAAATTAGACATCATGATAAATAATAAAAAAACAATTGACTTACATGTTTATTACTGATATGATTGTAAACGTTGAATACGAAACGAACCAAGTAGAAGCACCCGCTTCTCACCTGTAGCGACGCTAATGCAGTTGGCAGGTTAATCATGTTACACAATAAATGTGTGAAAGAAGAGCGGGTAGTGATACTCGCTCTTCTTTTTTGCTTGGGACAATTTCGTAAAACTTTAGGAGGTGTCAACCATAGCAAAAGATCAAACTCAAATTAATGAGAAAATTCGTGCAAAAGAACTACGTTTAATAGGCCAAGATGGAGAACAAATTGGTGTGAAACCTAAACGTGAAGCGTTAGAAATGGCTGAACGTGTAGATTTAGATTTAGTTGTTGTAGCGCCAAACGCTAAACCACCTGTTGCGAGAATTATGGACTACGGTAAATATAAATTCGAACAACAGAAAAAAGAAAAAGAAATGAAAAAGAAACAAAAAGTTATCAATGTTAAAGAAATACGTTTAAGTCCAACTATTGAAGAACATGACTTCCAAACTAAGTTGAAAAATGGACGTAAATTCTTATCTAAAGGCGATAAATGTAAAGTTTCTATTCGTTTCAGAGGACGTGCAATTACGCATAAAGAAATTGGTCAACGCGTATTAGAAAAATTTGTAGATGAATGTAAAGATATCGCAACTGTTGAACAAAAACCTAAAATGGAAGGGCGCCAAATGTTCATTATGTTAGCGCCTGTCAATGAAAAATAATCGTCAATTAATAGGAGGAAATGAATCATGCCTAAAATGAAAACTCACCGTGGAGCAGCTAAACGTGTTAAAAGAACTGGTTCAGGTCAATTAAAACGTTCAAGAGCTTTCACATCTCACTTATTCGCAAATAAAAACACTAAACAAAAACGTCAATTACGTAAAGCTAAATTAGTGTCTAAAAGTGATATGAAACGTGTAAAACAATTATTAGCATACAAAAAATAAGAAATAGTACGATAGTTAATATCTAAGGAGGAATTTATTATGCCACGAGTTAAAGGTGGAACAGTTACAAGAGCCCGTCGTAAAAAAACGATTAAATTAGCTAAAGGTTACTTCGGTGCGAAACACACATTATACAAAGTAGCTAAACAACAAGTAATGAAATCAGGTCAATATGCTTTCCGTGACCGTCGTCAACGTAAACGTGATTTCCGTAAATTATGGATCACTCGTATTAATGCGGCTGCACGTCAACATGACATGAGCTATTCTCGTTTAATGAACGGCTTGAAAAAAGCTGAAATCGACATTAACCGTAAAATGTTATCAGAAATCGCTATTTCTGACGACAAAGCTTTCGGTGAATTAGTATCTAAAGCTAAAGAAGCTTTAAAATAATAATTGATTAAGAGATGATGTAGAGGTCATCTCTTTTTTTATTGCCAAATCGCAAGTGTTAAATCGCAAAATATAATGATTTTTGCTAAAATGACAGGTATAAAAGTATAAATTCAAAAGGAGATAAAAATGTCTAAATTTGATGAACAAATTATCGTTGTACCAAGAAGTGTATTATTTAATGATGATAAAAATGCTTTCAATGGTTTTTTACATAAAAATAATATTAAAGGAAAAGACATCTTTAATGCTTTAAGTGAATATGAAGTCAAAAGACGTGGTGATATGGAAGAAGATCCTACGTTTAAACAGCTTATCTCTTATTGTTTATTAGAAAATGAAAAAGGAGAAATTCTTGTCTACGAACGTCTATCTGGTGGCGGAGAAGAGAGATTACACGGTCAATCTTCTATTGGTGTAGGAGGTCACATGAATGACGTCGTTGGTGCAGATTCTATTAATGAAGTTTTAAGAGTTAATGCGCAAAGAGAATTGGAAGAAGAAGTAGGTCTAGCTAGTGAAGATTCACAAAATATGGAATATATTGGTTTTATTAATGATGATACTAATGAAGTAGGTAAAGTTCATATGGGTGTTGTGTTTAAAATTACTGTCCATACTTCTGATGTTGAAGCAAAAGAAACTGATACACTTAGAATAAAGTGGGTAGAAAAAGGAAGTATTGAATCTTACGATGATTTTGAGACATGGAGTGCTTTAATTCTTCAAGACCTATAAAGATTGGAGTGCATAATAATTGTCAAATGTAATTCCTTTTCCACAATCTGAACAAAAAATAATCACGAAAATAAAAAATGCTCAACACAATCATGATTATGAAGAAATGTATGATCTATTTGAAACCTACGAAAGACATTTCGAACTTACTGAAGATCTTGCTTTGAAAAAATGTTGGATGCTTAATCAAATGAGTTCATTTTTAGAATTAAGAGAAGAAGCCATTATATTATTGAAGCGTGGATTGAGTTGTTATGATGACTTAATGATTTATTACGTTAAGAGTTTAAATGGTTTAGGTCAATATTATCAGACAGTTGAAGTAATCAATCAAATTATTGATGAAGTGCGTGATCATAAAACAAGAATGGCACTCTTTCCTTTAAAAGAGTATGCACAATCTAAATTAGATGAAGATCGACAAATGATTTCATCATCTCTTGCAAAATTCGAAGATTATAATAGTAGAGAACAAACAGCATTAGTTTTACAACTGATTGATAATGGACATTATCAATTTAAAGAGAGTGTTGCGCATTTATTATCAATATTGAAATTACCTCATAATATTATGAGCCTCATGTTAGAATATTTAAGATTTGCTGAATACGATAATGAAATTGTAATCAGAAAGTATGGTCAAGAGGTAAGCGTCATACCTTCAAACCTAACTGGATTAGAACATACAACGATGAAAGAAACTGTGATTCCTCAAGTGATACAAAGGCTTGAAGAAGGCGCATTACACATTGTAGATGAAGCGCATCATATTATGAATAATCATTCAATACTCTTATATCCATTAGAAATTAAATCTCTATACCATATTGATGAATGGATTAATGCTTATGATGTTTATTTTAAATCATTAATTGGTATAGAAATAACTGTTGAGAATTTAAACACATTAGAATTTATTAAATCTTTAGATATTGAGAACTGAAATTCATTTGTTGCAAATTTAGAAAAAGAAATTTAATATAGTATCTATTGAAAATAAATAAACTTGAAAAACTCAGTGTTTTCAATGTTTGTTTACGATTTAAACCTATGATATAATAGGGAAGTTGAAAAAAATAAATTAGTCAATCATGGAGGTATTTATACATGACAGCAACTTGGGAAAAAAAGGAAGGTAACGAAGGCGTATTAACAGTTACTGTTCCTGCAGAAAAAGTAGACAAAGCATTAGATCAAGCATTTAAAAAAGTAGTTAAACAAATTAATGTGCCTGGTTTCCGTAAAGGTAAAGTGCCTCGTCCAATCTTTGAACAACGTTTTGGTGTAGAAGCATTATACCAAGATGCAGTAGATATCTTATTACCTGAAGCTTATGGAGAAGCTATTGATGAAACTGGTATTAATCCAGTAGCACAACCTGAAGTAAGTGTTACTCAAATCGAAAAAGGTAAAGACTTTATCTTCGATGCTACAGTTACAGTTGAACCAGAAGTTGAATTAGGTGAATATAAAGGTCTTGAAATTGAAAAACAAGACACTGAACTTACTGATGAAGAATTACAAGAATCTATCGATCACAGTTTAGGCCACTTAGCTGAAATGGTTGTTAAAGAAGATGGCGCTGTTGAAAATGGCAACACAGTAAACATTGACTTTAGTGGTTCAGTTGATGGTGAAGAATTTGAAGGCGGTCAAGCTGAAGGCTATGACCTAGAAGTTGGTTCAGGTTCATTCATCCCAGGATTCGAAGAGCAATTAGAAGGTATGAAAACTGGAGAAGAAAAAGACGTTGTTGTAACTTTCCCAGAAGAATATCATGCTGAAGAATTAGCAGGTAAAGAAGCTACTTTCAAAACAAAAGTAAATGAAATCAAATATAAAGAAGTGCCTGAGCTTACTGATGAAGTAGCAAATGAATTAGATTCAAATGCTGAAACTGTAGATGAATATAAAGAAAACTTACGTAAACGTTTATCTGAACAAAAAGCTACAGAAGCTGAAAATACTGAAAAAGAAGAAGCAATCAACAAAGCTACTGACAACACAACAATTGATATCCCAGAAGCTATGGTTAACACTGAATTAGACCGTATGATTCAAGAATTCGGTCAAAGAATTCAACAACAAGGTTTAGACTTACAAACGTATTATCAAATCTCTGGTCAAAACGAAGAACAATTAAGAGAGCAAATGAAAGATGATGCTGAACAACGTGTTAAAACAAACTTAACGCTTACAGCTATTGCAGATGCTGAAAATGTTGAAGTTTCTGACGAAGATATCGATAAAGAACTAGAAAAAATGAGTGAACAATTTAATATCTCAGTTGAAGATATTAAATCAACTTTAGGTAATACAGATATCGTGAAAAATGATGTACGTATTCAAAAAGTTATCGATTTATTAAGAGATAACGCTAAATATGTTGAATCAACAAAAGAAGACTAATTATTAGGTGAAGTTACTTTGACGATATCGTCAATAAAGTATAATTAATCAAAGATTGTTCATATTTAATGACTAAGTGAAAAAGGTAGCAGATACATGTAATGTGTATCTGCTATAACTATTTAAGCAGATAAATTGTAAATGCACAAAGTTGCATTGTAGAATGCAATCTAGTATAGTCTTTAAGGAATAGGGGTGTAAAAAAGAATGTTCAAATTCAATGAAGATGAAGAAAACTTAAAATGTTCTTTCTGCGGTAAAGACCAAGATCAAGTTAAAAAATTAGTCGCAGGAAGTGGCGTATATATTTGTAACGAGTGTATTGAGCTTTGCTCAGAAATCGTTGAAGAAGAATTAGCTCAAAATACGTCAGAAGGATTTACTGAATTACCAACTCCTAAAGAAATTATGGATCATTTAAATGAATATGTCATTGGCCAAGAAAAAGCAAAAAAATCATTGGCTGTTGCAGTTTATAACCACTATAAACGTATTCAACAATTAGGCCCTAGCGAAGATGATGTAGAGTTACAAAAAAGTAATATCGCATTAATTGGTCCTACAGGTAGCGGTAAAACATTATTAGCGCAAACATTAGCTAAGACGCTTAATGTACCATTTGCGATTGCAGATGCTACAAGTCTTACTGAAGCAGGCTATGTAGGCGACGACGTTGAAAATATTCTATTACGTTTAATCCAAGCTGCTGACTTTGATATAGATAAAGCTGAAAAAGGTATTATATATGTCGATGAAATTGATAAAATAGCTCGTAAATCTGAGAATACTTCTATTACACGTGATGTGTCTGGTGAAGGTGTTCAACAAGCCTTACTTAAAATTTTAGAAGGTACAACTGCAAGCGTTCCTCCACAAGGTGGACGTAAACATCCAAACCAAGAGTTAATCCAGATTGATACTACGAATATTTTATTCATCTTGGGTGGTGCCTTTGACGGAATTGATGAAGTAATCAAACGTCGTTTAGGAGAGAAAGTAATTGGATTTGCTAGTAATGAAGCTGATAAATATGATGAAGAAGCTTTATTAGAACAAATTCGACCAGAAGATTTACAATCATATGGTTTAATTCCTGAATTTATTGGACGTGTACCAATTGTTGCTAACCTTGAAACATTAGATATTGCAGCACTTAAAAATATCTTAACGCAACCGAAAAATGCGTTAGTTAAGCAATATACTAAGATGCTAGAATTAGATAATGTTGAATTAGAATTTACTGATGAAGCATTATCAGCAATTAGTGAGAAAGCAATCGAACGTAAAACAGGTGCACGTGGCTTTCGTTCAATTATTGAAGAAGCACTTATCGATATCATGTATGATGTTCCTTCAACTGAAAATGTAAGCAAAGTTGTTATTACTGAACAAACAATTAATGAAGAAATTGAACCTGAACTATACGATTCTGAAGGTAATCTTGTTAACGAAAGTAAAACTTCAGCATAATTCATATTGATGAAACATACTGAGCCACATAAGTTGTGGCTCAGTTTTTTTATGTAAATCACACCGTAATATGATTTCAAACATATCTTATCGACATAAAATCATTTATAATGTTAGAGTTAAGTTAAATTTAAGTGATAAAGAGAGGATAAAATATGAATATCAATCCTAATAATATCGAATTAATCATCAGTGCTGTGCAAAAATCTCAATACCCTGAAACAGAGATGGCCGAAGTTGCATTAAGCGGACGTTCTAATGTGGGTAAATCGACTTTCATTAATAGTATGATAGGACGTAAGAATATGGCTCGTACTTCCCAACAACCGGGGAAAACGCAAACGCTCAATTTCTTTAATATAGATGAACAGCTTATCTTTGTCGATGTACCTGGATATGGTTATGCAAAGGTGAGTAAAGTTCAAAGAGAAAAGTTTGGTAAAATGATTGAAGAGTATTTAACACAACGAGAAAATCTACAACTTGTTATTCAACTGGTCGATCTACGACATAATCCAACTGAAGATGATGTACTCATGTATAATTATTTGAAACATTTTGATATTCCTACATTAGTGATTTGTACCAAAGAGGATAAAATTGCTAAAGGTAAAGTTCAAAAACACATTAAAAATATTAAAGAAAAATTAGATCTTGAACCGGAAGATGAGATAATCAGCTATTCTTCTATTAAAAATAGTAATCAACAGCAAGTTTGGGATATCATTGCTTCTTATTTATAACTATTCTTATGTATAAATAATTAAAATCACAGAAATATAAAATCTTGTAAATTTGATTGAATGATTTGTTACTATTTTGACAAAATTTTGAAGTTACATTAGAATATTTCTAATTTATTTGAGCATTCAACTTAATTGTGTAAATAAATGTGTTATACTTGTTTTATTGTTAGTATATGGAGGGCGTTATAAATGCATTTTATTGCAATTAGCATAAATCATCGTACTGCTGATGTAGCACTAAGAGAGCAAGTTGCTTTTAGAGATGATGCCTTGCGATTAGCCCATGAAGATTTATATGAAACGAAATCCATTTTAGAAAACGTCATATTATCTACATGTAATCGTACTGAAGTATACGCCGTAGTTGACCAAATTCATACAGGACGTTACTATATTCAACGTTTCTTAGCACGTTCTTTTGGATTTGAAGTAGATGATATTAAAGAAATGTCAGAAGTCAAAGTGGGGGACGACGCAGTAGAACATTTATTGCGTGTGATTTCTGGCCTTGATTCAATAGTACTTGGAGAAACTCAAATTTTAGGTCAAATGCGTGATGCATTTTTCTTAGCACAAGAAACAGGTACTACTGGAACAATATTTAATCATTTATTCAAACAGGCGATTACTTTTGCTAAACGCGCACATAGTGAAACTGATATTGCAGATAATGCTGTCAGTGTTTCTTATGCTGCCGTTGAATTAGCTAAAAAGGTATTCGGAAAATTGAAAAGCAAACATGCTGTCATTATTGGTGCAGGGGAAATGAGCGAATTATCACTCTTAAATCTGTTAGGTTCTGGAATTTCAAATATCACTATCGTCAATCGCACAGTAGCTAAAGCTGAAGTGTTAGCTAATAAGCACAATGTCTCTTACGATTCTTTAGATGCTTTGCCATCATTATTAGAGCAAACTGATATTGTGATTAGTTCTACAAGTTCTCAAGACTATATCATTACCAATCACATGATTGATCAAATTTCTGATCGTAGAAAAGGCGATTCATTAGTCATGATTGATATTGCGGTTCCTCGTGATATCGAACCAGGAATTGATGCGATTACGAATATCTTCAATTATGATGTTGACGATTTAAAAGGTTTAGTCGATGCAAACTTAAGAGAACGTCAACTTGCAGCCGAAGCAATTGCACAACAAATCCCTGATGAAATTGATTCCCACAATGAATGGGTCAATATGTTAGGTGTTGTCCCTGTTATTCGTGCTTTACGAGAAAAAGCGATGAATATACAATCTGAAACGATGGAAAGTATCGATCACAAGTTGCCGAATCTTTCAGAAAGAGAAAGAAAGGTTATTTCAAAACATACAAAAAGTATTATTAACCAAATGTTGAAAGATCCAATCAAACAGGCTAAAGAATTAAGCAGTGATAAGAAAAGTACTGAAAAATTAGAGCTATTTCAAAACATTTTTGACATTGAAGCCGAAGATCCTAGAGAGAAGGCTAAGCTAGAAAAAGAAAGTAAAGCAAAGGAAATTTCTGCTCGTCGAATTTTTAGTTTTGAATAAGCATATTAATATGGTGATAATATGCAAGAAACCCTGTTTATTAGATTTCATGAATTTATATTAATTATTTATATATTGAGCATAGTATGCTACTTTGTGGACTTTATAAGAAAAAGTTATAAAGTTAGGACTTTAGGCGTTTATTCACTAGGGATTGTTTGGATATTACAAACAATCTCTTTATCTGTTTTTATCATTCAAACAGAGAAGGTCCCTTTAAATTCTATATTTGATGTCTTTTTCACGTTGACGTGGATTATTATAACGATTTCTCTAGTATTGAATTTAATTAAAGTACTTAATTTTTCTGTATTTTTCTTGAATCTTATAGGATTAATACTTATGGCAATGAATACGTTCCAGCCGAAAAATTATCAAACCCAAATCCAACAAGTAGCAGTTATTAATGAATTGTTGCTTGTGCATATTGGATTAGCTGTATTAAGTTACGCTTTCTTTGCCGTAGCATTTGTGAATGCATTATTATATATTATTCAATATAGAAACTTAAAAGAGAAAAACTTTGATCAAAATTATTTTAGAATCGGTAGTGTGGGTACTTTAGAGTCAATTATTTTTTATTCAACTCTAACAGGTTTTATTGTACTCATTTTAAGTATTATATTAGGCGCGCAATGGGGCGTTTTCGCAGTAGGTAATAAAATATTTATAGATCCTAAAGTCATACTTTCTTCAGTCATTACATTCTTATATGGCGTTTACATTTTTTTACGTATCAAAAAATGGATTACTCAAAGAAATTTAGTGTATTTTAATATCATTTTATTTTGTCTTTGTATGATTAATCTGTTCTTTACAGCCCACTTTACTTAAAAATAAATTTAAGCACTTAAGGACGAAGCAAAATAAACAAAACAGACTGTTAATAATCTTTTGTTAAAATAAAAGAGTATTGAGATTTAAGTTATGTGTTTAAAAGAGTTATCTACAGTCTGTCATCTATTTCAATCATTTTAAGAAGATACTAGTACCTAGGAGGCATTCAACATATGCGTAAACTCGTTGTTGGATCACGTAGAAGTAAATTAGCTTTAACACAGAGTCAACAGTTTATAGATGAATTAAAGGAAATTGAACCTGATTTAGATATTGAGATTAAAGAGATTGTTACCAAAGGTGATAAAATAGTTGATAAACAATTATCTAAAGTTGGGGGCAAAGGACTTTTTGTTAAAGAAATTCAAAACGAATTATTTAATAAAGATATCGATATGGCTATCCATTCATTAAAAGATGTACCAAGCATTATCCCTGAAGGGCTTACGTTAGGATGTATACCGGATAGAGAAGTACCATTTGACGCATACATTTCGAAGAATCATACACCTTTAAGTGAATTACCTGAAGGTAGTATTGTGGGCACAAGCTCATTACGTCGTGGTGCACAAATTCTTTCCAAGTATCCACATTTAGAAATTAAATGGATTCGTGGAAACATTGATACTCGCTTAAATAAATTAGAAACAGAAGACTATGACGCTATTATTTTAGCGGCAGCTGGCTTAAGACGTATGGGCTGGTCAGATGATATCGTTACCACTTATTTAGATAAAGATATTCTCTTACCAGCAATCGGACAAGGCGCATTAGGTATAGAATGTAGAAGTGATGATGAAGAACTTCTTGATCTACTTAAAAAAGTTCATAATCACGAAGTTGCACAATGCGTGACAGCTGAACGTACTTTCCTATCTGAGATGGATGGTAGTTGCCAAGTTCCTATCGGAGGTTATGCAACGATTGACGGTAATAGTCAAATTGAATTTACGGGATTAATTATGACACCTGACGGAAAAGAGCGTTATGAACATACCGCTAGAGGTCACAATCCTGTTGAGTTAGGACAAGAAGTAAGTCGTGTTTTAAAAGAACAAGGTGCTTATGAAATCATTAGAAAGTTAAATGAAGAAAATTAATAATATAACCATACCTTAGAGGTGGCACTAAAATGATGAAACCAGTGATAGTTATGACGCAAACAAGTAAAGTTCAAAGTGATTTAGTGAATATTATTCACAAACCATTGATACAAATTCAAGAACTTTCTTTTAATGAACATTTGCTCAATCATAGCTATGACTGGCTTATTTTTTCGTCAAAAAATGCAGTTAAATACTTTTATGCATATTTAAAAAGCGTTAAAGTTAAAAAGGTAGCAGTTATTGGAGCTAAAACTGCTCAATACTGCCAAGATTTAAATATTCATGTTGACTTTCTTCCACAAGATTTTTCACAAGAAGGATTTTTAGCAGAATTTCAAAATAAGGACCAAAAAATATTACTTCCATCAAGTCAGTACGCACGGCCTAAATTAGCAAATCAATTGAACAAATATAATGATGTTACTAAGATAGATTTGTATCGACCTGTAGCGCATCAACAACATATTGAGGAAGTAAAACAATTAGTAAAAGAAAAACACATTGATGCTATTACTTTTTCTAGTTCATCGGCTGTTAGATTTTATTTTAGTGATAATAATATTCCAGAATTTAATCATTATTATGCGATAGGAAAACAGACGGCTGATACGCTGAAAGAATATCATCAAAATGTGCGGATTGCTGATCAACAAACTTCAGAATCATTAATAGATAAAATTTTAGAAAGTAGGGACAATAATGAAATTTGATAGACATAGAAGATTACGTTCTTCACAAACAATGCGTGATTTGGTAAGAGAAACACATGTGAGAAAAGAAGATTTAATTTATCCAATCTTTGTGGTTGAAAAAGATGATGTTAAAAGCGAGATTCAATCTCTTCCAGGTGTATATCAAATTAGTTTAAATTTATTACATGAAGAAATTAAAGAAGCTTATGACCTAGGCATAAGAGCAATTATGTTCTTTGGTGTTCCGAATGAAAAAGATGATGTAGGTTCTGGCGCATATGATCATAACGGCGTTGTTCAAGAGGCAACTCGAATTGCTAAAAAAATGTATAATGATTTATTAATTGTTGCTGATACATGTCTTTGTGAATATACAGATCATGGTCACTGTGGTGTGATAGATGATCATACACATGATGTAGATAATGACAAATCATTACCTTTATTAGTGAAAACTGCAATTTCTCAAGTAGAAGCAGGAGCAGATATTATTGCTCCAAGTAATATGATGGACGGCTTTGTTGCTGAAATCAGAGAAGGTTTAGACCAAGCAGGTTATGAAAATATTCCAATCATGAGTTACGGTATTAAATATGCATCTAGTTTCTTCGGTCCTTTCCGAGACGCTGCAGATTCAGCACCATCTTTTGGAGATAGAAAAACATATCAAATGGATCCTGCCAATCGTCTAGAGGCTTTAAGAGAATTAGAAAGTGACCTTAAAGAAGGTTGCGATATGATGATTGTTAAACCTGCATTAAGCTACTTAGATATTGTGAGAGATGTTAAGAACAATACTAATGTACCTGTAGTAGCTTATAATGTCAGTGGTGAATATAGTATGACTAAAGCTGCTGCACTTAACGGTTGGATTGACGAAGAAAAAATCGTAATGGAACAAATGGTTTCTATGAAGCGTGCAGGCGCTGACTTAATCATTACGTATTTTGCAAAAGATATTTGTCGTTATTTAGATAAATAATAATACGCTACTAAGGAGGCACTTAATTATGGGTTATGAAAAATCTATTAAAGCAATGGAAAAAGCGGAACAACTTATGCCTGGTGGGGTGAATAGTCCTGTAAGAGCATTTAAATCAGTTGATACGCCTGCAATTTTTATGGATCATGCTGAAGGTTCCAAAATATATGACATCGATGGCAATGAGTATATAGACTATGTTCTAAGTTGGGGACCTCTCATTTTAGGACATAAAAATAAACAAGTTATAGAAAAACTTCATGAAGCAGTAGATAATGGTACAAGTTTCGGTGCTTCAACTTTACAAGAAAATAAACTTGCAGAACTTGTCATTGACCGTGTTCCATCAATAGAAAAGGTTAGAATGGTGTCATCAGGTACTGAAGCTACATTAGATACATTGCGTCTTGCAAGAGGTTATACTGGTCGCAACAAAATTATTAAATTTGAAGGTTGCTACCATGGGCATAGTGACTCGCTACTAATTAAAGCTGGTTCTGGTGTAGCAACATTAGGCTTGCCGGACTCTCCAGGTGTACCAGAAGGTATTGCTAAAAATACTATCACTGTACCTTACAATGATTTAAATTCTCTTAAACTCGCATTTGAAAAGTATGGCGACGACATTGCAGGTGTGATTGTTGAGCCTGTTGCTGGGAATATGGGCGTTGTACCTCCTGTCGAAGGATTTTTACAAGGTTTACGTGATATTACAAATGAATATGGTGCATTACTCATCTTTGATGAAGTTATGACAGGTTTCCGTGTAGGTTATAATTGTGCTCAAGGTTACTTTGGTGTAACACCAGATTTAACTTGTTTAGGAAAAGTCATCGGTGGCGGTTTACCAGTTGGTGCCTTTGGCGGTAAAAAAGAAATTATGGATCAAATCGCTCCTGTTGGAAATATTTACCAAGCAGGTACGTTATCAGGTAATCCATTAGCTATGACGAGTGGCTATGAGACATTAAGTCAACTTACACCTGAGTCGTACGAATATTTCAATGAATTAGGAGATATTTTAGAAAAAGGTCTTAAAGAAGTATTTGGTAAGCATAATGTGCCTATTACAGTTAACAGAGCTGGTTCAATGATTGGTTATTTCTTAAATAAAGGTCCAGTAACTAATTTTGATGAAGCTAATCAAAGTGATTTAGAACTATTCAGTAATATGTATAGAGAAATGGCAAAAGAGGGCGTATTCTTACCACCTTCACAATTTGAAGGAACATTCCTATCAATGGCTCATACTAAAGAGGACATTGAAAAAACGATTCAAGCATTTGATAATGCCTTAAGTCGCATTGTATGATAAATTTAATTTAATATAAGATAACAATTTAGTGAGGCTGAGACATGATTGATTATCTCAGCCTCATTTAACATATTGACAGTAAATGTCTGAGTGGAATAATCAAGGAATCATATATTTTAAGATTCAACGATTTCTATTTAACTTCTGTACTCAAGAAAGCGGCGTGATAGGATGAATAAAATACAAAGAAATAACTTTATTGTCTTAGTTTTAGCCATTATTTTAAGTTTAATTTTAAAATTTTCACATATATTATTACCGTTCATGTTTGGTCCGATGATTGCAGCAATTTTATGTGTGAAAGTTTTCAAGTTAGAAATCAAATGGCCATTTTGGTTAAGCCAAACTGGTTTGATATTTTTAGGTATACAAATTGGTTCTACCTTTACGAAGACAGTCATAGGTGATATTAGGAATGATTGGTTAACCATCATCATTATTACGGTACTATTACTAGTCCTAGCGTTATTCATTGCTTACTTCTTTAAAAAGATCGCTCAAGTTAACACAGAAACAGCTATTTTAAGCGTGATTCCAGGCGCGCTAAGTCAAATGTTGATTATGGCGGAAGAAGATAAAAGAGCAAATATTTTAGTAGTCAGTTTAACTCAAACCTCACGAATTATATTTGTTGTGATTTTAGTACCGCTGATTTCTTACTTTTTCAGAGATTCTAGTAGTTCTTCTGAAGGAGCTAGCATGAAAGTAGCGCCATTCACGCAAGCGTTAGAAATATGGCAAATTGCACTTCTACTATTATTAGTTGCAATTGTTTATATTTTAATGGCTAAAATTAATTTTCCTACGAAACAGTTACTTGCACCGATCTTGGTACTTATAGTTTGGAACATGACAACAAATCTTACTTTTACATTAGATCATTGGTTATTAGCGTCTGCACAAGTTGTGTATATGATTCGCATCGGAATACAAATTGCGTATTTGCTGAATGACTTAAAGGGCAGGATAGCTGTAGCAATTGCATTTCAAAATATCATGTTAATTCTATCTGCATTTATCATGGTTGTCATTGTGCATGTGTTTACCAATAATTCCATCAATGAATTATTCTTAGGTGCAGCGCCAGGTGGTATGAGCCAAATCGTACTTGTGGCTATGGCAACAGGTGCTGACGTTGCAATGATATCAAGCTATCATATATTTAGAATCTTCTTTATTCTATTTGTTATCGCACCATTAATTGGTTACTTCTTAAAATACAGAGCAAGATATAATGAAAAGTAAAAGAGGCGGGAAACCTTATCGTTTATACTCTGGGAAACCGATTAACGGTGTCCCAAAAGCAGGATTTTCGGCAGTAACACTCACAATTCGACAAAATTTGAGAAACAATTTTGCTCATTGTTCGGTTCTGCTCAAATCCTAAACGCTTTTGTCCCGACCTCTTTTTAATTTTATGCATGTGAAGGTTTGACTGGACAACCTTCTAAATGTGAATCGTATAAGCCAGCAGCCTCTAAAAAAGAAAAGACAGTCACTGGACCTAAAAATTTAAAACCGTATTTCTTAAGATCTTTCGAAAGTTTCGTTGCACGTTCATCAACAGTTATTCGATCACTTGGTTTTTTATATCCCATATCAATAGGCTTATTGTTTACATATGACCACAAGAAATCACTAAAACTATTATAATCTTGTTCGATTTTTAAATAACCTTGAGCTTGACTCACAATTGCTTCTAGCTTCTTTCTGTTATGAACGATGTTAGGAAATTCCATTAATCGGTCGATATCTTTGCTCGTCATTTGAGCAACCTTTTCAGGATCAAAGTTATAAAAAGCTTCTTCGTATGCATCTTTTTTCTTTAAAATAGTTAGCCATGATAAACCTGCATGTTGTGACTCTAAAGCAATCAGTTTAAACAATTCCTTACTATCGTATAATGGTTGCCCCCAAAATTTATCGTGATATTCTAAGTATGTTTCATCCTTTGTACTAAAGGCACACTCATTCATAAATTTTACCTCCAATACATTGACTTATTGATATATCCATTATACTATAAGTGAGTAAATGAATATAATGTTAGGGAAGAGTAAATTCTAATCATTTTATAGAGAGCATATATTTGGTGGAAATATGTAAGTGGTTTGAATTGAAGGTAGCCCGTTAATTACTTTCACTGAACATATATATAGTAGGTGAAAGCGTGTTTGAGCGTTAATCTAATACTTAAGTGCTTGAAGACATTACATGTAACAAATTGAGAATGTAATTCTTCTTGAATATAGGTGGTACCACGGAACATCCGTCCTATTTTTATAGGGTGGGTGTTTTTAATTTATTAGGAGGATTTTTTATGGAAATGAAACCGAAATACGATCCAAGAGAAGTTGAAGCGGGTCGTTATGAAGAATGGGTAAAAAATGGTTATTTTAAACCGTCAGAAGATAAATCGAAAGATACATATACGATTGTGATTCCACCACCCAATGTAACTGGGAAGTTGCATTTAGGACATGCATGGGATACAACGTTACAAGATATTATTACACGTATGAAACGTATGCAAGGTTATGACACTTTATATCTTCCTGGTATGGATCATGCTGGGATTGCAACACAAGCTAAAGTTGAAGCAAAATTAAACGAACAAGGTATTTCTAGACATGACCTTGGACGAGATAAGTTCTTAGAGCAAGCATGGGATTGGAAAGAAGAATATGCGTCATTTATTAGACAACAATGGGCTAAGCTTGGTCTAGGTTTAGATTATAGTAGAGAGCGTTTTACTTTAGATGAAGGATTAAGTAAGGCTGTTCGAAAAGTGTTTGTCGATTTATATAATAAAGGTATTATCTATCGCGGTGAAAGAATCATTAACTGGGATCCTCAAGCAAGAACAGCGTTATCTGATATAGAAGTTATCCATGAGGACGTTCAGGGTGCATTTTATCATTTTAAATATCCATTTGCAGATGGCGAAGGGTATATTGAAATTGCGACAACACGTCCGGAAACAATGCTTGGAGATACAGCCATTGTCGTCAATCCTAATGATGAACGTTATAAAGACGTTATTGGCAAAAAGGTAATTCTACCTATAGTAGGTAGAGAGTTGCCTATTCTTGCAGACGAATATGTTGATATCGAATTCGGTTCTGGTGCAATGAAAGTCACTCCAGCACATGATCCAAATGACTTTGAAATTGGTCAACGTCACGATTTGGAAAATATTATCGTGATGGATGAATACGGTAAAATGAACGATAAAGCTGGAAAATATGAAGGCATGGATCGTTTTGATTGTCGTAAACAACTTGTTGAAGATTTAAAAGCACAAAATTTAGTGATTAAAATTGAGGAACATACTCATTCTGTGGGTCATTCAGAGAGAACAGGTGCGATTGTAGAGCCTTATTTATCAACACAATGGTTCGTTAAAATGAAACCATTAGCGCAAAGAGCACTAGATAATCAAAAAACTGATGATAGAATCGATTTCTTCCCAGGACGCTTTGAAAATACGTTCAATCGTTGGATGGAAGAAATCAGAGACTGGACGATTTCTCGTCAGTTATGGTGGGGACACCAAATTCCAGCATGGTATCATAAAGAAACGAATGAAATTTATGTTGGTGAAGAAGCACCAAAAGATATCGAAAATTGGGTTCAAGACGAAGACGTATTGGATACGTGGTTTTCAAGTGCATTATGGCCATTCTCTACATTAGGTTGGCCTGATACGGACTCAGAAGACTTTAAACGTTATTATCCTACGAATGCGTTAGTAACTGGTTATGACATTATCTTCTTCTGGGTAGCTAGAATGATATTCCAAGGATTAGAATTTACAGATAGAAGACCATTTAATGATGTGTTACTTCATGGATTAGTAAGAGCTGAAGACGGACGTAAAATGAGTAAGTCTTTAGGGAATGGCGTTGATCCTATGGATGTAATTGATGAATATGGTGCGGATAGTTTAAGATATTTCTTAGCTACCGGTTCATCTCCAGGTCATGATTTACGTTATTCAACTGAAAAAGTAGAATCTGTTTGGAACTTTATCAATAAAATATGGAATGCAGCGCGTTTTAGCTTAATGAATATCGGCGAAGACTTTAAAGTAGAAGATATCGATTTATCAGGTGAATTATCTTTAGCGGATAAGTGGATTTTAACAAGATTAAATGAAACAATTAAAACAGTAACAGAGTTAAGTGACAAATATGAATTTGGCGAAGTAGGACGTGCACTTTATAACTTTATTTGGGATGAATTCTGCGATTGGTATATTGAAATGAGTAAGATACCAATGAATAGTGATGATGAAACTCAAAAACAAACAACACGTTCAGTATTGAGTTATGTACTCGATAAAATTATGAAAATGTTGCATCCATTTATGCCATTTGTTACTGAAACAATTTGGCAAAGTTTACCTCACGAAGGTGAAACAATTGTCAATGCAAGTTGGCCGACTGTTAAGCAAGAATTTATATTTGACGAAAGTAAACAAACAATGCAACAACTTGTTGAAATCATCAAATCAGTTCGTCAATCAAGAGTTGAAGTGAATACGCCACTTTCTAAATCGATACCAATTTTAATTCAAACTAAGGATGAGAATGTAAAACAAACACTTAAAGAGAATGCGAGTTATTTACACAAATTTTGTAATCCTAGTGAGTTAATCATTGATACAGAAATCGATATTCCTGAAAAGGCAATGACTTCAGTGGTCGTAGCTGGTAAAGTCGTTCTACCACTTGAAGGTCTAATTGATATGGAAAAAGAAATCGCACGTTTGGAGAAAGAACTAGATAAACTTCAAAGTGAATTAGATAGAGTAGATAAAAAACTTTCAAATGAGAACTTTGTAAATAAAGCTCCGGAAAAAGTTATAAATGAAGAGAAAGAAAAACAACAACATTATCAAGAAAAATATGATGGTGTTAAATCACGAATTGAACAATTAAAAGCATAGGAGTATGATCATGAATTACCTAGACAGCTTGTATTGGATACATGAAAGATCGAAATTTGGTATTAAACCTGGTGTCAAGCGTATGGAATGGATGTTAGAACAATTTAATAATCCTCAAGATAAGATTAGAGGTATTCATGTTGGTGGCACGAATGGTAAGGGGTCTACGGTAGCTTATCTGAGAACTGCTTTAGTGGAAAATGGCTATGAAGTAGGTACCTTTACTTCACCATTTATCGAAAGTTTTAATGAGCGCATTAGCTTGAATGGAACACCAATTACAAATGACGAACTTGTTCAACTTGTTGAACGCGTCAAACCTGTAAGCGAAGCCTTAGAAACTGAAACTGAATTAGGTGGCGCTACGGAATTCGAAATTATTACTACGATGATGTTCCTATACTTTGGAGAGATTCATCCAGTTGATTTCGTTATTATTGAAGCAGGGTTAGGAATTAAACACGATTCCACGAATGTATTTAAACCTATTTTATCTATTTTAACTAGCATTGGACTTGATCACACTGATATTCTTGGTACAACTTATTTAGATATAGCTAAAGATAAAGCAGCTATTATTAAGCCTAATACACCGATTATATATGCAGTTAAAAATGATGATGCTTTAAAATACGTTAGGGACTATGCTTTAGAGCAAAATGCGAAACCTATTGAACTAGATCGAGAAATAACGATCATTTCACAAGATGATGAATTTACTTATCGATATAAGGATTATGAGTTAGAGACGATTCTTTTAAATATGCTTGGAGAACATCAAAAAGAAAATGCTTCGTTGGCTATTACAGCACTTATCGAACTTAATGAAGCGCATATGATTGATCTTGACTTTAATAAAATGATTGATGGTATTGAATCTGTAAATTGGACAGGTCGTATTGAACAAGTTAAAGAACATCCACTTATGGTTATTGATGGTGCGCATAATAATGAAAGTGTAGAAGCACTAATAGACACAATTAAGCATTATTATGGCCGAGATAAAATAGATGTACTTTTTTCTGCAATTAAAGGGAAGCCTATCAATAGTATGATGAGTAATCTAAGCGATATTGCATCAAGATTTTATATTGCCGACTTTGACTTTCCAAAAGCGTTAACTAAAGAAGAAATTGCTGAAGAAATTAATTTTGAAAATATAGAACTTGTAGATGACTACGTTCAATTTATAGAAAATTATCAAGGTGAAGGCTTAATCATTACTGGAAGTTTATACTTTATCAGTGAAGTAAAAGCTAAAACAAAATTCAATTAAGTAACTGAAAGAGCAAAACAGGTTGTTATACTTCCTTGTTTTGCTCTTTCGTTGTGTTTAAGGTGCAAAAACTTGAATGATTTTAAATAGGAAATTTCTCTATTTTGTTAACGGAATTTTAGAGAAATACAAGTTATTTACATTGAGTTGAAAATACTTATAATAAATTTAAGGAGGATGATATATGGTTCTACTTGCATATTCATGTAGTGTGATTTTCAGCTTTTTATATCAATTTAGTCATAAAGGTTTTCTCAGTTTGAGATACTTTTATACAAGGTCTAGATGTGATTACTGTGCTGAAGTAATTAAACCTTATGATTTATTACCGATTATCAGTTTTATTACGTTAAATGGTCGTTCACGTTGTTGTCGACAAAAATTACAAATTTACTACTTTATAGGTGAAGTTCTGTCTGTTATTCCGATATTCCTTTATTCGATGACAAATACAAATATTCATTTTGTACTTTTTCTAACCACTTTTCTATTCTTACTTACAATGTCTCTCTACGATATGCATTCAATGACAGTCGATTTAAGACTCGTATGCATCTATATCATTATCACATGTTTGTTTTCACATATTTATTTTTGGAATTTTTTAATTGTATTTACTATAACCCATACATTATATCTATTTATGTATAAACTTATTGGATATGGCGATATTATTATCTTTAATATGCTTGCATTGTTTTTACCGTTGAAACTCTCTTTTTATTTGTTTATCTTCACTTTTATAATAGGCGGATTAGTTGTGATTCTTTTTAAATTGTTTATTAAAAAAGATATTAAATATATTCCACTTATCCCTTTTATATTTCTTTCCTTTGTAACTAATGCACTTTTTTATCAAGAAATTAATCAATTTTTAGGAGGCGATTTTTATTGAAAATTAATGAAATGGCAGTGTCAGAAAAACCTAGAGAACGGTTGATGAATTTTGGTGCTCAAAGTCTTTCGAATGTTGAATTGTTAGCTATTCTTATCAACACAGGAAGAAAAGGTTTCTCAAGCATTGATATAGCGAATGAATTAATAAAGAACCATCATTCAATTCGAGAATTAAAAAAACTGTCAATCAATGATTTGTTAAGAATAAAAGGTATAGGATTATATAAAGCAATCACGTTAAAAGCTGCTTTTGAGTTAGGGGAAAGATTAAATGCAACGAGTACGATTGATAAAGTGAAAATTACAAGCCCTGGCGATGTAGCTGAATTAATGATGTCTAAAATGAAAGATTTGGAGCAAGAACATTTCGTAGTGTTATTACTTAATTCGAAAAATATTGTTATTAAACAATCGTGGATATATAAAGGTACACTCAATAGTTCGATTATCCATCCAAGAGAGGTATTTAATATAGCAATAAGAGAATCTTCAAATGCAATGATTGTTGTACATAATCATCCATCTGGTGATGTGTTAACCATAGTATAATAAATAATAGTAGTTAAAGTAGTTTAAGAGGAGATATTAAAGGGATATTTTACTTTAAATAAAAATTAACAAGGTTTATAATTTGTAGTAGTTAAAGTATTTAAAGAGGTGGGAACATGTGAAGGTTCAAAGGATAGAAGTGGAGAATAAGCCGTATCCATTGTATTTATTACTAGATAAAGAATACCAGCTAATAGAACCAGTAATGAAATTTATTAAATACTTAGATAATACTGGTAAGTCTCCTAATACCATTAAGGCATACTGCTATCATTTAAAGTTGCTGTACGAGTTCATGGAACAGAGAGGTGTTATTCTTAATGATATTAACTTTGAGTTGTTAGCAGACTTCGTAGGTTGGTTGAGATATCCTTCAGCATCAAATGTAATTGATCTTCAGTCAAAAAAAGCCATAAGAGAAGAAACGACAGTGAATACAATTTTAAATGTAGTTATGAGTTTTCTTGATTATTTAAGTAGATTAGGAGAATTTAAATCAATTGATGTATTTAAACAAGCAAAGGGAAGAAATTTCAAAGGATTTTTACATCATGTTAATAAGGGTAGATACCAAAAGAATGTCTTAAAGTTAAGGGTTAAAAAGAAACAGATAAGAACATTGAGATCAAAGGAAGTTAAGCAAATTATTGATGCTTGTCATACGAAAAGAGATAAATTAATTTTAATGCTTATGTATGAGGGTGGTTTAAGAATCGGTGAAGTGTTATCGCTTAGGCTTGAAGATATTGTCACTTGGGACAATCAAATCCATTTAACACCTAGAGATGTTAATGTTAATGAAGCTTATATTAAATTAAGGAAGGAAAGAACAATACATGTGAGTAAAGAACTTATGTCACTTTATACAGATTACTTGATATATGAGTATAGTGAGGAATTGGAGCATGATTATGTTTTTATTTCCTTAAAAGAAGGCTATTTTGGGAAACCACTAAAGTACCAAAGTGTTCTTGATCTAGTTAGAAGAATAGTTAAAAGGACTGGAATAGAATTTACATCACATATGCTTCGCCACACTCACGCAACGCAGCTAATTAGGGAAGGATGGGATGTTGCGTTCGTTCAAAAGAGATTAGGTCACGCACATGTTCAGACAACGTTAAATACCTATGTTCATCTTTCAGATCAGGATATGAAAAATGAGTTTAATAAATACCTCGAGAGAAAGGAGCATAAGAAATGAATGCTTCTAGTAAAAGGAAAATTATTAGTCAGAGTGAGATTAGCAAAAAAATAGCTGTAATGAATGAAGAAATGCAGGGGTTTTGGGCTAATAATAGTTGGGATATAAGAAAATGTCCACATCCTTCTGCCATAGAATTAAGTAAGAATCCTGCTTTAAGGAATCGTTGGGTTCGTTTTGAACGTGTTAAAAATCTGTGGTTAAGAACAGAATTGAAATATTTTTATTTTTACCATTTAAACAATGGAATATGGAATGCAAAAACTGTCTGGATTAGAAAAGGAACAGTAATTAATAAAATGTTAGATTTCTTAGATTTAAAGTATCCTAGCATTACTTCAATTACTGAAGTTCCTATTGAAAAAGCAATGACGGAGTATAGAACTTATTTGACAAAACGGGGTGTTAGAATTACCACTACTAATTATAAGATTACTGCTAATCAAGAAAAAACACCTGTAAAAGCTAATTCCTACTATGTTACTAATCTAAAACAATTTATGGAGTTTTATGAGAACTTTTATTTTGATGGAGAGGAGTGGGATAAAGACGTTTGGGATAGACGTAACTTACCTTTGCCAGATGATAAGGTTAACCCAACACAATATGAATATACAATTAACTTTAAAGGGTTTCGGAATACATATTTTAAACAACTTGTAAAAAGATATTGTAAGTTGAGATTGAACGTGGATAGCTTTTCCTATGTAAGTGATATTGCCCAAAGACTTAAAGAGTTCTTTAATTTTCTGGACATGAAATTTAAACAAGTTCAGAGAGTACACCAATTAACGAGAGTGGAAATTGAAGCATATTTAAGTGAACTAAACATGATGGGAATAAAACCTAGTACAATAACTGGGAGGATCTCTATATTGGAAGGACTATTTAGTACCCTTCTTAGGCTAGAATGGGATGATGTTCCTTCCAAAATATTAATTTATTCTGAGGACTATCCGAAAATACCAAGAGCAAAACCACGCTTTATAGATGAATTCGTCCTAGAGCAATTGAACAGTCATCTTGATAAATTACCCGAATATATAGCTACGATGACTATGATTGTTCAAGAATGTGGAATGAGGATAAGTGAATTGTGCACCTTGAAAAAAGGCTGTCTATTAGAGGACAAAGATGGAGATTTCTTTTTAAAGTATTATCAATGGAAAATGAAAAAGGAGCATATAGTTCCAATATCTAAAGAGGTAGCTTTACTTATTAAAGTTCGGGAAGATAAAGTTTCAGAGGAATTTCCAGATAGTGAATACCTCTTTCCAAGAAAAGATGGATCGCCATTAAAACAAGAAACATTTAGAGGTGAGTTAAATAAATTAGCTTATGAGCAAAATATAGTGGATAAATCAGGTGAGATTTATAGATTCCATGCCCATGCCTTTCGCCATACAGTAGGAACAAGAATGATTAACAACGGGATGCCCCAGCATATTGTGCAGAAATTTTTGGGGCATGAAAGCCCAGAAATGACAAGCAGATACGCTCATATCTTTGATGAAACTCTAAAAAATGAATTTACTAAATTTCAGGAAAAACTGGTTACCAATAATGGAGATGTGCTTGATCTAGATGAAGATAATGAAGTCGATGATGTAGAGCTTCAATGGTTCAAGAAAAATATAAATGCACAAGTGCTTCCAAATGGTTATTGTAGATTGCCAGTAGTAGCAGGTGGTTGTCCACATGCGAATGCATGCTTAGATTGCACTCACTTCTGTACCAGTAAGCAATTCTTACCACAGCACGAAGAACAGTTAGAGCGTACAGAAGAGTTATTAGCCATAGCTAAGGATAAACAATGGCAAAGACAAGTAGAGACTAATAGCCGTGTTAAAGAGCGTTTAGAACAAATCATTGGAAGTTTGACGGGGTAATTATCAATGGATAAACAAGTTAGAAATACAACAGAAATTGTACGTTTGGCGAAGCAGAAATCAAAAAAGACAAGGGAAAAAGTAGACAAAGCGATTTCTAAATTTTCGATTGAAGGTAAAGTTATTAATTTTAATTCAATAGCAAAGGAAGCTAATGTTTCTAAATCATGGCTTTATAAGGAACACGATATTAGGCAAAGAATCGAATCCCTTCGTGAGCGTCAAATAACAGCAAATGTAGTCTCAAAACCCAAGAAAAGTTCTCGTTCGGAGGAAATCCTTATTAAAACCTTAAAAAGAAGAGTAATGGAATTAGAAAAAGAAAATAAAAAATTACAGAACCAAATTCAAAAATTATATGGAGATCTGTATAATAAAGAATAATTATTAATCTGTAGACAAATTGTGAAAGGATGTACTTAAACGCTAACGGTCAGCTTTATTGAACAGTAATTTAAGTATATGTCCAATCTAGGGTAAGTAAATTGAGTATCAATATAAACTTTATATGAACATAATCAACGAGGTGAAATCATGAGCAATTTGATTAACGGAAAAATACCAAATCAAGCGATTCAAACATTAAAAATCGTAAAAGATTTATTTGGAAGTTCAATAGTTGGAGTATATCTATTTGGTTCAGCAGTAAATGGTGGTTTACGCATTAACAGCGATGTAGATGTTCTAGTCGTCGTGAATCATAGTTTACCTCAATTAACTCGAAAAAAACTAACAGAAAGACTAATGACTATATCAGGAAAGATTGGAAATACGGATTCTGTTAGACCACTTGAAGTTACGGTTATAAATAGGAGTGAAGTTGTCCCTTGGCAATATCCTCCAAAAAGAGAATTTATATACGGTGAGTGGCTCAGGGGTGAATTTGAGAATGGACAAATTCAGGAACCAAGCTATGATCCTGATTTGGCTATTGTTTTAGCACAAGCAAGAAAGAATAGTATTTCTCTATTTGGTCCTGATTCTTCAAGTATACTTGTCTCCGTACCTTTGACAGATATTCGAAGAGCAATTAAGGATTCTTTGCCAGAACTAATTGAGGGGATAAAAGGTGATGAGCGTAATGTAATTTTAACCCTAGCTCGAATGTGGCAAACAGTGACTACTGGTGAAATTACCTCGAAAGATGTCGCTGCAGAATGGGCTATACCTCTTTTACCTAAAGAGCATGTAACTTTACTGGATATAGCTAGAAAAGGCTATCGGGGAGAGTGTGATGATAAGTGGGAAGGACTATATTCAAAGGTGAAAGCACTCGTTAAGTATATGAAAAATTCTATAGAAACTTCTCTCAATTAGGCTAATTTTATTGCAATAACAGGTGCTTACTTTTAAAACTACTGATTTATTGATAAATATTGAACAATTTTTGGGAAGAATAAAGCGTCCTCTTGTGAAATTAGAGAACGCTTTATTACTTTAATTTAGTGAAACAATTTGTAACTATTGAAAATAGAAAGAAATTGTTCCTTCGATAGTTTATTAATATTAGTGACATTTGCATGCTTCAAAGCCTGTCGGAATTGGTTTTTAGTGAAAAGAACACGATATTCACGGTTTACCCACTTATAAACAAAAGATCGATACTTTTTGTAGTCCTTCTTTGAAATCAATGGTTGATGTCGTTCAAGAACAATCAATACAGAGTCTACACTTGGCTTAGGATGAAAATATAGTGGTGGTACTTTTTTGAGCATTTTTATATCCATCTCCACCATTAATAGTAAACCCAAAGCTCGTTGCAGATTTTGCAATCTTTTCGCAAATCCCTTCTCAACGATAAGATAGCTATATTTAGCCTGACTTTCAAAGGTAATTCTTTTGACAATATCCGTACTGATGTTATAAGGAATATTACCATATATCTTATAGTTTATATGTTTTGGGAAGGAAAATTTTAGAATATCCGTTTGAATCACTTTTATATTCTCAGAGGGGTTTACCGCTTCTTTAGTCACTTGACATAAGCCTCCATCAATTTCTATAGCAGTAACTGATCGACTCATTTTGACTAGCTCTTTGGTAAAATGTCCTTTTCCTGATCCGATTTCTATTACGTTGTCTTGTTTACTGATATTCGTGTGATTCAATATTTCTTTTACATGCTTTTTAGAAGTAATAAAATTTTGCGTGTCTTTAGGGTTTTTCTGGTTCATTATAACCTTCTCCTTACTGGTTATAATGAACTGACATTAAGCGTTCATTATAACCAATTAATTTTGATTTGGTTGATAACGAACTTTATTAATAACAAATATAGAAAAAGTACCCATACTTTTATCTCCTTTCCATTTTTTTCATTATGAATGAGATAAAGTAATTTCTACTACTGCGATACTGGTGCACATAATTGAAACCTCCTTATGTAACTGAATATGATTGTATCATCTTTTCATTTTAGAATAAACCTTTATATGTAATTTTGCACTTGACACTTCAGATGGACGTTTTCTTCAAAATAATATGTTTTGAAACTTGATAAGAGAAGCCACTGTCTTTACTAAAAAGTAAAGGCTGCGATAAAGGACAGTGACTTTAATAAAGTTGCACTGTTGTATTGTCTTTGGATAAAATTGTCTAAAGGGAAGTTTTATCCCCAACGAAAAAACATCTAAAGTGGTAAGTAATGAAAGAATGTCGATAAAGTAGGAATGGGGGATCTTTTTGAATACAATAGAATCACAGTTTGATAAGGTTGCAGAAGATTACGATTTCGTGAATGAGCTTTTGAATGATTATTCATTCTTTGTGTCTAATATGTCTCCAAAGAAAGGCAGAGCATTAGATATCGGATGTGGCTCGGGTTTGTTAGTGGAGAAATTAGCAAGTTATTATGATGAAGTGGTAGGGATTGATATTTCTAATCAAATGCTCGATCTTGCCAAATCTAAACGTCAACTAACAAATACGGTCTATCTGAATATGAATGCAGAACAACTTAATTTTAATGAGAAGTTTGATTTTATTGTAAGCCGAACAACCTTTCATCATTTGGATGATATAGCCAGCGTAATACAGCAAATGAAGGAACTGTTGAATGAGGAAGGAAGAATAGTTATTCTTGATAATGTATCTGAAGTCGAGACACCGCCTACCTATGTTTATAAATTAGGGGCAATCCAAGAGTTTTTACCGCATTGTTTCAAATTTGGAATAAAAAATGCGATTAGAATTTATAATCACAACACATCTAAATCATGGCTTGAGCATTTAGCTTCAGATAAGTACCTATCTGAACAAAATTATTACGATTTATATGAAAAGTTGTTGCCTGGATGCCAATTCCATAAAATGGGTTGGGCAATGGGGGTTGTCTGGACAAAATAACTTAAAGCTGTGGCTTTGAAAAGTTGAATTTGTGATTGTTTTCAGAGCTATCGGGTGCTTTAGTATAAATAACAATGAATAAAAAATCAGCCTGTATCTTATGTTACTATTAAGTAATTTAAGATACAGGTTTTACTATTTTTGAAATAAGTACCTTCCACTTCAAATACATGTATTCAAAGTGAAAGTATTGATTTAAATGATTCTTTTGTAATTTACTCTTGATAAGATGTCACTCCATCAAGAGAGGACATAACTACAACATTACGTTTAAAAGAATGTGGAGCTATCTTAGGTATCGAATTGTTAGATCATATTATTATAGGAGATAATAAATTTACGAGTTTAGTAGAAGCGGGCTATTTTGAAGATAATTCAATTTAATATCGTCCTTTCGATTGTCTATTTTATCCATGTAAAAATAAAAAAGTTAGCTAAACCAAATATGAAATTTGAGCATACAACCCAAACATACATAAAATGAATAGCTAACTTATTGACTAATGAATAAAACCTGATAAATTTTGAAAATGATCAAGTAACCAAATCACGCCTTGGTAACCTAAATATATACATAATAAAACAATACCAGCAGATATTAAGAATCGTAAAATAGACAAACCTACTCTAAATAGCAGTATGACTAATAATACGATGAGTATGATTGTTAAAATGCTCAACATGTTGTACCTCCTTATTATGTGTACATTCCATATTATGTATTATAATGTATACAAATAGCAATGACATCAGTCCATAGATATAAAAATCCTACTTCCTTAGTCTGATGCTAAAATGCCATAATTAAATTATACTTAATTTAATATGTTAAGGAGGGCAAATATGAGATTTATTTTCAGTATAGTAAAGAACATCGTTGCAGTGCTAGCAATTATAGCCATTATCTATATAGCACTTAAATACGCCCCTTTCCTTAGAGATCAAGAATGGAATCCACTAAGCGATACTTCGAATAATGTCCAACAAAATTTAAATGACACACAAAATCCAAATGGTTCATCCTCGGGAGAGCCTCAAAATGGTAAGCGTTATTCATTAAAAGAAAATGATATTATTAACAATGTACCTTCAAGTCAGATAAAAAATGTTTTTAATATGATAGATAAAAGAGAATTTATGTCTGTTTCCGGTATAGGTAGAATGGGATATAATGACAAATATCTTGCAGGGCAAAGAGACGATGAATTCATTATATACAAATTTGGATCTGATTCTATAAGAGTTTACAAAACTGAATTTGAAATGCAACAAGACTTAAATAAACTAGGGCAACATATAGAACTAAAACCAGCCGATGCATACAATTAAATCTCATAAACCATGAATTTGAAATGTGATTTTAAATAAGTTAACCTTTGAATATAGATAAATAGAGTAAAGGTTGGTGTGATTTCGAATGGCTGAACAATCAAAAGAAAAACAAGCAAACGAACAAGCAAAAGCGCAAAATCTTTTTGCTCGTTGGAGAAAAGAAGAAACGTTGTACAGCGAAGACGAAAAGAAAGAAAATAAAGATTCTAATGAAGATGAGAGTAAATAATTACAAGCTTGTCTGGCTCTGATAAAAATTTAAAATTAATTTTAACTAACTACTAACGTAACTGTTGATAGTTTTTTATTATATATATACAGGTTTAACTCACTAAATAACAACGCTCAACTAAATCATTCGTAAAATTTATCTTTAATAATGAGTTAGTGCTTTATTTAAAGAGATGAGTAATATAAAATATAAAAGGATAATAAATTTAGTATTATAGAGGTGTTCTGGGTGCTTAACTTTTTTAAAAATAACAAGCTTGTTGTTGTTTTATGTGCGATTATCGTTTTTATAGCGTTAATAGGTTTATCCATTCGTTCTCAAACTCAATCACCTCCAGAACAATATGTCGGCGACTCGGTTTCTTTGGGGCAAAGAGCAGTAAGTTATCCGATTCATTTTGTAACTGGAGCTATTGGAAATATCTTTAATAAAGATGGATCGAAACAAGATAAAAATAAAATCAAACAACTTGAAGCGGAGAATCAGAAATTAGAGACAGAAAATAAAAAATATAAAAAAGAACTTGATGTGAAGGATTTATCAAAGTATGAACCTATTTCTACAACGGTCATTGCTAGAAACCCAGATCAATGGATGAATACTATTGTGATAGATAAAGGGTCTAAGTCAGGCATTAAGAATAATATGGCTGTTATGACTTCAGAAGGTTTAGTAGGAAGAGTGACGAAGGTAAATCAATTTTCAGCGCAAGTGGATTTGATTTCTACTAACACACGTGCAGGTAAACTTTCAGTGAATGTACAACATGGTTCTAAAAATGTTTTTGGTTTAATTGATCATTATGATGCTAAAAATGAAGAGTTAGTCATCAGTGACATCAATAATAAAGATAGTGTGAAAAAAGGAGATAAGGTTGTTACAAGTGGTTTAGCGGATCAATTACCAAGTGATCTTTACATAGGTGAAGTAACTGAAGTAGAGAATGACCAATATGGTCTTGCTAAAGAAGTTAGAGTTAAAACTGGCGCAGATTTAGCCGACTTAAACCATGTATATGTAGCAAAACGTGATGTGAACACGATTCCTGATGATGAAAGTGGGGGTAACTAATGCGTACCCTTTACTATTTTCTTATAGGAATTTTATTATTCTATATTGATACAGCAATTGGATTAGTAATCCCTTTGCATTTTGGTAAAATTGATATCATTTTTGTGCCTCATCTAACGCTGATGTATATTTTAATTATGACAGTGTACAGAGGATTCGGTGTAGCACTTATACTTGCTATATTCTTTGGTATCATTACTGACTTATATTTTGGAAGCATTTATGGCTTATACATGTTTGGCTATATCATTCTTGTCGTACTTATAGATAAATTCTTTAAAGTATTTTATAGAGACTATTCGATGCTATTTGGTATCGTACTCTTAAGTACAATAGTACTTGAAATATATGTTGTTGCGATATACGGTGTCATTGGATTTATTCAATTTAACTTTATTGAATTTATTTTATTCAGACTTGTTCCAACACTGTTACTTAATTTCATATTACTATTGATCTTATTTCCAATTATTATTAAATTTACTAAAAAAGTACAAAACACAATTGACAGTAAAGCTAAGCGATGGTAAGATTCAATAGTTGAGTAGTTTCAGGCTACATACAACCGCTCAAATACAGGTTTAAGAACAATGAAGCATAGAGTTAATATTTAACTTGAGCTAACGTCACCTGTATATGGCGTGACTTATATTATAGGAGGTGCAAAGTATGTTTGCTATTATTGAAACAGGTGGAAAACAAATCAAAGTAGAAGAAGGTCAAGAAATCTTCGTTGAAAAATTAGACGTAAATGAAGGCGACTCATTCACTTTTGATAAAGTATTATTTGTAGGTGGCGATTCAGTTAAAGTTGGTGCGCCAACTGTTGAAGGTGCTTCTGTTACTGCTACTGTTAATAAACAAGGACGCGGTAAGAAAATCACTGTCTTCACTTACAAACGTCGTAAAGACTCTAAACGTAAAAAAGGCCATCGTCAACCATATACTAAATTAACAATCGATAAAATTAACGCATAATTTTATGATTACTGTTGATATTACAATTGATGATGAAGGCAAAGTGACAGATGTGATCATGGATGGCCATGCTGATCATGGTGAATATGGTCATGACATTGTCTGTGCTGGAGCCTCAGCTGTTTTATTTGGTAGTGTAAACGCAATTATGGGATTGACATCTGAAAAGCCTGATATCGATTACGACGATGATGGTGGTCATTTTCATATAAGAAGTGTTGATACTAATAACAAAGAAGCGCAATTAATTCTTCAAGCGATGTTAGTTTCTTTACAAACGATTGAAGAAGAATATAATGAGAATATCAGATTAAATTATAAGTGAGGTGTATCCCGATGTTAAAATTAAACTTACAGTTCTTCGCATCTAAAAAAGGGGTAAGTTCTACAAAAAACGGACGTGACTCTGAATCTAAACGTTTAGGTGCTAAACGTGCTGATGGTCAATACGTATCAGGTGGTTCAATTCTTTATCGCCAACGTGGTACTAAAATCTACCCTGGTGAAAATGTAGGTCGTGGTGGCGATGATACATTATTCGCTAAAATCGACGGCGTTGTTAAATTTGAACGCAAAGGTCGCGACAAAAAACAAGTTTCTGTATACGCAGTAGCTGAATAATTTTGTCTAGTTAACACCAGAAGTGAATGCTTCTGGTGTTTTATTTTTGTTTAAAACGACATCATATTTAAATATGATTTTTCTAAAAATAGTGATAATGATATAATTATAAAGATGAAAATTGCAGAGCAAAAGAGGTGAGATATATGTTCGTCGATCAAGTTAAAATATCTCTTAAAGCTGGTGACGGAGGAAACGGAATCACAGCTTATAGAAGAGAAAAATACGTCCCTTTTGGTGGACCTGCAGGTGGCGATGGTGGTAAAGGTGCTTCTGTCGTATTTGAAGTGGATGAAGGTCTAAGAACTCTTTTAGACTTTAGATATCAACGTCATTTCAAAGCTAAAAAAGGTGAAAATGGACAAAGCAGTAACATGCATGGTAAAAATGCCGAAGATTTAGTGCTAAAAGTACCTCCTGGCACAATCATTAAAAGTGTAGATACTGAAGAAGTACTAGCCGATTTAGTTGAAGATGGTCAAAGAGCAGTTGTAGCTCGCGGAGGACGAGGCGGACGTGGTAATTCAAGATTTGCAACTCCAAGAAATCCTGCCCCAGACTTTAGTGAAAATGGTGAACCGGGCGAAGAGCTAGATGTTACCTTAGAGCTTAAATTACTTGCAGATGTAGGCCTAGTTGGTTTCCCAAGTGTAGGTAAATCAACGTTATTATCTATCGTTTCTAAAGCGAAGCCTAAGATTGGTGCTTACCACTTTACTACTATTAAACCTAATTTAGGTGTTGTTTCCACACCAGATCAAAGAAGTTTTGTTATGGCCGATTTACCAGGTCTTATAGAAGGCGCTTCAGAGAGTGTAGGTTTAGGACATCAATTCTTAAGACACGTGGAACGTACGAAAGTGATTGTTCATATGATTGATATGAGCGGTTCTGAAGGTAGAGATCCTATCGAAGACTATAAAGTAATTAATCAAGAATTAGTGAATTATAAACAACGTCTTGAAGACCGTCCGCAAATTGTTGTCGCGAATAAAATGGATATACCTGAAGCTGAAGAAAACTTAGAACTTTTCAAAGAAGAAATAGAAGATGACGTGACTATCATTCCAGTATCAACGGTTACGCGTGATAACATAGACCAATTATTATATCACATTGCAGATAAACTAGAGGAAGTTAAAGATATTGACTTCTCAGTTGAAGAAGATGAAAATGTAGGCGTCAATCGTGTACTATACAAACATACACCTTCTCAAGATGCATTTACGATTACTAGAGATGACGATGGTGCATATGTTGTAAGCGGAAATGCTATAGAAAGAATGTTCAAGATGACAGACTTTAATAGCGACCCTGCTGTTCGTCGATTTGCCAGACAAATGCGTTCTATGGGAATTGACGATGCACTTAGAGAAAGAGGATGTAGCAACGGTGATATCGTAAGAATTCTAGGTGGAGAGTTTGAATTCGTCGAATAGGAGTGTAAACTTTGGACAATAAAGATTATAAAAAGTTTTATTTAATTAGAGAAGATGTATTACCTGAATCTGTGGTTAAAACTTTAAAAGTAAAAGATGCTTTGAAAAACGATCCTAAGTTGTCCATTTATGACGCTGTAAAACAGTACGATTTGTCGCGTAGTGCCTTTTATAAATATAGAGAGACAATCTTTCCAGTTGATGAAAAGATGCTCGACCATAGAGAGTTTACATTAATATTGTATGTGAATGATATCGTTGGAATGTTAGCACAAGTGTTGAACACAATCTCTCAATTACAATTATCTGTTCTAACAATACATCAAAGTGTTCCAATGGAAGATAAAGCAACGATTACGTTATCACTGAATGCGCAATCTTCTCATTTATCAGTTGATGATGTGGTTAATGCACTGAGAAAGATAGAACATGTTTCAAAAGTAGAATTAATAAGTATGAGTATGTAAGGAGTGCTAACATGTATGCATATGTAAAAGGGACCTTATCTCAGCTATTTCCAACCCACGTTGTTGTAGAAACAGCTGGAATAGGTTATGAAATACAGACACCGAATTCTTATCGTTTTCAAACATATTTGGATAAAGAAGTACAAATATATACATCACTGATAGTTAGAGAAGATGCACAATTGCTTTATGGCTTTATTAGCGAAGAAGAAAAAGACATGTTTCTTAGTTTAATTAAGGTAACAGGTATAGGGCCTAAATCAGCCTTAGCAATCTTAGCTGCTAGTACTCCAAATGAAGTTAAACAAGCAATAGAGAATGAAAATGATGCATATCTCACACAATTCCCAGGAATTGGTAAGAAAACCGCCAGACAAATTGTGTTAGATTTAAAAGGTAAGGTAACGATTAATGAAGAAAACAGTGACACACTACTTCAAGTTGATTTAAATTCAACTGAACAAAGTCAAATCGTTAAAGAAGCAATGCTTGCATTAGAAGCACTGGGTTATTCTAAACGCGAACTTTCTAAAGTGGAAAAGGTGCTAAACAAGCAAAGTATTACTTCAGTGGATGAAGCAGTCAAACTTGGTTTACAAACCTTAATATCTTAATATAAATAATAATGATTTAATGGGGGAAGCGTATATGGATAAAAGAATGGTCGATCAAGAATTTCATGATGAAGACTCGGCTTTTGAATTGTCATTAAGGCCTACAAAACTTAAACAATATATCGGTCAATCCTCTATTAAAAGTAATCTAGAAGTATTTATAAAAGCTGCTAAATTAAGAGAAGAACCACTCGATCACGTTCTATTATTTGGCCCTCCTGGACTAGGTAAAACGACACTTTCCAATATTATTGCTAATGAGATGGAAGTGAACATAAGAACGATTTCTGGTCCGTCTTTAGAGAGACCAGGCGATTTAGCAGCTATTTTATCTGGATTACAACCAGGCGATGTATTATTTATTGATGAGATCCATCGTCTTAGTAGTGTTGTAGAAGAAGTACTCTATCCTGCGATGGAAGACTTTTTCCTAGATATCATCATAGGTAAAGGTGATGAAGCAAGAAGTATCAGAATTGATTTACCACCATTTACTCTTGTTGGAGCGACGACGAGAGCTGGTAGTTTAACTGGTCCGCTTAGAGATAGATTTGGTGTTCATTTAAGACTTGAATATTATAATGAAAATGAACTAAAAGAAATTATCACACGTACTGCTGAAGTACTTGATACAGGAATTGATGAAGAAAGTGCCCTAGAATTAGCACGTCGTTCACGAGGTACACCGAGGGTTGCAAATAGATTATTAAAACGTGTGAGAGATTTCCAACAAGTGAATGAAGATGATCAAATCTATATTGAAACAACCAAAAGGGCATTACAATTATTACAAGTTGATCAAGAAGGTTTGGATTACATAGACCACAAAATGATGAATTGTATTATCAACCAATATAATGGTGGCCCTGTAGGCTTGGATACGATTGCTGTATCTATAGGTGAAGAACGTATTACAATTGAAGACGTTTATGAACCGTTTTTAATTCAAAAAGGCTTTTTAGAGAGAACGCCACGTGGTAGAAAAGCTACGGCATTCGCTTATGAGCATTTTAAAAACATAGATGAAAAGAGGAAGTAAGTTGAATATTGAAGAATTTGACTATCATTTGCCAGAATCTTTAATCGCTCAAACACCCTTAAAAAATAGAGACCAGAGTCGCTTGCTTGTACTTCAAAGAGAAACTGGCGAAATGGCTCACCTTCATTTTAAAGATGTCATAGATTATTTGAATCCTGGTGATACGTTAGTTCTAAACGATACACGTGTGATGCCGGCACGTCTCTTCGGTTTAAAAGAAGAGACCGGCGCCAAAGTTGAAATGCTAATGCTCACTCAAATCGAAGGTAACGATTGGGAAGTTTTGCTAAAACCAGCTAAAAGAATTAAAGTTGGGAATCGTTTAAGTTTTGGTGATGGTAAGATTGTTGCTGAATGCGTTAAAGAATTAGAGCAGGGTGGACGTATTATGCGTTTACATTATGAGGGTATATTACAGGAACGTTTAGATGAGCTAGGTGAAATGCCACTTCCACCATATATCAAAGAGCGTTTAGATGATCCAGACCGTTATCAAACAGTTTATGCTAAAGAGAGTGGATCAGCTGCTGCTCCGACTGCAGGACTTCATTTCACGGAAGCGTTACTTGATCAAATTAAAGCTAAAGGGGTAAATATAACATTTATTACCTTGCATGTAGGTTTAGGCACTTTCCGTCCAGTTAGTGTAGATAATATTGACGATCATGAAATGCATAGTGAATATTATCAAATGACGAGTGAAACTGCAGAATTATTGAATCAGACAAGAGCGAATGGAAATAGAATCATTTCTGTAGGAACTACTTCTACTCGTACTTTAGAAACAATACGACGTGACCATGAGCAATTTGTTGAGAAAAGTGGATGGACTGATATCTTTATTTACCCGGGATTTGAATATAAAGCAATTGACGGTTTAATTACTAATTTCCATTTACCGAAATCTACATTAGTCATGTTAGTCTCTGCTTTCAGTACGAGAGATAATATTTTAAACGCATATCAAACAGCAGTTGAAATGAAATATAGATTCTTTAGTTTTGGAGATACAATGTTAATTATTTAATAGAATGTGAGGTTTAACATATGCCTGCAGTAACTTATGAGCATATAAAAACATGTAAACAATCAGGAGCAAGATTAGGTATCGTACATACACCACATGGTTCTTTTGAAACACCAATGTTTATGCCTGTTGGTACGAAAGCTACTGTTAAAACAATGAGTCCTGAGGAATTAAGAGATATTGAAGCAAAAATTATTTTAGGAAACACATATCATTTGTGGTTGCAACCTGGAAATGATATCATCAAGCGTGCTGGGGGACTGCATCAATTCATGAATTGGGACGGTCCGATACTAACTGATTCTGGTGGATTTCAAGTTTTCAGTTTAAGCAATTTACGTAAAATAACTGAAGAAGGTGTCGAATTTAGACACCATACAAATGGGTCAAAACTATTTCTTAGTCCTGAGAAATCAATGCAAATTCAAAATGATTTAGGTTCAGATATCATGATGGCATTTGATGAATGCCCGCCAATGCCTTCTGAATACGATTATGTGAAAAATTCAATTGAAAGAACAACACGATGGGCTGAAAGATGTTTAAAGGCACATCAACGTCCTGAAGACCAAGCTTTATTTGGTATTATTCAAGGCGGAGAATATAAAGATTTACGTGAACAAAGTGCGAGAGAACTTGTTGATCTAGACTTTCCTGGATATGCCATTGGTGGTTTATCTGTAGGAGAGCCTAAACCAGTTATGTATGAAATGGTTGAACATACAGAGCAATTTATGCCTAAAGACAAACCAAGATACCTTATGGGCGTTGGTTCACCTGATGCACTTATAGAATGTAGTATCAGAGGTATGGATATGTTTGATTGCGTTTTGCCTACTAGAATCGCTAGAAACGGTACATGTATGACGACTAAAGGACGTGTAGTGATCAAAAATGCGAAATATGCTGATGATTTAGGACCTTTAGATGAACATTGTGATTGTTATACATGTCGCAATTACACAAGAGCCTATATCAGACATTTAA
This sequence comes from Staphylococcus caprae, assembly GCF_003966625.1. NCBI lineage: Bacteria > Bacillati > Bacillota > Bacilli > Caryophanales > Staphylococcaceae > Staphylococcus > Staphylococcus caprae. Next base: position 1,289,517 of record NZ_AP018587.1, read on the forward strand.
TCAAAGCGGAAGAGACTTTTGGTATCCGTCTTACTACTATTCATAATTTACATTTTCTGCTAAAATTAATGGAAGATATAAGACAAGCCATTCGAGAAGACCGTCTTTTAGATTTCAAAGACGAGTTCTTTGAACAGTATGGATTAAATGTAGAAAACCCTAAAAACTTTTAAAGAGGAGAATTAACAATGGGCCAATTTGCATCATTAATTTTGCCGATCCTATTATTGGCAGTTATGTGGTTCTTTTTAATTAGACCACAACAAAAGCGTGCTAAAGCACATCGTGAAATGATTAGCCGTGTAGAATCAGGTCAAAAGGTTACTACAATCGGTGGTATTAAAGGAACTGTTAAATCTGTAGATGAAACTACAGTTGTGATCACAGTAAATGGTCATGGTACGGAAATGACTTTCGAGAAACCAGCCATTAAACAAGTAGATCCTTCATAAAACAGAAGTCATTTTGACAAAGTTAAGGCTGGGACATAATTAATTGTCTCAGCCTTCTTAACATATTGGCAGTAGATGTCTGAATTAAAAGTGCGCTTATATCAATCTTCTTTTAACCCTAGCCATCCTTGTCGGCGGGGCCCCAACATAGAGAATTTCTTAAAAAGAAATTCTACAAACAATGCAAGTTGGGAGCGGGACAACGAAAATAATTTTGCTAAATTATATTTCTGTCCCGCTCCCTTTTTTTATTATCATTTAATTATGATGTTTTAATGACAAAACTCCATTCTTTTAGCCAACAATTTCACTATTAAGTGTAGTATGTTAATATAGATAGGTCGTTAAAGTGAACGTAATATCATTTTAACTTGCATGATAATTTATTCATCGAGTATTCTAAATACATAAGTAAATAATGAGGTGTTCATGTGAAGAAAAGTAGTAGATTAGTTGCATTCATACTCCTCGTGGTTCTATTGTTTGCTGGAATGGGACTAACGTATAAGAATGTAGTTAAAAATGTTAATTTAGGACTTGATTTGCAAGGTGGTTTCGAAGTACTTTTCCAAGTTGATCCTTTACATAAAGGTGAGAAGATAGATAAGAAAGCACTTCAAGCTACATCTCAAACACTTGAAAGTCGTGTCAACGTCTTAGGTGTTTCAGAGCCTAAAATTCAAATTGAAGACCCTAATCGTATTCGTGTTCAATTAGCGGGGATTAAAGACCAAGCACAAGCACGAAAAATGTTATCAACGCAAGCCAATTTAACAATTAGGGATGCAGAAGACCATGTTCTTATGTCTGGTTCAGATATTAAACAAGGTTCAGCAAAACAAGAATTTAAACAAGAAACAAATCAACCAACTGTTACATTTAAAGTTAAAAGTAAAGATAAATTTAAAAAAGTCACTGAAAAGATTTCAAAAAAACGTGACAATGTAATGGTCGTTTGGATGGATTTCAAAAAAGGTGATAGCTACAAAAAAGAGGCTAAAAAACAGCAAGAAGGTAAAGAACCTAAATATGTCTCAGCAGCAAATGTAGATCAACCTATTAATTCAGACAGTGTTGAAATTTCTGGTGGATTCAATGGTAAAAAAGGTGTGAAAGAAGCTAAGCAAATTTCTGAGCTATTGAATGCTGGTTCATTACCTGTAGATCTTAAAGAAATTTATTCAAATTCTGTAGGTGCACAGTTCGGTCAAGATGCACTCAATAAAACAATATTCGCGTCATTTATTGGTGTCGCAATTATTTATTTATTCATGTTAGGATTCTATAGATTACCTGGTTTAGTAGCGATTATCGCTCTAACTACATATATCTACTTAACATTAGTAGCATTTAACTTTATTTCAGGTGTACTTACGTTGCCAGGACTCGCTGCGTTAGTTCTAGGTGTAGGTATGGCTGTAGATGCTAATATTATTATGTACGAACGGATAAAAGACGAACTTAGAATAGGACGAACGCTTAAACAAGCTTATTCTAAAGCTAATAAGAGTTCATTCTTAACTATCTTTGACTCCAACCTTACAACTGTTATCGCCGCAGCAGTATTATTCTTCTTCGGTGAAAGCTCAGTTAAAGGTTTCGCAACAATGCTCTTACTAGGTATCTTGATGATATTTGTCACTGCCGTCTTCTTATCTCGTGGTCTTTTAAATTTATTAGTATCATCTAATTTCTTCAAGAAACAATACTGGTTATTTGGTGTTAAGAAGAAAGACCGTCATGATATGAACGATGGTAAAGATGTTCATGATCTTAAGACCTCATTTGAAAAATGGAACTTTGTTAAGTTAGCGAAACCGCTTATCGCATTAAGTATATTAATCGTCGTAGTTGGTTTAGTTATTTTAGCAGTCTTTAAACTTAACTTAGGTATCGATTTCTCATCTGGTACAAGAGCTGATATTAATGCGAAACAACCTTTAACACAAGCTAAAGTTGAAAAAGCTGTTAAAGATGTAGGTTTAGAACCAGATCAAATTCAAATTAATGGTAGCAGCAATAAAGGAGCTACAGTACAATTCAAAAAAGACTTATCACGTGCTGAAGATAATAAATTGAGTGATAAGATCAAATCTGAATTTGGCGATACACCTCAAATCAATACCGTATCTCCATTAATTGGTCAGGAATTAGCCAAAAACGCAATTACTGCACTTATATTAGCGTCATTAGGTATCATTATTTATGTATCATTACGCTTCGAATGGCGAATGGGCTTATCTGCTGTACTTGCCTTATTACATGACGTCTTTATTATCGTTGCGGTATTTAGCTTATTCAGAATTGAAGTCGACCTTACATTTATCGCTGCTGTCTTAACGATTGTAGGTTATTCAATCAATGATACGATTGTTACATTTGACCGAGTAAGGGAGAACTTACACAAACTTAAAGTCATTACAAGTCCGGAACAAATTGACGATATGGTCAATCGCTCAATTAGACAAACAATGACAAGATCAATTAATACAGTGTTAACTGTAGTTGTTGTAGTTGTGGCAATCCTCATTTTTGGTGCGCCAACAATCTTTAACTTCTCATTAGCATTATTAATTGGTTTAATCTCAGGTGTATTCTCATCTGTATTCATAGCTGTGCCTTTATGGGGCATCATGAAAAAACGTCAATTGAAAAAATCTCCAAACCATAAGCTAAAAGTATACAAAGAGAAGAAATCTAATGACGAAAAAATATTAGTATAATTCCCAATTTATCTGCCAATAGAGCACATCGCTTTATTGGCAGTTTTTTTATGTAAATTTTCAAACCACAACGGGTTGTACTTTTTATTTTATTTAAATTTCGGTATAATGACTTTTGGAAATGAGGACGATTGTTATGATTAAACCTAAATATAATTGGGATTTAGCTGAACCAACTGAATACATAACAGAAGAACTTGCAAAGGAACTCAAACTTTCTCCGATAGTCAAAAAGGTTTTAGAGAGTAAAAATTTAGTACAAGAAGAAATGATTCAAGATGTACTACAAGATAAAATCATTAATCATGATCCTTGGGCGCTCAGTGATATGCAAAAAGCAGTAGATCGTATTAATTTAGCTATTGATAAAAGTGAGCGTATTTTAGTATATGGTGATTATGATGCTGATGGTGTGACTTCAACCACTATACTTGTTAATACGCTGAGTCAATTAGGCGCGCAAGTAGGATGGTATATTCCTAACCGCTTTAGTGAAGGATATGGTCCAAACGCACTTGCTTTTCAAAATGCATATGAAGAGGGCACGTCACTTATCATCACTGTTGATAATGGTATCCAAGGGCACGAAGAGATAAAAATGGTGCAAGACTTAGGGGTAGATGTGATTGTAACTGACCATCACGAAATAGGTCGCACTTTACCTGAAGCTTATGCGATTGTACATCCAATGCATCCTGAGTTTAGTTATCCTTTTCAATATTTATGTGGTGCTGGAGTGGCGTACAAACTTGCACAAGCTTTAATAAGTCATCCACCTCAACAATTTCTAGCGCTAGCAGCTATAGGGACTATTGCAGACTTAGTATCCCTCACTGATGAGAATCGTTCTATCGTTAAACAAGGTCTAAATATACTTAATAACAATGCACCTGTGTCTATTCAAGCCATATTAAAGCAGGCTGGATATAACGATAATATCAACGAAGAAACGATTGGTTTTATCATCGGACCGAGATTAAATGCTGTAGGACGTTTAGAAGATGCGTCGCTTGCTGCTGAATTATTAATGTCAGAAGAGATAGAAGAAGCAGAATTTTTAGCTGAACAAGTCGAACATTTTAATCAAGAAAGAAAAGACATCGTTTCTGAGATTACTGAAGAAGCATTAGCATTAGCTGAAGAACAAGTTCAACAAGGACATTTATTCTTATTATTAGCGAAAGAGAATTGGCATGAGGGTGTATTAGGTATTGTGGCTTCTAAAGTTGTCGAAACATACGCTTTACCCACGCTGATACTAAACATTGATTTAGAACAAAATCATGCCAAAGGGTCTGCGCGTTCGATAGATCAAGTATCTATGTTCGAGATTTTAAATGCGCACCAAGATTTAATTTCAAAATTTGGTGGTCATCATATGGCTGCTGGAATGACTATGGATATTGAGAATATCGATGAACTGCGCAAAGGATTAAATGACTGGATGCGTCAACTTGCTGAAACGACATCATTAGAACCAAGAAAGCATGTTGATGTTTTACTTGATGAAAGAGAAATTTCTGTTAAAAATATTCGAGACATTCAAAGACTACGTCCATTTGGTACAGATTTTAATAGCCCAACATTTGAACTCAAAGATTTAAATGTACAGTCTATCAAAGCGATAGGCCAAGATGGGAAACATTTGAAATTATCACTCGGTGAAAATCAAATCGCAGCACTCTATTGGAGTAATGGGCACCTTGCAAATGAATTAGAAATAGGGCAACCTGTTAACTTAATAGGACAATTACAAATCAATGAATGGAATGGCAATCAATCGCCACAGCTTATTATTCAAGATATAGCTATGGAAACACTACAGATTTTAGACTATCGTAGTAAACGTAAGCATTATCAATTCTCAGAAGATGATGTGAACACTGCCTATGTCATTCATCCTAGAAAAGAAAAAACAACAAATCATCATTATCATTATGGTGAGGAAATTTCGACAAATTATGATAAAGTCGTATTTAGAGATTTGCCAAATACGATGGATGAAATTGAGCAAACATTAAATCAATTACAATTATCTCAACTTTATCTTGTATTACAACACGAGCAGTCAATCTATTTTGAAGGTATGCCAAGCAAAGATCTTTTCAAAAATTGTTATAAAGCATTAATTAATAAAAAGGAAACAAACCTCGTTGAAGAGGGTATGATGTTATGTGAATATTTAAAAGTTAAGCCTGAATTACTTAAATTTATGCTTAAAGTATTCAAAGATTTAGAATTTATTTATGATGATCAAGGAATTATTAAAATAAATAGCCAGCCAAGTAAGCAAGCTATAGAATCAAGTCATATTTATCAATTGAGACAGTCACGAATGGAAGTTGAAAAACGATTATTGTATGATGACTTTTCGAATATTAAAGAATGGATAAAATCTCAGTTAAGTTAATTTATAGGAGGAAATTTAATGGATTTAAAACAATATGTTTCAGAAGTTGAAGATTGGCCAAAACCGGGTGTGAGCTTTAAAGATATTACAACGATTATGGATAATGGTAAAGCATATGGATATGCGACTGACCAAATCGTTGAATATGCGAGAGAAAAAGAAGTAGACGTGGTTGTTGGACCGGAAGCTAGAGGATTTATTATTGGATGTCCTGTTGCTTATTCAATGGGCATTGGATTTGCTCCTGTTCGTAAAGAAGGTAAGCTACCTCGAGAAGTTATCCGTTACGAATATAGTTTAGAATATGGCACTAATATTTTAACGATGCATAAGGATGCGATTAAACCAGGTCAACGCGTGTTAATCACTGATGACTTACTCGCTACTGGAGGTACAATTGAAGCGGCGATTAAACTTGTCGAGAAGTTAGGCGGAATTGTCGTTGGTATCGCATTTATTATTGAATTAAAATATCTCCATGGTATTGAAAAAATTAAAGATTACGACGTCATGAGCCTTATTTCTTATGATGAATAGAATAAAGTCATAATTTTAGTTATATCTTGTGTTAATATGCAGTTAATACAAGGTATAACTTTTTTATTTTGAAAAATCGAAATCACCAACGCGTCATTGCTACTAAATCAAGGATGATGGATTACTTCTGGTTCAACAACGTTTATTTATTTAAAAAATTGTAGTATCATAGAACTATTATTTAGATAAAAGCGAGCTACCTTATTTAAGTTAGGGGATAATATAGAGTAAATTAAATATAAGTAATTATATATTGATATAACAAGGGTATAAATTTGCTGTAATCAGAATTTTACAAATATAAAAGATTTAAATTTTCGCGAAATAAATTTAATTAAAACAAACAAGGGAGTGGGACAGAAATATAATTTAGCAAAATTATTTTCGTTGTCCCACCCCGGCAAGGATGGCTAGGATTGAAAGAAGCTTGATATAAGCGCACTTTTAATTCAGACATCTACTGCCAATATGTTAAAGAAAGCTGAGACAATTAATTATGTCTCAGCCTCTGTAAACATAAGGAATTTAAAAGTAATAAATTTGAGTGGGGTGTCTTATATTGAACAACGAATATCCATACAGTGCGGATGAGGTTCTTCATAAAGCAAAATCATATTTATCGGCAAGCGAATATGAGTATGTGCTGAAAAGTTATCATATTGCTTACGAAGCCCATCAAGGCCAGTTTCGAAAAAATGGTTTACCTTATATCATGCATCCTATTCAAGTTGCAGGGATATTAACTGAAATGAGACTTGATGGACCTACCATTGTAGCAGGCTTCTTACATGATGTAATAGAAGATACTCCTTATACATTTGAAGATGTAAAAAGCATGTTTAACGAAGAAGTCGCTAGAATTGTTGATGGCGTAACTAAACTTAAAAAGGTGAAGTACCGTTCTAAAGAAGAACAGCAAGCTGAAAATCATCGTAAATTATTTATCGCTATCGCTAAAGATGTTCGAGTTATATTAGTCAAATTAGCGGACAGACTTCATAATATGAGAACTTTAAAAGCGATGCCGAGAGAGAAACAAGTTAGAATTTCAAAAGAAACACTTGAAATCTATGCGCCACTCGCACATAGATTAGGGATTAACACAATTAAATGGGAACTTGAAGATACGGCACTTAGATATATCGATAGCGTTCAATATTTTCGCATCGTTAACTTAATGAAGAAAAAGCGAAGTGAACGAGAAGCTTATATTGCTAATGCAATCAGCAAAATCGAAGCAGAAATGGATAAAATGAAACTTTCTGGAGAAATAAGCGGTAGACCTAAACACATTTATAGTATTTACCGCAAAATGATGAAACAGAAAAAACAATTTGATCAAATATTTGATTTGCTAGCTATTCGCGTTATTGTGAATTCGATAAATGATTGCTACGCCATACTTGGACTTGTTCATACTTTATGGAAACCAATGCCAGGTCGCTTTAAAGACTACATTGCTATGCCTAAACAAAATATGTACCAATCCCTTCATACTACTGTCGTTGGACCAAATGGAGATCCTCTCGAAATACAAATCAGAACCTACGAAATGCATGAAATTGCTGAACACGGTGTGGCAGCACACTGGGCTTACAAAGAAGGTAAAACAGTTAATGAGAAGACGCAAGACTTCCAAAACAAATTAAATTGGTTAAAAGAATTAGCCGAAACAGATCATACGACTACTGATGCACAAGAGTTTATGGAGTCATTAAAGTATGATTTACAAAGTGACAAAGTTTATGCCTTTACGCCAGCAAGTGATGTGATTGAATTACCTTATGGTGCAGTACCGATTGACTTTGCTTATGCTATTCATAGTGAGGTAGGCAATAAAATGATTGGCGCTAAGGTTAATGGCAAGATTGTGCCTATTGATTATGTACTTCAAACAGGGGATATTATAGAAATTCGCACAAGTAAACACTCTTATGGCCCGAGCAGAGATTGGTTGAAAATTGTTAAATCATCAAGTGCTAAGAGTAAAATCAAAAGTTTCTTTAAAAAACAAGATCGATCTTCAAATATTGAAAAAGGTAAATTCATGGTCGAGGCAGAAATTAAAGAACAAGGTTTCCGTGTCGAAGATGTCTTAACCGAAAAGAATTTAGAAGTTGTAAATGATAAATACCATTTTGCAAATGATGAAGATTTATTCGCAGCAGTAGGTTTTGGTGGTGTAACGTCTGCACAAATCGTTAATAAACTTACTGAAAGACAGAGAATTCTTGATAAACAGAAGGCTTTAAATGAAGCTCAAGAAGTCACAAAATCTGTGCCTATTAAAGAAGATATCATTACCGATAGTGGTGTTTATGTAGAAGGATTGGAAAACGTACTTATCAAGTTGTCAAAATGTTGTAATCCTATACCTGGTGATGATATTGTAGGATATATCACCAAAGGTCATGGTATTAAAGTTCATCGTACAGATTGTCCAAATATAAAGAATGAGACAGATCGATTAATCTCTGTAGAATGGGTTAAATCAAAGGATTCAACTCAACGTTATCAAGTTGATTTAGAAGTGACCGCATATGATAGAAATGGGTTACTTAATGAAGTATTGCAAGCTGTAAATTCAACAGCAGGAAGTTTAATCAAAGTTTCAGGTCGTTCTGACGTAGATAAAAATGCTGTGATAAACATTAGTGTGATGGTAAAAAATGTGAACGATGTTTTTCGCGTCGTTGAGAAAATTAAACAACTAGGTGACGTATATACAGTATCGAGAGTTTGGAACTAGAGGTGCAAAAGAAATGAAGATAATTGTACAAAGAGTTAAACATGCAAGAGTAACAAATAATGCGATCGATAATGAAATTGAAAAAGGGTATTGTCTACTCGTTGGAGTAGGTAAAGACTCTACTGAAGAAGATGCAAAAGTGATTGCTAAAAAAATTGCTAATGCTCGATTATTTGAGGACGAAAATGACAAATTAAATCTCAATATTCAACAAGTTGAAGGTGAAATTTTATCAGTATCACAATTTACTTTGTATGCTGATGTAAAGAAAGGTAACCGCCCTGGATTTTCAAATTCTAAAAGTCCTGACGAAGCAAAGCAACTATATGAAAAATTGAATGAGGAATTAGAATCTTATGGTTTAACAGTGAAAACAGGTGAATTTGGCACACATATGAATGTAGAAATTAATAATGATGGGCCAGTTACCATTATTTATGAAGCTCAGGATGGAAAAATTCTATGAAGAAGATAGATGAATGGTTAACGCGTCACGGTCTAAAAAATCGACTTACACTTGTTGTAGTTATAGCGTTTATTCTATTCCTTATCTTACTATTTATGTTTCTTAATCATAGTGATGAGGATTCGGGTCAAATTACGATTACTGAAAATGCCGAATTAAGAACAGGGCCTAATGCTGCATACCCTGTGATTTATAAAATAGAAAAAGGCGACAGCTTCAAAAAAGTTGATAAAAAAGGTAAATGGATTGAAGTTCAAAATCGTGCTGGAACTGAAAAAGGCTGGGTTGCCGGCTGGCATACGAATTTGAATATTCAAGCCGATAATTCAAATGCTTCTAATCCTCTCAAAGGTAAAACAATTGTACTTGATCCTGGTCATGGTGGTAGTGACCAGGGCGCATCAAGTAATACCCCTACTAAAAGTTTAGAGAAAAATTACACATTAAAAACTGCGAAAGAACTCAAAAAATTATTAGTTAAAGAAGGTGCCAAAGTCAAAATGACGCGTACCTCAGATAAATATGTATCCCTTGATGATAGAAATATTAAAGGTGATGCATTTATTAGCATACATAATGACTCTTTAGATTCCTCTAATGCCAATGGTGCAACCGTTTATTGGTTACAAGATAATCAAGAATCGCTCGCTCAAACTTTAAATTCTAATATCCAGAAAAAAGCCTTACTTACTAATAGAGGCGCGCGACAACAAAATTATCAAGTTCTTCGACAAACTGATGTACCAGCTGTACTATTAGAACTCGGATATATAAGTAATCCTACTGATGAAGCAATGATTAATGATCAACTACATAGACAGGTCGTGGAACGAGCTGTAGTAGATGGACTTAAGCAATATTTCTCATCATAGAACTTGCAAATTAAAATAAAACTCGTTATCATTATTGATGAACTTTATAAATAAAACCATTAATATTCTTGAAAGTTTAAATGAAATTGGTAGCATATCATTGCGCAGAAATACAATCCATGGCTGAAAGATTGTACTGAGTAGTTTAAATCTTTGAACACAAGAAGAGGTACTTTAGGAAACTAATGTCGGGTGACGCACGTTAAGCGTTTTGAGTGGGTCAACGCGATTCTAGCGTTTGATCAATTAGGGTGGCAACACGGTTATTACGTCCCTTGTATAGTTTTTAACTATGCAAGGGTTTTTTATTTTTAAAAATAATGGAAAGTTATCATCTTAGTCGTAACACAGACCTATTCAATGATTATTAGCGACAAAGGAGAGGACGATATGATAAAGATTCCAAGAGGTACGCAAGATATCCTACCAGAAGATTCTGTAAAATGGCGTTACATTGAGAATAAATTAGACGAACTCATGGAAATATACAATTATAAAGAAATTCGAACACCTATATTCGAAAGTACTGAACTATTTGCTAGAGGTGTTGGTGATTCAACAGATGTTGTACAAAAAGAAATGTACACATTCCAAGATAAAGGAGACCGAAGTTTAACATTACGTCCAGAAGGTACGGCTGCAGTCGTTCGTTCATACATCGAACATAAAATGCAAGGACAACCTAATCAGCCAGTTAAATTGTATTATAATGGACCGATGTTTAGATATGAACGTAAACAAAAGGGACGTTATCGTCAATTTAATCAATTTGGCGTAGAAGCAATTGGTGCAGAAAACCCATCTATAGATGCCGAAGTGTTAGCAATGGTTATGCACATTTATCAATCATTCGGATTGAAGCACTTAAAGCTTGTTATTAATAGTATTGGGGATAGCGAATCTCGTAAAGAATACAATGAAGCATTAGTTGAACACTTCGAACCAGTCATAGATACATTCTGTTCAGACTGTCAATCACGCTTACACACTAATCCAATGAGAATTTTAGATTGTAAAGTTGATAGAGATAAAGAAGCAATTAAGAATGCACCTCGCATCACTGATTATCTTAATGATGATTCTAAAGCTTACTTTGAACAAGTTAAACAACACTTAGATGACTTGAACATTCCTTATGTAGAAGATCCTAATTTAGTGCGTGGACTAGATTATTATACGCATACAGCTTTCGAAGTAATGATGGATAATCCAAATTACGATGGTGCGATTACGACACTTTGTGGAGGCGGACGTTATAATGGCCTCTTACAATTGTTAGATGGACCAAGTGAAACTGGAATAGGTTTTGCATTGAGTATCGAACGTCTATTACTTGCACTTGAAGAGGAAGACATCGAATTAGATATTGAATCAAAATTCGATTTATTTATCGTAACGATGGGTGAAGAAGCTGATCGTTATGCGGTTAAATTATTAAATGAATTACGTAAGAACGGTGTGAAAGCCGATAAAGATTATCTTAATAGAAAAATTAAGGGCCAAATGAAACAAGCAGATAGATTGAATGCGAAGTACACGATAGTGATTGGTGATCAAGAGCTTGAAAACAATTCTATTGATATTAAGCACATGGCTTCTGGTGAGTCAGAAAAAGTACAATTAGATCAATTAGTTGACTATTTTAAAGAGTAGAAAGGGAGTATTACTTTGAGTAAGAGAACAACATATTGTGGTTTAGTCACAGAAGAATTATTAAATGAAAAGGTTACTTTAAAAGGTTGGGTACACAATCGACGTGACCTAGGTGGTTTGATTTTCGTAGATTTAAGAGACCGTGAAGGTATCGTTCAAATTGTTTTCAATCCAGACTTTTCAGAAGAAGCTTTAAAAGTTGCAGAAACTGTACGTTCTGAATATGTAGTTGAAGTTGAAGGTGTTGTCACAAAACGTGACGCTGAAACGGTTAACCCTAAAATTAAAACAGGACAAGTCGAAGTACAAGTTTCAAATATTGAAATTATTAATAAATCTGAGACACCACCATTTGCAATTAACGAAGAAAACGTGAATGTAGATGAAAATATCCGTTTAAAATATAGATACTTAGATTTACGTCGTCAAGAATTAGCGCAAACTTTCAAAATGAGACATCAAACAACACGTTCAATACGTCAATACTTAGATGACAATGGCTTCTTCGATATTGAAACACCAGTATTAACTAAATCTACACCTGAAGGCGCACGTGATTATCTCGTACCATCTCGTGTACATGAAGGTGAATTTTACGCATTACCACAATCACCACAATTGTTTAAACAACTCTTAATGATTAGTGGATTCGATAAATATTATCAAATTGTTAAATGTTTCCGTGATGAAGATTTACGTGCAGACCGTCAACCTGAATTTACACAAGTTGATATTGAAATGAGCTTTGTCGATCAAGAAGATGTCATTTCAATGGGCGAAGAAATGTTACGCAAAGTGGTTAAGGACGTTAAAGGCATTGATGTTCCAGCTCCGTTTCCACGTATGACATATGCTGAAGCAATGGATCGTTATGGTTCAGATAAACCTGATACACGTTTTGATATGGAACTTATCAACGTATCTCAATTAGGTAAAGACATGGATTTCAAAGTCTTTAAAGATACTGTCGAAAATGACGGCGAAATTAAGGCAATTGTAGCTGAAGGCGCTGCTGACAAATATACACGTAAAGACATGGATGCACTAACTGAATTCGTTAATATCTACGGTGCTAAAGGTTTAGCGTGGGTTAAAGTCGTTGAAGATGGATTAAGTGGTCCAATTGCGCGTTTCTTCGAAGATGCAAACGTTGAAACACTTAAAGAACTTACAGGTGCTAAACCAGGTGACTTAGTGATGTTTGTTGCTGACAAACCAAGTGTAGTGGCACAAAGTTTAGGCGCATTACGTATCAAACTTGCTAAAGAACTAGGACTTATTGATGAATCTAAATTAAACTTCTTATGGGTTACAGATTGGCCACTTCTTGAATATGATGAAGATGCGAAACGATATGTTGCTGCTCACCATCCATTCACATCACCTAAACAAGAGGATATAGCTAAGTTAGATTCAGAACCTGAAAATGCTCAAGCAAATGCTTATGATATCGTATTAAACGGTTATGAGCTTGGAGGCGGTTCAATCAGAATTCACAATGGTGAATTACAACAAAAAATGTTTGAAGTCTTAGGCTTTTCAGCTGAACAAGCACAAGAACAATTCGGTTTCTTACTAGATGCATTTAAATACGGTGCACCACCACATGGCGGTATTGCACTAGGATTAGATAGACTTGTGATGCTACTTACAAACAGAACAAACCTAAGAGACACAATCGCATTCCCTAAAACAGCATCAGCAACATGCCTACTCACAGACGCACCAGGCCAAGTCTCAGACAAACAACTCCAAGAACTATCACTAAGAATCAGACACTAGGGCCCCGACATAGAACTTTTCGAAAGAAAAGTTTCCGGCCATGGAAGTCGGGACAAGGGGCCCCACCAAAAACATTTCGCTAAGAAATGTCAGATAGTATAAGTTTTAAAAATATCTTTATCTACGATTTTGTGGTATGATATTTTCATAAGATAGTCATCTGTGGTGTTCGTAAGTTTGCTTTTTATTTGGGCCTAACACTCTTTGATCAGGGAGCCCAATAGGTTTTCTCGCAGCGCACACGCCTCTATAGGAGGACTTGCAAAACGAGAAACAGGGCACCCACCTGTATATAGCAGGCCGAATGATCAAGCTTTTTACAACTACGGCACCTACGGACTCTATCGGTACGCAAGACTTCGGTCTTGCGTATTTTTATGTGAATTTTTACAATGAACCATATACATAATAAAATGAGCTCATAATAAAGTTAAGTTTTATAAAGGAGTAAACAATGAAACATCAATTTTCCAGAAATGAATTGGCAATTGGTCAAGAAGGTTTGGACTTATTAAGAAATAAAACAGTAGCTGTCTTAGGAGTAGGCGGCGTGGGGTCTTTTGCCGCTGAAGCACTTGCAAGAACAAATATTGGTCACATTATACTCATAGATAAAGATGATGTAGATATCACAAATGTAAACAGACAAATTCATGCATTAACTACAACTATTGGCCAAAGTAAAGTGACGTTGATGGAAGAACGTATCAAATTGATCAATCCAGAATGTAAAGTCACACCATTACATATGTTTTATACAGAAGAAACGTACGAAGAAATCTTTAATAATTACGATATTGATTACTTTATTGATGCAAGTGATACAATTATTTATAAAGTACATTTAATGAAAGAATGCCTAGAACGTGGTATTAATATGATTTCAAGTATGGGTGCCGCTAATAAAACAGATCCGACGCGTTTTGAAATTGCTGATATCTCTAAGACACACACAGATCCAATGGCTAAAGTGATTAGAAATCGCTTAAAACGACAAGGTATTCGTAAAGGTGTTAAGGTTGTCTTTTCAGATGAGAGTCCTATCGTTATACGTGAAGACGTTAAAGAAACAGTCGGGGATAAAAATGCAATCAATAGAAAAGGACAAATACCACCATCTTCTAATGCGTTTGTGCCAAGTGTTGTAGGGCTTATCTGTGCGAGTTATGTCATTAATGACATTCTTAAAGATATTCCTGTGAGACGTATTAAAGATAAAGGGCAATAAATATAAAATGAGTTAGCTTTAACTTTCAAAACAGATATTCCGAAATAAGTACTGTTAAACAGATACAATCACTTAAATCAGAATATCTTTTATGTGAAATAAAGCTAACTCTTATTTTTTGTTCAATAAATTTTCATAAACAGCTTTAAATTGCTGTTCACTTTTTGACGTGGTTTTAGGTTCATAATAAATTCTATTTTTTAGCTTATCCGGTAAATATTGTTGCACGACGTGGCCATTTTCATAATTATGAGGATACTTATAACCAATGGCTCTTCCCAATTCTTTAGCACCAGAATAATGACCATCTTTCAAATAGTCTGGTATTTGACCGACTAAACCTTTTCGTATATCACTCAGAGCGCTATCAATCGCGGTAATGCCTGAATTTGATTTAGGTGATA
The DNA here is from genome assembly GCF_003966625.1 of Staphylococcus caprae. NCBI lineage: Bacteria > Bacillati > Bacillota > Bacilli > Caryophanales > Staphylococcaceae > Staphylococcus > Staphylococcus caprae. Next base: position 1,304,793 of record NZ_AP018587.1, read on the forward strand.
GACAAAGCTCGATGACAGCTTGACTTAGAGGAATTCGTGCCTCCGGGAAACCTAATCGTTCTGCAGATTGAATTGCTGCTAAGGTACGTTGTCCTGCACTAGGTGATGCGAGTCCTACATCTTCATAACTAATCACTAATAAACGTCTTACAATTGTAGGTAAGTCGCCAGCTTCAATTAATCGTGCTAAATAGTGTAAAGCTGCATTAACATCGCTTCCTCTAATAGATTTTTGAAAGGCACTCATCACATCATAGTGCATATCTCCATCTTTATCGCTAACGAATGCGCCTTTTTGTAAACAATCTTTAGCATCATCTAAAGTGATATGTCGTTGATTATTTTCTTCATCAGCACTAAGTACAGCTAGTTCTAATGCATTCAAAGCACTTCTAACATCGCCTTGGCTTTGAGTTGAAAAGTATTCCATAGCATCTTCATCTACAACTGGATGATAGCTTTTGAGTCCACGGTCACTATCATCAATCGCACGATCAAGTGCAATTCTCACGTCATGATCATCTAATGGATAGAGTTCAAAAATTTGTGCCCGAGAACGTATAGCTGGATTAATTGCATGATAAGGATTAGAGGTTGTCGCACCAATCAAAACAATTTTGCCATTTTCTAAGTGAGGTAAAAGAAAATCTTGTTTAGCTTTATCTAAACGATGAATTTCATCAAGGAGTAGAATGACCTGTCCTGACATTTTTGCTTCTTCGACAACCATTTGCATATCTTTTTTTGTATTTGTAACAGCATTGAGTTGTCTAAATTTGAATTGAGTACTTCCAGATATCGCTTTGGCTATACTCGTTTTTCCAATTCCAGGTGGTCCATAAAATATCATTGATGATAATCGTTTAGTATCAACCATCCTTCTAATAATGCCTTTTGGCCCAACAAGATGCTGTTGAGAAATAATTTCATCTATATTCATAGGTCTCATTCGAGACGCTAAAGGTTCTGTACTCACATTTGTCACACCTTTCTAATATTATCTTAACGCAAAAAATGATAGAATGGGAATATATATAATTCGAATTAAGTGAGGTTATACAATGAAAATATCAACAAAAGGGAGATATGGACTAACACTGATGATTTCTCTTGCGAAAAGAGAAGGTCAAGGTTGTGTATCTTTAAAGTCTATTGCTGAAGAAAATAAATTAAGTGATTTATATCTTGAACAATTAGTCGGCCCTTTAAGAAATGCTGGATTAATTCGAAGTGTGCGTGGTGCTAAAGGTGGTTATCAACTTAGAGTACCAGCTGAAGAAATCACAGCAGGCGACATTATTCGCTTACTTGAAGGTCCAATCACATTTGTAGAAAGTATTGAATCTGAGCCACCTGCACAGAAACAATTATGGTTAAGAATGAGAGATGCTGTAAGAGATGTTTTAGATAACACAACTTTAAAATATCTTGCTGACTATAAAGAAACTGATGAAGATTTAGATGGATATATGTTCTATATCTAAAGGTTTCATCAGTTTCGCTTCAGTATATTGATATTAATTTTATTACGATATCCTTTAATTTTAAAAAATTTATTTTCATATGTTTATCTTCTTTTTCAAGTGGTATTACAAATAATACATCGAGGAGGTAGTTAATATGGCAGATGAAAGTAAATTTGAACAAGCTAAAGGTAACATCAAAGAGACAATCGGAAATGCTACCAACAACGAAGAACTTGAAAATGAAGGTCAAGAGGATAAAACTTCTGGCAAAGCGAAAGAATTCGTTGAAAATGCCAAAGATAAAGCCAATGACTTCATTGATAATTTAAAAAAATAATTTTTCAAAATTCGAAAGGAGCTATTATTTATGAGTTTCATGGATAAAGCAAAAGAAGCAGCAGAAAAATTTAAGGATAGCGATAACGAGCAAGTGAACAAAGCTAAAGATAAAATTAATGAATATACTGGTGGCGGAGACAACGACGACAAAGAAGATAAAGACGACAAATAAGTCACTTAATCATTAATACAAAAAGGAAGGGCAAACGCCCTTCCTTTTTTATATACATCATTACGATTTTAAAGCATTTTGCAAACGTTGATATGATTCTAATTGCTCATCTTGGTCATATATATAACTAATAGCCATCAATTCATCTATTTCTCCATATTCACTAATAAAGTTTTTAAGCTGTTCTTTCACAGATGTTTCTGAACCTATGAGTGAACCAGCAAAACGTTGTTGAGCTAACTCATATTCTCTCGGCGTGAGTAATCCTTTTAAATCATCAGTAGGTGGTTGGACCGCTTGCATTCTTCCTCGAGTAATACTTACCATAATTTGTGCCATTGTACTTGCTAAGTATTCTGCATGTTCATCTGTATCTGAAACGATGACGTTTAAACAAACAATCACATAAGGCTCACTTAAAACATCAGACGGTTCAAATAATTCTTTGTAGATTTGAATGGCTTCTTTCATTTGTTGAGGGGCGAAGTGTCCAGCAAATACATAAGGTAAACCTTTTCGAGCAGCTAGATGAGCAGAATCTGTTGATGAACCTAATATATAAAGAGGAACGTTCTTACCAACTGCTGGATACGCTCGTACATACGCTTGTTGGTTGCCAGGTCCGAAATATTTCTCTAATTGTTCTACTTCTTCTGGAAATTGATATACACCATGATGTTGATCTCGTCTCAATGCGCTTGCAGTCATCATATCCGTACCAGGCGCACGTCCTAATCCTAAATCGACACGACGAGGGAACATTGTCTCCATCGTACCAAATTGTTCAGCTACAATTAGTGGGGCATGGTTAGGAAGCATAATTCCTCCAGAACCAACTTTAATATTTTTAGTGTGTTCTAAAGTATGTTGAATCAGTAACGCTGTAGCGGAGCTAACTAAGTTTGGCGCATTATGATGTTCAGCAATCCAATAGCGTTCATACCCTAAATCATCTAAACCTTGCGCTAAATTAACCATATCATTGATTGCATCTTGATCATTTTGACCTTCTCTAATTGGTACAAGATTTAAAGCTGATAATTTAATATCTTTCATTTTTTAGCTTCCTTTCATGTCATTTTAATAATTGAAGTATAACAGTCAGATCTTAATCACAATATTTATATGCTCATGCATAGATAATGATTATTTTCAAAAATGAATTTAGCAAAGAATCATACATCGAAAAGATACCTAAATAAATGTTAAAATAATTCTAAATTATAACCATACTTACAAAAACAGAATGGTAGAAAAAAGCAATGATTGGTGCTATTATAGGAACATTGATAAATTGACGAGGAGTGTCTATACATGGAAGTTTATGCAGATTATGCCGCGACCACACCAGTGAAACCTGAAGTCGTTGATGCAATGATGGAAATTTATAAGAATCATTATGGTAATCCATCTTCTATTCACTTAATAGGTAGAGATGCTAGAAAATATCTAGACCAGTCGCGTCGTAAAGTCGCACAATTAGTAGGTGCTAAACCGAGTGAAGTGATTTTCACAAGTGGCGCAACGGAATCAAATAATACTGCAATCAAAGGATTAGTTAAAGCCAATGAACAGTTAGGAAATCATATCATTACTTCTAAAATTGAACATCATTCTGTGTTACATGTATTTGAACAACTTGAACGTGAAGGTTATGACGTAACGTATTTAGATGTTGATGATACAGGGGCTGTTGATTTAGATCAATTACGCGATACGATTACTGATAAAACGATTTTAGTGTCTATTATGTTTGTAAATAATGAAATTGGAACAGTACAAAATATGTATGATATTGAAGATATTATTGCCGATTCTAATGCGTTATTCCATGTTGACGCAGTGCAAGCAATCGGACATTTAGATATAGACTTTCATGACTTTAAAATAGACACTATGAGTATCACAGGTCATAAATTTGGTGGACCTAAAGGTGCCGGTATCTTACTAGTTAAAGAAAACACGCCAATAGAATTTAATCAGTTAGGCGGAGAACAAGAGACTAAACGTCGCGCAGGTACAGAAAATGTACCTCAAATTGTAGGCCTTACTAAAGCTTTAGAATTAGCCGTTCGGAATCGAGATGCGAACAACGTTCATTTGATGAATCTAAAAGAATTATTCTTAGTGAGTCTACAAGAACGTGCCATTCCATTTGAATTGAATGGTTCAATGACAGATTCAACAGGGCATATTTTAAATCTCTATTTTCCATTTATCGATGTGGAAACAATGTTAACATTACTAGATTTAGCAAATGTTTATGTCTCTTCTGGCTCTGCATGTACAGCTGGGTCAACAACGCCATCACATGTACTTGCTGCAATGTTCGAAGATGAAGAACGTGCGAAACATTCTGTGAGATTTAGCTTTAATGAAGAAATGACTGAACAACAAATTAAATATATAGTAGCTGAAATTCATAAAATTTATCATAAATTTAAGGAGGAATCATAGTGTCTAATGAAGATATACGAGTAGTTGTCGGTATGTCAGGTGGCGTTGATAGTTCAGTAACGGCCTATCTTTTAAAAGAACAAGGTTACGATGTTATTGGAATTTTCATGAAGAATTGGGACGACACAGACGAAAATGGTGTATGTACTGCAACTGAAGATTACAACGATGTCATCGCTGTATGTAACCAAATTGGCATACCTTATTATGCTGTTAATTTTGAAGAAGAATATTGGGATAAAGTCTTCACATATTTCTTAGATGAATATAAAAAAGGTCGAACACCAAATCCAGATGTGATGTGTAATAAAGAAATTAAATTCAAAGCATTCCTAGAACATGCATTGAAATTAGGCGCTGATTATGTAGCAACAGGCCATTATGCACGCATTCGTCGTCACGAAGATGGACATGTTGAAATGTTGCGAGGCGTAGATAATAATAAAGATCAAACTTATTTCTTGAATCAATTGTCTCAAGAACAACTATCCAAAGTTATGTTCCCAATTGGTGATATTGAAAAAAGTGAAGTACGTCGAATTGCTGAAGAACAAGATTTAGCAACAGCTAAAAAGAAAGATTCTACGGGTATTTGTTTCATAGGAGAAAGAAACTTTAAAGAATTCTTATCTCAATATTTACCTGCGCAATCAGGAGATATGGTAACGCTAGATGGTAAAAAGATGGGGCAACATAGTGGTTTAATGTACTATACCATTGGACAACGTCATGGACTAGGTATTGGCGGTGATGGCGATCCGTGGTTTGTTGTTGGTAAAAACTTAGATGACAATGTGCTTTATGTTGAACAAGGATTCCATCATGATGCGTTATATAGTGATTATCTTGTAGCATCAGATTATTCATTTGTTAATGAAGGAGAAATTAATTTAGAACAAGGATTCGAATGTACTGCGAAATTCCGTTATCGTCAAAAGGACACGAAAGTGTTTGTGCAACGTGAAAATGAAAATTCAATACGCGTTACATTTGATCAACCTGTACGTGCAATCACACCAGGACAAGCAGTCGTATTTTATAATGGAGAAGTTTGTTTAGGTGGCGCAACTATCGATGATGTATATAAGAACGAAGGTCAATTAAGTTATGTAGTTTAAAGTATGAATACCGTTAATTCACAAGATTTTTATCTTTGGGTTAACGGTTTTTCATTTTAAAACATGTTATAATCATTTAGAAATGAGGTACGGAGAATGCATGAGCAGAATACAATTTATCAATACATAAAGAATGGACAGCTTGAGGATGCTTTAAAAGCATTATTTGAAAATATCGAAGAAAATCCTGATGCGGTTGAAAATTATATTAATGCAGGAATTGTCTTATCAGACGCGGGAGAAATAGAAAAAGCAGAACGATTCTTCCAAAAGGCAATAACGATTGATCCGTCAAACGGAGCTGTCTATTATAACCTAGCTAATGTGTATTACAATGAAGGACGCTATAAAGAAGCGATTAAATTATATCAAACAGCACTGAAGAATAACGTAACAACAGTAGTAGATTGTAATTACATGATTGGCATGTCATTTAATCAATTAGAAGCCTTTAAAGAGGCGTTACCTTTCTTAATGACAGCAGCAGAGAAAGATGAAAATAATGACGCGGAAATTCAATTTCAATATGGTTTAACTTTATGTCATCTTGAAATGTTCGACCAAGCAATTAATCAATTGAAACACGTGTTAAATATCGATGCTAAACATGTTGACGCCATTTATAATCTTGGCTTAGCAAGTTATATGAAGAATGAAGATATAGATGAAGCAATTGCTTATTTTGAACAAGCAGTTGCCATTGATGACCAACATTTATTAAGTCAACACGCATTAAAAACCTTTAAAACAATGAAAGAGGAGGAGTAACATGTCTGACCCTACACTATTTGATTATTCAATGATCAAAGGCACAGTAGATGCTATATTATTTCAAAATAATGATAACTTCTATACAGTTCTTAAAGTAGACACTATTGAAACAAATGAATCATTTGATAGTATGCCAACAGTTGTAGGGTTTCTTCCAAATGTAGTTGAAGGAGACGTGTACACCTTTAAAGGGCAAGTTGTAGAGCATCCACGGTATGGTAAACAATTAAAAGCTGAAACCTTTGAAAAGGAATTGCCTCAAACAAAAGATGCCATTGTGAGTTATTTATCTAGTGATTTATTTAAAGGCATCGGTAAAAAAACGGCACAGAATATCGTTAATGCATTAGGTGAGAACGCAATTAATGATATATTAAATCATCCTGAAATTTTGCAAAAGGTGCCGAGTTTGCCTAAGAAAAAGCAACAGCAAATTGCTGAACAAATTAGTGCAAATCAAGAATCTGAGAAAATTATGATTCGATTACATGATTTAGGTTTCGGTCCAAAACTGTCGATGGCTATCTATCAATTCTATATGAGTGATACGCTTAAAATTTTGGACGAAAATCCTTATCAACTCGTTTATGATATTAAAGGAATCGGGTTTAATAAAGCTGACCAACTTGCACGTAATATTGGTATTGCTGCGAATTCACCTGAACGTTTGAAAGCGGGTTTGTTATATATACTTGAAGAAGAATGTATCAAACAGGGACACACATATCTTCCTAATTCATATGTCATTGATCCGACACAAGAGATGTTAAACGATGGTACTGATGTAACTATTGCTAGAGAAACACTTGAAGAAATGATATTGCAACTTTCTGAAGAGAAAAAATTAATTCTGAGTGATGAACAAGTATCCATTCCAAGCTTATATTATTCCGAACTGAAAAGTGTCCAAAATTTATATCGAATTAAGACAAACACAACAAAATTAAAAGAAATCGAACAATCTGATCTCCAAATGCATATTGGAGAAATAGAATCGTACAATAAAGTAAATTATGCCGCATCACAAAAAGAAGCACTTGAAACAGCAATGAATTCGAAAGTAATGCTTCTAACGGGTGGTCCAGGTACAGGTAAAACGACTGTTATCAAAGGGATTGTTGAACTTTATGCAGAAATTCATGGTTTATCCCTAGATTATGACGACTATAATGAAGATGATTACCCTGTGGTATTAGCTGCTCCAACCGGACGTGCGTCCAAACGACTTCAAGAATCGACAGGTCTTGAAGCGATGACGATTCATAGACTTATTGGATGGAATCAAGAGACACAACCTGAAGATATTTTAGACAATGAAATTAATGCACGATTAATCATTATAGATGAAATGTCTATGGTTGATACGTGGCTTTTCCATCAATTTTTAAGCGCAGTTCCATTAGATGCACAAATCATATTTGTTGGAGATGAAGATCAGCTTCCTTCAGTCGGCCCAGGTCAAGTATTCAAAGATCTTATTGATTCTAAAACAATCCCCCGTGTCAATTTAACTGAGGTATACCGTCAACAAGATGGCTCAAGTATTATCGATTTAGCGCATCGGATGAAGATGGGTGAGCCCATAGATATTACTCAACGGTTTCACGATCGTAGTTTTATTAACTGCACCTCTGACCAGATACCTGATGTCGTAGATAAAGTTGTTCAGAGTGCAGTGAGTAAAGGTTATAATATGAGTGATATCCAAGTCCTTGCGCCAATGTATAAAGGGAATGCTGGTATTAAACGCCTTAACCAAGTATTACAATCGATTTTAAATCCTAAAAAGGATGATAGTCGTGAAATTGAATTTGGTGATGTTGTTTTCAGAAAAGGCGATAAAGTACTTCAATTAGTGAATCGACCGAACGATAATATTTTCAACGGGGATATTGGTGTAATTGTAGGCATTTTCTGGGCAAAAGAGAATGCTCTAAATAAAGATGTCTTAGTCGTGGATTTCGAAGGGAACGAAATTACGTTCACACGACAAGATTTACTAGAATTAACCCACGCCTATTGTACATCAATTCATAAATCGCAAGGTTCTGAATTCCCAATTGTTATTATGCCTATTGTTAAACAATATTTCCGAATGTTACAGCGCCCAATTCTATACACAGGTTTAACACGTGCTAAGCAATCGCTTGTGTTACTGGGTGATCCCCAAGCATTTGAAATTGGCTTGAACACGAAAGGCCAAGAACGTTTAACACAATTAAATGGCTTGCTTACCTCTTATTTTGGTAATCATCAAGTTGATAATGAATCAGCTGACATTTTAACTACTGAAAATAAAATCATCAACAATGAAACGTTGGATGAACAAGAACAAGCGATCATAGATGAATCTCAAAAAGATATAATATTAAGTGAATCGACGATATTTAAAATAGACCCAATGATAAATATGGGAGAAATGACACCTTACGACTTTGCAGAGCGTTGACATTCTTAACGAAAATAAATAAAATATACTTAAGTTCACATAGAGATGAGTAAGTGACTTTGAGATTGATAGAGATGCACTGGTTGGTGAGAAGTGCAATCTAAGTTACTGAACGCTACTTTATGTTAGTTTGAATACGTAACTATAAGTGATAAGTAATTCGATTATACACATCATTTTATTAAATGATTGGTATTGTCGAAATTCCTTATAACTAGGGTGGTACCGCGAGAACGTTCGTCCCTTTGTGGATGAACGTTTTTATTTTCATTGATGTACTACATTTACGTTTTGAATTGATACTTTTATTTTTCAAAATACTAAATTCCAAAAGGGAGTGTTTTTTAAATGAAAAATTTAAAAGCAAGTGAAATTAGACAAAAATATTTAGATTTCTTCGTTGAAAAAGGTCACATGGTCGAACCTTCTGCACCATTAGTACCTATTGATGATGATTCATTACTATGGATTAATTCAGGTGTGGCAACCTTAAAGAAATACTTTGATGGACGTGAAACTCCAAGAAAACCAAGAATCGTCAATTCTCAAAAAGCAATTCGTACGAATGACATTGAAAATGTAGGTTTCACAGCACGTCACCATACTTTCTTTGAAATGTTAGGGAACTTCTCAATTGGAGATTACTTTAAACAAGAAGCGATAGAATTTGCATGGGAATTCTTAACTAGTGATAAATGGATGGGTATGGAACCTGAAAAATTATATGTAACGATTCATCCTGAAGATACAGGTGCATATAAAATTTGGAATGAAGATATCGGATTAGAAGAAAGTCGTATTATTCGAATTGAAGGGAACTTCTGGGATATAGGTGAAGGACCTTCAGGACCGAATACTGAAATCTTCTATGATCGTGGCGAAGCTTATGGTCAAAACGATCCAGAAGAAGAGATGTATCCAGGCGGAGAAAACGAAAGATATTTAGAAGTATGGAATTTAGTATTTAGTGAATTTAACCATAATAAAGATCATACGTATACACCACTTCCAAATAAAAATATTGATACCGGCATGGGATTAGAACGTATGGCTTCAATCTCACAAAACGTAAGAACAAATTACGAAACTGACCTATTTATGCCGATCATTAACGAAGTAGAAAACATTTCAGGTAAAAAATACTTAGAAGTCGATGAACAAGATGTTGCATTTAAAGTAATCGCTGATCATATTAGAACGATTGCCTTTGCGATTGCAGATGGTGCATTACCTGCAAATGAAGGTCGAGGTTACGTATTACGTCGTTTATTACGTCGTGCCGTAAGATTTAGCCAGTCATTAGGTATTAATGAACCATTCATGTATAAACTCGTAGATATTGTAGCTGAGATTATGGAACCATATTATCCAAATGTAAAAGAAAAAGCGGATTTCATTAAACGCGTAATTAAATCTGAGGAAGAACGATTCCATGAGACGCTTGAAGAAGGCTTAGCGATTTTAAATCAATTCATCGAGAAAGCTAAGAAAGATAATCATGAGATTAAAGGTGAAGATGCTTTCAAATTATATGATACGTATGGCTTCCCAGTTGAATTAACCGAAGAATTAGCCACTCAAGAAGGATTAACTGTTGATATGGCTACATTTGAAAATGAAATGCAACAACAAAGAGATCGTGCAAGACAAGCACGTCAAAATTCTCAATCAATGCAAATTCAAAGTGAAGTGCTTAAAAACATTACAGATGATAGTACATTCGTCGGATACGAAACAACTGATTATCAATCAACTATCACACATCTTATTTACAATGGTGAAGAAGTTGAATCAGTTGAAGCGGGTGAAACAGTTTACTTTATTTTAAAAGAAACGCCGTTCTATGCGGTAAGTGGTGGTCAAGTTGCCGATGAAGGTACGGTAGGGAATGAGAATTTTGAAATTGCAGTTACTGAAGTGACTAAAGCACCTAATGGACAAAATCTTCACAAAGGTACAGTACAATTTGGACAAGCTACAGTTGGTGCAGAAGTAGATGCAAGTGTCAATAAAGATGAACGTCGCGCTATTCAAAAGAACCATAGTGCCACACACTTATTACATCAAGCATTAAAAGAAGTATTAGGAGATCATGTCAACCAAGCAGGTTCATTAGTAGAAGCTGACCGATTACGTTTTGACTTTTCACACTTTGGTCCAATGTCTCAAGAAGAAATCGATCAAGTTGAACGAAGAGTGAATGAAGAAATTTGGAGAGGCATAGATGTGCGCATACAAGAAATGGGCATTGATGAAGCGAAATCAATGGGTGCAATGGCTTTATTTGGGGAAAAATATGGCGACATCGTACGTGTAGTTAACATGGCACCATTTTCAATTGAATTATGTGGAGGTATACATGTAAACAATACCTCTGAAATAGGCCTTTTCAAAATAGTAAGTGAGTCTGGTACTGGCGCAGGCGTAAGACGTATTGAAGCACTTACTGGCAAATCAGCATTCTTATACCTTGAAGACATACAATCTAAATTCAATACAATTAAAAATAATGTTAAAGTTAAATCAGATGATCAAGTTGTTGGCAAGATTACTCAGTTACAAGAAGAAGAGAAGAACTTACTAAAACAACTAGAACAACGTAATAAAGAAATTACTTCTCTTAAAATGGGTAATATCGAGGACCAAGTAGAAACTATCAATGATTTAAAAGTGTTAGCAACTGAAGTAGACGTTCCTAATGCAAAAGCAATTCGCTCAACGATGGATGATTTCAAATCTAAATTACAAGATGCGATTATCGTATTAGCAAGTAATGTTGATGGTAAAGTTTCAATCATCGCAACTGTGCCTAAGTCATTAACTGATCAAGTTAAAGCTGGCGACTTAATTAAACATATGGCACCAGTAGTAGGAGGAAAAGGTGGCGGACGCCCTGACATGGCTCAAGGTGGTGGCACTCAACCTGAGAAGATAACAGAAGCATTACGCTTTATTAAAGATTATATTAAAAATCTATAACTTAATTTCATAATATTGTAGAATTATAATGAATGATAATACGCATAAAAAGGAGTGTCACGTATGGAAAATTTTGATAAAACAATGAAATTTGACTATGAAGAAATTCCGAAAGAAGATGTCAAAGCAGTACTTAAAAATGTACACCGTACATTGGAAGAAAGAGGATATAATGCCGTAAATCAAATAGTAGGTTATTTGCTTTCTGGTGATCCGGCTTACATTCCACGCCAAAATGAAGCAAGAAACCAAATTCGCCATATTGATAGAGATGTTATTATGGAAGAGCTTGTCTCTTATTATTTAAAAGAGTCTGACCAATAAATATGTTAAAACATAAAATTATTGGCTTAGACGTGGGAAGCAAAACTGTTGGCATTGCTATAAGTGACCTAATGGGATGGACTGCCCAAGGTTTAGACACACTCCGAATCAACGAAGAACAAAATGAATTAGGTATAGAAAAGTTAGTAGAAATTATTCAAGATAACCAAGTAGGCACCGTCGTCATCGGTTTACCAAAGAATATGAATAATTCTATTGGATTTCGTGGTGAGGCTTCGTTACAATACAAGGAGAAGCTTCAAGAAGCCTTACCATCCATAGAAATAATTATGTGGGATGAACGATTAAGCACAATGGCTGCTGAACGCTCGCTTTTAGAAGCGGATGTTTCTAGACAAAAACGTAAAAAAGTAATAGATAAAATGGCAGCTGTGTTTATATTACAAGGCTATTTAGACTCTATCCAATAAAGGAGATATAAAAAATGACTGAACATAACCATAACCATGAACACAATCATGATTCTGATTTAAACATTAACAACGAGGAAGAATTATTAACTTTATTCGATGAAGATGGCAATGAAGTTTTATATCGTAAAATGTTAGAATTTTATCATCCTGAATTCAAAAAAGAATATGTTGTATTAGCTGAAGAAGGTGCACAATCAGACGAAGACGATATGATTGAACTTGTACCAATGATTAACGAACCTGACGAATCTGGAGATGGCGGTAAATTAGTACCGATCGAAACAGATGAGGAATGGGATATGATCGAAGAGGTAGTTAATACAGAAATCAATGAATAATTGATTTAAATGGTAGCACAGCTGGGGAGATTATCCCCTGAAAATGATAGCAGTAAGATGGTTTCAATTTGAAATTCTCTTACTGCTCTTTTTATATTCAATTCGTTATCCTTGAAGCGTTAGGTCAACGAAAATAATTCTAGCTGAATGATATTTTTGTCTTACTCCCTTAATACTTATTTAACTCTTATATTTGTGAGTAATTTATGGTAAAATATGTAAAGTTAATTTCTATGAAACGATTATTTACTTCTAATATGAAAGATATAGAAGCACCATTCTAGAAATCAGTCACACTTATTGATTAAGATATAATCAATGTTCGACTGATTTATTTTATGTCTACAAATCATTGTAGTCATCACTGTAAAGGAAGTTATTTTAAATGGATTTAAACCAAGATTATTTAACTCAATTACATCAAAGATTAGATACAAATATTGAGAATTTAAGATCTTACGCTGAAGACAATCAAGTTCCGATTGTAGACAAACTCACTTTAGATATGATTAAACAATTAATTCGTATGAATCATACTAAACAAATTTTAGAAATCGGTACAGCTATCGGTTATAGTTCTATGCAATTTGCTTCAGTGGCTAGTGATATAGAGGTCACTACAATTGAACGCAACGAAGATATGCTGGCACAAGCGAGACATCATTTTCAAGAATATCATTATGAAGAACAAATTAGATTAATTGAAGGTGATGCACTCGAAATGTATGACAGTGTTAGTGATAGACTATATGATATGATATTTATTGATGCTGCAAAAGCACAATCAAAAAAATTTTTCGAGTTATACACGCCTTTATTAAGAAAAGGTGGGCTCGTAGTAACTGACAATGTGTTATATCATGGATTTGTTTCAAATATTGATATCGTACGGTCAAGAAATGTACGACAAATGGTTAAAAAGGTACAACAATATAATCAATGGTTAATGAATCAATCAGGATATACGACGAACTTTTTAAATATGGACGATGGTTTGGCAATATCAATTAAAGGAGAATGACTATGGTTGAATTATTAGTTACTCCTAAGTCAATAACTCATATGGAAACACTAATAGAGAAAGGTGCAGACGCATTTGTTATTGGTGAACAAAAATTTGGTTTAAGACTTCCGGGAGAATTTAATCGAGAGATGATGAAAGAAGCTGTTCAACTCGCGCATCATCACAATAAGAAAGTTTACGCTGCTGTTAATGGGCTTTTCCATAATTATCATTTGGATGCTTTAGAAGACTACATACAATTTTTACATGACATAGGTGTAGACCGAATTATATTTGGAGATCCTGCTGTCGTGATGTTTGTTAAAAAGCAAGCTCATCCGATCCCTCTTCATTGGGATGCTGAAACACTTGTGACTAACTATTTCCAATGTAATTATTGGGGTAAGAAGAGCGCATCAAGAGCGGTACTCGCTAGAGAATTGAGTTTAGATGAAATCATCAATATTAAAGAAAATGCCAATGTTGAAATAGAAGTACAAGTGCATGGAATGACATGTATGTTCCAATCTAAACGCATGCTTCTAGGTAATTATTATACTTTTCAAGATAGACAGATGAAAATTCAACGTAACGAATCGCAGAAAGATTTACTACTATATGATGAAGAACGCGACAATAAATATCCTGTATTCGAGGATTATAATGGTACGCACATTATGTCTCCAAATGATATATGCTTAATTGAAGAATTAGAACCATTCTTTGAAGCAGGTATTGATGCGTTTAAAATTGATGGTGTTTTACAAAGTGAAGCGTATATCAATGTGGTTACAGAACAATATAGAGAAGCTATTGATTTATATAACGAAGATCCAGAATCTTATGACGATGAAAAATTCATGTTAGTTGATCCTATTAAGGAGATTCAACCTGAACATCGTCCATTTGACGAAGGTTTCTTATATAAACAAACGGTATATTAGGGAGGCTTATCATTACAAATGAAAACTTTAGAAGAAGTTCAATCAAGTTCAAAAACCAAAATGAAAAAGCCGGAATTACTCGCACCAGCTGGTAACTTAGAGAAACTTAAAATTGCTGTACACTATGGTGCTGACGCAGTATTTCTAGGTGGTCAAGAGTACGGTTTACGCTCAAATGCAGATAATTTCACTATGGAAGAAATTGCAGAAGGTGTGGCTTTTGCGAACCGTTATGGTGCTAAAATTTACGTGACTACCAATATAATTGCACATGATGAGAATATTGACGGTTTAGAAGATTATCTACGTGAATTAGATGCTACTGGCGCAACTGGAATTATTGTTGCTGATCCACTTATTATTGAAACATGTAAAGAAGTCGCACCCCGTTTAGAAATTCATCTATCAACACAACAATCACTTTCAAACTACAAGGCAGTTGAATTTTGGAAAGAAGAAGGGCTAGACCGTGTCGTATTAGCCCGAGAAACAGGCGCAATGGAAATGAAAGAGATGAAAGAGAAAGTTGATATTGAGATAGAAGCTTTCATTCATGGAGCAATGTGTATAGCATATTCAGGTCGTTGCACATTAAGTAACCATATGACAGCGCGTGATTCAAACCGTGGCGGTTGTTGTCAAAGTTGTCGTTGGGATTATGATTTGCTACAAGTGGATGATGACGGTGAACTTGATTTGTATTATGAAGATGGCGACGTGATTCCATTTGCTATGAGTCCTAAAGATTTAAAATTAATAGAATCTATACCACAAATGATGGAACTTGGCATCGATTCTTTAAAAATCGAAGGTCGAATGAAATCTATCCATTATATTGCAACAGTCGTTTCAGTGTATCGTAAAGTTATAGATGCATATGCGGAAGATCCACAAAACTTCAAAATTAAACCAGAGTGGCTCAAAGAACTAGAAAAATGTGCGAACCGTGATACCGCTCCAGCATTCTTCCAAGGTACGCCTGGGTATGAAGAGCAAATGTTTGGTGAAGCACAATCTAAGAAATCAGCATACGACTTCTGTGGACTTGTACTTGATTATGACGAACAAACTCAACTAGCGACAATTCAACAACGAAATCACTTTAAACCAGGCCAAGAAATAGAATTTTTTGGTCCAGAAATTGAAAGTTTTAAACAAGTTGTTGAAGCAATTTATGATGAGGAAGGTAATAGTTTAGATGCTGCTAGACACCCATTACAAATTGTTCAAATTAAAGTCGATCAACCTATTTATACAAATAACATGATGAGAAAGGAAATCGGCTAGTATGAATCAAACTACTATTATAGGTATTGCTGGCGGTTCTGGTTCCGGCAAAACAACGGTCACAAATGAAATCATGAAGGAATTAGAGGGGCATAGTGTTGCACTTTTAGCCCAAGATTACTATTATAAAGACCAGTCTCATTTAACTTTTGAAGAAAGACTTGAGACGAACTATGATCATCCATTTGCATTCGATAATGATTTACTTATTCAGAATCTTAAAGATTTACGAAATGGTATAGCAGTAGAAGTACCTACTTATGATTATGCAAATCATACACGAAGTAAGGAAACGATTGCATTTGAACCAAAAGATGTTATTATCGTAGAAGGTATCTTTGCTTTAGAAAACAAAACTTTACGAGATATGATGGATGTAAAAATTTATGTTGATACAGACGCAGATTTAAGAATTTTACGTAGATTAACTCGTGATACAAAAGAGCGAGGTCGATCTATGGAATCTGTCATTAATCAATATTTAAATGTGGTCAGACCTATGCATGAACAATTTATCGAACCAACGAAAAAACATGCAGATATTATTATTCCTGAAGGTGGAAGTAATAAGGTCGCAATAGATATTATGACTACAAAAATTCAATCACTCGTTAGCAAAAAATAGTAACTTAATAGTAAAGGAAGATGACATTATGGAAAACCAAAAACAATATCCAATGACTCAAGAGGGTTATGAACAACTTGAACAAGAATTAGAAGAATTAAAGACAGTTAAAAGACCTGAAGTAGTAGAAAAAATTAAAGTTGCTCGTTCTTTCGGTGACTTATCAGAGAACTCTGAGTATGATGCAGCTAAAGACGAACAAGGTTTCATCGAACAAGATATCCAACGTATTGAGCACATGATTAGAAATGCGCTTATCATTGAAGATAACGGTGATAACAATGTTGTTCAAATTGGTAAAACGGTTACTTTCATCGAGCTCCCAGGCGATGAAGAAGAAAGTTACCAAATTGTAGGTTCTGCTGAAGCAGATGCCTTTAAAGGTAAAATTTCTAATGAATCTCCAATGGCAAATGCGCTTATTGGTAAAGGTTTAAATGATGAAGTACGCGTGCCACTACCAAATGGTGGAGAAATCAACGTTAAAATCGTTGATATTAAATAATGAACAGTATATAGATAAGAAAATTTAACAAAAATTGTATTGAGATTAACTTATTTCAATATTAATTATCCTTATTATTAGAGCGGGGACATGGTATCGATTCTTAAGAATGAACTTTCATGTCTTCGCTCATTTTTTATAGTATTATTGATGGAATTTTATCTTAAAAGGTACTTTCGTAAATATAAAGAAGTTTATTTAAAAAATGATAGGATAAAATACTTTTGTCATTAAGCATATATGCGATGACAAAAAATAATATGTATGATTAAATAAAAATTAGTAATTTTTTTGATATGAAGATGCAATATTTTGGCAAAGTAAAAATGCTTTAATTCAAATTATTATTGGTTATTACAAACTATTTGAATTAATTATTAAGCAAATCTTCTAATGCAATGATACAATTAAATAGTTACAGCAAATAAATCCTTAAAAATTTCAAAGGGGAGGGATTTTAAAGTTGGAAACACAATTAATCAACGAACAAACTGTAATGATATATTTCAATAATGAAATAAGTGAACAAACATATGAGCAAGTTCGAGCAACAGTCGAATACATAAAAGAACAATCACATCCTGAAATAACTGAAATTATTCCATCTTATCGAGCAATTCTTATTTATTTTGATAATACAAAAATCAAAGGAAATGAATTGTTAGAAAATTTAGAACTTAACCGTTTACAAAATAAAGATGATGGACATCAAAGTCATCAACGTATTATTAAAATACCTGTACTTTATGGAAATGATTATGGTCCTGATTTAGAAGAAGTTGCAGAACATAATCAATTATCTGAGAAAGAAGTTGTACAAATACATACTCAGCAACCGTATCTCATATACATGCTAGGCTTTATGCCTGGCTTTCCATATCTAGGAGGACTAGATAAGAAATTGCATACACCTAGACGTTCAGAACCAAGACTTAAAATTGAAGCTGGATCAGTAGGCATTGCCAACAATCAAACAGGTCTTTATCCTATGGACTCTCCTGGTGGATGGCAAATCATTGGACGTACACCATTAAAAGTTTTTGATTTAAATCGAGAACCTATGACAATGTATGAGGCCGGTGATTACATTCAGTTTTATGAAATCGATCAAGAAGAATACGATCAACTTTCTGAGGACATCCGTAATGGAAATTTTGATATAGATAAGTGGGTGACATATCAAGATGAGTATTAAAATATTACAACCTGGCTTATTTACAACGATTCAAGACGAAGGACGAATAGGTTATCAGGATTTAGGTTTTTCAGGAGCTGGTGCACTAGACCAATACAGTTTGAAAGTCGCACAAACACTTATTGGCAACGAAGGTCCAGCAATTGAATATACAGTAATAGGACCTAAAATACACTTTTTAAGGGATAACACGTTTACTATTATTGGTGGCACATCAAACGCAAAATTAAATGACAAACCTATAGACACTCAAGCCGTTTATGAGGTAAAACAAAATGATGTGTTGGAAATCGGCCAGATTAGTGAGGGCGCAAGAGGCTATCTTGTTTTTGGTAATCCATTAAACATAGAGAAAATTGCTGATAGTTACTCTACACATACGAGAAGTGGACTAGGTGGTTTTCAAGGTCGTGCGCTAAAAAAAGATGATGTTATTCCTACTCAATCCAATGAATATTTTAAAGAAAATTTAGGTAAAGCTGTAGATTATCAAGCCTTACCAGAAGATAATGTCATTCATGTGATTAAAGGCCCACAGTTTAATTCATTTTCAGAAGAAGCAGTAACGACATTTGTTGAATCAGAATTTAAAATTTCTGACCAATCTGATCGTATGGGATACAGATTAAATGGGCCATCTGTCGCTCCTAAGGAGACAGCTGATATCATTTCTGAACCTGTTGCTTTGGGAAGTATTCAAGTTCCTAATGACGGTAATCCTATCATTCTCTTAAATGATAAACAAACTGTAGGCGGATACACTAAAATTGCTACTGTGACACTGCTCGATTTGAAAAAGTTAGCGCAACTTAAACCTGGTGAAACAATCCACTTTGAATGGATATCAGTAGAAGAAGCAACACAACAATTACAAGAATTCGAGCAGACTTTTAAAGAATTAATTAAAAATGTTACAGAACAACCACTATTTAATTTAGATAATGTGAGAGCTACTTCTAAAAAATTAGCATCACTTATCAAGGAGGATAATTAAAAATGAATTTAGATAGAATTGAAGAAATTATAAATCTAGTAAAATCAAATGATGTTAAAAAATTTAAATATAAAGATTTTGAAAACGAAATCGAACTTGATTTTACTGAAGGTACTGCTACACAAGCTGTAGCCGGGGCGCCTAGTGTACAAGCTGGTGAAAATACAAATGCACAACCATCATCTTCACAAGCTGAAAGCCAATCATCATCAGATGCTAAAGAAATCAAATCTACAATGGTAGGTACATTCTTTTTACAAGACAGTAAAGAATTAACTGATCCTCAAATTAAAGTGGGCGACCAAGTTAATGAAGGTGATGTGATTGGTTACATCGAAGCAATGAAAGTAATGAACGAAGTAACAAGTGATGTAAGTGGAGAGGTTTCTGAAATCGTAGTTGAACATGGTACAAATGTCGAATATGATCAAGTACTAGTTAAAGTGAAGTAAGGGGGTATGAACTTATGTATCGTTGTTTGATTGCAAACAGAGGGGAAATTGCCGTAAGGATTATCCGAGCGTGCAGAGAAATGAAGATTGAAACTGTTGCTATCTATGCGAAAGGCGATGAAGATAGTCTACACGTAAGTTTAGCAGATCAAGCCATATGTATCGGCGAAGCTAACCCTCTAGATAGTTATTTAAATATTGATCGCATTATTTCCGCTGCAGAAGTGACTGGTGCAAATGCGATTCATCCTGGTTATGGTTTCTTATCTGAATCAACTACGTTTGCAGAAGCTGTTGAAGATAATGACATCCACTTTATCGGACCGAACAAGAAAACGATGGAATTGATGGGAGATAAAATCACAGCACGTCAAACTGTTGATGCAGCTGGTGTCCCAGTCATTCCTGGTTCAACTGATGAAGTTCAAAATGTTGAAGAAATTAAAGAACTCGCTGAAGATATAGGTTATCCCGTCGTTCTTAAAGCTGCTAGTGGGGGCGGCGGTAAAGGTATTCGAATCGTTAAAGAACCGGAACAGTTGGAGAAATCTTTAAAAGAAGCTAAAAGTGAAGGACAAAAATATTTTAACGATGATCGTGTCTATGTAGAAGCCTTTATACCAGTTGCGAAACACGTTGAAGTTCAAGTCATTGGCGATGGAAAAGATAATTATGTCCATTTAGGTGAACGTGATTGTTCAGTTCAACGTAAAAATCAAAAACTTATTGAAGAATCACCATGTTCTGCTCTATCTGAAGAAAGAAGAGAGCAAATATGTAACGACGCTGTTAAAGTAGCTAGAGCATCAAATTATCGAAGCGCAGGAACCATTGAATTTCTAGTTACGGAAGACGCACACTATTTCATAGAAATGAATGCGCGTATACAAGTTGAACATACCGTTACTGAAATGCGTGCTGATAGAGATTTATTACAAGCTCAACTTTACTTATTGCAACATGATGAATTACCATTCCAACAAGAAGATATTGTCTTTAATGGTCACGTTATTGAAGCACGTATTAATGCGGAAAATCCTGAAAAGAAATTCCAACCTACGCCTGGTAAAGTAAAAAAATTACATTTACCACAAGGTTTTAATATTCGAGTTGATTCTTTATTATATTCTGGATATCAGGTCTCACCGTATTATGATTCTTTAGTTGCTAAAGTCATTGTAAAAGACTCAAATAGACAAACAGCAATTAATAAATTAAAAGTGGCTCTAGATGAGATGGTTATCGAAGGATTTACAACTACAGCGGATTTCTTATATGCAGTATTAAGTTATCCATTGTATGCTGAGGGCGATGCAAGAGATGTAGATATTAAATTCTTAGAGAAACACCAAATTATTAAAGGGGTGGAACTATAATGCAAATTGATTTGAATTGTGATTTAGGTGAAGCTTTTGGTAATTATTCATTTGGCGGAGATAAGGATATTATTCCTTTAATTACATCAGCAAATATTGCTTGTGGATTTCACGCTGGTGATGAAAATGTAATGAACGAAACGATTCAACTCGCGAAGGAAAATAATATTGGTATAGGCGCACACCCAGGGTTACCAGATTTACAAGGATTTGGGCGCCGAACAATGGATATTGCTCCAAAAGAAATCTATAATTTAGTTATTTACCAATTAGGCGCTCTAAATGGCTTTTGCAAGGTTCATGGTGTGAAAATAAATCATGTGAAACCTCATGGCGCACTTTATCAAATGGGTGCAAGAGATTCTAAAATCGCACATGCCATTGCACAAGCGGTCTACGATTTTGATTCAGAACTTGTATTTGTAGGTTTATCTAATACGTTATTAATTACTGAAGCTGAAGCAGTTGGTTTAAAAGTGGCTTCAGAAGTTTTCGCAGATAGACGTTACGAAGATGACGGACAACTTGTAAGTCGAAAAGAGCCAGATGCAACGATTAGTAATACAGATGAAGCACTACAACAAGTATTAAAAATGGTAACCGAAAACAAAGTCATTAGTAAAAATGGCAAAGAGATAGACTTAAAAGCAGATACCATTTGTGTACACGGTGATGGCGAACACGCACTAGAGTTTGTAACTCAAATTAGAAAAAAATTAACGAAAGAAGGCATTGATATTCAATCCTTATAGGGGGTACCAGCGATGGGAGAAAATTTAAAACAAAGTACTAAGCAAGACACGAATCAGACAAAAAAAGAATTCAAATTTAATAAAAGTCATAGACGTTTATTATACGGTTCAGTATTTTTAATGGCCACTTCAGCAATCGGCCCTGCTTTCCTTACCCAAACAGCCGTATTTACTGCAGAATTTTATGCGAGTTTCGCATTTGCAATTTTAATTTCAATATTAATTGATATAGGGGCTCAAATTAATATTTGGCGCGTACTTGTAGTTACTGGGTTACGCGGACAGGAAGTTTCAAATAAAGTTGTTCCAGGTCTAGGAACCATTATTTCCATTTTAATTGCATTTGGTGGATTAGCATTTAATATAGGTAATATTGCAGGTGCAGGTCTAGGTCTAAACGCAATGTTTGGCTTGGATATCAAATGGGGCGCAGCGATTACTGCTATTTTCTCAATTTTAATTTTTATAAGTAAAAGTGGTCAAAAGATTATGGACGTTGTATCTATGATTTTAGGGGTCGTGATGATTTTAGTCGTTGCGTATGTTATGGTTGTTTCTAACCCTCCGTATGGTGATGCATTAGTTCATACTTTTGCTCCAGAACATCCTATTAAATTAATTTTACCAATTATTACTTTAGTAGGTGGAACTGTAGGTGGTTATATAACATTTGCAGGTGCACACAGACTACTCGATTCAGGCATGAAAGGGAAAGAATTTTTACCATTCGTCAATCGTTCTGCTATTGCTGGAATTTTGACAACTGGTATTATGAGAACTTTACTTTTCTTAGCAGTGTTAGGTGTAGTCGTGACTGGTGTGACATTAAGTTCAGATAATCCACCAGCATCAGTATTTGAACATGCAATAGGACCAATTGGTAAGAATATTTTCGGTGTAGTTATTTTTGCTGCCGCAATGTCTTCAGTGATTGGTTCAGCGTACACAAGTGCAACATTTTTAAAGACACTACATAAGTCTTTATTCAATAAAAATAATTTAATTGTAATTGTATTTATCGTCATTTCAACATTGATTTTCTTATTTATCGGTAAGCCTGTTAGCTTATTAATTATTGCAGGCGCAATTAACGGTTGGATTTTACCAATTACTTTAGGTGCCATTTTAATCGCAAGTCGTAAGAAATCAATCGTTGGTGATTATAAACATCCAACTTGGATGCTTGTGTTTGGTATCGTTGCAGTTATCGTAACAATTATTACAGGAATTTTTTCACTACAAGATTTAGCTAGCCTTTGGAAAGGTTAATAATATACATACTTCACATCTTTATGGTGTGGAGTATTTTTTTATGAATAATGAAGAGACTGGGAACTTTATATTTTATGCACTGGGAAACCGATTAACGGCGTCCCAAAAGCAGGATTTTCGGCAGTAACACTCACAATTCGACAAAATTTGAGAAACAATTTTGCTCATCGTTCGGTTCTGCTCAAATCCTAAACACTTTTATCCCTACATCCTATTTGAGAAATGATTTATCTCTATCGTGATGACTTTTAAAATGTGATAAAATACCAATGCTAGGACTTTATAAAAGAGGTGTAAAAAGAAATGATAGGTATTATCGGAGCAATGGAAGAAGAAGTGACAATTCTTAAAGATAAAATTGTTGACTTAAGTGAAATTAACGTCGCTCATGTAAAATTTTATACAGGAACGCTTAACAATAAAGACATAGTATTAACTCAAAGTGGGATTGGCAAAGTAAATGCTTCTATCTCTACTACTTTATTAATAGAAAAATTTAATCCAGACCTTATCATAAATACTGGATCGGCCGGTGCATTAGACGAAAGCTTATCGGTAGGAGATGTACTTGTAAGTGATACGGTAACCTATCATGATGCAGACGCAACTGCATTCGGCTATGATTATGGACAAATTCCTCAAATGCCTAAGCATTACGAATCTAGTACTAAGTTATTAGATAAGACGATATCCATACTTAAACAACAAGATTTAAATGGCAAAGTAGGTTTAATTGTTAGTGGTGATAGTTTTATCGGAAGTGTTGAACAACGCCGTAAAATTAAATCTCAATTTCCAAAAGCAATGGCAGTTGAGATGGAAGCTACTGCCATCGCTCAAACATGTTATCAATTTAAAGTGCCATTTATTGTGACACGAGCAGTATCAGATTTAGCTAATGGAGAAGCAGAAATCTCTTTTGAAGAATTCTTAGGAAAAGCTGCAGTTTCATCTAGTGAAACTGTTGAATTATTAGTTAAATCATTATAAAAAGTAAAGGTGAAAATATAAAATGGGAATTGTTAAAAATTTATTTATGCCCAATGCATATGTACAATCTGTGTTTGAAATAGATATTGAGAAATTAGCTAGTAATGGAGTCAAAGGTATTATAACTGATTTGGATAACACACTTGTGGGTTGGGATGTCAAAGAACCCACCGAAAGAATTAAAGAATGGTTTGCAAAAGCTCGAAAATTAGGTATCACTGTAACGATTGTTTCAAATAATAATGAAGAACGTGTATCTAGTTTTTCTAAAGATTTAGAAGTAGATTTCATTTTCAAGGCGCGAAAACCTATGGGCAAAGCATTTAAAAAAGCCATCAAACAAATGAATATTCAAGCAAAAGAGACAGTAGTCATAGGAGATCAAATGTTGACTGATGTTTTTGGTGGTAATCGTAATGGACTTTATACTATCATGGTCGTTCCAGTTAAACGAACAGATGGATTTATAACGAAATTCAATCGTCTCATCGAAAGACGTTTGTTGAATCATTTCAGAAAAAAAGGTTATATCAAATGGGAGGAAAATTGATTGAGTGAAACACTAAAATGTATTGGTTGTGGTGCACCGCTACAATCTGAAGATAAAAACGCACCAGGATATGTACCTGAACATAATATGTTTCGTGAAGATGTCATTTGCCAAAGATGCTTTAGGTTAAAGAATTACAACGAAGTGCAAGACGTTGGAATGGATAGTGAAGACTTCTTAAATTTATTAACAGGATTGTCAGATCAAAAAGGTATCGTTGTTAATGTCGTCGATGTATTTGATTTCGAGGGATCATTCATTAACGCGATTAAGCGAATTGTTGGAAATAAAAAAATTATTTTAGCAGCAAACAAACTTGATCTTCTTCCTAAACAAATTAATAAACGTCGTGTGAAAGAATGGTTGAAGAAATCTGCTCGAAAGTATGGCCTTGAAGCCGAAGATGTAGTGCTCATCTCTGCAGACAAAGGTTGGGGCATCGAAGAATTATTACAATCGATTAATCAATATAGAAACAATGAAGATGTCTATATAGTAGGAACAACGAATGTAGGTAAATCAACCTTAATTAATAAATTGATCGAAATAAGTGTTGGTGAAAAGGACGTCGTAACAACTTCACGTTTCCCAGGTACAACATTAGATATGATTGATATTCCACTAGATGAAACAACATTTATGTATGATACACCAGGAATTATTCAAGAACATCAAATGAAACATTATGTTTCTGAAAAAGAATTAAAAACCATTATGCCTAAAAAGGAAATTAAACAACGTGTGTATCAATTAAATGAAGGTCAAACACTATTCTTTGGTGGTTTAGCGAGAATTGATTATGTTTCTGGAGGTAAAAGACCTTTAATATGTTTCTTCTCTAATGATTTAAATATTCATAGAACTAAAACCGAAAAGGCAAATGAGCTTTGGAAATCACAATTAGGTTCAGTTTTAACGCCACCGCATAACGCTGAGAACTTTGATTTAAATAATGTAAAGGCCGTTAGACTTGAAACAGGAAAAGCAAAACGTGACGTTATGATTTCAGGATTAGGTTTCATTACAATTGATGAAGGTGCAAAAGTGATTGTACGCGTCCCTAAAAATGTTGATGTAATATTAAGAAATTCTATTTTATAAAAGGAGTGAGAAGAATGAAATTTGCTGTAATTGGACATCCTATATCTCATTCTTTATCTCCTGTAATGCATAATGCTAACTTTTCTAAGTTAGGATTAGATTACACTTATGAAGCATTAGATATACCTATTGAAGATTTTCATTTGATTAAAGAAATCATTACAGAAAAAGGGCTCAATGGATTTAATATCACAATTCCACATAAAGAACGAATCCTACCATATTTGGATGAAATAGATGAACAATCCAAAACTGTTGGAGCCGTTAACACTGTTTTAATCAAAGACGGTAAATGGATAGGGTACAATACTGATGGCATAGGTTATGTCACAGGTTTAAGACAAGTATATGATGATTTAGAAAGTGCTTATATATTGATATTAGGCGCAGGCGGAGCAAGTAAGGGTATTGCAAATGAATTAGTAAAATTTGTGAATCCTAAATTAACTGTTGCTAATCGTACTATGTCACGTTTTAACGATTGGAACCTTGATATTAATGCAATTTCCTTAGAGGACGCAGAAAGCTATTTAGATGCATTTGATATTATTATTAATACAACACCTGCGGGTATGGTTGAAAATAAAGAAAGTGTTTTAAATTTGAAAAATCTAAATACAAATGCACTTGTTAGTGATATTGTCTATATTCCATATAAGACTCCTATTTTAGAAGAAGCTGAAAATAAAGGCAATCCTATATATAATGGTTTAGATATGTTCGTATATCAAGGTGCTGAAAGTTTTAAAATATGGACGAATCAAATGCCTGATATCCAAACGATGAAACAGACAGTTCTAGATAAATTGAAAGGAGATAGATCATGTTAACTGGAAAACAGAAAAGATATTTACGTAGTTTAGCGCATAATACAGATCCAACTTTCCAAATAGGAAAAGGTGGAATTAATGAAAATATGATTAATCAAATTGATGAAACGTTAGAGAATAGAGAACTCATTAAAATTCATGTGCTTCAAAATAATTTTGACGATAAAAATGAATTAGCTAGAGCGCTAAGTGAAGCGACTAAAAGTGAATTAGTACAAGTAATCGGGTCAATGATTGTACTGTATAGAGAATCTGAAGAAAATAAAGAAATTACGTTACCTTAATGGCTAAAATTGTGTTGTACGGCGGTCAATTTAACCCGATTCATACCGCTCATATGGTAGTAGCTAGTGAGATATATCATCAATTGCAGCCAGATGCGTTCTACTTTTTACCGAGCTATATGGCACCTTTGAAAGAACATGATGATTTTCTAGATTCATCCTATCGAATGAAAATGATTGAGCTTGTAATAGAAGATTTAGGCTTTGGTAATATTTGTACGGCTGAGTTAGAAAGAAAAGGCCAAAGTTACACATATGATACTTTAGCAGAATTAAAGCAATCACAGCCTAATGATGAATTCTACTTTGTCATTGGTACAGACCAATATGAGCAATTAGATCAGTGGTATAATATTGAAAAGTTAAAGAAAATGATTACCTTTGTGATTGTAAATCGTGATAAGGCATATCAAGAAGTAGAAAATGGTATGATATCAATTAAAATTCCCCGTATAGATATAAGTTCATCTATGGTACGAAATCGTATTAAAAATAAGCAAACGATACAAGTTTTAGTCCCTAAAAAGGTAGAAAAGTATATACAGGAGGAAGGATTTTATGGATATAAATGAAGCTAAAGCACTCGTTAAAGATAAGCTACCAGAAAAGCGCTATAATCATTCTTTAAGAGTAGCAGAAACAGCAGTGAAATTAGCAGAGATTTATGACGGTGATAAAGAGAAAGCTGAATTGGCTGGTGTACTGCATGATTATTGCAAATATGATGATTTAAGTAAAATGTATCAGATTGTTAGACAATGCGAGTTAGAGAGTGATTTACTTAGTTACGGAAATGAAATCCTCCATGGTCCAGTGTGTGCTGCAATAATGGAACATGACTATCATATCAAGGACGAAGAAGTCTTATTAGCTATTAAATATCACACAACTGGTCGTCAACAAATGACTAAAACTGAGAAGTTAATTTTTATTGCAGATTATATTGAACCCGGCAGAAAGACCCCCGGAGTTGAAGAAATTAGAGATATGGCATACAATCAAGGTAGCTTAGATAAAACAATTTATGAAATTTCTAAGCGTACAGTTTTATTTTTAATTGGTAAAGATATTACGGTATATGGCACTACGATTGCATGCTTGAATTATTATAATTATAGTGACGAAAGAATAAAGGATGATTAAATGAGTTCAGAAGAATTATTAAATATTGCTGTCGAAGCGACAGAAAACAAAAAAGCTGAAGATGTAATTTCTCTTAACATGCAAGGTATCAGTGATATGACTGACTACTTTGTTGTGTGTCATGGTAATAATGAACGTCAAGTTCAATCTATTGCTAGAGCTGTTAAAGAAGCTGTTCATGAGCAAAATATTGATGTAAAGCGTATGGAAGGATATAACGATGCAAGATGGGTACTTATTGATTTAGCCAATGTTGTAGTTCATATTTTCCACAAAGACGAAAGAAATTATTACAATATCGAGAAATTATATCAAGATGCTCCAGTTGAATCATATGGTCAGGCTGTCTTTTAAAGATGTCTCAGTATGAAGATATGAGTTTGGTATATGACCAACTCACACAGGACCAACCGTATGATGAATGGTTCAATATTGTTGAATCCTTTTCAAAGCAACAAATTAATGAAATTCTAGATTTAGGTTGTGGCACCGGTAGTTTAACACATCGATTAGTCACATTAGGACATATAACTGGAATGGATTTAAGTATTGATATGTTGACGATTGCTAACGAGAAATCTAACAATGTTAGATGGTTAGAAGGAGATATGACAGATTTTAATTTGAACCAAAAGTTTAATGTTATTACAATATTTTGTGATTCACTGAATTATTTATCTACAATTGATGATGTCAGAAATACATTCAAATCAGTATACCAGCATTTAACTAATGATGGTGTGTTTCTTTTTGATGTGCATACGGTTCACAAGATGAATACATTGTTTAATAATCAAAGCTATATTGATGAAACTGATGATGTTTTCTTAGGATGGGAAGCTATTCGTGGTGATGAACCATTGAGTGTTTATCATGAAATGTCATTCTTTATTCTTGAGAAAGATGGTAGTTATCGACGTTTCGATGAATCGCATTACCAAAGAACCTATGAAGAAGAAACTTATAAATCACTATTAAAAGAGATAGGTTTTACAAAAATTGAAACTTTCACAGATTTCAATCTAGAGAAACATGAAGAAGATGCTGATCGATTATTTTTCGTTGTTAAAAAATAAATATTAACATTAAGAAGTAAAATCACTCGTTCGTACGTTGATAAGTATGAAGGAGTGATTTTTTGTTTAATATAGATAAAAAGTATATCGACTTTATTTTAAGATGGAAAAGATATTTTATATTAGGGGTTGTCGGAATCATTATCGCGATTCTTACTTTGACTAACAAAGATGAATCTCATAATGAGAATAATGAAATGAATGAGTTTCCAAAAGATCATCATCTAGATTCAAATGAGATTAAAAACAATCAATCTCATACTAAAGCTAATACAAATAATAAGAATATGAGTAATAAAGAAAACAGTATGGAAAAAGTTTATGTTGATATTAAAGGGGCTGTCGAGCATCCTAATGTATATCAAATGCTATCGACTGAACGAGTCATTGACGCTTTGAATAAGGCAAAACTTTCTAAAAATGCAGACGTTTCCCAAATTAATCTATCAGAAAAATTAATAGACCAAAAGTTAATATATGTGCCCACAAAAGGAGAGCCACCTCATACTATTAGAAATAATAATTCTCCAATAACTTCGAATCAAAATAGTGAAAATAAACAAGTCAATCTTAATAATGCGACTGAATCAGAACTTAAAGGAGTCCCAGGTATTGGACCAACAAAAGCTAAAGAAATTATAAACTATCGAGAACAAAACGGTAGATTTGATAAAATAGATGATTTAAAAAAGATTAAAGGGTTTGGCGAGAAAACGTTCGAAAAATTAAAAGAATACTTTACTATTTAGCTTTGATTCATTATTGCATTTATTGCCTTAAATGATTAAGCTATAAATATTAATTGTTTTTCTACATAAGGAGGCAACTACACATGGAAAGAATTAAATGGGAAGAATATTTTATGGCTCAAAGTCATTTATTAGCTTTGAGATCAACATGTCAAAGACTCTCTGTTGGAGCTACAATTGTCAAAGATAATAGAATTATTGCTGGTGGTTACAACGGATCAGTAGCAGGGGAAGTTCATTGCATTGATGAAGGTTGCCTTATTGAAGATGGTCATTGTATTAGAACAATACATGCAGAAATGAATGCACTACTACAATGCGCTAAACAAGGTGTTTCAACAGAAGGCGCTACAATTTACGTGACTCATTTCCCTTGTTTAAATTGCACAAAGTCAATTATACAAGCTGGCATTAAGACGATATATTATGCAGAAGATTATCACAATCATGACTACGCTATTAAACTACTTCAACAATCAGGTATTGAATATAAAAGAATACCATTCTCTCCAGAATACGTAGCACAATACCTTACGCAAGGTTAATCAATGATATACATAGCACTTTCATTTTTAGTAGGGATACTTTGGATGAATTTCAAAGTTATCTCTACCTCACTATTTCTATTGGCGTTCATACTTGCGACGATTAAGAACTTCAAACTCCCTCTTATTATATTAATGTTTGCTTCTTCCATACTTTCATATTTTATTATTTATTCTTATACTCAAAAGGAAACCAAATCGCAAAATTATCTTAGAAACCATCCTATGGTTCGAAATGACGTAACTTTTAAATCATTAGAAAATAAACAAAAGTATACTACTGGCTATCTTATATATAAGAATGAAAACTATAAATTTTTCTTTAAGACTAAAATGTCTAAAACTTACGCATCTTTAAAAAATAAGACGTGCTACATAAAAGGGGATTTTAAATTTGATAATGAGCATCCTTCTATAACGATTTCATCTATCAACTTGAATTCTTGTAAAACTAATGGTCATTTTCAATGGATTTATAATCATCAAGAATACATTTCGAATAAGATATACCATTCAGGAGTGAAATATCCTAATAGAATCCTTGCATTAATTACTGGCAATACGACATTAATCAATCCAGATTATAAGGAAAAAGTAAAAGAGATAGGAATATATCATTTATTAGCTATAAGCGGCACACATATAGCCACAATTATTTTAATTATCCATCAATCTCTCGTAAGATTTAATACACCTTTATTAGTCATAAAGATCTTAACCATATGCGTATTAGTTATTTACGCTATTTATACTGATTTTGTTCCTAGCGCTGTGAGAGCAATATCAATAGCTATTTTAGTAATATTACTCCCCAAATCTCTTAGAAAATCTTCTCTCAATTTACTTTCATTAATTTTTATAATTATGTACATTGTTTATCCAGGGTATATTTATAACATAGGTTTTCAATTTTCATTTTTAATTTGCTTCTTCATTCTAATGGCTCAACCATTTCTTAAAAATTTAACACCTATAAAAAGTCTCTTAGCAATAACATGTATAGCACAATTTGGTTCTATCATAATTAGCGTCTATCATTTTAATCAATTTCAGTGGATTGGTTTCCTATCGAACTTACTTTTTGTTCCATTTTATAGCTTCTTACTTTTTCCATCTATTATCTTATTTTTCATCACGAGTCATTTAATTTCTCATTTCGAAATCATGAATCGCTATATGGCATTTTTGTATAATGTTCATGATCTACTACTAAATTTATTCTATAAACTGTCCCATTATAAATGGTATATCCCTGATTTAAGTGAAAAGCAATTACTGCTATTCATATTATCAATATTTATCGTTTACTATTTATTCGTACATCAAAAGGTATTTATTTCCTTATCAGTATTTATAATCATATTATCTCTACTCACATTTACTAATAAACCAAGTTATGCTGAATTAACTCTGTTTGATGTCGGACAAGGTGATAGTATACTTTTCAAAACTGGAAACAATAAAACGATTATGATAGATACTGGAGGTAAAGGAGATGAAAACAAATCTAAAAGTATTAGTCATCATAATATAGCTAAGTTTAAAATTCTTCCGAGTCTTAAAAGAAAAGGAATTTCTACGATTGATTATCTAATCTTAACGCATCCACATGCAGATCATATGGGAGAATTACCATATCTATTTGAACACTTAAAAATTAAAAACATTATATTGAATAGTGATGGTTTTCCAAATGATTTATTAAAATATATTATAAAGGAAGGCAAGATGAAGAATATTAAAATACATGAGGTTAAAAATATTTCTCAAATTAATTTTGAAGTAACTAAATTAAAATTTTTCAATACATTTATACCCGCCAGTTCAGATAAAAATGAACAATCCATTATCATACTCATCCAATACCGTAATAAAAATATTCTATTAATGGGGGATGCGACTAAGAACAATGAATCAATTCTTTTACAAAATTACAAATTGCCAAAAATAGATATATTAAAAGTAGGACATCACGGTAGTAGAACAAGCAGTTCTGAAGAATTTGTTAAAAACATACAACCCAAAATAAGTTTAATTTCAAGTGGCAAGCATAATAAATATCATCTTCCCAATGATGATGTTATATCTCGTTTAAAAGAGAATGGAAGCGAAGTTTATGATACACAGGATAATGGGGAACTAAGTATTAATTTAGATGACATAAAAACGAAGATTCAACGTATATATCAACGTCAATCAACTAATGCTAGAGAAGTAACGCAATAAAATGATATAATTTACAGGTATGAGAAATAGAGGAAGGGTGTACTTATGAGCGATAATATTGTGGCTATATACGGTGAAGTGCCTGAACTTGTCGAGAAGAAAAGTTCTGAAATAGTCAATCAATATCTTGGACAAGACAAAGATGATTTCAACTTTGTGAAATTTAATATGTATGAAAACGACTTGACGCCTATAATAGAAGAAACATTAACGATGCCCTTTTTCTCAGATAAAAAGGCTATTGTAGTAAAAAATGCCTATGTGTTTACTGGCGAAAAAGTAACTAAAGAACTCAATCATAGTGCTGAACAACTCATGGAGTTTATTGAAAAGTATGATGGCGAAAACTTAATTATCTTTGAAGTTTATCAAAATAAATTAGATGAACGTAAAAAACTAACGAAATCGCTTAAAAAATATGCTCAATTAAAAAAAGTAGAACAGATGTCTGAAGAAGAAATAAAAAAATGGATTCAGCGCAAATTAAATGAGAATTATAAAGATATAAAACAAGATGCATTAAATCTCTTTATTGAGCTCACTGGCATTAATTTTAATATTGTCTCTCAAGAACTTGAAAAATTAATGCTCTTCTTAGGGGATAGACCTACAATAAATAAAGATGATGTCAATCAAATTATTAATAGAAGCTTAGAACAAAATGTGTTTTTATTAACTGAATTTATTCAAAAAGGCAGAAAAAATAAAGCAGTACAGTTAGTGAATGATTTAATAACAATGAAAGAAGAACCTATTAAACTTTTAGCATTAATAACAAGCAACTACAGATTGTATTATCAATGTAAAATATTGGGTCAAAAGGGATACAGTGGTCAGCAAATAGCTAAAACAGTTAATGCGCATCCTTATAGGGTGAAATTAGCTTTAAATCAAGCTCGGAATTATCAATTAAATGATTTATTAAATATTATTGATTCATGTGCAGAAACTGATTATAAATTAAAATCTTCATACATGGATAAGCAGCTTATTTTAGAACTATTTATCTTGTCTCTTTAAAATAAAAAAGATCAAGCTCAGCGCTTGATCTTTTTAATAAGTAGAATTATTTATTAGCTGTCATAAGTTTTGATTTAATACGATCAGCTTTGTTTGAGTGGATTAAGTTGCTTTGAGCAGCTTTATCAACTTGTTTAATCGCAAAATTTAATAATTCATTTTTGTTTTCAGCATCAGTTGAGATAGCTGTTTTCGCGCGTTTAACTGCTGTACGCATAGCATTCTTTTTAGAGATATTACGTGCTTCAGCTGTTTCAGTTGTTCTCACACGTTTAACTGCAGATTTAATGTTTGGCATTTCTGTCACCTCCTAAAAGTGAACTTAACTTATCAAAATTTATTTGATTACAACAAGAAATATTTTATCAAATGTCTAATCTTTGTGCAATCATTTATTTATCAGTATTGTGAATATAGTTTAAAGTCTTTAACTATTGGAAAGTGACCATTAACTCTATATAATTAAAATTGTTAGAACTCAAATGATACTGGAATAAAGGGGTTTATTCTGGATAGAAACCATTGTAATGACATAGAATGAAGTTTTCTTAGGAATAATGAAAATGTTATTAATGTCTCAACCTCAATAACTTCCTTTAAGTTCATTTGCATTTAAACTTTAAAAACGTTATCATATCAAAGATGTATACATAAATCGGGTTATTTTTATGAAAGTGAGTAGGATAAGATGGATAAGCAAGAACGCTATAATAGAAGAGAAAATATAAGAAATTTCTCTATCATCGCACATATTGACCACGGGAAATCGACATTAGCTGATAGAATCTTAGAAAATACTAAATCAGTCGAAACACGCGAAATGCAAGATCAATTACTTGATTCTATGGATTTAGAGAGAGAACGTGGAATAACAATTAAATTGAATGCTGTTCGTTTAAAATACGACGCTAAAGATGGTCAAACTTATACTTTCCATCTTATTGATACACCAGGACATGTAGATTTTACATATGAAGTGTCACGTTCTTTGGCAGCATGTGAAGGTGCTATTCTTGTCGTCGATGCGGCTCAAGGAATCGAAGCACAAACCTTAGCTAATGTTTATTTAGCGTTAGATAATGATTTAGAATTATTACCTGTGGTGAATAAAATTGATTTACCAGCAGCAGAACCTGAAAGAGTAAAACAAGAATTAGAAGATGTTATCGGCTTAGATCAAGACGATGTTGTTTTAGCTAGTGCCAAATCAAATATTGGTATTGAAGATATATTAGAAAAAATAGTCGAAGTCGTACCAGCTCCAGATGGAGATCCAGAAGCACCATTAAAAGCCCTCATATTTGATTCAGAGTATGATCCATATAGAGGCGTTATATCTTCTATCAGAATTATAGATGGTGTAGTCAAAGCTGGAGATAAAATTAAAATGATGGCGACTGGTAAAGAATTCGAAGTAACTGAAGTGGGTATCAATACACCTAAACAGTTACCTGTTGATGAATTAACAGTAGGTGATGTTGGTTATATTATCGCCAGCATTAAAAATGTAGATGATTCACGTGTTGGTGATACAATCACATTAGCTCATCGACCAGCTGACAAGCCACTTAAAGGCTATAAAAAGATGAATCCAATGGTTTATTGCGGATTATTCCCAATAGATAATAAAGATTATAATGATTTAAGAGAAGCATTGGAAAAACTTCAACTTAATGATGCATCATTAGAATTTGAACCTGAATCTTCACAAGCTCTTGGTTTTGGCTATAGAACTGGATTCTTAGGTATGTTACACATGGAAATTATTCAAGAAAGAATTGAAAGAGAATTCGGAATTGAATTAATTGCGACTGCACCATCAGTAATTTACCAATGTATTTTAAAAGACGGCTCAGAAGTTACTGTAGATAATCCAGCCCAAATGCCTGAAAGAGATAAAATCGAACATATTTACGAACCTTTCGTTAGAGCTACAATGATGGTTCCTAATGATTACGTCGGTGCTGTTATGGAATTATGTCAACGTAAACGTGGTCAATTTGTGAATATGGACTTTCTGGATGATATACGAGTAAATATTGTGTATGAAATTCCATTATCAGAAGTCGTATTTGATTTCTTTGATCAACTAAAATCTAATACTAAAGGATATGCTTCTTTCGATTATGAATTCATTGAGAATAAAGAAAGTAACTTAGTTAAGATGGATATTCTACTTAATGGTGATAAAGTTGATGCGTTAAGTTTCATAGTTCATAGAGACTTTGCTTATGAAAGAGGTAAAGCACTCGTAGAAAAATTAAAAACACTTATCCCAAGACAGCAATTCGAAGTACCAGTGCAAGCAGCCATCGGTCAAAAAATTATTGCTCGTACAAATATTAAATCGATGGGTAAAAATGTCTTATCAAAATGTTATGGTGGCGATATTAGCCGTAAACGTAAATTACTAGAAAAACAAAAAGCCGGTAAAGCTAAAATGAAAGCTGTAGGTAATGTTGAAATTCCTCAAGATGCTTTCTTAGCAGTGCTTAAAATGGATGATGAATAAAACTTTAATTCAAAGGTTGAGACATAAACACATGAGTCTCAGCCTTTAAAACGTATTGAAAGTGCCTAAAAATGAGATAATCGAATAAACCCGATTTTTCTTTTATCCACTAGTTCAGCACTAATCATCCTTGCCGAAGCGGAGCGATGAAATCATTTTAACTACAAGATTTCGCTTCCGCTCTTTTTTATGTTCAGTATTGGGGGGATAATTTTGACAGTTACAAGCGCATATATTCATATTCCTTTCTGTGTACGAATTTGTACTTATTGTGATTTCAATAAGTATTTTATAGATAAACAGCCAGTAGATGAATACTTAGATGCTCTTATTAAAGAAATGCAGGTTAATAATAATAGACAACTTCAAACGATGTATGTAGGCGGAGGAACGCCTACTGCTTTAAATTTAACGCAACTTGAAAAATTACTTAAAGCGATTAATAATACGTTTACGATAAGTGGCGAATATTCATTTGAAGCTAATCCAGATGAGTTAACTTATGAAAAGGTAGCACTCTTAAAAAGGTATGGCGTCAATAGAATTTCAATGGGTGTGCAAACATTTAAACCAGAATTATTAGAAATACTTGGCAGAACTCATAAAACAGAAGACATATACAAAGCTGTTGATAATGCACGCAAAGTTGGAATTGAATCAATTAGTCTTGATTTGATGTACCACCTACCACAACAAACTTTGGATGATTTCAAACAAAGTTTGGAATTGGCTCTAAAGATGGATATTGATCATATATCTAGTTATGGACTTATACTAGAACCTAAAACTCAATTTTATAATATGTATAGAAAGGGACATCTTAAACTTCCAAATGAAGATTTAGGTGCTGAAATGTACCAATATTTAATGCAAAGATTAGAACAATCAAATCTAAAGCAGTATGAGATATCCAATTTTGGAAAAATAGGACACGAATCCACTCATAATAAAGTTTATTGGCTAAATGAGGAATATTATGGATTTGGTGCAGGTGCAAGTGGTTACGTAGACGGGGTAAGATATACCAACTTAAATCCTGTTCGTCATTATATTGATGCTATTAATAAAAATGAACAACCTATACTTACTCAAACAGAACCAACTTTTGAAGAAAAAATGGAAGAAGAAATGTTTCTTGGTTTAAGAATGAACCAAGGCGTTAATACTGAAAGATTTAAATACAAATTCGGATTACCGATTGAAAGTGTTTTTGGTCAAACAATTGAAAATTTATTAGGAAGAAATCTATTACAAAAACAACAACAAAACATTTCATTAACTGAACGTGGTAAAGTGATTGGTAATGAGGTTTTCGAGGCATTTTTACTTAACCTCTAAAAATTTCGATATTTTAATGCTTTAACATTGACTTACTTTGACCTTTTTGATAAATTATAATTAGCACTTGAGATAAAAGAGTGCTAATGAGGTGAAAACATGATTACAAATAGACAATTAAGCATCCTTAATGCAATTGTTGAAGATTATGTTGATTTTGGACAACCGATTGGTTCTAAAACTTTAATTCATCGACATAATTTAGATGTTAGTCCTGCTACCATTAGAAATGAAATGAAACAACTTGAAGATATGAACTTCATTGAGAAGACACATACCTCTTCAGGTAGGACACCATCCGAATTAGGTTTTAGATATTATGTCAATCGTTTATTAGAACAAACATCTCATCAAAATCAAAACAAAATTCAACGTTTAAATCAGTTATTGATTGAGAATCATTATGATATTTCTACCGCATTGACTTATTTTGCAAATGAATTATCAATGCAATCTCAATATGCAACGTTGGTTGTACGTCCAAATCACAATCAAGATATTATTAGTAATATTCATTTGATTCAAGCTAACAATCATTTGGTTATTTTAATTATGGTATTTTCATCAGGTCATGTTGAGAACATTCATGTTGTAACTCATGTAGAACTGAATCGTCTTAACTTAAATAAAATAGCTAACTTTTTGACTACACATTTTAATGAGAATCATAAAAATTTATCTCGTGATATTCATATGGTTGTAAATTCAGATGAAGAGAAAAAGTTAGTAAGCGAAATGATTGATTTGATGGAACAACATATTAATAATCAAAGTAATAGCATTTATATGGGAGGAAAGGTTAAACTTATTGATGCGTTGAATGAAACAAACGTGTCATCTATACAACCAATTCTTCAATATATCGAATCAAATCGAATCACTGAATTATTAGATGAAATATCAACATCTCAAATCAATGTTCGTATTGGCAAAGAAATTGATGGAAGTTTAAGTGATATTTCTATCGTGACAAGTCAGTATCATTTTGACGAGTCACTAAAAGGTCAAATTGCGGTCATAGGACCAACTGCTATGCATTATCAAAATGTAATTCAATTACTTAACCAAATATGGTAGTAATGAGAGTTGTATTGGAGGTCAGACAATGACAGAAAAAGATCATACAGTGAATCAAACTGAGGAAGAAGTTAATTCAAAAGAAAGCGAAGATAATCAAACTTTTGAAAATAACGAGGAATCAGTAGATCACACTGATAAGAATGAAGTTAAAGATAATCAATTGCAAGATGATTCTGAAGAAACAGATCAACAAGAAGATGTTGATCCAAAAGATGAAAAAATTCAAGAATTAGAAAAATTAGCAAATGATAATGAAGAAAAATATTTAAGATTATATGCTGAATTCGAAAATTATAAGCGTCGAATTCAAAATGAAAATCAAATTAATAAAACTTATCAAGCTCAAGGTGTTTTAACTGATATTCTTCCGTCAATAGATAATATTGAACGCGCACTTCAAATTGAAGGTGATGATGAATCTTTTAAATCACTTCAAAAAGGTGTGCAAATGGTACACGAAAGTTTACTAAGAGCTTTAAAAGATAATGGTCTTGAAGAAATTCAAGCCGAAGGGCAAGAATTTGATCCTAATTTACATCAAGCAGTGGTTCAAGATGATAATCCTGATTTCAAATCAGGTGAAGTCACTCAAGAATTACAAAAAGGATATAAACTTAAGGATCGTGTATTAAGACCATCAATGGTTAAAGTAAATCAATAAGTTGATTGAAAAAACATTGTAAATTTAAAACATATTAAATTGGAGGAATTTTATTATGAGTAAAGTAATCGGAATCGACTTAGGTACTACAAACTCTTGTGTTGCTGTATTAGAAGGCGACGAACCAAAAGTAATTCAAAATCCAGAAGGTGCACGTACAACTCCTTCAGTAGTTGCGTTTAAAAATGGAGAAACTCAAGTAGGTGAAGTTGCTAAACGTCAAGCAATTACAAATCCTAACACTGTTCAATCTATTAAACGTCATATGGGTACAGATTATAAAGTAGATATCGAAGGTAAATCATATACACCTCAAGAAATCTCAGCTATGATTTTACAAAACTTAAAAAGTACTGCAGAAAGCTATTTAGGTGATACTGTAGATAAAGCAGTTATCACAGTGCCAGCTTACTTTAACGACGCTGAACGTCAAGCTACTAAAGATGCTGGTAAAATTGCAGGTTTAGAAGTGGAACGTATTATTAATGAACCAACAGCTGCTGCATTAGCTTATGGTTTAGACAAAACTGATAAAGATCAAAAAGTTCTTGTATTCGACTTAGGTGGCGGTACTTTTGACGTATCTATCCTTGAATTAGGCGATGGCGTATTCGAAGTACTATCTACTGCAGGAGATAACAAACTTGGTGGTGACGACTTTGACCAAGTTATCATTGACTATTTAGTTTCTGAATTCAAAAAAGAAAATGGCGTAGATTTATCTCAAGACAAAATGGCATTACAAAGATTAAAAGATGCTGCTGAAAAAGCTAAAAAAGATTTATCTGGCGTATCTCAAACTCAAATTTCACTACCATTCATCTCAGCTGGTGAAAGTGGTCCATTACACTTAGAAATGAGCCTAAGCCGTTCTAAATTTGAAGAATTAGCAGATTCATTAATCAGAAAAACAATGGAACCAACTCGTCAAGCATTAAAAGATGCTGGTCTATCAACTTCAGAAATCGATGAAGTAATCCTTGTTGGTGGTTCAACTCGTATTCCAGCTGTACAAGAAGCAGTTAAAAAAGAAGTAGGAAAAGATCCTCATAAAGGTGTGAACCCAGATGAAGTAGTAGCAATGGGTGCAGCTATCCAAGGCGGCGTTATCACTGGTGATGTTAAAGACGTAGTATTATTAGACGTTACACCATTATCACTTGGTATCGAAATTATGGGTGGACGTATGAATACGTTAATCGAACGTAATACTACTATTCCAACATCTAAATCACAAGTTTATTCAACAGCTGCAGATAATCAACCAGCAGTTGATATCCACGTATTACAAGGTGAACGTCCAATGGCATCTGACAACAAAACATTAGGTCGTTTCCAATTAACTGATATTCCACCAGCTCCACGTGGTGTACCTCAAATCGAAGTAACATTCGATATCGATAAAAACGGTATTGTTAATGTAACCGCTAAAGATTTAGGTACAAACAAAGAACAAAATATCACTATCCAATCAAGCTCAGCTTTATCTGATGAAGAAATTGACCGTATGGTGAAAGACGCTGAAGAAAATGCTGAAGCAGATAAAAAACGTCGTGAAGAAGTTGACTTACGCAATGAAGCTGATAGCTTAGTATTCCAAGTTGAAAAAACTATCAGCGATTTAGGCGACAATATTGGCGAAGATGATAAGAAAAATGCTGAAGAGAAAAAAGATGCACTTAAATCTGCGCTTGAAGGCGAAGATATCGAAGACATCAAATCTAAAAAAGAAGAACTTGAAAAAGTTGTTCAAGAGTTATCAGCTAAAGTATACGAGCAAGCGCAACAAGCACAACAACAGGCTCAAGGAGAACAAGGTTCTCAAGATAGCACTGTAGAAGATGCTGATTTCAAAGAAGTTAAAGACGACGAAGATAAAAAATAATTCTGAGATGAGTTAGTAAATGAATTTAATTCATAACTAAGCCAAAAAAGTCAAAGTCAATTGAACATTGGCTTTGGCTTTTTATTTGGATAGTTAGAGTGAATTAGATAAACTAATCTTGTTAAACGTATAAAAGGAGAGATAGTTGTGGCCAAAAGAGACTATTATGAGGTCTTAGGCGTAAGTAAAAGCGCTTCTAAGGACGAAATCAAAAAAGCTTACCGTAAATTATCCAAAAAATATCATCCTGACATCAATAAAGAAGAAGGCGCAGATGAAAAATTTAAAGAAATCTCCGAAGCTTATGAAGTCTTAAGTGATGATAATAAACGTGCAAACTATGACCAATTTGGTCACGAAGGCCCTCAAGGTGGATTTGGCAGTCAAGGCTTCGGCGGTGCAGACTTTGGCGGATTTAGCGGAGGTGGATTCGAAGATATCTTCAGTTCATTCTTCGGTGGTGGTTCAAGACAAAGAGATCCAAATGCACCTCGTAAAGGTGATGATTTACAATATACAATGACCGTTACGTTCGAAGAGGCCGTGTTTGGTACTAAAAAAGAAATATCTATACGTAAAGACGTTACATGTCATACATGTGATGGTGAAGGTGCTAAACCAGGTACAAGCAAGAAAACTTGTAGTTACTGTAACGGCGCAGGACACGTATCTGTGGAACAAAATACTATCCTAGGTAGAGTGCGCACAGAACAAGTTTGTCCTAAATGTGAAGGTAGTGGACAAGAATTTGAAGAACCATGTCCTACATGTCATGGTAAAGGAACTGAAAATAAAACAGTTAAATTAGAAGTAACTGTACCTGAAGGTGTGGATACAGAACAACAAATTCGATTAGCTGGAGAAGGTTCACCTGGAATTAACGGTGGTCCTCATGGTGATTTATATGTTGTGTTTAGAGTTCAACCTTCTGATACGTTTGAACGTGATGGAGACGACATATACTATAATTTAAACGTAAGTTTCCCTCAAGCTGCTTTAGGCGACGAAATCAAAATACCTACATTAAAAAGTAATGTTGTTCTTACAATCCCTTCAGGAACACAAACAGGCAAACAATTCCGTCTTAAAGATAAAGGTATTAAAAACGTTCATGGCTATGGTCACGGTGACTTATTTGTAAATATTAAAGTAGTTACTCCAACTAAAATGAATGACAGACAAAAAGAAATCATGAAAGAATTTGCTGAAATTAATGGTGAAGAAGTGAATGAACAGCCATCTAATTTTAAAGATAGAGCAAAACGATTCTTCAAAGGAGAATAAGTAATGAATTGGACGGAACTCTCAATTGTAGTCAATCACGAAGTAGAATATGATGTAACAGACATACTTGAAAGTCATGGTTCTAATGGCGTTGTGATAGAAGACTCCAAAGATTTAGTGAATCAACCTGCTGATAAATTTGGAGAAATTTATGAATTAAACCCTGATGACTATCCTGATCAAGGCGTCAGATTAAAAGCGTATTTCAATGAACTCACTTTTGATGACACGCTTAGAACTAATATTAAAAACGCAGTTCTGAATCTTCC
Organism: Staphylococcus caprae; assembly: GCF_003966625.1. Lineage (NCBI taxonomy): Bacteria > Bacillati > Bacillota > Bacilli > Caryophanales > Staphylococcaceae > Staphylococcus > Staphylococcus caprae. The sequence continues at coordinate 1,347,588 of NZ_AP018587.1, forward strand.
AGAATTAGATAAAAATATAGTTACGTTTTCGGAAAAAGAAATCGCTGAAGTAGATTGGGCTAATGAATGGAAGAACTATTTTCATCCATTTAAAGCTTCAGAACGATTTACAATAGTTCCAAGTTGGGAAACATATGAAAAAGAAAGTAATAATGAATTATGTATTGAACTAGATCCAGGCATGGCGTTTGGTACTGGAGATCATCCTACGACAAGCATGTGTCTGAAAGCCATTGAAAAATATGTCAAGCCTACAGATTCTGTGATAGATGTTGGAACAGGCTCTGGAATATTAAGTATCGCAAGTCATTTAATTGGTGTAAAACGAATTAAAGCATTAGATATTGATGAAATGGCTGTAAATGTTGCAAAAGAAAATTTCAAGAAGAATCACTGTGAAAACGCAATTGAAGCAGTTCCAGGTAATTTATTACAAGATGAAGATAAAAAATTTAACATTGTTATAGCAAATATTCTTGCTCACATTATTGAAGAAATGATTGAAGATGCTTATAATACTTTAGTTGAAGAAGGTTATTTCATAACTTCTGGTATTATAGAAGAAAAATATGAAGAAATAGAATCTCAAATGAAGCGTGTTGGCTTTAATATCATTTCTGTTGAACATGACAACGGTTGGGTATGTATAGTTGGTCAGAAAGTGAGTGATTAATTTGCAAAGGTATTTTATTAATCAAAACGCTGATGAAAATCAGCGTTTTTTTATTGAAGATAGGGAAGATGTACATCACATTACTCATGTAATGCGTTATAAAGAAGGTAATCATATCATTATTACCTTTTCAGATAAAAAGGTGTATAAATGCGAAATTATCTCTATCAACGACAATAATATCGAACTACGATTAGATGAAAAACAAGATATTAATACTGAATTACCTCAGCATATTACTATTTGTAGCGGTTTGATTAAAGCAGATAAATATGAATGGATGATCCAGAAAGCTACTGAAATGGGTGCAAGCGAGTTTATCGCCGTGGGAATGGATCGCTCAGTCGTAAAATTAAATGAATCTAAAGTAGCTAAAAAAATAGATAGATGGCAAAAGATTATTAAAGAAGCAGCCGAACAAAGTTATAGATTAACTATTCCCAATATCTATTTTAAGTCGAATTTAAAAGCAATTTATGATATGATAAATCATTATGACTACGTTCTAATTGCATACGAAGAACAAGCGAAGCATGGAGATTTAAGTCATTTTAAACATATTTTAAAACAATTTGAATCACAAGATCGTGTTTTAATGATATTTGGGCCTGAAGGTGGACTATCAGATAAAGAAGTGTCGTTATTCCAAGAGCATAGTACACTTGTTGGTTTAGGCCCACGCATTTTACGGGCAGAAACTGCGCCTCTATATGCTTTAAGTGCAGTTAGTTTTGAAAAAGAATTATTGGGGTGAAGACTATGTCAACAGTTGCATTTCATACATTAGGTTGTAAAGTAAACCACTATGAAACTGAAGCAATTTGGCAATTATTTAAAGAAGCAGATTATGATAGAGTAGATTTTGAAACAAATGCGGATGTATTTGTAATCAATACTTGTACAGTAACCAATACTGGTGATAAGAAAAGTAGACAAATTATTCGTCGTGCAATTAGACAAAATCCAGAAGCTGTTGTCTGTGTGACAGGTTGTTACGCACAAACTTCTTCAGCTGAAATTATGGAAATTCCTGGCGTTGATGTCGTTGTAGGAACACAAGACCGTCATAAATTACTTGATTATATAGATCAATTTCAACAAGAAAGACAACCTATCAATGGTGTAGGTAATATTATGAAGAACCGTACATACGAAGAACTTGAAGTTCCTTATTTTACAGATAGAACTAGAGCTTCATTAAAGATTCAAGAAGGATGCAATAATTTCTGTACGTTCTGTATTATTCCATGGGCTCGTGGTTTAATGCGCTCAAGAGATCCTGAAAAGGTTGTCGAACAAGCTTCACAACTTGTGAACTCAGGCTACAAAGAAATTGTCTTAACAGGTATTCACACTGGCGGATATGGTCAAGATTTAAAAAACTATAATCTCGCTCAATTATTAAGAGATTTAGACGAAATTGATGGCCTAGAACGAATTCGTATTTCATCTATTGAAGCAAGTCAATTAACTGATGAAGTGATAGAAGTCATTGGAAATTCAAATAAAGTAGTAAGACATTTACACGTACCGTTACAATCAGGTTCTGACAGTGTATTAAAACGTATGAGACGTAAATATACGATGGAACACTTTTCAGAAAGATTAACTGAATTACACAAGGCTTTACCAGATTTAGCTGTTACTAGTGATGTAATTGTAGGTTTCCCTGGTGAGACTGAAGAAGAATTCCAAGAAACTTACGACTTCATCGTCAAACATCAATTTTCTGAATTACACGTATTCCCTTATTCTCCGAGAATTGGTACGCCCGCAGCTCGAATGGATGACCAAATTGATGAAGGAATTAAAAATGAACGCGTGCATAAATTAATTACACTTAGCAATCAACTTGCTAAAGAGTATGCCTCTAAATTTGAAAATGAGGTTCTTGAAGTGATACCAGAAGAACAAGGGGAAAAACCTAACACATTAGTTGGATATGCAGATAATTATATGAAAGTTCAATTTGAAGGTGACGAATCATTAATTGGACAAATTGTTAAAGTAAAAATACTTAAAGCAGATTATCCACTAAATGACGGTAAAGCTATCCGCGTGGTTGAACATGCAACGAATAAATCAGAAGAAGAAGTACTTGTCTAAATATTTAAAAAATGTAAATTTTACTAATTGACCACCAATTTGAGTTATATTATACTAATAGTTGCATAGTTTTTACTGTGCATCGACTATAAAGTTCCGTTGATATTTGGAGGGAGGGAAATACAGATGTCTAAAACAGTAGTACGTAAAAACGAATCACTAGAAGATGCTTTACGTAGATTTAAACGTTCAGTATCAAAAAGTGGAACAATTCAAGAAGTACGTAAACGTGAATTTTACGAAAAACCAAGCGTTAAACGTAAAAAGAAATCAGAAGCTGCACGTAAACGTAAATTCAAATAATTAATAGCTCTGTTGACTCCCTCAACACGAATGTTAATTATAAATATCGCCCTAGTTTTTATAACTAGGGTTTTTTTATAAACTTTTTTCCTATTTCGATGTTACTTTTTATAAAACTCTTCAATAGACAGCTCCCAATTCTTATACTTTTTATTTTTCAGAAAATTAATCAAATATTATTAAACTACTTCAAATTAAATTACTTTTCTACAATTTACCAATTTATATATTAGTGAAATGCTATATAATGTGGGCGTTTTCATGTATAATCATAATGAGGGTGAGGTGAAATAGTGAATTACTCCAATCTAATACATACGTTGCTTTTAACGAAACTTACTAGTGGAAATAATTGGGTTGATCATATTGCGCATTTGATAACTCAACCTTTCGTTTCGCTAATACTTACATGTATTATCTTCCTAGGTTTTCTATACCAATTATATTCAAAACGTATTAATATCATAGGAATCATTGCTTCATTAGCATTATTATTACTATTTTTAGGATTCCTTATTAATGGGGATGTCAACGTATTATCTGTACTCTTATTTACAATAGGCGTAATACTAGTTATTATAGAGCTGTTTATTATTGGTGCAGTCATTGGCATTATTGGTATGACACTTATTACATTAAGTATTATTATGCTAGGTGATAATATTATACTCATGCTTGGTAATGTTGTGGTTGCATTAATATTATCAATTATAGAGTGGGTGTTATTAGTGAAAATCTTCAAAAGAAAAATTCCATTTCTAGATAAAGTAATCTTAAAAGATTCAACAAATTCTGAGGCTGGTTATCGTTCACATGAAGACCGCTCTCATCTCGTGGGTAAAACCGCTCGAACAGTTACCGATCTTAGACCTGCAGGAATTATCACTTGTGACGATGAAAGAATAGATGCTGTATCAGATGGCACGTTTATTTTACGTAATAGACAAGTAAAAATTCTTGAGGTAGAAGGTACACGTGTAGTTGTTAGAGAAATAGAATAATATTAAGGAGCGATTCAATGTTTGGTATTGGTTTTATAATCATTGCTGTAATTATCGTAGTTGCATTATTAATCCTATTTTCATTTGTACCAGTAGGATTATGGATTTCTGCATTAGCAGCTGGTGTTCATGTTGGTATTGGCACACTTGTAGGTATGCGACTAAGAAGAGTATCACCAAGAAAGGTCATAGCGCCTTTAATTAAAGCACATAAAGCAGGCTTAAAGTTAACTACAAATCAATTAGAATCACATTATTTAGCTGGTGGTAACGTTGATAGAGTAGTAGATGCAAATATTGCAGCACAACGAGCAGATATAGATTTACCATTTGAACGTGGTGCCGCTATCGATTTAGCAGGTCGTGACGTGCTTGAAGCTGTTCAAATGTCTGTTAATCCTAAAGTGATTGAAACACCATTTATCGCAGGTGTGGCAATGAATGGTATCGAAGTTAAAGCTAAAGCCCGTATCACGGTACGTGCTAACATTGCTAGATTAGTCGGTGGTGCTGGTGAAGAAACAATTATCGCCCGTGTTGGTGAAGGTATCGTTTCTACTATTGGTTCAAGTGAACATCATACTGAAGTTCTTGAAAATCCGGACAACATCTCTAAAACTGTATTAAGTAAAGGGTTAGACTCTGGAACTGCATTTGAAATATTATCTATCGATATTGCAGATGTTGATATTAGTAAAAATATTGGTGCTGATTTACAAACTGAACAAGCACTTGCAGATAAGAATATCGCACAGGCTAAAGCCGAAGAACGTCGTGCTATGGCTGTAGCATCTGAACAAGAAATGAAAGCTAGAGTACAAGAAATGAGAGCTAAAGTTGTTGAAGCAGAATCAGAAGTACCATTAGCTATGGCTGAAGCATTAAGATCAGGTAATATCGGAGTTAAAGATTATTATAATCTGAAGAATATCGAAGCAGATACTGGCATGAGAAATGCGATTAACAAACGTACTGATCAAAATGATGATGAATCACCAGAACAATAATATAATGAGGTGATTAGATGAGTATCGGTATTATAATATTTATAATATCAATAATTGTTACAGCCATTAGTGCGATTCGTGATAAGAGTCACGAAGACAGACAAAATCAGAGACCACCTCAAAAATCACAAGGCGAACAACAACCTAAAAAGGGTGGTTTCTTTGAAGAATTTGAGAAAACTTTTAAAGAACTTAATGATGAATTAAATGGTGAAACTGAAAAGAAACAGCGTAAAGACTTTGAAGAAACACTTCCTCCTATAAATAAAGATTTAGATGAGGAAGAAGATAGACCATATAAAGAAACAACCACGTCGTCACAAACTCATACACATCCTAAACCAGATCCCACACCATATAACAATGAGAACAACAGTCCTCAACCTGTTGCCACAACATCAAGAGACGAAAGTGCTGAAAAACTAAGAAAAGAACTTGAAGCTAGTTTAACTGAGGATTTAAAAAACGTTCGTAGTGAGATTGATAGAGAAAAAGAAAAGCAACTAGAAATGATTGAGAAAAAAGCGAGAGATATTATTAAAGATAAATATTTATCAGAAAGAACAAAACGTTATCGCTTAAAACAGCTACTGAATTCTCAAAATGTTGAACGAAGTATGTCTCATTCAGCTTTCAAATTTGACAACGATGAGGTCATCAACGGTTTAATATGGTCAGAAATTCTAAGTAAACCGAAACAACTTTAAATGACGCATTTAATTTAATAACATCATTATTTAATTATAAGTTAAAACTACGAGAGTAAGATTTGTATTCAATTTTTCCAAATGAGTACAGTTTTACTCTCTTTTTAGTTTGTCTAAATTGTAGGAGTTTAGTAAAATTTTTAATGAGATAGATGTTATATCAAACGTTATAAATTTCAACTTTGATTTAAAGCATAATCACATTAATTAGTAGAACAAGCGTGATATAATGAATATGGAATTCAACACATTTAAATATATTACGTAATCAATAATATTAACTATCGTAACTTGAAAAGGAGCGCGTTTATGCCAGGAATAATTCAAATTGACGACATTAATCAATCACAAGCTTTAATGGGGAATAATGATGAGCATCTTAAAACTATTGAAGACAACTTTGATGTCGTCATACATGCTAGAGGACAAGAAATTGCCGTTAAAGGTGAAAAGTTAGAGCATGTAGAAAAAGCAGAATTAGTTCTTACCAATTTATTAAAAGTTATAGAATTGGGAAATACAATTACACTTAAAGATGTAGAAGCTGCTATTAAAATGGCAGATAATAACACGATTCAGCACCTTTTAGATTTATACGATGAAGAAATTACAAAAGATGCATTCGGTAAAACGATTCGTGCCAAAACAATGGGTCAACGAATGTATATCAATGCTATGAAAAGAAATGACTTAGTATTTGGTATAGGACCAGCAGGTACCGGTAAGACATTTTTAGCAGTTGTTTACGCTGCCAAGCAATTACGTAAAGGTACCGTTAAACGTATCGTTCTAACAAGACCAGCAGTTGAAGCTGGAGAATCTCTTGGTTTCCTACCAGGTGATTTAAAAGAAAAAGTAGATCCTTATTTACGTCCGCTTTATGATGGATTAAATACTGTATTAGGAAGAGAACAAACAGAAAGATTTATAGAAAGAGGAATTATTGAAATTGCGCCACTTGCTTACATGAGAGGAAGAACGCTTGATGATGCGTTTGTCATCTTAGATGAAGCACAAAATACAACGCACGCTCAAATGAAAATGTTCTTAACACGTTTAGGTTTCGGTTCTAAAATGGTTGTTACTGGGGATCAAACTCAAATTGACTTACCTAAAGGCGTGAAGAGTGGCTTGAAAGAAGCAATTAAAAAACTGTACGGTGTCAATGGTATAAGTATTATGAAATTAGACCAAAGTGACGTAGTGAGACATCCGCTAGTAAGTAAAATTATTGATCGTTACGAAGGAGTTGATTAAATGTTTACTATAGATTTTAGCGACCACACTGATTTAGTCAAAGATGAATGGTATGAACAAATTGATTCTTTATTAACCTTTGCTAAAAAACAGGAAAATATAGAAAGTGACGCAGAACTATCAGTTACCTTCGTAGATAAAGATGAAATTCAAAACATCAATAAAGTCTATAGAGATAAAGATAAAGTGACTGATGTCATTTCATTTGCTTTAGAAGAAGATGAACCTGATATAGATATGAATGACTTAGAAATTCCACGCGTACTTGGAGACATAATTATTTGCACTGATGTTGCGCAAGAACAAGCAGAAAGTTATGGCCATTCTTTTGAACGTGAATTAGGATTTTTAGCGTTACATGGATTCTTACATTTATTAGGGTATGATCATATGACAGAAGATGACGAAAAAGAAATGTTTGGTCGACAAGATGCAATTCTAAATTCTTACGGATTGACTAGAGACTAGTAATGAGACGTTTCAAATATGCTTACGATGGTTTTACAGCCATTTTAAAAAAAGACCAAAATTTCTTACTCCATATATTAGCTGGAATTATTGCTATCATAATGGGATTTATATTTCATATTAATCGTTCAGAGTGGATGTTTGTATTACTTGCTATTGCTTTAGTATTGAGTTTAGAAGCCATTAACACTTCAATCGAGTTTGTGGTCGATTTAGTTACTACTGAATATCATGAATATGCTAAACATGCCAAAGATATCGCAGCGTTTAGTGTAGTAATTGTATCCGTTTTAGCCATGTGTATTGGATTAATCGTTTTCGTACCACATATTTTAAGTTTATTTTAGGGGGAAAATAAATGAGCTATCAATCGCATTATTTTAAAGAAGTTAGGGAGGCACAAAATAATGCATATGCGCCTTATAGTCATTTTAAAGTTGGGGCTTATTTAAGAACCAAAGATGGACGCACGTTTCACGGTGCAAATGTCGAGAATGCGGCATACTCCTTAGGCATTTGTGCAGAACGTTCTAGCTTAGTCGCAGCTATTTCAGAAGGTTATAGACCTGGAGATTTCGAATCTATTACAGTGACGGTTGACGCAGATCAACCATCCTCTCCTTGTGGTGCTTGTAGACAAGTATTGAAAGAACTTTGCGATGACGATATGCCAGTATATATGACTAATCACAAAGGCGAAATGATAGAATCGACTGTAAGCGAACTATTACCATTAGGATTTTCAAGAAAGGATTTAAATTAATGACAGAAGAACATAAATCAGGATTTGTTTCAATCATTGGTAGACCTAATGTTGGTAAATCTACCTTTGTAAATAGAGTGATAGGACATAAAATTGCAATCATGTCTGATAAAGCTCAAACTACGCGCAATAAAATTCAGGGTGTGATGACAAGAGATGATGCTCAAATTATCTTTATAGACACACCTGGTATTCACAAACCAAAACATAAACTTGGTGACTATATGATGAGAGTGGCTAAAAATACACTTTCCGAAATTGATGCCATTATGTTCATGGTCAATGTAAATGAAGATATTGGCCGTGGTGATGAATATATCATGGAAATGTTAAAGAATGTTAAAACACCCATCTTTTTAGTATTAAATAAAATAGACCTTGTGCATCCAGATGCTTTAATGCCAAAGATTGAACAATACAAAGAATACATGGACTTTACAGATATTATTCCAATTTCAGCACTTGAAGGGTTAAATGTTGATCACTTTATCGATGTGCTAAAATCGTATCTACCTGAAGGACCAAAATATTATCCAGATGACCAAATTTCTGATCATCCAGAACAGTTTGTAGTGAGTGAAATTATTCGTGAAAAGATTTTACATTTAACAAGCGAAGAGATTCCGCACGCAATTGGCGTTAATGTTGATCGAATGATAAAAGAAGACGAAGACAGAGTCAGAATCGAAGCGACAATATATGTTGAGCGTGATTCTCAAAAAGGTATTGTCATTGGTAAAGGCGGTAAAAAACTTAAAGAAGTTGGAAAACGTGCACGACACGATATAGAAATGTTACTTGGTTCTAAAGTTTATTTAGAATTATGGGTTAAAGTGCAACGTGATTGGAGAAATAAAGTAAACTTTATCCGCCAGATTGGTTATATTGAAGATCAAGATTGATCATTAGAGAGTCGGTGAATGTATCATGTTAATGAAACAAAAGGGCATCATTATTAAATCGGTTGATTATGGTGAGTCTGATAAAATCATTACAATTTTAAATGAGTATGGTGCGAAAATACCTTTAATGGCTCGACGTGCGAAAAAAGTTAAATCTGGTTTACAAGCTCATACACAAATGTTTGTGTATGGCTTATTTATTTATAATAAATGGCGTGGTATGGGAACTTTAAATTCTGTCGATGTCATTAACCAGCACTATGAATTACAATTAGATTTGTATGAAAGTAGTTATGCTTCTTTATGTGCAGAAACAATTGAAAGATCAATGGAAGAAAATGAGGTATCTAAATATAATTACGAGCTTCTTCATTTTGTACTTACGAAAATAAGCGAAGGCACGTCAGCTCAGTTGATGTCTATCGTAGTTCTATTGAAATGTATGGCAAAATTTGGTTTTACTGCCTCTTTTAATCGTTGCGTCATAACAGGTAATGATGACCAATCCAAATTAATGGGCTATAGTTTCAAATTTGATGGAGCTATTTCTCAAGAAGTAGCATATCAAGACCCACACGCCTTGAAATTAACAAATCGCTCGCTTTATCTATTAGATATACTGCAAAAATTACCTATCAATAAGATGAATTCTCTGAGTATTCATCAAGAAATTTTAGACGAAATGTCAGAACTCATTATTATGCTTTACAGAGAATATGCCGGCATGTTTTTTAAAAGCCAGAAGTTAATTAACCAACTTAAAAGACTAGAAAACAATCCACACTAAACCGTTTTATTTAGAAAAGCGGCACAGTGTGGATTTTTCATGCTTAAAAAACTCTCTTATCTGCAACACAAAAGATGTGCTCGATAAGAGAGTAAATACAAAGAATGATTTATCTTTGAAATATTATTTAATTCTAAAATTTAATTTTTTCAGCTAAGAATGTTTCTAATTCTGAAATTGGCATACGTACTTGTTCCATTGAATCTCTATCACGTACAGTGACTTGATTATCTTCTAGTGAATCGAAATCAAATGTAATACAATATGGCGTACCAATTTCATCTTGACGACGATAACGTTTACCAATTGATTGTGATTCATCGAAATCAATAGAGAAGTTTTGGCTCAATTGTTCGAATATTTTAATTGCTTCACTTGATAATTTCTTACTTAAAGGTAATACTGCAGCTTTATATGGTGCTAAAGCAGGGTGGAAGTGCATAACCGTACGTGCATCTTTACTTCCTTCAACACCTTCTTCTTCATATGCATCACATAAGAAAGCTAATGTTACACGATCCGCACCTAATGAAGGCTCGATACAATATGGAACATATTTCTCGTTTGTTTCTGGATCATGATATTTGAAGTCTTCGCCTGAATGTTCACTATGTTTTTGTAAGTCGAAGTCCGTACGACTTGCGATACCCCATAGTTCTCCCCAACCAAATGGGAATCTGTATTCAATATCAGTTGTCGCATTAGAGTAGTGAGATAATTCATCTTCATCATGGTCTCTTAAACGCATATTTTCTTCATTAATATTTAAATCTTTTAACCATTGACTTGCAAATGTTTTCCAGAAGTTTTGCCATTCAATTTCTTCACCAGGTTTACAGAAGAATTCAAGTTCCATTTGTTCGAATTCTCTTGTTCTGAAAATGAAGTTACCAGGTGTAATCTCATTACGGAATGATTTACCAATTTGGCCAATACCAAAAGGCAATTTCTTACGCATTGAACGTTGAACATTTTTATAGTTAACGAAGATACCCTGTGCTGTCTCAGGACGTAAGAATAATTCATTTGTAGAATCTTCAGTAACACCTTGGAATGTTTTGAACATTAAGTTGAATTGACGAATATCAGTCCAATTCGCTGTACCACTTACTGGACAAACAATTCCTTCATCATCAATGATTTTCTTCATTTCATCAAAACTTAATCCATCAGCAATGAAATTTTCGTCGCCTTTTTCTTTTTGCATGTAATCTTCAATTAATTTATCTGCACGATAACGAATTTTACTGTCTTTATTATCAATCATCGGATCATTAAAGTTACCTAAGTGACCTGATGCCTCCCAAGTTTTAGGATTCATTAAGATAGCAGCGTCAATACCCACATTATAAGGTGATTGAGTAATAAATTTTTGCCACCATGCTTTTTTAATATTATTTTTAAGTTCCACACCTAGAGGACCGTAATCCCAAGTATTTGATAAACCACCATAGATGTCACTTCCTGGGAAGACAAAACCTCTATGTTTCGCTAGTTGAACAATTGTTTCCATATCTTTTACCATAAAAACTCTCCTTACACATAAAAACGCCCCAAGACAATATACATATCAAATATGTCATATTATCTTGGGACGAGTTTAAAAGTATTTTTAGTCATTTGTACATGATATACAAATGTTTACTTACATTTAACCCGCGGTTCCACCCAAATTAGTGTAGACACTCGCTTTTATTTCATTCATTTAGTCATGCGCCAATTTATCAATGTTAAGCTCACACCATCCTTAACTCGCTTCAACATTATTCTAATTGAAAGATTTTTTAATAGCAAGTATTTCTATGTATTTGTAGCAATTTATAATAAAAGTTATAATAAGAAGTATTCAAGAGGGGTGAGGACCTATAGAACTTAGTAAAAGACAGGAACAAATTATTGATATCGTCAAAACCAAAGGACCTATCACGGGTGAACAGATTGCTGAAAAGCTCAATCTCACTCGCGCTACTTTACGTCCTGACTTAGCAATACTGACAATGTCAGGTTTTATTGAAGCAAGACCTAGAGTCGGTTATTACTATTCGGGCAAATCTAAAAATAAAATTATTAATGAACAACTAAGACAATACGTGGTTAAAGATTATATGTCTCAACCTGTAATTTTAAAAGAGGAAATGTCTGTTTATGATGCAATTTGTACAATCTTTTTAGAAGATGCAGGTACATTATTTATCACAAATAAAGACAATGATTTCATTGGCGTTTGTTCAAGAAAGGATTTACTCAGGGCATCAATGATTGGCGAAGATATACATACAATGCCGATAAGCGTAAATATGACTCGAATGCCTCATATTACATTTCTTGAAGAAAGCGAGCTCGTCATTTATGCTGCCAATCAAATGATTGAAAAAGAAATTGACGCACTCCCCATTGTTAGAAAAAAAGACAATGACAAATATGAAGTCACTGGTCGAATTTCTAAAACAACGATAACTAAATTATTCGTATCATTATTTAAAGAATAGGTGGTAAATACATGGATAATATAAAGATAATTGTAGCCTCAGATTCGATAGGAGAAACAGCAGAATTAGTTGCTAGAGCAGGTGTTTCCCAGTTTAATCCTAAACAATGTAAACATGAATTCCTTCGCTATCCTTACATTGAATCTTTTGAGAATGTTGATGAGGTGATTCAAGTTGCGCGTGATACAGGCGCTATCATTGTTTACACATTAGTTAAACCAGAAATAAAGAAATATATGCTTGCCAAAGTAGAAGAATTTTCTTTGAAATCAGTTGATATCATGGGACCATTAATGGATTTATTATCAGAGTCAATTGATGAAACGCCTTATTACGAACCAGGTATCGTACATCGACTAGATGACGCTTACTTTAAGAAGATTGACGCAATTGAGTTTGCAGTTAAATATGATGACGGTAAAGATCCTAAAGGTTTACCTAAGGCAGATATTGTACTGTTAGGTATTTCAAGAACTTCTAAAACACCGCTATCTCAATATTTGGCACATAAAAGTTATAAAGTGATGAACATTCCAATTGTTCCTGAAGTCACACCTCCAGATGCGTTATTTGAAATAGATACATCTAAATGTATTGCTTTAAAAATTAGTGAAGAAAAGCTTAATCGTATCCGTAAAGAAAGATTAAAACAACTAGGTTTAGGAGATACTGCTAGATATGCGACAGAAGCACGTATTCAAGAAGAATTAGATTACTTTGATGAGCTCGTTTCTAAAGTAGGTTGCCCTGTGATTGATGTCACAGATAAAGCTATTGAAGAAACAGCAAATGATATTATATATTTAATTGAAGAAAGTAAATCGAAATGATTTCATTTTCCTAGTAAAAAAGATATAATGATATGACTAATACTTAATAGGTGATTCCCTTTGCGTATAGATCAATCGGTCATTAATGAAATTAAAGATAAGACAGACATTTTAGATTTAGTAAGTGAATATGTAAAACTTGAAAAAAGAGGGCGCAATTACATTGGTTTGTGTCCTTTTCATGATGAAAAGACACCTTCTTTCACAGTTTCTGAGGATAAACAAATATGTCATTGCTTCGGTTGTAAAAAGGGTGGCAATGTTTTCCAATTTACGCAAGAAATTAAAGATATACCATTTGTAGAAGCAGTTAAAGAGTTGGGTGAACGTGTCAATATACAAGTTGATATTGGCAACACACAACAGAATCAAGAATCTCAAATGGCCTCAGATGATCTGAAAATGATTGAGATGCATGAGCTTATTCAAGAATATTACCATTATGCTCTAATGAAGACTGTAGAAGGCGAAGAAGCATTAAATTATTTAAGAGAACGTGGGTTTACTGATGAATTAATTAAAGAAAGAGAGATTGGGTTCGCTCCAGATAACTCACACTTTTGTCATGACTTTCTAGAGAAAAAGGGTTATGATATAGAACTTGCTTATGAAGCTGGTTTGTTATCTCGTAACGAAGAGAATTTCAGTTATTATGATAGATTCAGAAATAGAATCATGTTCCCTTTAAAAAATGCCCAAGGACGAATTGTTGGTTATTCAGGAAGAACATATACTGGACAAGAACCTAAATATTTAAATAGTCCAGAAACGCCTATCTTTCAAAAACGAAGACTCTTATATAATTTAGATAAAGCCCGTAAATCAATACGAAAAAATGATGAAATTATTCTACTCGAAGGATTTATGGATGTTATTAAGTCAGATTATGCCGGTTTAAAACAAGTTGTAGCAAGCATGGGGACACAATTGTCTCAAGAACATGTTACATTTCTTAAGAAATTAACACATAATATCACATTAATGTTTGATGGAGATTTCGCCGGTAAAGAGGCTACTTTGAAAACTGGACAAACGCTTTTACAACAAGGTTTAAATGTGTATGTCGTTCAATTACCTTCTGGAATGGATCCAGATGAATATATTGGAAAATATGGTAATGACACATTTTTAAATTTTGTTCAAAAAGATAAAAAATCATTCGTTTTATTTAAAGTTCAAACACATCAAGATGAAATCAATAATAATGACTTAGCTTACGAAAGATATTTTAAAGAAACGACGAATGACATTTCACTTGTCCAATCAACAATACTTCGAAATAAACTCATACACGATGTGGCTGACATTTTCAAAATAAATCCAGAAACCATTCAACATGAAGTAGGCGTAAATGCAACGCCACAAGCACCACCAGCGGATTACGGTACTTATGGTCCTTCATCACAGGCACATACTCAATTATTTAATCGTTTATCGAAGCATGAGAAAGCAGAAAGGGCACTGCTTAAACATTTTATGAAAGATAAAGATACATTCTTAAATTACTATCAAAAGATTAGTAGTGATGACTTTACAAATAAATATTTTAAGAGTATATTTAATATTTTGCATGACTATTTTTCAGAACAAGATTATTATAGTATAAGTGACGTAATGCAATATATTGAATCTAATGATTTAAGAGAGGCTTTCATTGAACTAGAACAATATAATCTTAATGATGAACCTTATGAAAATGAAATAGAGGACTACATTCACATTATTAATAGCAATAGTGGCGAAGAGTCAATTGAAGCATTGAATCATAAATTAAGAGAAGCATCTCGTATAGGTGATGTAGAATTGCAAAAATACTATTTACAACTTATCGTAAATAAGAATAAAAGTAGAATGTAAATATAGTGAAATTGAAAAGCGTAATAATATAAAAGCGATACAATAATGAAAACATTCACACATTCTAAACAATGGTTACTAATAAGGTTGAGTGGGTAGTAAAACTATGTCACAATTTTTAAATGTATGATTGATTTTTAATTAAAATCTTGATGAAGTGCCTATATAAAATATTAAAATGGCTTAATTGAAAGTGATTAATTCAATATTTACAATATACAAATCATATTTAATTGATATAATATATAGTTATTGAAAGATTATCAGTATTTATTAAAATCGGGAGGCCTTTTCATGTCTGATAACCAAGTGAAAATTAAAAAACAAACAATTGATCCGACTTTAACATTAGAAGATGTTAAAAAACAATTAATTGATAAGGGTAAAAAAGAAGGTCATTTAAGCCATGAAGAAATTGCTGAAAAACTACAGAATTTCGAAATGGATTCTGATCAAATGGATGATTTCTTCGATCAACTTAATGATAATGATATTACTCTTGTTAATGAAAAAGATAGCTCCGATACAGATGAAAAATTAAACCCCAATGATTTAAGTGCCCCTCCTGGTGTCAAAATTAATGACCCAGTCCGTATGTACCTTAAAGAGATTGGTAGAGTCAATCTGTTAAGTGCTCAAGAAGAAATTGAATTAGCTAAGAAAATTGAACAAGGTGATGAAATCGCAAAATCACGATTAGCTGAAGCCAACCTACGTCTAGTTGTTAGTATTGCTAAAAGATATGTAGGTAGAGGTATGTTATTCCTAGATTTAATCCAAGAGGGTAACATGGGCTTAATTAAAGCTGTTGAAAAATTCGACTTTAGTAAAGGGTTTAAATTTTCAACATATGCAACTTGGTGGATTAGACAGGCAATTACAAGAGCGATTGCTGACCAAGCACGTACAATCCGTATTCCTGTCCATATGGTTGAAACGATTAATAAATTAATACGTGTTCAACGTCAATTATTACAAGATTTAGGTCGTGACCCTGCACCAGAAGAAATTGGTGAAGAAATGGATTTACCACCTGAAAAAGTACGTGAAATCTTAAAAATTGCGCAAGAACCAGTTTCTCTTGAAACACCTATTGGCGAAGAAGATGACAGCCACTTAGGAGATTTCATTGAAGACCAAGAAGCACAAAGTCCTTCAGACCATGCCGCATATGAATTATTAAAAGAACAACTTGAAGATGTGCTTGATACGTTAACTGATAGAGAAGAAAACGTGTTGCGTTTAAGATTTGGCTTAGACGATGGACGTACAAGAACACTTGAAGAGGTTGGTAAGGTATTTGGTGTTACACGTGAACGTATTCGTCAAATTGAAGCTAAAGCTTTAAGAAAACTAAGACATCCTAGTCGTAGTAAGAGACTTAAAGATTTCATGGATTAAAATAATAAAGTTGGGCAAGTGTCTATGAATGAATAAACATCGTTTTCTACCTCGCCCAATCGAATCATCACACTTGAAAGGGTGGGATAATGAATTCAATTTTCAGTATACTGAATTCAATCCCACTCTTTTTTAATACATATGAGGAGTTTAAACATGATTAATTTAAATCAACGATTATTGCGTGTGTGCTCATTTTTAAAGCAAGGAACACTAGCTGATATTGGTTCAGATCACGCTTATTTACCTATCTATGCAATACAAAACAAGATATGTACAAGTGCAATTGCTGGTGAGGTCATTAAAGGACCGTATAAGGCTGCGGTGAATAATGTCGCTGAAAATGACTTAAATGAATCAATCGACGTCCGCTTAGGTGACGGTTTAGCCGTTATCAATCATGCTGATAACATTGATAATATAACGATTTGCGGCATGGGTGGACCTCTTATTGCTTCAATTTTAAAAGAAGGGCAAGAAAAATTAACATATCATCCAAGGCTTATCTTACAAAGTAATATTCAAACACAAGTCTTGAGAAATGTCTTAACGTCACTGAATTATGAAATTATAGATGAGGTCATTCTTGAGGAAAAAGGGCATATTTATGAAATTGTAGTAGCAGAATTTAATCAATCTTTGAAACCACTCTCTATAAAAGAATCAAAATTCGGCCCATATTTATTAAAGGAAAAGAATGATTATTTCTATAAAAAGTGGAATAGAGAACTCGAAGCACTCTATCATATTAAGTCACAATTGAATTCATCAACACATCATGAGAGACTTAAAGAAATTGAAAGTGAAATTAATCTCATACAAGAGGTGTTAGATAATGAAATTGAGTAAACTCATATCTATTTTAGATACACATGTACCATTTTCCACAGCGGAATCATGGGATAATGTCGGATTACTAATCGGCGATGAAAACCAACAAGTCAATGGTATATTAACCGCCTTAGATTGTACTGAAGACGTCGTCAATCAAGCGATAGACAAAAATATAAATACCATCATTGCACATCATCCACTTATCTTCAAAGGGATTAAAAATATCGTTCAAACTGGTTACGGCAAGATTATACGCAAACTAATTCAAAACGATATTAACCTTATCGCAATGCATACAAATTTAGATGTAAATCCAAATGGCGTAAATAAGATGCTAGCAGACACGCTTGGTTTAAATAATATTAAACTAATTAACCAACAAAATACGACGTATTATAAGGTTCAAACTTTTATCCCTAAAGAAAATGTCGAAAACTTTAAAGACCAACTCAATCAACTCGGCTTAGCTAAAGAAGGAAACTATGAATACTGTTTCTTTGAAAGCGCAGGAAAGGGACAATTTAAACCTGTTGGAGAAGCCAATCCTTATCTCGGTCAACTCGATAGTATAGAATATGTAGATGAGATTAAACTCGAATTTATGATTTCTGAAAATGAAAAACAAATCACCGAACAGGCAATTATAAATTATCATCCTTATGAAACGCCCGTATATGATTTTATTAAACTGCAGAAACGAAGCGATTATGGTTTAGGTATCATAGGTGAACTTCCACATACGATGACTTTAGATGAGTTTTCTAGTTACACTAAAGAGCAATTAAATATTAATAGTTTAAGATATACGGGTCATCCTGATGCAGTCATTAACAAAGTTGCCATGATAGGCGGTTCAGGAATTGGTTTTGAATATGAAGCGCAAAAATTGGGTGCTGATGTATTTGTAACTGGAGATATTAAACATCACGACGCATTAGATGCTAAAATACAAGGTGTTAATTTATTAGATATTAACCACTATAGCGAATTTGTAATGAAGCAAGGCTTAAAATCGTTGCTAGAAGACTGGCTATTTGAGTATAAAGATGAGTTACCTATCGAAGCCTCAGATATTAACACCGATCCATTCACTTATAAATAATATATTGCTTATTAGACTTTAAAGGAGGCCATATCATGGCAAAACATCCATTTGAGCATTTTAATTTAGACGAAAGTTTAATTAAAGCGGTTCAAGACCTTAATTTTGAAAAACCTACAGAAATACAAAATAGAATAATCCCTAGAATATTGAAAGGTACTAACTTGATTGGTCAATCACAAACAGGTACAGGAAAGTCACATTCTTTCTTATTACCTTTAATGCAAAAGATTGATGTAGATGTTCAAGAACCACAAGCCATTGTCGTTGCACCAACACGAGAACTCGCTCAACAATTATTTCAAGCGGCTAGTCATCTGAGTCAATTCAAACAAGATGTAAGTGTTAAATTGTTTATCGGCGGTACTGATATCGAAAAAGATAAACAACGTTGTAATAGACAACCCCAATTAATTATTGGTACACCTACACGTATTAATGATCTTGCACAAGGCGGATATCTTCATGCGCACCTTGCCAGCAATTTAATTGTGGACGAAGCTGACTTAATGATTGATTTAGGTTTAATTGAAGATGTAGATTATATCGCAGCAAGATTAGATGACGAGGCTCACATTGCAGTATTTAGTGCAACTATTCCTAAATCATTGCAACCATTTTTAAATAAATATTTAAGTCAACCTGAATTCGTTGAGGTTGATAGTAAGTCTCAAAATAAGAAAAACATTGAATTTTATCTTATACCTACAAAAGGTACTGCCAAAATCGATAAAACGTTAAGTCTTATCGATATGTTAAATCCGTATTTATGTATCATTTTCTGTAATAGTAGAGAAAATGCAAACGAACTTGCAAATTCTTTAAATAATGAAGGTATTAAAGTTGGTATGATTCACGGGGGCTTAACACCTAGAGAACGTAAACAACAAATGAAGCGTATTAGAAACTTAGACTTCCAATACGTGATTGCAAGTGATCTTGCTTCAAGAGGTATCGATATCGAAGGCGTGAGTCACGTAATTAACTTTGATGTACCAAATGATATTGATTTCTTTACACATCGTGTAGGACGAACAGGACGGGGTAATTATAAAGGAGTAGCAATTACGCTTTATAGTCCTGATGAAGAGCATAATATTTCATTAATCGAAGATAAAGGCTATCATTTTGAAAATGTAGACATTAAAAATGGCGAACTAAAACCGATTAAAGCACATGATACAAGACGAACAAGACAACGCAAAGATGACCATCTAACAAACGAAGTTAAACATAAAGTTCGAAGTAAATCGAAAAGAAAAGTTAAACCAGGTTATAAGAAAAAGTTTAAGCAAGAAGTAGAAAAAATGAAACGTCAAGAGAGAAAACTTTATAGTAAAAGACAAAATAGACAAAAACGTAAAAATAATAAAGGATAGGTGAATGACATGTTATTAGGTTCTCATGTTTCAATGAGTGGTAAAAAGATGTTACAAGGCTCTGCGGAAGAAGCCCATAAATTCGGTGAATCTACATTTATGATATATACTGGAGCTCCTCAGAATACGAGAAGAAAAAGCATCGAAGATTTAAATATAGAAAAAGGACATGAGGCCATGAAAGAATATGGTTTATCTAATATTATTGTTCATGCACCCTATATTATTAACATCGCTAATACGACGAAACCTGAAGTATTCAACTTAGGTGTAGATTTTTTACAGAATGAAATTGAACGTACGCAAGCGATTGGTGCAAAAGATATTGTACTACATCCTGGCTCTCATGTAGGCGCTGGTGCAGACGTAGGTATTAAAAAGATTATCGAAGGTCTTAATGAAGTCTTAACACACGATAATGATGTGCGAATTGCACTTGAGACAATGGCCGGTAAAGGCTCAGAAGTAGGTCGCTCATTCGAGGAAATCGCTCAAATAATTGATGGCGTGACACATAATGATCGTTTATCAATTTGTTTTGACACATGCCATACACATGATGCTGGTTATAATGTCAAAGAAGACTTCGATGGTGTATTGAATGAATTTGATAAAATCATAGGCGTAGACCGTATTAAAGTTGTACATGTGAATGACAGTAAAAATGAAATAGGCGCACATAAAGACCGTCATGAAAATATTGGCTTTGGTCATATTGGCTTCGACGCTTTAAACTATGTTGTCCACCATGATGCATTTAAAGATATTCCTAAAATTTTAGAAACACCTTATGTTGGTGAAGATAAGAAAAATAAAAAACCACCTTATAAATTTGAAATCGAAATGTTAAAAGCACAAAAATTTGATTCAGATCTTAAAAATAAAATTTTAAATCAATAAATAGCTTTTTCCTAATACAGGAAACACCCGACGGAGCGAGATAATGAAATCATACCATTTGATAAATGATTTCAATCTCGCTTCTTTTATTTAGTCGTAAACATTACTATTTACATAACATTTGCAAAGCTGTATAGTTATATGCGAGGTGAAAACATGACGACGCCAGTTTTCGAATTACGAAATATAGATTATTATTTCGACAATAAGCATGTATTAGAAAATATAAATATTAAAATTAACAAAGGAGAATTTCTTGCCATCGTTGGTCCAAATGGTGCTGGAAAGTCAACTTTACTTAAAATCATTTTAGGGCTGTTACCTTTACAAAAAGGAGAAATATTTGTTGAGGGTCATTTGTATAAAGGCAACAAATCATCTTTAAAAATTAGTTATGTTTCCCAAAAAGCAACAGCATTTAATGCAGGTTTTCCAGCAAGTGTAAAAGAAGTTGTATTAAGTGGTTTAACTAAGACAAAGAAACTTTTCCAGAAATTTAATAAAAGTGATAATAAAAAAGTGGAAGATGTATTAAAACGATTAAACATTTCTCACTTAATCAATAAAAATATTGCCGAATTATCAGGAGGCCAACAGCAACGTGTATTAATTGCTAGGGCACTGATTTCAAATCCGAGTGTATTAGTTTTAGACGAGCCAACCAATGGTATTGATGCGAAACATGTGAACGAGTTTTACGAAACATTAGATAGGCTCAAAAAAGAAGGTATCACGATTATTCTGGTGACACATGATATTGGAGTAGTTGCAGATACAGCTACGGAGGTTGCATGTCTGAACAAACATCTTCATTTTCATGGCACAACAGAAGATTTTAAATCATTAGATGAAGTAGAAATATCTAAAATCTATGGTCATCCAATTCAATTCGTTGATCATCAACATAACAGAGCGTGTTGCAATAACGATGAGGAAAAAAGCTCATGAAATTAAATATTAAGGAGTGTAACTTGTGATAGACGCGTTATTAAATTTTGATTTTATGAGGTACTCTCTGATTAGCGGCATTTTAATAGGGTTTATCGCACCTTTAATAGGTGCTTTTATAGTTGTAAGAAGGTTATCACTTATAGCTGATGCTCTCAGTCATGTCACTTTAGGGGGTATTTCATTTGGAATGTTTATACTCACAGTAATACCAGCTTTGTCTCTCATTAACCCAATGTGGTTCGGGATACTTTTTGCGGTTATTGGAGCACTTTTAATTGAAAAGTTAAGAACATCGTTTTCAAATTATCAAGAAATAGCGATTCCTATTATAATGAGTGCCGGTATTGCGCTAAGTGCGATCTTTATTTCATTAGCAGATGGTTTCAATCAAGAGATAGTGGGACTTCTATTTGGCTCTATTAGTGCTGTTAATTTAAGTGATTTAACTACAATAATCGTTATTACAATCATCGTCGTGCTATTTATTACATTATTTTATAAAGAGTTGTTCATACTATCATTTGATGAAGAATATAGTAAGGTTATTGGTATACCTAAATGGATTCAATTCTTATTTATTATTATTGTAGCTATGGTGATTTCAGCTTCAATGAGAGTTGTAGGGATATTGTTAGTAAGTGCATTGATTACACTTCCGATTGCCATCTCTATGCGTTTAACTAAAGGGTTTAAACAGCTCATTGCACTCAGTGTTGTCCTTGGTGAATCAGCAGTCATATTAGGTTTAGTTTTAGCATTTTATATGAACATTTCACCTGGTGGTGTTATTGTAGTATTATTAGTAATTATGCTGATGATAACAATGATTTACCAAAAGTTAAAAGTTAAGTTCAAAAAGGGAGCAATTTCAAATGAATACAAATGATGCTATTAAAATTTTAAAAGATAATGGACTTAAATATACAGATAAGCGTAAAGATATGTTGGATATATTTGTAGAAGAAGACAAATATCTAAATGCCAAACATATTCAACAAAAAATGGATAAAGACTATCCAGGCATTTCTTTCGATACAGTTTATCGAAACCTCCACCTATTTAAAGATTTAGGTATTATCGAAAGTACTGAATTAGAAGGTGAAATGAAATTTAGAATTGCTTGTACCAATCACCACCATCATCACTTTATTTGTGAACAGTGTGGAGACACAAAGGTGATAGACTTTTGTCCAATTGAGCAAATCAAACAATTTTTACCTAACGTTGCGATACACACACATAAATTAGAAGTTTATGGTGTATGCGAAACATGTCAACGTAAAGCATAATTTCTAACCATCAACTATTTAAGTTGATGGTTTTATTTTTAAAAGATTACATCATCAAAACATAGGCCGATAGTCTGAATTATTAATAAAAGATTAATTTTTAAGTATTTCTATGTTTAAATTTCACAGATTTGAGATATATTAAAGATGTAATAAAAATAATTGGTAGTTAGAATTGAATGTGTTGTAAGCATATTCATTGTTGCTATAAAAGCTACTTGTTATGATTATTGTACAGACAATTTAGGAGGATGATTATTTATGGCTTTTGAATTACCAAAATTACCTTATGCATATGATGCATTAGAACCACACATCGATAAACAAACTATGGAGATTCATCACGACAAACACCATAACACATATGTAACTAAATTAAACTCAGCAGTTGAAGGAACAGATTTAGAAGCTAAATCAATCGAAGAAATTGTTGCAAATTTAGATAGCGTACCTTCTGATATTCAAACAGCAGTACGTAACAATGGTGGCGGTCACTTAAACCACTCATTATTCTGGGAATTATTATCACCTAATTCTGAAGAAAAAGGTGAAGTTGTAGACAAAATCAAAGAACAATGGGGCTCTTTAGATGAATTCAAAAAAGAATTCGCTGACAAAGCAGCAGCTCGTTTCGGTTCAGGTTGGGCTTGGTTAGTAGTAAACAACGGTCAATTAGAAATCGTAACTACACCAAACCAAGATAACCCATTAACTGAAGGTAAAACACCAATCTTAGGTTTAGATGTTTGGGAACACGCTTATTACCTTAAATATCAAAACAAACGTCCAGATTATATCAGTGCATTCTGGAATGTTGTTAACTGGGAAAAAGTTGACGAATTATATAAAGCAGCAAAATAATTTTGCTACAAGATTGACGGTCTCAATTGAGAGACCGTTATTTTTTTGTCAAAATGATAGAAAAATAATCTAATATCATATATCATTTGTATGAGACACGTTGAATAGAGGTAGGTTGTTTTGCTGAAAAGATTAAAAGAAAAATCAAATGATGAAAAAACCAGAAACACCATGAACAAGAGGATTAATTTTGTATTTGGATTTATAGTATTAATCTTCGCAATTCTAGTGTTACGGTTAGGTTATTTGCAAATAGCACAAGGATCACATTACAAACAATTAATTAAGAACGATGAAAACATAACAGTTAACGAATCAGTACCAAGAGGGCGCATTTTAGATAGAAATGGTAAAGTCCTTGTTGATAATGCTTCAAAGATGTCAATTACATATACACGAAACAGAAAGACAACACAACAAGAAATGCTTGATACAGCTAAAAAATTATCTGGTCTCATTAAGATGGACACGGATAAAATTACAGAGCGCGACAAAAAAGATTTCTGGGTTCAAATCCATCCGGAACAAGCAAAACGTTTAATGAAAAAAGAGCAGTCATTATTAGAGAATGGTAGCATTACTCAAGAACAATATGACAATCAACAAAGAGATAAAATTGGTAAAAAACAATTAGATGAATTAAGTAAAAAAGATTTACAAATTCTAGCTATTTATCGTGAGATGAATGCTGGTTCTACGTTAGATCCTCAAACCATTAAAAATGATGGGGTAACTGAAAAAGAATACGCTGCTGTATCTCAACAACTTTCAAAGTTACCTGGAGTAAACACATCTATGGACTGGGATAGAAAATATCCATACGGAGATACTTTAAGAGGTATATTCGGAGGCGTTTCAACTTCTTCAGAAGGTATTCCAAAAGAATTGACAGAACAATATCTTTCTAAAGGCTATTCAAGAAACGACAGAGTAGGTAAATCTTATTTAGAATATCAATATGAAGATGTTCTTAAAGGCACTAAAAAACAAATGAAATATACTACGGATAAATCTGGTAAAGTCATCAACTCTGAAGTCGTCAACCCAGGAAAAAGGGGTCATGATTTACAATTAACCATTGATATTGACTTACAGAAGAAAGTTGAATCTCTATTGGAAAAAGAAATTTCCACGTTGAGAAGTCAAGGCGCCAAAGATATGGATAATGCGCTCATAGTAGTACAAAATCCTAAAAACGGTGACATTCTTGCGATAGCTGGTAAGCAAATTGACAAGCAAGGTAAACTTAAAGACTTTGATATTGGAAACTTCACTGCACAATATGCAGTTGGTTCATCTGTCAAAGGTGGCACGCTATTAGCTGGTTACCAAAATCATGCCATTAAAGTAGGAGAAACAATGGTCGATGAACCATTACACTTCCAAGGCGGTCTAACTAAACGATCTTACTTTAACAAAGATGGTCGAGTGACAATTAATGATAAGCAAGCACTTATGCATTCTTCTAACGTCTTTATGTTTAAGACAGCATTAAAATTAGCAGGTGACCCTTATTATTCTGGTATGCCATTACCTAATGACATTGCAACGGCAGGTCAAAAGTTACGAAAAGGACTAAATCAAGTTGGTCTCGGAGTTAAAACAGGTGTAGATTTACCAAATGAAACACCAGGTCAAATCGAACCACTAACAAATAATCCTGGTAACTACTTAGATTTATCTATCGGACAATATGATACGTATACACCATTGCAGTTGTCACAATACGTTTCAACAATTGCAAATAATGGTTATAGAATCCAACCGCACATAGGTTTAGCGATTCACGAATCAACGAATAAGGATGAATTAGGTCCTTTAAAACGTAAAATTAAAGGCAATGTTCTTAATAGAGTGAATAACTCTGAAAATGAAATCAAAGAAGTTCAAGATGGATTCAAAATGGCGTTTAATGAAAAAGATGGTACAGGATATGCCAGCTTTAGAAATACTGTCGTACCATCAGCAGGTAAAACGGGTACAGCTGAGGTATTCCAAAATGGTGAACCAAGAGTTAACTCTACTTATATTGGTTACGCACCTATTAATGATCCAAAACTTTCATTCTCAATCGTCTATACCAATCAACCCGTCCCACCACCTTGGTTAAATGGTGGAGATTTAGGAAGAGACGTTATTAACTATTACTTTAGGGATAGAGAGAAAAAAGATAACAACGATTCCAATAAATCATCGCAAACTAAAAGCGATCAACAAAATAATGATTCAGACTCAGATAGTAATTCTGACGATGATGAGGAATAAGTTTATACGTAATATCAAAAAATTATTCTTTGCAATTACATTTGTAATTGGTATAATGATAAGGTCGTATTTAGAAAAGGTAAGGAGGAATAATCATGCGCGTAAACGTTACATTAGCTTGTACTGAATGTGGAGATAGAAACTATATCTCAACTAAAAACAAACGAAACAATCCTGAACGTATTGAAATGAAAAAATACTGTGCACGTGATAATAAACAAACTTTACACCGTGAAACTAAATAATTAATTTAGCTAACTACCCACAAAATCTTCATTTTGTGGGTAGTTTTTATATACTCGAATACATAGCAACTTAATGACATCATTATGGATAAACGTTATAATATGAATTGAACAAAGTGGGTGAAAATGTTGGGTAAAAAACATATACGTCAAGCAACAATTGAAAAACTAAAAAGTTTTAACAAAGATAAAAAAGCTGTTGCAGACCTATGGTTAGCAAATGAGTTATTTAATACGAAAGCTTATCAAGATGCTGAAAGCATAGGATTTGTTTTATCGATGACTCACGAGGTCGATACCTATCAAATAATCGAAACGGCTATTAAACAAAATAAAAAAGTTTACGTTCCAGAAACAAATTATAAAGAGGGATTGATGACTTTTAAACGTCTATTATCTCTAAATGAAATCGAAAAAGATGATAAAGGTATTTATCATTCTATTTCAGATTCTGAACTTACTAACTATATGGATTTATTAGTAGTACCTGGTGTAGCTTTTGAAAAAAGTGGATATCGAATTGGCTATGGTGGGGGCTATTACGATAAATTTTTAAACCAATACAAAACGCAAACTGTTAGCTTGCTATATGATTTTCAACTTACTACATTTGACAAAGAATCATTCGATCAACCTGTAGATCAATTAATTATTTATAACAATGATGTAGTGGAGGAATAAATGAATATTGAGAAACTTTATTGGAAGACCTTATATTACTGGATTAGATATCTAAACTACGATGTAATAAGTCGAGATAAAGATGATGCAGAAATTTGGTTGGTACATAAACGCAAACAATCAGTAGTTATTTTTAGAAAAGATGTAAGTACGACTCAAGAAGTTAGATTTGATAAATCTAGGATTCTAGACCATCAAGATGATTTAGCGCAAAAGATTGGGTTTAAACCAAGTTCTTACAATTTTTATTACTTTACTGATAGGGAATTTTCTGAAGAAAAAATAAGCGAAAATGATCCTATAAAACTCAACTTCTTTATAATCAAAAATGAAGAAGATATAAAACAAATCACTCCAAATTTCGTCATCCATAAAATGCTTATCAATAACAATGATAAAAAGACTTATTCTCACTATAGACGAAAAGTATTAACAAATAATCCTTTAGATAAACACATGCATAGATTCACACCTGCAACTTACCTTTTGATTATTATAAATGTTGTTATCTGGCTATGTATGATTTTATATCTTAATAGATTTTCTGATGTTAAATTATTAGATGTTGGTGGACTTGTACATTTTAATGTCGTTCATGGAGAATGGTATCGTTTAATCACTTCCATGTTTTTACATTTTAATTTTGAACATATTTTAATGAATATGCTTTCTCTATTTATTTTTGGGAAAATTGTTGAATCCATTGTGGGTTCATGGAGAATGTTAATCATTTACTTTATTTCAGGGTTGTTTGGTAATTTTGTATCACTTTCTTTTAACACATCAACAATTTCCGTTGGTGCTAGTGGTGCAATTTTTGGATTAATTGGAGCTATTTTTGCAATAATGTATTTAAGTAAAACCTTCGATAAAAAAGTTATTGGTCAATTACTCATTGCATTGGTTATCCTAGTTGGTCTGTCGCTTTTCATGTCTAATATCAATATTATGGCTCATTTAGGCGGCTTTATCGGTGGATTATTAATCACACTGATTGGATATTATTTTAAAAATAATCGTCAGTTGTTTTGGATATTTTTAATAATTTTATTAACTATTTTTGTTGCTTTGCAAATTAGGATATTTACGATTAAAGAAGATAATATTTATGACAAACTCATAAAAGATCAAATGTTAGCTGGCAACTATAGCGAAGCTAAAAGTGTGGTTACTCAAACTTTAAATAAAAAATATGCTGACGATGAAACATATTATTTAAGCGGACTAATCACAGCGACTGAAAGTTCACAATCAGAAGCGATAGCAGAATGGGAAAGAGGTTTAAAAAGTTATCCCAATTCAGGCATACTCAATTATGAATTAGCAATAGCTAATCGCTCTCTTAGTGATAATAAGAAAGCATTAAAATATGTGAAAAAGGCAGTAAAAAGCGACCCTAGTAATACTAACTACAAAAACTTACAAAAAGAGTTGAGTGAATCTAGTGACTCGAAAGATAAATAATTTTTATGATGTTTTACAGTTACTTAAGAAATATGGTTTCATCATTTATTTTAAAGATCCTGAGGATATGCATGAAATGATGTTACAAGAAATAAAGTCTTTATATAACTATCAGTTATTATCTAAAGATGAATATCTAAAATGTATTTTGATAATTAATCAGAGAAGGAATGAACATAAATGACAAATATTATTTTAGCGGCCGACATCGGTGGTACTACTTGTAAATTGGGAATTTTCGATACACAACTAGAACAATTACATAAATGGTCAATTCATACAGATACTAGCGATCATACTGGTGAATTATTATTAAAAAACATTTATGATTCTTTTGTTCAAAAAGTACAAGAGTTTAATTTCAATTTTGAAGATGTTCAGGGTGTAGGAATTGGTGTACCTGGACCTGTTAACTTTGAAACCGGTGTTGTAAATGGTGCTGTAAATTTACATTGGCCTGGAAATGTAAATGTGAGAGAGGTTTTCCAAAAATATGTAGACTGCCCCGTTTATGTGGATAATGATGCAAATGTTGCCGCTTTAGGTGAAAAGCATAAAGGTGCCGGCGAGGGTGCTGATGATGTTGTTGCAATTACTTTAGGAACTGGTCTTGGTGGTGGTATCATATCTAATGGAGAGATTGTTCACGGTCATAATGGATCAGGCGCTGAAATCGGTCATATGAGAGCAGACTTCGATCAACGCTTTAAATGTAATTGTGGAAAATCGGGATGTATTGAAACAGTAGCTTCTGCAACTGGTGTCGTTAATTTAGTGAATTTCTATTATCCTAAACTTACTTTTAAATCATCAATTTTACAATTAATTAAGGATAATAATGTTACTGCTAAAGCTGTTTTTGATGCCGCTAAAGCAGGAGATCAATTCTGTATATTTATCACTGAAAAGGTAGCTAATTACATTGGTTATTTATGCAGTATTATTAGTGTTACAAGCAATCCTAAATACATTGTCTTAGGTGGTGGCATGTCTACTGCAGGACCGATTTTAATTGAAAATATCAAAACAGAATATAACAATCTAACATTTACTCCAGCTCAATTTGAAACCGAAATCGTTCAAGCAAAACTCGGAAATGATGCAGGTATCACTGGAGCTGCGGGGTTAATTAAGACTTATGTTCTAGATAAAGAAGGTGTAAAATAATGGCAATCGTAGACGTTGTAGTTATTCCAGTCGGCACAGAAGGACCAAGTGTAAGTAAATACATCGCAGAAATACAAACTAAACTGAAAGAATTTAAAGAACAAGGTAAAATTGATTATCAACTTACACCAATGAACACGCTTATAGAAGGTGACTTAAAAGATTTATTCGAAGTCATTCAAGCAATTCATGAATTACCTTTTGATAAAGGTTTAGACAGAGTTTGTACGAATATACGTATCGACGACCGTCGTGATAAATCTAGAAAAATGAATGATAAACTTAAATCTGTTCAAAAACATTTAGATAATAGTGGTGAATAAATAATGAGAATTTCCAATTTAACTCTTGGTTTAGTGGATACAAATACGTATTTCATTGAAAATGATGATAGCGTTATTTTAATAGATCCTTCAAGTGAAAGTGATAAAATTATTAAAAAATTAAACCAGATAAATAAACCTTTAAAGGCTGTGCTACTTACACATGCACATTATGATCATATCGGTGCATTGGACGATATAGTTACAAAATATGATGTACCTGTATATATGCATGAAGACGAGTTTGATTTTTTACAGGATCCGGAGAAAAACGGTGCTTCTAAATTCAAACAATATGGTATGCCACAAGTAGTTAGCAATGCGAAACCTTTAAGTATTAATGAAGGGCCTGCCGAAATTAAAGGTTTTAAATTTAATGTATTGCACACACCAGGACATTCACCAGGAAGTTTATCATATGTGTTTGATGAATTTGCTGTAGTAGGCGACACTTTATTTAATAATGGTATTGGACGCACAGATCTTTATAAAGGAGATTACGAAACTTTAGTCGACTCTATTAAAGATAAATTATTTGAATTAGAAGGCGACCTCCCATTATTCCCAGGTCATGGTCCTTATACTACAGTGGATGACGAACAATTAAATCCATTTTTAAATGGATAAATCAATAAAGTAATTTTTACACCTCCTACGTTGTTATATGTAGGAGGTGTTTTTATGAAAATGTTATTTCAAGAAATTGTAAATCATGCCATCAATAACAATGTCAGTGATATTCATTTTATTCCAAGTGAGCATCATACACTCATCAAACTTAGAATCAACGATCAATTGATTAATTATGATACGTTAGCTCATCCTATCTATAGTAAATTACTTATCTATATGAAGTTTAAATCAGGATTAGATGTCTCTAGCCAACAAGTTGCTCAAAGCGGAAGATATATTTATAAATTAAAGAATATATATTATCTTAGGATTTCTACGCTTCCGCTATCATTAGGAAATGAAAGTTGTGTCATCAGAATCGTTCCTCAATATTTTCAACAAAAAAGAGAGTCTTACGAATTCAATGATTTTAAACACTTAATGAATAAAAAACAAGGATTGTTGCTATTCAGTGGACCCACAGGTTCAGGAAAGAGTACATTGATGTATCAAATGGTCATGCATGCACATAAAAATCTGAATTTAAATGTTATTTCTATTGAAGACCCGGTTGAGCAATTACTAGATGGTATCACTCAAATATCAGTTAACGAAAAAGCAGGTATTAATTATGCTAATTCATTTAAAGCTATATTAAGATGTGATCCTGATGTCATTTTAATAGGAGAAATTAGAGATGCATACGTAGCAAAGTGCGTCATTCAAGCTAGTTTAAGTGGTCACTTAGTATTAACTACATTACATGCAAATGATTGTAAAGGAGCCTTACTCAGACTGCTAGAGATGGGAGCAACTGTACAAGAGTTATGTCAATCTATTAGTTTAATATCTAATCAAAGGTTAATTACAACGACTGCAAAGTCACGACAATTAGTATGTGAAGTGATGCACCAAAATCAAGTCAATTATTTCTTTGAACATAACCACGCATTACCTAAGACTTTCACAAATTTGTCCACACATCTAAGTAATATGTCTAAGGAAGGTATTATCTGTGAAGAGATTGTCGACAAATATATTTAAATTTAAAAAGCGAAAAAATCTTACCGAGCCTCAGTTAATTGAATTACTTCAACGACTTAATCAATTATTACAAAATGGCTTTACTTTATTTGAAAGTTTCAGCTTTCTAAATTTACACTTCCCTTATAAAAATAAAACGATAGGTCAAAATATCATTGAATCATTACAAACAGGCGCAACATGTTATGAAATTTTAAAAATAATAGGCTATCCTGAAATTATTCTTAATCAAATTAAATTCGCAGAACAATATGGAAAACTTGAGAATGTGATAACAGATTCAATTGATTATATGAAGAGGAATTATAAAGCTAAAAAAGCACTCATTAAAACCATACAATATCCCATAGTATTAATTAGCATCTTCCTAGTGATGCTTATCGTTTTGAATATGACAGTTATTCCACAGTTCCAACAATTATATTCTACGATGAATGTAGAATTATCTACCTTTCAAAATATACTTACTTTTATCATAACGAAACTTCCAAATTTTTTATTTCTATTTCTAATGTTATCAATGATCATTTACTTTTCATTCATCACACTTTTAAATAAATTACCCATTGATAAAAAAATAGATTACATCCTCAAAATTCCAATTTTAAACTCTTATTACAAAATATATAGAACTTATCAATTTTCCAATGAACTTTCATTATTCTATAAAAACGGTGTTAGTCTTCAAAGCATCGTCTTTATCTATCAAAATGAACAAAACAACGAATTCTTTAAATACTTGGGAAGTCAATTATTAGAAGGAGCTGATAACGGAAGAACACTTCCGCTTATATTAAAAAATTTAAAGTGCTTTAAAAATGATTTAATAAAATTTATCGAGCAAGGAGAAAAAAGTGGAAAGTTAGATATAGAGCTTAAATTATATAGTCAAATGCTATTGCAACATTTTGAAGATAAAGTCATAAAACAAACAAAATTGATCCAACCAGTTATTTTCTTTATTTTAGGCTTGTTTATTGTGTCTTTATATCTCGTCATCATGCTACCTATGTTTGAACTTATGCAAACGATTAAGTAAAGGAGAAGTCATTATGAACTTATTAAAAAAATTTAAAAAATCCAAAGCTTTTACACTTATTGAAATGTTACTAGTACTTTTAATTATCAGTTTATTACTGATTTTAATAATCCCTAATATTGCTAAGCAAACAGCACATATACAATCTACTGGTTGCGATGCACAAGTTAAAATGGTAAATAGTCAAATTGAAGCATATGCATTGAAACATAATCGTAACCCGAGTAACATACAAGAATTAATTTCCGACGGTTTCATTAAAGAAGGACAGAAAAATTGCAAATCAGGGCAAACAATTAGTATAGCTAACGGTGAAGCAGTTGCGAATTAGTAAAATAAACGCCTTCACACTTATAGAAATGATTTTTATATTATTTATTATAAGTATATTAACAGTCACGACTTTATGGTCTAGAAGCCTTATCAACTTACAAATAGTTAATGAAGAATACGAAATTAAACACTTCATTACAAAACTTAATTATTTTAAATCTAAAGCAATAAGTTCAAATCGTTCTATCGCTTTAGTATTTACTAATAATTCTAATATCATTCGGGTTGTCGAAGAAAAAGGCAACAAATATAAGTTTAATATTCCACACGGCAAAATAGTAAATATAGCGAAAATTAAAACCTTAAATTTTAATAAAGATGGTAACATAAACCATTTTGGCTCACTTATTATTACCATGAATCAACATACTTACAAAATAATTTTACACATTGAAAAGGGACGTATAAGATATGTTCAAATTTAAACTTAAAGCATCTTTATTACTAGATGGTTTACTTGCCTTTTTTATTATAGGAATTATCACACTCATTTTTGTGCCATCGCTTTCCTCATTTAATCAAACTTATCAACTCAATTTAAAAACCTTAGAAATTAAAAGAATCATACTCACTAGCATTTCTCATTTCAACGAAAATCAACTCAAACAAGGAATCGTGATAGAACAATATGAAATTCAATTATCTCATGACAAAATTTGTGGTAAAGATAAAGAATTTAAGATCGAAACTTGTGTCTCACTATAAAACACCTGCTTTTACTTTTATCGAATTACTCTTTACCTTGTCTTTAGTACTTCTTAGCTTTTCATTATTACCAACTCTCATACATCTTACTTCCCATTATCTGAATTTAGCGCAAGACAATGACGATATAGAGTTTGAATTCTTTTCTCGAGATATATTGAAAGAAGCGCAACAATATAACAATCATATTAGCATTGAAGATTCATCGAAATTAATTATTCGAGGTAAGGAAGAAGAGATTAGATATATATTTAACCACAATAAAATTTATAAAAACATTAACCATAAAGGAAACATTACGCTATTGAATAATGTCGTTTCTAGCAAAATCATAAAAACGAACAATAAAACAATAAAAATAGAATTAAAGATAGGGGATACGAACAATAAGAAAGACAAAACCATCATTTTATAAACAAAAAGCGTTCATTAGCTTATATTTAATAGTAATTTTTTCATTTTATTTATCAATTATATCTTTTTATATGACTCAATATGGTTTAAAATTAAAGACAATACATAACTTAGATATTTACTACAATAAAGTTATCGTTAATAAGTTAAAAAAGGCAGATTAAAATTGATGAAGAATAAAGTACCTATTATATTCATTGGCTTTATGGGCACTGGTAAAACAACTATTGGACAATATCTCTCTGAATTACAAAATTTAAGTTATGTTGATTTAGATCAATACATTGAATTAAATGAAGAGAAATCAATTCCAGATATTTTCAATGACAAAGGCGAGCATGAATTTCGCAAATTAGAATTTAAGTATTTAAAAGAGTGTCTAGATATTTTTGATATTATCTCAACAGGTGGAGGTATAATTGAGAATAGCGACTCATTAGCACTACTTAAAATGCAAAGACATGTTATCTGGCTAGATTGTAATATCGACGTTATTTATCGTCGCATTGTGAGTGATCCACATAGACCAAACGCCAAAAACAAGACGCTTGAACAACTAAATGCCTTGTATTTATCAAGGATTTCAAGATATAATGAAATCGCATTCATCAAGGTGAATAGTGGACTTACAGTTTCAGAGATTTATGAGGAAATTATAGAAAAATTATCTAGCGATTGATCAGTATTAGAGAGAATAAAGTAAAATATAATGTAATATTCTAGTTAATGTTTTTAGAATATTGTTAAAATTTAACTTTATCGCCGAAGGTGCAAGTTATATCAAATTATATAACGAAACTCTCAGGCAAAAGGATAATACTGTAACGCGTTCCTGGATGGATTATTTAAACAGGGTAGCTTTTAAGCTATTCTGTTTTTTTAAATATTTATAGGAGGTTTTCAAATGACTGAAGAATTAAAAAAGACGCCTTTGTATCAAAATTATATAGATAGCGGTGCAAAAATAGTTGAATTTGGTGGATGGGCGATGCCTGTTCAATTTTCAAGTATTAAAGAAGAGCATAATGCTGTTAGATATGAAATAGGTTTATTTGATGTAAGCCACATGGGCGAAATAGAAATATCTGGTAATGAAGCCTTTCAATTTGTTCAATATATCTTATCAAACGATGCGAACAACCTTACAGATAATAAAGCAATGTATACTGCTTTATGTAATGAAGAAGGTGGCATCATTGATGATTTAGTTACATATAAATTAGCAGATGATCGATTTTTATTAATTGTTAATGCAGCAAATACTGACAAAGATTTTAATTGGATCTCTAAACAGAGTGAAAATTTTGATGTTAAGGTTAATAATACTTCTGATGAATATGGTCAACTTGCTATACAAGGACCTAAAGCAAGAGACCTTGTTAACGAAAATGTAGATATCGATGTTAGCGATATGAAAATGTTTGAGTTTAAACAAAATGTCGATTTATTTGGTAAAAAGGTAATTCTTTCTCAATCAGGCTATACAGGCGAGGATGGTTTTGAAATTTACTGTAAATCTGAAGACACAGTGGATATATGGAATCAATTACTCAAACATAATGTAGTTCCATGTGGATTAGGTGCTCGTGATACATTACGTCTTGAAGCAGGTTTACCATTACATGGTCAAGATTTAACTGAATCTATTACACCTTATGAGGGTGGAATTGCATTTGCAGCGAAACCACTTATCGAAGACAACTTTATAGGTAAATCAGTACTAAAAGACCAAAAGGAAAATGGTTCTACTAAACGAACTGTTGGACTAGAATTACTCGACAAAGGTATTGCGAGAACGGGTTATGAGGTACTAAACCTTGAGGGTAATCAAATCGGAGTAGTAACTTCAGGTACTCAATCTCCTTCATCAGATAAATCAATTGCTTTGGCTATTATCGATAGAGATGCATTTGAAATGGGAAAAGAAGTGCTTGTTCAAGTTCGTAAACGACAAGTTAAAGCTAAAATTGTGAAGAAAAATCAAATTACTAAATAAACAGAGGGGTGTAAATAGTGAGTCATCGTTATATACCTTTAACAGATCAAGACAAGCAAGAAATGCTAGATACTATTGGAGCAAAATCAATTTCAGAATTATTTGGTGATGTCCCAGCCGATATTTTATTAGATAGAAATTTAAATATTGAAAAAGGTGAAGCAGAAACAAGTTTAGTTAGAAGACTTAACCTTCTTGCGAACAGAAATATCACAAAGGAAACACATGCATCATTCTTAGGCGCTGGTGTTTATGATCATTACACTCCCGCTGTTGTAGATGCGATGATTTCTAGATCAGAGTTTTATACTGCTTATACACCATACCAACCAGAAATTTCTCAAGGTGAGTTACAAGCTATTTTTGAATTTCAAACTTTAATTTGTGAATTAACAGAAATGGATGTTGCAAACTCCTCAATGTATGATGGTATGACAAGTTTTGCGGAAGCTTGTATTTTAGCATTCAGCCATACTAAAAAGAACAAAGTCGTTGTTTCAAAGGGATTACATTATCAAGCATTACAAGTCCTCCATACTTATGCTAAAACACGTAAAGAATTTGAAGTGGTTGAAATCGACCTAGATGGAACAATTACAGACTTAGAAAAGTTAGAACAAGCTGTTGATGATGATACAGCTGCTGTAGCCGTTCAATACCCAAATTTCTACGGCTCAATTGAAGATCTTGAAAAAATAAACAACTTTATTAAAGATAAGAAAGCATTATTCATCGTATACGCCAATCCACTCGCTTTAGGCTTATTAACACCTCCCGGAGCTTTTGGCGCTGACATCGTCGTAGGGGATACACAACCTTTCGGTATTCCTACACAATTTGGTGGTCCACATTGTGGTTATTTTGCTACAACTAAAAAATTGATGCGTAAAGTACCTGGT
Source organism: Staphylococcus caprae (assembly GCF_003966625.1). NCBI lineage: Bacteria > Bacillati > Bacillota > Bacilli > Caryophanales > Staphylococcaceae > Staphylococcus > Staphylococcus caprae. The sequence goes on from NZ_AP018587.1 coordinate 1,384,642, forward strand.
CGTTTAGTAGGACAAACTAAAGATGAAGAAGGCAATCGTGGCTTTGTATTGACGTTACAAGCTAGAGAACAACATATTAGAAGAGATAAAGCTACTTCAAATATTTGTTCTAACCAAGCATTAAATGCTTTAGCTTCTTCTATTGCAATGTCAGCATTAGGTAAACAAGGTATCTATGACATAGCAGTTCAAAATTTAAAACATGCAAATTACGCAAAAAATCAATTTAAAGCTCAAGGATTTGAAGTTTTAGATGGTAATTCATTTAATGAATTTGTAGTTAAATTTGACGAACCAATCAAAGAAGTAAATTTAAAATTAGCGGATGAAGGTTATATCGGTGGCTTTGATTTAAGTGAAGTATCAGGTGATTTCAAGAATCATATGCTTGTAGCCGTAACCGAATTAAGAACCAAAGATGAAATTGATACATTCGTTCAGAAAGCTGGTGAATTAAATGGTTAGAAAATCAAGCCCACTTATCTTTGAAAGATCTAAAAAAGGAAGATATGCATATTCATTACCCCAAAGTGATATTGAGGACATTTCAATTTCTTCTGTTTTAGATGATAAATTTGTTCGAAAAGAGAAAGCTGAGTTTCCAGAAGTTGCAGAACTCGATTTAGTTCGTCATTACACTGAACTTTCAAATAAAAACTTTGGTGTTGATACAGGTTTTTATCCTCTAGGATCGTGTACAATGAAATACAATCCTAAAGTAAATGAAAAGGTTGCTAGAATACCCGGATTTAGCGAATCCCATCCACTTCAAGAAGAGGAACATATCCAAGGTTCTTTAGAAATTATTTATAGTTTGCAAGAAGAATTAAAAGAAATCACTGGAATGGATGAAGTAACGCTACAACCAGCTGCTGGTGCACACGGTGAATGGACAGCTTTAATGATTTTCAAAGCGTATCATGAAAACAATGGTCAAGGCCACAGAGACGAGGTCATCGTACCAGACTCTGCACACGGTACAAACCCAGCTTCAGCATCTTTTGCTGGATTTAAATCAGTAACAGTTAAATCAAACGAACGTGGCGAGGTTGACATTGAAGATTTAAAACGAGTGGTTAATGACAACACTGCTGCGATTATGTTAACCAATCCAAATACTTTGGGTATTTTCGAGAAAAATATTATGGAGATTAGAGAAATCGTTCATGAAGCTGGTGGATTACTTTACTACGATGGCGCGAACTTAAACGCAATTATGGATAAAGTTCGACCTGGCGACATGGGATTTGATGCAGTTCACTTAAACCTACACAAAACGTTTACCGGACCTCATGGCGGTGGCGGACCTGGTTCTGGACCAGTTGGGGTTGTTAAAGAACTAGCCAGTTACTTACCTAAACCAATGGTTATCAAAGATGGAGATTTTTATAAATATGATAATGATATTCAAAATTCCATCGGTAGAGTGAAACCATTCTATGGTAACTTTGGTATTTATTTAAGAGCTTATACTTATATTAGAACAATGGGCGCAGAAGGACTCAAAGAAGTTTCAGAAGCTGCAGTACTCAATGCAAATTATATTAAAGCACGTTTGAAAGACCATTTTGAAATTCCTTATGAACAATATTGCAAACATGAATTCGTGTTAAGTGGAAACAAACAAAAACAATATGGTGTACGTACTTTAGATATGGCTAAAAGGTTACTAGACTTTGGCGTACATCCACCAACAATCTATTTCCCACTCAATGTTGAAGAAGGCATGATGATTGAACCGACAGAAACAGAATCTAAAGAGACATTAGATCACTTTGTAGATGCACTTATTCAAATTTCTGAGGAAGCCAAAGAAAACCCAGATATAGTACTGGAAGCACCACATACTACTATCATTGATAGATTAGATGAAACTACAGCAGCACGTAAACCAATTCTTAAATTTGAAGAATTAAAAGAAGAAAAGACTATCGAACACTAAATAAATAGGGGAAGCGTTGCCCCTAAAAAGTTAAAGCCAATAAATGAATTTTTAAATCAAGTTCATTTATTGGCTTCTTCTATAATCAAATACTGGATTTTTCTCTTATCTTAAAGTATCACTTAATCCAAGTTCACAACGAACTTTGTATATTCAAATAGATATAAAGATACCCTCGAAAATGATGACATTGTCATATCATCTTCGAGGGTAAATTTTAATTCACGGATAAATGTTATCGTAAAATTATTTTTTCGATTTAATTTTACCTGTCCATTTTTTATATCCGCCTTTTAGCATATAGATATCTTTAAATCCATTTTTTCTTAATATACGAGCGGCACGATAACTTGCAATTCCATTTGCATCACATAAATAAACAGGTTGGTCTTTTCTTAATCCTTGATAACGTTGTTTAAAAATTGTGATTGGAATGTTTCGTGCACCATTAATATGTCCATAATCATAATCCACTTTTTCCCTAACATCTATTACTTGAGCTTTTCTCAAGCCTTTGTGGAATTCATTTTGGTCTAATTCTTTTACAGCTCGTTTATTAAAAATCTGTTGGACGACCATATATGCAATGATAATCACTATGATTCCAATTGCAATGTACAAAGAGATACTCATCTTGCATCCTCCCTAATTAACCGATATTATAATTATAAGACTGTTAGGGCAATTTATCAAAATATTTTTACGTGTGAGTTTATGTTTTAATCATATAATCTTAATATACATAGATATACTTAATGGTTTAGATTGCAAACATTTTGTAAGGGGTTTTTTTATGACTGAAACTTGGAATTTTATCAATACAGGTAGCCAAGATCCATATTACAATATGGCTATGGATGAAGCACTGCTTAATTTTGTTTCAAGAGGAGAAATTGATCCTGTAATACGATTTTATACATGGGATCCTGCAACACTTTCAATAGGCTATTTCCAAAGACTACAAAAAGAAATAGATATTGAAAAAGTTAAAGAAAAAGGATTTGGTTTAGTTCGACGTCAAACTGGGGGTAGAGGCGTTTTACATGACAAAGAATTAACTTATAGCGTTATTGTACCTGAATCTCACCCAAATATGCCTTCAACTATAACTGAAGCTTATCGTGTAATTTCTCAGGGTTTGCTTGAAGGATTCAAAAATTTAGGTTTTGAAACTTATTTTGCTGTACCTCGTTCAAAAGAAGAACGTGAAAAATTAAAACAACCAAGAAGTTCCGTTTGTTTTGATGCACCAAGTTGGTATGAATTAGTTGTAGAAGGTAGAAAAATTGCTGGAAGTGCTCAAACAAGACAAAAAGGGGTTATCTTGCAACACGGGTCTATTTTACAAGATATTGATATAGACGAGTTATTTGATATGTTTATTTTTAAAAATGACCGATTAAAAGCAAAAATGAAAGAGGCTTTTGTAGAAAAAGCGGTAGCCATCAATGACATATCAGAAAAGCACATCACTTTAGAAGAGATGGAACAAGCATTTGAAGAAGGGTTCAAGACTGGGTTAAATATTGATTTCAAACCGTTAAAACTCTCTGACCAACAAATGGCTGAAGTCAAAGAATTAGAAGAAAAGTATCGTTCTGACGAATGGATGTATCGAAAATAAAATTATAATAATAAAAAAGCATTGAAGTTGATTGTTCTACATGTATTTCACCCTCAAATTTACTTTGAAAAGGGAACATGGAATTAACTTCAATGCTTTTATATACTAATGTTTCTTGTTTCTTCGTTTATATTTTCTTGCAGCTCTTTTATATTTTCTTTGGTCTTCTGTTAAAAAGAAGAAGTAATATATAAGATAAATGATTAACGCTATCACTGCAAAACTGATTAAAGTTTTAACAATAGAAAATAGAAATTCATCTAAATTCATGATTAAACCAAAAGCAGCTATTGCTAAAACGATATAAAAAATGATATGACGCATTTAAAAACTCCTATTAACTTATATTGGAACTTACAGTCGCAAGTTTTTGCTGACCTTTTTTAATTTGTTTACTATCTTTAGATTGATAGCCATTTCGGATTTTATCCATAGCACTAGATAAATCTTTATCAAATTTACTGATTTCTTTTCTTTTTTGTTTATCTTCTTCAGATTTTGAATCACTATCTATAGAACTTTTATATTTAGAATATGCTTCATCAATTTCATTTGAAATTTTATCTAACTTATCCTGTACATCTTTCTTACCTTTATTCTTGGAAACGTCAGACTCAACATTTCTATAATCACCAATCGCATTAGCGATTTTATCATAATAATCAGAAGATGCTTTTAAATTTTTTATTTTTAATTTATTAGAGGACGTTTTTTTACTATTTTCTTTATCTTGTTGTAATCCAGCAATTTTTGATTTTTGGTTACTTATATCTTCATTAAGTTGCTGTATATCTAACTTAAGTTGGTGGTTATTATCTCGTAATTTAGTGGTTTTATCCTCTAAGGGTGCCAAATTTTGGCTCCCACAACCCGCTAACAAACAAGATGCTCCAAGCACTAATATAAACTTTTTCATTGTATTCTCCCTAAACCAAAAACTATTATTCTCATTATTAATTATGCTATCATTTTAATGTATAAAATAAAAATGTACAAACGTTAACATAGGAGTGATATAAATGAATAAATTGGAACAAGTTCATGAAATCTTAAATCATAAACGTTTGGATGCAATGATTGTTTTGTCTGATTTCAACAGAAGATATCTTTCAGGATTCACTGGTACAAGTGGTGGGTTAATTATCACGCATAATAAGAATTATCTGGTTACTGATTTTAGATATATTGAACAGGCGACTAAACAAGCTCCAGAATTTGAAATAATCAATCGCCAAAATGGTTTAATCACAGAAATTAAACATATATTAGAACAAGCACAATTATCTAATATTGGATTTGAAGGCCATCATATTAGTTATGATACATATGTTGAATTAAATAAAGGGATGATTACCTTAATTAGTATTTCTGATTCTATCGATAAAATTAGAGAAGTTAAAAGTGAAGAGGAAATTAAACTGATACAAAAAGCTGCAGAAATTGTAGACAAAACGTATGACTATATTTTAACTGTAGTAAAAGTGGGTATGAGCGAAAGAGAAATCAAGGCATTGCTTGAAAGTAAAATGTTAGAATTAGGTGCAGATGGACCATCTTTTGATACAATAGTAGCATCAGGATATAGAGGTGCCTTACCACACGGTGTTGCAAGTGATAAACTTATCGAAAAAGGCGATATGATTACATTAGATTTCGGAGCATACTATAGAGGTTATTGCTCTGATATTACACGAACGTTTGCGGTAGGAGAACCTGATCCTAAGATGAAAGAGATTTACAACATCGTGTTGTCATCACAAATTAAAGCGATTAATGAAATTCGCCCTGGAATGACTGTTCAAGAAGCCGATGCATTATCAAGAGATTACATCGACGCACATGGGTTTGGTCAAGAATTTGGTCATTCATTAGGGCATGGCATTGGTTTAGATATTCACGAAGGACCATTATTATCTAAAAATAGCACAGGCGAGTTACAAGTCAATAACTGTGTTACAATTGAACCCGGTATTTATGTCGATGGTCTTGGTGGCGTTAGAATTGAAGATGACATTTTAATTACGGAAAATGGCTGTGATGTCTTTACTAAATGCACAAAAGACCTTATTATTTTAGAGTAAGCGCGTATAATTGAGGAGGAGACTGAATGATTTCAGTAAATGATTTTAAAACAGGCTTAACAATTTCTGTAGATAATGGAATTTGGAAAGTAATTGATTTCCAACACGTAAAACCAGGAAAAGGTTCAGCATTTGTTCGTTCAAAATTACGTAATTTAAGAACAGGTGCAATCCAAGAAAAAACATTTAGAGCTGGCGAAAAAGTTGAACAAGCGATGATTGAAAATCGTCGTATGCAATACTTATACGCTGATGGCGATAATCATATTTTCATGGACAATGAAACATTCGATCAAATCGAATTACCTGGCGACTACTTAAAAGATGAATTAAACTATTTAAAAGCAAATATGGAAGTTCAAGTTCAATCATATGAAAGTGAAATCATTGGAGTTGAACTACCTAAGACAGTTGAACTAGAAGTAACTGAAACAGAACCAGGTATCAAAGGTGATACAGCTACAGGTGCAACTAAATCTGCAACTGTGGAAACTGGCTATACTTTAAATGTACCTTTATTCGTTAATGAAGGTGATATTTTAGTAATTAATACTGGTGACGGAAGTTACATTTCAAGAGGATAACTTTTAATACTTTATAATTTTCCAACCCCTAAAGGCTGCATCCATAGATGTAGTATACTTTAGGGGTTTCTTTTGTGATGTATATTCATTCAATTTTAACGTTGTAAAATAGTATAATATATGTATAATATTACATAATAATACATAAAGGGGTTTAAATATGCACATATCTATTGTTGGTATTACAGGTTATTCAGGTTTAGAACTATTACGCTTAGCACTCAATCATCCACGTATCACTGTTGCTTCGATACATGCTACTAAAGAGATTGGTAAATCAATCTCTGATATCTTTCCACATTTAAAAGGGATATGTGACTTAAAAATAGAACCGTTTAATAGTAGTTATATTATGAATCAATCTGAGATAGTATTTTTCGCTACACCAAGTGGCGTTGCTAAAAATTTGTCACGAGATTTCGTAGAAGCAAATTTTCCTGTCATTGATTTATCAGGGGACCATCGTTTAAGTCCTGATCTATATGAAAATTGGTATCATAAAACACCTGTCGACAAAGACATTCAGACTCAATTTGTTTATGGTTTAGCAGAATTTACTGACTTAAATCATCAAAAGTTCATTGCAAATCCTGGATGTTATGCGACTACAACTGAACTGGCTTTAATTCCTTTAATAAAAAACCGCCTAATTGATATCGATTCTATTATTGTGGATGCAAAGAGTGGATTGTCTGGAGCAGGAAAAGCATTATCGAACATCTCACATTATGTAAATGTTAATAATAATTACACTACATATAAGTTAAATGCGCACCAACACATCCCAGAGATTATTCAAGCGTTAAAAATTTTTAATCCAAATATACAGAATATTCAGTTTTCTACATCTTTATTACCACTTAACCGAGGCATTGTCGCAACAATTTATTGTCGACTTAATAGAGACTCCAACCTTGAAGATGTTAGAAATGCTTATTTAAAAATATACGAAGACAAACCTTTCGTAAGAATTAAAGAATCAATTCCAGAATTACATGATGTTGTTGGTTCCAATTATACAGATATTGGCTTTCAATATAACAAACACACACAAGTACTCACAATTGTTTCTGTTATTGATAATTTAATAAAAGGCGCAGCAGGTCAAGCTCTACAAAATTTAAATTTAATGTACGGCTTTAATGAAACAGAAGGTCTTGAATCTTCTCCATTTTATCTATAGTTAGGTGGTATGAAATATGAAAGTGATTGAAGGTAATATTGCTAGTCCATTAGGTTTCTCAGCCGACGGACTTCATGCAGGATTTAAAAGAAAGAAATTAGATTTTGGATGGATAGTATCAGAAGTCCCTGCCAATGTTGCGGGTGTTTTTACAACTAATAAAGTCATCGCAGCACCTCTTATTTTAACTCAATCTTGTATTGAAAATGAAGGTCAAATGCAAGCAATTGTCGTTAACTCTGGAATAGCTAATTCTTGTACTGGTGAACAGGGACTACGAGATGCTCAAACAATGCAACAATGGGCTGCTGAAAAACTACATATTAAAAAAGAATACGTCGGTGTAGCTTCTACAGGTGTCATCGGTGAAATGATGCCAATGAATATTCTTGAAAATGGTTTTTCAAAACTGGTTATCAACGGTAATGCTGATGATTTCGCAAAATCAATATTAACTACTGATAAAGATACAAAAACGTGTGTTGTTACAGAAACATTTGATAAAGATATCGTGACGACGGCAGGTGTTGCAAAAGGTTCTGGAATGATACACCCAAACATGGCTACAATGCTAGCATTCATTACTTGTGACGCAAACATATCTACCCAAACACTTCAACAAGCGCTTAGCGAAATCGTACAGATCACATTTAATCAAATTACTGTAGATGGAGATACCTCAACAAATGATATGGTCATTGTCATGTCAAACGGATGTACAAATAATAAAGAAATTTTACCTAACACATCTGACTATACTAAGTTTAAAGCTATGCTTTTTCATGTTATGCAAGATTTAGCAAAAAAGATTGCAAAAGATGGGGAAGGCGCAACCAAATTAATAGAAGTCAATGTCACAGGTGCACAAAATTCTGAATCAGCACGTATGATAGCTAAATGTATCGTAGGGTCGAGCTTAGTTAAGACTGCTATTTTTGGCGAAGATCCTAATTGGGGAAGAATTATTGCTGCAGCAGGATACGCAGACACAACTTTCAATCCTAATCAAATAGATATTGCAATAGGAAACATTACCGTGCTTTCTAAATCTACTCCAATCCATTTCGACAAAGAAGAAATGCAAGATATCATGAGTAAGGATGAAGTCACTATACATATGAACCTCAATGGTGGTCAATGCGAGGGAAAAGCTTGGGGATGCGACTTGTCATATGATTATGTAAAAATTAATGCATTATATACAACATAGGAGGGCAACATGAAGAATATTATAGTCATAAAAATTGGAGGTATAGCTACTGAAAATTTGAACTCGGAGTTTATAGAACAAATTGTAAAATGGCATGAACAAAATAAGCAAATGATTATAGTTCATGGAGGAGGTTTAGTGATTAGCCAAACCCTTCAAGAACATAATCATACAACTCATAAAATAAATGGCATTAGAATTACTCCTAAAGAAGACTTACCTTTGATTTATCACGCTTTAGTGGATAAAGTAGGCAAACATCTTATCCATCAATTGAAAATGACCAACTTAAATATCGTTCAATGTACAGATATTTTAAAAGACTTAGTCAAAGCCCAATTTCTGAATAAAGATTTGTATGGATATGTTGGAAAAGTAAAAGAAATTAACATTGATATCCTCAAAACAATCACCTCTCACAATGCAATTCCAGTGTTAGCAAGTTTAGGCGTCAACGACAATGATGAATGGTTAAATATTAACGCCGATTATTTGGCAACTTCATTAGCAATAACTTTGAAAGCTAAACAACTCATCTTAATGACTGATGTACCTGGAGTAATTGAAAATAATTCCGTCATAGATACGTTAACAATCCATCAAGCAAAAGATAAAATTCGAGATAATATTATTAAAGGTGGCATGATACCGAAAGTAGAAAGTGCTATCCATACTGTCCAATCAGGTGTAGCACGGGTGATGATTAGTAACAACTTGAAATCAGGTACGATAATCAGAGGTGATATAAAATGAGCTATCTATTTAAAAATTACTTGCGTGCAAATATAGAATTTATTAAAGCAAATGGCAATGAGTTAATCGATCAAACTGGTCGTTCATATATTGATTTCTCATCAGGAATTGGCGTAACCAATTTAGGATTTAACGAAGATGTAAAAAAAGCCGTAGAACAACAATTACAACTCATTTGGCATTCGCCAAATATTTACAAAAGTCAGCTACAAGAAAAAGTTGCTGAAAAATTAATTAGAACTGATGACTATGTGGCATTCTTTTGTAATAGTGGAACTGAAGCGAACGAAGCAGCGATTAAGCTTGCTCGAAAAGCGACTGGCAAAACGGAAATCATTGCTTTTCATCAATCTTTTCATGGACGTACATATGGATCAATGTCAGCTACTGGTCAAGATGCGATTAAATTAAATTTTGAACCTGTCGTCCCAGGATTTAAATTTGCTGAATTCAACAATTTCTCTTCATTTAAATCTTTAGTCACGAAGGATACAGCAGCAGTAATGCTCGAACTTATTCAGGGGGAATCTGGTGTAATGCCTGCAAACAAAACCTTCATTCAACAATTGGTAGAATTTTGTAACCAACATCACATACTAGTAATTATAGATGAAATTCAAACAGGTATAGGCAGAACTGGAAAGTTATTTGCGTATGAGCACTATGATATAATTCCTGATATCATCACTTTAGCTAAAGGTTTAGGTAATGGCATACCTGTAGGTGCACTACTCGGTAAAAGAAATATTAGTGGTGCGTTTGGTTATGGTAGCCATGGTACAACTTTTGGTGGCAATAGACTAGCAATGGCGGCAGCACTTAAAACGCTAGAAATTGTTAATGATTCAAATTTTCTAGAAAGTGTTTATCATAAAGGTCAATATTTATTAAATTGTTTAAATAAAGCTTTCATCGATCATCCACGTGTAACTGATATTCGTGGAAAAGGATTAATGATAGGGATAGAAACGACATGCAATATTAACGAAATAGTTTCTAAAGCAAGAACAAAAGGTTTAATTGTTTTAACTGCCGGCACAAATGTAATCCGTCTTTTACCACCTTTAACAATTACAAATGAACAAATTGAAGAGGGCGCTTCAATTCTTAAGGAAAGTTTTAATGAACTGGACTTAGAATAATAACTATGAGTTATGCAATAAATAAGAAATTGCCCAATTATACCTTAAGACTGAAGAAATCATGCGCATTGTTGTAATATTTATAATTTAATGCGTAAATGCTTCAGTCTTTTAATTTTGGTTATCCTTTTCCAAAATAATAAGTTATTATGCTAGTTATCCATGTCTCATCGTATGAACATGCTTGAATTGAGTGATTTACTCAAGTAAAATAGACGGGTAGAAGAAAACAAACCTAAGGAGTCAGTACGAAATGAACTTTAAAGAAATAAAAGAATTAATTGAAATTCTTGATCAATCTAACTTAACAGAAATAAATATTGAGGATAATAAAGGTAGCGTAGTAAATCTTAAAAAAGAAAAGGAAACTGAAATTATTACGCCACAAGTCGCTCAACAACCAGCTCAACAAATTGCTCAACCACAAGCGGCACCACAACCTCAAGTGTCAGCTGATGCAGGGAATGATACACAAGAATCAGCTAGTGATAATTACGAAACAATCAATGCACCGATGGTAGGTACATTCTATAAATCACCATCACCAGAAGAAGATGCTTATGTTCAAGTAGGGGACAAAGTTTCAAATGATTCAACTGTATGTATTTTAGAAGCAATGAAATTATTCAATGAAATTCAAGCTGAAACATCAGGTGAAATCGTAGAAATTTTAGTAGAAGACGGACAAATGGTAGAGTATGGCCAGCCGTTATTTAAGGTGAAATAATGAATAAGATTTTAATTGCTAATCGTGGTGAAATTGCTGTTAGAATTATTCGAGCAGCTCACGATTTAGGTATTCAAACAGTAGCGATATATTCTGAAGGAGATAAAGACGCATTACATACTCAAATTGCTGATGAAGCTTATTGCGTCGGACCTACTTTATCTAAAGATTCTTATTTGAATATACCTAATATCTTATCTATAGCAACTTCTACTGGCTGTGATGGTATCCATCCTGGTTATGGCTTTTTAGCTGAAAATGGAGACTTTGCAGAATTATGCGAAGCGTGTCAACTTAAATTTATAGGACCTAGTTATCAATCTATTCAAAAAATGGGAATTAAAGATGTAGCTAAAGCAGAAATGATTAAAGCGAACGTTCCTGTTGTTCCAGGAAGTGAAGGACTTATTCAAAGTATAGATGATGCTAAGAAAGTCGCTAAAAAAATTGGATATCCTGTAATCATTAAAGCAACTGCAGGTGGCGGCGGTAAAGGGATTCGCGTGGCACGTGATGAAAAAGAACTTGAAACTGGCTACCGTATGACCCAACAAGAAGCTGAAACTGCTTTCGGTAATGGTGGTTTATATCTTGAGAAATTCATTGAAAACTTTAGACATATAGAAATACAAATTATTGGAGATAGTTATGGTAACGTCATTCACTTAGGGGAACGTGATTGTACAATACAACGTAGAATGCAAAAATTAGTTGAAGAAGCACCTTCTCCAATTCTTAGCGAAGAAAAACGACAAGAGATGGGTAATGCTGCTGTAAGAGCTGCAAAAGCTGTCAATTATGAAAATGCTGGTACAATCGAATTTATTTATGACCTTGATGATGATAAATTCTATTTCATGGAAATGAATACACGTATTCAAGTAGAACATCCAGTTACTGAAATGGTTACGGGTGTGGATTTAGTTAAGTTACAATTAAAAGTAGCTATGGGTGAAGCTTTACCATTTAAACAAGAAGAAATTACTATTAATGGTCATGCAATAGAATTTCGTATCAATGCTGAAAATCCATATAAAGACTTTATGCCTTCACCTGGTAAAATCACTCAGTATCTAGCACCAGGCGGTTTCGGAGTAAGAATCGAATCAGCATGTTATACTAATTACACAATACCACCGTATTATGACTCCATGGTAGCTAAACTCATCGTACACGAACCTACGAGAGATGAAGCAATTATGACTGGTGTTCGAGCTTTAAGTGAATATTTAGTACTAGGGATAGATACAACTATTCCATTCCATTTAAGACTTTTAAATAATGACATATTTAGAAGTGGCGAATTTAACACTAAATTCTTAGAGAAATATAATATTATGAGTGATAATCAATCATAGGAGGTTATAGAATGGTCAATGTAGCAGATTATTCTCAATCTAATCTAGGAAAAATTGAAATTGCACCCGAAGTATTATCTGTTATCGCAAGTATTGCGACATCAGAGGTTGATGGAATTACAGGCCATTTTGCTGAATTAAAAAAGACAAATTTAGAAAAAATTAGTCGCAAGAACCTCTATAGAGATGTAAAAATTGAAGCTAAAGATGATGGTATTTATATAGATGTATACTGTGCACTCAAACATGGCGTGAATATATCTAAAACGGCAAAGAAAATTCAAGCTTCAATTTTCAATTCAATAACGACTATGACAGCAATTGAACCAAATCAAATTAACATTCATATTACACAAATCGTTGTGGAAAAATAAATAAATTTTAATGCGGAAGTGGGTCGAAAATATAACATAGGAGAATTAATTTTGTTATCCCACATCCAACGGCAAGGATGGCTAGAATTGAGTGCAGCTCGCTTTAAGCACACTTTCAATTCAGACATATCCGCCACAATATAAATAAGGCTGAGATAATAAATGATGTCCCAGCCTTATTAATTATATTAATACGTTTGAAGGAGTAAAATATGAGTCGTAAAGAATCTAGAATTCAAGCTTTTCAAACTTTATTTCAATTAGAAATGAAAGATACAGATTTAACAATTACTGAAGCAATTAATTTCATTAAAGATGACCATCCAGAATTAGATTTTGATTTTATTCATTGGTTGGTTACAGGTGTTAAAGACCATGAATCTGTTTTAGATGAAAAAATTAAACCACATTTAAAAGATTGGTCTATTGAACGTCTACTTAAATCCGATCGCATTATTCTTAGAATGGCGACTTTTGAAATGCTACATAGTGACACACCGGAAAAAGTGATTATCAACGAAGCTGTAGAACTAACTAAACAATTTAGCGACGATGATCACTACAAATTTATCAATGGTGTTTTAAGTAATATAAATTAATTAAAATGAGTGATATTTATGACTGAATATTTAAGTGTTTCTACTCTAACTAAATACATCAAATATAAATTTGATCAAGATCCTCATTTACAATCTGTTCTATTAAAAGGAGAACTTTCAAATTTCAAGAAACATTCAAGTGGCCATTTATACTTTAATGTTAAAGATAAAGAGTCTGTGATTAGTGCAATGATGTTCAAAGGAAATGCTTCTAAATTAGGTTTCGAACCCAAAGAGGGGGACGAAGTACTATTGGAAGCTCGAGTCTCTGTTTACGAGAGAAGAGGTAACTATCAAATTTATGTGAATAAAATGCAACTTGATGGAATAGGAAACTTATACCAAAAGTTAGAAGAACTCAAAAAGAAACTTGCTAAAGAGGGATATTTTGATAATAATATCAAAAAACCTATACCAAAGTTTCCTAAGAAAATAGCTGTACTCACTGCAAGTACTGGTGCTGCAATTAGAGATATTCATTCTACAATTAACAGTAGATATCCCTTAGTGGAACAAATTCAAATTAGTACCTTAGTACAAGGAACTCAGGCTAAAGAAGATATCATCGAAAAAATTCAATATGCCGACTCTCTAAATGTAGATACCATTATTGTTGGTCGTGGCGGTGGTTCAATTGAAGATTTATGGAATTTCAATGAAGAAGAGGTTGTTAAAGCAATCTATCAATGCGCAACACCAATCATTTCAGCAGTAGGACATGAAACTGACTTTACTTTAAGTGATTTTGTGGCAGATGTCAGAGCGGCAACACCAACTCAAGCCGCCGTTATCGCAACACCAGATCAATATGAATTAATGCAACAAATTAAGCAGTATCAATTCTCGTTGACGCGATTTATCAAACAATACATTGAGCAACAAAAGAAACAGTTAAGTCATTTATCATCCTATTATAAATTTAAACAACCTTCTTTATTGTATGATCAACAGATTCAAAAACGTGATGATTTGGAAAAGCAACTGAAACAAATCACACTCACAAACATTGAAAGACAACACCAGCATCTTAAGTTATTAAGACAAAGTTTTAATTTAAAAATACTCAGCCAACATATTAACCAGGATAAACAAAATATTTCACAACTTCGTTCTCGAATGTCTCAAAAAATAAACAATGATTTATCCAAAATGAAAGCAGATTTAAAAAATAAAATTGAAAATCTTAATAATTTAAGTCCTACCAATACAATGTTACGTGGTTATGCAATTGTGAATAAAGATGATAAGGTTGTTACAAGCACACATGATATATCAGAAAATGATTCAATTTCTTTAACAATGAAAGATGGAAATGTCGACGCAATTGTCAAGAAAGTAAGGTGTAATGATGAGTAAAGAAAAGCAAAGTTTTGAAGAAATGATGCAAGAATTAGAAAGCATTGTTCAAAAACTAGATAATGAAACTGTCTCTTTAGAAGAGTCACTAGATTTATATCAACGAGGAATGAAATTATCAACTGCTTGTGATTCAACTTTAAAAGATGCTGAAAAGAAAGTGAATAAATTAATGCAAGAAGAAGCTGAGGATCAAGAAAATGAAGAAGCCGACAATGAATAATTTAATTGAACAAATTAATACTAAATTAAATCAGTCAATTCAAAATTCATCATTAAACACTGATTTAGAAGAAAGCATGATGTACTCTCTTCAAGCAGGCGGCAAAAGAATTAGACCCGTTTTATTATTATTAACACTTAATATGTTAAAAGGTGACTATGATAAAGGGGTACAAAGTGCCTTAGCACTTGAAATGATTCATACTTACTCCTTAATTCACGATGATTTACCTGCAATGGATGACGATGACTATCGCCGCGGTAAACTAACCAATCACAAAGTATACGGTGAATGGAAAGCAATATTAGCTGGAGACGCACTTCTAACAAAAGCTTTTGAATTGGTTTCTAACGATGAATTAATTGAAGATAAAGTTAAAGTCAAATTAGTACAAAGGTTATCTAAGGCAAGTGGTCATCTAGGCATGGTAGGCGGTCAAACTCTAGACATGCAAAGTGAAAATAAAACGGTTGATTTAACTACTTTAGAAGCGATCCATAAAGCTAAGACTGGCGCATTACTTACTTTTGCAGTAATGGCTGCAGTTGATATCGCTCAAGTCGATCAAGAGACATCTGATCACTTAGAAAAATTTAGTCAACATTTAGGGCTGATGTTCCAAATCAAAGATGATTTATTAGATGTTTATGGTGATGAAGAAAAACTTGGAAAAGCTGTTGGAAGCGACGAAACGAATCATAAAAGCACTTATGTTTCATTGTTAGGAAAAGAAGGCGCAGAAGATAAATTAGATTATCATATGAAACAAGCATTATATTGTCTAGATTGTTTACCATCACAATTTGACACTGCTCAATTAAAGGAAATTGTAGATTTATTTTATAATAGAGATCATTAAGATTAATGAACGATTGATGAAAAATTGCATCAATCGTTTTTCTTTTTATCCTAACTTTATACGCATATACAAAAAATATTCATAAATTAATTTTTATACAAACGGCTGGACTTTACTTTTAAAAAGTTTAAATTTTACAATAAATACTGTTATCATGCCAAAGAAAAAATATAATAAAGTAATAGATAAATAGTGTTTAGTAGTAGTTATGAGATGCATGTGTTAAAATCATTGTATAAATATTCGTAACTAGAGGTGTTTATTGTGCCAAAAAAATCGGTTAGACATATAAAAATTAGAGAGATTATTTCAAACGAACAAATAGAGACACAAGATGAATTGGTAAAACGATTAAATGAGTATGATTTAAACGTGACACAAGCGACAGTTTCAAGAGATATTAAAGAATTACAATTAATCAAAGTTCCAGCACCATCAGGTCAATATGTATACAGTTTACCTAATGATAGAAAATATCATCCATTGGAGAAACTTGGAAGATACCTTATGGACTCCTTTGTTAATATTGAAGGAACTGGAAACTTACTTGTACTTAAAACACTTCCAGGTAACGCACAATCAATTGGAGCAATTTTAGACCAAATTGATTGGGAAGAAGTACTTGGTACGATTTGCGGCGACGATACATGTTTACTCATCTGCCGTGATGAAGAAGCTAGTGAAGAGATTAAAACACGAATTTTCAATTTATTATAAGGATGCGATGAATTTATGTTACAAACCTTATCAATAAAGCAATTTGCGATTATAGATGAACTTGAAATTCATTTTTCAGATGGATTAACCGTATTAAGTGGTGAAACTGGATCAGGTAAATCCATTATTATTGATGCAATAGGACAATTAATCGGTATGCGTGCATCTTCAGATTATGTGCGTCACGGAGAAAAGAAAGCCGTTATTGAAGGTATATTTGATATAGATGAAAGTAAAGATGCCATTTCAATTCTTGAAAATTTATCTATAGATGTGGATGAAGATTTTCTTCTAGTAAAAAGAGAGATATTTAGTTCAGGTAAAAGTATTTGTCGTATCAATAATCAAACTGTAACGCTTCAAGATTTGAGAAAGGTAATGCAAGAACTATTAGATATACACGGCCAACACGAAACGCAATCTTTGCTTAAACAGAAGTATCATCTTAAATTGTTGGATGATTATGCTGAAGATCAATATTCTAATTTGTTACATCAATATCAGGATGTTTTTTCAAAATATAAAGATAAAAGAAAAGAATTAGAAGAGTTGGAATCGGCAGACCAAGCATTATTACAACGACTTGACCTAATGAAATTTCAATTTGAAGAGCTTACTGAAGCTTCACTTAAAGAAGACGAAGTTGAACAACTCGAAACCGATATAAAACGCATTCAAAACTCTGAAAAGTTAAGTTTAGCTCTAAATAGTGCACATCAAGTACTTACTGACGAAAATGCAATTCCAGATCGATTATATGAATTGAGTAACCACTTACAATCGATTAATGATATTGTTCCAAAGAAATATGAAAAATTAAAAGAAGACGTCGATCAATTTTACTATATTCTTGAAGATGCAAAGCACGAAATTTACGACGAAATGGCTAACACTGAATTTGATGAACAAATACTTAACGACCTTGAATCTAGGATGAATCTTTTAAACAACCTTAAACGTAAGTATGGAAAAGATATATCTGAACTCATTGCATATCAAGGTAAATTAGAAGAGGAAATTAATAAAATTGAAAATTACGAACAAAGCACATCACAACTTAGAGAAGAAATCAGTCAACTTTATAAAGAAGTATTTGAAGTAGGCAAAGAACTTTCTAAAGAACGGAGACGTGTTGCAAGAGAATTACGCGACCATATTGTTTCAGAAATTCAAAATTTACAAATGAAAGATGCTAATTTAGAAATTTCATTCAAACCACTTGATGAACCTAATCAAGAAGGTATAGAATTTGTAGAATTTTTAATTAGTCCGAATAAAGGAGAACCTTTAAAAAGCTTGAATAAAATTGCTTCAGGTGGCGAATTATCTAGAATTATGCTTGCACTAAAAAGTATTTTTGTTAAATCACGCGGACAAACAGCGATACTATTTGATGAAGTCGATTCAGGCGTTTCTGGACAAGCGGCACAAAAAATGGCAGAAAAAATGAGAGATATTGCCGAATATATACAAGTCATTTGCATTTCTCACTTACCACAAGTTGCTTCAATGAGTGATCATCATCTTTTAATCAGTAAAGCTTCTAATGACGATAGAACAACAACCCAAGTTAAAGAACTATTAGAAGATGATAGAATTGACGAAGTCGCACGTATGATTTCAGGCGCTAGCGTCACTGAATTAACTAGAGAAAATGCTAAGGAAATGATTGCCCAAAATCATCAATCCTAAATGTAGAAAGTTCTCAAATTTTAATTTTGAACACATTATCCTAAAACAATTGTCATTAAAGATATTCAAAAATTTCATTATTTTTAAATGTATTAACAATGCAAATTGATGTAGAATAGGAAAGTATTATTTTTTATTAGCACCTTGATAGTTACATTTTATTAAATTTGTAAACGTATCAATGTCTAAATGAGCAAATCTATTAGGGGACTAAAATGCACTGATGAGCAATTGTTCTTGCATATTTAGTCTTCTAAGTATTTAAGGAGTAAGACCATGTCAGAAAAACAATATGATTTAGTCGTCCTTGGTGGAGGCACTGCCGGATACGTTGCGGCTATTAGAGCCTCACAATTAGGTAAAAATGTTGCAATCGTTGAAAAATCTTTATTAGGTGGCACATGTTTGCATAAAGGCTGTATACCTACTAAATCGTTATTAAAATCTGCTGAAGTACACCATACAATTAAGAATGCCACATCATTCGGTATTGATGTAAATGATTTTAATATTAATTTTGAAAACATTTTAAAACGTAAAGATGCCATTGTAAGTCAAATGTATCAAGGTGTTAATCAATTAATGCAACACCATCATATTGACGTTTATAACGGCACAGGAAGAATACTTGGAACATCAATTTTTTCTCCTCAGAGTGGAACAATCTCTGTAGAATATGACGATGGCGATTCTGACTTAATACCAAATCAGTTTGTACTTATCGCTACAGGTT
Source organism: Staphylococcus caprae (assembly GCF_003966625.1). Classification (NCBI taxonomy): domain Bacteria; kingdom Bacillati; phylum Bacillota; class Bacilli; order Caryophanales; family Staphylococcaceae; genus Staphylococcus; species Staphylococcus caprae. The sequence goes on from NZ_AP018587.1 coordinate 1,403,799, forward strand.
CCACGCCTAAGTCGTTACCTTTTATTGATTTTGATCATGAACGTATTCTATCTAGTGATGATATTTTAGCATTACAAGAACTACCTGAACATTTAGCTATTATAGGCGGGGGAGTCATCGGTTTAGAATTTGCATCTCTTTTAAATGATTTAGGAACAAAAGTAACAGTGTTTGAAGCAAACGAACGTATATTGCCAACTGAAAGTAAGCAAATCGCATCCACATTGAAGAACGAATTAACACAACGTGGCGTGACATTCCATGAAGATGTTCAACTCGATGAAAATAGTATTCAAAAAGACGATGATGGTGTTACAATTCATTTTGGAGATAATCAAATCCATGTAGAGAAAGTTTTAATATCTATAGGGCGACAACCCAATACACACGATATTGGCTTAAATAACACTAAAATTAAAACAAACGAAGCAGGTCATATCCTTACAAATGAATTTCAACAAACGGAAGATAAACATATCTATGCTGCTGGCGATTGCATAGGTAAACTTCAACTTGCGCACGTTGGCTCTAAAGAAGGTATGGCAGCAGTAGAGCACATGTTTGAAGGGTCACCTATACCTGTTGATTATGACCTGGTACCAAAATGTGTATATACGTATCCAGAAGTTGCCTCTATAGGTAAGAATTTAGAACAAGCTAAAGCTCAAAATATTAAAGCACGTGCTTATAAAATACCATTCAAAGCTATTGGTAAAGCAATGATAGACGATATTGGCGAGCAAAAAGGCTTTTGTGAAATGATTATTAATCAAGAAACAGATGAAATTATTGGTCTTAATATGATTGGACCTCATGTAACAGAATTAATTAATGAAGTTTCATTGTTACAGTTTATGAATGGCTCTTCTTTAGAACTTGGTTTAACCACACATGCACATCCTTCTTTATCAGAAGTATTAATGGAACTAGGTCTAAAAGTAGAAGATAGAGCGATTCACGTATAGTAGGAGGAAAAAAGATGATTGATTATAAGTCTGTAGGCCTTACAGAAGAAGACCTCAAGAATATGTATAAATGGATGGACTTAGGAAGAAAAGTAGACGAAAGATTATGGCTACTGAATCGCGCAGGCAAAATCCCCTTTGTAGTTAGCGGCCAAGGTCAAGAAGCAACTCAAATAGGCATGGCATACGCCATGAAAGAAGGAGACATTTCTTCACCATATTATCGAGATTTAGCGTTTGTTACATACATGGGTATTACGCCATTAGATACAATGCTCTCTGCATTTGGCAAACGAGATGATATCAACTCTGGTGGTAAACAAATGCCTTCTCATTTTAGTCATAGAGAAAAAGGAATCCTATCGCAAAGTTCACCAGTCGCAACACAAATTCCTCATTCTGTCGGTGCAGCACTAGCGTTAAAAATGGATAAAAAACAAAACATCGCTACTGCTACAGTAGGGGAAGGAAGTTCAAACCAAGGCGATTTCCATGAAGGACTTAACTTTGCTGGTGTACATGATTTACCTTTTATTTGCGTGATTATTAATAATAAATATGCCATTTCTGTGCCAGATTCTCTTCAATATGCAGCAGAAAATTTATCTGATCGTGCATTAGGATATGGTATGCACGGAGAACATGTCGATGGCAATGATCCTATTGCCGTTTATAAAGCAATGAAAGAAGCTAGAGAACGTGCGTTAAATGGTGAAGGTGCAACTTTAATAGAAGCTGTTACCTCTCGTATGACACCACACTCTTCAGATGACGATGATAAATATCGTACTCAAGAAGAACGCGATTCGTTAAAAGAAGGCGATTGCAATCTTAAATTCAAAGCGTATCTACTCGAAAATAACATTATCGATGAACAATGGTTATCTGAGTTAGAACAAGAACATAAAGATATCATTAATAAAGCAACTAAGACTGCTGAAGAAGCGCCATATCCTTCAACTGAAGAAGCATATGCATATGTCTATGAAGAAGGAGTGCAAGACAATGACTAAATTATCTTATTTAGAAGCCATTCGACAAGCTCATGACTTAGCTCTCGAAAAAGATAAAAACACATTTATTCTTGGAGAAGATGTTGGTAAAAAAGGTGGCGTTTTCGGCGTAACACAAGGTTTACAAAGTAAATATGGAATTGAACGCGTGATTGATACACCACTCGCAGAATCTAACATTATTGGAACTGCTATAGGTGCTGCGATGATAGGTAAACGTCCTATTGCTGAAATTCAATTTGCTGATTTTATTTTACCGGCAACGAACCAAATTATTAGTGAAGCCGCTAAAATGAGATATCGTTCTAATAATGATTGGGGTTGTCCTATTACAATAAGAGCACCATTTGGTGGTGGCGTGCACGGTGGATTATATCACTCACAAAGTATTGAAAGCATTTTTGCTTCTACGCCTGGTTTAACAATTGTTATTCCTTCTTCACCATATGATGCTAAAGGCCTTTTATTATCATCGATTGAATCTAATGATCCAGTATTATATTTTGAACATAAAAAAGCATACAGATTCTTAAAAGAAGAAGTTCCTGAAGCATATTACACAGTGCCACTAGGTAAGGCCGATGTTAAAAGACAAGGTGATGACATAACAGTATTCTGTTATGGTTTAATGGTTAACTACTGTTTACAAGCGGCTGATATTTTAGCAGAAGATGGTATTAATGTGGAAGTAGTAGACTTAAGAACCGTCTATCCACTTGATAAAGAAACGATTATTGAACGCGCAAGTAAAACAGGTAAAGTCCTTTTAGTAACAGAAGATAATCTAGAAGGTAGTGTAATGTCAGAAGTCTCAGCAATCATTGCTGAACATTGTCTATTTGATTTGGATGCGCCAATCATGAGATTAGCGGCACCTGACGTTCCATCTATGCCATTTTCACCTGTCCTCGAAAATGAAATTATGATGAGTCCTGAAAAAATACAAGATAAAATGCGAGAATTAGCGGAATTCTAAGGAGGGTGTCAATTGGAAATTAAAATGCCTAAATTAGGTGAAAGTGTACATGAGGGTACTATTGAACAGTGGTTGGTTTCTGTTGGAGATGAAGTAGGCGAGTATGAGCCACTTTGTGAAGTTATTACTGACAAAGTGACTGCCGAAGTTCCATCTACAGTATCAGGCGTTGTAACTGAACTCATTGTAAATGAAGGCGAAACGGTGAATGTTGATGCTGTCATTTGTAAAATTGATACCGGTGAAGAAAAAGACGAATCTGAATTAAGTCAAACCGATGAAACTCAACCTGAAAATGATGGCGCACGTAACGAGGCGACACAAAGAAAGCAATCAAGTGATAATAAAGATCAAAAAGAAGAATCTTCTGTGAAACCGAAAAATAATGGTCGTTTCTCACCCGTTGTATTTAAGTTAGCATCTGAACACAATATCGATTTAACTCAAGTACAAGGTACTGGGTTCGAAGGACGTGTAACTAAAAAAGATATTCAACATGCCATTGAACATCCTGAAACAGTTAGCCGCTCAAACGAAACTGAAACTAACAACGAAGAGAAAAATAGCAGTACTCAATTTTCAAATGAAACAACGCATCAATCACAAAGTCAAAACAATCAAAGCCCAACATATAATCAAGGTAGTACAATTCCAGTTAAAGGCGTACGTAAAGCTATCGCTCAAAATATGGTGACAAGTGTGACTGAGATACCACACGGTTGGATGATGATTGAAGCAGATGCTACAAATTTAGTTAAAACAAGAAACCATCACAAAAATGCATTCAAGCAAAATGAAGGTTATAATTTAACATTCTTCGCTTTCTTCGTTAAAGCAGTTGCAGATGCATTGAAAGCACATCCGTTACTCAATAGTACATGGCAAGGCGAAGAAATCGTTATTCATAAAGATATAAATATATCCATCGCGGTTGCAGATAAAGACAAGTTATATGTTCCAGTCATCAAACACGCTGATGAAAAATCTATCAAAGGCATTGCACGTGAAATCAATGATTTAGCTAACAAAGCACGTCATGGACAGCTTACGCAAAAAGATATGGAAGGCGGTACATTTACTGTCAATAATACAGGTTCGTTTGGTTCTGTATCTTCTATGGGTATTATTAACCACCCTCAAGCTGCGATATTACAAGTTGAGTCTGTGGTTAAAAAGCCCGTTGTCATCGATGATATGATTGCAATTCGAAATATGGTTAACTTGTGTATTTCAATAGATCATCGAATCCTAGATGGACTACAAACTGGCCAATTTATGAACCATATTAAAAAACGTATTGAACAATACTCAATTGAAAACACTAATATTTATTAAGTAATTGGCTATAATGATAAATATTTAATCTCAAATTGGGAGGTTTCTCCCAAAATACTAGTTCTAAGAGAACAAGACACAAACGTTTAGGATTTAGGTGAAATCGAACTCGTTATGTCTAAGCCTCTTAGAACTTTTTTATGTTTATATACATACTTCGTTCAACTTTTAATCATCATATACGTGATGACATTACCTTGATTTAATATCAGTTTCATACACACTAAAGAAATTCATCAATCAAGCTTGTTGAACAATGCACTTTTAATTAGTAGAATAAAAGAAGTTAAAATTAACAATGGAATGAAAGGTGACCTAATATGGATTTAAATTTTGATTTATATATGAACGGGGTTGTAGAACAAGCACGTAACGAAATTGAAAATGCTGGTTACGAACAATTAACAACTGCTGATGAAGTAGATAATGTATTAAAACAAGATGGCACATCATTAGTCATGGTTAACTCAGTTTGTGGTTGTGCTGGTGGTATTGCACGTCCAGCTGCGACACATGCTTTACATTATGATAAATTACCGGACCGCTTAGTAACAGTTTTCGCTGGTCAAGATAAAGAAGCGACACAACAAGCAAGAGATTATTTCGAAGGTTATGCACCATCAAGCCCTTCTTTCGCTTTAGTTAAAGACGGTAAAATCACAGAAATGATCGAACGTCACCAAATCGAAGGTCATGATGTTATGGATGTTATCAATCAACTGCAAGGCTTATTCGATAAATATTGTGAAGAAAGATAAGAGGCAAGTAACCCATGTTAAAGTTAAATCCTTATAAGATTGGATTTAGAACTCTTAAAACCGCTGTGGGTATGACGCTCGGCGTCATCATTTGTAAACTTCTAGGACTAGACAACTATGCTTCAAGTGCGATTTTAGTTGTGCTTTGCATCAAACATACTAAAATGCATTCTGTTCAAGCTATTATTTCACGTATAGTCTCATGTTTATTAATTTTGTTTTTAGGCGCTGCTATATTTAGTTTATTAGGTCAACATGCATTAGTATTAGGACTCATTGTACTGTTATTTATACCTTTAACAGTTGTGCTTAACGCGCAAGAAGGTGTGATAACGAGTTGCGTTATCTTACTGCATGTATTTAATGCTAAAGCAATTAATGGCCACCTCATTATTAATGAAATATTGTTATTAACAGTAGGATTAGGTATTGCGTTCATTATGAACCTTATGATGCCTAGTTTAGATAAAAAATTAAAACGATATAAAAACGATATCGAACATCAAATCACAGATGTATTTACGATATTTAGTAACGCTTGTTCTATACGTAAAGATCAATTAGATATAAAATTTGAAGCTTTATTATTTAATATTAAAAAGGCGAAGTCATTAGCTTTTAGGGATGTTAAAAATCATTTTGTTAGAAATGAAAACTCTTATTATCACTATTTTGATATGAGAGAAGAGCAAGTTGAGTTATTAAAAAGAATGACCCATCTTATCGAAAGCATATCGACTGATGATCCTATACTTGGTAAAATATCTCAATTAATGACAGAGATTGGTAGCAACGTTAATAGTAACGATTATACAGCTTTGCGACTCCATTCGCTTTATGAGATTCGACTATCCCTCGACGAATTACCACTACCAACTACACACGAAGCATTAAATTCACGTGCTAATATTATTCAAATCTTGAATGAACTGGAAGAGTATTTGAATATTAAATCTCAGTTTGGTTCTTTAAAATTGCATAGTGAAATATAAATTAAACCGTTACATTAAACTTTATCATTGAGTCTAATGTAACGGTTTTCTCGTTAATTCATTATTGGTGCTAAACTTGTCAATAATAAGGCTAAAACGACTGCAACGAGCATGACAACAATAATGATACGTAAAACTTTGTTATTCAATTCTAAATTCCTCCACATATGGTCAAATCGCTTCTAAACATCAAACGCGATTCAAAATACGCTATTATAAAGTAACCATAAATGATTTATTTCTAAAAAGCAATCAATTTATTTTTGATAAACTTTAAAGTCAGTTAAAATAAGTTTATATACGAAAGGGGATTTTGCATTCATGATTAACAAAGAACGTATACTTAACACATTTCTAGAATTAGTGAAAATTGATTCAGAAACAGGCAATGAACAAACGGTTCAACCTATCTTAAAAGATAAATTTGAAAGTTTAGGCTTACAAGTCAAAGAGGATCATGCTTCAAGTATAGAAGGTTTAGGAGCTAATAATTTAATATGTACATTACCAAGTAACATTTCAGATAAGAAAGTTCCGAAACTTTATTTTACGAGTCATATGGATACAGTCGTACCGGGAATAAATATCAAGCCTCAAGTTAAAGATGATGGTTACATTTATTCTGATGGGACGACAGTACTAGGCGCTGATGATAAAGCTGGATTAGCTGCATTAATTGAAACGATTGAACAAATTAAAGAACGAGATTTACCTCATGGTCAAATTCAATTTGTCATCACTGTAGGTGAAGAGTCAGGATTAGTTGGAGCTAAAGCGTTAGATACTCAATTATTAGATGCCGACTTTGGTTATGCAGTCGATGCAAGCAAGGATGTGGGAACAACTGTAGTTGGCGCTCCTACACAAATGAAGATTTACACAACCATTAAAGGTAAAACCGCGCACGCAAGTACGCCAACCAAAGGTGTTAGTGCGATTAATATTGCAGCTAAAGCTATTAGCAGAATGAAATTAGGTCAAATCGATAAGTTAACTACAGCTAATATAGGGAAATTCCATGGTGGTTCGGCTACAAATATCGTTGCGGACGAAGTCATTCTTGAAGCTGAAGCACGTTCTCATAATGATGAAAGTATTCACACACAAGTCCAACATATGAAAGAAACCTTTGAGGCGACAGCTAAAGAATTCGGTGGAGAAGCACATGTTGAAATCGAAACGAGCTATCCAGGATTTAAAGTTGAAGATGATGAGGATGTAACAAAATACGCTAGAGCAAGTGCCGTTGCTTTAGGTCTTAAAGGGGACACTTGCATTGCTGGCGGTGGCTCTGATGGTAATATTATGAATAGATATGGTATTCCATCCGTCATTTTAGGTGTAGGTTATGAAAATATCCACACAACATCTGAAAGAATTTCAACGAATGATTTATATATGCTAGCTAGTCAAATCTTAAAAATCATTGAACTTGTTACTGAGTAATACGGTCTTTTAGTAATTGTTAAGAGACGTTTTATGTTACAATATTATTGAAAATTTTGAACAAGAGAGGTAAGTAATATGACACAACAAATAGGAGTAGTAGGTTTAGCTGTAATGGGTAAAAACCTTGCTTGGAACATCGAATCACGTGGATATAGTGTTTCAGTTTATAACCGTTCAAGACAAAAAACGGATGAGATGGTTGAAGAATCACAAGGTAAACAAATCCATCCAACATACTCTTTAGAAGAATTTGTTAATTCTTTAGAAAAGCCCCGTAAAATCTTATTAATGGTTAAAGCTGGTCCTGCTACCGATGCAACAATTGATGGCTTATTACCTTTATTGGACGATGATGATATTTTAATCGATGGTGGTAACACTAATTATCAAGATACAATTCGACGCAATAAAGCTTTAGCTGAAAGTGGCGTGAATTTCATCGGAATGGGAGTATCCGGTGGTGAAGTAGGTGCATTAACTGGACCTTCATTAATGCCTGGCGGACAAGAAGATGCTTACCATAAAGTAAGTGATATCCTAGACGCTATTGCAGCTAAAGCTAAGGATGGCGCATCATGTGTCACATACATTGGACCAAACGGTGCAGGTCACTACGTTAAAATGGTACACAATGGTATTGAATATGCTGATATGCAATTAATTGCAGAAAGTTATGCAATGATGAAAGACTTATTAGGCATGTCACATGAAGAAATTTCTAAAACATTTAAAGAATGGAATGCTGGCGAGCTAGAAAGTTATCTTATCGAAATCACTGGCGATATCTTTACCAAGTTAGACGAAGATAAAGAAGCACTAGTGGAGAAAATTCTTGATACTGCTGGTCAAAAAGGTACTGGAAAATGGACTTCAATTAATGCACTAGAATTAGGTATTCCATTAACAATTATTACTGAATCAGTATTTGCACGTTTCATTTCTTCAATTAAAGAAGAACGAGTAAATGCGTCAAAATCTTTAAATGGACCTAAAGCTTCATTTGATGGTAATAAAGAAGAATTTTTAGAAAAAATCCGCAAAGCTTTATATATGAGTAAAATTTGTTCTTACGCGCAAGGTTTTGCTCAAATGCGTAAAGCGAGTGAAGATCATGAATGGAACCTTAAACTTGGTGAATTAGCAATGATTTGGAGAGAAGGTTGTATCATCCGCGCTCAATTCTTACAAAAAATTAAAGACGCTTATGATAACAACTCAGAGTTACAAAACTTATTATTAGACCCTTACTTCAAAAACATTGTGACTGAATATCAAGATGCTTTACGTGATGTAGTTGCAACAGGTGTGAAAAACGGTGTTCCGACACCTGGTTTCTCAGCAAGCATTAATTACTATGATAGTTATCGTTCAGAAGACTTACCTGCAAACTTAATTCAAGCACAACGTGATTACTTCGGAGCTCACACTTACGAACGTAAAGATCGTGAAGGTGTATTCCATACTCAATGGGTTGAAGAATAATTAATATAATTGATTCAATAACTAGCCTTACTCATTTAATGTTGAGTGAGGCTACTTTTTTTAGCGATTTAACGCAAACGTTTGCATTGATATCGGAAAGGAATTATCATAATAAATGTAAACGCTTTCTATTTTAAAAAAGAGGTGATTTCTCACGGTAACAATTAAAGATGTCGCACGGGTTGCACAAGTATCTCCATCAACGGTTTCCAGAGTCATTCAGAACCATCCAAGCATTAGCGACAAAACTATTGCACACGTTAAAGCAATCATGTCTGATTTAGGTTATATCCCAAATTTAACAGCACGTTCGCTCATTACTAAAAAGACAAAAACAATTGGTATTATTTTAAAAAGTGCTTCTAAAGATGTTCGACAAAATCCTTTTTATAGTGATGTATTGCATGGAATTACACAACGATGTAACGAAGAAGGATATGCTATCAAAAGTACGATATCGACTTCAGAAGAAAGTCTTTTTCAAGAAGTACAAGGGATGATACATACGCATGCTGTAGATGGATTTATTTTACTTTTTTCTAAAAGTAATAATGTAATTAAACAATTATTAATCGATGAAGACGTTCCGTTTGTGGTTATTGGTAAACCATTAGATGAAAAAGACCAATTTATCATACATATTGATAATGATAATGAAAAAGCAGGTCATGATTTATGTAGTTATCTATATCATAAAGGCCATCGTCACATTATTTTCATCAATGAATCAGGTCAATATGCTGTGACAGATGACAGGTCTACCGGTTTCCGCGATGAAGCGCGTCAAAGAGGTATAACTCACGAAATTTTAGAAACTGAAAATAATAGAGATAGTATACAAACTCTATTGCAAACATACTTTATGAATGAAGAACTTTCAGTTAGACCAACAGCAATCATATCGTCTGATGGCGTCATTCACCATACAGTGTTAAGTGTATTATATAACTTAAATATTCAAATACCTGCTGATGTATGTACTGCAACATTCAATGATTCTCTATTAACAGAAATGGGAAGTCCTCCGCAAACAACTGTGAATATTCATCCCGTTGAACTTGGAAACAAATCAGGAGAGAAAATTATACAATTATTAAATCAACGTGAAGTATCTAAAGATAACTTATGGATTCCAACTACAATTATTGAACGCGAATCTACAAATAACATGAAGGAGTGATACAAGTGAATAAACAATGGTGGAAAGAAGCAGTCGCATATCAAGTTTATCCGAGAAGTTTTAATGATAGTAATGATGATGGTATTGGGGACTTACCAGGTGTGATTGAGAAATTAGATTATCTTAAAGATTTAGGTATAGATGTTATATGGTTAAGCCCGATGTACAAATCGCCTAACGATGATAATGGTTATGATATAAGTGATTATAAAGCGATTATGGATGAATTCGGAACAATGGAAGATTTCGATGAGCTATTATCGAAGACACATGAACGTGGTATGAAATTAATTTTAGATTTAGTTGTAAATCATACTTCCGATGAACATCCTTGGTTTATCGAATCTAAATCAAGTAAAGATAGTCCTAAACGAGATTGGTACATTTGGGAAGACCCAAAGGATGATGGCACAGAACCTAATAATTGGGAAAGCATTTTCAATGGATCAACTTGGGAATACGATAGCCATACAGGTCAATATTACTTCCACTTATTTAGTAAAAAGCAACCCGATCTAAATTGGAATAACCCTGATGTGCGTAATGCAGTCTTTGAAATGATGAACTGGTGGTTTGAAAAAGGTATTGACGGTTTCCGTGTCGATGCAATCACTCATATTAAGAAAACATTTGAAGCAGGTGACTTGCCTGTCCCAGAAGGTAAAACGTATGCACCAGCCTTTGATGTAGATATGAATCAACCAGGTATTCAAGACTGGCTACAAGAAATGAAAGACAAATCTCTAAGTCAATACGATATTATGACAGTAGGTGAAGCGAACGGTGTAAATCCTGATAATGCTGAAGAATGGGTAGGAGAACATAAAGGTAAATTTAATATGATTTTCCAATTTGAGCATTTAGGATTGTGGAGTACTGGCGACACGCAATTTGATGTGAAGTCGTATAAAGACGTATTAAATCGTTGGCAGAAACGTTTAGAAGGCATGGGATGGAATGCCTTATTTATTGAGAATCATGACCAGCCTCGACGCGTGTCTACTTGGGGAGATGACCAACAATTTTGGTATGAATCTGCAACGAGTCATGCTGTCACATATTTTTTACAACAAGGAACACCGTTTATCTATCAAGGCCAAGAAATTGGTATGACAAATTATCCATTCGAAAGTATAGAAACGTTCAATGATGTTGCAGTTAAAAATGAATATCAAATTGTTAAAGAACAGGGTGGAGATGTGAATCAACTCTTAGATAAGTATAAAATGGAAAATCGAGATAATTCTAGAACGCCTATGCAATGGAACGATTCAATGAATGGCGGTTTTACAAAGGGTACACCTTGGTTCCCTGTGAATCCAAATTATAAAACAATTAATGTCGAAAAAGAGAGTAAAGATCCACATTCTGTACTTAATTTCTATAAAGCTTTAATCCAATTGAAGAAATCTGATGACATTTATACTTATGGGCAGTTTGATTTAGTCGATGAAGAGAATCCTAACATTTTCGCATATACACGCACGTTAAATAATCAAACTATACTTGTCGTTGGTAATTTAACCGATCAAGTCAGTCAACTTAACGTTCCTTATCATTTGGAAAATGACAGCCAAGTGAAGTTACACAACTATATCAATCACGCTATCAACTTTAATCAAATACAACCGTACGAGGCCTTTGTTGCGGAAGTATAAAATATCAGTAAGCATAAGTATGGGCAAAATCATACGCAGATCCCCGTACAACAACAAATCGCTTCCACAAGTATCAACACATTCACGCAACAAGCTGAATAAACCATACCATATTCCTCAACATAAAAAAGGAGTGGAGCAACGAAATTATATTCGTTGCTCCACTCTCTAACTTTTGTCATTTTCAAATTTAGTCTAGTTCTTCTAAATCATAAACTTCTTGTTTAATAGGCAACCACAATTGAATCTTAGTGAACGGGTCATTAAATGAAATATCAAGTGGATACACCTCAACATACAAACTGTTCCGCTCATACGGTAACGTGAGTTGCAAACTTGATTCAATATAATACCACGCTTCATTCGTAGCGTAATCAATTTCACCTTGTAAATTAAATGTTGCATAATGTCTGCCTGGTAGAAATCTACTCTCTAAATGTGCTGGATAACGTTCACTTGGTACGCCTACAAATATCTCCAATCCTTCATCAAGAGGACAACTAACAACAAATAATTCATATGGACTTACATCGTTGTATCTTCTAAGTTCTTTAATATGACCTTCAACGAGTAAATCCTCTAAGAAATCCGGTACATTGAAAGGGTTTGATAAATGCTTTGTAGGAATAAACCTTGAATACCCAACTAGAGAAATATCCTCAGTTTCTTGAAGTCTATATGTATATGGTGCTCTCTCTGTCGTTGATAATTTAATATATAATCTCTCTTGAAATTTAAGCTCATCTTTTTTTGTTGAAGCTTGGATAGGTGAAATCCCATGAAAATCACTAAAATCATTCGCAAAGTCATTTGAATTCGCATAGCGATATTTTTTAGCTACATCCATTAAACGACTTGCGCCATGTATCACATCTGTAGCAGCTATCGTCATTCTCCGAGCACGTGCGTATTCCTCTGGTGATTGACCGACAATCATTTTGAAAGATTGATCCAAATGATACGGCGAAAGACCAACGTAATCACTAAGTTCTTGCAAATTAAACGGCTCTAATAGACGATCTTCAATATATACGATTGCCTGTTGTATTTGCTTGATAACGTCCAAAACTTTCACTCCAATTACTTTCAATCATAATCATTATTGTACATTATTTTTAACTAAGATACACCTTAAAGCTATAGTATTTTTAAAAATAAAAAAGTGAACGACAAAGGTCTATAAAGTTGAAGTGGCAAAGTAGTTATCAACCAACCATTCGAATTAGACCTATCATCATTCACAATATTGTTAATATGACATAATCATTATCATTAAAAAATAATTACACCACTGAAATACTTATATTCAATACACTTTAATGAATATCGTCCCACCAGTGATTACCATCACGACTTAATAATAAATCACTTTCTAATGGACCGTTCGTACCTGATTCGTAGTTAGGGAAGCAAGGTTCGACCATTGTCCATTCGTCTTGAATAGCATCTACAAATTTCCATGTAGATTTTAATTCTTCCCAATGCGTAAAGTTTGTCGCATCACCTTTAAGGCAATCAAAGAGTAAATTCTCATATGCATCTACTGTGTTCATTTTATCTTGTGCACTCATCGCATAGGAAAGTTGCACAGGTTCAGTATCAATACCTTGAATATTTTTCTTCGCATTTAAATGTAATGACACACCCTCGTTAGGCTGAATATTAATCACAAGTAGGTTAGAATCTAATAATTTATCTGTTTCATAGTATAAATTCATTGGTACTTCTTTAAACTCAACAACGACTTGAATGGTTTTAGATTTCATACGTTTTCCCGTTCTAATATAAAAAGGAACACCAGCCCATCTAAAGTTATCGATTGTGAGCTTACCTGATACAAATGTTGGTGTATTAGAATCTTCAGCTACACGATCTTCTTCACGATATGGTTTCACTTCTTTACCTTCAATGATTCCTTTATCATATTGACCGCGCACAAAATTCTTTCTTACTTCTTCAGGTTTTAATTGACGTAATGATTTAAGAACTTTAACTTTTTCTGCTCGGATATCTTCACTATTTAAACTAATAGGGGCTTCCATTGCTAATAAAGCAACCATTTGTAACATATGGTTTTGCACCATATCTTTTAATGCACCACTAGATTCATAGTATCCTCCACGGTCTTCAACACCTAGAACTTCTGAAGATGTGACTTGGATATTTGAAATGTATTTATTATTCCATAACGGTTCAAACATCGCATTTGCAAAGCGAAGAACTTCAATGTTTTGTACCATATCTTTACCTAAATAATGATCGATACGATAAATTTCTTCCTCTTTAAATGAACGTCTAATTTGATTATTAAGTGATTCTGCAGATTTTAAATCACTACCGAAAGGCTTTTCAATGACTAAACGTTTGAAACCAGTCGTATTCGTTAGACCTGACGACTTTAAGAAATCAGAAATAACACCAAAGAATTGTGGTGCCATCGCTAAATAGAACAGGCGATTGCCTTGTAATCCAAATTCAGAATCTAATTGATTGCTAAATTTTAATAATGAATCATAGCTTTCCTCATCACTGACATCTGTTTTGTGGTAAAACACATGATTCATAAATTCATCAATTCTATTCGTATCTTCGACGTGCTTTTGAATTGATGATTTAACTTGATTGCGGAACTCATCATTTGAATAATCGCGACGACCTATACCGATAATCGCAATGTGCTCATCTAAATTGTCTTGTTGAAATAAATGAAATATAGAAGGGAATAACTTTCTGTGACTAAGGTCACCAGTGGCACCGAATATTGTTATTAAACAAGGGATGTGTTTACTTTTAGTACTCAAGATTAAAACCTCAATTCTTAAATAGATATATGATGAATGATGATTTACTCACCGATTTTACGATAGTATTTATGCTTTTATTTTTAATAAATATATCATCTTACTAGATTATTATATTATATGATAACCGTCACTTGTGGTCATCAAATTTGCTTGAAATTAAGCACAATTTATTTTTTTGAAAATGAACACACAAATCACTTCACATCATGAAACGAGAAACCAATAATCAAAGATAGAGGTTGGGACATAATCAATTGTCTCAACCTTCTTTAACATATTGGCAGTAGATGTCTGAATTGAAAGTGCGCTTATATCAAGCTTCTTTCAATCCTAGCCATCCTTGCCGGCGGGGCCCCAACATAGAGAATTTCTTTTTAAGAAATTCTACAAACAATGCAAGTTGGGAGAGGGACAACGAAAATAATTTTGATAAATTATATTTCTGTCTCACTCC
Organism: Staphylococcus caprae; assembly: GCF_003966625.1. Classification (NCBI taxonomy): domain Bacteria; kingdom Bacillati; phylum Bacillota; class Bacilli; order Caryophanales; family Staphylococcaceae; genus Staphylococcus; species Staphylococcus caprae. Next base: position 1,418,865 of record NZ_AP018587.1, read on the forward strand.
CTCATACCTTAACAATACAAATTAAATCTCCGAAATAGCAAGCATAAGGAACTAATAATTCAATAAAACGTATGAATAGAGATGATCCAACAAATAAATGACAGTTAAAAAATAATCACAACATATGATAGAATATATGAAGAAGAGGAGGATCATGCATGGAAGTTACATTTTTCGGTACGAGTGCAGGGCTACCGACTAAAGAGAGAAATACACAATCCATCGCTTTAAACTTAGAACCATATTCAAATTCAGTATGGTTATTTGATGTGGGCGAAGGAACGCAACACCAAATCTTACATCATTCTATTAAGTTAGGAAAGGTAGACCATATCTTTATCACTCATATGCATGGCGATCATATATTTGGTCTTCCTGGATTATTAACAAGTCGTTCTTTCCAAGGTGGGGAGAATAAACCGCTAACTTTAATCGGACCTAAAGGAATTCAAAATTACATAGAAACTTCTTTAAAATTATCCGAATCACATCTCAATTATCCAATTACTTACATCGAAATAAATCAACAATTTACATATCATCATGAAGGGTTTACGGTTAAAGCCGAATTGCTTAATCATGGTATCACGTCATACGGTTATCGTATTGAAGCACCCACAACACCAGGTACCATTGATGTGGAAGCATTAAAAGCGATAGGATTAAATCCTGGACCTAAATATCAAGAAGTTAAGGTTCAAGATACCTTCGAACATAACGGTTTAATGTATCAATCATCAGATTTCAAAGGTGCAGCGAAACCAGGTCCTGTCGTAGCAATATTCGGTGACACGAAACCTTGCGACAATGAATATATCTTAGCTCAAGATGCTGATGTCATGATTCATGAATCAACTTACATTGAAGGTGAAAAGACACTCGCCAACAACTATCACCACAGTCATATAGATGATGTATTCGACTTAATCAAGAATGCGAATGTAAGAAAAAGTTTAATCACACACATTAGTAATCGTTATAACATTGAAGAAGTTGAATCTATTTATGAAGCATTAAATAATCAATCAGATGTACCAAATTTTTACTTTGTTAAAGATTTTGATACTTATAAAATATAAAACAAACGCTTTTCTCATCAAACCTTTATAATAGAGAGAAAAGCGTTTTTTTAATTTATTCTGATTCTTTTTTAGATAATTCAACACTACGATTTACGGCTGCTCCTAAACAATCTTCAAACATAGATACAATATCATATTGAGATAGGGCATCTAATCCTGCTTGTGTCGTACCACCTTTAGATGTGATATTCTTTCTTAATTGTTCCATGCTTAAATCAGAACGTTCAATCATCTTACTTGTACCGATAATTAAATTACGTATTGATTCCTCAACTTGATCTCTTTCTAAACCTAATTCAGTACCCGCTTTAACATATTGTTCAAAAACGTGATATAAGAATGCTGGACCGCTTCCTGTAATCGCTGTTACTTGATGTAAATGGTCTTCAGAAACTTCAATCACAGAACCAAATGCGTTAACCAATTCATTCACTTCGTCTTTTGATTTAGGACCAAAGTTGTTAGAGAAACTAATACCTGTAACTGAATGACCAACTTGTGCATTCGTATTCGGCATAATACGTGCTAAAGGATTATTAGTATTCAACTGTTCTCTAATATAGTCAATAGAAAGTCCTGCCATAATTGAAATAAAGCGATTGTCTTCTGTAATGTCATCTTTAATTCTTTCCGCTAAAGCTTCAAAATCATGAGGTTTTGTTCCTAAAAATACATAATCCGCATCTTTTAACAATTCTGCATCATCATAGCTGTAATTGACACCTAATCGTTCTGCAAAATCTTTTAAAGCTTGTTCATTTGATTTATTCGTTAAATAAATATCGTCAGCACCTAAATTACTTGAATTAATAATTCCAGTAAAAATAGCTTGTGCCATATTACCTGCGCCATAAAATACAAGTTTCATTTTAACCACATCACCTTCGTCATTTTTGATTATTGTTTTATCTTGCCTTAATATTATAAGTACATATTAACACATATCTTAATCAAGTAATATCTCACGTTCAAGCCCTGATATTACTTGATTTTTCTAATAAAAATTAGCGCAATAAACATGAATTAAACATTTAAAAAGGACGATGAAAATGATTGGTAAACATTACATAGTTACAGGTGGTACGAGCGGGTTAGGATTAGACATAGTTAAACAACTTCTAAAAAGAGGCGCACATGTAACTGTTCTAGCTAGAAATATAGAAAAGTTTAATCAAATTGATTTTCAAAATGATCAGAAGCATGTCAAAGGCATTCAATGCAATTTACAACATAGGGAAGACATTTCGCAATTAGAAGATAAAATCAACACGCCTGTCGACGGACTCATCTACAGTTCTGGATTAGGCTACTTCAAATCCATCGATAACTATACTGCAGAGGAAATGATTGAAACGTATGATGTCAATCTGATTGGTTTTAATTTGTTATACAAAGTTTTACGACCTCAATTTGTTCAACATGCACATATTATCGGAATATCCAGTCAAGCTGCGTTTGTAACACAAGCGAATGCGGCACATTACGGCGCATCTAAAGCAGCATTCAATGCCGTGTTAAATGCTTTACGCATTGAAGAGCCGCAATTTCATATCATGAGTGTCAATCCTGGTCCAATTGATACACCTTTCCATGAAAAGGCAGATCCGACACTTTCATTTTTTAACAAATATAAGTACATCATGATTGATTCAGAACAACTGGCTACACGTATAGTGGAAGGCATATTAAAGAACAAAGCGGAAATTAACCAACCTTCATGGATGCATCAATTATTGAAATTCTATCAACTTGCACCACGAACACTTGAAAGGTTATTGCCTAAATTCTTCAAAACTAAAGCGTAGGCTCACATTCACCTTTCTTAAAATATAAAAAAGCGAAGACGTTCTTAAGTCATGTGCACACAAAAGTAATATTTTTAATTCTACTCAGTGTGTTCATACCGGAACATCTTCGCTTATTAATTTATTTTAAATGTTGCGTATATTCTATATTTTTCACGCGGTCGCGTGCTGATTTGATTTGGTCTAAACTCACATCTTTATTAAAATTACGCACATTTTCTTCTAATTGTTCAACACTGCTTGCGCCCACAATAATTGAACCAAGTGCATCGTGAGAAGTTAAATATTTGAAAGAAAGGGCACTTAAATTACTTTCAATTTCTTTAACAGATGCAATGACTTCACCTAACTCATCATGCGTATAATCAAATATACCATCTTGGAATTTCTGGTCTAATGCATTCACACTATTAGATGTCAATAAACCTTTAAATACAGGTCCACGTGCAAGTACTTTAACTTGCTTTTCATGAACATCATCTAAAAGACTTTCTGGTCGATTATCAATTAAATTAAATTGAGACATCAATGTTTCGATTTGGCTATGCTTTAAATAGTAATCTATGACATTAGGTCGGATAGAAGAAATTCCATACGCACGAATGATACCTTCTTGTTTTAATTCATCAAATGCACTAATTGTTTCATCTAATGGATCATCAATAGTACCACCATGTAATTGGTATAAATCGATATGATCTAAACCTAATCGTTGAAGTGAACCTTTAACACCTTCTTTAATATGTTTCTTAGAAGGATCCCATGTTATGTTTCCATCGTCAGTTAGTCGATTGCCGACTTTCGTACCGATAACGATGTCATCACGATTTTGATATTTCTTTAATGCTTTTCCTACAATTTCTTCATTGATACCTTGATCATACATATCCGCTGTATCAAAATACGTGATTCCATTTTCAATTGCGCTTTCAATGATAGGTTGTGCTTTTTTATAATCTGTACCTAGACTCATGCAACCTAATCCAAGTTCAGAAATTTCGATGCCACTTTTCAAAATATTTTTTTGCAAGTCCATTCTCCTTTCGATACACTTTAACTGACGCATTCAGTTTACCAATTAATAAATATAAATAAAAGGGACGTGTTTTAATATGAGATTAAATGAAAAAACGATTGATAGAACTGTAATATATAATGGGAAGATTATCGATTTAGAAGTACATGATGTTGAATTACCCGATGGCAGTACCTCTAAACGTGAGCTAGTGTATCACAACGGTGCAGTTGCAGTATGTGCAGTTACACCTGAAAATGAAGTGCTCCTAGTCAAACAATTTAGAAAGCCTGCAGAAAAGCCTTTACTCGAAATACCAGCTGGCAAACTTGAAAAAGGCGAAGAACGAGAAGAAGCAGCAAAACGCGAACTACAAGAAGAAACAGGTTACATTGCATCTGATCTTGAATTCGTTACAGATATGTATGGTTCTCCAGGATTTTCAAGCGAAAAATTATCAATCTATTTCACAGATCAACTCACTGAAGGAGAAATGAACTTAGACGAAGATGAATTTGTAGAACTACATAAAGTGTCTATTGAGAATGTGAAAGCGATGCTAGAAAACAAGGAACTCGAGGATGCTAAAACGATTATCGCCTTACAGCATCTATTATTAAATTATAATCATTCTAAATAAGTATCGTAATCTCTTGCTTTTTATTGAGAATATTGATATTTTATTTAGTGAATCATAGATTAAATTAAAATGATTATAATTCTTAGTAGAGGAGTGAGGCTTCCGTGGAAGAACGTTTAAATCGCGTGAAGCAACAATTACAGCAATCATCTTATAAATTAACTCCACAACGAGAGGCGACAGTTAGAGTATTAATTGAAAACGAGAAAGATCATCTTAGTGCTGAAGATGTCTATTTAAAAGTAAAAGATAAAGCACCTGAAATTGGTTTAGCTACTGTATATAGAACTTTAGAACTCTTAGCAGAACTTAAAGTAGTAGATAAAATCAATTTCGGCGATGGCGTGGCACGCTTCGATTTACGTAAAGAAGGGGCTAAACACTTCCATCACCATTTAGTTTGCATGGAATGTGGGAAAGTAGACGAAATCGATGAAGACCTTTTGCCTGAAGTTGAGAATCGTGTGGAGAATGAATTTGATTTCAAAATTTTAGATCACCGACTCACTTTCCATGGTGTTTGTTCAGATTGCCAAGCGAAAGGTAAAGGCTAAGACCTTTCATTTTCATAATAAGCAATGCGTATTTAATTAAGTTAGAAAGAAGCCACCGCTTCAATAGAGGTGCTGACATGAATACAATTATCGAAGAATATTTAAATTTCATCCAAATCGAAAAGGGTTTGAGCAGTAATACGATTGGTGCGTACCGTAGAGATTTAAACAAATATAAAACGTATCTCGAGGAACGAAAGATTACACATATTGATTTCGTAGATCGCCAAGTGATTCAAGAATGTTTAGGTCATTTAATCGATTTAGGTCAATCGTCGAAATCATTAGCACGTTTTATCTCAACAATAAGAAGCTTTCACCAATTTGCATTAAGAGAAAAGTATGCAGCGAAAGACCCTACAGTTCTTATTGAGACACCTAAATATGAGAAGAAACTTCCTGATGTGCTTGAAGTACAAGAAGTTTTAGATTTACTAGAAACACCTGATTTAACTAAGAATAATGGCTACCGTGATCGTACGATGTTAGAACTGTTATATGCGACAGGGATGCGAGTATCTGAAATTATTCAATTGGAAGTAGAAGACGTTAATCTAATGATGGGGTTCGTTAGAGTCTTCGGTAAAGGGAATAAAGAACGAATTGTTCCTTTAGGTGATGCTGTAATTGAATATTTAACAACTTATATTGAAACGGTTCGCCCTCAATTATTGAAACAAACAGTAACACACGTGTTATTTCTCAATATGCACGGTAAACCACTATCTCGTCAGGGTATTTGGAAAATGATTAAACAAAACGGTATCAAAGCCAATATTAATAAAACATTAACACCACATACATTACGACATTCGTTTGCTACGCATTTACTTGAAAATGGCGCAGATTTGAGAGCTGTACAAGAAATGTTAGGCCATTCCGATATTTCGACCACACAATTGTACACTCACGTCTCTAAATCACAAATTAGAAAAATGTATAATCAATTCCATCCAAGGGCATAGTCTTAATTTAAAAGACCAATAAACGTATTGATAACATCACATCATCAAACGTTTATTGGTCTTTTAAAGTATGATAAGGTTGTTGCAATTTTTTATGACGAATTTGTTTCGCTTCTTCCCGAGCTTGAATAACTTCTGAACGGTCTCTTTTTAAATGATGGTGAACAATATACGGCTCTGATATGACAAATGATGTAAATACATAATCCGGATACACCTTTTTGATATATTGATTAAAGGATGTCTCCAAAGGCAACTTGACTGGGACAAATGATTGATTTTCCCTTAAAGATGTTATTTGATGTCGAATTAATTTTTTATAATTGTGGATGTCGAGATGTAATTGTTCTGAATCTGCAGCATTGCTAATGACAGAAAGAGACTTTTCATAAGATTTCAAAGCACCTTTATGATTACCGCGTCGATAATGATAACAAGCTGTCGCAAAGAGGATTAAACTCACGACGGCGTCATTTTTAGAAAAAGAGGGGTACGCTTTCCAAACTTCTTCTAAAATATCATGACACAGAAAGTAATGTTGGTTCTTATGAAATTGATAATAAAAATGAATTAACGCATCTTCCATAATCATTCACCCATAATTTAAAAGTTATATGTATTCATGCTATAATATTTGTGTGAAATATGCACTTAAGATGCAACATGAGATAGAGGTAGATACGATGTATGAAGTAAAACTCGATGCATTTAATGGGCCGTTAGACTTGTTATTGCATTTGATTCAAAAATTTGAAATTGATATTTATGATATTCCTATGAAAGCTTTAACCGAACAATATATGCAATATGTACACGCGATGAATCAACTTGAAATTAATATTGCAAGTGAATATTTAGTCATGGCGTCTGAACTTTTAATGATTAAAAGTAAGTTATTACTGCCTCAAACAAGTGTAGAAGATGACATAGAAGAAGACCCGCGTGAAGATTTAGTAGGACGCTTAATCGAATATCAAAATTATAAGGAATATACAGAAATATTGAATGATATGAAAAATGAACGTGATTGTTATTACACTAAGTATCCTACTGATTTATCTCATTTAGAAACAGATGAATCTTGGGATCCTAATCAAACGATTGATTTAACAGAACTCATCGTTGCATACCAAAGAGTAAAAAATAGAGTTGAACTTAATACACCTAAATCGGTCGAGATAAAAAAAGAAACATTTACGATTCAACAAGCAACTGAACAAGTTACAAATCGTTTGAAAGAACATGAATCATTTAATTTCTTTAGTTTGTTCACGTTTCATGAACCTGTGGAACAAGTGGTCACACACTTTTTAGCCATTTTAGAAATGTCTAAATCTGGCATCGTTAATATTAATCAACAACATCAATTTGAAGACATCGATATCATTAGAGGAGTGAATTACAACATTGGATAACCAAGGAATATTAGAAGCATTACTTTATACTTCTGGTGACGAAGGATTAGACCAAAAACAATTAATGGAGATATTAGATGTAGATAAAAATGAACTTGAAAATTTAATTCAATCTTATCAATCTTCAGGTTTGGTTATCCAAAAATTCGGTACGACGTATGTTTTAACAACAAAAAAAGATGCTTCTTCATACATTGAACAATTAATCGAGCAAAAATCTAAAATGAAATTATCCCAAGCTGCAATGGAAACACTGTCCATTATCGCTTATAACCAACCACTTACACGTAGCGATATTGAAATGATTAGAGGTATTAATTCTGACGGTGCAGTCAAGACACTCATTGCAAGAGGATTAGTAGAAGCTAAAGATGTCGATCATTCTAGGAGTCATCATTTAATTACGACGGATTTATTCTTAAATGTTTTTGGAATAGAAAATCTTGAAGCATTACCAACTACTGAAGAGGATGATGAAGAAATGGACGAATTCTTCAGTAATTTAGTCAACCAAAAAGGAGATTCAAATGAGTAAAGAACAAGAGAGATTACAAAAGAGGATAGCGAATAGCGGGTATACGTCACGACGCAAAGCTGAAACACTCATCACTGAAGGAAAGGTTAGTGTTAACGGGCAAGTCGTTACTGAGTTAGGAACAAAGGTCTCTAATTCAGATACAGTAGAAGTTGAAGGTATAAAGATAGAACAAGAAGATAAAATGTATATTCTATTTTACAAACCTACACAAGTCATCACGAGCGTTTCAGACGATCGTGGTCGCACGGTTGTAACAGATTATTTTGATGATATTGAAACACGTATTTATCCAGTAGGTCGTTTAGATTATGATACGTCTGGAATTTTACTTTTAACTAACGATGGGGAATTCACAAATTTAATGACACATCCTCGTTATCACATCAAAAAGAAATATGTCGCTAAACTCAAAGGTTATTTAATGAGAGAAGAAGTGAAAGAACTAGAAAAAGGTATCCAGTTAGAAGATGGATTTACACAACCTGCTCAAGTTAAAATCAAAAAGCAAGATAAAGAAAAGAATACAACCTTAGTTGAAATTACAATTAGCGAAGGAAGAAATAGACAAGTGCGTCGCATGTTCGAGCATTTTGGTCATCAAGTGAATAAATTAACACGTATTCAATTCGGGCCTTTAGATTTGAAAGGTTTAAATGCTGGTGAAGGACGCGTCTTAACCCCACACGAAGTAAAAACGTTAAGACATTTAGCGGAAAATGGTAAATAAACACAAATAATATGTTTTTACCAATAAGTTTGAGATTTTTTTCACAAAGTTTTATCTATCAATCACTTAATCTGTTCAACCTATGCTATAATAACAAATGAATTTGAACAGCATGTGTAGGAGGTATAAAGTATTATGGCTAACGAAATTTTAATCGTTGATGATGAAGACAGAATCAGAAGATTACTTAAATTATATTTAGAAAGAGAATCTTTTGAAATCCATGAAGCAAGTAATGGGAAAGAGGCTTATGAGCTTGCGATGGAGAATAACTATGCGTGCATTCTTTTAGATTTAATGCTTCCAGAAATGGATGGTATAGAAGTTGCTTCTAAACTAAGAGAACATAAAGAAACGCCTATTATTATGCTTACGGCTAAAGGTGAAGAGACAAATCGCGTTGAAGGATTTGAATCTGGTGCTGACGACTACATTGTTAAACCATTTTCACCACGAGAAGTCGTATTAAGAGTAAAAGCTTTATTAAGACGTACACAGTCTGCAAACTCTGAACAAAGCGAACCACATGCACGAGACATTATCGAATTTAATCATTTAGTTATTGATAATGACGCACATAGAGTACTTGCAGACAACGAACAGGTGAATTTAACACCTAAAGAGTATGAATTATTAATTTATTTAGCTAAGACACCAAATAAAGTGTTTGATCGTGAACAATTACTTAAAGAGGTTTGGCATTATGAATTTTATGGCGACTTGCGAACAGTGGATACACATGTTAAGCGTTTGAGAGAAAAATTAAATCGTGTGTCTAACGATGCAGCTCAAATGATACAAACTGTTTGGGGCGTCGGTTATAAATTCGAGGTTAAAGCCAGTGATGAACCGACTAAATAGTGTAGTTATAAAACTGTGGTTAACTATTATTTTAATAGTGGCGACAGTTTTAATTTTATTAAGTGTATCCTTAATCACATTTATCCAATATTATTTCACGCAAGAAACTGAAAATTCTATCAAAGAAGATGCCAAAAGAATTAGTTCACTCGTAGAGAAATCAAAAAATAAATCTCTTGCCATTCAAAACAGTCAAAAGTTAATAGATGGGCCTGGTGGACTTATAATTATGAAAGATTTTAATGATAAGCCAGCATCATCGTATAATAATACTAAAATTCAAATGCTTAAAGAAATTAAGCATAACGATAATTTTAAAAAGGTCTTCCAAAAAGGTGAATTTGAAACTCAAAATGTCACTATAAAAAATCATGGTGATACTCAGTCTTATATTCTCCTAGGTTATCCGATGAAAGCTCAAAAAGACGCACACGGTAAACATAGTGGTGTATTTATCTATAAAGACTTAAAATCTATCGAAGATACGAATAATGCTATTACAATTATCATTTTAATTACAGCTATTATCTTTATTGCTGCAAGCACCATTTTCGCATTTTTCCTATCTAATAAAATTACGAAACCACTTCGCCAATTAAAAACACAGGCTCAAAAAGTTTCAGAAGGTGATTATAGCCATATCTCATCAGTCAAAACCAAAGATGAAATAGGTGATTTATCAAGAGCTTTTAATAATATGAATTATGAAATTCAAGAACATATCGAAGCATTATCATCTTCTAAAAATATTAGAGATAGCCTTATCAATTCCATGGTTGAAGGGGTACTAGGCATAAATGATCAACGTGATGTCATAATATCAAATAAAATGGCTGATGATATCATCCATAAAATTGATGACTTTTCAAAAGAATTAATCGAAAAACAAATCGAACAAACGTTTAAATCTGAAGGTACAGAATTCCAAGAAATAGAAATTAATACGAGATATTACGTCTTTATCACAAGTTATATTAATCGCATTCAACCTAATGGCAGAAACGGTATCGTGGTGATTATCCGAGACATGACAAATGAACATAACTTGGATCAAATGAAGAAAGACTTTATCGCAAATGTCTCTCATGAATTACGTACACCTATATCATTGTTACAAGGTTACACTGAATCCATTGTTGATGGTGTTGTAACTGAACCAGACGAAATACGAGATTCTCTTGCTGTCGTGTTAGATGAATCTAAGCGTTTAAATCGTCTTGTCAACGAGTTACTAAATGTTGCACGCATGGATGCAGAAGGTTTATCAGTAGAGAAAGAAGTTCAACCCATTGATGACCTTTTAAATAAAATGAAAGCCAAATACCGAATGCAAGCTGAAGATTTAGATCTCACAATGGAATTTAATTCAGGCAATGATAATCAGTTGTGGGATTATGATATGGACCGCATGGACCAAGTTCTAACTAATCTGATTGACAATGCATCTAGATATACGCAACCTGGTGATACCATTGCAGTAACTACTGCCAAAGATAATCGTTATAACATCTTATATATTAGTGACACTGGAACGGGTATTGCACCCGAACATTTACAACAAGTCTTTGACCGCTTCTACAAAGTTGACGCTTCCCGTAAACGCGGTAAACAAGGTACAGGTTTAGGACTCTTTATTTGTAAAATGATTATCGAAGAACATGGTGGTAAAATTGAAGTTGAAAGTGAACTAGGTAAAGGCACGACATTTATTATTAAATTGCCTCAACCACACATTAAAAATAACTAAGCAGAGTCGTTGAGTTTATAGATTTTATCGTGTAATATAAATTTTAAATAAAATCATTATAAATATTCATCTTCGGGGTAGGGTGTAATTCCCAACCGGCAGTAATTTAAGCCTGCGACGAAGTGAAGTAAGAAACATATATTTTATTTCACTTCTTGATTCAGTGAAAATCTGAAGCCGACAGTATAGTCTGGATGGGAGAAGATGGAGGTTTTTTGTTGTGCAAATTTCCTCCTTTTCTGTGCAAGATGAATGGAAGGAGAAAATTGAATATGCAACAAAATAAACGTTTAATTACCATTAGTATGTTAAGTGCGGTTGCGTTTGTGTTAACTTTCATTAAGTTTCCAATACCTTTCTTACCACCGTATTTAACATTAGATTTTAGTGATGTTCCAACATTACTTGCTACATTCATTTTAGGACCGCTCGCAGGTGTAATCGTGGCTCTCATTAAAAACATCTTAAATTTTCTATTTAACATGAGTGACCCAGTAGGTCCAGTAGCGAATTTCTTAGCAGGGGTAAGTTTCTTGTTATCTGCTTACTATGTTTATGTGAGAAAACGTAGATCACGTTCATTAATAAATGGATTAATTGTTGGTACCATTGTGATGACAATTGTATTAAGTATCCTCAATTATTTCGTGTTACTTCCTTTATATGGAATGATCTTCAATTTAGGTGACGTTGTGAAAAACGTCAAAATTGTGATTGTTTCTGGAGTGATTCCATTTAATATTATCAAAGGTATCGTCATTTCAGTTATCTTTGTTTTACTATATAGACGTCTTAAAAATATTTTAAAATAAAACACATACTCTCTATGCTAAGTTAAATCAACGTTTCTTAGTTTAGAGAGCATTCTTTATATACATATATTGATTACATCATAAGTAAGATAATAGATAAAATTTTTAATTAACTAAAAAAGCTCGAATCCTTAAACAAAATTAAGAATCCGAGCATATCTATTATTCAAATTTAAGCGCGTCACCATCAAATGGTTCGTCTTCAATTTTAATTGAGTCTGTTGGACAACCTTCTAATGCGTCTTCCATATCTTCGTACAACTCTTCTGGCACTTCTGCAGTACCTTGGTTATCATCAAGGATTACGAAAGCAATACCTTCGTCGTCGTAATCATAAATATCTGGAGCTGCTGCACCACATGCACCACATGCGATACATGTATCCATATCAACGATTGTATATTTAGCCATTTTCATTCGCCTCCTTTGATAAAAATGCTACACTAGTATTGCTAATACAATTGTAGACATCGACATTTTTCATTTCAATATATTCGTTTTATAGAGTGAGGTTTTAATTTGAACCATATATTATTTTATGCCATTAATCATGCATATAACTACAAAACAAATAAAAGCATTTATAATATTTTAATAGGCAAGAAGTCTCATCAAACGTTTTTTGATGCTTCGAGCCAACAACTTTTGTCATTATATCATAGTTTACCCAATTTAAAATATCCTACTTTTGAGCGATTTATACTCCAAATGGATGATTTTGAAAGTAAATTTACAATTAAAACAAATTCTCGTTATACATATGATAGTTTAATTCAAACATTTAGTTGTATACAACTGCTTATTCAAACTTTATCACATACACGTAAACAATCTTTTAAATTTATACCCGCAGTTCAAAACACTTTTATTCAACAAAAAGTTAAACAACTATATAGTCACATTAAGACAAATCATTTAGAAGAAGATTTGATCAAAGAAATTTACTTACTTTTCGAGACAATTCAAAAGAAGCACAACACGAATTATCTTCATTATTATTTACAAGGTTACGATGAACCTATGTATACAAGACAACAAATTAGTCTAATCGAAGAGATGAAGCAATCTGAACTATTTGAAATTGAAATGGTTCAACTTATTGATTTAATAGAAGAAATTGAACATGAGTTAAGATATCCAATACTGTCCCAAACTCTGATCTTACCACCATTGTTAAATCAAACCTACTTAAGTTATCAAAAACTGCGTTCTGGAATGACTATGAAAGAGATTGCTGAACGTCAAAATGTTAAAATTAATACAGTCGAAGACCACGTATTAGAAATTTTCATCAAAGGTTACCAAAAAGATTATTCTACTTATATAGAAGAAACGAGACTCAAACAGTTTGTGTCGTATTATAATAATCATAAAGGATTAAGATTAAGAGAATATAAGAACAAATTTGAAGATTTGACTTATTTTCAAATTAAATTAGTGATTGTAGGTATTGAGCGAGGCGATTTAAATGCTAGAGGATAAACTGAAAGACTGGTTTGGATTTAAAACTTTCAAGCCCGGCCAAAAAGATATTATACAAAGCGTCTTAGAAGGCAAGCATACATTAGGCATACTTCCAACTGGCAGTGGGAAAAGTTTATGTTATCAATTCCCAACATATCTTATCGAAAAGCCAACGCTAGTCATCTCACCACTTATTTCACTGATGGATGATCAAGTGATGCAAATGAAGTTAAACGGTGAATCGCAAGTTGCCTATATACATTCTGGAATGGACGAAGTTGAAAAAAGAAATAATATCAAACGGCTTCCACAAAGTCGCTTTATATATTTGAGTCCAGAATACATTTTACAACCACAAAACTTTAAATTAATTTCCCGTATTGATTTTGGTCTTATTGTGTTAGATGAAGCACATTGCTTATCGGAATGGGGATATGATTTTAGACCTCATTATGCTTTAATTGGTCAGATTATCTCACATTTTAAGCATGCTCGTGTGCTTGCATTAACTGCAACTGCACCACCTCATCTAGATGAGGATTTAACTCAAATACTTAATGTGAAACTTAACGTGATTAAGACAAGTATGAGTCGCGAGAATATTTCTTTACAACATAGAAATTTTAATGATGATGATGAGAAAATAGAATGGCTTATTCCATTTTTAAATTATTCGGGCCCTACAATTATCTACATATCTTCTAAGAAAAAATGTTTAGAACTCGCAAATTTAATATATGATGCAGGATTTTTAACAGGGATTTATCACGGAGATTTAAGTTATCAAGAACGACAGACCGTACAACAACAGTTTTTAAACAATGACATACCCGTTATCGTCGCAACAAGTGCATTTGGAATGGGCATTAATAAAAAAGATATACGCACCGTGATTCATTTCCATCTTTCTTCAAGTCCATCAAACTATTTACAAGAAATTGGTCGTGCTGGACGAGATGGTAAATTGAGTCAGGCCATAAGTTTATATCAACCTGATGATCGCTTTTTATTAGAAACTTTATTGTTTACAGATATGATTACTGATGAAGATATTTCAATGTTTGAATTAGGTGATTTCTTACCTCCTGATAAGAAAGAAATCTTGGAAACGTTGTATCGACAATTTTCTGTGAGTGAGCTTAGAAGTATTTTCAAAAAGTCATACCAACGTAAACGTTTAGGCTATATGCGTATGCTTGGATATAAAGATATAGACCAATGTCGTCGCAACTATTTACTGGAATTCTTTAATGAACATCCAGACAAACCAAATCAATGTTGTGATAATGATACCGATTTGAAGGAAATTAAAAATTTTAATCGTAAAAAAGTGAAAAGAAAAATGACTTATGAAGAAAAACTCAAAAATTTGTTTGAACCCTAGCTATCACTTTACTTAAAGAAATTTATCAAGCTATAATTAATGTGTAATACCAATATAAATGTGTTAAATAATTTTAAAATTCATACATATTCACGTGATGACGTGGGTATAGAAATTGTAACGTTAATAATTTCATAAAACAAAGAAAGGATGATGCTTGTGTCTAACAATAATTTTAAAGATGATTTTGAAAAAAATCGTCAATCTATTGATCCAGAAGAACACAATAATCGTACAAATGAAGAACAACAAGATGAAACAAAAGAAAATGTAGAGGATAAATCAAATCAACAATTTCCTCCAAGAAACGCGCAACGTCGTAAAAGACGCAGAGATGTTGCAACAAATCATAACAAACATGAAGATGATAATAACGAACACTCACAAAATAGCAATAATTCATTAGATGACCGTTATGATGAAACTTCATTACATAATGGTGAAAATGATAATTACGACACAGCATCTCGTTCTAATGATAATGGTGCGCACGCAAACCGTTCTAGTAACGATAAGCAAAACGAACAAGGCGCTCAAGATGATAGACTTGTTAGTGGTAAAGATGCAACGATTGCTGGAGGTGCTGCTGGAGCAGGAGCTACTGGAAAGGCTTCAAAAGAGGCTAACAAAAAATCTGGAGCTCGTCCTGGCCCGAAAGTAAATGAAGGCCATAATAATGACCTTACAGACGATCATGAACGTCGTTCTAATAATCATCACGAAAGCAACGATGAAAACGCTGTGCATGATTCAAAAGAGGATAACCATTCTTCTAATAAAGGCAAAAAAGCTGCAGCAACTGGCGCAGGAGTAGCTGGCGCTGCAGGCGTGGCTGGTGCAGCTAAACATCATCATGATAAAAAAGAAGAAAATCATTCTGATAGAAATACGAGCCGTGAACAGCATCATGACAACGAAAATGACCGTTATAGAAATGATGAAACGACCCATGATAATCATGAACATGATAAAAAGTCTGGCAAAGGTAAGAAAACTGCCGCTGTAGGTGCTGGGGCTGCAGGTGCTGCCGGAGCTGCTGGTTTAGCGAAGCATGAACATGATAAACACAAAAATGGTGACAAACGTGGTGATCATAGACAACACGATGATAGAAACCAACATAGAGATGAACAACGTCGTCAACATCATCACGAAGATAATCATGATGGTAAGAAAAAAGGTGGATTAATGAAAATATTATTACCACTTATCGCCGCTGTACTTATCCTTGGTGCCATTGCTATCTTTGGCGGTATGGCATTAAATAACCATAATGATAGTAAAAATGATGATAACAAAGTTTCTGATCAAAGTAAGAAAGATTCAGACAAGAAAGATAATGACAAAGATAAAGCAGCTAGTGACAAAGATAAAGACAAAAATAAAGATAAATCATCTTCAGATAACAATTCATCAAGCTCAAATAGTAATGCATCTGGATCAGATGAAAATGGTAATAACTCAAATAGCGATAACCAAAACGGCACAACTAATAACCAAAACCAAGGTACTCAAAACCAAAACAATCAACAAAACAATGGTAATGCAGCACAAGGGAATAATGGCCAACAAAATAAACAAGGTCAACAATCACACACTGTAAATGGACAAGAAAATCTATATCGTATCGCAATCCAATATTATGGTAGTGGTACTCAAGAAAATGTTGACAAAATTAAACGTGCAAATGGATTAAACAGTAATAACATCCATAACGGCCAAACATTAGTTATTCCTCAATAAAACGATTTTAATCGATAATGATTAACGTCCTCTTAGTTCACGCTGAGAGGGCGTTTTTTATATTGCATGAAATTTTCCTGATTTTATACAATTCATGCTTAGCTAAATTAAGTAATAACTGATATAATGATTTGGTGATTAAAGGAGGGCAAATCATGCAAAGAGTTGAAAGCATTATTATTGGTGGTGGCCCATGTGGTTTAAGTGCTGCGATTGAGCAAAAGAAAAAAGGTATCGAAACGTTAGTTATTGAAAAAGGGAACGTTGTAGAATCAATCTACAATTATCCAACACATCAAACTTTCTTTTCATCAAGTGACAAATTAAGCATTGGTGATATTCCATTTATTGTTGAAGAAAGTAAACCAAGACGTAATCAAGCACTCGTTTATTACAGAGAAGTAGTGAAACATCATCAATTAAATATCCATCCATTCGAGGAAGTTTTAACAGTTAAAAAGATTGATAACAAATTTACAATCACTACGACAAAAGATGTCTATGAATGTAAATTTTTAACAGTTGCAACAGGTTATTATGGTCAACATAATACTTTAGAAGTTGAAGGTGCCGAATTACCAAAAGTATTCCATTACTTTAAAGAAGCACATCCTTACTTCAACCAAAATGTTGTAATCATTGGTGGTAAAAATTCTGCTGTAAATGCTGCACTAGAATTAGAAAAAGCAGGCGCAAATGTGACAGTCATTTATCGTGGAGAAAGATATCCCAAGGCAATTAAACCTTGGATATTACCAAATTTCGAGTCATTAGTTACTCATGAAAAGATTACAATGGAATTTAACGCGAACGTGACTCAGATTACTGAAGATACAGTCACTTATGAAAAGGATGGCCGTACAATTGAAATCGATAACGATTACGTATTTGCAATGATAGGTTATCATCCTGATTATGAATTCTTAAAATCAATCGGAATTGAAATCAATACGAACGAATACGGTACAGCACCAGTTTACAATCGTGAGACGTATGAAACGAATGTAGAAAACTGTTATATTGCAGGTGTGATTGCTGCAGGAAATGATGCAAATACTATTTTCATTGAAAACGGTAAGTATCATGGTGGAATCATTACTCAAAGTATTCTTAGTAAGAAACAAACACCTCTAGAAACTTAAGTTAAATCATTTACACATATCAATTCGTATATTAATCCATTTAGGTATAACAAATCCCTCAGAAAGTTTTAATATTTTCTGAGGGATCATTTTTATTTATTCCATACATTTTATTATTATAGTTGCCATGATTTTTCGTAATTATACAAATTAGAATTTATTCTTCAAAGTATGCTTTAAGTTTCTGATGATTCATATCTTGACTTAAACCAACTAATAATTTAAGTCGTGCTTTAGGTCCGTTTAATCCATTTGAAAAGATGACTCCCTTTTCAAATAAATCAAAACCGCCACCTTCATAAGCATATACTGGGCTAACAATACCATTAAATGATCTTGAAACAAGTACAATCGGGATGCCCTTATCAAGACAATGCTGAAGTCCAGATAAACATGTCGCAGGGAGATTTCCTTGTCCGAGTGCTTCAATAACTAAACCATCTATTTCTTGATTAGCATAGAAATCTAATAAGTCACTTTCCATTCCCATATAGGCTTTGATAAGTGGCACTTTAAGTTGATGATTAATTGATTTAAAGGAAGTTTGTCGATATGGATGATTATGAAATTGCACTCGGTCTTTTGTTAATACACCAAGCGGACCATGATTAGGACTTTGGAATGTATTAATATTTGAAGTATGCGTTTTCGTTACATTTCGCGCTGTATGAATTTCATCATTAAAGACGACCATGACTCCTTTTCCTAAAGCAGCATCTGAAGAGGCAACTCTAATTGCTGAAATAAAATTATATAAACCATCTGACCCAATTTCATTAGACGATCTCATTGCACCGGTAATAACTACAGGCTCATCAATATCTAATAATAGGTCTAATAAAAAGGCCGTTTCCTCGAGTGTATCCGTCCCATGAGTAACAACATAGCCATCATAATCATTATTATTCACGCATTGAATAATCGTTTCTCTAAGTCGTGTGACATTCTTTGTCGTCATGTGAGGAGAAGGCACATTGAGTAAATGTGTTTCTTCAACTTCAGCATATTGATTAATAATATCTTGATGTTGGGAAATAGGATTTTCCTCGTTGGTAACAACTTTGTTTGTAGCATCTTGTGACATACTAATTGTACCGCCAGTATGTATAACAAGGAGTCTTTTCATAATCTTTCCTCCTATTAATTTTTTACTTTTTTATGATAAAATAAGATTTACAAAACAACAAGGAAGGTTAATTAATAATGAGTTCAATCAATATTGCATTAGATGGACCAGCAGCTGCAGGTAAGAGCACAATTGCGAAACAAGTTGCCAGTCGTCTAACTATGATATATGTTGATACAGGAGCAATGTATCGTGCCATTACATATAAATATTTACAAAATGGCAAACCTGAAAATTTCGATGAATTAATTCAAAATACTGAATTAGAATTAACTTATGATAAAGAAAAAGGTCAAAGAATAATTTTAGACGGTCAAGATGTGACAGACTACTTAAGAGAGAATGACGTCACAAATCATGTTTCTTACGTTGCTTCAAAAGAACCTGTACGTTCGTTTGCAGTTAAAATTCAAAAAGATTTAGCTGCTAAAAAAGGAATAGTGATGGACGGCAGGGATATTGGTACTGTCGTGTTACCAAACGCCGAACTCAAAGTTTATATGATTGCATCAGTTGAAGAACGTGCTGAACGCCGTCAAAAGGAAAATGAGTTACGTGGTATTGATTCTAATTTAGAACAACTTAAACAAGAAATTGAAGATCGCGACCATTATGATATGAATCGCGAAATTTCTCCGCTGAAGAAAGCAGACGATGCAATTACTTTAGATACAACCGGGAAATCAATTGAAGAAGTTACAAACGAAATTTTAGAAATGGTTGAAAACTTAAAATAAATTTAAAGCTTAAAGACTATGATAGTGTATCTTATTGGTACGTCATCATAGTCTTTTTAAGCATATCGGTTTAATTAAGTATTAATATTATATATAATTAACTTGGAAAATAAGATTTGCATCTGTGATTAGTTACTAACTATATTTTTTCAAAATTATAATTTAACATATCTTAATAAGTGATGGTCATTCAAACTATATAGTCGAGTAAAATTACGTGTTTAAAAATGATGCATTTCAATTCGTTAATAAACTATATCAATTTTAGGTAATGAACCAAATGTTGACAGAAGCAATTTTAAGATAAAGTAAACCATGTTAAGATTGCCCGTTTGAAAGTAGAATTTCTTGACAATTCTGTCAGTTTATAAGATGTTATAATTATGTAGTGTTTAAGGAGGCAAACAAGATGACTGAAGAATTCAATGAATCAATGATTAATGACATTAAAGAGGGTGACAAAGTCACTGGTGAAGTTCAACAAGTTGAAGATAAACAAGTTGTTGTGCACATTAATGGAGGTAAGTTTAACGGTATCATCCCAATTAGCCAACTTTCTACTCACCACATCGAGAGCCCAAGTGAAGTAGTGAAAGTCGGCGATGAAGTTGAAGCTTACGTCACTAAAATTGAGTTCGATGAAGAAAATGACTCAGGTGCATACATTTTATCTAAAAGACAACTTGAAACTGAAAAATCATATGAATACTTACAAGAAAAACTTGATAATGATGAAGTGATTGAAGCTGAAGTTACTGAAGTAGTTAAAGGCGGCTTAGTCGTAGATGTTGGTCAAAGAGGATTCGTACCAGCTTCACTAATTTCAACTGATTTCATTGAAGATTTCTCTGTATTTGATGGACAAACAATCCGCATTAAAGTGGAAGAATTAGATCCTGAGAACAATAGAGTCATTTTAAGCCGTAAAGCTGTAGAACAAGCTGAAAACGATGTTAAAAAAGCATCGCTATTAGATTCACTTAGCGAAGGCGATGTGATTGATGGTAAAGTGGCTCGCCTAACTAACTTCGGTGCTTTCATTGATATTGGTGGTGTGGATGGTTTAGTTCACGTATCCGAATTATCTCATGAACATGTTCAATCACCAGAAGAAGTGGTATCAGTTGGTGACGAAGTAAAAGTTAAAGTTAAATCTGTTGAGAAAGATTCTGAACGTATTTCATTATCTATTAAAGATACTTTACCAACACCTTTTGAAAATATTAAAGGTAAATTCCACGAAGATGACGTGATTGAAGGTACTGTAGTACGTCTAGCTAACTTTGGTGCATTTGTAGAGATTGCACCTGCAGTACAAGGCTTAGTTCACATTTCTGAAATCGATCATAAACATATCGGTTCACCAAGTGAAAAATTAGAACCAGGTCAACAAGTAAATGTTAAAATTTTAGGTATTGATGAAGAAAATGAACGAATTTCATTATCTATCAAAGCAACATTACCTAAAGAAGATGTGATTGAAAGTGATGAATCCACAACTCAATCTTATCTAGACAACGATAACGATGAAGACAATCCAACTTTAGGTGATGTTTTCGGAGATAAATTTAAAGACCTTAAATTCTAATAGTAATAATTAAATTTCTTGTATATTGTATGTTACAAACTCCAATTAAGTCTTAGAACAATGAATGCGTTCTTTGAACATTAATTGGGGTTTTATTTTTTAAAATTTAAAAACAACAATATACATACTCACATATCATCAATGCGACTTACTCCAGTTTTGAATACGCGCATTCATGTGATAAAATTATAGAGATTAAGAAAGAGAGGAAGTTACCTTATGACTAAACCTATAGTGGCAATTGTGGGTAAACCTAACGTTGGGAAATCTACAATTTTTAATAGAGTGGTCGGTGAGCGTGTATCAATTGTTGAAGATACTCCAGGCGTAACACGAGACCGAATTTACTCGTCAGGTGAATGGTTAACTCATGAATTTAATATCATCGATACAGGTGGTATTGAAATTGGAGATGCACCTTTCCAAACACAAATACGTGCACAAGCAGAAATCGCGATTGATGAAGCGGATGTTATCATTTTTATGGTAAACGTAAGGGAAGGTCTGACTCAAAGTGATGAAATGGTTGCACAAATGTTGTATAAATCTAAGAAACCTGTAGTTCTAGCAGTGAATAAAGTCGACAATCCAGAAATGCGAAATGATATTTATGATTTCTATTCATTAGGTTTCGGAGATCCGTATCCCATTTCAGGCTCACACGGCCTAGGCCTTGGGGATTTATTAGATGCTGTGGTGGAGAACTTTGGCGAAGAAACTGAAGATCCATATGACGAAGATACAATTAGATTGTCTATTATTGGTAGACCTAATGTGGGAAAATCTAGTCTAGTTAATGCAATTTTAGGTGAAGAACGTGTTATCGTTTCTAATGTTGCAGGTACGACGAGAGATGCAGTCGATACAGAATATACATATGAAGATCAGGATTATGTATTAATTGATACTGCCGGTATGCGTAAGAAAGGTAAAGTTTATGAATCCACTGAAAAGTACTCCGTTTTACGCGCATTAAAAGCAATCGAACGATCAAATGTAGTCCTCGTTGTTATAGATGCTGAACAAGGGATTATCGAACAAGACAAACGTGTAGCAGGATATGCACACGAAGAAGGTAAAGCTATCGTCATTGTTGTAAATAAATGGGATACAGTTGAAAAAGATAGTAAAACGATGAAGAAGTTTACTGAAGACGTTAGAAATGAATTTCAATTCTTAGATTATGCTCAAATTGCATTCGTTTCTGCTAAAGAGAGCTTACGTTTGAGAACACTTTTCCCATATATCAAGGAAGCAAGTGAAAATCATAAGAAACGTGTACAAAGCTCAACACTTAACGAAGTGGTAACCGATGCAATCTCAATGAATCCAACACCTACTGATAAAGGTAGAAGATTAAATGTATTTTACACGACGCAAGTTGCGATCGAACCTCCAACATTTGTTGTGTTCGTCAACGATGTAGAATTAATGCACTTCTCTTACAAACGTTACTTAGAGAACCAAATTAGAGATGCATTTGGATTTGAAGGAACACCAATCCATATTATTCCTAGAAAAAGAAATTAATCAACAAAGGGGATTTAAAGATGACAAAGATTACAGTATTTGGTATGGGTAGTTTTGGTACTGCACTAGCTAATGTCTTAGCACAAAATGGTCACGATGTATTAATGTGGGGTAAAAATAACGATAGTGTAGAAGAATTAAATACACACCACATGAATAAGAACTATTTAAAAGAAGCAAAATTAGAAGAATCTATTCAAGCGACGACAGATCTTAAACAAGCTACACAATTCTCAGATATTTTTCTTATGGCATTACCTACAAAAGCAATGAGAGAAGTCGCTTCAAACATAGATGAAATGCTTGAATCGAAGAAAACATTTATCCATGTTGCTAAAGGTATTGAGAATGGGACGTTCAAACGTGTATCTGAGATGTTAGAAGATTCTATTTCACCAGAGCATAATGCTGGTATTGGAGTGCTTTCTGGTCCAAGTCACGCTGAAGAAGTTGTAATTAAACAACCAACAACTGTAGCAGCATCTTCTAAAGATAAGAAGATTAGTGCTTTAATTCAAGATTTATTTATGAATGACTATCTTAGAGTCTACACAAACAACGACCTTGTCGGCGTAGAACTTGGTGGTGCACTAAAAAATATTATTGCTGTCGCAAGTGGTATTGTTGCAGGTATGGGCTTTGGAGATAATGCTAAGGCTGCATTAATGACACGTGGATTAGCAGAAATTAGTCGCTTAGGCGAAAAGTTAGGCGCTGACCCTATGACTTTCTTAGGTTTAGGTGGTATAGGCGATTTAATAGTTACATGTACGTCAACACATTCTCGAAATTTCACACTTGGTTATAAATTAGGCCAAGGTAAAACAATGGACGATGCATTAAAAGAAATGAACATGGTTGTTGAAGGTGTTTACACTACAAAATCTGTTTATCACTTAGCTAAAGAAGAAAATGTAGATATGCCAATTACAAGTGCATTGTATCGAGTATTATTCGAAGATATACCTGTTAAAGATAGTGTTAAAGAATTGATGGGAAGAGATAAAAAAGCTGAATAATTAGTGTATTATTACTATTTTTGAGCGAATATTTATAAATTTAATTGCAAATCGCGTAAAATCAACGTTTCTGTTGTATAAATCGTTGCGATGACAGTAATCAGTGTGTTAAAGTCATAGCATAATGATATCAAGCATATCATTATAAAACCTCAGGAGGTGAATTCATAATGAATAAAACTGATTTAATTAATGCAGTTGCAGAACAAGCAGACTTAACTAAAAAAGAAGCTGGTTCAGCAGTTGACGCTGTTTTCGAATCAATCCAAAACTCACTTGCTAAAGGTGAAAAAGTACAATTAATCGGTTTCGGTAACTTCGAGGTACGTGAACGTGCTGCTCGTAAAGGCCGTAACCCTCAAACAGGTAAAGAAATTGACATCCCTGCAAGTAAAGTACCAGCATTCAAAGCTGGTAAAGCATTAAAAGATGCTGTTAAATAATTTTACTTACAAAAAGCCCCTCAGGGGCTTTTTTAATTATTTTAGAACGCCTAATTTTTAAAAATTATAGGCGTTCTTATGCATTAGTCATTAGACTAATGTAATCCTTTATATTTTTTAAAATATAGGCGTTCCAATTATATAACATTTAATCTGAACCTATGAAGGCCCACAATGTAATAGGTTCATTTTTTTACATAACTAAATATAAATGTGATTTTTACAACCTAACATATAAATAGATGCGTAATTACTACAAAAGAACAACTCCTATAGATTTTATTTTCATACATATAATGTTACTATTAGTTATGATAATATCGTGAGGTGTGAACATGGAAACGACAATAAGCAAACTAAACAGACAAATAGAACATAAGCTTAAAGGGATTAATGATTATGAATCAATACATATTAATTCATCTTTAAGTGCTTTATTAGATTCATATCAAATTCCTGAGATAGCTAAACTTGCTTGCCTCACTATTGACACTTCAATGCGTCATTTAGATGATATTACTAAAAATAACTTATCAAAGAACGCAATTTTAATAGGTGATTTATTAAGTGCTCATTATTATACCTTGCTAGCAGAAATGGATGATCCTTCATATCAATTAAATATGAGTAAAGCTATAGTAAAAGTGAATGAGCTTAAATCTTCGCTTCATCAACACGCCCTGCCTAAACGAGACATGAATGAAGCTATCATCGATATTGAAGTGCTATTCCCATATATTACGATTTCTCATTTCAAAGATGACGTTGATAAATTCGTTTTATTTGAAGACTTAACTTCAAAATATGATGGTTATTATCCATCATATTTAAAACAATATACGAAAGATGCAATTGATCAATTTTTCAAAGATATTAATCAAAGCTATACAAAAAGAAGAGGTAATGAACATGGCTGAAAATCAAGCAAAAAAAGAACAAGTACATACAGTTTTTCAAAATATTTCGCAAAAATACGATAGATTAAATAATATTATTAGCTTTGAACAGCACAAAGTTTGGAGAAAACATGTGATGAAAGACATGCGTGTCGAAGAAGGTAGCAAAGCCCTAGACGTATGTTGTGGCACAGCTGACTGGACAATTGCGCTAAGTAAAGCAGTAGGTGACAGCGGTCAAGTGACTGGTTTAGACTTCAGTGAAAATATGCTCGAAGTTGGTAAGGAAAAAACGGCTTCATTAAATAACGTTGAACTTGTACATGGTGATGCGATGAATTTACCATTTGAAGACAATACATTCGATTACGTGACTGTAGGATTTGGACTTAGAAACGTCCCTGATTATTTAGGCGCATTAAAGGAAATGCACCGTGTACTTAAACCAGGCGGTAAGGTCGTATGTCTTGAAACAAGTCAACCAACATTACCAGTATTTAAACAAGTTTACAGTCTTTACTTTAAATTTGTTATGCCTATTTTCGGAAAAATGTTCGCAAAATCAAAAGAAGAGTATGAATGGTTACAACAATCGACATTTAATTTTCCTGATAAACAAACGTTGAAACGTTTATTCTTTGAAGCAGGATTAAACGATATCAAAGTACGTAGCTTTACAGGTGGCGTTGCTGCAATGCACCTTGGCTATAAAGAAAAAGATTCTACCAAAGGTGATTAACGTGGCAAAGTTAAACATTAATAACGAAATTAAAAAGGTTGAAGACCGTCTACAACATGCGATTAAAAGTTCTGATCAAACTTTAGAGGATGCTGCTTTCCATTTATTATCTTCAGGTGGTAAAAGGGTTAGACCTGTTTTTGTTATTTTAAACAGTCAATTCGGTGATAGTAAAGACACTTCAGAGAATACGTATCGCGTTGCCGTAGCTTTAGAACTTATTCATATGGCGACTTTAGTTCACGACGATGTTATAGATAAGAGCGACAAGAGACGTGGACGTCCTACGATTTCTAAGAAATGGGATCAAACGACAGCCATTTTGACAGGTAACTTTTTACTTGCTTTAGGTCTTCAACATTTATCTGAAATTAAAGATAGCCGTGTACATAACATCATCTCTAAATCTATCGTTGATGTATGTAAGGGTGAATTGTTCCAATTCCAAGATCAATTTAATAGCGACCAAAATATCACTAATTATTTGCGACGTATCAACCGTAAAACTGCGTTGTTGATTCAACTAGCCACTGAAGTTGGCGCTCTAACTTCTAATGCTTCAGACGAAGTGGTTCGTAAATTAAAAATGATTGGTCATTATATTGGAATGAGTTTCCAAATCATTGATGACGTATTAGATTTCACAAGTTCTGAAAAGAAATTAGGCAAACCTGTAGGGAGTGACCTCATGAATGGTCATATTACTTTGCCTGTACTTTTAGAAATGAGAAAAGATCAAGCGTTCAAACAAAAAGTTGCTGATTTAAACCCTGAAAGCCCACAATCAGCATTTGATGAATGTATCGAAACGATCAGAACATCACAAAGCATTGAAGAGTCAAAAGTTATAAGCGAAAAATATTTAAATAAAGCAATTAAGCTTATTGACGAGTTAGAGGACAACCCAAATAAAGCACTATTTAGAAAATTAATTAAAAAAATGGGCAGTAGAAATAAGTAAGTTCTGTGACAAGAGTTGAAAGCGTTTTACTATCCTGTTACTATGGAAAGGTGGCAGGATAAATTGCTTATCTTGTTAAATAGGATTTATTACCTATACATATTTCGGTAAATGAATGAAACATATTCACAGGGGGAAGCACAAAGTGGAACGTACATTTTTAATGATTAAACCAGATGCAGTACAAAGAAATTTAATTGGAGAAATTGTTTCTAGAATTGAAAACAAAGGGCTAAAACTTGTAGGCGGTAAACTAATGCAAGTTCCTAAAGAATTAGCTGAAAAACACTACAGTGAACATGAAGGAAAACCTTTCTATGAAAAGTTAATTTCATTTATTACTTCAGCTCCTGTATTTGCAATGGTGGTAGAAGGTGAAGACGCTGTTGCAGTATCTCGTCACATTATCGGTAGTACAAATCCTTCTGAAGCAGCACCAGGCACTATTAGAGGTGATCTTGGTTTAACAGTAGGAAGAAATATTATTCACGGTTCTGATTCTGTTGAATCCGCACAACGTGAAATTAAATTATGGTTTAGCAGTAATGAGATTGCTGACTACACTTCACCAAGAGAAGATTGGTTATACGAATAAAAATTTATATAAATGAATTTCATTTTATCCACATAGAACTGATTTAACTTATGTTAAGTCAGTTCTTTTTGTGTTTTCTTTTGGAAAATATAATTGACGATGAGAACTTCCAAGACTTATGTTGTGTGAATGAATATGATAATATATTAAACATATTACAATTTAATGCAATAAAGAATAGAAAGGAGTGTGCGCTCATGAGATACCTCACTTCTGGTGAATCACATGGTCCACAACTTACAGTCATCATTGAAGGTGTACCAGCTAATTTAGAAATTAAAGCTGAAGATATTAATAAGGAAATGTTTAAACGTCAAGGCGGATATGGACGAGGACGACGCATGCAAATCGAAAAAGATGCTGTCGAAATTGTATCTGGTGTAAGAAACGGTTTTACACTTGGTAGTCCAATCACTTTGGTCGTCACTAATGATGATTTTACGCATTGGAGAAAAATAATGGGCGCCGCACCAATCAGCGATGAAGAGCGAGAAAACATGAAGCGTACAATCACGAAACCAAGACCCGGCCATGCCGATCTTGTTGGGGGAATGAAGTATAATCACCGTGATTTACGAAATGTTTTAGAACGTTCATCCGCAAGAGAAACTGCAGCACGTGTTGCAGTCGGCGCTGTGTCTAAAATTTTACTAGAACAACTAGATATTCATATGTACAGTCGTGTTGTAGAAATCGGTGGTATTAAAGACGAAGGGCTATATGATACTGAGACGTTCAAAGCAAATATAGACAAAAATGATGTACGTGTGATTAATGAAGACATAGCACAACACATGCGCGACAAAATCGATGAAGCGAAAAAAGAAGGAGACTCCATCGGTGGCGTAGTCCAAGTCATGGCAGAGAATATGCCTGTAGGTGTGGGAAGTTACGTTCATTATGATCGTAAACTAGATGGCCGAATTGCACAGGGTGTCGTCAGTATTAATGCCTTTAAAGGGGTCAGTTTTGGTGAAGGATTTAAAGCAGCTGAAAAACCTGGTAGCGAAATACAAGATGAAATACATTATGATAGCGAGAAAGGTTACCATAGAGGCTCTAATCATCTCGGAGGATTTGAAGGCGGCATGAGTAACGGAATGCCTATTATCGTCAACGGGGTAATGAAACCAATTCCTACACTGTATAAACCTTTAAATTCTGTTGACATTAATACGAAAGAAGATTTCAAAGCGACAATAGAACGATCTGATAGCTGCGCTGTCCCTGCTGCAAGTGTAGTTTGTGAACATGTGGTTGCTTTCGAATTAGCGAAAGCTTTACTGGAAGAATTCCAATCTAATCATATCGACCAATTAAAAGCTCAAATTGAAGAACGTCGCCAATTGAACATTGAATTTTAACCCCACCATGCTAATAGAGGTGATAAGATGAAACTTGAAACAACTTATGAAAATAACAACTATCCGATTATAGTAGAAAATCATGCCATTAAATATCTGGACACATATATTAAAGATTATGACAAAGTATTCTTAATTATTGATGACAATGTGTACCATCAATTTTCCGAAAAAATCAATAGCTTGATTTCTAAACATCACGCAGAACACATCATCATACCTGCTGGTGAACAATCTAAAACATTTGCACAATATCAACAAACAATTGAATCATTATTAAGCAAACAACTCACACGTAACACATGTATCATCGCATTAGGCGGCGGTGCAACAGGGGATTTCGCCGGATTTATTGCAGCTACATTATTGAGAGGTGTTGGATTTATCCAAGTTCCGACGACAATATTAGCGCACGATTCAAGTGTCGGAGGTAAGGTGGGCATTAACTCGCAGCACGGTAAAAATCTGATAGGTGCATTTTATCGTCCAAATGCCGTCATCTATGATTTAGATTTCTTAGAAACTTTGCCTTATAGCGAAATATTGAGTGGATATGCAGAAGTTTATAAGCACGCCTTACTGAATGGTAAGGAAGCAACCACTCACATCGAGCACAACTTCAATACCCACGACGATTTATCATCTTTGAAGAACTTAGACGACTACCTATTCAAAGGCATTCAAACGAAATTAAACATTGTCGTTGAAGATGAAAAAGAAAAAGGTACAAGAAAATTCCTTAATTTAGGGCATACTTTTGGTCACGCAGTTGAATATGAACATAAAATACCACACGGTCATGCTGTAATGATTGGTATTTTATATCAATTTATCGTTGCAAATGAGATATTGGGTACAAATTATGATGTTCAACACTTTATCCAATACATGCAACGTTTGGATTATCCCTTAGACATCATATCTCAACTTAATTTTGATGACACATATCGCTTCATGTTACTAGATAAAAAGAACAATAAAGAAGGTATCCAAATGGTTTTACTTCAAGATTGGGGTAAACCCACTGTTGTTCATGTTGATAAGGCAACACATATTAAAGCATTTCATGTATTACAATCATATATAAGGTAGGTGAACAACATGTCCACAAGTGAAATCATTGATATTCACGGCCCACTGAAAGGTGAAATTGAAGTTCCCGGCGATAAATCTATGACACATCGCGCGATAATGCTCGCCTCTCTAGCCACTGGGCAAACAACAATATTTAAACCTTTGTTAGGCGAAGATTGTCGCAGAACCATGGAAATCTTTAAATTATTAGGCGTTTCTATCACTGAAAATGAAGACACAATCGTTATCGGTTCCCCTGGTTATCAACATTTTCATACGCCACATCAAGTGTTATATACTGGTAATTCTGGTACAACTACGCGTCTGCTCGCTGGGTTACTCAGCGGATTGGGTATCGAAAGCGTACTTTCAGGTGATGTTTCAATTGGTAAACGTCCAATGGATCGGGTGCTTAAGCCATTATTAAAAATGAATGCACGTATATCAGGAGTAGAAGATAATTACACACCTTTAATTATTAAGCCATCAACCATTAAAGGTATCGATTACCAAATGGAGGTTGCGAGTGCTCAAGTAAAAAGTGCGATTCTATTTGCGAGTATCTTTTCAAAAGAAGCAACGACAGTAACTGAAATTGATGTAAGTAGAAACCATACTGAAACAATGTTCGAGCATTTCAATATACCAATCAAAGTCGACGGCAAAACAATCCAAACATCTCCAAACGCCATCCAACATATTAAAGCAAAGGATTTCCACGTCCCTGGGGATATCTCATCAGCGGCATTCTTTATCGTTGCAGCACTCATTACTCCAGGTAGCGACATCACAATTCATAATGTTGGCATTAACCCTACACGTTCAGGTATCATAGACATCGTTGAACAAATGGGAGGAAACATTGAACTCAGTCATGTCACTGAAGAAGCTGAACCCACAGCATCGATTCGCGTGAAATATACACCGAATTTAAAGCCATTGACGATTGAAGGCGATATCGTTCCAAGAGCGATCGACGAACTACCTGTGATTGCGTTATTGTGTACACAAGCTTCAGGTACATGTATCATCAAAGATGCAGAAGAATTAAAGGTCAAAGAAACGAATCGTATCGATACGACTGCAGATATGCTAGGTATGTTAGGATTTAGATTGCAACCTACAAGTGATGGTTTGATTATACATCCATCTGAATTTAAAGCGAGTGCAACAGTTGATAGTCAAACAGATCACCGTATTGGCATGATGTTGGCAGTTGCTTCACTTTTAAGTTCCGAGCCTTTAACCATTGAGCAATTTGATGCTGTCAATGTCTCATTCCCAGGTTTCTTACCAAAATTTAAGCTTTTAGAAAATGAGGGAAAATAAACCATGGAAGATATCTATAAATTAATAGACGATATCAATCTACAAAAATTAGACAATTTAGACTCTCGTGTGAATGAAGCATTAAGTTCTAACAATGACGATGCATTATTCATTCTTGGTGAAACCCTCTACAATTTCGGGTTAACACCTCAAGGTTTAGAAGTTTTTAGAACGTTGTATCATAAATATCCAGACGAAAGTGAGTTACTCATTTACTTTATCGAAGGACTCATGTCTGAGAATCAAACAGATGAAGCATTAGAATATTTAGCTGAAGTAGAAACGTCTACAGAAAAATTAATGCTCGAAGCTGATTTATACCAACAAATCAATATGTTGGAAGTCGCGATTGATAAACTTCAAGACGCATTAGAACTTGAACCAAACGATCCGATTATTCATTTTGCTTTAGCGGAATTACTTTATTACGATGGCCAATATTTACGAGCTACAACAGAATATGAAACTGTTTTAGAAACTGGTGAATATCAAGTCAATGGTGTAAATTTATTTTCAAGAATGGCTGATTGCAGTTTACAAAGTGGTAACTATACGGATGCCATTGGTTTATTCGATGAAATCAGTGAAGAGGAAATGGTTTCAGAAGATTATTTCAAGAAAGCTATTGCATATGAGAAGAATGACCTCACTCAAGAAGCAATTAAAATTATGAAGACTTTACTTTCTAAAGATCCAGACTTTATACAAGGGTATTTCTATCTTCAATCTCTCTACGAAAATGAAAAAAATTACCCTGATGCG
The DNA here is from genome assembly GCF_003966625.1 of Staphylococcus caprae. Taxonomy (NCBI): domain Bacteria; kingdom Bacillati; phylum Bacillota; class Bacilli; order Caryophanales; family Staphylococcaceae; genus Staphylococcus; species Staphylococcus caprae. The sequence goes on from NZ_AP018587.1 coordinate 1,450,922, forward strand.
ATCGAAACTGGTAAAGAAGGGCTTCGACTTAGCCAATTCTATAAAGAATTGATGGTTTCTACAGGTAGCTTGGAAATTGAACATGGCGATGCCAATGAAGGTGTCGAATTATTAAAACAAGCATTAGAAGTTGACAATGCGTACCATGAACCGTTATTAATCTTAAGTGATTTATATCGTAGCGAAGAAGATTACGAAGCGATTATTGAACTTCTCACTTTCGTGGATGAGGAAGATTTAGACCCTGTATTTATGTGGCATTTAGCGTATGCATATGGTCAAGAAGAAAGAGACAAAGAAGCACAACATTTCTTTGAACTCGCATATCCGACATTACAGACGCAATCGGAATTCTTAGGTGACTATTACTTCTACTTATTAGAAATCGGTCACAAAGACAAAGCGAAAGCGATTTTAAATCAATTATTAGACATTGATCCTAGTAATGAAACTTGGCATGATGAAGCTATGAGAATGCAATCGTAAGTGGAGTGGGTGAATATAAATGAATGAATCGCTCATACGAATGAAACAAAGTTTTCTAGAATACCTGTTGTTTCATTATCGATTCAAATCGAGAATTACCGTTTGGGTGTTAAACTATTTGAAAGCCAATCATGATAAACTCAATTTGGTACATTTTGTAAATGACAAAATTAAACAGCATCATACATTAGAAATTGCAGAAGTGAACACACACGCTTCTGCAATTCAATTTACGACAGAAGATGAAACGTATATTAATACAAATGAAATCTTTGATTATATCGCAAACCATACTATTCGTTTAGATATTCAGATTCATTTTGCAAAAAACCACCAAGAACCACGTCTCGATGATTTAATATTAGCGCAACTCGTGCATTCGTCTAGTTATTCTTCTTATGTGCAAGATTTATACGCCATTTCTATGAATCAAAGAAAGCAAACGTCACTAATTGAGAATATTCAAGATAATATCGATTTAAGTTTACAAATGAATGAACCTGAGCGGTTTTATCAGCTCACACAAATACTAAATGCCTTAAAAGCAAGACATGTGGATTCAACTTATGAGGAAGAGCGATGAATACGTACAAGTGGATATGGGAGACAAGCCTTTACCAAAGATGGATAATCATCATACTGCTCATATGTAATATATTAGGAACCATCTATGGATATGATTGGTATAGCGGACAACTATTTATCACACCAAACTATTTCAAACCATTTGTACCAGATAGTCCTACAGCTTCACTATTCTTGTGTATATCCATCCTATTCATGCTATTTAATAGAAATATAGCTATCATTGATGCTTTAGCATTTGTGACACTGTTTAAGTATGGTGTATGGGCTGTGATTATGAATATTTTAATGATTGCAGAACAAGGCGAAGCTACAATCAATGGTGTGATGCTGATACTTTCACATGGCATAATGGCGTGCGAGGCAATCTATTTTTATCCGAGATTTAAAGTGACTATTTTGGGTTTTATTGTTAGTTTTATATGGGTGTGCATCAACGATGTCATAGACTATGGTTACGGACAATTCCCATACTATGATTTTATTGCTTCACATACAGCACAAATCGGGGTATTATCAGTATGTCTCAGTTTCATTGCTTTAATTTTATATTTATTTTTAAAGCGATTTTTGAAAGTTAAAACATTTGATTAAACATTAATTTGACAGTAAAATAATACTAAAGGAGAGTGAGTTTATTGTCTTTAATATCTATGATTATATATTTCGTAATATTAATGGTCATCCCAATGTGGGCTCAACACAAAGTTAAATCTAATTATGAAAAGTACTCACAAGTGAGATCCACAAGTGGTAAAACTGGACGAGAAGTTGCTGAGGAAATTCTACATGCTAATGGCATTTACGATGTCGATGTAGTTAAAGGTGACGGATTCTTAACAGACCACTATGACCCTAGTAAAAAAGTTGTTTGTTTATCTCCTGCAAACTACGATAGACCTTCAGTTGCTGGTACAGCAATTGCAGCCCACGAAGTTGGACACGCAATTCAACATCAGCAAGGTTATGCACCATTAAGATTTAGAAGTGCATTAGTACCTCTAGCAAATATCGGTAGTTCATTAAGCTACATTGTTATTATGTTAGGTATCGTGTTAACTGCATTCGGTAGTGTATTTGGTTCAACTGCACTTTGGATTGGTGCTGGGCTAATGTCACTTGCAGTATTATTCTCAATCGTGACATTACCTGTAGAGTTTAACGCAAGTTCTCGAGCTATGAAGCAAATTACTGCGTTAAATATCGTAAATGAGAAAGAATACAAACATGCTAAGAAAGTGCTATCTGCCGCTGCAATGACTTATGTAGCTTCTACAGCAGTAGCATTAGCTGAACTTGCACGTATTATTTTACTTGCAAGATCAAGCGACTAATTAAATACGAACACTTCAACCTGGTTGAGTTTACATTCCGATGTAACACTTGCCAGGTTTTTTTATTTTTCAAAATAACAAATGATTCTAAATTGCACTTGAAATGCATCAGCCACTAAATTGTAATATACTATATGAGAAACGCATTAAAGGAGATTGTCATTTATGAAATCGATGGAGCAAATGCAAAGGGAAGTCGACGAATATATTAGTCAATTTAAAGCTGGTTATTTCTCGCCACTCGCAAATCTTGCAAGAATGACAGAAGAAGTTGGAGAATTAGCGAGAGAAATTAATCATTATTACGGTGAAAAGAAAAAGAAAGATTCCGAAGCTGACAATTCAATTAAAGCAGAATTAGGCGATAACTTATTTGTATTATTATGTATCGCCAATTCACTAGGTATAGACATGACCGAGAGCTTTAATGAAACAATGGATAAATTTAATACACGTGATAAGAATCGTTTCGAAAGAAAATAAGTTAAGTTAAAGAAAGGATGGGCGCAAATGAAAATTGGTATTACTTGTTACCCGTCCATTGGAGGCTCTGGAATTATTGCTACAGAGCTAGGCATCAAATTGGCAGAACGCGGTCACGACATTCATTTTATTACTTCAAATATTCCTTTTAGAATCCGCAAGCCATTGCCAAATATTACTTTCCACCAGGTTGAAGTAAATCAGTACGCTGTTTTCCAATATCCACCTTATGATATTACATTAAGCACGAAAATATCAGATGTTATCCAAGAGTATGATTTAGACATCTTACATATGCATTATGCTGTACCACATGCAGTTTGTGGTATTTTAGCGAAACAAATGTCAGGAAAAGATGTCAAAATAATGACGACACTTCATGGTACCGACATTACTGTTCTCGGTTACGATCATTCCTTGAAGAATGCCATTAAATTCGGTATTGAAGAAAGTGATATTGTAACAAGTGTAAGTCGTTCGCTCGCACAACAAACCTATGAAATTATAGATACAGATAAAGAAATTGTACCGATATATAATTTCGTTCGTGAAAATGAATTTCCAACATGTCATAACGAAGAATTAAAAGAAAGTTATGGTATCGCACCTGAAGAAAAGGTCTTAATCCATGTTTCAAATTTCCGAAAGGTCAAACGTATCGATACCATTATTGAAACGTTTGCGAAAGTACGTGAACGTATACCAAGTAAATTAATATTACTGGGTGATGGTCCAGAATTATTAGATATGCGTCAAAAAGCGCGTGAGCTCGATGTAGAAGAACATGTGTTATTCTTAGGCAAACAAAATGATGTCAGCGCATTCTACCAATTATCTGACCTTGTGCTACTTTTAAGTGAAAAGGAAAGCTTTGGTCTCACATTATTAGAAGCAATGAAAACAGGTGTATTACCGATTGGTACAAATGCAGGTGGCATTAAAGAAGTGATTAAACATGAAGAAACAGGTTACATCGTGGATATTGGCGATAGTGAGCAAGCAGCACAATATGCAATACGATTATTAGAAGATGAGGCACTTTATACAGAGATGCAATCACGTATGCTTGATGATATACGTGACCGCTTCGCTTCAGAACTAATTACAGATCAATACGAGCACTATTATCAAAAAATGTTAGAACAAGGTGAAAACTGAGATGAGATACGAGTTATTTGAACGTGCTAAACCTATCTTAAATCAAATACAACAACACGGCTTTGAAGCTTACTATGTTGGTGGATCTGTGCGCGATTATTTAATGGGACGTGAAATTCATGACATAGATATCACGACCAGTGCTACGCCAGATGAGATTGAAGACATATTTGATAAGACGATACCTATCGGGAAAGAACATGGCACAATTAATGTCGTTTATAACGATGAAAATTATGAAGTAACCACGTTCCGTGCCGAAGAAGACTATGTCGATCATCGAAGACCAAGCGAAGTACATTTCGTACGTGATTTATATCAAGATGTTCAACGTCGCGACTTCACAATCAATGCCATCGCCATGGACACGAATTACAACACATATGATTACTTTGATGGGGAAGACGATATCAAAGCAAAACAGATTCGTACTGTAGGGGTAGCCCGAGAACGCTTTGAAGAAGATGCACTTCGTATTATTCGAGGTCTTCGCTTTCAATCTCAGCTTAATTTTCAAATAGTTAATGAAACGTTTGAAGCAATGGCCACTCAAATCTCAGATATTCAATATTTATCAATCGAGCGAATTGTTGTTGAATTAAAAAAATTAATCAACGGAATCAATGTTTCTGAAAGTTTTAAAAATATGAAAGAGATTCAGGCATTTAATTATATTCCGTTTTTCAAGGCGTTCAATATGAATAAAGTGTTCATAAACGAACCGCTGTCCTTTGAAATCTGGATTGCATTGATGTTAGCGCAACAACCAATAGAAGACTCACTCAAAGCACTTAAAATTAGTAATCTAGAAAAATCTAATATCCAAAATTTTGTCAATCTCATCAAAATCTTGCCAAAGGTAGAATCTAAACAAGATTTAATTACAGTCGTCTATGATTACAATCTGAGTGACATAGAATGCGTATTAACAGCAAATGACACATTAAAGGAAAACGGTTTAGAAATTGCCAATCCTTTAATAATCAATGCGACATCAATCAAGGAAACCGATGCACAATTACCAATCCACACTCGAAAGGAAATGGACGTAAATGGGGGAGATATCATCAAACACCTCCAAGTCAAATCAGGACCTTGGTTAAAAGATGTATTGAGACAAATAGAACTTGCGATTATTACACAACAAATGAATAACACTAAATTAGAAATACTGGAATGGGTGGATGCGAATGTCAAAGTATAGCCAAGATGTTGTAAGAATGTTATATGAGAATCAACCAAATCATATTTCCGGACAATTTATCGCCGATCAACTGAATATTTCTAGAGCTGGCGTTAAGAAGATTATCGATCAATTAAAAAATGACGGTTGCGATATTCAATCGGTGAATCACAAAGGACACCAACTGAATGCCTTACCTGATCAATGGTACAGCGGTATTGTTCAACCAATTATTGAAGAATTAGATACCTTCGATCAAATTGAAGTGTATAGCACAGTAGATTCTACACAATTAAAAGCGAAACAAGCACTCGTTGGGAACAAAAATTCATTTTTAATCTTAAGTGATGAACAAACAGAAGGGCGAGGACGCTTTAATCGCAATTGGAGTTCTTCAAAAGGAAAAGGGCTGTGGATGTCCCTAGTATTACGACCTAATGTTCCATTTGCACTTATACCTAAATTTAATCTTTTTATTGCATTAGGCATCCGAGATGCGATTCAACAATTCTCTAATGATCGTGTGGCAATTAAATGGCCAAATGATATTTACATAGGCAATAAGAAAATTTGTGGTTTCTTAACTGAAATGGTTGCTAATTATGATGCTATAGAGGCCATTATTTGTGGTATAGGTATTAATATGAATCATGTTGAGAACGACTTTAATGAAGAGATTCGTCATAGAGCCACAAGTATGAGAATGCATGCTGACGATAAAATAAATCGGTATGATTTTCTTAAAACGTTACTTTATGAGATTAATAAACGTTACAATCAATTCCTAAATCAACCATTTGAGACGATTCGAGAAGAATACATTGCTGCGACAAATATGTGGAACCGTCAATTGCGCTTCACGGAAAATGACCATCAATTTATAGGTGAAGCCTTTGATATAGACCAAGACGGATTTTTACTTGTGAAAGATGATGAAGGTAACTTACATAGGTTAATGAGTGCAGATATAGATTTATAAACGATAAAGACAAGGAGAGAGCGCTATGGGAATAGCAACATATGCAGTTGTAGATTTAGAAACGACTGGTAATCAGTTAGATTATGATGAAATCATTCAAATCGGGATTACTTTCGTACGTAATCAACAAATTATTGATACGTATCATTCAATGATTCGCACTGATCTGGAAATCCCACCATTTATCCAAGCCTTAACATCGATTGAAGAGGAAATGCTTGCGCAAGCACCTTATTTCAATGAAGTGGCTGAGGATATATACAACCAAATTAAAGATTGCATTTTCGTTGCTCATAACATTTCGTTCGATCTAAATTTTATTAAAAATGCGTTCGACAATTGCAACATTCAATTCAGACCCAAAAAGGTCATGGACACGCTTGAATTGTTTAAAATTGCATTCCCGACAGATAAAAGTTACCAATTGAGCGAACTCGCACAATCACACAATATTCCATTAACCAATGCACATCGAGCTGATGAAGATGCAACGACGACAGCTAAACTGATGATTAAAGCATTTGAAAAATTTGAAAACCTGCCTTTAGATACGCAAAAACAACTTTACTATTTAAGTAAAGATCTGAAGTATGATTTATACAATATTTTGTTTGAAATGGTTAGAAACAATCAATCTAAACCATTAGATGAGAAATTTGGTCAATTTGAACAAATTATTTATCGTAAACAAGTTGACTTGAAAGGGCCAGTCACACGTTTCGACGGTTCACTCAAGACGCTCTACACTAAAGCCATAAAAGCACTCGGTATGACATACAGACCTCAACAACTTTACTTATCTGAAATTATTCTTGATCAATTGATGCATAGTGATAAAGCAATGATTGAAGCACCACTAGGCAGCGGTAAATCACTGGCATATCTTCTTGCAGCACTCATGTACAATATAGAAACAGGCAGACATGTCATGATATCTACCAATACCAAGTTGTTGCAAAGCCAATTACTTGAAAAGGATATCCCTGCACTTAATGACGCACTTAACTTTAAAATTAATGCATCATTAATCAAAAGTAAAAATGATTACATTTCATTAGGATTAATTAGTCAAATTCTCAAAGATGAAACAAGTAATTACGAAGTAAGTATTCTAAAAATGCAATTATTGATTTGGATCACGGAAACAGCGACAGGCGATATTCAAGAATTAAACTTAAAAGGCGGACAAAAAATGTACTTTGATCAGAAGATTGAAACGTATGTTCCAGTTCGTCATGACATTCATTATTATAACTTTATTAAGCGCAATGCTCAGAATATACAAATTGGTATTACAAACCATGCACATTTAATACATTCAGACGCTGAAAATTCTATTTATCAACTTTTTGATGATTGTATTATTGATGAAGCCCATCGCTTACCTGATTATGCACTTAACCAAGTTACAAACGAGTTGAATTATTCAGATATTAAATATCAATTAGGTTTAATTGGTAAAAATGAAAATGAAAAACTTCTTAAAGCTGTTGATAAACTAGAACAACAACGTATATTAGAGAAACTTGATATCGCACCAATTGACGTCTTCGGATTAAAGACAAATATCACTGAAATTCATGATTTAAACGAACAATTATTCAATACGATCTACGAAATCATTCAGTCTTCTGAAGTCTACGATGACGATGTTCATAAATACCATTACGTCTATCAATTTGAAACTGACAATATTTTAAAAGATTTACATGCGATTATTGATAAACTGAATAAGACGCTTGAAATTTTTAATGGTATTAGTCATAAAACAATCAAATCTATTCGTAAGCAATTGTTATATCTCAATGACCGATTTAAACAAATTGAACAAAGTTTAAAAGATAATCATACAAGTTATATTTCAATTAAAAACTTGTCTCAAAAGTCTACCATTCGCTTATTAGTCAAAGACTATGAAGTTAAAGATATTTTAACAAAGCAAGTGCTTGATAAATTTAATTCACTTACATTTATCTCAGGTACGTTAACATTTAATCATTCATTTGATGCCTTCAAAAATTGGTTTAATGATCATACAGAATTTAACACTTACGAAGTTTCAACTTCGATGACAGCAGCGAAAAATACCAACGTATTTATTCCTACTGATGTTGCATCATACAATTATAAGAACATCGAAGACTATGTTGCTTCAATTGTGGATTATCTAGTGGAATATGTATCCATCACCAATTCAAAATGTCTTGTCTTATTTACAAGTTATAAAATGATGCATATGGTACAAGACATGTTAAATGAATTACCTCCATTTGAAGACTACGTAGTACTAACTCAACAACAAAATCAAAATTATAAAATTGTTCAGCAATTTAACAACTTTGATAAAGCGATATTGCTAGGTACTTCAACATTTTTCGAAGGCTTTGATTTTCAAGCAAATGGTATCAAATGTGTCATGATTGCGAAATTACCATTTATGAATAAACATAATACGAAATATTGGCTTATGGACACTGAATTCACGTCGACATTCAAAGAATATGTGCTTCCAGATGCTGTGACACGCTTTAGACAAGGCTTAGGACGTCTGATTCGCCATGAAGATGACAAAGGACTTATTGTGTCATTTGATGATCGACTCGTAAATAGTAATTTCAAGAATTTCTTTGCCCAAACCTTGGAGAATTATCGCCAGAAAAAAGGGAATATCAAACAATTTAATAAATTAGTCGGACAAATTCAAAAGTCCATGAAAAAGAAAAAATAAATTCGAATTTCTACTGAGGCAGACATTTTCAGCAAAAGATACAAAAAGTCAACATGTAGAAGTTAAACAGAGATTTTGTTAAAATAAATGAGTATTAAAAAAGAATAGAAAAATAGGAGTTTAGTTATGAAGACTACGATTAAACAAGCAAAACAACATCTTAACCAAGAAGTGACAATTGGTGCTTGGTTAACAAATAAACGCTCTAGTGGTAAAATCGCGTTCTTACAATTACGTGATGGTACTGGATTTATGCAAGGCGTTGTAGTGAAATCTGAAGTGGATGAAGAAACATTCCAATTAGCTAAAGATATTACGCAAGAATCTTCACTCTATGTGACAGGTACAATTACTGAAGATAATCGTTCAGATTTAGGATATGAAATGCAAGTGAAATCAATTGAAGTGATTCATGAAGCACATGACTATCCAATCACGCCTAAAAATCATGGTACTGAATTCTTAATGGATCATCGTCATTTATGGTTACGTTCTAAGAAACAACACGCCGTAATGAAAATTAGAAACGAAATTATTCGTGCTACTTATGAATTCTTTAATGAAAAAGGCTTTACTAAAATTGATCCACCTATCTTAACAGCAAGCGCACCTGAAGGTACGAGCGAACTATTCCATACTAAATACTTTGATCAAGATGCATTCTTATCTCAAAGTGGTCAATTATATATGGAAGCAGCAGCCATGGCTCATGGACGTGTCTTCTCGTTTGGTCCAACTTTCCGTGCTGAGAAGTCCAAAACACGTCGTCACTTAATCGAATTCTGGATGATTGAACCAGAAATGGCATTTACAAATCATGCTGAAAGTCTTGAAATTCAAGAACAATATGTGACACATGTCGTACAATCTGTACTTAAAAATTGTGTTTTAGAACTTAAAGCATTAGATCGTGATACAACTAAATTGGAAAAGGTAGCAACACCATTCCCTAGAATTTCTTATGATGATGCGATTGAATTCTTAAAACAAGAAGGCTTTGACGATATTGAGTGGGGCGAAGACTTTGGCGCACCTCATGAAACAGCTATCGCAAATCACTACGATTTACCGGTATTTATTACGAACTATCCAACGCGTATTAAACCATTCTACATGCAACCAAACCCAGATAACGAAGACACTGTACTATGTGCAGATTTAATCGCACCAGAAGGTTATGGTGAAATTATTGGTGGTTCTGAACGTATTAATGACTTAGATTTACTAGAAGAACGTATTAAAGAACACGAATTAGACGAAGAAAGTTATAGCTACTACTTAGATCTTCGTCGTTATGGTAGTGTACCTCATAGTGGCTTTGGTCTTGGTTTAGAAAGAACAGTCGCTTGGATTTCAGGTGTCGAACACGTACGTGAAACGTCACCATTCCCACGATTATTAAATCGTTTATACCCATAATAGAAGCGAATTTTGCGCTTCATTTTAGAAGGATTAGCAGAAACGTCCAGTCAATTCAAACGGCTGGGCGTTCATTTTAAATAGGAGGGAATCGCACTTGGATTTGTTTCAACTTAAAACGCGTCCTGTCGTTATTCGAAGAGAATTGTTGGATCACTATGCAGAATTAGGTATGGACGAACAAGATTTAGTCATCTTAATCAAACTCATTTATGCTTCAGAGACGTCTAATAAACAACCCTCTATAGAAACACTTCAACAAGGGTCTTCGATGCAACCGCGTCAAATCACTTCCGTCATCCAGAATTTAATTCAGCGTGAACTGTTGGAATTAAATGTGAGGAAAGATGAGGAAGGTAAATTCACAGAATATATGAATTTGGACCCATTTTATGAAAAGTTAAGTCAAATACTGAAAAAGCAAAATTTAGATCATCAAGAATCGGATAGTGTAGAACAATTTAAACAATTATTTCAATTGATGGAACAATCTTTCGGCAGACCACTTTCGCCATATGAAATAGAAACTTTAAATCAATGGATTGATGTAGACCAACACGATTTATCTGTGATTCAAGCAGCGTTAGACGAAGCACTTAGTCAGAATAAACTAAGCTTTAAATACATTGATCGTATCCTATTAAACTGGAAAAAGAACAATGTCAAAACAGTAGATGACTCAAAAAAAATAAGAGAACAATTTAATCAAAATCAACCCAAAATGAAACATGTTGTAAAAAAAGTACCCAAATTTGATTGGTTAAATGGAGAGAAGCCAGATGATAAGTAAGAAAAAAGGTTTAGAAATGATAGATGTCATCGCTGATATGTTTCCTGATGCTGAATGCGAATTAAAACACGATAATGCATTTGAACTCACCATTGCTGTATTATTATCTGCTCAATGTACGGATAATCTAGTCAATCGTGTAACGCGCACACTTTTTGAAAAGTATAAAACACCGGAAGATTATTTAAACGTCAGTGATGAAGAATTACAAAATGATATTCGTTCCATAGGTTTATATCGCAATAAAGCTAAAAATATTAAAAAGTTATGCCGTTCTTTACTAGATCAATTCGACGGAGAAATTCCTCAAACACATAAAGAATTGGAAAGTTTAGCTGGTGTAGGACGTAAAACTGCGAATGTAGTGATGAGCGTTGCATTTGGCGAACCCTCTTTAGCTGTCGATACACACGTAGAAAGAGTATCTAAACGTTTAGGTATTAACCGCTGGAAAGACAATGTAAGACAAGTTGAAGATCGTTTATGTGACATCATTCCTCGCGAACGATGGAATAAAAGTCATCATCAACTCATATTCTTTGGAAGATATCATTGCTTAGCCAGAAAGCCAAAATGTGATATTTGTCCGTTGTTAGATGATTGTCGCGAAGGGCAGAAACGTTATAAAGCAAGTTTGAAAGAAGCGTGATTCCATGATTGAAAAAAGTGATTTCGAACAACTTGAAACACAATTAGATGCATATGCAAGTCAGAAAAAATTAAAATCACAAGAAGCTCAACCAGTCATTGATGATTACTTTGAAATGATATTGAATTACTTTAAACAAATTAACGAAATTGACCACATCAACTTTGATAAGCTTAGCGAATATCCTGTAGTACCAATGAATTTTGACGAACGTTATCATTATATGGTCTCAAGAAAATATCATTTTATGGGGTATCGCCAGATGAAAACGTTAAAATCTGAGTTGATTAAAATGAATGCATCTTATCAAATAAGAAAGAAACGACAAAACAATAAATAGTAAATAAACCCTCACTTATGACTAAAAGGCATTAAGACCTATAAAGTGCATAAATGAGGGTTTTTGTATACAAAAAGAATCCCAATTTTGAAGTTCAAAATTGGGATCTTTTTAAATGAATTATGATGCTTTATCATCAAAAATTGCATTTAAGTTAAATAGTCGTGTCAGTGCATTACCTGAGCTACTTTGAGATGAGCCGTTAGTATTGCCTGAACTACTGTTAGAGCTTGATGATGAACCGTTGCTTGAACTTGAAGAAGAAGTATCGCTATCTCCGTGAACACTGCGGTTCGTAGTGTTATTGTCAGGGTGTCCTGCAACAGATAAGTTATCACCATCGCTACCATTAACATCTTTAGGTTTCTTGAAGTCTTCGCCATCTTTAGAAGAAATATCTGACATTACATCTTGGAAAAGATATTGTGGATATTCTTGTTGAGAGTGGCCGACAAATGAGTTAGTACCGTATTGTTTAACTTTATTGAAGCCCATCCATACTGACATTGTGTATTGAGGACTAAATCCGTTAATCCATACGTCTTTAGCTGCACTATCTGGTAGGTTATATTGTTGATAAATTTCAGCACCATACGTACCAGTACCAGTTTTCGCACCTAAATTAACTCCAGAAACACCGTGTCCATACGCTGAACCGTATGCTTTAAATGTACCTTTTAAGATTTCAGCTAACATGTAAGCTGTATAATCTTTCATCGCTTTGTGACTAGAATGATCATATTCAATCGTGTCACCATCGTGAGTAACAACTTTTTGAATAGAGTGGGCATTGTTATAAGTACCACCATTAGCAATTGCAGCGAATGCAGAAGCTAATTGAGTAGGTGAGAATTCAGAAGATGAACCACCGAGTACTTCTGATGGACCTATTTTACCACTATAATCTAAGCCAACTTTTGAAGCGAATTTCTTAGGTGCATCGTTTCCTGCTGATTTTTTAACTTGTTGCCAAGTTTTAAGGGCAGGAATGTTGAAACTTTGACGTAAAGCATCATAAGCAGATACATTACCATGACTCTTAGTGTCATAGTTTCTAAATTCTGAGCCATCAACCCAATATGATGATTCGTCTTGAATCGCATGGTTTGTAGCCCATTGCATGTTTTCAATAGCTGGTCCATAAGCTAAGAATGGTTTTAATGAAGAACCAGTAGGGTGTGCATCAGTAGCTTGGTTACGTTCAACTACGTTTTTGTAATTACGTCCACCAGATATAGCTACGAGTCCACCAGTTTTACTATCTAAGATAGTTGCACCGACTTGTTGGTCATCATTTTTATAGTAGTTAGAACCACCATTATCAATACGATCTTGAAGCGTTTTTTGAACATCTTTGTCCATGTTAGTGTAAATCTTAATACCACTTTGTAAGACATTACCTAAGTTTTTGTCTTTGAAGTATTTGTTGTTCATTAATTCTGATTGAACAAAGTTAACATATGAATCATACTCTGTATCTTTTTCATTACCGTTAACTTGACGTTCTTTCTTAGTACGTTCAACTAAGTTCGCTTTAAGATTGATCTTCTTAGCATCAGCATATTGCTTGTCACTAATTCTATGATGTTTATGCATTAAGTAAAGAACTGTATCTTTACGATCGTTAGCTTCTTTTGGATTGTTATAGATGTTATAAAGGTTTGGAACCTGTGGTAAACCTGCAAGATAAGCTTCTTCAGCTAAGTTTAAGTCCTTCAAGTCCTTGTTGAAGTAATACTTAGCAGCAGCTTTAACACCTGTTACACCGTCAGAATAGTAAATTTTATTCAAGTAAACTTGGAAAATTTCATCTTTACTATATTCTTGTTCAAGACGGTAGGAGAGGTAAGCTTCTTGAGCTTTACGACCGATAGATTTTTGTTGCGTTAAGAATGAGTCTTTAACAACTTGTTGTGTTAATGTTGACGCACCTTGAGCACCGAATCCACCAGTTAAGTTTTTCCCAACAGCACCAAATAAACGTTTATAATCTAACGCACCATGATGATAGAATCGATTATCTTCTGTAGCTAAAACGGCGTATTTCATATTTTTAGGCACGTCTTTAATATTGACGTGTTCATGACGTTGGCCGTTATCCAATGTTTTAACCAGATCTCCATTTTTATCGTAAATCTTAGCTGGAATTGGATCTTCTAATTTGGACTCGGTAAAAGCTGGTGCTTTCCATGCATAATAAGCAAACAACAAGATACCAAGTAGCAACAGAACGAAAAATGCGATAATCATAAAGCCAATGATCTTGATGATCGTTCTCTTAACATTCCTATTCTTTTTTCCGTCGGACTTCCCACCAGTTTTACTATTATTCTTTTTAGGTTGAGAAGACCCTTTATTTTCCGTCATACGCGGTCCTCACTTTCATCTAATATCAACTTATCAACTGCTTTGAGGTAATCCAATCTTGGTTGATATTGATAAGGAATATGGTAACCATTTTTCCGAATTTCTTCAACAGTAATCGATTTTTTAATTTCTTGGATGTATCTTTCCCAATAAAATTCAAATTTTGAATAAGGCAAAATATAGACTTCATCAAGCGTTTTAAAACGTATCATAAGAAAAACAATTCCCTTTTGAAGATATGTATTTTTCATATGTTCAACTTGATGCGAGTGAATATTATTTAATGGAAAAGAAGTTTTATTCTTCGTTTCCTTTGCCTCAAAATCGATATAATAACCATTATAAACACCGTTATAATCGGTTGTTGAAGGTGTACGAAAATAAGCTTCATTTATCACAGCCTTACTTCGTTTAGGATAGTGAACATTCACTATTTGAACGGGGGTAGGCTTTTTGTGAATGACTGCTATGCCACTCTTAAGATAATAAGCATTAGAGTGCTCAATATCTTTCTCCAGTGACATCCCGCGTCCACCGTATTCAATGTTACTTGAAAATGGCGATGGGTTGCGTCCGTCCAAAGACTTATTTTTAGAGTATGGTTTACCATTAGGATAATTCATTATATTCACCACACAAGTTTGATTAAAAAATAACTGCTATATAATAAGAAAAGATTCAATCAAACTCTAGTTTTTGAATGTATATGTCATTAAACAAACATACATCATTCACTATTTTAACGTGATTAAGTTATTCTGTCACGGTTTCTTTCACAAATGAAAGATAAATGTAACCTTTAAGTTATTCAATTTTTATAATTTAAATGACGCTCTCAATAATTTTTCAATTATCATTTTCCAACATCTATTAACATCCTCTCGCAAAAGAAAACATTCAATGAAATTATATACGTTTACATGACTTACGCTTTCATGTTGTGTTAAATTAATTTTGTAGGAGGCATCCTTATGCAACATTTAATAGAACAACTCATCATAGAAATCACTGAAATGAATCATCGTTTTGAAAGAGTTAAAGCATCAGAGATAGATTACGATTTTTACGACGTCGTACAACCTTACACAAAATCAATCGATAGCAAACTCGATGATTTAAAAAATTATGATAAACAGATAATTAATATGCCGTATATGACACCAACAAAATTCAATTTACTCATATCTAATATTCAATCTTTATCTGTAGAATGTCATTTTAAACGTACAAGTCGAAAACTTTTCACTGAGAAAATCAAAAGTGTACAGTACGATTTAAAAAATATTTTAACGCATCATGTTTAATGAGGGTGAATATGGTTAAAACTGTTTATGTTACTGGATACAAATCTTTTGAATTAAATATATTCAAAGATGATGCTCCAGAAGTTTCATATTTAAAGAAATTCATAGCACATAAATTAGAACAATTATTAGATGAAGGTCTAGAATGGGTTCTGATTCAAGGACAAATGGGTATTGAATTATGGACTGCTGAAGTTGTAATTGAACTTAAAGAGAGTTATCCAGAATTAAAGTTAGGAATTATTACTCCTTTTCTCGGCCATACGAATAGATGGAATGAACAGAATCAGGCAAAGTACACATCCATTGTGCAGCAAGCTGATTTTACGGAAAGCATTCATCATTCAGAATACCAAGGTCCATATCAGTTCAAACAAGCTGATCAATTTATGCTAGATCATACAGACTATACCATTCTAATTTATGACGAAGAACAAGAGGCTAGCCCAAAGTTCTTCAAAAGGATGTTAGTTGAATTTATGGAAAAAACAAACTATACTTGTGATATTGTGACGTTTGATGAACTCACTGACTTCATCAACGACTTGCAGTGGTCTCAAGATCAAAGTTTCGAATGAGGTGGAAAAAGATGTCAGATGTTTCATTAAAATTATCAGCAAAAGATATTTATGAGAAAGACTTCGAAAAAACTATGGCTCGTGGCTATAGAAGAGAAGAAGTAGACGCTTTTTTAGATGATATTATTACAGATTATCAAAAAATGGCAGACATGAATAATGAAGTTGTTAAACTATCAGAAGAAAATCATAAACTAAAAAAAGAACTTGAAGAATTAAGACTTCGTGTTGCTACAACAAGACCACAAGAAAATAAAAACTTTTCTTCTAACGGTGCCAATAACTCATCAAACAATGTAGATATTTTAAAACGTATTTCTAATTTAGAAAAAGCGGTATTCGGTAAATAATCAAATTTATTTACTTATCGACTTAAAATTGTGTTATAATCGCAAAAGTGATATTTCGGGTAATCGCTATAGCAATATAGAGGAAAGTCCATGCTCACACAGTCTGAGATGACTGTAGTGTTCGTGCTTGATGAAACAATAAATCAAGGCATTAAATTGACGGCAACGAAATAACCTAAGTCATTTGATATGGTTAGAATAGTTTGAAAGTGCCACAGTGACGTAGCTTTTATAGAAATATAAAAGGTGGAACGCGGTAAACCCCTCGAGTGAGCAATCCAAATTTGGTAGGAGCACTTGTTTAGCGGAATTCAACGTATAAACGAGACGACTTTCATACGAACGTGAAAGTATGTAGACAGATGGTTACCACCGACGTACCAGTGTAACTAGTACACGATATGAGTACAACGGTACAGAACATGGCTTACAGAAATATTACGACTAGTTTAGCTCTCCCCATTGTGATGGAGAGCTTTTTTAATTTTTAAAAATTACCATTAAACACCTCAATGTCATCAATCAACGCAGACATTTTCCTAAATAACAGTAAAATGATTACAATAAATTGAAAGTATTAAAATTGATATATAAATTTGATAAAATACAGACAACACGTATAAAGGAGTAAAGACATGTTTCAATTATTAGCAGTGTGCCCAATGGGACTTGAAGCAGTTGTAGCTAAAGAAATACAAGAGCTTGGATATGATACACAAGTCGAAAATGGACGCATCTTCTTTGAAGGAGACGAAACAGCAATCGTCAAGTGCAACTTGTGGTTACGAACGGCTGACCGTATCAAAATTGTCATGGGCCGTTTTGATGCGAAAACATTTGACGATTTATTCGAACAAACTAAGGCGTTACCTTGGGAAACAATTATCGACAAAGAAGGTAATTTCCCAGTGCAAGGACGTAGCGTTAAATCAACATTACACAGTGTACCTGATTGCCAAGCCATCACTAAGAAGGCAATAGTTGAACGCCTTAAGAAAGCGTATCAAGAAAAAGGTTGGCTTAATGAAACCGGCGCCAAATATCCAGTTGAAGTAGCGATACTCAAAGACAATGTGTTATTAACAATTGATACTTCAGGATCTGGACTCAATAAACGTGGCTACCGCATGGCACAAGGTGAAGCTCCGATTAAAGAAACATTAGCTGCGAGTTTAATTCGTTTAGCAAATTGGAAGGGAGATACGCCACTTATCGATCCTTTCTGCGGTTCAGGTACCATCGCAATTGAAGCATGTTTAATTGCTCAAAACATTGCGCCAGGATTTAATAGAGACTTTGTATCAGAAGAGTGGAATATGATGCCACCAAATATTTACGATAAACTACGTGACGAAGCTGATCAAATGGCTGATTATGATAAAGAAATAGAAGTCTATGCTTCTGATATCGATCCAGAAATGATTGAAATTGCGAAACGTAACGCTGAAGAAGTAGGACTCAGTGACATTATTCAATTTTCAGTTAAAGATGTGAATACGTTAACCATTGATTCTGAAGGCCCTGTAGCCCTAGTAGGAAATCCACCTTATGGTGAACGTATCGGCGACCGTGAAGAGGTTGAAGAAATGTATCGCTATATCGGAACGTTAATGAAAGAACATCCTTACTTATCTACTTATATTTTGACAAGTAATAAGGAATTCGAGTATTTAGTCAATCGTAAAGCGACGAAACGCCGTAAATTATTTAATGGATATATTGAATGTACGTATTATCAATATTGGGGTAAAAAACCTGAATCTAAATCATAAGGTTTACTTTTTGTTCTTTTCGTGTAATAGTAATAACCTTGTAAATCAATTCATTCGCACTCTTATCGCTACTGTAGTACAGTTGAATAAGAGTGTTTTAATTTTTTAAAAAATAATAATATAAAATAAATAAGACGACCAGAAAGGGGAATATCAATATGAAAACTGTATTAATTATCGGCGCTAACGGTAGAGTTTCTATCGAAGCTACTAAAATTTTTCTTGAAAACTCTAGCTTTAACGTAGACTTATTCTTAAGAAATGCACATCGTATCCCTGACTATGCTTCTAATAGAGTGACAGTGTACGAAGGAGATGCCAAAAATAAAGAAGATCTCGAAAAAGCTTTAAATGAAGTTGATGTTGTATTTGCAAGTTTATCCGGCTCTTTAGATAAACAAGCTGAAACAATTGTCCAAGCTATGGTTAGTAAAAACGTTAAACGTTTAATCTTCGTTGCGGCTCCTGGCATCTATGATGAATTACCAGAGTCATTTAATGAATGGAATAAACAACAATTTGGAGAAAAATTAAGTCTCTACCGTAAAGCTTCTGATATTATTGAAAGCTCAGATTTAGACTACACAATTATTCGTCCAGGTTGGTTAACTGATAAAAATGAAAATGTCTTTGAAATTACAACAAAAGACGAAATATTTAGAGGTACGGAAGTTTCAAGAAAAAGTATCGCATCATTAGCTGTTCAAATCGCTAAAAATCCAGAACTTCACTCAAAAGAAAACATCGGTGTAAATAAACCTGGAACAGAAGGCGATAAACCCGCATGGTTTGAATAATAAATCTAGTATTTTAACATAGGTTTTATTCAGCCTATGTGATAAAATTTAAAATATCATAACTTTTGAAAATTAGGGTTTGTCATTGAGACTAACCTAATTTTTTTAATTTTTTTCGCTAAATAAACCAAGCGTTATCTTTTATCGATGGAACTAAAGGGGATTCAAACACATGGATAATACTGAACAATTAGACATTTTATATAAATTAAAAAAAGAAGTAGAGAAATCAAATAATGATGCATTAGTTAATACAATTAATCAGGTTATAAAAAAGGTATATCTCAATCAATTTACCGCTTCGTTTGTGGGGCACTTTTCAGCGGGTAAATCAACATTAATCAATTTATTACTTGAACAAAATATATTACCAAGTTCACCTGTGCCAACGACAAGTAACACGGCGATTGTTTCAGTTGCTGACGAGCCAGGCATCATCGCAAATCTACCACATCAACAATACACAAAATTAAAAACGTATGACGAAGTGAAACAAATGAATCGTCAAAATGTCGATGTAGAATCAGTTGAGATTAATTTCCCATCAGACAAATTTAACAATGGATTCACGCTTCAAGATACACCTGGTGTAGATTCCAACGTCGCAACACACCAATCTAGTACAGAACAATTTATGTACACAAGTAATATTTTATTTTACACAGTTGACTATAATCACGTGCAATCTGCATTAAATTTCAAATTTATGAAACGCATTAACGAAGTAGGGATTCCTGTCGTTTTCGTCATCAATCAGATTGATAAACACAATGAGGAAGAAATTACATTCGACACATTTAAAGCACGTGTTGAGAAATCAATCAATGATTGGGATATTCATCTTACTGATACATACTACGTCTCTAAATTTGATCATCCGGAGAATCAAATTGATGAATTATCCAACTATCTCGTTGAAATGGATAATAACCGTGAATCTGTAGAAGATTATGTTCATCGTACGGTCGAATTCATTACTGATGCGCAACTCGCTTATATTCAAAATGAAATCCAAGATATTCTCGACACATTGGACATCGAAGAAGAGGGTTTCGAGCAAGCCTACGTTAAGTTCCAACAGAATCAAGAAGTGAGCGAAGAAGCACAACTCTTAAATGATGACGATAAATTGCTCAATTATTTGAAACAAAAGCGTAAAGATATTCTAGAGAATGCGTATATTATGACACATGACATGCGCGAATCATTGAGATCTTACTTAGAAAGTAAGTCTGATGATTTTAAAGTTGGTGGACTGTTCAATAAGAAAAAGAAAAAAGAAGAAGAACAAGAACAGCGTTTAAATAAAGCCACTGATGAACTACAAGATAAAGTCGATCAACAAATTCGTCAGCCTCTTCGCGAAGATATGTCGTTCTTAACGCGATTCATCAATAGCAGTGAGGTCAATGAACATATTTTAAATCAGGATTATCGTATTCAACCCAAGCTTATTTCTGATTTATACCAACCGCAAACAAGTATTAGTAACACTTATGTTTTAACATTCTCAGATGAAGTGGTAAAAGCTTTAAATAAATTCATTGAAAATGAATCCAACCTAATCTTTAAAGAAGCAGTGAACCATGCGCACGCTAGCGAACTCACTACTGATGACAATGAAGATAAACAAGAATATGAAAAGTTCATCGAATTCAAAAACTTAAGAGAGTCGCTGACAACGAAGAACTATCAGCATTATTACATTCATTTAGATGATTCTCTTGATAAATTAATCGGAAGAACTGAAGCGAATTTCGAACTTAAAGAAGAAAACTCGACAGCTTTTCATCAAAAGCATGAAAAAAGAGAACAAGTTGAGGCAGAAACAGCTAATCAAGTTGATATTCAAAATGCACTTGAAGTTGTCGAAGACGTTCCACTCTTCGATCGAACTAAAAAAGATATTAAAGATACGATGCATCGCCTTAATCACCAAATCACTAAAATTGGTGTGTTTGGTACATTTAGCGCAGGTAAAAGTAGCTTAATCAATGCATTACTCGGTGGACAATATTTAGTAAGTTCACCTAATCCAACAACTGCCGCTACTACAGAACTGTCATATGGCGATGAAAGTCAAATTACCCTAAAATCTGCCGACCAATTACTCGAAGAAATTAACAACGTACTAGAATATTATGATACATCGTTCGATTCTTTAGAAGCTTTCATTCATAGTGATTTAAAGAAATTAAAGGCACAACTTGAGAAGAATCAACTCGCATTTATAAATGCGGTTGAGCAGCATTACGATATGTATCTAGATATGCTTAATGAAGGCGAAGTTCACACCGTTTCTCAAGATGATGTTAAAAAATGGAGTGCCGAAGACGAATATGCGACATTCGTTAAGACCGTCCATCTTAATCTGCCACTCGAATGGCTCAAAGGTAAAATCGTCGTCGATTCGCTTGGTTTACATTCAAATAACCAACGTCATACTAATGAAACTGAACAAATTCTTACATCATCAGATTTAATTCTATATGTAAGTTATTTCAACCATTCATTCACTGATAATGACAAAGCCTTTATCGAACACATGAAAGATATGAACCAATTAAATGAGAATCAAGCCTTTAAGATGGTTATCAATGCGGTTGATTTAGCTGAAAATGAGGACGACCTTAACGCAGTACATGATTATGTCGCTGATGCACTAGGACAAGTGAATCTACATTCTGAAATATTTAATGTCTCAAGTCGTAAGGGGCTTAAAGAAGGCGATCAAGGCATAGACGATTTACGAAATAGTATCCAACGTTTCGCTGATGTAGAATCTAAAACCATTTTAGAACAACAAATGGTTCATCAAATTCAGCAAATGAATGATTCATACAAAGAAATGATAGAAGAATTCCATAACAACAAAGATCAAATTGCAGCGAGACAAAATAAATTATCACAAATTAAAGATGAAGATAGACTCAATCAACAATTAATTAATACTACGTCACAACATACGTCTAATGAAGTGGAAGAACAAATTTACCATTTAAATGGTCGCTTAAAATTACAACTTCTAGATGAAGTTAAATCGGTTTACAACAGTCAAATGACTCAAAATAGTGACTTTAATGAAGAAAAGAAAATTTCATCTAAAACGTACTTAGACCAAATTCATCAACGTCTATATTTAGAACAATCATTAATTACTGAAAGAATTAAAAAATATTTTAATACACAATTAGAAGAACAAGTTGCTCCTATAATTAAGAAGTTGAATAATATTCACGTGTTAGTTAAGGCGGATTTCAATATAGAATCTGATGTAGAAGAAGCACCATTTTTAAGAATAGATTTAAACGAGATGGTCGGTGCACTTCCGAAACAATTAACCAAACGTAAATTATTAAATCCAAATTCACAACGTGACATTCAAGAACAAATTTCAGATACGACATTGAAATTATTGCAAAATGGCATGAGCGCGTTTAAACAACAACTTGATAGTTATGTACATCAAATGTCTCGACAAGCCGAAGATCAATTTAAAGAATTAGAACAACATATTCAAGAACAAATTGATGAACTGTTATCATTCAAACTTGATGATTCACTGATTCAACAACTTGAAACAAAATCAAAACAACTAGACGAAATCTTATAAAGAAGAAAGAAGGACGCTTTAATGGAACAAAGAGTATTACTTGTAGATGGAATGGCGCTACTCTTTAGACATTTCTATGCGACAAGTTTACACAATCAATTTATGTACAACTCTAAAGGGATACCGACAAACGGCGTTCAAGGGTTCGTTAGACATATTTTTAGCGCGATTAAAGAAATCAACCCTACACATGTTGCAGTATGTTGGGATATGGGACAACAAACCTTCCGAAATGAAATGTTTGAAGGTTATAAACAGAATCGACCAGCTCCACCAGCCGAACTCATCCCTCAATTCGATTATGTCAAAGAAATCTCTCAACAATTCGGATTCGTTAATGTAGGCGTCTCTAATTATGAAGCGGACGATGTGATTGGTAGCCTTGCCAAAGAATACTCAGAACACAATAATGTTTATATCATCACTGGAGATAGAGACATACTTCAATGTATTAATGACAATGTAGAAGTTTGGCTTACTAAAAAGGGGTTCACGATTTACAATCGATATACGTTAAATCGTTTTAGAGAAGAATACGGATTAGAACCGAAACAATTAATAGATGTTAAAGCATTCATGGGAGATACAGCAGATGGGTATCCAGGTGTTAAAGGTATAGGAGAAAAAACAGCGATCAAATTAATTCAGAATCACCATACAGTTGAAAATGTAATCGAAAATATTTCAACGTTAACGCCTGCACAACAGAAAAAGATCAATGATAACATTGATAATCTGCATCTATCTAAATCATTAGCAGAAATCCATACACAAGTTCCTATTGAAACAGAAAAGCTATTCGAAGAGATGACATACGCTCATGAATTAAATGATATCTTGTCGATTTGTAACGAACATGAGTTATACGTTTCTGGAAAATATTTAGCAAGCAATTTTTAAAATATAAACCAAATGATTCGTTGGAAATTTTTTCCGATGTATCATTTGGTTATTTTTTTACATTTTAATGATAGTCACTAACAACATTCACTTTTATTTTATAAAAGTTATGTGAATTAATTTCACAATCCTATATTAAAATGATATTATTATTTAGAACGAATAAAATATTGTTCCAGACGCTATTGTGATAAATGAGAGGGCATACCGATATCAAATTAATTTTGAAATGACGTCAATTGCTCTTTTTTATTGAGTGCAATTTGAACGATATCATTTCATTTAAACAACTTCGAAATACTTATTTGCTCAGATTCGACTATCACATTAAACACCAAAGACAAAACATCAAGAAGAGGAGTGGACAATAGCTTTGAATAATCGAGACAAACTACAAAAATTTAGTATTCGTAAATACGCAATTGGAACATTTTCTACAGTCATTGCGACACTAGTGTTTGTTGGTTTCAATCCTGGACAAGCACATGCCAATGAAGTGAGCCAAAATCAAAAGGTAATCGAACAACAAGAAGACTCGCAAATTGATGAAGACAATTCAAATTCTAAAGCTCATCAATTATATAGCCAAGTTGACAATAATCAAAGTCGTTCCAGCGAAAACAATCAACCAAACGCACTTGATAAAACGACATTAACAAATAATGACGAAAATCAAAACGCAATACAAAGTCTTGAATCAGAGCAAGCATCGACAAATAGCGATGAAAACAATATCAATAACCAATCTTTACTTTCTCAAGAAGATTTAAGAATTAACAAAGACGTGATTAATGCTAAGAAACAAGAAGAGGAAGAAAAAGAAAATCAAGATTCTTCTAAAAAAGATAACCATAAAATGATTAAGCAACAATTAGCTGAAAAACGTGCTAATAAAGATGATAAAAACAAAGATTCTGTTAAAAAGAAAGCAAAAAATAGACAAGCTCAATCACCAATTGATAGAAACAGTCTCCAAGCTTTATTAGACTCTTCATATCATGAATACAAAATGATTGATAGAGACAAAGCAAACGCAACTGAATTTAATAAAGTGAAAGCTACATTTGATAAAGTAAATGAATTATTAGGTAAAGAAGATAACGCTACATCAGATGAGCTTACTTTAGTATATCAAGAGTTAGTACAAGCAATAGAATTGGCACGTACATTACCACAACGTTCTATAGATAGTAATACTCTTAAACGTTCAACTCGAGGTGTCAACTCTGACAGAGCTGCAAGAGGTAGCGTCTCATACCAAAATGCCTACACTGAATATTATGTTTCTTCTGATGATGATGGTTCAGGCTATCCACCTGGAACATTTTTACATGCTTCAAATAAAGGTGCACCATATTATTTACCTACAACACCATATAATTTGTTGCATGCTTCAGACGTTAGAAACATTGCTTACATTACTACTAAAAGATTAAAAAACGGCTATCAATGGGACGTATTATTTAACCTTGGACACTCTAACCATGAAAATATGATTTATTGGTTTGCGATACCTCGTGATCAAACACCTGCGGGTCCAGTAACCTTAACAATTATAAATAAAGACGGGCGTGCCACTTCATATGATGGCTCTGGTTCTGGGTCAGGTAAGCCTTTACCAAAATTTTGGGAAACTGCAGGTGGCATAAATCCTAGTGTAGCAAATTATTTTAGACATGGTGCAGCACATGGTTATCAATTTTATAATACTCCATATTATCAATTGAACAAATTCTGGGATTTCGCTCGAGGCAGTGATGAATTTGCGCCAAATTCATACTTCAACAGAAACGGCGCGTCTAGCACAGCTAAGTATTATGGTGATGAAAACTATGCTTTTCTTAATGGCGATAGACCTGAACAAGGACAAGGCTTAGATTCTATTTATTGTTTTATAGGTAAAGGAGATGTAAGTTATCGCATATCCTTTAAAACATCTGGATTGCCAACTGAACGTTTATATTATGCGGCAGGTGGACGAGCATTAGAGTTCAACCAACTTTATAACTATAACCAACTATATGTAGAACCAATGAAAGTTTATCAAGAAAGAATTAAATCGTTTGTAGAAGTTAAGAATCGTACAATGCATTTAGGTAACACTGAATATACTTATGATTCAACACTAGGTAAATATGCTAACCGTGCTATCTTGGATAGTGATGGAGATCATACAACTGATTATGCCGATGATCCGTTAAGCTATGTGAAAAATATAAGTGACACTATAATGGGATTCATGCCTCCAAACGCCCAATATGATAGTTATCGCGTATTTGGAGTCAATGATTTAAATCCAGTAGAAATTGAAAGCTTATTCGCACAAGATAAACTTGAAGAAGCTGCACGTACAGGAAAACCTATTAAATTAATGATTGGTTTTAATGCTCGAGACAGTTCTAGTAATCCTGAAACTTTAGTTCCAGTAAAACTATACGTTAAACCACAATTACAACAAAAGATTAGTTATTGGCATAACAATGAAGGTACGAGTATTGATACGTATACTGAGTCTCGTAAAGTTGGACATCCTGTTTATCAAGTAATGGCAGGTGATATGCATAATAACTCTGTAGAACAACAAGAAATACGTATCAAACTTACAAGTAATGAACCGATAAAAGATAATGATTGGTTAATATATGGTTATCCACATACATTAAGATTGGAGAAATCTACTGGCAGAAATAATAATGCAAAAGAGAAAAACTTCTCTTTAGTAGGAACATTAGAGCCTGGAGATTACTTCATAACTGTGAAGTTAGGAGATAAAGAAGAACAATTTGAAGTAAGAGCTAAACCATATCCTCCAACTTTAGTCACAACTGCCTTACAACTTAAAGGTAAGGCCGGACAAAAACCTGATATTGTAGTGACAAATGTTCCACCTCAAACGAACGCGAAAGTTTTATTAGTAGTAGGTGGCGTTAATGGTCGAACTGATGCTTTTTCTGACCCATATACTAAACCTGAAGGGTACACTGTAATTGCTAGAGCAGACGCGACAAGTCATGGAACAGTTACAATTACATCTAAAGATTATTTGCAAGGACTTCCACGCTCTGGAGAAATTAAAGCAATAACTTACTTTGATGACAATGTTCAATCGAACTTTAGTAATGCCATTACGTTAATAACTGATGAAACACCACCTACAATTGGAGAACCTGTAGGTTTGAAAGATAAATATTATAGAGATAATCAAGTGCATTTCACTATTCCTGTTAGTGATAATCAAGATGGTTCTGGTGTCAATCAAGTGACAATAGAAGGTCTTCCTTCTGGATGGACACATTCCTTTGTCAAAGCTCAGAATGGTCAAAGTGGCACTTTAACAGTAAGTGGAACGATAAGTCACGCTCAAGCATTGAATAGTACTATTAGATTAAGATTGTCTGCTTCAGATATGGATAATAATGTTACAAAGGGCGATCAAATTAAAACGATTAATATCAATGTAAGTAGTTTAGCGGTTGATTTCCCTCCATTACCTTTAACTAATGGTAATAGAGTTGTTGTAGTTAATCCGACTATTATCAGTAATGATGAGAAAGCTATCGCGAAAGATCGTTTAGCTAGACAAAATGCAAGTAGAAATAATGTCTTAGCAGTAGCTAACACTTTCCAACCACAAGATAATGGTAATGTATTAGTAAATTATAAAGATGATTCTCAAGCAACGATGAATGAAGGTAATGTATATACTTACGAACCTATTCGCAAAAATCAGTTTTCCGAAAGTGGAATTACAGATAAAAAAATAGCAACGATTTACGTTGCTAAAGGAAGTAGTTTTAATATTGGTAAAGACATGAGAAACTATTTCTCATTAAGTAATGGTCAAGATATACCTAATGTGCCATTTACTGTAATGACACCTGCTGATCCATTACCTACACCAGAACAAGTATCGCAATTCGGTGATGAGTCTCATCAATATAGAGTTATGGCATTCAATGCTTATAACAAAAGTATAGAAAATTTATATATCCGTATAAAAGCAATTGACATCGTAGCACCAACCGGAAATCATAGAGTATTCCGTGTCAATCCTATTAAACTTAGTGACGAGGAAGTACAAGCAGTTAAACAAGCCTTTGTAGATGCCAACCCGAAATTACATTTACAAACAGCAGATATTGATGTTTCGAATCCTACAAATGGGACTGGTGTGAGCACTGTAACTGTATCTGTTCATAAAGACCAATATACTAAGACCTTTACTTCTTCAGCTAACGACATGAATTTCTTAAGATGGCCTAATATCAGAGAAGATTATTCAATCACTTGGTCTAGCGATAAACTACCAAATCGAAACACTGATGGTGGTTTTTCTTGGTCACCTGATCATAAATCAATTATTTATCGTTACGATGCAACAAAAGGAATTG
This sequence comes from Staphylococcus caprae, assembly GCF_003966625.1. Taxonomy (NCBI): domain Bacteria; kingdom Bacillati; phylum Bacillota; class Bacilli; order Caryophanales; family Staphylococcaceae; genus Staphylococcus; species Staphylococcus caprae. The sequence continues at coordinate 1,479,128 of NZ_AP018587.1, forward strand.
CTATCAATACAAACCAAGTATTAAATTTATTTACTGCAACGACTACAGTTCCAGGGTTGAGAAATAACATTACTGGTAACGAAAAGATTTTAGCAGAAGAAGGTGGCACACCAAGTTACAAACCGAACGGTTATTCATCACAAATTAATAGTGATGATAGACAACGTAGCTTCACTAAAGATGGACAACTTATTCAAGTTTTAGATTTAGTCCAAACAGGAACAGGATTCGGTAATGCCGTTGTCAACCATTCTAATATTGTTTATAACCAAAGTAATTCTCAAGTTGTAAATGGAGAAGTTCCTGCAGCAAACGGGGCAGCTGCTTTTCAATTAGAAAAAGTAATAAAATCGAATTATGTATCAGAAGGTATTATGGGTGTTGTATATAAAACGCATCTATTTTTAACACCATATGGCGCTAAACAATATATCGAACGCACTGGCAGTACAATGGATACCACTACTAATGTCTACGATGTATATTTTGTACCTAGCGATAATGTTAAACCTACAATCACGTTTGGGGATTATTCTCATAATGAAGTATATTCAGACGAAACATTTAAAAATACAATAAGCGTCTCTGACAATTACGGCGTTCAGTCGGTATCTATTCCAAACGACAGCGGAATAAGAGTATCTATCTCTAACAATAATACTCAAGTGAGTGGCACAGCACCTAATGTAACTTCAGTTACAAATAAATCAGTAAAAGTTACTGCTATAGATAAAAGTAATAACCAAATTATTGAACAATTTAATGTTCTATTAAAGCCTTTAAAAGATAAATATCGTTTAACTACAAGTTCAACAAACCAACATCCAGTTAGATTAAATAATATTCAAAACGGCGCAACTCTATCACCAGCAGAGAGACAATCTGTAATAGATTCTGTATCTGTGACTAATATCGCGCCAAGAAGAAGCTATATCACTGAACCAGCTAATGAAGTTCAATCAAAAGAAGTTAGTAATGTAATTAGACCGAGAAATGATGATACTGTTACTGTGACAGTGACATACAAAGACGGTACAATAAATCAAATATCTGTACCTGTTAAGCACGTCTTACCTGAGGTCGTATCAGTACCAAGATATACGGTTCAAGGACATAACTTCCCACAAGATAATGGAGCAGCACCTAGAGATTTCTTTAGATTACAAAATGGAAACACATTCACTGCAAGAGTAAACTGGGTTGGAAACAATGCTCCAAACATTAATAGCAATCAAATCGGTGTTGACATTCCGTTAAGTGCTGAGATTTGGTTTGATGGTGAAACTACGCCAATAGTGAAACAGACAAGTTATAAAATAGTAAAATCTGAGCCAAAGAAAGTTTTCGAAACCACTATCAATGGTCAATTTGTTAATTCTAATGACAATCCAGGTAACGCAGGTTCATATATAAAATCTATTAATAACTCATGGCCAAACGGTATGTATTTCGATTGGGCTCAAGGCTCAAGTGCTCCAACTTCAAATACACCAGGAGCTTTTGTAAGAACTGCAACAGCTATTTATCCAAATGGCGAAAGAGAAGATGTGAAGATTCTTTTTAAAGTCCAACCTAGTAAGCCACAAATTGATGCTAATAGTGTCATTGCTAAAGGTGGATTATCTAATCAACAGGTCATCGTAAGAAACGTGCAAAATAATGTAGATGTAAAACTTTATCAAGCAAACGGTAGCGTTATACCTAATACTACGTCTGTAATAGCAAATGGTACGGCAACTATAACAGTTCAAGGAACTCTACCAACAGATAATATTTACGCTAAGTCTTCTATTACAACTAATAATCTAACTTATGCAAAAAGAACAAATAATGATGTTTCAGATACAACCGAAAACGTAACTGTAACTTCAGAGAATAGCGATCAAGTTAATGTAACTGTTGCAATGGAAGCCAAAAACGGTGGTATAAAATTAGTAAAAGGTATAGATTTTAACTTTAATAATTTTAATAATTTTATTAGTAATGCACCTGCTAACTCTCGTTTTGCATGGGCTCAAAGTCCTGATACATGGAAAGGTAATATCGGACAATCGAATAAAACAGTCAATGTTACATTGCCTAATAACCAAGGAACAAGAACTGTAGATATACCAGTCATGATTTATCCATCTGTGACTGCTAAAGCTCCAGTAAGAGATAAAATAGGTCAAAATTTAGAACGTGGTACAGATGTCTATAATTACATTGAATTCGAAGATGGCAAACGATATAACGGAACGGCTACCTGGAAAGATAATCGACAACCAGATAAAAACGTAGCTGGGGTTCAAAATTTAACTGCGCTTATTAATTATCCTGGAATTACAACTCCAGTAGAAGTTCCAGTCAAAGTATGGGTTTATAACTTTGATTTCGCTCAACCAGTTAACATAATAGAAGTTGGTGATACTTTCCCTAAAGGTACAAGTGCTGCAATGTACAAACATTTAGAAAATGGCGAAGGTTTGCCAATGGATGGATTTAAATTTTATTGGAATCCAGAAACTGGTACTAGCTCAAACCAATGGCAATCATTAGCATATACAAGCACTCCATTCGTTAAAACAGGAAGATATGATGTGCTTTATTCAGGTAATCGTGATTTCCAAACATCGCAACCAGGTAAATTCATTGTAAAAAATGGCACTCCTAATCCACCTATTATTACTGAATCTAATGCAGGTGAAATTACAATCACACCTGGAGCGGTCAGACAAATCCCGATTAAGGGTAGTGGCTATTATGCTCAATCAAATGCTGATAAAATCGTAATTAATAGAAATGGCAGAAAATTAACTACTTTCATTAAAAATCAAGACGGACGATGGGAACTTTTAACAGGTGAACCAGATATTAGAGGCATATCGGCAAAAGATGACGGAAGCGCCATTTTAATAAATCGAACTGCTATCTCTGAAGGCGATACAATCCAAGCTATTGCGACTGAAGGTTCAGGGGAGATAATCAGTAGTCCTGCAGATAGTGGACCGTTTATTGTTAAAGCACCACAACCAGAGAAAGCTACTGCTAAGATTTGGCAGAACGGAACTTTTGAAGTCACACCTGATAATGCTACAAATACTTTTAACCCAACAAAAAGGGTAGAAGTTAGCTACACAGAAAAAATAGGTAATAATGAAGCAAACAAAACATTTACTATCACTAAAAATAATAATGGTAGCTGGTCTATTAATAACAAACCAAGCTATGTAACATTTAACCAAAGTAACGGTAAAGTTATCTTTGATGCTAATACTATTAAACCTGACTCACAAGTTACTATTACTTCTAAAGCAGGTAATGGTAATACGGAAAGTACAAATCCAAATATAGTTTCTGCGCCAGCGTCCCATTCTGTGACTATCAGAGAAATTATAAAAGAACAAGGGCAAAGTGTAACTAATGCAGATGTTAATAACGCTGTTCAAGTCGAAAATAAACGTATAGCAAGTATTAAATCAGGTACAGCATTACCTTCAAATCTAGCTGGTGGTAGTACAACACATATTCCAGTAGTGATTACCTATAATGATGGAAGCACTCAGGAAATCACTGAAACTATTAAAACAAAAGTAAATAAAACTGAATTAATTAACGCTCGCAACCATTTGGACGATACTATAAGTAAAGACAATAAAACGCCTGCAAGTATAAGAAGCTTTGAACAGGCAATGGAAAGAGCGAAAGCACAAATAAATCAAGCGAAAGCTGAAGCGGATACTGTGATTAACACTGAATTTGCTACACCACAACAAGTAGCTAATGCATTAAATCAAGTTAAAGCAGCTCAAGCTAAAATTGATGAAGCTAAAAACTTATTACAAACTAGAGCTGATAATTCACAATTGGTTAGAGTGAGAGATGAGTTACAGCACACACTTCAACCAGCTGCTTCAACAGAAGGTATGACTCAACAAAGTGCTCAAAACTATAATTCAAAACGACAAGCTGCTGAACAAGCAATTCAAAATGCTAATTCTGTAATCAACAATGGAGATGCAACTTCTCAACAAATTACTGAGGCTAAAAATAAAGTAGAGCAAGCTCAAAGAGAATATGTTGAAGCTAAAAATGGTTTAAGAGCGGATAAATCTCAATTAGAAACGGCATATCATCGATTAACGCAAAATGTAATCTTAACAGATAAGAAACCAGCATCTGTAACTCGTTATAATCAATCATTAGCAGGATTTAGAAACGAATTAGATACTGCTAAAAACGAGGCTAATAGCGTTCTACAAAATACTAATCCTTCTGTAGAACAAGTGAGAAATGCGTTAAATAAAGTTAATGCAGTACAACCAAAAGTTAATCAAGCTATAGCTTTATTACAACCAAAAGAAAATAACTCTGCTTTGGTTCATGCTAAAAATCAATTACAAAATGCTGTGAATGAATCTGACCCTACTCGTGGCATGACATCTACCACTGCAAATAATTACAATACTAAGAAACGAGAAGCTCAAGCCGAAATTCAAAAAGCTGATCAAATCATTGCAGACGGAGATGCAACTGCTAAACAAATTTCTGATGAAAAAAATAAAGTTGAACAAGCATTGCAAGCTTTAAATAATGCTAAAAGTGATTTGCGTGCTGATAAGTCACAATTACAAAATGCTTACAATAAGTTAACAGAACAAGTGAGCACTAACGGTAAAACACCTTCAAGTATTAAAAAATATGAAGCAGCGCGTAAAGCGATTGAAACTCAATATAATGAGGCTAAAAATGAAGCTGAGCGAGTGCTCAGAAATAACAATCCAAGCGTAAACGAAGTTACTCAAACTCTTGAAAAAGTGAATAATATTCAATCTAGAGTAAACGAAGCCGTTCACATGCTTCAAAACAAAGAAAATAATAGCGAGCTAGTAAGAGCAAAAGAACAATTGCAACAAGCTATTAACGATCAACCTTCAACTACTGGTATGACTCAAGATTCTATAAGTAATTACAATTCTAAACGTCAAGAAGCTCAAAATGCAGTATCTCAAGCCGAGACTGTAATCAATAACGGCGATGCAACTGCTCAACAAATCTCAACTGAAAAATCTAAAGTCGAACAAGCTTTAACGGCTTTAAATGATGCAAAACATCAACTAACTGCTGACACGACAGCTTTACAAACAGCAGTCAATCGTTTAGACAGAAGAGGCGACACTAACAATAAGAAACCGAGTAGCATAAGAGCTTATAATAAGGCTATTCAATCAATACAATCACAATTGGATAATGCTAAAAATAATGCAAATGCTGTGATTCAAAAACCTATTCGCACAGTGAATGAAGTGGACAATGCATTACAAGAAGTTAACCGAGTTGAACGTGAATTAAGTCAAGCTATCAATCAACTTCAACCTTTAGCTAATAATGAGGCACTTAAAGCAGCAAGAACTCAACTTGAAAATAAAATAAATCAAGCAGTTCAAACTGATGGAATGACGCAACAATCAGTCAATGCATATAATCATGCTAAACAAGAAGCGCAAAGCGAATCTAATACAGCTCAAACGTTAATCAATAACGGCGATGCTACTGATCAAGAAATTTCTTCAGAAACTGAAAAAGTAAATCAAAAATTTAAAAATTTAGAGAACGCCATAAATGGATTAACTGTCAATAAAGCTCCGTTAGAAATCGCAAGAAATAATATTCAGTATAATATTATCCATGCGTCAAGCACTGAAGGTATGACACCACAGTCTGCTCAAGCATATAGACAAAAGCTCCAAGAAGCTAGAAATGAAATTACTAGAATTAATCATGTGCTTGATAATCATCCTGATGTCAATGCTATTAGAACTAATGTAGCTTCAGCAGAACGAATGAAGAATGAATTAATACAAGCTAAAAACAATTTACAAGTAGATACTCAACCTTTAGAAAATGCTCAAAGAAATATCCAAAGTGTTATCGATCAAGGTTCTAATACAGATGGAATGACAGCGGATTCTGTAAATGATTTTAATGACGCATTAGCAGCTGCTATAATCGAAAAAACTAAAATCAATAAGTTACTTAAAAATAAAGATTCGATTACTGTAGATAAAGTTAAACAAGCTGTAGCTGAAGCGAACGACGTAATTAAAAACTTAAAAGACGCACGTGCTTCACTACTTCCAGATAAAAGTGATCTTGAAGCTGCTAAACAAGCGCTTGAAAATAGTATTAATCATCCTACAGACACAGAAGGCATGACGCAAGAATCATTACACAACTATAACGAGAAACTAAATGCTGCTCGAGAAGAACTAAATAAAGTGAATGGTATTTTAAATAATAACCCTACAGTAGCAGTTATTAGATCTACTACTAATGAAGCAAATAACGTTAAAGCGGCTTTAGATGAGGCAAGAACTCAGTTAGTTTTGGATAGACAACCATTTATTAATCATATTAATAGTGAGGATAGTCTTAATACGCCTCAAAAAGAGAACTATAAAAATCAAATTAATAATGCAACGAATCACCGAGAGTTAGTAAACATCCAAAGTAACGCTGATACGCTTAATCAAGCTATGAAAAAGTTAAAAGAAAGTATTGCTGATTATGAACAAGAAAAATTAAAAGAAAACTATATAGATGCTTCAGATAACAAACGTCAAGCGTATGATAATGCTGTAAATGCAGCTAAAGGAATTATCAATCAAACTCAAAGTCCAACTATGAGTAGTGATACGATTAACCAAAAAGCGAACGACGTTAAACAAACTAAAGATGCTTTAGATGGTAACCAAAGATTAGCAGCCGCGAAACAAGAAGCAGTACGTCATCTAAACGACTTACATGATTTAAACGAGGCACAACGTCATGCGCTTACTACTGAGATTAATAATTCTAATAATATTGCAGCTGTAAACCAAGCTAAAGATAAAGCTAACACTGTAAACACTGCAATGACTGGATTAAAACATAGCATTGCTGATAATGAACAAGAGCTTCGAAATGGCAATTATATTAATGCTGATAAAGACAAACAAGATGCCTATAATAGCGCAGTAAATAATGCCAAACAAGTTATTAATCAAGCAAATAATGATACTGCACAACTTAATCCAACTGAAATTAATAAACTTGCACAGAAAGTTAATACTACTAAACAAGAATTGAACGGTAATGAAAAATTAGCAGAAGCAAAACGAGAAGCTAACACTACAATCGACGGATTAACTTATCTCAATGATGCACAACGTGCGAAAGCTAAACAAAATGTTGGCAACGCTACAACAAGAACAGACATTGCTAGTCAATTAGGAAATTACACTAAATTAAACAACGCGATGAAAGAATTACGCGATAGTGTTCAAAATGTTAACCAAATAAAAACAGGTAGCAATTATATTAATGAAGACAATGGTCCTAAAGAAGCATATAATCAAGCAGTAACAAATGCTCAAAACATAATCAATGCTCAATCTAATCCTGAAATGAGTTCGGATGCTATTAAGCAAAAAGCTCAAGCAGTGACTAATGCTCATAATAATTTACATGGTCAACAAAAATTAGAAGAAGCTCAACGCAATGCAAATAGGGAAATAGATAACTTATCTAACTTAACTTCTGCTCAAAAGTCAGCTGAAAAAGCATTAATTAATAGTAAACAAACAAGAACAGAAGTTCAGAATCAACTTAATGATGCTAAAGCTTTAAATGGTTCAATGGGTACATTAAAAGAACTAGTGAACAAACAATCAGAAGTTCAAGGAACAAGTAATTATATTAATGAGGATGGACCAGAAAAAAATGCGTATAACAATGCAATTTCAACAGGGCAAACAATCATTAATAAAACGACTGATCCAGTACTCGATAAGACTACTGTTGATGAAGCAATTAATAATATTAGTACTAAAAAGTCAGCACTTCACGGTGAACAAAAATTACAAACAGCTAAAACAAATGCAACAAACGCAATTAACACATTGTCAGATCTCAATACACCGCAAAAAGATACTCTGAAAAATGCAATTAAAACTTCTAGTACGCGATCTCAAGTGGCTGAAGAACAGACAAAAGCGAATGCCATTAACGATGCTATGCACGTATTAAGACAAAATATAGCTAACAATGAAAACGTGAAAAATCAAAGTAGTTACATTAATGCAGAACCTGAGAAACAAAACGCTTATACAGATGCTGTGAATGCTGCAAACGCTATTATTAATGAACAAACTCCAACTTTAAATGCGAATACAATTAATCAAAAAGCGCAAGAAGTATTAACAACGAAAAACGCTTTAGACGGAGAAGCACAACTTCGCAAAGCGAAAGAGAACGCTACTCGTGAAATTGATGGCTTAAATCAACTTACACAAGCTCAAAAAAATAAAGAAAAATCATTAGTTAACGAAGCACAAACGAGACCAGCAGTTGCAACGCAGTTAAGTGAAGCTAAAGAACTAAATAAGGTTATGGGGCAATTAAATAGCTTAATTAATAACCAAAATGAAATTAAAGGCAGCAGTAAATACATTAATGAAGATCCCGCTCAACGAAATGCTTATACAAATGCGATTTCTAACGCTGAAACACTTAAAAATAGAACGCAAACTCCAGAATTAGATAAATCTGTAATTCAAGGTGCGATTAATAACATTAATACAGCTATCAATAATTTAGATGGTGAAACTAAACTTGCTAAAGCTAAACAAGATGCCAAAGCTACAGTTAATGGACTAAATAGTTTAACTAATGCTCAAAAAGTAAATGAGAACAATTCTATTGGTAACGCAACAACTCGCGATCAAATCACAAATATTCTAAACAGTGCTCAAGCGTTAGACCAAACGATGCAAAGATTACGAGAATTAGTAAATGCCAAAGATCAAGTTCACAAAACAAGTGACTACATTAATGAAGATGCCCAACAACAAAATGCCTATAATAGCGCTATCACAAATGGTGAAGCAATCATTAGTGGTCAACAAAATCCTACAATGGACAAATCAAAAATTGAACAAGCCATTAATCAAATTAATGCTGCTAAAAATAATTTACATGGTGCCACTAAACTTCAAAATGATAAAAATGCTGCTAATCAAGCAATTGCTCAATTAGGATCTTTAAATGATCCACAAAAAACTGGCGAAGAAGCATTAGTAAATGGTGCACAAACTAGAAATGACGTTTCAGCTCACCTCAATAATGCTAAAGCGTTAAACGACGCCATGAAAAAGCTTAAAGATAAATTCGCGGAAAAAACTACTGTTAAACAAAGTAGTGATTACATTAACGGCTCATCTGAACATCAAAACGCATACAATCAAGCATTACAGAATGCCGAAGCAATCATTAATCAAAATAGTAATCCTACATTAGATAAATCAGAAGTTGAACAAAAATTACAAAGTTTAACTCAAGCTCAAAATGCACTTGACGGTGTACAACAATTGGCTAATGCCAAACACTCGGCGACTCAAGATGTGAATGGTTTAACAAGTCTCAACGATGGCCAAAAACGTGAGTTAAATAAATTAATCAATGCTGCGGACACACGCACTAAAGTTCAAGAAGAATTAACCAAAGCTACTGATTTAAATAGTGCTATGAAAGCTCTAAGAGATAGTATTCAAAATGTTGAAGAAGTTAAACGAGGTAGTAATTATGTAAATGAAGATCAAACTGAACAACGTAATTACGATAACGCTGTTACTAGTGCTCAAGGCGCTATAAATAACAATAGCAATCCTGTGTTAGATAAAAATACAATTGAAGGTTTAACTCAAACTGTTCACAACACTAAAGATGCCTTACATGGTGCTAATAAATTAAGCCGTGATCAACAAACTGCAGAAAATGAAATTCGTGGTTTACCTAATCTTAATAAACCTCAAAAAGACGCTGAAATAGCTAAAGTAAAAGCTGCATCAACACGTAATGAAGTAAGTAACATACTTCAAGGCGCTAAAACTTTAGACACTGCAATGCACGGTTTGAGAGAAAGCATTAATGATAAATCTGAAATAAAAAATAATAGTAAGTATATAAATGAAGACCAACCAGAGAAACAAGCTTATGACAATGCTGTTAATAACGCTCAACAAGTTATAGATGAAACAACAGCTACAATTAATCCAGAGACAGTTAATAATTTAACTAATGCTGTGACACAAGCTAAATCAAATCTTCATGGTGATACCAAACTTCAACAAGACAAAGACACAGCTAAACGAACAATTGCGCAGTTACAAAACTTAAATGATGCACAAAAAGGCTTGGAAGATACTATGATTGATGGCGAGTCAACTCGTACTCAAGTACAACATGATTTAGCCGAAGCTCAAGCTTTGAATGGTTTAATGGGAACATTAAAAGAAAGCATAAAAGATAATTCAACAATTACTGGTGATGGTAACTACATCAATGCTGATCCAGTTAAAAAACAAGCATATGATAATGCGGTTAAAGAAGCTCAAAAAATTATAAATGGAACAAACCAACCAACTATAAATAAAGACGATGTCTCTAACGCAACTCAATCAGTAAAAACTACAAAAGATGCTTTAGATGGTAATCACAGATTAGAAGAAAATAAACAAAATGCAAATCATGACATAGATAATTTACCAAACTTAACTAATGCTCAGAAAACAGCTGAAAAAGCATTAATTAATAATAAACAAACACTAACAGAAGTACAGTCTCAACTTGATAAAGCTAAAGCTTTAGATGGTTCAATGGGCACATTAAAAGCATTAGTGAACAAACAATCAGAAATTCAAAGAACAAGTAATTATATTAATGAAGACCAACCAGAGCAATCTGCGTATAATAACTCAATATCAATGGGACAAACAATCATTGATAAAACGACTGATCCAGTACTTGATAAGAATAATATTGATGAAGTAATTAGTAATATTAATACTAAAAAGTCTGCACTTCATGGTGAACAAAAATTACAAACTGCTAAAACAAACGCAACAAATGCAGTTAATAATCTAACAAATCTCAACACACCACAAAAAGACGCTTTAAAAAATGAAATTAAAGCTTCTAGTACACGAACTCAAGTAACTGCAGAACATGCAAAAGCGACTGCCATTAATGATGCTATGCAGTCATTAAGACAAAATATTGCTGACAACGAAAATGTAAAAACTCAAAGTAATTACATTAATGCAGAACCTGAGAAACAAAACGCTTATACTAATGCTGTGAACGCCGCAAATGCGATTATTAATGAACAAAACCCAACTTTAGATGCGAATACAATAAAACAAAAAGCGCAAGCAGTACTAACAACTAAAAATGCTTTAGACGGAGAAGCACAACTTCGTAAAGCGAAAGAAGACGCTAATCGTGAGATTGATGGTTTAAATCAACTTACACAAGCTCAAAAAAATAAAGAAAAAACATTAGTCAATGAAGCACAAACGAGACCAACAGTTGCAACGCATTTAAGTGAAGCTAAAGAACTTAATAAAGTGATGGAGCAATTAAATAGTTTAATCAATGGTCAAAATACAATTAAAGGTAGCAGTAAATACATTAATGAAGACCAAGCTCAACAAAATGCTTATACTAATGCGATTACGAACGCTGAATCACTTAAAAATAAAACGCAAAATCCAGAAATAGATAAATCTGCGATTCAAAATGCGATTAATACTATTAATACAGCTATCAATAATTTAAATGGTGAAGCTAAACTTACTAAAGCTAAACAAGATGCTAAAGCTAATGTTAACAATCTCAATAGTTTAACTAATGCTCAAAAAGCAAATGAAAACAGCTCTATTGGCAACGCAACAACTCGAGATCAAGTCACAAATATTCTAAACGGTTCTCAAGCGTTAGACCAAACAATGCAAAAATTACGAGAATTAGTAAACGCCAAAAATCAAGTGTACAAAACAAGTGACTATATCAATGAAGATACGCAACAACAAAATGCTTATAACAATGCTATTGCAAATGGTGAAGCAATCATTAGTGGTTCACAAAATCCTACAATGGACAAATCAAAAATTGAACAAGCTATTAATCAAATTAACACTACTAAAAATGCTTTACATGGTGCCACTAAACTTCAAAATGATAAAAATGCTGCTAATCAAACAATCGCTCAATTAGGATCTTTAAATGATGCGCAAAAATCTGGCGAAGAAGCATTAGTGAATGGTTCTAATACAAGATCAGATGTAGCTACACAGCTCGATAAAGCTAAAGCATTAAACGAAGCAATGAAAAAACTTAGAGAAAAAGTTGCGGAAAAAACTACTATTAAACAAAGTAGTGATTACATTAACGATTCATCTCAACATCAAAATGCATACAATCAAGCATTACAAGATGCCGAATCAATCATTAATCAAAATAGTAATCCTACATTGGATAAATCAGTAGTTGAGCAAAAATTACAAGGTTTAACTCAAGCTCAAAATGCATTACAAGGTTCACATCTCCTTGAAAATGCTAAGAATAACGCTGTTACTGAAATCAACAAATTAACAGCTTTAAACGATGCACAACGTCAAAAAGCGATTCAAAATGTTCAAGCACAAACTACAATTCCAAACGTTAACCAACAATTAACGACTGTTAAAGAATTAAATAGTGCAATGCAAGCATTAAGAGATGCAGTTGGACAACAAAATGACGTGCATCAACAAAGTAATTATTTCAATGAAGATGAACAACCTAAACAAAATTACGATACCGCTATTCAATCAGGTCAAGAAATCATCAATAAATCTCAAGACCCAGTAATGAATAAAACTGAAATTGAACAAGCGACTAATCGCATTAATTCAACTAAAGATGCTTTAGATGGCGCTAATAAGTTACACAGCGATCAAGAAAATGCTAATAGACAAATAGAAGGTTTAACAAGTCTCAACCCAGCTCAAATCACAGCTGAGAAACAATTAATTAACCAAGCGACAACACGTACAGATGTGGCTCAAAAATTAGCAGCAGCTAAAGAATTAAACAATGCTATGAAAACTTTGAGAGATGGCATTCATAATAAAGATGACATTAAACGAAGTAGTGCTTATGTCAATGCAGATCCAACAAAAATTTCTGCATATGACCAAGCTTTACAAAATGCTGAAAATATAATCAACGCTACACCTCAGGCAGAACTTAATAGATCAACAATTGAACAAGCATTAACTAGAGTTCAACAAGCTCAAAATGCACTTGACGGTGTACAACAATTGGCTAATGCCAAACAAGCAGCGACTCAAAACGTCAATGGTTTAACAAGTCTCAACAATGGCCAAAAACGTGAGTTAAATCAATTAATCAATGCTGCAAACACACGTACTAAAGTTCAAGAAGAATTAGCTAAAGCTACTGCTTTGAATAATGCTATGAAAGCTTTAAGAGATAGTATTCAAAATGTTGATGAAGTTAAACGAGGTAGTAATTATGTAAATGAAGATCAAACTGAACAACATAATTACGATAACGCTGTTACTGGTGCTCAAACTACTATCGATAATAACAACAAACCTGTGTTGGATAAAAATACAATCGAAAGTTTAACTCAAACTGTTAACAACTCTAAAGATGCTTTACAGGGCGCTAAAAAATTAAGCCGCGATCAACAAAATGCAGAAACTGAAATTCGTGGTTTAACGAGCCTAAATGAACCGCAAAAAAATGCAGAAATAGCTAAAGTAAAAGCTGCAAATACTCGCACTGATGTAAATAACCTACTTCAAGGCGCTAAAACTTTAGACACTGCTATGCACGGTTTAAGAGAAAGCATTAAAGATAAATCTGATATTAAAAATAGTAGTAAATATATAAATGAAGACCAACCAGAGAAACAAGCGTATGACAGTGCAGTAAACAACGCTCAAAAAGTTATTGATGAATCACAAGCTACTTTAAGCCCAGAGACAATTAATAAATTAACTAATGCGGTGACACAAGCTAAATCAAATCTTCATGGTGATACTAAACTTCAACAAGAGAAAGACCAAGCTAAACGAACAATTGAGCAGTTACCGAACTTAAATAATGCTCAAAAAGGCTTGGAAGATACTATGATTGATGGCGAGTCAACGTGTACTCAAGTACAACATGATTTAGCCGAAGCACAAGCTTTAGACAGTTTAATGGGAGCATTAAAAGAAAGCATAAAAGATCATTCGACAGTTACAGGTAATGGTAATTACATCAATGCTGATCAAGCTAAAAAACAAGCCTATGATAATGCGGTTCAAAACGCTCAAAATATTATAAACGGAACAAACCAACCAACTATAAATAAAGGCGATGTATCTAACGCAACTCAATCAGTGAAAGCTACAAAAGATGCTTTAGATGGTGATCACAGATTAGAAGAAGCGAAAAATCACGCTAACCAAGAGATTACGAACTTACAAAACTTGAATAATGCTCAAAAAGAAGCTGAGAAAAATGCAGTTAACACTTCACCAACACTCGAACAAGTTCAACAAAACTTACAAACTGCACAAAATTTAGATAGTGCGATGGGCGCTTTAAAACAAAGTATTGCTAATAAAGATCAAGTAAAATCTGAAAGTAAATATCTTAATGAAGACCCAACTATAAAAGCTAACTATGACAATGCAGTTCAACGTGCCGAAAATATTATTAACGCAACTCATGACCCTGAATTAAATAAAGCTAACATTGAACAAGCAACTCAAGCTGTTCAACAAGCCGAACAAGCACTTCACGGTGTTGAAAAATTAACTCATGATAAAACAACTGCTTCAAACGAATTAGACGGCTTGACGAACTTAACAGACGCGCAACGTGAAAAGTTAAAAGAACAAATTAACAATTCTACTAGTCGCGATGACATCAAACAAAAAATTGAACAAGCGAAACAACTTAATAATTTAATGGATCAACTTAAACAACAAGTTGGTCACAAAGACGACGTTCATTCAAGTAGTAATTATTTCAATGAAGATCCCGATAAGAAAAAAGCTTATGATGATGCGATTAAACGTGCAGAAGAGATCATTAAAAATTCAACTGATCCTAATTTGAATCCACAAGATATTACAAATGCACTTAATCAAATTAACCATGCTAAAGATAATCTTCACGGTGACGATTTGCTTCAACATCAAAAAGATACTTCAAACCAATCAATTGATAACTTAAATCATCTTAATCAACCTCAAAAAGATGCATTAAAACAAGCTATCAATGGCGCTACAACAAGAGAACAAGTAGCAGAAAAATTAAAAGAAGCACAAGCACTTGATGAAGCAATGAAACAACTTGAAAACCAAGTAAGCAAGGATCCTTCAATCACTTCAGGAAGTCCATTTGTTAATGAAGATACTGACAAACAAAAAGCTTATAATGATGCAGTTCAAGCAGCTAAAGATTTAATAAATCAAACTTCTAATCCTACTTTAGACAAACAAAAGGTAGAAGAAGCACTACAAAAAATTCAAAATGCTGTAAACGATTTACATGGTGAGCAAAAATTAACTCAATCTAAACAAGATGCGAATGATCAACTCTCTCATTTTAATAATCTGACTGATGAGCAAAAGGCACATTTCAAACCATTGATTGATAATGCCCAAACTAGAGGAGAAGTAGACAAACAAATCGCTTTAGCTAAACAATTAAATGATGATATGGGTACCGTTAAAGGACAAATCTCATACAAAGATAAAGTTCATCAATCAAGTGATTATATAAATGCTGATCCAGCTAAAAAAGAAGCTTTCGATAATGCTATCAAAGAAGCAGAAGATTTACTTCATAATAATCCTGGAATATTAGATCATAATACGCTTCAAAACATCATTAATAAAATTGAAGAAGCTCAAAATGCGTTAAATGGACAAGCGAAATTTGACCAAGCACAAAAAGAAGCTCTAAAAGAACTAGGTCATTTAAATAGTCTAAATGCACCTCAACGTGAAACAGTTAAAACGAATATCAATCAAGCAACTACATTAGATGGATTAGGTCAAGAATTGCAAAAAGCCAAAGATCTTAATAACGCTATGAAAGCAATGAGAGATAGCATTGCTAACCAAGAACAAGTTCGTCAAGGTAGTAATTATACAAATGAGGATCATACACAACAGCAAGCATATGATGATGCAGTAAATAACATCAATCGTATTATTACAGAATCTAATGCTACGATGGATCCTCAAGCAATCAATCAGGCTACTCAAACTTTAAATAGCGCGAAACAAGGTTTACACGGTGATCAAAAACTTCAAGACGATAAAAATAATGCGAAACAAGAAATTGACAACTTAACTGGTTTAACAAATGCTCAAAAACAAACGCTTAATGACGCTATCAACCAGTTGACCAATAGACCTGATGTAAAACGAAAATTAAGTGAAGCTAAATATCTAAACGGCAAAATGGAAGAGTTAAAAGCTATTGTGGCGAAAGCTCCTTCAGTTAGACAAAATAGCAATTATATCAATGAAGATCCTGCTGAAAAAGAAGCTTATGATAATGCAATTAATAAAGGTCAAAAAGTTATTGATGCAGCGAACAATCCAACTACGGATTCAGTTGTTATCAGTAAAATCATTCAAGAAATAAATAGTGCTGAACAAGGTCTCAACGGAGCTCAGAAACTTAGACAAGATCAAGCAGATGCTATCAACAAAGTTTATGGTTTAGATACTCTGAACCCAGCACAAAAATCTAAAGAAGTACAAGATATACAAGCTGCTACAACTAGACCTGCTGTCACTCAACAATTGGAAGATGCGAAAGCCTTAAATCAGGCTATGGAACAACTTAAACAAAGTATTGCTGATAAGAATAAAACGCTAAACTCTAGCAATTATATTAATGAAGATCCTGAGAAAAAATTGGCTTACGATAATGCATTAAGCAAAGCAGAGCAGCTACTAAATCAACAAAACGATCCAACAATGGATAAAAATGAGATCAATGCTGCAACTCAAAAAGTTAAAGAAGCCAAAGACGCACTTCATGGCGCTGAGAAATTAGCTCAAAATCAAACTGAGTCTAATGCTACTGTTAATCAATTACCAAACTTAAACGATAAACAAAAACAAGCTTTAAATGACTTAATTAACAGCGCGCCTAACAAACAAAAAGTTGCTGAAATCATTGCACAAGCAAATGAACTCAATAATGCAATGAAGAAACTAAAAGATTTAGTAGATGAGCAACCTCATGTTCATCAACAAAGCAATTACTCTAATGAAGATCCTAATGTTCAAACTGTTTATGATAATGCGATTCAAAATGGTCAAAATATTATTGATGGAACAACAGGCGAACCTTTAAATAAAAATCAAATCGATAACGCAATTCAAAATATCGAACTTGCTAAAGGCGATCTTCACGGAGAACAAAAATTACAACATGCTCAACAAGATGCGAATAATGAAATTGATCATCTTTCAAATCTAAATAATGCACAAAGACAAGGCGAACATAACGAAATCAACACTGCACCATCAAGAACTGAAGTAGCCAACGATTTAAATAATGCTAAAGCGCTAAACGAAGCAATGCGTCAATTAGAAAGCGAAGTTAACCATGCAAATAATATTAAACAATCAAGTGACTTCATTAATGAAGATGAAGGCCCACAAAATGCATACAATAACGCACTTCAAAAAGCGAAAGATATTATCAATGCAGTACCAGATGGTACTTTAGATAAAGCTAGAATTGAACAAGCATTAACAGAATTACAGCATGCAAGAGAAGCTTTACACGGAGAACAAAAACTTCAAGAAGCAAAAGATCAAGCCAACGCTCAAATTGACGGATTAAATGCGCTAAACTCTGGTCAAACTCTTGCAGAGAAAGACTTGGTTAATCAAGCTAAGACTAAACCTGCAGTTCAAGAAGCGCTTGAAAAAGCTAAAGAACTCAATGAGGCGATGAAAGCATTAAGATCAGAAATTTCTAAAAAAGATCAAGTTAAAGGCGAAAGTAAATACATTAACGCTGATAATAATAAGCAATCAACGTATGATAGTGCACTTAATCGCGGTTCACAAATCATCACAACAACTCAACCGCCAGAACTTGATAAAGACGCAATTAATAGAGCAACTCAAGCTATTACCAACGCTGAAAATGAGTTAAACGGTCAAGCTAAATTAACAGAAGCAATTTCTAACGGTAAGCAAGAAGTTAATAACTTACATGGCTTAACACAAGCTCAAAAAGACAAAGAACATGAATTAATCAATCAAGCACCAACTAAATCACAAGTAGCAGAAATCATTAATAATGCTAAACAATTAGATAATGCTATGAATCAATTACAACAAGCCATAAATAACGCAAATCCAACCAAACAAAGTGGTAATTATATCAACGAAGATCCTGCTCAAAAAGAAGCGTACAACCAAGCGATTCAAAAAGCTAAAGATCTAATCAATAAACAACCACCTACAATGGATAAACACGAAATTGATCAAGCATTAGATAATATTAACCAAGCTCAAAATAACTTGAATGGTAATAAGAAACTATTCAATGAACAAAATGAAAAAACAGATCAATTAACAAATCTTAATAGCCTTACAAACGGTCAACACGATGCATTAGTTAATGACATTTTCAATGCGCCAACGAGAGAAGAAGTTGCAAAACGCTTTGAAAAAGCTGAACAATTAAATAACACGATGAAAGCATTGAGAGATGCTATCAAAGATAATCAACAAGTGCTTCAAAGCAGTAATTATAAAAATGAAGACCCTGCTCAACAAAATGCTTACAATCAAGCAGTAGCTAAAGCCTTAGATATTGTCAATGATAGACCTACGCCAACTTTATCAAATGAAACTGTTCAAAAAGTTGTGGATGAAGTGACTCAAGCTAAACAAAACTTACGTGGCGAACAAAAACTGGCAGACGATAAAGCAAATGCAGAAAGAACATTGAATCAATTAACGCATCTCAATCCTGCACAACGTGAAGACTTAGAAAATCAAATTCACAATGCGACGATTCGACCAGAAGTTCAAGATGCAGTTAACTTAGCTAACCAGCTTAATGATGCAATGAAGAAATTAAAAGATGCGCTTGATGGTAATGAAACGCTTAAACAATCTAGTGATTACATTAATGAAGATACAAATGAAAGAGGCAACTACGATCACAATATTGAAAAAGGTAAAGAAATAGTTGACCAACAAACAAACCCAACGATGTCACCAAGCTATATTAATGAAATTACAGATAAAATTAATAACGCTAAAAACGATTTACATGGTTCTCAAAAACTAGAAAAAGATAAACAACAAGCAACTGAAAATATCAATCAAATGACAGGTTTAAATCAAGCTCAAAAAGATCAATTAAATAAAGAAATCCAACAAGCTCAAACTAGACCTGACGTTGAACGTGTCATCAATAAAGCAAAACCATTAAATCAATCAATGGAGAATTTACGTCAAAGCATTAAAGATGTGGATAATGTAAAACAAACAAGTAATTACATTAATGAAACTCCAAGCGTTCAAAACAATTACACTAGTGCTGTAGATCAAGCGAAAGAAATCATTGATCAAACGTCTAACCCAACGATGAATCCATTAGATATTAATCGTGCTATATCTAAGGTTCGAACAACCAAAGATGATCTTCATGGCGAACGTAAACTCGACAATGATAAACATACGCAAACGTATGCAGTTAATCATTTAGATCACCTTAACCAAGCGCAAAAAGAGGCTTTAGCACATGAAATAAATCAAGCAACTACCGTCACTGATGTAGATAATATCTCCAACAAAGCTAAAGCGTTAGATGATGAAATGAAGAAACTTAAAGACATCGTTGCACAACAAAATAGCGTAAGACAATCAAGCAACTATATCAACGAGGATAGCGCTCCTCAACAAGCATATAATGACGCTATTAACGATGCACAAGCTATCATTGATCAAACGACTAATCCAACAATGTCTCATGATGACATTGAAAATGCGATTAATAAAATAAAAGAAAAAGTTGCAGCATTAGATGGAGAACATAAATTACAACAAGCGAAAGAAAATGCAAATAACCTCATCGATAGCTTAAATAATTTAAATACACCACAGAAAAATGCTGAAAAAGCACTCATCAATAATGCAAAAACAAGAGACAAAGTGACTGAACAAACTCAAGTGGCACAAGAGCTCAATAATGCAATGGGCGGTTTAAGAAACAGTATTCAAGATCAAGGATCTGTGAGACAAGATAGTAAATATGTCAATGAAAATTACGACAAACAACAAGCATATAATAGTGCTGTACGTGATGCAGAATCTGTCATCAATGAACAAACTGCAACATTAAACAAAGATACGATTACACAGTTAACTCAAGCTGTTAACAAAGCCAAAGACGCATTAAACGGTGTTAAATTGCTCAATGCAGACAAACAAGCTGCACAACAATCACTACCTACATTGAGTCATTTAAATCAAGCGCAACAAGAAGCTTTCAATACTCAAATTAACAATGCACATACACGCTCTGAAGTTCAGCAAATCATTGGTCAAGCTCAAAATCTGAATAATGTGATGAAATCATTAGAAGATAGCATCCAAGATAAAGACCAAGTGAAAAAATCTAGTAACTATATCAACGAAGATCCTAATGAACAACAGGCTTACGATAATGCAGTGACTCAAATTGAGAATATTCTTCACCAAACATCTCAACCAACAATGTCCGTTGATGATCTTAAAAATGCGATCAATCATATCAAAAACGCTAAAGACCAACTTGCAGGACAAAGTAAACTTGATAAAGCAAAAGATCAAGCAGATAAAGAATTAAGTAAGCTTGTCGATTTAACTTCATACCAAAGCAGTAACGTAGGAAATCAAATTTACACTGCTAAGACAAGAACTGAAGTTGCTCAAGCATTAGAAAAAGCAAAAACTTTAAATGATGCGATGAAAGCTCTAAATGACGTATATAAACAAACATCTAAAGTCATCCATAGCAGTCAATTCATTAATGAAGATCAACCAGAGAAAGATGGATACAAACAAGCGATTAAAGATGTTGAGGCAGTCATTTATAAACAAACGAATCCAGAAATGGATCCGACAGTTATAAATAATTTGACTCACCAACTTGAAAATGCACAAAACAATCTCCATGGTGATCAAAAACTTGCTCAAGCAAAACAAAATGCTGCCGACACAATAAATGGTTTAACACATTTAAATGAAGCTCAACGCGAAGCAATCATTAACCAAAATACAAACGCAACAACTCGTGAACAAGTGAAGAAAAACTTAGATAATGCGCAAGCACTCGATCAAGCAATGGCATCACTGGATAATGTAGTTGCAAATAAAAACAACGTTTTAAATAGTAGTAAATATTTAAACGAGGATCCTAAGTACCAACAACCTTATGATCAAACGATTGCGGCTGCCGAACAGTTAGTCAACCAAACTACTAACCCAACACTCGACCCTAATCAAGTTGACATCATTAAGAATAGAGTACTCACTGCTGAAGATAATTTACATGGAGTTAAAAAGTTAGACTCTGATAAAGCTATGGCGAAATATGACATTGCTGACATGAAAAATCTTAATGACGCTCAAAAACAAGCAATCACTCAATCAATTAATAACGCGACATTAAGAACAGAAGTTAAACAACTTCTACAACAGGCTAAAGATCTTAACTCAGTAATGAAAGACCTAAAAGACAAAACGAAACAAACTGAGGCTGATAAAACTTCACCAAACTATACTGAGGCTTCAGATGATAGAAAAGAAGCACTAAATCAAGCACTCGCTGACGCACAAGCAATGATTGATAAAGCACACGGATCAAATGCTACGCATGACCAAGTTCAACAAGTTCTAGACAAGCTTACTCAAGCGAATCAAAATCTCAATGGTAATAAACGTGTAGCTGAAGCTAAAACTGATGCAAGTAACACTATCGATCATCTTAAATATTTAAATCCGAGCCAACAACAAACTGCCAAAGATAATGTAGAACAGGCAACGAAACTTGCTGAGATTGATGCAGCTAAAGCCAATGCTCAAGTATTAAACAAATCAATGGGTCAATTACAACAATTTATCAATGATGCTCAATCAGTTGAAAACAGCGATAATTACAGACAAGCAGACGATAGTAAAATTTCAGCTTATGACGATGCTCTAGAACAAGCTCAAGCTATAGTTCAAAAGAACGCAACGGAAGATGAAGTTAAACAAGCAATTCATCAAATAAGTCAAGCTAAAAATAACTTAAATGGTATTGCAAGACTCGATGAAGCTAGACCTAAAGCATTAGATTATATAAACTCACTTGATAAAATAAATAATTCTCAAAAAGCTGCCTTAATCGATAAGGTTAACCAATCACACGACCTTATAGAAATAAATCATTTCGTTGATGATGGAACAAACTTAAACGATATCATGCATGATTTAGCACAAGCAATCATCGATAATTACGCACCAACAAAAGCGAGCATTAACTACATTAATGCCGATAGCCAACTTAAAGATAACTTTAATCAAGCGATCAATAACGCTCGTGACGTACTTAATAAAGCTAAAGGTCAAAATCTAAACTTTGAAACAGTAGATTCACTTAAAGATGCTATTTCAGAGGCGAAAGATGCGCTTAATGGTATAGAACGACTCAAAGCTGCTAAAGCTAAAGCGGACAAATTCATCGAAAGTCTCGCACATATCAATCAAGCTCAACTCGCACATGCACTCAAAGAAATCGCTAATTCAGATACATTAACGAAATTAGCTCGCATCGTCGATAAAGCAAATGTTTTAGATGAAGCTATGCAAGCACTGAAAGACGAAATCACTCGGAATGCAGCTCCTGTTCAATCTAGCTTAAATTACATTAATGCTGACGAGGATCTCAAAGATCAATTCGATCATGCTTTAAGTAATGCTAGAAAGGCGATTGTCAAAGCTACAGGTAAAAACTTAGATGAAACTGAAATTGAAGGTCTTAAACAAGCAATTGAAGATACTAAAGATACACTTAACGGGGAACAACGTTTGGCTGAGGCTAAAGCGAAAGGTCAACAGTACCTACAAACTTTAACTCATTTAAATGATGCGCAACGTAATGCTGCTGAAAATGAAATAAAAACATCAGAAGATCTCACTTCATTAGCTGAGACAATTTCAAACACTACTAACTTAGATGAAGCAATGAAAGATTTACATGAAACATTAGTAAATAATGCTACACCTGTCCATGCGAGTGTTAATTATGTCAATGCTGACGATGATTTAAAACAACAATTTGACACAGCACTTCAACAAGCTAGAAATACGCTTGCTAAAGCTACAGGCGAACCAGCTTCAATCGATGAAGTTCGTGGACTTTCACAAACAATCGAAGACACTAAAGATGCACTAAATGGGGAACAACGTCTAGCTGAGGCTAAAGTTAAAGCTGAAAAGGTATTAAAAACATTTAAAGACCTAAATAATGCGCAACGCGAAAGCTCTATGTCTCAAATGAAAGCTACAGATAATTTACAAGATTTAACACAAATTGTTGCTACAGCTTCTGATTTAAATGATGCTATGAGAGATTTAAGAGATAAATTAAAATCTACAGTTAATCCGGTTAAAGCAAGCATCAATTATCAAAATGCTGACTATAACTTGAAACGTCAATTTAACAAAGCAGTTAAAGATGCAAGAGAAGCACTAAGTAAAACAAAAGGCGAAAATCTTAACGAAAGAGATATACAAGGCTTATCACAAGCGATTGATGACACAAAACAAGCATTAAACGGTGAACAACGTCTTACTGAAGCTAAAATAAAAGCGGACAAATTCATTAAACAACTTGATGCGCTAAATGATGCTCAAACTGACGCTTTAACTCATGATGTTAATGCTTCTGACAACATTAAAGATATTACTCAAATTGTTAATGATGCTTCAAACTTAAATGAAGCTATGAAGACTTTACAAGATACTGTAAATCAACTAGATCAACCTACGAAGAACAGTATCAATTATCAAAATGCTGACGAAGACTTAAAATTACAATTCGATCATGCTATACAAGTCGCTCATGATGTACTGAACAAAAAAGATGGTTCTAACTTAGATATCGATATCATCAATGGAATGACTCAGGCAATTCAAGATGCTAAGGAAGCTCTAAACGGTGAACAACGCCTTAACGATGCTCAAACTAAAGCGCACAAAGCCATTGACGATACACTCAAACATCAACTTGATGAAATTAACAAAGCTAATGCGACTGACGAGTCAAAAGCACAAGCTAAAAAAGCAGCTGAAGATGCGGCTAAAGAAGCGCATACAAATATTGATCATGCGAATTCTAACAAAGCTGTTCAAACCGCTAAAAATGACGGCACAATAGCTATTAACAATTCGCATGCTGATGAATTACCTAAAGCTAAAATTGATGCGAATAATGAAATTGATCAAAAAGTAAAAGATATTTTAAATAATATAGATCAAAATCCTAATTTAACTGCTAAAGAAAAAGACAAACTTAAAGCTGATTTAGAACATACAGTTAACGACATCAAAAAACGTATTGACCAAGCAACTGATAAACAAACGATTTCAGACGAAAAAGCTAAAGTCGATCAATTGCTTAAAGATACACAAGCAATCATCACTGCAAAAGAACAAGCGAAACAAGCAATTAAAGAGTTAGCACAACACAAACGTGACGCTATCAAAAACAATCCTGACTTAACAGATGTTCAAAAGGCACACGCACTCGCCGAAATTGATAAAGCAGAGCAAGAGGCACTTAAACAAATTGAACAAGCAAATTCTGTCGATAATATTAAACAAACCAAAGATGACGGTCTCAATAACATTGCTCAAATTACAATTTGGGATACTGACCAAGCACCATTAACACTTCATCGACCAGAGTTAAGCCTCCAAGATGCACTCGTCACAGGAAATGTTGTTGTTCATAGAGATGAAACGATTACGATGAATGACATTGAACACGCATTAACTTTAACTGACGATCTCAAAGTGAAAATTATTTCACTACCAAATACCGATAAAGTTGCCAATGATTTAACTGCAAAAGTTGAAATTACACTTGCCAATGGTTCACAAGTGATTGTCGATGTTCCAGTAAATGTAATCGAAAAAGAACTTCAAGTTGCTAAAAATGAAGCATCTCAACAAATCAACCAAGTTACACAACAAAAACTTGATGAAATTGATAAAGATCAATCATTAACTGAAAAACAAAAAGAACAAGCAAAAGCGGAAGTTCAAAAACTTAAAGAACAGGCACTTAACAACATCAATCAGTCTACAACCGTTGCAGATGTTGAGAAAATCCAACAAAAAGATAAAGATGACATTTACCATTTTGATTCTAAACAATTTATTTTAGACAAAGCTAAAAAAGACAATAAAGCTAATGTTCAGAAAGCAACTGAAGAAGGCGTTAAAGAAATTAAACACATTACAGATTTAACACCAGATGAACAAGCGAAGTTTGCAAAACAATTACAAGAACTTCAAACTAAAGTGAATGATAAGATTAAAAATGCTAAAGATTTAGATGAATTAAAACAAATCATCAAAGATTTCAATACACAACGTGATCAAATTATTGCTCAAGCTCATTTGTTAGGTGAAAAACATAAAGCAGACCGTAAATTAGATAATGTTGTAAATAATAGAACACAACAAATCTTAGACAATATGTCTGCTACTCAATACCAAAAACAATTAGCTATTAGTCGCATCAAACAAATTCAACTTGATACAATGAATGCAATTCACAAAGCTAAAACAATTGCAGAAGTTCAAGAAGCTTTATTAAATGGTATTCGACGTATCTTAGCTGTAGGATTTGATAATTCATTCGATTCTATATCTAATCAAACAAATGCGCTATCTCATAGAAATCTGTTTGAGGTGAGATTGAAAGACCAAGATGTACAAAGCCATATTGGTCAAACTGAAACTTATAAAGAAGTATTAAGTGGTGCCGGCGTTGAACCAGGTAAGAAAAAACATAAAGAAGATGGACCTAAACATGTTAATCATCATGATGATAGTTTCATCGACAGAATAATCGATGATTTCGGTAAAGCTGTAGGATTTATAACTCTCACTGGTTTACTTTCTGGATTCTGGTTAGTATTTGCTAAAAGACGTAAAAATGAAGAAGAGGAAGAAAAACTTAGAGATAACAAAGATCATCAAATTTCCGATTCTAAAAAAGCAGCGCCACTCATAGTAGCTAAACGTAAAAAAGATAAAAATGAAGAAACACAAATAGACGAAGATGATAAAAAGGGAATTCCTGTTGCAAAACGCAAAAAAGACAACCAACAGGAAAATAAGGAAGTTAAACAACAAACAAAGAAAAAAGTTCAAATTTCACAACCTAAATCCAAATATTCTTCACGCACTGCATCCAAAAGCAAAACGACGAAAAAAGCTACAAACCAAGTTACGAAAAAAGGGGCAAAAAATAAAAAACGCTCAAAAAAATAAAACTAAATAACAGAGAGAAATAAATAAACAGGTTATAGGGAGTCATTCCTATAGCCTGTTTTTTATGCTTATTTAGTTAATTTATATAATGCTTGTTGTGCATATTGATTCGCTTCTTTATTTTGTTCTCTAGGCACCCACTTAACAAACATTAACTCAAAACTTTGCTCTAAAATTTCCATATTATCAAAATAAGGTTTAAATTTAGCATTTTTAACGCGACCACTATTCACGCTATCCTCAATCAATTTAGAATCTGTATAAAGTAAGGCATTAATAACATTTAATTCTCTAGCATGTTCCAGCGCATGCAACATCGCTGCCCATTCTGCACTGTGATTATCCATTTCTCCTAAATCATGGGTGAAAACATGTCGTTCTGATTCTTCTTTCACAACGATTGCGCATGCACTTCGTCCTGGATTACCTTTCGTTGCAGCATCAAAATATATTTTTGCCATCTCGTTTACACCTTCATTCCATAAATTTATTTTTATTGTAGCAAATCTTCAAATGATAGAGTCAAAAGATAATCATTAAAGCCATACGAAATATAGCATCATCACGAGATTACGCATTATCTTTCTCCCACGTTCCGTTTACTCTTTTTAATTTTAAAAATAAAAACTGTCGACTAAGTTATAAAACAAAGCCAACAGTTATATTTAATAGCCTTTATCAAGTTTTTGAATCTTACCTTTGCGATAGAAAGATTTAGCAATGTATCCAAACGGTACATTGAATATAGTTGAAATAAGTTTTAATAGGTAAGTAGTTATAAATATTTCGAATACTGCCATGCCTGGTAATGTACCCGCAAATGCAATAATAACGAATAATGCTGTATCAATAATCGAACTTAACATTGTACTTCCGTAAGCTCTGATGATAAACGTTTTATCTGAACTAAATATCTTTTTAATCAGTGAAAAGATAAATACATCAACATGTTGACCGATGATATACGCAACAATAGAACCTAGAGCAATTCTTGGAACTAAATCAAATATTGTCTTAAGCGCACCCTGCGCAGTATCTTCAGGTGCTGGAATAAAATGTAATGACATTTGCATAACAATAATCATCACTAATGTTGATGAAAATCCTAACCATACAGCACGTTTAGCAACTTTTCTACCATAAATATCATTTAAAATATCAGTTGCTAAATATATGGAAGCGAACATGACATTCCCAAGTGTCGCTGAAATTCCGAATATATGAATCGTTTTAATAACTTGAATGTTAGCTATAATCGTTCCCATTGCGACCCAAGCAATTAAACCGTGTTTCCCAAAACATCGATACATGAGAACCATTAAGATAAATGTAACAATAAATGAAGCTACACCAAAAATTTCATTAAACATCTTACTTCCTCCTAAATTTTGTTAAAGCGGGTGTTTAGAAACCGCAAAAAAACAACTTACTTAGTTTACTCGAAATATAAAAAATATGCAATAGGGTAACAAAAAATTACAAAATACAAACTTCTATGCTTTCATATGAACCCTATCTAAATTTCGTTTCAAAACGACCGATTAAATACGAATTGATTATTTCAAATTACCACACTTTCAATGCTATAATACAACCATGCAAAATATGTGATGAATCATTTAAAAAGTTTATAGCTAAAGGAAGTGGAAGCTATACTCACTTATTCAGAACAAAAAGCGATTAATAAAATCGATCGACTAATGAACACTTATTGCTATCAATGTCCCTTAAAGTCTCATAATAGAAAGACTGAAGGTAAGACACAGGCACATCATTTTTGCATTAATGAGTGTTCAGTAGGTAAACAAATTAAACAAATCGGGAACGAGCTACAATAGGAGGACATCTTTATGGAAATCGTAGCAATTTCAGAAACACCTAATCACAATACAATGAAAATTTCTTTAAGCGAACCACGCCAAGATAATTCATCAACAACATATACTTCTGCGAAAGAAGGCCAACCAGATTTCATCAATCGACTATTTGAAATTGACGGCGTTAAATCCATCTTTTATGTGATGGACTTCATCTCAGTTGATAAAGAAGATGACGCAAATTGGGATGATTTACTACCGCAAATTCAAGACGCTTTCAACGAATAATAGTTTGTTTTAATCAAAAAGGGGGCCATACAGATGGAAATTGTTCGTGTAGAGCCTACGCCCAGTCCCAACACAATGAAAATTGTATTATCTGAAAAACGTGAAGATAATCAATCGAACACCTATACTGAAGTACAAAATCATCAGCCACAATTTATTAATGATTTACTTCAATTAGAAGGTGTAAAATCCATTTTTTACGTGATGGATTTTTTAGCAATAGATAAACAACCTAAAGCTGATTGGGAAAGTGTACTACCACAAATTACATCTACACTCAACAACGAGTCTAATTTAGAACAGGAAACTCAACCAGACGAACATTATGGTGAAGTTCGTGCAGAAGTATTGATGTTTAAAGGAATTCCTTATCAAATCAAACTCACAACTAGTAAAGAAGAGAAACGTCAACAGTTGCCAGAAATTTATATCGATAAAATGTTAGAAGCACAAAAAGACAATGATAATGTCGTTTTCTTAAGAAAGTGGGAAGATTTCGGTATTAGATACGGGGATGTATCAGAAGTGATGGATGATGTGTATGAAGAAGTGATTGCACTTTATCCTGAAGAGCGATTAAATGAACTCGTAAAAGTTGCACTTGAAACTGACATCGTCGTACCTGAACAACATTATCAACACGTGACATTAGATGAATATAATAAAGCTGAAGATTGGAAAGCTCGTTTAAGAATGCTTAAATCCTTTCCAACGCCAACATTTGATGACATACCTTTATTAGAAACTGCTTTAAACGAAGACAAAATCCCTTTAAGACGTGAGGCAGTCGTTCTATTAGGTATGATAGAGGATGAAGATATTTTACCTTATATTTATCGAGGACTACATGATAAAAGTCCAGCCGTACGCCGAACAGCAGGCGACTGCTTAAGTGACTTAGGTTTCAAAGGAGCTTTACCCGAAATGGAGAAAGCACTTGATGATCCACAAAAAATTGTCAGATGGCGTGCTGCTATGTTTGTATTTGATGAAGGAAATGAAAATCAATTATCTTCTCTTAAAGCTCATGCAGACGACCCTGCATACGAAGTTAAATTACAAATTGAAATGGCAATTTCTAGAATTGAAAATGGTGATGAAGCACTAGGCTCAGTCTGGAAACAAATCGCCAATCGCGAAAGATAATGCATTAAGGAGTGTTTATATGAACGGTTACGAATCTTATATGAGAGAATTAGCTCAGCAAATGCGTGCAGAGCTCACTGAAAATGGATTCAAAAGCTTAGAAACAAGCGATGACGTCCAACAATATATGAAAGATGTAAACGAAGACGAAACAACTTTCGTTGTGATTAATTCAACATGTGGCTGTGCTGCAGGATTAGCTAGACCAGCTGCCGTAGCAGTCGCAGAACAAAATGAAGCAAAACCAACACATAAAGTGACGGTTTTTGCTGGACAAGATAAAGAAGCCACACAAACTATGCGTGATTACATCCAACAAGTACCTTCAAGTCCATCTTATGCTTTATTTAAAGGTCAAAACTTAGTTCACTTCATTCCACGTGAACATATAGAAGGTCGCGACATCAACGATATTGCCATGGACTTAAAAGACGCTTTTGATGACCATTGTCAATAAATGAAATCCATTATACCGAGTACACATGTAATCGCTGTGTAGCTCGGTTTTTTTATACAAAATAGGAAATTTGTAATCTTAAATGGCTCTCCCTATAAACAGTTAACGTTTTCTAGTATAATATTCAGTAATATCATTTATCATAATTCATTTTTAAAAACGTTATTCACATAAAGGAGCTGTACACATGCATAATCCATTCGATGAAGCATATCATAGCTTATGCGAAGAAGTATTAGAAATAGGAAACCAACGTGATGATCGTACACATACAGGTACAATTTCTAAATTCGGACATCAACTCAGATTTGACCTTTCAAAGGGGTTTCCATTACTCACAACTAAGAAGGTTTCATTCAAATTAATAGCCACTGAATTGTTATGGTTTATTAAAGGTGATACAAATATTCAATATTTACTTAAATATAATAATAATATTTGGAATGAATGGGCCTTTGAAAATTATATTCAATCCAACGACTATCAAGGTCCAGATATGACGGACTTTGGTCATCGTTCTCAACAAGATCCTGAATTTAATGAACTGTATAAGGAAGAAATGAAAAAATTTAAACAACGTATACTGAATGATGACGATTTCGCACGTCAATATGGTGATTTAGGTAATGTATACGGTAAACAATGGAGAGATTGGGAAGACAAAGACGGTCGTCATTTTGACCAACTTAAAACAGTGATCGATCAAATTAAGACAAATCCTAATTCTCGACGTCATATTGTGTCTGCTTGGAATCCTACAGAAATCGATACAATGGCCTTACCACCATGTCATACAATGTTTCAGTTTTACGTGCAAGATGGTAAGTTAAGTTGTCAGTTATACCAACGTAGTGCAGATATTTTCTTAGGCGTACCATTTAATATTGCAAGCTATGCCTTACTTACGCATTTAATTGCGAAAGAATGTCATCTTGAAGTAGGAGAATTCATTCATACGTTCGGTGATGCACATATTTATTCTAATCATATTGATGCAATTGAGACGCAACTCGCACGAGAAAGTTATCAAGCACCGACACTGAAGATTAATACAGACAAATCTATTTTCGATATTAATTATGAAGATTTAGAAGTCGTTGATTATGAATCACATCCTGCGATCAAAGCACCTATTGCAGTTTAATTTTACTAACAATGATGCACTAGCAATTCATAATAAGAAAGGGGGAGGACGATGACTTTATCAATCCTCGTCGCACATGATAAACAAAGAGTTATCGGTTACAAGAATCAATTACCTTGGCACTTACCAAGTGATTTGAAACACGTTAAAAAGTTATCAACAGGGCATACTCTAGTTATGGGAAGAAAAACATTTGATTCAATCGGCAAACCTTTGCCTAATAGACGTAACGTTGTACTTACGAATAACCCATCATTTCAACATGAAGGTGTAGATGTCATTCACTCAATTGATGATATTTATAACCTTCCTGGCCAAGTTTTTATATTCGGTGGACAAACACTTTTTGAGGAAATGATAGATAAAGTAGATGATATGTACATCACAGTCGTTGATGGAAAGTTCCAAGGCGATACATTCTTCCCACCTTATACTTTCGAAGAATGGGAAGTCGATTCTTCCGTCGAAGGTCAGTTAGATGACAAAAATACGATTCCGCATACGTTTTTACATTTAGTGCGAAGAAGTAACCAATAGGAGGGGAATTATGACTAAACAAATTATCGTCACAGACTCAACCTCTGACTTACCACATGAGTATTTGTCTGAACACAACATTCATGTCATACCATTAAGCATTACAGTTAACGGCAAGGCTTACACAGACCAAGTCGACATTACCTCTAAGGAATATATTGAATATATAGAAGCAGATGCTGACGTCAAGACAAGTCAACCTCCTATTGGTAGATTTATCGAGAAATACGAGGAACTCGCCAAAGAAGATGTTGAGGTCATTAGTATCCATATGTCATCAGGTTTAAGTGGCACTTTCAATACAGCTCTTCAAGCGAGCCACATGGTTGAAGGTAGTAACATCACTGTCATCGATTCGAAATCCATCTCCTATGGGTTAGGTTATCAAATTCAGCATATTGTTGATTTAATTGAAAAGGGTACACCAACATCTGACATCATCGAAAGCGTCAAACAACTACGTGAGAATATCCAATTATTTGTTGTCATTGGTCAACTCAATCAATTAATTAAAGGTGGCCGTATTAGTAAAACGAAAGGTTTAATTGGTAATATCATGAAAATTAAACCCATTGGTACATTAAACGATGGTAGATTAGAACTTGTTCATAATTCCAGAACACAAAATTCAAGCGTTCAATATTTGAAAAAGGAAGTTGCAGAATTTACTAAAAATCATCGAATTAAATCTATTGGGATTCCACATGCCAATGTTATAGAATTCGTGGATAAAGTTAAAAAATCATTTAGTGAAGCATTTCATTTTAATCAATTCGACGTGAATGTCACTACACCAGTCATTTCGACGCATACAGGACAAGGTGCCATTGGACTCATCGTTTTAAGAGACTAATTCCTGGAGACCCTTAACGCTCCAACTTAGATATACAATGTTGAGTAAAACACTTTAAATTCAATGACGTATAGCGTAAATTATAAAAAAAGAGACAACATAAGGAGGTAATATGATGGCATATGCAACATTAGCAGGAGGTTGTTTCTGGTGTATGGTTAAACCATTTTCATCTTATCCAGGAATAAAATCTGTCGTTTCAGGATACAGTGGTGGTCATGTCGAGAACCCAACATACGAACAAGTATGTACAAATCAAACGGGGCATGTCGAAGCCGTACAAATCGAATACGATTCTGAAATTACTTCCTTTGAAAATATACTAGATGTGTATTTCAAAACTTTTGATCCTACTGACGATGGTGGACAATTCTTTGATAGAGGGGAAAGTTATCAACCTGTCATCTTTTATCATGATGAAGAACAGAAAAAGGCAGCAGAGTTAAAGAAACAACAAATTAATGAGCAAGGCATTTTTAATAAACCTGTCATCACACCGATTAAACCATATAAAAACTTTTATCCTGCTGAAACGTATCATCAAGATTATTATAAGAAAAATCCTATGCATTACGAACAATACCAACGTGGATCTGGCAGAAAGGCATTTATAGAATCACATTGGGGGTCACAAAATGATTAAAAAAAGCAAAGATGAATTGAATGATATGGAGTATCTTGTTACTCAAGAAAACGGTACAGAACCTCCATTTCAAAACGAGTATTGGAATCACTTTGATAAAGGCATTTATGTCGATAAATTATCAGGCAAACCTTTATTTACATCAGAAGAGAAATTTGAATCCAATTGTGGTTGGCCAAGTTTCTCAAAAGCTTTAGACGATGATGAAATTGTTGAACTTGTCGATAAATCTTTTGGTATGATTAGAACTGAGGTACGTTCTGAAGATGCGAATAGCCATTTAGGACACGTATTTAATGATGGTCCTAAAGAAACTGGCGGATTACGTTATTGTATCAACTCAGCTGCTATCCAATTTATTCCATATGAGAAGTTAGAAGAACTTGGATACGGTGAGTTAATTCCACACTTTGAAAAATAGGAGTGAACAACTATATGTTTAAGAAATTATTTGGTAAAGGCAAAGAAGTAAATAAGAATATTAAAATTTATGCACCTTTAACAGGTGAATATGTCAAAATTGAAGACATTCCAGACCCTGTCTTCGCACAAAAAATGATGGGCGAAGGTTTCGGCATTAACCCTACAGAGGGAGAAGTCGTGTCACCGATTGAAGGTAAAGTCGATAACGTATTCCCTACAAAGCACGCTGTCGGTTTAAAGGCAGATAATGGTTTAGAATTATTAGTTCATATCGGTTTAGACACTGTTCAACTCGACGGAGAAGGCTTTAAAGTGCTTGTTGAAAGTGGAGATACAGTCAATGTAGGCGATCCACTTATCCGTTTTGATTTAGAATATATTAAAAATAATGCTAAATCTGTAATTTCACCAATCATTATTACAAACTCAGATCAAACGGAATCACTACATTTAGAAGATGTAGAAGCAGTAGTTAAAGGTGAAACAGAAGTCATTGATGTGACTGTAAGCTAATGGTTAAAAATTACTCATTCTATCAATTTGTAATGACTGTTCGAGGACGTAAAGACGACAAAGGCAAATTAGCTGAACAAATATTCGATGATCTCGCGTTTCCGAAACATGAAGATGACTTTAATACACTTTCTGAATACATTGAAACGCAAATCGAATTTACTGTGCCTATGTCTGTTTTTGACGATTTATACGAAGAATATACTGAATGGTTAAAATTTTAACACGCAACAAATGAATGATTAAGCTATGGCGGGAGTGGATTGATGAATTCAACTTTTAGTATTGAACCTGATTCACTCCCACATTTGTGCTTATTTTGCACGTGATGAGGACGTATAATTGAATTGATTGCGTTGAATCATTTAATTTTATAATTTAAGAATACGTCTTCCGACTCATGAATCTTAACTTCAGTTATTGAATAATGGTAATGACGCCATCTATTACACTTCATTTTCTGAAAATGAAATACTACAAATTACATAGAGTAAACGTTAAATTTAGCAAATATAAGGGATGTGATATAGTGAGTGAATATTTAGGACACAACGTAGAATCACACCATGGTGATGGAAACAATTCGTCGCCTCACGGTAAAAACAAACAAGTGAAACTAAAATTATGGCAACTCATATTACTACTTCTGGCAGTCATTATATTAACAGCTGGCATAACCGTTGCAGCGACAATATTAATTAGCCATAAAGTAAGTGGACTTACCAAAGATCAACGTGCTGACTTAAAAAAGATAGAATATGTATATAAAACTTTAAATAAAGACTATTACAAGAAACAAAGTTCAGATAAATTAACACAATCAGCCATTGATGGAATGGTCAAGGAATTAAAAGATCCTTATTCAGAATACATGACAGCAGATGAAACAAAGCAATTTAATGAGGGTGTGTCAGGAGATTTCGTCGGTATAGGTGCTGAAATGCAGAAGAAGAATGATCAAATTAGTATAACTAGCCCTATGAAAGACTCGCCAGCTGAAAAAGCAGGCATTCGCCCTAAAGACGTGGTAACCAAAGTGAATGGTAAATCCGTTGTAGGCAAACCTCTCGATGAAGTCGTTAAATTAGTGAGAGGTAAAAAAGGTACAACCGTTACTTTAACAATTAAACGTGGTTCTCAAGAAAAAGACATTAAAATCAAACGTGGTACGATTCATGTTAAAAGTGTTGAATATGAGAAAAAAGGCAACGTTGGCGTAATGACGATTAATAAATTCCAAAGCAACACATCAGGAGAGTTAAAATCTGCAATTATTAAAGCGCATAAACAAGGTGTACGTAAAATCGTCCTAGATTTACGTAACAATCCTGGTGGTTTACTTGATGAAGCCGTCAAAATGGCTAACATTTTCATAGATAAAGGCAAAACTGTAGTACAACTGGAAAAAGGTGACGACAAAGAGCAGCTTAAGACTTCTAACGATGCATTGAAACAAGCCAAAGATATGGACGTGTCAATCTTAGTTAATGAAGGTTCAGCAAGTGCATCTGAAGTATTTACAGGTGCGATGAAAGATTATCATAAAGCAAAAGTCTATGGCTCAAAAACATTTGGTAAAGGAATTGTTCAAACAACTCGTGAATTCGATGATGGTTCATTACTGAAATACACAGAAATGAAATGGTTAACGCCAGATGACCATTATATCCATGGTAAAGGGATTCAACCAGATGTGAAAATACCGACACCTAAATATCAATCTCTTAACGTGATTCCAAATAATAAGACATATCAGTTGGGTGACGACAATAAAAATGTTAAAACTATGAAAATAGGACTGACTGCTTTAGGTTATAAAGTAGATAATGAGTCCAATAAATTTGATTCAGATTTAGAATCTGCAATTAAATCATTCCAACGAGACAATCATCTAGATGTTACTGGTCAATTTGATAAAAAGACAAACGACAAATTCACCCAAGAATTAGTTGAAAAGTCCAACAAACACGACACAGTATTAGACAAATTACTAGATAAGCTAAAATAGAATTTATATTACTTTGTGAAAAGTGACTGTCGCAAGCGTAGTATTAAGCGGACTGGGACGAAAGCATCATTTTGTGTCATTATTTTCATTGTCCCAGTCTTATACGATTGCAAAATGCAAAAGACTTTTCTGAAAATTGTAAGTTTAAAATACGCCTCATTTGTTAAATTATATAAGAAATGAGGCGTTTCATTTTTATTCACTATTTTAAAAAAGAGGTGTTTTGGTAAGATGATCAGATTAGCAACTAAAAAAGATTTACCTGTTATTGAGCAACTTGTTGATGAAGCTAAAGAAAAAATGAAAGAATTCAACCATAATCAGTGGGATGATAAATATC
Source organism: Staphylococcus caprae (assembly GCF_003966625.1). Classification (NCBI taxonomy): domain Bacteria; kingdom Bacillati; phylum Bacillota; class Bacilli; order Caryophanales; family Staphylococcaceae; genus Staphylococcus; species Staphylococcus caprae. The sequence goes on from NZ_AP018587.1 coordinate 1,515,741, forward strand.
CTGTAACTGAACACTTTGAAGAAGACATTGAAACCGAAACACTTTACGTATTAGATGTAGACGATAAAATTTGCGGATTTATTGTTATCGACCAAAATCAATCAGAGTGGTATGATGACATTGAATGGCCAGTAAATCGAGAAGGTGCATATGTGATTCATCGATTAGCTGGATCTAAAGATTATAAAGGGGCTGCGACGGAACTTTTCCAATTTGCAGTCGAATTAACAGAAGAACATGGCATTCATGTGATTCTCACAGACACATTTGCGTTAAATAAACCCGCTCAAAATCTATTTGAGAAATTTGGTTTTACAAAAGTAGGCGAAGCTGAAATTGATTACCATCCATTTAATAGAGGAGCACCATTTTACGCTTATTATAAAAACATATAAGAATAGAGGTTGTCATTTATGTCTAAAATTGCATTTACCGGTGGCGGAACAGTAGGGCACGTTTCAGTGAACCTAAGTCTTATTCCCACTGCTATAGAAAAGGGACACGAAGCGTTTTATATCGGGTCTAAACAAGGGATTGAAAGAGAAATGATTGAGTCTCAACTCCCAGATATAAAATATTATCCGATTTCTAGTGGTAAATTGCGTCGCTATTTATCATTTGAAAATGCGAAAGATGTTTTCAAAGTATTGAAAGGAATCTTAGACGCACGTAAAATACTCAAACAACAAAAGCCTGATTTACTATTCTCTAAGGGTGGTTTCGTCAGCGTTCCAGTTGTCATCGCTGCGCGCTCATTAAATATCCCAACCATTATCCATGAATCAGATTTAACACCAGGTTTAGCCAATAAAATTGCACTCAAATTCGCTAAGAAAATTTATACAACGTTTGAAGATACACTTAACTATCTTCCGAAAGAAAAAGCTGATTTCGTAGGTGCAACTGTTCGAGAAGATTTAAAACAAGGTAACAAAGATCGCGGTTATCAATTAACTGGCTTCAACTCTAATAAGAAAGTTTTACTTATCATGGGCGGAAGTCTTGGAAGTAAAAAACTTAATGAAACAATCCGTGAAAATTTAGAATCTTTACTTCACGAATATCAAATTATTCATTTAACTGGTAAAGGTTTAGTCGATGATTCTATTAATAAAGAGGGCTACGTCCAATATGAATTTGTTACAGATGACTTAACCGATTTACTTGCTATTACAGATACGGTAGTAAGTCGTGCAGGCGCAAATGCGATTTATGAGTTCTTAACTTTAAGAATACCTATGCTATTAATACCATTAGGTTTAGATCAATCTCGCGGAGACCAAATTGATAACGCTAAGAACTTTGAATCTAAGGGTTACGGTCGTCATATCCTTGAAGATAAACTCACTCAAGTTGGATTAATACAAGAATTAAATGATATAGAATCCAATCGTGAAGCTATTATTAATCAAATGAAAACATATAAAGAAAGTTACACGAAAGAAGATTTATTTGATAAAATTGTACATGATGCATTAAACAAGTAGGAGGCACCAGGCATGAATCGTTGGACACGCATTTCGTTACTCATTGTCTTTACACTTATATTCGGGATTATCGCCTTTTTCCATGAATCGCGTCTTGGAAAGTGGATTGATAATGAAGTGTATGAATTTATTTATTCGTCAGAAAGTTTTATCACCACATCTATTATGCTTGGTGCAACAAAACTAGGTGAAGTGTGGGCAATGTTATGTTTATCTCTTACATTAGTCGCATATTTAATGCTTAAACGTTATCAAATCGAAACATTATTTTTCGTCATTGCAATGGGATTATCAAGTGTACTTAATCCTGTTTTGAAAAATATCTTCGATAGAGAACGTCCAACACTCTTACGTTTAATTGATATTTCAGGATTTAGCTTTCCAAGCGGCCATGCAATGGGCGCAACCTCTTTCTTCGGAAGCGCTATATATGTAATTAACCGTCATGATTCTGGTATCTCTAAAGGCGTGTTAATCGGTTTATGCGCGCTTTTCATTTTATTAATATCAACTTCTAGAGTGTATCTAGGCGTTCATTATCCTACAGATATCATTGCTGGCATTATTGGTGGTGCCTTCTGCATTGTTTTATCAACGTTAATATTGAAGAAACAACTCGTCGTATAAATAAGCGCGATTGGAATTTTAAATTAAATAGCAATTGACCTAACCACTGAAATGATTGTGATTCAACAATGATTTTAGTGGTTTATTTAGTATATTCAAATTGGTCGTTTTTGAATAAATACGATTTGTAATCTCAATATTAATAATATTTAGCTTATATTAATTTCTTTGTTTTCATTTTTGTTAATTAAAGACTGAAAATGTTGTCCTATAAACGTTTTTAGTCTTTTTATTTTTGAAAAATTACAAACAAAAAATTTTGATTTACGAAAACTTAAATTTGAAAAAAGTTTACTTTAATAGTGATTACTTATACTGAACTTGTGATTAAATCTTCAAAGGAGCAAAGACATGATACAAATCAAGGATTTAAACAAAGTTTACGACAATGGTAGTCACGCAGTTAAAGATTTCAATCTAGATATTGAGGACAATGAATTTGTAGTATTTGTAGGACCTTCGGGATGTGGGAAATCAACAACGTTACGTATGATTGCAGGACTTGAAGACGTGAGCAAGGGGACAATTAGTATCAACGATAAAGTGATTAACGATTTACAACCTAAAGATCGTAATATTGCTATGGTCTTTCAAAATTATGCCTTATATCCACATATGACAGTTTATAAAAATTTAGCTTTTGGCTTAAAAATGCGAGGAATCAAAAAGAAAATTTACGACGAAAAAATTCAACATGCAGCTCAAATATTAGAAATTGAAAACCTTCTCGACCGTAAACCTAAAGCTTTATCTGGAGGACAACGTCAACGTGTGGCACTTGGGCGTGCTATCGTCAGAGAAGCTCAAATCTTTCTCATGGATGAACCACTTTCTAATTTAGATGCTAAATTACGAAGTAATATGAGAAGTGAAATCATAAAAATACATAAACAAATGAAAGCAACGACGATTTACGTGACACACGACCAAACTGAAGCTATGACAATGGCATCACGTATTGTCATTTTAAATCAAGGCGAAATACAACAAATCGGTACACCTGAAGAAATTTATCGTCATCCTGTCAATGAATTTGTTGCCACTTTTATTGGTAGCCCATCAATGAATATGATTCCAATGACCTATCACATGGATGCTTGGTACTTCGATGGACAAAAAGTGGCTGATGCTTCATCACTTCAGCTTGCATCGCATGCACAATACAGACTTGGTATACGACCTGAAGACTTACATCTTGTTGAGGATAACGAAATAAGTCATTATCCAATCCAACTGTCTCAATTTACTGTAGATTTGGTTGAGTTAACGGGTTCATACAAATTACTTCACTGTCATCACAACGAACATAAAATTGTAGCAGCTGTAGATAGTAATTTGGATTTCGAATTAGGCCAAACAGTTTCCTTCGGTATAAAAACTAAAGATGCACACTTTTTCGATTCTGATTCAGGCGAAAGAGTACAAGAGGAGGTTTTATCGTGAGTAAAATCAAAAAACAAAGCCTTCAATCCACTCATCAAAAACCTTTGTTAAAAAGAATGTGGGAACATAAAGTACTTTACTTAATGATTTTACCTTGTTTACTCTTTTTCTTGATTTTCAACTATATTCCAATGACAAGTCTTGTTCTGGCATTCAAAGATTTCCGCTTCGATACTGGTATCATCGGCGGTGATTGGAAAGGACTATACTATTTCAAACGATTTTTCTCTGACCCTCGCTGTATTCAAATTATTATGAATACACTAATTATAAGTGGTATGAAATTGATTTTAGCTCTACCATTTCCAATTATTTTAGCCATTATGTTTAACGAAATTAAAGATTCTAAATTAGGTAAGATCAGAGGTCTATTTCAAGGTGTGCTTTATATTCCTCACTTTTTATCATGGGTTGTGGTCATCGGTATTTTCAAGAAATTACTCGCTCCTGATGATGGACTTATGAATCAACTGATCCATCAATTTGGTGGCGACGGGTCGACTTACTTTATGATGAATCCTGAGTATTTCCACACCATCATGTTTTCTAGTTATATTTGGAAGAATGTAGGTTGGGATTCCATTATTTATTTTGCAGCAATTATGAGTATTAATCCTGAAATTTATGAATCAGCTGCGATTGATGGCGCGAATCGTTTCAAACAAATTATACATATTACCTTACCTATGTTAACGCCAACAATTGTTATCTTATTCATCATTTCTCTAGGCGATATTTTAAAAGCAGGGTTCGATCAAATCTACCTACTCAAAACACCAGGTAACGCTAACGTCTCGGAAATACTTGATACATTTGTTATTCGTACTGGTATTGAGCAAGGCGATTTCAGTTACGCAATTGCTATTGGTCTATTACAAGGCGTAATAGGACTTATCGCTGTCGTCATTATTAATAAATTCGCAGATAAGAAGCTGGATACATCATTATATTAAGGAGAATGTACATGTTTAGAAAATCTATGCTCATCTTAATGATTGCAGTCATTTTATTCGTAACAGCATGTAGCAAAGATAAAACGCAAGATGAAGAGAAAAGAAAAGCAGATGCTAAAGGTAAACCAGATACATGGATTGCAGATAGAAAACTAAAAGGACTTGTGTTTCAAAGTGATAACGATGCCTCACCTAAAATGAATAAAGAAGTCGCTCAAGAACTTAAGAAAAAGACTGGCATCACGTTAGAACTCCAAACCGTTTCTAATGAAGATTCCACAGAAGCACTAACGTCTGGACTCGCTTCAGGAGATTTACCCGATTTCATCGTTTATTACTTAGACGATAGTGGACGTCCTGAAATGAAAGTACTAAATAAAGCAGCGAAACAAGGTCGACTCACAGACTTAACAAAAATGCTTAAAAACACAAAAATTTATAGTAAGTACTTCAAAAAAGGATATCTACCAAAGGATACGAAAGATAACATCATGTTTAATAAAGAACAGGATGGAACGTACCTTGTACATATGGGGATCAACCGTCATCCAGGACAAGAAGAACGTCGTACTGTAGGTGGTCCTTACGTCAGAAAAGATATCATGGATAAACTTCATATCAACCCTGCATCTATCAAGACGTCAAAAGATGTTGAAAAACTTGCTGAGAAGATGAAAGAACACCACTTCAAAGATGATAATGGTAAAGAAATCACACCTATTGGCCCAACAGCATGGGGCGGTGACGATCGTACTAAATTCTATAATGACCTTGTTTGGACTGGTCAGTCTGATGAGAAATTTTTAAATAAAGGTAAGAAAATTGTACATGAATCACAAACTGATTATCCACTTAAACGTGTACATTACGTTAAAGACCTTATGAAAAAGGGCTTAATGACGAAAGAGTTCTATACAATGGAAGAAAATAAAGCAAAAGAAGGACTAGTTAATGGTTCATGGGGCATTGTTTCAGATTTACATAACTACGTTACTGAAAACCAAAGTATGAAATACGTTCCACTTGGACCACTCAACACAGTCAAAGGTAAATTTAGAGTTGAAAAGCCATATAAATCAGGCGCAAACGGTTGGGCTGTACCAAGTACGACTGAACATCCTGAAGACGTCGTTAAACTCGCTGATTTCCTTGCAAGTCGTGAAGGTAAATTACTCGGTCAATACGGTATTAAAGGACGTGACTATACTTTAGATAAGAAAGGTAACCCTCATGTTAAACCTGAAGTTTTAAAAGAAGTTGAGAATAATCCAGACGAAGCTAAAAAACGTGGTTTTAGAGGTGCAGGTTCTTATTGGGCAGATCATCTTGGTTATACCGATATCGATAATAAAGCTGATTTTGGTGAAACTGAATACGGAGATAATACAAAAACGAAAAAAACTACTCCTGAAAAGATTGCTGATATGTGGCATTACGATGAAAAACAGAAACACGCCAAAATCGTAAACGGACTCACAGTAAAATCGTTCCTATCTAAATATGAATATGGAGAAGATTTAGAAGTTGCACTCGATGATTATAGTGACGCTATTAAACGTGCATATTATTCTCAATCAGACAAAGAAGCAAAACAAATTATTGATAGTGCTAAGCAACGTTTAGAAGAGGCAGGCTTAAATCAATTTGAAAGATACGTTGAAAATCAAAGAGATAAAAAAAGAACTCAAATCATTTATTAAGAGGTGGCATAGACAATGAAAGTTTCACAAGATAAAAGTGCAATTGTCATTCGTATTATCTCATTAATCATTATTATTGGCTTAGTGATCACAATTATCCTACCGATGATTAATATCTTTGCCTTAGCATTTAACTCTGGGGTAGATGCTCAAAAAGGTGGCATCACTTTCTACCCGCGTAAATTTTCGCTAGATAATTTTAAGGAGATATTTAAACAAGGTACGTTATTAAACGCATTATTCATTAGTATCGCGAAGACAGTCATAGGAACAATATTAAGTGTGATATTAACGGCTATGGCGGCATACGTTCTAACAATCAAAAGTTTACCATTTCGAAGAATCATCTCATTCTTCCTAGTATTTACGATGTTATTCAGTGCCGGTGTTGTACCACTTTATATCCTATTAAATCAACTACATTTAACAGATACATTCTGGGTATACATTTTACCGTCACTTTATAGCGTTTATAACATTTTAATTATGCGTACATTCTTCAATCAATTACCTAGTAGTGTAATTGAAGCCGCTAGAGTAGATGGTTGTAATGACTTTCAAATCTTTTGGAAAATTGTCTTACCCATGAGTAAACCCGTGGTAGCATCCATTACATTATTTAACGCGGTGAGTCAATGGAATGATTGGTTTACGGGGGCATTCTTCGTACGTAATCCAAATCTCAAACCGTTAGCTACTGTTTTACAAGATATGTTAACGAAACAAGCCGCCATTGCAGACGCTTTAAAACAAAAGTCAGGTTCATATGCAATGTTAGACAAGTTGACAATTACAGGTGACTCAATGCAGATGGCAATGATTGTACTATTAACCATTCCAGTACTATTCCTTTTCCCATTCGTTCAGAAGCATTTTGTAAAAGGTATCAATATCGGTTCGACAAAAGAGTAAAGGAGACGAAACAATGACTACAATTCTACAATTAAGTGATTTACATATTGGGCCACACAACGATGAAAAAGATCAAAAAACTTACGATTTAATTCATCATATGATGACACACTATCAACCTGACATAACAGTATTAACAGGTGACCAAATTTGGTCTGAAGGCGTCATTGATTCAGGTCGCGTTTACAAGGAATTGATGGAGTATTTAAATCAATATGATACGCAAATTGCAACGACATTTGGTAATCACGATACCGAGGGACACCTCAAACGTTCAGACTTACGCGATATTGAGGACCAATATTCTACTAACTACGTACAGAAAAATCATAGCCTCATTGTTGATGATAAAGAAGCTTATACAATAGAAGTTAAAAGCAATGACACAGTCACACATGTACTTTATGTCATTGACGGTGGAGACTATAATCCATTTGGCATAGGTGATTATGATTTTATAAGACCTGAACATGTGAATTGGCTTAGAGAAACACACCAAACATATCAAACTCAATTTCAACACAACTTTCAACATAACTTATTATTTACGCATATTCCGTTACAAGAATATAAAGAAGTTGAGAATATTGCTGAATATCATGGCATTTTCAATGAACCCATTGCGTGCTCAAAAATTAATTCCGGATTATTTAGTCAGATGTTATTAAACGGTGATATTGAAGGTGTGTTCTGCGGTCATGACCATGACAATGATTTTACGATTAATTTATATGGTATTCGCCTTAGCTTTGGTCGTGTTGGTGGTTACAATACTTATGGTGATTTACAACGTGGGGCAAGATTAATTGAGTTGCAACCTGACACTATATATAAATCGAAAGTGTTAGAATTTGATGATCGTTTCTAAAAGAACGTTTCGGGCATTATACATTCCTATTTTAATAGAACAACTTTTCATACTCATCATGGGACAAGCTGATACATTGATGTTAAACAGCTATAGCACTGATGCCGTTGCTGCTTCGGGAATGATAAGCCAAATACTCATGCTCATCACGTTTCTAATTACAATCATTCATGTGGGTACAAACATACGTATTGTTCACTTGAAGGAACATCAACCATCAAGTATTTCACAAGAGATTTATCATAATTTGTTATTCAATATCATAGTATCTATCGTATTTACGATTGTGATTGGGCTCGCATTCGAACCTATCCTACGACTTTTTCAAGTACCTCAAGATATATTCAAACTGACCTATCAATTTGGACTGATTATATTGAGTGTACTCACTTTAACGACTTGTCAAATGTACATTGGTACCGTATTACGTGTCATGAATCATGCAGCATCAGCGACACGCATTACTATCATTAGTAATGTGACTAATATCATTCTAAATGGTGTTGTACTCTTTATTATTCCAGAATATGTAGGTAACCCTGTATTAGGAGTCGCGGTGGCAACAGCGCTCAGTCGTTTATTGGGATGTATTTTAGCTTTGATTGCACTGATACAAATTTTCCGTCCACTTAAGCACTACTTCAAGCTGAGCTGGAAGACAATATACCAGGTTTCGACATTAGGTATCCCAACAGCAGGTGAACAAATTTCTTATAATTTTGCACAGACATTTACAACTGCATTTATTGCGATGTTAGGCACTCAAGTCATCGCTGCGAAATCTGTTTCCACTGTACTAAGTGGCCTGTCCTTTAGTTGTGCTATGGCATTTAGTGCTGCTAGCCAAATTTATTTAGGAAAATTTATATCCCGACGTCGTTACCGCACTTTAAAGAAAGTTGTTTTAAAAAGTATTTGGTTTAATATCATACAATCCTTCATGATTATGACGTGTGTACTTATAGGATTTATTGTGTGTGGACGTTGGATAACACACGACTTACAAACCTATCATTTAATTATTTACTATCTTGTTATACTTTTTGGATTAGAACCGATACGTGCAATTAATAATTTAATTGTAGATTTATTAAACGTGGCAGGGGATGTACGTTATCCAGTCACAGTGAGTATTGTCACCACTTGGCTGTTATTATTACCTGGAAGTTATCTATTAGGGATTCATTGGGGATTTGGCTATACAGGAATTATTTTAGTGAGTATTGCAGATGAAGCGCTGAGATTTATCATTATGTATCTTAGATGGCGTAAAGATCGATGGCAAGCACGTATGAAGCAGATTGGAGTATAGATAATTATGTATAAAAGAAATGAACGTTTGAATCTCATTCGTAAACGTGTTGATCAGTACGGGCAGGTGGCCGTAAAAGATTTAGCTATCTTTTTACAAGTGACGCCTGAAACCGTGAGAAAGGATTTAGAAACCTTAGAAAATGATAAACTGATTACACGTACACATGGTGGTGCGATTCAATACAATCATATTAATAAAGAGAAATCATATGCGAATAAGTGGCAGAAACAATCACAAGTAAAAGAACGTATTGCTAAGAAAGCTGCTTTACAAATACAGTCTGGAGAAATTATTGTCATCGATGGAGGGACAACAACAGGGCGAATTCCTCAATATCTCAATGATATTACTCAGACCACGATTGTGACAAATTCTTTGAAGATTGCGGATGAATTGAATCGTGCTATCGAGGAGCAACGAATTCAAGCAGAAGTGATTATGCTTGCTGGAAAGACGAATACTGAACAAGATGTTGTGCGCGGGCATATGACGAATGAATTACTACAACGTTTTAAATTTGATAAAGCTTTTATTTCATGTGGTTCGTTTGATACGAGTGATTGTTATGAATTTGATTTGGAAGAAGCCCATGCGAGTCACATCATGATTCAACAAAGTCAACTGAGTTATCTCTTAGCAGATAGTAGTAAACGCGATGCGCATGCGTCGTATCGTATTGATGGGTTTAGCGAAATTGATTATATGATTTCTGATTATGCTAAACCGCAGAATATGGAATATTTTAATCAGAAGCATTGGTTGCAGATTTAACTTATTGAAAATGAAGCCTGAGACTTCGTCTTTATTAACGAAAGAAGACGTCTCAGGCTTTATTTAATTTTATGAATGGTAAACATACCTGTTTAACATTCACAGTATAGTTTTTTACCAATACTACGTATTGCTTTAGCTCCCTTGCCGCGGGCATGGCTTGGGAGTGATACAGAATTCTAGAATTTAAGAATTCGTATTATCACCCCCGCAAGGATGATTAGATGTCGAGCCATTTTGTGAGCTCAATATCAATCAGCTACTGCGTAGCCTGTCTTTTAAAAATCAACTGACTAACAAGTAGTCTCAAGACGCATGCTATTCCTGCAGGCGTGTCGCTATCAATACTTCGTTATCTGTTAATTATAAAACTTTCATCTTATTATTTAAATATCACTAGAAACCAGTTATAGTAGTAACACTTGAGGCTTTGCTCAAGTATAAGTGCCACTAGCAACGAATATCTTATTCGTTGCAGTGGCACTAAAAAAGCAGTAAACCTCAAGTGTCAAAGGTCTACTGCTTTTATTGAAACGTTGTTTCTCAACGTTAGTCTTTTACGGGCATATAAAAGGGGATAATTGAAAATGACCAATCCAATAAGAACGAAATATATGTGGGGGGGAATGTTCTAGTCGGTATTGATAATCATTTTCAACTAGTATTATACATGACTGAGAATCGTTGTCAATTAGAATCACAAACTTTTTTTATAAATTTCATCTAACATAATATAAACGCTGTCATATCAACACTTCATAGATTTTTAATTTTCCAAACTAAACTTTCATTAATGATAAAATCATTGAGAATGAATTGTGATAAAATAGATAAAGCAAATAAAGAGAAATTATTAACAAATTCATAACAATTAAAGAATACATCTTTTTCAATCATATGCTATTAGATAAGATGTATCATGAGGTGCAAATATGACAAATATTTTAATCGTAGAAGATGAGCAAAACCTTGCTCGATTTATAGAACTTGAACTCACACATGAGAATTACAATGTAGATATAGAAAATGATGGTCGCACAGGTTTAGATAAAGCATTAAATAAATCATATGATCTAATTATTCTTGACTTAATGTTGCCTAACATTAACGGCCTAGAGATTTGTAGACAAATTCGTCAAGAATATTCAACGCCAATTATTATTATCACCGCTAAAGGTGAAACATATGATAAAGTTGCTGGACTCGATTATGGCGCCGATGATTACATCGTTAAACCTTTCGATATTGAGGAACTGCTCGCTCGAATTAGAGCTATCTTACGTAGACAGCCTCAAAAAGATGTCATTGACATTAACGGAATTATCATTGATAAAGATGCTTTCAAAGTTACAGTTGACGGTACACAGCTCGAATTGACGAAGACGGAGTATGATTTGCTATATGTTTTAGCTGAAAATAGAAATCACGTCATGCAACGTGAACAAATTTTAGACCACGTGTGGGGTTTCAATAGTGAAGTTGAAACGAATGTCGTAGATGTTTATATCCGATATTTACGTAATAAATTAAAACCTTTTAATAAGGAAAAATCGATTGAAACCGTTCGTGGTGTAGGGTATGTGATTCGATGATTAAACGTCGTAAGTTAAAATATAAATGGATGATGATTACGACACTCATTACATTTACGACAATATTGTTATTTTGTTTGATTATCATTTTCTTCTTAAAGGATACATTGAGAAATAGTGAATTAGACGAAGCTGAGAGAAGTTCGAGTGATATTGCAAATTTGTTTCATTCTAAATCTTTAGATCAAATCTCACCGCTCGATTTAAATGCTTCGTTAGAGAACTTTCAAGAGGTCATCATTTTTGATGATAGAGGTAAAAAATTAATACAAACATCTAATGAAAATGCCATCAATTATGACAAAAAGGTTGATATCAATCATCCTGAACGTATTCACATCCATAAAAGTCATGGTATCAACTACTTAATTATTACTGAACCAATACATTCAAAGGACTTTTCCGGATATAGCGTATTAATCCATTCACTACAAAATTACGATAATCTAGTGCGGTCACTTTATATTGTAGCCTTAGCATTTGGACTCATCGCTACAATCATTACAGCAGGAATTAGTTATATCTTCTCATCACAAATTACAAAGCCCATTGTGACAATGTCCAACAAAATGAATCAAATCCGACGTGATGGTTTCCAGAATAAACTTGAATTAACCACAAATTATGAAGAAACAGATAATCTTATCGTGACTTTCAATGATATGATGTATCAAATTGAAGAATCCTTCAATCAACAGCGCCAATTCGTTGAAGACGCCTCTCACGAATTAAGAACACCTTTACAAATCATTCAAGGCCATCTCAATTTAATTCAACGGTGGGGTAAAAAAGACCCAGAAGTTCTAGAAGAGTCACTGGATATATCTATTGAAGAGGTAAACCGAATTACTAAACTTGTTGAAGAATTACTGATGTTAACCAAAGATAGAGTGAACAGTAATGTACTTGAATGTGAAAATGTAGATATAAATAATGAAATTCAAACCCGCGTCAAATCACTTCGACAACTACATCCTAAATATACATTTGAAACAGAATTAACTTCTAAACCTATTCACTTGAAGATCAACCGACATCAATTCGAACAATTACTACTTATCTTCTTAGATAATGCGATGAAGTATGATACTGATAACAAATATATAACGATCACTACACAGTTAAAGAATAAACTTGTTAGTATCGAAATTACCGATCATGGTATGGGTATTCCTAAAGCAGATTTAGAGTTTATCTTTGACAGATTTTATCGTGTAGACAAATCACGTGCGCGAAGTCAAGGCGGTAACGGGTTAGGTTTATCGATTGCCCAAAAAATCGTACAATTAAATGGTGGAACAATTGAAGTAAGCAGTGAAGTTCAATCGTTTACTACTTTCAAAATTCAGTTTCCATTACAAAATTAGGTAACTAAATATAATTTTTTGGATAGCTCCATTGCGTCTTTAAATCGAATCGACGAAGCAACTCATTCCATTTTTTAAAATAACGCAGAACCAATCTATATTTGGTTCTGCTTTTTGTATATAAATAGGTAAATTGACTTTAACAAAATTTGAAATAATGCTATTATTATCTTGTAAGCGTTTCAACATTTTTGTGGAGGGTGTAAAAATGACAAAGGACAAAAAGGAAGTTACAGAGGCGCCTGTAAACTTCGGTGCAAATCTCGGCTTAATGCTAGATTTGTATGATGATTACCTACAAGATCCATCATCAGTTCCAGAAGATTTACAAGTTCTATTTAGTACAATTAAAACAGGGGAAGCTCATATCGAGGCTAAACCGACCACTGGTTCAAGTGGTTCACAAGCGGGAGACAGCACGATTAAACGTGTGATGCGCTTAATCGATAATATACGTCAATACGGACACTTAAAAGCAGGCATTTATCCAGTTAATCCTCCAGAGCGTAAACATGTCCCTAAATTAGGAATTGAAGACTTTGATTTAGACCAAGAAACTTTGGAACAAATTTCAGCTGGTATTGTATCAGAACACTTTGAAGATATTTATGACAATGCCTATGAAGCGATCGTCCGTATGGAAAAACGCTATAAAGGACCAATTGCTTTTGAATATACACATATTAATAATAGTAAAGAGCGCGTTTGGTTAAAAAGACGTATAGAAACGCCTTATAAAGCGAATTTAAACAATAATCAGAAAAAAGAACTTTTCAAAAAATTAGCGCATGTTGAAGGATTTGAAAAATACTTACACAAAAACTTCGTTGGTGCAAAACGTTTCTCTATTGAAGGGGTAGACACGTTAGTACCAATGCTTCAACATACTATTACTTTAGCGGGTAATGAGGGAATTAAGAATATTCAAATCGGTATGGCTCACCGAGGACGATTAAACGTATTAACACATGTGCTTGAAAAACCATATGAAATGATGATTTCAGAATTCATGCACACAGATCCTATGAAATTCTTACCTGAAGACGGTAGTTTAGAATTAACTTCAGGTTGGACAGGCGATGTTAAGTACCACTTAGGTGGCGTTAAAACGACTGACTCATACGGTACTGAACAACGTATTTCTCTAGCTAATAACCCAAGCCACTTGGAAATTGTAGCACCCGTTGTTGAAGGTAGAACACGTGCTGCACAAGATGAAACACATCAAGCTGGTTCACCATCAACTGACTTCCATAAAGCAATGCCAATTATCATTCATGGTGATGCGGCTTATCCAGGTCAAGGTATTAACTTTGAAACAATGAACCTAGGTAGCTTACAGGGTTATACTACTGGCGGTTCACTTCACATCATTACAAATAATAGAATTGGATTCACAACTGAACCTGTTGATGGACGTTCAACAACTTATTCAACTGATGTTGCTAAAGGTTACGATGTTCCAATTTTACACGTTAATGCAGATGATGTAGAAGCAACAATTGAAGCCATCGATATCGCGATGGAATTCCGCAAAGAGTTCCACAAAGATGTCGTTATCGATTTAGTAGGATATCGTCGTTATGGGCATAATGAAATGGATGAACCTTCTATCACAAACCCTGTTCCATATCACAATATTCGTAAACACGAATCAGTCGAAATTTTATATGGTAAGAAATTAGTAGAAGACGGTATCATTTCAGAAGACGAAATGAATGAAATAATTGATAATGTTCAAAAAGAAATGCGTGCAGCGCATGACAAAATCGATAAATCAGATAAGATGGATAATCCAGATATGGAAAAACCTGAGTCACTTCAATTACCATTACAAAGTGACGAGAAAGATTTCACATTTGATCATCTTAAAGAAATCAATGATGCAATGCTCACATATCCTGAAGATTTCCATGTACTTAAAAAGCTAAATAAAGTACTCGAAAAACGTAGAGAACCATTTGAAAAAGATGGCGGATTAGTTGATTGGGCTCAAGCAGAGCAACTTGCTTTCGCCACTATTTTACAAGATGGAACTTCAGTTCGTTTAACTGGTCAAGATAGTGAACGTGGTACTTTCAGTCATAGACATGCTGTTCTACATGACGAAGAAAATGGTGATACTTATACACCATTGCATCATGTACCTGATCAAAAAGCGACTTTTGAAATTCACAACTCACCATTATCTGAAGCTGCTGTTGTTGGTTTCGAATATGGTTACAACGTTGAGAACAAAGGAAGTTTCAACATTTGGGAAGCTCAATACGGAGATTTCTCTAACATGGCACAAATGATTTTTGATAACTTCTTATCAAGTTCTCGTGCTAAATGGGGAGAACGTTCAGGTCTAACATTATTCTTACCTCATTCTTATGAAGGTCAAGGTGCTGAACACTCATCTGCTCGTTTAGAAAGATTCTTGCAACTTGCTGCTGAAAATAATAGCACAGTAGTAAACTTATCTAGTTCAAGTAACTACTTCCACTTATTGCGAGCACAAGCAGCAAGCCTAGATTCTCAAGAAATGAGACCATTAATCGTAATGTCACCGAAAAGTTTATTACGAAATAAAACAGTTGCTAAACCAATCGATGAATTTACTTCTGGTGGTTTCAAACCTATCATTACTGAAGAACACGATGCAGAAAAAGTTAAAAAAGTTATTTTAGCTTCAGGAAAAATGTTTATCGATTTAAAAGAACATTTAGAGAAAAACCCTGATGAATCTACTTTACTTGTTGCAGTAGAGAGATTATATCCATTCCCTGAAGAAGAAATTAAAGAAGTTCTAGAATCACTACCAAATCTAGAAAAAGTATCATGGGTTCAAGAAGAACCTAAAAACCAAGGCGCTTGGTTATTTGTTTATCCTTATCTTAAAGCACTTGTTGCTGATAGATATGATCTTAGCTATCATGGTAGAATTCAAAGGGCAGCACCTGCTGAAGGTGATGGAGAAATTCATAAACTTGTTCAAAATCGAATTATTGAAAGTAGCATTAATAATTAACTAGGGGGAAATTAAGTATGCCAGAGGTAAAAGTTCCAGAATTAGCAGAATCAATCACAGAAGGTACCATTGCAGAGTGGTTAAAGAACGTTGGAGATAGCGTAGATAAAGGTGAAGCTATCTTAGAATTAGAAACAGATAAAGTAAACGTTGAAGTTGTTTCTGAGGAAGCAGGCGTACTATCTGAACAATTAGCCGAAGAAGGCGATACAGTTGAAGTAGGTCAAGCTGTAGCTGTTGTAGGCGAAGGTAGTGGTAATGCATCAAGTGGTTCATCAGAAGACACTCCACAAAAAGATGAATCTAAAGATGCAGGACAAACTGAAGATAAATCAGAACAAAAACAAGCTTCTTCAGATAATAAACAAGATAGCCAAGATACTAACAATCAACGTGTCAATGCTACGCCATCTGCACGTAGACATGCACGTGAAAATGGCGTTAACTTAAGCGAAGTTTCTGGTAAAGGAAATGACGTATTAAGAAAAGATGACGTTGATAATAGTCAAAAACAAGCAAGTCAACCAGCTAAAAGTGAAAGCAAATCACAAGACAGTGGTTCTAAAAAATCTAATGACAATCCATCTAAACCAGTTATTCGTGAAAAAATGTCACGTCGTAAGAAAACAGCTGCTAAAAAATTATTAGAAGTATCTAATCAAACAGCAATGTTAACAACATTCAACGAAGTAGACATGACAAATGTTATGGAATTACGTAAACGTAAAAAAGAACAATTCATGAAAGATCATGATGGAACAAAACTTGGTTTCATGTCATTCTTCACTAAAGCAGCAGTAGCAGCACTTAAGAAATATCCTGAAGTCAATGCTGAAATCGACGGCGAAGATATGATTACTAAGCAATTCTATGATATCGGTATTGCTGTTTCTACAGATGATGGTTTATTAGTTCCATTCGTTAGAGACTGCGATAAGAAAAACTTTGCTGAAATTGAACAAGAAATTGCTAACTTAGCTGTCAAAGCACGTGATAAAAAATTAGGCTTAGATGACATGGTTAACGGTTCATTCACAATTACGAATGGCGGTATCTTCGGTTCAATGATGAGTACACCAATCATTAACGGTAGCCAAGCTGCTATCTTAGGTATGCACTCAATCATTACTCGTCCAATCGCAATCGATAAAGATACAATTGAAAACCGTCCAATGATGTACTTAGCTTTAAGCTATGACCACAGAATCATTGATGGTAAAGAAGCAGTAGGATTCTTAAAAACAATCAAAGAATTAATTGAAAATCCAGAAGATTTATTACTAGAATCATAATTCTGAACTAAATATACTCTATAAATACTGATACAGCGGCGTTCGACGTCGCTGTATTTTTTGTATTTAATATTTATTTTAAACTTTGCTTTAATTTAAAGTAAGTTTTTTAGAATTTATAATATAAATGTTGTACTAGGACTACCTAAGTGATAAAATTTAATGAAACTATAACTTAGTAGGTGAGAATATGGAGTTCATGTATAAATATTTTTATAAATTTCCTAAAGAACATGAAAATGAGTATAAGAAAAGATTTGAATCACCAAGTGCAGAGATATTAGAGCTTAAAATCAGACCTTATAGACATAACGAATTATACAATTTATATTATATTCCTACTTCTGAAATATTAAATTTGGTATATACAATAGAAAAAAACAACTCGAATTTGGTGAAATTAACAAGCAACTTGCCGGATGTAGCTACTAAATCTCTGCATCAAGATATTATTGTTAATGAATTGTATTACACTAACCAAATAGAAGGTATTAATAGTAATAAACAAGAGATCGTGCAGAGTATGAAAGAATTAAAAGAAAATCCTAAAAAAGATATACGATTTAAAAGTATGTTAAATTCTTATTTTGGCATATTATACGGTAAAAATAACCTTCCTCAAGTACCAAAAGATATTAAAACTATTTATGAGATGATTGCAGAAGAGGAAGTCGATAATGAAAATAAACCGGACGGCGAATTATTTCGGAATCACCCGGTCAACATTGTTACCTCTACTAATAAAGTTATACATGAAGGCATTACCCCGCATAGTAAAATTGTAAATCATCTACAATTGTTATTAAATTTCTTAAATATACCCAGTAAAATCACACCAATTATAAAAATTGCTATATCACACTATTACTTTGGATATATTCATCCATTTTATGATGGAAATGGACGTACTTCACGCTTTATAAATAGTTTATATTTAAGTAAAGAATATGATGAGCTAACAGCAATTTCATTATCAAGTATGATAGAAAATAATAAAAAAACATACTATGATATGTTCGATAAAACAAACAGTGTAATAAATAAAGGTGAACTCAACTATTTTATTAACAACTTTTTAAGCTTTATTAAGGAAGGACAAGAAAGTTTAATTGAAGAATTAAAAACAAAAAATTCACAATTAGAGTTCGCTTACAAAAAAATTAACGACGATCCTAAATTAACATCATTATCTGAGAAACATAAAAATATCATGTTTATTTTAGCTCAAATTCAATATTTTTCTTTAGAAGACCATACGACAGTACAAGAGCTTTCAACATATTTAAATACTACTAGTCAAACTACAAGAAAGTTGTTAAACGAATTAATCAAAATTAATATTGTTGAAAAGACGGGAGAGCGCCCTGTACTATATAAAGCTATAGATGGATATTTCTAATTAAATTACAGATTTCTATTTCCTATACAACGACCATAGAGTCCGTTGTATTTTTACACCTTAAATATGACTAAAGTATGATTATGTTTATAGTTCTTAGTGCTAAGATATAAGAGTGAAAGAATAAGTCACAGAAATTGGGAGTAAAAATGTCTAATATTGCAATCAAGTTTTATCACATCTCAAAAAGGATAAATAAGCAAATTATTATCAAAAATAGCAATTTTATTATTCCAAAAAATTCCATCACTTTAATAAAGGGGCATAATGGTTCAGGGAAAAGTGTAACTTTAAAGATTATTGCTGGTTTAATGAATTATCAGAATGGGAGTCTTTCTGTTAAAGGACGAGTAAGTTATGCGATAGATTACTTTCCTGACAATTTAAATTTAACTATTAATGAATACTTTAAATTTTTATTAAAAACATACCCATCTGACCAAACACAGGTAAATCTTAATTCCTTTATTCAACACTTCAATTTATCACCATTTTTAACTCAAAAAATTAAAAATTGTTCAAAAGGCACGAAACAAAAGGTAAATATGATTCAGTGTTTGCTTAAAAAAGCTGATATTTATATTTTAGATGAACCATTTTCTGGACTGGACCAAGAAGCTACACAATTTCTATTAGATTATTTAAGTCAATTAAAATCTATAGCTACAATAGTATTAACGTCTCACGAATCATTTTTACATCAAAAAATCACTACGCACATTCTTAATATTGAAAATGGAGAATTTCATACTGTTGAAAGTGATATAAACGAAATCTCACAAATTACTAAATTAGTTATTATTAAATATAACGCTAGAATTTCTAAAATTTTATCAAAGTATCATCATCTTAACTCTATTCAAACTGTAGATGATAAGTTGCACATTCAAATTAATGCATCTTATTTGAATACCTTACTTAAAATATTACTTGATCAGCAATGTGACATCATCGAAATAAAGGATGTGACTGGTTCATGATAGCGTTTATTCAATATCAATATAAGAAATACCTTCGCTCTTATCAGTTCATACCGCCGATGATGATTTTTATAACTTGGATTATTATTCAATATCTTTATAGTGGCCAACCAATATTGTCTAGTTATGCTTCAAGTTGTTTGGTGTTGCTTATTATTTCATGTTGGCTTACCATAAATATTTTAAATTTAGAAACGTTAAACGAAAAATATTTACTTTTTATACAGTTTGAGTCTAAACTTAAGTATCTTTTTGGTAAGTTACTATTTATATTTTTGGTAAACTGTATGTTAATTGTTTTTTCGATGCTTTATCCAATTTTAATACATAGTTTTAAGGATAAAGTATCTTTAAAAGAGGCCACACTGGCAATTGCCTTACACATCATTGTTTGTTTAACTGCAACCCTAATTTCTACATTCATTGCGAATATTAATGTGTTATCAAAAAAATATAAGTGGTTACTTATTGCTTTAATCATTTTGGTAAGTATTTTACGTCCATTTTTATTACAAACGTACACTTTTCTTAAATATATATTGTGGATTGTACCACCAATAGGTGACTATATGTCAGTTTATAATACAGAAATACTCGCTCATTTTAACTATCTATCAATAACATTAATTATGATAGTCTATATTTTAGTTTTATTTGGACTCACCATATTTATTTTCTTAAAATCCGAGCAAAAATAAACGTCCTAACCCAATTGGCTAGGACGTTTATTATATTATATATGATTAAGAAAGAAATATAATTTCAATAATTGCAAGAATTACACAAACTACAAATGCAATTGTAAAATATTTAAAACTAGGCTTTTGTTTATTATCTAAATTAGTGAAAACTTGAATACCTGAATAAACTGCAATAAGTACTGTAATTGCAAATAAAATCCATAAGTTAGACATATGTACGCCTCCTTAAACATGTCTTTACATATATTTTAATATATACAAAAATTTTATCCAATGTGTAATTTCAATTTTCAAACAAATGACAATGTTGACTTAAAATAACCCACATAGAATAAACTTTCAGCATATTCATTAGCCTTAAAATACGTTATAATATTGATTATAAAGACAAAATCTAGGAGTGTCAGTTTATGAGCGGACTTAGAAGTGTCACTATAGGGACGAGTGACCTATCTAAAACTAAAGAATTATTTAGTAACATCATCGGATTGCAATATACTGATAAAAATGAAAATGCTTTAAGATTTGGAGATGCTAATTTAAGCCCAGGTACTCGACTACATTTTGTAGAAATTCCTACTAATGATTACATAAATCAACATATTGATAGTGTAGGCTTACGCACACCTTCTGATTTAGGATTAGATGAGTATCAAGAAATCCTCTCAAATCACAACATCTCTTATAGCTCAATGACTGAACTCAATGGTAATAAACATTTTAGTTTTGAAGATGACAATCATCAAACATTCGATATTTACTCAAATGAACATAATACAGGTGTCGGTCTTGGCATGCCTTCATTTGATAGTTCAGTTAATCCACTTCATCAAGTGCAAGGTTTAGGGCCTGTGATACTTAAAGTCAACGAATTAGCGATTACTACATCTATTTTAACGAGAGTATTTGGTCTGGATTTATTCGCAGAGTATTTACCAAGTGAAGACGCCGATGAAAATATTCAAGTTTTCAAAATTGGTGAAGGTGGCTTAGGTGGTGAACTTCACTTATATGAAGCCGATAAAGATATTGAAATGTCTGATGTCGGTCCAGTAGAACAAGTCGAATTCTCAACGCAACATCGTGAAGCTTTTAATCAAGCTAAAGAACGTTTAGATGAAATCGGTATACCTTACCAAACGTTAGAACAAGGGGATTCAGAATCTTTAAGAATCACTGAAAACAGTGGTATCTCATTTATTTACACATTAGAAAAGTAAATCATTTTTTTATAGAGGAAGGTTATACAATGTTACATGAAACATGGAAAGAACGTACACCTATCAAAAAAGTAGAAGTGACAAATACAGATGCTAAGAAATTTACAGTTTCTGATATGTTAACAGTTGGTAAACAATACGATGTTATCAATGAAACTGAAGAGTATTATCAAATTATTGATAACTCTGGCTTAGTGGGCGGATACTTCAAGGACTACTTTAAAGAAGTATAGAACGCGCCATGCAATTGAAGTAGTGATGACTTAACATTATTAATAGGGCTAAGACAGGTCTGTGGAGACTTAGATGTCTTAGCCTCTTTTTATACATAAAGGAAGGGTAACGATGGTACAAACAATTTATAAAAACTCAGATGAATCTGTATTTCAAGATGCGAAAGTGCTTTTTGAATTAAATAAAAATATTTTATTAAAAGGCCCTACAGGTTCTGGGAAAACGAAGCTTGCTGAGACACTTAGTCAGGAAGTTCAACGGCCTATGCACCAAGTCAATTGTTCAGTTGATTTAGATACTGAAAGTTTACTCGGATTTAAAACTATTCAAACAAATGAAGAAGGCCATCAAGAAATTGTGTTTATAGATGGACCTGTAATTAAAGCAATGAAACAGGGTCATATTCTCTATATTGATGAAATTAATATGGCGAAACCTGAGACGTTACCAATTCTAAATGGTGTTTTAGACTATCGACGTCAAATTACTAACCCATATACTGGTGAGGTCATTAAAGCTGCACCAGGCTTCAATGTTATCGCTGCAATTAATGAAGGATATGTTGGGACGTTACCTATGAACGAAGCACTCAAGAACCGTTTTATCGTCATAGAAGTTGATTATATTGATGGGGATATTTTGAAAACGGTGATCAAAGAGCAAAGCCGATTGCAAGATGATCAAGTGATACGACAAATTATCAAATTTAATGAAGATTTAAGAACAATGACGAAGCAAGGACAAATTTCCGAAGAGGCTGCTAGTATACGTGCACTCATCGACTTAAGTGACTTAGCTACTGTTATACCTATTGAACGTGCGATTAAACGTACTATTATCGATAAGTTAGAAGATGAACGTGAGCAACAAGCCATTGTTAACGCAATTGAGTTAAATTTTTAAAGAGGGATACGTATGAGTGATCGTTTTATCAAATTCAACGATGAACAATTAGATGCTAAGCAAGTCATGATGTTACAAGACCTAGCACGATTGCTTTTAAAAAATGAACAAACACAAGTCAAAATCCAAAAATTTCCATATTATAATCCATTTAGCAATACTTTAATCACAAGTTGGTTTTGGTCTCATCGGCCACCTCAAGTTGAACAAGCAGGGCTTAAAACTGACGTACTATTAGCTGCATATGGCTACCATCACATGGATGTAGATATTGTAAACGAAGTCCTACATCATAGTGATTTCCAACATCGTAAATTCTTTCATCAGTTGTTCAAGTTATTGGAAGATGTGCGTATCTTCGACATCATCCGTAACGAACGACCAAGTACTGCTAAGTATATCGATTTACGTTTAAATACGCGAATGGCTTTCACAGATTCACAAATCAATGTGTATAAAACTAAAACTGTTTATACAGATTTATTATTCCTTTATTTAGAGCGTGCCTTTCTAAGTCAAAACTTCTTTGACATACCAACAATACATCCGTTATTTGATGATATTTTAGTTAGCATGTATCAGTATCTGCCTAATATTTTCCAGAATCAATCTTCAGAAGATAATATGTACCTCGCTGAACGTATTATGTACCAAGTTGATGATTTACTCAAAGAAGATATGTTAAATGAATATTATTATTTACCACAAAAGTTATACGAAGATATTCAAACTACTACATTTGACGATTTGAAACGTACAGATGCAAGTCAAACAGATGGTAACGATACCAATAATTCCGAAGAAGATATTGAAACTGCAGAAGCAGAAACAAAGTCAGCGGATAGTCAATCCAAAGGCGGTGCTTATCTAGAAATGGAACTTCATGAAGGTGAAAATAGTGAAGTCATGGCGGATAATGACACAGCTCGAGAAGGCGACAGCACTGATGATATGACCGATATGATGACTAAGAAAGGAAAGGGCTCTCAGAGTACTTTAGATCATGATGAAGGTGGTTTAATAGGCCAAAATCAAGCATTTGCCTTAGAAGGAATCAATAAGAATGTAAAAATTGAATGGAAAGTACCTGATATTCAACCTCAAGACATCATAAATTACCAATCTTCGAAGAATGATGTGCAATATGAGATTAAAGATTTAATTCAAATCATTAAAAAAACAATTGACCGAGAACATGAAGATGAACGTCGCAATCTCACTAAAGGGCGGCTTCAAAAAGATTTAATCAACTGGTTTATTGATGATCAATTTAAATTATTTTATAAAAAACAGGACTTAAGTAAGACGTTTGATGCAACCTTCACACTGTTAGTAGATGCCTCTGCGAGCATGCATGACAAAATGGACGAAACGATCAAAGGTGTCGTTTTATTCCACGAAACATTGAAAACTTTAAATATTAAACATGAAATTTTAGCTTTTAATGAGGATGCCTTTGAAGCTGATGATCGCGAGCAACCTAATATTATTGATGAAATTATTAATTATAATTATTCAATTTTTGAAAAGGAAGGCCCTCGAATTATGTCATTAGAACCGCAAGATGATAATCGCGATGGCGTGGCAATCAGAGTCGCAAGTGAACGTCTTTTACAAAGAAGTCATCAACAGCGTTTTCTTATCGTGTTCTCAGATGGTGAACCATCAGCATTTAATTATAGTCAAGATGGCATCATTGATACGTATGAAGCTGTTGAAACTGCACGTAAGTTTGGGATTGAAGTTTTTAACGTCTTCCTTAGTCAAGAACCAATTACTGAAGATATTGAGCAAACCATTCACAATATCTATGGTCAATTTTCAATTTTTGTTGAGGGCGTGGAACATTTACCAAGTCATTTATCGCCATTATTGAAGAAACTATTGCTGAAGTCCTTTTAAACTTTTGAAAATAGTGGGATGCGTAAGTGTTGGATTGCACTTCGTTTTCTTAATTAGAAGATATTTCGCTTTAACTTTAAAATATGAAAATATTTACATTATATAAGTTTTTAAATTTTCTGAAATTATATAGACTTATAAATCTTAATTATGATAGAATGTTGAATGTTGCATTATTAGATAAAAAGGAGCAGCATTATGAATAAAAATACTTGGATTATAGGTTTTACCTTATTTGCCATGTTTTTCGGTGCGGGAAACCTTATTTTTCCAACAAATCTCGGTCTCGATAGTGGACATTTCTTATGGCCGGCTATACTTGCATTTGCTTTAACAGGTATAGGTCTACCTTTATTAGGTGTCGTCGTAGGGGCTTTAGACCATCAAGGTTATATCGGGGCATTAAAGAAAATTTCACCAAAATTTTCTTTAATATTTTTAATTATTATATACTTAACAATCGGACCATTGTTTGCAATTCCTCGTACAGCTTCAACATCATTTGAAATGACGATTACACCAATTGCTCATACAAATGGAAGTTTAGCTTTATTAATTTTTACTATCATCTATTTTTTAATCGTTCTTTATTTATGTCTCAATCCAAATAAAATGATTGATAGAATTGGTTCATTACTTACACCTTTATTGCTCATAACTATCTTAGCTATGATTATTAAAGGTTTTGTAGATTTCGGAGGGCAGACACCAGATGCTGGTAACACAAAACTGTTCCATTCTGCATTTGGTAGTTTCTCACAAGGCTTTACTCAGGGATACTTAACAATGGATGCAATAGCTTCAATTGCGTTTTCAATGATTGTCGTTAATGCGGTGAAGGCTACTGGCATTCAGCATGCTGATAAGATTTTCAAACAGACGATGATAGCAGGGCTTATCGCTGCTGTAGCTTTAGTTTTTATTTATATTTCATTAGGATTTATCGGTAATCATATGCATGTCACTCCTGGGAAAATGAAAGAACTCACAGCAAACGATCAAAACGTGGGTACTTATTTACTAACTACGATGGCAGCTACCGGTTTCGGTACTTTTGGTAAATACTTATTAGGTATTATTGTTGCACTAGCATGTTTGACTACAGCTTGCGGACTTATTGTCTCAGTGAGCCAATATTTCCATCGTATTTTACCTAAAATCCCTTATAAAGTGTATGTCATTATTTTTACTTTAATAAGTTTCATCCTAGCAAACCAAGGGCTTAATTCAGTAATAACGATGTCTGTACCGGTGTTGAGTATTGTTTATCCAATCGCCATTACAGTTGTCTTGCTCATATTAATTGCTCGTTTTGTTCCAACCAAACCCATCGCTCAACAAATTCCGCTTGTTGTTATAGCGATTGAGTCTATTTTAAGTTTAATCACTACGCAAGGCTGGATTAAAATATCATTTATAGATCATTTACCATTAAAACACTATTCACTTGAATGGTTCCCAATTGCTGTGGTTGCTACAATCATTGGTTATATTGTTTCTTACTTTGTTAAACAAAAGACCATCGCATATCAAAAAGAGTAATACCATAATAAAAATTTAAATATGACTATGTAAAAGGCACTCATAACGGAAGTAATATTTTAGAAGTGCACCCAAAAGTTGGACTTAAATCTAACTTCATGGGATGCACTTTATTTCTACTTCGTGTGAGTGCCATTTTTATATTTATTCTTTTCTCATAGATAACAAGTGTTGCTTTAAATCTTGTTCTAGACCATTCAGTTCTTTTTCAGCAGCTTGACGTTTTTGACGTCCGTCTTGCTGAATTTGTAACGTTTGTTCAATTGTTTCTATGATATCACTTTGTGTTGCTTTTAGTGTTTCAATATCAACAATACCACGCTCATTTTCAGTAGCCGTTTCGATTGCATTCTGTTTAAGCATAGAAGCATTCTGTGTTAGTAAATCATTTGTCGTATCTGTAACGGCTCGTTGTGCTGAAACTGCATTGCGTTGGCGCATTAATGTTAAAGCAATTGCCATTTGATTCTTCCATAAAGGAATACTTGTAAGAATTGAGCTTTGGATTTTTTCAGCTAATGCCTGATTAACATTTTGAATCATACGAATTTGTGGTGCAGTTTGAATCGCAATTTGTCGAGATAATTGCAAATCGTAAATTCGCTTTTCTAAACGATCTACGAATTGTTCCATATCAGCAACGGCTTGAATATCCATTTGATTTTCAGAGTGTTGCACTTTGTCCTGTAACTCTGGTATCGTTTCTGATTGAATCTGCTGTTTCTTACGCTGAGCTGCTGCAATATATAGTGTTACATCATCAAAATATTTTTTATTTTGATCGTAAAGACCGTCTAACAACTCAACATCTTTCGTTAAATTACCTTTATGCTTGTCTAGCTGAACCGTAATTCGATCAATTTGCGAACTTACAGATTGCATTCTAGAGAAAACTTCATTTATAGAAGCTTTCGTTCTTCTAAATAGTCGTTTAAGCTTAGATTGTTTGTTTGGATCTAAATCGTTAGGATTAACAGACTTTAATTTTCCCATTAATTGATTAAGAGAATCACCAACCGGTCCCATATCTTTAGATTGAACTTCATCTAACATTTGATGAGAAAATTGAGACATGCTTTGTTGTAAATTCGTACCAAATTGTAATAAACCTTCATGATCTAAAGGTTTAATTTGCTGACTAATTGTTTCTATTTTTTGTTTGTCTTCCTCACTAAATTGAGGTTCAAAGTCTTGAGCGACTGTTGGATTTTGAGTTGAATTATCTTGAATATATTGATCGAGTGGATGCGATTGATTGCTGTTTAATTCGCGCGTCATCTCATTCATCTCTCCATTTCTGTTATACATCTTTACGACGTTCCTGTTCTAATTTATTTAATTCCATTTCAATATCGAGTCGTTCATAATCTTCCTCATTTAAACGTTTCAAATCTGCTACTAACGTTCGTTTCACTTCATCCAAAGTAATTCGTGTTTGTTCAAGCTTTTGCTTTTCTTCTTTTGACTTTCTTGGCATGCGAGCTAAACGTGTATACGAGTCTACCAAATTGAGTGCATTGTCTAAATGAGAATAAAAGAAACCTTCTACTTTGAAAAACATCCCTGGACGTTGTTTAATACTCGTATATATTGAACGAGAAATACGATAAATATCATTAACCTGTCTAAAATCTTTAATAGATCGTATATTTATAAATGATTTTAAAATGTTTCTAATCTTTAATTGAGCTTGGTTAAGCTGCGCTCTAACATATCTATAGTCTCTTCGCGATAATCCGATTTCATTAAGATATTTACGTGAAGTGAGTCTTTGAGTAGGGAAGTAAGATGCTAAAAAACCAACTATCCCTATAACACCATCAATTAAAAAGGATAAATCCCAAGCAAAAACAGTAACTAACCAAACGACAAAAGCTACTGGTATACCCACTAACACTCCAAATATACGAGAAATGTTATATCTCAAATGTCATCTTCCTTTATATTAAAGTTTAAATCGTTTTAAATTCTGTTAAGGAGTCATCGGTATCTAAATCTTCAATAGTATAATTCGTAACCGATGAAGCAGGTGAAGCACCTTTAATTACCGATTGTATAAATTGTTCTAATTCTTTATTATTACCTTGCGCATATATATCTACGTAGTCTTCAACATTCTGAACTGTCCCTTTAATATTGTATTCTCTAGCGATACGTTCAGTATAGAATCTAAATCCCACACCTTGAACAGTTCCGAAAACTTGAATATGTTTACGTTGCATAATATCACCTCATGTTTTCATTATACGTATTTTGGTTGTAAAAAACTAATAATTGCTATACGTACTATCGGCCAAAAGTATGAGTCTTGAAACTTGATTTTGAATTATGAAAAGTTACAATTGAGGTTATAGGTTTTAAACATGGAAGGGGATTTTGAAATGTGGACAGTTGCAAAGATTAGGGCTGACTACGAAGGTTGGTGGCTATTTAGCGATTGGCCCGAAAAAGTTGTTGAAAGATTAGATTTTAATACCTATGACGACATGTTGGCAAGGTACACAGAATTACTTCAAGAATGTAAGAATTGTTTTGATAATTATGTAGTGGGAAAGTACAATATTCATGCCTTTTACAATAATTGCGACTTGAATTTTTGCGAAGATTGCGAAGAAGATTTACAAATATTTTATAGTTTTATTATTTTAAAAAATAATGAGGTTTATTTTAATCTTCCAAAAATTGATTAAATGATAATTTTCTATAATTGTATTGCAATTTAGCTATGACTAAACTATAATGATTATTAAGCAATTGTTTTATTCCATATTGCAAAGAATATTTGGATTTATCATACATATAAGCACACGTATTTTTTGTAATATGCGAATAACGCATATTGAAAGAATTTAGTCTTGGAGGTTTCAGAATTATGAAACAAGGTACAGTTAAATGGTTTAACGCTGAAAAAGGTTTCGGCTTCATCGAAGTTGAAGGAGAAAACGACGTATTCGTACACTTCTCAGCAATCAACCAAGATGGTTACAAATCATTAGAAGAAGGTCAATCAGTTGAATTTGAAGTAGTTGAAGGCGACCGCGGTCCTCAAGCTGCAAACGTTGTTAAACTATAATAAATAGATTGTAATTATTGACTTTAACTAACACCTTACCAAGATGTAGGGTGTTTTTTATATCAATACATACAGTATCTCAGAAAGAAATGGGTGTTAATTTCTTTCTGTTTTTTTATGCCCAAAAATAAGAATTAAGAGTATCTAATAATTTTTTGCATGTCTGTGTCTAAAAACAGAGTCTCTAATATCTTTTAGCAATTACGATATTCAGAAAAATTCAATTTTAAATTTCATTTAATTTAAAGTAAGTAAAAACGCCTTGGATAGGTTCAGTACATCATCTATCCAAGGCGTTTTCAAATTGTTTTTAATTAAAATTATATTGATAGTAGGTGAGCTTTTACTCGCTCATTTTTCACTATTATTTCGTATCATTTATAATTAATTGTCTCAGTGATTGACGTTTAATCACTTCACGTGCTTTTCCATCTTTTAAGAAAAATACGGATGGCTTTTGCATTTGATTATAATTGGAAGCCATTGAATAATGATATGCACCTGTAGACAAGATAGCTAAGTAGTCTCCTCGTTGAACTGAAGAAGGTAATTTAGCATTTTTAATTATAATATCTCCAGATTCACATAATTTACCAGCGATTGTCACAGTATCATCCGCTTCTTCATGTCTATTAACCAATAACGCTTGATATTTAGCATCATATAACGCAGTACGGATATGATCACTCATACCACCATCCACTGATACATATTTATTAACTTCAGGAATCTCTTTAATTGTACCAACCTCATATAACGTAATTCCTGCTTCACCTACAATTGAACGTCCAGGTTCAATACCAATTTCAGGTAACTCATAATTCAATGATTGTACTGTCTCTTTGATAGCATCAGTAATTTCAGCAATGCCTTCTTCAATAGGGAAACTTACATCTTCCTCAACGTATTTGATTCCAAAACCGCCACCTAAGTTAAGTAAGTCTACCTGTATATCATTGTCAGATAACCAATTCAACACAATCTTAGCCGTTTCAATCATTGCTTCAGTTCCTTCAATTTGAGATCCTATATGGAAGTGAACACCTTTTAATTGTAAGTGCTTAGAAGTTTTTACTTTATTGACCGCTTCAAGTGCTAAACCATGCTTAATTGAAAGACCAAACTTACTATCTTCTTGTCCTGTTTGGATAAATTCATGCGTATGCGCCTCAACACCTGGATTAACGCGTATAACGACATTCACATCATTACTTGCATATTTATCGATTAAGTCAATCTCTTCTAAAGCATCGATCACGAAATAACCAATACCATTTTCTAATGCATATTGGATTTCACGTTTAGTTTTGTTATTCCCATGGAAGTGGATACGACTTGCATCAAAGCCAGCTTCTAACGCAGTATAAAGTTCACCTTCAGAAACAACATCTAATTGTAAATCTTCTTCTTGAACAAGTTTTACCATTTGAATACACGTAAATGCTTTAGAGGCATACGATATATTATATTTTAAACCGCTTTTCTTAAATGCTTCATGATATCTGCGCATTTGAGTACGGATTTGATCTTCATCATAAACGATAGTAGGGGTACCAAAGCTTTGAGCAACCGTCTTTAAGCTTGTACCTTCCATAGTTAATTCACCATAATCATTATATTCTACTGCCATTTATATGTACTCCTTTATTAGAGAATCGTGGTTCATAGCGCTCAGTTGTTCAGAATTCGCGCCCACACCTTTGAATGTAAATTCATCAATGCGTATATCATTATTATATAATACTACTTCATCTTGTGCATGAACTTCGTCATCTACTTCAACAAACATATGACTCATCATTAGCGCTCTAATTGGATAACGTTTTCCGTTTATCATAGCTTCATGTCGTGCCCTTGATTTAAGAATACCATCACCATATCCAACATCAACGACGGCTAATCGTGTATGGTCTTTTGTGGCTTCAAAGGCAAAGCTATACCCACAATAATCTCCGGCATTTACTTCACGTGTCTGAATCACATTTCCTTTAACTGTTAAAGACTGTTGAATACGACTTGTATCTAACTTTCTATAAGGTCTAGACCCGTAAAGCGCAATACCCACACGTGCATGAGTATGATAGGGAAGAACTTGTTGACCTTCTCGATAGTAACTCGCACTATTTTGCGCATGTATCATTTCAAATGTATAGCCTTCCTCGAGCAAAGTATTTAATACATTTAACCAAGCTTCACGTTCAATACCATATTCCGGCACATCAAATTCATCTGCATATCCGAAGTGTGTCCATAGACCCGAAATAATCATTTTTTCGCTATTGTCATTTTGAGTATGGTCTTCCAGAACCTCATGTAGCTCATCTAAATTTTTAAATCCTGAGCGATGTAATAAATTCTCAAACTCTAAATGAACATGAATACCTTTTAAATCCTCTTTGTACTCGTAATAATATACTAAAGAGGGAAGGGTCATGTGAATTTGATATTCTCTTACAGTATCAAAGTCATATACTGCATTCATTAGGAAAATGGTTGCATGAGGTGCGATTTCTCTCACACGTACAGCTTCTTTCAATGACGTAGTACTAAACGTATTAATACCTGCCTTCAAAAATTGTTTCACTGCAAATTCTAAACCGTAATGGTAAGCGTTGTTCTTAACAACTGCCATAATAGGTTGTTCATTTCTAACGTTTACAGCATTCTGATAAAACGCTTCTGTATCTACTGACCAAATTGCTGTCAATTGCCTTACACCTCTTTATAATTTCTTAGTAATTGTTCATAATAATTCGCTACATCAATTAATACCTTTTCGTCAAAATTAAGATGAGAGGTATGTAAACCTGTGACATAACCTTTATCTTTATTCTGAGTACCTACAAATGCAAAATAAGATGGCGCAAGTTGTTGACCATAAAAACTGAAATCTTCACCAAATAAGAACGGGGTAGGTTTATCAATAACTTCTAAATTAGCACCTTCTAAAGCACGTTCAACACTTTCACGCAACTTAGGGCTATTCATTGTAGGTGGGTAACCTTCCTCAAATTTGACTTGGCATTCTACATTAAATAGCAACTGTACACTTTCAGCAATCTTATTCATCTGCTGTTTAACCACGGTTAAATCATCTACGTCATAAGTACGGATTGTACCTTCAAGATAACCATGACTTGGTACAGTATTGATGGCTTCTCCCGCTTCAAAGTGACCCATATGAACGATATTACGTTTCAAACCATTGAGGTGATATTGTTGAATCTGTCCTACTTGAGTTAAAACATGCTGAAGCGCTTCACCACATGAATGACCTTGCTCCTTATCAGCAACATGACTAGATAAACCATCTAAATAGAAGCGATATTCTGTGGCGCTTGCTGTAATTTCTTCATCACGAATAACAACTTTTCCTTCTTCAGCAAAAGGATTCACATGAATGCCGAATACAGCCTCGATAGGATATTTATCGAATGCGCCTGCTTTAATCAATCGATTGGCACCTCCGCCAGTTTCTTCGGCAGGTTGGAAGATAAAGACCACATTATGAGGTAGTTCTCCTTTATCGGCCATCGCTTTACAACGTGTTACGAATAACATCAACGCCGTCGTATGGCCATCATGTCCACACGCATGCATGACATTATCCGTTTTGCTTCTATATTCTACTTCATTTTCCTCAAATATAGGTAAAGCATCAATATCTGCTCGAAAGGCTATAGTATGATCACTTTGACCTTCTAAATAAGCAATAGCGCCCGTTTCAAGAGGGCGGTCGTATGTCACTCCCAATTCATCTAGAAATTGCGTAATATATTCCGTTGTTTCAAATTCATGTAAACTTAATTCTGGATATTGATGTAAATGTCTTCTATGTTTCGTTACAAATTCTAATTCATTCATCTTAATCATTCCTTGTATGAAGTTTTATTCTTTAATTATGTATTTATAACTAGAGGGGGTGCTTCATTTTATAATAAAAAGGTGAAACAAATGAATAGAACCCAACATCAGCGTTCGATAGTATCATTTGCTTCAACCTTTAACATTCATTTATTGGAAAATGACTAACACATAACTACTTATTAATCATTTAACTTTCTTAAAGCAGAGACAATTTCACGTTTAGAGTCTTCAACTTCAGACGTTTGTTTAATCACCTTAGCAGGCGTTCCAGCAACTACAGCACCAGCAGGGACATCTTGAGTTACGATTGCACCAGCTGCCACAATAGCACCTTCGCCCACACGTACACCTTCAAGAATAACTGCATTGGCACCAATTAATACATTATCTTCAATGACCACTGGATCAGCGCTTGGTGGTTCAATAACACCAGCTAGTACGGCACCAGCACCCACGTGAACATTTTTACCTGTTGTGGCACGACCGCCTAATGTCGCATTCATGTCTACCATTGTGCCTTCACCAACAACTGCACCAATATTAATCGTTGCACCCATCATTACAACAGCACCATCTTCAATGATTGCTTGTTCACGTATAAATGCACCTGGTTCAATACGTGCATTAGTATGAGTTAAATCTTTAAGTGGAATTGCTGAATTACGTCGATCCATTTCAATTTCTACATCTTCAATGCGAGTTTGATTTTGTTCATAGAACGGTTTCCAATCATCCGCTTCACAAAAGATAACTTTAGAATCTGCTGAACCAAAGACTTTAAATGATTCAGGGAATGTGACATCATCAAAACGACCATTGACATATACTTTTAATGGCGTTGTTTTCTTAGCATCACTGATATATTGAATAATTTCCTGTGCAGTTAAATGTTGTACCATAGTTTATATTCTCCTTTGTTTAACGTTTATAAATTATCGAAAGTGTAATAACCATTTTCTTTGTGGATTAACTTTTCAGCAGCGCCTATAGCTCCATTTGCGAAAATATCTTTCGATTGCGCTTTATGTGAAATGGTAATCGTTTCATCAGTACCAGCAAATAAAATATCATGCTCGCCAACGATAGTACCGCCTCGAACTGCGTGTATACCTATTTCATCTTTTGAACGTTTCTCAGTTTTATCATGTCGGTCATATACTGGAGTGCTTTGCGCTCTGAGTTCCTTGATAACATCATATAATTTGACTAGTGTGCCACTTGGGGCATCGACTTTTTTATTATGATGTGCTTCAGTTAATTCGATATCAAAATCTTGAAGTAAGGGAACAGCCGTTTCTAAGATTTTAGTAAGGGCGTGAATGCCATAACTCATATTCGCACTAAAGAAAATAGGCATATTTTGACTTAACTTTTCCAATTTAGTAATTAACGTATCCTTCTCACCAGTCGTAGCAATCACCAAAGGTAAATGAAATGTATCATTTAATAATGGAAATAGTAATTCCGGATTAGAGAAGTCAATTGCAACATCCGCATGTGCTTCAGCTTCTGCAATACTGTTGTAATGTGTGTACGGTGTCGATGCTTTAGGAGTTCGATCTATAACACCAACGATTTCATGACCTTTTTCTTCAGCTAATCTTGCAACACGTTGATTCATAGCACCATAGCCTATAAGTAGTATCTTCATGATTGTTCACCTGCTTTAAACTGATCATAAGCTTGCTCTAATACTTTGCGCTCTGCATTTTCTAAAGGAATAAGCGGTAATCTTAATTCATAATTACCAAATCCTAAGTGTGCAGTAAGGGCTTTAATTGGAATAGGATTGACGTCTACTGATAGTGAATCTAATAATTTTCTAATAGGTTCAAACTGTGTTGAAATATCCTCTCCACTTTGTTTAGCATCATATAAATGTTGGAATTCTTGTGGAATAACATTTGCGATAACTGATATAACACCTTTACCACCGCGTTGATAGAATTCAACGACATTGTCATCATTACCACTATATAATGCGAATTCGTCTTGATTAATACGTTGTTTAACTTCTTCCATATAATCAAAATCATTTGTCGCATCTTTAAGCGCTACAATATATTCGTTGTGACTAAGGGTTTCTACAGTTTCAGGTTCGATTGTCATATTTGTACGAGAAGGCACATTATATAAGACGACCGGTAATTTCACTTCATTTGCTATCGTTTCAAAATGTTTAATTAAACCACGTTGATTCGTTTTATTATAATAAGGTGTAATCAGCATAACTGCATCTGCGCCTATATCTTTTGCACGTTTCGATGCTTGAATAGATTTCTGAGTATTATTCGTACCAGTTCCTGCAATAATAGGAACTTTATGATTTACTAATTTCACTACTGTTTCAAGTACTTGTTCTTTCTCTTCATCAGTAAGAGTAGGGCTTTCTGCTGTTGTACCATTCACTATAATCGCTTGAGTTTGATTTTCTAATAAAAATTGTACATGTCTTTCTAATGCGTCGTAATCAACTTCATTATTTGTAAAAGGAGTAGCAAGAGCTACACCAACGCCTTCAAACATGTGTGTCATATTATCGAGCTCCTTTCAAAGTTAAAACTTGTTCTAATACTTGTACTGCGTTTAATGCTGCTCCTTTAAGGAGATTGTCAGATGTACACCATACATGGAATGTATTATCTAATGAATCATCGCGACGGATTCGACCTACAAAGACTTCATCTTTACCTGTAGAGTGAATTGCTAATGGATATTCATTTTTCTCAGGATTGTCTACAAGTACAACTCTGTCATCTTGTTCAAATAAACGTTGAATATCTTTGACCGTCGCGTCTTTATCTAATGTCACGTCAATTTCAATACTATGACTGTCTTGAACTGGTACACGTACACAAGTTGCAGTCACTTTCAAATCTTTATCGTTTAAAATTTTTCTTGTTTCATCAATCATTTTTTGTTCTTCTTTGGTATAACCATTTTCAAGAAAAACATCGATGTGAGGTAAAACATTATTATAAATCGGGTGAGGGTATGCCTCCGGTTCTTTACCATTAGCGCCCTCAGATAAATCTCTTTTACCCTTGATACCTGAGCCTGAAACCGCTTGATAAGTCGTATAAGCCACGCGTTTCAATCCATAAGCATCTTTTAAAATTTTAAGAGGTACTACTGATTGAATAGTTGAACAGTTAGGGTTTGCAATAATTCCACGTGTGAATTTAGGTTCATTCACTTCTGGAACAACTAGGTCTACATCTTCAGTCATACGCCATTGGCTTGAGTTATCAATAACTATGGCACCCGCTTGTTCGAAGAGTGGGGCAAAATGTTCACTTGTACCACCACCTGCACTCATTAACACGTAGTCGAAATGTTCACTTGCTGCTTCATCTGTTAATTCTTGAACGGTATATGTTTGACCTTGGAATTCAACTTTCTTTCCAGCTGAGCGTGCTGATGAGAAGAGTACAAGCTCATCGAAAGGAATATTTTTACGGTCCAATGTTTCTAACATTTTTGTTCCTACTAAACCTGTTGCTCCGGCTACTGCTAATCTTGTCATAATAAAGTCACTCCATTTGTAATATTGGTAATTTTAAGAAAATTCTTAATAAATATATTATATCAACTTTAGATATCAAAGGCTTTGTATAATTCTTC
Source organism: Staphylococcus caprae (assembly GCF_003966625.1). Taxonomy (NCBI): domain Bacteria; kingdom Bacillati; phylum Bacillota; class Bacilli; order Caryophanales; family Staphylococcaceae; genus Staphylococcus; species Staphylococcus caprae. Next base: position 1,552,526 of record NZ_AP018587.1, read on the forward strand.
GACTGCTCTTTGACCATTTTCAGCATCAATCACATACGAGATACTAATTTCTGAGGTAGTCGTTTGATAGAATGGTATCTTCGAATTAATGAGAGTCATAAATGCTTTAGAAGCTACACCTGACATATCTCTCATACCTGAACCGATGAGTGAAATCTTAACGTATTCTTCATTGATTTTATAATCTAACGCGTCAAATTGTTCTGATAAATTTTCAAGAATTGAAGAAATTTGATGAACGTCACTATCTTTAATTGAAAATGATAGCTGTAATCCTTCAAGATTCACGATTTGAGAAATCATATCGACATTGACTGAACCTTCTTCTAATTCTGTAAATAATTGAGTGAGTAAGCGATTATCTGGAAGGGGATAACTAATCGTTACGTGCATCATGTGTGTATCTAAAGCTACCCCTGTGACGGCTTTTTTCTCTAATAAATCTGTTCTAGACATAATCCATGTTCCTTTCAAATTTGATAATGTTCTTCCTAAATAAAGCGGGATATCATAGTTCTTAGCAAGCTCAACGCTTCGCGTTTCTAGTACGCCTGCACCAAGCGCGCTCATTTCCATCATTTCTTCATATGAAACATATTCTAAACGCTTCGCATGACTTAATATTCTAGGATCCGTCGCATAAACACCATCAACATCTGTATAGATTTCACAAGGCGTTTGGTTACTTGCTGCTAAGGCTACTGCGGTTGTATCTGAACCTCCACGACCTAGTGTAGTTAATTCGAATTCATCGTTAATGCCTTGGAATCCTGCAACCACAAGTACATCATGTTTTTCAAATGCTTGATTAAATGTTTCTGGATCAATCTCGGCAATTTTACTTTTTAAATGATGGCCAATCGTTTTAATTCCTGCTTGATATCCTGTCATTGCTTTAGCACTTACACCAATGTCATTGAGTACCATTGAAAGGTAGGAGACGGTTTGTTGTTCGCCAGTGGTAAGTAAAAGCGCAAGTTCTTGATCTTTAGGTGTGGAAGTCAATGAAGACACATTTTCCATTAATTGATCAGTCGTTTTGCCCATTGCACTGACCACAACGATTAATTCTTCTCCTTTGTCTACACGTGTTTTAAGCATTTCAGCAATATTTTTTATTTTTGTAAAATCGCTGACGGAAGAACCGCCAAATTTCAAAACACTTCTGTTCAATTTTAGTCCTCCTGTTTAATAAGGAAGGCACACACGATGTAAAAAAAGAGCAAGTTCGGAATGCGCGAACTTGCTCTACATTTATGTACAAGTGATGCACTCCATTATTTAATAATAATGACAAACTTTTAGCTCTTAACCAAAAAGTCCAACGACTCATAACTGCTATTATGAATTGTTTCGGCATCGCACCCTTTCAAAATTAGTTGCTAGCAGGCAAAATTCTAAATTTTACTCATGATTGATGCGCCTCATCAAAATCTTATTCAATTGATATGTGTTTATTATACATAGAGTACATATCTCTGTAAACCAATATGTTAGATTTTTTGAAATATACTGAAAATTTTCGGGGTGAGTTCACTTCATATGTGATTTAATTTTAAGAAATATTTTTATAAGTAGTAGCATTTAATAGTTTTAGTTTTTAATCAGCAAGGGGTGGTGTGAAAGAAGTTTGGCAAAAGAGAGTAAAATCGTTTATTAAAGAAATGCAGTCCAGTAAAACATAAGGTAATACAAAAACCTCTCGAGAATCTTTTGACTCTCAAGAGGTAACATTGCTTCATTAATTATTTTGTAAAACGCCAATTTCTTGTAAATATTCTTCGTAAGGGACTTCTTTAGATAAACCACCTTGTTGATTTAAATCAATCACGCGATTTGCGATTGTATTAATAAATTCGAAGTCATAAGAAGTGAAAATGATAGAACCTTTAAATGATTTTAAACCATCGTTTACTGCAGTAATACTTTCTAAGTCTAAATGGTTTGTTGGCTCATCAAGTAATAAAACATTCGCACTTGATAACATCATTTTACTTAACATACAGCGAACTTTTTCACCACCGGATAAGACGCTTGCTTTTTTCTTAACTTCTTCGCCGCTAAATAACATACGTCCTAAGAATCCACGTAAGAATGTTTCAGTTTGTTCGTCTTCAGGTGCATATTGACGTAACCAATCTACTAAATTCATGTCTACACCATCAAAGAATTCAGAGTTATCTTTAGGGAAGTAGCTGAGCGATGTTGTGACACCCCATTTGAATGTACCTTCATCAGGTTCCATTTCACCAGCTAAGATCTTAAGTAAAGTTGTTTTAGCAATTTCGCTATCACCAATTAAGATGGCTTTATCATTCGGATTCATTGTGAATGAAATGTTATCTAATACTTTTTCACCATCAATTGTTTTAGAGAGATTTTCAACTGTTAATAAATCATTTCCTATTTCACGTTCAGGAGTAAATTTAACATATGGATATCTTCTTGAAGATGGTTGGATATCATCCAATTCAATTTTGTCTAGTTGTTTTTTACGACTTGTCGCTTGTTTAGATTTAGAAGCATTCGCTGAGAAACGAGCAATAAAGTCTTGTAACTCTTTAATTTTTTCTTCTTTTTTCTTGTTTTGTTCTTGAGCCATTTTTTGAGCTAATTGGCTTGATTGATACCAGAAATCATAGTTACCTACATAGACTTTAATTTTTCCAAAGTCTAAATCGGCAATGTGTGTACATACGTTGTTTAAGAAGTGACGGTCGTGAGATACGACGATGACCGTATTTTCAAAATTAATTAAGAAATCTTCTAACCAACTAATAGCAGGGATATCTAGACCGTTTGTAGGCTCGTCAAGTAGAAGTACGTCAGGATCTCCAAATAAACTTTGAGCTAATAATACTTTCACTTTTTGATTGTTTTCAAGCTCAGACATTTTCTTGTCATGTAAATCCGCTTGAATACCTAAACCAGATAATAGGTTCGCTGCGTCAGCTTCCGCATTCCAGCCATTCATTTCTGCGAATTCACCTTCAAGTTCAGCTGCGCGAATACCATCTTCGTCGCTGAAATCTGGCTTCATGTAAATCTCATCTTTTTCTTTCATTACTTCATATAAACGCTCATGTCCTTTAATCACGACATCTAATACGCGCTCATCTTCGTATGCAAAGTGATCTTGTTTTAATACAGCTAGACGTTCATCTTTTCCTAATGAAACATGACCTGTTTGTGAATCAATTTCACCAGATAGAATCTTTAGAAACGTTGATTTACCTGCACCGTTTGCACCAATTAAGCCATAACAATTACCTTCAGTAAATTTAATATTTACATCTTCAAATAGTTTACGATCACCAAAACGTAAACTTACATCAGTTACTTGTAACATGCATTTGCTCCTTTATCGTTATTCTAACGGAGAAATTATATCATATAATAGTAGGAGTTTCGACCTCGTTGCCATAGTAATGATAGAATGCGTGACTCATGTTATAATTGAAAGGAATTTTATCGTATCGAATCATTTATTTTAGTTTGAAAAGAACTATTTATATAGAAGAAACATGAATGAAATTTAAAAATCACATGATTATAAGGAGAACAGAATGGCATTAGATAAAGATATCGTAGGTTCAATAGAATTTCTAGAAGTAGAAGGATTGCAAGGTTCTACTTATTTATTAAAAGGACCAAACGGCGAACAAGTAAAATTAAATCAGTCAGAGATAGCAGAAGAAGATGAATTCGAAATAGGGGAAGAATATAGCTTCTTCGTTTATCCTAACCGTTCGGGCGAACTTTTTGCTACACAAAATATGCCTGACATAACGAAGGATAAATACGATTTCGCAAAAGTATTAAAAACAGATCGTGACGGTGCACATATCGATGTAGGCTTACCACGTGAAGTATTAGTTCCATGGGAAGACTTACCAAAATTAAAAGAATTATGGCCACAAGCCGGAGATTACTTACTTGTTACATTAAGAATAGACAGTAATAATCAAATGTTTGGTCGTCTTGCGAGTGAAACAATTGTAGAAGGAATGTTTACACCAGTCATGGATGAGAGTAAACAAAACGAAATGATAGAAGCACGATCATATCGCTTATTAAGAGTAGGAAGTTTCTTATTGAGCAAAGATGGTTACAAAATCTTTGTACATGAATCTGAACGTAAAGAAGAGCCTCGTTTAGGTGAAAAAGTTGAGGTGCGCATCATCGGTCATAATGATAAAGGCGAATTAAATGGTTCATTCTTACCACTAGCTCATGAACGTCTCGATGATGATGGACAAATTATTTTCGATTTACTAGTTGAATATGATGGCGAGTTGCCATTTTGGGATAAATCAAGTCCTGAAGCTATTAAAGAAGTATTCAATATGAGTAAAGGCTCATTTAAACGTGCCATTGGTCATTTATATAAGAAGAAAATCATCAATATCGAAACAGGCAAAATTACTCTTACTAAAAAAGGTTGGAGTAGAGTAGAAGAATAGCATATTGGGTTAATACTTATTTCTTACAGCACGTAGGGAATAAGTATTTTTATTTATTAAGTAAAGTCCCTTTATTATTTCCATCTTTTATACTTACAATTTCTACTAAAAATCAATTTATAAATCATTATAAAAAACTAGGTATCACGTATAATGATTGGTACAATATTTATATAAAATATTATATATACGTTTTACAGGTTTCAATAAAATCAAGATAAATAACAACTAAGTAAAGTAATTTAGGGAGAGCGACTAGTATTTTTACAATAATACAAAGTACTTAGCAAAAGAACTTGAGGATGTTTAAAATTTTTTAACCAATCCGAAAAACAGTGTCATCATCATTTTAAGATAATAAATTTTAATAAGGGGAGAGGAGGATACATGTATTAATAAAATTACTATAGAGACAATAGAGAAAAATAGTAAATACAAAATTATAAATTTTGATAATTCATATTACATTATAAATCTCAATAGAAATAAAATATTCTACATATTTCCGTTGTTGAATTATATTACACGTCAACCACTTATAGAAGTTAATAAAAATGAGTTGAAAGATATAAGGACAGCATTTATTTCTAAAAATGAGAAAAATAAACGTGACTCATTAAATATCTTAGGGGCTGGGGTAGCTGTTTTAATTGCAACTTTAACAAGGTCATTAATTGATTACTTGAACTTTTCTACAAATATTTTAATTAATATTATGTTTGTATTAATCGCAATTATTCCAATTGTCTTAATAAAAAGTATCGTTGATAGAAAAAAGAAAACTAAGTTAGGTATAGAATTAAGTTATGCTGAAAGCAAAGCATTTATACTGCCAAATTCTAAAGTTTTATTTCAAAATATCATTTATAACTTACCTATTACATTTATTTTCATTGCTACAACATATGGATTTCTGTGGTTAAAACAAACAAATATAATATTTGTTTTGGGAATAATGATATTTCTAACTTTTATCCTATTTCAAAATGTTATTTTATATGCGCAAACGACAATTGATGGAAAGATAGGGGAAATCAAATTGAACCGATAGCAGTATGGATTATAGTTAACTCAATTTTATTTTTCTTAAGTTAACTTATTTGAAAGATAATATTGGGGTTGTATTAAACATAGATATAAAAGGGGAGAAAAACAATCAATTCTATAACAATTGAATCTCTTAAAAAGAACAACAAATACAGATTGATACACAATAACGGAAAACACTATATAATAAACTTAAATCGTAATAAACTATCATTTATCTTGCCATTAATCAATTACATAACGCCTCACCCACTAAAAGAAATTAACGAACGGGAACTAAAAGATATAAAAACTGCGAACATTTCAAAGGAAGAAAAAGATAAAAATGATTCACTGATAGGGTGGACTGCTGGGATTGGCTCATTAATCGGAATATTAACTAAATCTATAGGTGATTATATGGATTTTTCAACTAACTTTATCTTAAATTTAGTAATAGTATTGCTAGTTATCGTACCTTTATTAATATTTAAAATTGTCATCAATAAAAAAGATGAAAGAAAAATTGATATTTCAATAGAAAATGCTCAACGAAGTGCATATGTATGGCCTCATTTTTCTATTTTACTAGCAAATATTTTAATTAGTATATCTTTCTCTATTTTTTTACTAGCTATAATTTATGCGTTCTTATTTATGACTATTTCAAACTTTAGTTTTATTTTCTTAATAGCATTTTTATTTTTTATTATTTTATTTCAAAACAACATGCTTTACTCGTATGTTGAAATCCACGGCAAGATGGGGGAAATTAAATGGAAACGATAGTAGGGAATTCATTATGGACAAAAAATTAAAAAGACAAATAGAAATTATAAGCATAAAAGGTAACAGTAAATATAAATTAATTAAATATGAGGGGAAAAACTATGTTATAGATCTCAATTCTAATAAATTGTCGTACATTTTCCCACTGCTAAATTACTTTACTCCTCATAAATTAATAGAAGTATCATTAAATGATATAAATAATGAAAAAAGTATAACTAAAAATGAAGATAAATTAAATGACGCTTTATTAAGCTTAAGTGTTGGTATAACTGTTATTTTAGGAGTTTTATTAAGACCTTTATTTGATTATGGAAACTTTCCATCAAGTAGAATTTTCAACTTATTGATAATTCTACTAACAAATTTTGCTTTAATATTAACGAAATTTATTTTCGACAAAAGAAAACGTGATGTTTTAGCCTTAAGAAATGGAACTAATGTAAAACTTGCATACATTTTACCTAATTTTAAAATCGTTATTAAGAATACGGTACTTTATTTGATACTTTCTTTTCTATATTTGATGTCTTTAATTGCATTTTATTCTATGGAAAATTCTAATATATTTTTCATACTAACAATGATTATATTTTTGTTACTTATTTTATTTCAGAATATTAGACTATATGGAAAAATAAAGATTTACGGAAAGATATCTGAAATAAATTGAATGAGCTAAGTTATATAAACAAGATTTTGTTCACAAAACAAAGAGTGAAAAATAATCCTTATTATTTTTACTTCTTCTATATGAATTTTTATTTTCAAAGATGTCCAACTATTTATACATCTTTGGTATTATCGTATTTTTCTTTATAATATTATTTCAAAATTCTATTCTCTACGGTCAAACTAAAATTGAAGGCACAATGGGAAAAATTAAAGGAAAATGATAGTTAGTACTGTTTATTTAAAAGAAGGTTCTCAAAAATTAATAATTATAAATTTTAAACACCTTATTTTAGTTTAGACTAATTGCCAAAACGCATTGCAGGATTAATGTCTTGTGATGCGTTTTTTCTAACTCGACATAGTTTTCAATTTCCCAAATTTTTGTATAATCCTCTCCTTTATTACTAGTATTTTATTTAACTAACTCCACTCCAAATTCATTAGCTCACGATAGCCATATTTGGTGGTTCCTTTTCAACTAAATCCCATAAATATAAACTCCATCTATATCTCTATAAAACACGTCATATCAACCTTTAAACATTCTTAACAAAAGATTTACAATTACTCTATTTTTAATTAACAAAAGGTATGTATCATAAAAACTGTAAGAAATACATATAACATTAGGGTTATTTATATTAGGAGGATGTATCAATGAAAAAGTGGCAATTAGTCGGTACTACTGTATTAGGAGCTTCGTTCTTACTAGGCGCTTGTGGCGGTAATAATGGAGGTTCTGGAAGTGGAAGCGATCTTAAAGGTTCTGCAAAAGGTGAAGGTTCATCAACAGTAGCTCCAATCGTTGAAAAATTAAACGAAAAATGGGCTAAAGATCATAAAGACGCTAAAATTTCTTCTGGCCAAGCTGGTACAGGTGCTGGATTCCAAAAATTCATTGCTGGCGAAACTGATTTCTCAGACGCTTCAAGACCTATTAAAGATGAAGAAAAGAAAAAATTAGAAGATAAAGGTATTAAATACCACGAATTCAAAATTGCACAAGATGGTGTAACAATTGCAGTTAACAAAGATAACGACTTTGTTAAAGAATTAACTAAATCTCAATTAAAAGAAATTTACTCTGGTAAAGCTAAAACATGGAAAGATGTTAACTCTAAATGGCCAGACAAAAAAATCAATGCCGTATCACCTAACTCAAGTCATGGTACTTACGACTTCTTCGAAGAGGAAGTAATGGACAAACAAGATATCAAAGCTGAGAAAAATGCTGATACAAACGCTATCGTTTCTTCAGTAACTAAAAACAAAGAAGGTATCGGTTACTTCGGTTATAACTTCTACGAACAAAATAAAGATAAATTAAAAGAAGTTAAAATCAAAGACGATAACGGCAAATTAACTGAACCAACTAAGAAAACAATCAAAAATGGTTCATACGCTTTAAGTAGACCATTATTCATCTACGTTAAAGATAAATCATTAAAAGATAACAAAGTAATGTCAGAATTTATGAAATTCGTTCTTAAAGATGAAGGTAAATCAGCTGAAGATGCTGGTTATGTAGCTTCACCTAAGAAAACTTACAAATCTGAGTTAAAAGAATTAAATAAATTCGTAGACAAACACAAAAAATCAGATAAGAAATCTGATAAAAAATCAGATGACAAAAAATCTGACGAAAAAAATAATAAATAACGTACGAATTTTAAAGGGTTGGGAATTTGTGAAGGTATTTGACAAAGCGGTTAATCAACCGCTTTGTCTGTACTATTCAGCTTCAGGGAAGAGAATTGAGTCATTACTAAATGGTAATTTAATTAGTACTCAACAATTCCCTTTAGCAATTCCCAATCTTTTTTTAAATTATTTTGGGAGATTAAGAAAGAGGGTTTTACATGGCTTCACAAACGAATGTTAGAGAAATGATAGCTAAGAATAATGCTAAAAAGGGTGGAGCAAGCGATAAAATCGTTCCAATTATTCTAGGTATTATTTCAGCTATTTCAATCTTAACGACAATTGCTATTTTATTCACTTTGTTAACTGAGACGATTACTTTCTTTACACGCGTACCATTTTCTAAATTCTTTTTATCTGGTACATGGAATCCTACAGGTTCTTCACCAGAATATGGTATTTGGGCTTTAATCATTGGTACCTTAAAAATTACAATCATTGCCACTATCGTTTCTGTTCCTATTGGTTTAGGTGCAGCTATTTACCTTAATGAATATGCAAGCGATAAAGCACGTAGAATTATTAAACCAATTTTGGAAATTTTAGCAGGTATTCCTACAATTGTATTCGGTTTCTTCGCCCTTACATTTGTAACACCGCTTTTAAGAAGTTTTATACCTATATTAGGTGAGTTTAACTCTATCAGTCCTGGAATCGTTGTTGGTATTATGATTGTTCCAGTTATTACAAGTATGAGTGAAGATGCAATGTCTTCAGTGCCAAATAAAATACGTGAGGGTGCTTACGGCTTAGGTGCAACTAAATTTGAAGTTGCTACTAAAGTTGTTTTACCTGCAGCCACTTCAGGAGTTGTTGCATCAATCGTATTAGGGATTTCAAGAGCAATTGGTGAAACAATGATCGTTTCACTAGCGGCTGGTAGTTCGCCAACTTCATCTCTAAGCTTAACAAGTTCAATTCAAACCATGACTGGATACATTGTAGAAGTCGCAACTGGTGATGCACCATTTGGTTCTGATATCTACTACAGTATCTATGCAGTAGGTTTCACTTTATTCATCTTTACTTTACTTATGAACCTACTTTCACAATGGATTTCAAAACGCTTCAGAGAGGAGTATTAATATGACAGCGACAACAAATTCTAATAATAAAACGTTAATCGACAAAAACAAAGTCGACAAAAATATTTCTACTCGAGATACTAAGAATAAAGTTAACAAATGGTTATTCTTCCTCTGTACGTTAATCGGTCTTGTTGTGTTAGTAGCATTATTAGCACAAACCATCATCAAAGGAGCCGGCCATTTAACACCTGAATTCTTTACTAATTTCTCTTCTTCAACACCTGCAGATGCTGGTGTTAAAGGGGCAGTCATTGGTTCAATCTGGTTAATTGTTAGTATCATTCCAATCACTATTATTTTAGGTATTGGCACAGCTATTTATTTAGAGGAATATGCAAAGGACAATATTTTTACAAGCATAGTAAAAATAAGTATTTCAAACTTAGCCGGTGTGCCTTCAATCGTATTTGGTCTTTTAGGTTACACACTTTTCGTTGGAGCAGCTGGAATGGGAAACAGTGTTTTAGCAGCTGCATTAACAATGTCATTACTTATTCTTCCAGTAATTATTGTTTCAAGCCAAGAAGCAATTAGAGCTGTACCCGGTTCTGTAAGAGAAGCTTCATTTGGTTTAGGTGCCAATAAATGGCAAACCATCAGAAAGGTTGTTTTACCAGCAGCACTACCTGGTATCTTAACTGGTTTCATTTTATCTTTATCTCGTGCATTAGGTGAAACGGCACCACTTGTAGTTATTGGTATTCCTACAATTCTATTAGCTACACCAAGTGGACTATTAGATCAATTCTCTGCTTTACCAACTCAAATTTATACTTGGGCTAAAATGCCTCAAGCTGAATTCCAAAATGTGGCATCAGCAGGAATTATCGTATTACTTGTTATCTTATTAGCAATGAATGCAATTGCGATTCTTTTAAGAAATAAATTCAGTAAAAAATATTAATATAGCTTATTGGGAAAATTGTTATTTCAACGAGGAAAAGATTTGTTTCTTTACAACTTTTCCTCTATATAGAAGGAGTTTTTAATTATGGCTAATTCACAAGTCGCAGAAAAAAATAAATTAAGTGAACAAACTGACAAAACGAATGGTTCAGTCTCTACTATCGTGACTACTGAAAATGATAGAAAAGATACAACACCAGATAGTCAAAAGAATATTGTTTATTCAACACAAAATCTAGATTTATGGTATGGTGAAAATCACGCATTACAAAATATTAATTTAGATATCTTAGAAAACAATGTTACAGCGATTATCGGACCATCAGGTTGTGGTAAATCAACATATATCAAAGCACTCAATCGTATGGTTGAACTCGTACCTTCAGTTAAAACTGCAGGAAAAATTTTATATCGAGATCAAAATATCTTTGATCCGAAATACTCTAAAGAAAAGTTAAGAACTAACGTAGGAATGGTCTTCCAACAACCAAACCCATTCCCTAAATCAATTTATGATAATATCACTTATGGTCCTAAAACTCATGGCATTAAAAACAAAAAAGTTTTAGATGAAATCGTAGAAAAATCATTACGTGGCGCGGCAATTTGGGATGAATTAAAAGATAGATTACACACAAATGCATATGGCTTATCAGGGGGGCAACAACAACGTGTTTGTATTGCAAGATGTTTAGCAATCGAACCGGATGTTATTTTAATGGATGAGCCTACATCAGCACTCGATCCAATTTCAACACTAAGAGTTGAAGAATTAGTACAAGAATTAAAAGAAAATTATTCAATTATTATGGTTACACACAACATGCAACAAGCTGCACGTGTATCTGATAAAACTGCTTTCTTCCTTAATGGTTATGTGAACGAATACGACGACACTGATAAAATCTTCTCTAATCCTTCTGATAAACAAACAGAAGATTATATTTCAGGACGTTTCGGATAATATATGGCAATCATTAGACATAAATACGAAGGTCAGCTAGATGAGTTAATTAAAGATTTACGTCGTCTTGGCCTTCGTGTTTATTTTAATATTAAAAATGCATTAGTGTCGTTAAGTGAGGAAAAGAGAACATTCGCTAGAGAAACCATTGAAAAGGATAGAGAGATTAATCAATTAGATTATGAAATAAATGAAAAAGTGATTATGTTAATTACCAAACAGCAACCTATTGCTACGGATTTACGTATGATGATGGCTGCATTAAAAATTTCAACAGACTTTGAAAGAATGGGAGATAATGCTGCGAGTATCGCGCACATTCGTCTAAGGGTTAAAATTAACGATGACTATGTATTTACACGTTTAAAAACGATGGGTAAATTAGCAATGCTCATGTTGGAAGATCTCAATACCGCTGTCAAAACAGAGGATTTAACGCTAATTAAAGAAATTATCGAAAGAGATAAAGATATTGATGACTTATACATCAATATTGTTAACACAACTTATTTAATTGATAATGATCCATTTGTTGCTGGTCAGGCACATTTAGCTGCTCGACATTTAGAACGTATTGGAGACCATATTAGTAATATTGCCGAAAGCGTTTATTACTATTTAACAGGTGAACATTTCGATACATTTGATTAATAACAAATTATCGCCCCCATAGGCTTTAAGTCTATGAGGGCGATTTTTGATTGGAAAAAATTTTTAATTAGCCTGCTTCAATTTGATCTGTAAGAATTTCTAGTTCTTCGACTAATTCTGAAATATATTTAATCGTCGCTTTTAATGGTACTTCCGTTGTTATATCAACACCTGCTATTTGCGCTAATTCAACTGGTGATTTACTTCCGCCAGCTTTAAGTGTTTCTAACCATTGGTCTACAGCTGGTTGTCCCTCATTTTTAATCTTCTGAGAAACCACAGTACCAATTGTTAAACCTGCAGAGTAAGTATATGAGTACAATCCCATATAATAATGAGGTTGACGCATCCAAGTGAGTTCAACACCATCTGTCATCTCAACTGCATTGCCAAAGAATCTTTCATAAACGTCTAACATAATCTTATTAAGTAGTGGGGCAGTGAGTGACTCTCCTTCATCTACTAATCTGTAAACTTCACGTTGATATGCCGCTTCTAACAAGTGAGTTACCATATTATGATAATACGTTCTAGAAAGTATAGAACCAATGACCCAACGTTTAAATTTAGGATCATCACTACTATTGAATAAATAATTTGCCATTAACATTTCATTCATCGTGGATGGCGCTTCGACAAAGTACATAGATGCTTCTGATTCTAATAAATTTTGATGTTTCTGCGCTAAAGTAAAATGACCAGCATGTCCTAGCTCATGAGCAAGCACAAAGGTTTCAGCCATTTTTCCAGTCCAAGAAATAAATACATATGAATGTGTAAAATAAGGACTCGCGCAATAAGCACCTGTGTCTTTTCCTTTATTTTGAGCAAAATCTATCCATCGATTATCATAGGCAGATTCTAACATTTTCACATAATCTTCACCCAAAACATTTAAAGCGCCATAAATGTATTTTTTAGACTCTTCAATTGAAATATCTGGTTCATAACTAGGATCGATAGATATCTTTAAATCTTCAAATCGTATTTTATCAAGTCCGTGGACACGTTGAATTAACTTAGCATATCTTTGCATTACCGGAGCCAAATCACTCATAATAACGTCTATTTGACGATCAAACATGTCGCGTGTCACTTCTTGGTCTTGTAATAAGTAATCGATCACAGAATCATATCCACGCATATCCGCTTCGATTTTTTCTTGTTGAACTTGCATATTATACGTAGCTGCTGTTGTATTTTGATATTTACGAATTGAGTCGCTAAATGCTTTAAAACTCTTTCTTCTAAATTCGGCATCTGGATTATCTTCGTATTCATTTTCAAAAGTGGCATAATCGAGGGGGTAAGTCATACCATTATGCTCAAATGACTCAAAGTCAATGTCTAAACTTTTGGTTGTTCCATATAATTCAAAAGGACTTCTAAGTGTTGGCGTTAGAGTAGCCAATACTTGTTCTACTTCTGTAGATAGTTGATACGGCTTTCTATCTTTCAACTGTTTAATGAAGTGAGGATAATTCGATTGTTGTTGTAATTGATTTAACATGTCCTCAGGTAAGGCTAAGATTTCAGAATCTACGAATGAGAGTAGGCCTGCTATTTTACCAGACATCGTATTCAATTTAGCATTTACTTTTTGCGCTGCTTCGTTAGTGGCATCTACGCTCACTCTTAGTTCGGGATAATTATAAAGACGATCCAATTGAATTAAAATATCTTCATAATCTTTAAGCGCACGTTCAACTGTTTCAATATCTTTAAGTTGATTTTGATATGTAGATTTGAACGCTTTAGAAGATTGGAACACTTGATTAAGAGTTTGATAAAATGCTTCATCATTTTCAAAAAGGTCTTTCAAATCCCATGTTTCTTGAGTAGGGACATCCTTTCTTAAAGGTAAACCTTGTGTCATTGGGAACACTCCTTTGATATGTATTATCTTTATTATACAAAACTCAAGTCAGAATAACATTTGAAGCGTTTAGAGAAGGCAAGTATTCGTTTAGCAAACATAAGAGTAGGGAATAATTAATTTAAGTATGTGAATAGGAGTAGGACAGAAATAATAAATGATGTCCCAATCTCTGAATATTCTTTAGGAACGTTACTACTCTAGACTGAGTGGTTTAATTCAAATAAATAGTATAATAAAATTATTATTAAATAAACTAACAAGGAGATAGTATTATGACAATTTTTGATATGCCTAATTACTTATGGATTACTATCTTAGCAATGGTTTTATTAACAGTATTCTGTACATTAGTTTTACATAGATGGTTGATCGCCGCAGTAATTACATTTGTAGTTTTAGGTTTATTAGCATTCTTTATTCCTAATTTCCAACACATTTCTTATCAGCCGTTATTAGGTTACGCTGCTTTCTTAGCTTTAATGAGTTTAATCATTAGTTTCTTATTATGGTACTTTACACGTAAATGGAGACGAGAACGTAAGAAGAATAAACTTGAAAAAGAAATTCGTAAATATGAAGATGAAGAAGATTTAAAAATGTTAAGAGGGCGCCATCGTAAATAATATTTTGGAACTCAACGCTGTCTATTTAGTTAGATGGCGTTGAGTTTTTTTGTTAAATTGGAGGGCTACATCGCTTATACTATTATTTTTTCAATGTGACTATTATAATAGGTAAATGACGATAAAAATAATTTAATGTAAAATTTTAATATATAAATAATTAATCCATTTAATACAGAAGGATGTTGCGAAGATGTTTAAAACAATCATTTCAAAAATATTGCAAATGATTATCGTGCTTTTTGTTTTAACAACAATCACATTTATTTTAATGAAATTATCACCAGGGAACCCAGTTAATAAAATTCTTCATCTTGATACCTCTCAAGTTTCACAATCTCAAATCAAAGCTACAGAACATCAATTAGGACTGGATCATTCTTTACTCGGTCAATGGTGGCATTGGTTCAGTCAATTATTACATTTAAATTTAGGTACAAGTTATCAAACAGGTGCTCCAGTATCTAAAGAAATCATGAACTATATTGTTCCAACATTAATCATTACTTTTGGAACATTAATTTTATCTATGCTTGTTTCAATACCTTTAGGAGTGATAGCCGCAATAAATTATCACAAAACTTTAGACAAAATGATTCGAGTTTTAACTTCTTTATCTGTGAGCTTACCTTCATTTTTTATTGGTTTAATATTGTTATTTATTTTCAACCAAAAGTTAAATGTATTACCAACATCAGAGGATGGATCAATAGCTGCGTATATATTACCGATTATTACAATGAGTGTGGGTATGTGTGCATATTACATACGTCTTATACGCTCTAATTTATTAGAACAATATCGGAGTCCAGTTGTAGAAGCTTCTCGATTAAGAGGGATGTCAGAACGTTATATTTTATTTCATGATATTTTCAAACCGACTTTCATTCCTATTATTCCCTTATTAGGTCTGTCAGTAGGAAGCTTAATCGGAGGTACCGTCGTGATTGAAAATTTATTCGACATTCCAGGTTTAGGTTACTTTTTAGTCGACAGTATTAAATCTAGAGATTATCCGGTCATTCAAGGTTGCGTACTCTTTATAGGATTTTTCGTTGTAATCATTAATACGATTGCTGATATAACCACTTTATTTATTGATCCTAAACAGCGTTACAATCAATCAGCTAAGACAAATATATTTAATTTTGCACATCTGAGACATTATAAAAAAGAAGGTGATGATGATGAAGTTTAAATTAACAAAGAAGAATCTCATTTTCTATGTGTTTAGTATCTATATATTTATAATTATCGCCCTTCAACTGTTTGTTAGTAATGATGCAGCTTTTAAAGTTAATTTATCAGAAACATTTGAGCCCATAAGTTTACATCACTTTTTAGGAACCGATGACTATGGTCGCGATTTATTTAGTCGACTCATCATAGGCGCACGAACAACTTTATTTGTTACTTTATTGACTTTACTTTTTACTGTTTTAATCGGCGTACCACTTGGTTTACTTTCAGGCTATCAAAAAGGTTGGATCGATTCGATGATCATGAGAATGATAGATATCGGTTTGAGTATACCTGAATTCGTTATTATGATTGCTTTAGCAAGTTTCTTCCATCCAAGCATATGGAATTTAGTGATTGCCATTACTGTTATTAAATGGATGAATTATACAAGGGTAACAAGAGGGATCGTCAATTCAGAAATGAATCTTTCCTATATAAAGATGGCCAAATTATTTAATGTATCAACTTTTAATATTTTATTTAAACATTTATTACCCAAAGTGTTTCCTTCCATTTTAGTTATTATGATTGTTGATTTTGGTAAAATTATTCTTTACATTAGTTCGTTGTCATTTTTAGGATTAGGCGCACAACCACCATCTCCAGAGTGGGGCGCTATGCTTCAAGCAGGACGTAACTTTATCACATCACATCCAATCATGATCATTGCACCAGCGACATTAATCTCGATCACGATATTAATCTTAAACTTAACAGGAGACGCTGTCAGAGATCGATTATTAGAGAAGAGAGGTGTCGAGTTTGACGCTTTTGAAAATAAAAAATCTTAACATTAGCGATTCTAATAATTATAAGTTAGTCCAGAACGTTGATTTAAATATTTATCAAGGAAAACTTAATGTTATTATTGGCGAAAGTGGGGCAGGTAAGAGTCTCACAGCAAGGGCACTTTTGAAATATTTACCAGAAGGATTAAATATGACATATGATGAGTATGATTTTGGAGAAAATGCTACTAATATGAATCATCTTTTAGGTAAACAAATTGGTTATATTTCTCAGAATTATACGCAAAGCTTTAATGAATACTCACGTCTAGATAAACAACTTATTGCAATATATCGAACACACTTTAATGTATCTAAAGAGGAGGCATTAAAGAACATAATCACTGCTTTAACTTGGGTTAATTTAAATGATTCTAGTATTATTAAAAAATACAGTTTTCAACTTTCTGGTGGTCAACTTGAACGTGTTTACATTGCTAGCGTGCTCATGTTGAAACCTCCACTTATCATTGCCGATGAACCTGTAGCATCTTTAGATGTCGTCAATGGTCATCAAATTATGCAAATGCTTAAACATATAGTTAAAGACCATCATCATACAGTATTGTTGATTACTCACAATATGAATCACGTACTTAATTATGGAGATTATTTTAATGTTATGAGAAATGGTAGCCTTGTTGAATCTGGCTCAATTAATAAACTTACTGAAAATGAAATTACACATACGTATACAAAGCAATTATTAAAATACAAAAACACATTAAGAAAGGATGGAAATCTTTGACTATCATAAAATTTGAAAATGTTCATTTTGGATATAGTAAAAACCATTCTGTTCTTAACGGTGTAAACTTTAAAATCGACAAAAATGAAAAAGTAGGGATATTAGGTGAAAGCGGGGCAGGTAAAAGTACCTTAAGTTCTTTAATATTAGGAGAGTTAAATCCTACGCGTGGACAAGTTAATGTCAATTCAAAACGCGTACTTCCCGTATTTCAGCATGCCTTCGAAAGTTTTGATAGACATTATACAATCCAACAATCTCTTGAAGAACCACTCATATTTTATAATAAAATGAAATCTTCAGATATAAAGCCAAAGTTACTAAACTATTTAGAATCATTTGGTTTAACAGAGCATTTGTTGCAAAAATTTCCACGAGAAGTCAGTGGCGGTCAGTTACAAAGATTGAATATCATAAGATCACTCATTTCTCAGCCAGATATATTGATATGTGATGAAATTACATCCAATCTAGATGTTGTAGCTGAGCAAAATGTTATTGATATTATAATAAATGAAGACCACATCAATCCTAAAACCCTACTTGTTATCTCCCACGATCTTTCAGTTATTCAAAGACTGACGCAACGTGTGATTGTGTTAAAAGATGGAGAAGTAGTAGATGATTTTAAGATTGAGGATTTGTTCGATAAATCACGCCATCCGTATTCTCAATTACTCATCAATTCTATGGAATAAAATAGCAAAAGCCTCTTACAACGTGTTTGATAATGTTCAAACCTTAGTTATTGTAAGAGGCTTTTTAATATAGTTCATGTTTAATTTAACCTTTGATAGCTAAAAAGTTATCTAACACTTTACATATTGCATCATTCGAATTATCAATGACTTTGATATTAGGATTTTTCAAAAATGACTGATGTTCAACCAGCGCATTAGCCACAAAATAACCTTGCGAAGCGTTATCTAACATGTGAATATCATTATGATCGTTACCAAATGCAATATAATCTGTATCTGAACCTATTAAATATTGAATTGTCGTATGTTTATCGATACCTTGAGCGGTCACATCAATATAAGATTCATTAAAGTGATAAATAAGCTCAATACCGTCTGATTCTGTTTTCAAAATCTTAGCAATAGTATCGAAGTCATCAGATTTAATGTTCAAAAGAATTGCTTTAATCGGATCCTTAATGTCATCCATATGTAAAGCCTGTGCAGTACGATTAGGATCGATACGTTGATAAATTTCATTATCAGCATTTAAATTCGTTGAATAATTGAATTTATCATCAATAATATACAACAATCCATATTGTTTAATGAGTTGTTTAATGAGGTTAATATCGTGTTCATTGATTTCCGATATGATTTCGATTTGTCCGTTTTTAGATATAATTGAGCCATTACCACCAATTAAAGTATAATCTGCAAATTCAGGAATCACTGGTAGCAAATCTCTTATAGGACGTGCAGATGCAAATATAACTTTATGGTTTTCATCGTTGAGTTGCATAAGACGATTTTTAATAGATTGGTCAATATGATTACCGTCAAAGCAAATCGTACCATCAATATCGAAAATAAAATTCATGAACGTGTCACTCCAAAATGATAATAATGAATCTAGTATAGCATATCGATAATGTCTTGAAACTAAAAATTACTAACGGAATGATTTCAGTTGAATGATGATACGATGTTTGTTCATGATTAAGGATGTATTTGAAACTGATAAGAATTTTTGAAGTGAGAAACACACAAATAATTTAAACGTAGAATAATAAGGATATAATTGATGATAAGAACTCAGCTTAGAATGAGAATGTAAATGAGGCAAATACTAAAGAGGTAAGCCCCCTATAGAACTATGCACAACTTCCTATAATATATATTATGTAAACTAAAATATTCAAAGCTAAATATGTTCCAATATTTAACGTTATTCATCCTCATTATTTAAATATCTATCCTTGAGTGATTTGTAATTTAATCTGCATCACATTTACTAATCTAATTCATTTATGAACATGCGTGTTGAATCAACATAAAACTAATTCTTTAAACTTCATAAAGATACACAACTCCATTTGCTAAAGATACAGTATTACATATCAACATTCATCATTTAAAATTATAGGATGCCCAATTGCGATTTAAATTTAGAAAACACAAGTATTTAGTCGAAACCCTTAGAAACCCTTAACTATATGTTTAATAAATAGTAGACACTCTATAGGTTTACATAATACTTTTATAATCACCTATTTTGCTGCACAAAGGTATATGACATTATATAAATTGCTAATGTAACGTTTTAAAGTTTCATTCCTTATTATTTTTTAAGTATTGTGTGTTGGTTAACATTTACATTATGACTAAGTTTTTATTTCATAAATCAATGACATCATTATACTAATTTAATAAGCTAAGTTATAAAAACATTATTAAAAATTAATCAATAAGTATTATTGTATCATTTTACTCATGTGCTATGATTAATTATGTAGGGTGCAACACGATTTCGACAACTTAGATTTAATATACCTACATTAAGCCATTTAGAGTTTACCAACCCTTCTCTAAACGGCAAAAGAGCATATTGGCTCTATCCCAATATGCTCTACTTTATAAATATATAGTTATTTTTTAATCTTTTTACGTATACGGTTTAATGTCGTGAATAACCAATATTTCACTTTATTAATTGGTTTATAGAAATCTCCAATTAATTCCTCAATTTGAACATTAAATCCTCTCTTGAAGCGATAAACACCATAATCTTCACTATCTTCAGTAAAGTCACCAGATAAACCATAAAAATTATATCTATCGTAGCCATTGTCAAAGCAATAATTAATCATATGCCAATGCATTGCGTAAGGTCCCATGTACTGATTGTACTTTTCTGAAGAACCTCCAGAGAAATAATTGACTTCATAGGCATTAGCAAAGTATACACCTGAAGCTAAATTTAAAATAGATCCATCAGTTTGACGAATTTCACTTGCATTAAGTAATTCTTTTTTATCATGGTCAATCTGTTTATCTAATTCGGCGATTTTTCTTAATTGCTTATCGTTTTTGTTTTCTTTAGCCATCATATCATCACGACGATTTTCTTTGTCATTGAGTGTGTGTTGAACTTTTTCTATGTATTCATCTAAGTCAATATACGCTAATGGCAATAAAACCTTATCACCGTAGTGATTAATAAAGTTATAGAAATACTGATCTGTTTTAGAAACAAATCCAGTTCTAGCTTCAGTTTCACGATATAAATCTAAGAAGATATCAAATTCATCTTTGTCGAGAAATCTCACCTTAATTCCGTAGTTTATCGCTTTATTTATATTTCTTTTACGTTGGCTATCAAATTCTTTTTTCAATGAAGCAGGCGTTTTACCTTCTAAATCAAGCACACCCATCCATCTTACTTGACTAGAAGCATCATACTCTGTAGTGAAACCATGATGTTCATAGCCATGTGATTTTAATAGGTTAACTAAGGCATCATTCTTTTCTGTTAAAGGATTGATGTCTTTATCATACAATTGATACATCCAATAAGGATCTAATTTTACATACAAACATTGATGCTGATGTAAGTATCTTTCTAATTCTCTTAAATAAAAATCAACCAAACCTAAATCTGAATAATCCATGACTGGACCACGGTTAGAATAATATACATAACTTCCCATTGTAGGAATTTTAGAGAAAAGACTTGCTGCGATTACTTTATTATCGTCATCTTTCACACCTAATAATACAACTTGGAACCCATCTGCTTCACGCGTAGCAATATTTTCCTTCACCTGAAAATAATGGCTTTCTAATGATGGATTTTGTACAAAGTTTTCAAATTCTTTTACTGTTAACTCTGTAAATTTCATAATTAGATAATTCCCTTCCTAAAAAAATCTATTTCTTTAACTTTTTAAGTGCGTTGTAGATTGCATACATAGGTTTATTTATTGGTTTGATAAAATCACCTACATATTCAATAACATCAGCGTTATAGCCTTTTTTGAACTTAATTACTCCTACGTCTTCAGCGTTTTCACTGAAGTCCCCACTTATTCCATAAAAATTATAACGATTAATGCCATGTTCTAAAGCGTAGTTAATCATTTTCCATTGAATCGCATAACTACCTGCAAAATGACGGTAACGATTTGAAGTACCACCGGCATAATATACTACTTCAAATGGATTGATTACGAAATAACCAGCTGAGATAGGTAGCTCATTCCCATGTTCTTGCTGTAAATTTTGAGCTTCCTCTATCTTCTGTTGATTTGCATCTAGCTGTTGTTCAAGATTTTCTTTTTTGTTATACGCTTTTTTATTTTCAGGTCGTTTCTCAATATCTTTAAGCGCTTTGTTTAAATCTTTATTTAATACATCTCTCTCAGTATTAAGTTCTTCTAAATATTCATTGAAATCAATATAAGCTAAAGGTACTAATACTCGATCTTTAAAATATTTGAATCTATTGTAATAGAAGCTATCGTCTCTGTCAGTAAACTCTTTTGTTTCTGTCGTATCTTCCATAAATGATCTAAAAATCGGTAATTCTTCTTCAGTTAGAAATCGAACTTTGACTCCATTTTTTTGTACTTTCTTGGTGTTACGTTTTCTTAAACTATCCATTCCATTTAAAACATCTTTTGCTGTTTTATTTTTTAAATCTAAAACAGAATGATATCTCACTTGCAATATAGGATGAAATCCTTTGTGGAACCCTTCATGTTCGTATCCTAAGTCTTCCATTTTATTGAAAAACCAGTCATGTCCTGCATTTTCAATAACTTCACCATCATGGTTTAAATATTGATAAGGAAGATAAGGATCGACTCTTAGATATAGACAGTTATGTTTTTTTACGTATTTACTTAATTCATTAAAGAAGAAGTGAACAAGTTCTTTATTATCATAATCAATTACTGGACCACGGTTAGAATAAAAATATTTGAAAAATTTCATGACTGGTACTGCAGTTAACAAGCAGGCTGCAATTACCTTATTCTCATTATTTTTAATCCCTACAAGATGTGATTCAGTTCCTTCAGCAACTTTGAGCTCATAATTGCCTTCCATCTGAGTAAAATGGCTATAAGGCATTTGATCTGTAAAGTCACCAAATTCTTTGGCTGTTAAATTTGTAAACTTCATTATCATAACTCCCATTTATATCTTTATAACTCTCTTTTTAACTTTTAAGGAATATAGGTCGTTCTCTTGCATATAATATGTAATCATTTTGATTATCCATGTTAACTATATTTCTAATCTAGACAAGTATACAATAGATATTACCAAAACTAAAATATTAACTGATATAAAAATTGTACTTAATTGATAACCAATGCAATATTGAAACTTTTATGTAAAAAATAATATGGACTGAACAAGGTGTCGGTCCATATTATTTTGTGTTCATTTTTATTTTAATGCATTTACGAGTGCTTTACCAATGACTTCACTTGATTGAGGATTTTGACCAGTAATAAATTTACGGTCTTCTTCTAAATGAGATGTAAAGTCATCACTTGCTACGAATCTTGCGCCTTGTTCTTCTAATTTAGATTGAGTTAAAAATGGCACTTTTTCTTCTAATCCCATAGCTTTTTCTTCACTATCTGTAAACGCTGTTAATTGAATACCATCTACTAAATATTTACCATTGCTTCCTTTAACTCCTACAAAAGCACTTGGTCCATGACAAACTGATGAAATAATTTTATCTTTATCTCTGAAGTGTACTAAAATATTTGCAAGCTTTTCATTATTAGCAAAATCAAAGACTGTTCCATGACCACCTGGTAAATAAATTGCATCGTAGTCATCAGCGTTGATGTCATCTATACTTGGTGTATCATTTAAGTGTGATACGAATGTACTATATTGATTTAATAATTCATCTGAAGTTGAATTTGGATCTAAATTAACATGTCCGCCTTTAATAGAAGCTATCTCAACCTCAATGCCTTCTTGAGTTAGAATATCATAAGGTTCGCCTGCTTCTTCTAACCATAAACCCGTTTCAGTACCATCAGGATATTGATTAGTGCTTGTTAGAACGAATAATACTTTTTTACTCATTCTTATTCACCTCTTTATAATTTAATTATGATTTATATTTACCCTGACACGTACTTCATTATTCAATTTATATTGCTATTTTTATTATTGTTTTATAGAGCATCTAAAGTGCGTCTTATACCATTTACATACTGTTTAAATTGATCATCATCATTTTCTGCTAATCTTTTTACAATTTCACTACCAATAACAACACCATCGGCTACTTCTCCTATATCTTTCACATGTTTTTCATTTCTGATACCGAAACCTGCAACAACAGGAACGTCTGCAATGTCTTTTAACATTTGAATTTTATTTTTTAATTCTGGATGGAACTGCCCATTTTCACCTGTTGTAGCATTCATAGTTACAGTATAAATAAAACCTTCTGCTTTTTTCGCAATGGCTTTCATTCTTTCCTTTGAAGTTGTCATAGCAATTAGAGGAATAATTTTAACTTTATGATTTGGAAAATCTTTTTTAAATTTTTCAATAAGTTCAAAAGGTAAATCTGGAATAATTAATCCAAATACACCTGCTTCTACACATTTATCTAAAAATTGTTTCTCTCCATAGGAAGAAATAATATTATAATAAGTCATTAAAATATATTTAGAAGTAATGTCATGACTATGATTGATCAATTCATTAAATATGAAATCTACATTTACGCCTTCTGCTATTGCTTTAGCGCCTGCATTCATAATTGTTGGTCCGTCAGCTACAGGATCCGAAAATGGGACACCTATTTCGACTATATCTGCGCCTGCTTCACTTAATATTTTAAGGTTCTTAATAAAATTCAAATCACCCATGATATATGGAATAAATAATTTACGCATCCTTTTCACCACGACTTTCAATATACGTTCTGATTGTTTCCATATCTTTATCTCCTCTTCCAGAGACTGTCACAACAATTATTTCATTACTTTTCATTTGTGGCGCTAACTTTTCAACATAACTCAGTGCATGAGCGCTCTCAATCGCTGGAATAATTCCTTCAGCTTTTGAAAAACGAATTAATGCTTCCATAGCTTCTTCGTCTGTGGCACTCACGTATTCGACACGTCCTATATCATGATAATATGAATGTTCAGGCCCGATACCAGGATAATCCAAACCAGCTGATATAGAATGTGCTAATTCTATTTGTCCATAATCATCCTGAATAAGATACATTTTAGACCCGTGAAGTACACCTGGTCTTCCCCTACCTATCGCTAATGCATGCTTTTTTGTATTTGCTCCTTCTCCGGCAGCTTCTACTCCAAATAATTCAACATTATCATTAATAAATGGATAAAACGTTCCTATAGAGTTGGAACCACCACCTACGCATGCCACAATTGCATCTGGTAAACGCTCTTCCTTATTTTGTATCTTTGCTTTAATTTCATTTCCAATCACACTTTGAAAGTCTCTTACCATAGTTGGAAATGGATCAGGTCCTAAGGCTGAACCTAATAGATAATGTGTATCATCTACGTGACTCACCCAATATTGTAAAGCTTTATTGACTGCATCTGATAACGTCCCTTGCCCTTCTTCAACTGCAACTACTTTCGCTCCTAGAAGCTCCATTCTAAATACATTCAATTGTTGTCGTTTAATGTCCTCTTTTCCCATAAAAACAATGAGCTCCATATCGAATAATGCTGCTACCGTTGCACTTGCAACACCATGTTGACCTGCGCCTGTTTCAGCGACTAACTTTTTCTTACCCATGCGCTTTGCTAAAAGCGCTTGTCCCAATGCATTATTAATTTTGTGAGCGCCGGTATGATTTAAATCTTCACGTTTAAGATAAATCTTAGCCCCTCCCAATTGTTCTGAATAAGACTTTGCATAAGTAAGAGGTGTTTCTCTTCCAACGTATTCCCTCAGATAATAATCAAGTTCTTCTTGAAAGCTTTGATCTTTTTTGGCTACATGATAGGCTTTCTTAAGCTCAATTATCGCTGGCATAAGTGTTTCGGGCACATATTGTCCCCCATAGTCACCAAAAAATCCTAAATCATCAACTTCTGTTTGAATTTTCATGTCATTCATCCCCTTTTAAGAATTCAATAATTTCCTTCATTTTTGTTAGATCTTTTTTATTATTTGTTTCAATCCCACTCGCAATGTCATAACCCATCTGTCCAAGTTCAATTTGATTAAGTTGTTTTAAGTGTTTGATATCCAGACCTCCAGCAATTAAAAACTTAGTATCTCGAATATGAGTTAACATATTCCAATCAAATACTTTCCCTGTACCACCATAATTCTCTGTGGGTGTGTCTATAATAAATAAGTCCACATTACTCTCGTATTTTTTTATATTTTCATTTAAATGATAATCAGCTGGTAATGCTTTAATTATCTTAATTTCAGAATTTAATTGTTTAATTTGATTGATTAACTTTATACTTTCATTTCCATGTAACTGCATGGTATTGATATCTGTTTCATTTATGATTTCAGTCACTAATTCCAACGTGGGATTTACTACAACTGCTACACGATCGATGCGATGCGGAATAGACTTTGTTAAATGTTTGATTTGATTTATGGATACATGTCTTTTACTTTTAGGAAAATGAATAAAACCTACAGCATCAACGTTCAAATCCTTCACTTTTTCAATATCTTCATCGCTTTTAAAACCACAAAATTTTACTATCATTGGCGTACCTTTTCTAGTTTTAAACTTGGTAAAAATTGACTTAAATCATCACATTTCATTAAAGCTTCTCCAATTAGTAAACCATCTATACCAGAGTTTAAAATGGTCTTAACATCATTGATGCTATGAATCCCGCTTTCAGAAATGTAATGAAAACCACGTCTTTTAGCTTTTAAAATTTCATTTGTGTGTTCCACTTTGGTCACAAATCGTTTTAAATCTCGATTATTGACGCCAATGATTTCTGGTGAAAGTTGATATGCTTTTTTGAGCTCATCTTGATCGTGTACTTCTACTAAAACTTCTAAACCTAATTGTGTTGCATAGTCATATAACTCTTTTAATTCCGTATCTGAAAGAATATTGACAATTAATAAAATAATTGAAGCACCAGCTTTTTTCGCTACATCTATTTGTATTTTATCTATAATAAAATCCTTGCAAAGTACAGGTAATTTGGTTTCTATTGTAAGTTCGGTTAAACGTTCAAAACTCCCTCCAAAGTACTTCTCATCGGTTAAAATAGAAATGGCATTAGCTCCATATAACTCATATTCTCTGACTTGAGTATGCAAATTTCTCTCAGGTAATTGATTTAATGTCGGACTTTTAGACTTTATTTCAGCAATAATAGATAAGTTTTTATCATTCTTCAAAGCGTCTATCAGTTTAGTTTTATTGGTAACATCTACTTGTTTAAGTTCATCCAACTTATGCTTGTAGTAACCTTTATTCAACAATTCTTTTTTATACTCTACTATTTCATTCAGTATCGTCATGATGAGACCCCCATCTTCAAATACTGTTTCATAGCTTGTCCACTATCTATGAGATGACGAGCTAATTTTATACCACTTTGAATATCGTTGACTTTTTCAGCAACATAAAGTGCGAGCGCAGCATTTAGTAATACCACATCTCTTTTACTCGACTTATCATTTCCGTTTAAAATATTTATTGTAATTTTTTTATTCTCTTTCGGCGAACCACCGATTAATGTTTCATTTTCAGCCAAAGCTAAACCATAATCTTTAGCATTTATTGTGTATGTCTTGATAGGTTCACCTTGATTAATTTCATAGATAATATTGTCTCCAGATAGCGTTGCTTCATCCATTCCGTTTGCGCCATGAACTACAATTGCTTTTTTTCTACCTAAATCTTTAATGGTTTGTGCAATCTTATCAATTTGAGTAACATCATATACTCCCATCACTTGATAAGTAAGCTTAAATGGGTTAATTAAGGGACCCACTAAATTAAAAATAGTAGGTGTATGAATACTTTTTCTTACTGGTTGGAGATGTTTCATAATCGGATAAGAGTCAGTTGCGCTGATAAATGAAAGACCTCTGGCGTTTAATTCTTTAACAACTTCGTCTACTTTGCATGTTTGAATGCCCATTTCTTGTAAAACATCTGTACTCCCTGATTGAGACGTAACACTTCTATTTCCATGTTTAACTACTGGCACGCCTGCACTCGCAACGATAAATGCAACCGTAGTTGAAATATTAAAACTATTCGAGCCATCACCACCTGTTCCACATACACACATTGCGCCTTCATAAAACGGTTGAACTGGATACATGGTATGAATGAGATGTTTGACTAAATATGTAAGTTCACTTTGTTGCATTTCCTTTTGAGTATAGGAGGTTAATATTTCAATTTTTCTTTCATTACTCACTTTTGGATTGAGTAACAGATTGATAAATTCTTTCATATCGTCTTCTGTTAAATGTTTATTTTCTTTGATTTCTTCTAATAATTTCATTGTCAGTTTCCTCTCGTTGCAATTTTTATAAAATTATTAATGATTTGTTCTCCATTTTCTGTAGCAAATGATTCTGGATGATATTGAATACCATAGTGCTGTCTATCTCTATGTTGGAATGACTGTATACAATCTTCAGTACGTCCAGTGATTTCTAATTCCTTTGGAAATTGATTAGGATTGCTTATGAGCGAGTGATATCGCATAATTTTAAAATTTGAAGGCAGTTCTTGATATAGTGGCGTTGAACTTATTATTTTTAAATTATCGACCTTACCATGCATAATTTTTGTCCCTTGAATCACTTCACCGCCGTAATAACAAGTTAATGCTTGCGCACCTAAACATACACCTAGAATCGGTTTATTTTCGAAATATTCAATTAATTTAATGAGTAAATTATTGTCTAGAGGGTGCCCTGGCCCAGGTGAAATGATGACAGCTGAAATATTCGTAAGTTTAAAAATATCAACATCATCTGGATATTTAACCACTACTTCAGTTCGTTTAGCTACAATATCTACAAGGTTATAAGTAAATGAATCATAATTATCTATTATTAATATCATGGAGTTACCTCCAAGAGACTTTTTGCTTTTAATTTCGTTTCTTCTAGTTCCTTTTCCGGAATAGAATCATAAACTACGCCACAACCTGCTTCAATATCAACCTGATTCTCATCAATTAACATCGTCCGAATCGCAAGTGCAAAATCTAAATTGTGATTACAATTAATGTAGCCAACGCCCCCACTGTAAATCCCTCTCTTATGCGGATTGGCCTCATATATTCTTTGTATAGCTCTTAATTTTGGCGCTCCAGATACTGTGCCTGTAGGTAATAAACTTGCTATGACACTCATGGGCGATAAGCCTTCTTTTAACTCACCAATAACCTCACTCACGATATGCATCACATGTTCATATTTTTCTATTTCCATTAATTTAGTAATTTTAGAAGTACCTATTTTACTAATTCTATGAATATCATTTCTTCCTAAATCAACGAGCATACTATGTTCACTTCTTTCTTTTTCATCATTCAATAATAACTCACTATTTTTTTCATCTTCTTCTAAGTCCTTTCCTCTCTTGATAGTTCCAGCTATAGGATTCGTATAAACCCAGCCATCTTTTACTTTCACAAAACTTTCTGGTGAACTACCAACAATAATCGGTATATCTTTATTAATGTAAAACATATATGGACTAGGATTCTGTCTCTTTAATTTTTGATAGAGTTGAAAAGTCAGTTGTTGTAAATGATGATGAAAGTGATGTTCATAACTATAAATTCTGGAAGGTACGACTTGGAACATATCTCCTTCAGTAATTTTCTTCTTTAAAGCTTTTATCGTTTCTATAAATTCATCTTCTGGTATATTCACCTTTATTTTTCTGTTTTCAGTGTTAAACTCAATCTTTTCATATACTAAATTTATATGCTTTAAATCTTCAATTCTTTTTTCGACCTCTTCAAATAATTCATCTTTTGATTTATTAGAAAATAGATTGGTTGCTATCACATATAATTCATCTTTGTAGTGATCAAAAACGTAAGTATTTTCAACTAAATAAAATTTCACATCATGATCTCTATGATCTGAAAGCTTTATTTCTTGTAGTTTTTCAAATTCATGTCTCACAAGATCAAAACTACACGTTCCTATAAACCCTGCAATAAATGGTAAGTCTCGCAAGTGTTCATCTTCAATATCTGTATAATATTTGTTCACGAGGCTTTTTAAATAGTCATATGGTTTTTCTGTCACTTCTTTTTCTTCATATTCAGTTTTTATCATTAATTGATGATTATCTAATGTGACTGAGCCAAAATCATCTAACACTACAATAGAATATCTTCCCTTTAATTTATCTTGGTTCGTACTCTCGAAGATAATTTTTGATGTTTTTAATTGCGCTAATGCTTCTGGTGTAATCTGAGCATTTAATTTTCTGTAAGCTATATCCATAGTTATCCTCCTTTTAATAAAAAATCAGCATCCTCAAATAGAAGGACGCTGACGCGTGGTACCACCTTAATTAGTTGACTATTCGAAACACAATCAACTCACTCATTTTATTAATTCACTTTTATCCACAAAACCCAATTTCTCTAAAGAGGGTGTTAGTTTCCATTTACCACTAACTTTCTTATACTACCGATTCTTTAGATACTACCTTTTGCTTATAATTAAAAAACACCACAATAACGCTTATCATCTGTAAGGACGCGTTACCGTGGTGCCACCTTAGTTAACAAATTTTATTGTTCACTTTAAAATATGATATTTAAATTTGAAAGCCCAATTCGTCTATTATACTGTGCTAATTTACATCCACCATTAGCTTTCTGATTTCTACAAAATATAATAGCTACTTTTACAATCAAATTGTCTGATATTTCTAATTATTTAGTATCATACCTAGATAAATCTATTTTGTCAACTTGAATTAATATAATTTATTTATTAATTGGCGATAAACAATACGCATAAAGTAAATTTTGAGTAGCGGTTATTGAATCGATATGCGTTCTTTCCATTGCGTGTGAAGATTCTATTCCAGCTCCAAATAAACCATGGCGTATGTCGACTCCTGCTTTTAAAGCTGCTGATGCGTCAGAACTATAGTAAGGATAAATATCTATCTTATAAGGAATATCGTTTATTTTACACAAATTAACCAAATGATTTTTTAATGCTTTATGATATGGACCAGAACTGTCTTTTGCACATATTGAAACTGTATATTCATCTGAAGACTGCCCTTCTCCAAGTGCTCCCATATCAAGCGCTATAAATTCTACAATACTATCTGAAATCGTAGCATTTGCTCCGTAGCCTATTTCTTCGTTGTTAGAGATATAAAATTGTGTGGTATGTGGCAATTTGGTATTTTCTTCTTTAAGCTTTTTCAATAATTCTATTATAATTCCAACACTAGCTTTATCATCTAGATGTCTAGATTTTATAAAGCCTGAAGAGGTAATGATCGTTCTTGGATCAAATGATATAAAGTCGCCTACTTCAATACCCAAATCTCTTGTTTCTTGTTCAGAACTGGTGATTTCATCAATACGTACTTCCATGTGTTCACTATTTCTTGGTATTTTATGATTATCTTTATAAACGTGGACACTTGTTTCATGAAGACATATCGTACCAGTATACGTTTGCCCTGTTTGTGTCTGAATTTCACAATATTCTCCTTCAATTGCGTTAAAATGAAATCCGCCTATTAAATCTAATGCTAATCTACCGTTCTCTTTGATCTCTTTAACCATTGCTCCTAGTGTATCTACATGAGCTGTGATACATCTTTGCTCACTGTTATTAAGACCATCAACCGTAATAATTAACGCACCTTTATTAGTCAATTCTGTACGGTAACCTAGATTCTCAGCTAAATGTTTCACATAATTGATTGCCTCTTCAGTATTGCCAGATGGACTATTAATTTCGGTTAATTGTTTGATTGTTTCCATAACATGAGTCAACATTATACCCCCTTCTTTAAATTACATTATATTTTAAACTAAATAGTCTATTTAATCTAATAAGTACTAGCCTCTTTAATTATGTTGATTACATTGGCACTCTCATATACAATATTACTATTCTGAAAATTTCGAAATAAGGTGATTTTAGATGCAACAAATCCTATTTGTAGGTCTAGGACTTATTGGTGGTAGTTTAGCGAGCAACTTAAAATATTATAATTCTAACATTAAGCTTTTAGCGTATGATGCTAATGAAACACAATTAGACAAAGCATTGTCCATTGGAATTATCGATGAAAAAATAACTAATTATCAGTATGGCGTAGAAAATGCAGATATCATTATTTATGCTACTCCTGTAGAACAAACCGTTAAGTACCTGAAGGAACTACCTAATTATAAAACTAAGCCTCATTTGATTGTAACTGATACGGGTAGTACAAAATCTACAATCCAAGCTTTTGAAAAAATATTGTTAAATAATAATATTCATCTTATCGGCGGTCATCCTATGGCAGGTAGTCATAAATCTGGCGTATTAAATTCGAAAAAACATCTGTTTGAAAACGCATATTATATCCTGGTGTTTAACGAAAAAGATAATAAAGCGTCAGCTGAATATCTAAAGAAATTATTTAAAACTACATTAGCTAAGTTTATTACTACTAATGCTAATGAACATGATTATGTTACAGGTATAGTAAGTCACGTCCCTCATATTATCGCTTCTAGTTTAGTTCACTTAAGCGCTAATCATGTCAGTCATCATACTTTAGTAGAAAAATTAGCTGCCGGTGGTTTTAGAGATATTACTCGTATAGCTAGTAGTAACGCTCAAATGTGGAAAGATATAACTTTAAATAATCAAAATCATATCTTGTCTTTGCTCCACGAACTAAAATCTCAAATTACCTCTTTCGAAAATATGATTATCTCTAAAAATGCAGAAAATATTTATGATTTTTTCGCAGAGGCAAAACAATATCGTGACGAACTACCCGTTAAACAACGTGGTGCTCTATCTATTGCGTATGATCTATATGTAGATATTCCGGATAAAGCGGGTATGATTAGCCAAGTTACTCATATCTTAAGTTTACATAATATTTCTATAAGCAACTTAAAAATTTTAGAAGTGCGTGAGGATATCTATGGTGCTCTTCAAATTAGTTTTAAAACTCCAGAAGATCGTGAACGTGGCATTGAAGCGTTAAAAGACTTCGATACGTATATTGAATAATATTTATCCCCTAAAATATTGCAGAACTTTTTGCTTGCAACTATTTTTAGGGGATTTTTTAATGTCTCTATTATTCATCACCTACATTTTATGTCCAGCCATGAGACCTAATCGACCATGCTTTGTTCCAGCTTCAGTATAGGAAGTAGCTTTAGAAACAATACCTTTGCCATACTTCAAATGTAAATGGTCAATTGTTTTAGCAAGTTTTTCATCTCTTTTGCGTTCATATTCGTCGATAAATAAATTAAGTTGGCGATCTTGCTCATCAACAAATTGTGTCAAAGATATACTTAACGTTCTATAAAGTGCATTTTTATCACATAATCGATTGGCAAAATAATTAACCACCTTGAAAATATCCCTTTCTAAATTTGTAGGATCTTCCAAAGTATATTGTTTGTGTACGCCTCCTTCATCAGCATAACCAAAGGAAAAATGAATTGTACGTGCTAATTTTTTTTGTGCTCTTAAACGACTTGCTACATCTTCAATAAGTTCTTGCATGACTACTTTCGATTCTTCAAATTGATAATCTCTCATTAAAATTTGACTTTTACATATTGAAGGGTTTGTAACTTTATATTTTTCTCTTACTTTGCTTTGATCAATACCATTAGCATGTAAATGCATATCTACGCCTAACACACCAAAATCTCGTTTCAAATAGCGATATGGATATTTTGCTAAATCTCCAATCGTAAATATGCCCCTTTTGTTCAACTTTGCCTCCGTACGTCTATTAATTCCCCAGAAATCTCTTAAAGGTTGAATTGGCCATAACTTTTCAGGTACATCTTGATAGCGCCACTCCGCAATTCCATCTTTGGTATGCTTTGCCTCTATATCCATAGCTACCTTGCTCAATAGCATGTTGGAGCCTATCCCAACAGTACAATGAATACCTGTCTCTTCTAATATTTCTTTTTTTAATCTTTCACAAAATGCATAAACCGTGGAACTAAATCTATGATAACTATCAGTAATGTCCATAAAGAATTCGTCAATACTATATTGATGTAAATCTTCGGGTGGCACATAACGTAAAGCAATTTTCGAAATAGCAACAGAAACATTCAAATATTTTCTCATACTTGGATTAATAATATAAATATCACTACGATGTGGTATTTCAAAAAGTCTTGAGCCTGTTTTAATCCCAATTTCCTTCAATTTTGGTGTCGCTGCTAATACCACTGAACCTTGTCTTTTAGTATCGGCTACGACTGCCAATTTCGTTTCTAAAGGATCTAACCCCTTTTCCATACACGAAACACTCGCAAAAAAGCTTTTCTGATCAATACATAATACATCTCTATCCTCTAATAGATTATAGTCATACATAACTACGCCTCCCTTACAAAATCCATTATATACGAACGTGAGTTCTCATTCAATAAAAATAGGAACAAATGTTCTGTTTTATTATGAGCAAACCTTCAGATAACTTTCATGCTATACTAAAGAAGAACATTTCAATTCATTAAGGAGGATGTTATATATGCCTATCATCAACGTGAAATTATTAGAAGGACGTACAGATGAACAATTAAAAAATTTAGTGACTGAAGTGACTCATGCTGTTGAGAAAACAACGGGAGCAAACAAAGAAGCGATACATGTGGTCATTGAAGAAATGGAAAAGAGTCACTATGCAGTTGGCGGAGTAAGAAAATCTGATCAATAAAACGCAAAATCCCTGAAACACGAAGCAGGTTATCATATCTACTTCGGTCTCAGGGATTAAATTAATTTTTATCAATTATTTATTTTTCTCATCATCTTAGTTATTATCATCAAAGAACTCTTGGATTGCTTTTTTGTTCTTCTCTTTATCGATTTGCAGTGCACTTCCGTCATTATTCGTATTAATATCTTGATACGTATTCTTAACAGGCACTGTTAAAGATTTAACATCTTTATCTCCTCGAATACCAAAACTTAATCCAGTTTGGAAAATAGCTGAATTAGGCATGTCCGTATTAACATAACCTCTCAAAATACCTGCAACTTTCGGCAGTTTTGCAACTGTATTAAAATTCACTAACTCTTGTTTTAAAGTTTGCATTACTTGTTGCTGGCGTCGAACACGACCGAAATCGCCTTCTGCGTCATGACGGAATCTTGCATAACCTAATAACTCTTTACCATTTAATCTATGATGTCCTTTTTTCAATGATACTCCTATATTGGCAGACATATCCTTTTCTACATCCATAGGAACACCATTAGGTTCTAATTCATCAATCATTTTTTCAAATCCGGTAAAATCTACAACTGCATAATATTCAGGATTGATACCTAAATTTTTATTAAGTGTTTTTCTTAATAGTTCAGGGCCACCCAGTGAGTAAGCAGCGTTAATCTTATATTTGTCATATCCCGGAATATCTGCATAAATGTCTCTCATAACAGACATCATTTTCATTTTTTTATTTACATAATCATATTGCATGACCATGATTGAGTCAGTACGAGATTTCCCGCCTTGTGCTTTATCCGCACCAAGTACAAGCACAGAAATCTTACCATCATTTTTTACGGCGCCATTAAATTTATGCACCTTGACATCTTTTGCATGTTCTTTAGCATATTTCATACCACTATTGTATTGATGTACGATATATACAATGAGTGCAATAAGAATGATGAGGAAAATTAAAATGATAAAAGGTAATTTGCGTAGTCGTTTGTTCTTTCGTCGCCTAGAAGGTGTCGATGTTGTGCCTGTGTGACGTCGATACTCTGTTTCTCTATTATCCTTCTGTTGTGTCATATTTACCTACCTTATATCTTCAAAATTACATACCTATATACTATAATTAATATGTATTAACGTTATAGAAAAAGTATTCAAATTGCAAGAGTTTTTTTAACAAATGGTACTAAGGTCCAATGAAAGGATGTCACAAATGAACATTAATACGGCATACTTTGCTGGTGGCTGTTTTTGGTGTATGACTAAACCTTTTGACACATTTGATGGTATTGAAAAGGTCACTTCTGGTTATATGGGTGGACATACTGAGAATCCTACATACGAAGAAGTAAAAACCGGTACTACTGGCCACTTAGAAACAGTAAAAATAGAATATGATGTAGCTCTTTTTTCATATCATAAACTATTAGAAATATTCTTTTCCGTTATTAATCCATTAGATGAAGGTGGACAATTTCAAGATAGAGGTTCTCAATATCAAACAGCTATCTTCTATTCCAATAAAGATCAAAAGAAATCAGCTGAGGAGTATATTGAAAAACTTCAAGACAGTTTAAACGCCGACAAAGCGATAGCGACTCGAATCTTACCCGCTTCAACATTCTACGAAGCAGAAGCATACCATCAAGATTTCTATAAAAAGAATCCCGAACGCTATGCAAAAGAACAACAAGATAGAGCAAATTACTATAAATAAGATAAATAGCGATTGTAATGAATAAACAAATTCACTACAATCGCTAT
The DNA here is from genome assembly GCF_003966625.1 of Staphylococcus caprae. Taxonomy (NCBI): domain Bacteria; kingdom Bacillati; phylum Bacillota; class Bacilli; order Caryophanales; family Staphylococcaceae; genus Staphylococcus; species Staphylococcus caprae. The sequence continues at coordinate 1,588,774 of NZ_AP018587.1, forward strand.
TGTTTTATTTATGTCTAATGACTCTCATAACTTTTAACATACTTTCCCACAAGGAACTATCCTTTCGATAAACTAAAAATCTTGGTTCCCAGTTAGGTCCATACTTTTCCTTATAACGTCTTAAACCTTGGAATCGATATAATCCATTGAAATGTTCGAACACTCGTCCTGCTAGACGTTCTCTTAAATAAGAGTAATGTAATTGCCCCACATTTGAAAGTGTAGCCATTCCCATATTAAACGCTTTATATCCCTTTTCTTGACCCCATAACAACATATGAAGATAAAGTCCGTCCATTAGAGGCAGATCAAGTTCAGGAAGCCATCTAATTAAATCCACAGAAATAGCATCGTTGAAATGTGTCGGCATCAGACTACAAAATGCAATCATCTTACCATATTGATCTCGCATGACACCAATTGGCGCTTTAGAGAGATAAGGTTGTGTAAATTGTCCTACAGAAAAATGCATTTCATCTCGTCCATCTAACCATCTATCACTGACATATTTAAGTTCATTAAAGAAATCTTGTGAGAACGGTGGTTCAATAATTTCAAAAGAGATATTTAAATCTTCAATTTTGTTTAAAGTTGCCCTAAAGCCTCGACGTTTTTTACCAGAAGTCGTGAAAGTGGTTAAATCAATAATTGCTTCCTCTCCCAATTTGAAAAATTGATTTCCAAAATTGTGATAAAGTGGCATGTGACGATCACTAATTTGATAGAAAATAATATTGTAACCACGATATTCAGCAAATTGATAAAATTTTTCCAATAAAGATTCAAATGTGTTGGGATCTCCAATTGGATCGCCTAGTACTACTAAAGTATTGGATTTATAACGGTACATAAGAAATGCTTTTTCATTTTCATCGATAAAACAATCTTTATCTCCACTATAAACAAGATGACTCAAATAATTTCCACCATATTCATGAATAATCGACTCACAAATTGATACATCAGTCATACGATGAGGTCGCTCGAATTTATAATCGAAAAGCCACGCAATTAAACCAACAATGAGAATTACAATTAAAATCGTAATCCAGAAGTAATATCTTAATAACGACGTATCTACTTCTATGTGATAAATATCTAATGCATAGAGTGTTTCTGCAATTAGAAAATGATTTAAATATAAAACAATTACACTCACTACTAGCATTAAAACTAACTTTCTGAAACGGAAAGGTCGTTTAAGGACTTGCGCACGACGATAAGCTAAAACTAATAATACAAAAATAAGCACAAGCCAAGTTAATAATAAGAACGACGCATACGTGTAAATTGTAGCTGCAACAATTAATATAATAGAAATCATCGCAAAGATAATCGCACGTCGACTCTGTTTAAAAATACCTCTCACGTTCAAGATAAGTAATAAACAAGCACTCGTATGAATGGCTAAAGTGATATAGTAAGCAAAGTGATTATCATCATATAAGCCGTCATAAACAATCGTTAAATTATTAATAAAGAAAATTAAACTTGTTAAAAATACTAACGTTGCTAATGAAAATGAAGGTATTTTAGCTAAAATGTCTTTCTGATAAGATCTTAAAAATGACGTAAAATCTTTCGCAGGAACATAATATTTCGAACCTTCAATATATTTCTTAGCAGTTGTACCAAATTCAAAGGTAGATAGTACAAGTGCAATAAGTACTGGCACAAAATAATACGCAAATCGATAAAGTAGTAAAGCTAAAAGTATTTTTTCTTCAGATACGCCTAAAGATTTAAGACCAAGTAATACAACTAAATCGAAGGCCCCAAATCCACCTGGAATGAAACTGACTAAACCAGATAATGCAGCAATGACGAAAATACCAATAAACGTCATAAATGAGACGTGAATACCAACGATAAGTGCAGCAAAGTAAAGCACTGTAGCTGCCGCCATCCACTCTATACAAGATACAAGTGTACAATAAACACCCATATAGCGATTAGACTTATCCGCTGGTTTAACAATTGTATAAATAATAAATATTGGGAGGAATAACGCCACAATATATAAAATCCAACGTACCCATGTGATTTTATCCATCATGTGTGATGCATTAAATACATGGAGAACGACTAATATGGACAAGAGACTAAGTCCGGTTAACATGGAAATTAATATAATTGAAATATAGTGAACGAGCTTTTTAGTATCATGTGTATAATTTTTATATACGAAAGCTCTAACCCCTGCGCCAATAAAGCCACCGAAACCTACAATCGCATTTAAAGCATTGATAATATAACTTACTCTTAATACTTTCGGTATCGGCATTTGTAATTTTAGTGATTTGACTAAAATGATGTCATACAGTGACAGGAGGATTAATGAAGCACCGCCACCTGCAAATAATAAAACAAGCCACACTCGATTAATTTTGCCAAATTGCATCAAAGTATCCTTAAAGTTTATATGCGATAGCTCACGATACAATGTGAAGATGACAAAAATGAATAACGCTGTGGCAAAGATAAATTTTAATATGGAAAATAATTTACTTTTTAATTCTTGCGTCATTTTTTCACTTCAATTCTAATTTAAATCTATTACATGTCAAAATATATCATAAAGCCAGCCGTTATAGAATATAAATTGATAGATATGTATCTAACAGAATTGTAATGCAAAGTAAGATTACATGAATTTGATGAAAATTTTATGCAAAACAGGTAAGTGAATCCTTTGAAAACAACTTGTTAGACACACAATTTTAATAAAAAAAGAGCGGAACAGAAATATAATTTAACAAAATTATATTCGTCGTCCCGCTCCCAACTTGCACAGCTTTAAGACTAAGATATTAAATGATGTCTCAACCTCGATTAAACACCACAACTAATCAGTAATTTCTTCTTCTTGTTTGATACTATAATCCCCAGCATCTTCCCCATAATAACGGTTATATCTACGTTTAAATAGTAAGAAGATATGAGAAACTAATACTTTTAATACAGCATAAAATGGAATACCAATAATAACACCTACAACACCCATTAAGTTACCTGCACATAGCAAGATAAATATAATTGTTAATGGATGAATTTTTAACGTTTTACCCATTACGTTAGGTGAAATAAAGTGTCCTTCAAAGAATTGAACAAGTGTCCATACAATGGCTAACTTAAGCAACATTAATGGAGATGTAATAATTGCGATAACAATTGCAGGAGAAATAGCAATTGTTGGTCCTAGATATGGAACAACACTTGTTACGGCTGCAATACTTGCTAAAACTAAGGCATATTTTAATCCAATAATGGAATAACCTATAAATAATAAAACACCAATACAGAATGAAACGATAATTTGTCCTTGAATATATGAACCAACTTGAACGCTCATTTTTTCAAGTAAATCATGGAAGTCTTTTCTGAATTTTGGAGGCATAATTTTTGTAGTATAGTCTTTGAAGCGATGACCATCTTTTAACATAAAGAATAAAACGAAAGGTGTCGTTACTATAACTACGCCTACGTTTGCTACAGCCTCTGCAAATGATGCAAGTTTCGAACCAAAGCCATCAAAGTAATCTGATAACATCGATGGAATTTTCTTCTGAGCTGACTCTAACCAATCATTAATTTGGCCCATATAGCCAGATAGAAGTGAATTATTTGTAATCTTATCTACTGATTGAGTGATCTTACTTAAATAATGTGGAGAGTTCTTAATGAAACTCTCTACTTGTGAACCAATTAATGGAATAAGTAAGTTCACTATCAACGTAATAATACCTACTATAGCAACATAGATAATTGTAATACCAAGTAATCTAGGTATTCGATAACGTTCCATTAAATTCACAATTGGATTAAATAAATAGAATAAGACTAATGAAACGATAATAGGTGCAGCAATCGTGTTAAAAACAATTATAAATGGTTCAAACACATAAGACACTTTATCAAAGATAAAAATGACTATACCTAGTAACACAAGTGCAGTTAAACCGTAAATAAGGTCATTGCCACCTAAAAATCTCATAAATCTTGATTCAGAAAAGCTAAAAATATGTTTTTTCTTTTCACTGGACTTATTTTCATTTGTCATTAAATTCACCATACCTTACATTTATAAGTCAATTGATATTGAGATTTGTATTAAGTTAGATTAATAAACGAATTTGTTTAAAAATACAATAATCATCATAACACAAAACAATTAAAGTTAATCATATTTGTTTGAAAATAGTAAAATAAATGAGCCATTCATTCATCGTTTGATATTTATTTGTGCTTCAAAATGATAAATATGTAATGCGAGATATACAATCTCAGATTCATCTATAATGACGTCAAATTGTCTTTGAATCATTTTCAATATTTTATAAGCAGTATTAAAACATTGCGGATAAAGTTGCTTAAGCATAGAAATAAAATTGTCCTGAGCGGCGACATTTTCACCTTTAGTTAATCTATAAATTAAAAATTGTATGTGTCTGATAAAACGCTGATATTGAATTGTAGTTTTATCAATTTCGTGATTTAAATCCGTTTCAATAATTGTCATAATTTTACTTATCAATTTATTAATTACTGATATATCATGCATGGATAAATCTTCAGAATTAGAAGCTATATGCAATGCAATAAAGCCGATTTCATCTTCAGGAAAATATACATCTAATGTCTGGTTCAAATTATTAATCACTTGTTTAGCAATTTGATAAGCATCACTATATAAATGTTGTGTTTCTATTGCAAAAGGATTAGAAATCACTTGGTTTTGTTTTAATCTTTTATATGCGAAAATAATATGATCCGTGAGTGCTACAACTAAACTTTTATCATCAGTTCTAATCGCAGCATCAGAGATAATATTAACTGATTCAATTACTGCTTGTACAACGTGGTCTTCTCCCATTTCAACCAACGTTTGATAGTGTTCTTTTTGTTGTTTTTGTTCTAATTTATAAACCTTTTCAATGGAGGCACTATCATCTAAAGTCATCCCCACTTTCTTATTAAACCCAATCCCTTTACCAATTAAGACAACTTCATGATTATCACTTGTGCATATGATGACGTTGTTATTTAGTGTTTTGGTTATCTCATATCTACTCATCATAATCACCTTTCTATTATCATTAGTAAGATTATAATGCTATTTTTTGAAAATGAAAAGCGACTTATGAAGGCACATATGTATCATTCATAAATTGAAATTGTACAACAAAATGTATCATTCGATATTAAACAAAAAGAACGACTTGATAAGCATATGAATGCCTCAAGTCGTTACGTTTACTTCATTATTTGTGATTACGAGGTATCTTACCTTGTTGTCCCCATGATTCAATGCCAAATAAGTTGATTTCTAAATTTTCAGGTTTAAATACAGGTTTCTTACCTTCTTTACGTTGTTGCTGATAATCTTTCATCACAGCGAAGGCTATATTAGATAATCCGATAATCGAAATAATATTTACGATAGCCATTAATCCCATAAATAAGTCGGCAGTGCTCCAAACCGTTTCAGTTTTCGCAACTGCACCAATAAATACTAAAAGAACAACTAAACATCTAAAGATAAATAATACTGCTTTATTTTTAGATAAAAATTCGATGTTTGATTGACCATAATAGTAGTTACCAACTACAGATGAGAATGCGAATAAAGTAATTGCAACTGTTAAGAAAATACCGCCAGCAGAACCTAAATGTTCATTTAGTGCTGATTGTGTAACAGCCACACCTTGAGGTGCATTTTCTCCAAATTTCAAGCCAGAATATAACAGAATCATAATGGCTGTAGCTGTACAAACTAACATTGTATCAAAGAACACACCTAATGATTGAATTAAACCTTGTTTAACTGGATGCGGTACAGCAGCTGTTGCTGCAGCATTTGGCGCAGAACCCATACCAGCTTCATTTGAGAATAAACCACGTTTAATCCCTTGAAGTATAGCTGCACCTACAGCACCACCAGTGACTTGTTGTATACCAAATGCACTTTTAATAATAGTGCCAATCATTGGAACGATTTGATCAATATTTAATAATAAAATAACGAGTACCATTCCTATGTAAATGATTGCCATGATAGGTACGATGAGTGATGATAATGTTGCAATGCTTCGTACACCACCAAAAATGATAATAGCAGTGATAACCGCTAAGATAATACCAGTTATAACTGGACTCACATGGTATTGCGTATTTAGAGACTCTGCGATTGTATTAGATTGCACTGTATTAAATACAAACGCAAATGTAACCGTGATTAATGTCGCAAAGACAATACCTAACCATTTTTGGTTCAACCCTTTTGTAATGTAATAGGCTGGACCACCACGGAAACCGCCCTCTTTATCATGCACTTTATAAACCTGTGCTAATGTTGCTTCCATAAATGCACTTGCTGCACCAATAAATGCGATAATCCACATCCAAAATACTGCACCAGGTCCACCTAAAACGATCGCCGTAGCTACACCGGCAATATTACCAGTACCTACACGTGAACCAGCACTAATCGCAAATGCTTGGAAAGGTGATATTCCTTTTTTACCACTACTTAATGTCTCAGGTTTCTCAGTGAGTGCTCTAAACATTTCAGGCAACATTCTTAATTGGACAAATTTAGAACTAATTGTAAAGAAAAATCCTGCTGTTAATAGTAATCCAATAAGATATTGCGACCAAATCAAATCATTCCCGACTTGAACAAAAGATTTAAACCAGCCAGGAATCAAATTATCGAAATCTTGCAAATCGAATCCCTCTCATCCTCTTAAATTTATTCTCTTAAACGCACCAAGAGATTTATGCTACTTTTTTATCATCAAAAAAGTTTTACTAGTACTGAATCAGTACCGTATACCTAACTTTTTGAATCCTCAAATTAAACATAAATCCCTTGTGAATTTTTTAGTTAAGATTATTAAGAATAATTTTATCATTTTATTATGCGATTGCATATACTTTTTTTATTCTAAAACCATACTTACAACTTGTCCAAATTCATCTACATCGATGATAAATGAACCATTCGTATATTGTTCAGACAGATGAACATCAGTAATACTGCCCGATTCTTCATTACTATTTGAGAAAATTGTGTACGTTTCTTGATTTTCTCTCACTACAGCTGCATCGACAATGCGGTGTGGATTTTTCTTCAGCTCTTTTAATAAAGTAATACCGCGTTGAGCACGTTTCGCTGCTTGAAGCACTTTATAGCTAATACGTTTAATAGCGCCACGTTGTGTAACCATAATGATTGAATCAGATTCATTTACCTCTTCAGTCATCACCACATAATCTTCATCTTTAAGATTAATAGATTTAACACCTGCTGCTCTTAGACCTGTGTCTGATAATTCGGCTGTAGAATATGTAAGTGACATACCTTTATTAGTAATTACCGTGATAAGCTGATCCGATTCTAAACGTACCACATTGATTATTTCATCTTTGTCTTTCACTTTCATACCTACAAGTGGCTTATTGAATCTTGTTGTTTTAAATTGAGAGACACTACTCTTCTTAATCATTCCATTTCTTGTTGCCATTACATAGAAAGCATCATGATTAAAATCTTTTTCATTATAAACATTAATCACTTGCTCATCTTCGTCGATAGGAACAATTTGTGAAACGTGTTGACCTAATTCTTTCCAACGAATATCAGCTAACTTGTGTACTGGAATAAATAGATAACGTCCTTTGTTAGTAAATACTAATACTGTATCTTGAGTATTTACTTCTTGATATTTTAACAATCTGTCTCCGTCTTTTAATCCAATTTCAGTCACACCGCTCGCGTTAAAACTACGAGTAGATGTACGTTTGATATAACCGTGACGAGTAATACTTAAAATGACTTCCTCACTAGGAACCATAACCTCTTTATCGATTTTAATTTCAGAAATCTCAGCTTCAATTGCTGATAAACGATCTACTTTGAATTTTTTCTTAATCTCATTGAGTTCGTCTTTGATAACTGTTAATAACGCGTCATGGTCATCTAAAATATTTCTTAATTTTTTAATTAATGCTTCTAATTCGTCATGTTCTTCTTCTAGTGCCACGATATCCGTATTAGTTAATCTATACAATTGTAGCATGACGATGGCTTCTGCTTGTGCTTCAGTAAAATCAAACTCAGCGACTAAATTATCTTTAGCATCTTTTTTGTTCTTAGAATTACGAATTAAAGCAATCACTTCGTCTAAAATAGATAAAGCTTTCATTAAACCTTCAACGATATGCATACGTTTTTCTGCATGATCTAAATCATAACGAGTTCGATTAGTGACAACTTCTATTTGATGATTTAAATAGCTTTCAATAATTTCTCGTAATCCCATTAATTTAGGTCTACCATCACTAATAGCGACCATATTGAAATTATAAGAAATTTGAAGATCAGAATTTTTATATAAATAGTTTTTAATCGATTCACTATTTACATCTTTCTTCAATTCGATAGCAATACGTAAACCAGTTCTATCTGTTTCATCTCGAACTTCTACAATACCGTCAACTTTTTTATCTGCACGAAGTTCATCAATGCGTTTAACTAAACTACTTTTATTTACTTCATAAGGTATTTCAGTAACAATAAGTTGCTTTCGTCCACTTCTTAACTCTTCTTCATCTACACGTGAACGAACGACTATTTTACCTTTACCAGATTCATAAGCTTTCTTAATACCATCAACACCCTGTATGATGCCACCTGTAGGAAAGTCAGGACCTTTAATATATTTCATTAATTGACTCACAGTGATATCAGGGTTATCTATGTATTTCAAAGTAGCTTGAATGACCTCTGCTAAATTATGAGGTGGAATATCTGTAGCATAACCAGATGAAATACCAGTAGAACCATTAACTAGAAGATTCGGGAATCTTGAAGGTAATACCATTGGTTCTAAAGTTGTATCATCATAGTTTGGAATGAAAGATACAGTTTCCTTATTAATATCGCGTAGTAATTCTTCAGATAACTGGCTTAATTTAGCTTCTGTATAACGCATAGCTGCAGGCGGATCGTTATCAATACTACCGTTATTACCATGCATTTCAATAAGTACGTGACGTAGTTTCCAATCTTGGCTTAAACGTACCATTGCATAATATACTGAAGAGTCGCCATGAGGGTGATATTGTCCAATAACATCCCCGACTGTTTTAGCACTTTTACGGAAATTCTTATCAAATGTATTACCACTTGAATACATTGCAAATAAAATTCGACGTTGTACTGGCTTTAATCCGTCTCGTACATCGGGTAATGCACGCTCTTGAATAATGTATTTACTATAACGACCAAAACGGTCACCGATAACATCTTCAAGTGACAAGTCTTGAATTATCTCACTCAATTCGTTTCCTCCTCAACATATTCTTCGTTCTCTAATACTTGAACTTCTTTATTATCTAAGATACTTTGATCTTCTTGCATACCAAACTCTACATGGCTTTCAATCCATTCACGACGTGGTGCAACTTTGTCGCCCATTAGTGTCGTTACACGTTTAGATGAGCGCACTTCATCTTCAACCTGTACACGTATTAATGTACGCGTCTCTGGGTTCATTGTTGTTTCCCATAGTTGTTCCGGATTCATCTCACCTAAACCTTTATATCTTTGTAATGTAAAGCCTTTACCCAATTGCTTTTGTAATTTTTCTAATTCATCATCCGTCCATGCGTATTCTACTTTTTTAGATTTACCTTTTCCTTTTTCCAATTTATATAAAGGAGGCAACGCTATAAAGACACGACCTGCTTGTACAAGTGGCTTCATGTATTTAAAGAAGAATGTTAATAGTAATACTTGGATGTGCGCACCATCTGTATCCGCATCGGTCATAATAATTATACGATTGTAATTACTATCTTCAATTTTAAACTCATTACCTACACCAGCACCAATTGTGTGAATGATTGTGTTAATTTCTTCATTCTTGAAGATATCTTCAAGACGTGCCTTTTCTGTATTAATAACTTTACCACGAAGCGGTAAAATAGCTTGGAATTTACGGTCACGCCCTAGTTTAGCAGAGCCACCAGCAGAATCGCCCTCTACAAGATAGAGCTCATTTTTATCAGTGTTTTTACTTTGAGCAGGTGTTAATTTACCAGATAGTAATGTATCTTTGCGCTTGTTCTTTTTCCCAGAACGTGCATCTTCACGTGCTTTACGTGCAGCCTCTCGAGCTTGTTGCGCTTTAATAGCTTTTTTAACTAATGATTTAGAAAGTTGTCCTTTTTCCTCTAAGTAGAATGGCAATTTCTCAGATACAACTGAATCAACAGCACTTCTAGCTTCAGAAGTACCTAATTTAGATTTAGTTTGGCCTTCAAACTGTAGTAATTCTTCAGGGATACGTACAGAAATGATTGCAGTCAATCCTTCACGTATATCATTACCATCTAAGTTTTTATCTTTTTCTTTTAATTCATTAATACGACGCGCGTAGTCGTTGAACACACGTGTCATCGCAGTTTTAAACCCAACTTCATGTGTTCCGCCGTCTTTCGTACGAACGTTATTTACGAAACTTAGAATACTCTCAGAATATTGATCGTTATACTGGAAAGCAACATCTACTTCAATATTGTTCGCTAATCCTGAAAAAGTAGTAACGTCATGTAGTACTTCTTTACCTTCATTGACATAACTAACAAATTCTTTAATACCTTCTTCGTAATGGTAAACTTCTTCACGTTCTTTACCACTACGTAAATCAGTAAGCGTGATTTTTAAATTTTTTAATAAAAACGCAGATTCTTGTAAGCGTTCACTTAAAACATCAAAATTAAATGACGTTGTCGCCTTAAATATCTCTGGATCAGGTTTAAAAGTGACTTTCGTACCCGTCTTTTTAGTTTTTCCTTTTTTATTCAAACCTGTCGCAGGCATTCCACCATCTTTAAAACTTTGAGTATAAATATTTCCATCTCTATGTATTTCAACTTCTAACCATTCACTCAAGGCATTAACAACTGAGGCACCTACACCATGAAGACCACCTGATGTTTTGTAGCCGCCTTGACCAAATTTACCCCCAGCATGCAAAATCGTGAAAATGACTTCAACAGTTGGTTTACCAGAGGCATGGATACCTGTAGGCATCCCACGTCCATTATCTTCAATTGAAATACTGTCATCTTTATTAATAGTTACAGTAATTTCATCACCATAACCGTTTAATACTTCATCGACGGAGTTATCGACAACTTCATATACGAGATGATGTAATCCACGTTTATCAGTTGATCCTATGTACATACCAGGTCTCTTTCTAACAGCCTCAAGGCCTTCAAGCACCTGTATAGAATCATCTGAATAAGTATTTTGTTTATTCATTGCCAATGATTTCGCCCTCCTACAAACGTACGTTCGTTTTTAAAACTATACAATAGTTATTCTTATATAAATTGGCTTAAATTGCAAGTATCATTTATATAATCAAGTTGTTTTGATTGCAGTAATTCAATAAATTGAATTATCAATGTTCTAATTGTTTATGAATATGGTAAAATGAAGCTAAGTCACTAAAGGATGTGTAAGTTTTATGATGATTGTCGTCATGTTAGTTTTAAGTTATCTTATCGGTGCATTTCCAAGTGGATTAGTAATTGGAAAGTTATTCTTTAAAAAGGATATTAGACAATATGGGAGTGGCAACACTGGAGCAACAAATAGCTTTCGTGTTTTAGGGAGGCCAGCTGGTTTTGTAGTAACATTTCTAGATATTTTCAAAGGATTTATTACAGTCTTTTTCCCATTATGGTTCCCAGTACATGCGGACGGAGTGATTAGTACTTTCTTCACTAACGGGTTGATTGTAGGGTTATTTGCAATTTTAGGCCATGTGTACCCTATCTACCTTAAATTTAATGGTGGCAAGGCTGTAGCTACAAGTGCTGGAGTAGTACTTGGCGTTAATCCAATTCTACTCTTAGTCTTAGCAATTATATTTTTCAGTGTTTTGAAGATATTCAAATATGTTTCATTATCTAGCATTATCGCTGCTATTAGCTGTGTCATCGGCTCTCTTATTATACATGACTATATATTGCTCGGAATGAGTGGACTTGTATCAATTATACTCATTATTCGACATAGAACAAATATTGTTAGAATTTTTAAAGGTGAAGAACCTAAAATTAAATGGATGTAACTTAAAATTTGAAATTCAACACTAGAGGTATACTTACTTCTAGTGTTTTTATTTTCAAAAATTATAGAACGGCTAAACTCAGTGTTTTTTAATACGCTTGTAGGCTGTATAAATTATCTTTACATTTGTGATGTGCTATAATGCGAATATTATTAAGAATTTAAATTACATTTTAAATATAATTAATACTGAAGGGGTGAAAAAATGAATATTGAACTTACAGATGAAGCGGTTAATTGGTTCAAAGATGAACTTGATTTGCCAGAAGCTAATAAAGTACTTCAATTTTATGTAAGATATGGTGGAGAATTTCAACTTAAACAAGGATTTAGCCCTGCGTTTAATGTCGAGCAACGAGAAGATATAGAAATAGGTTTTGAAAAGAGCTACAATGGTTTAAATGTTGTTGTAGCTGAAAAAGACTTATGGTACTTCCAAGATGATGAAATCAAGGTAGATGTTGTGAATCATGAAGATGAAATATCATATAGTAAAAAGTAAAAAAACGACCCGCTTTTGAATCACCCAGAAGCGGGTCAATTTAATATTTATAAATTTTCGATGCCATGTTTTACTTCTGCATCTTTACCTTCTTGATTTAATTCGGAAACTTTACTATAAGTTTCATGCCATTCAGGGAAATAACGATCTAGACGAATAGGTCTAAAATTATCAGCTTTCATACAAATTAATTCAGTTGATCCTGTAGTTGCCAGTTCACCTTTTTCATTGTAAACCTCATAACAATATAAAGAACGTAGTCTTGAATACTTTTCAACCCACGTTTTAATCGTTACTTTTTCAGGATAAAAAATAGATTTCTTATACTTGATATTTAAATCAGTTACAGGAGAAATGATACCTTCTTTCTCCATATCAGCATAGCTAAATCCCAGTTTTCTTATGTAGTCTGTTCGAGCAACCTCAAACCATGTAGCATAGTTCCCATGATAAATAACTCCCATTTTATCTGTTTCTTGGTACCTCGCTTCAATTTCAGTCAAACTATAAATCATATTAATAAGTCCTTCTTTCAGCTTTTGTTTCTTAGTTATATTGTAAGCATAACACAAAGAAGCCGTGCCAACATAAACGTTAACACGGCAAGTGGTTCAACTTAACACATACTTAAATTATTATGAAATAAGATTATTGTGCTAATTTATTTCTTAGTACCATTTGTAAGATACCACCATGACGATAGTAATCTAATTCTACTAATGAGTCGAAACGTACGATAGCTTCAAAGTCTACAACATCGCCATTTTCTTTTTTAGCATGAACTTTAACTAAGTCATGTGGTTGAACATCTTCAGTAATATCGACTGAGATTTCTTCTTTACCATCTAAACCTAATGACTCTGCAGAATCACCTTGTTGGAATTGTAATGGTAAAACACCCATCATTACTAAGTTTGAACGGTGAATACGTTCGTAACTTTGAGCAATAACAGTTTTAACACCTAATAAGTTAGTACCTTTAGCTGCCCAGTCACGAGAAGATCCCATACCATAATCATTACCTGCTAATACAGCTAATCCAGTACCATCTTCTTTATATTTCATTGCAGCATCATATATAGGCATAATTTCTTCAGTTGGCCAATAAGTTGTGAAGCCACCTTCAGTACCTGGAGCTAATTGGTTTTTAATACGAATATTTGCAAATGTACCTCTTACCATTACTTCGTGGTTACCACGACGTGAACCATATGAGTTAAAGTCACGAATAGGTACATCATGATCTAATAGGTATTTACCTGCTGGTGTATCTTTACCGATAGCACCTGCTGGAGAAATATGGTCAGTTGTAACTGAATCACCAAATTTACCCATCACACGTAAGTCTTTAAGTGGTTCAATAGTTCCTGGTTCTTTAGATAAACCTTGGAAGAATGTTGGATTTTGAATGTATGTTGAATTTGGATCGAAATCATATAATGGTTCATCAGTAACATCGATTTCATTCCACATTTCATTATTATTATATACATTTTTGTATTCTTCTAAGAATAATTCTGGAGTAACGACACTATCAACAGTATCTGAAACTTCTTTAATTGAAGGCCAGATATCTTGTAAATAAACATCTTCTCCATCTTTACCTTTTCCAATTGGTTCATTTTGTAAATCGATATCTACCGTACCAGCTAATGCATAAGCAACAACCAATTGAGGTGAAGCTAAGTAGTTAGCTTTTACTAATGGATGGATACGACCTTCGAAGTTACGGTTACCAGATAATACTGAAGTTACTAATAAATCTTCGTCCGCAACTGCTTTTTCAATTTCTGGTAATAAAGGACCTGAGTTACCGATACATGTAGTACAGCCATAACCTACTAGGTTGAATCCTAAATCATCTAAGTATTCTTGTAAGCCAGAATCTCTTAAATAACCTGTAACAACTTTTGAACCTGGTGCTAATGAAGTTTTAACGAATTCAGGTACTTTAAGACCTTTTTCAACTGCCTTTTTAGCAACTAAACCTGCACCTAACATAACGTAAGGGTTAGACGTATTTGTACAAGATGTAATTGCAGCAATTGCAATGTCACCAGTTTTCATTGTTGAAGTTGAACCATCATTGAATTTAATTTCTGCTTTTTTATCAAATTCACTGTCATCTAAACCATGACCTTGGTTGCCTGCAGGAGCAGTAACAGATTTTTCAAATTCAGTCTTCATGTCACTTAAGAAAATTAAATCTTGAGGACGTTTAGGACCAGATAATGAAGCTTCAACTGTAGATAAATCTAAGTCAATAACATCAGTATATTCTGGGTCTTCTTTTTCAACATCAAAGAACATATTATTTTGTTGTAAATATTCTTTAACTAATTCAATATGGTCATCTTTACGACCAGTTAATTTCATGTATTTAAGTGATTCTTCATCTACTGGGAAGAAACCACAAGTTGCACCATACTCAGGCGCCATGTTAGCAATTGTAGCACGGTCAGCTAATGGTAAATGTTGTACACCAGGACCGAAGAATTCTACAAATTTACCGACAACACCTTTTTTACGTAACTCTTCAGTAACACGTAAAGCTAAGTCAGTTGCTGTAGAACCTTGTGGTAAAGAATTAGTTAAACGTACACCGATTACTTCTGGAATTGGGAAGTAAGATGGTTGACCTAACATACCAGCTTCAGCTTCGATACCACCAACACCCCAACCTAATACGCCGATACCATTGATCATTGTAGTATGAGAGTCAGTACCTACTAAAGTATCTGGGAATGCAGTTTGTTCACCATCAACGTCACGCACGTGGACAACATTAGCTAAATACTCTAAGTTTACTTGGTGTACGATACCTGTTGCAGGTGGTACAGCGTTATAATTATCAAAAGCTTTAGTAGCCCAGTTTAAAAATTGATAACGTTCATAGTTACGTTCAAATTCTAATTTCATATTTCGTTCTAAAGCATCAGGGTTTGCATAGCTATCTACTTGTACTGAATGGTCAATAACTAAATCAACTGGTACTTCAGGGTTAATTTTATTAATATCTCCACCCACATCATTCATAGCTTTACGTAATGATGCCAAATCTACTACTGCTGGCACCCCTGTAAAGTCTTGCAAGATTACTCGAGATGGTTTGAAAGGTACCTCACCTTCGTTACCTTCTTTACCAAATTCACTTAATGATTTAATGTGATCGTCAGTAATTACAAAGTCGTCTTCTTGACGTAATACAGATTCTAACAAAACACGAATTGAGTAAGGTAATTTTGAAATTTTAGTTAAACCTTTTTCTTCTAATGTCTTTAAATCATAGTAAGTGTATGACTGGCCATTTAATTGGAAATGTTTCTTTGCTTGTTCTTTAAAATTAGAAGCCATTTAATATCCCCCTTGATATTTCTATATATTTATATTCCGTTAATTAAATTGTATTATTATATGTTTATCAAAACAACTGTGTAACATCATAAAAGACACTATTTACGTTTCGCATTTTTAATCAGGTAGTATAAGTAAAAGTTATCATTGACTGTTAGTGCAATAAGTAAATATTATTAATTGAGAATGGTTATCAATCCCAATTAAAATGAACCTTTTTGCTTTTCAAAAAATTTAATAATAAAAAAACCTATAGTATGAATTAATTTTCATACTATAGGCTAAAATTTAACTATTCTTCTTTTTCTTTATTTCTTCTAGCTTCTCTTTTTTCAAGAATATCTGACTCATAATCTTCTTGTTGATATTTAACATAATCTTGTAAACGATGTTTATTTGGAGTCAGTGTTAAACCAAGGAACTTACGCTCTTGATTGGCATCTTTATAGAAACTAATCATCATCATTATGACGACGAACGAGAATGGGAAGGCACTAATAATCGCAGCACTTTGAATAGAATTCAACGCTTTTGAACCATCACCGCCACCAGCTAGTAACAGTACGAATGCAATTAGAGCTTGTGCAATACCCCATGTAACTTTAACTAAACTACTTGGATTTAGAGAACCAAATGTTGTTTGCATACCTAAAACGAAAGTAGCTGAGTCGGCAGAAGTAATAAAGAATGAAGCAATTAATAATAATGCAATGATAGATAGTATCGTACCTATTGGCATATGATTGAATACACCGAATAGTTGCGTTTCTGGTGACATTTTGAATAATTCAGGATGTTTTTTACCTGTTTCAATACCTAGTACACCAAATACACTGAACCATACAAAGCTTACTAAAGCTGGAACTAATAATACACCTGAAATAAATTCTCGGATTGAGCGTCCTTTTGATACACGGGCAATAAATACACCAACAAATGGACTCCAACTTAGCCACCAACCCCAATAGTATAGTGTCCAAGTAGACATCCAATCACGTTTTTGGCCATTTAAAGCTGCAGTATCAAAACTGTTGAATAAGAATGTATTAAGTAAATTACCAGTTGAACTAGTTAACATATTGAGTATTAAAACTGTAGGCCCAATAATTAATGTAATAATCATTAATATAGCACCTAAACCAATATTTAAGTTACTTAAATATTGAATACCTCTACTTAAACCAGACCATGCACTTGCGATGAATAAAATAGTAACAACTACAATAATAATCCCTTGAACTAATGTATTGTTAGGAACTTTAAATAGGTAATTTAATCCGCCATTAATTTGTAAAGCTCCCATACCTAAGGAAACTGCTACGCCGACTAAAGTAGCAAAGACAGAGAGAACGTCGATGAATGTCCCAATAGGTCCTTCAACTTTATCTCCTAAAATCGGACGTAATGTTCTAGAAATCAACCCAGGTTCATCTTTACGGAATTGTGCATATGCTAAAGCTAATGCAACCACACCGTATATAGCCCATGCATGGAATCCCCAATGGAAGAATGTTGATCTTAAAGCTTCAGTATAAGCTTGAGTTGTTTTAGGATCAGCTGTTGGGGGTGCAGCAAAATCGGCCATTGGTTCAGCAGCACCATAGAAAACTAATCCTATTCCCATACCAGCACTGAATAACATTGCGAACCATGAAATTGAGTTGAATTCAGGTTTGTCATGAGGTTTACCTAACTTAAGTTTGCCGATTGGGCTGAAAATTAGGAAGATACAAAAGAAAACAATAATCGTAGTAAGAATTAAGTAATACCAACCTAATTTATTAGTAATCCACATTTTAATAGCATTTGTAATGCCATCAAACTTCTCAGGCCAGATTGCACCTATGAGTACGACTATAGCTACTATAATCGAACTATAGATGAATACAGAAGAAAACTTCTTATTCCCTCTTTTTTGAGAAGAAGAATTCATAATTAATTACTCCCTTCATCCAAATATTTAATTTTCAAAGTAGTAAAATTAAATAATTATATTTTTATCTTAAAAAATTTAACTTTACTAATACACTTCTACTAGGATATCAAACGTCTTTTTCATAATCAAATTTGCATAAATATAGTATTTGCTAAATTTATTATATGTTGTATAATTAGTCTTACATTTTACATAGAAAGGGACTATACATATGTTAAAGGAATTTAAAGAGTTCGCCCTTAAAGGTAATGTATTAGATTTAGCAGTTGCCGTAGTAATGGGCGCAGCATTCAATAAAATTGTCACTTCATTAGTTCAGTTCATCATTATGCCTTTAATAGGTAAAATCTTCGGTTCAGTAGATTTTGCTAAAGATTGGTCTTTCTGGGGCATAAAATATGGTCTTTTCATACAATCAATCATTGACTTTATAATTGTTGCTTTTGCTCTTTTCATCTTTGTAAAAATTGCTAATACAATTATGAAAAAAGAAGAAGAAGAGGAAGAAGTAGAAGAAAATACAGTTTTATTAACTGAAATCAGAGACCTATTAAGAGAAAAAAATTAATAAACATTTAGCCGCTATGGTTGGTTTACTTCATAGCGGCTATTTTTTGTCTTCTAATTTCTCTTAAATTGTGTGTTGCTTTGGTATTGATTACTTGAAACCTCTAGTATTAATGGTATCCTTTGTTTTAATTCACTAACGTGAGAGATTATTCCTACCATTCTCCCCGACGATCTTAAATTGATAAGTGTATCAAGTGCTGTTTCCAACGTTTCTTGATCTAATGTGCCGAACCCTTCATCAATAAACATTGATTCTAAAGTAATACCTCCTGATTCTTGTTGCACGATTTCGCTTAATCCTAAAGCTAAAGCAAGAGAAGCTTGAAATGTTTCTCCGCCGGATAAAGAACTGATATGTCTAGATTTATTAGAATGAAAATCAAATACATCAATCTCTAAACCGCTAAACCCTTGTGAAATTGCTTCTCTCCTAACTAATTGGTATCTATTACCACTCATTTGTAATAGTCTTTGATTAGCTTGGAAGATAATTTTCTCTAAATAGTAAATCAGTACATAGTTCTCTAAAGTTAATTTGTGACTATTTTTACCAGAAAGTATTTCAGTTAACAGAAATATCTCTTGTTGTTCTTTTAATTCATCATTGAGAATCGAAATAAGTTCTTTGATTTGTTTGATATTCTTAAGATTAGTTTCATTTTTATAATCTATCGTTGCAATTTCTGAATTAATCTCATCTAGTTCTTGTTTTTTATTAATCAATTGAGCTTCAATATCTTCTATATTTGATAATTCTTTGCCGTTAACAAGTTTTTCCAAGCGTTTTATTTCAAATTCATAGTTTTGATATTCAATATTATACTTATTTATCTCTTCTTCAATCGTTTGCTTTTGATTACTTAACTCAATTGTCTCTTCTATTTGTTCATAAGTTTCAAAGCCAATACGCTTCATTTCTTTTTCAATATTATTTTCAAGTTCTGTTTTTTCATTGTTTCTTTTTTCTAAATTATTATTAAAGTTCTCCACATTATTTAATTCAATGGTTAAATTACTTTTATTTTCAGTCAATTGATTTTTAATGTCTTCTAAATGAGTATTGAACGAATGTAATTCTTCTTTTCTCTTTTCATAGTAGTCTTTAAATGTACTAACCTTTTCAAATTCTGTACTAGCTTCAAAATCATTGAGTCTAATATTAATTTGTTCAAGTTGAGCTTTCTTATTATTTATCTCTAAATCTAATTCGTGACGACTTTTATCAAGATCTTTTTCTTTCTCATTAATCGATTCTAAAAATTTATTTTCTTCTTGTTGTTTACTTTTAACATCTTCTATGTGTGCTAACTTAGTTTTGAGTGTCTCTATATCTTGTGTTTCTTGAACCTGAAAATCTAACTCACTTTCTCTATTTTTTAATTCTTCTCTTCTACTTTCTAATCGAATTAATGTTTCTTTTAATGCGGTTTTATTATTTTCAAGTTCTTCAATCTGTTCTTTCTTTTTAGCAATTGACTCAAAATCAATATGTTCACCTAAAGATTGAATTTCATTACCACAAATTGGACAAGTGTCACCTATAGAAAGAGCTGATTTGATTTCTTCAATAAATGTTTGTTTATCATTGAGATCAACATTTGTAGCATCCACTTTAGCGATTAAAGACTTAATATTACTATATTTCTCATTCACTTCTTTAATTTTTTCATTATTTTCCTGTCTGTCTCGTTGAATTTTCTTAAATTGTTTTTCTTTTTCTAAATATTTTTCTATGTCCTCTATTGATTTTTTAAGTTCAACTATTTGTTGAGAGTATTGATCTATTATTTCATAATCTCTCGTCTTCCCATTAGATTGGTTTAATAAATTTTCTTTTTCAGTTTTAAAATGTTTATGCTTTTCTTCAAGTTTGCCTATTTCTTCAATTAATTCCGGTTTTCGGTTATAACTTTTTATGAAGGTATCGGCATTATTATAAAAATTAGCATTCAATTTAAGATAATCATTAATTTTTTCAAACTCTTTTTCTTTAGGCTGTAAAGTATTAAATTCATTTTCTAGATTTCTAATCTTCTTTTTAAAATTTTCCGCCTTAATCTCAGCTTTTTCTATCGCTAATTTTAATTCTTCGATTTCACTATTCACTACTTGTTCTCTCTTAAAAGAAGTGATTAGAATATTTGATTCATTTATTTTATTTAGTTCAACCTTTAGTTCTTTTATTTTGTCTTGTTCTTTCTTTAAATTTTCAAATTGTTCTTTTTGTTGGTTTAAAGCTTCAATATTTTGCTTCAACTCTTTATTTAAATTATATTTATTAGATATTTCTTCTACTTCTTTATTAACTGATATCTTCTTATCTTTATAATCTGATAATAACTGTTTACCATATTCAATAAAATCTGATGTCTTTTGAATAATTTTATCAGTTTGAGAGCTATCTATTTCTTTTAACTTTGATAAATTATCATTTTCATACGTAGCGAGACTGTTCCATAAATGATTGATTTGATTATATCTGTTTTCAATTTGAAGTTTTTCATTTTTAACACTATCCATTAAATAACTTCTTATTTCCTCAAAACGTTCACTATTAAATAATGTTCTAAGAATAGATTGCTTATCTTTACTATTTGATTGAAGAAATTTTTTAAATTCACCTTGAGGTAATATAAAGAGTTGACGGAATTGCTCAGCATTCACTCCCATTAATTGAACAATAAATTGATTTCCAGCATTCACTCTACTTTCTTTCAATTCATATTGATGATCAATTTGTTCATAAATATCAAGTTTTGCGTGCGTCTTTGTGGTGTTTCCTTCCTTTATAAAAGGTGCTTCTCTATGAACTTTAAAAATCTGATTATGAAGTTTAAACTCATAAGTCACGCTCATAGGTGATTTACCATCAGCAAAATGACTTCTTAAGTCATCTTCTTTTCTATTTTCAGTAGAAGCTTTACCAAATAAAGCATATACAATGGCATCAAAAATCATAGTTTTACCAGAGCCTGTTTTACCACTAATTAAAAATAACTGATTATTTTCAATTTGGCTAAAGTCTATTGTCTCATTAAGGAAAGGACCAAAGTTATTTAATTGGAGTTTGATTGGTTTCATAATTTAAACTTCCTTTCCCATAATTTGATTTAAAATATCTGCAACTTTTTTTGACTGGTTTTCACTCATAGTTTCATTCGTCATCGTTTCATAAAAATTTTTAATAATCGATTGGTCGTCTTGTTTTTTTATCTCTATATTTCTATATTCTTCATTAATTTCAAAAGTTTTATTAGTTAGCGCTAATGTATTTGGATATATTTGCTTTAATTTCATCATAGGATCATTGATGTGAGACATATTCGAGAGTTTAAAATGTATATAATTATCTTTATTTTTGATTGGTAAACGCTCTTGAATGACATCATCATAATCTCCTTCTATGACTTCTAACTCACGTAAAGGTTTTATTGGTACAAATGTATCTTCAATATCCTGCTTCTCTTTAATACGAACAATTCGGTAACCTTTCGCTTGATTAATTTCAGAAAATGAATATTGTAACAATGAACCACTATACTTAATCGTATTATCATTAATACTAAAAGGATGATGTAGATGACCAAGCATAACGTAATCAAATTGTTTAAAAGATTGTTTCTCTACCGATTCAACAGTTCCTATAGTTAGAGGTCTTTCGGATTCAGAAGTTTTACCACCTTGAATAGTTAAATGACCAATAAGAATGTTAACTTTGTTACGATCTATACTTTGACTCATATATTCTAAACAGCTATTCAAAGCTTCTTGATGCGTTGATATGTCCTTATCTTTGAAAAAGTCTTGTACTTCACTCACAGTAGCAAATGGTAATGTGAAAAATTGAATACCATTAATCTCAATAGGCTTATGAATATCTTCTAATTTCGTCCTTATGTATAAATGATTGCTTTCAAACCACGATGCACCATAATTCAATCTTTCTTTTCCATCATGGTTTCCACTAATAATTATGATAGGTAAGTGAAGTTTGATATTCAATTCCGCAATTGTATCTTCAAGTAAACCCATTGTCTCCTTACTAGGATAAGATGTATCGTACAAGTCACCTGCAATAACTATAACGTCAGGTTTCTCCACTTTCATTTGATTTACAAACTGAGTTAACACGTATTTTTGATCTTCTAACAGTTGTTTACCATTTAATATTTTCCCAAGATGCCAATCAGCCGTATGTATGATTTTCATATTCATCCTCCTAATAAGAACGTTTGTTCGTATTTTTATTGTATAATCTTTTTATCATACTTTCAAGTAAAAAAGCCACTTATCAAATCTGATGACAAGTGGCTTTTCCCCCATTATTTAACTAATGATTTTTTTAATTTTTTATACTTATAAAACATTGCTAATCTCCAAGGCACAATCATACAAAATGCTAATAAGAAAAACATACCAGCAATTTCTCCAGGATCAATTTCGTTACTAATAAAAATTTTGATGACTGTTCTTATGATTAATAAAGAAATTAAGATAACAGGAAAAGCTTTAGAGCGTTTCATATAAATTTCGCTACCTTTTACTTCAAATCTAGATGTCCAAATTAAAACCGTAGAGAAGAGTACGCCTAAAATTAGCGATTCCAACATTTCCATTCCAGTTAGTCTGAAATATGGAATTATATACATTAAAGCTCCTGTCGCCATAAAAAATGGAGGTAAAATGATTTTCTTTTCATTAACAGGAAACTTTTGAGCTTTCATTCTGATTACAATTACTACTGCACCCATTAAAAACGCGACTACAATAGAAAATATTAGATAAGCCAATTTGACACCTTCTTATGACATAAACTTAATACTCTTAATTCATCACATGATAGTATATCACTATCACTATATCAATGACTACTTTAAACTTTCTAAAAATTAAAAAGTTGAATGATTTAATTTGTAAAAATTGCTTATGGAAACGCTAGGATTGAGAGAAACTTGTATTAGTACACTTTCAATTCTGAGAACTCTCCCCAATGCGTTAAATGCGACTGAAAAATTAAATGATATCCCAACTTCTTAGAAAAATAAAAAATCGGACGTCACAATGCTATATATACACTGCAACGTCCGTCATAGTAAATTTTATTTACCTTTCATGTTTTGATCCATGTTTTTATTCATCATTGTCATCATTTGATTAATTTTCTTTTGTGATGGTTTTTGACCCATTTGCATCATCATCATACGTAGCATTTCTTCATTGATAGGTGGGTTTTTTTTGAGGTAATCCATCATATATTTTCTTGCTAGGAAGAAACCACCGATTAATCCTATGATAAGTGCTAAAATGATTAAAATTATTGCTAACCAAGTTGCCATTGTTTCACCCACTTTCTTTATCCTACTGAATTTTACTAAATTCACTTAGTTATTTCAAGAGCTTCTTTAAGACTCGTATATGCTATTCCAAAAGTTATGATAACAAATTACAGTTTTACAACACAATACAATCATCAATAATAAAATAAAAAGGTTACTAACTAATAAACTTTAGCTAGTAACCCAAATATAATATTGTTTATTTTACAATTCTAAGTATTTATTTACTTAAAATGTACGAATTTGATTTAAAATATTTTCTTTAGTGAAGCCATATTTTTCAACGACTAAATCTCCTGGAGCACTTGCGCCAAAGCCATCAATACCGATAACTTTACCTTCAGTACCTACATATTTATGCCAACCAAGTGGAGAAGCCATTTCTATAGCCACACGTTTAGTAATAGAAGCTGGTATCACTGATTCTTTATATTCATCAGATTGTTGTTCAAATGCAAACCAGTTTGGCATAGATACAACTCTAACACCTTTCCCTTGTTTGTCTAAGTCTTTGGCAGCTTCTACTGCTAAACTTACTTCTGAACCAGATGCTAATAATAAGTATTCAGGTTCTTTTTCAGTTTCAAATACTACATATGCACCTTTACGAACTCCTGCTTCAACAGTACCTTCTGCAATATCTAATGTAGGAAGATTTTGACGAGTTAATACTAAAGAAGTTGGTGTATTTTCAGATTCAAGTGCAACTTCCCATGCAACACGTGTTTCATTACCATCAGCAGGACGAATAACGTTCATATTAGGAATTGCACGTAAACCAGCTAATTGTTCAATAGGTTCATGAGTTGGGCCATCTTCACCTACTGCAATCGAATCATGAGTGAATATAAATGTTGAATTAAGACCCATTATAGCTGACAATCTTAAGGCAGGTTTCAGATAGTCACTGAATACAAAGAACGTTGCTCCATATGGATGTAAACCACCATGAGCGGCCATTCCATTTACTGCTGCACCCATGGCAAATTCACGTACACCAAACCATATGTTTTTACCTTCAGGTGTTTCTTTGTCATAATCTTTGGCTTCTTTAACATTTGATTTATTTGAACCTGCTAAATCGGCAGAGCCACCGAAGAATGATGGTACAGTTTGACTAAGTTTTTGAATAATCTCTCCAGAATCTGCTCTAGAAGCTCCTTTATGATCTAAATCATATTTTGGTAATTCTTTTTCGTAATTTTGAGGTAATTTACCACTGATAGCTAACTTAAATTCTTCAGCTAATTCAGGGTATTCTTTACTGTAGTCCTCTAATTTAGCTTTCCAAGCATCTTCATTTTCATTTGCACGTTTTAGCATTGTAGTTTGGAAAATTTCATATACTTCATCTGGCACGTTGAAACGTTTTTCAGGATCTAAACCATATGCTTCAAAAGTAAGTTTTCTTTCATCTTCTCCTAATGGTGCACCGTGAACACCATTTGAACCAGCTTTATTAGGTGAACCAAAGCCAATTACAGTTTTTACTTCAATAATTGTTGGACCTTGTTGTGATTTAGCTTTATTAATAGCATTATCTATTTCTTCCAAGTCATTGCCATCTTTCACTAAGATGTAATTCCAACCATATGCTTCAAATCTAGATTTTGTGTTTTCAGAGAAAGATTTATTTAAATCTCCGTCTAAAGAAATATCATTAGAATCATATAACACAATTAACTTATCTAACTGGTTATGACCAGCAAATGACGCTGCTTCATGTGAAATTCCTTCCATTAAATCTCCATCTGAAGCTAACACATAAGTATAATGATTAACCATATCATAATTGTCTTTGTTGAATTTACCAGCCAAATGATTTTCAGCTAAAGCCATTCCGACTGACATTGCAAAACCTTGTCCAAGAGGGCCAGTTGTAACTTCTACGCCATCTGTATGTCTGAATTCTGGGTGACCTGGCGTCTTAGAACCCCATTGTCTAAATTGTTTAAGTTCTTCTAATTCTAGACTGCCAGATACGTGTAATAAACTATATAGTAAAGCAGACCCGTGACCTGCTGATAAGATAAATCTATCTCTATTAAAATAATCTTTAGATTGAGGATTAAAATTCAGATGACGTGTCCATAGTGTATATGCCATAGGAGCTGCTCCCATAGGTAAACCAGGGTGTCCTGAATTTGCTTTCTCGATAGCATCTATACTAAGCGCACGTATCGTATCGATAGCTAATTGGTCTTTTTCATTAAACATCGTTGTGTCTTCCCTTCTTCAAATAATATCTATATTTAATTATAACTTATTTTAAATTAAAATGATAAAGAAAAATCAGATAAATTCACTCACATCATATGATGAATAAACAATATCAATTCATTTAATCTTTTCCTTTATTTTCTCTTTCGGCCTGTATTTTCTTAAGTTTTTCAGGTGTTACATCATTACCTTCAGGGTCTATTACTTTAGTATTTTCGATTTGTTGTTTGAATCCCTTTCTAAATGAATCTAAATATTGTTTTCTTAGCTTTGATTGTTCTTTAGCCTCTGCTTCAGTTAAACCTTTTTCCTTCTTTTTCTTAGCTAATTCATTAATTCTGTCTATATTCAAATCTTCCTTAGACATATATTGCAACTCCTTTTTAATCAAATTACTTATTAAAGATGCTTATTTAATATTTTACGATGAGTTTCTATAAATATTATAGAAGTAAAATTCTTGAATAGAATATATCAAAAAAATGAGCATAACCAAATCGTTACGCTCATTTCATCCATCTTAATTCATTCTTTTATAATAGCTTTAATTAACTAATGCGAACACTGAAGTGTCATTTTGTTCGCTATTTTGTTTATATTCAACTTTATCATTAGTTTTATTATTATCTTTTTGATGAATTTCATGATCCGTCATTTCGTACGTTTGTTCTGAATGGGCGCTTTGATTCACACTTAAAAAGAATGTTAGAAATACCATGCAAGAGACGAGTACTACAGCTATATATATTAAAAACTTTTGTTTTGTATTAGTTAACATCAATCTCACTCCTAGAACGTTTGTTTGTATATTTAATTTACCAGAACGAATGTTCTCTGTCAACAACAAAACGAACAAACGTTTGTTTTTATTGTAGATTAATGCTATAATCAAATTAAATAAAATTAGGGAGTGCCTATATATGAGAGAACTAACTAAACGACAAAGTGAGATTTATGATTACATTAAACATATTGTTCAAACAAAGGGTTATCCACCTAGTGTTAGAGAAATTGGTGAAGCAGTTGGCTTGGCATCTAGTTCCACAGTACATGGACATTTATCAAGACTAGAAGAAAAGGGCTATATTAGAAGAGACCCTACAAAACCAAGAGCCATTGAGATAGTTAGCGAACAATTAGATGAAGTAAATGTAGAAGAAACCATTCACGTTCCGGTAATTGGTAAAGTTACAGCGGGTATGCCAATCACAGCAGTAGAAAATATTGAAGAATATTTCCCATTACCAGAACATTTAACTTCAACGCATAACAGTGATATCTTTATTTTAAATGTAGTGGGCGACAGTATGATTGAAGCTGGAATTCTAGATGGCGATAAAGTGATTGTTCGAAGCCAAACGATTGCTGAGAATGGTGATATCATTGTTGCAATGACAGAAGATGAAGAAGCTACAGTAAAACGTTTTTATAAAGAAAAGAATCGTTATCGTTTACAACCTGAAAATAGTACTATGGAACCTATTTATTTAGATAATGTCATAGTAATTGGAAAAGTTATTGGATTATACAGAGAAATGTAGTGATTAATTACTATTCTCTCTAATAAGACCTCCTTTATCATATATAACTCATATAACATGTAAAAAGACTAGGCAGTTTATTTATCGAACTACCTAGTCTTTTGTTTAGAACCTTTTTTTAAAATATCTTTGACTTTATCCAATACATCGGGTTGTTTTTCATTTTTAGTTGTCATATATATCTACATCCTTACAACATACAAATACCCCTATATCTTTTAGATAAACGTTTATCCGGTATAATCTTCGGTCCAAAATGGTTGTTTATCTTCATTAAAGTCAACACCTAAACCTAAATTCTTATAATGCGTATTGAGTATATTCTTTCTATGACCTAAGGAATTCATGAGTCCCTCGTGAGCATATATACTACTTACTTGCCCGTAGGCCAGGTTTTCTCCTGCTGCATTAAAATCTATATGGTCCATTTTCAATCTATCAAATGGAGAGTTCCCTTGTTTATCGGTATGATCGAAAAAGTGATCTTCAGACATATTGACACTGTGCTTTCTAGCAGTATTAGAAATTGCGCTTGAATATTTCAAAGTATTTAATCCATGTTGTTTACGTTCTGAATTAACTAAATCAAAATCTTGTAATTCAAAACTCTTTTCAAGTGATTTAGAAGGAGCTCCATATTGATTTCGTAAACGATTCTCCATATTTTCACTTACTTGCAACAATGAGGTTACCCCATTACTTTCATGTTTATCATAGAACACCGTCGTGTATACATGATCTTTGTGGAACACATCGTACTCTTTATTTTTAACTTCGAAACGATATCTCCCTTTATTAATATATTGAATGGGGTTTCCTAACCGAGATCTAACAGTTTTTTTAGGTGTTGCATATTTTATCTTTGATTTTGAAGAAATTAAGTTCTGATTTGTATACATCGCATTAACTCGATTTTTAATATAGCTAATCATAATAAAGTTATTATAATCTTTGTCGTAATACGTATACCAATTTGTTCCATACTCATTGGAAGTCACACGCTTTTGATGACCTGATTTATTTTCAACATCTTTTTTAGTCATATTCATTTGAATATTGTTAATTGCAAATTCTTGTTTATTTGGTATAGCTAAAGCATTTTCACTACTGTTTGTATCATCATTTAACCAAATGTCTACTTGGTGTCGAACCTCATTTTGAAAATGAACCAAAGGCGCTATTTCTTTAATCGGAGTGAATATAACAACACATAATAAAACTACAAAAAATAATAGAAACCTTTTAATTATTTCCACCTACTACTTCATATTAGTCTCTATCACCATTAAAAATAGAGTTTCTCACAATGACATAGTCAACAGTTCTTAGTGATTTCAAGTCTTTACCACCTGCATATGAAATTGAACTTTGTAAATCTTGTTGCATCTCAGTTAAAGTATCTTTAAGTGAACCTTTATGTTCTACAAACATCTTTTTACCTTCAACATTTTTATGTTCACCTTTTTGGAATTCTGAAGCACTACCAAAATACTCTTTATATTTTTTACCTTCAAGTTCAACTGTTTCACCTGGAGACTCTTCGTGCGCCGCAAATAGTGAACCAATCATAACCATTGATGCTCCAAATCGAATGGATTTGGCAATATCACCATGTGTTCTTAATCCACCGTCAGCTATAATAGGTTTTCGTGCTGCTTTACTGCAGATATTAAGTGCAGCTAATTGCCAACCACCTGTACCAAATCCTGTTTTAATTTTAGTGATACAAACACGTCCTGGTCCAATACCTACTTTAGTGGCATCAGCACCTGCATTCTCAAGCTCTCTAACGCCTTCAGGTGTGCCAACATTACCAGCAATCACAAAGCTTTCTGGTAAATATGTTTTGATATGTTTAATCATATTAATTACAGAGTCTGAATGACCATGTGCAATATCGATTGTAATATACTCAGGAACTAGAGATTCTGAAGCGAGTTCTTCTACAAATTTAAATTCATTATCTTTCACGCCAACAGAAATTGAAGCAAATAGCCCTTCATTTTGCATCTTTTTAATGAAAGGAATACGTGCTTTCTCATCGAAACGATGCATAATGTAGAAATAGTCATTTTTAGCAAACCATTGAGCTAATTCTTCATTCATTACAGTTTGCATATTTGCAGGTACCACAGGTAATTTAAAAGAACGTGGTCCGAACTTTATAGAAGTATCACATTCTGAACGACTATTAACGATACATTTATTTGGTATTAATTGTATATCTTCATAATCAAAAATCTTCATTTTTTTCTTTTCCCCTTACAATAGAAAATTTTAAATAGGATTAATTTATTAAAACCGAATAATCTCATTAAAAATACTTATATTATTCAGTTATTTATATCCTTATTAACTGTACATTGTTTTTCGACTATTGTAAATGGACTAAAGACTTATATTAAAATTACCAGCTAGATTTTTTAACGCCAGGAATTTGACCCTTGTGCGCATGTTCTCTAAAAGCAATTCTAGACATTTCAAATTTACGTAAAACGCCTCTTGGTCTACCAGTGACTTTACATCTTCTAGTAAGTCTTGTAGGAGAAGAATCTCTTGGGAGTTTTCTTAAAGCTTCGTAATCACCTTTTGCTTTTAATTCTTTACGCAACTCATAATATTTTTCTACAAGTTCTTGTCTTTTTTGTTCTTTTACTACTTTAGATTTCTTAGCCATTAAAATAACCTCTTTTCTATAAATCGTAATTATTACGTTTTATAGAATAACATAAATTCTCATTTATACAAGTAAAAAATTTCTTTTAACAATCATCATACATGTCTTCTAATTTACCCGTCTGTCATTAAAAACTATTTAAGCAACAAAAAAGTCTCTTCCATAAATTACAGAAGAGACTATCAATTTCAAATTGTCGTATTTGAAAGATAAGAAAATTATTTAGTTTCACGATGTAACGTATATTTATTTAATCTAGGGCAGTATTTTTTCATTTCAATACGTTCTGGATTATTACGTTTATTTTTAGTAGTAATATAGTTACGATCGCCACATTCAGTGCAAGCTAATGTAATATTTACGCGCACGTTAAACACCCTTTCTAATGTTGTTAGGAATTCTTACGATTTAAAATTCTACCATATTATATGAAGGTGTGCAATCTAATCATTTCAAATTAATTATTTAAAATTTTCATAAGTTTCGTCTTTTTCAGTTTCTAAATCAATTTGGTTGATATCGATGTCTAATGCTTTAGCTACACCTTTACCATATTCTGGATCAGCTTTATAACAATGACGTATATGACGAATTTTCACATCTTCAGTCACCCCGTCCATCGCATTTGCAGTATTAGTAAAGATACGTTCTTTCGCATCATCTGATTGTAAACGGAATAACTTACCTGGTTGTTCAAAATAATTATCATCATCTTGACGGAAGTTATATTCATAACCATCGCCATCAGTTGGGAATGGCGGTTTCTTGAATTCAGGTTGTGAATCATAAACACCTTGGTTATTAGGATAATAGTGCGGCCCTCCACCTTGGTTATCATCTAAGAAACGCATTTGACCATCACGACTAAATGGGCATAAGTTCTCTACGCCAACAGCTTTAGGTTGATTAACAGGAATTTGCCAGTGGTTAACTCCTAATCTATAACGTTGTGCGTCACCGTATGAGAATAATCGACCTTGTAACACTTTATCAGGTGAAAAGTCTAATCCAGGTACAATATTTGTAGGTGCAAATGCGGCTTGTTCTACATCCATAAAATAGTTCTCAGGATTGCGGTTTAATTCAAACTCTCCGACTTCTATTAATGGATAATCACCTTTGTACCATACTTTAGTTAAATCAAATGGATTGTCTGGATGATTTTTAGCTTGTTCTTCTGTCATAACTTGGATATACATTTTCCATTTAGGATAATCCCCTTTTTCAATGGCATTGTATAAATCTCTTTGAGAAGAATCTCTATCCATTCCCACGATTTCAGCCGCTTCTTCATCAGTATAGTTTTCAATACCTTGTTGCGTTCTAAAATGGTATTTTACCCAAACGCGTTCAACTTCGTCATTATACATTGAATACGTATGGGAACCGAATCCATGCATATTACGGAACCCTTTAGGCATACCACGATCTGACATTAAGATTGTAACTTGGTGTAATGATTCAGGGACCCCTGTCCAGAAATCCCAGTTGTTTTGAGGACTTCTCATATTTGTTCGAGGATCACGCTTCACAGCACGGTTTAAACTAATAAATAATTTTGGGTCTCTAAAGAAGAATACAGGTGTATTATTTCCTACTAAATCCCAGTTACCATCTTCAGTGTAGAATTTTAAAGCAAATCCTCTAATATCACGTTCTAAATCTGCAGCCCCTCTTTCACCAGATACTGTTGAGAAACGTGCAAACATTTCAGTTTGTTTTCCAACTTCAGAAAAGATTTTAGCGTTCGTATATTTTGTTATATCGTTTGTCACTGTGAAAGTACCGAAAGCCCCAGAACCTTTTGCATGCATACGACGTTCTGGAATAACCTCGCGATCAAAATGTGACATTTGTTCTAAATAATAAATGTCTTGCATCAATAAAGGACCACGTGGACCAGCTGTCATACTATTTTCTCTATCTGATACTGGTGCACCAAATAAGCCCGTTAATTTCCCATCTTGTTTTGACATTATAAGTTCCCCCTCTTATTACTTTTAATAATAATTACAATGTAATATACATTTTAATTAAACCCGTTTTAATAAGCAATTAAACACAAATTCACTACGTATTAGAATTTTCACAGAAATTTTAAATATTTTTTCACTTTAAAGTGATAAAAAGTTATTGAATACTCTATCTAAAACGATTAAAATGGTGGATATATTTAATTAGATGGGAGACACCATATGGAAGATAACAATATGAAACGAAGTCTCAATTCGAGACATATATCTATGATTGCAATTGGTGGCGCTATCGGTACAGGTCTATTTGTAGCAACCGGCAGTGTAATTTCACAAGCTGGGCCTGGCGGTGCAATATTAGCCTACATACTTATTGGAGTTATGCTTTACTTTTTAATGTCATCTATTGGTGAATTAGCGACATTTTACCCAGTTTCAGGTTCTTTTAGTTCCTATTCTACCCGCTTCGTTGACCCTTCTTTAGGTTTTACTATGGGTTGGCTTTATTGGGGAATGTGGTCGCTTGTAACAAGCGTGGACGTCATTGTAGCTTCAAATGTTTTGCAATTCTGGGATGTATTTAAAGTATTAAGTCCTTTAACTTGGAGTTTGATATTTCTAACATTCATTTTCTTAATCAATATATTTTCAGTAAAAGCCTTTGGTGAAACTGAATTCTGGCTATCACTTATTAAAGTCATTACGATTATTGTTTTTATAATATTTGGTATATTAATGATTTTCGGTATATTAGGTGGCCATTCTTATGGTTTTGAAAATTATACTAAAGGACAAGCACCATTTGTTGGAGGTATATCAGGAATATTGAGTGTGTTACTTGTAGCCGGATTCTCTGTTGGAGGTACCGAAGTTGTTGCAGTAACTGCTGGAGAGTCTAATAATCCTCAGAAATCTATGCCTAAAGCGATTAAACAAGTTTTCTGGAGAATTCTTTTATTCTATGTTTTATCTATCGCAGTTATCGCGGCAATTATTCCATATACAGATCCTTTGTTACTCAATAAACACGAATCTGTTTCTCAAAGTCCGTTTACAATCGTATTTGATAGGATTGGCATTGCGTTTGCGGCATCAGTGATTAATGCTGTTATTTTAACTTCATTGTTATCAGCTGCGAACTCTGGTATCTATACAACGAGTAGAATGCTATTTTCATTAAGTGCAAATGGTCAAGCTCCTAAATTTTTCGGTAAGTTAAATGACAAAACTAAATTACCAATGCGTGCGTTAGTTACAACTTATGTATTAATTGTGCTTGTCATTATATACGCAAATTTTAATGCTAACGCAGTGTTTAATCTTCTTAATATCATTGGTTCAATGGTTATAGTTGTATGGGGATCAAGTATATGGTCTCAAATTAGATTACGTAGAGCTATTAAACGCCAAGGTAAGAATCCAAATGAATTACTGCCTTATAAAGCACCATTTTATCCAGTTGGTCCAATTATAGTGATTATTACATTGTTATTTTTACTATTAGGTAACTCGTTCGGAAGTATTATTTCAGGCGATTTCTTAAGCGTATTAAGAAACTTTATGCCGATCATCATACTTGCAATTATTTATTTTGTTCATAAAGTTATTAAACGTACACACTTTGTTAAATTAGAAGCGATGGACTTAACACCACACAATTATAAAGATTAATTTTTAAAAGCGATGATTCATTTTTGAATCATCGTTTTTTTATTACAATATTCAAATTTTCTTATTCAAATTTTTGAAAACAAACTTTTCTAGCGCTAACTTTCAATATTTTATGTTTATAAGTAATCATGTATAATATAAGTAATAAAACGGTTTAGAGGTGGATAACATGGTTGGACAAACTAACTTATTTGATGATGTTATGAAACAGGATGAACGCTTTGTTATCGTCGTACAAGCACTAGAAGAAAAAAACGGTAAGTTATTGAAACGTACATTAAGAGAATATCCTAGTTTAGAACATAATCAAATGAACGATTTATTTACGCATCTAAAAGAAGTATTCTTAGATGAACCTTTTGAAGAAAACCAATCAGCCTTTAGCATTACTGTATATACAAACCTAGATTATGCTGCTGATCAAGTTTATGCTCATGTGAAACGATATAAAGGTAAACATGATTGGACGCACACAGCTAAATAAAAATAAAAAAACAGACTTAGGTTATTTGATAAAAGTGTACCCTTTGGGTTAGAATTTCAGTCTAACTTTTAAGGTTCAGAGCACTTCTTTTCAAACTTTACCTAAGTCTTATTTATATTTTAAAGCAATGTCTTTAATAAATGTGGAATTCCATTCGAATTATTATCTAATGTAACTTCATCAGCTAGAGCTTTCAGTTCATCACTTGCATTACCCATAGCAACTGAATAACCAGCAACTTCAAACATAGATTGGTCATTCAAACTATCACCAAATGCAATCACTTCTTCTAAACCTATATTCATTTTATTACAGAGCGCTTTGATTGCATTCCCTTTCGACACATCTTTCGCCATGAACTCTAAGAAGAATGGCTTACTAGTTGTAACATCAATGTCTTCGTTGAAGAAACCATTTAAATCAATACGTGCTTCAGTGATATTACCTACATAATCGACACCCATAACTTTTGGGACATCATGTTTAATGTAAGTCTTAATGTCATCAACGCGTTTCATTGGCAAGCCAGTTAATTCAGATTCAATATTCATATACTCATGATCACTATCATGAATAATATAGCCATTATCATAGGTTAAAACTAAAAATCCTCTATCTCTACAGTAATCAACAATTAAATCAAAGTTTTCCTTAGAAACTGTTTTGCTCACTTCAACTTCTTCGTCAAACATTCTGATCGTTTTCCCACCATTATAACTAATAATAAAACTTTCATTGTGGTTTAACTTTAAATCTTTAGCTACTGGAATCATACCTTCTGTAGGACGGCCAGAAGCTAAAACGACACTGTATCCTTTTTCTTGAATATCAATTAAATAGGATTTAGTTTCAGGTGAAACTTGATTCTCACCATTCATTAGTGTGTCATCCATGTCTAATACTATCATTTTATATTTACTCATATAGCAATAGAACTCCTTCCATGACATAGTCAAAACTCTTTCTTAACTATATTTTACAACAGTTTAAGACTTTTGGTACACTACTTCATCTATCACGCCTACTTCGTTAATTGTAACGAGTTCAGATATGCAATTTGTCACTTTATCGCGCAATGTTCTTACTAATTCTCCACTATATTCTCTAGGACTCAATGTTAAAATTGTAGGACCTGCTCCACTTATGACAGTAGCATATGCATCGTGTTCTCTTGATATTTGTCGTACCTGTTCAAACTCCGGAATAAGATGCTGTCTATATGGCTCATGAAAACCATCTTGTTCCATCATTTTACCTGCCAATTTATATTTATGTTGAATTAACGCACATATCATTGTATTACTTATAGCACTATTTTGAACCGCAGCCTTATGTGAAAAAGTTTCTGGCAATGCATTTCTAGAGTCTTCCGTTTTTAGTTCATAAGGTGGAATTGTTATAATAATGTCAACTTTTGGTACATCAATGCGTGCCACATCTGTAACTTTAGTATCAGGATTGTAATAACCAGATATAAGTCCACCGTAAATCGTAGGCGCCACATTATCAGGGTGACCTTCAATTTCTGTCGCCAACTGTAATAACTCATATTGCGACAATTGAATATTCCCAAAGTAATTAGCGATATATAAAGCGCCCACTAGCGCTGAAGCAGAAGAACCAAGTCCTCTAGCTAGTGGGATATCACTTCTCATTTCAATTTGTAAACATGGCAAAGTTACATTAAATTTTTGAGCAACTTCTTGTGCTACTTTATATATATAATTACTTTCATCTTTTGGAAGGGACTCTAATTCTGGACTATAATATAAAAATTCCCAATCTCTACCTTCTATTCTTCTAATAGACATATAGAGATATTTATCTAATGCCATTCCAATAGAATCGAAACCTACACCTAAATTAGCAGTTGATGCCGGAATTTTAAGTTTTAAAACTTCTTCCATATCAAATTGCCCCTTTAATATAACTAATAATACTATCCTTATCATTTGGTAACGGTTGAATTGGATTGTCTAATAATGAGATGGCTGTATCAGGGTCTTTTAAGCCATTACCAGTGAGTACAGCTACGACTTTCTTACCTTTAGGCAACTTACCTTTTCTATGAAGTTTGATTAATCCTGCAATAGATGCATTACTTGCTGGTTCACTAAATACCCCTTCATTCGTCGTCATTAATTGATATGCTTCTAAAATTTCTTCATCAGTCACACTATCAATTAACCCATTTGATTCATCTAAAGCTTTAACTGCTTTTTGCCAGCTTGCTGGGTTACCAATTCGAATAGCTGTTGCAATTGTTTCAGGGTTTTTCACAACTTTGTTTTGAACAATTGGAGAAGCACCTTCTGCTTGGAATCCAAATAGTTGTGGTAATTGCGTCTTTTTCTTGTCATGATATTCAACGAATCCTTTCCAGTAAGCAGTGATATTTCCAGCGTTACCTACTGGAATTGCTAAAACATCAGGAGCTTCACCATCAAGTTGTTCGACTACCTCGAATGCACCTGTTTTTTGACCTTCTATTCTAAAAGGATTGACTGAGTTCACCAGTTCAATTTCTTTGTTTTCTGCAGCAATTTCTTTCACTATTTCTAAAGCTTCATCGAAATTACCCTCAATTGAAACAATTTCAGCACCATACATTACTGCTTGCGATAACTTTCCTAAAGCGATTTTACCTTCTGGAATCACTACAATTGCTTTTAAACCAGCACGTGCTGCATAAGCTGCTGCTGAAGCAGAAGTATTTCCCGTAGAAGCACAAATAACTACTTTCTTGCCTTGTTCTTTTGCCTTAGTTACCGCCATTACCATTCCACGATCTTTAAAAGAACCAGTAGGATTTGCACCTTCATATTTCACATATAATTCGATATCTAATTTTTTTGAAAGTTTTTCACAATAAATGAGCGGTGTACTACCTTCATTTAATGTAAGTTGTGGTGTTTCCTCATTGACTGGTAAATATTCGCTAAATTCTTTAACTAAACCTTGCCATCTTTTCATATTTATTAAACTCCTTCTACAGGATAAATTTTTTCAACATTGAATCCTGCTTTATTTAACACATTCTCTGGAGATTGATCTAGACCAATAACGATAATTGCTACTGTTTGATCATCTCGTTCAACCATCTGTAATGATTTATGGAATGGTAATTGTGCTTTAATTTCATTTTCAAGTTTATCTATAGCTAAGTTGTTACGTTGCAATACTATGTAATAATTTAACTTCTCTTTAATTGCTACAGGTTCTTCACCATCCATCATTTCCCTTGTTTCATCCGTTTTTAATTCAAAATGTGGTGGTAAAGTGTGAAGATTTGACTCAAAGAATAATGCTACATTGAGTAAATCACTTACTACGGCACTACCTGTAGCTAAACTACCAGCACCTTTACCATAAAACATTGTGTCTCCAACGGCATCTCCAATTACATAAATAGCATTATATTCATTCTCAACAGACGCAAGTTGATGTGTTTTGTGAATGAGTGTAGGTTCGACAGATGCGTTAACTCGTCCATTTTCATAAGTCCCTTTACCAATTAATTTAATTTTATATCCTAAGTCATTAGCTGCATTAATATCTGATAAAGTTGTGCCGCTAATACCTGTTAATTTAACGTCATTCAATTTAATCACTTGGTTAAATGATAGATAAGATGTGATGACTACTTTCCTAGCTGCATCTACACCTTCTACGTCATCAGTAGGGTCCGCTTCGGCAAAACCTAAACGCTGTGCTTCGTCTAATGCTTCTTCAAATGACGTTTGCTCACGTGTCATTTTAGAGAGAATAAAATTAGAAGTTCCGTTAAGAATACCCATAAATTTAGAAATATTGTTAGCATTTAATCCATTATTAATAGCATTAACAATAGGAATTCCACCTGCGACACTAGCTTCAAATTTTAATGCTACATGATTTTGTTCTGCTAAATCTTCTAAAAGTTTTAAATGAACTGCCAACAAGTCTTTATTCGCGGTGATGACATGCTTTTTCCTTTTTAATGCTGTTCTTAACCAGTCTACGGTTGGTTCTATACCTCCCATCACCTCAACTACAATATCAATTGATTCATCTTCTAATATCTCATTAATATCTTCTGTTAGATGATATTGACTAATATTTAACGGACGCTTTTTAGTTGTGTCGCGCACTAAAATATGCTTAATGACGATATCCTTGTTGATGGTGTCTTTAATTTGTTGCCTATTCTCCTCAATGATTTTTACAACACCTGATCCGACAGTTCCCAAACCAAGTAATGCAATATTCAATTCTCTCATATATCATACCTCCGTTTGTGCTTTCGAGAAAAACAATTGTACTGTTGAAAAATACTAGATAATGGTTTAGTATAAAATCATTCTTAATTTTTGTAAAGTTCTTAATATTGAAAATACAAATCTATAGTACCATGCTTAATCAGAAAACTGAATAGAATTTTCTGATTTTTTAGAAAGGTTGATAACTCATGAAAGTTGCAAAATTCGGAGGTAGCTCTGTCTCCAATGCCAAACAAATTAAAAAAGTATTAAAAATTGTAAACGAAGATCCTGAACGAAAGATTATCATTGTCTCTGCGCCAGGTAAAAGAAGTAAAGATGATATTAAAACAACTGATTTACTCATCCGTTTATATGAAAAGGTATTAAACGGAATTAATTATCAGGATAAGAAGAAAGAAATTATTCAACGATACGCTGATATTGTTGAAGATTTAAAAATGGACGATGAGATATTAACCACTATTGATGAAACGTTAGAACTTTACATTAGTCAACTTTCAGATAAACCTTCTCGTCTTTACGATGCTTTAGTTTCTTGCGGTGAAGATTTTAATGCGCAATTAATTGCTAATTATAATAACAATCAAGGGATACCAACACGTTATATTTCTCCTAAAGAAGCAGGTTTAATAGTGACTGATTTACCACAACAAGCTCAAATTTTAGATTCTTCATATGAACATATCTATAAAT
Organism: Staphylococcus caprae; assembly: GCF_003966625.1. Lineage (NCBI taxonomy): Bacteria > Bacillati > Bacillota > Bacilli > Caryophanales > Staphylococcaceae > Staphylococcus > Staphylococcus caprae. The sequence goes on from NZ_AP018587.1 coordinate 1,628,144, forward strand.
TACGTGATTATAAAGAAAAACTTATTATTCCAGGTTTCTTCGGTATTTCTAAACAAAATGACATTGTTACATTTCCTCGAGGAGGTTCTGATATTACAGGTGCAATTATTGCTAGAGGTGTGAAAGCCTCTATTTATGAAAACTTCACTGACGTTTCGGGTATTTTCAAAGCAAATCCTACAATTATTGATCAACCAGAATTAATTGAAGAAATTACTTATAGAGAAATGCGAGAATTGTCATACGCAGGATTTGGAGTGTTTCATGACGAAGCTTTGCAACCGCTCTATAAAGACCGAATTCCAGTTGTTATTAAGAATACGAATCGCCCAAACGATAAAGGAACATATATCAGACATGACAGAGAAATTAATTCAGACAATGTTATTAGTGGTATTAGCTGTGACAAAGGATTTACAGTCATTAACATCAAAAAATATCTAATGAATAGACAAGTTGGCTTTACAAGAAAGATTTTAGAAGTATTAGAACAATTTAATATTTCATTTGACCATATGCCATCAGGAATCGACAATATCAGTATTATTATGCGGAGCAATCAACTTAAAGGAAAAGAAAGTCAAGTGTTAAATGAAATACGTAAACGTTGTGAGGTTGATGAGTTGAGTGTCGATCATGATTTAGCAATACTGATGATTGTCGGAGAAGGAATGAACCAAGTTGTTGGTACTGCAAGTAAAATCACTCATGCACTTTCAGAATCCAATATTAATTTAAAGATGATTAACCAAGGTGCCTCTGAAATCTCAATGATGTTCGGTATTCGTGAAGAAGATGCAGAGAAGGCTGTGCTTTCTACTTATGAATTTTGCTATCACGGTGTCTGTTTAAAAAATTTATGTTCTTAAAATAAAAAAAGATTTCTACAAAACATATACTACTTCACTCTATAATCTAAAAAGTGTGTATGTCGTAGAAATCTTTTTATGATGTCTTTCTATTATTAATAACCGCTTCTTCAATACGCTTTTCCCCTACTACTAATTTCAAGATATAAAATTGGTAGTAACTCAATGCATCTATAACTGCTTTATAATTTGAAAATTGATGATACTCTTGATTATCCATCAAATCATACATTAAAACTATTTCTGGTTTAATATAATCTACGTTCCAATTTAATGAATGAAAATATATATTATTCTTCGGTAAACGAATACTACTATCTAACCTAAAAATCCACTCATCATTTACCACATCGTAAACAAAAATATTAAGTACGATATTGTTATCTTTAAGTATCTCAACGTGTGCAACTTCTGATAGCGAAGGTCTCTCAGTTTGATGTGGAGAATGACCTTTCCCATAATATTGTATTGAAAAGTCTTTAGGAATCACTTTAATAATTTCAATTAATTTTTTACGTTCCACACATATATCAACTTTGGACGGCAATTTAAACTCATCATTTAAAAATAATTGCATAGCAACAACACCATGAAATTTAAATGAGTGCGAGGACGTTTGCATCAAAATTTGAACAAGGTCATCTACAGCATTTCGCTCTTCTAATTTCATTCAACCACCTCCTAAGCAAGCGCTTTCATAACTTTAATTATACATTTGAAGTACTTAATAATCAAACGCAGATTTGTGAACATTTAGTAAATTAAAATTAAACTATTTGTAAAAAGTAAAAATTGAATCTTTATCACATATCATAAAGATTTGAATAAACAATTATTTGTATTCTGATAACAATTTTATAATTCTTAAAATTTTGTAAACATTTGTCCTACTCACTATTTAATTAATCATATTCTCTTCTCATTTTTATTGAACTCAAATTTTAAGACGTTTATAATTTATTTTGGCAATTAGAATTTAAAATTTAAAGATTCGGGTGAATATTTATGTCTGTAACGGTCATTTTATCTGTAATTATCATTATTTTAGTAATAGCTCTATTCCTAAATCAAAGATACATGAAAGATAGAGTTGAGACGGAAGAATATGCTAGAAATCAATTAATTGCAAAAAATTCTATATTAAGCGAGGAAAATTTATCATTAAAGAATCAAATGTTGAGTTCAAATAATGATGTTGGCCATCACGCTTTTAAAAATGCGAAACGTGAATTACAAAAGATTTTAGATCGTTTTATAGAACAGGGTCGACTAAAATCATATACAATTATTCCTACAAGTAATTTAGCTATTAAACATCCATTATTTGAATATGCGCGTTCCTTTGATTTCATAATCATTACAGAAGTTGGTCTGATTAACGTAGATGTTAAAAATTGGAATCAAAAAACATTCTATCACTTTGATGTACCAGACAAACACGCTGAAGAAGGAAGCAATCAATATAGCACTGATAAAGTAGTAGGTCATTACATCAGTAGTAGATATCACAGCCAATTTAACACAACTCGTAGTGGTGTTTATACATTCACTGAAATTCTTCAAGATAATCGCGTGATATATGAATTCTATGACCATGATCCATATCAACAAGCTGCAAACAATGCTAAGGCATTGAAAGATCAAATTGAAAAGGATTACCAGTTTAAAATACAAAGTATCGGTGTGATTTACTTCAGTGATGGAAGTGTAAATATCATTGAAGGTTCTGACGAAAGTGATAAATATGTAGATACAGTCTCTACGCGTTCTTCACTTGAAAAAGTCATAGACGAAGCTGTGCAACTTTCTAAACATCCACTTAACGATAATCAAATTGAAGAAATATCTAACAGTTTCAAACAACATATGAATAACTAAATAAAGTTGCATTCTTAAATCCTAAATAATGAAGTACAATAGTTAAGCCTAGAAGCATTCGTTTGAAATCTTCTAGGCTTTTTCAATTAACTTAACTCCATAAGTTCACTTTATTCTGTTTTGCCTTGTTTTGAGCTTTAATCAATACATCTCGATATTTACCATTAGGCGAGTAATATTTTTCTCTAGCTAGACCTTTTTCAACCAATTCTTCATTGAACATCCTTTTATCGCTTATCCATACATATGCTAAAGTTCGTCCATATCTATCATTTTTTTCTTTATCATACTCTAAATAAACATTCTGATGCGTTAAAGCTTTCTTCGTATAATTTGAAGCCTCTTTCCCATAAGGTTGAACAGGCGTATTGGGTTTAACGGTTTCAGGGGTATCCATACCTATCATTCTCACCTTGATTTCTTTGCCATCTTTATTGGCTACAAAAGTATCCCCATCCACTACTCGTTCGACATACACTTTGTCTTTACCTTTTAAATCAGTACTTTGGTTCTGTTGATTTGTTCCAATTTTACTAAAAGGACCGGAATGATTGATCAATTGGAACATTATTACAATTATCGCAATAAGTGCAAGAACAATCAGCGATAATGATTTTTTCGATTTCATAGTTGTCACCTTACTTCACTTTATATACTGATTAATGTTAATTAAAAATACTTTCACAGTCAATATTGATAAAATAAAAAATATTGATTGAAAACGCTTGTTATAAACTTATTTTTTCAAATGAGAAGTGCATGGTATAATACAATACGTTAGGAGTGAAATAGATGGATTCATCTAATGAAAGTAAAATATCTTTAATCGCAATTATCGTAGCTATTATTGTTGGCGTTATATTACAAATAGTCTTTAAGTTACCAATTATAGTAAGTGTAGTTGTAGCAATATTACTAGGTATCTTAGTCGGTTTTATCGTGTACCTTATTCAATCTACGCTTAATAAAAGAAAAAAATAGAATTTCAAATTAATTAAATATCTCGAAAATAAACACCTTCAAAAGATTATTCAAACTATCTTTTGAAGGCGTTTTTAACTTTTTCAGCAATTTCCCTATTATATTCTTGAAATCAAGAGTAAGTAATCTCAATAGTGGTATAGTTACATCATACTAAAGTGGCCACTTTACAACTTATTCAAATAGGAGGTACAACATAATGGAAATTCTTGATTGCGTGATTGATACAAATTCAGCAATTTATATAGTGAAAACGACAGGCGGTAATGTGTTTCATCATACATTAAGTACTGATACACCCACTAAAAAAGTAATAGAAATTCTAACTCTTTTATCAGATCATATTGATAAATCGAATCAAACCAAGCTTAAAATATAAATAATCAAATTTAAATATATATTTTAACGAACTATATCCAACCTTTCGCCGTAGCTTTTTTCCATGCATCAAACCGATTGTCAGAATATAATTTATCGATAATTGTACTTGTGTAATTTCGAACTGTGCCATCAGAAAGATATAATTTTTCAGCAATTTCTTTGCTACTTAAACCATTTCCTATTTCCCTCAGAACGACTTGTTCTTTATGTGTCAATGGATTGGATTCTTTAAATAGAGAGGTCATTAATGATGTACTGTACTCTTTTTCACCATTCATTACGTTATAAATTGTACTGACCAAGTCTTCTACTGAACGTTCTTTAAGTACATAGGCATCCACACCATTGGCGACAGCTTTCTCAAAATAACCTGGTCGCTTAAACGTCGTCACAATAATCACTTTCGTATTTAATCCTTTAGCCCTTATTTGTGCCAAAATTTCTAATCCTGTCATGCCAGGTATCTCAATATCTAAAATAGCCACATCTGGTTTTTCATTTTCAATAAATTGAAGTGCTTCCTTGCCGTTTTCAACATCTTTCAAAACCTTCATTTCCTCATTTAACTCAATAAGCTGAACCATCGCTTTTCTAAGCATAAGTTGATCTTCTGCAATAATTAGTGAAATCACATTAATTCACCCCTTGGTATCGTCACGACCACGGTTGTTCCATTTTCAGATTTAACAGCCACCTTGCCATTTAAATATTCAGCTCGTTCTTTAATACTTCTTAAATGACATGCTTCTTTATCTTTTATGCCAACGCCGTTATCTTGTACGATTAATTTAATTTGCTGATGTTCTTCAACCAGTTGCCCTATGACTTCTGTAGCATGGGCGTGTTTAATCACATTATTAATTGCCTCTTTTAATATCATGGATAATATTGACTGCTTAGCAGGGTTTAATGACTTTGCTACGCCTTTATTTTTGAAAATAAACTTCAAATTCGCATCACGTAAAATCGTCTCTACCGAAGACACTTCCTCCTCGAAAGATTGTACCTTTAAATCATCAACAATTGAACGAACTTTATTAAGCGTTTCTCTAGAAAGTTGATTGATAGCCATCATTTCTTTCTTAGCGGATTCTTTATCAGTATCTATGAGTTTCGCAGCTAATTCAGACTTTAAAGTCAAACTTGCAAAGACATGTCCGAGTGTATCATGTAAATCTTGACCAATACGATTACGTTCTTGTTCCGCAATTAACACATTAATATAGCGGTTCTTTTCTTCAAGCTCTTTTCGAACTTTGCGATCCTTTCTAACTTGAAAATTTCCAAACATAATCATTAAAATGACGACATAATATATAATCATCATATAAACTTGATCATGATGCATAATATAAATAAACAAAACACAAATAATCATTGTGATGATATAGCTTATAAATTCTTTTGATTTCAATCCCACATCGAAAATGAAGGGCAATGCAAAGGCACTATAAAAGAAAAACATACTTAGTAATGGTTCATAAGCATAAACGAAATACATAATACATACATAATGGATAAGCAGTAAGATATATAGATGATTTTTATTCAACTTAGTGTGCAGCAGAACGAGCATTAAATATGAAACCGTAAAAATGGATAAAGCGATAAAATATATCGACTTATTAAATATATGTTCAGAATCAAATAAACCAAAAATCGGAAATATTAAATAAACTAGTGAAGAAATTTCTCCCATTTTAACTCCGAAACTACGTTTTACGTTCATCTATGACACATCTTTCTTTTTATTAATCAATAAAGCAATACTCAAAAAAATTATACTATAAAGAATTAAAAAGCCAAATGACGTAAAGTTAATACCTTTATCCTTCCCTAGATCTAGTGCTATTTGTTTTAAATGATACGTTGGCATCTTTTTCGAAATGACTTGTAACCAATTGGGAAAGGTATTGACTGGAAACCATAAGCCACCTACAATGGCCATCGCTATATTGAGTAAATTTGCAACACTACTTGCCTTCTGAATATCATTAAATTGAGCTATAACTAAACCAAATGTTAAGAACAAACTCGCTCCTATCCATAAAACAACACTTGATAATATCCAATTTATGAACTCCATATTTACATTTTTATAAAAATGAGCAACCATAAAAATAATAATAATTGCCACTAAAAATTGGCACATCGTCTTTAAAACTTTAGCTAAGTAATAATGAACAGGTTTCAAAGGCGTAGACATTAAATGTTTATACCAACCATTGTTTCTTTCTTCTATCATATCTAAAGGGAACGACATCATACAAAAATTCATCAAACTAAAAACTGTCATACTATACATATATTCTTTATAAAACGGTTTTTTAGCTTCCTCTGGTAAATCTAATAACGAGGTAAACAGTAAGTAAAATGCGACAGGTAGGAAAATAGACATAAATAGATATAATTTTTTCCTAAACATGATTTTAATTTCTGTTTTTAAAAATGTATCTAACATTCGGTCATCACTCCTTTTTGATTCTCAATACCTGAAAACACGATTTCCAATAATGACAATTTATGAATCTCTATTTTGTTTAAATCGAACTTATACTCTATTAATTTCTGGATGACTGCTTCAACTTGATTCGTTTTTATCTCATAATGATTTTTTAACTTTTTAATATTGAACGCATTCTTTAGGTCATTAAATAATCCTTCATCAAGAATTGGAAGTACGATGATTGAGTTATTTTGAGTGTTTTTAATATGTTCAGGAGAATCGTCGAGTTGAATTTGACCCTGATCAAGAAGAACTACTTGGTCAGCCATTCTTTCGACTTCTTCAATGTAATGAGAAGTATAAAGAATGGTGACATGCGCTTGCTTAAGCTTTTCTATGATACTCCAAAAATGTTCTCTTGTTTCAATATCCATCCCTGACGTTGGCTCATCAAGTATCAAAAATTCAGGTTGACCTACTAATGTTAAGGCGAAATCTAGTATCCTCTTCTGACCTCCAGACAACTGACTCGTCATTTGGTTCATCTGCTTGTTATTAAATTGTGTAATATTGATAAATTGCGGAAGCGAAATAGGATTTTTATAAAATGATTGATGCAAGTGAAACAATTCCTTTACTTTGAACAATTTAGGAAAATTCGTTTTTTGATATAACACACCCATATGATTTGTATCAATCATCTTCGATTCATCAACAATATGCCCTACATCACTCTGTATGTTGCCAATCAGGATATCGATAAGTGTTGTTTTCCCTGCTCCATTTTTCCCTATTAATGCCGTACACGTATTTTCTTTTAACTTAAGACTGATATCATTAAGAACTTTGTTGTTATTAAAGGACTTTGCTAAGTTTTGTAACTTTATCACCACATGTCACACCTTTGCTATAAGATAATTCTAATTTAGCATTGAGTCGTTATGATATTTAGTTCATTTTGTCACGATTTGTATGTGACATTTGTCATGAAAATTCTGTTAAGTTTACATAATATTTCTATGTACAACAAAAAATTCCCGCTAATAGAAAGCAGGAATTCTAAGTATTTTATAAAATTGGAGAAACTAATTTAGCTAAATCTTCCTTAAATTTAATTGATAACGGACGTTGATCATATTTTTCTTTAGTAAGTAATTTAGATTTTTTAATATCTTCTTCAAAAGCTTGTCGCAATTGTTGCGCAATCTCCCTATCATAGACGAATGCATTGATTTCAAAGTTCAACTCGAAACTTCTAAAGTCCATATTCGCACTACCTATTGAAGATACTTCATCATCAATCATAAGAATTTTGGAATGAATGAAACCATTCTGATAGGTATAAACATTCACGCCACTATCTAATAAATCTGCCGCATTTGAGAATGTAGCCCAATAAACAAATGGATGGTCAGGTTTACATGGAATCATTAAATTAACTTCAACACCACTATTTGCAGCCATTTTCAGCGCATTAATATAAGATTGATCCGGTATAAAATACGGACTTTGAAGATAAATTGACTTTCTAGCGCTCATAATCATTTTCGTATAACCGTATTCAATTTGATGTAAGTCGAACGCAGGCCCACTTGAGGCAATTTGTAATGCTTTGTCACCTTTTTCGCCTGTCTTTTTAGGGAAATACTTTTGATCATATTCAAACTGTGGACGATGTGCTTGAGAGTTCCAATCTAAAATAAATCTTAATTGTAACGCATCCACACTATCACCTTGAACACGTAAATGTGTATCTCTCCAATAGCCAAGCTTACCTAAACCTAAATAATCGTCACCGATATTGAATCCACCAATATAACCTATTTGGCCATCAATAATAATGATCTTTCTGTGATTTCGATTATTCATTCGAAAATTGACAAGTGGAAATTTTGATGCAAAGAATGCTTCAACTTCTCCACCTAAAGATTTGAATTGCTTAAATTTAGCCATATTGACTTTTTTAGAACCCACATCATCATATAATAATTTAACTTCTAAACCTTCTTTAAGTTTAGTTTCAAGCGCATCTATAATCTTTTTCCCTAAACCGTCAAGTTCGAAAGTGTAATACTCTAAATGAATGTAGTCTTTCGCATTATAAATATCTTCTATTACTTTGTCATATAGTTTATGACCATCTGTAAATAAGTCAATTTTATTATTTTCAGTTAGAAAAGCATCTTGTTTCATTAATAACATACGAATTAAATCGTGATGTTTCTCAACTTGGTCATTCGTAGATTCAAAATTTAATTTTTCGAAACTATCAGCTTGAGCTTTTACTAAATCTTGAAAGGCATCTAACTCTTTACCATTATTTTTTTCCATTTTCTTTTTAGAAACGGTTCTGCCTAAGAATAGATATAGAATGAAACCGATAATCGGTAGTATGAAGAGAACAAATAACCAAGCCCAAGTGGAACTTGCACTTCTTCGATCTTTCTCTAGAAAAATAATGACAAACGCAAGTACTAGATTAATAATAAATCCGAGTACTAATATGATTGTTAATATAGTACCTAAATATCCAAAATCCATGAAATTGTACTCCTATATGTATTTCCACTCAAAATGATTCAAGTGGATAATTTAATTTTACTACTCTTGAGTGACTAATGTTAACACAGCGTTATAGTCTTCTTCTATATTTGGAAACTTACGTTCCTCAACTTGCTTAATCGAAATATTTAATAATTTGTATGAACTCCCATCATCAGAACGAAGGAAATCGTTAACACTTTTTTCTAATCTTTCTAAAGAGTCTTCAGTAAATGTTTTAAATTTAATTTGTTGCATAAGGTTCATTCCCCTTTCTCTATGTTGATTAAATGATAGAACTTTTCATACAAAAATTCAATTATTATTAAGACAATCAGATGTGATGAAATGAACTTTAATAGGTTGTACGGAATATATTTGAATTTAAGGTATTATGATGTATAATAACAACATTCGATTAAATATTCAGAATTATCTATCTTTTACTATAATTTATTAGTTTATATTTTCTTGATAACTACCTCTTATTTATAAAGAATTTATTTTCTAATAAAAGTTAGAGCATGAAGATAAGTTGGAAAATATTGCAACATGGATTTAACTTAGGAGGGAAAGTTAATGATTTCATTTGAAAATGACTACCTAGAAGGTGCACATGAACAAGTCTTAAAACGATTAGTTGAAACAAACAGAATTCAAGCTGCTGGATACGGATTTGATGACTTCTCAGCACAAGCAGCTGACAAAATTAGAGAAACAATACAATGTCCTGATGCAACGATCAGATTTTTAGTTGGCGGAACTCAGACGAACCAAGTTGTCATCAATTCAATGTTAAAAAGTTATGAAGGTGTTATTTCAGCAGATACTGGACATGTCGCTGTTCATGAAGGCGGCGCAATTGAATTTAGTGGGCACAAAGTGTTAGCTATACCATCAAGTGAAGGTAAAATATCTGCCGAGGGTGTTGAAGCGTACTTAGATACTTTCTATAGTGATTTTAAAAGAGAGCACATGGTCTTTCCAGGAATGGTTTATATTTCACACCCAACTGAATATGGAACATTGTATACCAAAGATGAATTGAAAAGTTTGGCAAAGGTTTGCAAAAAACACGAGATTCCTTTATTTATGGATGGCGCAAGACTCGGTTATGGTTTAATGAGCGAGAATACCGATGTCACAATAAAAGACGTCGCAAATTACTGTGACATCTTTTACATAGGTGGTACTAAAATTGGTGCATTATGTGGTGAAGCCATTGTATTTACTAAAAACAATGAACCTAAGAATTTCACAACAATTATTAAACATCATGGTGCGTTATTAGCTAAAGGTCGCTTAACTGGCATACAATTTTTAGAATTATTTACAGATGATTTATATTTTAAAATTAGTAAACATGCCATCGATATGGCTAAGAAAGTTAAAAAAGGATTTTTAGATAAAGGATATCAGTTATATTTTGACTCCCCTACGAATCAGCAATTCTTTGTGATAAGTAACGATAAAATTAAAGAATTAGAACAAAAAGTTAAATTTGCAATTTGGGAGAAGTATGACGATAATCACCGCGTTGTAAGATTTGCGACAAGCTGGGCAACTACCGAAGAAAATGTAGAAGAGTTATTGAAGTTAATTTAATATATCGTTTTTAAATTTGAAGCTATTATATCGAATGGAAGTTTGTGTTAAAAAGATTTCGTCTATTCTTAGTTTACTTTGAACGTAAAATATAGTAATAAAAAGTAAACGTTTTAAATATTATAAGAATTCGACGAAATCTTTTTTATTATGTTTGTTTTCTATTTCAATATTTATTTTTAATAAATATATAAAGTAAAGTCATAATTGCAATTCCATTTAAAAATTCTAATTTTTCTTAAATTGTAGTTTCTCTGATTTTAATTTTCATAGTAATACCTTTCTAAGTGAATTATTTTTATTAATTTGATAAATACAATCTTAGTTACTTATTCTTGTTATTACTTGTTGATATGCTTCAAGTACTTGAGGATATAGATAAATTACCCTAGATCCAATGCGACGAGTTATTTTCACTATTTCTGGTTCACAGACTATTTTATTTTGAAGTGTTGATTTACTAAGTCCTGTTATCATTACCAAATCTTTAATATCTACCGAAGCATATTGTCTTTTATAATTTTGTAGTATTTTTTCTAATTTATCTTCAACTAATTTATGCATAAATTGATCATCTATATGAATAGTTATATTACTCATGCTGTATCACTCCAATGTTATAATTTTAATTGAATATTTTATATTATCAATATCACTTATAAACGCAGATGTTACTTTAACAATCACATTATCTATTGCTGGCATGATTTGACTAATACATTAACAATTTGATCATCAAAATTTTGCACACCAAATTCATTAAGCATTGTACGCGTTTCATTCTTCATTTGAGATAAAGCTTTTTCTGCTTTTAGTTCTTCATTTTCTTTTAACAGCTTTTCCAACTCATATTGATTCTTTTGGTCTTTATTCATCTTGGCTAGTTTTTCAGCTTCCTGAATTGCATCTTTCATACGTTCTTCAGATTTTCTTCTTTCTCTAGCTAGACGGTCTTTAATCATTTGAGACACTTCTTCTTGAGAGAATGTTTTCTCATTTTGTTGTGCTTGTTCATCATTATTTTCTAAATTCGTATTGCTCTTTGTTTCTTCAGTAATATTACTTTGATTGTTTTCCATGAGATATACCTCCGTTTATAGTCTGTCGACTGCTTATTCCATACTTGCTTTTATAACGTCATCAGCACGTTTTGGACATAAAAAATAACCTTCCGTAGAAGGTTAAAAAAGTGTATAAAAATAGCACCACTTTCTATTTATATGGGTAGAAAGGATGCTATTTTTAATACCACGCATATAAATATTTAATAGGAAATTTATCTTCCTCAATAAAATCTAAGATTGCAAGAAACGATTTATTTCTATAAGTTAAAATATTTTTTTTAATTTCTAATTTAGACAAACTATATTCTTTTACTTCTGAACTTAATTTATTAACAGCTATCTCGCCTTTACCGTTTTTGATGTCATCTTGTGGTACATATTCATATCTAATAATTTGTTCATCTTCATATAATTTTCTTAATATAAGCACCTGTTTCACCTTACTTATTCAATATATCTTGAGTAATCATATTTTCTTTCCACAATTTTATGAGCGTCTATATACTTATAATTATACTTATTCAATAATGTTCAAAGGCTTCATGACGTAATAGAACCAAGTCTTGCTCTTTAATATTTTTACCTTCTCTCAAACGCTGCCAACTTACAGTAATATAATAATCTGGATGAAATCTATTAATACCACCATCTAAACTATATTTGTTTATAAAAAGATGCTCATATGCTCTTTTCACTAAATTTTTATTTAATTTGGTATTTCTAGAAATAATATCAATTTCTATTTTCTTATTTCTTCGTCGTACTGACTGATAATATGCATTAGCATGCTTATTTCTCTTTTTTTGATAAGGATCATTTGTATCATTTAACGCTCCTGAAGGTTTTGGTATTCTTTCTATTTGTTCTACCTGATACTTATATGTATTTTCTTTATAGAATTTATCTCGCCAGTTTCCCACATGTGGTACTGTAGTACTCCTACACCAAGGATGCATTGGTGGAGCATTAATACCAGGTATCATATCTTTAACTTTAAATACTTTGCCATTTAAAGAGTGACATATTTTAGATGTTTTTTTGTCTATTTTAGCCACATATTTATATTCGCCATCTTCACCTAATTCTTTTAGATAAGTTAGCTTCTGTGATTCAGTTTGAAGACTGGCTGAATCAGTAACTAATAATCTACTAAAATTATAAGTTGTGGTATTTGTTTGCCTCATCGCTAAATTCTCTACGCTTCACATATTTAGTAACTAAATATGCAAATCAAGCGGTCAATCAAATTTCATTCTTTTGATACTGAATAATAGAATCTTACTTCAATGCTTTTTAATTATTTAATTTTTCTTACTGTTCTTTTATTGAGTCTGATAATAACTAGTGTAATAATGAGTGCTAATGTAATATGAGTAATCCTATTGCCCAAAAAGATATTTAACCAAAATAATAAAACTAAAATTATAGCGAGTCTTTTCATTTCCTTCACCTACTAAAAATAATATTTCATTCACATAGAAATCTCTTTCAAAATAGCTTCACTCTATCCATACTTTAATATGATCTATTTTTCAAAATGTAACTGACCAAAAGGATATCATCATGTCAACTCAAGCCATTTATAATCAACTCGCATCCGATTATGGAGAAGGCTTTACTATAGACGAATCCCAATATTCAACTCCGAAATTAAACTTTACTATCTACGTTTAATTTCGGGGTTTGTTATATAATGAGTACCAGTTGCTAGAGATAAATCTTTAACTATTACAAATTTAATTCTTCTTTTAATGCTCTTTGTAATGTTTGACTAAAATTAATTCCTTGTTTTTTTCCAATAACAACTAAATAGTTTGGTAATGTTACCATTTTATTTACTGTTTTATTTTCTTCTTTTATTCGGACTAGATTAGTATCCACACTAATTAATTGCAATTGGTCATCTTCATCTATCATCTTATATAAATCTTTATGTGTTGAAGGATTAGGAATAATGTCGCCATCATCTTCCATTACTAATAAATGACCTTCAAGAGCATCTGTAGCCATTTCTATTGCTTCTTCTATCCCCTTACCATAAGTCAAAGCTCCAGGTAAATCTGGGAATGAAACGTTATAATCAGATCCTTCTTTTTGCAATAAAGCATAAAAATGATATTTCATATTTTATACCTCCTTTATCATAAGAAGTTAGAGCTTAGGACATAATTCCCAAGCTCATCTTTATTTTGTAAAAGAAAAATTCTATCCCATATGTAGCAAGATATAGATCTTTATTTTATCTTTCATCACTTTGTTCTAATTCTTTTTGATAATTATAAAGTTTTTCGGCAGTTTCTAGAGTTAAATTTTTAACTTTGCTTTTACCATTTCTCAACTCACTTATACCGCCATAGGAAATGTCAGTATCTCTTTTAATTTTATAATTCGATATTTCTTTATTGTTTAGCAATTTTTCTATAACTATATATATCATTAAACTGATTCATAATTTAAATAGGAAATGAAATGAATATTCTATTATTTACTTCTTATTATATTTATGATGAGCAAAATTAAAGTCACTACATTAATATAAAAGGTTAACTTTCTTCTCAATTCTCTTGTCATAAACCTCACCTCCATATATATAATGAGGTAATGGATTTTTAGCCCTATACCTTTTAATGAACGATTTGATAAAATTAAGTATTTGAATTATTAAGCCAGCTACATCTATTCGATACTTTAATTTTTCAATTCGTTCTTTTTAACTTCTTTTTCATTTCCTTCTCCTTTCCTTGTGGTCAACTTACCATGACGGTAAAAGTACAGCGTTAATTCTTGCAAAATTATCTAATGCTTTAAGTGATCGTTCTCTAGCATCAGGGAAATAATATAATTCTTCACCAAATGCACCATCATTTGCGACATCTCCAAAATAATAGTTATCTTTAGGCGTATCATAAATCACGTGCCATGCTTTTTTCACCTAAAGGAATACAGATAATGCATTCTTTATCATCAACAAAGAAGTGTGCTGAAGCAGTTGAAGTCCAATCTTGAATGTAAGTTTTTTTATAGTTAACATTCTGTTAAGTCGTACTGTTTGGATTGCCAGTATCATGGTACACTGCAAAAATTGGGCTACCTGTGTCTAATGGTTGACCTGTTTGTCTTGTTCCATATGGTAATAAGTCTTTATAAACTGGAATTCTATTTTAATCACATAAAAATCTCTTTCAAAATAGCTTCACTCTATCTATACTTTAATATGATCGGTTTTTTAAAAAGTAACTGATCAAAAGGATATCTTTTCACAACGCAAAAAAAGAGCCAAGACAATTGTGTCTCAGCTCTTACCCCTTATTGTGTTTCCCCTGTTTTGTTTAGCGCTTTAGTATTGTTTCATGTACTGCTCGCGTTCCCATTCAGAAACTTGAGTTCTGTAGTAATCCCATTCAATGGATTTAGAGTTAATAAATTGATTGTAAATGTGATTACCTAAAGCGTTTTTGATTGAAGTATTTTCACGCATTGCTTTTAATGCAGTATATAATGTTGAAGGTAAGTCTTGGATGCCAACTGCCTCACGTTCTTCACGATTCATTTCGTAAATATTTTGGTTTACTGGTTTTGGTACTTCTAGTTTGTTTTTAATTCCATCTAATCCTGCTTCTAAAATTGCTGCTAAAGCCATATAAGGGTTAGCTGCTGGGTCAACTGAACGTACTTCGATACGAGTTGATAAACCTCTTGAAGAAGGTACACGTACTAATGGAGAACGGTTTTTACCGCTCCATGCAATGTAACATGGTGCTTCATAACCTGGTACTAAACGTTTGTATGAGTTTACTAATGGGTTACATACTGCAGTGAATCCACGTGCATTTTTAAGCACACCTGCTGTAAATTGGTAAGCCGTATCAGTTAATTGCATTTCACCTTCTGGATCGTAGAATGCATTTTCTTTACCTTTGAATAATGAAACATTAAAGTGCATTCCGCTTCCGTTTACACCGAATAATGGTTTTGGCATAAATGTCGCATGTAAGTTATGCTTACGTGCGATTGTTTTAACAACAAGTTTAAATGTTTGAATGTTATCACAAGCTGTAACAGCATCAGCATATTTAAAGTCAATTTCATGTTGTCCAGGTGCAACTTCGTGGTGACTTGCTTCGATATCGAATCCCATATCTTCTAATTCTAATACGATGTCGCGACGGCAATTCTCACCTAAGTCTGTTGGTGCTAAGTCGAAGTAACCTCCATCGTCATTTAATTCTAATGTAGGTTCACCTTTTTCATCTAATTTGAATAAGAAGAATTCTGGTTCAGGCCCTAAGTTGAAATCTGTGAAGCCCATATCTTCCATTTCTTTTAAGACACGTTTTAAGTTAGCACGAGGGTCACCTTCAAATGGTGTACCATCTGTTTTAAATACGTCACAGATTAAACGCGCAACTTTACCTTGACCTGCTGTCCATGGGAAAATCACCCAAGTATCTAAATCTGGTTGTAAATACATATCAGATTCTTCAATACGTACGAAACCTTCGATAGATGAACCATCGAACATCATTTCATTGTCTAAAACTTTTTCTAATTGGCTTACAGGAACTTCTACGTTTTTAATTGTTCCTAAAATATCAGTGAATTGTAATCTTAAATATCTTACGTTTTCCTCTTCAGCAAACTTACGAATATCGTCTTTTGTAAAACTACGTTTTGGCATGGTTTGAATCCTCCAAATTTTATTTAATAAATCTTGATAAGTCACCACGATTTATTGGTAATGTTTCGCTACGCGGTTTCTGCGTTGCATCTACAATCATTCTTTTTCTAGTCTCTTGTTCGTCTGTAGTTAAGTGATCTTGGTCATCAAATATGATTTGTTTAATACCTTTGATATTAAATCCTTTCTCAATTAAACTCTTAATTTCTAAAAGGCGGTCCAAATCATTCATTGAAAATAACCTTTTGTTTCCTTGAGTTCTTTCTGGTGTAATGAGTTCATGTGTTTCATAATAACGAATTTGTCTTGGGCTTAATTCAGTTAGTTTGCTCACAACACTCATAGAGAATACGGCCATGTTTCGTCTGATGGAATCGTTAGACTGCACTTGTACCTCTCCTCTACTTTTGAACTTGACACTAATTTAGCATAGATTTACTTATAATACAAAAGTATGTCAGGTTTTCTTACATAAATACTTGAAACCTTATCATATCAACATTTCAAACCAATGTTCCAATTGAAAAATGAGTTAAATTTCAAACAACATCTTATAATTTCTAAATTAATTTTATAATTTTCTGACAAAAACTTCAAATAAATACAAAACTCTCTAAATGTCTTATCATCTAGAGAGTTAAAGTCCTACTTTATATTAAATTTTGCTCATTTAATTGAATGACTGCACGAGTTACAGCTAATTTGACATGTTCATATGTTAAACCGCCTTGCACATAAGCTTCATAAGGAGGTCGTATCGGTCCATCCGCAGATAGTTCAATGGATGATCCTTGTACAAAAGTTCCTGCTGCCATAATTACATCATCTTCATACCCTGGCATATAACTTGGCTCAGGACTAAAATGTGCATTAATAGGCGAAGCATGTTGAATACTTTGACAGAAAGATATCATTTGTTCTTTCGTATCAAATTGTACAGTTTGTATTAAATCTGTACGCTTCACATCATATTTAGGTGTCGTTTTCATATTTAATTTTTCAAGAAGGAGGCTAGTAAATAAAGCACCTTTCAAACTCTGGCTCACTACATGCGGTGCCAAGAAAAATCCTTGATACATCTCTTGTAAGGAATTTAAAGACGCACCCGCTTCTTTACCAATACCTGGCGCAGTTAAACGATAGCCACAACGCTCAATTAAATCCTTACGTCCTGCAATATAACCACCGATTTTAGCAAGACCACCACCGGGATTCTTAATTAGCGAACCGGCAATTAAGTCAGCACCAACTTCGATTGGTTCTTTATCTTCAACAAATTCTCCATAACAATTATCAACGAAAATAATAACATCTGGATATTTGGCTTTAACTGCTTCGATTGCTTCTTGAATTTCATCTATTGGAATTGATGGACGTTGATCATACCCCTTAGAACGTTGAATGGCTACCACTTTAGTTTTTTCATTAATCGCTTCAAGTACATTGGGTATATCAATCTTGCCATTATTTAATTTCACTTCATTATAATGAACACCATGTTCTTTTAAACTTTCAATTCCATTTCCATTCACACCAATAACTTCTAACAACGTGTCATAAGGACTTCCGGTGATATATAATAATTCATCATCATATTTCAAATTACTTTGGAGCGCTAATGTAATTGCATGTGTACCTGAAATGATTTGAGGTCTTACTAGCGCATCTTCAGCTTTAAATGTATGTGCGTAAATCTCTTCTAAATGGTCCCTTCCAAAGTCATCATATCCATATCCCGTGGATCCTTGAAGATCACTTTCTGTCGCTTTGACATGATGAAAGGCGTTAAGCACTTTTTCTTGATTGATTAAGGCATTATTTTCAATTTCTTTGAAATATGGTGCCAAGGTCATCTCAACCTCTTCAATCAATTGAGTCATTTCTTCCATATTTTTTCTTCCTTTATCATTTTTTGTAGCCTTTAACGCTATACGTTTCATTCTCCTCATTAAAATAAAGCTCACTCACTAAGGTATGCTGCTTTAAGAAATATAATCTGTCCGCATTAACGCTATCCACAGTTTCCTCATAATATTCTAAATTGCGTTTAATCTCATCAATCATTAGTGATTTCACTTTTTCTTTATCGTTTTCATTTCTGCTTGATACAAAGACATGTGGAGATTTAGAAACAGGTACTTCTGTATCTTCACCACATAAATCCTTTTTATTGAAAATTACAGCTTGAGGAATTTGATCCATATCTAAATCATTAATTAGCTGATTAACTGTATCATATTGTGAGCGATATTCAGGATGACTCGCATCGACAACATGTAATAATAGGTCAGCACCTTTCGCTTCTTCAAGTGTTGATTTAAATGCTGCTACTAATGTCGTTGGAAGTTTCTGAATAAATCCTACAGTATCTGAAATAATCAGATTAAATCCTTCATTAATTTGAATTTGGCGTGTTTTAGGATCTAATGTTGCAAATAATAAGTTCTTTTCATATGTTTCCTCATTAGCTAGGACATTGAACCATGAGGATTTACCAGCATTTGTATAACCAACTAAAGCAATCTGGAAAACTTGATTCTGCTCACGTTTATTTCTATATCTTTCACGATGTTCAACTACAGTTTGTAATTGATGTTTAATTTCATTCATACGGGTTCTAATATGACGACGATCCATTTCTAATTTCGTTTCACCAGGACCTCTAGTACCTATGCCGCCACCTAAACGAGAAAGGCTCTTACCATGCCCTTGTAATCTTGGTAAAAGATAATCAAGTTGAGCTAATTCAACCTGTAATTTACCTTCTCTACTTCGTGCTCTTAAAGCAAATATTTCTAAAATTAATTGGGTTCTATCGATGATTTTAATGCCCAAATTATCATTTAATGTTTTAGATTGTGCAGTTGTCAATTCATCATTCGTCACAACAACATCTATATCATGAAATTCGATAAAAGCTTTAATTTCTTCAATTTTACCTTTACCTACATAATATTTATGATCAAATTGTTCTCTGTTTTGAGTGATTTGACCTTTAACATTTAATTGGCAAGTTTGAGATAAAGCTTCTAACTCTTCCATCGTTGAATCAAAATTAAATTGATTATCCGTTTGAGCATGTACACCGACTAATACAGCAGTTTCTAATCTCTTCTTTGTATCATGAGTTGATTGCTGTGCCATGATATACATCTCCTCTATAAAAAGTTACTCAAAACATTCTATCATAGACTTTGAACAAAGACTATAGAGTCAAATTATGTTAAATTTGAAGTATATCGAAAGGGTGATAAATATGGAAACGATTTATGATTTTGTAGTGCAAAAAAATAACGGTGAAAATTATAAATTAGAACAATATAAAGGCGATGTAATGCTCATCGTTAATACTGCTAGTGAATGTGGTTTCACCCCACAATTTGAAGGTTTACAAAAATTGTATGATGAATACAAAGATAAAGGTTTCGTTATTTTAGGTTTCCCTTGTAATCAATTTGGTGGTCAAGAACCTGGGTCAGGAGAAGAAGCAGCTCAAAATTGTAAAATCAATTATGGCGTAACCTTCCCTATCCATGAAAAAGTAGACGTAAAAGGTGAGAATCAACATCCATTATTCCGCTATCTCACTGACGCAGCAAAAGGTATGTTAAATGAAAAAATTAAATGGAATTTTACTAAATTCTTAGTCGACCGTGAAGGTAACGTTGTTAAACGTTTCTCTCCACAGAAAAAACCTGATCAAATTAAAAGTGAAATTGAAAAATTATTATAATCAGACTGTAGATTAACACTTCTACTCATTATCGCGTTATGTACATTTAGCTCATTTAAAAGTAATTTCTATTTGTGTATAACGATTATAGAAAATATATTAAATTTCAATAAAATAGAAAAATGCTTCATGTAATGTATGACTAACGAAATCAATCGTAGATTTCAAGCTATACATTGCATGAAGCATATTTTTTATTACAAACATTTCCTTGGTTTGTTCTAAAGTGCTAGGCGTGTTATACCATTATCTTCAATACTTAAATGTAATTCACTGATAAACTTCATGAATCATACACTTCCGCTTATCAATGAAAATGCAAAATTAATGCACTTTGATTACAACTCTTATTCTTCACTTTTTTCTTCAGCTGATTCTTCAGATTCATTATCAACTGTAAAAGTGCTGATCGCATGTTTGTAAATCAGATGTTGTTTGCCTTGAGAAACTAAACTTACAACATATTTGTCAAAGTCTTCAATAACACCTTTCATTTGAAAGCCATTTAAAAAGAATACAGTGACTTCAGTTTTTTCTGCTTTAAAGTTCTCTAGTGCTTGATCTTGGATGTTTTCGTTTGCAATCATGTCTAGAACTCCTTTTATTTATTTGGGTTGTAATCTCATCTAACATCATCTGAAGTGACATCGTTTCTTTATTTAACCAGTGAACATTCATTTTATTCTTAAACCAAGTCAGTTGGCGTTTAGCATATTGTCGTGAATGCTGTTTGAGTTTCTCAACAGCGTCATCCATTTTCATGTTGCCTTTGACTACAGGTACAAGTTCTTTATAACCAATCGCTTGCATGCTTTGGCTTGTTTCAAATCCTTGTTCCACGAGTTGTTGCACTTCTTTAAATAATCCGTGACCCAACATAATATCGACACGTTTATTTATTTTAAAATATAATGTTTCGCGCGACATTTCAATCCCTATTAATAATGTATCATAATTTTCAGTAAATTGTTGTACTTTCTTTCGAGAACTTAAAAGTTTTTTTGTTTTTAAATAATATTCTATCGCTCGCAATACTCTTTTTCGGTTATTAGGATGTATATTCTCTGCTGATTCACTATCAAACGAAGCTAAATAATGATGTAGCTCCTCATTGTTATATTGTTCGAGTTCTGCAAGTTGCGCATGAACAATTTGCATTTTTTCAGGGGAGACTGTTTCATCTTCGAAAGCATAGTTGTAAAGCAAAGATTGTATGTAAAGTCCTGTGCCTCCAGCGATGATAGGTAATTTCCCTCTATTGATAATATCTTCAATACAAGCTTCTGCTCTTTTTTTAAATTCATACGCTGAAAATGATTCATCAGGCTCTAATATATCTATCATGTGATGCGGAATGCCATCCATTTCATCACGAGTCACTTTAGCAGTTCCAATATCCATATGTTTATACACTTGCATGGAATCTCCACTAATCACTTCACCATTGAATTTTTTAGCAATTTCAATGCTTAATTCAGTTTTACCTGAGGCAGTTGGACCTACAATTACAACAAGAAATGGCTTGTTTTGATTCGTCATTTCATTATTCACTCGCTTTATTTTTCTTTAAAATTTGTTTTTCTATCCATTCAAACATATGTTGCCAAGTCATTTGATAATCATCTTCAAATAAAATTTCATGTCTTTTATTTTTATATAACTGCACAGTGACATGATTTATACCTGATTTCTTATACAATTTACCCAATTGTCGAATGCCCTTTCCATAATCACCAAATGGATCTTCTTTACCTGAAATGAGTAAGATAGGCAAATGTTTGTTTAATTTCTCAAGAGATTTACGTTCTGTTGTCAGCATCATATACTTCACAGTTTGATAAATGAGCTGATTCGACACTCTGAATCCACAATATTCGTCTTGGACAAATTTATCTACTTCATCGCGCTTTGTTGAAATCCAATCACTCTCAGTTTCAGGATTCTCGATACGCTTGTTAAATGATTTATTGACTAAATTATTCACCCATTTCACACGTCGACGCTTACCTAATATTACCGTAATAAGTTTTAAGGCGAATGTTGCCGGAATACCTTTCCACTTCGGAAACATTCCTGTACCAGTTAAGATTAATCCATTCGCAAATTCTGGATATCTGACTACAAATAATCTTGCTATGATAGACCCCATAGAATGTCCTAATACAATATAAGGGATTGAAAGTTGTGAACCGTAAAGTGTTTCCACTATTTCATAAGCATCATCAACAATCTGCGACATATTATCAAAGTGGCCTCGCTCTACCTCATCAATATCCTTACCATGTCCACGGTGATTATGTCTCAACACATCATATCCCTGTAAATTTAGGGCATAAACTAATTCGTCATAACGGTCCATATGTTCAGCCATTCCATGAAAAAGATGAACAATTCCTATGGTACTTTTCTTAGCCTTATCCACTTTAACCTCAATCATTGTCCCATCTTCAACAGTGATTTTAAACTGACTTTGACTCATAACATATGCCCCCTAACCTTCCTAATTCACTTTAATTCAATATTAGCTTAAAACTATTTTATAAATAATATACCGTGTGAGTGATATGTAATCAAATCGTATGCATAGCGTTTCTTCGGTCATTTTACTTTTATTTTCGAAAAATAAATTAAATAAAAATTAAAAAACTACTTGCAGAAAATGGAATATCCAAAAATCTACAAGTAGTTAGATTTAAATATCAATTGATACTCATAAATAATATCATTTATTCTTTAACAGCTGGTTGGTCGTTACCTGTGCGAGCTTGGTCAATCGCTTCTTCAACTTCTTTAGTGTAAGTTTCTTTCTGAGCGTCAGTATAGTTCAACATATCAGCCATGACGTTAATTACTGCATCTTTATAATCTAAAACATCTTGAATATTGAAATATAATTTACCTGAACGACGTACTAAGAAATCTGTAGGTTTATAAACCATTTCTTGTTGGATACCATAAACTAATTCTACATAAATTTCTAATGGTAAATTACTTTCGTGATATTGTGCAGTTTGTGCAATATTGAATAAATGATCGACGTTTGAACCATATTTACTAGCTAACCGACGCGCAACATCTTCATCGATGCCGAAACCTTTTGCTGCATCAACTTTTTGGTCGACGAAGTGTTTAAAGTTTTTACTTCCGCCTACGTCACCGCCAGAAATTTTAAGATACTTAGTTGCACATGGTTCAAATTTAAGACCGTATTCTTGTTTTAAGCGTTTCGCTAATAGGTCAACAATATCTAATGCCATGTGACGGTAACCAGTTAATTTACCACCAGCGATTGTTAATAGACCAGATTCACCTTCCCAAACTTCATCTTTACGTGAAATTTCAGATGGGTCTTTACCTTCTTCTAAGATTAATGGACGGACACCTGCCCAAGTAGATTCAATATCTTCATCTTTAACATCAACACTTGGGAACATATAGTTAATTGCATCGATGAGATAATCTCTATCCTCTTGAGTTGTTAATGGTGTTGCTTTCTCATTGTCGTAGAACGTATCAGTTGTACCTACATATGCTTTACCTTCACGAGGAATAGCGAAAATCATACGACCATCTTTTTCAGTATCGAAATAAACAGCTTGGCCTAATGGGAATTTAGATTGATCGATAACCACGTGTACACCTTTAGTTAAACGTAGTTGTTTATTATTACGAGCGTAGTCACCACTTCTAACTTCATCTACCCATGGACCAGAAGCATTGATGACTTTTTTAGCTTTAATACCATAAGTTTCGCCGTCAATCATATCTAGCACTTCGATACCATTTACTTTTTTATTTGAATCATAAGTGAAATGTTCAGAACGTGTATAGTTAATGATTTCAGCGCCTTTTTCGGCAGCTTTTTTCATAACTTCAATAGTTAAACGTGCGTCATCAGTACGGTATTCAACGTAATAACCGCCACCTTTTAAGCCATCTTGTTTTACTAATGGTTCTTTATTTAAAGTATCTTGTCTAGATAACATTTTTTTACGTTCAGATTTTTTAACGCCCGCTAATCTATCATACATTGTTAAACCGATTGCAGTTGAGAATTTACCAAATGTACCACCTTTGTGCATTGGTAAAAGCATCCACTCTGGTGTTGTTACATGTGGACCATTTTCGTAAACAATGGCACGTTCTTTACCAGTTTCAGCTACAACGCCAACTTGTAATTGTTTCAAATATCTTAATCCACCGTGTACAAGTTTAGTTGATCTTGAACTTGTACCTTGAGCGAAGTCTTGCATTTCTACTAAAGCTACTTTCATACCACGGTTACTAGCATCTAAGGCAATACCTGCACCTGTAATACCACCGCCGACGATAACAACGTCATATTCGTTTTCTCTTAAATTCTTTTTAATATGATCCCTTTTCAATGTAGATAATGCCATTATCTAACGCCTCCTAAAAATAAATAAAAAACGAGACACCTATCCCACAAAAACATTTAATTGTTTTGTACGAACAGATCTCTCGTTTCTCGATTTTCTTATTAACTTAAATTCAGTATAACACACTTAAGAAAATCAAGTCCATTTAATGCTCACGCTTACTTCAAAATTTTTGCTTAATCTTCTAATTTGAATACTTGTGTTGCTTCTACAGCTTTTTTCCAGCCTTTATATAACTTAGTACGTTGTTCTTCTTCCATTTTTGGTTCAAACTCGGTTTCAAGTTTCCAACGTTCTCTGATATCTTCTTTATTGTCCCAGAATCCTACTGCTAATCCTGCTAAATAAGCAGCACCTAATGCTGTAGTCTCTTGAATTTCTGGTCTTTCAACTGCTGAATTTACGATATCAGCTTGGAATTGCATTAAGAAGTTATTTTTAACTGCGCCACCATCGACACGTAAGTTTTGAACTTCAATACCTGAGTCTTTAGACATTGCTTCCATAACATCACGAGTTTGATAGCATAGTGATTCTAATGTTGCGCGGATGAAATGTTCTTTTTCAGTACCACGTGTTAAACCAAAGAAGGCACCTCTTGCATCTGAATCCCAATATGGCGTACCTAAACCAACAAATGCTGGAACCATATAGACACCTTCAGTTGAATCTACACGTGAAGCATAATTTTCGGTTTGAGGTGCAGAATTGATCATTCTTA
The DNA here is from genome assembly GCF_003966625.1 of Staphylococcus caprae. NCBI lineage: Bacteria > Bacillati > Bacillota > Bacilli > Caryophanales > Staphylococcaceae > Staphylococcus > Staphylococcus caprae. Next base: position 1,653,441 of record NZ_AP018587.1, read on the forward strand.
AACCATCACGCAACCATTGAATTGCTGAGCCTGAAACGAAGATTGAACCTTCAAGCGCATAATTGACTTTGCCATCAAGACCATATGCAATTGTTGTCAATAAACCACTTTCAGATTTAACCGCTTCTTCACCAGTATTCATTAACATGAATCCACCAGTGCCGTAAGTGTTTTTCACGTCACCGCGGTCGAAACAAGCTTGACCAAATAATGCTGCTTGTTGGTCACCTGCAATACCTGCAATAGGAACTTCTTGTCCAAAGAAGTGATAATCGATAGTTTTGGCGTAAATTTCACTAGATTCTTTAACTTCTGGAAGCATTTGTTTTGGAACATCTAAAATTTCTAATAGTTCATCGTCCCATTTTAAATCATGAATATTAAACATTAATGTACGACTTGCATTTGTATAATCAGTAATATGTGCTTCTTTACCAGATAATTTCCATACTAACCAAGAATCAATTGTTCCAAATAGTAAATCGCCATTTTCAGCTTTTTCTCTTGCACCGTCAACATGGTCAAGAATCCACTTCACTTTAGTACCTGCAAAGTATGGATCTAACAATAGACCAGTCTTATCTCTAAATGTTTCTTCGTATCCTTGGTCTTTCAATTCTGTACAAATATCTTGTGTTTGACGAGATTGCCATACGATTGCATGATAAATTGGACGTCCTGTATTCTTATCCCAAACAACAGTCGTTTCACGTTGATTTGTAATACCAATCCCTTCAATTTGGTTAGCTTGAATGTCATTTTCATTCATTACTTCAGCCATCACTGACAGCACAGAAGTCCAAATTTCATTTGCATCATGTTCTACCCAACCTGATTGTGGAAAATGTTGTTTAAACTCACGTTGAGAAACACCTTTAATTTCTCCATCTTTGTTGAAAAGAATCGCACGTGAACTTGTAGTTCCCTGATCGATTGATAAAATATATTTTTCCATAGGTTTTGACTCCTTTTGATGTAATTAATAATAAGTAATAAAGTAAAGTTGGTATTTAAAATTTCATTAAAAAAGTATCAACCATTACATCTATACACAAAATTGAGGTAATTTAATCCCGATATTTTAAAATTATCCTTCAATTATCCCTATCAATTAGTAAATAGATTCGATGTCACCTTTTTTAGAGGATTTATTAATAATTAATCCTAATACTAAAGTAATAACAACTAAGACGATTCCAACTGCACAACTCACGTTAAATGTTTGTTTATAAAACACTTCGTAAACCACAGCGCCCAGCATACCACCAGCAATTGGACCTAATACAGGCACAATAGCGTATGACCAGTTAGAATGACCTTTACCTGCGATAGGTAAAATAGCATGTGCAATACGAGGACCTAAATCTCGAGCAGGGTTAATCGCATAACCTGTAGGTCCCCCTAAACTTAAACCAATTGCTACAATTAAAGCACCTACAATAAGTGGATTTAATCCATCAGCAATTTTATTAACACCGATGAATAATATGCCTAAAGTTAGAGCCATTGTACCAATAATTTCACTTAAGAAGTTAGCAAAATAGTTTTTAATTCCAGGTGCTGTAGAGAACACGCCTAATTTGACTTCTGGCTCTTCAGTAGCTTTCCAATGTGGTAAATACATTAACCACACAAGTGCACCACCGACGATACCACCTAACATTTGGCAAACAATATAACCAGGAACTTGTGCCCAACTGAATCCGCCATCCATTGCAAGTGCAATTGTAACAGCTGGATTTAAATGTGCGCCAGAGAATTTACCTACGGCATATACGCCCATTGATACGGCTAGACCCCAACCTGCAGCGATTACAATCCAATCTGCATTGTTGCCAGCACTTCTTTTCAAATTAACGTTTGCACAAACGCCACCTCCGAAAAGAATTAAAATTGCAGTACCTAAAAATTCTGCTAAATATGCATTCATATCATTTCCTCCCAAAAAACAGAGAGACCCCTACGTTAGCGATATTAAGCTTGTAGAAATCTCCCAGTCTCTGTTCTATTATTAACTTTTAAACTTGATATAATTTTACTATCGACTTGTAAGCGTTGTCAATGACTTTGTAAAAAATTTGTCATAATTAGTATTTAGAATTATAAATATAGCTAGCATTTATTTATATCCTAGTAACTAAATTTTCGAGAAATTTATATTTTTGATTTTAAATTTTAAAGTAAAAAAAGAATGTGCGATATTTAAAATGAGTAGATCCTTTCAAATATCACACACTCTCACCTTTTTGGTTATTATCATTTACCAAAGTTTTTGATAGCTTGTGGTTACATATTTCGCACCACTTGAAACGGCTTCTTGTACTTCATTTTCATCATTAATTAAACCGCCTGCAATTACCGGTGTTGAAGTTTCTTTTTGAATTTGGTTCACTGCTTTACTTGCAATACCGGGTAACACTTCTACGAAATCAGGCTCAACTTTCTTGATTAATTCAATACTTCTCGTTAACGCCTGACTATCTATAATAAATACTCTAAAGATTGTTAAGGTATTTAGAGATTTGGCTTTTCTAATAACCTTTGTTTTAGTTGAAACAATACCTTTGGGCTTATATTGTTGAATGATATATTCACACGCAAATTCATCATGACTTAAACCTTTTATTAAATCAATATGAATATAGCATGCTATACCTTGACGTTTTAATAGTTCCATTATACTTTTCAAATGGCCAATGTGCATATCTAATAATACACAAGCTTTATAATCTGTCTTTGTTAATCTTTCAAGATCTCTCATATTTCTGATCGCTGGCAAAATATTTTCTTTCAAGATAGCAGCTCCTCTACATCACTCGTTTAAATAGTTTTTCGAGTTCATAATTTGAAAAATTGATAATAATCGGTCTGCCATGAGGACAAGTAAATGGATCTTCAGCTTCTCTAAGTTGATCAATTAAATCTGACATTTCATTATTTTTTAAGTAATGATTTGCTTTAATAGACTTTTTACAAGACATCATGATTGCAACTTCTTCTCGTATTTTTTTAACGTCTACTTTTTTATGTTCTAATACTAAATTAATCATATCTTTAATAATTTCTTCAGCATCGCCTTTAGGGAACCAGACAGGATAACTATTTACAATATAATCATGTCCGCCAAAGTGTTCTAGATGTACACCAACTCTATCTAATTCGTCTTGATATTGATCGATAATCATTTGCTCATCTTTTGAAAAATGGAACGTAAGCGGAATCAATAGATTTTGGACTTCATTGGTAACTTCGCCAATTTTCTCTCTAAAGTATTCGTACTTAATTCTTTCTTGTGCTGCGTGTTGGTCAATCATAAACATTCCATTTTCGTTTTGAGCAATGATATATGTGCCATGTACTTGTCCGACAACTTCCATATAAGGAACACGGCGATGAGGCGATTTACTTATAGTGCCTTTAATATCATCTTCTTTTGCAAATGATGAATCTAATTCATTGTATTGATCATTTTCAATTTCATTTAGAATATCTTTTTGATTTTGGAAGTAATTATCTTCACTCGTACGTTGTATATAGTGAGAGGAATCAGAATTAGAATTTTCTACATCAATCGTCGAATTGTCATATTCATATTTTTGGCCCGAATCTTCATTTACTACCGAATTATCGCTATCCGAACGATATCCATTTTCAGAAGATTGATATGATGAAGCTGATTGATTAGACGCACTAGAATTATTTCTTTTTTCAAAATCCATTTTCTGCTGTTCAAATGATTCAAGAACTTTATTCTTTTTAGGTGAACGGTCAAAATCATTTTGAGGAATTAATATTCTGTCTTTAAACGCCTCTCTAATTTTTTCTACAATTAGAGCAAATAGCTGTTCTTCTTTAGATAAACGTACTTCAAGTTTAGTAGGATGTACATTGACATCCACTAATATAGGGTCCATTTGAATATTAATGTAGCAAATCGGATATCTCCCAATTGTCAGTAACGTATGGTAACCCTCGATAATAGCTTTATTTAGCAAGAAATTTTTAATGTACCGACCATTGATAAAAATTGAAATATAATGCTTATTGCTTCTTGAATGTTCAGGTTTAGCTACGAAACCTTCAAGATGATAATCGCTTGTGTCTCCAGAAATGTGAACTAAGTCTTTAGCAACTTTCATACCGTAAATTTCTGCCATCACTTCATTTGTACGCCCTGATCCATTCGTGCTTATTAAAGTTTTACCATCTGACACTAAAGAAATTCTAATATCAGGATGACTCATCGCCATTCTATTTACTATATCTGTGATCTTTCCTAATTCGGTATATAGACTTTTAATGTATTTCAGACGTGCTGGCGTATTATAGAATAAAGATTCTACTAGAATATCTGTTCCTTTTTTAGCTTTAGCAGGCTTACTGTTAATAATTTCTCCATTCTCTGCATATACTTCGAAGCCATTTTCATTATCAGTACACGTTTTCAATGTAACTTTAGCCACTGAAGAAATACTTGCTAAAGCTTCGCCACGAAATCCTAATGTTCTGATATGAAATAAATCATCATCAGCATCTATTTTACTAGTTGCATGTCGATGGAAAACTAAGCCTAAATCATCTTGTTCAATACCAGTCCCATTATCTACTACTCTAATTGAAGCAACACCTGATTGTTCCACTTCAACATTAATTTCAGTAGATTCAGCATCTATGGCATTTTCTAACAATTCTTTAACTACAGAACTTGGTCTTTCCACGACTTCTCCAGCTGCGATTTTATTAGCCAAAGAGGTTTGTAGTTCTTTTATTTTTCCCATTGTTTACACCTACCTCTATCTTAATTGTTTCTGTAAATCACTTAATTTCACAAGTGCTTCTATAGGCGTCATATTGGATAAGTTTAAATTTTTAATTTCTAATTCAATTTCACTTTGTTGATCGTTATTTTCAAATAAATCAAATGAGGCTTGTTCAAAATCATTTTTAGAATTTATTGTTTTTTCGGCATTAATAGAATTATTACTTTCATTAGTAGAAAGACGACCTTCATGATTATCTTGAGATAATTCATTAGGCATGATTTGACCTGAAGGTTTTTGTTCAAATTCATCGAGTATAATTTGAGCTCTATTAATCACTTCTTCTGGTAAATCAGCAAGTTTCGCAACTTGAATACCGTAACTGTCATCTACCGCACCATCTTTAACTTTATGCAAGAAAATGAGTTCTCCCTTATATTCGTTAGCAGCCACGTGCACGTTCTTTAAACATGGAAGCATCTGATCTAAGGAGGTCAATTCGTGATAATGCGTTGAAAATAGTGTTTTAGCATGAGAAGTTTGAGCGACGTATTCAATCATGGCTTGAGCTAGAGCTAGCCCATCATATGTAGAAGTCCCTCTACCAATCTCATCAAAAATAATTAGACTATTCTCAGTAGCATAAGTTAAAGCCTTTTGCGCCTCTAACATTTCTACCATGAAGGTACTTTTACCTGATACTAAATCGTCTGCAGCACCAATCCTAGTGAAGATTTGATCAAATACAGGTAATACAGCAGAATCACATGGTACATAGGCACCCATTTGAGCCATGATACTAATAATAGCAACCTGTCTCATATACGTAGATTTTCCAGACATATTTGGCCCTGTAATAAGATAAATGAATGTGTCATTGTCTAGATTGCAATCATTTGGCACATAATCATTATGATCCATCACGCGCTCTACAACCGGATGTCTAGAGTTTTCTAATTTTAAAGTTTTATCATCACTAAACGAAGGTCGTACATAATTATATTTTTGAGCAATTTCTGCGAAACTTTGCAAACAATCTAATTCAGAAATAATTTTTGCTTGTTTTTGTAGTCTTTCAGTATACGTTTTAATATGTTCTCTTAATTTAACAAATAATTGATATTCTAATTCAATTGCTTTGTCTTCTGCTCCTAAAATAATGTCTTCTTTTTCTTTAAGTTCATCCGTTATAAATCGTTCGGCGTTGGACAATGTTTGTTTGCGATTATAACCAAATTCACTAGGTTCAAACCCTTGTAGATTTGCACGAGTAATTTCAATAAAGTATCCAAAAACTTTATTAAAACTAATTTTTAAAGACTTAATTCCTGTGCGAGCACGTTCTTTCGCTTGTAACTCTGCTAACCAAGTTTTACCATTCTTAGAAGCTTCTAAATACTCATCTAATTGCTCATTAAATCCAGTCTTAAATAGACCACCATCTTTGACTGAAATAGGTGGTTCTTCAACTAAACTTTCCTCTAAAAGTTCTAAAAGATCATCGAGGGGTTCTAATTCACTAAATTGTGATGTGGTCTGAGCATCTAATTCGTTGAGCAATGCTTTAATATTAGGAATTTCTGAAATCGAATGTTTGAGTTGTATCAAGTCTCTTGCATTCACATTACCATAACTGACTCTGCCGACTAATCGTTCAATGTCATAAACTTGATTTAAATAATTGCGTAGTGTATCTCTCTCAATAAAACGATTGATAAATTCCTCTACGATGTTCAATCTTTCGTTAATTTGATTTTTGTTAATTAAAGGTCGATCAACCCATTGCTTCAGTCGTCTTGCACCCATTGGCGTTTTTGTTTCATCCATTAACCAAAGTAATGTACCTTTTTTCGATTTAAGTCTAATGCTTTCAGTTAGCTCTAAATTTCGCTTAGCATAGAAATCCATTTTCATAAAATCAATTGCCGCGTATTCAGCTACTTCTTCAATATGTGATAAATCTCTTTTTTGAGTATGATGTATATAATCTAACAATAATTGTGTGGACTTGAACATTTGATTATGAGTTAACTTGTTAGTGTTATACTGCATTTCTGAAATATTCTCACGTACTGTAACTGTTTCAGTTGTCATGCTTATTTGACGTTTTAATTCTTCTGGCAATTCTTCATTTACAACTATCTCATTAGGATTAATTGTCGTAATTTCATTCAGTAATGTTGCTTCATCTTGAAAATGAGTAGCCTTAAGTTCTCCGGTAGAAACATCACAATAACTTAATGCATACACTTCATCTTTAACAAAACTTAGAATATAATTGTTTTGCTTTTCGTCCACGCCGCCTTGTTCCATCACTGTACCCGGCGTGACAATTCTAACAACTTCTCTTTTTACCATGCCTTTAGTCTGTTTAGGGTCTTCCATTTGTTCACATATTGCAACTTTATAACCATTGTTGATTAATGTCTCAATATAGCTATCAGCCGAATGATAAGGTACGCCACACATAGGGATAGGATTTTCTTTTTTAGCATCTCTCTTTGTTAAAGTAATTTCAAGAACTCTTGAAGCTTCTTTCGCATCTTCAAAGAACATTTCATAGAAATCGCCGAGTCTAAAAAATAATAAACAATCGTCATATTCAGATTTTATTTTTAAATATTGTTGCATCATTGGTGTTACATTAGCCATTTCTATTTTCACAACCCTTATTTATAAATATTTTTCTTATTTTAATTTTTTTTACATACGCTTTTAACTCATACATTTTAACATATATAAATACAACTCGCTTAACCAAAAAAGTGTATAAAAAAGTACGCTTTAACATGAGACAAAATTGTTTTAACCCCAATATTTAACCCCTCACTAATAAAGCGTACCTGTAAATAAATCATTTCTTATTAAATTTATCCAATAGACCACGTCTTTTCAAAACAATAAGTAATATATAACTTATTAAAGAACCTATAACACTTGAAACTATAAATGCTATCATTAATGGTCTAACTAAAAAGTTATCAAAATTCATAAACCATGCTAAAGGAATACACATTAAACTTCCTATTACTCCGGTTCCCAATACTTCTCCCACAGCTGCCATAAAGATATGTTTTCTATACATATAAAATAAACTAGAAAGGAATACCCCAATCATGCTTCCCGGGAATGCAAACACACTACCTGTGCCAAAACTCACTCTGAAAATTGAGGAAATAAATGCTTGAGCTAAGCCATACCATGGTCCAACAAAGACTGCACATAATACATTAATAAAATGTTGAACGGGTGCTGCTTTAATCGGTCCTAATGGTATTACGATAAGACTACTAAGTACTATATTAATAGCTATCAAAATTGCGGTTATAGTCAATTTCCTTACTTTCATAGCATTTACTCCTCATTTAGAATTTACTCTTTATGTTCTCGTTCATTATGTTCATTAAGTCGGTCTTCCATTGTTTTAATCATCATCTGTAGCAAATCATTGGCATCATATTGTGCTGACCTGAATTCTTCAACTATTGGCAATTGATTAATTTCATCTTCAATATGATGAATTTGATTCTCTGATTGCTGAAATGCGTTATCTTTACCATAATTTTGAAAATTAACGGATTGTTTTTGTTGCTTTTTAAGATTTTTCATCTTATTTTCAATTGTTTTATTATTATGGATTTGCTTTTCAATAGTTTGGTAATCTTTAACAATCTCCAAATTATTAATTCGATTTGCAAGGGTATCAGCATGTTTTAAGATATCCTCTTTTGAATACATACTATTGAACCACCATCTCACTTTGATGTTCTCCAACAAAAGTTCCATTTAATGAGTACTGTTTGGCTTCATCAATTTTCACATCAACAAGTTTTCCAATCATTTCTTTTGGAGCTTTAAAGTTTACTAGTTTATTCTTAGCAGTGTATCCAGCTAATACAGTATCATCTTTTTTACTTGAACCTTCACATAGTACTGTGACAATTTCACCTTCATATTGGCTCATTGCTTTTTGAGAGTACTCTCCAACTTTTTTATTTAATCTTTGTAGACGTTCCTTTTTAACTTCAGTTGGAACGTTATCTTTCATTTTTGCAGCTGGTGTACCGTCTCTTTGTGAATACAGATAAGTATATGCATGTTCAAATTCAACTTCATCATATAGTGATAATGTTTCTTCAAATTGTTCTTCTGTTTCATTTGGATAACCTACGATGATATCTGTGGTTAGAGCAATATCAGGAATAGCATTTTTTATTCTACTTACTAAGTCAAGATAACTTTCTCTAGTATATTTGCGTCCCATAATTTTTAAAACAGCGTTATTACCAGATTGAACTGGCAAGTGAATATGTGGAACGATATTACCACCATTAGCAATGACTTCAATCATCCGATCTGTAAAGTCCCAAGGATGGCTTGTAGTAAAACGTACTCTAGGAATATCAATTTTAGAGATGTCCTCTAATAAGTCACCCAAACCATAATCTAATCCTTCAATATCTTTACCATAAGAGTTAACGTTTTGTCCTAGTAAAGTGATTTCTTGATAACCTTCCCTAGCTAATTCTCTCACTTCATTAATAATATCTTCAGGACGACGACTACGTTCCTTACCTCTTGTAAATGGAACAATACAATATGTACAGAATTTATCGCAACCATACATGATATTCACCCAAGCTTTGATGCTACCTTCACGTACTTTAGGTAAGTTTTCAATTACATCGCCCTCTTTAGACCACACTTCAACTACCATAGCTTTTGATAGATAAGCTTCTTCTAAAATTTCAGGCAAATGATGAATATTATGTGTACCAAAAATCATATCTACATTTTGATAAGATTTCAAAATCTTATTCACTACGGATTCTTCTTGAGACATACAACCACAAACGCCAATTAGGCACTCAGGGCGTTCTTTTTTAAGATGTTTTAAATTCCCAATCTCACTAAACACTTTGTTTTCTGCATTTTCACGAATCGCACAAGTATTAATTAATATAACGTCAGCTTGATTAATATCTGAAGTCGCACTATAACCTAAAGCTTTCAATATCCCCGCCATGACTTCGGTATCATGTGCATTCATTTGGCAACCATACGTTTTAATTAAAAATGTTCGTCCGTTACCCATACCTTTATATTTTTCATCAATGTGGAAATCTCTGTTATATTGTACTTCTTGTTTCCCACGTTTCTTTGCTTCTTTCAAACTTGGCGGTTGATACACTTGTTCAAAGTATTTGCTATAGTCTTTTTCAGCTTTGCGATCACGTTCAGCTAAAATATTTATCGTACCAGCTTTTCTTTGTTCTTCATTCACTTTGAAAAATCCTTTCTATATGCCCATAATCATTATTTCATTATATTAAATTTAAGATTAAAGTGCAAAAAGACGCTGACATATGCTTTTGAAAAATTTTATAAAAAAAGAGCGCGAAATCAAACTTAAAAAAGATTAATTCCATGCTCTCGCCACAAATTTATTATATTTATTCATTTTCAATCTACTAATTGAAAAACTTTATTCTTGATCATATTTACCTGTTAACGTTTCTATCTCAATACCTTCAGGCACGTGATAGAATTTAACTTGACTAATAATACTTGGACATTCTAGTTCAACCATTCTTTCATTAAGTTTTTGAATTAAGATTAAACATTCGCTCATATCACCTTGAACTGTCGTTTCTAATGGTCCAACTCTATAATGCAAACCTGATTCATCAATAATTTTTATTGCTTCATCAACATATGGAATCACATCTTGGTTGTTAGGCGTTCGCGGAACAATTTGTACGCTCATCAATGTATCATTCATTATACAAACACTCCTCTTCGTTAAAATATTAATACAATCCTATTTTAACATGATGAAAGCAAGTATCATTTTTTATTAACTTTTCATTGTACTTGCTGAATTGCTTTAGAAGTTGCGTCAGCAAAATCATACATTAAATCTCCCCAATTATCACGATTTTCTCTACTTTTACGCGAACTTTTATGATTAACGAATAATGATTTTCTTAGTTCAGAAGTTAATTCTAATTGTACACCTGCATCATTTTTAGTTTGGTTTGTGATATTTCTATTTTGAGTCCCAGCCATTGTATGCGGCGCCCCTTCGACTTTAATACCTATATCTTGTAAAGTTTCACTTAAAATATCAATAAGTTGATAATCATCGCCACCTATATATACTACGCTCTCTTCACCCTTACATCCATGAACTGTTATTGCTCTTTCACTTTTTTTCACTAAATCTAAAGCTTGTTGGTTGTCATAATGGGTGGATGTGACATGTAATTCATTATTACCTTTACTACGGATACCTTTGAATGAAAAGTAATTATACCCACCTTTTTCAGCAATAACTTGAGCCAATTCAGTTGTACCAGGTTCAATTCCGCCCCCATGAATAGCTAATATTGAAACATCACTGTCTTTATCTTCAATTTCAATCTCCCAATCTTCATTTTCAATTGTCTTTTTTTCCAATATTTTCATTGATTTAAATTTGTCCATAGTAGCCTCCCTACAACAACTTTTACGTTATCCATTCCCCTAATTTTCAGTTTGAAAAGTGATTTACATAATCTAAACGCTTTTAATTGATTTTTTAAAATCTCAAAATTGGTGTAAAAAAACTGAGCGCACAAAAAGCACTCAGTTAACTTATAATTTATACGAATTGCGCAGTTAAATCATTAAATGTCTCTTCAGATATATGAATATCCTTTTTAGCGAGAGCTTCATCTTCTAATTCGTCAATTTGTGATTCATAAGATGGTGTTTCAGTATCTTGGTATACAATACCTTTAACTAATGATTCATGTTCTAAAACAGTTTTCATAGCTAATTGCTTATCTGATGTATCATAGTTCTCAATATCATCAATATTAGTTAAATGTTCTTTGAACCAATCATATGTGTTTACTTTGTTATACGTTACACATGGTGAAAAGACATTTACAAATGAAAATCCATCATGATTAATAGCATCTTCAATCAATTTCGTTAATGCTTTAATATCACTTGAGAAACCTTGTGCTACAAAAGTTGCTCCAGAGGACAACGCTAATTCAAGTGGTGCAACGTTTTTCTCAATATTTCCTTTAGGTGTAGTTTTAGTTACAAATCCTACTGCTGATGATGGTGATGTTTGTCCTTTAGTTAAACCATAAATTTGGTTATCCATAACGATGTAAGTCATATTCATGTTACGTCTTAATGCATGAATCGTATGTCCCATACCGATGGCATAGCCGTCGCCATCTCCGCCTGAAGCAATTACTGTTAAATCTTTATTAGCCATTTTAACGCCTTGGGCAAGAGGGAGTGCACGTCCATGAATTGCATGAACGCCATATGATTTAATATAACCTGATAACCTACCAGAACAACCTATACCAGTTATAATTGCAACCTCTTCTGGTTCTAGGCCTACATTGGCTGCAGCTTTTTGTATCGCAGCTTGTACTGAGAAATCACCACATCCTGGGCACCAATTTGGCTTAACATTGTTTCTAAAATCTTTAAATGTAGCCAATTAAACCAACTCCTTAATTTCCTTAACTATTTCTAAACCTTTTGTTTCAATTTCATGAGGTAAGAACGGTGTACCGTCATATTTAGTTTGATTAACTAATTTATCTTGTAATTGGATATTCATTTTTAAAATACTGGATAATTGTCCTTGGTAGTTATGCTCGGCTACAACTACTTTAGAGGCTTTATCAATAGATTGTTGAATCGTATCTTTAGGGAAAGGATGTAATTGTCTAATTTGTAAAGTATTCACTTTAATGCCTTGTTCTTCAAGACGTTCGGAACCTTCCATAATCGCTCCTTTACTAGAAATAAATCCAATATAAAGAATGTCGGCATGTTCATGTCTTTCATTTGATTCAACAGGTTTTTCGATAACTAGATTTTCAGTTTTACGCATACGTTTTTCCATTTGAGCTTGGCGATTAGAAGCCGCTTCACTAGGCTTACCTTCTTCATTGTGTTCAACCCCAGTTATATGGTGGATACCGCCTTTAACTCCTGGAATTGGACGAGGAGAAATACCGCTTCCAGTTAATGCGTATCTTCTGAAGTAACTCTTATCATCTTCCTCACGTTCAATATCAGACTGAAGTAATTCACCACGTTTAATTTCAATCTTATTGTAATCAAGCGCTTTAACAGTTTGTTTACCTAAAGAAAGTTGTAAGTCACTGAGAATAATAACAGGACATTGATATTCTTCAGCTAAATTAAACGCCTCTACAGTAAGATAAAATGCATCTTCAGCATCTGTAGGCGCAACAACTATTTTAGGAATATCACCATGTGTACCATAAATCATTTGCATTAAGTCAGATTGTTCTTGTTTAGTTGGTAGACCAGTTGAAGGACCTCCACGTTGTGTATTAACAATAACGAATGGTGTTTCAGTCATACCAGATAACCCTATTGATTCCATCATTAGTGATAATCCCGGACCAGAACTAGCAGTAAATCCTCTCACACCAGCATAATTGGAACCAATAGCCATTGTTGCAGCTGCAATTTCATCCTCTGTTTGTATGACAGTACCACCTACTTTAGGTAAATTAGCAATCATATACTCCATAATTTCAGACGCAGGTGTAATTGGATAAGCAGCCATAAATTTAGAGCCTGCTGAAATAGCACCTAAACCAATAGCATCATTTCCTACCATGTATAAATGAGGATTTTCATTATTTTCCTCTAGTTCAAAATCACCTTCAATAGCATTTAATTGCGCTTGCATTAAACGATATCCTTCATTTAATGCTTGGATATTCATTTCAACTACTTTTTCTCCTTTTTTAGAGAACATATTAGTAATTAATTCTTCAAAAGTTGAAGTATCTAAGTTCATCAATGCTGAAGTAGCACCTATAGCGACCATATTTTTCATGAGAGCTGTACCAAGTTCTTTTGCAGTACTCGTAAATGGTAAATCAATAAGTTGTGCTTTGCAGTCTTCCGGCTTTTCAGGTTTAGCTTTAGAATCAGCAATGATAATACTATCGTTTCTCATTTCATGATGATTGAGCTCAATCGTTTCTTGGTCAAATGCAACTAAAATATCTAAATCATCACTTATTGCATGAACAGGCGAAGTTGAAACTCTTATTTTATTATTCGTATGGCCACCTTTAATACGGCTTGAAAAGTGTCTATAACCGTATAAAAAGTATCCCTTTCTATTCATTGCGGTGGCAAAGATTTCACCAGTGGATTCGATCCCTTCACCTTGTTGTCCGCCCACTTTCCATGATATTTGTGATTTCATATCACATGCCTCCTGTGGTTATAATTCATAATTAATTTTAACAAAAGAAACCACCGTTTTACTATGTAAACAGTGGTACAAAATTAAATTCATACTAATGGACGATAACCTATAAACGTTGTAATCATAGGCTTTTATCCTTGGAAAGGATGATCGTCATTAATTAATATTCTTTCAATTTGAGTTGTCTTTCCTTCTTTATCTATATCAATAATTACTCCAGACAATACGCTACGGCCTTCATCTGGAACGACATGTCTTTGTGGTAAGCTCGTGATAAATCGATGAATGACTTCGTCACGATTAATTCCTAATATACCATCATAGTACCCTGTCATACCTACATCAGTAATGTAACCTGTTCCCTTAGGTAAAACACGGTTATCAGAAGTTTGTATATGTGTATGCGTACCCACGACTGCACTAACTCTTCCATCTAAATACCATCCCATAGCATTTTTCTCGGAAGTCGTTTCGGCATGAAAGTCTACGAAGATATAAGGTGTCACTTGTCTTGCTTCTTCGATAAGTTGATCAGCTTTCTTAAATGGATCATCAATATCTTGCATAAATGTACGCCCTTGTAAATTAATAATTGCTAATTTAATTTCATTGATTTGAATAAAACGCATGCCAACTCCTGGTGCTTCTTCCGGAAAATTAGCAGGCCTTACCATGCGATTCGCATTATCAATAAATTCGTAAATCTCTCTTTGACCATATGTATGATTACCCATCGTCATGAAATCTACGCCTTCTCTTAACAATTGCTTATATATTTTCTCAGTGAGTCCTTTTCCATGTGCTGCATTTTCAGCATTTACAATGGATACTGTCGGGTGATAGCTTTGTTTGATTTTAGGTAGATAAGTGGAAATCGCATTTCTGCCGATTTTACCAACGATATCCCCGATAAACAATATTCTCATAAATCGTTCATCCTCTCATAAAAATAGTTTAATAGATACCACCGTATAATTAAAGTATTCAGTACAAATTAATTATTCTGAATATTAAAAGACTTTTCTTTTTCGAATTTATTAATTATGTTAGTATGAAGTTAATAAAATTCTAGGAGTTGTATATAACACATGTCTATTAATATTGATCCTGAAAAATTTGCAGAATTAGTAGTAAGTTCTAATCCAGCTAAATCAGATGAGCCTGAAGATATCGCTAAAGAAAGTTTAACTTTATATATTAACGCTTACCGTTTAGCTGAGAGATACTCTAACATAGCTACTAATTGTTATGACACAGCTGAAATCATTAGAGAAATTAATGATGCAGATTTACAATTAAAATAATTTCAAAATTGATATATCAACTATAAACATTGTAATTTAAAATCAACCTGTCAGTAATGTCTTTTTCGACTTTATTGGCAGATTTTTTATGTATTTTTTAATTTTAATTTTTTTAAGACTCATACATATCCTTAAGTATTTGTCTGAAATTGAAATTAAAATTAAATGTCACTCACTTCATTATACTTGAATCTGCGCTTTAAGCATAAGAGCCACTAACCGATGAATCGGTAAGCTTTTGGTAATACTTGAATCTACGCTTCATGCATAAGAGCCACTAACCGATGAATCGGTAAGTGGCTCTAATAAATTATTTTGCATATTCTACTGCTCTAGTCTCACGAACAACTGTCACTTTGATGTGACCAGGATATTGTAATTCTTCTTCGATTTGATTTTTGATATCTCTAGCCAATCTATATGATTTTAAATCATCAATTTCTTCAGGTGAGACAACGACTCTTATTTCTCTACCTGCTTGAATTGCAAATGCTTTCTCAACTCCATCATAACTTTCTGATAACGCTTCTAGTCTTTCTAATCTTCTAATATAGTTTTCAAGTGTTTCTTTACGTGCACCTGGTCGAGCTGCTGATAAAGCATCAGCCGCCGCAACTAATATAGAAATTATAGAAGTCGGTTCTACATCGCCATGATGTGAGTGTATCGCATTAATTACTGTTTCATTTTCACCGTATTTCTTAGCTAATTCAACACCTATTTCTACGTGACTTCCCTCTACTTCGTGGTCAATTGCTTTACCAACATCATGAAGTAAACCAGCACGTTTGGCTAAAGTGATATCTTCATCTAACTCAGCTGCTAACATGCCAGAGAGATGCGCCACTTCAATAGAATGTTTAAGAACATTTTGACCGTAACTAGTACGGTAATTTAATCTACCAAGTATTTTAACTAAATCCGGATGCATATTATGAACATTTATTTCGAATGTAGCTTGTTCACCAGCATCTCTAATGATATCGTCAACTTCTTTTCTAGCTTTTTCGACCATATCTTCAATACGTCCAGGATGGATACGACCATCTGAAACTAAATTCACTAACGCTGTTCTAGCTATTTCACGTCGTATTGGATCAAAGCCTGATAAAATAACCGCTTCTGGAGTATCATCAATAATTAAATCTATACCAGTAAGCGTTTCTAATGTACGAATATTTCGACCTTCTCTACCAATAATTCGACCTTTCATCTCATCATTAGGTAAATTAACAACTGAAACGGTTGACTCAGTTGTATGATCGGCTGCTAATCTTTGTACTGTAGTGGCAAGTAATTCTTTTGCTGTTTTATCTACTTTTTCTTTCGCTTCTTTTTCTTTTTCTTTAACAAGTATTGCAATATCTTGTGACAGTTCTTCTTCAACTCTGTGAAGTTGTTCGTTTACAGCTTCTTCTTGAGTGAGACCGGAGATGCGTTCTAATTCTTGTTCATGCTTCATTATTAATGTTTGAACACTACTCTCTTTTGCATCTACTTGTTGTTGTCTTTCTTCAAGTTTTGATTCTTTCTGTTCTAAAATCTCATCTTTTTTATCTAATAGATCAGATTTTCGATCCAAGTTCTCTTCTTTTTGAAGAAGTCGGGTTTCTTGTCTTTGAAGTTCACCACGTCTTTCACGCAGTTCACTTTCTGCTTGTTCTCTTAAAATTTGGTTTTCTTCTTTTGCCTCTAGTAATTTTTCTTTCTTAATATTGTCAGCTTCTTTATTAGCATGATTGACAATATCTTCGGCAGTTTGTCTCGATTGAACTTGTTTTTGGTGTAATAAATTTCGGGCAACGACATACCCTACAACAACGCCTAGAATAATCCCCAGCAAAATGAGTAGGAGGCTTAATAAATTCACATAAACACCTCCTTTATCTAGGGTTTGCTCTGTATATCAAAATCAATATGATTATATGAAATTATATAAGAATCATACACACTAATTGTACGTTTTTCGACAGAGAAGTGTCAAGATATGAAATTGCACTATAACTCATTTGAAACCTTCATAGTTAATATTAGAATTAACCAATTTTTAATATAAAAAATGGACAGCTATTTAGCCATCCATTTCAACGTTTTCTATGTTATGTGAATAGATTACTCTTCATCAAATAAAGTTTTAGGCGTATCTTCTTCAGATTCAGTTTCTTCAACATCTCCATCAAAGATACCTAATTTTTCACGTAGTTTGCGATCAATTTCTTCTTTAATTTGAGGATTTTCTTTTAAGTAGTTTTTAACATTTTCCTTACCTTGGCCCATTCTTTCCCCATTATATGAGTACCATGCACCAGATTTATCTACAATGTCGTTTTCGACACCTAAGTCAATTAATTCTCCTTCTTTAGAGATACCTTGACCATACATGATATCAACTTCTGCCACTCTGAAAGGTGGTGCAACTTTATTTTTAACAACTTTAATTTTTGTTCTGTTACCTACAATATCTTGACCTTGTTTTAATTGTTCTGCTCTTCTTACTTCTAAACGTACAGAACTATAGAATTTTAATGCACGACCGCCTGGTGTTGTTTCAGGGTTACCGAACATAACACCAACTTTCTCACGAATTTGGTTAATAAAGATTGCAGTTGTATTAGATTTAGAAATTGCACCTGATAATTTTCTTAACGCTTGAGACATTAATCTTGCTTGTAAGCCGACATGCGTATCTCCCATTTCACCTTCAATTTCAGCTTTCGGTGTTAAGGCAGCTACAGAATCGACAACTACAATATCAACGGCACCGCTTCGAACAAAAGCTTCAGCAATTTCTAGACCTTGTTCACCGTGATCAGGTTGAGATAAATATAGATTATCAATATCTACACCTAATGCTTGAGCATAAACAGGGTCAAGCGCATGTTCAGCATCAATGAAAGCTGCTACGCCTCCATTTTTTTGTACTTCTGCAATTGCATGTAATGCTACAGTTGTTTTACCTGAACTTTCAGGTCCATATATTTCAATAATTCTTCCTTTAGGATAACCACCTACTCCTAGTGCGTTATCCACTGTGACAGAACCACTTGATGTGCTTGAGACTCTGCGACCTTTATTATCGCCTAATTTCATTACTGCACCTTTACCAAATGATTTCTCCATATTTTTTATTACTGTATCTAAAGCTTTTTGACGTTCATTATCCAAAGCGAGACCTCCTAATTCAGAAAGTAATCTGTTTAATATCTTACCCTTACTATACAAGCTATCAAATCAAAACACAAGCATTTTGCGAATATTTGTTCGTGTAATTTGTGATTTTACCAGAACAGAAACGAACAAACGTACTTATATTTTGCACTAAAAATGAATTATTCTTGTTGTTCGAACCATTTTAATAATCTTATCATCGCATAATTTTGACTTCTGTTTCTTAATAAATTTCGACTTTGAGCCATTTTGAAGGTATCTATATTCAAGTTTTCACCATCATATATCGCTAAATATACCTCTCCGTCTTTATTTAATAACACAATACCCAATTCTGTTTGATATAAATCTCTTACATATTGAGCTGCACTTAAAAGCTGAGCATGTATGTTTTCATCATTTTCTACAAAAACAGAACTATGCGGTAAAATGCCTTTAAGTAAATTGTCTGTATCTACATTTTTCAGCCTTGTATATAGCGCACCATTGGTTACACCATCGTATATTGCGAATGTACGTTTCACCTTAGACATAACCGATTCTTCAATCGTAATATCATCCGATCCAAAGTAATATTCTCCTATTCGATTAAGGATTTCCTTCTTAATAGGTTGGATGAGTTTCTCACATTCTGTTTGCGTATCTGCGTTAGCTGTTAATCTAATGTATACTTCGTGTGTCCCTGCTAAAGGTGCGATAGTTGGGTTTGACTGATTGTCTATAAGATCCATCAATATCGTTTCAACTTTAGATTCACCAATACCTGCAAATCTTAATAATTCTGAAAAGATAACCCTGTCATCATCTAATAAGTAAGGCAATAGCTCATTTTTAGCCATGGGTTTCATTTCTTTAGGTGGACCAGGTAATAGCACAACTTTTTTCTCTTCTTTTTCTACTAACATACCTGGTGCCATACCTGTTTTATTAGGTAATACTTTAGAACCTTCAATGACTAAAGCTTGTTGTTTATTATTTGGAGTCATCTCCTGACCTTGTTCTCTAAAATAACTTTCAATGTAACTTAAAGATGATTCATCAGTAACTAATTCTCTGCCCAATACTTTCGCTACAGTATGTTTTGTTAAATCATCTTTTGTAGGACCTAATCCTCCAGTTAAAACAAGTGTATCAAAACGCTCTAGACCTTGTTTGATAACATATTCTAATCTTTTAGGATTATCACCAATAACTGTATGCTCAACAACACTTTTACCAATACTATTGAAAAGTTTAGAAAGATATTGACCATTTGTATTAGCAATTTGGCCTAAAAGTAATTCAGATCCTACAGCAATTATTGAAATTTTCATTGAACTTTTACCCCTTTATCTATCGATTTCCACAATAAATTCATTATATATTTTTTAGAGTTATAAATCTAAAATAAGCGTTTAAAAAGTGCACGTGCAATTCAGATATCTACTTCTAATATATTAAAAAAGGCTGAGATAACTAACGATATCTCAACCTCAAATCTAAACATATTAAATTATAATTATTTTGATTGTTTAAAGACGTCTCTACCTTTATAAAAATACTCAATACCAGAAAGAATAGTAAAGAATACACCAATATATAATAAAGTAACGCCTAATGGGAAATGAATAAAGTGTACAAGTGGATCACCTAATAATATCCAGATAATTGCAACCATTGTCACAGCAGTTTTAATCTTACCTAATTGACCTGCAGCACTTACAAATCCTTGTTCAATTTGTAACAAACGGAGTCCTGTCACAGCAAATTCACGTGCAATAATAATGATTGCAACTACTGAGTTTGTAAAACCTAATTGAACCATTACTATCAACGCACTTGCAACAAGTAATTTATCTGCAAGAGGGTCTAAAAATTTCCCCATATTCGTTACAAGTTGCCACTTACGTGCTAAATAACCATCCGCAAAATCACTCAACGAAGCAATAATAAAGATGATTGCACTGATTAAAATTTCAATTCTAATATGATAACCGCCAAGGAAGGAAACTTGTCCAAATCCGAAGTCTACTAACGCAAATAGAATAAAAACGGGTATCAATATAACTCTAAATACCGTAATCTGATTCGGTATGTTCATTTTAAATCCTCATTTCTAAAACTTTATTTATTTACAAAATTAATACTGCAAGTATCCAAATAATTAAAGATACAATAACAATCATACCTATTAACATGACAAGTTGAATGGTTTCTTTCGACTTGCTGCGATAAGAAGGTACTTGACCATTAGAAAAAGTTGTCATCAATTGATCCATTTGATGCTGATTGCTAGGTATTTCATCTCGATGTGCTTCAATCAGTTGATTAGGTTCAATATTAACAACATTGGCATATTTTCTAATAAATCCCTCTGTGTAATCTTTTTTGGCTAATAGGTCAAAATCATTATTTTCAATATGTATCAAAGTCTGACGCTTAAGCTGAGTTCGTTGCTCTAATTCATTTAACGTCATACCCAATCTTTCACGTCTACCTTTTAACGCTTCACCAACCGTTTTCACACAAAGTCCTCCTCACACTTATTCAAAGAAACCAAATCCCCCACCGAATGGGTCTCCAAATTCTAAACTATTTTTACTTTGAACCGTTTGTTTCTTCATTTCATCATAATGTATTTCTTGGTTCTCATTTTCTCTCAATTCTATAATATAGTCAAAATCATCCATACTGTAGTTACATGCTTCAACGAATAAATCCGGATGCTCTACGACCTTGATGGATGGCAATGTCATCACTTCTCTAACTAGGTCCTGATGTTTAGGGTTAGACTCACGAGCTGTCACAGCTCCATCAATAATATAGACATGGTTTGACTCATATTCACCCTTGATAAGTGAACTCCTTACCGTCTGTTTAATTAAAGTAGAACTTATGAATAACCATCTTTTATGTGCACAAACGCTTCCTGCTACAATAGATTCTGTTTTACCAACTCGAGGCATGCCTCGAATACCTATTAATTTGTGACCTTCCTCTTTGAAAAGTTCAGCCAAAAAGTCTACAAGTAAACCTAGGTCTTCTCTTTCAAATTTAAATGTTTTCTTGTCATCTGCATCTTGCTCTATGTATCTACCATGTCTAACCGCAAGTCGATCTCTAAGTTCAGGAATTCTTAATTTAGTAATATCAATTTCATTGATTTCTTTGACAATCTGTTCAAAACGTTCAACTTTCTCAAGTTTATCGGTTTTGATAAGTAGACCCCTTTTACCTTGATCAACACCATTGATTGTTACAATACTAATTCCTAGCATACCTAGTAAACTTGAAATATCACCGAGTAATCCAGCTCGATTGATAGTAATTTCATATTCTAAGTACCACTCTTTTCTTTCTGCAACTGTCATGATTCGACCACCCCTTGTTTACAATCACGCACTTGAAAGCTATTCAAAGTTTGATTTAATCACATTATAACATCGTTTATGAGAATCGCACTTAATAATTGTATTAATTTTCTTATAAAAATAAACAAGAATGATTAATCAAAGACAATAAATAGAAAGCTTCTATCCCGTAAGAGTAGCTAACTTATAAATACCAACCGCCATTAACTTTTTGAACGGTACCTGTAATGCTTCTAGACATTGGATGGCATAAATACGCACAAACGTGAGCAACTTCGTATGGTTCAATCATTCTGTTTTGAGGCAATTCTACTACAATAGATTCCATTTCTTCTTTAGACCACGCATTGCTCATGTTACCAGAGACAAAGCCAGGTGCAATTGCATTTACTGTCACTGAAGTGAGTGCCAATTCTTGGCTAAGTGCTTTAACGAAACCAATCTGAGCACTCTTCATTGCAGAATAAATTGATTCCATACTAGCACCTGTTTCTCCCCATATTGAAGAAATCACAATGATACGTCCATTATTACTTTTTCTTAAAGTATCAACAAAATATCTAGATAAACGAATAAATTGTCTTACATGAAGGGCATAACTATAGTCTATGTCTTCATCACTCATATCTTGCAACATACCATATAAGGCAGTTCCACTCGTATATATGAGGCAGTCTATATCATTGAGATGCCCGAAATATTCCGATAATGTTATATCTTGAGCTAAATCACATTGGATAAATTCTACATTATTATTTTTATACTTTTCTTTTAATGAAGTTAAATCCGCAGTGTTGTAATGAATAATCACTTCATAACCTTCATCTAATAAGCGGTCTACAATTGCAGTGCCGATACTACCTGAACCACCAATTACTAGCGCTTTCATTACTCTTTCAGCTCCAAACGACTATCAACAAGATGATCAAAGTCAAGGAATAGCTTAGATGTTTCATTTACACTTTCTAAAGTAATATTTTCAACAATCTCTAACATATCGAAGACACTCACGCCTTCGAAATATAACTTTGCATATTGATTCGCAATATACTCAGGGGAGTTTAAACTAGAAATAAATTCGCCGATAAATTGTTTTTTCAATAAATCAAACGCTTCTTGATCCGCTAAATGTCCTCTGTATTTCTTAAGTTCATTAATTAATAATTCTTTCAACTCGTCGGGGTGTTGTGTCGCACTCGTAATAATAGAAAAACTGTAACTTGGTTCTAATACAAATTGGTAACCAAACGTTTCATCGATAAGATCTTTGTTTAACAAATCTTGATAAAAATCTGTTTCCTCGCCGAAAATCAACTCATAGAAAAATGTCATTTCTAAGTCTCTTTGAACGTATTTTTCTGAGCTTTCATTGAGTGGTTGATTTTTAAATCCTAGCATGAGTCGTGGCGATTGTAATTTCATCTTTTCAGTTACAGTATGTGTATTGACTTCTTCCGGTTCTTTAATTTGTGCACGCTCTATCTGAGGTTGATTAGTCTTGTTGCGTTGCTTTTCATGATTATCGACTAAATCAACGATACTTTGAGGATCAACATCGCCTACGACGAAGAGAACCATATTGGATGGATGGTAAAACGTTTCGTAACATAAATATAAATCGTCTTTAGTTATGTCATAAATACTGTCTACACTTCCAGCAATATCAACTCGGATAGGATGTTTAGAGTACATAGCTCTAAGCGTATTAAACATCAATTTATAACCAGGTTGTTCTTGATACATTTTAATTTCTTCAGCGATAATGCCCTTTTCCTTATTTACAGTTTCTTCAGTAAAATACGGTGTTTCAACCATGGTTAATAAACGCTTAATATTACTTTCGAGGTGATTTGTAGCACTAAATAAGTAACTTGTACGATCAAAGCTAGTGAAAGCATTTGCCTGTGCATTTTCTTCAGCAAATGCTGTAAATAAATCTTCTTCTTCTTTTTCAAAAAGTTTATGTTCTAAAAAATGAGCTACGCCGTCTGGAACCTTTACAAATTCATTACTACCAAGAGGTTTAAAGTGATTATCTAACGAACCAAATTGTGTTGTATAAGTTACAAATGTTTTTTGAAATCCTGGCTTAGGTATAATAAACAGTTTTAGTCCATTATCAAGTTCATGTTCAAAAACCTTTTCATCAATAAGTTCATAATTATGTACTTTCATTATTCACTTTGACCTCCCTTCGTTAAAACATAAATGGTATCAAGGACAGCTTCGTTAGCTAACTCAATTACATCTTCTTTTGTAACCTGATTAATTGCTTTAATAAAGTCTTCATCAGATTGATATTCGTCTAATAATAGTTGATTATGTAGCAATTCAATCATGCTTTTAGGTCTATCAGTAGATTCATGTCTGTGTGAAATAATAATTTTTTTAGCTAATTCTAATTTAGTTTCATCAAATTCACCATTTTTTAATTTATCGAATTCTTCTAAAATGGTATCTTTCGCGCGTTCATATTTATCAGCAGATACGCCACTTAAGACAAATAAGAATCCATTTTTACCATCAATTTGAGAATGGATTGAATAAGCTAAACTTTGCTTTTCACGAACTTCATTGAACAATACTGAAGAGGGATCTCCACCAAACATCATATTAAACACGACAAACGCATAATAATTTTGTTTACCATAGTAGGTTGGGAATCGATAACCAAGATTAAGTTTTGCTTGGTCCACTTCATCTTCTTCAATAATAACCTTTGGCGAACCAATATGATTTATTTGTGTTAATGGTGAACCCTTTTCTAACTCAAACGGTTTGATTTCAAAGTTATTTTGGATTAAATTTCTCGTTTCTTGTTCGTTAACATTTCCTACTACGTAAATTGCACATTCATCATTATGTATCATGGATTTATATGTATCATACAAGTTTTGAGCAGTCACTTGTGGTATTTGTTCCAATTGACCCGTAGCAATATATTTATAAGGTTCATCTTTAAACATATAATTCATTAATTTTAAAAATGAATATTGCGCCTTATTATCTGTCATTGCTTCAATTTTCTTAGTAAGGAGAGATTTCTCTTGAGCCACATATTTTTCATTGAATTGTTCATCTTCAATTAAAGGGTTCCATATTAACTCTTTCAGCATTTCTAATCCCTTTTCAAATAGAGGCGTAGAATCCTTCAAGTAACGCTCATTCACAATTTCTAGAGAAATAGTAATGACATGTTTATCTTTAAATTTAGTTACAAAACTATTGATATAAGCCCCATATAAGTTTGACAAATGTCTATTTAACGCTTTGTCGTTAGGCCATTTTTGAGTAGCACGTACTAATACTTTACTTAGAATGGAACGAGATGTAATCGTTTCATAATCTAATGGTGCCATGAATTTAAATGTCACCATCGTTGTTTTAAATTTTTCAGTTGGTAAAACATTGATATGTATATTTGAATGGTCATGGTTCATTGTCTCCAAATGCCATACCTCCCTTTTCTGTAAAAACATTTACTATTTAATTTTTATTAACTTTAAACTTAACTAAACTACTTTTAAGATAGTTTAAAGAGTATAAGATGGGTTGTCCATTTTCATCATAATGTACAACTTTCAATAACATTAAACCTTCGTGTGGCGACGCGTTGAGCACTTCAGAAATGTGTGGTTCGTAACTAATCGCTTCTAAGTCCATTTCAGCATGAGTCACTTCGTGTCCTGTGGCATCTTTAATGGCTCTTAACATTGATCCGTTACTTTTCTGATAATCTAAACAAGTTAAGTATTGTTTCGCAATTTTATCTAAACAATAAACGACAGGTTTATGGTCAGCAGTTCTCAATCTCTCAATGATAGTGACTGGTTGCTTGGTTTCTATTCCTAAATGTTCTGCATCTAAGATTGTTGCTGGTTGTTCATCAAAATTTAGATACTCTATACCTGCTTTATACCCAGCTTCTTCAATCATAGTACTAATACTTATTAATTTGTCTAATGGATAAAAGAAGGGAGGTTGTGCTTTAACGCTTGTCCCCTCTTCAAAATTATCCGTGACTATTTGTTCTGTGATTAATTCACCAATGCCGTCATAAACATCATCAGTTTTAACATTTAATGCACGTGCAATTGATAAATTACTAGGTAACTTACCACCGTTTTCTAGCTCACCATTTTTAATCATATTTAAAATATATTGTTTTACTCTATATATAGCATTCATTTCCGACATTTTTACACCTCATCATTATCTAAATCAACTAGAATTTGTCTAGGCTTGCTCCCTTTTTGTGGGCCTATGACCTGATTACGTTCTAAATCGTCCATTAATCTTGAAGCACGATTATACCCAATTCTAAATTGTCTTTGTAATAAAGATGTACTAGCCTTCTGTTGTTCTATAACAAATAAATAGGCTTCATCGTATAAAGAATCTTCACTTTTCATCTCTGATTTATCGACTGGTGCATCTGGTTCCATTTCTTTCACATAATTCGCTTGTTGTTGTTCTACAACATAATTGACTACGTCTTGAACTTCTTTGTCACTCAAGAAAGCACCTTGAATACGTGTTTGCGTAGACTCTCCGTTACCTATATATAACATGTCACCTTTACCTAGTAATTTTTCAGCACCGCCAGAACCAATAATTGTTCTAGAGTCTGTTTGTGAACTTACCGCAAAGGCAATTCTTGATGGAATATTATTCTTGATAATACCTGTAATGACATCAACTGATGGTCTTTGAGTGGCTACAATTAAATGAATTCCAGCAGCTCGGGCCATTTGAGTAATACGTTGAATCGCATTTTCAACTTCTTTTCCTGCAACCATCATTAAATCTGCTAACTCATCTACAATTACAACAATGTAAGGTAATTCGGATTGTTTCTCTTCAAGTTCTTCATTTTGTTTACGAATATATTGGTTATAACCTTCAATATTACGTGTAGAAGAATGTTGGAAAAGATCGTAACGACGTTCCATTTCAGCAACTACTTTTTCTAGAGCCTGAGATGCTTTATGTGGGTTCGTAACAACTGGTATAAGTAAATGTGGTATACCATTATATACGTTTAATTCTACCATTTTAGGGTCAATTAACATAAGTTTTACTTCATGAGGCTTTGCGTTAAGTAAAATACTTGTGATGATACCGTTAATACAAACTGATTTACCACTACCTGTTGAACCTGCAACAAGTAAGTGTGGCATTTCATTTAATTGGATAGATACAGGTTCACCAGAAATATCTCGGCCTAAGCCGACTTCTAACTTATGTTGTGAAGGGAATTTCTCTTCTAACACTTCTTTTAAAGATACTAATGAAATCTTATCATTTGGTACTTCAATCCCCACTGCAGAACGACCGGGTATAGGCGCTTCAATACGTACATCTTTAGCAGCTAATGCTAAAGCAATGTCGTTGTGTAAGTTAACGATTTTACTTACTTTAACACCTTGGGCTGGTTGGATTTCATATTGAGTTACTGCAGGACCGATTTTAATTTGTGTGACTTTCGCATTGACACCAAAGTTTTTCATCGTTGACTCTAATACTTGACCTTTGCGCTGAACTTCAGCTTTAGAAGTTGATTGTTGTTTCACAGGTTGATTAAGTAAAGTTAAAGGTGGCACAGTATATTCGACATTAGCCACTTCTCCGGCTTCTGAAATAGAACTTTCCCCGTCGTTGTTATTATTGATTTCCTGTTCTGAATTCGTCGAAACATCTTTTTTATGATTATTTTCTTGTGAATTTGATGTTGTTTCGCTGCTTTTAGCTTCATTGTCAAAGATTCGTTTTTTACGCTTATTCGGTTGACTATTGACTTGATCCTCTTGTTCGTTATGTCCATATATAGGTATATCATTCGTTTGTCCTACTTCTGGTAAATCACTTACATCTTTAACTTGTTCGTGTTGTAATCTCTCTTGATTTTTAGTACGTTTCTTTTCTTCAGCACGTTTAGCTTTTAATTGTGCGCGTTCTTCTTTTTTAGCTTTATTTTGTTCCCTTTTTTCTTTAAAAGACTCTGAAGCATTTTCACTTGAAGACTTCATATTTTCAAATAAATTTTTAGTCACATCTCTATGTCTTAAGTTCATTAAAAGAATAATACTTGATGCCACTAATAAAATCGTAATAATAATAACTCCTACAATAGAGATGAGCGGAATAAACAACTTAAGTAAGTAAAAACCAATGAGTCCTCCACCAAAATTTGGAAAATGCGTATGTTCATATGATCGATATACATATGAAAGTACTGGTTCTCTTTCAGATGAGATACCTTTTGTAAAATGATAATAAAGTTGTGCTATAAATAATAAAGCTAATTGTAAGATAATTGCCCCAACACTACGACGCGTTTTAGGAATCTTTTTAGAGTATGTAATAAAACCTGTTGCTAGGATTACTAAAATATATGTTAAAAATCTACTCATTCCAAATAAATAATTAAAGAAACTATCAATCATTCGACCAACTATGCCTAATTGAAAAGCTCCTAAAACGACAAGAATGACAATGGAAATAGCAATTAAATAGCGTAACGGACTTTCATTTTGTTTTCTTCTCTTAGAGTTTTTACGCGTAGCATTACTTTTCTTTCTAGTCGTTGTTTTTTTCTTTGCTTGTGGCAAGATTTTACACCTTCTTTTTTAATCTTTCACAGTTCTCCATTAGGTCTTATGACACCTATTTCTTATGTATATATTTAATAAGATGAAAGAGGCAGGAACAATTTAAATGTTTAAAGTTAATTTTAATCGTCCATATCTTTTGTTTCGATATAAAGTGAACAAAATTAAAATAACCTAAATGTAGAACATCATCATCTTTATGTTACAAAGTGATTGTGTTTTACTAAATTGTCCCAACCTCTTTAAAATATTTTTTATTTGGATTATATCTCAGAAATAACTGGAATAATCATTGGACGTCGTTTCGTACTTTCGAATAATAGTTTACTAATTTGATCTCGCATATTTTGCTTTATTTCAGACCATTCAATACGTTTTTCTTGTAAACCTGCTTCTACAATTGTACGCACTTTTTCTTCCGCTTCATTTAATAATTCTTCGCTTTCTCTAACATAAACAAAGCCTCTTGATTGTATTTCAGGACCTGCTGCAATTCGTCTGTTTTTAGGATCTAACGTTACCACAGCAATGAATATTCCATCTTCTGCTAATAAATGACGGTCTCTTAATACGATGTTACCTACGTCGCCAACACCAATACCATCAATAAGTACATTTCCTGAATTTACTTTTTCATTTAGAATCATATCTTTACCGTCATAATTAATAACGTCGCCTTTTTCTACTAAAAAGATTTTTTCAGGAGCAACACCTGACTCAGCAGCTAATTTAGCGTGTGCAATTTGCATTTTAAATTCACCTTGCACAGGGATAAAATATTCCGGTTTCATGATATTTAACATCATTTTTAATTCTTCCATACAACCGTGACTTGAAGCATGAATCTTCTTATTGTTAGGAATGATGTGGGCACCGGCGCGTACCAATTCATTTAAAGTATCCGCAATGATGACTTCCATATTCGCTGAAGCTGTAATTGCTAAGAAGACAGAATCGCCATCTTCGATATTCATAATTTTATGTTTCTTTTGAGCCATTTGACTTAAAGCTTCGACAGGTTCTCCTTGCATGCCTGTGGCAATGATAATGACTTCATTCTTAGGATAATTATCAACTTCATTAATAGGTATTAATAAGTCTTTAGGTATATCGAAATATCCCATCTTGCGGGCGATATTAAATGAACTTTCAAGTGAACGACCTAAGAATGATACTTTACGATTCAATTGACTCGCAATATTTAATACTTGTTGGATACGTATAAAATTAGACGCATAGCAAGAGACGATAAGTCTTCCTTTTACTTTAGCAAATGCATCATACATATGGTGTTCGATGACATTTTCAGGTGTATTGTAGCCAGGCTTTTCAGCTTCAGTAGAATCACTGATTAATGCAAATACTCCTTCATCACCAATTTCAGCCATTCGTTTCATATCAGGTGCATACTGACCATGTAAACTTTGATCAAATTTAAATTCACCTGTATATACGATAGAACCATATGATGTGTGAATACAAATACCTAAACTATCAGGAATGCTATGTGTAGTATTAAAGAAACTCACGTTTACATTTTTAAATCTCATTACTGAATCATGATTAACTGTATAGTAACGCACTTTCTTTTTAATATTACGGGCCTTCATGTTTTCTTTAATAAGTGCGATTGTCAACTTAGAACCATACACTGGTGCATCAATTTGTTCTAACACATAACTCACTGCACCAATCGCGTGTTCATGACCATGAGAAAGGAAAATGCCTTTTAACTTATCTTTATTTTCAATGACATATTGAATGTCAGGAATAACAATATCTACGCCTAGCATTTCATCTTCGGGGAACATTAATCCCGCATCTAACATAAACATTTCATCGTCTACTTCAACGATGTACATATTTTTAGCGATTTCGCCTACACCACCGAGTGGTATGATGCGAATATCTTTATTTTTTTTCTTTATTAAACTCAAAATGTTACCTCCTATAAATAGTGACCCGTCCATATATAAACTCATCATTTATTATAAGTTAAAATAGGCGTGATGTACACTATTAAAGCACGGTTGACCATCTTGAAGATTTAAATTTTATTTTTCTTATACGCTTAATCAACCTTTGTAAATTGGCACGATTCATTTTTAATAGCCCAAAATATGTAAAATAAAAAGATTGAGTACTCCATTAAGAATACTCAATCTTAACCATTCACTTTATTCTTGTGTTAAAGCTTTATGAGAAGCATTTACTCTGCCTTGCTTGTCTATTTCAGTAATTTTTACTTCAATCGTATCACCAATATTTAATACATCTTCAACTTTATTGATTCTATCTTTAGAAATTTGAGAAATATGAAGTAACGCATCTTTACCTGGGAATAACTCTACGAAAGCACCATATTTTTCGATACGTTTAACTTTAGCATGATATACTTGGCCAACTTCAGCTTCACGTGTAATTTCTTCGATAATTTCTTTCGCACGATCAATCATTTCTTGGTCTACAGCACCGATAAAGATTGTTCCATCTTGCTCGATATCAAGTTTAACGCCTGTTTCATCAATAATTTCATTGATTTTTTTGCCGCCAGGTCCAATGACATCTCTGATTTTGTCAGGTTTGATGTGCATTGTAACAACTTTTGGAGCATAAGCACTTAATTCTTTACGTGGTGCATCGATTGTTTGAAGCATGTGATCCATAATAGCTAAGCGTCCTTGACGAGCTTGTTCAAGTGCTTCTTCAATTACTTCTCGTGTTAAACCATCAATTTTGATATCCATTTGAATAGCAGTAATACCTTCTTTAGTACCCGCTACTTTAAAGTCCATGTCACCAAGTGCATCTTCCATACCTTGAATGTCAGTTAAAATTGTATAGCTATCATCACGTGTAACGAGGCCCATGGCTATACCTGCTACAGGTGCTTTAATTGGTACACCAGCATCCATTAACGCAAGTGTAGAACCACAAATTGATGCTTGTGAAGAAGAACCGTTTGATTCTAATACTTCACTTACAATACGGATTGTATATGGAAAATCAGTTGTATCAGGGATGATATAGCGTAAAGCTCTTTCACCTAATGCACCATGACCAATTTCACGACGTCCAGGCGCACGAACAGGGCCTGTTTCACCAACAGAGAAGTTAGGGAAATTATAATGATGCATGAAGCGTTTTTCTACTTCTGGTCCTAGACCATCGATGAGTTGATAATCTCCTAATGCGCCTAATGTTAAAACAGATAGTGCTTGTGTTTGTCCACGTGTAAATAATCCTGAACCATGAGCTCTCGGTAAGAGTCCAACTTCTGAGTCAAGTGGACGTATTTCATCTACTTTACGACCATCCGGACGAATTTTTTCATCAGCAATTAAGCGTCTTACTTCTTCTTTTACGAGATCATTCAAGATTGAGTACACTTCATTGATAAGAGATTCATTGTCTGGATCTTCTTCATCTATAAAATGTTCTACGACTTCTTCTTTAAGTGCATCTAAATTTTCATCACGTTGTTGTTTATCAAATGTTAATACTGTATCTTTTAAACCTTTTTCTTCAGTTAATGCTTTTACTTTTTCAACTAGCGCTTCGTCACGTTCAACAGGAATAAATTCTTGTTTTACTGGTTGAATATGATCAATAATTTCTTGTTGGAATGCAACTAAACGTTTAATTTCTTCATGTCCGAAGAAGATTGCCTCAAGCATTTCGCTTTCAGTGATTTCACTAGCCCCTGCTTCTACCATGTTTACAGCATCTTTATGACCAGCCACTTCTAAGTCTAATCTAGAAACTTCCTTTTCAGAAACTGAAGGGTTGATGACATAATTACCGTCAACATAACCTACATTGACACCTGCAATAGGTCCTTGGAAAGGAATGTCTGACACACTTAAAGCCATTGAAGAACCAATCATTGCAGCCATTTCAGGTGAACAATCTGGATCAGCACTTAGAACAATGTTCATAATTTGAACATCATGTCTGTAACCTTTTGGGAATAATGGACGAATAGGTCTGTCGATTAATCGTGCAGTTAGTGTCGCTTCATCTCCAGGACGTCCTTCTCTTTTTTTGAATCCACCAGGAATTTTACCTGCCGCATACATTTTTTCTTCATAATTGACTGTTAATGGGAAAAAGTCACCATCTCTAGGTTCCTTTGAAGCAGTAGCAGTTGATAACACAACTGTATCTCCATAACGTACTAAAACAGCACCATTAGCTTGCTTTGCTAATTGACCTGTCTCAATAGTTAAAGAACGACCAGCCCATTCAGTTTTGAAAACTTTCTTCTCTTGAGACATTATGAATCTCCTCTCTTAATTCTATTATTTACATCATATCATTTATTTACTCAATTTTATATTTTTTATTATGTGTGATAATAAAAAAAGGAAAGTACCATCCAACTGGTGCTTTCCTCTGACTGTAGACAAACCCTTTCACTCTTTGTCGTCTTATGCATGCCTAGCTCATTTACTATTAGTAAAATCCCGTCGTTATGCATTTCGACTCCTCGATTGAAAAGGGCTTTCTATCAGTCATCTTAATTAAATTTATTTTGCCGTAAAATATACAAAAGTACCATCCAACTGGTGCTTTCCTAATTCTATATTAAGATTAACGACGGATACCTAATGATTTAATTAATTCACGGTAACGTTGAATATCTTTACTACGTAAGTAGTTTAATAAGTGTCTACGACGACCTACCATTTTTAATAATCCACGACGAGAATGGTGGTCTTTTTTGTGTTCACGTAAGTGTTCGTTTAACGCAGCGATTTCTGCAGTTAAAACAGCGATTTGTACTTCTGGTGAACCAGTATCTGTTTCGTGTACACGGTATTCTTTAATTAATTCATCTTTACGTTCTTGTGAAATTGCCATAATCAATTTCCTCCTTAAAATTTTTTACTCCTTAATCTGAGTTAGGCGTCGGAGACTCGACCTACTAAGAAAAAGGTATCTTAGAAGTGAGTTCGGGACAAAAGTGTTTAAGGTTTAAGCAGAACCGAACGATGAGCAAAATTGTTTCTCAAATTTTGCCGGGTTGTGAAAGTTACTGCCGAAAATCCTGCTTTTGGGACGCCGTTAATCGGTTCCCCAGAGCATAAACTTTAAATTCCCTACTCTTTTCTTCCTCAACTTTAAATATTATACGATATATCATCACCGAAATCAACAGATAATAAATATTTCGCTTTAGCTTTATCTTCATTCATCTGTTCAACTAATGGATCTATGCCCTCAAATTTAACTTCTGGTCTTAAGAAGTGATGCCAATAAACTGTAACCCTTTCACCATAAATATTTTCATCAAAGTCAAAAATATTTACTTCAATCACTACTTCAGCTTTAGCTGGATCATGGAATGTAGGTTTTACTCCCACATTGGCTACCCCTCTATACAATTTACTCTCTGGACCTATCTCCATACTCACGGCATAGACACCTTTTTTAGGTAGCACGTAATCATCGTTCGGTTGTACATTAGCTGTAGGGAAACCAATCGTTCTGCCACGTTTTTCTCCTTGCACAACTGTGCCTTTAATTCTATATAAGTAACCTAACGCTTCATTTGCTTTTCTTAAATTACCTTCAGTTAATGCCTCTCTAATAGCTGTTGTAGATATCTTTTCAGAACCCATTTCTTGCTTACCTACAATGGTAGTATTGAATTCTTCAGATTCTTGTAAAACAGTCATATTCCCTTTACCAAATTTACCAAAAGTAAAGTCGAAACCTGCAATCACTTCTTTAACATGATTATTAATCACATATTCTTGAATAAATGCTTCGGAAGTTACATTTGCAAATCTTGAAGAAAAGTTAATGACAATACAATAATCAATATCATGTTGCGCAATCATTTCCAATTTATCTGAAAGTGGTGTTAAATATGTTGTACGTTTACGCTCGGGATTTAGCACTACTGATGGATGAGGGTCAAACGTCATTACAGCTTTTTTCAAATTACTTTCTTTGGCTTTACGGTCTAAAGTTTGAAAAACTTTGTCATGACCTCTATGCATACCATCAAAGAAACCAAACGCCATCGCTACATCTTCATTGATTAACTGTTCCTTTTGAATAGGATGGGTTACTTCTATCACTTTCATAAATAAATTGCTCCTTTAGTTAAAAACTTTTTTCGGTTTAATTTCGTGCGCTTTTTCCGGATGAATCATATATATAGCAAGCGCTTTATTTGTGTGGTTATCGATAAACACAAATTGCTCCTCAAATTCATACTGAAATTCATGACTATTGAATTTCTGACCATTTAAGATCCGCTTCTTGAGTTCATCATCACTGACTTCAATGTGTTGTAATCCTTTCAAACCATATTCTATAGGAAACAACTTTTCTTGTAATGAATCATGCTCATGCAATACTTTAATTTGATCAAGTGTTAAACTGGCCTCTTGCTTAAAACCGCCTGAAGCGATGCGAGTTAAAAGTGACATATGCGCAGGAAAGCCAAGACTGGCACCAATATCAGTAGCTAAAGTTCTAATATACGTACCCTTACCACATGTAACTTCAATATCGAAATGACACTGTTCACCTTCGAAGGTTAGTTCAGAAATTCTTTGAATAGATTTGATATAGACGTGCCTGATTGGTCTTTCTACTTCCTCATTATTTCGAGCATATTCGTATAGCTTTTTACCTTTAACCTTCACTGAAGAATACATAGGGGGAATTTGTTTTATAAGACCTAAAAATTGCTCAAGCGTATGATCTATGTCTTGTTCTGAAACATCTTCTGCTTTAATACGCTTAGTTTCTAATATATCCCCTGTTTGATCTTCAGTAGTCGTACTCATGCCTAGTGTGACAGTTGCTTTATACGTTTTACCCATATCCATCACGTAATCACTGATCCTCGTAGCATGACCTAAACAAATTGGAAGTACACCATTTACTTCAGGATCAAGTGTACCCGTATGTCCAATTTTCTTCATTTTTAAAATCTTTCTTAGTTTAAAAACAACATCGTGGCTTGTTAAACCTCTTTCTTTAAATACAGGTAATATACCGTTATACATTTTGTCACACCTTTTACTCAACGTTACTTTAACCTTAATTATTATAACATCTCTTAAACTCTATTTGACTGAAAATAATACATAAAAATAGTAGGTAGTCATTCAACAATTTCTTTTGTGAATACGCGTACCTACTTTCATAAAAGATTATTTATCTTCTTTGTGTAAATCTTGAATCATACGTTCAATTTTATTACCGTATTCGATTGATTCATCATATTCAAATGTTAAATCAGGAATAATTCTTAAACGCATTCTTGAACCTAACTCGGATTTAATAAAGCCTTTCGCTTTTTCAAGTGCCTTAAATGTATTATCGACTTCTTTTTCGTTTCCTAATACAGTTAAATAAACTTTTGCTTGCGATAGGTCATTCGTTAATTCAACATCTGTAATCGTAAGAAATCCAACTCTAGGATCTTTTACTTTAGTGTTTACAATATCCATAATTTCTTGCTTCATTTGTTCGCCAACACGTTCAGCTCTCATATTACTCATCTTCATTTCACCTCTTTTAATATATTTATTTTTTAAAATTATCCACGCTCAAGTAGATTATATTTTATTAAATAATGCGCTTTTTAGCAATGTGATTGATTCAAAAATCTCCTCCCTATTTGTGTTTAATAGCGAGGAGATTGGAATGATATTCTAATTCATTATCTTTGGATTTCAACCATTTCAAATGCTTCGATAATGTCGCCTTCTTTAAGGTCGTTATATTTTTCGATGGTAATACCACATTCATAACCTTGAGCTACTTCTTTAGCGTCATCTTTGAAACGTTTAAGTGTATCTAACTCACCTTCGAATAAGACAATACCATCTCTTATAACACGTACACCTGCGTTACGTGTGATTTTACCTTCTGTTACATAACTACCTGCAATTGTACCAATTTTAGATACTTTGAATGTTTGACGTACCTCTGCTTGTCCGATAACTTGTTCTTCGTATTCTGGGTCAAGTAAACCTTTCATAGCAGATTCGATTTCTTCGATAACATTATAGATAACACGGTGTAATCTCATATCAACATTTTCCGCTTCAGCAGCACGTTTTGCACCTGCATCTGGACGAACGTTAAATCCGATAATAATACCGTTAGAAGCATTTGCCAATGTCACGTCAGATTCATTGATTGCACCGACAGCTGTATGAATAATGCGTACATTAACGCCTTCAACATCAATTTTCATTAATGAAGCTGCTAATGCTTCTACAGAACCTTGAACGTCACCTTTGATGATTACGTTAAGGTCTTTCATTTCGCCTTGTTTCATTTGTTCAAATAAGTTATCTAATGAAACATTTTTACTTTCTTGACGTTGCTGAATTACACTTGCTTCATGACGTGCTTCACCAATACGGCGTGCTTGTTTTTCATCACTAAATACAACGAAACGATCACCCGCAAGTGGCACATCATTGATACCAGTAATTTCGACCGGCGTAGATGGGCCAGCTGATTTAATACGTTTACCTAAATCATTTACCATAGCACGAATACGACCATACGTATTACCGACTACAATTGAATCTCCAACATTTAAAGTACCATTTTGTACTAATAATGATGCAGCAGGCCCACGTGATTTATCAAGTTCTGCTTCAATAACCGTACCGACAGCACGTTTTTCAGGATTTGCTTTTAATTCTTGAACTTCTGCTACTAAGCCAATCATTTCAAGTAAATCTTCAATACCGTCTCCACTTAAGGCTGAAAGTGGTACGAAAATTGTATCGCCACCCCAGTCTTCAGGGATTAAACCGTATTCAGTTAATTCTTGCATAACACGATCTGGATTAGCTGTCGGTTTATCAATTTTATTTACTGCAACGATTGTCGGTACTTCTGCTTCTTTCGCGTGATTAATCGCTTCGATAGTTTGTGGCATTACGCCATCATCTGCTGCTACAACTAGAATAGTAATATCAGTGACTTGTGCCCCACGTGCACGCATTGTTGTAAATGCAGCGTGTCCTGGTGTATCTAAGAAAGTAATTTTCTTACCAGCATTTTCAATTTGATAAGCACCGATATGTTGAGTAATACCGCCTGCTTCTCCTTCAGTTACTTTAGTATGACGAATAGAATCTAATAAAGTTGTTTTACCATGGTCAACGTGTCCCATGATTGTAACTACAGCTGGTCTTTCAATTGCATCTGGATCTTCGCTTTCATCATCGAAATAAATCGATAAATCTTCCTCATCAATGACAACTTCTTGTTCGATTTCTACACCATAGTCTTCAGCAATTAATTCTAATGTTTCTTCATCTAATGATTGGTTAATATTAGCCATGATACCTAGTAAGAATAATTTCTTAATAATGCCTGAAGATTCAACATTTAATTTTTCAGCTAATTCGCCAACTGTAATTCCTTCTTGGTAAGTGATTTTAGAAGGCATTTCTTTTGGTTCTGAAGTTTGGTTTTGTTGTTTATTATTCTTGTTGTTCTTATTATTTTTATTGTTTTTATTATTCTTATTTTGTTGCTTGCCTTTGTTGTTTTGTCCGTTTTTCTTGTTTTGATTAGATTGTTGGTTACCTTTTTGTTGTTGGTTATTTTTGTTTTGTTGTTTGCCTTTATTGTTTTGATTTTGTTTGCTATTAGATTTTTGGTGATTATCTTGAGTATTTTGTTTGTTGTCATTATTTTGTTCTTTTTTGAACTTTTTGTCTAAAGCTTTAATTTGGTCGTCTTCTAAAGCTTGCATATGGTTAGACACTTCAACATTCATACTTTTTAACTCATCTATAATCTCTTTACTCTTTAGATTCAATTCTTTCGCATATTCGTAAATTCTTTTTTTACTCATATAATCACTCCTTACGATATTCATCTATCATTGATAACAATTTTTTTGCAAAACCATTATCGGTTACACCAATATTTACTCTCTCGCCTTTACCAAGTGCTATCCCTAATTCAACTCTCGTTCCAAAACTTCTTAGTGGAATTTGATTGCTCTCGCTCTTATTTTTCATAACTTTTAATGTGTTATCAGAGGCATCAGTTGCAACAATGACGAGTTTAATTTTATTAGTTTTAATGTCGCTTAGAATTACAGATTCTCCACTTTTTATTTTGCCTGCTCTCATTGCTAAACCAAGAAAATTAAATATTTGATCTTTCGTCATTTAGGAATCTCTTCTCTATAGATTAAACGAATAATTTCTTTATATACTGGTTCAAGTGTTTCTTTAGAAGCATTGAAATATTTTTCAAGCAATTCTTTTTGTTGTGCCTTTTCAACTAAAGGAACATCTTTAGAAACATATGCGCCACGACCTTGTTTCTTACCAGTCGCATCGGCAAATATTTCACCTTCTTTATTGATGACTACACGAATCATATCTTTCTTAGGATGCATTTCGTTAGATATAATACATTTTCTCATTGGAATTTTTTTCTTCTTCATAAGTAGTCACTCCAATCTATTCTTCTGTATTCTTATCTTCTTCTGTTTCTTCATCCGTTTCTGCAGCTAATTCTGCCGTAGTTAAGTTAGATTCTTCTAAATTAACATCATCAAATTCTACATCTTCATCGCCAGTGTTAACAATTTCATCTGCTACTTCTTCTGACTCAATGATTGGGTAAATACCTGCTTCACGTGCATCTGTTTCAGATTTAATATCAATCTTCCAGCCTGTTAACTTAGCAGCTAAACGAGCATTTTGACCACGTTTACCAATTGCTAAAGATAATTGATAATCTGGAACTACAACAACTGTTGATTGATTGTCTTCGTCTACAATCACTTCTAAAACTTGTGATGGACTTAAAGCATTTCTTACGAATACTTTCGGATCTTCATTCCATTGCACAATGTCAATTTTCTCTCCACCAAGTTCTTCTACTACCGCTTCAACACGTGCACCTTTAGAACCTACACATGCGCCAACAGCATCAATGTCAGGATTTTCTGAATATACACTGATTTTAGAACGGTCACCTGCTTCACGAGCAACAGATTTAACAATCACTGTTCCATCATAAATTTCTGGAACTTCTTGTTCGAATAAACGTTTTAATAAACCTGGATGGCTTCTTGAAACATAAATTTGAGGACCTTTAGTCGTTTGTTCAACTTTGTTTACATAAACTTTAATTCGTTCATTAGGAATATAACTTTCATTAGGGCTTCTTTCCGCTTCTGATAATACCGCTTCAATACGACCTAAGTTTACGTATACATAACGGTGGTCAACACGGTCAATTACACCTGTTAAGATATCTTCCTCTTTATCAATAAATTCATCGTATAAGATTTCTCTTTCAGCATCTCTTAATCTTTGCATCACTGCCTGTTTAGCTGCTTGCGCACCTACACGACCAAAGTCTTTTGGTGTTACATCTTC
This sequence comes from Staphylococcus caprae, assembly GCF_003966625.1. Lineage (NCBI taxonomy): Bacteria > Bacillati > Bacillota > Bacilli > Caryophanales > Staphylococcaceae > Staphylococcus > Staphylococcus caprae. The sequence continues at coordinate 1,693,307 of NZ_AP018587.1, forward strand.
TTCGTAAATATCTCCAACTTCATAAGCAGGATTTTTTACTAAAGCTGTACTTAAGTCTACTTCTTCTCTATCATCAAAAACTTCTTCTACTACTTCTTTACGTGCAATAACTCTAAATGAACCTTCGTCCATATTTAATTCAACTCTAACATTTCTTGCACTGTCGTAATTTTTCTTATAAGCAGTAATTAATGCTGCTTCAATTGCATCGATAAGTACTTCTCTAGGAATTTTCTTTTCCTTTTCCAAATATTCAGTAGCTAATAATAATTCATTACTTGACACAGTTTTTCCTCCTCATCACGTTAAATCATAACAGCGTGACGTGCTTTTGCTATTTTATTTCTTGGTATTTCAATTTGTTTTGTTTTAGATTTTTCTTTTACTTCCATAACAATATTGTCATCATCAACAGATTGTAAAATGCCTAACCATTCTTTCTCGCCTTCAATTGGAGCATAAAGTGAGATAAACACCGGTTGAGTTACCGCATTGTGAAAATCTTTATCTTTTTTAATAGGTCTTTCTGCTCCTGGAGAAGCCACATCAAGATAATACATTTCAGGGATAGGGTCATTTTCATCCATAGCTTCACTAATTTTTTCAGAAGCTAGCGTACAATCGTTTAAATCTACACCGCCTTCTTTATCAATGGAAATTCTTAGAAAACGGTCTTTACCTTCTTTAACATATTCAATTTCAACAAGTTCAAATTTTAAGTCGTCTAAGATAGGTTGAATGATTGATTCTACTTGTTCAGTAACTTTACTCATACAGGCCTCCTTTTTTGGCAAATAGAAAAGAGCGGGTATATGCCCACTCTTCTGCCTGAGTTTAATCATTTTTTACGCAATTTAAGTATATCATAACTATTGATACTAAACAAATTTCATCAGATGTAAATAGATGTGTTGTACTTTATTTGTATTTGAAAAAATCTTTTTCATTAAATCATTACATATCAAAGATTGAAAGTTGTGCTTTATCTGGTAAGTCAGGTAATGAGCCCATTTCATCTAAGTAATCAATAACTTTTTGAGATAAACCGGCCTTCTTATTTAAATCTTCTTTAGATAAGAATGGTCCTTCCTCACGTGCTTCTACAATTCGTTTGGCAACATTTTCACCTAGTCCTGGAACTGCCACGAATGGTGGGATAAGCGTATCTCCTTCAATAATGAAGTCAAACGCCTGACTTTTTTCTAGACTGATGGGTTGCATACGATAACCACGATGTGCCATCTCATTCATAATCTCAAGTACAGTTAACACGTCTTTTTCTTTTTTACCTAAATCCATATATCTTGAATACATGTCTTTAACTGTATTACGAATACTTGTTTTATCTTTAATCATAGTAATGAGATCAAAGTCAGAGGCTCTGATCGTAAAGTATGCTGCATAGTAATATAATGGATGATGAACTTTGAAATAAGCAATTCTAACCGCCATAAGTACATAAGCAGCCGCGTGTGCTTTCGGGAACATGTATTTAATCTTACGACAAGAATCTAAATACCAGTCTGGCACATCATTTGCCTTCATCGCTTCAACCATTTCATCAGTTAAACCACGACCTTTACGCACAAATTCCATCGTTTTAAATGCCATTGATGGCTCTAAACCAGCATACATAAGATAAACCATGATATCGTCACGACAGCCTATAACGCTTGATAAGTCACAAATACCTTGTCTTATTAACTCTTGCGCATTTCCAAGCCATACGTCAGTACCGTGAGATAATCCTGATATTTGAACAAGTTCTGAAAATGTCGTTGGCTTTGTATCTTCCAACATTTGTCTAACAAACCCTGTACCAAATTCAGGAACACCAAAAGTTCCTGTCTTACATAAAATTTCATCTTCCGTAACACCTAGACTTTCAGGGCCACTGAAAATTTGCATCGTGTCTTTATCATCAACTGGAATTGTTTTAGGATCTATGCCAGACAAGTCTTGAAGCATACGAATCATCGTTGGATCATCGTGTCCAAGTATATCGAGTTTAAGTACATTATCATGGATAGAGTGGAAGTCAAAGTGTGTTGTCATCCAAGCCGCACTTTGGTCATCCGCCGGGAATTGAATCGGTGTGAAATCATAAATATCCATGTAATCTGGTACTACGATAATCCCCCCTGGATGCTGACCTGTTGTACGTTTTACGCCTGTACATCCTTTGACTAATCTATCAATTTCTGCACCACGCTTATGAATGCCTTGGTCGTTCAAGTAGCCTTTGACAAATCCGAATGCTGTTTTTTCTGCTACTGTACCTATCGTTCCAGCACGGAATACTTTGTCTTCACCAAATAGTACTTTCGTATAGTTATGTGCATTCGGTTGATATTCACCACTAAAGTTTAAGTCAATATCAGGTACTTTGTCCCCTTTGAATCCTAAGAATGTCTCGAAGGGAATATCCTGTCCTTCCTTAATTAAATCATTTCCACATGTTGGACATTTTTTATCGGGAAGGTCAAACCCTGAACCTACGGAACCATCATCGAAGAACTCACTTGTCTTACAATGAGAACAGATATAGTGCGGTGGCAATGGATTAACCTCAGTGATTTCAGTCATCGTTGCTACGAAACTTGAACCTACGGAACCACGAGAGCCTACTAAATATCCATCATCGAGTGATTTCTTAACCAAACGTTGGGAAATTAAATAGATAACTGAGAATCCGTTACCGATAATACTTGCCAATTCCTTCTCTAATCTATCTATAACAATTTGTGGTAAGTCTTCACCATATAATTTTTTAGCATTAGAATAGCTTAACTCACGAATTTCATCATTCGCGCCTTCCATTCTCGGAGTGAACAATTTATCTTTAATTGGCACGACTCTCTCAATACGATCAGCTAACTCGTTTGTATTTTTTACAACAATCTCGTGCGCTTTTTCCTCTCCTAAAAAGTGAAACTCATCTAACATTTCATCAGTTGTTCTAAAATGAGCTTCTGGTAATGTAGAACGATTCAATGGATTACCTGGTTGAGAAGCGATTAATATTTTTCTCGCTATCGCATCATGTTCATATAAATAATGCGCATTACCTGTTGCAATAACGGGGATGTTGGCACTTTCGCCAGCTTCAATTAATCGCTTATAAATCTCAATCAATGTTTCTTTATCTCTAATCAATTCTCTATCCATTAAATCTTGATAAAGGGCTGGCGGTTGAACTTCGATAAAGTCATAATACTTTGCAATTTTTTCAACTTCTGATTGATCTTTCTGCATTACTGCAGTAAATAACTCACCTTCGTCACATGCTGTTCCCACTAATATTCCTTCTCTATATTCATTTAAAAGTGAACGAGGAATTCGTGGAGTACGATAATAATATTGAACTAAAGAGGCACTAACAATCTTAAATAAGTTTTTAAGTCCTTCTTGGTTTTGAACGATTAATGTGACATGTGATGGTCGAGCTCTTTTATATGCATCTTCATTCGTAAGTTTTTTATTAATTTCGTTATGGTTGTTAACACCTAGCTCCTTCATTTGTTGAACCATTTTAATGAAAATGTAGGCCGTAGCCTCTGTATCATAAATGGCTCTATGGTGTTGTGTGAGTTCGACGCCATACTTTTTAGCAAGGAAATTCAAACCATGTTTACCATACTCTGTATTAATCGTACGAGAAAGTTCGAGTGTATCAATGACACCGTTTGTTGATGGACCGAAACCTAAACGTTCATAACCTGTATCGATGAAGCCCATATCGAATGACGCATTATGCGCTACAAAAATGGCGTCTCCAACCCATTCTTTAAATTCAGTTAATACTTCTTCAATTTCCGGCGCATCTGTCAGCATATCATCAGTAATATGCGTCAAATTAATGATTGTTTCTGACAAACGTTCATGTGGATTACTAAAACGTTCAAATTTATCAATAATTTCACCATCATGTACTTTAACTGCTGCTAATTCAATAATTTTATCGTACTGATTGGATAGACCCGTTGTTTCAACGTCGAACACGACATACGTCGCATCTTTTAAATTACGATCAGTTGGTTTGTATGCAATAGGAACGCCATCATCAACAAGCATGCCTTCCATACCATAAATCATTTTCAAGCCGTGTTTCTCAGCAGCATTATGCGCATCTGGAAAGGCTTGTACAACATTGTGATCCGTGACCGCAATCGCAGAATGTCCCCATTCCGCAGCTTGTTCTACATATGAACTTATATTTGGAATACCATCCATTTGACTCATCGCTGTATGTAAATGAAATTCAACACGTTTTTCGTCTGCTTTATCTCTTTTCGGAGTTTTCTTGATTTCCTCAATGTCAGACATCATCATCACTAAATCACGAACGAATGAATCTTCTTCAATTCGACCTTGAGCTCTTACCCATTTACCTACACTAAGTGCTTTGAAATGATCTAAATCATCTTTATTTTTACGTGTAAACATTTTTAAAACTAGAGAATCCGTATAGTCTGTAACTTTGAGTTCTACAATATGACGTCCGCTTTTTAATTCTTTTAAGTTAATATCGAAGATAACGCCCTCAATGGCTACTTTAAATTCTTCTTCAATGATAGACTCAATTGAACGCAGATTTTCAACTTGGATAGGCTTACCAATTTGACATTTATCAACAGTACTTTCGTTGTTGTCCTGTTGTTTGGCTTTTTCAGCTTTCATTTTTTCTAATTTCTCAGTTGCTTCTCTAGCGCTTTGTTCATCTTCTTGTTGAATATGCGCTTCTAAAGATGCTAAATCATCATCATGGTTTGACGTATCCGTTTCAAATACAACTTTATCGATATTGAAACCGCATTTTTGGAATGCTTTTACTAAGCTGCCGTTACACCCTTTATCGAAGTGATTACGTTCAATATCATTAGAAACTAAAACTTTAATGACGTTGCCAGACATAATCAACTTCTTCTGTTTAAGTTGACCTTTCACTTTAGGTGATAATCCAGTTTGATCAATACAATGGGCAAAATATTTTAATGCGTGTTCATCTTGGTTATGCGTGTCTTTAATTGAGAAATGTATTGTAACCGTGGCTATTTCTTTGAATTCTTCTTCAATTGCATGAGTAAATAAAAGATAATCTTCATGAGAGAGAAAGCGTGGTAATGAAATTTGAAACTCCCATGTTCTGTTTTTGTTGGAAACATCAATGCGAGTCAGCTCTCCTTCTTGAAGAATGTCAGACTCTAATTGATTTGATATTTTAATTTGATCGGCAAGTACTTTGAATTTTTCTTGATTTGTCATTGCCAAAATAATAACCACCTTAAATATTTAATACTTTTACTAAAAATAATTTAACGTATGCTTTGTTTGGAAATATTTCGATTTTTATGCAAAAGTGTTAAAGCAAATTTGATTCATATTATACTACTCATTGAGTTAATTTTCATGAGAAATTGATTGAAATTTAAACAATAAAGAAGAGCAGGTTAGAATCCTTATTTAAGAATTCGTCATCCTGCCCTATTTAAGTTATTACAATCATTTCATCATTGCTTATTTTAAATTTTCATATAAACTTTTTAAATAGTTTTCTAAATCATCAATATGGACGTCTTCACTTTCACCGTTTAAGCGTTGTTTAACTTCCACGATGCCTTCACCAGCTCTTTTACCGACAACAACACGGAGTGGTAGACCAATTAGATCGGCATCATTGAATTTCACGCCTGCTCTTTCTTGTCTGTCATCGTAAAGAACATCGTATCGTCCATTCAGTTGAGAATAGAGTTGATTACCTAATTCACGTTGCTCATCCTTTTTAGGATTAATCGTAATAAGGTGTAATTCAAAAGGTGTCACTGATTTAGGCCAAATAATACCATTCTCATCGTTATTTTGTTCAACAATTGCACTAAGTGTTCTAGAGATACCAATACCATAACAACCCATAATTAATGGTTGCGCTTTACCTTGGTTGTCTAAGAAAGTCGCATTCATAGCTTCTGAATATTTTGTTCCTAATTTGAACACTTGCCCTACTTCGATTCCTTCAGCAAATTGAGCTTCTCCAGAACCATCGCTTAGCATTTCGCCTTCTAAAATAAATCTAAAATCACCATATTGATCAATTTCAAAATCTCTTCCAACATTCGCATTCACATAATGATAACCGTCTTCATTAGCACCTACGACAAGATTATTTAAGTCTTGAACATAATTGTCTGCATAAATTTTAATTTCTTTATTATGGATAGGGCCAAGAGAACCTGGATTTGCGCCTACAAGATTTACAATTTCATCTTGAGTAGCCATTTCTACATGGTCTGTTCCAAAAAATGATTTTAATTTAACATCATTTAATTCATGATGGCCTCTAATAAGAACCATGATGAATTCGCCATCCACTTTGAATATCATTGTCTTAACAATTTCATCTAGCGGACGATTTAAGAAATCTGCTAATTCTTGTGCAGTTTTAACATGAGGTGTTTCAATTTTTGTTAGTTCTGCTGTTTCGGTATGTTTTTTAGAAGGATGATAAACGACTTCTGCCTTTTCAATATTAGCAGCGTATTCACTTTCATTACTATAAACAATCGTATCTTCACCGATTTCACTTAATGCCATAAATTCGTGTGTGTGATTCCCACCAATCGCTCCGGAATCAGCAACGACTGGACGTGCATTAATACCAACACGTTTAAAGATTCTGCTATATGCATTATACATGTCTTGATAAGTCGCATCTAAAGAAGCTTCATCTGCGTGGAAAGAATAAGCATCTTTCATAATGAACTCACGACCTCTAAGCAAACCAAAACGTGGTCTCTTTTCATCACGGAATTTAGATTGGATTTGGAATAATGTAAGAGGTAATCGTTTATATGATTTTAACTCATCTCTAACTAGAGATGTTACAACTTCTTCATGTGTAGGTCCTAATGCGAATTCTCGTCCATTTCTATCTTTTAAGCGCATCAATTCAGGACCGTATGCTCCCCAACGTCCAGATTCTTCCCATAATTCTGCTTGTTGTAATGCAGGCATCAGTATCTCTACCGCGTCTATACTTTCCATTTCTTCACGCACAATTTTAGAAATATTATTTAAAACGCGTGTTGCAAGTGGTAAATAACTATATATTCCACTTGTACTTTGTTTAATTAACCCTGCTTTAAGCAATAATCTATGGCTTAATGCTTCAGCTTCAGCAGGAACTTCTCTCATCGTTGGTATAAATACTTTAGATTGCTTCATTCTCTATTTTCCTCCCTAATTATAAGAAATACCGTTGTATGTCATTCCACGTCACTATTATCATAATGATAACTACAAATAGTGCACCTGTTGCAATAATTGCAGTTTCAGCTTTTTTATTTATTGGCTTTCTGAAAATGGCCTCATATAATACAAATAAGATTCGACCACCGTCTAACGCTGGTATAGGTAATAAATTCATGATACCTAGGTTTACACTCAATAGCGCTGTATAGCCTATTAAGTTTATAATACCAGACTTAACTACTGAGTCCACGTTATGGTAAATACCTACAGGTCCATTGAGCATGTCGAATGAGAATCCACCTGTAAAGATGCTCGCAATCATACCAACAACCGCTGTAAAAATTAATTTACCTTTATCAAAGAAATTATAAATTCCATAGCTAATTGGCTTGAATATGCTATGTTCCGTCTTAGGTGCAAAACCAATTTGATAGCTCGTTTGACTCTTATTCTTGCTAATTTTAGTATTTACTTTTTTAGGTTCCAGTTGCATCGTTTTTGTATGATGATCTCTTTGAACTTTAATTGTTGTTTTAGATGTTTTGTTTTCATCTAAAACTTTTTTGATTTCACTAAAATCTTTAATTTTATGGCTACCGATTTGAACTATTTTATCACCTTTATGTAGTCCAGCTTCATCGGCAGGTGAATGCTTCACTACTTCTCCAATTGTATTCGTAGGCGTCCCTTGATAATATGCTAAACCTATAAATAGAACCAATGCTAAGATAAAGTTGAATAGCGGTCCTGCAAATAATGTTAAAAACTTAGGGAGTGGTTTCTTATGTGCAAATTGTCTATCTCGTGGTGCAATTTGAATAAGACTACCATTCTCTACGAAATATGCTTTTTTAGCTATAGGATAGTGATGTCTTTCATCGTCGTACGACGTAATTCCTTCAATATATAAATCATCTTTGAAGTCACATTTTTTAACTTCTATTGCTTCGATTTGTTGGAATTTATGTTGGTCATCTAAGATGATATGCGTAATTTCATCATTATCGTTTAATTTTATCTTCACGTTCATACCTGGTTGAACGGGTGGTTCTTCTAGACCATCACCAGCCATTCTGACATAACCACCTACAGGTAATAATCGTATCGTATATAATGTTTCATCTTTTCTAAAACTAAAAATTTTAGGCCCCATGCCGATAGCAAATTCGGGACACATGATACCTGATCTCTTCGCAAAGAACATATGACCGTATTCGTGTACAGTTACGAGCACGCCAAATACGATGATAAATGCAACTACTGTTATTAAAATGCTCATGCGCTACACCTCTATTGATATTGTGTTTTAATTTTTAAAAATAATCTAAGCATTGTAATAAATTGGCAATATAAAACATTATAATACGCTTAGATTCATTCTCAAATTGATATGTATAGTTGTCGTTTGAAATTTAAAAATGTGGTAGTGATTAAAAGGAGTTAAGAAATATTGATTACGCCTCAATATCTCAATAACTCCTTTATTATAACATCTATTTTATTTTATAGACTGTGCGATTTAAATTTGAATTAATAAAATATTTAACAGTGGTAAAACAAACATGAAACTATCAAATCTGTCTAGAATACCACCATGCCCTGGAAGAATACGACCTGAATCTTTCACACCAAAATGACGTTTAAATCCAGATTCAACTAAATCACCTAATTGGCCAAACATACTCAATATGACTGTGATAAGTAATAAAAGCCAAATATTTAATTGGAAATTAACGAAGAATTGCATAATTAAAGGGACTAGCAAACTACAAATAATTCCTCCGATAAATCCTTCGATTGTTTTGTTCGGACTAATGACTGGCCAAAGTTTATGTTTACCCATTAAACGACCAAAAATATATGCCCCTGTGTCAGTTAACCAAACGATTAAGAATGCAAATAATATGTAATGTAAACCTTCTGAACGAGTTTCATAGAAATACATAAATCCAATACCTACATATGCTACTGTCATTAAACAAAATGCTGAATCCATGAAACTAAATCTATTTTTAGATAATACAGTATAACTTAGCAGTATAAAACTCATAGCAATTAAACTTTTGAGTTGAATCGTTTGAACCCATTCTCCCGCATCTTGAGGTAACATGATAATAATCAATGCGAGTGCACTGATCAGTCCTGGTATAGATAAGAATTTGATCATATTCATGTTTAATAATTCTTTTAAAGCAATTAATGCTAACAAGTAAGCAAATAGCATTAATACCATGCCACCTTTAAGAAGGATAGGCAAGAATATTAATAAGGCTATAATTGCAGTTAATGTTCTTACTTTCATACTCTACTCCTCACTTAATCCCCCAAAACGTCTTTGGCGTGATTGATAAATTTTTATACATTCTTTCAATTCATTCTCATCGAAATCTGGCCATAACTTTTCATTGAATATAAATTCACTGTATGAAGCTTGCCAAATTAAAAAGTTACTAATTCTCTGCTCACCAGAGGTACGAATTAATAATTCTGGATCAGGATAATTGTGAGTCATTAAATGCTTATTAAATAATTCTTCATCTATAGCATTAGCACTTTGATTATTGGTTTGTAATTCTTCATAAATCTCTTTCATACTCTGAATAATTTCTGCACGTCCACCATAATTTATAGCAAAAACAAGTGTTAGGCCTGTATTATGTTTTGTCTTGTCTTTGGCATAATCAATTGCTTCAATTGTGGATTTAGGTAATCCATTATTAAACCCAATCGTTTCGACTTTAACATTTTTCTCAATTAATTCTGGTAAAAATGTCTTAAGGAAATTAACAGGCAAATTCATAATATAATTAACTTCGCTTTCAGGTCTAGACCAATTCTCAGTAGAGAAAGCATAAAGTGTTAAGTACTTAATACCAATATTACTCGCTTCTCGAGTAATTTTCTTGATTGTTTGCATCCCTTCATAATGGCCTTTAATACGTGGCATTTTACGTTTTTTAGCCCATCGACCATTTCCATCCATAATGATAGCAACATGTTCAGGTATATTATGTAAATCTAAATCATTGTCTAGATTATTCTCAGTTTTATTTTTATTTTTTAGCTTTTTAAACATGGTCTTTCCTCCGAGCCTGATCATCTCTGTTTTATTCTATACGTTAATTAAACAATCATCTATCATTTTATCATACTCATTTATTCCATTGAATAAGCAAATAAAAAAACTGTACCAAAGTCCTACTCGGTACAGTTTAGACTAAAAAGATTATTGGTGTCTAGAGGAATAGTTATAAAAACAACTATACATTTAAATCAATTGATATGATTTTATTATTATGACCATATAAGGTGTCCTATGACATCAATATCTTAAATATTTTATTTTTGAAATTATGTGATTAAACAGACATAATATCTTTTTCTTTGTCATCTACTAATTGGTCAATTTCTTTAATTGAATTATCAGTAGCTTTTTGAACATCATCAGTTTGACTTCTTAAATCATCTTCAGTGATGTCTCCATTTTTCTCTTGTTTTTTAAGATGATCATTGATGTCGCGACGAATGTTTCTAATTGAAACTTTTGCATCCTCACCAATTTTTTTAACATCTTTAACTAATTCTTTACGTCTTTCTTCAGTAAGAGCAGGAACTGAAATACGAATTACTTCGCCATCACTAGTTGGATTGACACCTAAATTTGCTGCGATAATCGCTTTTTCGATGTCATCTACAGAAGTTTTATCGTATGGTGAAATCACTAACAAACGTGCTTCTGGCACACTAATACTTGCTAGTTGTTGAACAGGCGTTGGCGCGCCATAGTAATCAACAGTTACACCGTTTAATAAGTTTGAATTTGCTCTACCTGCACTAATATTAGCTAATTCACGTGATAAGTTGTCGATAGATTTTTGCATTCTAGCTTTTGTATCTTTAATTATGTCACTCATTTTTTACACCTCTAGATTATTTTGTAATCAACGTTCCGATTTTTTCACCCATTACGGCACGTTTAATATTTCCTTCTTCCATAATTGAGAATACATTTAATGGAATATTATTGTCCATACAGAATGATGAAGCTGTTGAATCCATTACTTGTAATCCTTCTTGTAACATTTGTATATGTGTTAAATGTTCATATTTAACGGCATTTTCATCAACTTTAGGATCTGCTGAATATACGCCATCTACATTATTTTTACCCATTAAAATTACATCTGCTTCTACTTCAGCCGCACGTAAAGCTGCTGTTGTATCTGTTGAGAAGTAAGGGTTGCCAATACCAGCTGCAAAGATAACAACGCGTTTTTTCTCTAAGTGTCGAATTGCACGACGACGAATATATGGTTCAGCAACTTGTTTCATTTCAATAGAAGTTAAAACACGTGTATCACAATCTAACTGTTCTAAGCTATCTTGTAAAGCTAAAGCATTCATCACAGTCGCTAACATACCCATATAGTCAGCTGTACCGCGATCCATACCTAAGTCACTACCTGTTTTACCTCTCCAAATATTTCCGCCACCAACGATGACTGCGATTTCACAGTCCATTTTAGCAACTTCAGCAACTTGTTTTGCTACACTTTTAATGATGATTGGATTAATACCAAATCCTTTATCACCTGCTAATGCTTCACCACTCAATTTCAAGACTACACGTTTATATTTAGAAGTTTGAGCCATTTTCTTATCCTCTCTATAGTAAAAATATGTAAAAATATATAAGTAAAGAAGACACGGATGGCTTCTTTCTATAGCTATGCAACTAATAGAAAGGAAACGTAATAGGTGTCTTCTTCCTTGTTAAACTTTATGACAGATTATTTCATTTGTCCTTTAACTTCTTCAGCGAAGTTTTCTTCGCGTTTTTCCATTCCTTCGCCTACTTCATAGCGAACGAAGTCAGCAAGTTGACCACCTTTTGATTTTAAGAATGCTTCAACTGTTTCATCTGGGTTTTTAACGAAGTTTTGATCTACAGCACAAATTTCTTGTAAATATTTACGTAAACGACCTTCAACCATTTTTTCAACGATATTTTCTGGTTTACCTTCGTTTAATGCTTGTTGTTTTAATACTTCTCTTTCGTGGTTGATTTCTTCTTCGCTTACTTGATCAGAAGAAACATATTTAGGGTTGATTGCAGCAATGTGCATAGCTACATCTTTAGCAGCTTCTTCATCAGTAGAACCTTCAACAACAGTTAATACACCGATGCGTCCACCCATGTGTAAGTATGCACCAAATGCATCATTGTCAGTTTTAGTTCTGATAGCAAAACGACGAATGCTTAATTTTTCACCAATTGTAGAGATAGCCTCTTTCATTCTTTCATCAACAGTTTTACCATTAGATAATTTAGTTTCCATTAAAGCATCAACTGTTTCAGCTTTACTATCAAGAATTTGGTTAGCAATTTCTTTAACTAATTCTTGGAAACCTTCATTACGAGCAACGAAGTCAGTTTCAGAGTTGATTTCAACGATTGCTGCTTCGTTTCCTTTAACTTCTACGTGTACAAGACCTTCAGCTGCGATACGGTCAGCTTTTTTAGCTGCTTTAGCAATACCTTTTTCACGTAAGTAGTCGATTGCTTTATCGATGTCTCCATCAGTTTCAGTTAGCGCTTTTTTACAATCCATCATACCTGCGCCTGTTTTTTCACGTAATTCTTTAACAAGTTTTGCTGAAATTGCCATTAATTATTCCTCCAATGTATATAATTGTATTTATTGATATACCCAAATTTTACCATTATTTTAGGTTATATTTCCAATACTCTATAATTATTTATTTTACTTTTAAAAAAAGGTGATAAGCATTAGTATCTTATCACCCATTTAAACTATATCTTAGTTTGACTCAACAGAAGTGTTGTCTTCAGTTGTTTCTGCTTGTTCAGATTCTTCTTTTTCATCTAAATTGATGTTTTGTTCTGCAGCTACTTCTTCATTAGATACACCTTGTTGACCTTCTAAGATAGCATCTGCCATTTTACCAGTTAATAATTTAACGGCACGGATAGCATCATCGTTTGCTGGGATAACGTAATCGATTTCATCTGGATCACAGTTAGTGTCAACAATACCTACGATAGGAATATTTAATTTACGTGCTTCAGCAATAGCGTTGCGCTCTTTACGAGGGTCAACAACGAATAATGCTTGAGGCATTGATTTCATATCACGAATACCGCCTAAGAATTTAATTAAACGGTCATATTCTTTTTTAAGTTCAACAACTTCTTTTTTAGGTAATACTTCGAATAAACCGTCTTCTTCCATTTTCTCGATTTCAGAAATACGTTTAATTCGTTTAGAGATTGTTTTGTAGTTAGTTAAGATTCCACCTAACCATCTTTGGTTAACGTAGAATTGACCAGCACGTTCTGCTTCAGCTTTAACTGATTCTTGTGCTTGTTTTTTAGTACCTACGAATAAGACTTTACCGCCATCTTCAGATACTTGTTTGATGAAGTTATAAGCTTCTTCAACTTTTTTCACTGTTTTTTGTAAATCAATGATATAGATACCATTTCTTTCAGTGAAGATATATTTTTTCATTTTTGGGTTCCAACGGCGTGTTTGGTGACCGAAGTGAACACCGGCTTCTAGTAATTGTTTCATTGAAATTACTGCCATTTTAAAATTCCTCCTATTGGTTATTTACCTCCATAACTAACTCATATAAAGACAAATAGATTGATTTGCACCCTCTATATTTTAATTAATTATGTGTGTATTGGCTTTATAGCCGTCATTTAATATATCATAACTCACCTTGAAACGCAATGACTTTCTAACAAGATCATCACAATGAATTTATGAACAAATTAAAAGAGTATCGCTTTTCAATTGCTGACACTCTTTTAAACTTCTCATATCTAATTCGCTTATTTTGTTCTTTCTAATTCATCAAGGAATTTTTCTTTTTTAACTTTAATGAAAGTACCTTTCATACCTAGTGAGCGTGATTCGATGACGCCGGCACTTTCTAATTTACGTAATGCATTGACAATAACAGATCTAGTGATTCCAACACGATCAGCTACTTTAGATGCAATAAGCAATCCTTCATTTCCACCTAATTCTTCAAAGATATGTTCGATTGCTTCTTTCTCAGAATAAGAAAGCGAATTAATCGCCATTGTGATTGCAGCTTTATCACGAGCTTCTTTTTCAACTTCATTATGTTTCTCACGTAAGATTTCCATACCTATTACAGTTGCAGCGTATTCACCTAAAACTAGGTCGTTCTCATTGAAATCGTCTTGAACGCGACCTAAAACTAATGTTCCAAGTCTTTCTCCTCCACCTAAAATTGGGAAGATTGTTGTTCTACTATTTTCAAATACGTCTCTATTTTCAGGAGGGAAAACAGTTAACACATTATCAATATCAATGTTAGATTGCGTTTGTTTTACGTCCATAAGTTGTTCAGTATATTCAGTTGGAATATGTCTTTCTTCTAACATATTTATGATTCGGTCACTCTTTAATAATTCGTTAAGACTCGACCCTAAAATTTTACCTCTTCTCGAAACGATAAATACATTTGTTACGGTAACACTACTAATAGTTTGGGCAACATCCTTGAAATCTACTGCAATGCCTTTATGTTTTTGTAATAACGTGTTTAATTCTCTAGTTTTAGATAATAAGCTCATAATTTTTCTCCTTCTATTTATATTATAAAATAAATGCACTTAAATCCTTATTCGTTGAGATTGTTTTTAGTTTATCGTCAACATATTGTGGTGTTATGTCTACAACAGCATGTGGCATGTTTGGTGCTTCAAATGATAAATCTTCAAGCATTTTCTCTAAAATTGTGTGTAATCTACGCGCACCGATGTTGTCAGTATCTTGATTGACTTGGTACGCAATTTCAGCTAATCGTTTAACAGCTTCTTCAGAGAAGTTGACTGTCACTTCTTCTGTTTGAAGCAATGCTTCATACTGCTTGATTAAAGACAATTTAGGTTCAGTTAGAATTCGAACAAAGTCATCAACTGAAAGGCTTTCCAGTTCCACTCTAATTGGGAAACGACCTTGCAATTCTGGAATCAAATCACTAGGTTTTGATACGTGGAATGCACCAGCGCCAATAAATAGCATGTGTTCAGTATTTACAGTACCATACTTCGTTTGTATCATGCTACCTTCAAGAATTGGTAAAATATCACGTTGAACCCCTTGTCTAGAAACATCTTGACCACTATTTTGATTATTTGTCGCAACTTTATCGATTTCATCAATGAAAATGATACCCATCTGTTCTGCAAGCTCTAGTGCCTCTTGATTTGCAGTTTCTTGATCAATAAGTTCGTCAGCATAGTCATCAGCAAGTATTTTTCTAGCAGTTTCAACTGAAACTTCACGTTCTACCTTTTTCTTAGGCATCAATTGGTTCATCATATCTTGCATTTGTTGATTTTGATTCGTGCCTAACATGCCCATAGCTGCTGGATCTTGTTCTACTTTAATTCTTACTTTTTCTTTTTCAAGTTTACCTTCATCTAATTGCTTTTTAATTTCAGAACGTTTAGTTTTAATCTCTTCAGTAGGTGGTTCTTCCTCTTCTTCATTATTTTGTCCGAAGTTTGGAATCGCACCTCCAAAAAGATTCTCTAGAGGGTTATTACCTTGAGAAGCTTTTTTCTTCATACTTGGAACTAATAATTTAACAAGTTTGTCGTTAGCTTTTGAAATAGCTTCATCTTTAACTAAAGCTTTCTTCTCTTCTTTAACCAAGCGCACTGCTACGTCTACTAAATCTCTGACCATACTTTCAACATCTCGACCTACATAGCCTACTTCAGTAAATTTAGTGGCTTCAACTTTGATGAATGGTGCACCAACAATTTTCGCCATACGACGAGCTATTTCGGTTTTACCTACACCTGTTGGCCCTATCATCAGAATATTTTTCGGAGCAATTTCTTGTTTAGCTTCTTCGTCTAATAAACTTCTTCTATAACGATTTCTTAACGCAATTGCAACTTTTCTTTTAGCATCATCTTGTCCTACTATATATTCATTTAATTTAGATACGATATCTTTTGGAGTTAATTTAATTCCATTAGTATCCATGTTTTACATTCCTCCATCTTGCTACTTTGTATCAGTCATTCATTTCCATTAGTTCTTAAAATTAAACTACAACATTAACCGATACTACAACGTTTCAACAATAATGTTATCATTCGTAAACACACAAATGTCGGCTGCGACTTTTAAACTTTCATAAGCCATTTCCTTAGCAGAAAGTTGTGACGCATGACGTTTAAGTGCACGGCCTGCACTCAACGCATAATTACCTCCTGAACCGATTGCGATTAAGTCATCATCTGGTGCAATCACTTCGCCTGTACCACTTACAACGAGAATAGCGTCTTTATTCATTACGATAAGCATCGCTTCTAATTGACGTAATTGTTTATCTCCACGCCATTCTTGTGCTAATTCAACTGCTGCTCTTTCAAGATTACCGCTAAATTGTTGAAGTTTTGTTTCAAACTTTTCGAATAACGTAAATGCATCAGCAACGCTTCCAGCAAAGCCAGCTAACACTTTACCTTCATAGAGGCGTCTCACCTTTCTAGCAGTTTGTTTCATAATAACTTGCTGACCTAATGTGACTTGACCATCACCTGCCATAGCCGCTTCACCATTATGACGGACAGCATATATTGTTGTTGCATGTAAAGAATTACTCATAAATTACTCTCCTTTTTTTGCTCGAGGATGTGCGTTTAAATATACCTTACGAAGTTGTTGGTTTGAAACATGGGTATAACGTCCAGTTGTTGATAAGTTTACGTGTCCTAAGAGGGATTGTACTGTTCTTAAATCAGCACCTTGATTTAACAAATGCGTCGCGAATGTGTGTCTAAGCTTATGTGGATGAATATCAGTCACTCCCGCAGTACGTTTGACAACATCGTTGAGTACGTATCTCACACCACGTTCAGTTATCGGTTCGCCTTTCATATTAACAATTAAATATTCATGATCTACCGCTTTTCGTGGCTGAAATTCATCTAAGTATCTCTCAATACTTTGCTTACAAAATTCGCCAAATGGGATAAAACGTTCTTTATTACCTTTACCTAATACCTTGACACCAGGCAAATTCATATCTATATCTTTAATTTTTATATTAACTAATTCAGACACACGTATACCTGTTGCATATAACAACTCGATAATAACCCTGTCTCGCATGCCCTTAGTACGATCTTGCTCTACAGTTCGAAATAGTGCTTCCATTTCCTCTTCGTAAAAGAATTGAGGAAGATACTGTTCTTTCTTAGGGTGTACAAGTTGAACAAAGGGGTTTACTACAGATTCATCTTGAGTCATCCAATATTCATAGAAAGTACGTAATGTTGAAATTTTTCTTGAAACAGTAGTCCTTTTTAAATTATTTGAATATAAATAAGACAAATAATTTCTAGCATCTTTATATTCAAAAGTAGTTAACTCTAAATGTTCACTATTTAAAAATTCATTAAACTGAACTAAATCATCATGATATGATTTCAAAGTATATTCAGAAAAATTTCTTTCTACCTTTAACATATATAAAAATGTTTTTTGGATTTCATTCAATATAATTCCCCTCCATCATATTGCATTGTAGCATATGAATGATAGGGCATACAGTAATTTGATAACCAATTCAAAATCTTTAGAGAATTAATGTCAAAAATTTTATAAATCTTTCAAATATACAGTAAAATAGCATTATTTATTTTTTTGATAAAAACCTATGCTTTTTCGACAAAACAACAAAAAAACTAGGTAGCAAATTTAATCTACTACCCAGTCTGTCTATTCTACTTTTAAAGTGTTTGCTTATAGTTGTCGAGATATTCTAAAGCTCTGTTCGCTTGAGCCTCATATCTTTCCTTTTTGTCTTTAATACGTTTTTCTAATGATGGTAATAAACCGAAGTTTGCATTCATTGGTTGGAAGTTTTTCTCGTTCTTAGCATGAGAAATATAATAAGCCATACTACCTATCATCGTTTCTCTTGGGAAAATGACTTCACCTTTACCTGCAAGTTTGTGAGCAAGGTTAATCCCAGCAACTAAACCACTTGCGGCACTCTCTACATAACCTTCTACACCAGTCATTTGACCTGCAAAGTACAAGTTTTCATGCCCTTCAAGTTCGTATTTTTCATTTAATACATCCGGTGAGTTAATAAATGTATTACGATGCATTACACCATATCTAACTATATCCACATTCTCTAATCCCGGGATAAGGCGAATAACTTCTTTTTGAGCTCCCCATTTTAAATGTGTTTGAAAGCCAACAATATTATAAAGTGTGCCAGCTGCATCATCTTGTCTTAATTGTACAACTGCATAAGGACGTTTACCTGTTTTAGGATCTTCTAATCCAACCGGTTTCATTGGACCAAATAACAACGTTTTACGTCCTCTTTCTGCCATAACTTCAAATGGCATACATCCTTCAAAATATTTTTCTTTTTCAAACTCATTGACTGGTGCTACTTCTGCTTCTAAAACAGCATCATAAAATCTATTAAATTCTTCTTCAGTCATAGGACAGTTTAAATATGCCGCTTCACCTTTGTCATAACGAGATTTAAGATACACTTTATTCATATCAATTGTTTCTTTTTCAACAATTGGAGCAGCAGCATCATAAAAATAAAGTTGATCTTTACCAGTAATATCAACAATTTCTTGCGCTAAATGTTCTGTAGTGAGTGGACCCGTAGCAATAATAGTATAACCTTCAGGTATACTATTAACCTCTTCATTTAAAACAGTAACATTCGGATGATTTCTGAGTGTATCAGTTATATAACCAGCAAAATCATGTCTATCTACTGCTAAAGCTCCTCCAGCAGGAACACGCGCCTTGTCTGCAGCTTGTATAATTAGAGAGTCTAGACGTCTCATTTCTTCTTTAAGTACACCAACCGCATTTGTAAGAGAATTCCCTCTCAATGAGTTTGAACATACAAGCTCAGCAAATTTATCAGTATGGTGTGCAGGTGTTTGTTTAACTGGTCGCATTTCAATTAAGTTAACTTTTATTCCACGTTGCGCTAATTGATACGCAGCTTCCGAACCAGCTAAACCAGCCCCAACGACATTAACCGTTTGAGTCATCATTTTCCTCCTAATTTTAAATTTATCTATTTTTGAACTTCTTCTTGATAGTCACAATTTGAACATACAACTTGACTACTTCTACCTTTTTTCTTATCAACTAAGTAATGGTTACATTTTGGACAATCTCTGCCAACTGGTTTGTCCCAAGAAATAAAGTCACAATCAGGATATCTGGAACAACCATAAAAGACTCTGTTCTTTTTGGATTTACGTTCTACAACGTCTCCTTCATTACATTTTGGACATTTCACGCCTATAGATTTAACAATAGCCTTTGTATTTCGGCAATCAGGGAAATTCGAACAAGCCATAAATTTACCATAGCGTCCCATTTTGATTACCATCGGAGCACCACATACTTCACAATCTTCTCCAGCAGGCTCATCTTTAATTTCTATTTTCTCCATTTCTTCTTCAGCGCGCTCAACATCTTGTTTGAAACTATTGTAGAAATCACCAACAACCTTACGCCAATTCATGTCGCCTTCCGCAATTTTATCTAGTAATGTTTCCATATTAACTGTAAACTCTACATCAATAATTTCTGGGAAGTATTCTTTCACTTGCTCATAAACGATTTCTCCTAACTCGGTAGGAACAAAACGTTTACTTTCTAATTTAACGTAATTTCGTTTTTGAATGGTATCTATTGTTGGTGCATAAGTAGAAGGTCTACCAATTTTCAACTCTTCTAAAGTTTTAACTAAACGTGCTTCAGTATAACGAGGAGGTGGTTGAGTAAAGTGTTGAGCAGGTTCGATTTGAGTAGCTGTAACTTTATCTCCTTCCTCAAGTTTCGGAAGTTTGTTCTCTTTCTCATTATCTTTGTCATCTTTAGCTTCCACGTACAACGTCATGAAACCTTTAAATTTAATAGTTTGTCCATTAGCTCTGAATTTAATGTCATTCTGAGTGACGTCTAACGCGATAGTATCTAGTATAGCTGGAGCCATTTGACTTGCTACAAATCGTTCCCATATCAATTTATACAAACGATGTTGATCTCTAGTCAAATATGGTTTCATATCATCTGGTGTTCTTAAAGCACTTGTAGGTCTAATTGCTTCGTGAGCATCTTGATCACCTTGTTTACCAGTTGCCTTACGTTTTGAAATATACTCTTTACCGTATTTATCAGTAATATAATTCTTCGCCTCAGCTTTTGCTGAGTCAGATATACGAGTAGAATCCGTACGCATATAAGTGATTAAACCAATAGTACCTTGACGTTTTAAATCAATACCTTCATATAATTGTTGTGCTAACATCATTGTTTTACGTGCTTTAAAGTTTAATTTACGTGCAGCTTCTTGTTGAAGCGTTGAAGTAGTAAATGGATTTGCTGGATTACGTGTTTTTTCTTTCTTATTTACATTCGTAATTTCGAATTGATCTCCATCCAGTGCTGCAGTAATCTTTTCAACATCTTCTTTTTTATTTAATTTATATGGCTTATTTTTATAATGAAGGAATTTGGCATTAAATTTAGATTTTTTATATCTGAATTCGCCTTCAATTGTCCAATATTCTTCAGGTTTGAAATTTCTAATTTCATTTTCTCGATCGATAACCAAACGAAGTGCTACTGATTGGACACGTCCTGCAGATAATCCCTTCTTCACTTTCTTCCATAGAACAGGAGAAATATTATAGCCTACTAATCTATCTAAAATACGACGGGCTTGTTGTGCATCCACGAGTTCCATTTCAATTTCTCTCGGATGTTTAAAACTATCTTTAACCGCATCTTTAGTAATTTCATTAAATACGACTCTGTTTTCTTTTGAATCTTCTAATTCTAAGATTTTTGATAAATGCCAGGCAATCGCTTCACCTTCACGGTCAGGGTCACTTGCAAGAAAAACTTTTTTTGCCTTCTTCGCATGTTTCTTTAAATCTTTGACGACCGGCCCTTTACCGCGAATTGTAATATATTTTGGTTCATAGTTATCTTCAGTGTCCACACCCATTTGACTTCTAGGTAAGTCACGAACGTGTCCCATTGAAGCAATAACTTTATATCTTTTTCCTAAATATTTTTCAATGGTTTTAGCTTTTGCAGGCGATTCAACTATGACTAAATTATCTGCCAAAGTGATTTCCCCCTTGCAAATTGAATTACTAAAGATAAATGATAAACGCTTAATTTTGTGTTTGTCAACGTTTTAATTTTTAATTTCCAATTTTGTTTGAAATATTATTAATTTTGTCACATAAATCTTTAACTAATTTAATACATGTCTACACTGATTAATCGCAAGTAACTCAATGTCTGTTTAGAATGTATAGTCTGTTAAAATGCTGCTTTCATCTAATACGACTTGAGCACCTTCTTCTAATCTAAGTAAATTTCCCTTTGTCATTTGATTAAACATGGATCCAGGTAACACATACACATTTCGATTTTGTTCTAAAGCACAATCAACAGTAATTTGACTGCCACTTTTTTCTTCAGCTTCCGTAATAAGTAAGCCACGTGAAAGCCCACTTATCAATCTATTTCTTTCTGGAAATTTATACTTACTGATTGCTGAATGAGGAGGATATTCACTTAATACTAATCCACTTTTTTCAATCTTATCTCTTAATTGATATGTGGATTGAGGATAGTGATAATCATGACCGAATCCCAGAACTCCTATGGTGGGTAAATGGTATTTGAGAGCGACTTGATGCGCTACACTATCTGCGCCGTATGCTAAACCAGAAATTATAGTCATTTGAATTTGTTGAAATGAAGGAAAAAGATACTCTAAAGCTTGTGTCGTATATGAAGTAGATTTACGAGAGCCGATTACAGCTAATGTATGAGGTTGATTAAACAATTGTTTGGTTCCTTTATAAAAAATTACGTATGGAAAATGATAGATTTCTTTGAGAAGTAAAGGATAATCTTTGTCATAGTAAGTCACATATTTTAGTTTTATACGTTTCATATAGTTGTATAAATACTCAGTTTTTAGCATTTTAAATTGATCAAGTTTTCTTTGCAATGCGTGGGAATTTTGTTTTAATACCCAATCTTTTATAATATCCATTCTTGTTTGTTCATTTTCCAAGGAAAAGTCAGGATAGAAATCAATGATTTGATGTACTTGCGTTGTAGTGAAATTAGCCCAATAAAGTTTTAATAAAGTGTGTTGAATCAATGGCATTACTCCTTTAAGAGTATTATAGCTGATGATTCAAGAATGTGTTGTTACTGTTTAAATACATTTAGCTCTTATTATTTAATGGAATTGTAAGGAGTAATTTTCAAATATGTTAATTTCTAATCAAATGACTTAAATTCTAGATGATAAGACGAGTTTCTACTATTATATATAGTCCTTATAACTTTTAAGATATGCCCATATAACTTAAAAAGCCCGAACCCTAATAAGAGTTCGAGCTATCAATCATAACTTTTTAGTTATTTATCAACTGTTAATAATTCATCATAGATTCCAGCTTTTTTAGCTGCTTCAATTAATGTTGTACCAATTTCTGATGGAGTATCTGCAGTTTCTACACCACAATCATTAAGTGTTTTAATTTTTTCATCTGCAGTACCTTTACCGCCAGAAATAATCGCACCAGCATGACCCATACGTTTACCTGGAGGTGCTGTTTGACCACCGATGAAGCCTACAACTGGTTTATTCATGTTTTCTTTAATCCATTGTGCAGCTTCTTCTTCAGCAGTACCGCCGATTTCACCAATCATAACTACTGCTTTAGTTTCAGGATCTTCATTAAATTCTTTTAATACATCGATAAAGTTAGTACCGTTAACTGGGTCACCACCGATACCAACAGCTGTTGTTTGACCGATACCTTCTTCAGTTAATTGATGTACTGCTTCATAAGTTAATGTACCTGAACGAGATACAACGCCTACGTGACCTTTTTTGTGGATGTAACCAGGCATGATACCGATTTTACATTCATCTGCTGTGATAACACCTGGGCAGTTTGGTCCTACTAGACGTGTTTTACGACCTTGTAAGTAACGTTTAACTTTAACCATGTCTACAACAGGAATATGTTCAGTAATACAAATTACCATATCTAAATCAGCTTCAGCTGCTTCTAAAATTGAGTCAGCAGCGAATGGTGCTGGAACATAAACTACAGATACGTTAGCGCCAGTTTCATTTTTAGCTTCTTGAACTGTATTATATACTGGAACACCTTCTACAACTTGTCCACCTTTACCAGGTGTTACCCCTGCGACAATTTGTGTTCCATAATCAAGCATTTGTTTTGTATGGAAAAGGGCAGTAGACCCTGTGATACCTTGTACCATTACTTTCGTATTTTTATCAATAAATACACTCATCTTAGTGCTCCCATCCTTTCCTTACGCTTCTTTGACAAGTTTAACAATTTTTTGTGCGCCTTCAGCCATTGTAGCTGCTGGTTCGATTGCTAAACCTGAATCGTTTAAGATTTCTTTACCACGTTCAACATTTGTTCCTTCTAAACGTACTACTAAAGGTAAAGTTAATTCTACTTCTTTAACTGCTGCTACGATACCTTCTGCGATAACGTCACATTTCATGATTCCACCAAAGATATTTACAAAGATACCTTTAACATTGTCATCACCTAAGATGATTTTAAATGCTTCAGTAACTTTTTCTTTAGTAGCACCGCCACCAACGTCTAAGAAGTTAGCTGGATTTCCACCAAAATGATTAATAGTATCCATTGTTGCCATAGCTAAACCTGCACCGTTAACCATACAACCAATGTCGCCATCTAAAGCGATATATGATAAATCATATTTAGATGCTTCAATTTCTTTTGGATCTTCTTCTTCTAAATCACGTAATTCAACGATATCTTTATGTCTGAATAAAGCGTTGTCGTCGAAGTTTAATTTAGCGTCTAGAGCTAATACTTGTCCATCACCAGTAGTTACTAGTGGGTTAATTTCTACGATAGAGCAATCTTTTTCGATGAACACATTGTATAGTGCGAGTAAGAATTTAGTTGCTTTACCAATAGATTCTTTAGGAATATTAATGTTGAAAGCAATACGACGTGCTTGATAAGGTGATAAACCTACAACTGGGTCGATTGTTTCTTTGAAGATTTTTTCAGGTGTGTTAGCTGCAACCTCTTCGATTTCAGTTCCACCTTCTTCAGATGCCATTAATGTAACTTTGTCTGTTGCACGATCAATTACAAAACCAACGTAATATTCTTTTTGAATATCGCAACCTTGTTCGATATATAAGCGTTTAACTTCTTTACCTTCAGGTCCTGTTTGGTGAGTAACTAATTGTTTCCCTAATAATTCGTTAGCGTAAGTTTCAACTTCAGATAGTGATTTAGCAATTTTTACACCGCCTGCTTTACCTCTACCCCCAGCGTGTATTTGTGCTTTAACCACATATACATCTGAATCTAATTCTTTCGCTTTTTCCACCGCTTCTTCAGCAGTGAATGCTACTCGTCCTTCTGGAACTGCTACGCCCATAGAACGAAATATTTCTTTACCTTGATACTCGTGGATATTCATCTTCCATCCTCCTGTTTCTTAGGTTAAGTTCCTTTTTAATTATAAAAAATGAAAGCGCTATTGTAAACTGAAAGACCATATTTTTTGCAATTAAATCAAAATTCAAATTATTTAAACAAAGATTTGATAGGTTCAAAGGATTTACGATGTTCATTTATTACACCATACGTGTCAATTGCTTCTAAATGTTGTTTTGTACCATAACCTACATTCTTCTCAAATCCATAATCCGGAAAATGGTTAGCCAATGCTTTCATGTAATCATCTCGATATTCTTTAGCCATAATACTTGCTGCAGCAATTGAAACACTTTTAGCATCACCTTTAATTATTGACGTTTGCGGAATATCATTATCAAGTTTCATTGCATCAATAAGCAAATGCGTAGGTTGTTCATCTAATTGAGCGATTGCACGTTGCATTGCTACTTGCGTCGCTCGATAAATATTTAATTCGTCAATCTCTTCTGAACTCGCAATTCCATATGCATAGCTTAAAACGCCAGCTTTTAAGTCATTGTTCAAGGCTACCCGCTGTTTTGCTGGCACCTTTTTCGAATCATTTAAACCTAAATAATGATGGTCTTTATTAAGAATTACAGCGCAGGCAACAACGGGACCAGCCAAAGGTCCCCGCCCCACTTCATCAATACCACAAATAAGTGCATTGCTATCATGATTTAAAATATTATTTTCATATTGAGTCATTTTTTTGTAATTTTCTTCAAGAGTTTGTTGTTTAATCAATTGCTTCTTGCGAGAATCTAAAGCTTTTTGTACACCTTTTCGGGAATCTTGATGTGCTGAATGTGCTTCTAATTCTTCTAAAGTATAAACTAAAGCAAGCTGTTCCTTTATTTCTTTAATTGTTTGAGTCATTGTCAACGTCACGCTTCATTTCTTTTAAAATATCGAAACAATAAGTTCCTATTTTAGCATTTCTCGTATCGTTAATAATTAATTCTATGACTGATTCATAGTCTACTTCATTCCCTTTTTGAAGAAGGCCTCTACGACGTCCAATTGCATCGAACCATTCTAATATTTCCGCTTCTTTATCAACGTCAATATTATAATGTTGCTTTAATCCCTCTAAATCATGCTCGATCATAAAATTTAGACCGTAAATCGCAACTTCATCCAAATGAACAATACTATCTTTAATTGCACCCGTTAAACTTAGTTTCTTCCCAACTTTTTCATCTTCAAATTTAGGCCATAATATACCTGGAGTGTCTAAGAGTTGGAGAGATTTACCAACTTTAATCCATTGTTGTTGCTTTGTAACACCAGGCTTATTACCTGTTTGTGCAATACTACGATTTGCCAATTTATTAATAAGTGTTGATTTACCAACGTTTGGAATCCCTACTATCATTGCACGAATTGCACGGGGTTTAAGTCCTTTTTCTTTTTCACGATCAAATTTTTCTTTCGTAGCTTTAATCGCTTCTGCTTCTACATTTTTTAAATTTTTACCGTGTTTAGCGTCTACAGCAACAGGATAAAACCCTTGATCTTTAAAATAACTTTCCCATTTCTCTAATTCTTTCAAGTTAGTCATATCTTTTTTATTTAAAATTACTACTCTCGGTTTTTGTTTTATGACTTCATCAATCATAGGATTTCGTGAACTATATGGTATACGTGCATCTACTAATTCAAATACAACATCTACTTTTTTTAATTGTTCACTTACCTCTCTTTTAGCTTTCGCCATGTGTCCTGGGTACCATTGAATTGCCATGTTTGTCACCTTACTTTCTAATTCTTCTTCAAATATGTAATTCATTTCAACTTAATAATTATACTTTAATTTCAACTCTCGAACCACTTTTAGTGTAACATGCGTTCTTCCCACTTTTTAAAATAAATTGCAATATCAATCAACCAAAATTTAAGGTTATGTTAAAAATGAAGAGTCTAAGATACAATCACTTTCATTCACTCAAACAATAACCTACAATTTAATTGAAGATTAAGAATAAATGTGTATTGGAAACATCGTATTTAGGAGAAAATAATGAAGAGAATTTTAAGCTATAGTATATTATTTATAATTTTATCTATTATTGGACATAGTTACATTATTTTCCGTTTTTATCATGACGGAATATTATCTACTGGACCCAATGATGGCATGGAACAAATGGTACCAATACAAATGTATCTGTTTAATCAATGGAGTCAAGGTAATATATTTTATTCTACTAATTTTGGCTTAGGTGGAGACTTTTTTACGGACTTAAGCTATTATTTTTCAACAAATATTTTATTTATTATTAATGTTTTAGTCATTCTCTTCTTAAAATTATTTATATCCCTTGATACACACCAAATTATGTTTTGGATGAACAATGCACTAATAATATCTGTAATTAAAGGTGCAATCGCTATGTATTGTACTTATCTTTATGGGAAACATATCACTAAACATAAAGTTTTAAGTATCTTTATTGCGTTTATATTTGTCGTTTCACCGCTTTACTTTAGATTCTCAGCCTACTGGCCATTCTTTAGTGATGTATTTATTTGGCTGCCATTATTTTTATACGCTATAGAACGTGTATTACAACAACGTAAACAAGGATTATTAATAGTCACAATTACACTCATCCTCGTTAATAATTTCTATTTCGCTTATTACTTTTTTATTATTGGCACAGTTTATTCGTTTATTCGAATTATCTTTCGACATCCTAATGATATTTCAACGCGCACACAAACTTTTCGGGTGTTACTAATATCTGCACTGCTCGCTTTAGGCAATAGTTTGTTTATATTCTTTCATGGGGTTCAAAGTTTTATGAATAATAGACGCGTCTCTTTTTCAGGTCATGTTCCTTTATTTGAAAAATTAAATATAAACACAAATATATTTTTCGATAATTATCTTATCGTTATACTTTTCATAACAATTCAAGGGATTTTAACATTTAGATTATATAGACATTTCTATTATCGTTTGTTTGCAATTATAACAGTCATCCTTATCATTTTTACATTTATACCTTTTATTGACCAAGTGTTTAATGGTTTTTCAGCACCACAAAAAAGATGGCATTTTATTTTAGCTTTTTCATCGTCCATCTTAGTTGGATTATTTATTAAATACTTTCGAACTGTCAGTATTAAATCATATATTCTAACAAGTTTGATATCTCAGTTTGTCATATATGTGAGCGCCTACTGCTATCATAAATATTTACCATGGTTAATTCTTGTTCCTATTGTTTCAATGATTGGATTGTTAATTTTACTTTTAAAGGAAAGAAAGGTACGCATTCAACTTACATACATTTATATGATTTCTATTATCGCGTTAAGTATGATGGTGAGCTTTGTTTTCATTAAAAATCAAATTTACTTTGAAGACCATCAAAATCGCGCAAATACATTTTATGCAAATTCTAGTCTATATAGTTCTGAATTACAGAGGGCTTTAGTAAAAGAAATGAAAGATAATAAAAAAGAAGATGAACGTATAGATTGGCGCGTAAACGAACAAGATAATACACCTATGTATCAAAATTTCAAAGGGTTGAGCCTTTACTCAAGTATATTTCATCATAATATTTTAGATTATTACTACGATAGTCTAAAAATTAACTTGGCTGAAGAATCGTTAAGTCGCTATCAATCAACGAATGGTAGACAAAATATTGATAGTTTATTCTCTATAAAATATCTTATGTTAAAAAATTACCAAAATAACGTACCTAGTTATTTCAAAAGGATTAAAACGAGTGGACAGTACAACATTTATGAAAATCAACTCAATTTACCAAGTGTAAAAGTGACAAATCGTCTTTATAATAGTAAAAATCTTAAAACGCCTCTTGATCGTGAGCATGCGATGCTTAAAGGTGCAGTCGTTGATTCAAAAGGTGAAAACTTTGAATCTCACACGCCAAATTTACTAAATGATGCACATATAACAACTAAAAATATAACTAAAGTGAGTCGCAACACCATTAAAGTAAATCGTGAGATGGGTTCAATCAATATTCATTTGCCTAAAAAGCTTCGTAAACAATATAAAGATTTCTATTTAACTGCTTATATTAAAAGAGGCAATCCAGATAGTAATTACACAGTAAATGTTAATCAGTACTTGAATAATCGTCTTTATAATGATTCCGTTTATCGAATTGGTGTGGATACTCAACTTTATAGAACGCAACCTGATAAAAACAGTGATATTAATATTCAATTATCTCCTAAAGGGGCATTTAACTTTAAACTGTTAAATCTAACTGGTGAAAATTATAAAACACTCAAAGACATACACCATAAAGCAAATTTCGATATGAATTATAAGGACATTAAAAATGGCATCAAAGTCCAACTCGGCAATCATCCTAAAGGGCTAGCTACGATTAATATTCCTTACCGAGATGGTATGCGTGCATATATCAATGGTCACAAAGTAGATGTCAAAAAAGTAAATTATATGATGACTGGTGTTCCAGTAAATAAAAATGATAAAACAATTATCATTAAATACGAGCCACCGTTTTTGAAAATAATGATATTCATTTCATTTATAAGTATCATTTTTAGTATGATATATGTAAGAAAATCGAATTCACCAAAAAGAAAGATGAGGATTCGCCGTGATTAAAAAATTATGGGAAACACCAATAAAACAATTTTGTTCAATATTAATACTCAGTTGTATACTTTCTCTTATACTATACCTACCATTTATTTATGAATATATAACTAAGGGCGTCATATTTAGTGGTAATGGTGATGGCTTTAGACAAATGATGCCCTTTCAAATGTATCTTTATGAACATTTCACTTCTCTTAAAGGCTTTTATGATGCATCTTTTGGTTTAGGTGGAGATTATGTTAAATCACTGGCATATTATTATTCCATGTCACCACTCATGTGGATTAATTTCGGATGTATTTGGGTGCTAGAACATTCATTACACCTTAATCCTCATGACATTAGTTTCTGGCCTACTAACCAACTCGTTATGGCATACATACGCACAGTTGTAGCACTTATTTTTAGTTTTTATTTATTTAATTATTTAAAATTCAAACCCACATCAATGTGTATTGCTACAATTCTATATGGTATGTCCACAGTTATGACTTATTATAATTTTACATGGTCATTTTACGGCAACTTACTGATTATGTTACCTATGTCAATTTGGGCTATGGAACGTTTCTTTAAAGAACGCAAAATAGGATGGTTTATTTTTGCGATTGCATATACTCTATTTACCAACTTCTATTTTAGTTATTACGAAGCGGTCGTATTAGGATTTTATTTCATTTATCGACTTATTGCAGTACATCCAAAAGATATTGTTAATCGTTGGCAGAAATTTTACATATTAGTTGTAGCTACTGTATTAAGTGTGTTAACAAGTATTTTTGGTTTATATACTGGCGTTTCTTCATTTTTAAATAATGATAGATCTCAGAATCCTAAATTTGGTATTACCTTTCTAACCAATTTATTTGAAAAAAATTACAATATATTTACTGATGGTTTCTACATCACCATTTCAATTATTACTATAATAGCTTTATTCTCATTTAAGTTATATCAACACTATTACTATAAACTCTTTGCAATAGCGACTTGGATCCTTTTAATCGGCTCTTTATCACAATGGTTTGATAGTGCTTTTAATGGCTTTTCATTACCGCAAAGACGATGGGTTTACTTTTTAGCATTATCATCAGGCGCTTTAATTGCACTTTTCATACAACATTTAAGCGAATTATCTATTAAAAAATATTTAATCATAGCCCTACCATTGTTTATTTATAGTTGCATTTACATAATTATTACTGAGCGTTCGGTCAACTGGATGTATATCGCACTAATGATAATGATACTTCTTGGATTATTAATTAAACGAAAATCTTTATTAAGGAGAAAATCTATTTCAATAATATTAGTGCTATTATTTTTAGCACAACAAATTACCATGGTACATGATGCTAAAAAAATAACTATTGAACCTTATCAATCAGAGTTTAAAACAATTAGTGATTCATCATATAGAAGTAAAGTATTGAATCGTAAAATTAATCAAATGACAAAAAGTAGTCATGACCCTTCAAAAAGATTAGATTACTTTTCATATTATGCTTTGAATTCCCCGTTTATTTATCACTACAACGGAACATCTTTATATTCAAGCATATTTGACGGTAGTATTTTAAATTATTACGATAACACGATGCAAATCAATATGCCTGCTGATAAAAACAGTACGTATCGTTATTTAGGTAATCGAGCTAATTTAATGGCATTATGGGACGTACAAGATAGACTTAGACATCCTAATGATTTAAATATGCCTTTTGGCTTTAAAAAGAAAGCGCTTATCAAAGATGGGAAAGATCAATGGATTCATTCAAAGAATACAATTCAATATCCTAGCGCTCACATAACCAATAAAATTTATAATGCTAATGATTTAAAATCACCATTAGACAGAGAACAAGCCATGCTTCAAGGTGTGGTATTCAATAATAATAAGCGCGCAAATACCACGTTTAGTCCTAACAAAAATCTATTAAATGATGCTCAACTACAACTCAAAGATTCCAAATGGGAGAAGAAAAATCAGCTAAACGTAGATAAAAATAATGGTGGCGTTCAACTCATTTTGCCTCAATCCTTAACTAAAAAATATAAAGACATGTATATCGAAATGGATGTTGAACTACTCACTCCTGATAAAGAACATAGTATCGGTGTAAATGAATATACACAAAATAGAAATGCACTTTCATATAAATATCGACGCTTCATCACACCTGTAACAATGCGGGTTAAAGCTTCAGACAAACTTAACATTCATATGTCTAAAGGCATTTACAGATTTAAAGTTAAAGGTATTTATGGTGAAAATTATCAAACGCTTAGAAAGGCCTCACATGATTTAAAACGTGTTAAGGTGAAAAAAGAAAGAAATGGCTATACGATGACTAAAAATAAAAATGATAGTGGATATATCGTTCTTCCGATTGCTTACGCAAAAGGTATGAAAGCGAAAGCAGGAAATCAATCTATAACGGTAAAACAAGCGAACGGTATCATGACTGCTATTCCAGCTAAAGCTGGTCAATCAACAATAAGATTGACTTACACACCGCCACATTTTTATTTATTAATTATCTTAAGCATAATTGGAATTCTATTAAGTATCATTTTTGCTCGAATAATAAAGAAAGATAAAATTTAATAATTATGATTAACACTGCGTTGACTTTAAAAAGTCGACGTTGTGTTTTATTTATAAAACTTTGTCAGCAATTAACATTCAAACGAAACAAAAAAGCTTTCAAACACCTTTGATTAAGATGTTTGAAAGCTTTATCTTTATTACAAGTTACAGATAACTTGTGTTGAAAATGTCGAGTTTGCTGATTAACGAATTTCTTGGATTCTAGCAGCTTTACCACGTAAACTACGTAAGTAGTATAATTTAGCACGACGTACTTTACCGCGACGTTTAACTTCGATTTTTTCGATTTTTGGAGTGTGTAATGGGAATGTTCTTTCCACACCTACACCTGAAGAAATTTTACGAACTGTGAAAGTTTCAGAAATTCCTCCACCACGGCGTTTAATTACAACACCTTCGAAGACTTGGATACGTTCACGTGAACCCTCTACGATACGAACGTGTACACGTAAAGTGTCACCAGAACGGAAAGTAGGTAAGTCAGTACGTAATTGTGATTTAGTTACTGCTTCGATTAACTTATGATTACTCATTATAAATTCTCTCCTTCAACCTATGTTCTTGCCTAGACAAATGTATAGCAGCGGATCATAGTGATTTTAGTGTTTTTTCACACTTAAATTATGTTAGCATAACGCTAATTGTTTTTCAATTGCTTTTTATATGTTTCTAAAATTTCTTTATCATTATTAGTAAGCTCATATTTTTCTAATAAATCTGGACGTTTCTCATAAGTACGAATTAATTTCTGTTTATGTCGCCACTCCTCAATATGTGCATGATTTCCGGATAATAAGACATCCGGCACTTTCATTTCTTTATATTCTCTTGGTCTTGTATATTGTGGAAATTCTAATAATCCATCTGAAAATGAATCATCTTGATGAGAAGCTTCATTACCTAAAACCCCTGGAATAAGACGAACAATCGCATCAGTCATAGTCATTGCAGGCAATTCTCCACCTGTAAGCACATAATCTCCCATAGAAATTTCATCAGTAACAAGATGCTCTCTAATACGTTCATCGTACCCTTCATAATGACCACAAATAAATACAATATGTTGGGCTTCACTCAACTCCTGCGCGATCTCTTGAGTGAAAGGCCGACCTTGAGGACACATCAATATCACACGTGTATTTTCATCTCTTTTCAAATCTTGCATAGCATTAAAAACAGGTTCAGGTTTTAACACCATTCCTTGACCTCCACCAAATGGATAGTCATCAACCTGATTATGTTTGTTAACTGAATAATCTCGAAAATTAATAGCATTTACGTCAATAATCTCTTTATCTTGAGCTCGCTTTAAAATTGAATGGTTTAAAACGCCCTCAAACATCTCTGGAAACAACGTTAAATAATCGATTTTCATTAATCTAGCAATCCTTCCATAGGCGTAATTCTAATTGATTTCCCTTCCACATCAATGTCTTTTACAACATCTTCAATATAAGGAATGAGATATTCTTTATCACCTTTAACGACCCACACATCATTTGCGCCTGTTTCGAAAATATTAATTACTCGTCCAATTGGCGTGTTGTTATCATCAAAAACTGTGCAACCGATAATATCAGAATAGTAATATTCATGTTCATCTAATTCGATATCCTCATGGTCACGTTCTTGATACAAATAATCCCCTTTTAGATGTTCAATGTCGTTAATATTATTAATTCCTTCAAACTTCAACATGTGAAATCCCTTATGTATACGGTAAGAAGCTATAGTATATTGGATATCGTTATTATTATGTTTAACAATTAAATTTTCGCCAGGTTGAAATCGCGTTGCAGTGAAATCTGAGTTTGATTTTACTTTAACTTCGCCTTTAATACCATGCGTATTTACGATTTGGCCTACTTCTACTTCCATCTAACGCCCCTCCTAGTCGATTGATCTCTAGTTTTTTCGAAAATGAATCAAATATATTCTAACATGTTAGTGTTGATTTATTAAAAAAGGACGCCATCATTGGCGTCCACAAACATAAGCTAATTATTTAGCATTTTTTTGTTCATCGAATTTTTTCAAAATACCTTCTCTTGATAAGATATTGTGAACTGTATCAGTTGGTTTAGCACCGTCATGTAACCATTTTAAAGCTAACTCTTCATCGATTTTAACTTCTGGTGCATTAACGTGTGCTGGATTATAAGTACCTAATTGCTCGATGATACGACCATCACGTGGTGAACGTGCATCTGCAACTACGATACGATAGAATGGGTTTCTTTTAGAACCTAAACGTGTTAAACGAATTTTAACTGCCATTTAAATTACTCTCCTTTATGTTTTATCATTTTATTTTCTACAAGAATAAATAATAACAGTTACACAAATGTTTGTAAAGACTTTTTTCTTTACCAAATCTAGATTTATGAAATAAATCGTAGATTTGGTTATGCATGAGCTTTAGCTCAGGCGTTCAACACCAAAACAAAGCATCGAACAGCCACTACAGCCGTTCGATGCTTTATCAAATAATATTAAAATGGTAAGTTCATACCTTTAAGCATATTTTGCATTTGGTTGCGTTTGGCTTTCTTACCTTTACCGCCACCAGTAAATTGTTTCATCATTTTCTTCATATCATTAAATTGTTTCATTAAACGATTCACTTCTTGTAATGAACGACCTGAACCTTTAGCAATACGTTTCTTACGAGAAACATTTAATGTTTCAGGATTTGAACGTTCTTTCGGTGTCATTGATTGAATAATAGCTTTAATATGATCGATTTGTTTATCACTCATATTTAGCTTATCCAATCCTTTCATTTTGTTCATTCCAGGAATCATTTTCATAATATCATCTAATGGACCTAAATTTTTAACTTGGTCTAATTGCTCTAAGAAATCATCCAATGTGAATGAAGAGTCACGCATTTTCTTCTCTAAATCTTTAGCTTTTTCTTGGTCTACGTCTTGTTGAGCCTTTTCAATTAAGCTTAAAACGTCACCCATACCAAGGATACGAGAAGCCATACGTTCAGGATGGAATAACTCAAGGCCATCCAATTTCTCACTCATACCAACAAATTTAATCGGTTTCTGAGTTACAGAACGAATAGATAATGCTGCACCACCACGTGTATCGCCATCGAGTTTAGTTAATGTCACGCCTGATACATCTAATTGATCATCGAATGATTGCGCAACGTTCACAGCATCCTGACCAGTCATCGCGTCAACAACTAACATGATTTCATCAGGTTTAGAGATTTCTTTTACCTCTTGTAATTCGTTCATCAATGCTTCATCAATATGAAGACGACCAGCAGTATCGATAATAACAAAATCTAAATGTTCCTCTTTTGCATGTTTTAATGCATTTTCAACAATTTGTTGAGGTGGTACTTGGTCACCTTCACTATAAACAGGTATGTCTATTTGTTTACCAACTGTTTGTAACTGATCAATCGCTGCTGGACGATAAATATCTCCTGCAACTAACATCGGCTTTTTGTTATATTTTTTACGCATTAATAAAGCTAATTTACCTGCAGTTGTTGTTTTACCTGCACCTTGTAAACCAACCATCATTACAACAGTTGGCGGTTTATTAGCCATTTTGATTGATGTATTTTCGCCACCCATCAAACTTGTAAGTTCTTCTTGTACAATTTTGATGACTTGTTGGCCAGGAGTTAAAGATTGCATTACATCAGAACCTAATGCACGATCTGACACTGTTTTCACAAATTCTTTAACTACTTTGAAGTTAACATCGGCTTCTAATAATGCAAGTCTTACTTCTCGCATCATTGTTTTGATATCCGCTTCAGTGACTTTCCCTTTACCACGCATCTTTTGCATCGTGGATTGCAAGCGTTCGGATAATCCTTCAAATGCCATAACTATTGCCCTCCTTTTTGAAAAATAATGACTACTCTAACTCTTCTAATTGTTTAATATATTGTTTAAGCAAATCAGGTTGATTAAGCGATTGTTTCATTAAGTTATAAATTTCTTGACGTTTTTCAAATCGTCGATATAAGCCTAATTTAGATTCATAGTCTTCTACTAAATCGCCAGTTCTTCTTATATTATCATAAACTGCCTGTCTACTCACTTCAAATGTATCAGCAATTTCACTTAGTGAATAATCTTGTAAATAGAATAATTCTAAGTAGTTTCTTTGCTTTTGAGTTAATAATGATTGATAAAAATCAAACAAATAATTCATTCTAAGTGTTTTAACTAAATCATTTTGGCCCATCTTGTGTACCTTCTTCAGTTTCGTTAGATGTTTCCACTAATTCATCTGGAATATCTTCATTTTGTTCAATCATATCGGCAAATAAGCCATAAACGTAACTTTCAGGATTAAATGGTTGTAAGTCGTCTAATTTTTCTCCTAAACCAACGTATTTAACAGGAATGTGTAATTCGTTTCGAATGGCAAGAACGATACCACCTTTAGCAGTACCATCTAATTTAGTTAATACAATACCCGATACATTTGTAACTTCTTTAAATGAACGTGCTTGTGATAATGCGTTTTGTCCAGTAGTCGCATCTAAGCATAATAATGCCTCGTGAGGTGCATCTGGAATGGCTCTGCTAATCACACGTTTCATTTTATCTAACTCTTGCATTAAGTTAGATTTATTTTGTAAACGGCCAGCAGTATCACAAATTAAGATGTCTACACCTTTATTCTTCGCAGCATTAATAGCGTCATAAACGACAGCAGCAGGGTCAGAACCTTCGCTTTGACTCACAACTTCTACGCCTACACGTTCTCCCCAAACTTGTAACTGTTGAATTGCACCAGCTCTAAATGTATCACCAGCAGCTAACATAACTTTCTTACCTTCTTGTTGGTAACGATATGCTAATTTACCAATCGTCGTTGTTTTACCTACACCATTGACGCCTACCATTAAGATAACGTTTAATCTGCCATCTTCAATATTCATCGCTTCAGAATGTTCATCTTCTTGATGATAAATTTCTACGATTTTTTCAACAATAACTTCACGTAAGTCTTCAGTTTCTTGAATATTACGTCTTTGAGCTTCAGTACGTAATTCATCTGTTAATTTCATTACAGTATTAAATCCAACGTCTGCAGTAATTAACATTTCCTCTAGTGCTTCGAAGAAATCTTCATCGACCTTTCTGTAACGCGCAATTAAATTGTTTAATTGTTCTTGGAAATTTTGTCGAGATTTTTCTAAACCAGCTTTGAACTTGGCACCAATTTTTTGTGCTTCTATTTCTTCAAAGTCTTCAATAGATATTAAGCCATCTTCATCGAAATCTGCTTCACTCAGCTTTTTCGGCTTTTTCTTAGGTTTAGAATCTTCAGCTGTTTCATTCAAATTCAAGTCATCTGACTCAGTGGATGTATCAGAGTCACTAGATGCGTCTGATTCCACATCTTCGGTTAACTCTTTTTGAATATCGTCTTCACTTTTACCAGAAAATTTATCCTTTAAGCGTTTAAAAAAGCTCATGCTTGTTCCTCCTTCATAACCTCATCTATAGTATTTAGGTTAACGCTAACCAGTTTAGACACACCTGATTCTTGCATTGTCACACCATATAAACGATCTGAAAATTCCATCGTTCCTTTGCGATGCGTAATTACTATAAATTGTGTCTGCTCTGATAATTCATTTAAGTATTGTGCATAGCGAATAACATTTGCCTCATCAAGCGCAGCTTCTACCTCATCTAGTATAACAAATGGAGCAGAACGAACCTTTAGAATTGCAAATAATAATGCTATAGCACTTAAGGCGCGTTCCCCACCACTTAATAGAGAAAGGTGTTGAAGCTTCTTACCTGGAGGTTGAACAATGATATCCACTCCAGCAGCTAAGTAATCATCTTCAGTCAAACGTAACTCGGCTTGACCTCCACCAAACAACTGCTTAAATACGGTTGTGAAGTGCGACTGAACTGCATGGAATGTTTCTTTGAATCGCCCTTCTACCTCTCTATCCATTTCGTTTATAATTTGCTCTAATGTTTCTTTCGCTTCTCTTAAATCAGTACGTTGTTCATTTAGGAACGTATATCGTTCATTTAATTCCTCAAATTGTTCAATCGCATTTAAATTGACTGGTCCTAATTCATCAATCGACATTTTAGTCAATTTCACTTTTTTACGCAGGCTCTCAATCGGTTCGTCAGATTCATATAAAGTGCGTGCTCTTTCTACTGTAAGTTGATAAACGTCGTTGAGATGGTCAATTGCATGGTTAATAAGTACATCTAACTTCGATTGTTTCGCTTTAATATCTTGGTAATGATTTTCAATTGATAGAATATCTTGGTGACATTCTTGAAGTTGACTTTCATTACGCTCAATCGTCTCATTCAGTTCGATACGTTGTTGTTTAATGTCTGTAAGTTGATGGTTAAGACGATCTCGTTCTTCTTCTTGTTCTTGAATTTGAGATTTCAAGTTCTCAAAGGCTTGTTCGCCCATCATTTCATCCGAATTGAATAGTCTGATTTTCTCTTGAACATCTTTAATTTGCAGTTGTGTTGATTCATATTGTTTATCTAATCGCTCAATTGCTTGTTTTTGCGATTTAATTCTTTCTTTGACTACTGCTAAATCAGATTGCTTTTGATGGAGTTGTTGTTGAGTTTGCGTCGTTGATTCTTTTCCTTCTTTAGATAATTGAGTGTAACGCTCAATGTCACTTTCCAATTCACTCAATTGTTGCTGTATCTCTGAAAGTCGAGTTTGTTTTTGCGTTAACGTTTCTTTACTCTTATCACTTTGGTAACCATCATTTTTCTCGAATTCAAACTCTTCATGTTCATTTTTAAGGTGCGTTTCTTGCGTTCTTAATCGATCTAACTCAAGTTCATGATGGTGCACTTTTTCTTTTAATGTATTATATTGTTGACTCGCATCGAAATATTGTTCACTTAATTTTTCGGCTTTGTCTTTTTGCTCTTTAAAATGACGTTCAAATTCGGCAGTTTGTCGTTGATACGCTTCAAGTTGATGACGCATTGTCGATAATTCATCTTTTTGTGAGAGAATACTCTTCGTTTTACGAGCGCCACCACCTGTCATTGATCCTCCTGGATTCACGACATCTCCTTCTAACGTAACAATTCGAGTTCGATAGCGAATCGCTCTAGCTAAATCATTTGCATGTTTCAAATCATCCACAATAATAGTATTTCCTAATAAATTTTCAACGATACTTTGGTATTTAGATGAAACCTTCACAGCATCTGAAGCAATATTGATGAAACCATCTGTATTACGAGCAATATCTTTAATATCTGAAGCAATTTGACGTGGTTTGATAACATTCAATGGTAAAAATGTTGCTCTACCTAATCCACGTTGTTTTAAGTATTGGATGGCTTGTCGGCCATCTTTTTCACTATCCACAATCACGTGTTGGAGAGAGGCGCCTAAAGCTGTTTCAATTGCTTGTGTCATTTGCGATGGCACGTCGATAACCTCTGCTACCGCACCATGAATACCATTTAATTCATTATTTTTTGCTTTTAAAATATGTTTAACACCATTAAAGAAATACGTATAGTCTTCTTCTTGGGTAGCTAAACTGTCAATTCTAGATTTTAATTTTTCATTATAACGATACGCCTGATAAAGTTTATCTTCATATTCTGATTGAAGCTTTTTAGAAGCTGTTAATTCTTTTTCTAGACGATTGATTTGTTGTTCTGCTTCAGACATCTCTTTTTTAGACGCTTTGTAATTCTTTTCAGTTTCAGTGATATTATTCTGAATTTCTTTTAACTGATTAAATGCTTCAACTAATCTTGAATCTAATCGAGATTTCTTCGCTTCATTCTCATTTATCGTATGTTCCAAGAAACGAATATCATTATTAACGTCAGATTGCTCAGACATTAATGTATAATAATTATTTTTAATTTCTTCTAGCTTTTCATCATGTTGTTCATCAGAAACATAAAGGAGTGACTCTAAATCTTGTACTTCTTTATTTAATTGCTTTTGTTTATCCTTTAACTCACTAAGTATCTCTTCATTTTGACGTTTTTCTTCATCAATGGATTTAATATGTTCATTTAGATTCTCTAATTCTTCTTCATATCTTGCATTCGTTTCTGATTGGTTCTTTTTACGTTCTTCTAATACGTTCAACTTACCAGCAAGTTGTTCATATGTTTCTGTTGTCTTAACCAACTCATAGTTTAACTTTTCAATATCATGGTCAATCTGTTGACGTTCGCCTTTAAACTTTTGCAATAACTGGTTAATTTGCGCTTGTTGTGCCTCTTTATCCGCTTGTTGACTCTTTAACTCGTTCAAACGATTGTCTAATTGGCGATTATCTTCATTATATTGATCAATGTCGTGCACTGTGACAATAACATCGCTTTGTTCCATTTGTTTAGAAAGTTGTTGATACTCTTTTGCAATGGCAGCTTCTTCTTTTAATGGTTCTACACGACCTTCCAAATCATACAAAATATCTTCTACACGAGTTAAATTGTCCTCTGTGTGATCCAATTTATTGATTGATTCAGCTTTACGTTTTTTATATTTTAAAACCCCTGCTGATTCTTCAATAATTTGACGACGGTCAATCGGTTTCGCATTTAATATTTCGTCTACTCTGCCTTGAGAAATAATACTAAACGCTTCTTTTCCTAAACCTGAATCTAAAAATATTTCAATAATATCTTTCAAACGAGCACGGTCGTTATTCAAATAGTACTCACTTTCGCCACTTCTATATAAACGACGCGTAACCACTAACTCATCTGAATCAATCTGCAATTTCTTAGATTGGTTATCTAATTTTAATTTTACTTCAGCATAATTTTGAGCTTTTCTATGTTCTGCACCAGAAAATATAATATCTTCCATCTTAGCGCCACGTAATGATTTCGCAGATTGTTCACCTAGTACCCATTTAATTGCATCAGTAATATTACTTTTACCACTACCATTAGGTCCAACAATAGCTGTGACGCCCTTATCAAATTGGACATTCGTATGGTCGGCAAAAGACTTAAATCCTATGGCATCTATCGATTTCAAATAAACCATCTTATTCTCCTTATCCCGTTCCTGTTGAGTTTATCAGCACGACACACGTCATCTCTTCTTCTTTTCACTTATTATTTATTAAACGAAAGTTGAGATAATTAATGATGTCTCAGCTTCTCATTCTTTTTCATTGACTTATATGCTTGTTCTGCTGCCTTCTGTTCGGATTCTTTCTTCGTCTTTCCTTTACCTTCCGCAACTGCTTTATTTTCCAAAATAACTTCTGACGTAAATAATCTATGATGCGCCGGACCTTCTTCTTTAATTAAACGATAGGTTACATCGCCTTTATTCTGACGGTGCACAAACTCTTGAAATTGTGTTTTAAAGTCCACTACACCAACTAATTCATTATCTTCGACATATGGGAAAATGACTTTCTCAGCAAATGCCCATACAGTCTCTAAACCTTGATCTAAATATAAAGCACCTACAAATGCTTCGAAAGCATCTGAAATGAGTGAAGGTCTTGTTCTACCACCTGTTTTCTCTTCACCCTTACCTAATAAAATGAGCTCATTCAAATCAATTTTATTCGCAAATATTACAAGTGAGGGCTCACAAACAATTGTTGCACGCATCTTTGTCAGATTACCTTCTGGCAAATGAGGATGCTTATCAAACAAATAGCGTGAAACCGTCAATTCTAATACCGCATCACCTAAAAATTCTAAACGTTCATTATGATCTAATCTATTCATATTAAAATCATTAATAAAGCTCGAGTGTGAGAACGCTTGTTGATACAAATCGATATTATTAAAACTGAAACCCCACTCATTCATTTTATTAGTAAATGTTTGTTGGAAATCTTTGACCATGTCTATCTTTTTCTGGTTAGCCACTGTCTAACCTCCTTGTCCAAAAAATTAAATTTCAATATACCTTAATTTTACGTGAAAATAAAATAAAACTAAAGAAAAAATCTGAGCCGACGTGAGTGACGACTCAGATGTAAGTTTTATTATTTTTCCAAGCTATTGATGTACTTAACAGCATCACCAACAGTGTTGATTTTTTCAGCTTCTTCATCAGGAATTTCAGTACCAAATTCGTCTTCTAATTCCATTACTAATTCAGCGATATCAAGTGAGTCAGCGCCTAAATCATCTTTGAAAGATGCATCTTCAGTTACTTTATCAGCATCTACACCTAAACGGTCAACGATGATGTCTTTTACTTTATCGAAGTTTTCCACGTCGATTCACCTCCTTTAAAAGCGTCTATCCATAGACTACTATATTTTCCCATTTTAGATTCTAAAATACAAGTACAATTTTTAGAAACACTTAGCACTTTAGTGCTTAGTGTTTCTTATGCATGAGCTTTAGCTCAGGCGTTCCTTTTTATTGCGCTTTAGCGCTTATAAAGTATCACTTTCATTTCAATGATTAGTGATACTTACACAATGGTACAACCATTGTGTTCATTTTAAAAAGGATTACAATAGACGAAGCCTATTGCACAAGAACTACAAATTGTTTTCTATAGAAAACAAAGTAGTGTTTTACATATACATTCCGCCATTAACGTGAATAGTTTGACCCGTAATATATTTCGCTTTATCTGAAGCTAAGAATGCGACAGTATTCGCAATATCAGTATCTTCACCGAAACGTGCCAAAGGAATTTGTTCTAACATTTGATCTTTAAGCTCATCACTAAGCGCATCTGTCATATCAGAAACAATAAATCCAGGCGCTACGGCATTAACAGTTATACCACGTGACGCAAGTTCTCGAGCAGCTGATTTAGTTAAACCAACAACACCTGCTTTAGTAGCTACGTAGTTTGCTTGACCAGGGTTTCCTACTGCGCCAACAACACTTGATAAGTTAATAATTGAGCCACCACGTTGACGTAACATTTGAGGTGTGACTTTTTGAATGCAATTGAATACACCTTTCAAGTTTGTATCAATCACGTCGTCCCATTCTTGTTCTTTCATACGCATTAAGAGATTATCTCTTGTAATACCAGCGTTATTAACTAACACATCAACAGAACCAAATTGACTTACGACCTCTTTAATCATCGCCTTAACTTCATCGCCGTTTGCAACGTTAGCTTGGATGGCAAAGCTGTCTACACCTTTAGCTTTAATTTCTTCAACCACAGCTTCTGCTTTGTCTTTACTACCTGCATAATTGACAGCAACGTTGTATCCTTCTTCAGCTAATTGTAATGCAATACTACGTCCGATACCACGTGAAGCACCTGTTACTAAAGCACTTTTACTCATTTTCATTCCATCCTTTCACATCTTCAAGTGTTTGAATTGAAGTAATTTTAACGTCTCTATTAATTTTCTTGATTAATCCTGAAAGTACCTTTCCTGGACCAATTTCAATAAAGTGATCTACGCCTTGCTCAATGAGCCACTCAGTAGATTTAATAAATTGAACGGGAGAATATAATTGTTTAACCATATTATGTTTAATTACTTCTGCATCTGTTTCACCTTGAGCATTATAATTCTGCACAACAGGAAACTGAGCATCATTCCAATTAAATTGATTGATATAAGAAGCAAAGTCTTCTTCTATCACGCTCATCATTGATGAATGAAATGGACCGGAAACTGCTAAAGGAAGTACACGTTTTGCCCCTAAAGATTTTCCTTCTTCCACTAACTTATCAATAAGTGTTTTGTGACCTGAGACCACAATTTGTCCTGGTGAATTAATATTAGCTGGTTCAATTAATTCATCCTCATTTGATAAATCCTTACAAATCTTGTCTACTTCTTCATAATCTAAACCTAACACAGCAGCCATGCTACCTACACCATTAGGAAACGCTTGTGCCATTAATTGACCACGTTTACGTACAATTTTCACTGCATCTTCAAATGAAAGTACACCACTTGCTACTAAACTTGAATACTCTCCTAAACTATGCCCCATAGTATAATCAGCATTTAAATCTTTTAAAGCTGTTAATAACGCTACACTATGAGTGAGTAACGCTGGTTGAGTATTTTCAGTTTCACCTAATTTACCTTCTT
Source organism: Staphylococcus caprae (assembly GCF_003966625.1). Taxonomy (NCBI): domain Bacteria; kingdom Bacillati; phylum Bacillota; class Bacilli; order Caryophanales; family Staphylococcaceae; genus Staphylococcus; species Staphylococcus caprae. The sequence goes on from NZ_AP018587.1 coordinate 1,737,459, forward strand.
CATCAGTAAACATTGTTTCTAGTAAATCGAAGTCTAGTGACGTTTGTGCTTGATTTAAAATTTCAGTCGAACGTGTTTCTTCATTATATAAGTCGCTCGCCATTCCAACTTTTTGAGCACCTTGTCCTGGAAAAATAATTGCTGTTTTACTCACTTTTTCCACCTACCGTTTCCCTCATTGTTTGTACTATATTTTCTTCACCAGCGATTTTAGCTTGTCTAATCGCTGAATAAAATGCTTTAGCATTAGAACTACCATGCGCTTTGACAACAGTACCATCTAAACCTAATAGCACTGAACCACCATATTCAGAGTAATCCATTTTCTTAGCAAATGTTTCTAAATCTTTTTTAAGTACAGCACCTGCTAATTTATTTTTTAAACTGCCCATAATCGTTTCTTTTAACATTTTACCAATAGATTTTGCCGTACCTTCTAAGTTTTTCAACACCATGTTTCCAGTATAGCCGTCAGTAACAACGACATCTGTATTACCATCCATCAATGTTTTTGCTTCTATATTGCCTTGGAAGTTGAAAGAATTATTTTTTTCGAATAATTCATAGGCTTTTTTCGTCAATGAATTACCTTTCGCAGCTTCAGTCCCAATGTTAAGAAGTGAGACTGATGGATTGTTAATACCGCGAATCTTCTGAGCATAAATATTACCTAATTGTGCGTATTGTAATAAATGTTCAGCTTTAGCGTCAGCATTGGCACCAACATCTAAGAAGACAAATCCTTTACCGTCTGTAGTAGGTAATGTGACAACAAGTGCTGGTCTCGCTACGCCTTTAATACGACCAACAATAAATAGTCCTGCTGACATTAATGCCCCAGTATTACCCGCAGAAACACAACCATCCGCTTCACCAGATTTGACTGCTTCTGCCATTTTAACCATCGAACTATCTTTCTTACGTTTAATTGCACGAACTGGCTCATCTTCCATTTCAATTTTTTCAGAACAATGTCTGAAATCAATACGATCATGATTTAAATTATATTGTTCTTTATCACCGAAAAGAATAATCTCTAAATCTTTAAAGTCTTCTACAGCTTTTTTAACTGCATCGAGTACGATACCTGGCGCGTCATCTCCGCCCATCATATCAACTGCAATTTTAACCATTGAATTCATCCTCACTTATATAGAACATTTTAAATTTCCCTTTAAAAACTAACTTGTCTTTAACAAATGAATTTACTTCTATTACATAATGTTTACTTGTTTTATTTATTACTTGAGCTTCTGCTCTTACCGTATCATTTAATTTTACTTTTTCGACAAATTCAACCTGACTTTCTTGAGTCAATACTGTTGGATTATGTATAAGTGCTACGCATAGAGAGTTTGACTGAGCAAAGAGAATATGTCCCCTTGCGATTTGTGTTTTTGCAAAAACGTAGTCTTCAGTAATTTCTATGAGAGACTGTGCTTTTACATCTGGCTCTACTTGAATTAAATCACCAATAATTTCATTGGCTTCAATAGACTTAATTTGTCCATAATTCTGTTCAGCCACAAGTTTAATTCTCTTGCGCAACTCTGGAATATTTAAATGCGTACGGTCTAAGCGAATCGTCTGAATACTAACATCAAACTTTTCACAAAGTTCATTATCTGTAATAAAGGGGTTGGCTTCAATTGCATTTCGAATTGCTATTCTGCGTTCGTCTTTCTTTAGCTTCAAACTCTCACCCCTCAATTTAGTACCAAGTCTTAAATATTCCTCACATATCATAACACTTTCTTATTCAATTCCTCAACAAATAACTGCACTGTGGTCATCTTTTCTACTATAAAAAAATTCTATCATTTAAATATGCACTATAGCCTGTGCCCTGTGGTTTCAATCCTCGGCTTGCACTGTCCGTTGACTTTCGTTTACGAAAGTCTCTTTGCTGGGGTCCCGCTAGTCAAAGTTTGTATCTAAGAGGTTGTTTTGGATGAAGTTTCTGAGTTGTGTGTAGTTATTTTGGAAGAATTGACCGGTTTGTATGAGTTGGGCCGCTTCGTCTCTAGCGACTTCGAGCATGCGATAGTCTTCAACGATATTAGCTACAAGGAAGTCTGGAAGTCCGCTTTGTTTTACGCCAAAGAAGTCTCCTGGTCCACGCATTTCTAGATCTCGTTCGCTTAGTTCGAATCCATCTGTAGTTTGAGTCATAATCGTCATTCTCTCAATACCTGTTTCAGTTTTAGGAGAGGCAATGAGCACACAATAACTTTGGTGTTCACTTCTACCCACACGACCACGTAATTGATGAAGTGTTGATAATCCAAAGCGATCAGCATCGTAAATCATCATAAATGTTGCGTTAGGTACGTTAACACCCACTTCAACAACAGTGGTTGAAACTAAAATATCTATTTCATGATTACTGAACCTCTGCATCACGTCATCTTTTTCTTCAGCAGTTAATTTCCCGTGTAACAATCCAACTTTTTCAGTTCCATAGTATTGTTGCAACGATTCATACAGGGCCACCACATTCTGAACATCTTCTAAATGTTCTGAGCTCTCAATCAATGGACATATCACATAGGCTTGTCTACCCTTTCGCAATTCACTTGTCATTTGTGTTAGCACTTGATCATATCGTTCATGTTTAGCCCAACTTGTGATAATAGGCTTTCGCCCTTTAGGCAATTGTTTAATCGAAGAAACATCCATTTCTCCGAAAACAGAAATCGCCAAAGTACGTGGTATTGGCGTTGCTGTCATGAAGAGTACATTGGTCATCGCGCCTTTTTCTCTTAATGATTGACGTTGATTCACACCAAATCGATGTTGCTCATCCGTAATAACTAGGCCTACATTTTCAAAAATAACATCGTCTTGAATAAGCGCATGTGTACCTATTAAACAATCAATTGAGCCGTTCTCCAACTGCTCTAAAAGAATACGACGCTTCTTACCCTTAACCGAACCAGTTAAAAGTGCAACATTCATCGTATCTCTAAATAACTCTATTAAACTTTCCGCGTGTTGCTCTGCCAAAATTTCAGTCGGTACCATTAATGCGGATTGATAGCCAGCTGTCTTTAAGGCATACATACAAATAGCTGCTACGACTGTTTTACCAGAGCCGACGTCACCTTGAAGTAAACGATGCATTCGAATTGGCGCCTTTAAATCTCTAAATATTTCATTAACACTCGTCTTTTGAGCGTCTGTTAACTCGAAAGGTAAATGGTCTATGAATTCCTTAACTTTATTGATATCATAATCAATTTCAATTGCCTCGTCTGAAGTTTTCTCCAATCGATTCAACCATTGCATACGCAATTCAAACATAAAGAGTTCCGTAAAAGCATATGTACGTCTTGCTCTTAATAAACTTTGTTTATCTTTAGGATGATGTAATGTGCGGAGGGTGTATTCTAATGTTTCTAATTTGTACTTTTCTCTTAAATCATCGGATAACCATTCATGTATCGTTACGTCCTCTAACGCTTGTCTGATATTATCTCGAATTTGTTTCTGCTTAATTCCCTCTTTAATACGATACACAGGTTCTAATTGAACGTCATCTTGAGTCGTTTGTTCATTAAAGAACATGCGATTTCCGTTGATTTCTTGCTTAGCACGATTCCATTTACCTTTGACGGTAACAGTACCATGTAATTCGATTTTCTTTTTTAAATAGGGTTGATTGAAAAAGACACACTTCACAGCAATATTGTTTACCATGATGTGAACAGTTAATTTGGATTTATTTCTACCAAAAAAAGCTACAGCAGGCGTTGAATAGACTTCACCTTGTACTGTAACAGTGGATTGATCTTCAGCTTGATTTAAATCAATGACTGTATTGTCCTCGTAACGAGTAGGTAAATACAATACAAGATCTTCGACGGTATGTATATTTAATTCTTCTAATAGTGTTAATCGTTTGGGACCGATGCCCTTAATTTTATCTAGAGTGTAAGGACTCTCGATTAAATGCACTTTTGTCATGATCCATCACCTAATACTTTTTGTCGTTTTCATTAGTACTTAAATTATATTCTATCATGTTCATCGTAATAATTTGATTGACACGTATTATATTTTTCTTCACTCACTTGGAATATAAAAAGGCGCCCGAAAAGTTAGAATTTTGAGCCAACTTTTTGGGCGCTTTCATAATGGAAATATTATCATCAGTCCATCATCACTGATTTGATAAATTTGAAATGATTATCTTACCTCACATGCATAATTATCTTTATCTCTATCTAGTTTTGGTTGATATGCTGGATGTCCTTTTCTAACACCATGAGGATATTTTTTTCTTAAAGCAGTACAATTTTTAAAATATTCTTTTTTAGCTTTAGCTCTTGAAGATTTTTTTGATTTTTTAGAAGAATAATGCGTTATTGATTTTTTGGTAGTAGCAGTGTGCTTAGCTGTTTTAATATTTTTCGCTGAAGTTAAAGACGTGTTGACTGCGTTTTCTTCACTCCAAATATTTAATTTTTCAGTCTTCGCTTTTGCTTCACTTTCTCTAATCATTTTTTCATAAGTATTGTTTGGTGGGTAAACGTATTTAACCCTAGCAAGACCATCTCTTACAAGTGCATTGTTTACCATTACGCCGTCAGCATAGACATAAGCCAAATATCTTCCGTATTTATCAGTTTTTTGACCTTTGTCAAATTCTACTTCAATTTTTTTGGCGTTCGTCATCATTTTAGTAGTAAACGCACTTGCCTCAGGACCATATTTTTGAACTGGTTTTCTTGGGTCTTTCGTCTCTGGTGTGTCAATAAGTAATAATCTAAATGTTGCCACTTTACCTTTATAATTCAACTTTACTGTATCGCCATCAACCACTTTTACTAATGTAGCTTTCTCTTTATGTAATCCATTTGCTGCTTGTGCTTGGTTGAGGTTTAAAGATTGTCCTAACGTAGATAACAGAATAGTGAATATAAGAATAAGTGAGAAAAAGTGTGTAGATTTTACATTATACTTTCGAGTGACATACTTTTGAACAGAAATAACTACAGAACACAAAGTTAAAAGTAACAATAAAAAAATTATCTTTTCCATTTTACACCTCTATTATTTGTAATATACATTCATTTTATAACATTTTAACCATAATTAGTGTATATTTTTTGTAAAAAAAGTATTTAGAACTTAAATGCGACACTATATATGTATTTTGATTTTTTATTTTCTATAGTGGATTTAAAAATATGGTAATATATCTTAAATTTCAAGATATAAAATTAAATAAGCTCTTAAAATGAATTACGTTAAAAATTCATTTTAAGAGCTTTTATATAAGTGTTATGCCTTGTATTTATTTATGCTTTTATTCAATTTATTTTCTAATGTCATGAATATGAGACATTTGTTCCATTCTTTTTTCTGCAAAATGTTGTGACGCTTCAAGTGGTGTTTCGTTTTGTTCTTTAGAAATATCAAAGATGTGTTTTAATATTTGATCTATACCTTCAATACTTTCTTTTGCACGGTCTTCATTGTAGCCATTTAATTCATCCGCAGTATTGATAACCCCACCACTATTAACAATATAGTCTGGCGCATATAAAATACCTTTATCTTCTAACATTTTACTATGTGCATCTTCATCTTTTAATTGGTTATTCGCAGAGCCACAAACTGCTTTTACTTTTAATTGAGGTATCGTATCATCGTTTAAGATACCGCCGAGTGCACAAGGGGCAAATATATCTGCATCAACTGAGAATATATCATCAGGTTCTACAAATTGAGCATTGAAATCATCTACAGCACGTTGTGCATTATCTTTATTAATATCAGTGACAATTAAATTCACACCATCTTCATTTAATAAGCGACATAACTCATAAGAAACATGGCCAACACCTTGCACGGCAACAGTTTTACCTTCTAATGATTCATTTTCAAATTTTTCTTTCGCTGTACGTTTCATAGCAATATAAATACCATACGCAGTCATTGGACTTGGGTTACCTGCAGAACCAAATGATTTACTTGTACCGCAAACATATGGCGTTTCTTTATAAATTAAGTTCATTACATGTTCTGAAGTACCAACATCCTCAGCTGTATAATAACGACCATTTAATGTATTAACATAACGTCCTAAAGCTCTATAAAATGCTTCTTCATTTTCCTTATCAGGAGCTCCCATCACTACTGTCTTACCTCCGCCTAGGTCTAAGCCAGCAGCAGCATTCTTATAAGTCATTCCTCTAGCTAAATTCATAGCATCTTCAATGGCTTCTTGTTCTGATGCATAGTCATTTCTGACACGACAACCACCTAATGCCGGACCAAGCGTTGTATCATGAATACAAATTATTGCTTTTAGTCCTGTAGCTTTATCTTGGCAAAAGACGATTTGTTCATAATCTTTTTGCTCCATTGTTTCAAAAATCATTAAGAATACCCCTCTCTTATAATTAATATCCATCAATTCTCTACCCTGACATCTCGCTATTAATCTCAATTTAAAACACACACAATATTAGTTATATTAAGAATTATAAGAAAATTTTAAAATCAATATAAATGTTATTGTTCAAAATTAAAAACGGTAACTTCTATTTCATTTAAAAATAGAAATTACCGTTAAATATTAATCATTCAATTTTATTTTAAATACCAAATAATTAACTACTCGACTGCAAAGAAATATTGATAAATCGGTTGTCCGCCCTCATGTTGTTCAATTTCAACATCTGGATACGTAGACTCAATCCATTCAATCAGTTGATCAGTTACACTTTGATTAGAATCTTCTCCAATAATCATAGTTAAAATTTCACTATCTTCAGATAAAAGTTTTTCAAGTAATCCTTTAACTGCCGTAAATTGATCCGCATCACTTGTCACAATTTTATCTTCTGCAAGACCCATAAATTCGTCTTTTTTAATTTCAATTCCATCAATTTTAGTGTCTCTCACAGCGAAAGTTACTGAACCAGATTGTACTGTTTCTAAAGCTGTTTCCATATGATTTTTATTTTCATCAAGAGATGAAGCTTCATCATACTGGAATAAAGCTGTGATACCCTGTGGTATAGATTTAGTAGGAATAACAACTGTTTCTGCATCTACGATACTTGCAGCTTGTTCACTAGCCATTAAGATATTTTTATTATTCGGTAAAATAATCGCACGTTTACATTTCGACTGTTCTATTACTTTAACAATGTCTTCAGTTGAAGGATTCATGGTTTGACCGCCACTTATAATGTGTGTTGCTCCCATTGATTTGAATAATTCAGAGATCCCTTCGCCCATAGAAATAGTAATAACTGCCGTTTCCACAGTTTGAGGTGCATCTTGATCTTTACGATCTTGACCGTTTTGTTCTTTTCGAATAACTTCTCTATGCTGTTCTCTCATATTCTCAACTTTAAGTTTAATTAATTCACCGTATTGTTGGCCATAATTAAAAACATCTCCAGGATGTTCGGTATGAACATGGACTTTAACTATTTCATCATCGTTAATAACAAGTAATGAATCTCCGAATTCGCTCATATCATTACGAAATTCTTGTTCTTCAAATGGTTTTTTATTTTTACCGAAACGTACCATCATTTCCGTACAATAACCATAAACAATATCTTCAGTATTAATTACACCGTGAAAATCATGATCCTCATTAACAAGTGTTTCAGTATCTAATTTTGGAGTTTTAGCTTCAACTTTTTCTCCTTTTAGACCTTTTAAGAAACCTTCATAAACGCATAATAATCCTTTACCACCACTATCAACGACGCCTACTTCTTTTAGAACAGCTAATAAATTAGGTGTATTATCTAAAGATTCTTTTGCAGCACTAATCGTATGTTCCATTAATTCAACACAATCTTCAGTATCTTGAGCTTTTTCAACTGCTGCTTGTGCAGCGTCTTTAGCTACTGTTAAAATTGTGCCTTCAACAGGTTTCATGACTGCCTTATATGCAGTTTCTACGCCCGCTTGAAAACTGTCAGCGAGTTGTTGCGCGTTAATTTCCTTTTCATTTTCAATATTTTTACAAAAACCTCTAAATAATTGAGAGAGAATGACGCCTGAATTACCGCGTGCGCCCATAAGTAGTCCTTTAGAAAACGTTTTTCCTAATTCTCCGATATTTTGAGATAAATTATTTTCAACTTCTTCTCGTCCTGAAGTAATGGTTAAATTCATATTCGTCCCTGTATCTCCGTCTGGAACAGGATACACGTTTAATGAATCTACTAAATCTGCATTATTTGATAAATTTTGAGCCCCTTGTATAATCATATCGGCAAATAATTTACCATTTATTTTGCTAATCATTTCACGTTGTCCTCCTAAAGCTTTTTGCCTGTATCGTTTACACGTACACCTTGTACGAAAATATTAATAGAATTTACTTTTACGTTTAGTGTCTTTTCTAAGGTATATTTAACTGTCGATTGCAGATTGCTAGCTACTTCTGATATTTTCACACCATAACTCACAATAATGTACATATCGACATCTATTGTTCCATTTTCTTCTCTTACTTTGATACCTTTAGCATAATTTTCATGACCTAGAATTTCAGCAATACCATCCCTTACTTGCTGTCTAGAAGCCATACCAACTATGCCATAACTTTCAACGGCCTTTCCACCTACCACTGATGCTATCACTTCATTTGAAATATCAATTTTACCGTAGTCGTTTGAGATTTCTAATGTCATTTTCATTTCCTCCTGAAAATTACAAGGTTTATGTTATATGTTAAAGGTATTTAAATTTCAATTTAGGTCTTTCACATATGATTTCAATTAAAATTCTTGAAAATTAAAAAATTACCGATGTTCAAAATATCATTGAACTTGTTTTAATTACGATATCATTAATTACTATTTATAAATTCATTGTATAAATTTAACTATATCTTTACAATATCATACTATATAACTCCACAGCTTACAATTATACCATAAATAATGGTTGAATAACGTTGTGATTTGTATTTATTTTAACTAAATATTGCTCTAAAGACGTATATGTGTTATCTTATTAAAGTATATAAGTAGTAATGTGTATTTATATTTATTAAAGGAGGTACTTTCATGGGTAAACAATGTTACGTAACAGGTCGTAAAGCTTCGACTGGTAATAATCGTTCACACGCTTTAAATGCGAACAAACGCAGATGGAACGCTAACCTTCAAAAAGTTAGAATCCTTGTAGACGGAAAACCTAAAAAAGTTTGGGTTTCTGCACGTGCTTTAAAATCTGGTAAAGTTACTAGAGTTTAATAGCTTGTCGACAAAGTAAAAATGATTAAGCAGACTTATAGAAAACCCTTCTCAATCGAGGAGTCGAAATGCATAACGACGGGATTTTACTATTAGTAAATGAGCTAGGCATGCATAAGACAACGATGAGTGAAAGAGTTTGTCTACAGTCTGGTTTAATAAATATAATGCACAAAAAATGACCTTATGTGGAGGATCACATTTTTAAGACCTTAAAGGCGCTCAGCCTCTAAGGTCTTTTTTAGTTTATATTAACTTTTCCATTAAAACTTCAATCTGTACTACGCATCTGTAAAACTTGACCTTTTTCAACACGAACTGTAGCAACATTATCTACAATTTCATTTGAAATGGTTAATGTCGAACCAACTTCTAGCTGTTCATGATAAAGATTATACTTAAACCCATCTAATGATAATATAACCTCACCATTTAATGGAATGAATGAAATATATGGATAAGAAGTATCTCTCTTGATTCGATGCTCCCCTACATCTATGAGTGTTATATCATTTTGTATATCAATCACTCTAAGTTGAATGTGTCGTTCGAGATATTGTGATTTCTGTAAAATTTGAACCACGCCCATGAAATGATCTAATCTTCCACCAGTTGCTCCGTATATAATAATCTCAGAATACCCTTGTTCAACTGCTTTTTCTACGCCTAAAGCTAAATCGGTATCATCTTTTTCTGCTTTAACAGGATGGATATTCAATTGATTCTTTAATATTTGACGTTCCTCATCATTTACAGAATCGAAGTCACCTACTGAGAATACAGGTTCAATACCATTTTCAATGAGTACAAGCGCACCTCTATCGACACCTGCCCACTTTGCACTCTTTTTCATTTTAAAAAGAGATTGAGGCAATAGTCGCTGAGAACATAGTAAATTGATTTCCATAACATCAACCTTTCAATGTTTCAGTTACTTGTGCATAATTGTCTTGTTTAAAGAAATATGACCCAGTTACTAACATTGTAGCACCCTGTTCAATACAAACTTTGCTCGTTTGATCGTTGATACCACCGTCAACTTCAATATCAAAAGTTAAATTATTCTCATGTTTAAGTTGATTAAGTTGTTCAATTTTATTAATACATTGTTCGATGAAAGACTGTCCTCCAAATCCAGGATTAACAGTCATAACCAAAACATAGTCCACATTACTTAATACTGGTAAAATTGTTTCAACTGGCGTGCCAGGGTTAATCACTACACCTGCTTTTTTATTCAATTGTTTAATTTCTTCAATTGCACTATGAATATGTGGCGTAGCTTCAACATGTACCGAAATCATATCAGCACCATGTTCTGCAAACAGCTTTATATATTTTTCTGGTTGTTCAATCATTAAGTGAACATCTATAGGTAAATTCGAATAGCTTTTGACAGCGTCTAAAAGTGGTATACCTATAGAAATATTAGGAACAAATTGGCCATCCATCACATCAAAATGTAACCCATCAACATTCGCTTTTTCTAATTGGTCTAATTCTTCTTTTAAATTTAAAAAATCAACTGATAAAAGTGAAGGTAAAACTTTAACCATTTAATATCGTACCTTTCTATTAGAGATTTCATTAAATAACTGTAAATAATGATCATATCTAAACTGAGCAATGTTTCCCTCTTCTACTTGATTTTTCACATTGCATTTTGGTTCCTTAATATGATTACAATTTCTAAATTTACAACTTTGTCCTGATTCTTTAATATCCACAAAATAATTCTTTAAATCATCTTTCTCTATATGATCAAAGTCGAGAGCACTAAATCCAGGTGTATCGGCAATAAATCCATGACTTCTTTCATATAATTCGACATGTCTTGTCGTATGTTTACCTCTATTGAGAGACTTTGAAATATCATTTGTTTCAAGGTTTAACTCAGGTTGATAGTGATTAAGAAAAGTTGTTTTACCGACACCGGATTGACCACTTAATACGATTAAACCTTTACGCCATTTTTCCACAATTTTTATTTTATCATCTTTTTTTCCAATAAATTGCGTAGAATAACCTATATCTTCATATATCTTCAACATATCTTCAATGTATTCTATTTCATCAGATGAAGCCAAATCTCTCTTAGTAATGAGTATTCTTGGTTCTAGATGATATGAATGAGCAATAACTAAGAAACGATCAAGTAATTGTGTTGAAAATTGAGGTTCTACAGCACTCATCACTATGACAAGTTCATCAATGTTACTAACAGGCGGTCGCTTAAGTTCATTTTCCCTGTCATGTACATGATGGATATAACCTTCTTGTTGATTCTGAACTTCAAAATCTACGATATCTCCTACTATTGGAGAAAACTTCTTCTTTCGAAATAAGCCACGTGGTTTAGTGTCAAAACGAACACCTTCTACATCTACTTGATAAACACCACTTATTAATTTAACGATACGTCCAGTCTTCAAGTTGACACCTCTCTCATTTATTTTACTCTCAATATTATATCAAAATCGCTATGAATATAATATGTAAAACCTTAGTTACCTTGATTCTTCCTATAGTAAAAATTCGAAAATATATCTTGTCACTGTTCATTTCAAGTGCTAAGATTTGTACATCTGTCAAAAAGGAGCGTCAATCATGCCTTATTACAAAACAAATAGGCACATTAATATAATATTATTTATTGGCATTATGCTAGTTGCAGCAAATTTGCGAGCGCCAATAACATCTGTGGGCGTAGCTTTGCCATCAATTAAAGACACATTACATACAACAAATAGCGCACTTAGCTTTATGACTGTTGTTCCTCTCATTGCATTCGGCATCGTCTCTTTTTTCGCATCTAAAATTGGAAATGCTTTCGGTTTAGAAAGAACCATCTTTGTTGCTTTACTATTTATATTTATTGGAATTATTATAAGATCTATCGTTGGACTGAGTTGGTTATATGTTGGAACAATTTTCATTGGTGTGGGTATCGCATTTGGTAACGTCCTTGCCCCAGCAATTATTAAAACTCGCTTTCCAGTATATATGGGGACGATGATGGGCTTATACACTGTCGTTATGAATGTTGTCGGTAGTTTAAGTTCTTCAATTATTAGCCCATTAACAACACATTTTAATTATTCTATTGCTTTAGGAATTATTGCAATCATCACCGCAGTGACTATAATGATTTGGGCATTTCAGTTGAAACAACAACCTCCCGAAGCTGTTAGTAACGTACATAGTCAAATCAATGTATGGAAGTCATTACTTGCATGGAGAGTAACAGTATTCATGGGCGCACAGTCACTCGTTTTTTATACAATCATTAACTGGTTACCAGAATTACTTACAGATCATGGTATTCCATTACAAACATCAGGTATCTATGTTTCATTATTGCAAATCGCAATTATACCTCTAACTTTTGTAACGCCAATTGTTGCTACGAAAATGAAATCCCAAGTACCTTTAACTTTATTAACAAGCATACTCTTTACGATTGGTGTATTATGCTTCATCTTTGTTGATTACAAGTTCGTCTTGGTTGGCATTATACTCATTGGCGTAGCAAGCGGTTTAGCATTTGGATTAGCCAACACATTATTTGTAGTAAGAACCGAAAGTGGTCAAACGGCTGCTAAACTATCAGGTATGGCGCAATCAGTTGGCTATCTACTTGCAGCAATCGGTCCTTTCTTATTCGGAATTTTTCACGATTGGACGCATCAATGGACACTTTCACTCTGCGTTTTATTAATTGTATCCTTACTTATATTAGTATTCGGTACAAAGGCAGGTAGCCAGACTACAATTGAACAGACCAAAGTGAAATAAAAATTATTTAAATTATAATAAAAAGCATCCCTTTATACGTTAATTTTTAAAATTACATACAAAGGGATGCTTTTATTTTTAGTCATCATAGTCGACATCTTTGTCTGCGACAATTTTATCGTCTACGCGCACTGTATAGCCTGCTGTTTTACCTTTTTGAATTTTTAAAGGTATGCTAATTGTCTTATCTTTATTAATTTTATAAGTTTGAGATACAGAACTACCGCTATGATCTTTATCTCTAATGTATACTTCTACTGTTTGACTCTTACCTTTACTACCTGAATATGGTACTTTTACGGTTTCGTTGGTTGTTTTAACATCTTCATCATCACTATCGTCTTCTTGTTCACCTTTTGATACAGTTAAATGGATAACAGATCCTTCATCGATAGACTTATTTTTAGGTGATTGTGAAATAACTTTATCTTTCTTAACTTTATCATCATATTCTTGAGTTGCTTGTACTCTAAATCCTTTAGATTCGAGTTCTTTCTTAGCAGTTGAGTAGTCCTTATTTTCATAATCACTGACGTAGACTTGTCGTACACCTAATGATTCATAAATCTTAATATGATGATCGTTTAATGCAACTTCACTGTTAGCAGAGATATTTTGTTCTGAAATCAGTCCTTTTTCAACAGAACGACTGTAAGCTTGTTCAACATCAATATCTTTTAATCCTAAATCTTTTAATTTACTGAGTGCTTTCTCTTTTGGCAAACCAACAAGATTAGGCATTTTTACTTTTTTAGGTCCTTTAGATAAAACGATATCAATGGTATCTCCTTCTTCTACACGTTCACCACTATTTGGATCAGATTTGATGATTTGGTTTTCTGGGTATTTATCACTATAACTTCTTGATATGTCCCCTAAAGATAAATGATGATCTTTTAGAATTTGTTCCGCTTCTTTTTCAGTTTTTCCTGATAAATCTGGCATTTCTTGATATTTATTACCAAATAAACCCATTCCTATAAATCCAATTAGACTAGCAAGTAACAATACAAAAATTAAAGAAAGCACAATAATTTTCACTTTCGAACGTTTCTTTTTATTGTGAGAAGGATAATAGCGTTCTTCTGGTGATTGGAATTCTTGTTGACGTGCTGGCTCATTCACAATTGGAATTTGCATTGTTTGGTTTAAATCATGCTCTCTTTCCGAGCTTTTCATTTTCTTATTTAATTCATCTCTGGTTAAAGGAACCGTTTTCGTTTTATCTAGTTCATACTTACTTTCATTCACACGATTTTCGTGCAACGCGCTTGATAAATCATCATACATTTCTTGTATAGTATGATAACGATTATGTTTATCCTTTTCAGTAGCACGCAAAATAACATTACTGAGAGACTGCGGTACTTCTCCCCGCTTATCAGTCGTAATATTAGGGATAGAATCTTGAATATGCTTAATAGCTATGCTTACAGCAGTTTCTCCATTGAAAGGAGGCTCGCCCACAAGCATTTCATATAACACAATACCAATAGAATAGATATCTGTACCTTCGTCTGTAGACTCACCTTTCGCTTGTTCAGGCGAAAGATATTGAACAGTACCTAAAACATGATTCGTTTGTGTAAGTGATGTCTCACTGAGTGCCTTTGCGATACCAAAATCGAAAATTTTAAGTGTTTTATTTTTATCTATTAAAATATTTTGAGGTTTAATGTCACGATGCACAATCCTCATGTCATGGGCATGTTTAATACCGCTTAAGATTTGCTCTGTAAATTTAATAGCTGTTTCTACAGACAGTGGACCATGATTATGAATATATTCAGCTAGCGTTGGTCCTTCAATGTACTCCATTACTAAATAGAAACATTCATCTTCTTCATCAACATCAATCATACTTACAATATTGTCATGCGAAAGTAAAGATGAATTATGTACTTCCCTTTCGAATCGTTTTAAAGTTTCCTCTTTTTCACGAGGCGGGATAGAAATCGCTTTAATTGCGACTTTTCGATTAAGTATTGTATCCTCAGCTAAATATACAATACTCATTCCGCCGCCACCAAGTTTGTCAATCACTTTATAACGATCGCTAATCATCTTTCCAATCATACTTTATCACCTTCCATAGCAGAAAGTATAAAGCTGACATTATCTTTTGAATCATGAGACATAGCGAGTTGCATTAGCCTCTCACCATAGTCATCAATTGATCCTTCCTGATTGAGTTCTTCTTGAATTTCATAATCTCTTACATAGTCCGTTAGACCATCAGAATTAAGTAAAAGAAAATCATAGAAATGTGTTCGCTTTACAAATAAATCAGGAGATACACGTTTATCTGTACCCATGACTTTAGTAATAATGTTCCTTTGAGGATGATTGAATGCTTCATCTTCTGTGATTTGGCCAGTAATAAGAAGATGATTTACAAATGAATGATCACTTGTAATTTGTTCGATTTGTCTTTGATTAACGACATATGCACGAGAATCTCCAACGTTAGCTACAACTACCTTTTTATCATAAACAATCGCACATACTAGCGTTGTTCCCATGCCATTATATGCAGGATGCTCTTGAGCGTAGTTATACAATTGAAAATTGATATCTTTAATGTTTGAACGCAACCATGATTCAGCTTGATGGATTTCGATAAGGTTTTCTTCTTCAAAACGTTTTTGAAGTTCATTTGTAACGAATTGACTCGCAACTTCACCTGCTTTATGACCACCCATACCATCGCATAATACCAACAATTGTTGATGTGTTTGATTATAAAATATACCGCCAGCGTCTTCATTTTTTTCTCGATGTTGTCCAGTATCAGTGAAAAATTGTGCGTTTAACATATGTCTTTACCTCGTTTCTACTTGTCGTTCCTTTGCCCTTAATTGGCCACACGCTGCATCAATATCTGATCCTTGTTCACGTCTAATTGTAGCATTGATTCCTAATCTCTTTAATTCTTTTTCAAACTTGAAAATATCTTCTCTCGGTGTTTTAACGTAATTACGCTCTGGTACATGGTTCACAGGGATTAAATTCACATGACAGTTAAGATCTTTAATTAGATGTGCTAATTCTCTGGCATGTTCCAGTTGATCATTAACGCCACCAAATAACCCATATTCAAATGTGACACGTCGATTTGTTTTTTCTTGGTAATATTGAATAGCTTCCATTAACTTTTCAACATTATAAGCACGATTAATCGGCATTAATCTTGAGCGGATTTCGTCCTTAGCACCATGAAGGCTTACTGCAAAATTAATTTGAATATCTTCTTCCGCGAAATCATAAATACGAGGAATGATACCTGAAGTTGAAACAGTAATATGACGTGCTCCAATATTTAAACTGTTGTCATCGTTGACAATTCTTAAGAAATCCATCATTTCATCATAATTTTCAAATGGTTCACCAATACCCATTATAACAATTTGAGATACACGTTCATCTGTTTCATCTAAAGCTTTTTGTACGGTTAACACTTGAGATACTATCTCACCAGCTTCTAGGTTACGTTTTAAACCACCTAATGTTGAGGCACAAAATGTACATCCGATACGACAACCAACTTGCGTCGTAACGCAAACAGAATTGCCATATTCATGTCTCATCAACACTGTTTCGATTGTATAACCATCTTGTAACTCAAATAAAAACTTGATTGTGCCATCCTTACTTTCTTGTTTTACAACTGTAGTTAGTGTCGTCATTGCGAAATTATCTTTTAATACTTGACGCAAATCCTTTGATAGATTTGTCATTTCATCAATACTATTTACGCGTTTCTGGTATAACCACTCAAAAATTTGTTTCGCTCTAAATTTTTGCTGACCATGGTCAATGAGCCATTGCTGCATTTCATCATAACGCAAAGAGTAGATTGATTGCTTTTCGAAATCAGGTAAGAACTTGTTCTTTTTCTTTTTTTCTGCAGTAATCATCCTTAACTTTCCTTTCTTCTAATTTGAGTTATAAAGAATCCATCTGAGTCAAAATCTTGAGGGAGTATTTGTAGTGTATTGACTTCCTTTCCAGTAACAGGGTGTTGGAAAGGTTCAAATTCAAACTCTTCATTTTGCTTTAAAAATGTATAAATTACATTTTCATTTTCCATTTGTTCTATTGTACATGTAGAATACACAATTGTTCCACCAGGTTTGATATTACGTTTAATATTCTCTAATATTTGTAACTGCAATTCAACAAGTGATTGGATACTTTCTTTCGATTGTGTATATTTTATTTCAGGTTTATGTCTTAATACACCTAAACCACTACATGGTGCATCAACAAGTATCTTGTCATATGTCCGAGTATACGGTTCAGTTGCATCATGTTGAAATGCGCTAATATTATCTAATTTTAATTTTTTAATATTAAAGTTAATTAAATCGATTTTATGAGTGTGGATATCTGTAGCATCAACATGACCTTCAGGCGATAATATTTCCGCCATATGACACGCCTTACCACCGGGCGCACTGCATGCATCTAAAACAACATCATTTCTACCTAAATTCATGATATGAGCAACCAT
Organism: Staphylococcus caprae; assembly: GCF_003966625.1. Taxonomy (NCBI): domain Bacteria; kingdom Bacillati; phylum Bacillota; class Bacilli; order Caryophanales; family Staphylococcaceae; genus Staphylococcus; species Staphylococcus caprae. The sequence goes on from NZ_AP018587.1 coordinate 1,755,006, forward strand.
CATAGAACTTTTATCTTGAACAGAAACATAGCCATCTTTAAATGCTCTTGAATTGATAATAGGTTGACCAGTGATATGAAGACAGAACGGTAATATTTCATCTTTCTCTACTTTAAATCCTTCTTTTTCTAATTCAGCAACAATTGAATCAACTGAACCTCGAGAAATATTCACTCTAACAGTCGTCTTTACTGGTTCTAAAAATGATTGCGCAATCGCTTCTGTTGTTTCAATACCATGGTGTGTTACCCAATGATCAACTATCCATTTAGGAATACTATATTTAATAGCAATACGTTTCTTGTCGTCTTTAATTTCATCAAATTGAGGCAACTCACTTCTCATGATTGAACGTAATATCCCATTAACAACATTGCCGTTGTGATAGCCACCTCTATGTTTTGCAATATCTACTGCTTCATTGATAATGGCATGATCAGGAACTTTATCCAAATAAACATATTGATATATACTCATCCATAATAGTTGTCGCATCCAACCTTTAATTTTAGTTTTGACAAAAGGTTTCAAGATATAATCTAATGTATACTTTCTTTTAATAGTTCCATAAACAAGTTCTGTATATAAATTCCTATCCACTGTTGAAATCTCATTTGAAGAAAGGACTTCGTTAATTTTTAAATTACTATATGCGCCATCATTGAGAACCTGTTGAATGGTATCAAAGGCATATCCTCTTACTGTATTCATCATATCAGTTGCTTCCCTACTAAGGACTCTTGAACACCACTTAAATAGTTAGCAACAGGCATACGTTTTTTACCAGCAAGTTGAATTTCTGTCAAAGCAATCGCGTCATCTGTTCCTGTTCCAATGATCATTGCTTTCTTTGTTGTGTCAATAATAGTTCCAGGTGTCCCTTTTTTATTTTTTATTACGTGAGCTGCATAAAGTTTAAGATTTTTATCGTCCATCGTCGTATAAGCCACTGGCCATGGTGATAATCCACGAATATGATTGTGGATGGCTTGTGCACTTTGATTCCAATCAATTCGCTCGTCTTCCCTACTTATATTTGATGCAAATGTTGCTTGAGTTCCGTCTTGAGGGATGCTTTCATTTGTACCATTGATAATAGAAGGAAGCGTATCTTTAAGTAAATCGGCACCAAGAAAGCTTAATTTATCATGCATTGTTCCAACGTTATCTTCTTCTTCAATACTTATAGCTTTTTGAGAAATAATATTACCCGCGTCGAGTTTTTTTACCATATACATAATTGTGATACCTGTTTCCTTTTCACCATCAATAATAGCCTGATGAATAGGCGCCCCGCCACGATATTTAGGAAGAAGTGAGGCGTGGACATTAATCGCACCTAAACGTGGTGATTCAAGAAGTGATTCGGGAAGTAATTGGCCAAATGCAGCTGTGACAATTAAATCAGCCTCAAGATTTAATAATTCATCAAGTTCTGAAGACCCTTTTAATTTTTCAGGTTGATAAACTGGAATATTATGTTCAACAGCCACCTTTTTTACAGGGGATGGTGTTAGTAATTTTTTACGTCCTACTGGGCGGTCAGGTTGCGTCACTACTGCAATGACCTCATGTTCAGCAATTAACATTTCTAATACTTTAGTTGAAAAGTCAGGTGTTCCCATAAAGATAATCTTACTCATTTTCAAAATATGCCTCCACTTCATCTTCATTTAATAAACGATTTGCTTTCTCAGTAAAAAGGATACCATTCAAATGATCTATCATATGTAGAATCATACGAGCCACATCATCGTAAGCAGTCAGTTCAACTTGATTGCCATTAACATCAGAACTTTGTATCACAATCATTTTACTTCTATTAACTTCACCAAAAGTATTTGGTAGCGTAATTGAACCTTCTAAATCAGTAATCATTTCATCTGACTGACTTTGGACTACAGGATTTATCAATTGAAGAAGACCATCCATCTCCATATCAATTAATGCCACACGTTGATTAACATTAATTTGAGGCGCACATATAGCGGCTGCTTCTTCCGCATACAATGTATCCTCTAAATCCTTTAGTAACAGGCTTAAGTTTTCATCAAATTCGGTAACAGGTGCTATTTCTTTTTTTAATATTGGATGTGATGATTTAACCAATTTCTTTCTTGTCATGATTATGGCTCCTCATTAAAATTCATCATATCATTATAACTTACTTGTATTGAAATTGCGACCTTTCTTAGGAGTGTCTTTATAGATATTTTAAATTATGCAACTTTAGACTGAAATTTATTATTGTGAAAGTGAATTAATTGATTTTAATTTTGTAAATAATAGAATATTAAGTAAGGAAACAAGTTACTAAACATAGCAAACAGAGGTGAATATAATGGAAGTAAATAAAGTGATTTATATTTTATTAGCAGTATTTTTAGGTAGCTTTGGTATTCATAAATTTTACGCTGGCAAATCATTCCAAGGAATTATGCACATTTTATTCTGTTGGACAGCTATCCCTCATATCTTAGCTATAATTAGTGCAATATTAACACTATTTAGACCAGCAGATGAAAATGGTAATGTAACAATGTAAGAATATTAAACAAAGTGGCGTATCAATTTTTAAAGTTGGTACGTCACTTTTATATTATTATGAAATTATTTTAAAAATTGTAAGATTAAAGTGATTAAGCTTAATACAGATGGTATAGTTAGACCTAATAAAAACCTTGATGTTTTGATTTTATTTTGCTCAATTTCTTGTTTAAATAAATGAAGCGCATTTTCAATCTTAAAATCAATATTTACAGATTGGTTTTCTATTTCTTTTTTTAATTCTTTTGTAGTAAGTGTTAATCGTTCAAACTTTTTATTTCCAACCTCAAACTTTTGATTCATTTCCTGACGCAGTGATGTGAACTTCTGGTCCATTTTTTGGTCCATCATTGTGAACTTCTGGTCCACACCTTCAAACTTTTTATCCATTTTTTGGTCCATCATTATGAATTTCTGATTCACAGCTTCAAATTTTTTGTCCATTTTTTGATTCATCGAAGCGAACTTCTGGTCCACGGCTTCAAACTTTTTATCCATTTTTTGGTCCATCATTATGAATTTCTGATCCACAGCTTCAAATTTTTTGTCCATTTTTTGATTCATCGAAGCGAACTTCTGGTCCACGGCTTCAAACTTTTTATCCATTTTTTGGTCCATCATTGTGAATTTCTGGTCCACACCTTCAAACTTTTTGTCCATTTTTTGATTCAGCGAAGCGAACTTCTGATCCACAACTTCAAATTTTTGATCCATCAATGTGAACTTTCGATTATTAATTTCAAACTTTCGATTTAGGTCTTTATGTGCCAACCCGAAATTGTAATCCACAACTTCAAACCTTTTGTCCATTTTTCGGTCTAGATACGTGAATTTATTCTCCAATTTTTCAAGTTTGTTATCTATATTTTGATTCATAAACATAAACTTATTGTTCATCTCTTTATTAAGCCTATCAAAGCGAAATGTTATGTGGTTATTCATTTCCTTAAATCTTTGATCAACTTGATTAAATCTTTGATCAACATTTATGAATAATTGATTATCTATTCTATTTTCGAATTTCATTAATCGTTGATCAACATTTTTAACTTTCAGATTTACATTTTCAAATCTACTATTTAGATATTCTTTAAATTCTTCATAAGGATTTGGCAAAATTTGTGTTTTTTGCATGGTATTTACCTCCATTAATAAAATTTTAGATGCTGATGACTTGATGGTGGAGTAACTATTTATTTTATTAAGGGAATATTAAACATAGTGTTTTGGTGAAATCACACCCTATTAATATTCAAATTATACCACGTTGTAAAAATTTATAATAGTATATTTTTTTGTTTATATAAAAAACCTGCTCAATTAAGAGCAGGTTTGATTACTACATTACATCATCATTTGAGGATTAATATCGATTTTTAAAGATAATTTCTCTTTTACGTATTGTTCATGATAATAATCATCTAAATATTGTAGTGCATGATGTAACTGTGGTTCTCTTTTATACTTCACTAAAATTTGAAAACGATATTCGTTATTAATACGTGCTAATGCCGCAGGTGAAGGCCCTAGAACTAAAGCTTTATCAGTCAAATGTTGTAATAAAATCTGATGTATATGTTTGGAAGCTTCCATCACTTTTTTCATTTCTTTATGAGAAATTGTAAAATTAATTAAGAAATAATATGGTGGGTATTTACCTAATTTACGATAATTCATTTCTTTTTGATAAAAAGTAAGGTAATCATTTAATTTAACATCTTCAATCGCATAATGATCAGGATTATAAGTTTGTATAATTACCTGCCCTTCTTTCTCATGACGTCCAGCTCGACCTGAAACTTGTGTTAAAAGTTGATAAGTCCGCTCGCTAGCTCTAAAATCAGGTAAATTAAGCATTGTGTCTGCATTTAATACACCTACAAGTGTGATGTTAGGATAATCTAAACCTTTTGCAATCATTTGTGTTCCTAATAAAATATCTCCGTTTCCCGCTTCAAATTCATTTAATAATTTCTCATGTGCACCTTTTCTAGACGTTGTATCAACATCCATACGTATAATTCTTGATTCTGGAAATTCTTGTTGCAATAATTCCTCGACACGTTGCGTACCTGTCCCAACTTGTCTTATGTGGTCACCTTCACAGTTAGGGCAAATATTCGGAGGTGTTTCTTGGTATCCACAATAATGGCATTTTAGTTGATCCGTCGTTTTATGATAAGTCAAAGAAATATCACAGTTCGGGCATTGCGGTACATAACCACAATCCCTACATAACATAAAGGAAGCATAACCTCTTCGATTAAGAAACAAAACAATTTGTTCTTGTTTGTCTAAACGATCTTGAATTGCATTTCTAAGTTCATTAGAGAACATAGAGCGATTTCCTTCACTTAACTCTTCACGCATATCTACTATATCAATGTGTGGTAACGCTTGATTATTCACCCGATTTGGTAAAGATAATAATTCATAAACATTTTTCTCTGCTCTAGCATAAGATTCTAAGCTAGGCGTTGCACTTCCAAGTATTACCGGACATTGATGATATTGACTTCGCCACTGCGCTATATCTCTCGCATGATATCTTGGATAGTCTTCTTGTTTATATGTAGATTCGTGTTCTTCATCAATAATGATGATTCCTAAATTTTTAAAAGGTGCAAACACACTTGAACGCGCACCAACACTCACACGAGCACGACCATCTCGAATTTTCTGCCATTCATCATAACGTTCCCCGTTTGACAAACCTGAGTGAAGTACGGCGACATCATCTCCAAATCGGCGTTTAAACCTTAATACCATTTGAGGGGTTAAAGCAATTTCTGGTACTAACATCATTGCTTCTTTACCTTTATTCAAAACTGTTTCAATCGTTTGTAAATAGATTTCAGTTTTACCTGAACCTGTCACCCCATGTAGTAAAAATGTTCTCGCTTCTTCATTATCGATTTTATTTTTTACTGCATCATAAGCTTGTTGTTGATCTTGAGTTAAATCTCTTTTTTCTTCTTGTTCAAATATACGATTTGCAAAAGGATCACGATGGACTTCAGCATCGTATTTTTCTACATATCCTTTTTTAATCAGGGCATCTAAACTTGATTTAGAAAAACCCATCTCTTCTATCTCTTTCAGAAACACCGTACGATGAGATTCTTCTAATAAAAACGCATATAAATCATACTGTTTTGCATATTTCTCAAGTAAACTTAATACATCATCACCATTATAATCCTCTATAACCGCTACAGCTCTTTGCGTTTTCTTTTTAATATTTTGAGATAATATCGTTACTTCTTGAACAAGATTTTCTTTCATTAGCGTAAACATATCATTTAAATCATCATTTTGTTGTGCATCTTTATATAAATAGCGACCATCTTTATTAAACTTTTTTAATATTGATTCGGATATATCACTACCTTTTATCACTTCAAATGCTTTACTATACTTTGCTTTAATTGCACTCGGCAACATCGCTTCTAACACAGAAATACGTTTAGTAACGTGATAGTGGCTCATCCACTCACTCAACTTTATTAATTCAGCTGTAAGTTCAGGCTGAATGTCCTGAACTTCTTTAATCTCTTTAAGTTTTGAGATTTCAACACCTTGATCTGGTTCATTTTGAATGTCCATGACATAACCTTGAATTGTCCGAGGTCCAAATGGAACTATCACTCGTACACCGATTTGTATTCCATCTTCTAAGCGTTGCGGTACAATATAATCGAATTTGAAATCAACACTTTTGGATGGTATATCAACAATTACTTTTGCAATCATTATTGCCACCTAGTTTCTAATTCTTCTAATATTTGTTTCGCTAATTCTACTTTTTTACCTTTCTTAATATTTACCATATCTTTATTTTTAAAATGCATTGTTAATTCATTATCATCAGAACTGAATCCGATAGACTGGTCTCCTACATTATTTGAAATAATGACATCTGCATTTTTTCGTGCCAATTTATCTTGTGCGTAGGCTTCAATGTTTTGTGTCTCAGCGGCGAAACCGACCAAGTATTGATGTCGCTTATTGTCACCTAAATATTTTAAAATATCCTCTGTACGTTTGAATGTGACAGATAATTCTCCTTCTTGCTTTTTCATCTTATGTTGAAGCACATCTGTAGGAGTATAATCCGAAACAGCTGCTGCTTTAAAGACAATATCCTGTTCTGCATATCTTTCCTTAACAGCGTTAAACATATCTTCAGCGCTTTGAACGTGTATCACTTGCATGCCACTAGGATCTGACAATTGAGTAGGTCCAGTAATTAAGATTACATCCGCACCTTTATCTCTTAAGGCTTCAGCAATTGCAAAGCCCATTTTCCCTGAAGAACGATTTGACACATATCGTACCGGATCAATGACTTCAACCGTTGGTCCTGCTGTCACTAGTGCTTTTTTTCCTGAAAATGAACTCTTAGATTTCGCTTCTTTATTATCGAAAAATTGATGAATCACAGACACAATTTGTAAAGGTTCTTCCATTCTGCCTTTAGCTACATAGCCACATGCTAAATAACCATCTCCAGGTTCTATAAAGTGATAGCCATCTCCTTTTAAAACAGCAATGTTATTTTGCGTACGAGGATTCTCATACATATGAACGTTCATTGCTGGTGCTACAAATTTAGGAGTTTCTGTAGCTAATAAAGTAGAGGTAATCATATCATCAGCGATGCCTACACTTAATTTAGCAATAGTATTTGCAGTTGCAGGTGCAATAATGATTGCATCTGCCCAGTCTCCTAATGAGACATGTTGAATCTCTTGAGGTGTTTCTTCCTTGAACGTATTTGTATAAACAGGATTTCTACTAATTGCTTGGAAAGCAAGTGGTGTTACAAATTCTTGTGCATTATCAGAAAGCATGACTCTTACTTCGTAACCAGATTGAGTGAGCTTACTTGTTAAATCAATTGCTTTGTAGGCTGCGATACCCCCGGTTACAGCTAATAAAATATGTTTCATGTTTAAATCTCCCTTGATACTATACTTAAAAACATACATTTCACTACTTAGAATTTAAAATTCTTGTTCATTTAGTGCGTAATAACGTACTTTAAATTTAATTTAATTATACACAAATGCGTTTCATTATTAAAAAAACACACCTTATTCAATTTATGGATCACATATCTAAAACATGTGTCCTCAATAAGGTGTGTCAAAATAATAAGTTGAAAATATCAATCTTAACCTAAATACTCTTCAGGTATAACAGGAACGATTTTACCGTCAGCGATTTCTTCTAAAGCTCTACCTACAGGTTTAGCTGAATGATAGTTTTCTAAAAGTGCTGTTTCGTGTTTTTCATCTAATTCACGTGCTCTTTTAGCAGCAGTTGTCGCAATAAGATATTTAGAATTAATTTTAGCAGTAAGTTGATTTAACGGTGGATTTAACATTATTTTTTTGCCTCCAATAACATTTTTCTATATTTAGCTTCGATACGTTCTCTTTTCAAGTGTTCAGCTTCTACGATAGACTGAATTCGATTCTTTGCAAGTTCAACTTCATCGTTGACTACTACGTAATCGTAAAGATTCATCATTTCTACTTCTTTGCGCGCTTCATTAACACGGCTTTGAATCTTCTCATCTGATTCAGTACCTCTTCCAACTAAGCGCTCTCTTAAGTCGTCAAGACTTGGCGGAGCAAGGAAGATGAACAGTGCATCAGGGAATTTCTTTCTAACTTGCTTTGCGCCTTCAACTTCAATTTCTAGGAACACATCATGACCTTGATCCATAGTATCTTTCACATATTGAACTGGTGTACCATAATAGTTTCCAACGTACTCCGCAAATTCAATAAATTGATCGTCCTTAATTAACGCTTCAAATTCTTCTTTCGTTTTGAAAAAGTAATCTACACCATCAACTTCACCTTCGCGCATGTTACGAGTTGTCATTGATATAGAATACTTATATGAAGTAGTGGGATCATCAAAAATCTTTTTTCTTACAGTTCCTTTACCAACACCAGAAGGACCTGAAAGAACAATTAGCAATCCTTTTTCATTATCCATGCCTTACGACCTCTCTAAGCTATTCTTCTATTATTTAAATATAATATCATACCAAACTAATGAATGTATAGGAGTACTTTTATCTGAAAGATAATTAGTACTCCTTAATGCATTAACTTTAGTTAATGTAAACCTTAAAAATTGATGTTAATCATTTAGTGACTCTTAATGCATTAACTCCAGTTAATGTAATCCTTTTTATTTTCTGAAAGATAATTAGTACTCCTTAATGCATTAACTTTAGTTAATGTGATCCTTTTATTTTTAAAAACAGCATACTTATATCAATACTTTAACAATGACCATACTGTTTACGCATGTTACAATATGATGAATGAAAAATTTTAAGGTGGCAGATAGTTATGGCATACGATGGCTTATTTACTAAAAAGATGATCGAATCACTACAAGATTTAGTTTCAGGTCGCATTCATAAAATTAATCAACCAGAAAACGATACAATAATTATTGTAGTACGACAAAATCGTAAAAATCATCAGTTACTTTTATCTATACATCCAAGCTTTTCAAGATTACAAATTACTAATAAAAAATATGACAACCCATTTGACCCACCTATGTTTGCACGTGTGTTTCGTAAACATCTTGAAGGTGGCTTTATACAAAATATACGACAAGTCGGTAATGACCGTCGTGTAGAAATAGACGTTCAAAGTAAGGACGAAATTGGCGATACAATGTATCGAACAATTATTTTAGAAATCATGGGTAAACACAGTAATCTTATACTAGTGGATGAAAATCGCAAAATCATAGAAGGTTTTAAACATCTCACACCAAATACAAATCAATATCGTACTGTAATGCCCGGTTTTGAATATGAAGCTCCACCAAGCCAAAATAAATTAAATCCATATGAGGTTTCAGGTCAAGAAGCATTAAAATATATTGATTTTAATTCAGGTAAAATTTCAAAACAATTATTAAATACATTTGAAGGTTTTAGTCCGCTTATAACAAATGAAATAGTCAGTCGTCGACAATTTATGACACAAGACACATTGCCTGAAGCTTATGATGAAGTGATGGCAGAAACGCTATTAGCGCCAGTTCCCCTTTTCCATAAGAATCATGAAACAGGTAAAGAAGATTTCTATTTTATGAAACTCAATCAATTTTACGATGATATAGTACAGTATGACTCTCTTAATGATTTACTCGATCGTTATTATGATGCTCGAGGAGAGCGCGAACGTGTCAAACAACGTGCCAATGATTTAGTAAGATTTGTGCAACAGCAATTACAGAAACAGCAAAATAAATTGAGCAAACTAATAGACGAATACGAAAGCGCTAAAGATAAAGAAACCCAGCAACTTTATGGCGAACTCATTACAGCGAATATTTATCGAATTAAACAAGGCGATGAGTCGGTAACAGCATTAAATTACTACACGGGAGAAGAAGTTACAATTCCACTTAACCCAACTAAATCACCATCAGTCAACGCACAGTATTATTACAAACAATATAATCGTCTTAAAACACGTGAACACGAACTTGATCATCAAATTCAATTAACAAAAGAAAACATTGATTATTTTTCTAATATTGAACAACAACTAGATCATATTACTGTTGATGACATAGATGATATTCGTGACGAATTAGCTGATCAAGGCTTTATGAAACAACGTAAAAATCATAAAAAGAAGAAAAATGCTCAAATCAAATTACAAACTTATCGTTCAAGTGATGGCGACACAATTTTAGTAGGTAAAAATAATAAGCAAAATGATTATTTAACTAATAAAAAAGCTCAAAAATCTCACATTTGGTTCCATACTAAAGATATACCAGGTTCTCACGTTGTCATATTAAATAATCATCCGAGCGAAGAGACAATCAAAGAAGCCGCAATGATAGCGGGTTACTTTTCTAAAGCGGGAAATTCAGGTCAAATACCAGTTGACTATACAGAAATTAGAAATGTTCATAAACCTTCAGGTGCAAAACCAGGCTTTGTAACATATGATAATCAAAAAACGTTATACGCAACGCCTGATTATGACAAAATACAACAAATGAAAGAATCATAAAAAAATAAATTCCGTATGGCTCTGTCATAGTGTGCCATACGGAATTTTTTAAATTGCTGATTTATTCTGGTAATGCGAGTTGGAAACTTACGCCGAATTTATCTTGTACCCACGCAAATTCTCTAAATGGTGGCATCTCTGTTTTAGGCATTAAGATAGCGCCTTCCTTTTTCAAGCCACTAAATAAGCGTTCCATTTCCATCGCATCCTTAACAGTGACATATAATGACATCGCAGGATTCATAGGTAACTCTTCTCCATTATTAGCGTCAATCGCCATGAAAACTTGTCCATTCAATGTAAATATGGAATGTTGAACTGTTCCAGGTGTACCTGGACCATCTTCATCATATTTCACCATAGTTAATATTTCGCTATCTTCAAATAAACTTGTATATAGATGAATTGCTTCTTCAGCTTGATCATTAAACATTAGAAATGTAGTAATTTTAGGTATTTCCACTTTGTATCTCCCCTAGTTTATATATTTTAATTACTTTACCAATTTAAGTATCTCGTATATTATTTTAACATGATAACTCTTACAATGTAGAATATCGTAAAGCTACAACGCAAATTTTAAAATCTATAATAGAATCACTACATTTATATCAATTAATTTAATTCTTTCATCACATATTAAATTTAAATATAGAAACATTTCATAAGGAGGCATGATTTACTATGATTATTCACTATGGTTTACCTTTATTAATTTTATTAATTGTCTTACTCATTGGTTGGTTACTGATTAAAGTTTTTATCCGATGATTGTGAGTAGGACAGAAATATTATTTAGTAAAATTATTTTCATTGTTCTGCATCCAACTTGTATTATCTGCAGAATTTCTTAAAAAGTAACTCTCTATACTAGTGCCCAGACAGCAAGAATGTTTAGAACCGAGAGAATCTTGATATAAATTCACGTTCAATACAAGTATTTACTGCCAATATATCAAAGGAGACTGAGATATCATTTTTATCTCAGCCTCCTTTTTAATTTCTATTTACATTTATAATTGACCTTTATGACGTAAATTTTCTTTAGCACGTTTAAATATATCACCTGAGTGCGTAAAAGCATCGTCATCTATTGATTTAGATTCAGAAAAATTTTGGATGCTTTCATCCACACTTTTTACAGTTTTCGGGGTTCTATAATCATCTTGTCTCTCTAAAAATTCATTACAATGTTTCATAATGATGTACATGTGATTATTATCATTGTTATGAGCCATTTACTTTCCCCCTTTATATAAACATATATTATGCTAAATTGTCTCTCCAATCAACTAAAGTCTGAATATCTTCTTCAGAAATTTTCCCTTCTTCTCTAGCAACCTCAATCAATTCATTATAATTACTTAAAGTATAGAAAGGTATACCCGCTTCTTTAAATACATCGTCTGCCTTTTTCAATCCATATGTGAAAATGGCTACAACGCCTAATACATCAGCGCCTGCGTCTCTTAAAGCTTCAACAGCTGTAACTGAAGAACCACCTGTGGAAATTAAATCCTCAATGACAACGACTTTTTTACCTTCACTTTTTGCACCTTCAATTTGGTTTTGCTTACCATGGCTTTTACTTTTCGAACGTACATAGTTCATAGGTAATTCCATTTTTTCAGAAAGATACGCAGCATGAGGAATACCTGCAGTCGCTGTTCCTGAGACAATTTCCACTTCAGAAAAATGTTTCTCTATCAAGCGCGCTAATCCATCTCTAATCGCATTACGAACTAAAGGATAACCTAACGTGATACGATTATCACAATAAATTGGGGATTTAATCCCAGAACTCCATGTATATAAATCATTAGGAGATAATGAGACCGCTTCTATATCTAATAAAGCTTTTGCAATTTCTTTAGCCATTTAACCTAACCAACTTTCTTTGATATTTTGATAGCTTGATGCTGGATCATCACTTTGAGTAATAGGTCTGCCAACAACAATGTGTGTAGAACCTAAGACTTTAGCATCTTCCGGGGTTGTGATACGTTGTTGATCATTTTGCGCAGCACCTTTAGGTCTAATTCCGGGCGTTACTTTCATAAATTCAGGACCTAACTCCTGTGAAATTAATTCTGCTTCAAGCGGTGAGCACACGACACCATCCAACCCAGCTTTATGTGTAAGGCGTGCATAATGAAGTACTGCTTCTTCAATACTAGTTTGAATATTTTGTTCCTCACGTAATTGTGCTTCTGTGGTTGAAGTCAATTGTGTCACTGCAATAATTTTAGTATCAGGGTTATATTTTCTTAAACCTTTTTTAGCCTCTTCCATCATTTTCAATCCACCAGCAGCATGGACGTTGACCAAATCCACATCTAAACGTGCCAATCCTTCCATTGCTTTACTGACTGTATTGGGAATATCATGCAATTTTAAATCTAGAAAAATATCATGCCCTCTCTTCTTAAGAGATTGGATAAATTCAGGTCCAGTTTGATAAAACAATTCCATACCAATTTTGACACATAACTCTTCGTCGAATTGATCTAAAAATGTATTAACTTCTTCAGCAGATTTAAAATCTAACGCGATGATTGGTAAATTTCTCATTTAAATTGCTCCTTCAATCGCTCATTCTTTAACGTTACATGTTTCTCATTGTAAACGTCATACTTTCAATCACATTAGTTAATGCGCTTGCAGTATCTAATGAAGTTAAACAAGGCACCCCATTTTCAACAGTCGTACGACGAATTTGGAAGCCATCACGTTCAACTTCTTTACCTTTAGTCATTGTATTAATAACAATTTGAACTTCACCATTTTGTATTCGAGTGAGTAAGTCATCCTCGCCACCAATTTTTCCTACAACTTCAACAGGAATATCATTTGATTTAAGTTTGTCTGCAGTACCTTTAGTAGCTAAGATTTTATAACCTACTTCATTTAAGCGATGTGCAATTTTCACAATTTCATCTTTATCTTTGTCACTTACTGTCATCAATACAGTACCATGATCTTTAACTTCTACACCGCTACCTGTAAGCCCTTTGAATAGCGCCTTTTCAAGAGTAAGGTCTTTACCCATCACTTCACCAGTAGATTTCATTTCAGGTCCAAGCGTTATGTCCACATTCTTCAACTTATTAAAACTGAATACCGGAGCCTTAACAAAGACACCTTCTGAGTAAGGTTGGATACCTTGTTGATAGCCTAATTGGTCAAGTTTCTCACCCATGATTGAACGCATAGCAAGTTGTGCCATTTGAATGTCAGTAATCTTACTTAAGAATGGTACTGTACGACTCGAACGAGGATTAACCTCTAACACATATACACCATCATGTGCGATAACAAATTGGATGTTAATTAAACCAATAATGTTTAAACCTTTGGCTAATTTAATCGTGTAATCTTCAAGTGTTTCGATTTCTTCTTGTGTCAGTGTTTGTGGTGGATAAACGGCAATTGAGTCACCACTATGCACACCTGCACGTTCAATATGTTCCATGATACCAGGGATGATGACTGTGTCCCCATCGCAAATAGCGTCTACTTCTATTTCTTTACCAGTTAAATAACGGTCAACGAGAACTGGATGTTCAGGGCTTGCTTTTACCGCTTGCGTCATATAATTTTCCAATTCTTGGTCGTTATCAACGATTTCCATTGCACGTCCGCCTAATACGTATGATGGACGAACAACAACCGGATAACCGATCTCACGCGCATTTTCAAGTGCTTCTTTAGGTGATGTTGATGTTTTACCTTGTGGTTGTGGAACATAAATTTGTCGTAATAGTGCTTCAAATTCTTTTCTATCTTCAGCTCGATTTAAATCTTCTAATGATGTTCCTAAGATTTGAACGCCGTGTCTCGCAAGTTTATCAGCTAAATTAATCGCTGTTTGACCGCCGAATTGCACAACGACACCCTTAGGTTGTTCTAAATTAATGATATTCATGACATCTTCTTCAGTTAATGGTTCAAAGTATAATTTATCTGAGATTGAAAAGTCAGTTGAAACTGTCTCAGGGTTATTATTTACAATAATAGCTTCGTAGCCGGCCTCTTGTATCGCCCATACAGCATGTACAGTGGCATAGTCGAATTCTACCCCTTGTCCAATTCGAATTGGTCCAGAACCTAATACAAGTATTTTTTCTTTATCAGTCACGATTGATTCGTTTTCAGTTTCATAAGTTCCGTAATAATAAGGTGTTGTAGATTCAAATTCTGCCGCACATGTGTCAACCATTTTATACACTGGTTTAATGTCATTTTTCACACGTAATTGGTAAACCTCTTCTTCGTTCATATCCCAACGATGCGCGATGACTCTATCACTAAAGCCATAATCTTTCGTATATTTAAGATATTCTAAATCGCCTTGATGTTCTTTTAATTCATGTTCGATATTAATAATATTTTGGAATTTATTTAAGAAAAAGTAATCGATTTTAGTCATTTCATGAATTTCTTCTAAAGTCGTACCTCTACGAATGGCTTCGCCAATAAAGAATAAACGTTCATCATCTTGATGACCAATACGTTCTTTAATGTAATCTAAATCAAAGCTTTCTCCATTTGGTAAACCGAGGTGATGAACACCATACTCTAGAGAACGAATCGCTTTTAATAGTGACTCTTCATATGTACGTCCGATGGCCATAACTTCACCAGTAGCTTTCATTTGCGTACCCAACTCACGTTCACCCTTTTCAAATTTATCGAATGGGAAACGTGGAATCTTAGAGATTACATAATCTAACGTCGGCTCAAAGGCTGCATATGATGTACCAGTTATCGGATTCAACATCTCATCTAAAGTTAAACCTACAGCAATTTTAGCTGCTAATTTCGCAATAGGATAACCTGTGGCTTTAGAAGCTAAAGCTGAAGAACGTGACACACGAGGGTTTACTTCAATAATATAATAATTTAAAGAATGTGGATCTAACGCAAGTTGGACGTTACATCCTCCTTCAATACCTAAAGCACGAATCACTTTCAACGATACATCACGTAGCATTTGATATTCTACATCTGACAATGTTTGGCTTGGTGCAACTACAATCGAATCACCTGTATGTATACCAACTGGGTCAATATTTTCCATATTACATACGACTATTGCGTTATCATTTTTATCACGCATCACTTCATATTCAATTTCTTTAAATCCTGCGATAGATTTTTCAATTAAACATTGTGTGGCTGGACTATAATGTAATCCGTTACTTACTACTTCCTTTAAGTCAGCATCATTGTAACAGATACCGCCACCAGTACCACCCATAGTGAACGCAGGTCGTACGATTAATGGATATCCCACTTGTTCTTTAAATTCAAAGGCTTGTTCTACTGTATTAACAATATCACTTTCAGGTACTGGTACATTTAAATCATTCATTAATGTTCTGAACATTTCACGGTCTTCCGCTTGTTGAATTGATTCTAGTTCTGTTCCTAAAAGTTTGACATTATTAGCAGCGAGCACGCCACTATCATGTAGTTGTATCGCCATATTTAAGCCAGTTTGACCGCCTAATGTAGGTAGTAATGCGTCTGGTTGTTCTTTTCGAATGATTCGAGCGATAAAGTCATGTGTTAATGGTTCGATGTAGACTTTATCTGCGATTTCTTTGTCGGTCATAATGGTTGCAGGGTTGGAATTCACTAAGATAACTCGATACCCCTCTTCTTTTAAAGCAAGACATGCTTGTGTACCTGCATAGTCAAACTCTGCAGCTTGACCAATAATAATCGGTCCAGAACCTACTACTAAAATTGTTTGAATATCATCGCGTTTAGGCATTTAAATGACGCTCCTTTTCTTTGAATTCATTCATCATTGTTATAAACTCATCGAATAAATAGTTTGAATCACTTGGTCCCGGTCTTGCTTCAGGGTGATATTGAACTGAAAATGCAGGTAATTGTTTATGTCTTAATCCTTCAACAGTTCCATCATTAAGTGCAATGTGTGTCACTTCTAAATCAGTATCTTTAAGCGAATCACGGTCGATAGAGTAGCCGTGGTTTTGACTTGTAATATCAACTTTACCTGTTCGTAAATCTTTAACAGGATGATTAGCACCACGATGTCCGAACTTCATTTTGAAGGAAGTGGCGCCTTGAGATAATGCGAAAAGTTGATGTCCTAAACAAATACCGAAGAAAGGAATTTTGCCTAAAATACCATTAATCATTTCGATTGCGACTTCAACTTCATCGGGATCTCCAGGACCATTTGATAACATGACGCCATCTGGAGACATACCTAAAATTTCTTCTGCCGTCGTATTATAAGGCACAACCGTTACGTTACAACCACGCATATTTAACTCACGAACAATGTTTTGTTTCTTACCAAAGTCGAGCAATACGACGCTTAAATCTGAACCTGTTGAAACATAAGGTGTCTTCGTTGATACTGTTTGAACTTCATCTCTAGGTAGTTCAGCAGTTTTTAAATGTTCAACAAGTGCATGAATGTCATCTTTATTGTCTGTAAATCCAGCTCTTAACACACCATGTTGGCGAATCTTACGTGTGATACTTCTTGTATCCACTCCAGAAATGCCAGGAATATGATATTGAACAAGTACTTCGTGTAATGTTTTTTGATGTCTGAAATTGCTAGGATGTGTGCTTGCTTCTTTCACTACTACACCATTCAATGTCGGTGTTAAAGATTCGAAATCATCACGGTTAATACCGTAGTTTCCAATTAATGGATATGTAAATGTGATGATTTGACCTGTATATGAGGGGTCAGAAATTGTTTCCTGATACCCCGTCATTGCAGTATTAAATACGATTTCACCTATTGTTAAATCATCAGAACCTAGGCGATATCCTTCATAATAAGAGCCGTCTTCCAGTACAAGATAACGTTTTTCAAGCATCTATTTGTCCTCCTCAAATACTACTTCACCTTTAACCATTGTTAATATTGGATTGCCGTATACTTTACGACCAATAAATGGCGTATTATCAGCTTTAGATAAGAAATCTTCACTTTTGATTTCTTTTTCGCTATTTAAGTCAATAATTGTTAAATCTGCATAGCTATCTTTATGCAATTTACCGTAATTTAAATTGAAAATTGTCGCCGGTTTAATTGTGAAATAATCGACTAATTGTTGAAGTGACCAGTTACCTCTTCTTACAAAATGAGTGTAAAGTAATGGAAATGCTGTTTCACTTCCGACAATACCAAATGGCGCTTGTGTCATTGGTTGATCTTTTTCTTCTTTTGCGTGAGGCGCATGGTCAGTAGCAATACAATCAATTGTGCCATCTAATAAACCTTCTAATAATGCTTCTCTAT
This sequence comes from Staphylococcus caprae, assembly GCF_003966625.1. NCBI lineage: Bacteria > Bacillati > Bacillota > Bacilli > Caryophanales > Staphylococcaceae > Staphylococcus > Staphylococcus caprae. The sequence continues at coordinate 1,772,922 of NZ_AP018587.1, forward strand.
CTTCTTTACTTCTTAAAGGTGGATTCATTTTATAATTCGCATCGTCACCTGGTACATCATTTTCAGTTAAAAGTAAGTGATGTGGAGTGACTTCGGCAGTTACATGGATGCCTGCTTTCTTAGCATCTCTAATCACACGAACACTTTCTTTAGTTGAAACATGACATACATGGTAATGGCAACCTGTCGCTTCAGCTAATAACACATCTCTTGCAATTTGAACTGACTCCGCAATGTTAGGAATACCTGGGATACCTAATTCTTCACTACGTTTACCTTTATGCATTGCTCCACCATAAATTAAACTATTATCTTCACAATGGGCTACAATTGGTTTTTTAACTCGAGCTGCTTGTTTCATAGCCGCGTACATCATACTTGCTTGTTGAACACCTACACCATCATCAGTAAATGCAAAGACGCCTTCAAGTGCTAACTCTTTAAAGTCTACAAGTTCTTTACCTGCTTGTCTTTTAGTGATAGACGCGTAAGGTAACACACGTACTTTAGCTGTCTCAGAAATTCGTTCTCTTAATTCTTTAACATGCTCAACTGAGTCTGGTACTGGTCTTGTATTAGGCATTGGGCATATAGTAGTAAACCCACCTCTAGCTGCTGCTTTCGTACCAGTTTCAATTGTTTCTTTGTGTTCCCCACCTGGTTCACGTAAATGAACATGCACGTCAACAAATCCTGGTGCGATTAAATTACCTTTAGCATCAATCACTTCAATATTTGGTGATGATGAATTGATTTTACTACTAATTGTTTTAATACGTTTACCATCAATTAAAATCTCAGTATCTTTTAAGATTCCATTTCTTAAGATCTTTCCATTTTTGATTAATTTCATATTAAAAATAACCCCTTCCTATTTTAAAAGCGCGCTAATGACTGCCATTCTTAAATACATACCATTTTCCATTTGTTTAAAAATACGAGATTTAGGAGCTTCTACTAAATCACTCTTTATTTCAACTCCCCGATTCACTGGAGCAGGATGCATAACAATGGCTTCCTCTTTTAATTTATCATATCTTGCCTGAGTTAACCCATATTGTTGATGATATTCTTCAGCAGCAAAATTTGCTTCACCTGCAATACCGTGTCTTTCATGTTGAACTCTAAGTAACATGACGATGTCCACTTGTTCAATCACATCATCAATATTAACGTATGGTGCCTCTAATGTATCATCTACCCATTCTTCAGGACTAGAGAACATCACATTTGCACCTAGTGCTCTCAAACTATGATAATTACTTCTTGCGACACGTGAATTCTTAATATCTCCACAAATTAAAATATTTAAATTATCAAAAGAACCATATTCTTCATAAATCGTCATAATATCTAGCAAACTTTGAGTAGGATGTTGTCCGCTTCCGTCTCCTCCATTTGCAACTGGAATGTTTAAATTTTCTAATTCCTCATAATACGCATTTTGTGAGTGACGAATGACTAATAAATCCACACCAATACTTTCTAAAGTTTTACAAGTATCGTATAAGGATTCTCCTTTTTTAACAGAAGAGGTACTAGTCTCGAAACTGATAAGGTTTAATCCTAGTTTTTTTTCAGCTACCTCGAAACTACATTTTGTTCTTGTTGAATTCTCGAAGAATAAGTTAGACACATACTTATCGTTGAATTGAGGTAATGCTTCTTCTCCTGATTTATATTTGCTAGCTGTAGTGATTAAATCATAAATTTCCTCTGTTGATAGGTGTTCCATTGATAATAAATTTTTCATAAAGCGCCCTCCTAATGGATTAAATCTTAATTTTCTTCTTTTTTATCTTTTGGCAAAATTAAATTTAAAATAATTCCAGAAAGTGCGGATAGTGCCATACCTTCAATTTGCAAATTAACGCCGATTCCTTTTAAATTAATCAGTAAATTTCCAATACCTACTACAAGAACTACGGAAGCGATAACTAAGTTACGGTTATTTGAAAAATCAACGTTACTTTCAACTATCATTCGTAAACCACTTGCTGCAATAATTCCAAAGAGTAAGATTGACACACCTCCCATGACAGGTGTAGGAATGGATGAAATCAATGCTGTAAATTTACCTATGAATGCAAGCACGATGGCGATAACTGCTGCACCACCAATGACATAGATGCTATAAATTTTAGTGATGGCGAGTACGCCGATATTTTCACCGTAAGTTGTACTTGGCGGTCCACCAATAATACTTGCGAACATAGTTGAAATACCATCACCAATAATTGATTTATCTAACCCAGGATCTTTGAAAAAGTTACGACCAACAATCTTATTAATCACCATCTGATGTCCGATATGTTCACTTACTGTAACGAATACTACCGGAATCATGACAAGTACTAATCCTAAATGGAAGGATGGCGTATAATCTTTAAATGGTAAATAAATATGTGGAAAATCTAACCACTTAGCTTGAGCGATGGGTGCGAATTTAACTAAGCCCATAAATATAGAGACGATATAACCTACAATGATTCCAATCAATACAGGTATGAGTGATAAAAATCCTTTAAAGAAGCCTTGTACCACGATTGTGACAATCAACGTAATCATTGCTACAAGTAAATAACTTAAATTATAACCTTTCATGTCTGCAGAATTCTCAAACATTGCCATATTGACAGCTGTCGGTGCCAAACTTAGTCCGATAACCATAATGACTGGTCCTACTACAACAGGTGGTAACAAATGCATTAACCAACCTGTGCCACTTAATCTAATAAATAATCCGATGATGACGTACATCAATCCACTCATAAATAACGCTACGAGCATGTCACCTAAACTATGCGTACTTAAACCTGTAATAATAGGTGTGATAAAGGCAAAACTTGAACCTAAATAAGCGGGTATCTTTGCTCTAGTTATCAATATGTAAATCAGCGTCCCAATACCTGACGCAAGTAATGCTGCTGATATAGGTAGATGCGTTAAGAATGGTACTAATACGGTTGAACCAAACATCGCAAATAAGTGTTGTAAACTTAAGAATGCCCATTGTGTTGGTTTTGGTTTGTCTCTGACATCAAGCACCGGTTTAACGGTACGCTCAAACATTTGTTCATTTTCCATGTTCTTCATTTCCTTTCATAAAAAAATCTCTTTACATCAGTGAATGCAAAGAGACTAAAGCGAAATGGATATATAGCGAATTGTTCATTCGCCCACCACATTTCTAATGAAGTATTCCGTTAAGCATGTATTAAATAACGTTTCATTTGTTGATGCTTACATCATTTATTTACCGTTACTTAACTTATTAACTTCACCTTTTTCAGTCTCTCGTACTGCTTTAAAAGGGATATTATTCAATTATGACTGCATTTTGATCATCAATTTCATCTAAATAAACTGAAACGGATTCATCTCGTGCAGTTGGTATATTCTTTCCTACAAAATCTGCTCGAATAGGTAGTTCTCGATGCCCTCGATCGACGAGTGTTGCAAGTCCAATTTTGACCGGCCGAGAATGTAAGAGTATAGCATCTAGTGAAGCTCTCACAGTACGACCCGTATATAACACATCATCAACAATGACCACAACTTTGTCTGTAATATCTATATCGATATCAAAAGCTTTGATGTCTGATTGCTGAGAGACATTGTCGATATCGTCACGAAAATGTGTGATATCAATTGTTCCAGTTGGCACAACTTGTTGCTCAATAGAATGTATCTTATCTTGGATACGATTTGCTAAAAATGCACCTCGCGTTTTTATACCTAAAAGCACTAAATTATCAGTGCCCTTGTTATACTCTAAAATCTCATGTGCGATTCGAGTGATAGTACGTTGTATTGCAGCTTCATCTAAAATGACTCGTTGTGACATCGTTTCACCTCTTTTAAAATGTGAAAAAACCCCATATCTTTAATAAAGACATGAGGTTAAGGTTACACTTAAAGAAATTAAATAACTTATCGTTAATGAAATTTCTTTATATATAGTTACAGAATTTCGTTGAGATTGAATACAGTTGGTTGCATTCTATAACGAAATCCCTTTAAATGTATACTTATTCCTAATTATCATGTCTTCGAAGCCTCTCTGGACTTTCAATTAAAGACTACGCTTTTCTATATTTAAACTGTTATAAGTTTAAAGCTTTTTAAGAAATAAGTCAATACATTCTCTAAAACGATTAGAATAAGCGCACATTAATTTATAAATTGTCGTCAAAATCTAAATATGTGTATCAATGGCGTTTCTAATGGCAAAAGAATACATGTGAATGAAAGTATACGATAAATAAAAATGGCTTAAGACAATTTCTAATTTGAAACCATCTTAAACCATTTATTTACATTTATGCATCTCTTCGTCGAATATCTTCTAATAAATCTTTAAATTCTTTTGGTAATTCTGAACTTCTTTCAATGTATTCATGAGTGACTGGATGTTCGAATCCAATTACACCTGCATGTAAGGCTTGTCCACCAATATCTAATGTTTTCTTAGGACCATATTTAGGGTCTCCAACAAGTGGGAAACCTATATATTTCATGTGCACACGAATTTGATGTGTACGGCCAGTTTCTAATTCACATTCAATTAATGTATAATCTTTAAAATGTTCTAATACATTAAAGTGTGTGACCGCATCTTTGCCATCGTCTACAATAGCCATTGCTTGACGATCATTTTTATTTCGACCTATTGGTGCATCTACAGTACCATAGTCATGCGGAATATTCCCATGTACTAAAGCTGTATATTTACGTTTAACAGTTTTATCCATGAGTTGCTCAACTAAACCACGATGCGCAATATCATTCTTAGCAACCATTAATAAACCTGATGTATCTTTATCAATTCGATGCACAATACCTGGACGAATTTCACCATTAATTCCTGATAAATCTTTAATTTGATACATCAAACCGTTTACCAATGTACCTGTGTAATGACCTGGTGAAGGATGAACTACCATCCCTTTAGGTTTATACACAATCGCCACGTCTTCGTCTTCATAATAGATATCTAAGTTTAAATCTTCTGGTTGAATATCCGCTTCTACGACTTCCTTTTCCGTGACAATAATATGATCATTCAATTTAACTTTATAATTGGATTTAATCACTTTATCATTTACTTTAACTAAATCTTCTTTAATCCAATCTTGAAGTTGACTACGTGACCACTCATCATTCATTTCAGATAATAGTTTATCTATACGTTGACCGACTTGACTTTCATCGGTAATCTTAAATTCATATGTTTCCAAGTGTGAACCTCCTTATCCCTTTTTAGTGGTATCTTTCAATAGTGCAATAATGACAAAAATCACACCTATCGTTAAACTAGAATCTGCTATATTAAAAATAGGAAAATCATATCCAAAAATATATGTATCTATAAAATCGACAACCTCACCATTAAAAACGCGATCGATAAAGTTACCTAATGCACCTGCAAATAATAAACTAATTGCAACTTGCATAAATAAATTATATTTAGCTTCTTTAATATAAAACAGCACGAGAACGACTAAAATAACTAAAGTGATAATGTAAAAAAATCCCATTTTACCACTCAAGATTCCCCAAGCAGCTCCGTTGTTTCTATGTGAAGTAATATTTAAAAAATGAGGAATAACTTCATAGGAATCACCTATTTTCATTGAAGTAGCTATGATCCATTTTGAAACCTGGTCAAAAATAATGATTAAAATTGCTATAAGAAGTGAGATTCCAATATAATATTTCTTTTTCATTCATGTGCCTCCATTCAATACAACGTCCCTTTTTGACAACACCTAATATTATATCCTACTCAATGGTATAAAAAAAGGTAATGGGCCAGAAATATAATTCAGAAAAATTAATTTTGTCGTCCCACCTTTTCATGGATAAAGTTATCAGGGAAGCCTATGATTTCAGTGCTTATATTCATTGTTCTGTGATGCGATTAAATCTGAAATATAAACCATCTGGCCCTTTTAAATCCTTGTGTGTAGTTTCTGGATAATGGAAATCTATCATCGCCAAACCGTAAGTATTCTCATTATCTACGCGTTTTGTCCCAGATAACCATTGATTCATTGCTAAGTGATTATAGTAATGATTTGAAGCTAAAAATAGAGAATAATCATCCATGTATGCTGATTCCTCTAAACCAAAATAATTAAGATAGTATGATTTAATTTCTGAAATTCTAATCGTCTTGAGATGCAAGGAGCCTAATTTGGCCTCATCTGGTATACCTTGCCATCCTTCGTCAGAAACTTCTTTTAATAATCTAGGCACATTGACAGGAATAATATCCATTTTCACTCTGTGGTCTTCATCATAATTCCAAAATTCAAAATCATGATCAACATAAAATTTTAATGAATTACCCTCTGGATCTTCAATAAACAATGCTGTACCTACACTTTGCTCCCCACCATTTACAGGTATTTCAAAATCACTTAATTGTACTAATAAATCAGCTAATGAAGATAGCTCTGGTAACAAGATTCCTATATGAAACAGCCCAGCTTCAGACATTAAAGGTTCTCTTCCATTATGAATTTCATTAAATGTAATATATTGATTCGCATGGCCAACTTCATATTGAACAGTCGTCATAGATTCGTTAACAAGATTAAATCCTAAAACTTCTTCATAAAATGCCTTAATCACTTGCTTATCTTTTATATTTATTGTTACACCATTAACAAAATGTGCATCTTTACTATGAAACATCCTACTATCCTCTCAATTTCCAATCACTCTTTATATGTAAAACAATGACTTCACTATTATCATATTTTTAATATTATGCCTAAAATTACACATAAATTCAAATTTTTGCTTTAAAATATTTTGTTTAAAAGATTTTTGAAATGTTAGAGAATTTGAAATTAAGAGATTCACTTAGATGACTTTGTATTGTCAATAAAATAGATCTAATATTCTTTGTCATAGAATCTTTGACCAACTATAAAAAAGAAGCCAATGAGCGTAGGACAAAAATACATTTTATCAAAAATTATTTTTGAAGTCCCAACCTCATCGGCTATTTGCATTTATTTTAACTCATATTCTTTTTTATAATGTTTCGGTTTTTTATCATATTTATCTTTTAAAACAGCATCTCCCGTCACTCTATTTCCTTCGTCAAGAGAATAAGTATATGTGTTATAAGGTTCATCTTTAAAAGTGACCTCTAAATCATTATATCCAGTATTAAATGTATGAATGTTTTCTTCTTTTTTAATTTTTTCTTCCCAACCTTTATGTTTAAAGATACGATGAACTCTTTGATTAAGCTTGTTTTCTTCGTGTTCTTCATGTTTTTTATACATATGTATTCCTATACCAACTAATATTACAACAATTATTAAAACAATTACTACAAGTCCTAAAATTTTAAATATTTTTTTCATTTTAACCTCCTTCAAACATTTTATTCTTTAATATTTAGTAAAATTAATTATTGGTTTTCTTTCACGATATAAGTATTAAAGAAAATGTTCAAATAATAAGAGGTTGCAAAGTATACAAAATAAAAAATTAATCATTCGTTTATTGTGAGGTTCAATTTTAATAACAGACTCTATAGACGCTCAAACGTAGGAGCCAACCCGAACTGATTCCTTGAAAAATTTCAATATATCAACTCATAAAAAAGACACAAACGCCTATATCACAGCGTTTGTGCCCTTATTTTTGAACAATAACCTATCAAATTAGGAATACTAAACTAACGTTTTAACTACTTCTTGGCAACGTGGGCAAAGGTGATCAAGTTCGCCTACGGAACCTAATTCTTCGCTATAGTTCCAACATCTTTCACATTTTTCACCTTCAGCATGTTCAATACGAATGTCACCATATTTGTATGAAGTGCCATTTTCAACTGTATCAACAACTTCTACTTGAGAGACAATGAATAATTGTTGAAGATCATTAAATTCTTGTAAGAATTCTGTAGCTTTAAAGGATTCGTTGTTACCGATAATAACTTTAGCTTCTAGTGATTTACCAATCACTTTCTCATTACGCGCTTGTTCTAGCGCACGGTTTACATCGTCACGTAAATCCATCAAAGTATTCCATTTATCAAGTAACGTTTTATCAACGTCAACCACTTCTGGCATGTCAGCTAAATGAACGCTTTCTTCTTTAACATGAGGCGTATGTGACCATACTTCCTCAGCAGTGTGTACTAAGATTGGAGCGAGTAATTTAGTCATATCAACTAAAATTTGATATAACACTGTTTGCATGCTGCGACGTTTGTGAGAATCTTTTTTCTCAATATAAAGGATGTCTTTACCATAATCTAAGTAGAAGTTACTTAATTCAACGTTAATGAAGTTTTGAACTTCTTGATAGATATTTAAGTAATCGAAATTCTCATAATTATTGATTGTACTTGCAGTAAATTCACGTAAACGATTAAGTAAATAACGGTCTACGTCTAATAAATCATTTTCAGGAATACGATCAGTTTCAGGGTTATAGTCATTAATATTACCTAGCATAAATCTTAATGTATTTCTGATTTTACGATATACGTCAGATGTTTGTTTTAAAATCTCATCAGAGATACGTACGTCAGCTAAATAATCTGTACTACTTACCCATAATCGCGCAATATCTGCACCTTTTTGTTTTACTACTTGGTCTGGAACGATAACGTTACCAAGTGATTTACTCATTTTCTTACCTTCTCCGTCCATTACGAAACCGTGAGATAATAAGAATTTATATGGTGCTTGACCTCTTGTTGCAACTGCAGTAGTGATTGAAGAGTTAAACCAACCACGATATTGGTCACTACCTTCAAAGTATAAGTCAGCTGGGAAGCTTAATTCAGGACGATTTTCTAGCACGCCACGGTGAGATGAACCAGAGTCAAACCATACGTCCATGATATCTGTTTCTTTAGTAAATTCACCATTTGGACTACCTGGATGCGTAAATCCTTCAGGTAATAAATCTTTTGCTTCTCTTTCAAACCAGATGTTTGAACCATGTTCTGCGAATAAATCAGCAATATGATTGACTGTTTCTTTCGTCATGATGATGTCTCCATTTTCAGCATAGAATACTGGTAATGGAACACCCCATACACGTTGACGAGAAATTACCCATTCACCACGGTCACGAATCATATTATAGATACGTGTTTTACCCCAATCGACTTTGAAATCAGTATCTTCAATCGCATCAAGAATATCTTGTCTTACTTTACTAATTGAAGCAAACCATTGTGGTGTTGCTCTAAAGATGACAGGTTTTTTAGTACGCCAATCATGTGGGTAACTATGAGTAATAAAGTTCAATTTAAGCAGTGCGCCCTTTTCAGTTAAAAGGTCAGTGACAGCTTTATTGGCTTTATCATAGAACATACCTTCAAATTGTCCGCCTTCTTCAGTAAATACTCCTTTGTCGTCTAATGGACTAATCACTGGCAATTCATATTTTTGACCAACAATGTAGTCATCTTCCCCGTGTCCAGGTGCAGTATGAACACAACCTGTACCTGCATCAGTTGTGACATGATCACCATTGATAACAAGTGACACACGATCTAAGAATGGATGTTGTGCTTCTACATATTCTAATTCTTTACCTGTAAATTCCTTTTCAAGTTGAATAGATTCTTTATCCCATTCTAAAGCTTCTGCTACTGTTTCAGATAATGCTTCCGCAATAATGTATTTTTGTCCATTAACATTGTATTGACCGTATTTAAGTTCTGGATGAACTGTAATGGCAACATTTGATGGAATTGTCCATGGCGTAGTTGTCCAAATAATGAACTTAGCATCTGGATCTACGACACCTTTATCATCTTTAACGTCAAACGCTACATAAATTGATGCAGAACGTTTATCATGATATTCAATCTCCGCTTCTGCTAATGAAGATTCACTTGAAGGTGACCAATATACAGGTTTTTTACCTTTATAAATTAAACCTTTATCTGCCATTTCACCGAATAATCTAATTTGTGCCGCTTCATATTCAGGAGTGAGTGTAATATAAGGATTATTAAAATCACCACGCACACCTAAGCGTTTGAAATCTTTCTTTTGAATATCAACTTGTTTAAGTGCGAATTCTTTACATTTTTCTCTGAATTCAGCAATAGACATTTTTTTACGATCTACACCCTTTTTAGTTAAGGCTTGTTCAATAGGTAAACCGTGTGTATCCCATCCTGGAACATATGGTGCATAAAAACCTTGCATCGTTTTATAACGCACGATAAAATCTTTAATAATTTTGTTAAGTGCATGTCCCATATGTAAACTACCATTAGCGTATGGTGGGCCATCATGTAGAATATAAGATTGATTTCCTTTGTTCTTTTCTAATGCTTTTTGATATTGATCTTCAGCATCCCATTTTTCCTGAATTTGAGGTTCTTTATTAGGCAAACCACCTCTCATTGGAAAGTCAGTTTTGGGCATTAATAAAGTATCTTTGTAATTCATTCTGTTCACTCCTTCTTATGATAAAAAAAGAACTCTAAGTTCAATCAACAGGGACGGCTTAACCGCGGTACCACCCTGTTTAACTCAACTTAGAGTTCTCTCTTAAAGCATATTAAAAATAAAAGCCAGTGATATAAGAAACAAACATGATGTTAGGCTCTCACCATTTCCTAACTCGCTGGAATATGTTAACTGCTTCTTACGCGTCTGTCTTTCTATATCATATCAATAAATTGTTATTTAGAAAATGCATTTTTATAACAAATAAGTTAACAAGGCAACTGAACATGCATCTTTTTTATAAAAACTATCCTGTTACCTATCAACCTTGCCTCAAATCCATTATTGGTTGTTTGAAGTTGAATTTGATGATGTTGATTGAGAATCTGAAGCATTTGCTGATTCAGATGTTGATTCATTATGATTAACTTGCGCATCTGATTGACTATTTTTCATTGCACGTTCTTCAGGTGTTAAATCATTATCATTTAAATGATGAATATCTTCTAAAGTCACTTGTTCAGCATCTAAATCATAATTTAATAAATAATCCCAATCTTCACTCTTAAGTAAATCAAGTTGTGCTTCCACTAACATGCGGAAACGAGATCTAAACACTTTAGATTGACGTTTCATGTCTTCCGTTTGGAATGAAAGACGACGTGCTTTTTCAATAGCTTCATTCACAATTTTATCAGCTTGAACTTGTGCTTTAGCTAGTGTTGCTTCAGCATCTTTAGTCGCTGCAAGTTTAGTTTCTTCTCCTACTTTTTGTGCTTGAATTAAAGCATCACTTACAGATTGGTGAACATCTTGATAAGATTTAATATTTGTATCTCTGTCTTCAACTACTTTTTCAAGTTGCTTTTTATCTTCTTTAAGGCGTTCAATTTCATTGCTTAATTGATCTAAGTAATTTGCCACTTCAGTAGGTTCTAAACCGTTCTTCACTCGTGTAAACTCTTTATTCTTAATCTCACTTGGTGTGAAAGGCATGTGATATCCTCCTTGTTTCATCACTATACTATTTAAATAATGTTTGATAGGTAATGTGTAATTTATCTTTTTTAGTTCTTCCACCAATTTCTGTGATTTGGGCTCTACCAAATCCTTGGATAGAAAGTAAATCATTCTTCTCTAATTGAAAGTCAGGTGTATCTACAATCGTGTGATTCACTTTGACTCTTTTCTTTTCGATTAATTGTTTCGCTATATTTCGAGATTTACGTATCATGTCTTTTAATACAACATCTAATCTCAACGCACTCACAGTAGCGCTTTGAATTTTCCAATTCTCTTCTGATTGTATCATATCTTTTATAGGAATAGAATTAAGTTTAACTGTGGCGCCTTTGATACGCGTTAGTTCAAACATGATATAAGATTCTAAACGCTTTGTCAAAATAAATTGTATCTCATCACCTATCATAATATCACCAAGTTGATCTCTTTCAATCCCCAATGACATTAATGTTCCAAGTACGTGTTGATGTTGTATATTCACAAACTTCTCTGGATAATCTATTTGAAGGAGCGAAATTTCATAATCTTCTTCTTGTGGTTCATAATAGGAAGGTGCAATGATAGCACGTTTTCTTTCAGCATGTGGTCCCCCGTTATAAGTCACATTTAAATCTTCATAACTTCCTACAATTACTTCTAATATATATTGCCCTCTCGGATCTAAAAATGCTGTAAGCACCGGTGCATAATGACTATCCGCTTGTTCGCATTTATCCATCAATTGATCAATTAATTCTTGCTCTTCATTTCTAAAGTGTTGATATATATCGATGACAAACACCTCCTACCGTTCTATTATTTTTCTGAAACGGATTGATTACATATATAATTTGAAATGTTCAAACATGTACATGATAAAAACGAGGTCAAAGTTGTTGTATACTTTGCCTCGTTTACTACATGTATATTATATTAGAAGACGCTTCAAGTTAAGCCATATGTGTAAGAATGATATTAAAGATCATTAATAATCCACGTTGGAATAAAACTAATACAATGATTGCCGCAATTGAAGAAATATCTATAAATCCAATGGGTGGAATAACTTTTCTGAAAGGTTCTAGGAAGGGTTCATAAATCTTCCCTAAAAATTCTCCAACTTTAGATTCTCTGATACTAGGAACCCAAGAAGTGAAGAAATAAACAATCATTCCTATATAATAAACTTGTACTAAGAATAAAATAAATCGGAATATTGTACTAAGCAAACCGATATCCATAATTTAACTCCTTATTCGTAATGTTGCTCCATGCTTTCGATATGATCAGTTATGCTTCCAGCAACTTCCACGTTATCAGGTGTACATAAGAAAATATCAGTACCTACGCGTTGGATATCTCCACCAATGGCATAGACTGTACCACTTAAGAAGTCAATAATACGTTTTGCAGATACTTTATCAATACGTTGTAAATTAACTAATGTAGCACGTCTATTTTTCAACTCATCAGCGATATCTTGAGTATCTGAAAAAACGCGTGGTTCAAATAAGCACATTTTTGAACTTTCCTGCGTTGAATAACTTTGAGACGATTGGTTCATAGTGACAACGTTACGAGAATTACTCTTTGAATTATTATTCATACGATAATTCCTTTCCTCAGATGTAGCATTTTGTCTGTTTGTACTCTTTTGTGGTACAGATTTAATCGCATTTTGTCTACTTATATTATTTTGTGTTTGTGCTGGTGTCGTATTTTCATTGCGCGACTCCACATCACGATCTTGAGCACGCTCGCGTGATCTAGCAGATTCACGTTCTTCTGGCGCTTCTACTTCTTCTTCATCTTCTACTACAAAAAATCCATTAAATAAATCCTTCAAAGCCAAGGGGCTCACTCCTCTTCTCCTACAAGTTTAGTCCCAATTCTGACAAAGGTTGCACCTTCTTCAACTGCGATTTGATAGTCATTACTCATTCCCATCGATAATTCAGTACATGGTGCATGTTCTAAATTGAATTGTTGAATTTCTTCTTTTTTATGTCTTAAATCGTGAAATATTGATTTAATGTACGAAGCATCATCTGTTAGTGGTGCCATAGTCATTAAACCAACAATTTTGATGTTCTCATAATCTTTTAATTCATTTAAAAATTCATTAACTTCGTCTAAAGCGATACCATGTTTTGATTCTTCCCCAGAAACATTCACTTGCACAAAGCAAGATATGACATGATTTGCTCTTTTATTAATCTCCTTAGCTAAACTTAGGCGATCCAATGCATGAAAATAATCAACTTCATTGATGACGTCTTTGACTTTCCTAGATTGTAAAGAGCCAATAAAGTGAAAAATAGCGTCATCAGGTAATGCTGCTTTCTTCTCTTTGAAGCCTTCTAATCTATTTTCACCAAAGTGTCTAATGCCTGCTTGATAAGCTTCTTTAGCTCGCTCTATTGTAACATACTTTGTCACAGCAATCACGTGAGGTTGTGCTGAAATGGAATTTTTTTCAATATGATTGCTAATTTCTTCTTCAATTTTGTTTAAATTCTGTTTGACACTCATTTGAGTTCCACCTCACTTTACTTTCGTCCTATAAATGCTAACATACGCCCAGTGTTTCCCTTTTCAACTCTATAAGAGAAAAATAGTTCTAAGTTCTCCGAAGTAGCATAATTGGTAATATAAATATTCTCAGAAGGCACACCAGCTTCTTCGAGTAACAATGCATTCGCTTTTTTCAAATCAATTCCATGTCTATTTTTATCACGAGTATCAATATATTTTGAGGTATCAATCGTTAGCGTTTCAAATTTACTTTTAATGTCATCATTAATTTCGTATGTATTAGACGTTGATGGTCCGATGACAACCTGTAAATCTTTAAGGTCAAAGTCGATTCTTTTTACCATCTCTTTGACAATTTCACCATACGTACCTCGCCATCCTGCATGAGCTAAACCCACATATCCATGACTTTCACTATAGAAATATACTGGCACACAATCTGCATAACACATCGTTAATAATATATTCGGTTCATAGGTATATATACCGTCTATACCATATAAGTTATCAGTTAACGCTTTAATATTTACCCCTTTATGATCTTGTGTGATTTTAGCGACTTTATTTTCATGAGTTTGTATAGGAAATACCCAGTTTTCTCTATCGAAACCAATGTCACTAGCTAGCATCTTTTGATGCTCGGTAATATTATCTTGATTGTCATCAACATATCTTGCCATATTAAACGCATATTCAGGATAAAGACTTAAACCATTCTCTCTTGTTGTGAAACCTAACTTAATATTTTGTGAATGTTTTACGTCATAATCTAAATAATGTTCTTTCTTTATAAATCTTTCCACCATCATGTTTCACCACCATACGAGAATGTAATTTAAAAGATTGCTAGTCATCATCACAATAAAGTATATTATAAAACTATTATATATCATCTATTCTTACATTTAAACTGCAAGTATATGTATGAGTTTACTTATTTTTAAAGGATGACATCTTACTCACTATTTAAACAAATATTATTTGCTAACCTTCTTCAAATTTGTAAAAAGTAAAAAGCACAAACTAAAAAGCCATCAGACATTTAACTGATGGCTTTTTAAGTGAGTTGTTAAGTATATATTAACGTCTAGTTCTTCTAGAACGTCTTTCTTCTCTATTTCTAATAAAGCTAGGAATATCGTCATCTTTAGTAGTATGACTTCTTTCGCTTACACCTTCTGAAGCTTGTGAGCTAGAAGAATTTGTAGCAAATGAATCCTCTTTCGGTGTAGAGTGACTTTGGCTTGTAGAACCACTGTTCACGCTTGAACCGAAACCAGTGCTTGTAGACTTACGACCTTGAGAAGAAGGTTTATCTTCAAAGCCTGTTGCAATCACTGTAACAACAATTTCATCTTGTAGTTCAGGATTAATAACTGTACCAAAAATCATGTTTACATCTTCATCAGCTGCATCTTGAACAATATCCGCTGCTTCTTGAGCTTCGAATAATGAAAGTGATTCTCCACCTGTAATATTCATTAGCACACCTTGTGCACCAACAATTGAAGTTTCTAATAATGGAGAAGAGATTGCTTTTTTAGCTGCTTCTACTGCTCTATTTTCACCAGAAGATACACCGATACCCATTAATGCAGAACCTTGATTTGACATAATTGTCTTAACGTCAGCAAAGTCTAAGTTCACTTCACCAGATACTGCGATTAAATCTGAGATACCTTGTACACCTTGACGTAATACGTTATCTGCTTCTTTGAATGCTTCCATCATAGGTGTTGATTTATCAACGATATCTAATAAACGATCATTAGGGATAACGATTAATGTATCTACTGCTGCTTTCATAGCTTCAACACCAGCTGCTGCTTGTGTTTGACGCTTACGACCTTCGAAGCCGAATGGACGAGTAACAACACCTACAGTTAAAGCACCCATCTCTTTAGCAATTTTAGCAACAACAGGAGCTGCACCAGTACCAGTACCGCCACCCATACCAGCAGTTACGAATACCATATCTGCACCTTGGATAGCATCTTCAATTTGTTCACGAGATTCTTCAGCTGCTTTTTTACCAATTTCAGGGTTAGCACCTGCACCAAGACCACGTGTCAATTTTTCACCGATTTGGATTTTTGATTCTGCTTTAGATAAGTTTAAAGCTTGTCCGTCTGTATTGATTGCGATAAACTCAACGTTATTCATACCATGGTCAATCATACGATTAACAGCGTTGTTACCGCCGCCACCTACACCGATGACTTTCAATGTAGCTAAATGATTAAATCCTTGTTCAAATTCTAACATTTAAATTTCCTCCTAGTCTTAATGGCCAATAATCATTCAAATAGAGATTTCATTAATTTTTTAAATT
The DNA here is from genome assembly GCF_003966625.1 of Staphylococcus caprae. Classification (NCBI taxonomy): domain Bacteria; kingdom Bacillati; phylum Bacillota; class Bacilli; order Caryophanales; family Staphylococcaceae; genus Staphylococcus; species Staphylococcus caprae. The sequence goes on from NZ_AP018587.1 coordinate 1,789,239, forward strand.
TACCTTCTTCTTTTTCTTTACCTTCTGATTGATGATGTTCATCTTCGTGTTGATTTACGCGGTCTTCGTATGTTTCTTCATGAGGTGCTTCAGGCTCTTCCTCATAAGTATCTTTCTTATTTGATTTACGTTTAAACCAATCAAAACCGCTTGATTTAGATTCGTTATCTTTATCATTAGACTCGATAACTTCCTCTTCAAATTCTTCATTATCATGATAACTAATTGTAACATAATCTAATAACTCGTCAAAAGCGATACTACTAGAAATTGTTGAAATTGCAGAAGAGAATTCAGGTTTTCTAATTCCCATTTGTGAAGGTGTATGAATTCTAACTTTTTCACTTACCATATCTTGTAATAATTCTTTTACTCCAAGTAGGTTAGCAGAGCCACCTGTCACAATAAATCCGCCATTTACTTTTGTTAAACCAAGTTCTTGAAGAACATCGAATACTTCAAAGAATATGTCTTCAACGCGTTGCTCAATAAAATCGCTTAAGTCCTTTTGAGTATATTGAACATGTTCTTCACTATCAATTTGGTCTACTGAAAATACATCCTGCTCTGAAGCTGAGTCATAGAAAGCATGACCATATTGATGTTTAATCTTCTCGGCAGTATCATATGTAGTATTTAAGCCTTGAGCAATATCATCTGTAATATCACGTCCAGCCATTTCAATAGAATCTGCATCTACTAATTCGCCACGTTCATAAAATGCGATTTGAGTTAAATCTTCACCAATATCGATGACACATGCGCCTAACTCTTTTTCAGTAGCTGTCAAAATAGATCCATAGTTATAAGCATCAGAGTAAACATCTAATACGTCAACACCACATGCTTCAACACATTTAATCATATTGATTAAAATAGATTTTTGAATGGCTATCACGCCTGCATCTACTTTTAAAGAGTGTCTTGCAATTAATTCTTTAGGGTCTGAAACTTCATTATCTTTATCTACCACGAATCGGATAGGAAAGACATTGATAACTTCTGTCTCAGCTACATCATTTTTATCACGGATACCATCTAACACCGTTTCGATGTGTGTTCCATTAATTTCAGTATCTTCATAAAATTCAATTTCATTTGATTCATCGTATACTTCGGTACCAATGATAGGTAACTTCAAGAATACTTCTTTTATATCTACACCTGAGGCAATTGAAGCCTTCTTAATCGTATCTTTAATTGCTTGTCTCGCAATATCGAAATCGTCAATCAGACCATTTTTGATACCGCTAGTGTAGGTTTGTCCTGTACCTATCACATTTATTCCATTGTGAAATTTTTCGCCTACTATTGTTTTTACACTTGATGAACCTATATCTATACTTACATAGTAATGTTCCTCCATAGATAGGCACCTCCTGACAAATTACTATTAAAATACACTATGTTTAGTTTACAATACGTTGAATAGCTTGTGAACTATAAACACATACTATTACCGAATTTTTTTAATTATTATCTTTTGATTGTTTATTAATTTTATTCAATACACTTTGTAACTCTTCTTTTGCTTCACTTTCTTGTTGTGTCGATTTTGTTACATTCTGATCAGTTTCTGATTCAGCTCCTGATGAACCTCCATAAGGAATAAATGATGCACCTACTGATAAATCAATGTATCCATCCGTTTTAAGGTTACCAGAATCGTCTCTACTTAGCGATTGAGACATCTGCGGATAATATTTCATTTTATTAGCAATTGTTGTAATATCTCCTACAACTTGAATATCATCCTTTGTAAAAATCTTTATTCTATTTTGCTTATTCTTTGCTGGGGCATAGCTTACTTCAGCAATCATGCTCCTAACTTCTGGAGACATTTCAGATAAAGCTTTAATCATATTTGTTTTTTTGTTGCCTTTGAAACCGTCAATGATTGGACCATCGTGTGAAACATCATCACTATAGTCTTTTAATTCTTTACCGTCTTCGATGATTGGCACATAATTATCTTTGTTTTTTTCTAAACCGACTACCTGATACTCTGTCACTTTAACATTTAAAGTATTAGGTAATTGTTTATGAATTTCTACGTCTTTGATTAAAGGGTTTTTCTTTAAATTATTAATTGCTTTACGTTTACTAAACGTATACATTCTAGAATGAGAAGTAACATGAAGTTCTTTATTAATTTTACTAGTACTCACGTTATTATTACCCTTTACATTCACATTTGAAATCTTGCTCAGTGGTGTGAACATATATAGTAAGAAAATAACAATCAATAGTACTAATAGCGTAATAATTGTATATTGAATCCTCTTATGTCGTTGTCGACGTAACGCTCTTTTTTCTTCAAGCGTCATAGGTCTATTAGGCTCGACCTGTTGATCTTTATTACCTGACGAACGCTTATTTTTATTTATAAACGGTAATGAGCCAAGCAAACCTTTCTTTTTATCCTCTTTTTTATCTTGCGCATTGTCCTCAGTTGATTTGAGTTCATTATCGCTATCAGAAGAAGCCTCTTTATCTTCTTGTTGATCAGTCTCGTTCTTCTCTTCAAGATTGTCGTTATGTGCTTGTGATTCATTGAGATTGTCATCACTATCCACATCGATCGTCTCATCTTGTTTAGTATCATTACTTTTATCTAAGGCATCATGAGGTGAATCTTGATTTGAACTATTCTCAACATTTCGTTCTAAATGCTTATCTTGAGTATCGTCCTCTCTTTGATGTTCATGATTTGCCAATTCCTCTTCGTTCACTTTATCGCCGAAACGTTTTCTTTTACGATTTCGAAAGTCTTTATTTCTTCTGAAAAGCCCTAAATCATCGTTATCGTTTTCTTCTCTTTGATGTGAAGTGAAATCTTCTATACGCGACACTTTATCATTACTATGTTTATTTTTTTCATCCATGAGCATTCACACTCCTTAATAAGATGGCAAGTGTGCTCGGAATCTTTCGATAAATTTCTCACCACGTTCTTCAAATGTATTATATTGATCCCAACTTGCACAAGCTGGTGATAGTAACACCACATCATTTGGTTCAATTACTTCTTGAATCTTATCAACAGCATCTTCAACGTCTGTAGCTTTGATTACGTATTTACCTTGGCTATTACCTAGTTTAGCAAACTTTTCCTGAGTTTCGCCAAAAACAACCATAATACGAACGTTATTCATATATGGAATTAACTCATCAAAGTCATTGCCTCTATCTAATCCACCACATAACCATATAATAGGTTGTTTAAATGAATTTAAAGCAAATTGTGTAGCTAAAGTATTAGTTGCTTTGGAATCATTGTAGTATTTATTCGTACGATTTGTACCAATGTATTGAAGTCTATGATCAATTCCTGAGAAAGTTGTCAGACTATCAACGATGGCTTTAACTGGTACGCCTGCCAAAATGGCAGCTAATACTGCAGCCAAAATATTTTCTAAGTTGTGCTCGCCTGGTAAAACTAAATCTTTAACATTTATGATACGAATGCCATTATATACAATGAATCCGTCTTTAATATAAATACCGTCCACTTCTTGCTGAGTAGAAAAATACATGGTTTTCGCCTTAAGATTTTCTGACTCAATTAAATGTCTTTGATGATAATTGCAAATTAAGTAATCATCTTTAGTTTGGTTTTTATAAATTTGTTTCTTCGCGTTTTGATAGTTCTCTAATGTTTCATGATAATCGAGATGTGCTGAGTAAATATTAGTAATAATTGCAATGTGAGGTTTATACTTTTCAATCCCTAATAATTGGAAAGAAGAAAGCTCTGTAATTAAATATTCATCAGGACGAGCCTCTTGAGCGACTTTAGAAGCAACATATCCAATATTTCCAGATAGACGACCTGTTAATACACTTTTTTTAAACATATCACCGATAAGTGACGTGACAGTTGTCTTACCATTTGTACCAGTTACTGCAATAATTGGCGCTTCTGATATAAGATAACTTAATTCTACTTCAGTTAATATTTTTAATCCTCTACGTACAGCTTCGTCGATAATTGAAACAGTGTAAGGTATACCAGGATTCTTAACAATAATTGGATTATTATCTAGCAAAGATAAAGGATGTCCGCCGCTTACAACTTCGATGCCCATTGATTCGAGATCTTTAGCGTGTGCATCCTGTGAAAGATCCTTGCCATCATTCACGATGACATTCGCACCTAATTTAGCTAATATTTTTGCTGCTTCATATCCACTTTTAGCTAATCCTACTACTAGAACATTTTTATTTTCTAATTCTGTGTAATTTAGCATTCTAATGCACTCCAATCCATAATCCGATTAATCCTGAAATTAAACCTACCGTCCAAAATACAGTTACAACTTTCCATTCTCCCCAACCACTTAATTCGAAATGATGGTGAATTGGACTCATTTTGAAAATGCGCTTTTTAGTTAATTTATAAGAAGCAACTTGTAACATCACTGATAAGGTTTCAATAACGAAAACTAAACCGATAAATATAAGTGACAGCTCTTGATTAAGCATGATTGAAATGGTAGCAAAGATACCACCTAAAGCTAAACTACCTGTATCACCCATAAATACCTTTGCAGGATTTAAGTTATAAGGAAGGAATCCTAATAAAGCAAACACCATGATAATACAGAATATACCAATAGCTGGTGAATCAAGAATAAAACTCATAATCGCATACATTGCAAATCCTATAATAGATAATCCTGTAGCTAATCCGTCTAATCCATCAGTTAAATTCACCGCATTTGAAAATCCAACTTGCCAGAAGACAATGAATAAGACATAGGCAAATGATAATGGGATATCGAAGTTAGAAAATGGAATATGTAAATTTGTAGTAAAATTGATTAAATGAAATACGTCACTTAATACAAAGAAAATAACTGCAATTATTATTTGAGCTAAGAATTTTTGTTTACTTGTTAAACCTTGGTTGTTCTTTTTAACTACAATAATGTAATCATCAATGAATCCGATTAATCCAAAGCCTATAGTAACAAATAATAACAAGATGATTGGATTTGATTTATCAACAAAAATAATCGCAATCACAGAAGTAATAATGATACTAATTAAAAATGTAAGCCCACCCATCGTAGGTGTTCCTGTTTTTTTCATGTGGCTTTGTGGACCTTCTTCTCTAATGCTTTGTCCAAACTTCATTCTTTTTAAAGTTGGAATAAGCACTGGAACTAATATAAATGTTATGAGTAGTGCGATGATCGCATATATAAAGAACATATGAATCTCCTTTTCTTCACTTTCTAATTTTTACTCGTTTGATTGTAAATAACCTTTAATAGTTTATCAGTTTTCTCTTTGTTTTCATATAAAACTTAAAATATTAATAAATAAGGTTGGGACCATTTCTAAGTTAATCCCTAAAATGATAATCCCAACCTCATTTGTTTACTCAGTTCCATTAACTATCGTCATTGGAACTTGATTTATTATTTGAATTGCTATTGGAGTCTTTTTTAGAGTCAGAACTTGAACTATTCTTTGAATCTGATTTTGAAGATGAGTCTGATTTATGCTTATCTGATGATTTATCGTCAGATTTTGATTGTTTATCAGAACCCGTATCGTCAGACTCGTCATCGTTTTCATCTGTCTTGTCTGCTGATAAAGTTACTTCAATTTTGTCTTTACTTTTCAATGTTTGACCTTTAGTTACATTTTGATTTGTAACGAAACCATTACCTTTAGTTGAAACTTTGATGTGGGTCAGGTCTTCGAATGCTAACACATCTTCCTTAGTCCAACCTGTCATATCAGGCATTGTTACATCACCATCAGTGAGTAATAATACTTTACTGTGTGGCAATATTTTAGTGCCTGCTTTTACAGATTGCGCTTTAATTTGTTTGCCACTACCGATTGTAACTGGTTTAAGCGATTGAGCATTCAAGCTATCCTCTGCTTTTTGCATTTCTTGACCTTCAACATTCGGTACCTTGCTGTAATCTGCTTTTGATGTAGAGTCGCTTGATTTACCAACATTTAGATACTTAAGTGTATTCTCCATGATTGGTTTAAATGCTTTACTTACACCCATTTCATAAGCTTCTTCATCATTTTTCTGAGCTAAACTCATACCAGCATAAACAATGACTTTCGGGTTCTTCTTAGGTGCATCACCGATAAAGCTTACAAAGTATGGATTTTCACCTTTAACGTAACCTCCACCATTTGAATCGGCCACTTGTGCTGTACCTGTTTTACCCTCAATATCATAGCCTTTAACACGATAATTCATTGCATGACTTTGTTTACTGTTAACAACTTTATCAAGTTCGTTTTCTACTTTTTTGGCTGTATCTGCAGTCACTGGTTTACCTGCATATTGTTTTTCCCCACTATAGTAATTTTTCTTAGTGACAGGGTTGTCAATACTACTAACAAACCAAGGTTTTAGCATATTTCCTTTATTAAAGAAAGCTGATTGCGCTTGAATCATTTGTACCGGCGTTACTGTCGTAGATTGTCCAAATGCAGTTGTTTTTTGTTGCAATTCATTAGACCAACCAATATGCCCAGCTGCTTCGCCATCAAACATTCCACCTGTTTTTTTACCAAATCCAAAGCGTTCATACCAAGATTTCATTTTATCTGCGCCTACTAAGTCTTGTAAGTGCATCATCAATGTATTGGATGAATAAGTAAATCCTAGTGACATTGGGATTCTACCCCAACCTGTTTTATTCCAGTCTGAAATCTCGGAGCCCATGATGTCTCGATGTCCTGACTTATATTTTTCATCTGGTTTAAACTTACCTTCTTGAATTGCTGCAGCTAAACCGTATGTTTTAAATGTTGAACCAGGTTCATACGTGTTTTGATATAAGTCATTTGCCCACTTTTTACCAAAGTCTTTTCCTGTTTCTGGATTAAAAGTAGGACGCTGACTGTAAGCGAGAATTTCTCCTGTTTTTGCATCCATCACTACAGCGAATAAGTCTTTAGGAGCATATTTTTCTACCATACCATCGAGCGCTTCTTCGACGAAGACTTGAATATTAGAATCAAGTGTTAAATGAACGTCATCTCCACGCTTAGGTTGTTGTTCCTTTTTAGTATTAGGAGCAATATAACCCCAAATATCTTGAATATATTTAAGTGCGCCTTGTGTACCGTTTAAATAACTATTGAAAATCTTTTCAACACCTAATGCTCCGTTTAATTGGCCAGTGTCTGGATCTTTTTGTGCCATTCCAATTAAATGGGAAGCAAAATTGCCATTAGGATAGAAACGTTCTGTCTCTGGATATAGTGAAATACCAGGCATATCCATTTTTTCAATTTTTTCTTTATCTTGATAAGTCAGATTTGTACCTTTTTGACCGAATTCCACTTGGAAGGCTTTTTTCTGATTTAAACGTTTTTCAATTTCACTAGGTTTCATATCTATAACTTTAGATAATTGTTTTGCTGTTTTCTTTTTATCAACGACATGACGTGGTTTTTTACTATTCTGACTCGCCTTTTTATCCACGACTGCTACTACCTTGTATCTTTCGACATCTTCGGCTAGAACTTTACCATTTCGGTCATATATCTTTCCTCGTTCTGGTTGTTCCGAATTTTTTACTAAATACTTTTCATTTGCCTTCATCACTAAATCCTGACCATTAGAATGACCAGTAATCATAATGTATGAGAACCTTAAAACCAATATAAAAAAGAGCAGTCCGAATAAACCAACTAGTAGGACTGCCCCTATTTTTTTTTTTTTAATTTTAATTTTTCGCTTCGCCATTATTACGCACTACCTTTACATTGTCGTTCTGTAGGCTCATACCTTGTTTTTTAGCCTTATCGTAAATGCGTTCATAAGAAGAGTTTTTCTTGATTTCAGATTTTAATGCGCTGTTTTCACTAGATTGTTTCTCTATTTTTTGATCTAAATCTGCAATTTTTCCTCGCGTGTCGTACGCATCCATTTTTAAAGATAGCATATATATACTAATCATGGCAATTACAGTAATAAGTGTTATGTATAAAACTTTTTCGAATCTAGTTAATTGTACAACCACTTTTCTTTTGACTGTTTGTTTCTCAGGACGAGATTGCGGTTGTCTTTGTGGGATACTGGTTTGTGTTGCTTCATCATAGGGTTGATAAATTTTTTCTACAGCCATTTCAATTACTCCTTATTTTAAAATTTCTGCAACACGTAGTTTTGCACTACGCGCACGATTGTTTTCGTCTAAATCTTCTTCAGTAGCGGTTATCGGTTTGCGATTTACACGTTTTAATTTCGGCGAGTATGCTTCAGGAATAATTGGTAATCCTCTCGGAACTTCCGGTCCTTTTTCGTACTCTTGAAAGATTTGCTTACATAAGCGATCTTCCAATGAATGGAACGTGATGACCGAAATTCTTCCGTTCACCTTTACATTTTCAATTGCTTGTTCAATTGAATCTTCAAACGCGGATAATTCATCGTTAACAGCTATTCGAATTGCTTGAAAAACTCTCTTAGCAGGATGACCGCCTTTACGTCTTGCTTTCGCGGGTATGCCTTCTTTGATGATATCGACAAGTTGTAAAGTCGTCTCAATCGGTTGTTGTTCACGATTCGCTTCAATTCTTCTAGCAATTTGCTTTGAGAACTTCTCTTCTCCATAACGATAAAAAATCTTAACTAATGCTTCGTAGGACCATTCATTCACTACTTCGTATGCAGATAATGATTGAGTTTGATCCATACGCATGTCTAATTTCGCATCATGATGATAACTAAATCCTCTTTCAGGGACATCTAATTGTGGACTCGAAACACCGAGGTCATAATAGATGCCATCTACCTTTTCAATGTTGAGTTCTTTTAAAATATTCGTTAATTCTCGAAAGTTGTTATGAACAAAAGTGACTTTGTGCAAATGTTCTTTTAAAACTTCCTTTGCATTTTCTATGGCTGTTAAATCTTGATCAATCGCTATAAGTCTACCTTCATCATTTAATTGATTAAGTAAATAAAGGGCGTGCCCTGCACCACCAAGCGTACAATCAACATACACACCATCTTCTTTTATATTTAAATAATCAATGGTTTCGTTTAACATAACGCTGACGTGATGAAACACTTTAATTCCTCCATTTAAAAATCAAAATCTATTAAATCTTCAGCAATATCTTCGAAACTATCTTCAGATTCTTCATAGAAATCGTTCCAAGTTTCTCTGTCCCAAATCTCAATACGATTTGAAACCCCAATTACTGTACATTCTTTGGTTAAATTAGCGTATTTCCTTAAATTTTGAGGAATGTTAATACGCCCTTGCTTATCTAGTTCAACTTCAACAGCACCAGAGAAGAACATACGCATAAATTTACGTGCATCTTTTTTAGTCATAGGTAAGGTCTTCATCTTCTCTTCAATTTGTTGCCATTCTTCAAGCGTGTATCCAAACAAGCATTTATCAAGGCCTCTAGTGATAATAAAACGTTCATTTAAGTCATAACGAAACTTGGACGGTATAATCATACGTCCTTTTGTATCTAATTGATGATCGTATTCTCCCATGAACATTTTTTATCACCTCACCTTATTTATAATTTACCACATCTCCCCACTATCCTCCACTAATTATGCAAAAATAGTTCAAATTATTTGATCAAACACAAAAAAGCCCATTTTATCGAAAAGATAAAATGGGCTTAAACGCCGTTATATCAAGGTTTTATAATAATATGATCAAAAGTGTAATGAAGTGGTGGATAGGTGGAGGGACAGAACACATTTTTCCCAAAATCATTCATAATTTGTAATGAATTCCAAATTCTTTCTTGTAATCCACCCATTGGATGGAGAACTTCATTAATTTCTCTAAATTGACGCATGCTAATATCATTTTCTCTTTCTACATTTAGCAAATACCGTTTTAATAAGTAATCGTATTGTTTTTGATGAATTTCATTATTCTTTTCAATTAGCATTTCATTATCATGGTTTCCAGCAACTTGTAATTTGAGTTTATCTGTAAGTTGCTGTTGTTGAACTTTCATTTCTTCCACTTGTGAAATAAGTTCATTAGAAGCTTGTTCACGTACAAATCGTTGTCTATCATTCTCCACACCGTTTGAAATAATTGTTTCGGTAGTTAAATCATATTGAGAGAGCAATTTCTCAGTTCTTTCATACATATAACTTATTCTTAATCTTGGTAATACTATTGGCATTTCGACTTTTAAAAGTTGAAAAACTTCTTTAAGTTCGGCCCAATACTTAATTTCACTTGGTCCACCAATAAATGCCACTGTATTAAACAACCATTCTTCCATTATAGGACGTGTTACTACATTATTAGATATTCTTTCAGGTTCATTATCAATGATTTCTAATAATTCTTCTTTTGAGTAACTATTTTCAGATTTACTTGTAATAAACTTCCCATTTTTATAAGTTAGCAACTGTCTCATGTTATCTTCGTGAATGAATAAATGAGTATTTGTCTCAGTTTGAATCATAGGAGTTAAACCTTGCGCTTCTGTATTGTTTTGTGTCTCACGAAAAGCTTGATCTAACTCGTCGTGCTGTTCTAACATTTCCTTAAGAATTGGTCTTTCCATACGTCTTAAATCTGTATATTGTGCATCTATAAACAGAACGCCATATTCTTTAAACACCTCATGTAAAAGGCCTTTGAAAATATCGGTCCAGTTATTATAGCGATGAATTATGTTCTTGCACATTTCATATACTTCTAAACTATGCGTCGTCTCCTTTAATTCTTTAAAAAAGCTATCTAACGCATCAATCAAAGCATCTTTATCAGGAGTAAAACGAGAGACATTACTTTCAGGTGGAGTCATAGTATGATATTTGATTTTATTAAGAGAGGCTTTTTTATCATTGAATACATAGGTATGATTCACTTCATCAAAATCATGATCCTCTCCAGCAATCCAAAAAACAGGAACAATTTGTTTATGATATTGTTCTGACAATTCATTACACAGCGTTACGATTGAAAATATTTTATGAAAAGTATACAAAGGACCACCAAACAATCCTGCTTGTTGTCCACCAATGACTACTTTCGCACCATTTGCCAAGGCATCTATGTTCTCAATTTGTTGTTTTGTTAAATCCAAATCATTCATATAAGATTCTATGACTTGGGCTAACTCTGCTTCTCTTCCATTATTTGGCGTCGCTAATCTTCTTGCAAAGCTATCTTTCTTACTTGCATCGTATTCGAAAAATCGTGTGATTTGAGAATCGCCGTTTTTTATTTTATTGATAAACTGATTATCTTCATTTAACTTTATTACATTGCAATTCATGTTTTTACTCCTTCAGTAGCACTATTACTCATATAGTATAAAGACTAAGCGCTTTGATGACAATTTAACGGCTTAAAAGAATTTATATAAACACTTATTAAAACTTAAAATTTCTATTATTTTAAATAAATGAAACTTACCTTTAAAATAGGGTATAATAAAGAAAAGAAACAAAGGGGGATTAAAATATGAGTGAGGTAAAACATTTAGAGATCAATTATAAAACAGACGAACTTTTCGAAGATTTTAGAGAGTTCGGAAATAAAGATCTTTATATGGTTGAAGAGTTAAAAGGACAAATGATTGACGCAAGTTCTGACTCACCTTTTTATGGTATCTTTGTCGGAGATAAATTAGCAGCAAGAATGGCATTGCTTGATAAAGGTGAAGTTGAAGAAACCTATTTCCCAGATTGCGAAGACTATATTTTATTATGGAAATTAGAAGTATTAGAGAAATACCAAGGTCGCGGTTATGCTAAAAAACTCATCGACTTCGCTAAGGAAAAAGACAAACCAATTAAAGCAATTGCGCGTAATAATTCAAAGGATTATTTCTTGAAACAAGGTTTTGAAGATGTAGAAGCTAAAAATCCAGAAGGTCATGATATTTTAATTTGGAAACCGTAATTATAACTATGCCTTTGATTAAAGTGAACATTGTAATTTAAATTCTTTGTTCAAATGTCATTAAAAAACTGAATAAAAATGTCTTATTATTAATTGATAAATAACGCATTATTACAAAAATAGCCCTTAAAATGAACTTTTAAATACACTCACTTTATGGGCTATTATTTATGTGTAATAATCTTACGCTATCATTTTTTGTCGGAAAGAAATTAATTTTCATTTTCTCATTTATTATTCAACTATATCGATAAGTTCTGATAAATCACTTATTTCATAATGTGGTTGAATATCAGTTTGATTTATTTTATTCCGTTTATTAAACCAACACGTTGCAATATTTGCATTTAATCCTCCCATAATATCAGAAGTCAATGAATCCCCAACTATTATTGATTGTTCCCTTTCATTTTCTCCGATTTTTTCGAAAATGTAATCAAAAAACTCAGGCATAGGTTTTTGATAACCTGTTTGTTCCGAAATAAAAATCCCATCAAATATCTCATTAAAATTTGTCTGTGCAATTCGACGCTGCTGCGTTATTGTCACTCCATTAGTAACAATATATAAACAGTGATTGTGTTGAAGCTGTTCGATTGTTTGAATAGTATGATCAAAAAATTTTAAAGGTGCTTTGGCTAATTCGTCTCGAAATATTTCATCAGCTTCTTTACCATTAACTTCAATTTGATAGTCTTTAAAATAATTGATGAATCTGTGTGATAAAACTTGTTCTTTAGTTAATTTATTTTGTTGAAAAGCTTCCCAATGCGCTTGATTGACCTTTCGAAAATGTAGAAAATCTTTTTCACTAGGAAAATGGTGATACTGATGTGCCATATTATAAAAAGCCTTCTCCTCAGCATCAAAAAAATCTACAATTGTATCATCAAAATCTAAGAATATATTTTTATATGTCATTACTAATTCTCCTAGTCCAAATATGATTAAAGTAGTTCATACATTTCATATTATCAAATATTTTGACATTAAAAAAAAGACCAGAGCGCTTGCCCTGGTCCATTTATATATTAAGAAAATTAGAATCCGAATACTTTACCTAATAAGCTGATTCCATTTTCTGCAATTCCTACGATGCTTGTACCTAATTTTGCCCAGTCTTGATCTTGTCCTGCTTTAACTGCATTTGCAATTGCGTCTGCTAATTTTGTCATGAAAATCTCTCCCTAACTTTTAATAAGATTGATAATTTAGTGTGAAAATTAACCGCCAAATACTTTGCTTAATAAACCAATACCATTTTCAGCGATACCAACGATACTAGTTCCTAATTTTGACCAATCGTGGTCTTGTCCTGCTTTTACTGTATTTGCGATTGCTTCTGCTAATTTTTCCATTCTTATCTCTCCCTTTAGTAATTGATTATTGTAATATTTGTAATTTGTTTAACTTAGAATCCGAATACTTTACCTAATAAGCTGATTCCGTTTTCTGCGATTCCTACGATGCTAGTTCCTAATTTTGCCCAATCGTGATCTTGTCCTGCTTTTACTGCATTTGAGATTGCTTCTGCTAATTTAGTCATGAAAATTTCTCCCTTTCTTTATTTAAATTTATTTATTATCCACCGAATACTTTAGTAAGTAAGTTAACACCATTTTCTACGATATCTACAATGCTTGTACCTAATTTAGTCCAATCGTGGTTAATACCAGCATCTACAGTATTTTTAATTGCGTCGAATAATTTTTCCATTACAAACACTCCTTATAGTATATTAGAATAATGCGTGAGTTAATTAATTTAAAACGATGAATGAACTTGTGTTGTTTGTTTATCTATCGTTTTGTTACTTATACTATAAAGCCCATATGGCACAATTTGTTCATATTTTCTTAAGACGGCAATTAAAGGTCATAACTGTCGAATGTAAACGTTTACACAACAGTTTGGCATTCGTCACTGTATTGTTTGCAATTTAATTGTTAAAAATTCCTTGCATCTTTACAATTAATTAACATTTAAGGATAAAATGCACTACTATAGTGAAAAATATAAACATTTTTTATAAGTCAGCTATTGCTAAAAGCCTCCTGTTTAGATATAATAATTCTTGTGTTAAAAAATGTCCTGGTAGCTCAGCTGGATAGAGCAATGGCCTTCTAAGCCATCGGTCGGGGGTTCGAATCCCTCCCAGGACGCTATAGAATTTTTTAAAATAGCCGAAAAGCCTTTAAATAAAGGGTTTCGGCTATTTTATTTTATAAGTAAATCTAAAAAAATATAACTATTTTGACACGTATTTGACACGTGGCAATACATAAAAAGTGAAGCTATTATAATAAATGAGGGGGGATTCAACTTTAAATTATATATATTTTAAAGTTAGAACGCTGTAATAAAGGTGTTTATTTATTAAACTTAATACCAAACTATATAAAATGAATTTTTAGGAACCCGAGTCCATAAATTTTATAGAGTTTTATAATGATGTATAGGAAGGAGAATTCTTATGGAAAAAACAATTGGCTATAATAAAATTACTACTATTCTCTTTTTCTCAGGGATACTAGTAATGTGTAGTTTGTATACTGCACTTCCATTAACTGCTACTTTTTCTAAAGAGTTTAAGGTAACTGAAGGTTTTGCTGCTTTAAATGGTGTCGTTTTCTCTGTAATGTATTCAATTAGTTGTCTGTTCTATGGAACAATTTCAGAAAAGTTCGGACGTATAAAAACTATTGTTTTTAGCTTGGCTGGTCTTACTATCATTTGTCTTTTAATAGGCTTTGTTAATTCATTTACTTTACTTTTGTTACTAAGGGCGTTTCAAGGGGTTTTTGCAGCATCATTTTCTCCGATATCCATAACATATGTAACTGAAACTTATACTATATCTAAACGTGTTACCGCTATTAGCTTTATAAGCATAAGTTTTATGTTAGCTGGTATTATAGGTCAAAACTTAAGTGAATTTATCATAAGTTATTTTGATTGGCATGTTGTTTATTTTGTGTTGACAGCTTTCTATGTATTATTATCTATTTCTATCCATAAATATGTTCCTGAAAGTCCTATTAAAAATGCTGACATTAAAGTAACTCATTTTTTAAAAAACTTTAAGAGTTTTAAAACTAATCTTTATGTACTATTATGTTACGGAATTTCCTTAACTTTATTGATAATTTTTATAAGCATGTATGATGTTTTTAATAGATATATTTCTTCAAGCGATGTTGACGCTTCCGATATGTTAGAAAGTAATGCTAGACTGTTTGGTATTGTGGGGATGTTGATTGCATTATTAGCAGGTAGAATTAGTGAAAAGATTGGCGTTAAAAATCTTATAATAATGTCATTAGTAATGATTTCTATATGTTTAATTCTAATGCCGTTTTTAACAAATTTAGCAATGCTAGTTTTTTTAAGTGTCATTATAGTAAGTGGTGTAGCTTTTGCAATTCCTACTACTATTTCCGAAGTAGGAATTTTGGTTAATGAAAACCGAGGCTTTTTCCTATCAGTGAATACATTCATTCTATTTTTAGGAACAGCAATCGCTCCTGTTTTAAATATATTTTTACAAGGCTTGTCGAACTTCAAACTACAATTTATAGTTATTTTTATTATAAGTTTCATTGCACTCGTTTTCTCTATCTTTTTACCTAAACAAACTTCAAAATAAAAAATAACCACCCAAGTTTTAAATGGGTGGTTAAAAATATTGTCAAGTAAAAATAGCAGAGCCACGCTCAAAAAGAGCGTGGCTAGAAAGATTATTTAATGAGATAAATTCGAATGGAGAAAAGGTCTCCTCTTTAGATATAACAAAAATTTAGGGCAGTCGCTAGGACTACCCTTGTATAATAAACCCGCTTAATATAGTTATTTCCACTTTATCTTTCCGTATAATTTCTCCTCTTTTTTTATTCGCTCTTGTTTGTCGGTAATTTCACCCAAAGCGCAATAAAAATAACCAGCATTAGGGTTAGTAGGATATTTAAATTTACCCCACCACAACTTTTTCTTTGTGTCTTTGTATAATTGAACAACATCTACCCAATCATCTTTTCCGTACAACCAAGAACCTTTTTCCACAATTTCACCATTTGGTTTTTTTCTGACTTTAATTGTTGTATTCGGGTAAAATCTACCCTTCCAATCCCATGTTTTTTTTACACTTTTAACTTTACCAGCACTTGCGCCTCCAATTGGCTTACCATTAATAGCGCTTGCTATTGATTTAGTAAAAGGTTTTAAATTTTTCTTAATATACTTCATATCTTTATTTGAAGTAATGAAACCTAATTCGACAAGTCTATAGTCAATACCTATGTCATTAGCAACGTTACAGTTTAATAAATCGTTGCGTTGTGTTATACCTCTTATAACTCCAATACTTTCTTTTAGTGCGTTTTGAATGTTTTTATCTATTGTATTAGCCGGATAACCTGCAGGTATTATAGTGTGACCGCCTGTGGCTTTAGGTCCTGCGCTGTCTAAATGAAATTCAACAACAGTATCATAGCCTTGTGATTTTACCCAATATAAACCGTAGTCTTTGTGATTACCTACACGTTGACCATATGCCGTATCTTGATACATATCTTGTTTTTTACCGTATATTTTTACAGTATGTCCTGCGTCTTTAAGATAATTTGCTACGTTATCAACAATATTTTTTCTAATGAAGTCACGTTCATTAGTGTCGTTACCAACAGCTCCAGGATCATTGTATCCATGCCCTGCAACAATCATAATCTTTTTCTTTTTAACGTTCTTAATCGGTTTAGGTTTAACCATTCTCGCTTTAGTTTTACTTACAATAGTTTCTTTTCCGTATAAAGGCTCAATAAAATACATATCCTTGTGGTATTCGTGATAAATAGTTTGTGCTACCTCTGGTGGATTATTTTGAGCGCCCCCATACCAGTTTTGATCTAAACTATAGAAATAGTTTTGAGTTGCACTTTCAATAATTGCGACATGCCCTGAACCATTACCGTATTCATAAGGAAAAATAACTAATGTACCTTTTTTAGGTACATATGAGCTATAGTTTTTAACCACATTAGCATATCCGTCAAAGTTGTTTGCAAATGGTATATCTTTCGCATATAAACCTCTCAGTGCGTGACCAGTAACGTAGTACCAATATTGGTTTGCCAAATCGAAGCATTGTGCACCATATACTCCGTCGAAGTCCCACCAATAACCTTTTAACTTTCTTAAATAAGCATGTGCTTGTGCTCTTGTTTTATTAGTCACTATTCGTTACCTCCTATAGGTGCTTTGCCGTTTGTGTTTTCTGTCCCTGCTTTAACTTCATGTATTTTTTCTTGCCCTTTTTTAGCTGCATGAGTAAAGTTATTATTCTTCCACCATGCCCAAAGTGAGAACACGCCTGTAATCACAGTACTTATTGTCATCTCATCAACCGGAATAGGCGAAATGTGATTCATAGCTAAAATTTGGTTAACCCAAGCTAGTATTAATAAAATAGTTCTTACTAGTGTTCCGTTATCTATTTTCATTTTCCATAATCTCCCTTTAATAAATTAAAAAGCCGACGTATATACGCCGACTTAAAAAAGTAATTTTGCTAAACCGAAAGCTGCACTTATAACCGTTGCGCCTCCACCGATTAATGCAATTGTGATATTCGTATTATTCTTTTGTCTCTCTTTAACCGAGCCTTTGACTTCTTCAATATCTTCTTCATGGTTTTTAACCACAAATTTTATTTCTTTGATTGCGTCCCATTGTTTACCGTTGGTTTCGTTCAACTGTTTCATTTGTTGGTTTGTATCTTTTTGCACCTCATAAGATTGTTTCTGATATGCGTTGCCCTCTGCTATTTTCTCACTCAACTTACCATAATTAATTGTATGTTTAGAATCGACATTGTTTATTCTATCGATTAATTCTTCTCTTGATTCTTGCCACTTTGCTTCAGTGACGAAGTGCTTATTTTCGGTCATACAAATCTGCGCCCCCAAGGAAACCGATTATTCCACATACAATTGTAAAAATTGTGAATTGTAGTGTTGAAAGCCAATTGATTGCATGGTAAATACTAGCCGAGGTCATTAAGAAATATACAAACGCACTTCCAAAGCCACCTATAAACAATAACCAGTTACATGTATTATTGATATGATGTTTAGGAATAAAGTAAGCGGACAACCCTAAAATCAAACTCACTATCATCATAATAATGCCCCATATCCATATAGGTAAGATGTGATGTAGTGCTAAGTAGAAATCACTATCACTTAAAACATTTTCTTGTTCTTTTGCAAAAAAGAAACCTCTAGAGAAACCTAAACCTGCTATACCTTCTATAGCAACGAATAGTAGAAGTCCTTTTGTATCTTTTTGTTTATCCATATGCCACCTACTTTATTTAATAATAAAACCCCAAGCGTTAGGCTTGAGGTCGTTTATATTCTTCTCCTGTAATATCTTTATACTGGTCTGCAGTAATCCAGTTGTATTTAACCGTTTCTGCTAATTTTTCTTTAGTAAATAATTTCATGATATATAAATTTTTAAGAGTTACGTACATTTGTAATCTCCTCCTGTTGTTGAAGTAATTGGTTTGTTAAGCCTGCAATCGCTTGTTCTAACATTTCTAATCTAGCGTTATGCTCTAGATCATTCATGAGTAATTGTGCAATTGTTTCAGATGTAGCGTCTGGTTTAACTTCTACTGGCTTTTGTGATTTCAACCATTCTTCACGTGTAGCACACACCCATTTATTACCATCAAAGTGCATAGGCTGATATCCTCCAGCTGGTGGTGGTGTTTCAGTCCATTCATCTTTTGGATATTGATACTCTCCATCTTCACCCTTAAAAGCTAAGTAGGGTTGTCCGTTTGTAAGATATACTTGTTTAAAGTCCATTCTGTGTGCCTCCTTTATAATGGTATAACTGCATTGATTGGATAAAAGTCATCTGCAGTCATTAAACTATTTGAAAAACTGACTCCATCTAATCTTAGATCACCTGAAGTTGTAACACTCCATCGGGCAATTGTTGCATTACCACTTTTAACTGAACTGTTCTGTACAAACGCTGAATTCATCGTCACCTGACTTGCTATATTACTTGGTAACGTTGCTATAGCTACCCCACTAGTAGTTATGTTTTTAACTGCGCCTTTGAATTTTAAAGTTACATCCCCGTTGTTATTAACCAGCTTATATTGAGGTGTGTAACCAGTTGAATAAGGTTGAACACCGTTACTTAACACTAAAGGTAACCAACCTGTGTCAGAAAATGTAGGTTGTGCGTTCATTAATTGCCAACTCGACCACGTTGAGTTTGTATAAGTCATAACGTAAGTATCTTTTGTGTTATAAGGCTTCAACTCAATACGTTTGATAGTGTTGTCTGCTCTTGAAACTACCTCTAAGAAACCGGCAGGGACAGGCGCATTAATAAAGTTGTTGCCATAATACATTCCTGGCTTCAAACTATTTAAAACTGTAGTAGAACTTAAATCTAAACCACTCACACTTGTTAGCGTCCCATCATCATTTGTTAGTTTATATTTTTGCCAATTTAAAGTCTTACTATAGTCAGGGTTTACTAAAGACCAACCATGCCAAGTACTCAAATATTTCATATTAATATATAAGACATTTGAGTTGTATTCTCTATAAATAGCCCATCCTGCTGAACTGCCTTGATTATATACATTTATATATCCAAACTTACTTCTTCCGTCTGGGGTGTTAATTAAATTACTACAATAATAAGGACCTGTATTGCTTATATTATTCAATGTATTCATATCAACGACATCTTTAACTGTTACTATGGATCCATCATCATTAGTCAATTGAAATTTCTGCCATTTAAGTGCATTGAACTGATTAGGTAAATCGGCTGTCTTAACAACTTGATTGTTTTTAATGGCGTTCAACACATCATCTCTTGCTTGTGTAACGGTGTTAACAGCGTTATTACTAGTTGTTGTTATACTATTATTCGCATTTGTAGCTGTGTCGTTCACATCTTTTTTAGCTTGAGTGACAGTTGTGTTGATTTGTTTTAACCCGTCAGCTAAAACGTTTTTCATTTGTGCCACATAATCTGAGCCGTTTGCGATAGCGTCCTCAATATCTTTGACACGTTGCTTAATTTCGTCTTTCAACTTATCAAACATACGAATATATTCAATTTTCGTAACAGCTGAAACGCTATTGATCAATGCGTCTTTAACCGTGAACTTGAATTCATTCAATACAGCTGTGTCTGCTTTCGTTTCTGGCACTCTATTTCCTTTATGCACGCCAATGTACATTTGACCTGTAACAGTTGAGTTGTTGACTGCTTTTAAGTAATCATCTGGAACAGTTAAACGTACCAATCCTTTAAATGGGTCTACATACTCAACATCTAATTGTCGACCATAACTATTGCCGTTTTGGTCTGTACCTTCTAAATACACATAAGTATCAACGTTCTCATCACTGATTTGTAACGGGAAGTTATTTTTGCTTATCGTGAATTCTAGTACAGCCGTATTAATATCAAGATTATAAAAGACGATACCTGAATCAGATACCGTCTTTTCATAAGGCTCGTCATATAACGTTAAGCGCCCAACCTTTTTGATTTCATCTTGCATTAGCCTACACTCCCTTTATTGAATAGTGAAATTGGATGAACGTAACAAACTGCTACTCCGTACCCTTTTTCTTGTGAATAAGGTGTAGTGACTTGCATAACTCTGTAGAAGCCATTGACATTATCTTTTGTACCTACACCATTGTTAGGTTTAATATAATCATTAGCGCTTACTGTTTCATCCACACGAATAAATACTTGTCCGATTAACCCTATAATGTTCCATTCTGGACGTTCAGAGCGAGAGAGGTATTCTTCTTCATCATAGTTTTCGTTAAAGTCAGGGTTGGGTATAGGGCGTTCAACTTCTTCGGAATACACGTTACCTTCGTCATCTTCCCATGTGTGTTCCTCAGATTGTGTGAGCGTTACGCCGAATTCATCTTTTAGATATTTATCTTTGTGGTGGAACATTTGGTCACCTAATACAACGCCCGCTGTACCGGAAACAACACCAAGTGGAATATCATTTGTTTGTGCTTTTCTTACGTAACGACCGTCTAAGGTAACAATTGTACCAGTAGGGATAGGTTGTCCGGATTGTGATTCAAAATACTCGGCATAGTCACCAAAGTTTTGACCGGATTGTACAGTCCCTTTAGTTCTAATATTCCCGCTTGTACTCACCATATCAATCGTTGTAGCTGATTCTTTTGGTGTGCCGTCTGCGTTATAGCCCATTTGGAAATGATAGTTACCTAATGACTTCACACCTCGACTGTTTACAATAGTTTGTACATAGTTTGATGGATTAGTCATACTTTCAAGAGAGTTCATAATCCCTGAACGTGAGCCACTAGCTGTACTATTCGCACCAACACCTAATAACCATGAACGGTTACTTGTTGCAAAACTATTACCAGTTGTCGCCATAACTGCTGAACGTTGAGCAATTGCAGCACTCCCCGTTGCACCACCTGTAAAGCCACCTTTATGAACAGATGGAACATAGAAATATTCCTTTCCTGAAATCACTGCCGCACGATTATAGTTTTCTGCGTTCACACCGATAATCTCAGCTGTGTTGTTGTACATCTCAATTGCGTTACCTGTACCTGTACCTTGTAAGTTACCTCCGATGATTTTAGTGTCATACACACCGCCGCCACCTGCGATACCGATATTTTTAGATGATTCAACAATGTTTACATTGCTAATCGTAACTTTCTTAGGTCTGTTCGCACCACCGAAGATTTTAATATCAGCCATTGCATTACTAAAGCCACGAATATTAATATTGTTTAAATTAACGTTTTCAGCTCTGTACTGAACAACAATCACAGGCATACCTGCCATGAAGTTGCCATCTCCAATAGCTGTGAAGTTATTAATATTTACATTACGGTAAGCACAAACAACTAATGCACGTGGTGTAGCACCTTCATATGCGCCATTGTATTGTGGATATAAAGCAACACAGTTGTTAAGTGTGACGTTGTAAGCTGTTTTAGATTTAGCGTCTGTCGCTTTATGGTGTCCGATATGACGAATATTATAACTTCTAATGCTTCTAATATCTAAATGGTTATTAAATACGACATCACTTGCAGCACTTGTCGGCTCATGTGCTTTAATTTCTAAACCACCGAAACAATTTTCTGTTTTGTTATTTGCACCAAAGACATGTTGTGATCCGTCGTCAATCTCCATACCGTTATGGTTACCACTGTCAGGTGTAGGATCATGTGAATAGTTATTTGTAAGTAATAAATATCTACTATGGTGTGTCGTAATACCATCATCACCGAAACCTGTTGCTTCACAGTTATCGATATGAATATATTTACTTTCTAAGGCTTCTTTCACTCTTACACCGTCACCTGCGTAATAATAATCATCGCTAGCATATGTCACATCAAATGAATGTAATAAACTATCGTATGATTTAATGCGACGCATAAAGCCACCTTTAACACCTGCAAAACGAATGTTACTAGAACGTGAGCCCCCTGCAGGTTGTAATGATTTATTTTGTCTAAATTTATTACCGTCTATTGTAAAATCTTCTACACCAATATTCTCAGCTGTACCGTCCATATATAAGTTAGTGATACCAATCGTTTCAGCGGGTGCGTCATCTGCAATTCTTAAGAATGTAATACCCTTACCTTCACCACTTAATATAGTGTTGTTAGGAAGTTTCAAGCCTTTAATAACATACGTGCCTGCTGTCATATGAACGTGTACGTTACCTTTACCAAAAGCTTTAACAAATGCTTGTGTTGAATCTGTTTGACCTGTAGGATCACCGCCGAAATCATTCACATTAACAATACGTTCAATTTTAGTGTTTAATAAGTTATAATTTTCCTCAATTTTATTACTTAACTTACTAAAATCAGCGTCTAAACGTTGAGAAAGTAAATCTTTTGCCACTCCGTCAGTCGTAACACGTGAGTTTTTAACTTCTGCAATTCCGTCACCGTTAGCACCAATAACCATATTGTCATGTTCAGCTTTAAGTTTTTTAATAGCCTCATCAATTGTGTTCGAATAATCTGTTACATAATCAATCTGATTTGCATTGTGCGCGTGTTTGTCTGTTTTCTGATGATCAATTAATTTTTGTTTCGCTTCATCAAAGTAATACTTTAATTCTCTGAAATTCTCTATTGTATATCTTCTGAACACTTCACCTAATTCAATAGGAAAATTAAATTTCATTTCCTCACTCCTTATTCAATCCACGTGTATTGTGAATAGATGTAATCTGTTGTTGTCCAATTTGAATCTTTATTGTAGAAATATAGTGTGCCGTCAGGTCGTAATGTCACAATACCTGCTTGCCTTGTGCTAGGCGTACGTACATAAAATGATTGTGGTGTTAACGGTAAATCAAAATCATCTGACAGTGTAGTTAATAGTTGACCGTCTTTTACATTACTTGCATTAATTCGAATACTTTTCACTTTCAAATCAAATAGTTCAAGTGTCTTGTATGAACAATCAAAACCTTGTGGCGTTTCATCTTTAAAAGCTGTATTTTGTGTTGCTGGTTTGTCTAAGTTGAACTTAGTCCAGTCATCAACACTTGTACCTGCAATAGCGTCAACATGCGTGACGGGATAATACCTATCTCCGTCATTATCTTGTAAGTATCTAATATTAATCTCAGTCATCTGATAGCACCACTCCCACAATATCTGAATAGTTTTTAGGCATAGAAATAGTGGCACCTTTACTCAAAGCACCACTTTTAACTAAGCTATTTACATTTTTAATATTTCTATTAATTTGATTTTGTATCTGTACGATATCTTTACTTGCATTACTAAACTCAACTTGTACTGATTCATTCACATATGCATGTGGTGCCGATAGCTTCACAACTTTCAAATCTGTATTGAAACCTAACGGCTTGTGTATGAAACGTATCATGTTGTTATCTTTGATTTGTTCTAAACCTAAATAGTTTGTTGCAAGCTCCACTGTTGGTTGATCATTGAGTTGTGCTTTCAAACTTTTAAGCAACATATCATTGTCTAGTGCCGTATCATCAAACACAGTTGGAGCGACCATTTCCCCGAAAATATCATAATTTGGAGACTTGTACTCTTGATATGCGTAATACATGTCCTTTCCACTAAGTACTGCTGTTAAGTTAAGTACCGTTGATTTTTCAGTACCTACATACATGCACGGTTTAGACTTTTTATAATCCACACCTGATTTCTTACCAGTGAACACAACTTTAAAGGTATGTGTGCCTTTCGCTAAGTTTTTACTAATTGTGATTTGTTCTGATTGAGCCGACTTACTGTAACACTCATAACTACCAACCTTTTTATCATCTAGATAAACATCAACTAAACCACCTTTAGCCATTTTCTTAAGTGTCCACACTAGCGTTTCATTACCCCACTTACACTCAAATTGTTTCGAATAGCTAGCACCAACTGTTGTTGTCGACCACGTACCTGATTTATCAAATGTACCTGAATAGGTTAAGTCTTTAGGCTTAATTGGATTATAGTTTTTCGTGTCTGACTTCTCTTTCTTTTTACCATAACCTTTAATAACTGTTTTAGTATCTAAGGTGGATATCGTAGCGCTGACCTCATCTGTATTGTAGTGATAGATGAATGGTTCGTCTGACATTTCATAAAAACTTGCATCGTCATGAATGTAAACCGTTTTATTATCTGCATAGTAGATATAACCAAACAATTCAGCCCCTTCAGTTAAATACTCCATACCGTTTTTATTACCTAACTCATCGACTGCGACACGCTCTTTAAATGTCCCTTTAATGACAAAAGTAAAACCTAGTTTATTCCCTTTGAAACCAAAATCTAAGTATTGTTGTAAAGTGTATGTCGGTTTAGCTTCATCGTTATTTGAATCTTCATTGTCTGAGTTCATTTGTTCATCGTCTACATCTTTATCAATATAATGGTTTTGAAATTCCATAAAGATGTGTTTCGCAGTGACTTCATTTGAGATCATTACGCCATCATACTTAATTGCAGTGGACTTAATTACATATGTTTGAGTCTGATAAACTACATACATTTCATTTTTAACATTATTGAATATATCCTCATTCAAATTAGTTTTATAAATAGTGAAGGTGAGGGAACGTTCATTATTTTTTTCATAATCATATTTAAAGGTACTATAATCAATATCATTTAAGATTTCAGCATATGTACCTTCTTTGTTTTTTAAAACAACATGATCCATTCTCTCACCTACCTATAAATATAATTAAATACCCATTTAGAATTTGTCTTACCTAAGTTACTTCCTGTAATTTCAATCTCGTTATAGCCTGGTGCAAGTGTTAAGAAATTGAAATTCGTATCAATACCAACACGCTGACCATTTAAAATAGGATGTACACCCTGCAATATTAAAGTTTGCTTACTAGTAATAGGTTTTGTATATTCAAATACATCGCCTGTAGTAGTATTCGTTAGTTTAAAACCTTTGGGCGCATCCACATTTAAATATATATTGAGATGGTGCCTCATAATCGGATTGATTACATCGTCCGACCCATTATAAATTTTGAATCCTGAAGTTGTATGATTGTACTTAATTGAATCATCAACCACTAAACCACTCTCAAATTGCCATTTGCCATTAGATAAAGAAAAATTATCAGTGGCATATAGTGATTCAGAATAACCTTTATAAACTGAGAAAGTCAATTCAAACTTAACTGCCATATAATCCCCGTAATCTGGACTAATGTCAGGGTTTTTGACAGCATATTTAATGTTTGGATTGTCTGAAGTTATAACATAATAAGGTTTTCTCTTGTTGAATATACTTCTTAATTTATTTTCTGCTAAAGCTGCGTCAATGAGGTCTAATCCATCATATCCACATTTAACAACTAAACTAAAAGGTGCAAATGAAACAGAGCCCGGAAGCTCTCCATCTACACCTTTAATAGTTATATTGTCGTTATTTGAAGTAGGAAATGACGCTTTAGCTTCTAAAAATAGGAAGTTAGGAAGTATATCATTGATGTTAACTGTACCTTCATCAGTAATGATTTTTAACCATCTATTTTCATTCATTCTTTACCTCCGTTTTATAATCCCATATTAAAAGCTGTTTTTGAGTAACGATCGCCTTGCAATTGAGATAATAACTGTTCTGCTGTTCTTGGGTCTGTGCTTTTACTTGGTTGTTTAAGTAGCCCAACAATAGCTTCTGTTAAACGGTTATTTCTATCACTCATTGCTACCATTTGGCTTAATAGCTTTTCAATAAGTGAATTATCGTTGTTAACAGTTACATTTGTAGATTTGCTATCCATTCCTACATAACGCATAGCTTGTTCTATCAATTGAACAGCTCTGTTACGTTTTGTTAGAGGTACAACCATTTCTGGTTTGTTACCTTCTCCAATTTCAGCTATTTGATGCTTAGTAACTAGTCCGCCATTCTCATAACCGTGACCATGACCAATAACGCTTAGCATTCTACCGCCATACGTTCTTTTTGCATATCTTATTCCGGCGAGTAAGTTATCTAAACCATTTAAGATATTGCCATGACCTGGGAATTTATTAGCTCTAAATGTGCTAGGTACAACCTGTACTAAACCTTGAGCCTCATTACCTCCACTATTGATGTCAATTACTCCTTGATGCGCTCCAGCATTCCCTCCACTTTCAGATTGAATTTGTCTAATCCAAGCATTTACATACGCACTAGATGCCGGTAAACCATTCATTTTTAAAGCTTTGATGACTTCAGGTCGCCATGCACTTGCTGCACGACTTCCGCCACCTTTACTACCATTATGTGTTTTCAGCCATTTCACTGGGTCGATTGAATGGCCTGTCATAGAACCAAATCCGTGTTTATTCATTTCATAGTGAAGGTGAGGCCCTGTACTTGAACCTGTACTACCCGAGATACCTAATACCGTACCTGGATGTACATGTTCACCATTTTTAACTAGCCATTTACTTAAATGACCATAAATAACGTCGTATGGTTTACCTTCAACTACGATATGGTGACCGAAACCTACATTACCTGTATCTTTTGTTCGTGCAATACCTGATGTTGTAGATTGTACTTTCTCATAATGGTAAGGCAAGTCGATACCTGGATGAGCCCAATGGAATGCATAACCCGGAGGCGGACCATTAGGGCTATAAGGTGTAGTAATATTGTCTAGATATTTAATATATCCACCGTCACCATCGCCACCATAATCTTCAAACCATTGTTTTACTTTATCTACTAATGATTTTTTTAATTTTTCATATGATAGCTTAGCCATCGTAACTGTAGTGTTAGCGCCTTGGCCGAAGTTAACCTTCATGAAGTCCATCACTTTATCCACTAATTTGCCTGGATGTTCTAAGAATTCTCCAACGTCTTTAGTTACGCCTTTAATACCGCCCCATATACCCATTGCAGCATCTTCAGCACTTTCAAGGGCATCTGTGCCGATTTCTTTGGCCTTATCTATAACGTTTTTAGTTTTATCTTTGGCTACGTCTTTTGCATGACTAGTACCTTTAGAAGCACCTTTCAACATACTTTGCGCTACATCTTTAGCACTATCCGTAATATTCTCTAACCAGTTTTTCTTTTTAGATCCACCTGCAAATCGAGGTATCATACCCATATTCTGCATTTTCTTAGTGTCTCTAGCATTTATAACGCCATCACCTTTATTAAGGTGAACGATTGTGTTACGACCTTGAGGAGCTTCTAAACTACCATCAGCTCTATGAATGACTTCTTGAACGCCACCGCCTGCAGCGTTACCTGAGCCTCTATCATTAACAACTGCTAACGTTGGTGAAGATACGCCACCATTTGAGTCAGTCGCAACTGAGGCCCCGCTATAAGTACCTGTTGACAACGTAGGAATAGGTTTGATTAAGTTCTTATCAGTGATAGCTTTAGAAATCTTGTTAATACCACCAATCATTCCGTTTAATCCAGCTATCGCTTTATTGGCAACAGACTTACCTAAATCTGCTGCAGCATCTCCCATATCTTTTCCTACGCTTCTAATCCAACTAAGTGTATTGCTTAACCAAGTTTTAAAGCCTTTATATACAGATTTCGCATTTGACCATGCGTCTGATGAAATACGGTCAAAACGATCATGAGCTTTGTCATACATGCTTCCAGTCCAAGATTTCAAACTACTATAAGCGTTCCCAAACCATTTAGATGTACCTTTATACACTGATTTAGAATTAGACCAAGCTGTATCTGAAATTTTGTTCCATCTAGACCTTGCATTGCTTAACATATTTCCCATGTTGCCTTTTAAGCTTTTAAATGCATTACCAAACCATTTAGATGTACTTCTAAATACTGACTTGGAATTACTTGATGATGTATCTGAAATTCTATTCCAATACTTACGTGCATTACCTAACATGTTGGATAGATTTCCTCTAGCATTGCCTGATGTTTTACCAAACCAAGTTTTTACAGAACCAAAAATGTGCTTAGACTTACTAGCAATCGTACTACTCATTGACCCCCAATGTTTACCTGCGCTATTTTTAGCACTTTTAAAATTAGAGATTGCGTTTGAAGTTGTTTTACCTAGCCATGATTTAGCATGACCATAAGCAGTTTTTGTTTTGCTAGAAATAGTACTGCTAATGTTACCCCAATGCTTACCTGCACTGTTCCTAGCGTCTTTGAAATTGCTAACTGCATTTTTAGTAGTCTTGCCTAACCAGTTTTTAGCGCTATTGTAAGATGATTTGGAATGTTTAGCTATTGTAGCATTCACATTACCCCATGCTTTAGATGCTGAACTGCCTAAGCCTTTAAACCACTTTCCTGCACCTGACATGAGTTTTCCGAAGTGTTGAGCATTTTTACCCATCTTGTCCCAAGCTTTTTTGCTATCAACAGTTAAGCCGTGGAACCATTTTTGCATACCACTCATTACTTTACCGTTAGACAGGTTGATTTCTTTTTCTACATTCTTATTAGACTTTTTAACATTGTTTAAAGTGGTACGATGATGCGCATTAGCTTTCTTAACATCTTTGTTGTATTGGTCCTGTGCTTCATTAAGTAGCTTATTCTTTTCTTTCTTAGATAGACCAACCATTTGATTAATCTCATCTACTTTAGCATCATATTTCTTTTTCGCATCTTTAATAGCTTGCTTTCGAGCTTTAATTGATTCTTGGATTGTCTCAGAAGCTTCTTTAATCGACATTGCTCGACGGTTAGCCGACATACGCGACATAATACGTTGTTGTTCTTTTTCGCCTTTAGATAAAGACTTAACAGCTAAGTTGTTACGCTGTTCATATAAACGTTGTAACTCTTTAGTTTCTGACTTAGAAAGCTTTCCGTTTTTAGCTGCTTTTTCTTCTAGAGCCTCAATACGTTTATTTAATTCTTTAGCTTTTCTAATTCTGATGTTGCCTTCTTCAGTAGCTTTTTGCAAAATCGCTTGTTTACGTTTTTCAGATAACGCTTTAGATCCATCTAACACGTCATGGTCAAGTTTAAGCTCTTTGGCTTTTCTCTTTTCAAGCTGACTAATTAATTCTGAACTCATTTTTTTATTAATAGAGATTAATTCATTTGCTTGTTTCTTAGTAATTTGACCGTGATTATAACGAATTTGTTCGAATATTTTATCCGACTGATCTGAGTATTTAACGTATGTACCTAAAGCGCTTTTAGTTTCTTTAGAAACACCTTTACCTAACACGTTAACCTTATCTGAGGCTTTAGATGCTGCGGAATGTATTCCATTAAATAATTTATGAATACCTTTAAATAACAATCCATCTTGTAAGCCTTTAGCCATGTCATTTTTGAAATCGTCCCATGCTTTACCCATATTAGGAATCCAAGAAAAATCAATACTTTCTCCTACTTGATTAACAAGTTTTCCCATATCTGAAAAGCCTCTACGGAACCAGTCCATTTTTTCATAAGCTACGCCAAATATAGTAGTTGCAATAGTTAAAGGAATAGTTAACTTACCTAAAAATTTAATTCCTACTGAAATTGCTCTGCCTAGTCCACCAAATCGATCAATCGTTGTTAAAAGTGAGCCTCCAAGTCTACCAAACCAACCTGATGCACCTTTACTTGCTTTACCTGATAAAGCTAATGATCCAGCAGTTTGAGTATTGGCTTTAGCGTTTAATTTAGTTTCAACTGTATTAATAGCCATTTGTCTATTAAGAGAAGCATAGCCTTGTGCGGCTTTAGATACTGCACCAGCTAGCAAACCACCAGCTACTAACATAGGCCCAATTGTAGCGGTTAAAATAGTTAGGGCTATAGCTGATTTACGTACCCAACCAGGTAACGCTGTAAAGCCTTCAGTAAATTTCTGAACGAAGCCTGCCGCTCCTCTAATTGCAGGAGTTAAATCGCTACCGATTTTAATACCTAAAGACTCAAAAGCTCCTCCTAATTGTTCAAGTGCACCTTTTAAGTTGTCTCTCATTCGTTTAGCAGCTTTTGCACTTGCACCGTCTGAGTTTTGTAATGACTTACTATACTTATTGATTTTATTAGGTCCTGCATCAATTAACGCTAAGAAACCACTTGCCGCCTCTGTACCTACAATTTGAGCTACGTTAGCAAGTTTTTGTTCCTTAGTCATTCCTTTCATGCCATCTCTAAACTGCTCAATTAGTTTAGGCATGCCAACAAATTTACCTTTAGAGTTAGTTAAAGAAACACCTAACTCATCCATAGCTTTTTGAGATTTCTTAGTAGGATTAGATAACCTAATGAAAGAGGCACGTAATGCAGTACCAGCTTGAGAGCCTTCTAAACCTGCATTTGACATAACTTCGATTGCGGCTGACGTATCTTCTAGGCTTATACCTAATGAGTGTGCAGGCGTACCCGCATATTTAAGTGCATCGCCCATATAGTTAATATCTGCAGCACTATCATTTGCAGCAGTCGCTAATACATCGGCAACATGTCCTGAGTTTTCGGCTTTTAAGTTAAAGGAATTAATAGATGATGCCATAACTTGAGCTGTAGTCGCCATATCTGCACCACTTGCTTCTGCTGCACTAATAACACCGGGCATAGCTTTCATAACTTGGTTTGCATTAAAACCTAATTGTGCAAGCTCATTCATACCTTTAGCAACTTCTGAGGCTGATTTTGATGTTTTAGCACCTAACATGACCGCTTCATCTGACATCGCTTTTAGTTGTCTGCCACTAGCTTGAGAAACTGCACCGACTTTAGACATTTGTTCTTCAAAGTCTGCACTTTTCTTAACTGCTGCACCTAAACCTAAAGTTAAAGGCGTTGTCACACCAACCGTCATTGAGCGACCTGCTGAAGTCATCTTTTGACCCATCACACCAAATTTCTTACTTACATTATCAGCTTGATTGGCTGTTTTAGTAAAATGGCTATTTGATATAAGTTGTTCTTTATTAAACGCGCTCATATCCGCTTTAACTTTACCTAAAGAACGTTCTAAATTATTTAATGATGTACGTTCACTGTTGACTGCTTTTTCTGCTTTAGCTAAGTTCGCACTATGATTTTTAATCGTGTTGTTTAGTTGTTTATACTCATTCTCTGCTTGTTTTAATTCTGTATTCGTTTTATCATAAGTTGACTTAACTTTATCATTAGAATTCGATAATTCTTTATTTTGAGATCTAAGCTTTTGAACTTGCGCGCCTTCTTCTTTATATCTTTGCACTAGCTCTTTATGCTTAGTTGCCTGTTTTTGAACAGCATCATTGGCACGTTTAAGTTGAGATGTGGTCGCTTCAGTATTATTTTTTAAATCTTTTTCTGCTTGTCTAAGTTGTTTTAATTTTTGCCACGCTTCATTACGACGCTGATTTGTACGCTTATATTGGTTTTCTGCTTTTTTAAGCTCTGAATTGTTTTCTTTCAAAGCTTGATTGGATTTATCTAAAGCTACTTTATCTTTTTTATTCGCTTCGGCTAAATTAAGATAGGCTTTTTCTACGCCTTTAATCCTAGTTTGAGCTGTTTTATAATCCGAATTAAGTTTTTTAAGTTCACTTTCAGCTTGATTAAACATCTGCTTTTGAACTTCCAAACGATTAGATAAACCTTTTATTTGAGCTTCATACTTAGCCATAGACTTTTCAGACTTACCAAAAGCTGAAAGGTTAGCTTTCATTTCGCTATTTACAACGCCCAATTGACGTTTTAATCCTTTCATTCCTTCTTGTACGCCTAAAGAATCAAGCTTCATCTCTAAGGTTAAGCCTTGCAACTTTTCCTCCATGTTTGCCCTCCCTTCTATCCACCGAATAAGTATTTAAGGTCTGTGCCTGTATATACTTTTTGTTCGGCTTCAGATTTTTCTTCCTCTTTGTTTCCTTCATCTTGTAAGACTTCTAGCAATTGGAAGTATGGTTGTTCTTTTACTTCGGTGAGCGTCCATCCGTATTGCTCCATACAGAAACGTTGGATCTTTTTAATGTTTGATAAAATTTCTTGTGATGTTATTATTCTTCTGTCTTTCCCACTTCTTCTGATGCATCTTCTGAATCTGATTCATCTTCGCCTTGCACTTCTCGAAACAAGTCGTTTACAACTTTTGAATAAGTTTTTGTGCTCATATTTTCTAAAATAGATTCTTCAGTTAAGCCTTGATCTGCGAAGAAATCAACAACTAATTGACGTTCCATACCTCTTACTTTTTTAGTATCTGGATTAGATTTTTCATTTTCTTTTTCAACTTTAGCCATAAAATCCCAAAATTTTTCCGCTTCGCCCATAGTTACAAAATCTTTTTTATAGCTTTCAGTTTTTCCAGTTTTAGCGTCTTTAATTTCAAATTTAATCATTAATATTTCTCCTTTTTATCAAATAAAAAAGACACAGTGTATTACTGTGCCTTCGATTTGCTTTTAGATGGTTTAGTTTTAAATTCTGGTACGTCTATTAATTCTGATTGTGCATTATTTTCAACATGTGCAACTTTAAAAGTGCCTTTAGGGTAAGTTGTATCTGGCTCTAAGTCATGAATCGATACTTTAGTCGTACCATCTTTATTTAACTCTGCCTCTCCGACAACATTACCTTCTTTATCAAATACTTGTAATTTAGTAGACATATAAATCACCCTTACTGTTCTGAAGTAACTGTAGCACTATTTGTGTTACCTGTTGCGCTAACATTTGAAGGTGCTGAAACTGATCCGTCAAAACCAACGAATACTTTTTTCATGAATTCATCTGCACCTTGTTTACCTTCATGGTATCCGTAAACAATACCTTTAGTGTCTCCATCTACTTCGATGTTACGGTTCATCCAGTCACCAGTTAATTTAGTAGTTTCTGGTTGTTCCTCTTTTTCACCTTTAGTTTTGAATTCCATAGAATCTAAACTGAAAGTACCTTTCATTAATGCACAGTATACTGGCTCACCTGTCATACCGTCTGCTGATTCACCAATCACAGTAACATATGGTGCTCTAGTTTCTTCACCAACCCATGCTGTACCGTTTTTGTCTTTTGAACGTCCTAATACTGCGTTTAATTCTTCACTAGGAATATTGAATAGCTCAATATCAGATTTAACTTCGTTCGTACCTTGTTTTTTCATCCAAACACGTTTGTTTGAAGCAAACATATCAACCATATCAGGTGCTAAACCTGTTACGTTCATGTTTACTGTACCGCCGTTTTCATCTTCCCAAATATGTTTGCTAATTACTTTATCCGCTTTGTCATTGAATACACCGACATGTAATCTTTTAAAACCTGCTACATATGAACCCATAATGTAAATTCCTCCTAATTTTTGATATAAAAAAAGCACATCTAAAAGATGCGCTCACCTTTATAAAATTGATTTTTTGGTATGCCCCTATATCGTCGGGACATGACATATCGTTTTGTCTCTTTAAAATAATCGTCCAATTGGCTTGAGGTTTGGTACATATTCATTTGAAATAATAAATACCTAATCCTCTTAGTTACATCAATCGTAGTTTGATGTTTATACGTTTCTACATCAACTTGTACAAAATAGCTTTCGCTTAAATACTTATCAGAAACAAAGCTTGATGGATCATCATTGATAGGTGTCAAAACTACGAACGGTTTAGAAGTATCTGACGTTTCAGGGACTTCATAGTAATACACTCTAGAGCCTATAATCTCCTTGAGTTGAGCATCAGACACAATTAATTCTCTTAATATATTCAGTATATTCACTTTATCTGGTCAACTCCCTTTTAATTATCTCTCTATACCTGTATTGGCTCGCTTGTAATGCCTTCGCTATAACAGCGAAACCTCTAGGCGTGTATTTCTTACCATTTCTCGTATAGCCATGTTCATTTAAATGTATTATGTTTTTTCGGTTCATTGGACCGACCCACTCGATTAAAATAGCCCTATCATAGATAGAACCTTTAGAATATGGCTTTGTTTTTGTCATCTCATCAATTGAAGCTCCGGTATCTTTGAAACTTTCAAACTCTTTTTTTAAAGTATTTAAAAAATAATCGGAAGCCTCGTTTAAAGCTTTATCGCTTTTCTCACGCATTGCTTCTCTTCCGTATCGGCGCTCAATTTGTTTTAAAACTTCGGACACACCTTTTATTTCTACGCTCATGTTGTGCCTAGAACCATAGTAATGAAGCCTATTTCCGGAGTATCAAGTCGAATATCTTTAATGTTATAAATATCTTGCTCTAAACGGTAATCTTCTACTTTAACTTTATGTGTAGCTCTAGGTATATAAGTTTGTAACGGATCACGTATAACTATAGTTAACCCTACCTCATTATTTGCTACGTCTAGAACTTCACTATCACGCATAGAAGGTGCGTACGTTTCTGCAAAACATTTAAACAACTCATCCTTTTCAACTTCATCAGGATATGGGCCATCATTAACATATGTGAAGAATTGTACTGGCGTACGAAAATCTCCCGACTGTAGTTTTTTACGCTTATAAATCGTCGTCGCCATCGTTATAGTCCTCCTTCATCACTATGTTTTGTATTCCGAAGTTATTTAATTCAGTAGAAAAGTTTTTGAGGAAGTATTGAAGCTGTTCATTATAAACGTATCTTGTACGTTCAAACACAAGCTCT
Organism: Staphylococcus caprae; assembly: GCF_003966625.1. NCBI lineage: Bacteria > Bacillati > Bacillota > Bacilli > Caryophanales > Staphylococcaceae > Staphylococcus > Staphylococcus caprae. The sequence goes on from NZ_AP018587.1 coordinate 1,824,282, forward strand.
TTACCTTCCTCATTTGTGTTAATATCAAACTCACCGTAGTCTCTCTTTAAGACTGAATACGACATATCTAAGTCGTTTTTTAATCTCTCATCTTCAGCTGAATGAAAGATATGCATACGAGATTTAAATTGTTCTAAGATTTCGTCGCTTATCATTTCATCACCCCTATTCCGTAGTGACAACTGCTGATCTTGTGTTAGCAGTTACGTCAACGTTTTGGGGATTACTTGGGTGTAGCTGAAGATTTTGGCGCGTTAGCTAAATCTAATTTATGAACTGCAGCTGCTTTATTATCTTTTGCTTTACCATAAGCAAATTGTTTAGCAGTGTATAAGTCTAAATCTTCTAAAGCTAAAGTTTGGTCAAATTTCTTAACGTTAATTCCACCACCTAAGTAAGCATCGTAACGACCTTTAACAAATGTTAATACTTGGCCTGCTTCTTGAGCTACAGACTCAATTACATTTAAATTGAAAGGTAATGCAGTTACATAAACACCTTGAGCGTTTAAATGTGTGTATTGAGCTTGAATATCAAATGCGTCACTAGGGTTAACAACTAAGTTAACGTTGCCTTTAACTGCAACTGATTTTCCTTTTTCATCTGTAGAATGGTATTTAAATACTTGAGTTAACTCAGCTACAGTAGTGTCTGGATCTTTGAATGTTAAAGTAGAGAACGCTTCTTTAACTGGATAAACACCACCAGTTACAGATACACCATCTTGTACTTGACGATTTAATCCAATAGGTTGTTCTTTACCTGTACCTGCTAAGAATGCAGCTTCTAAAGCAACAGCGAACGCTTCTTCGATTTGTAAACGTACAAAACGTTCAATCCATGCAGGCCCGAAGTCTTCTAAGTCTTTAGGTAATACAACAAATGCTGTCAATTTGTTTTGGATAGCTGTTTCATCGCTGAATGCAGCATCTAATTGACCTTTAATTTCACCAAAGATTTGACCCCATACTGCAGTACCTGATGTTTCAGATTTTAAGAATTTTAATCTTAGTCCTGCATTTTTAAGACCAATTTCTGATAAAAGTGGATGTTCAGTTGTTAAATTCTCAAAAATACGGTCAATAGTTTCTTCAGGGATTAAAGTTTCCTCTTTATACCCTACATTTTTGTTAATTTCATTATAGAACTTACGGTCTGCAGCATTTAGTTGTTTATCATTAGTAGTTAATGATGCCACTTTTTCCGCTTCTTGAGCCGCTTGTTTTTTAGATTCTTCGAATAATTCGTTAAGCATACCTTCATATAATTTTGCTTGTGTTTCTTCTGACTCGCCATTTTTAATTGAGTTAATTAATTCTTGACGAGCTGACTTAAAGTCTTCCGATAAATTAATAGTCATTGATTATGACCCTCCTTATTTTTTGTAATTAAAAAACGAATCTACCAAAGCCATTTTTAGCCGATGGAGTTTTCTCCTCGTGCTTTTCAAGCTTTTTAGATTCGTCAATTTCTTTATTCATTAAATTGTATAGTTTCTCTGCGATTTCATCCGCATCGAAATTAACTTGTGGTGCTGTCGCCTTAAGTGATGAAATGCGATTTTTTGCATCTTCAGAAATCATCTGACCTGAGTTAGCAACAAGTTGTGGTGTGTTTTCTTCGAACATTTTCGCATCTGCGAAACCTTTTTCGACTGCGTCTTGTGCATTTAACCAAGTTTCTTCATTCATTAGATTTAAGATAGTTTCTTCTGATAAGCCTGTTTTAGCAATATATGCGTTTGCAATACCTCTGTTAGTACCGCTTAGCATTTCAGAAGCTTTGCTCATGCCGTTACTATCTCCAATTGCTACAGTCCATGCGTTATGAATCATCATTTGAGCAGTTGGGCTCATTTCTACATGGTCGCCAGCCATAGCAATCACAGATGCAGCACTTGCAGCAACACCTACTACTTTAACGTTCACTTTTCCAGGGTACGCTTTTAATGTTGTATAGATTTCACTACCTGAGTAAACGTCTCCGCCACCACTATTGATGATAACTTCTAAATCTTCATTGTCAGAAGGTAGCGCATCAATAACGTCATTCGGTGAAGTTGCGTCCATTCCTAAGAAATCATACACCCATTTATCATTATTTGGGATAATTGCGCCTTTTACGTTAATCTTCGTCATTTGTCTCACCACCTTTCAAAGCGTTCTCACTATTAGAAGTGGTATAGTTTTTCGTAACAAAGTATTTATCCATGTTAGGGTCATCTGATGGATCTTCACCTAACAAAATAAGCACTTGGTTTGGTGTAAATGTGCTAGATGACACTAACTTGTCTATGGCTTCAGCCATTTCTAGAGGATCTTTCTTGTCTATACTGATTGCTTTAATTCTTTTACCTTTTAAGAGTTTGTTTTTAGGTATCAATTTCGCATTCAATTCGTCCTCAATCTTCTTAAGTAAAGGTTTAATACAAAACTTAATGTATGACTCCATAGCATTTTCCAAATCAGCCATGTCACCATGTATTAATGACGGTGGAATACCAAGAATTTTAGCAACTTCATCAATCATTGCCTTTTTAAGATTTGTAATGTCACTGAATGGCGCCGAATTACCTTTGTTCGCATTACTTGACTCTGTGTAATCAAACATATTAGTTAAAGGTGCCACTGCGACTGAATTTTCCTCAAATACTTTAAGAAGTTTATTAACGTACTCTTGCACTTTTTCTTGTTCGTCTTTTTTACCTATCTTAGATGTGTCCATTTTAAGCACACCACGAATTTGATAGTTACGCATTTGTGCTTTTATCATACGCCCAAAGATTTCACCATAGTCACCGAACATATCTTCTATAAAGGTGTTTAATTGATTGTTGTTGTATGTAAGATATATAACATCATCCATCAAAAATGAACGTTCAAATTCATACTCACCAATCGTGACGCCTTTAAAAATGTCAGGGTACAAAGCATACTCAACACGTTCAAAACTATCAGCAATCAATAAATCTTTAGTGTCATTTACGACAATTAAAACTTCATTATTATAAATTAATTTGTATATTACCCTTTGCCAAAAATCTGCTGCTGACATATCGGTATTAGGCCTAACGTTTAACTTATAAAATGTATCGTCTTTTATAGCTTTATGATCTTGAGTCACTTTGAAATTAGTTTGCGATAATGTTCTTGCAATAAACTCAATACACGTTTGTAACGTTGTACGTTTCAAATATGCGTTTTTTGTATCATCTTCGAACATATCTAGGTCATACATCCAAGTTAGCTCTTTATTACGTCTAAGAATGTTGTCTAGTAAGCCCATGTTTTACCTCCTCCCTTAAAAATTAATTGCGTTTAAGAAATCTAAGCTATCATTCATATCAACTTCTAACAGCTCATCTGCTCTATATAACGCATGCACCAACGCTTGAAAACCATCTGTCTTACGTCTCACTTCATCTTTTTTAATATATTCTTTATTGCCATCTGGCTTTATCTTCACTGCAACGTTATTTGTGTACCAACGCATAAGTGGGTTGTCATCGAATACAATATGATGATTAGCGAACATGGTTTCAATTCGAGGTGCAAGTAATGATTGGATTGCTCTAGGATTTTTAATTACTTCAATTTCAATGCCATAATCTTCAAATAAAGGTCTCAGTAAATCCATTCTAAAGTTATCGGCTATAACTTTTTCTAGTCCATACGTTTCACGCATACGGTCGAACCATAGCACTATATGGAGAGGGTCTATTGATGGCTCATCAACAATTGTTAACAAACCTTGTTCTTCCCAATCGTGGATAGGTGCTTTCAACTTCACTGAATCTAAAAAGCCTTTACGTACAAAGGAATGAGATTTCCAAATGTAATCATCACCATCACGGAATAATAGTCCTACTGCTGCAAAGTCTTTAATACTTGCATAGTCTAAACCGCCTATACATTGTTTTCTTTCGAGAATTGGAAACGGTCGGTTTGTAGCTATAATTTCCTCCCATGGTGCGACAACTTTCTCTAAATCAACCTCAGGTAGATTCATCCGCTTTGTCATAAACTCTTGACGCTTCGTCGGACTGAATGACATTTCATTGTATTGGTTTTTAACCTTTCTAAATAAACCTTGTGCGTAATCACTCATAGGCTTACTAAACATTGGATTGGCTTTCTCCCACATTTCTGGATTATCAACCTCTAATGGATCATCTAATTTACAGATGAAAGGGAATAATCGGTCGTCTGGTGTTTCACCATTTAAAATAGACATTGAACGCTCTTTGAGTTTGTCTAAGAAGCCCTCACGCACATATCCATCTGTACCGATGAAAAATTCTCTAGGCCATTTAACTTTACCTAGCCCTGAACTAAATACATCAACGGTTTCACTATCCTCATATCTGTGTACCTCATCATAAATCACACAGCCTTCTCGTCCACCGTCTTTTGTTCCGGCGTTAGATGTTCTAAATCTAAAGCGTGATTTTGTTTCTGTATCAGTTATCACTAGCTTAGTTAAATAGAACATATCTTCTAATTCATTACGCTCAATCATATTGTAGGCTTCTTCAAATGACGTTTTGGCTTGATCTTCCGAATTGGCTACAACTGAAATATCGTAATTCGGCACACCGTGAAGATAACTTATGAAGTAGTTAGATAAAGCTGTAATTAATCCGTTTTTTCCTCCACCACGTCCAAGCGTAATAAAAAACTGCTCGTAGAATAAGAAGTTACCTTCTTTCTCGAACAGAAATACAAAAGGGACTATGAATTTTTGGAATGATTGCAATGGGAAGTACCATTTTTCAGTAAATTTGATGAAGTTTTCAATTTGTTCCTCATCAAAATATAGGTCGTCACGACTTAAAATGTGTTTTTCTAAATAAGCTATGAGCAAGATACGTTCTTTATTAAGAAGCACTTTGCCTGTTTTCCAAAGATTAATATAGTCATCAACGTGCTTATTACGTATCATACTAAACCACGTCTTGGTGATGGCTCATCTTCATTTTGCTTATTCAGTCCTAACGATTTTTCAATCGAAATTAGCGATGTATTGACTTTATTTTTCTCAGCAATAGCCGGATTAGGTTTTAGGAATGTTTGTGAAGCATTAACCGTCTCAACCATTAAGCCTTTTGCTTTAATATCTTTGTCTAAATCGTAGAAAATTGTAAGTAAATTTAAGTAGCGCTCAACTTTTTCGACTTGAACTGGATTGTCTTTTTCTATCTTTTCAAGCAGATAATTCTTGATTTTGGCTTTATTTTTCACTTTTTAACCCCCTTTTGTATAAATTTTTTATTTAAATCTGCGGAGTAGATTCCCTACCACCGGTTCCCCGCGCGGTTTTCTTCCCAAAACTTTTAGACCGGGGGGTATTACAGAATTAAACATTTATTTTATATAAGTTAAAAGTTTTTTACCATTTTTCATCATTCCATTTTGGAATTTTATTTTTATATTTTGTTTTAAAATTTCTGTCATGAATTTCATTGTGGCACTCAACACAAAGCGTTTCTAGGTTGTCACTATCCAATGCATATTCTGGATGGTCTGCTAGTTCTTTAATATGATGTACTACTAACTTTATCTTCTTACGGTTATTCTTCTTTATCTCTAGTTCATCTATAGTGACCTTACCTAGTCGTTTACATCGTTGGCATTCGAAGTGATCACGTTGCATGACCTCACTGCGTTTGTCTCGCCATGCCATTGAGTTGTAGAACGTACGACGTTGCTCTTTAGTCAGTGCCATTGACTTGCTCCTTTGTTATGCATAACAAAAGACACACCACGTTAGTGATGTGCCTCATGACTAAGAATATAATTTGTTGATACTATCATATTACTACAGATTTGTAAGCCTTTTGCACAATCTTTGCACAATGTTTATTTAATACCTGCATGCATAGCTACTGCTTTAACATAGTTCTTTCTTATTGTTGTTACTGTATTACGATGCATATGACATGCTTCACCTATCTGATCCATCTTAAGCTTATGGTCTTTGTTCCAATACTTCAATCGTATAACCTTCTTATGTTCTTCAGGTAGTTGCTCATACACATACTCCACTGCTTCAACCATTTCTTCTAAGTTACGTAACATCTTATTAGTTAGTAATCGTGTAGCCATTAGTTCTGTAGTTCTTACTGGCTCACCTTTCTGTAATGGTCCGTACACAATGTTTGTGTCTACCTCTTTAGTTGGATTAAGTATCTCTAGTCTTAATCTGTTAATCTCTTTCTTATTCTCGTGTAGATTATATATCTCTGATTCAATATACTTGAATGTTCCTGGTTTAATATCATATGCAGTACTCATCTACTACCTCCACTACTTACTTTTACTATTATGATTATTATAATATCTCAAAGCGTTAATATAATAATCACGTTCCTTTATCATCTTACGTTGTTCGTGTTGTACACCCATAGAAATGAGTAAGACTATAGCTAATAGTATTGAAGTAATCATCCACATATATGACTAACCTCCATTTATATTTTAAATTTTTTCTTGAATTCTTTATTAAAGTCGTCTAAGTAACGTTCGTATACTACTAATTTATCTTTGTAGCTTTGATTTATAATTTTATCTTCAACATCTGTTGAACCTTTTTCTAAGTGAGACTGTATTTCTTGATCTAACATATTCAAATCATCGCTCATAACCGAATCGATGCTTATCGTTTTCTTAATAAACTGTTCATCAAAACAAAATTGATTTACACTAAACAAGTTATTAAATTCCTTTTTTAAACCTCTCATTTTTTCCAAGTGATAAGAAAGGTTTATCAGATAACGAAAATCTATATATTCTTTGTAACCATTAATAATTTCTTTTTCTAATTCATACTTCTTTAGAACTTGAACATCTTCATATTTTAATGTTTCGGGTTGAAGTATAGGTGTTGCATATGATCCAATAAACATTTTCGCTGCCTTATACACATCTGAATATATCGGATATATATTAATGAGATTAGCTTGTTTACGATTTAAATTAGCATCTACAATAAATCTTATTATTTCTTTTACTGTGTACAAAGCGAAACCTCCAGCTAATGTGTATATCCCGCCTAACAATTCATGATTCATTTCACTCACCTCTAATTATATTTTCGACAAAGGAATCTATTAATTTATAAGTTCCAAATATAGCCAATGTATTGATTATAATTAAACTAGTACTAGAAATGAATAAAGTTATTATTAATGCTATCAATATTACGGTTAAATCGTAGACAAAGTTCACTATTCACTCACCTCTGCATTCAAATGAATATGATCATAATTTTTAAAATCTAGTGGCGCCTTATCCACTTCATCATTCGCGCTTAACTTGTAATACAACTCTCTACCCAACCACTTACCTAACTCATACACCGAGATAGTAAACCAAATCTTTAATATACGTTTAATCATTTCCCTAACACTTCCTTTATACGTTCCACTATATCTTTATTCTCCTGTGCTTCCGTATGCTCCTCTGTCGCTTTCATTTTCAAACTCCTTAACTTCTTTGGGTGTAGGATATACAACTGGTACTACAACTAACTGAGCTAGTCTTTCACCTTTTTCTACTGTGATGTCTTCATCACCTATATTGTCTGTGATGATACCTATTTCTTTATGATATGTTTTGTCTATTGTTCCTAGTGCTACACGTAATTTAGTTTTAAGTGATTTACCTGATCTAGGCCTTACTTGTGCCTCATATCCGTATGGTAAGTTGATTGCTATATCTGTTTTAACTATTGTTGTTGTATGCGCTGGAATAGTGATTGTTTCTGATACATATAGGTCTAAACCAGAGTCACATTCATTAGCACGCGTTGGCATTGTTGCGTTTTCTGATAATAATTTGATTTCTAGTTGATTAGTCATTATTCTTCCTCCAATTGAATTAGTATTTTAAAAAGTAATGCGTTGTTTAACAAATTAATTACAAAGCCGAATATTGCACTATAGATAATTATCTCCGCTGAATTTCTTATAATAAAATTACCTTTAGGTTTAGCTATATATTCTTTTGGTTTTACTACTTTTCGTTCCATCACTATCACACTCCTCATCGTATTTACTTGCTTTCTCATACACTCACTCTATCTCACTTAACAACGTCTCTGTATCTTCGCCTGTGAATGCACCTGTACTGATGATTGCCTGTTCAATTTGTTCGCGTTTACTCATTTTATTCGTCCTCCCAGTATTTGATTAAGATGTGTGAACAGTGTTGTTCATAACCTTCAACCCAAATAGATTGATACCCACAGACTTGATATTCTTTAATGTTATTTTCTTTTACAAACCTATTTACAAGATCGTCTGTTTTTGTTGCTTCCTGCTCAAACTCTTTAACTTTCCACATCACTATCACTCTCCAAATCGTTCATTTTATCTTCAATAACGTCTATTAAGTCACTATCCGAAAAATTATCTACATCATTGTAAATTTCTACAATCTCATCAAACGCCCTAGCCTTGCGTTTTAACTCTTTGACATATTCTGGGCTTGTAATACTGTGATTTTCAACATTGATTTGTTCTAAAAATTCATTTGTAACTGCGACATAACCTTCTCTTAAAACATTTCCGTTACCATCACTAAAAGTCATTTTTACTAATTCATCCACTTTTCATATATTCTCCTTACACAGTATGAAATACATGCACCAACTAAAAGCAAACATAATGTATGAAGTATATCCATTTTAATCACGCTCCAATAAGTGAGGGTGTCTGTAAGTGTTGCCAATAATTTGTATATCTTTATCAATTTCCCACAACTGTTCTGACACACCTCTGAAATTCACTTTAAATTGACCTTCATCGAACTCGACTACACCTAGTTCTTCACTATCAATATTTTTTACAATATCTTTGTCAAATATTTCTACACCATCAAAATCAGTTAATCCAGATGAATAAACCAGATGTTTTTTTGATGTTTCTAATACGATCATACCGTCAGAAACTTTAACATCACTATCTAATAACGGGCTAATTTTTAATAAAAAACCCCACTTATCACTATCGATCTGTAACCATTTATCTCCGTTTTTTACATACGCTCTTAATTTAGGCATCATTTTAATCCATCCCCTTTAGGTTTAAATACTACGATCGCACTTGGAAACGGCGCACTGTTTACCGCCCCTCCGAATTTTATACGACCTTTTAAAAATTTTATGTTATATGCATTGTTAAAGATGTAATCGTGCCAATACGTCGTGTCTGTTCTTGCTGGTATCAAACAAACAACTGTTGCACCTTTAACACTTTCCTCATATGCTTTCTTAATCCAATGTTTTATGTTGCGTCCATATGGTGGATTCATGAAAACTATATCTTTAGACCAATCTTTCGTTAAACCGTCGTCTTCAATAGTGAAATATTTATCACATTTAGCATTTTCATGACTTGCACACGGATCTAAGGTGAATTGATATTTTTCATTCAACTCGTCGAATAAGTATTGAGGTGTATACCACTCGTTCGACTTCGAACTAAAGTGAACGCTCATTCCACCATCTCCCCGTTACGCCATAGTAAAATCATTGTGCCGTCTACTTTCAAAATATGAAAAGATAGTATTTTAGTTAAAACGGGTGTTTCTTTTTGTATAATTTCGTTTATACTTGCATACCTATGCTGATAAATATGTTTACGTGGTTTTATTGTTTCCTCCTCAACAACTTGCACTAAATAAGGTAATATTGTATTTTCTGTAACTTCTATCTCATCCTCAACTGTGAAAGTATCATCTTCAGAAATCCAACCATGTGAACAAAATTTTCCTTCAGTATCAAATACTACTTCACCATTTTTATGTCGACATTTAAACACTCTTCTTTTTAAGCTGGTTTCTTTTGCATATTTTATTAATTCTTCTAGATTCATTTGCTTTTCTACTTTAATCTTTGGCATTATTTCTCCTCCTCTACGCTTGCGTATCTTCACTACTTAAAAAATTATATTCACTATCAATGCTGTATTGCTTGATTTCTTCAAATTCCTCTTTAGTGATGTTTATGGTGTTGTCATTGCTATCGTAAATAGTGTATGTGCCATCTGTTTGTATTTCTTTTATCTTGACCATATTTAATCCTCCAATTCCGCAATAGGTACTTTAATAGCGACAATCGTGCGTCTGTTCGATTTGTCTGCTTCATAAGCTCTTTTATGCGTTTCTGTGATACCCATCTTCTCTATAATTTCGTTTGCAGTTCCTGCGCTTAATATCTCATCACCTTTATAAACAACGTACTCATATTTTGCTTTAACGCCCATCGTCCTCACTCCATTTTTCAATTGCTCTGTCGATATACCAGCGTGCTTTTTTAAGATCTTCCACACCATTTTTATAAGGTGAACGACTAATATACTTGGTTGCATTACCTATCACAAAAGCTAATTCGGACGGATATTCTTTTGTTATCATCTCTATTACATCTATGATTTCTATATCTCCATACGTATAATGTGGTGGTTGATTTATCATGTCTGTCATTTCTTAATCCTCCCGAATAAATGTGTAGTTCTCATAAGCTCTTAGAACCGTTTCTACGCCCACTTTTACATTTACGTATGTTTACCCTCAAAATTAAAATTAAGGCTCTCTACGGTCCCCCAGTGGCTATATGAAGTATATGGACTTTTAAACCAAATACTATCTCCTACTTTAAGGTCCTGAAATAATGTGTTTTCCAATTATCTAGCCACCTTTTTAGGGAAAATATCGTTTTCCATTAAATGACTGCACCACTTACCCCTACCGTGTTTCTGTGGCACTGTGAATAAATGAGGTTTCTTACGTCTAAGTTCTTCCATTCTTCGTCTTTGGATACGTTCTTTTAAACTTTCGGCTTCTTCCATTTCATTTAATCGTTCCATTCTTTTTAATTTATCCCATTCCTTGCGACGCATACCTGCTGGTGCTTCTATAGCTTCGTTGTAATCCCAACCTTTTTTAATTCTTTGTCTAACAACGTAAATATCGATAAAGTTTTCTTCCATTTTTTTTTCATCTTTTTCAGTCATCACAAAAGTTTGTTTGCCCACTCTAATATTTTTCATTTACTCCACCTCAACTAAATCTATAAACTCAAAGTTCTCATTCATCAATTCTTTTTCTGGGTTCTCCGCAATCACATCGAGTAATTTCTCTTTTTCATCTTCTACAGTAGTATGCTTATTAAGCCATACCGGAAACTTGCATTTGATTTTCACTGTAGCGTTTACCGTGACGGTTTCCTCTCTAGGTTCAGTCATTCTTCTCCCTCTTTCTCTTTCGTCTGACTTTTATTAATTCGTCATATTCGATCCATTCAAGACCTGTATATTTAGGTGCTTTACATATCCATGTGAGCTTGACGTCAGGATATTTATATCTGAACAACTTAGCTTTCAACTTTGCTGTATCTGTTGCCATTCCTTTAACATCTATCACTTCGACTAGCTCTCCATCTAGGTATAAGGCAAAGTCTGCGATGTATTCTGTCTTGCGTTGTTTACCAAACTTAGGAATTAACTCGTACCTTGGTTGTAGTTCTATTCGGTTGTAATACACACCATTCATCTTGTTTTCTAAGTGTTTATAATAGTCACATTCGACTGCGCTATCGAATACTATTCCGTTGTATTCTGTTTTCTTAGCGTTGTATTTACTCATATGCCACCTCAAAATAAATAGTCATCAATCGTGGTTTGTTGTTGTAACTCTTCCTTGCGATACAATTTATATTTACGTTTTAACTTGTTAAGCTCTTCTTTGGTTACATTGCCATTGAACACCTTTTGAAAGTGCATACCTGCATAGTTGCCGATATTGAACATATCTTCTGCTAAAGGTATGACACTGCACATTTTCCAACCGTCTATGGTATATAAGTAATATTTGTCTTTATATCCCTCACGTAGTCCCATCACTACACCTCCACAATCGGTTGTCTGTAAGCTTTTTCTTCTAATTTGCTATTAATTAAGTTGTTCAATTCCTCATCATCTTTCGCCCAATCAATCATCTTTTGAGCATACAGATCACTGCATTTCAATATCTCTATGATGTTTTCTTTCGTTACCATGCGTCACGCTCCCTAAAGTCATCGCCTAGCACTTTTACTGTTCTAGCGTTATGTTTCATTCTTGAATTGATACGCTGCCAATTCATATCTTGATTTAAGTGTTTATCACTAAAGTTAGTAGTAAAGATGTTATTTTTGCCTACTCTGTTATCTACTATGCTAAATAGCTTATTGAGTGTATGTTCTGTGTTTTCTACGCCTACATCATCAAGTACAAGCAAATCTATATTACTTAATAACTTAACGAGTTCGTCTGTCGTCTCAGTCGCATTTTTGTTGTAAGTCGCTTTAATACGTTCCATAAGCATTGGAATGTGCATAAACGCCACCGAATAACCTTCATTTTTTATTGCCTTTGCTATGGCATAGGCTAGATGGCTTTTTCCGGTACCATATGAGCCCTGTAATATTAATGACTTAGGTTTATCCACTGAGAACGTTTTGACGTACTCTATAGCCGTATTTTTAGCGTGTGTTTGTTGTTCGTTTTGTGGTTTGTAACTGTTAACCGTTGCTCCTTGTAATGAATGGTTAACAGTGGATTGATTAAAGATATTGTTAATATATTTTTGCTTACGTTTTTTCTCTGCCTCTTTACCAGCTTGTATCATTGTACAGTCACAACCATGTCTGAATTCATGTCCGTTGCTAAATTTGTAATAGTCGTAGGTGTTACCACATTTATTACATTTAAGATTACGCTGTTCTTCTACGATGTTTTGGCTAGGTTTGATATTTCTAGCTAGACTTTCCATAGATTGCATTTCATCACTCCTAATCCCAATAGCTAGGATCGTATTTCATTCTTTCTAGTTGATCCATTCCACTCGGTTGTAATTCTTGGTTAAGGTAACCCTCAAACTTAGTCCCGAATAACGTTTCAGGTCTTAGGTACTGATTCATTTTTTCGTCGTTTAACCATTGTGAAGTCATATTATCTATGACCTTCCTAAATTCGTTTTCTGTAAACCCTTCGTTCCACCGAGCTTCTATACATCTTTTAGTTTTACCAGTAGAATGTTTATAATGTTTTCCAGTTTTCAAATTGAGATAGTCTACTATATTTTCAAAAGGTATATATTCTTCTTTCCTTTCTTTTTTCTTTCCTTTTTCTTTTTCTTTTTCTTTTTCTTTTTCTTTTTCTTTTTCTTTATTCCATAGACTATCTATACTGTATGGATAGTCTATGTGAGAGGTATTTTTTTCTAAACTATTCACATAGTCTAAATATTGTTCAATAAAGCTAATTTCTTTTACATTGTCTAATTCTTGTTTGATACGGTTAACAACTTTTTCCGAATTATTCCAATTAAACTTAGCCCAATTTAATATAAAAAGTTCTTTTGTATTCTTTGAATATTTTATCTTTCCGTATTCTACGAATCTGTTTAATAGCTTTTCTACAGTTTCGCGATTATATCCAGTTTCTAACTCAATAACCCTATATGATAATTCGTATATTCCACATTGAGAAGTTTTGCTGTTAGTCATGATATACAAGTAAAAATACTTTTCTTCTGGGGTGAGGTCTAAAACAAAAGCGTCTTGCCAAAATTCTACATTAACAAATCTATGCTTCCCCATTTCTGATCACCTCATCAATCTGATATAACAATTCCTCCTCGAAAACTTTATAAGTTTTGGCTTGTTTAGCTACATCAATAGGAATATCAAAACTGTCAAAATTTTCACTCCACATTCTCATAATTTCTTTTAACTCAAAATCTCTATAAAAAATGTTTCTATTTTTAAAAATTCCTCTTATATAACTACTTTTTTTAATATATTCTGCTACCGGGTGTTTTTCGTAGTAAGCAATTCTTTCGATTTTATCGAATACAATATTACTATCAGATTCTTCATAAGCTGCAAAAGCTTTATCAGTAGCATAGACTAAATCTTTAAAATCATACTTCATTAACCAGCGTTTTAGTTTTTTCTTACCTACTTCCGTTATTCTTGTTGATAGAGTTTCTTCAATATATTCGGTTAACATATCTACTTTATGATTATCTAAATTAATCAATTCTTTCTTCCATTCCATCATTTGTTCTAGTTGTTTTTTACGTTCATTCAATAAAATCAATTCGTTATGTTGTTTTTCTAATTCAGATTTATCACTTAGTTTTTTGTTTCCTTTTCCGTTATTACACTCGAAACATGAAGTGATAAGGTTAGATATATCGTTTGAACCACCTTTAGAAACTGGTTCTATATGGTCTACGTTCAATACAACTTCAGGCGCTGATTTTCCACAATATTGACATGTGAAATTATCTCTTTTAAATACTTCAAATCTTGTTTTATTAGAAACATTTTTTCTCTTACTCATCTTTCTCACTCCCTAAAAGCTCAGAAACAGTTATGTTCATATCATCAGCTATTATTCTTAACCGTTTAACGTTGGGTTTAGTTAAGTCTTTTTCCCACTTTGATACTATTGATTTATGTGCGTTAAATCGTCGTCCAAACTCTTCCATTGTTTCTCCTAGATTCAAACGATGTTCTTTAATTCTTTGTCCTGAAGTCATTTCTATCACTCCCCGTACAATATCCATTCTGGTGTTGTTTTGAATTCTTCTGCCATTCTTCTCACAGTTTTCATTGGTGGTAATTGCCAACGATTCTCCCAACGGTTTACAGATAATTCACTAACTCCAACTCGCTTACCAAATCCTTTTTGTGTCAAATTGTTATTGTTTCTTAATTGACTTATCCTAAATGCGATTTGTATTCTGTCATCAATTGTTATCATTCTTGATTTCATTCTTTCACTCCTTTCAGCATGTTATTTAATTTATCGTCAACTTTAATCCAGCTATTTTCTAAGTGATATAATTTATCGAATGTTTCTACACCAATGTTGTGCTGTTGTGAATGATGTTCGCGACAAAGTGCCAAAACTTCATAACCGTAATGATCCATTGATTTGCGATTAGCACCACGACCTATTGCGTAGTGATGTGCAAGGTCAGCGTTTGATTTCCCGCATAGTACACAGTTTCGATTGACCGTTGCCCAGTACAACATAGCTTTATCTCCACTTAGCAATTTGCTCGTTTCTACTCTCATTGGTATTTGATGATGGAACATAAAAGCTATAATCAACTCTATTAATTCGCTCGCTATTCTCATTGAACAATTACTTAAACTTATTTCGTTATAACCATTCATTATTTCTAATTCTGATTGAAATCTTTTCCTTAACGAATCAACAGGCTCTCCCCAATGAAGTTCAATATCTCTACATAAAGCAAAAATCTTTTTACGTTGTTCTATTGATAATTTTTTGTTATCAGGTACTTCAACTTCTGCAATGAGCGAGTAACCATTTTCTAATAAGTCGATATGACTTTGTTCTAATTCAACACCAGTAGCAACGACGGAGTAAGTCCCGTCGTTATCTCTTTGGTATCTTGTAATTCGTTGCATTTAAATCAACTTCTCTACTTTGTATTTATTGCCATCTGTATCCGTTAACTTTGAACAGTTGTCTTTTAAACGGCCACTTACATAACCATGATTGCGACCTAAAAACTTACTAGCTCTACTCATGCTGATAAATTCGTATTCAATACCTAAGTGGTTCGTTAGTTTTACAGCCATATTGCTAGTATTAAGACCGTTTTCAAACGCGTGATTAGTATTTTCTTTATAAGTACACCATTCAAGATTTTTAACGTTATTATTTTTAGGGTTGCCGTCTATATGATTAATACATTCTTTTCCTACAACAGCTGGTATGAAAGCGAAAGCTACTAATCTATGAACTAGAAAATCTTTACATTTACCACTCTTCCAAAGCGTTACTCTTACATCTCTACCATTAGGCGTTTTATCTTTTAAATAACGTTGTTTCCAATGTCTAACACCGTGTTTTTCGGTATAAGTTGTTTTATATTTATGAGTTCTAATTCTTCCTTTATTGCTGACTTCGTAAATGCCTTCGTAACCAACAACATCTTTCCAAATTTCTTTCATACAAACACCTCATCAGAAAGGAAGATCTTCCGAACTAATATCAATCGGTCCATTAGCATTGCCAAATGGGTTTGATTGTTGGCTCATTGGTGTTTGTTGTCCACTAGCTTGTTGCTCGCGTTGTTTCATTTCATCTGTTTTAGGTTCAGGTTTATTTACAATTTCGTCACCCTTGTTCCAAGTTTTTACAAAAGATAATCTGACAAAATATCTGCCTTGTTCTTCGTTGAATTTATTTTTAAGTACGATTGTTCCCATTTTGTTAATTAATCTGTCTGTATCGAAAGTTAAATCAGGTAAGTTAAGTTGAATTCCTAATCTACTTAATAATTCAATATACTGTCTTTCTTGGAAATCTTGTTGGAATGGTGGTACGAATTGATTGTGTTTGTATTGCTTACCTTCATTGTTTTCAAATACGATTGTGAAATATCTTCCTTCTTTGTCGTTAAATTCAACATCTTTAACTTTTACTGTGAATTCTCCTGCTCCTAAGAAGTCTCCACCTTTCATAAAAGCTTCTTGATTAGTTTCTTTAGTGTATTGCGCTTGTCCTGTAATTTTCATAATTTTATACCGTCCTTTTAATTTTTTTAGTTTCCGTTTCTAATTGCTTCTACTACGTCTGTAATGCTAGGGTTTGCAAATTTCTTATTATTAATTGTTATGTTGCTTGCATGTCTAATTTTTGTTTCAAACAAGTTAGAGGGTTCAGCATTAAGCACATATTCATATGACTTTTGACCGTTTTCCTCATGTTCTTCGATAGTCATTCTTGCTAGAACATCTGATTGACTTACAACCGCTTTTCTTATTTGATCTTGTGCTTCAATCGTGATAGTGGGATTAATCGTGCTGCCTTCATCGTCTTTATCTTTGTTGATACCTTCATGACCACTTATCGCTAAATGAAATTGATATTGTTCTTGTAACTTAGAAACATATCTGTACATATGCACAATGCGTGTTGCACACTCTCCCCAATCATTAAATGTAGGTTTCTTAGTCTTACCGTTCATGATGTCATCTATAGTGATGTCACGAAGTTTTTGTATCGTTTCGATTACAATGACATCGATTTTCTTTCCGTTATCTCTAAGTTTTTCGATGATTTGAGGTAACATTTTTATTACATAAGCAAAGTGTTTGTAATTTTTTATCTGTACAACTGCACCGTCTTCAGTTACTGTTGTTCCATCTTCATTAATATCAAGCACAAGTGCGTTGTTATCTTTGGTTAAAAAGGTTGTTTTACCTGTACCGAATTTTCCGTAGATAGCGAACTTATAAAATTTGTTAGTATTTTGTTTGCTGATATCTTTAACCCCTAGTTGAGTTAGGATATCTTGTTCTTGTTTTTCTTCAGTCATCTATCTCACCCTCAAACTTCTACTTTGTTTTAGTTCTACTCCTTTGAGTTCCAAACCACCTTTAATAGCTTTTAACAATTCTTTTTTATCTAGCTTAGGTTTTTGTTCAACGTAATATTGTTTAGGTATTAAACTTTCATCTGTGACATCTAAGCTAGGTGGATTGTTAGCGATGCTATAACTATTCAATGCTGTCTTGAATTTCTCTTTGCCTGTTTCTTCCATGACTTGTTGTAGTGTTTCTTTTAAACGTTTGATACCATTTTCATTAGATGTTTTACGTTGTTTTAAACGCTTGATTTCTTCATCTATTGCAATATTGTCAGTTTCTAATGATTTGATTACCGCAACATAACCGTCTGCTTTATCCTCTAAGGCGTCGTTGATACTATCTAAAGTATCTTTTAAAATTTGTTCATCTTCTTGTTCTGCAATAAGTTCATAAATTTGTTTATAGTTGTCTTTTAAGATGAATAAACTGCTCATTATTTAAAACACCCTCTCTTAAAATGCTGATTGATTCTTCCATAGTTTTAATCGTTTTATCTAAACGAATACATGATTGTATTTGTTCTGTATAATCTTTTCTTAACTCTGCGTATCTATCGCACATATCCTCGTACTGTCTATTTAAGAAATCATAATCGCTACGTAAAAAATCTAATTGAACAGATTTGGCAATAAGTTGAGAATATTTTTCTTTAGGCAATCTAATTGTGATAAACTCTTGCATTTCTTCTCCTCCAAAGGTATATTTGAATTGTGTATTTTATTATTGATTCGATTTTTGACTGTTAGACGTTGGTGCGTCTTTCAGTCTTTTTTATTTTTAACCACTCATTCCAAAAGAATGTACTTGCGATAAAAACTAAGATTGCAACGCCTATGATTGATGTGAAACCACCTCCTACAAGTAATGTGACGATCATCGCGAGTATCATAGTCATATAGCTCAATAGGTATTTCATTTAAAGTTCTCCTTTACAATGCCGTTTCCGATATCAATATATTTTGTTTAATAAACTCGATTCCTGTTTTAATTTCGATGTAACGTTTGTGATTCTTTCCGAATCGATACATACAAGATTGTTGAAACTCTCTGTTTGAATAAACGTGTTTTTCTAAGTCGTTCTTAGAAATTCCGCTCACTTTTACAAATTCGTTTGCATCTGCAAAGCCAATGTATTCCATCGCTATCACTCCTTGATTTGTTTGTTTGATTGTGGGTTAATATATAAATTTATCTTTCTGCTATACTCCTTATGAGGAGGTGATAAGTATGGATATTAAAGAATTAAAGAATATTGACGTTTTGTTAAAAATGATTAATAGTGATTTACAGACAAAGCACTCTTATAAGATTGTTTGTAGATATAAAGAATCGTTAGTAACTATAGACTTTGTCCTACCTTTTCAGTGGAACGATGAATTTTATTGTTACGAACCTAAAACTATAAACTCTCGTCAAGATGATAAAGAAAGAGTGTATATAGAATTAAATTCTCAATACCAAGCAACGAAAGATATTTCAAAATTTAAATTTAAACAATTGCTCGATCATTATAAAAACCAACAAACTAATCATTTAATGCTTTATCTATTAGAAAACTATGATTTTTACAATTTTGATATGAATTTCTCTGATTATGCATATAACATCCAATCTTTAGATGGAAAATGGAAACTACCAATTATAAAACTCGACAACAATTTAGAGTTCATATCTTTACATTTGATAGAACATGAACAAAATTAGACTCAAATTCCAACTTTGCATGAACAAGATTAAGGACCGCATATGCTTCCTCATATGTTGGTTCTTTTTTCTTTATAGATTGAAGAATTTCATTAGCAAGCTCCTGATGTTCTTGTGGGTAAAATTCTTCGAATGCTTGTTCTTTCAATTTGTAAACATTAAAAACCTGACTTCTACTCATCTTTTTTTCTTCCATCATTCCACCTCCTTTAAGTTGTTTGTTCGATTGTGGGGTTAAATTTCAATTGCCGATGGTCTAACATCTTTGATAAATTGAATTGCTAGATCTACGTCTTTACGTTTGATGTGGTTGTTAGGTGCGTTACCTTTCATGCCTAAATGTTTCTTAGATTTAACTAGCAATTTTGATTTAACTTTTCCTAGTTGGTGTCTGTACTCTTCTTTCGCTTTTTTGTTTGCTAGGGCTTGTTCGTACACATCTCCGATTAAGAACTCATCGAGTGTCACTTGAATACCAGCTTTACCTAGAATTTGTTCAGCTTTAGACTTGATAGCAAACTTAATAGCATCTATATCTTGTGGAGTTACATATTCTCCCTCGAATTTATTGTTTAATTCTTCTAATTTCTGATTGCTCACTTGACCTGTTGAGATTAAGTAGTCGAGTTTGTCACTCACTAACTGTTCAATGAGTTGGTTCATATCATCTAATGAAGTAATTCCATATGCACTTGCTAATTCGTTATGTTGTCTTTCTACTTTGATGAAGTAACCTCTGATTTTTCTTCCTATTTCGCTACGTTGTATCATTGAAATTTCTTTTGCCATGTCGAGTGTCATGATGTGATCGAGTTGTTCATAAGTACGTAGTCTTTTTTGACTTTGTACTTTTACACTTTGAATGATATAGTCGATATTTTCTTCAAAACCGTATGCAATCATTCGTTCCATCCATTTATCATATTGAGTTCCGATTTCTAATCCTTTGTGCAATTCACGACCACTTACTGCAACTGTTCCATCTTCATTACGTTTTAAATTGAATAGCTGTTGAATTTCATTCATTAACTTTTCACCTCTTCTTTGATTTCTAAGATTTTCGCAATTCGTTTCTTTTGTTCAAATGCATCTCTACGTCCACGTAAGATATCTGATAAGTAAGCACTTGAAATACCTAACATATCTGCTAGTTGCTTATTCGTGATGTTACGTTTAAGTAATTCCATTCTTACTTTCATGCCGAATTCTGTTGTTGCCATGATTACACCTCCATTAACTTTTTTACTAAGCATATAAATTATCCATTGAATTAAAATAACTTTTGTGCTAATATTTAAGCATAGCTTAATAAACCTATAACAACGCAATTAAGCACTGTTAAATCAGTTGCTGTCACTCGTTCCCCAACGAATATTTGTTATTTGTTTAATGGCTAAATTTAAAGCTTAAATACAGTATAATAACTTATATGCTATTTGTCAAACTAAAATAACAAATAAGTTAACTGTGATAGGAGAATTTTATGAATTTAGTACAAAGAATACGCAACTTATGTAACTCACAAAGCTTGACTTTTGCTGAATTAGAGAGGATTTTAGGTTTTTCTAACGGACAAATAAGAAGATGGGAAAAAACTAAACCAGGAATTGATAAAATTCAAAAAGTAGCCGACTACTTCGACGTATCTGTTGACTACTTATTAGGAAGAGAAAAAGATGAATACGCTGGCGAGCAAGAAGATGAAGAAATTCGTATTATGCATCGTGGCGTAAAAAACATGACTAAAGAAGATAGAGAAAAAGCATTAAAAATGTTTGAAACTTTCTTCGATAATTGGGACGAATACACTAAAGACAAATAAAGGGGATTTTATTTTGCATTTTGTATATCAAAATTCATTTTTAAAAGCAGCACGAGCTGTAAGTGCATTAATTGAAACTAATTATATAGATAGATTCCCTTTACCTATTAAAGAAATAATAGAGAATGATAGTAATGTGGAATTATTTACGTTTGAAGATTTTTGTAATATGACTGGATACACTTTAAATGAATTACAAACATATGGTGGTTCTGATGAGGCTTTTCATATTAAAAAAGGAAACAAGTTTGCCATTATTTACAATGATGATGTATATCACAGAAGATTACGTTTTACATTAGCCCACGAATATGGTCACTATATTATGGAACATGATGGAATGAGTTATAAAAACACTCCAATTTTCCAAGATGCACAACGAACTAATATAGAAGAATATGAAGCCAACTCGTTTGCTTCATGTCTACTATTTCCTCTTAATGTACGGTATAAATATCGTAATGTATTAAATGAATATGATGTGGCAGACCTATTCGAAATTAGTTATCAAGCAGCGAAAGTAGCATTAGATATCTTTGATGAACACATGGACAGTGGATTAGAAGATCATATTTCAATGTTTGAACATAGGCACATGGAAACTTATATGTCATTTCTTGAAGAAATGTTAGGAGAACAGTTGGCAGAATATAATCACATAATGAGAACAGAATATGGTTATTAAATAATATTAATTAAAGGAGTTTAAAAATGAAATTTAAATTATTAGGAACGGCAATATTATCATCAGCATTATTATTAACTGCATGTGGTCAAGATGGGGATAAGTCGAATAAAGATGATAATAAGAAGTCTGAAAGTAAGTCAGCTAAAAAGTCTAATGATCCAAAGAAAAATAAAGATAAAAAATCAGAAGACAATAAAAAGAAAGATAGTAACAAAGATAAAGGTCAACCAAGTGAAGACACACAACAAAATGAACAGTCTAATGAGCAACAAACTCAACAAAATAATACACAGAACAATTCAAATCAAATTAACCAACAACAAAACAATCAACAGGCACAACAATCTAATAGTAAAGAGCCTACAAAAGAAGAAATCGCAGAATGGGATAGACAAAACGTCAAGGGTGGTACCGATTACGGTTTAATAGACCCTAAAGAAGCTAATGAGTCTTCACAATCTCAAAATGAAGAACCTGATGAATGGGTTAAAGGTCAAGAAGAGTGGGCTAACGCTAACCAATCACAAAAAGAAGAAATACGTAAGCAAGACGCAGAAAAATATGGTTATGAATATGACCCTAAAAATTACGAGGAATAACAATCCACCCTTTTTTCATTACGGCAACTGCTCTATTACATTTGAACCGTTGAGGGTATATGGATATAAAAATATAGAACAAAGGAGGTTGAGGGATGGAGGAAGCTTGTTAGTTTCAAGAGCTATCTTTAATATTGACTAATAAAGAAAAAACATCTATAATGCAAGTATGAAATGGTCATTCTTGAAATGACTCGGAAAAGCCTTCATGCTATGCATGAGGGCTTTTTTCGTTGAAAGGATTATCTATGAGAGACATTGAATCAATAAAAACATTACTAGAAACTTCAATTTATAATAAACCACATTTAAGTTGTGAAGAACAATTAGTTTTATTGGAACATCGTGGAGTGAAAATAGAAAATAAAAAATTTGCTTTGGAACAATTAGAAACAATATCATACTACTCGTTAATAAACGCATATTCTCCTCTTTTCAAACAAGAAAATGGACAATACGAAGGAAATGTTACATTTAACGATTTTTATATGTGCTATAAATATGACACTCGTTTAAAGAATATAATTTTTAAGTATATAATACTAATAGAACAAACTTTAAAAACCAATTTATCTGCCACTGTTGCTAAAAATTATGGTGTTCAAGAACCCACTATTAAAAGAACGTTTACAAACAAAAAAAGGGAAGCAAATTACAGGATATGATATAAGAAATTCATATTTAGATGCTAAAAACTATGATAGAAACAACAGTTATAGATCTGGTCATTTACGCCACCTATCTAAATATAGAGATTATTTAAAAAACGATTCCATTAAGCACTATAGAAACAAACACAATCATATCCCTCCATGGATATTAATAATCCCCCTTAATTTTGGAGAAACGATTAAATGGTTTTCGATTTTAAAGCCTAAAGACAAGCAATCGGTCGCTTCAAAAGTATGTGGTTTGAAAACTGATAATTCATTAAAAGACGTTGCTATGCCAATATTAGAAATCCTTAGACAATATAGAAATGTCATTGCACATGGACAAAGGTTTTATTCGTTTAAATCCAATGAAGATACTGCTCATTTATCATTATCTTTTGTAAATTCGTTGCTTGAGTATGATTTTATAGATAAAACAAAATATAAAAAAGGGATTGGAAAAAACGACCTGTATTCATTAATTATTTCTATTATGATTTTTACCAAACCATCTGGAATTCGAAAAAAATTCATTGAAGAGTTAAACGTTTTATATAAAGAAATTGAAAAGTATTGTAAGTATAATTTGTTCGAAGTAATAGGTGTAACTCAATACGATTTAGAGAAATTATACACTCTAAATAGATTGCTTAAAGCGTTATAATATTTCAGGGTAGTTCACCTACCCTTATTATTTTTTTATCTTTTTAGGGGAGGAATAGACAAAATGGCAACATTCACAGTTAATAAACGTAAAAATAAAACAAGTTCATCGTGGCAGTACGACGTTAAACACCCTAGTTTAAAATCGGGGAAGAAACGTAAGTCTGGATTCAAAACTAAAGCAGAAGCCACTAATGCAGCGCAACAATTAATTAGAGATTTAGAAGATGGAAAGAAAGTAAATAACAATAAAAAATTCAAAACTTATTATTTAGAATGGCTTGTAGCTAACGGTAAAGATAAATTATCTATCAAACAACAATACTGGTACGAACATTCACTTGACTTATTTCTCGATCACTTCGGCGAAGATATCATGATCAAACACATTACTCGTAATGAATATCAAAAATTTCTTACTAACTTTGCCAATGGTAGAACGTCAGAAACGGTTAGAAAAGTTAATTTATTCTTATCTAATTGTTTAAAAGACGCCGTATATGACGGTTATTTGACTAAAGACCCCACTTACAACGTTAAAGCAAAAGGTACAAAAAGCGCTAAAAAAGAAGATGTTAAATTTTTAACAATTGAACAATATGAGGGGTTGAGAGAATATTTCAAACTAAAAAGTGATAAGAGTAGCATTATGCTGTTTATTCTTCTGATTACAGGCGGACGCTTTTCAGAAGTTAATAGAATGACTTATGACGATCTAATCTATCAAGATAACGCTATTCATTTACCAGGAACAAAAACAGTCACATCAGATAGAATTGTTGAAGTGTCGAAAAGTGATTTGCTTTATATTAAATCCGCTTTGCTACATCACCCAAGACGTAGAGATAATATTATTTTTAATCTATCGCACAACGCAATTTCAAAAGTGTTTAGAAAAGCCAAAGGCAAATTTGAAATAGATAATGAAGTAACCCCTTATTCTTTAAGACATACACACGCTAGCTATCTATTAAGTAAAGGTATACCAATTGAATATATAAGTAAGAGATTAGGACACTCTAACATTGGAATTACTCTCGATGTATACACACATTTACTCGACGAACATAAAAAAGAACAAGGTGCACGTGTCAGAGAATTATTTTCTTGACACATATTTGACACGTGACGTGTTAAACCATTGTTATATCAAAGTTGTTATATGGACTCCCAGGACGCTAATTGATTTCATAACAGTTTACGAAGTCCGCCATCGCGGGCTTCTTTTTTATGTCTTATTTTTTATAAAAGTGTTTATTTAACTTTAACTTTTATCCCTAACTGTCGTTTAAAGTTGCAAAAGTGTATGCCTAATAAAAAAGTTACCTACTCCTTTTTGGATTAGGCAACTTCTACCATGCTTAACTGTTTAAATAACTATCTTAACTGTATCGATAACTTTATTTTCTCTATTTCTAAAGTTTAGTTTTGCTTGCTTATTCGTATCATCAATAAGCAGTTCGGCAAATGTCTCTTCTATATTACTTCGTGATTGTGAAATACTACCTGGATTAATGACGTGAATTCCACCAATATTTTCATATTTAGCTATATGAGTATGTCCATAAAATGCAAATTGACAAGCGAGAGATTTAGCCTTTTCAGCAAGTTTCATGCGTGTGCGATTAACATCATAAAAATGACCATGTGTATAAAAAGCTTTAATACCGCTATTTTCAATTATTTCTTCCTCAGGAAACTCAGGATAAAAATCACAATTGCCTTTTACTCTATGATATAAACTTAATTCCGTATCATCATATTGAAATTGAGAATCTCCTAGATGAAGAAATACATCTGCGTCTTTGTGCGCTTCAAACACTTCATATAGAATCCCTGCTTCATTATGATTATCACTCACTATAATCCATTTAGACATGGTTCTCACCTTCTAAGTATGCATTCAACTTTTGAATCGCATTACTTCTGTGACTTATTTTACTTTTTTCTTCATTAGATATTTCTGCCATAGTACGATCTTTATCAGGTACAAAGAAAACGGGATCATACCCGAAGCCATTCTCTCCTCTTCTTTCGCGAGTTATTTCACCAGAAACTGTTCCTTTAAACGTTTTGGTTTCTTCATCTGGGGCACTCATGCTAATAACACAAACAAATTGCGCACGACGGTCGGACTCATTTTCCAAATTAGATAATAACTTATCAATATTGGCATCGTCGCTCTTATCTAAACCTGCATAACGTGCGGAATATACGCCAGGCTCCCCATCAAGTGCGAAGACTTCAAGACCACTATCATCAGCAATCACTCGTTTATTAAGTGCTTTAGCCGCTGCTTCTGATTTTAATATTGCATTCTCTTCAAACGTCGTACCAGTTTCTTCCACATCGAAGTCTTGAATCAGTTCAGAAATACCAATCACGTGATCATCTTTAAATATAGCTTTAAAGTCATTAATTTTACCTTGGTTATTTGTAGCAATGACAATATCTTCCATAGTCATCGGTTCCCCCATTATCTAGTTATCTAAAGTAATTCGTTCAACATGTACATTCATCTTTAGCCATTCAGCAATAATGTTCTCGATATGTGTCGTATCTCCAGTAGCGAAGAAACGGTGTTTTGGATGTTCAGTATAACTTGCATGTTCGTTACTGAATGTTAATAATGCGCTCACTTCACGTGCCGTTTCTAGTCCAGAAGAAATAACAGTTTTTGTACCGTCAAAGTAATCATAAATTGGTTTATAAAGTAATGGATAATGCGTACAACCTAATATGACTGTATCTGCATCACTATTTCTCCATTGTTTCAATGTTTGGTGAATGACAATACTTGTAATCGTTGGGTCGTTGTATCTCATTTGTTCAACTAATGGAACGAAGCCTGGACAAGCAACACCGTATACATTCACATTGGGATTAATCTTTTTAATATGTGTACGATATGCTTCAGATTTAATTGTACCTTCCGTACCTAATACTAATACATTTTGATTTTTGGTCGTCATAATGGCTGTTCTTGCACCAGGTTCAATAACGCCAATAACAGGGATAGGCAGTAATTTTTGTAAATGTTCCAATGCGACGGCAGTTGCAGTATTGCATGCAATCACTAACATTTTGATATTAAACTCCATTAATTTTTGAGCTATTTCAGTAGTAAACTGTTTCACTTCTTCACCGGGTCTAGGACCATATGGACATCGGCCGATATCACCAAGATAATAAATCGTTTCGTTAGGTAATTGTCTCATTATCTCTTTAGCTACCGTTAAGCCTCCTACACCGGAGTCAATAACACCTATAGGTTTATTCATATGTCTTCATCCTTATTTTTTCAGTTAACTTTCATTTTATCACAATGGACTTTCGCTGTTGATTATTACGATTTTTGCTTCAACATTTATTTTTTAAAATAACCGCAATATCGATGAATGTTATTTTTAATCATTCAATCTTTCAAGCCTTTATTTTCAAAATTAAATAAAAATACAAAAAACGACTAAGACTTGATAGCCTTAGCCGTTACATTATATATATTAATCTACTTTGTGATCAGAACCGAAGAATGATTTAAACATATGGAATGAAGTTTCTCGGTTTAATGCTGCAATTGAAGTTGTTAAAGGAATACCTTTAGGACAAGCATTCACACAGTTTTGAGAGTTACCACATTCTTGTAAACCACCTGTGCTCATTAATGCATCTAAACGTTCATCCTTAGTCATTGAACCAGTTGGATGTAAGTCGAATAGACGTACTTGTGAAATCGCTTGAGCACCTACGAATTTATTATTAGGTGTTACGTTTGGACATACTTCCAAGCAAACACCACAAGTCATACATTTAGATAATTCATATGCTGTTTGACGTTTTTTCTCTGGCATACGTGGTCCTGGTCCTAAATCATAAGTACCATCGATTGGGATCCAAGCTTTCATACGTTTTAAGTTGTCAAACATTCTTGAACGGTCTACTTGTAAGTCACGAATCACTGGGAATGTGCTCATTGGTTCTAAACGAATAGGTTGTTCTAATTGATCAACGATGGCAGAACATGATTGTCTCGCACGACCATTGATTACCATTGAACAAGCACCACATACTTCTTCAAGACAGTTCATATCCCAAGTTACTGGTGTTGTTTTTTCACCTTTTGCATTCACTGGGTTACGTCTGATTTCCATTAAACAAGCGATAACATTTAAATTTTCTTTATATGGAATTTCAAATGTTTCTTCGTATGGTTTAGATTCATTATTGTCTTGACGTTTAATAATTAATTTAACCGTTTTTTGTTTAGGTTGTTGATTCTTTTCTTCTGTTTGTTGATTACCTTGAGTGTCTGGAGTATTTTTTACTGATTGTTCAGCCATTATTTTTTACCTCCTTTAGACTTACTAGTGTAATCACGTTTACGTGGTGGGATTAAACTTACATCTACTGGCTCGTAAGTAAATTCTGGTTTTTCAGTTCTACCTTTGTAATGAGCCATTGTAGTTTTTAACCATTCATCATCGTTACGATCTGGGAATTCTGGTTTGTAGTGAGCACCACGAGATTCATTACGGTTGTAAGCCCCAATAGTAATAACACGTGCTAATACTAGCATATTCCATAATTGACGCGTGAAGAATACTGCTTGGTTACTCCAAGTTTGTGTATCTTCCATATCGATATCTTCATAGCGTTTCATTAATTCTTGAATTTTCTGATCTGTTTCTAATAATTTATCATTTTCACGTACTACTGTTACGTTGGCTGTCATAATTTCACCTAGTTCACGGTGAAGTTTATACGCATTTTCAGTACCACGCATATTTAACAATTTATCGAATCGTTCTTGTTCTTCTTTTACGCGTTTTTCGTAGATACTTTCATCTAATTCAGTATAAGATGTCTCAATATCTTGAACATATTTGATCGCATTTGGTCCAGCTACAGTACCACCATAAATTGCTGATAGTAATGAGTTGGCACCTAAACGGTTACCACCATGTTGAGAGAAATCACATTCACCAGCTGCGAATAAACCTTTGATATTCGTCATTTGATCATAGTCAACATATAATCCGCCCATTGAGTAGTGAACCGCTGGGAAAATTTTCATTGGTACTTTACGTGGATCGTCACCAGTGAATTTTTCATAAATCTCAATGATACCACCTAATTTAACATCTAATTCATGTGGATCTTTGTGAGATAAATCAAGGTATACCATGTTCTCGCCATTGATACCTAATTTTTGGTTAATACATACATCAAAGATTTCACGTGTGGCAATATCACGAGGTACTAAGTTACCGTAATCTGGATATTTCTCTTCTAAGAAGTACCATGGTTTACCATCTTTATATGTCCAAATACGTCCACCTTCACCACGAGCTGATTCACTCATCAGACGTAATTTGTCATCACCAGGAATAGCTGTTGGGTGGATTTGGATAAACTCACCATTTGCATAAATTGCACCTTGTTGGTAAACAATTGATGCAGCTGAACCTGTATTAATCATTGAGTTCGTTGTTTTACCGAAGATGATACCAGGGCCACCTGTTGCCATGATAACGGCATCAGAACCAAATGATTTAATTTCTGATGTTGTCATATTTTGAGCAACGATACCTCTTGCAGCATCTTCATCATCTTTAACGATACCTAGGAATTCCCAGCCTTCGTATTTCGTTACTAATCCATCTACTTCAAAAGAACGAACTTGTTCGTCAAGTGCATATAATAATTGTTGCCCTGTCGTAGCACCTGCGAATGCTGTTCTGTGGTAAAGCGTACCACCGAAACGTCTAAAGTCTAATAAACCTTCGTTTGTTCTACTGAACATAACGCCCATTCTATCTAATAAATGGATAATTTTCGGTGCCGCTTCAGCCATCGCTTTTACTGGTGGTTGGTTAGCTAAGAAGTCTCCCCCATAAACAGTGTCATCGAAGTGAATCCACGGAGAATCTCCTTCACCTTTCGTATTAACCGCACCATTGATGCCCCCTTGGGCACAAACAGAGTGCGAACGTTTTACAGGCACTAATGAGAATAAATCTACATGCGCACCTTGCTCTGCCGCTTTAATTGTTGACATCAGACCGGCAAGCCCTCCACCGACAACAATAACTTTTTTCTCTGCCATAGAAATGTCACTCCCCTGATATTATAAATCTAAGACTTAAGTTGAAATGTTTCTCAATTACATAAACGCGATAATAGCTGATACACCGATATATGAAACCACTAAGAATACAATTAATGAAATCCAAGTGAATACACGTTGAGATTTCTTAGATTGTAAAAAGCCCCACGTCACACAGAATGACCATAAACCATTTGCGAAGTGGAATACCACAGCAATAATACAAATGATATAGAAAATTGCCCATAATGGATTTTTCAATGTTTCATGCATCATATTGTAATCTACTGCTTTACCGAAAAATGCTTTCTGTAAGCGTGTTTGCCATAAGTGCATTGCAATAAATACGAACGCTAAAATACCACTAACACGTTGGAAAAAGAACATCCAGTTTCTGAATAAAGAATAATGTCCGATGTTTTCCTTAGCAGTAAATGCAATATGTAGTCCAAATAAACCATGGTATAACAATGGAATGTAGATAAGTACAAATTCAACCACTAAAAGAAATGGTAATGATTCCATAAAACCAGATGCTTTATTGAAAGCTTCTGCGCCTTGTGTTGCTTGATGGTTTACCAATAGGTGAACAATTAAAAATGCACCGATTGGGATAATACCTAATAACGAATGAAGTCGTCTAAGGTAAAATTCGTTTTTTGATTGAGCCAAAAGGAGTCCCCCCTGTGAAACAAATAATTAAATTTGCTAATTCCCCCAAAATTGTATGCAATATGCCCCGAAATTCCATATAAAAGACTAGCATACATTTACTTCTTTATTTTGTACTTGCACGCCAAAACATCACAAAGAAAGTAAATGAGTTATGAATCCACACACAAGTATTGCTTAAAAAAGTAAAAGGCTAGTGATTTAATAGAATTCTTTAATAAAGATGTGACGACTCATGGCTGTTGTTATCAATACCTAATTGATAACACTTCTCATTTAGAAAACGCTTCCACACAACCTTAAAAAAATTAGCTTTTTGTTAACCATATTGTAACATTATTTCTAGTATTTTTGGGCATGAGAATAATTCTCACACCCATTTTTTTAAATTTTTACTTATTTTGTAGGGCTTGTTGTAGGTTTTTCGCAACTTTTTCTGGTAAACCAGATTTTTTTAAATCATCTAAGCTGGCTTCTTTCATCTTCTTAATAGAGCCAAATGTTCTTAAAAGTGTAGTTTTTCTCTTGGAGCCGATACCATCTACATCATCCAATACTGATTTGAGTCCAGTTTTTTGTCTAGTTTGTCTATGAAATGTAATTGCAAAACGGTGTACCTCATCTTGTATTCGATGAAGTAAATAAAACGCTTGGCTATTTTTCTTTAATGGAACAACTTCTGCACTTGCACCATAGAGTAATTCTGATGTTTGGTGTTTATCATTCTTTTGGAGACCAGCGACAGGAATATCTAATCCTAATTCATTTTCAAGGACATCCATTACCCCATTCATATGACCTTTACCACCATCAACAATAATTAAATCTGGTAATGGAAGACCTTCATTTAATACACGCGTGTATCGACGTCGAACAACTTCGCGCATTGACTTATAATCATCAGGGCCTTCTACTGTTTTAATCTTATATTTACGGTAGCCTTTCTTATCTGGTTTACCATCTACGAATGTAACCATCGCAGAAACTGGATCCACGCCTTGAATATTAGAATTATCAAAAGCTTCTATTCTAATAGGTGTTTGAATTCCCATACGTTCACCTAATTCTTCAATCGCTTTTACTGTACGAGATTCATCTCTCGCAATCAATTCAAATTTATTCTCTAATTGGACCTCGGCATTATGATTGGCTAAATCAATCATTTCTTTTTTGCTACCACGAGATGGTTGAACAATTTTGGTATCAACCACTGATTTAATAATATCTTTATCAAGATTTTTCGGTACATGAACTTCTTTCGGAAGGATATGTTGATTGAGACTATAAAATTGACCAATAAATGTATAGAACTCTTCTTCTTCCGTCTGCTGAATGGGTATCATCGTTGCATCGCGTTTAATCATATTTCCCTGTCTGATAAAGAATACTTGGACACACATCCAACCTTTGGACACGCTATAACCAAAGACATCTCTAATCGTATTATCCGTAGACATAATTTTTTGTTTCTTAGTTAAATTATGAATATGTTGAATCATATCACGATACTCTTTCGCTTGTTCGAAATCGAGAGATTCACTCGCTTTAGTCATTTTATCTTCGAGATTATTAATAATGGTTTTATCTTCACCATTTAGAAAGTCCGTAATTTCTTTAGTCATTTGAGCGTAGACATTTAAATCAACATCATACACACATGGACCCATACATTGCCCAATATGATAATATAGGCATAATTTATCCGGCATATTATCACATTTTCTAAATGGATAAATACGGTCTAGTAATTTTTTAGTCTCTTGTGCCGAATAAGCATTGGGATAAGGTCCAAAATATTTCCCTGTCCCTTTCTTTACCGTACGAGTCACTATAAGACGCGGATGCTTCTCTTTTGTAATCTTAATAAATGGATAACTTTTATCGTCTTTAAGTAATATATTGTATCGTGGCTGATACTGTTTAATTAAGTTTAGTTCCAATAACAACGACTCTGTTTCACTAGACGTGACGATAAACTCGAAATTTCTTATTTCACTTACGAGTCGGGTTGTTTTAGCATCGTGCGCACCAGTAAAGTAAGAACGTAGTCGGTTTCTTAACTTTTTCGCTTTCCCCACATAAATAACCTGAGCATTTCTATCCTTCATTAAATAGCAACCAGGTTCTAAAGGTACGACATTGAGTTTTTCTTTAATTTTCTTTTGATAATCCTCCAATGGCCTCCTCCTTTCTTCAATTTTTTGAAAATAAATGTTCCAATAACATAATAAAGCTGGAGCATTTACTTAATGAAATGCCCCAGTCTTCAGTCATCTATTTCTTATAGGTGTTTATCTAATACTTCTGCTAAGTTTTCTTTAGGTTGGAAACCTACAACTTTATCAACTGGTTGACCATCTTTAAATACGATTAAAGTTGGAATACTCATTACTTCGTATTTCGCAGCAGTTGATGGGTTTTCATCAACATCTAATTTTAAAATATCAGCTTTACCATCATAGTCCCCAGCTAATTCTTCTAAAACTGGAGCGATCATTTTACAAGGTCCACACCAAGTAGCCCAGAAATCTACTAATTTAACGCCAGATTCAATTTTTGTATCGAAATCAGAATCAGTTACTTTTACGATTGCCATAAATGCCAATCCTCCTTAATTTTTCAATGATGAGCAAATTATAACAGACTTTAAGCGTAACTGCATTGCTATTGCTCAATTAAAGTATTGTTATCGTTTTGCTCTATCATATCATTTTTAATTATCAATAATACTGCGTTCATTGTACGTTATTTTCTCAAAAAATCAAATGCAGTGCTCTCTCAAAATCAACAACACTTTATTTAAGTTCTGCTACAGTAACACCAAATCCACCTTCACTTGGCATACCACCTCTAAAGTTGCTTACACTTTTATGTTTTTTTAAGTGCTGTTGCACACCTTTTTGAAGTGCGCCGGTACCTTTACCATGTATTATATAGACTTGCTCGTAATTACTTAACACTGCTTGATCGAGGTATTGATCCAATTCCGTTAACGCTTCTTCATAACGATAACCTCTTAGATCAAGTTCAGTTTTGATCGTTTGTCTATTTTGGCGAGTGACCATTTTCGTCGGTTTTTCTTTTTTCTTCTTCGTTTTCTCTAAATCTTCAATAGGTAATTTCATTTTAATAATACCCATTTGTACTACTGCTTCATCTTCGCCTACGAGTTCTAGCACTTCCCCTTTTTGACCATAGGATAGTACTTTCACTTCATCACCAGCGTTGATCTTATCGTATTTCTTCTTCTGAACATTTTGTTTAATTGATTTTTCTTCATATTGTTCATCCAATTGCTTTTTCTTATCAATTAATTCATGTTCTTTAACCTCAACGCCTTTATTATCCCTTAAATCTCTTAATTCTTTAAGAATTGAGTCCGCTTCTTTAGTTGCTGATTTCACGCGTTGATTTGCTTTTTCCTTAGCTTCGTCCATTAATGATTTTTCGTAATTTTGGTATTGCTGATATTGTTTTGATAGTGCATCGTGCGTTTCTTGAGCTTCACGTACAAGTCGATCTAACTCAATTCTTTGTTCATCCACACGTTTAGAATTTCTCTCCAATGATTCAATCATTGAATTGATTTCTTGTTCATCTGTACCAATCATTGTCTTCGCTTTATTAATGATGTTGAGGCTGAGACCTAACTTTTTAGAAATATCGAATGCATTAGAACGTCCAGGTACACCCATCAATAGTTTATAGGTCGGACTTAACGTATCCACATCAAATTCAACACTCGCGTTCATCACACCTTCACGATTGTAACTATAAGCTTTCAATTCAGGATAATGTGTTGTCGCCATGACAAGTGATCCTAAGTTGCGAACGTAATCGAGTATACTCATTGCTAAGGCAGCACCTTCACTCGGATCTGTTCCAGCTCCTAATTCATCAAATAATATTAAGCTATTTTTATCTGCTTCATGTAAGATCTCGACTATATTTTTCATATGAGAAGAAAATGTTGATAGTGACTGTTCTATCGACTGTTCATCGCCAATATCGCAGTACACATTTTCGAAAACACTTAACTGACTGCCATCTAAAGTAGGTACTAATAACCCTGATTGCGCCATCACAATAATAAGCCCTAGCGTTTTGAGTGTAACTGTTTTACCACCTGTATTCGGTCCAGTAATAATGACCGTTTCCACATCATCAATAAATTCAATCGTGTTCGCAACGACTGTTTCCTTATTTAATAATGGATGAAACGCATTAGGTAAATAAACCGTTCGTTCCTTTTTAAAAGTAGGTTTCGTCCCCTTAATTGAACGTGCATAGCGCGCTTTAGCCGTTAAGAAATCGATTTGGCCCATCACTGATTCAGCAATGAGTAACGCATCAGCCTCTGCAGCTACTTGCCCAGTCAGTTCAGTAAGAATTCGTTCTCGTTCTACCGCCTCATCATTACGTAAACGGCTGATTTGATTATTCATTTCAACTACAGAACTCGGTTCGATGTAAAGTGTCTGTCCAGAAGCTGATTGATCATGAACAATACCATTGAAATCTTGACGATATTCCGCTTTGACAGGAATCACATTGCGATCATTTCTAACTGTTACAATCGCATCAGATAATTTCTTTTGATTACTTTGACTTTTAACAATACGGTCTAAATTTTGACGAATGCGTTGATTTGTACTAGAAATTTTACTTCTAATTCCCTGTAATGCATAACTTGCATGATCAAATAAATCATATGTGTCACATTTATCTTTAATTTCTTGGAATAAATCACTCAATACAGGTAGCTGATTCATTTTTTCGTCTAAAATAGGATACTTTACTTCTTCATCTTCTTCTAAAAGTTGGTTATAGAATGTCTTGAATTGATTTTGTACTTGAATCAATCGTTTAATCACATTGAGTTCTGTGACATTCAGTACGCCACCAATATTCGCTCTATGAATGAGTGGTGAGACCTTTGCTAGGCCACTCAAACTTGGTAAACGATGTTTATTGTAGATTTGAGAAATTTCATCGGTTTCATTAATTTGAAATTCTACCGTATCAAAATCTGTCGCCGGAGCCATTTGCTCTACCTTTTCACGACCTAAATCACTTATCGTTTCTTCAGCGACGAATGATTTAATTTTATCGAATTCCAAGACATCTAATGTTTTCTGTCTCATGCAATCCCTCTATTTCTTCAATTTAATATTATTTTCAATGAATGATTTAAACGCTTCTCGTGATAACGTATTAATCACTCTATCTTTTTTAACAAAACCTTTTTGTGCAGTCGCAACCCCATATTTCATAAATTCCAAATGATTCGTATGATGAGCGTCCGTATTGATAGTTAACTTCACATTTGGGTATTTACGTACCGTTTCAGCATTGAGATCTAAACGCTTAGGGTTCGCATTTATTTCTAAAATGGTATGAGTTTCCTCAGCAAGTTGCATCAATTTCTCTATATTAGGTTCATAACCAGGACGTCGTCCAATAATTCGGCCTGTTGGATGAGCGATATGACGAACATATGGATTTCTACATGCCGTTTCTAATCGTTTCATAATTTCTTCTTCAGATTGATTAAAACTTTGGTGAATCGCGGCAATAACATAATCAAGTTGTTTTAGAACGTCATCTTCATAATCTAATGAACCATCTGGCAAAATATCCATTTCCGTACCTGAATATATATCAATGTCTTTATATTCTTCATTTAACTTTTTAATTTCTTCATTTTGGCGTAGAAGACGCTCAACCTGTAATCCATTTGCAACTTTTAAACTTTGAGAGTGGTCTGTAATAACCATAAACTGATAACCTTTAGCAATATTTGCCTCAATCATATCTCTAATTGAAAAAGCACCATCACTATAGGTTGTATGCATATGAATATCACCATTAATATCATTTAATTGAATGATATCGCTTAAATCTTTATCAAATTCACTACCATCTTCACGCATCGCTGGTGCAATCCAATTCACATTAAAGTGTTGATATATTTCTTCTTCACTCTGGTACTGTAATAAATTTCCATCCGCTTGTTCAATTCCGTATTCACTTACTTTTTCATTACGTTCCTTAGCTAATTGACGGATACGGATATTGTGATCTTTTGAACCAGTGAAATGTTGAAGCGTATGATAAAAAGCTTCAGGTTCTATCAATCTGAAGTCTACACCAATCGTCTCATCGTCATATGATAACTCTAAAGATACCTTCGTATCTCCTACCGCCACTTCTTTTATTTTATTAGGGATTTCAAGCAATTGTTGTTGTACCTTTTCCGGAGCGCGCGTGCTAATAATAAAATCTAAATCCTTACTCATTTCTTTGTAACGTCTAAAACTACCCGCTGAAGAATAATTATCAACATCATCCAATTGTTTAATAAATTCAATGATTTCATTGTTTAATCCTCTCATTTGGTCAATCGGGTAGCGTTCTTTTTTAGCCCCCAGAGCTTTAGCCGCTTCTAAAATATTTTGTTCTGTTTTCTTAGCGAATCCACTTAATTCACTTACTTTTCCCTCTTCACAAGCCTTTTGTAAACTTGCTTTATCAGTGATATGAAGCTCTTTATATAATTTAGCTATTTTCTTACTACCTAAGCCTTGAATCTTCAATAACGGGACTAAACCTTCAGGCACTTCCTTTTGTAGTTCTTCTAGAGCTGTAGATTGACCTGTTTCTCTATATTCATTAATAACGTCCCCCACACCTTTACCAATACCTTTAAGCTCTGTAACATCCTCAATTTCATCCAGTGGACGTTCATCAATTTCTAAACTTTGTGCTGCCTTTCTATATGCAGATACTTTAAAGGTATTTTCACCTTTTAATTCCATATAAGTTGCTATTTTCTCTAATAATTGAATTACATCTTTTTTAGTCATATACATCTCTCCATAAAAAGAAGACCAGGACACAACATCAAAGTTCGCTCTTGTCCTGACCTCATATCATAGTTTATAAATTTAAAATAAAATGCGATACAAACGGCATATTTAAAATCCATCGTTTACATAATAGTGATTGTGAAATTTGGTTCTGTATAAACGTATCTGGATACAGAGAAATTAAATAAAGTCCAATTTGAATGACAATCAAACTCATTAATATCCCTAAGATCACTCCCATTATACGACTTACTAAATGTAGTTTCTTATACGCCACTATCTTATCAAATGTAACAATAATTAGATACAAAATAAGCTTGACCAAAATCACTAATAAAATAAAAGCGACGATATTTTCAAACCTTTGTTGCAATGAATTAAAATGAATTGCATACTCTGTATCATAGGCAACTGTTTTAGGAAACGGTAAAAAAACAATCAGCCTCTTTGCAATAGGTTGATAGAATTGATATGCAATCCATAATGATACAATTGAAGAAATAAAATGTAATGTCGACAACCAAATGCCTCTTCGAAAACCAATCACCATGAAATAAGCAATGATGATAATAACGATGAAATCAAAAATCATCTATTCTTCACTTTGTTTTAATTGATTGATTTCTTGTTGTAATCGACGATTTTCTTCTTCTAGTAAAACCTTTTCATGCATAATATTTACTGCTGTTAAAATCGATTTGCGTGTTGTATCTAAGCCTGCTGATTTTTGACCTAACTCTTGCATCTTCTCATCTACAAGATGTGCAACATAACGGATATGTTCAGGACTATCTTCGCCAATAATTGTGAAATGTTTATCGTTAATCGTAACATTTATTCTATTTTTAAATTCACCCATATTTAATTGCTCCTGACCTTATATTTAAATGATTTTAACTTTCTTTAGTTGATTTCTCAAAGAGGTTCGAACATCACCGTTTATCATGACCTCATATGAGATATGTACTTTTTTACTTATCAACACACATTATACATGAGAGTATTTAATTATGTAAGTAGCTGTTAACAAAACATTGAAACGACCAACTCGTGTTGATGATGTAATCTAAAATTAAGTTGTTTGGCTTAAATGTTTTCATTAGTAAAATTTGATAAAATGTAGAAATACGTAGTTAAAAGTGAGGATTGAAAAATGGGAAATGTCGTTCATAAATTAACACAAAACGAAATTCAAAATTTAATGTCTAAAATACAATTTGAAACGAGCAATTTGCCTCAAGGAATGAAAGCAAGAACGAAACATCAAAACACAACGATTAACATTTATAACTCAGGTAAAGTGATGTTTCAAGGGAAAAGTGCTGAAACAGTAGCGCTACAATTGTTGCCAAATGACGCTTCAGCTACTCCGACAGCTTCAACTAAGCCATCAACTAACGTTTCATCTACTATTAAATACAATTCACATAATTGCATTGGCAGTGACGAAGCCGGTAGTGGCGATTACTTTGGGCCTTTAACTGTCTGTGCAGCCTATGTTTCAGAAAAAAACGCTCAAGTATTAAAGACACTTGGTGTCGATGATTCGAAAAAATTAACCGATACTAAAATTGTAGAAATTGCAGAGCAATTAATTACATTTATTCCTCACTCATTGCTTACACTTGATAACGTTAAATATAACGAACGTCAAAAAATGGGCTGGTCACAAGTTAAAATGAAAGCAGTTCTACATAATGAAGCAATTAAAAATGTTACTCAAAAAATTGAAATCGAAGACTTAGATTATATCGTTATTGACCAATTTGCTAAACGAGAAGTGTATCAACATTATGCGCTTTCTGAACTACCGTTTCCTAAAAAGACTAAGTTCGAGACGAAAGGTGAATCTAAATCTTTAGCTATTGCAGCCGCAAGTATTATTTCTCGCTATGCTTTCGTAAAACATATGGATCATATCACACGCCAAATTAATATGGATGTTCCAAAAGGCGCAAGTAATAAAGTAGATTTATTCGCAGCAAAGGTCATACAAAAGTATGGAATTGGTAAACTAGATGCTATTTCTAAAAAGCATTTTAAAAATCGAGACAAAGCACTCGCTTTAATCGATAAAAAATATAATTAAACAGATAAAAGCTGAGATATCACTCGATATCTCAGCTTTTTAACATATTGGCAGTGATAACTGAAAGTGCGCTTATGCGCTTATATGAAGCTTCTTTCAATTCTAGTCATCACGCTCCAATTATCTAATTGTTGCACCTTGTTGTTGAAGTGCTTCTAAAATTTTATCGTGTACAGCAGTGACACGTTCATCTGTAAGTGTATTTTCTGTATCTAAATAACTCAATCTAATCGCAACTGATTTCTTACCTTCCTCTAAATGTTCACCTTCGTAAACATCAAATACCAACGTATCGTTTAAGATATCTTCACCATTTTCATGAATTGTAGATAATAGTTCAGATGCTGGGACTTCATGATTCACTTCTAAGGCAATATCTCGAGTGACACCTGGGAATCTAGGAATAGGTTCATAATTGATATAACCTACAGAAACGTTCATTATTGCATCATAGTTAAGTTCAAACACATACGTACGTTTTAAATCATTGTCTGCCGCTAATGTTGGATGCAATTCCCCGATAAATCCAATATCCTCGCCATTTAAAGAGACGATGGCAGTTCTACCTGGATGTAATCCATTGATTTTACCTGCGCGATAATCAAATTTGAGGTTTAGTTTTTCAGCAACACGGTCCACGACACCTTTAGCTAAGTAGAAATCAACAGTTTCTTTCTTACCTTGCCAAGCATGATTCACATATTGACCTGTTAAGATACCACTTAAGTATTCTACTTCATCAGGTAATTCTCCTTCTCCATTACCAAAGAAGACACGACCAATTTCATATAATTTTACGTCTGTATTTTTACGAGCAACATTATATGCTACAGCTTCAATTAAATGTGGTAAAAGACTTTGTCTCAAGGTAGAATGCGCTTCACTCATTGGCATCAATAGTTCTATAGTTGAACGATCTTGTAATGCAAAATCTTTAGCATGGTCTTTAGATACTAATGAATATGTGATGGCTTGATCAAGCCCCGCACCTTCTAAAGTGTCTTTAACGGTACGTGTTTTATACTGACGGTCCGTAAGAGAACCACTCGTTACATCATCAAAGACTGGAAGTGTAGACGGAATATTATCGTAACCGTAAATACGTGCAACTTCTTCAATTAAATCTTCTTTAATTGAGATGTCTTTACGACGTGACGGCACATTCACTATCAATTGACCATCTTTATTTTCAGTGTCAAAACCGAGTTGTTCAAAGATATTAACAATATCTTCATCACTTAGACTAAATCCAATTGTTTGATTAACCTTATCAGCAGTAATTTCAATTGGAGTAACAAATGAACCTAAATCGCCAGCTGATACTCTATCGCTTAGGACTGTTCCAGAAGCATACGTTTCTAGTAAATAACAAGCTCTGTCTACAGCTTCATCTACAAATTCTGTTGCTATACCCTTTTCAAAGCGACTTGAAGATTCGCTTCTTAAATTTAAACGACGAGATGTATGACGAATTGACACTGGGTCAAAAATGGCACCTTCTACTATAACATTACGTGTTTGATCCGTTACTTCAGAGAAATCTCCGCCCATCACACCACCTAAAGCAATCGGTTCACGGCCGTTTGTAATAACGATGTCCGTATTTAAAAGTTGACGCTCTACATCATCTAACGTTGTCATCTTCTCATCTTCATTCGCTTGTCGTACTTCAATCATTTTTGAACCAATTTGATCTTGGTCAAACATATGAAGAGGTTGACCATATTCTAATAATACATAATTAGAAATATCTACTACATTATTAATTGGTCGAATGCCTGCTTTCATTAAACGTGCTTGCATCCAGATTGGTGATGGTGCAATTGTGACATCATGAACAACTCTTGCACTATAATAAGGTACTTTGTCCTCATTTTTAACGGAAACTGATAATTCATCTTTCGCAGAAATACTACTTTCTTGACTAGAAGTTTGAGGTTTCGCCATGTCCGTTTGATATAATGCAGCAACTTCATATGCTGTTCCTACCATGCTTAACGCATCCGCACGGTTAGGTGTTAAATCAAATTCCATGACTTGATCATTAAGATATAACGCTTCAAGGGCATCTGTACCTGGTGTGACTTCTGTAGGGAAGACGAAAATGCCATTTTCAAATGCTTTTGGCGTCACATGACTTGAAATACCAATTTCTTGTAAAGAACAAATCATACCTTCAGAACGTTCACCACGTAACTTCGCTCGTTTTATTTTAACGCCACCTGGTAAACGGCCACCTACTTTTGCGACAATCACATATTGACCTTCGTCAACATTTGGCGCACCACATACGATTTGAACTGGTTCGTCCTCACCTAAATCAACCTGGCAAATATTTAATTTGTCGGCATCTGGGTGTGGGGATTTTGAAACGACATAACCTACCACTAAATTTTTAATATCTTTTGTATAATCAATAATATCGTCTACTTCGATACCAGTTCTTGTAATTTTTTCAGCTAAATCTTGAACTGATTGGTTTACATCTACGTAATCTTTTAACCATTCATTTGAAATCAACATTACTGGTCACCTCTATCTTCCACTGCTTTAAATTGATCTAAGAAACGTACATCATTTGTGTAGAAA
Organism: Staphylococcus caprae; assembly: GCF_003966625.1. NCBI lineage: Bacteria > Bacillati > Bacillota > Bacilli > Caryophanales > Staphylococcaceae > Staphylococcus > Staphylococcus caprae. Next base: position 1,866,196 of record NZ_AP018587.1, read on the forward strand.
TGACGAATATCTTCAATACCATATTTCAACATTGCAATACGATCTGGACCCATACCGAATGCAAATCCTGAATATTCATTAGAATCAAATCCAGCCATTTCGAGTACATTAGGGTGTACCATTCCTGCACCTAAAATTTCAATCCAACCGGTATGCTTACATACGTTACATCCTTTTCCTTTACATTTAAAGCAAGAAATATCTACTTCAACAGAAGGTTCTGTGAATGGGAAATAACTTGGGCGCAAACGAATTTCGCGTTCTGGACCAAAAAGTTTTTTCGCAAGTAGGTCTAATGTCCCTTTCAAGTCACTCATTTTAATATTTTTATCGACGACTAAACCTTCAATTTGTGTAAATTGGTGACTATGTGTGGCATCATCTGAGTCACGGCGATACACTTTACCAGGACAAATAATTTTAACCGGACCTTTGCCTTCACGTTTTTCCATTGTTCTCGCTTGAACTGGAGACGTATGTGTACGCATTAAAATTTCTTCAGTAATGTAAAAACTGTCTTGCATATCTCTTGCAGGATGAGATTTAGGCAAATTCAAAGCTTCAAAATTGTAATAATCTTGTTCAACTTCATAACCATCAACAATTTCATAACCTAAACCTAGGAATAAATCTTCAATTTCTTCGACCGTTCTTGTTAACGGATGTTTAGAACCAATTTCAATATGTCGACTAGGTAAAGTCACATCAATAGTTTCTTCTGCAAGTTGTTGATTTAATTTTTCTTCTTTAAGTATATTTTGTCTTTCATCTAATTCATTTTGAATCGTTTGACGTAGTTCATTCACTTTTTGTCCGTAAGCAGGCTTTTCTTCATTAGGTAAATCTTTCATATTCTTCATTAATCCACTTACAGAGCCCTTTTTACCTAAATACTTAACCTTCACATCTTGTAATGCACGTTCATCATTAGCTTCATTAATATCGACAAGCGCTTGTTGTTTTAACTCAGCCATCGTATCATTTTGAGTCATGACCAAACTCCTCCTTTTTAAATGCCACTTTTCAATTTTGATTTCGGAAAATAAAACACTCAAACTTCAACATCAAAAAAAGCTTCCACCCCAAATCAAACTGGGACGAAAGCTTTCCGTGGTACCACCCAAATTTATGCATAAGCATACACTTGTAAATCTATTGATAACGGAATGACAATTCCGACTTAAATTTCTTTAAGTAACCAAAAAGATGAAAAAAATTATTTCAGGTTGGAATAACTTTCAGTCGCGGTCATTCTCCCTTGGCAACCCTTTAAATAATTTACGTCTTTTTATTGGCAGTTCATTTAGTTGTTTAAGTGATGTTCAAATTGATGATGATTGCTTTAATTCTTATAAATTTCATTCATTATTATAGCCGAACTTTGAACATAGGGTCAACCTTTCAACTGATATAACAGTATACTTCCAGCAATAGCTACATTTAAACTTTCCGCTTTACCGTAAATTGGAATAATTAAATTTTTCGTTGTTTGTTGTAACAATTCCTGATTAACCCCTTCGCCTTCATTGCCTAATAGCAAAGCGAAAGTTGATTGAGCTTCTATTTCTTTAAAGCTCACCGCATTTTCAAGTGCAGTACCGTAAACTGGACCATCAAAATTGTTCATGTAGGTCGCCAAATCTTCCGTTACAACTGGAATATGGAAGATGCTTCCTTGACTTGCACGCATGACTTTATCTTGATAAGGATCAGCAGTGCCCTTTTCCATTACAATTAAATCTAAACCTGCAGCATCAGCCGTACGAATGAGCGTGCCTAAGTTACCTGGATCTTGAATGCGATCAATTAATAACACTTGTTGTGCTTTCGACACATCATATTGTGGTTTATCAATCACTGCAAAGAAACCTTGTGGCGTAACAGTACCTGATAGCGCCTCAGCAACTTTCATATTAATTTCATACGTTTCATTCGCATAGTTTAAAAGCGCCTCATCGGTTCTGTCTGGTTCTATGACAAATAATTGTTGAATCGTAATACCGCTTTGCTGAGCCTCTTCAATAAGATGAATACCTTCAATCAAAGCCTGTCCTGTTTTATCACGGTCACGTTTCTTTTTTAATTTATTGGCATTTTTTATTTTATTATTTTGAGCAGACGTAATTTGTTCCATTATACAGACTCTCCAACTCTTAAAGTGATGTATATATTGTAATTCAATTTGAGCGGATTTCAAACCATACATTCATTCTATTATCAACTCAATGGTAAAAAATAAAAGCAAATCGGGAGCCTATTCAATTGGAATGACTGCATCGACTTGCTTCATAGGATTGCATTTAATATTTTGAAAATAAGTGTATGTAATTTAAGCTATAACTTGAACTATATACATACTCATTTAAATGATTACTTAAAATATTGATACCCTATATCGTATTTTTTTACGACATTTTCAAGAATTGGACTCGTAGCATCTGCAGATTGATGACGCACATTTTTGTGTGCTTTCCTAAATACGTCAGATTTCAACCAGTCTGTAAATGCTTGCTCAGATTCCCATAAAGTTAAGATTTTCACTTCATCAAAGTCGTCTTGTTCTTGCGTTTTAGTAACAAACATTCCTTTGAAACCTTCTAATGTTTCAATGCCATGCCTCGTGTAGAATCTTTCTATAATACCAGTTGCTGTACCTTTGTCTAATTTTAATTTGTTTTCTGCCATAAATTTCATGATGTTTTCCTCTTTTCTGTTAATTTATTTTGACTAATTTTGCGACCACAACGATTCTTCCAGATGTTTGATTATAAGCATCCTCACATGTTGATAAGGTCACTAACTTATCTTGATTACTGACTTCAACATGAGATTGAATCACTGATTTTTGTTTTGTTTTATTTATAAATTGTTGAAACTCTGAGCTTGATGCGAAATCTGTTTGAATATAGTTATCTTTGGTCGTAGTTTGATAAGCACTAAATACTTGTAGCTTATATTTACCATATTTCGTATCATATTGAATGTCTTGATGACGATGATAATATTCTTGTTTTAAATATTTTTCTAGAACATCAAACATCGTGTCATCACCCATATGATGACCATAAATAATTGTATTTAAGTTTGGATTCTTCACAGAATTCCTATAATCCATGAAAATACTGCCCTTACGACTCTTCTCATGTTCGAAATCCTGCCTCAAATATTCATGATTTGTTTTACCTTGTAGCACAGGATAATTTAACGTAGTCCCTTTAAGCTGAATCCAACCCACAATATCTTTATTAATTGCTTCTAATTTATTAAATTGAGGTCTTGTTTCACTTTTAGAAGTTAAAGACTCAAATTGAAATTCCTTCTGAAGTTCAGCGTAACGCTTAGCTGAAGCCTTATCTTCAAGATACGTTTTCACTAATTGATAACTAAAAATAATGATGACCACAATTAATATGATTTGAACGATTCTTATGATTTTAGTCACTTGATGGTATCACCCTTTTTCTACAAATAATCATGCCACATTCATCATCCTGAATAATTTTAGTGTCTATTTGGTACATTTCTTTTAAAATCTTTTCATTAATTACTTGGATTGGTTTACCTTGTGCAAGCACACCATCGGTACTCAAACATATGACTTCATCACTGTACTCAATCGCTTGATTAATATCATGAAGTACCATAATAAATGTAATGTTATAGCGTTCCTTCAAAAGTCGAATTGTATCTAAAACTTGATATTGATAATGAATATCTAAATACGTCGTTGGTTCATCTAGTAATATGTATTGTGGCTCCTGAACGAGAGCTGTAGCCAGAAATACTCTTTGAGCTTCTCCACCTGACAAAGTAATTAACTTTTTATGTTGTAGATGTTCCAAATTTAATTGTTGAATAGTATATTGAATAATCCTTTCTTTATGTTGATCTCTATTCAACACACTTCCATAACTATAACGACCTAATTCAATATATTCTCTCACTGTAAAACCTTCAGGAATTTTCATCGTTTGATGAACCGTTGCGAGTTCATGTGCCAACGCCTTTTTACTAAACTTTTTTAAATCCTGTTGATTAAGATAAATTACTCCAGACGAAGGTTTCAAATTACGAGAAAGTAATTTCAATAATGTTGATTTACCACAACCGTTGGGACCTATAATTGAAGTGATGGCATTTGAGCTAAATGTTAATGAAAGATTTTTAATGATTTCTACTTCATTCTTATATTGAAAATGAAGTCCCTCAGTACGCATCATTAACCGCTCCTTTACAAATGAGATAAATTAATACGGGGCCTCCAATCAACATCATGATGACATTAGCCGGTATTTCAAGAGGTGGATGAATCGTTCTACCTAGCAAGTCAGTCAATACTACAAACCATGCACCAATAATCATGGATAGTGGAAGGACTTGCTTATAATTTGCGCCTATAAGTTTCCTTACTATATGAGGAATGATTAAACCGACAAATGCAAGTGGCCCTACAATCGCAGACGATGCACTTGCTAGAAATACTGCAACCATTCCAACTATTAATCGATATTTTGTAATATGGAAACCTAAATTATTCGCTTGTTTCTCCTCTAAAGCTAATAAATTTACCTTAGACATTAAAATGATTGTCATGGCTAAACCTATCACTGCTGAAAGCACAATCATTTTGACATCATTCCATGTTTTCATAGTGAAACCTTGAGGCATTTTCAAAAATGGATTCTGAGCAAATAAATCTAACAAACCAGTTAACATTGCAAACATGGCTATCCCAATCAATATCATTCGTGTCGGTAGAAGTTTAAACTTAACACTTAAAATGAACAACATTAAAAATGGTAGCATCCCTCCAACAAAACTAAGTAAAGGAATATAGAAAAAGAGTTGCGGTGCAAGTAATAATAAAACCGTTCTAGCTACCAAAGCTCCGGAAGATACTCCGAGTAGTTGCGCTTCAGCCAAAGGATTCTGTAATACTGCTTGTAGTAAAGCTCCAGAAGCTGACAACATGGCTCCTACACATAAGGCAATCAATATTCTAGGTAATCTTAAATCTATAATGGTATCTATATTCGACGCTTCCCCAGTTGAAAGCTTCTGAAGTATGTCTTTAAAATGGATTGGTATCGTACCTATTACAAACGAAATATAGATGGTAATACAAAGTAAGATAAGTGAAATAATAACTAATACTCTAGGATGTTGTTGAAACATAATTATCTCCATTACTTTTTATAAAATAGATTATAGAGTTGTGTCATGGCATCATCAGCATCTACATTCGCAGTGATGCCAAATGGAATTTCTTCCAAATCATAGACTTGGTTGTTCTTTACAGCTTTAAAGTGTTTCCAAATATCATTTTGTTTAAATTCTTTCTGGAACATTTTTTTAACTTCATCGGGCATACCATGTGGGAGTCTCAATATGATATCTGGATTGACGTTGACAAGGTGCTCTGTATTCGAAGAAATATATTGCTTTGAGTGATCTTGAATGACATTTTCTCCCCCGGCAATTTTCACAAGGTCTCCAATATAAGATTGATCTGTAGCTACTAAATAACTTCCTGGAATCCCCATAAGAATCAATACTTTAGGATGTTTCTTCTCTTTCGCAACTTTACTTTCAATATTTGCCTTTACAGTATTAAGATGATCAATCAATTCTTTAGCTTTTTTCTCTCTATTAAATTGCTTCCCTAATTCAGTTATAGATTTTTCCATCCCATTTAGACTGTCATAATCATAGAAATAACCCTTCATATTCAACTGTTTGTAAAATGGTTTCATCTCATCTTTAATAGTAGAAACACTTAATACATGTGTTGGATTTACTTTTTTAACCGCTTCTACACTCGGTTCCATTGGTTGCCCTACTTCAGGTACATTTTTATAACGTTCTGGTAATTTCTTATATGAAGTTGGTTTACCGACTATTGGCAAATCGAGTTTATCAAGTGTCATTGTTAATGCTACTGTAGTTGGTACGATTCGAAATTCTTTTGTTTGCGCACTATCTTTCTTTTTATCTTTACCACTAGAGTCACAACCGCTTAGTAAAATGATAAATATTATTAAAGTAGTAATTAACCTGGTTATTTTCATTTTTTAGACTCACTCTTTCTATTAACAAAATATGTAGCTATTAGTACTAATAATGCCAATAAAATTAGTGAACCTAAAATTACATATGTCTTTGTATGATGCGAAGGTTTCATTTCTTTAAATTCCTTTTTAGGTTGAGGTTTCTTATCGGCATCTCTATTGAAATTCGGATTTGGTTTATCTTTTTTACTTTGAAAAGGATTTAACTGAGTTGGATGACTTGGTTTAGACTTTGTGTGAGTATTTCCAAATGAAGGTGTCATTGGAAAATGATTGTTAGTAGTTATTGCGTTAGAATTACCCATACTATCTTTGAACAATTGATGTTGATTTTCGGGCTTTAACGTTTCTTGAGAAATAGGTTTCTTTTGTTTTGAACTTACATTATCTTCTGGAATTAAAGTTTGGTTAGACAAAACGTCTGAATTTTTCTCAACATTATTATTTTCATCAAATTTATTACTATTTAAATTGCATTCTTTATCGTCACATGTATTTACTTTGTTTTTATGATTAATTTCCAATTTATCTTTATTAGTCATAACGATATACGTCACATAATGATGGTCATATTTTAATGAAGGTATATTGATATGGATACGAGACTTTATTTCTTCTTTTATGTCATTGATAGGCATACGTATAGTTATAGTATCTTTGTCTTTATCCTCATCAGTTGTAGTTATTTTTAATTCTTTATTTTTTTGATAAAAGTGAAAACTCTGCCACCATTTTCTATTTAGAATCGTTATTTCGAAATAGGTTTTCCCATCGATATTTACTAAAAATCCAGGATGATCAACATAGTCGTTCATGTGCGAAGGTTCCTTATCATTTTGACGTCGCACATAAAATTGCACAGCTTGTTTCTTTATATCTTTATCATTATGTATTGTGGTATCAGTCTTACCATTTTTTATTTTTCTTTCTATATAAGAATCGGCTGATGATTGAGTCTCATCATCAGCCTTAGCTAGATATGTGTGATTTTCATTTATTAAAGTTACGCATAAAGTCAAAGCGATAATAAAGTTTTTCGCCTTTATACGGCCCCATTGATTCATTATTGGTTACCTTTTTTCAACTTAAATGTCATAACTGAAATTGTAATCAATGCAAATAAAGAAACAATTGGAATCAAATATGTATATGTTGGAATTCCACCACTAGTTTGAGGATTTTCTACATTGGATTTATCTTGCACGATATTTGGTGAGCCAGTAGCTCCCGAATCTTTCCCATCAAATTTAAAAGTAATATTGTAATGATGGTCATATTTAAAAGGTTTACCATTTACTGGTTCATTAATATAAACAGAGATTGTACCATTCACTTTACCTGAAGCTTTGCTTACTTCAAATTCTGACGTTCTAATATCTTTACTGGCATCTTTATTAATGATTTTTTCTTTGTGACCATCGATACTCATTCCAGTAATCCAATGACTATGATTGACTGTAATTTGAAGTACCTTTTTACCGTCTTTTTCAATTAATTTTGCTGGCTTTTCAAAATAATCATTCGCCATTGAAGTATCATTCGTATTATATTTGAGAACTTCGAAATTGATTGATTTCCCTTCAGCCGCATGACTTACATTTGGAACCCAACTAAATAAAAATATAAATAAAACTAGGATAAAACTTAGTGATTTATATGTCACTTTCAATTCAATAACCTCCATGAGAGTGATGAATGTAAACACTTTCCACTCTAATTCTTGTTAAAAGAATAAATGATAATAGTTATCAATGTCAACAAAAATTTGATAATATTTTTAATTAGTTGTTTAATGCTTGTGAAATATGCTAATATATTGTTTGTCCATTATCATTTGATAATGCTCTATTTCACTCTAATTCTATAACTTCTCAAAACACAACTGAGAGAACTACTTATCAAAGGAGAGAAAAGTTATGAACAAACCTAATCATTTTTCTAACAACACCCCCACAAAGAAAAATCATTACTCAATCAGAAAATTTACAGTTGGTACTGCCTCAATTATTGTAGGTTCATTCTTATTCTTCGGACAAGCACATGCTGAAGAAAATCCTCAAGGTACGACTGGTACTGGTTTCCAAAGAGAAACTGTAGGAACAGTTGAAACAACTGGTCAACCTGCTGCTGGTAATCCTGGAACTGCTACACCTGCTCAAGGCGCTCAAAACGATCAAAATAATCAAGCTGGCGGAGCACAAACAGGTACACCTAATAATGCGCAAGATACTGGTGCACCTGCTCAAGCTAAACCAGAAGCAGGAACAACTCCAGCAGGTAATCAAGCTGAACAAAATGCTGGTACACCTCAAAATAATCAAGCAGACGCTTCAGTAACGCCTGCTCAAAGTGCTGGTCAACAAGGTCAAGGTACACCAGGAGCTGATCAAAACGCTACTACTGGTCAACAAACTGGTACAGCTGCTCAAGGTGCTGATACTAAACCAGGTGAAAATGGTGCTGGAACTGCAGTAACGCCTGCTCCAACAACTGGTAATAACAATCAACAAGATCAAGCCGGAGCAACAGGAGGCACTCCAGCTAAACCTGATACTACTGCAGGTCAAGACACTGCTAAACCAGGTAACACTGACGCAAGTCAAACTCCAGGTAACAACCAACAAGGTCAAGATACTACACAAGCTGGCGCATCAAAACCTGATGCTTCTACTCCAAATACAAATGCTGAAGCTAAACCTACGCCAGGCACACAAGGTCAACAAACAGATCAAAACAATCAAGCTGGCGCTGGTACTACAGTAACGCCTGCCCCTGAAAATAATACTCAAGCTGGTCAAGGTGCAACTGGAACTCCTGCCCAAGGTACTGAAGCTAAACCGGGTAATGACCAAAACGCAGGTACTGGTCAACAAGAAGGACCAACTCCTGATAAAAATAACGGTGGAGATACTACAGTTAAATCACCTACTAAACCTGATACTCAAACTAAACCAAGTACTACAACTACTCCTGATAAAAATGACACTGACGACCAAGATGTTAAACATCACGTAACAACTGTCGGCGATGACAAAACAACAACTACAAATATTAAAAAAGAAAAAACTGAATTACCTGATACTGGTGTAAGTAGTGAAGCTGCTTATACTACAACTGTATTCGGTACAATCTCTTTAGCATCTGCACTACTTCTATTCAGAAGACAAAGAAAATCATCTAAATAGTTAGATAATCATAGAGACGAGTTAATCATTTGAAAGATTAGCTCGTCTTTTTATTTGGCGTAATATAATAAAAAAATAATATAAAAACTATTCACTTAATTTTCAGTTAGTGTATAATATCTATGTATTAATTGATAAATGCTATCAATTGAAAAATTACATAGGAGTTGTTAACAACATGAAAAAACAGCATAGGAAAAATACTTTTATTTTCAAGAATAACTTTTCAATTAGAAAACTTAAATTTGGTGTAGCTTCAATCACTTTAGGTTCAGCACTCATTATCGGTGCTCATCAAGAAGCTAAAGCCGATGAAAATTCAGGAAACCAAAATGATAATGTATCTACAAATCAAAATGTTCAAAATAAAGATCAATCAACTCAACAAGTACAAAACCAACCTAAAAATACATCAGCTACACAAAATTCAAATACTCAAAATAATCAACCTACTACTGTTCAAGACCAAAACGCTCAAGCTAACAATACAAAAAGCGATTCTTCACAATCAGCTGAGCTTTCAGAATCATTAAATTTCCAAGTTCAGAAAGATAAAACGAATGAAGTTTCTCACATGGATCAATACGTTCAACATCCTGGTAAAGTAATTAAGAAAAATGATAAATACTATTTCCAAATTACGCTAGAGAATGCTTCTTGGTGGAAGAGTTTTCAATTTTTTGATGAAAGTGAGACAGAATTACCTACTACAGTGGTAGATGATAATACTGAAAAAGACACTAAAACAGTTAACATAGAAGTAACTCCTGGTATGAATAATATTATTAGTAAAGTACATATTGTAATACCAGCATTAAAATATGATCACGAATATACAACACATATTGAATTAGAAAGTGTCATTCCTACTATTGAGGATCCAGAACCAACAACTCCTCAAGAGCAACCTAAACAAAATGACACTACCCAAGATCAACAACCTGCTACTGATAAAACTGAAAGCTCTACTCCTGAAAAACCATCAACTTCAGTAAGCAATACTGAGACTCAAAAACAAGATACAAAAGTTGACGCACAGTCTAAGCAAGATGAAACATCTAAAAATCAACAACCTGCTACTGATAAGACTGAAAGTTCTACTCCTGAAAAACCTACAACTTCAGTGAACAATACTGAGACTCAAAAACAAGATGTTAAAGCTGAAACACCGTCTGAAACAGGTAAAAAAGACGACAATAAAGTTGAAAAACCTACAACAACTCAAACTGACACTACTTCTAAACAAAACAAATCGACTACTAACCCTTCAGAAAAGGATAGAAAGGATAAAAAAGACAAACAACCTAAAAAAGATAAGAAAGTCAAACAACCTAAAAAAGATGTTAAAAATCCCGTTACAGGTGGCAAAACAGGTAAAGATTCTGGTAAAGGAAGTAAGAATGGTAAAGGTGACGACAAAGACCGTAAAGGTGTTAAGAAAGAGAAAGGTAATGATAAAGACTATAAAAATAATCAAGTTTCAAAAACAGACACTGTAAAAGATTCTAAAGTTAATAAAAATGATAGTGATTCAAAATCTACAAATGAATTACCTCAAACTGGTTCTCATAAAGAATCTAATAACGGCGTAATATTTAGTCTAATTGCACTATTCTCATCATTATTCTTTATTAAAAGAAAAAGTAATAAAAATATTTAACATTATTTAGACCACTATAACAAGTACATCATTAAGCGATGTACTTGTTTTTTAATTGCACAAATAAAAATATAAAATATTTTAAAAATACTATTCAATTTAAAAATAAATAGTGTATAATAATCTTAAGCTAATTGATAAGGTTTATCATTTAGAAATCTATCTTAGGAGTTGTTAACAACATGAACAAACATCAGAAGAATCATACACTAAGGTATGCCAATTACTTTTCCATTCGTAAATTAACAGTTGGCGTAGCTTCAATCACATTAGGAACTGCCCTCTTCCTAAGTTCAAGTCACGATGCACAAGCAGCAGAAAATTCATCTACTCAATCAGATACTAAGACAACAACTACTACTGGTCAAAACAGCGACGGTACACCCCCTACTGGAACAGCTACAACGACTAATACGTCTAATCATAAAAACCAAGCAGATTCATCGCAAAACCAAAACAACATTCAACCATCGACTACACCAACAAACAATTCAAGTTCACAAACAACAACCAAACCTAACAGCCAATCAGACAAAAAGATTACCGCTAAGGACTATCAAGCTACAACTTACAAGAATCTTTACGACGATGTAGTCTACGATAAAAGTAAATTACATAAAGAACTTCCGCTCTTCGTAAGTGGTCACTTTAGAAATGCGATGAACAATGAAGAAACTTCTCTTTATGAAGGTGCGCTGAATCCTAACGTTAAAATTGAAAAAGTAAATGATTTATATAAATACACTGTACGCTTACACCCTGGAATTGCAGATGTGGGTGGCGAATTTTATGACTTTGACCTTTTCAAAATGGAATACAAAGACCAACCATTAGAATTAAGAACAATCAATGACAAGAATAGAATTAAAGAATTCTCTGTAACTTCAAAAGATTTATTAGAAAAAATCCAACTTACTGGTACGACTAAATATCCGGAAAATGTTAATAATCCAAGCAAAGGTCGAGACCAAGCACATGACGTAACACTTCAATTGTATTATGACAGTGCTCGAAAATTTAATGATGCGCTATGGAACGACCCTAAAGAAGTACCATCAAAGCCAGCTAAACCGGCTAAAGCTACACCTTCTACAACACAAACAAAACCAGCAAATCAAACAACAGCATCGACTCAATCATCTGTAGCAGATCATGAAGTCGAAGCAAACAAAGTTCCTAATGCATATCCAGTTACAATTCAAGGTGAATTAAAATATCAAAAAGATAATTCTCAAACTTCTACTTATGCTAATTTGTTTGAAAAAGACGTCAAAGTTGAAAAAGATGGAGACAAGTTCAAATATACTTTTAAAGTAAAAGAAGCAAACGGTAACACACTTATCACAAAGAGAACGAAGTATCAATTCTCTAAAATTACTCACAACGGTGAAAATGTACTATTAACTGAACAAGCTGATAAAGTGAAAGAAGCAGTTTTAACTACGGATAAATTATTAGATAAAATTCAACTTAAAACAACTGTAGTTTCTAAATATGACAAAGCTGGTAATGAAGTAGATACTACCCTTGATCTCGACTTCCCTATTGTGGAAAAACCGCAGACCGATACTACTAACAATGCAACTACAAATACAACTGAAGTCACTCCTGTCAAAACAGAGTTTGAAAATGCAACGCCAACGCCTACAGTATTAAAAGATGAAAAAGCCGTTGATTTCTCTGTACTGAAAAGCTTAAAAGATCAACCGTCAGTATTGGAGAATTATATTCAAAAACCTTTCAAAGTAGCCGTTGATGAAAAAGGTAATCAACTTGTTGTTCTTACATTAAACAATGATTCTTATTGGAAAGAATTTAAAGTTGAAGGTACACGTGCAACAACAATTGCTAAAGATAAAGAACATGATACACGTACTATCACGTTCCCTTACGTAGAAGGTAAGAAAGTCTATCAGGCGTTTGTAAGCGTTGAAGTACCTAAAATCGGTTATAAAGGAAATTACAAAATTAGAATTGTAAATAATGATCCGAAGAAAGAGCCTGAGAAAGTATCTGAAAGAATCCCGAATAAAGAACCTGAGACACCACACATGAAGGATCCGAATAAAACACCAACTACACCAACTCATAAAAAGGAAACAATCAAAATCACTAAAAAAGACGAGACAAAAGTGAAAGGTAAAAAGACTACTAATGATGACAAGTCTAGCACTAAAAATAAAAAGCATGAAACTAAACATCAATCAGATAAATCTAAAACATTACCTAATACTGGTGTTGATACAACTACACCAACAATTTGGGCAAGTGTATTATCATTCTTCGCAGGTGTATTACTGTTAAAACGTCAAACACGTAAAAGTAATAAAAAACACTAATTTCATAAAGCATTCATCATAATTTGATGATGCACAATGACCTACAGTTACCTCTATCTAAAGCTGTAGGTCATTCTTATAAATGGGTATAAAAAAATCCAACAACCTCATACAGATTGTTGGATAAAAATAAATAAATTCTATATTATTTAGACACGATTTCTTCACCATTGTAAGAACCACAGTTTTTACATACACGGTGAGATAATTTGTATTCGCCACAGCTTGGGCATTCAGTCATACCAGGTACTGAAATTTTGAAATGCGTACGGCGTTTATTTTTTCTAGTTTTAGACGTTCTTCTTTTTGGTACTGCCATGATTAATCCTCCTTAGAATAGACACTTAATTCAAAATGTCAGTTCAATTAATACTATTATATCATTAATTAAACTGCTATTGCTCTTTATCGTATAATTGTTGTAATTTCTGAAGCCTTGGATCAACTTGCTTACTTTCAGAATCATCATTATCTTGTTCTTGTTGAACTTCAATCAATTGATCTTCATCAATGACTTCCCAACCATTACCTTCTGTTAGCATATGATTGCTATTTTCAGAGAAGGCGCGCATAGGCTTTTCAATAATTACAAGTTCTTCAGCAATGTCTTTAATATTAATCATACCGTCGGAAACAAGATGATAATGTTCATCTTCTTGTTCTTCACTATCGATATAATCATTATAGCCCTCTAAGTCAAAAACTTCTGAAGTTGTTACATCTAACGGCACTTCAACTGGTACAAGTGTACGTGCACAAGGCATCGTATATGTTCCAGTCACATGCATATCAGCAATGACTTCATTGGATTTCACTGTTAATTGGCCTTCAACATTTATTTCTGATAGATCAATTAAATCTAATGATTCTTTCAAATGATCAAAATGAGCCGTTTGGTTAAACTCAAATGGCTTACCTTGATACTTTCTTAATTGTGTTATTGACCATTTCATATGGCTTCACCTCTAACAAGCACAAAATTTATTTTAACTTTCCCAACAAAAGTTGTCAAGATTTTTTCTTAACATATATAGTTCTGTTACAATACTAATGATGAATACTGAAAGGACGAATTGCAAATGAAAAGTGTTGGCCTCATTACTGAATATAATCCTTTTCATAATGGGCATTTATATCATGCTCAACAATCTAAACAACGCTCTAATTCAAATGTAACAATTGCGTTGATGAGTGGCAACTTTGTTATGCGTGGTGAACCTGCCATCTACAATAAATTCACTCGAACTGAAATGGCGCTCACAGGCGTTGATTTAGTGGTTGAACTTCCGCTTCTCGCTAGCCTATCTTCGGGTGATACTTTTGCGGAAATGGCTGTGAAAGTGGCGCAATACCTTGATATCGATACCATTTCTTTTGGAAGTGAAAGTGCAGATTTGAATGATCTTCAACAACTTGCAGATCAAATTTCAACTTTAGAAAGTCATCCTGATTTTAAAAGTAAACTTAAAGAAGGCAAGAGTTATCCTCGTATATTAAGTGAACTCACGGATAGCCATGAACTCTTACAATCCCCTAACAACTTGCTAGGAATGAGTTACCTTAAAGCAATCAATCAATTCGCGCCTCAAATAGAAGCGATGACAATTAAACGAGAAGGTTCACATCATCACCATTCAGAAATAACGCATCATCAATTTGCGAGTGGTACATCGATACGTCAGTCTCTGCTACAGGGAAATCATCATTGGCGAAACGTCGTTCCACAAGTAGCTCATAATTTATATAAATCACCACATGTTTCAGCAGAAGATACATTTCCGTTCATTAAATATCAATTAACCGTGCAACATCAAGAAGACTTGAAATCCATATATAATATAAATGAAGGATTTGAAAATCGATTGAAATCAATGATTCAACAGAGTCATTCATTTAAAGCGTTTATGCAGAATCTTAAAACTAAACGTTACACTTATACACATATTCAGCGCATTCTTATGACCATATTATTGAATATAAAGTCTCAAGATGTACATAAAGATATACATGCTGTAAGAATATTAGGAATGAACGACGTAGGTAGAAATTATTTAAAACATTTAAAAAATAAATTTCCTGAACGTCAATATATTACCAATATTAACCAAAAAAATGCCCACTATTTCCAAAATGAAATTAAAGCAACACACGTGTATAATTTAATGAGTCATCAAACACAAACCGATTTCAATACACCCATCATACGTAAATAAAACCATTTCAACCCGAACCATACAGCAATTTCAATAGTTATTGATTGCAAAGCTGGTACACGTTGAAATGGTTATTTTTTAAACATCAAACTTGTCTTTTAGCGCCTTCTCTACATGTGGCGGCACGAAAGCTGAAATATCCGCTTTATACGCTGCTACTTCTTTAACAATGCTTGAACTAATAAACGAATATTTAGTACTCGTCATCATATACATCGTTTCAATGTCACTATTCAGTTTTTTATTCATCGACGTCAATCGCAACTCGTATTCAAAATCACTGACCGCTCTAAGACCTCTAATAATTGTCTTAGCTCCAACTTGATCACAGAAATCGACGAGTAATCCATTAAAATGATGAACTTCAACATTCGATAAATGTTGGACTGAATCTTTGATTAAATCTATTCGTTCTTCTGAATCAAATGTTCCACCTTTGCTGCTATTCTTTAACACACAAACATGAATCTCATCAAAGCGATCGGCACTTCGTTCTATAATGTCTAAATGACCGTATGTAATAGGATCGAAACTACCGGGAATAACTGCTCTTGTCTTACTCATATTATTCTCCTTTTTCAAGTAACAAAGTATCTGTTAAACCATAATGATAACGCTTAATCAATTGGAATGGCTCATATTGAATATCCTCATGATTACTAAACTCACAAACGATAATACCATTTTCTTTTAATAAATTAAACTCCGAAATTCTCTCAATCGCCTCATCTATGAGTCCCTTTTTATAAGGTGGATCTAGGAAGATGATATCAAATTGTATCTCACGTTTAGCGAGTGCTTTAAGCGCTCTATCAGCATTGTTCTTATAAACTTCAGCTTGTGACATGAGATCTAATTGGTTTAAATTCGCCTTTATCACTTTAACTGCTTTAAAGTTTTGATCCACGAAAATGACTTTCTCCATACCACGCGACAATGCTTCTATACCAAGGGCACCGCTTCCTGCAAACAAGTCTAACCCCAAACCTGAAACCTCGTGCAAACTATTAAAGATGCCCTCTTTTACTTTATCCATAGTTGGACGGGTATTTCGCCCTTCTAGACTTTCTAAAGCTTTACTTTTATGTTTTCCTGCTATTACACGCATTTGCTCACACTTCCATTTCAATAGGTTATTTAATATAATTTGTTGTAACAAAGGAGAATGATAATCTTATGAAACAATCATTTATCAAAATCGGAGAAGGTTTAACCGACTTGTTCGAATTCACTACGCTCATCGAGTATAATCATCCCCGAATTAATCGCATCATTTACTTTCATTCACCACAATCTGAGAAACAATTATCCTCAGTAGCAATGGTTATGAATCCAACATCTGGCAATCATTTTCAAGCGATGTACATCATGGTTAATGCCCTTAACTATCCTTATCCAGATGGTAACAAGAAATTCGACATCATCAATACAGAAGCTGAAAAGTACGATATCCCAGTCGTCGGCATTGATGTACAACCGCCCGAGACCTATCCTGACTTAGATTTATACTTTAACTATCTAATCAGTGTCTTACGACTCCAACGTTGGATTCCACCTTTACAATAAACGATATTTTCTTAAAGCATTTCATGTTTTTCTTTCTCATACGTTTTCTTTAGAAATTTATAAGGTGATCCGTCGATTGCGCGAACGTATTTAAGTTGCATCAATTTATGAACAATGCTATCAGCATCCGCTTCGTCAACATACATGACGACATATTTTCTTTGTTTATTTGAATGAACTATATGTCCATATTTTCTAATTTGACGTTCATGCTTAATATGCTTTAAATAAATAATTAAACTTACTCTAGGAATTAAATTCATATCTCGCTCACTCCATTATTTATACATTTGTAATCATATCACGTCTGTGTGCGTATTGAAATCACTATGACACGTCTCTGAGTGTTGTTTATTTATACTATTTATAATTTTATTTTTGGAAAATGAATTCCCTCATCAACTATGACACGATATCGATATGATTTAATATTAGGATAATATTTGTTAAGCTAATTCTATTAAAAACGAGGAGGCTCACATATGAGTAACACTAAAAAATGGTTGATTAATGGTACCATAGCTACAGCTGGGATACTTGGCAGCTTATTCTACTTCAATAAGAATAAATCACCAAAAGAAGTTAAAACAATCCCTGAATTCTTCTCTGGTCAAGCACCCTACTTATTTGCGCATAGAGGTGGCATGGCTGTTCGACCTGAACAAACACAATTAGCATTTGACAATGCTGTGGAACACGGATTAGATGGATTTGAAACGGATGTACGTTTAACTCAAGACGGTAAATTAATCGTCTTTCATGACGCACTTGTCGACCGTACGACCAATGGTTCAGGTAAAGTGAGCGAACACACATTAGAAGAATTGAAACAATTAGATGCAGGGTATCATTTTACAGATATTAATGGGGATACACCATATCGTAACCACCCTCATGCTAAAATTCTTTCATTTGAAGAACTACTTCAAATGTATCCAAATATGTATATCAATGTAGATTTAAAAGACGCTCCAAATACGTACGAAGGACGTCTCGCTCCTGAAATCATGTACAACAATATTGTTAAACACCAAGCTCAAGACCGTGTGCTAGTCACAAGTTTCCATAAAACTCAAATCCAACGTTTTGTCGAATACAGTAAAGGAGAAATAGCAGTCGGTGCAAGCCAAGCTGAAGTTGCTGAAGGCTTCATTAAATTTAATTGCATGCTTGGAAACACATTTACTCCACAAGCGGATACGTTTCAAATGCCAACAGAATTTAAAGGCATTCCATTGACCTCTAAACGCTTTATCGATTGGCTAAATCTTAATAATATCGTACCAGGTTTCTATGGTATTAATAGTATTGATTTAATGACAGACTTGTATCATAAAGGCGTTCATACCATAGTCACTGACCGCCCTGACCTAGCAAAGCAATTTAAAGAAACCTTACTTAATAATTAAAACTGTATGAGGCAGGAACGGAAATATAATTTTGCAAAATTATATTTATTGTCTCACACCCAACTTGCATTGTTTACGGAACTTCTTAAAAAAGAAATTCTCTATGTTGGAGCCCAAGATGGCTACGATTGAAAGAACATTATATATGCGCACTTTCAATTCAACCATCTACAGCCAATTTGTTAAAAAGTACTGAGATAATCAATGATGCCTCAAATTTTGATCGATATAATTGGGATATGAAATAAAATGATGTGCACTCCTAAATCTCTTTAGAAGTGCACATCATTTTTGTTTTATATTTTAATGTACGGTTAAAACCAGAAAAATGCCGGAGGGTCTGCTTCATATTTCGATTTATCTAGATGTTCTTTTTTGATTATTTCATCAGGTGTCCAACTATCTTTAGGGTCTTCCTGATTAAAAATTTTCCCTAAAGTTTTAGGATTGTAGCTTATATTTCCAGTATATTGATTATTATCATCTATATATATGGGAGCCTTAAAATTATAATCTTTCTTACCATTGACATAACCATCTATAAAGTAGTCTCCCATTGGATTTTTCTCAACTTTAGTTATTTTCATAGCAGTATATTTTTTTAGGTTATATTTAAAATATAAATCAATTCTACTTTTTTGAGTTTCGATATAATGATTCTTTTTACTTACATGGGAAATATATCCTACAGCTATTAATATTGTCATAATTAAGATTATGAACAACAGTGTTTTCTTTCGCATTAATAATCTCTCTTTTCTATTTTAAGTTGACTAATATAGAAATCAAAGCTATAAAATTATATTAATTAAAACCAGAAAAATGCCGGAGGATCTGCTTCGTATTTTGATTTATCTAGATGTTCTTTCTTGATAATCTCATCAATATTTATCGAATCGCCTGTCTCTTCATTTTTTAATAACTTCCCAAAAGTCTTAGGATTATAGATTAAATCACCTATAAATTGAAGATTATCTACAGTAGATATTTGAGCTTTGAAATGATATTTTTTATTTTTATTAATATAACCACTTACAAAGTAAGCTCCCGTCGGATTCTTTCTAAATGAAGTTACATGCATAGAGTTATAATTTTTTAGATTATATTTGAAATATAAATTTAGGCGTTCCTCTTGAGTTTCTATGTAATTTTCTTTCTTATTTTTATGTAGAGTATATCCTATAGTTAAACAAATGATTGCAGCTATAACGATGAGAAGGATTATTTTATTTTTACTATTTTTCATTGATAACCTCTCTTTTTAATATATTTTCAGGATATTATATCTCAGGAAAATAACAAAAATGATAATCAAAAAATAAAAAACAATGGTGGATATGCTTCATATTTTGATTTATCTAAATGCTCTTTTTTGATTATCTCATCAGGTTTCCACTGATTTTTAGATTCATTTTCTTTAAATAGCTTTTTTAAAGTTTTACCATTATAACTAATTCTTCCATTAAATTGAAAATTACTATCATAAGAAACAGTTGCGCTAAAATTGTAATCTTTATCATGATTAACATAACCATAGAAAAAGTATCCTCCCATTGGATTTTTTTCAACTTTAACAATCTTCATAGAGTCATACTTTTTTAGGTTATATTTAAAATATAGGTCTATTCTTTTTTCTTGGGTTTCTATAAAATTATCTTTCTTATTTTTATGCAAAATATATCCTATAGTTAAACAAATGAGTACAGTTAAAACTGAGCAAAGGAGTATTTTCTTTTTTTTATTTTTCATAAATAACTTCCTTTTGTAGATTTTCTAATTAGAATATAAAGATTTTGAAAGTAGAAAAATACATTACCGATAATCAGTAAACAATTATAGATATACTTCAAATTACAATCTAACTAAATCAATCAAACTCCCTATATGTTTATAAAAGTTACTCCAAACCTCAAATCTATTAAATTTTAAAATATTAAACAAATTAAAAATGTTTCCATATTATTAATTTATAATAAATTAATATGCACCACTAAAGTTGGATTTTTATATAACTTTGTGTGTGCACATCAGTTCTTATAATATTTCTAAAACCATATAAATAATGGTGGATTAGCTTCGTACTTTGTTTTATCTAAATGTTCTTTTTTGATTATTTCGTCAGGTTTCCACTTATTCTTTGGTTCTTCCTCTTTAAATAACTTTCCCAAAGTTTTGGGATTATAGTTTATCATTCCATTATATTGATTATTATCTTCAATAGACAAGAAAGCTTTAAAATCATAATCTTTCTTACCATTGACATAACCATCTATAAAGTAGTCTCCCATTGGATTCTTTTCAACTTTAGTTATTTTCATAGAAGTATATTTTTTTAGGTTATATTTGAAATATAAATCAATTCTACTTTTTTGAGTTTCGATATAATGATTCTTTTTATTCACATGTGAAATATATCCTATACCTGTAATTAATAATACAATCACAAATATAATTATAGGAATAAGTATTTTCTTATTTTTCATCAATAATCTATCCTTTTGTCATTTTTAACGATAGCATAGCTATTAGAAATCATCATAAAATGTATGTCTAAAACCAGACCAACATTGGTGGATTAGCTTCGTACTTTGTTTTATCTAAATGTTCTTTTTTGATTATTTCGCCAGGTTTCCACTTATTCTTTGGTTCATCCTCTTTAAATAACTTCCCCAAAGTAGCTTGAGGATACCTTATGATTCCATTAAACTGAAAGTTATGCTCATAAAAGCAATATGCAGTAAAATAATAATCTTTATCATTATTAATGTAACCTTTTATTAAATAATCTCCCATTGGATTTTTTTGAACTTTAGTTATTTTCATAGAACCATATTTTCTTAAGTTATATTTAAAATATAAATCGAGTCTACTTTTCTGAACTTCTATAAAGTGATTCTTTTTACTTACATGGGCAATATATCCTACAGCCATTAATATTGTTATAATTAAGATTATGCACATCAGTACTTTCTTTCTCATTAATAATCTCTCTTTTCTATTTTAAGTTGAATAATATAGAAATTAAGCAAAGCTACAAAATTATATTAATTAAAACCAGAAAAATGCCGGAGGATCTGCTTCGTATTTTGTCTTATCTAAATCATGTTTTTTTATAATGTCACTTGGATTTAACATGTTTTTAGGATTATCCTTCTTAAATAATTTTCCTAGTGTTTTAGGATTGTACCCAACATCCCCATTAAATTGATAATTATTCGTACCTGTTATTAAAGCATGAAAATAAAACTTCTTCTTATTATTTATATAACCCTTAACAAAATACCCTCCCATTGGATCTTTTTTAAAACTAGTAGTTTTCATGGACTTATAATTATTAATATTGTATTTGAAATATAAATCTATTCTTCTTTCTTGAGTTTCCATATAGTTAATCTTATTTTTATGAGATAAGTATCCACATATCAAAATAAATGTTAGTATAGTAATTAATATAATTAAAATTATTTTTAGTTTCTTTGTTTTTTTCATAGTGTACCTCATTTCACTTTTAATTAAGGAGTTATTAATTATGAGACTTTTAGATGACGATTCTAAATCTATTTCACATTTATCGTATCAATCACTAAATTTAAATAGTTATTACAATATTAATGGAAAAAAAATGAAAGTAATTGAAAAACGTGATGACACTCAAAATGGATTACGTGCTTATGCTTTTGCTCCAGTAAAAAATGGTAAACCTGATAAAAAGCATATTATTATGGGATATGCTGGCACAGATCCTTTCAGTATTCATGATATATTTACAGATGCTCAACTTCGATTTTATAATAACACAAAAAAACCTAAAATTAATAATTATTATAAAAATTTAAATCATACTACAATCAATAAAAGCTATAATGACTTTTCTGATGATAATGATATTGTTAATAGTACCTATAATGTGACTAAAGAAGCTTTTAAAAATAGTTTTAGTTTGCAAAATACTTTAAATTCACCGAATTTATTAAAACGTAAGTTTCCAATTACAAATGCTTATGATTCTTCAAAAATGGTACCTACTCAAATGGCAGAGAGCGTTGCTTTTACTAAAGCGATAAAAGAGAAATATCCTAATAGTCACATTTACGGTGCTGCACATAGTTTAGGATCAGTACATGCTCAAATGAATACAGTATTTGGCAATATAGAAGGAGCCACTACGTTTGGTGCTCCAAATGTAAATGAAACGTTTTCTAAGAATTATCAAAATAAAATTGATTCCCGTCAATTTGAACAAACCGTGAGAAATATAGGACATCCAGATGACATGATTAATAATTTGACATTTGGAAAGGACCGAATTGGTTCAAATATTGTCGCCTTTCCTCATATTAATAAAGGATTATTTATACCATTTTTAGATCAACATTCTATTGCTAATTATGATGATTTTGTTAAAGGTGGTAACATTCATGAAATGTCAAAATCTGAGTTAGCTCAATACAGAAAAGCACAAAAATTAAGTTTATCGTATAAAACGTTTGGCATACCCATGAGTTACAATGATTATATCCAAATTATGAATAAGAAAGTTAAAGATGACAAAGACTCTACTACTAAGAGTAAAAATAAATCGAAAAGTTCCTTTTCTAAAAGCGTCAATCCCTTTTCTGATAGTATGGTTAGGATTGGACTCGGCGGTATCGGTGGTAATGGTAAAAAAATAAAAATCCACTCTGATAAGGTTAAGAATATTGCTAATCAACTTAGAGAAAAAATCAATATATATGATAAGTTACTAAGTAAATTAGAAGAATATCAAAGAGATACAGCACGTGAAGCACGGCAAATTTTAAATAGGTATGAAAGGGAATTATTAGCAGGTTCTCATGAATTTATTAGTCCTAGTGAGTTAGAAGATTATATGGAGATGCTCGCTAAAGGCGGTTCTGCTGCGAACTTAAGATTTTATGATAACGGATTAATGGAAGATGTGATTCAAGACATCAAACAAAATCAAAAAAGCTTAATACAATTTGCCGAAAAACTTGATGAAGCTGCAGATCAATTTGAAGATAAAGATAAAGAAGAGAGTGATATATTCGGTTTATTTAGTTAAAGGAGATGAAAGAATGAATTCTGATAAATCTAAGCAAATGTTTAAAGAAAAGGAAAGACTTAGAGAATTAAAGGAAAGAATGCGTGCCGAAACACAAGATATGGTACTTGATGCTAAATCACACGTCAAAAGAGAAGAAAGACTTATTGAGGAAATGCTTCATGAGATTAATCAAGCAGGTCAAGGTATTGAAGAAGCTTTTGAGGGTGAAGCTAGCGAAGCTGCAATTAAAAGTATTGATAAAATCAAACAAAATAATAAGACGTTAGACACAAATTTTCACTCGCTTTTGAACACGTTTGAAATCGATTAATCATCCATACTAAATAAATATGCATCTCCTGTTCTATTGTCTGTCATTCATCTCATTTACCTATAACTCCAATAATAAAAAACACTTTCGATGGGGGCTTCATTTGTCTACCATCGAAAGTGTTTTTATAGTTAAATTAAATTTTTATATCATCTCATCTGTTCTCAACCATTATAATGAACAGTTACATGAACCACCTGTTGCGCATCCGTTATGTCCTGTTTGGAAGAACGGGTTGCCTGCTTCAATTTTCACATTTTCAGAAACTGCAAATGCTATTTTTGTCACTACTTCATCGATTAGGTTTTGGAGTGCGACTTCCTTTGTTTTGTAATCCATGACAACTGGAAGCATTTCATATGCACGTTTACGTTGACGTGTTTCCATCATAATTCGTTTATAGTCAGGGTGATATTTGCCAAATCTCATAACATCATCGTATTGATCTTTCGACTTTAAGAATGCTTGATAAAGTAAATGTGCTTCATCATCATTTTCCAAATAATCTTTAGCATGTTGATACGATTGATACACCTCTGATTGAACAATCATATCAGAGAGATTTTCTATTTCATCTAAAATTGATAACGTTTCTTCAGTAATCATGTTTTCACCCTTTCGATTTTATTTTTCCAAGAATATTAATGAATAATAATCTTTCATCACTTCGCCGCCCATTTCATCATATTTATTATTTAACATTCGAGAGCGATGAATGTCAGAGTTCATCCAACTATGGATTAATGTTGGTACATCGTCAAAGTCATACCCAACGTTCTGACTTGTAGATTTATATGTCACATTGTTTTCGTCTAATTGTTGCGTAAGGGCATTCTCAGTAAATTCAACACTATCTGATCCATTGTCTGTGGCTTCATATAGATTAATAGAGGCGATATGTGCAATATCATTATTCGTTTTAAGAGGTTTTAGACCTTTAAGATGTCTCATCTCATTTGTCACTTCGTATAATGTAATCAGCTGATTGGGATTTTGTTCATAAGGAATAGACGCTTGGTCATTTGAACTACTATTTTCTTGCTTATTAATTTTATAAGGTTGAAGTGCTGTTAGTGTATCTGCATCTATAAAGCGTACAGCTAAAATTTTATTTGTTTCTTGATCTGAATACACTTGGGCGTAAATGTTACCGTATTTAATTAATGTTTGTGTCTTCATATCTTCATCGGACATTTCGAATCGATATGTTTTACCCTTTGATTGAATTGTTGGTTCAGGATTAATACTTGTATTTTCAAAAAGATGAGAGGCACTTTCACCAATCTTTAATGGATTCACTTTAACGTTGTCCCCTGTGGCGTACACTGACGTAATGATATCTTTTTTAGTGCTTACAATATAATATTGGTCACTTTTTTTAAATATGTAATTCTTATAACCATTTTTAAAAGGATATGTTCGATCTGCTTGTCCATAGTGTTTCGTCATAAAGTCAATATTCTTACCTATCCATGTACCGACACCTTGTTTGGGTTTAGGATTTTCAGTATGATTGTTGGACTTCTCAAATTGCTCAGTATGATTACTTTTATTACCTTTATTCGGGTTCTCTAAGACATCAAATTTGAGACGTGGTGAGTAAAATAAATAAATTAAAAAAGTAATTAAAAAAATGACGCCTACTACTTTGATAACTAACTTTTTCATTTCTCACCCACCTCTAAAGAATTATATTTATTGTACAAAAATATTCTGCTATTTATCAAGACAAGTGGTCATACTTGTCTGACTATTTCATTTTCGTCACGTTAATTTGGTTTAATTTTAATAAAAAAACTGATAAAACCTCATATGAAGTCTCATCAGTATTGTGAAATAGATTGAACTAGTTTATGAACTAAAGTCCTAATGTTGCTTTAATTAATGACGTTGTTTCTCCACCTGGATAAAGTACATATAAAAGAATGTAAACAGCTACGCCTGTAATCGCAGTGAAGAACCAAATAATTGAAGCAATAGGTCCAATCTTTCTATGAATATTGAATTTATCTTTAAATGCTAAAATAATTTGAATTAATCCTAGCACGCCACCAATCGTAGCTAAATTAATATGGAAAACTAAAAAGATAGTGTAGTAAATCTTCACTGAGTCTGGACCACCGAAAGCGGTATTTCCAATAAAAATTGTTCTACTTGCATAAATAATAAAGAAAGTTAATGCAAAAATTGCTGCCCATAACATGACTTTTTTATGTTTATCAATTTGACGTTTCCAGATTAATCTCCAACCGATAGCGACTAATATCGCACTAATGACAATACATGAAGTACTGATCGTGGGTAAAATGGGTACGCTCATAAGTTTCATCCTTACTTAAGTAATTTTATATCATTTTTATTAATGAAACGACAACAACGAGTACGAAAAATACGACTAAGTAGTTCAATGAATAGATGAACATTTTTGTCGCCCATTTCGTTTGGTCTGAATCCTTTTTGAAGGTTGTAAATCCTAAAGCTAACCATCCTAGGTTGAGTAATGTAGCAATGACTACAAAAGTGACACCTAAGTTTGATAATAAGAATGGTAACGGCAATAAGAATATTAACCAAATAAACATGCTTATTCTCGTACGTTTGAAGCCTTTAACGGATGGTAACATTGGAATATTCGCTAATGAATATTCGTCGCTTCGTTTAATGGCCAATGCGTAAAAGTGAACCGGTTGCCAACAAAATACGACTAAGAATAGTGCAATGGCAGCCAAGCTCATTTGACCATCTATTGCTACCCAACCAATTAATGGCGGTACAGCACCTGGAAAGCTTCCTACAACAGTATTCCAAGTTGTGTGTCGTTTAGACCAAATGGAGTAATAAGAAACATATCCTACGATACCAATTAAACCTAAAACGCCTGATGGCACGTTTAATAAGAATAGACAAGCTTCACCTATTAACATCATCCCGAAGCTTAAAATTAATAAGTTTCTGTCTGAGATTCTATCGTTTACAGTTGGTCTACCTTGTTTACTAGGCATGATGCTGTCAATATCTTGATCGTAATAGTTATTTAACGCACATGCGCCCCCCATGATTAGGGTAGACCCAACAATCATCATCAATATTTGAGGAATAGACGATAGGAAGGAATGGTTTGTCATTACAACTGCAAGCCAAGCGCCTGCAAATGCAGGAATTAAGTTACCTTGAACGAGACCCATCTTAATAATTTGTTGTAATTCTTTGAAGGTTACACGGCCCGTATCCTGTGACAAAGTTTGATCTTTGTTCATAGTTCCCCTCCTTGAATTTTTCATATAGTACAATGATATAGCAATTTTTATTAAAAGACTAGGTTTTATAAAATTAAATTGTGACACTTTAGCGACATTATAAATCGTCGATTTTGTGACACAATTAAAAATGGTATTCTTGTTATAATAGGTTAAAAGTAAAAATATGTACATTAATCTAAAGTACTGAATCATCAAGTGTCATCACAAGTGTCTCATGAAGTAGTTTAAGGCTTAACTTTGAAGTTAAACTCATCGTTTAATTGATAATAAAGCTAGTTTCTACATATCATTTAAAAGTGAGTACTTTAGTTAATGATGGGGTGTTTATCATTGTTTAGAAAGCAAAACCTTAAATGGTTAGGTGTTTTAGCTACGATTATTATGACCTTTGTTCAATTAGGTGGCGCCCTCGTAACTAAAACAGGATCAGAAGATGGCTGTGGTTCATCATGGCCATTATGTAATGGTGCACTTCTTCCTCAAAACTTACCAATTCATACGATTATTGAGCTAAGTCACAGAGCAGTATCAGGTCTTTCTCTTATTGTTGTCCTTTGGTTAGTAATTACAGCGTGGAAGAATATTGGGTATATTAAAGAAATAAAACCACTTTCAATCATCAGTGTTGCTTTCTTACTTATCCAAGCACTTATTGGAGCTGCCGCCGTGATATGGCAACAAAATGCATATGTCCTAGCATTACATTTCGGTATTTCTTTAATTAGTTTTTCATCTGTATTTGTAATGACTTTAATTATATTCTCTGTCGACCAGAAATATGAAGCTGATGAATTATTTATTAAAAAGCCGCTTCGTACGTTGACATGGTTAATGGCCATTATTGTCTATCTTACAATTTATACGGGTGCATTGGTAAGACATACGAAATCAAGTCTTGCTTACGGTGCTTGGCCTGTACCTTTCAATGATATTGTGCCTCATAACGCACATGACTGGGTACAATTTGCACATAGAGGTATGGCGTTTATTACTTTCATGTGGATCATGTTCACATTTATTCACGCGATTAAGAATTATTCAGATAATCGTACTGTAAGATATGGCTATACAGCAGCGTTTATTTTAGTTATTTTACAAGTCATTACTGGTGCATTATCAGTGATTACGAATGTGAATTTAATCGTTGCATTATTCCATGCATTGTTTATTACATTCTTATTCGGTATGATCGCTTACTTCATCTTGTTGATGTTAAGAACAACTCGCAGTATGAAGTAACCTCATTGATCGAACAAACACACACTAAAGTTCATAAGCTATTACACATTATAAATACGCGCCCTTCAAGGTATACTCACGTAAATTATCCTTGAAGGGCGCGTATTTATCTATGCTGAAGTACCAAACCGCTATCGTTGGCGAATACAGAAGCCCGCCCAATTGTGTAAACTGACGTATTGTCACACAATTGGACGGGCGGGCATGTTATGATAGCTTTTCTATTTCAACGAGTAAATCGCCTGTCGCAATCGCATCGCCACTGACTACATTCACTTGTTTAATTACACCATCAAAAGGTGCTTGTATAGTAGTTTCCATCTTCATCGCTTCAGTAATCAACAATGGTTGATTTGCTTTTACTTCATCGCCTACAGATACTTTCACTTCTGTTACTGAACCAGGCATTTGTGCCCCAATATGACTAGGATTCGTTTTATCAGCTTTTGGTTTTACATTCGCATTCGTCTTTACATTTTCATCTTTAATATAAATACGACGTGCTTGACCATTCATTGCGTAGTAAATAGTACGATTACCATTTTCATCAGGTTCACTAATCGTTTCAAGTTTAATAATTAAACGTTTACCAGTATCAATTTCAATTTCTACTGTTTCACCATTACGCATACCAAATAAGAATGTTGGTGTATCTAATAACGATAAATTACCATATTGAGCTTTCGTTTGAATATATTGCTCATAAACCTTTGGATATAAGACATAGCTAATCACATCTTGCTCAGTCACTTCGTCATGTTGTTTCTCAGCTAACGCTTCACGAATTGCTTCAAAGTCCACAGGTTCTAAATATTCTCCTGGTCTTTCAGTAAGTGGAACTTGTCCTTTAAGAATGACATCTTGTAACTTTTGATTAAATCCGTTTACCGGTTGCCCAATTTC
Organism: Staphylococcus caprae; assembly: GCF_003966625.1. Taxonomy (NCBI): domain Bacteria; kingdom Bacillati; phylum Bacillota; class Bacilli; order Caryophanales; family Staphylococcaceae; genus Staphylococcus; species Staphylococcus caprae. The sequence continues at coordinate 1,895,416 of NZ_AP018587.1, forward strand.
TCCTTTAAAGAATGAGACTACCGATTCAGGGAAATCAAGTTTATGACCTTCGCTAAGTACTGAAGATTCATCCAAATCATTCTGTACCATGTAAAGCGCCATATCTCCGACTACTTTAGATGATGGTGTCACCTTGACAATATCTCCAAATAAGAAATTCACTCTACGATACATATCTTTAACTTCATCGAAACGCTCTCCTAAGCCTAAACTTTTAGCTTGTTGACTTAAATTTGAATACTGTCCGCCTGGCATTTCATGTTGGTAAATTTCAGTATTAGGTGATTTTATGTCACTTTCAAAGTCCGTATAATATGGACGAACTGTTGCCCAATAATGGCTCAGTTCTTCTAATCCTTCAATGTCTGTTCTTAAATTACGAGGGAACCCATTCAATGCGTAGTAAAGAGAGTTTGCGCTAGGCTGACTTGTTAACCCGCTCATAGACGCGACAGCTGTATCAATAATATCAACACCTGCATCAATCGCTTGTTTATACGTGAGTAAGCCATTTCCACTCGTATCATGTGTATGCAGATGAATTGGTAAATCGACTGCTGATCGTAATTCTCCAATTAATTCATTCGCTGCTTTTGGTTTCAGTAGGCCTGCCATATCTTTAATTGCTAAAATATGGAATCCTTCTCTTTCGAGTTCTTTAGCCATTTTCACATAATAATCTAATGTATAAATATTAGAACGTTCAACATTTAAAATATCTCCAGTATAACAAATTGCACCTTCAGAAATTTTACCTGCTTCTTGAACGGCCTCGTTTGCGACTTTCATTTGATCTACCCAGTTTAATGAATCAAATATACGGAATACATCTACGCCTGCTTTAGCACTTTCCTCTACAAACTTTTTAATGACGTTATCAGGATAATTTTTATATCCTACTGCATTGGATGCACGTAAAAGCATTTGGAATAATACGTTTGGGATTGCTTTACGTAGACGTTCAAGACGTTCCCATGGATTTTCCTTTAAGAAATTATAAGCAACGTCAAATGTTGCACCGCCCCACATCTCTAAAGAAAAGCTATCTTTAAATACTTCAGCCGTTTTAGAGGCGATATTCATCATATCTTTCGTTCTTACACGTGTAGCTAGTAAAGATTGATGTGCATCTCTAAAAGTTGTATCCGTAATTAATACATCTTCTTGTGCTCTAACCCAATCTGCTACGCCTTTAGGGCCCTGTTCATCTAGAATTTGTTTCGTACCAGATAAATGATTGATACGCTCTTGAGACACTTTAGGTATAGAAGTAGATTCATAATCTGGTTTAAGACGTTGCGCTACATTAGGGAAACCGTTAATCGTCACATTCCCAATATATTCCAGTGTCTTCGTACCTCTATCAAGCGTCGGTGCAATATCAAATAGTTCTGGCGTTTCTTCTATAAATTTAGTTGTATAATCGCCACTTCTGAATTTATCGTTACGCATCACATTAATTAAGAAAGGTATGTTCGTTTTCACACCACGGATACGCATTTCACGTAATGAACGTTCCATCTTCTCTTCGGCTTGCTTAAATGAAAATGCATGCGTAGAGAGTTTAACAAGTAATGAATCGTAATAAGGAGAGATTTCAGCACCTTGGAAACCATCACCAGCATCTAATCTTACACCAAAACCACCACTTGAACGATAAGCGATAATTGTACCTGAATCAGGCATGAAATCATTGGTTGGGTCTTCTGTTGTAATACGACATTGAATTGCATACCCAAGTGTTTGGATATCTTGTTGTTGTGGCATTGCTATTCTCTCACCAAATAACGATTCGCCATCAGCAACTAAGATTTGTGTTTTAACAATGTCAATTCCCGTAATCATTTCAGTAATAGTATGTTCAACTTGAACACGTGGATTCACCTCTATGAAGAAGAATTCATCGCCTGAAACTAAAAATTCAACTGTCCCAGCATTGACATATTTAATATTCTCCATGAGTTGAATAGCCGCTTCACAAATACGTTCTCTCAAACTTTCCGATAAACCAACTGAAGGTGCGACTTCTACAACTTTCTGATGGCGTCGTTGTACCGAACAATCTCTTTCATATAAATGTATGATGTTACCTTGTTCGTCACCAATTACTTGCACTTCAATATGTTTCGGATTATCAATGTATCTCTCAATATAAACTTCGCTATTGCCGAAAGACTTTTCAGCTTCTGACTTAGCACGGTGAAAGGCATCTTCAAGTTCACTCTCTTCACGAACAATACGCATCCCTTTACCACCGCCACCACTTGTAGCTTTAATCATCAGTGGAAAACCAGCTTCAAGAGCAAATTGCTGTGCCGCTTCAAAGCTTTCAATTGGCCCATCAGTACCTGGAATCACAGGTAAATTGGCGCGAATGGCTGTTGTTCTTGCCTTAACTTTATCTCCAAACATATCTAAATGTTCTAAATGAGGACCGATAAACTTAATACCTTCTTCTGCACAACGACGCGCAAATTGTTCATTCTCACTTAGAAAACCATACCCAGGGTGAATCGCATCGACACCTGCACGTTTTGCTACCTCGATAATTCGTTCAATATTTAAATAACTTTCAGCAGGACCTAAATCACTACCAACGAGATAGGACTCATCTGCCTTATATCTATGTAATGAACTTTTATCTTCATTAGAATATATTGCTACTGTACTGATATTTAATTCTGCTGCTGCTCTAAAAATCCTAATGGCAATTTCACCACGGTTAGCAACAAGTAACTTCTTTATATGTTTCAAAAGCTGAGACACCCCTCGTAATATTTTGAATTTTCTAACTAATTAGATAATAAAATTTTATCTTAAATGCTTGAATAATTCTATAGTAATTTACAAAGTTAAAAACAATTTATCGTTTTGTAACATTTTGTTGAATCAAAAATTTTCCCACCACTTCAAAATGAAATAACGATCATGTTTATGATTTAACTTCAATAAAACTTATTACTATTGATAACTTAATATTATCATCTATATTTCTCATATGCTAGTTTGACATCTTTCCTTTACAGAATTTTAAAATTTTCACCAGTCTAATTTAGTTTATAGACAAAAAAAGACAACCTATAGAGAAGTGATTCCTACATAGTAAGGACACAACTTCAATAGATTGTCTCTCTTTTATATTCAATTATAACGGCGTTTGATATCGATTTTACGTTGTTTAAGACGTTTATCATCTTGTTTGATTTGTTTAGCGGTAATTAATAAAAGTCCCATCGCAATACTTAAACTAATCATGGCTGAACCACCAAAACTAATAAATGGTAACGGGACACCTGTTAACGGAATCGTCGCAGAAATACCACCAATGTTTACAAATGTCTGACTTCCAATATAACTTGCGATACCGACACATACTAATTTATAGAAATGTGAAGGTGTTTTATTCGCTAATTGGAACGCACGATATACAATGAAATATTCTAAAATAATAACGATTAATCCACCCACAAGACCTAATTCCTCACAGATGACTGCGAAAATAAAATCGGTATGTGGTTCAGGTAGATACCCTAGTTTCATTATACTGTTGCCAAGTCCACGTCCGAATAAGCCTCCATTACCTATTGCCATTAAAGAGTTGGAAATATGATAACCCGTACCAGATTCCTGACCAAATGGATTAGTTAATGTGCTAAAACGCGCCTCTAAGTAACTTGGAACCATGTGTAAAATCAACATAAAGGTGGCGATGATAACAAAGCCTATAAATACTAATATTCCCCATTTCAACATGTTCTGTACACCGATGCCAGAATAGAAAATGATAGAGAAAAATATAATCAGTATTAACATTGTTTGTCCGACGTCTTTTTGGAAAAGTACAAGTACCAGACATGTTACTACAAATAGAATTGGACCTAAGATTAACTTGATGTTTTGTCTCACTGCCGGCATTTTCTTTTCAATCATAAAAGGTATGTAAAGAATAATGGCAATTTTAAGTAACTCTGATGCTTGTAGGTTCATAAATCCTAAATTAATCCAACTTTTAGAACCATTGATATTTTTACCAATAACTAATGTTAAAAGTAAAAGTAGGAATATACCAATCATCATTCCCTTTTGAACATTAGGTTTCTTCAGGATTTTCACATTCATGATGAATGCCATAAAGAATACGATGGCGAAACTCATAATGACGTACAGTAGCTGTCTATTATAAAAGTACGTTCCAGAAACGGCTACACCACCGGTTAAGGTACCTTTAGTCGCAGCGACCATACTTGCACTATAAACCATTACTAATCCAATCAAACAAAGGACTACATATGTAACCAACAATGGATAATCGATAAATTTAGAAGTTTTTCCAATATACCGCATTATATTTTTAAAATTATTCATATACTAGATCATCCAATTCTAAATTTTTAAAGTTAATCACTTCGTTGACTTAGTAAATTTATCTTCACTTTTTAAAAAGCTGTCTTACCTATTATATACTTGAATCCTTAGAATTAACAAATATTATTAGGTTAAGTGCGCATTTATTTTAAAAACAATTAAACAAAAATGACTGAGCAAGATATCGAATTAGATACCATCTCAGTCACTGATACGATAACGTATATGTACAATGGATGTTTATACGTGGTCGCGATTATATATTGAATCAACGCAATTATTTCGACACTTTAAATAAGTGCGTTATGTTATCTATGATAAATAAAACATTAAACGTTTGTGAAAGCTTCATGTAATTTAGAAAGTTCTTTTTCCAGTCTTAACATTAATTGCTTACCATCTTCTTTATCAACTAAACCAAGTTGAACAGCAAAATCAACCTCTTTTTGAAGGCCAAACATTTGTGTATCTAGCACTTCTTCATAAAGCGGACAAGAAGGTAAAGTTAAGTTATCCATTTGAACTTTAATAAGATGTAAAATTCTATCCGCATCTTTATTCAACTGGTCATATGCCGCATTATTTAATTTCGATTGGTTAGCCATGACATATTCCCCCTATCATTTCAATTAATATCTTCACATTAGAAGTTTATCTTAATAGATATTAAAAAGCAAGTGAATTTGAATTAAGTCGGTATGAATTTATGTTAAAATAATTGAAGATAAAAAATTAGGGAGTGGGCATATATGATTCAAATTAAAGGCGCAGTCAAGTTCCCTATCTCATTAGATAGTACAACTTGGATTTTTGATGACAGAAAGGTAAGTATCGACGATTTAGAACGTGGGGTATTCGACGGTACTCGTCCAGTTAAGTTTGAAGATAACACTGAATGGAATCGAGCAATTCTAGAAGGACAAACAAATCCGCCTACGCTTGATTCTGAAATTAAATATAAAAAACGTTCAGTTCTAGAAGGTACATTTGTGATTAATATGACTCCATTTTTCAAAAATGCTGAACCACAACAAGAAGCAAAAGCGATTAAATTATATAATGAAGAGCATTCTATTGAAGTACCAATGGATTTATTACCTTATTTATTCTTCCAATTCGCAAAAGATGGCAAACGTTTATACAGCGATAACGCAGTAGATAGCTTTGTTTACATTCCTGAAGAAGGGTATACATATGAATTTAAATATGTAACTCATATTGAGGTGATTTAATGTGTTAGAAGTTCAATGTATCATTTGTGAAACTAAAGTATTCATAGATGAGAATACTTTGGAAGCTAAACGTCTAAGAAATAACCCTATTCGCACTTTTATGTGTGATGATTGTAAGAGTCGTTTAGACACGCCTAAGCAACGCCAACCACAAGTGATCAATGAGAATCCTCAAAAGCAAGATAGTCACTCACAAAATAATAATGAATCGTAACTAATAAAAAGGTGCGACTCAAGTCATTTTAAAGCTTGAGTCGCACCTTTTCTATATCTTATTGATCTTCTTGCATCATTTGTTTAACACGTTTTGCTTCTTTTTCACGTGCGGATTTATTTAAGATTTTCTTTCTCAATCTAATACTTTCTGGTGTTACCTCTACTAACTCATCGTCATTGATAAATTGTAGCGCTTCTTCAAGCGTTAAAATTCTAGGACGATTCATCGTTTGTGTTTGGTCTTTCGTTGCTGAACGTACGTTAGTTTGATGTTTCGCTTTAGTGATATTAACTGTTAAATCATTTTCACGGTTATGCTCACCAACAATCATACCTTCATAAACTTCTGTACCTGGTTCCATAAAGTTTACACCACGGTCTTCTAAGTTAATAATCGCATATGATGTTGCTTGTCCTTGGTCCATTGAAATCAATGCACCATTACGACGTCCACCAATTTGAGCTTTAACACGAGGTCTGAACTCTTCGAAAGTATGGTTGATAATACCATAACCACGTGTCATAGACATGAATTCAGTTGTATAACCAATCATACCACGCGCTGGAACCATAAAGATTAAACGAGTTAGACCGTTATCTGTTGTCAACATGTCTAACATTTCACCTTTACGTGCACCTAATGATTCGATAACTGCACCGGCATTTTCTGAAGGAACCTCACATTGTACACGTTCAAATGGTTCGCTTAATACGCCATCAATTTCTCGTAAGATAACTTGAGGTTTAGAAACTTGTAATTCGAAACCTTCACGTCTCATGTTTTCAATTAAGATTGATAAATGTAATTCACCACGTCCAGCTACAACCCATGCATCTGGTTGGTCTGTTGGTGTAACCTTTAATGAAACGTCTGTTTCAAGTTGTTGTTCTAATCTTTCTTGAATTTGGCGTGCAGTTACGTAGTCACCTTCACGACCAGCGAATGGTGAATTATTAACACGGAAAGTCATCTCAAGTGTTGGTTCATCAATACGTAATACAGGTAACGCTTCTTGATGATCATGTGGAGTAACTGTTTCACCAACGTTAATGTCTTCCATTCCTGATACAGCAATCAAGTCGCCTGCTTGTGCTTCTTCAATTTCTTCACGTTTTAATCCGAAATAACCAAAGATTTTAGTTACACGGAAGTTCTTAATAGACCCATCTAATTTAATTAATGAGACATTATCACCAACACGCATCTTACCTCTGAATACACGTCCAATACCAATACGGCCAACGTAGTCATTATAGTCTAATAATGCAACTTGGAATTGTAATGGCTCATCATGATTGTCAACAGGTGCAGGTACGTAATCAATAATTGTTTCATAAAGAGATTGCATATTTTCATCTTGTTTATCTGACTCAAGACTTGCTGTACCATTTACTGCTGATGCATAAACAACTGGGAAGTCTAATTGTTCATCATTTGCTTCTAATTCGATAAATAAGTCTAATACTTCATCTACTACACCTTCTGGTCGTGCAGCAGGTTTATCGATTTTATTTACAACTACTACAGGTTTTAAGTTTTGCTCTAATGCTTTTTTAAGCACAAAGCGTGTTTGAGGCATTGTACCTTCATAAGCATCGACAACAAGCACAACACCGTCTACCATTTTCATGATACGTTCAACTTCCCCACCGAAATCGGCGTGTCCAGGTGTATCTAATATATTAATACGTGTGCCCTTATAATCAATCGCCGTATTTTTAGCAAGAATCGTAATACCACGTTCTCTTTCTAAATCGTTTGAATCCATTGCACGTTCGTCGACATGTTCATTCTCTCTGAAAATACCAGACTGTTTAAGCAACTCATCTACTAAAGTTGTTTTACCATGGTCAACGTGCGCAATAATCGCTATATTACGAACATCTTCTCTTAAATTAGTCATTTTATAAATTTCCTTTCTTGAGTAAACTCCCACTTTTAATTACAACTGTTTTATTATATCATATATTAGTGAAAAGATAAGTAAAAGGTGGGGTATGGGATGCAACAAAAAAAATCAAAAGGCATCTTCTGGGTGTTCTCTATTTTAGCAGTCGTTTTCTTAACTTTATTTAGCTTTGCAGTAGGCGCTGCAAATGTTCCAATGATGATTTTAACATTTATACTACTCATTGCAACATTTGGCGTTGGCTTCACAGTTAAAAAGAAATACCGTGAAAATAATTGGCTATAAAGAAATCATCTGATTAATTTATTTTGAATCATGTTACAAACTGGCTAGACCATTAATATAAACATAATAGCTCCTAAAATGAAGGATATTCACTTTCATTTTAGGAGCTCATTTTATTTCAAGATTTCATTTATCATTTTCAGAACAAAACATTGTGTCTTGTCGGCTTTCCCATTATTTTCTACCAAATCGCTTTTCATGATGCGACGCGATGGTCTCTTTAAACTCACTTAAATATTGATTTAATATTTGGTCATGTAATTGTTTATTTGCCATTACTATAGAATTAGGTCGATTCATTTCCAATGGATCACCTAATAAGTTTGTACCTATTCCTCCAACTTCATTCAAAATCATCAAACCACCGGCATAGTCCCAAGGTTGCAATCTTGGAGTGAGATATGCAGCGAGTTGTCCTTTAGCCACACTTATAATTTCGAGTGCAGCACTTCCATAAGCACGTGCACTTCTTGCATCATTTACAATTGGCATAAATATCTTGCCCATAATCGGTTTGGTTAACCAATTAGGATTGATTCCAATGATACTTGTTTTAAGTTCAGTATCTTCTAGAGGCTTAAGTAGATGAGTATTTTCATAGGCACCTTCTCCAACCTTTGTATGATATAGAACATCCTTCATGACATCGTAAACAAAACCAGCATAAGGTTCCCCATTATAATAAATCCCAATTGAAATAGCGAAATTTTCTTGTTGATGTACAAAGTTAAGCGTTCCATCAATTGGATCAATGACCCAAATGACACCATTCGTATCCGTTAATTCATGTCCATGCCCTTCTTCCCCTATCACACGGTGGTCTGGATAATTATGGTGTATTGTTTCATAAAGGAAATTTTCAGTAGCTTTATCTACATTTGTAACTAAATCATTAGGATTAGACTTCGTTTCAATATCCAAGTCTTCTTTCATCCAATGTCTTACTTTATTCCCAGCCTCTAATATTATACCTTTAGCAAAATCGTATAGTGCCATCGTATCATCTCCTATTACTTAACATTATACATGATGTTTTCTCGAAAATTATATTAATACATATTGATATACCTTAATTGTAAAATTTGAAACCCTCATAAGTAAGGTTCTAACTTTAGATAATAGATAAATACTTGTGCTACAATAACGGTAATCAATACATGAGGAGGCATAAAATGACTAAATATACATTTGCGCCAAAAGATTTTAAAGCATTTGATGTTGATGGTTTAGAGAATAGAATGGAAGCACTGAATGAGCATGTTAGACCACAGTTAAATCAATTAGGAGACTATTTCGCTGATTATTTCAGTTCACAAACAGGTGAAGAATTCTATCCTCACGTAGCGAAACATGCACGTCGAAGCGTGAACCCACCTGTAGATACTTGGGTTGCATTCGCACCTAATAAACGTGGTTATAAGATGTTACCTCATTTCCAAATTGGATTATTTAGAGATCAACTATTTATTATGTTCGGTGTCATGCATGAGGCTAAAAATAAAGCCGAACAAATGAAAATCTTTAAAAAGCATTTTGATAAAATCAAAGCATTACCTAACGACTATAGCTTATGTTTAGATCACATGAAACCTGAAAAAACACTTATTAAAGATATGAGTGAAGATGATCTTAAAAAAGCAATTGATCGCGCAATTAACGTGAAAAAAGGTGAGTTTTTCGTAGCACGAGCAATTGAACCTTCTGATAAAAGATTGAAAAGCGACAAAGCTTTCTTACAATTCGTAGAAGAAACATTTGATCAGTTCTTAAAATTTTATCAATAAAATAATTTTGATTTATAAAGTTTGAGTAGTATTTAATACAATGCTATTCAAGCTTTTTTAATGTGATGCAATATTTTTAGGTTGACCTAACTTTTTGTTTATGTTAATATATTTTCATAAGATTTTAGAGGTGAGTTTATTGAGTATAAAAGACAACAATTATGAACAACATCAAAGCTTAGATGAAATCAATAATACTATTCATTTTGATCATAAAGGTAGTGCAAGTCAGAAATTTCTAGCATTTCTCGGGCCTGGATTATTAGTAGCTGTGGGTTACATGGATCCAGGAAACTGGATTACATCTATGCAAGGTGGCGCGCAATACGGTTATACCTTGCTATTCGTGATTTTAATCTCAAGTTTGGCAGCGATGTTATTACAAAGTATGACGGTAAGATTAGGAATAGCAACTGGTAAAGATCTTGCACAAATGACACGTCATTTTTTAAGTAAACCCATTGCGATAGTTTTCTGGATTATTGCAGAGTTAGCAATCATTGCCACTGATATCGCCGAAGTGATTGGGAGTGCGATTGCTTTAGATTTAATTTTCGGCATTCCACTAATCGTTGGTGCATTAATCACAGTATTCGATGTATTCCTATTACTATTTATTATGCGTTTCGGTTTCAGAAAGATTGAAGCCATTGTAGGTACTTTAATATTTACAGTTCTAGCAATATTCGTGTTTGAAGTGTTTATTTCTTCACCACAATTAACTGATATTCTAAATGGGTTTGTTCCACATAAAGAAATTGTGACAAACCAAGGCATACTATATATCGCTTTAGGTATTATTGGGGCTACAATCATGCCACATAATTTATATCTACATTCATCTATCGTGCAATCACGTAAGTATAACCGTCATGATAATCAAGAAAAAGCACAAGCTATTAAATACGCAACGATTGATTCAAATCTTCAATTATCTATTGCATTTGTAGTCAATTGTTTATTACTAACACTAGGTGCTGCCCTCTTTTTCGGAACTAAAACTAACGATTTAGGTGGTTTCTATGATTTATATCATGCGTTGAAAACTGAACCGGCATTAGGTGCAGCAATGGGCGGTGTGATGAGTACACTATTTGCAGTTGCCCTATTAGCATCAGGACAGAACTCAACGATTACTGGAACGTTAGCAGGACAAATCGTTATGGAAGGATTCTTAAGATTATCCATTCCTAACTGGATGCGTCGTCTAATCACACGTTCGCTTGCAGTCATACCAGTTATTATTTGTTTAATCATTTTCAGAGGTAATGCTGAAAAAATAGAACAATTACTAGTATTTTCACAAGTATTCTTAAGTATAGCGTTACCTTTTTCATTAATACCGCTTCAATTGGCTACAAGTAATAAGAAATTAATGGGACCATTTATTAATAAAATGTGGGTTAACATCATTTCATGGACGCTGATTGTAATACTAAGTGGATTAAATATTTATTTAATTATTCAAACGTTTCAAGAGTTATAAAAAAAGATGGCATACGCCATCTTTTTTTATGTCCAATCAACTAATATATATAAGGGTCATCTTTTTTACGATCCTTAAGTTCTTTTTCTGGGTCCCACTCATCTTGGCGAGTATGATTCTGGTTTAAATTATCATTGTTTGCTAGATTACGACGCTCATTTGAATTCTGCGTACCATTCGTATTATTAAAGTAACTTTGATGACGACTATCTTTTTTAGAAAATAGCAATACAGCTACAATAATCCATAAAATCATAGCAATAAGATTCATAGTAACAATTCCTGTAATCGCTGCTGCTATAAATAAACAACCTGCTAAATTTTTACGTCCTTTGATAATTAACGCCCCTACAACACCAAGCAAAGTAGAAAAGGCTAAAAAGCCAATTGAAATAATCATAGATGCAAATAAAATATCAGGAGTAACATTTTGTTCGCTTCCATAGAATTGTTTGAGTATATCGTTATATTGTTGTTGATTCTCACTACTTTTCATAACAATGAGTGACATCCCTGTTAATAGTAAGTACATGATACTTAGCCCATTCGCTATCCATGCTAAAATGATTTCTGTTTTTCTGTTCATAATTCTATGCACCACCTCAAATAATCTTCTTATCTTAATCATACTAAAATTTAAGTTGTATCGCGAATGCATACAAAAAAGGCTGGGGTAATAAATTGATTATGCCCCAGCCTATCAATGATTAGTATTATTTATTTTCACTATTGTCTTCTTGTTCAGTTGTGTTCTCTTTTGTACCTTCATCATCATCATGATTACCGTGGAACATTTGACGTCGCTCTTCATAATTCATTCGACGTTGATTAACAGCACTTGGTTGATTTTTTCTTTTTTCTTTCATGCGTTTATTATAAGCTTTTTTCTTTTCTTTTTTCTTCGCACGAATTTCAGCTTTTTCTCTCTTCCGCTGTGCCTTAAGTTCTTTAGGATCAACTTGAGGTTCTATTGGTTCCTGATAATTATTGTAACCATCGTCATAACCATAACTATAATCATCATTATCCTGATAGTCATTCTCTTGCATTTGATCTTCGCGATTCGCTTTTTTAGATTTCTTGTTATATTTAGCCTGTCTAGACATCACTTCAGGTTCTTCCTCAGTATTCTGACTAGAAGCATATTCACTTTCTACAGCACGTTTAGGAAATTGTGAATATTTATCATCTGTTTCCTCATACTGTTCTCTATTAGCGTAGTCATGATCAAAATGATTATCATATGGCTGTTCATATTGTTGCGCTTCAAATGCTTCTTTTTGTCGACGTTCTTTTCTAAGTTGTCTTCTTGTATTTCTATTTTCCTTTTCGTCTCGTGGTTGTTCATATTCATCGTAATAACCTTGATGATAGTCCTCTTCATAATAATCATCTCGAGGTCTAGAATGAGGTTCGTGATGATCATAATATTCACGTTCATCATAGTATGGTTGACCATAATCATCGTTATAATATGCGGGCACTGTCTCAACTTTATTCCTTCTAGCAAACATCATAATTGCGATGATAAAGAATAAAATTGGAATAATTAAAGTGACCACTAAAAATACTAAAGGAATCGTAACTACTGCTGCCAATAGAAATAAGAAACCTGAAAGAATTCTAATATTCATTGATATTAATGCTAAAAAAGAAATTAATAGACAAACGATAAAGTAAACAATAATCGCCCATACGCCATTTTGTAACCAAATGACAAATTGAGTTGTACTTAAATCATTGTTTCCTAAAATTTGTTGTATCAGTTCATTGTTATTTAATGAACTTTCTAAATTAGCTATTGACGTATCATTACTAAATGATACAAGTGCAATAAACATAGTTATAATCGTCAATATGAGTAAGAATACCCAACTAAACCAACCTAAAACTTTTTCAGTTAGCCGACTGACTGGACGCTTAATTTGTGTGTATTGCTCTCCTGACATCCGCTACAACTCCTTACTTTACTATCAAATCATTATATAGGATAAACGAATAAATAACTACCATTTATCTCTACATTATTTCAGAGACATTTTGAAATTTAAAAAACTTTCATTATAATCTCCAAGCGTTTTTTGTCCTAAATCTTTATATACCTCTAAGCGATTCTGTTCTTTCTTTGTAGGATAAAATCTATCATCATCTCTAACATCTTTAGGCAATTGATTTCTTGCTGCTTTGTTAGGTGTTGCATAGCCTACCCATTCCGTATTCTGTTTATTATTTTTCGCATCTAATAAGAAGTTCATAAATTTATATGCACCTTCTTTATTTTGTGCTGTTTTAGGAATAACCATGTTATCAAACCAAAGATTAGAACCTTCTTTAGGTATCACGTAATCAAATTTGTCATTATCTTGTACTAAAGGTGCGGCTACGCCACTCCAAACAACAGCAATATTACCTTCGTTTTGTTGAAGCATCATCGTAATTTCATCACCTACGACACCTCGCACTTGTGGCGCTAATTTTTTTAAATCTTTTTCCGCTTCTTTAATATGGGAAGGGTTTTTATCATTTAAACTATATCCGAGTTTATTCAGACCCATGCCCATGATTTCCCTAGCACCGTCCACTAATAAAATATCATTTTTATATTTAGATTGATATAAATCACTCCAACTATTAAAGTTTGCGTGAGGATATTTTTCCTTATTATATAGGATACCCACTGTACCAAAGAAATATGATAAAGAATATTTATTATGTGGATCATATGACATATTCGTATAATCTGAATCAAGATTTTTCATATTAGGAATTTTTTTATGATCCAAGGGTACTAACAAATTTGAACGTTTTAATTTTTGGACCGTATACTCACTTGGGAATGCTACGTCATAATGAGTACCACCATTACGAATCTTAGCCTCCATTGCTTCATTGGAATCAAATGTTTCATAAACCACTTGTATACCAGTCTCTTTTTCAAACTTTTTAATTAAACTAGGATCGATATATTCACCCCAATTATAAACATAAATCTTTTCATGTGTTGGGGTGTTCTCCTTTGATTTAAACCAATGACTTACAACTAAACATAATACGCCAATGACTATTGCAGAAATGATGAGTTGTAAAAATCGTTTCATTCATTCACACCTCGCTTCACCATCTTTTGTCGTTTAACGAAGTGTTGAATAGCATAATATCCTATTATGCCTATTAATATAGCTACAAATAAAATTGTAGAAATAGCGTTTATCTCCATACTTATACCTTTTCTAGCCATCGCGTAAACTTCTACAGATAAAACACTAAAGCCATTTCCTGTTACGAAAAAGCTTACTGTAAAGTCATCTAATGAATAAGTCAATGCCATGAAAAATCCACCAATAATGGAAGGCATAATATTAGGGATAATAACACTACTTAACAATTGCGATTCATTAGCACCTAAATCTCTAGCAGCATTCAGCATATTATCGTTCATCTCATATAGTTGCGGTAGCACGATAATCACCACGATCGGGATACAAAATGCTATATGTGAAGCTAAAACTGTAGAAAATCCTAAACCTAAGCCTGTAAAATGTCCAATTGCTGTAAACATAATTAAAAATGAAGCACCAATAACAACATCTGATGACACCATCAGTACATTATTCAAAGTCAGTAAAGTAACTTTAAATTTCTTGTTACGTAAATAGTATAAAGCAATCGCACCAAAGGTACCGATGACTGTTGAGATTGAGGCAGCTAACAATGCAATGGCAATCGTATTAAATATCACAGACATTAATCGATCATCTTGGAAAAGCGTTTGATAATGTTCTAACGTGAAATGCTCAAAATGAATCATATTTCCAGCTGAATTAAAAGAATATACCATTAAAAATAGAATAGGTATATATAAGATTGCGATAAGTATTCCTATGTACAACTTTCCATACCACTTCACGTCATTCACCCCTTCCCATTCGATGATTTAGATTTCGTTACAATTAATATGAACGCCATAAATATAATTAAGAACAACGCAATGGTTGAACCCATGCCATAATTTTGAATCGTTAAGAATTGTTCTTCAATTGAAGTTCCTATATTAATGACTTTATTACCAGCAATCAGTCGAGTAATCATAAACAGCGACAATGCAGGGATAAATGTAACTTGAATACCTGTCATGACACCTTCTTTTGTTAAAGGCATAATGACCTTTCTAAAGGTTGTCATTGGGCTAGCACCTAAATCACTCGACGCTTGCAATAAATGATTAGGGATTGCTTTCATACTATTAAAAATAGGTAGTATCATAAATGGAATATAAATATAACTTGCAACAAGTAGAAACGCACCACTTGTAAACAGCATGTTGAATACTGGCAAGTGAAAGATGTGAAGTGTTTGATTTATAATACCATCATGACTTAATAATCCTATAAATGCATAGGTCTTCAGCAGTAAATTAATCCATGTCGGAATAATCATTATCATCAATAAAATATTTTGATACTTAGAATGCGTGATAAAATATGCCGCTGGATAACTAATGACTAAAGTAATCAATGTAATGAGAATCGCATACCATATTGAATCTATGAACATTTTAAAATATCGCATCGTGAAAATTTGTTCATAGTTGGTAAAGCTAAAATGGCCATGCACATCCATAAATGAAAAATATACAAGTAAAATGACTGGAATGATGATAAATATTACCATCCACAATAAATAAGGAATAATTAATAATTTATTGATATTACGCATTATCTACATCCTCATAACTCTCAATTCGTTTATCAAACTCTTCCTCAGTCTCACCTGGCACCATAATGTGAATCGCTTCAGGTTCAAAGAATAGGCCTACTTCACTGCCAACTTCAGCTTTCTTAGTCGATTGAATCACCCACTCGTAACCTTTTCTATCGATACAACAAATTTCGTAATGGACACCTCTAAATAACATAGAATCCACTCTTGCTTTGAAAAGCCCTTGCTCCTTATCAATGAGTGAAATGTCTTCAGGACGTATAACCACTTCGACTTTTTTATTTTCTGGGATACCCATATCTACACATTCAAAATCTTGACCATAAATATTTACAACGAAGTCTTCAACCATGCGCCCTTCAACAATATTAGATTCACCAATAAAATCAGCAACAAAACGATTGACTGGCTCATCATAAATATCAATAGGTGTCCCGAATTGTTGAATTTTACCGTCTTTCATCACAAATATATAATCACTTAGTGCTAATGCTTCTTCTTGATCGTGTGTAACAAATATAAAGGTAATACCTAAACGAGATTGAAGTTCTCTCAATTCATATTGCATTTCTGTACGTAATTTCAAATCCAATGCAGATAAAGATTCGTCAAGTAACAAAATTTCAGGTTCATTGACAATGGCACGCGCAATCGCTACACGTTGTTTTTGACCACCACTCATACCCTCTATTTGCCTTTGTTCATAACCAGATAACTTAACTAATTTTAGTGCTTCAGTCACCTTTTTATCTATTTCCGATTTGCTTTGTTTTTTTAATTTTAAACCATAAGCAATGTTGTCATAAACGTTAAGATGTGGAAATAGCGCATAATCCTGGAACACTGTATTCACTTTACGTTTGTTCGGCGGTAATTTCCCTATAGGTTTATTCTGATAAATAACTTCACCACTATCAGGATATTCGAATCCAGCAATCAACTTTAATATCGTTGTCTTACCACAGCCTGAAGGCCCTAATAATGTATAAAAATGCCCTGACTCAATATCTATATCTATTTCGTCTAAAATTTGTACACCGTCATAACCTTTACTCACAGATTTAAATGAAAGTAATGGATTCATGAACATTCCTCCCTATAAATATGAAGCTGTGGCAACTATTAAAATCTTCACTTCTTCATTTGTGTCATTAAATAAGCGATGTTTATCTTTAGCTTTAAAATAAAGAACATCCCGAGTGGTAGCTTGATATGTTTGATTACCTAATAATAAAGACACTTCACCTTCTAAACAATAAATAAATGTGTCTGAATCAGATGGTTTGAAATTCTTATAGGATGCACCTGGTCGTAAAGTAAGAATGAGTGGCTCCATTTCAAATTCATTAGAATCCGTAACAAGCCAGTTCAGTATGTATCCGCGATCATATTCATCATATGTGACTTGATCTGCTTTTTTATATAAAACTTTCTCGTTAGTACTTTCTTTAAAAAAGTCACTTGCCGAAGTACCTAATACTTCCAATATACTTAAAAAGGTTTCCATACTTGGAGACGCATGTTGACTTTCAATCTGTGAAATATACCCTTTCGATAAATCGGTACGTTCTGCAAGTTCTTCCTGAGTTAAGTTTTTAATACGTCTTAAGTTGCGCAATTTACTTCCTATATCCATTATTTAACCACCTAAAAAAAGCTATATTAAGTTTACTAATATCAAACATTTTGTTTAATGTTTTATAAAAGTAACAGAATATAGCTTTGTAAGCAATAGTTTTATGAGATAGTTTCAAATAAATGAATATGTTATTATTTTATGTTTTAAATCAATAAGGACGTATTTCAAACTTATTTACCAAATATTTGCTGTTCAGGATGTTTATTAACCTCTTGAACAACTTTATAACTATTGTATCCACTTTTATTTTCAAATTCTTTAAAGATTTGTTTTTCTTCAGCTTTACCTGGCACAATTTCTTTAAATTGTTTATAAGCATGCTTAACCTCTTCACCTTTGACAGAGGATTCATAATAATTTTCAATTTTATTAAAAAAATGAATGACTTTCATCATTTCTTCATTTGTCCAATCTAAATCTAGAGGATATTGATATTCCATTTAATTCTAGCCTCCTAATGTTAATGCTGTATTTTTAGTGTATCGGAGCTTTTTTCATAAAACAACTAGTTTGAATAGGTGCATAAAAAAACTGAGACCCGTGAATAACGAGTCTCAGCTATATATAATGATTAATCCTTAACTATTTTAATTAAGGTTTAATTACATAGTATGGATTGGATATCCAATTGCTTTTTCAGCAGCTTCCATTGACATTTCACCTAAAGTTGGGTGAGCATGAACAGTTAATGCGATATCTTCAGCATTCATACCTGATTCAATTGCTAAACCTAATTCAGAGATAATATCAGAAGCACCAGTACCAACAACTTGCGCACCGATAATTGTATCGTCTTCTTTAAGTGTGATGAGTTTAACGAAACCGTTAGTATCATCTAATGATAACGCACGTCCGTTAGCTGCGTATGGGAATTTAGAAGCTTTGATTGATAAACCTTCTTCTTTAGCTTGTGCTTCAGTGTATCCTACTTGAGCTAATTCTGGCTCAGTGAAGCATACTGCAGGCATACCGATATAATCAACTTCAGCTGCTTGACCATCAATGGCTTCTGCAGCAACTTTAGCTTCATAACTTGCTTTATGTGCAAGTGGTAAACCAGGTACGATATCACCAATTGCAAAGATATTTTCAATAGAAGTACGGCTTTGTTTATCTACTTCTAATAAGCCACGATCAGCGAATTTAAGACCTAATTCTTCTAAACCTAATTCATCAGTGTTTGGACGACGTCCAACTGTTACTAATACGTAATCAGCTTCGATTGTTTGTTCTTCGCCCTTAGCTTCATAAGTAACTTTAACACCGTTTTCAGTTTCTTCAGCAGATTTAGCCATCGCTTCAGTGACAATTTCGATACCTTTTTCTTTCATGCCTTTTTTAACTGGTTGTGTCATTTGTTTTTCAAATCCGCCTAAGATGTCTTTCGCACCTTCAAGGATTGTTACTTCTGAACCGAAGTTTGCAAATGCTGTACCCAATTCAGAACCGATATATCCGCCACCGACAACAACAAGTTTACCAGGAACTTCTTGCAAGTTTAATGCGCCAGTTGAGTCAATAACGCGTTCACCGAATTCAAAGTTAGGAATTTCAATTGGTCTAGAACCAGTTGCAATAATTGCATGTTTGAAATTGTAAGTTTGAGCACTCTTTTCGTCCATTACACGAAGACTATTATTGTCTACAAAGTAAGCTTCACCTTTAACGATTTCAACTTTGTTACCTTTTAATAATCCTTCAACACCGCCAGTTAATTTATTAACTACTGATGATTTGAATTCTTGGACTTTTTCATAGTTTAAAGAAACGCTTTCAGCAATAACCCCTAAGTTTTCTGAATGTTGCGCTTCAACAAAACGATGAGAAGCATGTAGTAATGCTTTAGAAGGAATACAACCAACGTTTAAGCACACGCCACCTAAATTACCTTTCTCAACGATTGTTACTTTTTGTCCTAATTGTGCTGCGCGGATTGCTGCAACATATCCACCAGGACCTGCTCCGATTACAATAGTATCTGTTTCAATTGGGAAATCTCCAACTACCATGTTTTTACCCCTCCATTAATAATAGTTCTGGATTATTTAATAAACGTTTAATGTGATTCATAGCATTTTGTCCAGTCGCACCATCAATTTGTCTATGGTCAAAGCTTAATGATAATGCAAGTACTGGAGCTGCTATAATTTCTCCATCCTTAACAATAGGTTTTTGAGCAATTCGGCCGATTCCTAAGATGGCTACTTCTGGGTGATTGATAACTGGAGTGAACCATTGTCCACCAGCTGAACCGATATTACTAATTGTACAAGTTGCACCTTTCATTTCTTCTGAAGTCAATTTACCATCACGTGCTTTAACAGCAAGTTCATTGATTTCATCTGAAATTTCAAAGATTGATTTACGGTCAGCATGTTTCACTACAGGTACTAGTAAGCCTCTGTCAGTGTCAGCTGCGATACCGATATTCCAATAATGTTTGTGTACAACTTCACCAGCTTCTTCATTAAATGAAGTGTTAAGTGCTGGATATTTTTTAAGTGCTGAAACTAATGCTTTTACAACATATGGTAAGAACGTTAGTTTCGTACCTTGTTCAGCTGCAATTTCTTTAAATTTCTTACGGTGATCCCATAACGCTTGCACATCAATTTCATCCATTAAAGTAACATGAGGTGCTGTATGTTTAGAGTTAACCATTGCTTTAGCGATTGCTTTACGCATAGCAGGAATCTTCTCAGTAGTTTCTGGGAAGTCACCTTCAGGTAATGATTGACTAGTTGAAGCACTCGTTTCTTCGCTACCTGTTGATGCAGCTGATGAAGCAGCACTTTCGTTAGAAGCTGAATCTGCGCTTCCTCCGTTTAAGTATGCATCTACGTCTTCTTTAGTAATACGTCCGTTTTTACCTGAGCCCGTAACAGCTTTGATATTTACACCGTTTTCACGTGCGTATTTACGTACAGAAGGCATAGCTTTAACAGTTTTGTTCTCATCAACTTCTGCTTCTTGACTTGAAGATGTTGAAGTTTCTTGAGATTGTGATGAAGTTGTTTCTTCTTTAGCAGGTGCTTCTTCTTGTTGTTCTTCTTGTTTAGAAGAAGAATCATCACTATGACTACCTTTAAATTGCATTTCTTCAGCATCAGGAGCATCAATTTTTACAATAACGTCACCAACTACTGCAACAGTTCCTTCATCTACTAAAACTTCTTCTACAGTTCCGCTAACTGGTGAAGGTATTTCTACTACGGATTTATCGTTTTGTACTTCTGCTAAGACATCATCTTCTTCGATGGTATCTCCAGCTTTAACAAACCATTTAACAATTTCACCTTCGTGGATACCTTCCCCAATATCGGGTAATCTAAATTCAAATGCCACGTTCTTGTCCTCCTAAGATTTTTACTTGATCAAAATCATTTCAAAAATTTATATACTAAAGTTGCAAGTTAAGGAAGCCCTTACAACTTAGTTTACACTTATTCATTACTCAATGCTATAGATAGCTAAATAATTCGTAGAAACTAAATCGAATTAGAATTCTAATGTCGCTTTAGCTTGCTCAACAATGTCATTTTTATTAGGTAACCATACATTTTCAGCTTGAGTAAATGGATACACTGTATCAGCTGCAGCAACACGAGCAATAGGTGCTTCTAATGAAAGGATTGCACGTTCTGCTAATTCAGCAGCTACTTGAGCACCAACACCAGCTTGACGTTGTGCTTCTTGAACGACAACCGCACGACCTGTTTTCTCTACTGAAGCTACTAAAGTCTCAATATCAATAGGTTGAACTGTGCGTAAGTCAATCACTTCAACAGAATGTCCGTCTTTTTCAAGTTCTTCTGCTGCTTTTAATGATTCTTGTACCATAGCGCCATATGCGATAAGTGAGATATCGTTACCTTCTTTTTTGACATTAGCTTTACCAATATCAATTGTATATTCTTCTTCAGGTACTTCTTCACGGAATGAACGATATAATTTCATGTGTTCTAAGTATACGACAGGGTCATTACTTTGAATCGCTGAAATTAATAAGCCTTTCGCATCATATGGACCTGATGGAATAACAACTTTTAACCCAGGAGATTGAGCTAAAATACCTTCTAAGTTATCTGCGTGTAATTCTGGAGTATGTACTCCCCCACCAAATGGTGCGCGAACAGTTACAGGTGCAGGTTTAGAACCACCTGAACGGAAACGTGTACGAGCGATTTGACCAGCAACTTCGTCAAATACTTCAAATACGAATCCTAAGAATTGGATTTCCATAACTGGTCGATATCCTGTTACAGCTAAACCTAAAGCTAAACCACCAATACCTGATTCAGCTAAAGGCGTATCGAATACTCGATCTTCACCAAATTCTTTTTGTAATCCTTCAGTAACACGGAATACACCGCCGTTAACACCAACGTCTTCACCAAAGACTAATACGTCTTCGTCTCTTTTAAGTTCACTTTTAAGCGCGTCGTTAATCGCTTGAACCATTGTTATTTGTGCCATGGCTTACTTCGACTCCTTCTCTTTGTAAATTTCATATTGTTCTGATAAATTTTGAGGCATATCTTCATACATAATATCCATTAGAGAAGTAACAGTTTGTTTATCTGTATTGTCGGCCTCTTTAATAGCTGCTTTAATTTCAGATTTAGCACGCTCAATGACTTCATTTTCTTTATCTTCGTTCCATAAACCTTTAGCTTCTAAATATTTTCTGAAACGAACTAATGGGTCTTTTTTCTCCCATTCTGCATCTTCATCTGAAGTTCTATAACGAGTAGGATCGTCACCAGCCATTGTATGTGGTCCATAACGATAAGTTAAAGTTTCAATGACAGTAGGTCCTTCACCTGCGACAGCACGTTCACGCGCTTCTAAAGTCGCTTGATATACTGCTAAAGCATCCATACCATCTACTTGAATACCAGGTATACCTACTGAAACTGCTTTTTGAGCTAATGTAGTAGCAGCAGTTTGTTTACTACGAGGTGTAGAAATAGCATAATTATTATTTTGTATTACAAAAATTGCAGGTGCTTTATATGCTGAAGCGAAGTTGATTCCTTCATAGAAGTCACCTTGTGATGAACCACCATCACCTGTGTAAGTAATAGCTACAGCGTTTTTACCGCGTTTCTTAAGACCAAATGCTACACCAGCAGTTTGTACGTATTGAGCACCGATAATAATTTGCGGGCTTAACGCATTAACGCCTTCAGGGAATTGGTTACCTTTGAAGTGTCCTCTTGAGAATAAGAAAGCTTCTGTAAGTGGTAAACCATGCCAGATAATTTGTGGAACATCACGGTAACCAGGTAGGATGAAATCTTCTTTTTCTAACGCATACTGTGAAGCAAGTTGAGATGCTTCTTGACCAGCTGTAGGCGCGTAGAAACCTAAACGTCCTTGTCTATTTAATGAGATTGAACGTTGATCAAGGATACGTGTCCATACCATTCTTTCCATTAATTCTACTAATTGTTCATCTGTTAAATCAGGTACTAAGTCTTCATTTACGACATTACCATCCTCATCCAAAATTTGAACCATTTCAAATTTCGATTGAGTTTCATTTAATACTTTAACTGCATCGAATTGGGCTTGTAACTTAGGAGCCATTCAATTCACCATACCTTTCCCATGTAAATAGAAATTCATTTTATCCTCCCTAATTGTATCACAAATGAATTTACCTGTTAAACGATTTCATAAAGTTCTGTTTCAATACAAAAAGATACAGTTACACGGTCTGTTATAGTACTTTCCGCATAACTGTATCAATATTTTTCATTACTTCAATTGATCAACATCTTGTTTCTCTTGAGTTACCTTTCTCATCGCTTTTGAGTAGGCATTGAACTTTTTATTCATATCTTTATAAGCACGGGATAAATCTTTAGATTTACTATCTACTTCAGATTGTGTTGCACCATCTTGATTTAAGTAAGTAAACAGTTCTTTTTCTTTATTAAGTGCCTTTTTGTAAGCCTTTGCATATGCATCATGTGCTTTGTATTTTTCTTTAATAGCATCATTAAGTTGTGTAACTTCTTTTTTCTTAGTTGAATTATCAATATGATTCATATATTGATTCGCTTTTTTAAATTCTTTTTCTGATTTGCTTAAAGCTTCCTCTTCATTTTTAAATTCATTCTGACGTTTCTTAACATTGTCTACAATATCTTCAGCTGCTTGCTTTCTTGTATTTTGATCTTTGTCATTAACTTTTTTGAATAATTTTTGTTTATCTTCTTCTAATTTATTAATTTTCTTACTAGTAGAATTGACTGTTTTTTCTTGGTCAAAAGCTTTTTGAACCTGATCATCATATTTTTTTATTTCTTTTTTGTCAGTTGTACATCCAGCTAATAACACTGTTGACGTTAGGACAATTGCGACAGTTTTACCAAACTTCATTAACTGTTACCTCCTCATAGTTGTTCGCTTGTAATATTAAATAATAATTGATTATAAATCAATACAGAGGAATAAAGCTATTGATTAGTGTCTGTGATGTCTTGTATGAGTTTGATTTATTTTTCACTAATAAAATTAAATCAATACGTCATATTGAGTATCTAATAATGTACTTATAACTGTAGTATCTGATATATTATTTAATAAGGAAGGTGTATGACATGTTAACAATGAAAGATATTATAAAAGATGGTCATCCAACACTTCGTGAAAAGGCTAAAGAATTAAGTTTCCCAATTTCAGAAGAAGATAAAGAAACATTACGCTCAATGCGAGAGTTTCTAATTAATAGCCAAGATGAGGAAATCGCTAAACGTTATGGTTTACGTTCAGGTGTAGGCTTAGCTGCACCACAAATAAATGTTGCTAAACGTATGATTGCAGTTTATTTACCGGATGATGGTAATGGTAAATCATATGATTATATGCTCGTAAACCCTAAAGTAATGAGCCATAGTGTTCAGGAAGCTTACCTACCTACTGGCGAAGGTTGTCTAAGTGTTGATGAAAACATTCCAGGTTTAGTACACCGTCACAATAGAGTAACAATCAAAGCTCAAGATATTGACGGAAATGAAGTTAAACTAAGACTTAAAGGGTACCCTGCGATTGTATTCCAACATGAAATTGACCATTTAAATGGCGTCATGTTTTATGACCATATTGACGCTAACAATCCACTTAAACCTCACGAAGATGCAGTAGAGGTTTAATCCAATTTTTTAAAATAACGGCACTTCACTATGTAATGATTTAATTACATTTGGCGAAGTGTCTTTTTATGTATTTTTAAAATTCAATACATGAGACAATATACACCATTTATCACGAACGAATATTAACGATGTCTAAATTAGATTGTTTGAAAATTAAAAGATTATCCTTGAAAAGTTTGTCGACTGGATAAGATAAAACTGCTTTATTTATTCAAATACATCATGTAAAATATAACTTAACTGAAATCTTAGTAATTCAATACTAATTTCAAATAATGAACGACACTATTACCCTAGAAAGCATACTGGGCAGTGAAATTAAACGAGCGTTGAAGAAACCAAAGTTTAGATTGAGCTGGTATGTTTCTAAATTAAAAATTAGAACACTAAATTATTGAAGAAACAAATTTTAATATGGATCAAACTCTTTAATAACCCGAGTATTTCACACTAGGGTCGTAAATAAATTGTAGAATTTTAATCTAGGAGGAAATATATAAAATGGCAGTATTTAAAGTATTTTATCAACATAATAAAGACGAAGTTATCGTCCGTGAGAACACACAAACAATTTATGTTGAAGGACAAACAGAAGAACAAGTGAGACGTTATTTAAAAGACCGTAATTTCAATATTGAGTTTATTACAAAATTAGAGGGCGCACATTTAGACTATGAAAAAGAACATTCAACTCATTTTAATGTGGAGAATGCTGAATAATGAAGCAATTACATTCTAATGAAGTAGGTGTATACGCACTTGGTGGTCTAGGTGAAGTCGGAAAGAATACCTATGCAATCGAGTACAAGAATGAAATCGTTATCATCGATGCAGGTATTAAATTCCCTGACGATAACCTTTTAGGTATAGACTATGTTATTCCAGATTACACTTACTTAGAACAGAATCAAGATAAAATTGTTGGCCTGTTTATTACACATGGCCACGAAGACCATATAGGCGGTGTGCCCTTCCTATTAAAGCAAATTAATGTACCTATTTACGGTGGTCCATTAGCGTTAGGTCTCATACGTAACAAGTTAGAAGAACATCATTTACTTAGAACTACCGAACTTCATGAAATAGATGAAAATAGTGTGATTAAATCTAAACACTTTGAAATTTCATTCTATCTCACTACACACAGTATTCCAGAGGCATATGGTGTCATCGTTGATACCCCTGAAGGTAAAATCGTCCACACTGGTGACTTTAAATTCGATTTTACTCCTGTGGGTGAACCTGCGAATATCGCTAAAATGGCAAAAATTGGTGAAGAAGGCGTTCTATGTTTACTTTCTGATTCTACAAATGCACTTGTACCTGACTTTACACTTAGTGAACGTGAAGTTGGACAAAACGTCGATAAGATTTTCAGAAATTGTAAAGGACGTATCATCTTTGCAACATTTGCTTCTAATATTTACCGTGTACAACAAGCTGTAGAAGCTGCGATTAAATATAATCGTAAAATTGTTACCTTTGGTCGTTCAATGGAAAATAATATCAAAATTGGTATGGAACTCGGTTATATTAAAGCACCACCTGAAACATTTATAGAACCAAATAAGATTAATAACATCCCTAAACATGAATTATTAATTCTTTGTACAGGTTCTCAAGGTGAACCGATGGCAGCTTTATCAAGAATTGCCAACGGTACGCATAAACAAATTAAAATTATTCCTGAAGATACAGTCGTATTTAGTTCATCTCCTATTCCAGGTAATACGAAAAGTATTAACCGCACTATCAATGCTTTATATAAAGCAGGTGCTGATGTCATTCATAGTAAAATTTCTAACATTCATACATCAGGTCACGGTTCTCAAGGTGATCAACAGTTGATGTTACGTTTAATTCAACCTAAATACTTCTTACCTATCCATGGTGAGTATCGTATGTTGAAAGCGCATGGTGAAACGGGTGTTGAATGTGGTGTTGATGAAGATAATGTATTTATTTTCGATATCGGAGATGTATTAGCATTAACACATGATTCTGCACGAAAAGCTGGAAGAATCCCTTCAGGAAATGTTCTTGTAGATGGTAGCGGCATTGGCGACATAGGTAATGTTGTTATTCGAGATCGTAAATTACTTTCTGAAGAAGGCTTAGTAATTGTTGTCGTAAGTATTGACTTCAATACCAATAAATTATTGTCTGGTCCAGATATCATTTCACGCGGATTTGTCTACATGCGTGAGTCAGGGCAATTAATTTATGATGCGCAACGAAAAATTAAAACAGATGTTATTTCTAAGCTGAATGGTAATAAAGATATTCAATGGCACCAAATTAAGTCGTCTATTATTGAAACACTTCAACCTTATCTATTTGAAAAGACTGCTCGTAGACCAATGATTTTACCAGTCATTATGAAAGTTAATGAAGATAAAGGTAATCATAAGCAATCAAATAGTAAAAATAATAATAAACAAGAAACTAAGTAATTGTAGAAGTTAATAAATCGGGATATATACCCAAAATAATAAGCTCTAAGTCGCTTTCTTTGATGAAAGTGTCTTAGAGCTTTTTTATATCAATTGTGGTTCCAATCTCGTCTTTTCTTTAATTTACCCTAGTTGGAACGCTTATGTTTGCTTGTTATCTAATAGTTTTTTGTACTCTTTATACTTATAGGGGTTTTTAACTTTTTCTCCATTTATATATACTAAAGGTACTTTTTTAACATCTTTCTTTTTAGCAGCTTTTTTATCATCGTTAGCCATTTTCCATGCTTTACTATCTTTATCTTTGTACATCTTCTTAATTTTATTTTTTTCATACTTATTTAAATCAAGTTTATCTATTTGTTTATCCACTGTACGTTTAGTAATCCACGTTTGATGGCTATTCTTCGGCTGCGCTTTGAAAATAAGTCGATTTAATTTTAAATATTCATCATCAGATATGAGTTTAACTGCATGTGTAGCCCTTCCAGCATTCATTGAATCCTTTCCTAGAAATCCAAGATTGACGAACTTCACTTCAGCCTTACCCTTGTTGATGTAATCTTTTTTGAGCTTAGGAACAATAGACGCTTCAATTTGTTTACAATATGCGCATTTGTAATCACCATAGATTGTCACGCATTTGGTATGATCTTGAGGCTTCTTAGTATTCCCATATTTAAAAGTGGAACAACCACATAAAAGTAAAATAATCGCTAACATTGATGTGCATTTTAAAATAAACTGATACATACCTACTCTCCTTATATACTATTTGTCATAAATAATGCTAACATCAATGTTTATATATTTTTGTTATCTTCCCTAAATGATATATTCTTTTTCTTAAGTGTTTACAAAACATTATATAATATTAAACGTTTATTAATTAGAATACTATTCAATCAAGTTTATTTATAATGAAATATAAAAATGTGGTAAACAAATTACACCAAGTTTCAACACTTTCTCTAAATAAAAAAACGCTCCCCAATATTTCTATTATTGGAGAACGTTGTCTAACTATCTATTTAATTTGTAGACTAACTCAAATTGCGTTTATTTACTAATGTTTTTCTCAAAACGACCTAAGTCGTTATCGTGACCAATCATAATTAATATGTCACCAATCTCAATATTAATATTAGGATCTGGAGAAACAATAAATTCTTTTGCTCGTTTAATAGCTATAATGTTAATCCCATATTGTGCTCGAATATCTAAATCAATGATGCTTTGACCGGCCATTTTTTCAGTAGCTTTAAGTTCTACAATAGAATGCTCATCAGCTAATTCTAAATAGTCAAGCACGCTTGCACTCGCAACATTATGTGCAATACGTCTACCCATGTCTCGTTCTGGATGTACGACTGTATCTGCACCTATTTTATTTAAAATTTTAGCATGATAATCGTTCTGTGCTTTAGCGGTTACCTTTTTTACGCCCAATTCTTTTAAAATAAGCGTAGTTAAAGTACTTGATTGAATATTTTCACCAATAGCTACAATAACGTGATCAAAATTTCGTATTCCTAAACTTTTCATCACTGCTTCATCTGTGGTATCAGCAACGACAGCATGTGTAGCAATATCACTATATTCATTAACACGATTCTCATCGCTATCAATCGCCATGACGTCCATATCTAAAGCATTAAGTTCTCTAACAATACTGCCACCGAAACGGCCTAGTCCTATTACGACATACTCTTTTTCCATATACGTCCTCCACTAAATAAAAGAGGAAAAGAGATGATGTATGATAATAAGACCTCCATACTCTCCCTTATCCTCATAGATTATATTATTTCTTTCCTTCTACATAATCTTTGTCGAAAACAAATAATCTTAATAATAATATTAACGATGGAATTAATAAAAGTAAACCTAAAATAAAGGCAACGACTAAAGCTAATCCCATTTCAGGGTTAACATGAGTACCTGTAATTTTAACAAATGGATGCAATAGATAAGGTAATTTACTCATTCCATATCCAAAGAATGCAAAGAACATTTGTAAGATAACCATAATAAACGCTAAGCCATGGTTTTTCTTGAATATCGTTAAAGCACCTGCAATTAGGAAAAAGACAAAGCTCAATGCAAACATCCACCAATAATTGAATACAGCATTATTAAAATGATCAGCATTTTGAATTCTTAATGATAAGAAGACAAATAATGAAATAATAATCATTGGTGGGCCCCAGAATATGTGCCACTGTCTCGTTAAATCGTAGGCTGGCTTATCTTGTGCTTTACTTGCGTAAAATGTTAAGAAACCTGATGAAATATAAAGTACTGAGATGATTGCTAAGAACACAACCGACCACGCAAATGGGCTAAGTAGTAACTGTACCCAGTTTAAATCTATATGAGACCCATGTTCTCGAATATAACCACCTTCTGAAATTGTTAAAGCGGTAGCTAATGATGCCGGTATGAGTAATCCTGTTAAACCATATAAACAAATCCATGGCAATTTCGTATCTTGTCCATAATTTTCAAAGGCATAAAAACTACTTCGAATTGAAATAAGGATTAAAGCAATTGAACCCGGGACAAGTAATACCGTACCTAAATATTTGGCAGAATCTGGGAAGAATCCAACGAATCCTACAAAGAAGAATACGAAGAAAACATTCGTAACTTCCCATACTGGGTTAAGGTAACGATGAATTAAATGATTAATTTTCTTTTCTTCACCAGTAATTTTAGAATGTAATGCGAAAAATCCTGCACCAAAATCTATTGAAGCGACGATGATGTAACAAAATAAAAATATCCATAATACTGTTATTCCGATATGGGCGTATATCATTTTGTTCCACCTCTCTTTTCAATCACTTTATCTACATCTTGATATGCAGGTTTGTTTCTATACATGCGAATTAACACATACGCTGCTGTAACCATGAGGACGAAATATAATATACCGAACAGGATTGTGACTAATGTAATACCGCCTGCTTGGGTAGCAGCTTGAGACACACGCATGTATCCTCTAATAATCCATGGTTGGCGCCCCATTTCTGTTAAGAACCACCCAAATTCTATAGCAAGTAATGACGCTGGACCAGTCAACAAGATAGCATATAATACAGCTTTGTTTGTTATAAATTTACGTAATTTCTTGAAGAATAGAATTAACATGTAAATTCCTGAAATGACAAAACAGAAGACCCCCATTGAAACCATTAAATCAAAGAAGTAATGGACAATCATAGGTGGCAAATCATGTTTAGGAAAATCATTTAAACCTTTAACTTTTGTTTTAAAACTATCATCCGCTAAGAAACTAAGTAATCCTGGAATTTCAATTGCGCCAGAAACTTCATGCGTCTTTTCGTTTAGTACACCAAAGAATACTAAATTAGCGTGTGATTGCGTATCATAATGCCATTCATAAGCAGCTAATTTTTCAGGTTGAACTTTGTGTAAGAACTTCGCTGAAAGGTCCCCAGCCACCATAGATAATATCGTTGATAAGAAACCTACGATCATCGTCATTTTCAATGCTTTCTTATGATACTGTCTATCTTCTGAGTATCTATTTCGTAATAATTTAAATGCTGCAATAGCTGCCAATATAAATGCCATTGTCATACCAGCTGTAGCAACAACATGAAATGCTCTTACAAGGAAGGATGAGTTAAACATCGCTTCTAATGGTTGAACATTAACCATACGTCCATGTTTCATTTCGAAACCAGCTGGTGTATTCATAAATGAGTTTACAGACGTTATAAAGAACGCTGAAAATGAACCACCGATAATAACTGGTAATGAAATAATAAAATGTGTCCATTTATTTTTAAATCTATCCCAAGTATAAAGATATATACTTAAGAAGATTGCTTCAAAGAAGAATGCAAAAGTTTCCATGAATAATGGTAAAGCGATGACATGTCCGCCCATTTTCATGAATGTCGGCCAAACGAGCGAAAGTTGTAACCCAATAATAGTACCTGTTACGACCCCAACGGCTACAGTGATTGTGTACCCTTTTGACCATCTTTTAGCTAATGCAATATAGTTTGCATCATTTTTTCTAATGCCAATAAATTCTGCAATCGCAAACATTAATGGCATACCCACGCCGATTGTAGCAAATATGATATGCACTGCTAGTGTCATACCAGTGAGAAATCGGCTAATTTCAACTGAATCCATATTTATCACCTTTTTTTCTAATATATTGAAAATTGGAGTCACAATGTTTAAAATTATAAATCTCTGAGAGCTTGAACTAAATTAAGTTGCTCTAAATTTGTATGTCCATTTTTTGACAGGACACATAATGTTCACATAGTTGAAATCATATATACTTTTCTGTATAGTATTTTCAGAAATAAAGACGAAAGGACGTTAAATATGGCTTCTAACATTATCATTTATACTCAAGATGAATGCCCACCATGTACGTTTGTAAAAAATTACCTCTCAGAACATGATATTGAATATACTGAAAAGAATATTAAAAATGCTCAATATCGAAATGAAATGATCAATTATGACGCATTTGCAACGCCATTTATTCTATTAAAAGGTGAACCCATGTATAGCGTAGATATGGATAAAATTAACTCCACTTTAAATATCGAAAATTAATTAAACACATAAAAATCACTCAACATATTCAATTCTTTGATGTTGAGTGATTTATTTTGAGTACGGTTAGACATGAATGTCCATATGAGCGTAATCTAACATTGAAAGAAGAACGCCCTATAGCTTCATTCACTTAGTCTTAGCCCTTCTCTAATACGCTTGCTCTACCCTTTTAAGAGAGAGAAAGAGAGTAAATACACTGGTGTACTTACTCTCTTGTAGTCAAATTATTTAGCTTTGTTATTAACTAATTCCATAACTTCTTCTTGTGTTGCACATTCAATCGCGCGGTTAGCTAATTCAGCCATTTCATTCTTACTTAGACCATTAATTTGTCTTCTCGCTTTAAGAATAGACGTAGCACTCATTGAGAACTCATCTAAACCTAAACCTAATAATAATGGAATCGCTGTTTCGTCTCCGGCCATTTCACCACACATGCCAGTCCATTTACCTTCTTTATGAGAAGCTTCAATCACTTGTTTCACTAAACGTAAAATAGATGGGTTGTATGGTTGATATAAATAAGATACACGTTCTGACATACGGTCAGCAGCTAATGTATATTGTATTAAATCATTTGTACCGATACTGAAGAAGTCCACTTCTTTCGCAAATACATCTGCTAACGCTGCAGTTGCTGGAATTTCCACCATGATACCTAATTCAATATCATCAGAAATGTCATAACCTTCATTTTCAAGGTTTTTCTTTTCCTCTAAAAGAATAGCTTTAGCATCACGGAATTCTTTAATTGTAGCAACCATTGGGAACATGATATTCAACTTACCGTAAGCAGATGCACGTAATAATGCACGCAATTGCGGTCTGAAAATATCTTGTTGCGCTAAGCATAGACGGATTGCTCTATAACCTAAGAAAGGATTCATTTCTTCAGGTAAGTTTAAGTATGGAAGTTCCTTATCTCCACCGATATCTAAAGTACGAACAACAACACGTTTACCGTCCATTGTTTCTAATACTTTTTTATAAGCTTCAAATTGCTCTTCTTCTGTTGGCATTTGGTCTCTTCCCATATAAAGGAATTCTGTACGGTATAAACCGATACCTTGTGCGCCATTTTCAATGACACCTGGTAAATCGTTAGGTGTACCAATATTCGCTGCAAGCTCTGCATGTACGCCATCAACAGTTACTGTATCAGCATCACGTAGTTTTTGTAATTCCTTTTTATCTTCAAAGAAACGTTCGCGTTTATTTTGATAGGCAATTAACTCATCTTCAGTCGGATCAATAATTACGTCACCTGTAATACCATCGACAATAATCATATCACCCTGTTTAACTTGTTGCGTGATAGACTGTGTACCCACGACTGCTGCAATTTCAAGTGAACGACTCATAATTGCAGAGTGACTTGTTCTACCACCAATATTAGTTACAAAACCTTGCACAAATTCTTTATTCAATTGTGCAGTATCTGAAGGTGTTAAGTCGTTACCAATAATAACGACACTTTCATCAATCATGCTTGGATTTGGTAAATCTACGCCTAGAATATGCGCTAATACACGTTTAGAAACGTCTCTAATATCAGCAGCACGTTCTTTCATGTATTCATTATCCATAGATTCGAAAATGGTAACAAATTGAGTTGTTACATCATTTAACGCAGTAGCTGCGTTGACTTTGTCATTTTTAATTTTATCTTGGATAGGTTGAATTAACTCTGGATCATCTAAAACTAATAAATGAGCATCAAAAATAGCTGCTTTATCAGCGCCTAATTGAACTTCTGCATTGTTTCTAATCTTAGTTAATTCAACTTTAGATGCTTCGATAGCTTTATTGAATTTATTAACTTCGCCTTCTACATCAGTGACCTTTTCATTACTGTCAAAAGATAAATCAGGTTCTACTAATAAGTAAGCTTTTGCGATTGCTACGCCGTCTGACGCAGCAATCCCTTTAATTAAGTTAGACATAATTATTTAGTTAATCCTTCTTTTGATAAGACATCACTGATTGATTCAATAGCATCAGTTTCATCGCTACCGTCAGCATAAATAGTGATTTCAGCATCTTTACCTACACCTAAACTCATAACACCCATGATTGATTTTAAGTTTACTTTCTTCCCGTTATATTCTAATTGAATATCTGAATCAAATTTTGATGCAGTTTGAACTAACATTGTAGCAGGGCGAGCGTGAATCCCTGTCTCATCGATAATTACATATGATTTTTGTTCCATAATTATATTCTCCTTCGTATAGTTAGAATCTTCAATATTATTACAATCTAACATAGATTTTATACAATAACTTTACCAAAACCGGTTGCTAAATTCAATTCGTTTAAAACCGGTTTCAGTGTCATTATTTACATTTCAGTGAAAATTATATCATTTACTACAAGTTATTGATAACTTTTTCACATTTTTCTACGTGATCTTTACCAAGCTTACTCATAAAGTAGTAACTGATTGAAGCTGATACAGCTTGACCAATCACTGGGAACCATCTTGTTTGCTTGGCAGCCGCACGTTTAGCAACATCTTTGATTACAACTTTCAATAATGCTTCTGATACTTTTCTTCCTACAAATTGACTTCCTTGAATCGCAGCTGCAGACATAATTCTTTCTTTAACGTCATCTCCAAGAGAATTCACTTGTTTATGGTCTAGTCCATAGATTTTATTAACATCTTCTATAATATCTCTCATTAATTTAATATCTACACCAAAGTCTAAACCTGGAATTGGTACAACGCTCGCACCAGAAGAAAGTAAAGATTTCTTCTTAACAAGTGTTAAAGCCTTCTCGCGACGTTGTTTTAACTCCTCTTGTGTCGTGGGTAAGTTACTTTTTTCTTTAATTTCTTCAATATTTAAAAGTGAATTACCTACTTTATTTGTAATATCATTAGTAAATTTACTTCTAATACCCATATTCTTACACCCTTTCATAGTTTCATCTCAATAAATCGTTATACCCATTTTAGACAAATTAATGCTTAATATTAATAAATACTGCTTTTAAATATTTTGAAGGTTTATAGTGTGGATGTGTTTTGAAATCTTTTGGCAAGCCCATCACTTCGCTTATTTCAAATTCTACACCTGCATCAGCCAATGTCTTTTTAATCACATTTTTAAAGGATTTCAATGGAAAAGCACTTGAATTTGTACATAATAATAATGATCCTTCTGGTGCTAAAATGTTTAATGCACCTTCAATTAGTGCATTATAATCTTTTTGCACTGAAAATGTCTTTTTCTTATTTCGAGCAAAACTAGGAGGATCAATAACGATTGTTTCATACTGATGACCATGACGTGCTGCATAATTATAGAAATCAAATGTATCCATGACATAAATATATTCGGATTTAGGATCAATACCATTGAGTCCAAAATTCTCTTCAGTTAATCCTCTTGAACGATTTGCTAAGTCAACGCTAGTAGTTGATCGTGCATTTTGAGCTGCTATCACTGAAAAGGCACCCGTATAACTAAATAGGTTCAATACATCTCTATCTTCAGAGAATTGATCACGTAATTTCTTTCGTACTTCCTTTTGATCTAGGAAGATACCTGTCATCAATCCATCTTCTAAATCTACATTATAAAACGTAAAGTTTTCTTCTATAATTATAGGGAAATCAGGCGCCTCACCTTCTACAAATCCACCTGTATATTCCGTATCTTTAAATCTCATTTTTTCATAAATAGATGTAAAACCAAAGACTGCCTTCACCGCTTCTATGACATTGTATCTGAATTTATAAATGCCTTTAGAGTACCATTGTATTAATAAATGCCCATCGTAATTGTCGATAGTGAGTCCCCCTACACCATCTCCTTCAGCATTAAAAAGTCTAAATGCATTGGTACCTTCGATATTAAAATAATATTCTCTTTCCTCTAATGCCTTTTCGAATAACTTAATGAAAAAGTTAGTGTCGATAACTTCGTTCTCATCGTAACTTAATACCCAACCTAACCCTTTGTGTTGGCGTCCTACATAACCCGTAGCAATATATTGCTGTTGCGCAGTTACAATTTTGACTAAATCTCCTTCTTTTAAATGGTCGTGCGCATAAATATCATCTTCATCTATTAGCGGATAATGATTGAGATACTTTGTCTCTTTACCTTTATTTAAAGTAGCAATCTTCATCATCATTAAACCTCTCTTTCTATTTATTTCAGTTTCTATCTTTTATTTTCAAAAAATCGTAAGTTCAATTTCAAAAATCATTTTAACAAATAATAGAATCTAATAATACGTAAAAAAGCCACTGTCATTGAAATATCAATAACAATGGCTTTAATCAATCATTCACTTACGGCTTCTCACGTAATTGTAATGAATAAGCGACAATAATCGCAATTAACATGAGTAATAAAATAGGCGTAATAAAGATTGATAGTAATAAACCGTGAATCATGATGTTGATAAATTCAGTTAAGAATTTAAAGAACAATATACTACCCATAAAGAGTTGTAAATAATAAAATTTACCTCTTAGATAGTAAGTTAAAGTCGTAGCAATATAGATGATGACTATGAAGAGTAATAAAATAAGCGTTACCCATTCTACAACGTATTGTGTTTGTGATAACTCCCACTCTCCTGATAAGAACAGTGAGTTGCGGTTATTAAATTCTAAGAAAGTAAAGAATAAAATAACTACGCCACATAACAACTGAACATACATAGGTTTAATCCATTTTGGCTTTCTCATCCAATTAGGAATATCATCCTCTTGAATATCGACAATATTTTTAACTTTTTCTTTGAATTTATCTCTTTTAGCTCTAATTTTATCTAAATCTACACTTCTTCTCGTCTTGCGTGCATATTCTGTTGTCTTATCTTGTAGTTGTTTAAAATGAACTTTAGTTTGATTAGATACATTTCCTTTATTCGTTCTAGAAAGTTCTGGTTCTTCCTCACCGAGTTCTTCTTTCGTTAATGGTAATGAACGTCTTAAGAATAAGAAATTCCAAATAGACATTTGTCCTAACAACCACATAATAATGAAGAAGGCATTCACACTTAAAATATCGATGGATTCAATTTCGTTAGAATCAATACGTCCATATAAAGCTATTTGCGTAATTAAATAACTGATACCATACGTTACAATAATCCACATAAAATGATTTTTATGATTATGTTTGTTTAATTCGTCTTTATAAACAATGTAACCAATATGTACGATGAACGGTATGATAAATACAATTGCGAAGAAACCATATACTTGAGTCATTAATAATAATGTAATGATGAAATACAAAATACCAACAACTAAAAA
The DNA here is from genome assembly GCF_003966625.1 of Staphylococcus caprae. Classification (NCBI taxonomy): domain Bacteria; kingdom Bacillati; phylum Bacillota; class Bacilli; order Caryophanales; family Staphylococcaceae; genus Staphylococcus; species Staphylococcus caprae. The sequence goes on from NZ_AP018587.1 coordinate 1,932,566, forward strand.
GAAAATAGAAATGTCATAGTCATATTTAATTGTTCTAAATAAAGTATGACCTAATAACATGACTAAGATACCAAATAAAATAATGATAATGGCACTTATAATTGGGAAACTACCTATAAACCTACTCATCACTTTAATAATTTCACTGAAGAATGCATTAAGAAATTCCCATACATTATGTACATGTGTATTAACTTTTTTATCACCATTAAACTGCTTAATTAATGGTAGATTTATGAGAATGATGAGACCTGTGAAAAGTGAAACGATACCGATAATATAGCTAAATATGATCTCGGTGTGTTTCTTAAGAAAAGACATACTGTTCACCTCAAACGTTATTATATATGAAGATTTTCTAATTGTCTTTAAATTAACCATAAATACGTCTAGAGACCTACAAAGGTTTATTAATAGGATAACGGGGTAAATGTAATGTGTAAACAATAATTCCTATATAAGGGGTGGAAATTATTATGGGAAAAGAAGAATTTGAAAAGAAATCAGCTGAAAAAGCAAAAGAAGCAGAAGAAAAGCTAAAAGAACAAAACGAAGAAAAATCTAATGATACAGAACAAACCAAAAAAGATGTTCAAGATACGTTAGACTAATAACAATATATCATTACGAGGCTGGGATATCATTTCATATCTCAGCCTCTTTCATGTAAACGTACAGGCTTGAGTCGGAATGCGCTTATAGTAAGTTCCTTCTATCATAGCCCTCCTTGCCCGTGGGCCTCAACATGGAGAATTTCTTTTTCAAGAATATTTTGCAAACAACGCAAGTTGGGTATGGAAGAACGCAATTCATTTTGCTAAATGATATTTCTATACCTATACGCTTTTATTGATTCAATTCATTTTATTCTAAAAAATATTTAAACTATATTTTAAATGACAAAACTATCTTGACAATACTTTAGAAAAATCATACATTAAAGTTAAATTAAATATACGAACGCACTAGGGGTGTATGTATTTATACTGAGATGAGGTTTATCCTCAAACCCTTTGAACCTGATCTAGCTAGATACTAGCGTAGGAAAGTGTTGTTAACTATAGAATCTAATGAACTTGAAACATTTAGATATATTTTCTGACGCACAACTTTCCTAGGGAGGGTTGTGCGTTTTTTTAGGAGGAAAAGTAATGTCAAAAGGTTTAAAACTATCAGAAATACTTGTAACAGTATTGATTTCTGTAGTCTTTGCTATCATTTATAACTTATGGTGGTTCTTCTACAACATTGTTCAAGTTGCAGGTATTCATCTAGAACAGCTTACATACGGCGTATGGTTTATGGCAGCTGTTGTGTGTTACCTCATTATTCCTAAACCAGGGATAGCTATATTAGCAGAGTTAGCAGCTGGCGCTGGGGAAACAATCGTTATGGGTAAATTTGATATACCAACGATTATTTACGCTTTACTTCAAGGTTTAGCGTGTGAAATCGTATTTGCAATCTTTAAATATCAGTCACGCTCAGCAGCAGTAGCAATGCTTGCAGGTTTTGTGACTGCCATCGCAACTTTCCCTGTCGATTACTTCTACGGTTATTTAAATGAAGTTGCTGGATGGAACTTATTCCTATTTATTCTGTTCCGAGCAATTAGTGGTATTGTGATTACAGGATTAATTTCTTATTGGATTGTTAAAGCACTCGATAAGACGGGAGTAACCAAACTCTTTAGACCAGCTTCTCAAAATGACTACGACAACCTATAAGGGGATTTTTTAATTGTTAAAAGTAAAAAACTTACGTTTGAAATATCCAAACGGGGATAGAAAAATATTTGATAACTTAAATATTAAAATTAATGATAAAGAAAAAGTGCTTTTACTCGGTCCATCTGGATCGGGTAAAAGCACGTTGCTTAATGTACTTAGCGGCATTGTTCCTAATTTGATTGAGCTTCCTATGAAATATGATGAATTAGAAATTGACCGCCAAAGTGGTGTTATTTTTCAAGATCCTGATACACAATTCTGTATGCCAAAAGTGTATGAAGAACTGGCTTTCGTTCTTGAAAACAGACAAGTCCCTCGCAGTGAGATGGACAAGGAAATTAAACACGCGCTTGAATCAGTTGATTTAAAAGTGACCGATCAAACTTATATTAATCATTTAAGTGGTGGTATGAAGCAAAAATTAGCCATTGTAGAAACGATATTGCAAAAAGCTGAAACATTATTTCTAGACGAACCCACTGCTATGTTAGATGTCAAAGCGACTGAAGATTTATGGAAGAAATTAATTGAGTTATGGGACAATCAAACGGTATTAATTGTTGAACATAAAGTTAAACATATCTGGCAACATGTGGATCGCGTTCTTCTAATGAATTATGAAGGACAAATTATTGCAGATGATACCCCTGACCATATTCTTAATCACTATGAACATTTATTAACTGAATATGGCGTTTGGCACCCAAAAGCTTGGGATAATGCCCCTCGCCCTGTGCCACTTGCTCCTATGTCTAATAAAGCGTTATTTAAATTTGAACATGGCGCAATCATTCGTGGTAAGAAAACATTATTTTCCGTTGATGAATTTAAATTTGGCGCCGGAGAATGGTTAACTATTACCGGCAAAAATGGTGCAGGTAAAACTTCATTATTAGAATCCATGCTACAATTAATCAAATATAAAGGTCTAATGACTTACGACAATAAAGAATTGAAGAAGATTAAACACGCAGCACAACATATGTATCTTGTATATCAGAACCCAGAGTTACAATTTATTACTAATTCTGTATATGATGAGGTTCATATCCATTACAACCATTTAGATTCTGAAAATGCTAAACAAGAAACGATGCAATTACTCGAGTTACTTCATTTGGATAAGGTTCAAAACCAACATCCTTTTGAAATATCAACTGGACAAAAACGACGTCTAAGTGTTGCTACCGCCCTAAGTTCTAAAGCAGATATCGTATTATTAGATGAGCCTACATTTGGACTGGATAGTCATAATACATTTCAGCTTATCAAACTTTTCCAAGAACGGGTGAAACAAGGTCAAACAATTATAATGGTGACACATGATCCAGAGATCATACATCGTTACCCAACGCGTCGATTACATGTAGAAGATGGTAAACTTATAGAGATTGAAGGTGAACGCAATGTTTGAAAGATGGAAAAAACACCACACCTTCGTAGATGATGTAAATATAATTACTAAATTAATATTAGGAGTTGCACTTTTTTTCTTTATTATATTTATTCATAATTTTGATTTTATGATTTATATCGTTATACTGATGTTTATTTTCTTACTTCTATTTAACGGCACTGAATTTAAAATTACAGGTATCTTTATATTAGTAACCGCCTTATTCGCCCTTCTTTCTTCATTATTTATGATTTTATATGGTGATGGTGAACATATGTTAGTGAAATTCGGCATCATTCAAATCAGTGAAGAAAGTATTGTAAGAGGTTTACATTTATCTCTAAGAACGATTACTGTTTCAATGTTTGGTATTCTCATAGCATTAACCTCTCAAATCGTCATGATTTTCTACAGTTTAATGCAACATTTGAAAGTAAAACCAAAAATCGCATATGCCTTTATGGCAGCAATTAGAATGGTTCCATTAATCATTAGTTCACTGATTCAATTGCGTCGTTCATTAAAAATGCGATATCAAATGATTGATGCTTCAAATTATAAAGGCATCAAACGTTTAAATCATTTAGTTATCCCATTATTAAGTCAAAATATTAGACGTGCACATCAACTTTCAGTCGCAATGGAATCTAAAGGATTCAAAGATGGACCAAGAACGTATTATTATCAGACACCTTTTTCATATAAAGATTTAGTATTTATACTCTGTCTATTAGTCATTATTGGATTATCATTCTTATTATCTAGTTATGTACCATTAACTGGTATTCATGATGTTCGTTTTGGAAAATTAGGATAAACAAACGTATCCTTCAAATAGAATATTCCTTTTGAAGTGAGATAATCTGCTTTTATCAATAAACGAAGCTCGTTGCTTCATACTCATACAAGTAGTAAATGATATAACAATAGCTCTAAGATGTTTCTTCAACGAAATGCATCTTAGAGCTATTATTTTTGAGTCAATCTTCATTCTTTATTTAATCGCTTTATCTCCAATATCACTACGATAGAAAAGATTGTCGCTTTTTATTTTTTTGGCATTGTCATAAGCAGCGGTTTGCGCATCCTTAACTGTTATACCTTCACCGATAGCTAAAATCACACGTCCACCAGAGTTGACGTAATGATCACCGTCTTTCTTTAAACCACTCACAAAATAACGTGAGTCTAAGTCGAATCCACTTACTTCATGACCTTTGTCATAGGCACCTGGATAACCTTTAGACGCTAACATTACACCTACTACCGCTTCATCTTTCCACTTAAAGTCAATAGGCTGACGTTCGTCTAAATCTACAATATGTTGCATTAAATCACTTTCCATACGCGTTAATAACACTTGTGCTTCTGGATCACCAAATCGAGCATTAAACTCTATCACTTTAGGTCCTTCTTTAGTTAAAATGGCTCCGATATAGAGTAGACCAAAAAAGTGATAACCTTCTTGTGACATCGCACGTGCGATAGGCTGAGCGATACGCGCATTCGTTTGTTGAAGTACTTCATCATTAATGTGCGGAACTGGGCAATACGCACCCATACCACCAGTGTTAGGACCTTCGTCATTGTCATACGCACGCTTGTGGTCTTGTGCAATACAATCAAATGGCACTGCATAATCTCCATTCACGAAAGTCATGAGAGAGAATTCCTCACCCTCTAAGAAGCTTTCAAACACAACTTGGCCTTGTTCTTCAGGATAAACCGCTTTAACCCCATCAATTGCTTCATCTTTAGTATGAGCAATGATTACACCCTTACCAGCTGCTAAGCCGTCTTTTTTGATGACAACGGGTAACTCACACGTTTCTACATAAGCTAGTGCATCTTTACGATTCGATACTTCTTTATAGTCTGCAGTAGGAATATCATACTTTTCCATTAACTGTTTGGCAAAGAGTTTAGAACCTTCTATTTGTGCAGCCGCTTGACCTGGACCGAAAACTTTAATTCCTTCATTTCTAAGTAAATCTGCTAAACCATCGATTAAAGGTTGTTCAGGACCGATAACGACCCAATCAATATGAGTTTGTTTAGCGAAATGAACTATAGCTTGTTGATCAGATTCTGCAATCTCGTTATGAATTTCCGCAACGTTCACCATTGCTTCATTTCCAGGAATGGCATAGACCTTATCTACAATAGCAGATTGATGAATCTTTGAAGCGAGTGCATGTTCACGACCGCCAGCTCCTATAATTAATACTTTCATCAGTTGACCCCTTTCTATAAGTGAAACTTAGTGTTTAAAGTGACGCATACCAGTCATTACCATCGTGATACCGTACTTATTAGCCATATCAATTGAATCTTGATCTTTAATAGAACCACCAGGTTGAATAATTGCTTTAATACCATGTTCAGCAGCATATTCTACCGTGTCTCCCATTGGGAAGAATCCGTCAGAAACAAGTGCTACATTATCATTAATTTCAATGGCTCTTTCAATAGCAATTTTAGCTGAACCGACGCGATTCATTTGTCCAGCACCGATACCCACCGTTTGTTTATGATTACTTAAAATAACTGCATTACTCTTCACAGAGCTTACAACTTTCCAACCTAATAGCATCGCATCCCATTGTGCTTCAGTCGGTTGTACATCAGTTGCAACAGTCATTTCTTCACGAGAAATATCTTTATTATCTTTATCTTGTACTAAATAACCACCAGATACTGAAACAAATTCTTGTTCAGCATTATCAATTGTCATATCAATTTCTAATAAGCGAATATTTTTCTTTTGAGTTAAAATTTCAAGTGCTTCTTCAGTAAATTTAGGCGCGATAACCACTTCTAAAAAGATTGAATGAAGCGTCTCTGCGAGTTTAGTATCAACTGTACGATTCAACGCAATAATTCCACCAAATATTGACTGATTATCCGCATCATATGCGTGTTTAAATGCTTCTTCAATTGTTTGACCAACACCTACACCACAAGGGTTCATATGTTTGACAGCCACTGCAGTAGGTTCATCAAATTTCTTCACTAAACTAAGCGCCGCATCCGCATCTTTAATGTTATTGAAGCTTAGTTGTTTACCATGTAATTGCTTCGCTCCAGCAATGGTATGTTTACTATCTGAAGTTCTTACAAAATATGCTGATTGTTGTGGATTCTCTCCATATCTTAGTGTTTCTTTATCCCCTTTAAAGAAACTCACAATCGCTTGATCATATTGATTTGTATGTTCAAATACTTTAACCATTAAATTTTTTCTAAATGTTTCATCTAATTGATCATTCTTAATTCTATCAATTACTTCGTTGTAATCAGATGGATGTACAATTGTCGTCACATGTTTGAAGTTTTTCGCAGCTGCACGCAACATTGTTGGTCCACCGATATCAATGTTTTCTATTGCATCTTCTTCAGTAACATCAGGGTTTTCCACAGTCTTTTGAAAAGGATAGAGATTAACAACAACCATATCAATGAGATCAATATGTTGTTCTCTTAATTGATTAAGGTGTGCTTCTTTGTCACGATCAGCTAAAATGCCACCATGTACCGCTGGATGCAATGTTTTAACTCGTCCATCCATAATTTCAGGAAATTGTGTTAGCTCAGATACTGATTTAACAGTAACACCTGCTTCTTCTAAAGCTCGTTTTGTACCCCCAGTAGAATATAATTCATAATCTAATTGAGTTAATGATTTGGCGAATTCTACAATTCCACTTTTATTAGAAACACTTAAAATAGCTTTTTTCATTGTTTAAGATACTCCTCTATTTAATGATTTTAGCGATAACTCTTGGATAAAGTTCATATTCTAAATTTTTGACTCTCTCTTCTAAATCTTCTTTTGTGTCGTCCGGTTTAATATCACATTGTTGTTGTTCAATAATTTCTCCCGTATCCATGCCACTATCAACAAAGTGTACAGTTGAACCTGTCACTTTATCTCCACTTTCATATGCTTGTCCTATTGCATCTAACCCCTTATATTTAGGCAATAGTGAAGGATGTATATTTAACATACGGCCTTCATATGCATGAAGTAAATCTTCACTGACCAATCTCATATATCCTGCTAAAACAATCCATTGAACCCCTTCGTTGGATAACAGTTTTAGTAAGTGTTGTTCATATGATGATTTAGATATAAAATCTTTCGGTTGATTGATGTGGACTGGAATATTTAATTTTTCAGCACGTTCAATGCACTTTACACCCGCTTTGTCCGTATATAGCGCCGTGACTTCAATACCAGGTAAATCCCCTTTTTGCACACGATTTACAATATTTTCAAAGTTACTACCAGAACCAGAAGCAAAAATCGCTATCTTAATCACGATTCTACCCCCAGTAAATGTATAGGTGTTTCCGCATCTTCAATAATTTCACCAATTTCATATGCTTGTGTATCAAGTGCACGTAAAGTTGTTAAGGCGGTTTGAACATCCTTTTTATCTACGATAATTGTGTATCCAATCCCCATATTGAAAATATGATACATTTCATCAGTACTAATCTTTGCTTGTTGTTGTAACCAATCAAAGACTTTTAATGTTGGGAAAGATTGTGTATCGATTTGTGCTGATAAGCCTTTAGGCAACGCTCTTGGTATATTTTCATAAAAACCGCCACCAGTAATATGATTCATCGCTTTAATATTAATATGCTTTTTCAGTTCAAGTATCGGTTTCACATACAATTCCGTAGGTGTTAAGAATGTATCTAAATATGATTGACCATGAAAATCATCGTTCAAATTGATGCCTGATTGAGCGATTAATTTACGAACTAAACTATAACCATTAGAATGTACACCGTTAGATGCTAAGCCTATAACAACTTGACCTGCTTCAACTTTAGAACCATCAATGTAGTCTTCTTTCTCGACAGCCCCTACAGCAAAACCAGCAATGTCGTATTCACCTTCATGATACATTTCACCCATTTCGGCAGTTTCGCCACCGATTAATGCTGTGTTCGTTTGTTCGCAACCATCACTTACACCTTTAACAATCTGCTCAATGATTTCTGGTACCACTTTATTCGTCGCTATATAATCTAAGAAATATAATGGTTCAGCACCTGTAGTTAAAATGTCATTCACACACATTGCTACTGCATCGATGCCGATGGTGTCGTGTTTATTGTAATCAATAGCTAGTTTTAATTTCGTACCAACACCGTCTGTACCTGAAACTAGTACAGGTGCTTTCATATTGAGTTGAGACAAATCGAAAGTAGCACCAAAGCCACCTAATCCACCTAAGACTTCTTTACGCATTGTTCGTTCAACATGACTTGAAATTCTTTCTACCGCTTCGTAGCCTGCATGAATATTTACACCTGATTGTTCATAAGCTTTAGACATGTAAATTTCCCTCACTATCAAAATAATGTTTATTATTTGCTATATATGCTTTTTGACGATCACTTAAATGCGCTTTGTAATTCTTTTCATAGTCATAAAGTCCAGCAGGATAATCTCCTGTAAAGCTCTCCACGCATAATCCGTTATACGGTGCGTCGTAATTTAATCCTATTGAATCGATAAGTCCATCAACACTTAAATACGCTAGTGAATCAGCACCAATATAGTCTCTAATCTCTTCAGGTGACTTACTCGCTGAAATCAATTCAGCAGTTGTGGAAACATCGATACCATAAAAACTTGGGAACATAAATTCTGGCGAAGCAATTCTTACATGCACTTGGTTGGCCCCTGAGTCTTTCAACATCTTCACGATTCGTTTTGATGTTGTGCCTCTCACAATAGAATCATCAACCAGAATGATATCCTTTCCATCAACAATATCTTTAACTGCTGACAGTTTGACACGTACGCCTTGTTCACGTAATTCTTGAGTCGGTTGGATAAACGTACGGGCTACATATTGGTTCTTCACAAGTCCCATTTCATATGGCAGACCGATTTGTTCAGCGTAACCACTGGCAGCTGATAATGAAGAGTTTGGAACGCCAATAACCATGTCCGCTTCTGCAGGACTTTCTTCTGCAAGTCGCTTACCTGATGCTTTTCTTACAGCATGCACGTTTTTACCTGCGATGGTTGAGTCAGGTCTTGCAAAATAAATATATTCCATTGCAGAAATAGCAGTATTCGTATGACGTGTATATGATTTCACTTCGATGCCTTCATCGTTAATAATGACGTATTCGCCAGCATGTATATCTTGGACATACTCCGCACCTAATACATCAATAGCACATGTTTCACTTGCTAAAATGTATGCACCATTTTCAGTTTTACCGACTACAAGTGGACGAATCGCATTAGGATCAACCGCACCATATAATGCATCTTTTGTTAGTATTGCAAAGGTGAAACCACCTTTAATTTGACGTAAGCTTTCTTTTAGTGCCTCTTCGAATGAAGGCGCCTTACTACGTCGAATTAAGTGCATAATCACTTCTGTATCTGAAGACGAATGGAAAATGGCGCCATGCTTTTCCAAGTTTTGTCGTAAAGATTGTGCATTGATTAAATTACCGTTATGGCAAATCCCTACGCTCATGTCATAGAAGTGATATAAGAAAGGTTGAATATTTTCAATCCCTTTATTTCCTGAAGTGGCATAACGGACATGTCCAATCGCATGAGGATGACCTTTTAATTGTTCTAATTGCGTATCTTTAATCGCTTCTGTGAGTAATCCTAATCCTCTTTCTCCTTTAAGATGTTCATCATTAGAAACCACGATACCTGCACCTTCTTGACCACGATGCTGTAAACTATGAAGTCCCATATACGTTAATTGTGCTGCTTCAGGATGATTCCAAATACCAAATACGCCACATTCCTCATTTAGTCCTGAGTAGTTAAACATTGAGCAATTGCTCCTTCCCATGTTTGTTTAATGTCTGAGACCTTTTCCGAAATAGAAATTTCTGAATTAGATACTTTGAATAATCCATCTTGAGTAAATCGTCCAATTTCTTTAGCATGGTCGATATCTAGGGTTTGCCCTTCTTTAACCGATACAATATAGCGTCCTTGCGTTTCACTAAATAATTGTGCATTAGTGACATCAAGTTGAACCTCAAGTCCCATGTTATAATAAGCGCTAATTTTAGCTAATGTAAGGAGTAATCCGCCTTTACCTACTGTCTGAACATGTGACGCTATACCATGACGAATGGCATTCTTAATTTGTTCACCCTTTTCAACTTCATCACTTAAATCAATCGCTTCAAATTCATGATTTACTGAACCGTATAATAATTTCTCAATTTGGCTTCCACCGAAATCATCACGTGTATCCCCAACTAAATAAAGTGTCTCCCCAGCTTTAGGATGGAAATCATTTAAATAGTTAATATCTTCAATCAGTCCTACCATGCCTACAACTGGTGTTGGGAAAATAGATGTACCACGCGTTTCGTTATATAAAGAAACATTACCTGACACTACAGGTGTCTTTAGTACTTCACATGCTTCAGACATGCCTTTCGTCGAATCAATTAATTGTTGATAAATTTCTTTCTTTTCAGGAGAACCGTAATTCAAGCAATCTGTCATCGCAAGTGGTGTAGCACCTACAGCAATTAAGTTACGATAGGCTTCTGCAACGACCATCTTTCCACCTTCATAAGGTTGATTAAATACGTAACGTGCTTCTCCATCGATCGTTGAAGCAATCGCTTTATTTGTACCTTCAACACGTACGACTGAAGATTGTAATCCAGGTTTAATAATAGTATTTGCGCCTACTTGCTGATCATACTGCTCATATAAATAATGTTTCGATGCAATGGTTGGATGTTTTAATAATTTTGAAAAGACATCTTGCACATCAACATGGCTGTAATCATTTTTAGAAGTGTTATATTCCTTTTCTTCTCCTTCAAGAATATATACAGGTGCTTCATCAGATAGAGGTTGTACAGGAATATCAGCAAATACTTCGTCTTCATATGTTAAAACGAATCTGTCAGTATCCGTCACTTCACCAATAACTGCACTATCAAGTTCATGTTTATCAAATAAGTCTAGGAACTTTTGTTCAGTGCCTTTTTCAACAACGAGTAGCATTCGTTCTTGTGTTTCAGAAAGCATCATTTCATAAGGTGAAATACCAGGTTCTCTAGTTGGAACTTGATCGAGTCTTAAATGAAGACCACTTCCACCTTTTGCAGCCATTTCTGAGGAAGAAGAGGTTAAACCAGCAGCACCCATATCTTGAATACCAACAAGCTCGTCATAAGTAATTGCTTCGAGTGTAGCTTCCATGAGTTTCTTACCTACAAATGGATCACCAATTTGTACTGAAGGACGTTTACTTTCACTTTCTTCTGTTAGTTCTTCAGAGGCAAATGTTGCACCATGAATGCCATCACGACCTGTTTTCAAACCGACGTAAATCACTGAATTACCGACACCTTTTGCAGTCCCTTTTTGAACCATGTCGTGATCAATGACACCCACACACATCGCATTGACAAGAGGATTGCCATCATAACGATCGTCGAATTCAATTTCTCCTGCTGTTGTAGGAATACCAATACAGTTGCCATAACCGCCAATCCCACTCACTACACCTTTAAGTAAACGTTGATTTTGTTTGACTGATAATTCACCAAATCGCAAACTATTAAGTAAGTTAATTGGACGTGCACCTATTGAGACGATATCTCTTATGATGCCGCCTACACCAGTTGCTGCACCTTGATAAGGTTCAATTGCTGATGGATGGTTATGTGATTCCACTTTGAATACAACGGCTTGATTATCTCCAATATCCACGACACCAGCACCTTCACCTGGACCCATCAACACATGTTCACCTGTTGTTGGGAATTGCTTTAAGAAAGGTTTAGAATGCTTGTATGAACAATGTTCACTCCACATGACTGAGAATATGCCTACTTCTGTAAAGTTGGGTTCTCTGCCAAGAATTTCTACTACTTTATCGTATTCTTTATCACTGAGCCCCATATCTTGATAAAGTTTTTCAAGTTTAATTTCTTCAATACTTGGTTCGATAAATTTAGACATGTTGTTCCCTCCAACTTTTGACCATTGATTCAAACAATTTCACACCACTATCTGTGCCTAACAATGTTTCAAGCGCACGTTCAGGATGTGGCATCATCCCACATACATTTCCTTCTTTATTGACGATTCCAGCAATATCTTCGTATGAGCCATTTGGATTATCCGTATATTTAAGTATAATTTGGTTGTTTCGTTCAAGTTCAGTAAACATGTCATCGGTACAGTAATAATGACCTTCGCCATGAGCAACTGGATAAACAACCTCTTGATTTGCTTCATACAAATGTGTGAATGGTGTTTGGTTATTAGTAATCGTTAATGTTTCGTTTCTACTTATGAAGAGGTGTGAATCATTATGTAGTAATGCACCTGGAAGTAAACCAATTTCTGTTAAAATTTGGAATCCATTACACACGCCAAGGACTGGCTTACCTTCTTGTGCTAAACGTTTCACTTCATTAATAATAGGAGCAACACTTGCCATTGCACCTGATCTTAAATAATCACCGAATGAAAAGCCTCCAGGAATCAGTACTCCGTCAAACCCCTCTAGACTTGTTTCGCGATAATCGACATATGCTGCATCTACACCAGATTTAATCGCTGCATTATACATATCTCTATCGCAGTTTGAACCTGGAAATACAAGAACTGCAAATTTCATCTTATGCATTCTCCTTTTCATCAATCACTTTATAGCTATATTCTTCAATGACTGTGTTCGCAAATAACTTTTCACTTAATGTTGTAATAATGTTATCCACGGCTTCATCTGTAGCTTCATCAACTGTCATGTATAAAACTTTACCTACTCGAATGTCATTCACTTGCGTATAACCTAAATCGTGAACGGCTCTGTTTAAAGCTTGTCCTTGTGTATCTAGCACCTGGGGTTGTAAAGTGATGTGTAATTCGATTGTTTTCATGATTTAAGATCCTCCAATTTATCTAAAAATGTTTGGTATGTTTCAATGAGTGAGCCAGTGTCATTTCTGTAAACGTCTTTATCGAAGTTAGTATCTGAATGCTTATCCCATATACGACATGTGTCAGGTGAAATTTCATCTGCTAATAGAATAGTGCCATCGTGTGTTTTACCGAATTCGACTTTGAAATCGACAAGTCTTAATGACATTTCGTCCATGAGCTGTACTAACACTTGATTAATTTCTTTTGCCATTTGTTTTAATTGGGCGATTTCTTCATCGTTTGCAATGTGGAGCAATTTCACGTGATCGTCTGTAATAAGCGGGTCGTTAAGGTCGTCATTCTTATAGAAAAATTCGACTAATGGTTCTTCAAATTTATGTCCTTTTTCAAAGCCTAATCGTTTGGTAATAGAACCAGTGGCGATATTTCTCACTACTACTTCCAATGGGATAATGTCTACTTGTTCGACTAATTGTTCTGTTTCAGAGAGTTGCTTAATGAAATGGTTATTGATGTCGTGGTGAGTTAAATAATCAAATATAATGGATGTGATTTGATTATTTAACTTTCCTTTGCCAGGCATTGTGTCTTTTTTGACCCCGTTGCCTGCGGTTACTTCATCTTTGTATTCTACTCGCAGTTGATGTTCTGTATCTGTTGTGTATACTCGTTTTGCTTTTCCTTCATATAATAATGACACTTATTTGTCTCTCCCTTCGAACTTCATTAACATATATTGTTCCGTTTGATTCACATCATCAGTTAGTAATGTCATGTGTCCCATTTTTCTGTCGGGCTTTCTTTGTGATTTACCATAAATATGAACATGCCATTCCGGATGATTTCCGAATTCATTTTCAAGTAAATCTAAATCACGACCGAGTAAATTCATCATTACAGCAGGTTTAAGCACTTCTATCTGTTGAGGTAATTTCTGACCAGTGACGGCTAATATGTGTGTATCAAATTGTGAGAAATCACATGCCTCTATAGAGTAATGTCCTGAGTTATGTGGACGTGGCGCAATTTCATTTACATAAAGTTTATTATTCCTATCTATGAAAAATTCAACTGTAAAAGTACCTACAAAATGGATGACGTTCGTAATCTTATCTATCTCTTTACGTGCCTCTTTTTCTTTATCTGTTCTAGCAGGCACGATTGTTTTAAATAAAATTTGATTTCTATGTTCGTTTTCTTGTAATGGGAAATACGTGGTTTGCTGCTCGTTACCAATTGTGACAGTAAGAGACACTTCTTTATCGATATCAAGATATTGTTCAGCTACGCATTCTTGATTTTCAATTAATGACATTGCTTCTTGAATATCTGATTCCTGTTTAACTAATATTTGGCCTTTGCCATCATAGCCACCGAAACGAGTTTTAACGATGAATGGATAACCTAATGTTTCAATCGCTTGTGTTAAATCTTGTGAATTTTTAATTTGTAGAAAAGGAACAATTTGCGCTCCTGCTTCTTGTAATGTTTGCTTTTCCGTTAATCGATCCTGAAGTAATTGGATCGCTTGGAAACCTTGAGGTACATTATAATGTTCTGTCAGTTGTTTAAGCTGCTTTGAGGAAATATTTTCAAATTCATAAGTAATGACGTCAGTTTTCTCACCTAGTTCATTTAAAGCTTGTTCATCATCATATTCAGCGTGGATAAATTGATGTGCAACGTATCGACATGGACTATCTTCGTTAGGATCTAACACAATCACTTTGTAGCCCATTTTCTGCGCAGATTGTGCCATCATCTTCCCTAATTGACCTCCGCCAATAATTCCGATTGTTGAACCGAATTTTAATTTATTGAAGCTCATTTTGCATTGCCTCCACTTTATTAACTAGAGATTTTTCATAATTTTCCAAATTCTTTTGAACTGTTGAATTGTTTATTCCTAGCATTCTTGCCGCTAGAATTCCAGCATTTTTCGCTCCGGATTTACCTATAGCTGTTGTAGCCACTGGTATACCTCCAGGCATTTGTACAATTGAAAGCAATGAATCTAAACCTTTTAAACTTTTCGACTCAATGGGAACACCTATTACAGGTAAAGTTGTCATTGATGCTACCATTCCAGGTAAATGTGCTGCGCCCCCTGCACCTGCGATAATAATGTCATAACCATTTTGACGTGCTTCACTAGCGAATTCGAACATTAACTGAGGCGTACGATGTGCAGAAACGACCTTTTTATCGTACGGTATTTCAAATTCTTCTAACATTTTGCAACTTTCTTTCATAATTTCCCAGTCTGAAGAACTGCCCATAATGACTGCTACTCTCACTTTGCACACCCTTTCAAAAGTTTGTATTGTGATAAGAAATAGTTGTATATTACAGATATAGCATAACAATCATGTCATACTTTTTCAATCAAAAATCGAACTTTAATATTAAATTTAAATTTAATTTACGTCTTTTGACTATTAATTAGATTAATATTAGTGTTAAAGTTAAGATATTAATTAAAATAAGGAGGCGTTTTAAGTGGTTGCTAAAATTTTAGATGGTAAGCAAATCGCAAAAGAATATAGACAAGGTCTACAACAACAAGTCGAAGAATTAAATAAGCAAGGTTATACTCCGAAATTGTCAGTCATACTAGTCGGAAATGATGGTGCAAGTCAAAGTTATGTCAAAGCGAAGAAAAAAGCTGCTGAAAAAATAGGAATGATTTCTGAAATTGTCCATTTAGATGAAACAACTTCCGAAGAAAACGTATTAAAAGAATTAGAAAGACTTAACAATGATGATTCAGTTAGCGGAATACTTGTCCAAGTTCCCCTACCTAAACAAGTAAGCGAACAAAAAGTTTTAGAATCTATTAATCCTGATAAAGATGTCGATGGCTTTCACCCTTCTAACATAGGTAAGCTTTATATCGATGAGCAAACTTTCGTTCCATGTACACCATTAGGTATTATGGAAATTCTAAAACATGCAGATATTGATTTAGAAGGTAAACATGCGGTAGTGATTGGCCGAAGTCATATTGTAGGTCAACCAGTTTCCAAATTATTATTACAAGCTAATGCAACTGTTACTGTGTTACATTCTCGTACAAAAGACATGAGTAAACATTTAAAAGATGCTGACGTTATTGTGAGCGCTGTAGGTAAACACGGATTAGTTAGTAAAGATGTGGTTAAAGAGGGTGCCGTTATCATAGACGTCGGAAATACGCCAGATGAAAATGGTAAATTAAAAGGCGATGTTGACTATGAAGAAGTAAAAGAAATCGCTGGCGCTATTACGCCTGTACCTGGAGGCGTAGGACCATTAACAATTACGATGGTACTTAATAACACATTACTTGCAGAAAAAATGCGTCGCGGCATTAAGTAGAATGCCTCTCAATATTAAATTGATACTGACGTAAAAGTTTAATTCTTAATAAATATATATATGACTAATACAAAATAAGCTCTAAGACCATTTCTTCAATGTAATACTCACCGTAAAGTTAGCTTTTTGGTCCGGCTTTTCGAGGTGCAAATTACAATTAGAAATCATCTTAGAGCTTTTATTTTAAAATTTATATTCTATTCTATACAGTTTTATACATTAACACTTAGTTTAGGAATAAATGTTTCATAATGAATCTTGCTAGAATCTACATTTAATTCTTTCAATGCTTC
Organism: Staphylococcus caprae; assembly: GCF_003966625.1. NCBI lineage: Bacteria > Bacillati > Bacillota > Bacilli > Caryophanales > Staphylococcaceae > Staphylococcus > Staphylococcus caprae. Next base: position 1,949,270 of record NZ_AP018587.1, read on the forward strand.
AATAATTGATTTTAAGAAATGTGTTCCTCCACAAATATAAATTTCAGTTTCTTCATTTATATATGCTTTTAATTTTTCTTTATCTAAATAGCCTTGTTCATTTTTATCATAAAGTTGATAATCAGCATTTTCACTTTTATCAGCTATTTCAGTAATTAAAGATTCAAAAGGTATATCATTCACATCATTAATAACTTGTATAAATTTAGCTTTTGAACCATTTTCAACAACTTCATTAAACATAGGAACTAATGGAGTAATTCCAATTCCTGAGCCTAAGAATAACTGTTCATTAGATAAGTTACTCACTTTGAATGGACCAACTGGAGCAGAAAGGTTAATTGAATCTCCTTCTGATAACTCATCGTGTAATATAGTAGAAACTTCACCTTCGTGATCAGTAGTTACATCACGTTTAACTGCGAATGTTAAATGTTGTTTATCTCCTTCAACGATAGAATAGTGACGTTTAGCACGATATGGCATTTTCTCACTACTTACATCGACCGTAATATATTGACCTGGTACAAATTGGCTTAAATCATATTCATCAGATACTACAGTAAATGATTTGATATCAGAAGAAATTTGATTAATTTTTTCAATTTTAAATGGTTGGAAACCATCCCAAGCCATTTGGCTATAGATATCTTTTTCTACTGATATAAATACATCAGCTATTTCCTGATATGCTTTTTTCCAAGTTTTTATAATATCATGACTATCGTCTAGCCCAACAACTTCTTTAATGGCTGCAATAAGATTTTCTCCAACAATATCATAACCTGCTGGCGGAACTTGAAGTGCACAATGTTTATACGCAACTTCTTTTACAACTGGCATGATGTTTTCTAAATGATCTATATTTACAGCCGCTGCTAAAACACTTTGCGCTAGAGCTGTAGATTGAAGACCTTTTTGTTGATTGGTTTGGTTGAACATATTTTTCAACTCAGGGTGTTGCTTAAACATTCTTTTATAAAAATGTGAAGTAATTTCCACACCTTTATCTTGAAGTACAGGCACTGTTTCTTTAACGATACTTTTTTCTTTTTCTGTTAACATTATTTCCACTCCCACATTAAGGTCTTTTTAAAGGCCTATTAATTTGACGCAATTACAGTTTATTCCTATTTATTTAAAAATTAAACGAAATGCTAAATATTTCACAAAACTTTCAATTTACATAAACTTAAACGAAATTTACCAAAAATATATTTAATTTAGATTAATACTAGGTTATATTAAGACCATAGTATGATGTATAAATATCGAATATAAAGTATATTAGACTTAAATCATAAATGACTATCAGACGGAGGTTACGTTATGAACAAATTAATTCAGTCATTATCGGCACTTGGCGTTTCAGCTACCCTAGTGACACCTAATTTAAATGCCCAAGCTACTTCAAATACCGAACCTCAATTACGAGGCGTTAACGACATTGTTATTGAAAAAGGTGAAGACTACAATTTATTAAATGGTGTAAGTGCTTATGATAAAGAAGATGGAGACTTAACACATAAAATTAAAGTCGACGGTCTAGTAGATACATCAAAAGTAGGTAAATATGAAGTTAAATATAAAGTGACTGATTCTGACGGAGCCGAACAAACTTCCACAAGATATATTGAAGTAAAATAAATAATTATTTACAAAGTTGAGAAATTTTCTCAACTTTTTTTGTTTATAAACCCTCTCAAACCCTCTAATTGATAACGTTTCTCAATTTTATATTGCATTACATGTAATTTTGTTAAATTTGTCGATTTTCACAAAATGTACACATAATTTTAACAAATCTTACAATCCCCGTCATACCTTATATCAATGCATATTCTTTACATATAACAATATTTTTTTTAATACAGGTACTTGTAAATATTGTGTAATAAACTAAAATTAATGGTAAGCTCTACATTTGTAGTATTAGGAGGTCAAAAAAAGTGTCAAAATTTAAGTCTTTGCTTCTATTATTTGGCACACTAATTTTACTTAGTGGCTGCTCAAATATAGAAGTTTTTAATGCAAAAGGGCCAGTAGCAAGTAGTCAGAAGTTCTTGATCATCTACTCAATCATCTTCATGCTTGTTATTGTTGTCGTTGTGCTTGCCATGTTTGCATTCTTTATTTATAAGTACAGCTATAATAAAAATGCAGAATCAGGCAAGATGCACCACAATTCTTTAATTGAAACAATTTGGTTTGTGGTACCTATCTTAATCGTTATTGCATTAGCTGTCCCAACAGTTAAAACATTATACGATTACGAGAAACCACCTCAAAAAGACAAGGACCCACTTGTGGTTTACGCAGTAAGCGCTGGTTACAAATGGTTCTTTGCCTACCCAGATCAACACATCGAAACTGTTAATACATTAACAATTCCTAAAGATCGTCCAGTCGTATTCAAGCTTCAAGCGATGGATACTATGACAAGTTTCTGGATTCCACAATTAGGTGGTCAGAAATATGCTATGACTGGTATGACAATGAATTGGACTTTAACAGCCGATCAATTAGGTACCTTCAGAGGTCGTAACTCTAACTTCAATGGTGACGGATTTGCACGTCAAACATTTAAAGTTCACTCTGTAAGCCAAAGTGATTTCGATAAATGGGTTAAAGAAGCTAAAGGTAAGAAAACATTAAGTCAAGATACTTTTGACAAACAAATCTTACCAAGTACACCTAACAAAGAATTAACATTTAATGGTACTCATATGGCGTTTGTTGACCCAGCGGCTGATCCTGAATATATCTTTTACGCATATAAACGATATAACTTCGTTCAGAAAGATCCTAACTTCACATCAGAAGAAGATCTTTATAAAGATGTTAAGGACAAACCAATTAAACCTGCTCGTAAGGTTAAAGTTACAAACGCAAACTATGAACGTCATGGTATGAAACCAATAATTCTCGGCAACAATGAAAAATATGACAATGAGTTCAAAAAAGAAGAGGACCATAACTCTAAAGAAATGGAAAAAATTTCTAAAGGAGCAAAAGACGAAAATGCGTCTAAACTTCAAAAAAAAGAACATGATGATCATGGAGGTGGACATTAATGAATTTTCCATGGGATGAATTACTCGTTAAAGGTAACTGGATGATTATCATGGCACAAATTGGTGCCCCGTTCTTAGTTATCGGACTTATCGCAGTAATTACGTATTTTAAATTGTGGAAATATCTATATAGAGAATGGTTCACATCCGTAGACCATAAAAAAATCGGTGTAATGTATTTAATCTGTGCCGTATTAATGTTCGTTCGTGGTGGTATTGACGCGTTATTAATTCGTACTCAATTAACTATTCCAGATAATAAGTTCTTGGAAGCAAACCACTATGATGAAATCTTCAGTACGCACGGTGTAATCATGATTATCTTCATGGCGATGCCTTTCATCTTTGGTTTATGGAATATCGTAGTTCCATTACAAATTGGTGCACGTGATGTTGCCTTCCCTGTAATGAACAACGTTAGTTTCTGGCTATTCTTCGCTGGTATGATTTTATTCAACCTTTCATTTATCGTAGGTGGATCTCCAGCTGCAGGTTGGACTAACTACGCACCACTTGCTGGTGAATTTAGTCCTGGACCAGGTGTCAACTATTATTTAGTTGCAATACAGATTTCCGGTTTAGGTACATTGATGACCGGTATTAACTTCTTTGTAACAATACTTAGATGTAAAACTCCTACAATGAAGTTTATGCAAATGCCAATGTTCACTGTAACAACATTTATTACTACATTAATTGTTATTTTAGCTTTCCCTGTTTTAACAGTAGCGTTAGCTTTAATGACAACAGATAGAATATTTGGTACACACTTCTTTACAGTAGCAGATGGCGGTATGCCAATGTTATGGGCAAACTTCTTCTGGGTTTGGGGGCACCCTGAGGTATATATCGTTATCTTGCCTGCATTTGGTATTTACTCTGAAATTATTCCAACTTTCGCACGTAAACGCCTATTCGGTCACCAAAGCATGGTTTGGGCGACTGCAGGTATTGCGTTCTTAAGTTTCTTAGTTTGGGTTCACCATTTCTTCACAATGGGTAATGGTGCGTTAATCAACTCATTCTTCTCAATTTCAACAATGTTAATCGGTGTTCCTACCGGTGTTAAACTATTCAACTGGTTATTAACACTATATAAAGGTAGAATCACATTTGAGTCACCTATGCTATTCTCATTAGCATTCATCCCTAACTTCCTATTAGGTGGGGTTACTGGTGTAATGTTAGCGATGGCATCTGCGGACTATCAATATCACAACACTTATTTCTTAGTAGCCCACTTCCACTATACATTGGTTACTGGTGTAGTATTTGCCTGCTTAGCTGGTTTAATCTTCTGGTATCCAAAAATGATGGGTTACAAATTAAACGAAACGTTAAACAAATGGTGCTTCTGGTTATTCATGATTGGATTCAACGTTTGTTTCTTACCACAATTCATCCTAGGATTAGATGGTATGCCACGTCGTTTATACACTTACATGCCTTCTGATGGTTGGTGGTTATTAAACTTCATCTCAACTATCGGTGCATTACTAATGGGAATCGGCTTCCTATTCTTAGTAGCAAGTATCGTTTACAGTCACATCAAAGCACCACGTGAAGCTACTGGTGATAACTGGGATGGACTTGGTCGTACTTTAGAATGGACAACAGCATCAGCAATTCCACCTAAATACAACTTTGCAATCACTCCAGACTGGAATGACTACGATACATTTGTTGATATGAAAGAACATGGTCGTCATTACTTAGACAACCATAATTACAAAGATATTCATATGCCAAACGATACTCCAGTAGGTTTCTGGATGGGTATCTTCTTTACAATCGGCGGTTTCTTCTTAATCTTTGAAACTTTAGTTCCTGCAATTATTTGCTTAGCAGGTATTTTCATTACTATGATTTGGAGAAGTTTCCAAATTGATCATGGTTACCATATCCCTGCTTCTGAAGTTGCTGAAACTGAAAAACGCTTAAGAGAAGCTCGTATTAAAGAAAGGGAGGCTGTAAGTCATGAGTCATGATACAAAAACAATCGATTCACGTAGTCATGAAGGCGAATTAAATAAACTTGGCTTCTGGATATTCCTTACAGCTGAATTCGCGTTATTCGGTACCCTATTCGCAACGTTATTAACTTTGCAACACGGTGGCGATTACGCACACAAAATGACTACTGAGTTATTTGAATTGCCTCTTGTACTAATAATGACATTTTCATTATTATTAAGTTCTTACACTTGTGGTATTGCAATTTACTACATGCGTAAAGAGAAACAAAACTTAATGATGATTTGGATGATCATCACTGTACTATTAGGGCTTGTATTCGTAGGTTTTGAAATTTACGAATTCGCACACTATGCACAAGAAGGAGTTAACCCAACTATCGGTTCCTTCTGGTCTAGTTTCTTCATCCTATTAGGTACGCACGGATGTCACGTATCTGTAGGTATTGTTTGGATCATTTGCTTATTAATCCAAATCGGCACACGCGGTTTAGATTCTTACAATGCTCCTAAGTTATTTATAGTAAGTTTATACTGGCACTTCTTAGATGTTGTTTGGATCTTCATCTTCACTGCCGTATATATGATAGGGATGGTGTATAGCGGATGAATACAATCGTAAAACATACAGTCGGATTTATTGCTTCTATCGTATTAACGCTTTTAGCAGTTTTCGTAACACTATACACATCAATGACATTCCATGCTAAGGTAACAATTATCTTCGGTTTCGCATTTATCCAAGCTGCAGTTCAATTATTAATGTTCATGCACTTAACTGAAGGTAGAGATGGACGTCTTCAATCATTCAAAGTTATCTTCGCAATTATCATTACTCTAGCTATCGTTATCGGAACATACTGGGTAATGCAAGGTGGTCACTCTCACCACTTATAAAAATGAGTCAGATTATCAAGCTCATGGCTTTGTTAATCACAAGCAAGCTAGCATTTTATATGTTAGCTTGCTTTTTTTATTGTCGAAATTACATTACTATAGTGTTACGCTTAATGGGAATTTATTTTCAAGAAGGAGAAGAGAAATGATGGTTACACCAATTATTATTGACACAGATCCAGGTATAGATGATGCGGCAGCGATAAGTCTTGCCCTATGTCATCCTGAATTTGATTTGAAGATGATTACTACAGTTAATGGAAATGTTGGAATTGAAAAGACAACCGCCAATGCTTTGAAATTGAAACGATTCTTTAATAGCGATGTCCCTGTCCACAGAGGTGCTTCGAGACCATTATTAAATGAAATTGTCGATGCGATTCCTGTTCATGGTGAATCGGGTATGGATGGCTACGAATTCCCACCTATTTCTGAAAAGGATTTAGCATCTACTCATGCTGTGGAGGCTATGAAAACGGCATTATTAAATTCCGAAGAGCCTGTTACTATCATAGCCATAGGTCCATTAACGAATATAGCCATACTCCTTTCAACTTATCCAGAAGTAACAAAACATATTAAAGAAATTGTTCTTATGGGAGGAAGTACCGGTCGAGGTAATGTCACACCACTAGCTGAGTTCAATATTTATTGCGATCCTGAAGCCGCTCAAGTTGTATTCAATTCTGGATTACCTATAACAATGATTGGTCTTGATTTAGCGAGAGAAGCTATGTTTACACATGACTTTGTGAAAAAATTCAAAAACACAAATGAAACTGGATTAATGCTTCATGATATATTTCAACATTATAGAAGCGAAGATTTTGAGTATGGTGTTAAAATTTATGATGTATTCACTATCCTCTATTTACTAAGTCCACAAGCATTTAATGTGATTGAAGCAGATGTACAAATTGAGTTAGATGGTCGTTATACTAAAGGAGCAACTGTAGTAGATTTCAAATCACAATATCCGAATTGTACAGTCGTATTATCTCCTATAAATAACATGTATGAAGAGGTTTTCTTAGAAGCACTCAATTATTGTAAATAAAATGATTAACAAATAGCCATTAATCTCGAAAAAAAGCACACCCAAAAAATGAAATTTTGGATGCACTTTATAATAGATTAATGGCTTATTATCTTTTTTATTGAACTTTTACGCCTGGTGTATTATATGGTTTCTTTTGATTAAGAATATTATAGAAAATGTGTTTCATTTTATCTTCGTTTGGAACGAAACCATTGGTATTTTTAACGTTAGTACCTAAAATGACAATGTATCGATCGTTAAAATAAACTGTAAATATTTGTCCGAAGAATACGCCATTTATTCTATTTAAATATGGTGTTACATAGAAACCATAACGATATTCTTCTGGATACTCTTCTGTTCCTAACTCATGAAGCATTGGTTTTGTTACTTTAGAATTAAATAATTTATCTTGTTGTAACGCATATATCAATTTACCCATATCATATGGAGCCATGTATAAGTTCCCTGCTCCATAATATTGATCTAATACATTTGGACGTAAGAATGAGAAGCTATTATTTTTGAATTTATATCCCTTTGCCATCTCACTTTGTAACGGTTTTTCATCATAAAATGATGTATGTTTTAAATGGTATTTATTTCCTAGGCGTTGATAATAGTTTTTAACGTATGGTTTTCCAGTTACTTTTTCGATGACTTTAGCTAATACTAAATAGTTTGCATCGTTGTAACTATGTTTATGATAAATAGAATCATCTATGCCACGTTTTTGAATTGATAATACTGCTTGATCTAAATTTTTAATATTAGTAGAAGCTTCATATTTATATAATCCGCTTTTATGTAACATTAAATCTTTAATTGTAATTTCTTTATCTGTTTTAAACCATGGTAAATACTTGGTTACAGGATCATGTAAGTTAACCTTATGTTCTAATTCTAATTGCTTTAACATTAATCCAGTAGTAAATTTTTGAGAAGAACCTATTAAATACATTGTATTAGCAGTGTTTTTCTTCCCTTTTTCTATATCTTGATAACCATAGCCTTTATTCATTTTTATTTTACCATTATCAAAAACTGCCACTGTCCCGTTAAAATTCGTTGATTTTAAATATTTATTAATTTGTTCATACATTGGTTCTTTTTTATCAAGAACTGTTTTTAACTTCTTAGGAGCTTTAACTGTTTTATCTCTTTTTTCAATATAGTGGGTATTATCATTTTCGTTTTTCAAAACTTGATTTTCGATATGTTGATGCTTACTCCATCTAAATCCTATTAATCCCACTAATACGATTAATACAACTAATACGACAATAAAAAATATTATTTTAAATTTATTAAGTTTCATCTTCTTTTGTTGGCCTCACACATTCAAGTCTTTAATATTCAATATAAGTTTTTTGAAAATCTTTAATTACACTTTCAATATCTTCTACATTAAGTGAAAAATATATTTTTATTTTAGGTTCAGTTCCAGATGGCCTAATCGCTATAAATCCTTCATCAAATATTAGACGTATTAAGTTCGAATTAGGTAAATATGTTGGCTCTTTTTCGCCACTATCCATATATTCAATGGTACCTAACTGATAATCTTCTATCGCTTTAACATCTAACCCACATATTTGGTGTATAGATTCTTTTCTAAAGGAATCAATAATATCTTCTATTTTTAGCTGTCCTTCTCTTCCTTCAAAAACTGGACTTAAATTAACATTTCTATAATGACCAATTGCACGATATATGTCATTCAGCGTATCTGTTAAAGTAATATTGTTCTCATAAAGTAAATTCTTGTACTTAATGATCAACGGTACAATTTGAATCGCATCTTTGTCTCTAACAAATGGTTCAACCATATACCCATTACTTTCTTCAAAAGCGAGTAACAACTTCTCAGCACTGTTATCTTTTGAATTTAAAATTTCCGATATATATTTAAATCCTGTAAGCACGTTATAAACTTTAACATTGAGTGCTTCAGCAAGTTTATCACTCAGTTCACTTGTCACAATCGACTTAACGATATATAAGTTCTCATATGAAGCGTCAATTAAATCTTGATATCGTAATTTCATCAAAATAAGTCCTAGTTCATTGCCACTAATAAATCTACATTCTCCATTGTCTAAACGTTCTACTACACCTAGTCTATCCGCATCAGGATCTGTAGCTATAATCAATTGTGCGTCATTTTCTTCTGCGAGAATCTTACTAGCATTAAAAGCAGACTCATCTTCAGGATTAGGACTATCAACAGTTGGAAATGTCCCATCTGGCTTTGATTGTTCCTTTTCGATAATATAATTATCATAATTCAACTCATCCAATATTTCAGAAACGATAGGTAAGCTTGTTCCATGAAGACTTGTTAATATTGTTTTGGCATTTGTCTTTTCAATTTTTCCTGTCGCTTGGATGACTTTATTTTTATAACTATTTCTAACATCGTCTTTGGCATAAACAATTTTGTTAGCGTTAACTAGTGCTTCGAACTCCCCACCTATAACATCCAGTGGATTTTCAACTTCTTCAATATAATTACTTAATATTTCAGAATCTTTTGGTAGCAGTTGTCCTCCATATTCGTTATAAACCTTAATGCCATTATAATTTTTAGGATTATGACTCGCAGTAATCATAATACCGCCATCTGCACCATAATATCTTACTGCATACGAAAGTTCCGGCGTGGATTTATAAATATCGGATGTGATAACTTTTACATTATTTTGTGCAAGTGTAGTTGAAATCTCTTTTGAAAATGAATCAGAAAGTAGTCTAGAATCATAAAAAACAACAATACTCGCTTCTTTATTCCTCGATTTAAAAAATTGAGCTATACCTAAAGCTACTTTTCTTACCGTGAAAGCATTCATTCTTCCAGGACCTATACCGAATATACCTCTAATACCTGCAGTCCCAAAAGACAATTGAGTTGTTAATCCTTCTTCTATCTCTATATCATTTTGTTGCTCATAAAACGGTCGAATCAAACTTTCATCCAATCGTTTTATCCATTCTTGTTTCATGAGTAATCTCCTTTCTAAAAACAATCATTGTAAAGGAAAGTAGCATGTTAAATCTATGATGAAAAATTTGGTTATCTGTAACTGTCACTAAAATCTAATTTAACAAGTTATGTATTTGTTTAGCTAAGCATTATTATAACTTAACACTTTAGATAAATCACTTTAATTAGATAATACGCTTATTTAAAAATAATTCTATAGTACTTTAGTACCATAAAGATTTCTAATCGATATAAATTCAATCACATTGTAGATTTAAATGTAAATTTTGTTTGAAGAATGTAAAATTAATATGAATCTAAGAGTTGTAATTTTGCTAATAAAGTAATACAATTTAAGGCTATAGTGCATAAGTACGAAATGTAATAGTACTTCTATTAATAATGCTTACATAACAACATAGAATTAGATAATGATAAATTTTAAAATAAATTAGGAGCACTCCCGATGAACAAATTTTTAAAGTATTTTTTAATATTATTAACATTAGTTCTTGTCGTTGGTCCAATCCTATTTGCTACTCAATTATATAAAAGTTCAGAATCCGCTTTTGAAAAGTCTCAAGATAAAAATGACGCGCAACGTCAATCAAATTTAAGAGATTCAAAAGTTAATCCTGAAAAGCAACCTATTTCAATTTTATTCTTAGGAATAGATGATAATGAAGGTAGAGAAAAGAATGGACAAAGTATAGAACATTCCCGATCAGATGCAATGATTTTATCCACATTCAATCAGAAAAAGCATCAAATTAGAATGCTTAGTATCCCACGAGATACAATTAGTTATATACCTAAAGTTGGTTATTACGATAAAATTACACATGCGCATGCTTATGGTGGCCCAATTGCTTCAATGGATTCAGTCGAAGCAACAATGAATGTACCAGTTGACTATTATGTTCGCGTTAATATGAAAGCTTTCGTTGAAGCAGTTGATGAATTAGGTGGCATTTATTACGATGTGCCTTATAACTTAAACGAACCAAATAGTGATGACACTGGAAGAATTAAAATTAAAAAAGGCTATCAAAAACTTAATGGTGATCAAGCTTTAGCAGTAGCCAGAACAAGACATCAAGATTCAGACTTAAAACGCGGACAAAGACAAATGGACTTAATTAAAATTCTTTTCCAAAAAGCACAAAGTTTAGATTCTATTGATAAATTAGATAATGTAGTAACGATTGTTGGTAAAAATGCTAAACACAACCTTACTAAAAAAGAAATTAAAGCTTTAGCAAAAATGTATTTATCTGGCGACACAGATATAAAAACTTCCCAACTTGAAGGTAAAGATGACTACCTAGACGGCATTTATTATTACAATCCAAGCGTAAAAAGCATTATGAAATATTCAAATATCTTGCGCTCTGATTTAGGCTTATCTAAAATAACAGATAAAGATGAATTTTTAGATCACAGAGTTATCAAACATTATGGTTCACTCGTACCTCTAACAGAACTAGATGACAGTTTATTACGTAAAAATCAAAAAGATACTACAAGTGACGATAATGATAGTAACAATAACAACGATGAGAATACCAATAACAATGATAATGAACAGAATAACGTTCAAAATAATCAAACTACAGATAACCAAAATACTTACGAGAATAATAATCAAGACCAATATCAACAAAATAATTATTAAAACAATACTATGAATGATGGTAATAATATGAACGTACAATAAAAGATTGAATGAGTATTCATATTTCAGTATTGGTACATTTAAGAGAGGAGCTAAAGCAATGAGTCGTAAAACATACGAAAAAGTCGCCCATATTAACGGCATGTTTAATATGTTAGAACAACAAATTATCCATAGTAAAGATATGGCGCTATTTCGAAATGAATTCTTCTATGTTAATCATGAACATAGAGAAAATTATGAGGCCCTTTTAATTTATTATAAGAATAGTATCGATAATCCAGTAGTAGACGGCGCATGTTATATTGTTGCCCTACCCGAAATTTTCGATAAAGTGGATGTATTCGAATCTGAATTACCATTCACATGGGTTTATGATGAAAATGGTATTACAGAAACGATGAAAAGTATTAGCATACCATTACAATATTTAATAGCTGCTGCTCTTGAAGTTACAGATGTGAATCTCTTTAAACCATCAGGATTTACAATGGGGATGAATAACTGGAATATTGCACAATTACGTATATTTTGGCAATATTGTGCCATTGTTCGAAAGGCAGCTTTATAAAATAGCTTGATCCTTTCATTAATAAATAAAATAGTACTTAACCGCTAATAAGTTAGTTAGCTTTATTAGCGGTTTTTTTATGCTTTTATCAAAAACGATGACGACTTCGATTTAAAGTGTGTACATTTTTATGTGTGAAAAATTCAATGAATTTTCATCATGTTTTTGATTTATTTACTTAATTTCGGGAAGAACTAGAGATAATGGAGGTGTTTAAAATGTTTAAAAAAGTGCTTGATGATAATATGTTGAACGATTGTTATACAGTTAGAAAAAAAGTATTCGTTGAAGAACAACATGTTCCCCTATCCAATGAAATTGATGATAAAGAATCGATTTCTTACCATATTATTGGTTACAAAGTGAATGGAGAACCTTTTGCTACTGCAAGAATAAGACCAATTGATAACTATTCAGGGAAAATTGAACGTGTCGCGATTACAAAAGAAAACAGAGGTTTAGGTTATGGCATTCAATTAATGGAAGCCATTGAAGAAATTGCCAAAGATTTGAATTTTAAAGAATTGATGATGCATGCTCAAACACAAGCACAAGGCTTTTATACTCGTCTTGGATATAGCACTCACGGGGAAACCTTTATAGAAGAGAATATAGAGCACATTATTATGAAGAAAACTATGGAATGACCTTTCATCGAGAAAGCAACTTAATTTAAAATCAAAAATGTAATACTACGTATAAATTTCGAGTCCCCTTTTTACTGAGGAATGCTGAAATCAGTGGTTTGGACAAAAATTTTACAAAAAATCTTTATAAGCTACAGGTTAAAGTTATATTACAAATCTGTTAAAAGTAATACAGAAATTACAACTAATATTATAATTGACTCAAAATAACATATTAAGAGGAGTAAATAAATATGACGAAGAAATTCAATTACAAATTACCGTCGATGGTTGCATTAACGTTATTTGGAACTGCCTTTACTGCCCACCATGCACATGCTGCAGAAGAAACACAAGATCAAACTAAAAATTCAAATGTACTTGATGACCAAGCCACACTTAAGCAAGCCGAACAAGCTAAAAATGAAGTGACACAATCTGCACAAAATGTTTCAGGCACTCAAACTTATCAAGATCCAACAAAAGTTCAATCTAAACAAGATACTACTTCTAACAATTATGATGCATCATTAGATGAGTTAAACGATTCTTCTAGTAAAGCTTCTCAACAAGAACAATCGAATAATTCAAATCAACCTACAGATTCAAAAGAAACAAATACATCATCAGTCAATACATATCAAGATTCAACTAAAGACATTAAGAATAATGAAATTTCTAAAGATGCTGTCACTTCAGAAGATAATGAAACTTCAAAAGTAGACAACACGAATAAAGAGGTTTCAGAAACTGAACAACAAGAATCAACTGTTGAAAATGTTAATAAAGATGAAAACAGTAATAACAATATTCAAGCCTCTTCTAATCAAACTAATAACCTTAATGATCAAGAAAAACAAGAAGCTACATCTAATCAAGCATCTAATAATAAAACATCTCAACAGGCAACAACAGATTCAACTGAGAAATCTAATAATAAAGTAAGTCAGACAAATAGTTCAGGTTATAATTTTGACGATGATGAAGATGACGTTGATACTACAAACGCTCAAAGTAAAAATACTAAAGCTGACCAACCTCAAGTTGCATCACTTTCAGCACAGAACAATGTAAATACAAAGTCAGAATCAAATCCTACTATTAAAAATAGTACTAACAGTACAAATACTAGCAAATCAGCAACTCAAAATACAAAAGTTTCTAACACTCAAGCTAATAACACGACAACTGAAAGTAATAACAAAGTTTCAACATTCAGTTCAGTTGCCAAACCTAGAATGATGTATGCAGTAAATAAGAAAACGACTTCTTCTTTACCTAAATACACACCTCAAGTGAAATCTTCAATCAATGATTATATTCGTAAGAAAAACTATAAAGCACCACAAATTGAAGAAAACTATACTTCTTATTTCCCTAAATATGGATATAGAAATGGTGTAGGTCGCCCAGAAGGTATCGTTGTACATGATACTGCAAATGATAATTCAACAATTGATGGCGAAATTAATTACATGAAGAATAATTACCAATCAGCCTTTGTTCATGCCTTTGTAGACGGTAACAGAATTGTAGAAACAGCTCCTACTGATTATCTATCTTGGGGTGCTGGGCCACAAGGTAACGAACGTTTCATTAATGTTGAGATTGTACACACTCACGATTATGATTCCTTTGCACGTTCTATGAACAACTATGCTGATTATGCTGCGACACAACTTCAATACTATGGTTTAAAACCTGATAGCGCAGAAAACGATGGTCAAGGTACAGTATGGACGCACTATGCAATTAGTAGATATCTAGGCGGAACTGACCATACAGACCCACATCAATACTTTAGAAGCCATAACTACTCTTATGCAGAGCTTTATGACTTAATTTATGAAAAATATTTAATCAAAACTGGTCAAGTGGCACCTTGGGGTACATCTTCTACAAGTCCATCTAAACCATCTAAACCATCAGATAGTTCAAACAACAATAAATTAACTGTTTCTGCTAATAGTGGTGTTGCTCAAATTAAACCTAGCAATAGTGGCCTTTACACAACTGTTTATGACGAAAAAGGACATTCAACAGATCAAGCTCAAAAAACATTATCTGTTACTAAATCTGCAACACTTGGCAATAATAAATTCTATTTAGTCGAAGATTACAACACTGGTAAAAAGTATGGCTGGGTAAAACAAGGCGATGTTGTTTATAATACAGCTAAATCACCTGTTAAAGTTAACCAAACATATAATGTAAAAGCTGGTTCAACTTTATACACAGTACCTTGGGGTACGCCTAGTCAAGTAGCTTCAAAGGTTTCAGGTTCTGGAAATCAAACATTTAAAGCTACAAAACAACAACAAATTGATAAAGCCATTTATTTATACGGAACAGTGAACGGTAAATCTGGTTGGATTAGTAAATATTACTTAACAACACCTTCATCGTCTAATACGAAACCAAGTAAACCATCGACAGATAATAGTTCAAGTAATAATAAATTAACTGTTTCTGCTAACAGTGGTGTTGCTCAAATTAAAGCTAAAAATAATGGTGTTTACACAACTGTTTACGACAAAAAAGGTAAAACTACTGATCAAGTTCAACGTACATTATCAGTTACAAAGTCAGCTACTTTAGGAAATGATAAATTCTACCTTGTAGAAGATTATAATACTGGTAAAAAATATGGTTGGGTAAAACAAGACGATGTTGTTTACAACACTGCTAAATCACCTGTCAAAGTTAATCAAAATTACAGTATTAAACCTGGTGTTAAATTATATACAGTGCCTTGGGGTACATATAACCAAGTTGCTAGCACTGTTTCAGGTTCTGGAAACCAAACATTTAAAGCTACAAAACAACAACAGATCGATAAAGCTACTTATTTATATGGTACAGTAAATGGTAAATCTGGTTGGGTTAGCAAATACTATCTAACTACTCCTACGCAATCTAAAGTAGCAGTATCTAAACCAAAGACTTCTACTAAAGCCGTAAGTACGAATAGTAAAGCTACAACAGCAGATAGAGCTGCTATAACGCAAACATCTGCTAAAGCGTCTAACACTAACTCGACTCAAACGATAAATAAAATCGCGCAAGTTAAAGCTAACAATTCAGGTATCAGAGCTTCTGTATTTGATAAAAAAGCTAAAAGTGGTGCAAAATATGGTAACCGTACTTACATCATTACGAAACAACGTACTGAAGGTAATAACACATATGTCTTACTTCAAGATAGTACTCGAAACACGCCATTAGGCTGGGTAAATGTTAAAGATGTAACAAGTCAAAATATTGGTAACCAAACTAAAGCTACTGGCCAATACAAAGTTAGCCAAACAAATAATGGATTATACTCTATTGCTTGGGGTACTAAAAATCAACAATTACTTCCATCAAATACAATTGCTAGTAAAACATTTAATGCTTCAAAATCACTTTATGTTGGAAAAGACTTGTATTTATATGGAACTGTAAACAATCGTACTGGATGGATTGCAGCAAAAGATCTTATCCAAAGTAATAAAGATGTACAAGCTCGTCCTTATAATTACACATTTGTAATCAGCAACAGTAATAGCTATTACTATGAAGATCTTGGTAAGAATGCACGTTACTCATTGAAACCTTATTACGACAAGACATTTGTAGTTTCTAAACAAAAAAATATCAATGGTGTAACTTGGTATTATGGAAAATTAACAAATGGTAAATATGTATGGATTAAATCAACAGACGTCGCTAAAGAATCTGTAAAATATGTTAATACTGGATATACTTTAGCTCATGCTGCAGAGATACAAAATGACCTTTATGATACTCCACAAATTCAAAAGGTTCCAGGCCAATGGACAAATGCTAATTATAATGAAATCAAAGACGCTATGGACCCTAACAAGTTAACTAAAGATTCAGGTGCTAGATATCAATTCTTACGCTTAGATCAGCCTCAATCTTTATCTGTAGCAGCGCTTAATGAATTATTAAAAGGACAAGGCGTATTAGAAGGACAAGGTGCAGCATTTAGTGAAGCAGCTAAAAAGTATGGTATCAATGAAATTTACTTAGTCGCACATGCTTTAGTCGAAACTGGAAACGGTACTTCACAATTAGCTAAAGGTGGAGACATTGTAAATGGTAAATTCTCTGATAAAACAAAAACGAAATATCATAATGTCTTTGGTATAGGCGCTTATGACAGTAGCCCATTAATTGAAGGCATCAAATATGCCAAAAACGCTGGATGGGATTCAGTATCTAAGGCAATTATTGGTGGAGCTAAATTCATCGGTCAATCTTATATTAAAGCAGGACAAAATACGCTTTATAAAATGCGTTGGAACCCATCAAATCCAGGTACTCATCAATATGCTACAGATATTCACTGGGCAACTGTAAATGCTCAAACTATTAAAGGCTTTTACGATAAAATTGGTGAAGTTGGTAAATACTACGAAATTCCAAAATATAAATAATTATTAATGTTAAAGAGCTTGGGACATAATTCCCAAAAATAATAGCAGTAAGAGGATTTCAATTGGAATCTTCTTACTGCTACTTTTATATTCAATACTTCGTATTGTATGGCTTCGCGTTCCTAGGGTGCCGTCTCAGACTTGGTCTTTAAAGCAATTCTTTGATTTCAATCATTAGAATTGCTTACTTAAGTGCTAAGCACTTAAGTTCATTTTTAAAAGAATCAGGAGTCTCGCCATAAATACTACGTATTAACATGTAATTTTACATCAATTTACTTTTAAAAAATAAGGCACTTTCGTATAATTTAATAAATACCAATAAACTAAATTAACGAGGTGCTTTCATTATATATCAACGAGTTAACCGGCATAATTACTCTAATAAATTCCAAATTAAATCTCTCACATTAAACATATGCTAATATTAACAACGCAACTCTATTTCAAAATCAACCTTCCCCATCCCATTCTTTTTCTCCAATAAAAAAATAAGCAACTTTGATGAGTAATAAAGCATTACTTCAAAGTTACTTACCTTTTTAGTCAAATATTTAATTAGATGTATATTGCACCCTAAAACAAAAATTAAAATAAAGCGTGCATTAAATGTAAATATGTCTACTATTCAATTTATTTAATAGCTGATTTAGGCTTTCAATTTCCTCAGGCGATAAACATTGGCATCTTGCTTCAATCAATTCACATCTTGCAGTGTTAATTTGTTGAATAAGTGAGCGAGCCTCATCAGTTAAAATTAATTCCTTACATCGTAAATCTTCATGAGATTGTTGACTCGTAATATATCCTTTTAATACTAGTTTCTTAATCCATCGAGATACGATTGATTGTTCTCGGCTTATTTTCATCGTTAAATCATATTGTGATAAACGATCGTAATTATATAAAATACGTAATAATTCTAATTGCTCAGAAGTAATATCTGTGCGCTGTCCGAAACGTCTGTTTACTAAATTTAAATCATTATTTGTAAGTGTTATAAGTTTTTCAAGTTGTTTATACATGTTGTTCTACTCCACTATATTAAGTTGTTAATATTATATGCTTTATTTATAAAATATACAATACTATTATACACTTTGCACAAATTCGTTGCATAATTACCTAGAAGTATACTAAATTAGAAGAAGTCTAAACAGAGAGAAAAAGGAGACGCTTTATGACAGCCATCAAGGATAGGGATTATTTTTTCGATAATGCCCGTGCAGTACTCATATTTTTAGTTGTCTTCGGTCATCTTTTACAACCTTATACTACCGAAGATAAATATTTATCAGCTCTATATTTGCTTATTTATAGTTTTCATATGCCGACATTTCTATTTATTTCAGGCTATTTTGCTAAAAATTTAGATAAGCCACATTACCTTGAAAAAATTGCGAAGAAATTACTTGTACCATATGTCATTTTTTTCGCATTCTTTTCGATATATTATTATTTAACGGGAAAAGAAGATGCAATTCAATTAGATCCATTTAACCCTGTCTTTGCATTATGGTTCTTACTTACACTATTCTTCTTCCACGTCGTACTAGTTATTGTTCGTAGATACAATCCTTATATCGTGTTATCTGTAGCAATACTGGTATCAGTGTTAGCAGGATTTTCAGGGAATATAGATAGTTATATGAGTATTTCAAGAACCATTGTATTCTTTCCTATTTTTTATATAGGTCATTTAGTCACTAAGGAACACACTATGAAACTACGTAATAAAAAGTGGGTACCCATATCAATCATTATTCTAGTAGCCTTCTTTATAGGTTATGTTATCCACCCTATCAACGGTGATTGGCTATTAGGTAGTTCTCCTTATACATCGTTAGAAAGTAACGGTGAAGACGTGTATAGCCCATTCAAACGATTACTCTTATATATCATTATTCTAGTAACAATGGGCGCATTCCTTAATCTGACATCCCAGAAGAAGCGTTTCTATACCTATATTGGACGTCGAACAATGTTTATTTACTTACTTCACGGCATTGTTATTGGCGTCTTAAGAGGTTTTGAAATATATCCATTCAAAGACAACGTTTCAATATTAACTTATTTATTCTTATTGGTAAGTTCAGGTATTATTGTTTTCATTTTATCATCAAGATTTGTTTGCAAATGGACGAATCCTGTGATTAACTTACGCAGACCTTCAGAATTTAGGGATTAACAATTAAATATTAATGTATTTCATACCAGAATGTAGTGCTATAAATATGTTATGATAGTAATAATTTGAAAGAATTATGAGACTATTTTAACAATTCAAATACTACATTTTGGTATTTTTTTAGAGGTGTTTTCGGAAAATGAAGCTATCATTAAATACAAATTCAAAGTTTTTAAGAGCGCCAAGCATACGTCAATTTTCAAATCGAATTAAATACATCGATGATTGCGTAAACTTAACCATTGGCCAACCAGACTTCCCCATGCCAGACGTGGTTAAAGAGGCATATATCAATGCGATAAAAGAAGATAAAACAAGTTATTCACACAATAAAGGGCTACCAGAAACAAGACAAGCGATCAGCCACTACTTTAATCAAAAATATGGATTTACCTATAGCGAAGAGGAAATCATTGTCACAAATGGTGCCAGCGAAGCATTAGACACCTCTCTTCGAAGTATCATCGAACCAGGAGACGAAATTTTAATCCCAGGTCCCATTTATGCAGGCTACATTCCGCTTATCGAAACATTAGGTGGATCTCCTATTTATATGGATACAACGCAATCTGAGTTCAAAGTGACTCCAGAGCTTATTAAGAGCCATATAACGCATAAAACGAAAGCCATATTACTCAACTATCCTACTAACCCTACAGGCGTTATTCTGGAGCGCTCAGAGGTTAAAGCTATCGTAGAAACACTCGTCGATAAAGAACTGTTTATTATTAGTGATGAAATTTATGCTGAAAATACGTTCAAAGGCAATCATACGTCATTTGCAGAATTTGAAGAAATTCGAGACCAATTGTTGCTTATTGGTGGTTTAAGTAAATCACATTCTGCAACTGGTATTCGCATAGGATTTTTAATCGGTCCAGAATACTTAATTGAAAAATTAACATTTATGCATGCCTACAATTGCATTTGTGCCAATGTTCCAGCTCAAATTGCCTGTATCGCTGCTTTAAATGAAGGATTAGAAGCACCTCAATATATGAATGAAGCCTACATGAAACGTCGCGATTACTTAAAAGATAAACTAGAATCACTCGGTTTTGATTTAACTGCTCAACCAGAAGGTGCATTCTACATCTTTCCAAGTATTAAAAAATTCACCGACAATGACTTTGATTTTTGTGTAGATGTTTTAGAGCAAGCACATGTCGCCATTGTTCCCGGCTCTTCATTCACAAACATAGGTAAAGGATATATTCGTATCTCATATGCCTATGAAATGGAAATGCTTAAAGAAGGCATGCGCCGTTTAGAAAAATATTTACAAGAGAATTATCCTGATAAAATGTCATAACATCTCGCTCTTCTTTTCATCTAAAAATCATCAATAAACAAAAAATCCACTCGATTGACATCATCTTATCAATCAAGTGGATTTATTTATATATTCACTAAACGCTTATGGGAATTTAGGGAATTGGTCGAAATCAGGATCACGTTTCTCTTTGAAAGCGTCACGACCCTCTTTCGCTTCATCAGTTGTATAGTAAAGTAATGTCGCGTCCCCAGCCATTTGTTGTAAGCCAGCTAAACCATCAGTATCTGCGTTCATCGCTGCTTTTAAGAAACGAAGTGCAGTTGGAGAATGTTTCATCATTTCTTTACACCATTGAACTGTTTCATCTTCAACTTTATCTAAAGGTACGACTGTGTTAACAAGTCCCATATCTAAAGCTTCTTGAGCATTGTATTGGCGACATAAGTACCAAATTTCTCTCGCTTTTTTATGACCCACGATACGAGCTAAATAACCTGAACCGTATCCTGCATCAAATGAACCTACTTTAGGTCCTGTTTGACCAAAGATTGCATTGTCAGCAGCAATAGTTAAATCACATACAACGTTTAAAACGTTACCGCCACCAATCGCATAGCCTCTAACCATTGCGATAACTGGTTTAGGAATGACACGAATTAAGCGTTGTAAATCTAATACATTTAAACGAGGAATTTCATCTTCGCCTACATAACCACCATGGCCACGTTTCTTTTGATCTCCGCCTGAACAGAAAGCTTTGTCGCCTTCACCAGTTAAGATAATGACTGATATATTTTGATCATCACGTGCACGTGAGAATGCGTCAATCATTTCAGCTACTGTTTTAGGTGTAAACGCATTACGTACTTCTGGACGATTAATCGTTACTTTTGCAATTCCTTCGAAAAATTCATATTTAATTTCATCATATTCTCTAAGTGTTTCCCACTGTCTAGTCATTTTGCTCCTCCTTTAAAAAACCTACTACCATTGTATCAAATTCCGTACTATCTTCCACATGAATTGTATGCCCAACATTCGAAATGTTTACCGTACGACTATGAGGTATCGCTTCAGCTAATTTTTGACCAATACGAACAAATTTTTCATCCTTTTCACCCGTTAAAATGAACGTGCGAACAGCTATCGATGAAATTTGAGGCCAAAGATTCGGCATATTGCCCGTACCATAATCACGTAGCGCTTTAGCCAACCTCACAGGGTTCTGGCTCATTCGATTCGCCCGTATGGCTTTCCGCACCTCAGCATCAAGCCCATACTGCGACCGGAAAAGCGGCAACTTCTCCCAATCATTCACAAATATCTCCAACCCAGCAATCTCAAGCACCTTCGCACGAGCCGCATCCACTTGAACACGTTCCACTTTATCCGCCTCATCTTGAATCCCCGCTGAAGTACTCTCTAAGAGCAGCCCTCGTAGCGCTACACTGCCATATAAAGCATAGTATAGCGCTACGCGGCCGCCCATAGAATAGCCGAGTAGGTACACGTCATACGTGTCAAATTGCGACAATACCTCATCAAGTGCATGAGCAATATACGGGAAATCCCAAGTATCTTGCATGTCTGAAGTATCTTGACCATGTCCGGGTAAATCAATCGTTAATACATTCACATGTTGACTGAAATACGCTACATGACTATCGTACGTTGTTGAATCACTAATAAAACCATGTAACATAACAAGCAATTGCTTGCTATCATTTTCAGATTCAAAAAATTTAAAGTGTAACATTAACGATATCACTCAATTTCTTATATAAAATTTGATGTTGTTGCATATTATCTTCTCGACTAGTTAAAACCTCATAAATATGAGAATCCATGGAAGATAATTCCGCATATTTAAAGTCATTTAAGCTTTCAAAACGTTCAAAAGTAAAATCATAAAGTAACGCCGCATGTTCAAAATCTAAGCCAGTTGGCGTGCCAAATAAACGTTCGAAATAGTCACTTGCCGAATCCTTTTGAGGAAGATAAGAGAAGATACCTCCACCATCATTATTCACTAAAACAATATTAATGTTGATGTCATTTAATTTCGCCATTAATAAGCCATTCATATCATGATAAAACGATAAATCACCGATTAATAACGTTACTTTTTTATGCACTGCCATTCCAATAGCAGTAGATACGACGCCATCGATACCATTAGCTCCGCGATTGGCATAAACTTCGGCTTCAGTTTCAAACATTAAATTATCAACGTCTCGGATTGGCATGCTGTTACCTACAAAAAGTGCGTCACCTTTAGATAATTTATGAATGACCTCTCCTACATAAACCGCTTCATCAGATGCATGATTGAGATAGTCTTTAATTTCAACTCGAGACTGCTGTTCTAGTGATTGCCATAGTTCCAACCAATCTTTACGTTGAACACTCTCTTCCTCCATCAATGATCTAAAGAAATCGTTTGCCGAAATTTCATATGAAATATTAGGCGGCATTGGGAAAACATCAATTTTATCATTATTCTGCACTAAAATTTGGTACGCTTTCGTACGTTTTAACCATTGGTTTAATTTCTTAGAAATTACCGGTTTACCCACACGAATAACGAAATCCACATCTAAATCTAAACCTGCACGATAAAGTAAATCATATGTTGTTATCACATTGGGATGATTACTTTTACGTAATTGACTTAATGGATCAGCTAAAATCGGCATATCATAAACTGTAGAGTACGTCAGAATTTGGTCGACTTCTTGATGTTGCATATCTCCTACAATGATAAGTCCTTTTTTCTTTTGCAATATCGCACTAATCCCTTTTACCGCAATACTCTTTTGATAATGCGGTAATGTTTTAACTTGAGACTTCAGTAAATCTACACGATTCATATCAGGCGTTAATGGTTCTCTAAAAGGCATATTAAAATGAATCGGGCCCCGATGTGGGCCGTATAAATACTGGCTAGCAATTTGCATTTGATAGTGAATCGTATAAAGCATTTGCTCAGTGCCATCCGCGATAGGCAAATCAAATTGAAAATTAACATAATTACTAAACATATTAACTTGATTGATTGCCTGCGGTGCGCCTACACTACGTAATTCATGTGGTCTATCACTTGTTAACACAATCATTGGCACTCGACTAATTTGACATTCAGCAATTGCAGGCGTGTAGTTCGCAGCTGCTGTACCTGACGTACATAATATCGCAACTGGCTTTCCGCTTCCTTTAATCAACCCTAATGCGAAGAACGCTGCGCTACGTTCATCAGGATGTATCCAGGTTTTAATTTTCGGATGTGCCTCAAATGCAATCGCTAATGGTGTAGAACGAGATCCTGGACTAATAACAACTTCTCTTACGCCATACGCATATAATTCTGATGCAAACGTAAACACTTGTTGTGTCAAAGCATCGCTATGATTCGTCATAATTATCTACTCCTAATGCATTCATCATTGGTGAAAATTTGACTGCCGTTTCAGCAACTTCGCTATCAGGATCAGAATTCTTAACGATACCGCAACCTGCAAATAACGTTGCTTGATCACCTTTAATCAACATGGAACGAATCGCTACAATAAATTCACAATCATCGTACACGTCAATATAACCTACAGGAGATCCATAGAGGCCACGCGTACCGAATTCATTATTCTCAATAAATTCTAATGCTTCGGCTTTAGGATAACCACCCAACGCTGGTGTTGGATGTAAGCAATCGATTAAACCAATGTATGATTTGTCGTTTAAATGCCCTTTTATTTCCGTATATAAATGATATAAATGATCATTCTTTAGAATATTTGGCGTTTCATTATAATCGATATCTTGCACAAAGGGTTTAATATCATTCAAAATACTTTCAACAACAAACTGATGTTCACCTAGGTTTTTCTTATCTTTTAAGAACGCCTTAATATTCTCTTCATCTTCTGCTTCATTATGAGAACGTTTAATTGTACCTGCTACAGCCTTTGTCGAAAGAATGCCATCTTCAACTTTAATTAATTGTTCAGGTGTTTGTGAAAAGAATATAGATTGATTAGATTCTAATAAGAAAATATAACTATTCTTCTCATTCTGGAGTGCTCGATTCAACACATAAGGAATATCAATTTCTTTATCAAACTTAATTAAACGTCTACGTGCAAGAACAATTTTTTTAGATTCATCAATTTTTTCAATGGATTCTTCAACGAGTTCACGCCAATCATCTTTATAAATATCTTCCATACGTGTGACGTTACCTCGTTCTGTTTCCGAAGAATCAACTTTCGTATGCTCGAAATACGAAACCAATTGTTTGAACGCTTCAATATCAAAATCTTGACGTTCAGTAGTATAAGTGATGAATGTACGTTCCCCTTCATTAGATATCAATACTTTAGGTAATACAAAGTGATTCAATCCATACTCTCGCCACTCATCATCAGACTTATGACTTGAAAATTGAAATCCGCCACATAATCTAAGATGGTGTCTACTTGTATCTGGATGAATTAATTCGATTTCATCTTTTAATTTTTCCCATTCCCTAAAGATAGACTGCTTATTTTCAAAGTTATTTTTAAACCTTTGAACAGCGTGATATCCAAAATATGAAGAATAATTGTCGTTCAATCGCATGTAAAAACGGTCTCCCGCTTCTTGTTCTGTTAAACGGAACAAAGCACTTGGTTCAATCGTTCTGTCTATTTCGACTTCTACAGAAACCCAGTCTTTGGTACTTGCGTATAACTTATCGACAATGTCTTCTTCTTTTACATTCACAGCCATTCTTATTTCACTTCTTTCTCCTTCGAATTTGACTCATTAATGTATTGTATCACTTTTATACGTAAGTGTTATCATTATTGCTTAAACTAAAAATGCAATTTTTCACGTCAATTGACCTTTAGCTATGATTCCTTTAAAATATTTATGATAAATATATAAAAATAAGAGGTTATGCATAATATGTCAGATCAATATCAACAATACTCAACCGTTAAGAAATACTGGCAGTTAATGAGACCTCATACCTTAACCGCAGCAGTTGTACCGGTTTTAGTTGGCACAGCCACTGCGAAAATTTATCTACTTGGTAGTGAAGACCATCTGAAATTTAGTTTATTCTTAGCCATGTTAATTGCATGTTTATTGATACAAGCAGCAACGAATATGTTTAATGAATACTATGATTTCAAAAAAGGTCTTGATGACCACAATTCTGTAGGTATCGGTGGCGCCATCGTGCGAAATGGTATGAGTCCGAAACTTGTCATGAACATAGCAATTGCATTTTACATTATCGCAGCACTGTTAGGTATCTTTTTAGCTATTCAAAGTTCATTCTGGATTATACCAGTCGGAATCATTTGTATGGCTATCGGTTACCTTTATACTGGCGGACCAATGCCAATTTCATGGACTCCATTTGGTGAGCTATTCTCTGGCTTATTTATGGGTATGATTATCATTGTATTATCATTCTTCATCCAAACTGGAAACGTCCAAGGCTATGCGTTCTGGATTAGTATTCCAATCGTTATTACTATTGGCCTCATTAATATGGCTAATAATATCCGTGACCGTGTTAAAGACAAAGAAAGTGGCAGAAAAACTTTACCTATTTTATTAGGTAAACGCGCTTCAATCATTTTCATGGCTGCAATGTATATTGTTGCTTATGTGTTCGTCATTTTCACAGCACTATTTAGAGCACCGGGTTCACTATTCTATTTATTAGTATTGTTATCATTCCCTATGCCAATTAAAGCTGTAAGACGATTTAATAAGAACGATACACCAGCTACAATGATGCCAGCAATGGCTGCCACAGGCAAAACCAACACATTCTTTGGACTTTTATATGCATTAGGTATATATATAAGTGCACTTTGTGGCGGTATCTAATTTCATATTTTCGATAACGAACTCGGCAATGAAATCATATTCAATTGTCGAGTTTTTAATTTAGTGTCATATGATGATACTTATGACCATATAAATCAATGTCCCCTACATCTTCGAAGCCTAACTTTTTATATAGCTTTAGCGCACCCTCATTATCATAATCACAATTCAAACTCCACTTTGCATTCGGATCACTATCAATCAAATGTTTAAATAACTGTGTTGCAATCCCCTGTCCACGATATTCCGGAAAAGTAGCTACCGCTTCAATATAAATTTCATCATCATAAGCTTCTTTTTGAGGTAAAGGCGTACCTAATTCACGAATATCATCTTCGAGTGGCAAATCTAACCACTGTTGTTCCAAATCTAACTCTTGTTTCCCAGGATAAGCAATGATACATCCCGCAACGCTGCCATCTTTCTCATATACCCAAATATGATCATAATACGTACGATATTTAACATTTACAATGCTTAATTCAATTGCTTCAATGACACGTTCTTGAGTCAAGGCCTGTGTTATATCTAGTTCCATATCTTCCCATATGATATAACACAATTCAGCAATCTGTTTGTTATCACTTGGACGAGCCTTTCTTATCATCATACATTCCCCTTTACAAATTAGGTTGCAATGTCATTATATATAATTTATTTGATTAAATAAAATTATTACTAAAACGATTGTTTTAACTTTGATGCTGTATAAAATTTTCTAAAATTCTAAAATTTACTTTTAAGAGAATCAAAATTCGGGTAGTAGCTAGATAATAAAACTTTAATAAAGGGAGAATGATTATGGATATTTTAAGAAGAGTATTTAGAATCCTAGTCACGGGCTATATTGTCAAAGTTATTAGAAACCTTATTTCAGGAAAATCAAGCCAAGACAACAAAAATGACAGTGACAATAAAGAAAAGTAGTGAGTGGAATAGAAATATCACTTAACAAAATGAATTGCGTAGTTCCACACCCAACTTGCAATGCTTGTAGAATTTCTTAAAAAAGAAATTCTCTATGTTGGGGGTATTCAAGAGCAAGAATAAGTAACATTGAAAGGAGTTTGAGATAATAACTCTTTCAATTTAGAAAATACTCTACTTTGATAAAGAAATTAAAAATATTTCTTAAAGTTAAAGTGATGAACGACAACACAAGCACTAGAATACTTTGTATTATAATAATCGAATAAAAGCTTTTATAATGGCGGCCATATAAAGTGGTCGCCATTTTTTCATGACATTAACTACCCATCTATGAACCATTGACTCACTAGATAGATTGTAGTTTTTAGATTAACTTTAGCGTAGTATATAAAAAAGAGGATTTAACAACCACTTCATGTGATTGCTAAATCCTATCTTTAAATGTAAACAAGTTTTTAAATAATATTAATTATCATTACCAATAAGTCTTACATCATTTTTTAGTTTTCCCTCTTTAGGAGCTTCCAGCTTATAACTATCTCCATCTTTTTCTAATTCGTATACATAACTATCTTTTCCATTTACTGCATACTCCACATATCCTTTATTTTTTATATCTGCCCCAAAAATATATTTAGAAAAATAAGATAGTATTAAATATTTTTTGCTATTTTCTTCTTTTATTTCATATTTTCCTGTAAATTCTTCACCAGCATTTGGTTTTCCTTGTGCTGAAACTACCTTGAAGGTTCCATCATCTTTAAAAGTAAATATAGCATCAGTTTTTCCATCTACTACACCTTTTAATTCTTTTCCAACAAGACCATCGCTACTTTTTCCACATCCAGTTAATAATATCATCAATATACAAATACTGATCGAAAGTAAAACACCTTTAATATGTTTCAAATACCTCATACAAAATCACCTTAATTAAATAATTTTATTATATTATATCAAAAACACCGATTTGATAGTGAACACTTTCAACTTTTTTGAATATTATTCCTATTTTCTTATAAGGCTGCTCTTTATAGATTCTTAATTGAGAATAATCAAATGATTAGAACATTCAAATTTTGAAATCACATGGCGTGTATATAGCCATTTATTAGAGGAATTAAAAAGTGAAGAAGATGCAAAGCTCGTTAATATAATAAATTTTTAAGTGGTCAACGAAATGGACAACTTGACAATAACTCAATTAAAATTGACCACGAATTGACCAAAATATTTAAAACAGACTTTTACAAATTTCTACCAAAATAAAAAAGAACGTTGATTTAACAACGTTCTAACGTAATTCAGTAAAACAAAAGTTTACTGATTTTTACTATTGTACGGAAACGGAGGGATTCGAACCCTCGCGCCGCTCTCGCGACCTACACCCTTAGCAGGGGCGCCTCTTCAGCCAACTTGAGTACGTTTCCATATGGCTCCGCAGGTAGGATTCGAACCTACGACCGATCGGTTAACAGCCGATAGCTCTACCACTGAGCTACTGCGGATTAATGTTATTTTATGTATCTCTATCAAGCACAAATATTATTATATCAATCTTGTTGAGTTTTTCAAGAGATATCTTAAAAAAATATACGGAACATTTACACTAATTTAATATTAACGTTCCGCATATTTTAAAAATAAACACACGAAGTTCAAAACAATTATTAATATTAAAATGCTAAAATTTACGGCTATTTCTCTTCAAAAAGAGAATATCTAGATAAAGCTTCGAAAATATTTAATGAGGATTGATTATAGTCAATGGGTTGCTCAGGATCATTTGATTTCATACGCGCTTGCTTATCGACCATGTAGTAATAAATAATTGCATTCGTATATTGATGCCATAAACTATGATACGAAACATTTAATATAAATGATTCATTATTAGCAAATGTGATTTTACTTTTACGGTTTTTAAGTTCTTTAATACTTTCAATATAATGCATGTTAATCCATATATTTTCTTCTTGTCGATCAGAATGAGTTGGGAAAAAGTAAGTTGGAAATAAAGGAGTAAGTAAAATAGGTGGTTTACTAGTGATACCAGTAATTCGATTAGTTTCAGACTTCTTGCTCAAATAGCTATTACCATAAAATTTGCAAGACCTTTCAATAATTCTTTGTACTTTAAAAGGACTCTCCTTTCTAGTTTTATCAAATCTAATAATCTCAGCTCCTGAAGTTTGTTGATATTCATCATACCTTGGGCGAATTAACATGTCACCTTTTCTAATAACATAGATTGATTCACTAAAATTAGTCATTTGATTACCTCACTTCACAAAAATATTAATTATTGTTACTATTTTCTTTTAATAATAATAACTTAATATTAGTTTATACAAAGCATAAATTAAATCAAGTTCTACTTTTATTTTCTTTTTACACATATTTCTTTCTAAATGTCAGAATATTCATTGATTTCAAAATACAAAAACTGTATACTACTCATATATAAATAAAAAAGAAAGGTAGTGATTTTTTATGAATCATAATACTAATGTTAAACACACTACTCTCGAAGACTTTGTGACCACTGTAAACGATTTAGGCGTTGAACTCGTTATCGATGAAGCACTAAGGGAAGCGAGAAAGAAACAACTCAAAACGCTTATCGATGAAGCACTTGTTAACAAAAATAAGGAAGATTTTATTCAGTATACAGAAGAATATAAAAAATTGGAGGCTTTTCTCAGTGAATAATTTAGATTCGAGTCACTCATTATAAAAGGTCTATTCCCTACTTAATTTAAGTTTGAGAATAGACCTTTTTAATATAATTAAGACATTAATCTAATAATTTCATATTTATCAATATCACCAAAATAGTGATAAAAGTCATAATTTGCTAATGCTTCTTCTAAATGTTCAAAGTCATGTAAGCAACCTACAAGTGCACGCTCTAACTCAGTAATATCTCCTTCACCAAAGAAATCACCAAATATCTTAGCATGTTCTATACGACCTTTTTTAACATCCAATTTGATTTGTATGAACCCTTTTTCAAATTTTTCTTCACGCTCAAAATTATATTTAGGATTATTACCGTAATTCCACTCCCAAGTACGATATTTCTCATTGCTCAACCTTTCAATGTTATTCCAATCTTCATCAGTTAAAACATATTCTTCTACTTCATTTTCCCCAAAAATAGTTTTAAGAATAATTTGTTTAAATTCATTAATGTCTAAAGGTTCTTCTAAAAACTCATCTATATTAGCAACACGCTTTCTAACTGATTTCACACCTTTAGATTTAATCTTAGCAGGATTAACTTTCAAAGCATTTTGAACTTCGTCTAATTCACAATTTAACATCAACGTACCATGGCTGAACATTCTATTTTTCACTTTCACCATAGCATTTCCCGATATTTTAGCTTCTCCCACTTGAATATCATTTCGTCCTGTCATTTCAGCGTTGACACCAAGTGATTGTAAAGCTTGAACAATCGGCATTGTAAATTTTTTGAAGTTGTGGAAACTATTACCATCATCATCAGTAATAAAACTAAAATTTAAATTTCCAGTGTCATGATAAACCGCACCGCCACCAGAAATACGTCGAACGACATCAATTTTATGTTGATCAATGTACGCTTTATTAACTTCTTCTATCGTATTCTGATTTTTACCTACGATAATTGAAGGTCTATTAATATAGAATAAGAAATAACTTTCCTCAGATGGAAGATTCTTAAGAACATATTCCTCCATTGCTAAGTTAAGTGTGGGATCAGTAATATTATTATTACTAATAAACTTCATAACATTCCTCTCCTTAAAAAGTCTCTCTATATGCCCTTACCCTAGTTATGAATGATTTATAATAAAATTTCCAATTATATACTCATTTATGTCTTACTTTTCATAATTAAATCTGCAAATAGAGTTTTTTTTAAGATATTAGTTTATTTGTTATGTAAATTTTAGTACAATATTACCTAGCTATGATTTAAGGGAGGACTCATTATGACTGTTGCAGAAGTAGGTAATATTGTAGAATTTTATGATGGTTTAAGAGGCCGTGTTGAGAAAATTAATGACAATTCTGTTATTGTAGATTTAACAATCATGGAAAACTTTAATGAACTAGATTTACCTGAGAAGACTGTCATTAATCATAAGCGATATAAAATCGTTGAACAAGAAGGTTAATTATAATGAAAAATGTTTCTAAAGCTTTAATTTGGTTTATTATAAGTTTCATCGTATTTCACGCTATTTTATTTGTGATGTGGGGTGAACACCAAGAGTACTGGTACTTATATACTGGCATTATGCTAATAGCAGGAATAAGTTATGTGTTTTATCAAAGAGACATTGCATCAAAACGATTATTAACTTCAATTGGGATTGGTATAATTACAAGTATTGTACTTATTATTGTACAACTTATTTTTTCACTTATTTCATCAGATTTATCATACGCATCGTTAATTAAAGAATTATCTAGAACGGGTGTTTATTTTAAATGGCAAATGCTCGTCACTTTATTGTTCGTGATTCCATGTCATGAATTATATATGAGAACCGTCTTACAGAAGGAATTAATTCGATACAAATTACCTAAATGGTTAAGCATACTTATAGTCGCAATTTGTTCAAGTTCCTTATTCATTTATCTAGATAACTGGTGGATAGTATTCTTTATATTTATAACTCAATTAATTTTATCAGCAAGTTACGAATATACTAGACGTATAGCTACAACTTCTATTGCTCAGATTGTTGCTATAATATTATTATTGATTTTTCACGGATAAAAAGCATTTCTTAGTCTGATTACTTTAGGCTAAGAAATGCTTTTTTAATGAAGTAAATTTACCTCGTGTCTCGTTGATAATAATGACGGGGTTATTTAAAGGTTAACTTTAAAATTATTTTCAACTTTTAAATCATAGTTTGTGTTTTTTAAATTGTTTCTAATCAAGCCGCCCATAGTTTCTCCATATGTTTCATGAATGATTGCATCTTCTAAATATTCTTTATAGTTTCTATAACAATAATCCGTCATAGTTATTCTGTACATTCGCTCACTATCTAAGTCTTCTATTTCGACCCTATGATAAGGTTCTTTATTCATATCAACTGTATAATTAAAACCTTGCCAAAATGTAAATAAAGTTTCATCTACAATCGTTAAACTCAATGTTCCCTGTTCAAATTCAATATGAGAGTAACTATATTCAATGATGTCTTTGATATTTTTACCTTTAACTGTTAAATCCACTGGTTTATCTGGATGAGGATAAGCATCATATAAATCTCTATTACGAATAATGCCACTTAAACCTTCTTCACCATTCTTGGGTATATGCACACAAGAAATTTTGTAATCATATGCATTCCTAATACCATCATGAAGTAATTGAGCAAATGGATGAGGCTTACAAATTATCTCCTCGATACCGTTAATTTCGAGATTAAATTTATTATTAGATATTACCTCGTCTGCCCAATATTCTACAGCCTTACGATCATAATACGTTTCTTTGAGTAATAACTCATCTTCTTCATAATTATTTAAATCTATGACTTTCGAATCTATATTATCAATTTCATATGAGGTCGTACGCTTTTTAAAGTGTATGGAGAGATGGACTAATTCTTCGGCATTTTGCCCCGCTTGAACATAAACTGTCTCATGATCTTTACCAACTACAGTTTGATGTTGATGTGCGGTAATAATTAAATCTATCACACCTAATTCTTCCATAATTTTTTCAGCTTCGTTTGCATTTTGTTCATTTCTTTTGTTTTGTTTGCTAATTTTATTGAGTCCGCCATGATAGATAACAATAAGGAAATCCGGTTCCTCTACTTCATGGATATATCTAATCCATCGCTTAGCAGATAATAACGTCTTTTCAATACTGACATCATCTTCCATTTCTGCATATTCATTTTTCATAAGTCCGTCCGCTGTTAATCCGACAATGGCTATTTTTAAATCATCGTAATTTTTAATCGTATATGGCGTTGAAAAATATGGCTCTCTAGTTACCGTATACTCTATATTCGCAGATAACCATGGAAATCGAGCCAATGCAACAGATCGCGTTAAAAATGATAGACCAAATTTAAATTCATTAGGACTTATACCACTAGCATCATATTGCATAGCATTCATTAATTTAATCATTGGATGTCGCTTATAAGGAGCGACAACTGCATAATAGAAAGCAGCAAGTGAACCGGCTAAACTTCCTCCGCTATCTAACAAAATGACATGTTTATTTAGTTTACGTGCATTTTTTACGTAAGTTCCTGCTCTGTATATATTAGATCCATAATCACCATTTAAGAAGTGACTATGCATATCTGAAGTTGCTATGACATCTACAGTTATATTTTCATTCTTTTCCATCAGGCCACTCCTCTCAATAGATTAAGTTTAACATGGAAGCAGTATCGAGTGTTATTAAACTAATAGCCAATTAGTAAGTTACGTAATGATTTTCAAGTTAAAATAAAAACACTTTCAGCAAAATAAAATATTTTACCAAAAGTGCTTTCATAATTTTTAACCAATTTGTATACGTTCTTTAGGATAGCTATATTTATCTGGTTCTTTACGTCCTGCAAGCATGATAATGAATGAAATTAAGCCAACACGTCCTATAAACATAAGAACCATTAAAACAATTTTAGTTATATTACTAATGTTGTCAGCAGTCGCGCCTAGACTCAGTCCACAAGTCCCAAATGCTGACATGACTTCAAAGAACACTTGTAAAAATGATAACTTACCTTGTTCAGTGGCTGATATCACAATCATACTTATAAAAGTTAAAATTGATGCCATTGTAAATACTGCGAAGGATCTTTGGATATCCATAATGTGAACTTCCCTATTAAAGGCCTTTATAGCTGTTTTATCAGCAGTATTATTAAAATTAATCACAAAAAGTATAAGAATTGCAAAGGTAGTCGTTCTAATTCCTCCCCCAACTGAACTTGGAGAGGAACCAATAAACATTAATATACTCATAATAATATTCGTTGCATCACTGAAGTGCGATGCATCTATTGTTTGTAAACCAGCACTTCTAGTAGTCGCTGACTGGAATAATGAATAGAATAAAGATTGATGCCAACTTAATCCCTTAAAAGCATGGTTATGTTCAAGTAAGAAAATTGATATAACACCAAATACGAATAAAAATAAGTATGTAGACGTTGTAATTTTAGTAAATAATGAGAACCTAAAATTAGTAACTCTATT
Source organism: Staphylococcus caprae (assembly GCF_003966625.1). Taxonomy (NCBI): domain Bacteria; kingdom Bacillati; phylum Bacillota; class Bacilli; order Caryophanales; family Staphylococcaceae; genus Staphylococcus; species Staphylococcus caprae. The sequence continues at coordinate 1,984,063 of NZ_AP018587.1, forward strand.
CTTTAAATACGCTTTTAATTCTAATAGCACGGGAAATCCGATTGACCCTAATACAATTAAGAACATCACTATGGTTTGAACAAAGTAGTCTTTGGCATAGGGTACAAGTGATTGACCAGTAATATCTAGACCACCATTGGTCGTTGCTGAAACTGAAACAAATATTCCCTGCATAAAAGCATTTTTTAAGTCAGGATTATCTCGATAAAAATAAAAAGCTAATAATAATCCTCCTACAAGTTCAATCACAAATATTGTTCTTACAATTTCCAAAATCAGTTTAACTGTACCACTCATTGTATCCTTATTATTATCTAACATAATAAGTTGACGTTCTCTTATACCAATGTGTTTGCCTAAAACTACCCATAACAGTGTACCGATGGCCATAACACCAATTCCACCAATATTTAAGATAACTAATATGATAATTTGTCCAAACGTAGAATAAGTGTCTCCAATACTTACTGGAGATAACCCTGTCACACTAATTCCTGAAACTGCAACAAATAATGTATCAATAGGATTAACATTTACACCAGGTTTATGCACATAAGGTAGATTTAATAATAAGAATGCAACCACAATTGCAAAGAGATAATAAAGTACAATCCCTTGTTGAGGACTCGATTTCTTAAGTAATTGACTTAAAATAGACATAGATTTCACCTCAACGTTTATTTCAATTTAATTTTGATATTTTTTTCTGAACCATTTCTGTATATTTTAGCTGTTAAAGTTTTTAAATCGTCTTTATGACTAAATATTATCTGTCTGTAACGTAGATTATCTTCAACAGTTTTACCATCTAATTCTACTATTACATCATCTTTTTTCAAGCCTGATTTTTCACCTAAACCATTTTTTTCAACGTCTCCAATTAAGACACCGTTGTTTACATTAGAAGGTAAATTTGAAGAATTACGTTCTGACTCATCCATATCTGCTACATTTTTAATTTTAATGCCAGTATTCGGATATTTTACTTTCCCTTTATCTTCTAATTGTTGCGCTATTTTACGTACATCATTAATTGGAATAGCAAAAGCCATGCCCTCGACATTTTCCATATCAATTTTTAAAGAAACTATACCGATTAGCCTACCATCTTTATCAACAACTGCACCACCTGAATTACCAGGATTTACAGGAGCATCAATTTGAAATGCTTTCATTAATACATCATAACTACCATTTTTATCTATATCTACAGGTACATGACGATCTAAACCTGAAATAATACCCTTAGAAACACTGCCTTTAAAGTCTACACCTAATGGATTGCCCACGACTAAAATAGATTCACCTAATACTAAATTATTTGAATCTCCCATCGTAATAGTTTTGATACTGTCGTCTGAAATTTTAGCTTTAACCACAGCTATATCTGACCATTTGTCTTTACCAATGACTTTACCTTCAACTGATTTATTATTACTATATGTAACTTTCTGTTTTTCTTTGTCACCTACAACATGTGCATTCGTTAAAATATAAATAGAGTCGCCCACTTTTTTGTAGACGACACCTGATCCAATTTCATTATCTGAGCCAGATTTACTTTTCGGTACAGTAGTATTATTTGATAAATCATTTTGAACAGTGACTACTGATTTGACAGTGTTATTCGCATTCTTCATTGTTGTAGTATAATTTTTATTCGCCCCATTAAATGCACTATCATTTGTGTGATCATTTTTATTTACTGTAGTAAAAATAGCATTAAGTATTAATAACAATAAGATGATTCCTATAATAATCAGTAATTTAGGCCAATGTTTTTTAAAGAATGAGGTAATCACATTTATAATGTGATCAAAATGATCACCTTTGTTTTCGTGATGTTGATTATGTGAGGTCTCTTGTGATGAATGATTATTGTCCTTTTCAATATTTTGATTTTTAGGTTCTGTAGATTGATTATTTATAGGTGAGTAAGGTTTTTTATTTTCATGTTTACTTTTCTCTGCTGTCTTGTGATTCTTTTCTGGTTCATTACGTGTAGCTGAATCTTTATGAATCTCATTTTGATCACGAGTTATTTCTTTATTATCCACTACATCTGCTTTGGATGACTGTGGTTGATTTCCTTCATCCTTAGAAAGATTATTATCTTTACTATCTACATCTTGGTGATGATTTGTTATTGAATAAGGTACCTTATTTTCTCTATTGTCTTTATTTTGCGCAATTTGACTATGTTCTTTATTATTTCGTTGGTCTTCTGATAAATTTAAACCATCTTTAGTTTTGTTAGTTTCTGACTGTTCTAACCGACTTGCTTGTAATTCTTGATTTTCACCATTTTGTCTTTCCTGAGCTAACTCATGTTGCTGTTGAATTTCTTCCTGAGTTAATTTCTCTATTCTAGCTTTACGTAAATTATCTTTCACACGCTCTTCATTCATCTTAGATTGTTGCTGTGCTTTTTCAACTTTTTTCTCTCGTGCTTCACGTTCTCGTCTTATACGTTCTTCTCTTTCTTCATTATGAAAAAATTCTCGTCGTTTACGACGATACTGGCTACGGGGTATGACTTGCTTTTTATCATTATCCACTTGATGACCCACTCCTAAAATTACTTTGATTCGTATGATATGTAAAAAAATATATATAAGTTATTTCTAAGCTTTTCCAAATTCATAATGATTTAGTTCATAGTTTAAATTCTAATATTTAAACTATAAAACTGCAATGTTCAACATAACAAAGTTAAAAAGAAACTCCACTCAAATTTTAAGTGAGTGGAGCATTTCAAAACTAATACCATTACTTTTGATTCTTTTTATTTTTAATAACAGAAGTAAACCATCCAATAAGTACTAATAAAATAAGTACCGCCCAGAAGATTGACTGCCAAAGTGCCCCGTGTGGAAATTCTTCAGGTAAGACACCAATATCAGGATGTGCCAGTACCATTACTACTAGCTTAATACCAACCCATCCTACAATCGCGAATGCTGCACCTTCTAAACCAGGGTATTTGTTTAGAAGTTCAACAAACCAATTAGCAGCAAATCTCATGAGAATGACACCTATCATACCACCTAAGAACATAACGATAAATTGGCCTAAATCCATTCCACCGAAATGGATGCCCATCTTAGGTAACGTCACCGCAATAGCTAGGGCTGCTAACATAGAATCGATTGCGAATGCTATATCAGCAAATTCTACCTTGAAGACTGTGCCCCAAAAAGCTTTAGGTCCAACCTTCTTTTCATTACCAGATTCATCATAGTGGTGGTCATCACCCGTTTCTTTATGATGCTCTTCGTCAGATTTATGGAAGAAATCCCATAAGTTTTTAATAGACATATAAATTAAATAAATTGCACCAATTGCTTGGATCCACCAGAAATTCGCAATAATACTAATTAAGAATAAAGCAATAAATCTAAATATAAATGCACCTAATAAACCATAAAACAATGCTTTTTTACGTTGCTCTGGTGGTAAATGTTTGACCATCACAGCCATAACAATTGCGTTATCAGCTGCTAATAATCCTTCTAAGAACACAAGTACTACAAGCACCCATAAATAAGGTAAAATCAAACTTGGATCCATAGTGGACAACTCCTTTTATTTCAAAATACAAATAAAGAGACCTATGCTATATCCTAGCAAAGGTCTCACTAAGCAATAGTATTGCCCACTTTACCGGAAGACTTACCTTCGTAATGACGATAAAGTGTTAAATAGTATTCTACTAATCACTTTGATTAGCATTTACTATCCTCAAGTTACTCCCCTCTGACAAACGTGTCATAGGTATTCATTTGTTAATAATAGTATACATAGTTTGTATAACTAACTCAATCTAAATTATATTAAATTCGTTTTATACTTTTCTTAAAGATACCCATCAAATACCCTTCAAAATGAAAGTTAAACTTACAAATTATAATAAACTGTATAATTTAATATCAGGGAACTTTTCTTCAAACCATCTTGTCGCAAATTCGTTTTCAAATAGGAACACGTAATTATCGTATCTGTCTTTCACAAGAATTGAACGTGACGTATTCATGTTGTCTTTAATATCTTCTTCATTTTCAATCCAACGTGCAATTTTACGGCCAACCGGTTCCATTACTACATCGACATTGTATTCATTCTTCATACGGTGTTCAAAAACTTCAAATTGTAATTGTCCCACAGCACCAAGAATGATTTGATTGGTATGTAGTGTTTTATAGTATTGAATTGCACCTTCTTGCACGAGCTGTTCAATTCCTTTATGGAAATGCTTTTGTTTCATCACATTTTTAGCAGAAACTTTCATAAATATTTCAGGTGTAAACTGTGGTAAATCTTGGAAACTATATTTCTGTTTACCGCCAACCAGTGTATCACCGATTTGATAATTACCTGTATCGTATAAACCAATAATATCTCCCGCTACTGCGTGATTAACTGTTTCTTTATCATCCGCCATGAATGATGTAGAACGTGTAATCTTTTGTTTTTTACTCGTTCTTTGTAATGTGACGTCCATACCTCTTTCAAACGCACCACTGACAACACGCATGAAGGCAATTCTGTCACGATGTTTTGGATCCATATTTGCTTGAATTTTGAAAATAAATCCTGAAAAATCAGTATCAATTGGACTTACTTCAACCTCTTCATTTGTTTGACGTGCATTTGGCATAGGCGCATGATCAACGTATGCATTCAAGAAGTTTTGCACACCAAAATTAGCTAAAGCAGAACCAAAGAAAACTGGTGTAAGTTCTCCGTTTAATAACGCATCATTGTCAAAGTCTTCACCCGCTTCTTCTACAAGCATCATTTCTTCAATTGCTTGTTCAAAAGCACTATCATTTTTTATCTCATGATTTTCTTCTAGTTCATAATCTTCGTTTAGATGTAATAAATTCTCTTCATCTCTGAATGGTTCAATTGTTTTAGATTCTCTATCAATAATGCCGAAAAAGTTTTGTCCCATACCTATAGGCCAATTCATAGGATACGTTTCAATATTTAAAGTTTCTTCGATCTCATCTAATAACTCAAACGGCTCTTTACCTACTCGGTCGAGCTTATTTATGAAAGTAAAAATTGGAATGCCTCGCATTTTACAAACTTTAAATAATTTAAGTGTTTGAGGCTCAATCCCTTTCGCACAGTCAATGACCATTACAGCACTATCCACTGCCATTAATGTACGGTACGTATCCTCAGAGAAGTCTTCGTGTCCTGGTGTATCTAAGATATTAATTTTATAGTCATCATAATCGAATTGCATCACAGAACTTGTAACTGAGATACCACGTTCTTGTTCTACTTTCATCCAGTCACTTGTTGCGAATTTTCCTGACTTTTTACCTTTAACAGTACCTGCTTCTCTTATCGCACCACTGAAGTATAACAATTTTTCAGTTAAGGTCGTTTTACCAGCATCGGGATGTGAGATGATGGCAAATGTTTTTCTAGACTCTACTTCTTCCTTTAAATTCATTCATTTATTCTCCTTTTAGTTTGTTCCGATTAATTCACAAATGTCGCGTGCAAGTGCGTCCGCTTCATTTTCCGTATAAAAATTAAAAAATTGCATTAATAGTTCTTCATGAATTTCATCTTTAGACATTTCAATAGGCAGTTCAACAGACCAGTATATATCTGGAATCGCGATCATCATAACTTCCTTATCTACATTTTGGTAAAAATAGACATTCATTCTTAAACTATTATGGCAAAGTTGCTTAATCTTCAACAGGGCCACCGCCAAATTTCTTATACGCAGCTTCTAATCCGATTAAATCATCTCTATGCGGAACTTTCACATGTCCTGGCATGATTTGATAAGGTTCTCTACCTTTAGAGGCTAATACGACAGTATCGCCAGGTTCAGCTACATCTATTGCATGTCTAATGCCTTCTGCACGATCGTCAAATTCCACATAATTATCATGTGTAGCGCCTTTAGCCAATTCGGCTGTAAGCATTTTAGGGTCATCGTTAGCAGGGTTGTCTGGAGTAAAGATAACATAATCTGCACGACAAGCAACACTACCCATTTCTGGAGTTTTAGTCATATCTCTTTCACCAGCCATGCCAACTAAGAATATTAATTTTTGTTTTACAAATGGTTGCACAGCATCAATTAATTTATTCATACCGTCTGCAGTATGTGCATAGTCAATAATTAAATCGATTGGTAATGATGGGTCAAGCACTTCTAAACGGCCTTCCACAGGTTCTAAAGAAGTTACAGCATTAATAATTTCTTCCATTGTGGCACCTTTACTCCATACCGCAATGATAGCTGCCATAATATTAGAAATGTTGAAACGTCCAACATATGGTGACTTCACATGATAATCTCCGAATGGTGTACTCAAATCAAACTCGACACCTTGAAGAGATTCATTAATATTTTTAGCCATAAATTGTGCTTCGTTATCTATACCATATGTAAATACTTCATAAGGCGTGACATTTGCTAAGTAACCTGAAAAATCATCGTCATTATTCAACACAACATATTTTTCTTTAGATAAATCTTCACCGAGTTGGCTAAATAATAATGATTTAGCATGACCATATGCTTCCATTGTGCCATGGAAATCCAAATGATCTTGAGTTAAATTTGAGAAGATAGCTACATCAAATTCAACGCCTCTTAAGCGTCCAAGAGATAAACCATGACTAGACACTTCCAACGTCATTGCTTCAGCACCCTCATCCACAGCTTCTTTAATTTTCTTAGTTAAAGAGACCGTTTCTGGTGTAGTGTTTGCACCTTTCGTTTTCTTTTCATTAATTTGGAATCCATTTGTTCCTAAATATGCACTACTTTTATTTAACTTTCTGTAAATTAAATGAATCATCGTAGCAATTGAAGTTTTGCCGTTGGTACCTGTCACACCGTATGTTGTTAATTGATGACTTGGAAAATCAAATAACGTATGGGCAAGCAAACTCGCAACACGTAAAGTGTCAGGAACAATGACTTGTGTCACGTCTCCCTCAAGTTCTAGTTCTCTATTCACGACAACAATACGACATCCTTGTTCAATGACATTTTGACAAAATTTATGACTATCGACTGTATATCCTTTAGAAGCAACGAATATACTTCCTTCTTTGGCTGTACGTGAATCAGTAGTAATATCATCTACATTTATATCTAACGTTCCAATTACGTTTTTTACTCTTATTTTTTCGAACAACGCACTTGCATTCAAAATGTATCGCTCCTTTTTTTACAATAATTCTATTATACACGTTTTGTGAGTGTTGATAAATTTATTCTTATTTGTGCAATTCAATGTGTTCCAAATGAATTCTTCAATATTTAATATTATTTCATTTTAACTATCTATATATGATTTTAATGTTAATATGAAGCAATTTTATTAAGCTAAAGTAAAAATATCTTTAAAATATTTCCATAACCCTTTTCATCCCGATACAATTTCTACAAATAATGCTAGTATGAAAATAGGTTAAGAAATTATAAAGATTTTGCTAAGATACTTTTGAGTTACAACGAATTTTTATTTGAGTAATTAAAAAATTATTTTGAAGATGAGTATGGTATAATGCATAAATAAAAATTTTAGTTATTTAGTTTGCATAGTAGTTAAACTATTTGGAAAGTGTTGCGCACTGCATTTATAGTGGATGATTGCTAAGATTTATTGTCGCTTAATTCCTTTTATAATGTATGAAAATACGTTACACTTATTATAAATTTTAAAAATTAATGGAGGGTGGCTATAAATGGTTACTCAAAATAAAAAGATATTGATTATTACTGGCTCTTTTGGTAACGGTCATATGCAAGTCACGCAAAGTATTGTCAACCAATTGAATGAAATGAACCTCGATCATTTATCAGTAATACAACATGATTTATTTATGGAAGCTCATCCAATTATGACTTCTATATGTAAAAAATGGTACATCAATAGCTTTAGATATTTTAGAAATATGTATAAACGTTTTTATTATAGCCGCCCTAACGAGCTTGATAAATGTTTTTATAAATATTATGGATTAAATAAGTTAATTAATTTACTTATTAAAGAGAAACCGGACTTAATCTTATTAACATTCCCTACTCCAGTGATGTCAGTATTAACAGAACAATTCAACATTAACATCCCAATTGCCACTGTCATGACTGATTATCGTATGCATAAGAACTGGATTACTCCGGATTCGCAAAGATATTACGTAGCTACAAAGGATACGAAACAAGATTTCGTAGAAGCTGGTGTTCCAGCCTCTCATATTAAAGTTACAGGTATCCCAATTGCAGATAAATTTGAAGAACCTATTAATAAAGAAGCTTGGTTAGCCAAACATCATTTAGACCCGAATAAACCTACGATTTTAATGTCAGCTGGTGCATTCGGCGTATCTAAAGGGTTCGATTACATGATTAATGAAATATTAGATAAGAGTCCTCACTCTCAAGTGGTGATGATATGTGGGCATAGTAAAGAACTCAAACGCTCATTAAAATCAAAATTTAAAGATAATCCAAGCGTTTTAATTCTTGGCTACACAAATTATATGAATGAATGGATGGCTTCAAGTCAGCTCATGATTACTAAACCAGGCGGGATTACAATTTCCGAAGGATTAACAAGATGTATTCCGATGATTTTCTTAAATCCTGCTCCTGGACAAGAACTTGAAAATGCTCATTATTTCGAAGAAAAAGGATTCGGCAAGATTGCAGATACACCTAATGAAGCAATCAATATCGTATCCGATTTAACCAATCATGAACATAAATTGGAAAATATGACTAATCAAATGCGAGAATCAAAGGTAAGTTATTCGACTCAAAAATTATGTAGAGACTTATTAGACTTAATTGGTCACTCATCACAACCTGAAGAAATATACGGAAAGGTTCCTTTATATGCAAGATTCTTCGTTAAATAATTATTCTAATAACAGAAATTTCGTTATTATGTTAGTTATTTTATTCTTAATGGAATTTGCACGAGGCATGTACATACTAAGTTATATTAACTTCTTACCTACTGTGACGTCGATTGCAATTGCAATTACTTCATTTGCATTTTCCATTCATTTTATAGCTGATGCAGCTACGAACTTTGTCATTGGTTTCTTACTCAAGAAATTTGGTGCCAAAGTGGTACTTACTGCTGGCTTTTTACTCGCATTTGTAAGTTTATTTTTAGTGATTTGGTTTCCAGCCTCACCTTTTGTAATTATCTTTAGTTCAATTATGCTGGGTATTGCTGTGAGCCCTATATGGGTGATTATGCTGTCTAGTGTCGAGGAAAATAATCGTGGCAAACAGATGGGCTATGTTTATTTCTCATGGTTACTTGGTTTATTAGTCGGTATGGTTGTAATGAATTTATTAATCAAATTACATCCTACTCGATTTGCATTTATGATGTCATTAGTTGTTCTTATAGCTTGGATTTTATATTACTTTGTTAACATTAAATTAACTAACTATAATACTAAACCAGTTCCCGAGCAACTTAAACAAATTGTAGATGTAACAAAACGCCACCTTGTTTTATTTCCCGGGATATTATTACAAGGGGCAGCTATAGCAGCACTAGTTCCAATTTTACCTAAATACGCTACTAAAGTAGTTAAAGTTTCTACCGTTGAATATACTGTTGCTATCATTATTGGCGGTATTGGCTGCGCAGTTTCAATGTTATTCTTATCGAAGATTATTGACAATAACAGTCGCGGATTTATGTATAGTATTATTTTCGGTGGATTCATCTTATATACTATCCTAATATTCGGACTATCAATGGTAACTAATATTTATATCGTATGGGTCATTGCCCTGTTTATTGGATTAATGTACGGAATTTTGTTACCAGCGTGGAATACGTTTATGGCTGGACATATTAACCCCGACGAACAAGAAGAAACTTGGGGCGTATTTAATAGTGTTCAAGGTTTCGGATCTATGATAGGTCCTTTAATCGGTGGTTTAATTACACAATTTACTAATAGTTTAAATAATACATTCTATTTTTCAGCTTTAATCTTTATATCGCTAGCTGTATTTTACGGTTATTACTTTATTAGTGGTAAACAAAACTCCAAATCATAATAGATCACTAAAGCGTTCAGAATTTTTGTGTTCTGAACGTTTTTCTTTTATCTTAGTAAAAAAGAAAGCTAAGACATGATTATCTCAGCTTTCTTTAACATATTGGCAATAAATGTCTGAATTGGGATTGCGCTTATGCTTATACTAAGCTTCTTTCAATCATAGCCATCCTTGCCGACAATTCACAACATAGAGAATTTCTTTTTTATGAAATTCTATAAATAATGCAAGTTGGATGTGGAACAACAAAAATAATTTGCCAAATGAAATGTCTGCCCCACTTCCATATATTTTTATTATCCTAACTTAAATGTCTCTATTACTGACCATTTATCGTCTTCTTCACTATATTGTAGTAAAGAAAGTTCACTAATTGTTTCTTTATGATCTACCCCTGCTAATTTAACTTGACCATAAATATCTTCGAACTCTTGGCTTGAAAGGCCTTGTGCAATTGTAAAATGCGGAACAAAAGTATGTTCAGCTTTACCATAAAACTCGTCAGTGTTAAATTGATCGAATAATTTTTCTAATGAATCAGTTTTTGCCACTTTGAAGTAAATCACATTTGTTGTTGGAGCAAAATTTGAAGCTTTTGTCGCATGTACATCGACAGGTTGAATGTCGCTAATACGTTTTTTCACTTCTTCTTTAATAGAATTTAATTCATTATCGTCGATTTCAAATTGAGATTTAATTGTAATATGAGGCATAATTTGCGCATAATGCGTATCATAACGCTTACGGTATGCATTCACCTCATCTTGAAATGACTCAGACGGAACTAATGCTAATCCTAAAATCATTTAAATTCCTCCTTTGTTTAACATATTTCCATTATATCAAAATTTTTTGAAAACCGTTACTTTAAAAGTGAAAACAATTACATTTTAGAAATTTCTACATTTAAGATATCTACTTTTCAAGAAACTTTTAAATCATTTTTATAATGTCAAATATATCTTTTAAAACAAGGACTTAATCAGGGATAACATCGCTTAAGAAATATTTTAAGATATCTCCTAACATAGGTTTCCACGATTTCCAACTATGACCGCCTTCAAATTCAGTATAATAATAATCCATATCATAGCCTTTAATGAGCTCAGAAAGTTCTCTATTTGGTGTGAGAAAATTAGCTCTTTCACCATTAGTAGGTAAAGTAAAATCTTCTTCCTCTAAACCAATTGCATGCCATAAAGTAAGTTGCTTTCTATCATCACAACTTTCTAATTTCTGTTTAATATTTTGGTTATACATCGGGCTTAACATTGCAACCTGACTGAAAATCGTCGGATACGTTAAAGCTGTCATCAAAGCAATACTACCAGCCAAACTGTCCCCGATAAGTAATCTAGCGTTACCTACTTTATAAGTTGGAAAAGTAGAGTCAACATACGGCAGAATCTCTTTACCAACAGCTTGTACTGTTAGATGAGAACGGCTTCCAGAAGGATGGAATTCTTCTCTACGTTTATCAACATCTTCATAATGAAATCCTACAATAATTGCTCTTTGTATGTCATTATCCTTTCTCAATTGTTCATAAGCACGTTGTATTCTACCAAATCTTAAGAAATCTAATCCATCAAAACATAAAATAACTTGATACTTAAATAGTTCTGTATACTCCTCTGGCAAATAAATGGAGAGCGTTACATCTCTATCTAAAATATCACTATGTATTACCTTTTTATTTATCTTTCCAGCATTAAACTCTGTCATATATAAGCCCCCCTCGTCGTAGTAGTATTATTGTACCAATACTTAAACTACTTTTAAATTCTTGAAAATCAATTTAACGACTGAATATCATGTTTAAATCACATTTTAAAAAATCAAAGTCGTTCACTAAATCATGTTCATTGTTAAAACCATATATTCTGATTCTCATCATTCTCAACGATGACCAGGAAAGCATTTTTCTCTTTTTAAAGATAGGTTTTTAAGATATACTTATTAGGAATAAATAAATGAAACGTAATAGGAGGAAAGAGGTTTATGTTCAATAAAGTTTGGTTCAGAACTGGCATATTTTTCATCATGCTGTTCATACTCATCAAACTATTTATGGAAGTACACAATGTATTTACACCAATTGCTACAATTATCGGCTCTGTATTCCTTCCATTCTTAATTAGTGGTTTTCTATTTTACATATGTTTACCATTCCAAAATTTGCTTGAAAAGTGGGGATTTCCACGATGGGCAAGTATTCTAACAATATTTATCGGTTTAATAGCAATCATTGCTATTGTAGTTTCATTTATCGCACCGATTATTATTTCCAATATAAATAACTTAATCAAACAAACACCAGCATTGCAAAAAGAAGCTGAACATCTCATCAACTTCTCTTTAAAACAAATGGATAAACTACCTGATGATGTGACACACCGCATTAATAAAGCTGTAAGATCTATGGGTGATGGCGTAACATCAATCCTATCTAATTCAGTCACATATATTACATCATTTATTTCAACAGTTTTCTTATTAATCATGGTGCCTTTCTTCTTAATCTATATGTTAAAAGATCATGAAAAATTCATTCCTGCTATTGGTAAATTTTTCAAAGGTGAACGTAAAGTATTCGTAGTAGATTTACTAAAAGACTTAAACTTCACTTTAAAATCTTATATCCAAGGTCAAGTAACGGTTAGTGTCATACTAGGTATCATTTTATATATTGGTTATACTATTATTGGATTGCCTTATACGCCGTTACTAGTATTATTTGCCGGCGTAGCTAACTTAATTCCTTTCCTAGGACCATGGCTATCATTTGCGCCTGCCGCTATTCTAGGTATTATCGATGGACCAACAACATTCATTTGGGTATGTATTGTAACTTTAGTTGCTCAACAACTTGAAGGTAATGTAATTACGCCTAACGTTATGGGTAAATCTTTAAGTATCCATCCTCTAACAATCATTGTTGTGATTTTGGCAGCAGGAGATTTAGGTGGCTTTACTTTAATTCTTATCGCTGTACCATTATATGCAGTACTTAAGACATTAGTTAGCAATATATTTAAATATCGCCAACGTATCATTGATAAAGCGAATAGCAATGTTAAAGATTAACAATAACTTGATATTTAAACATCACTTACCTTTTCGTAAGTGGTGTTTTTTTATGAATACAGAAAAAGCGGTTGAGCTTGCAACTCAACCGCTTCACACACTTCAATATTCAAATGAAGTTATTATTTAATTGCGTGGAAACCACTATCAACGTGGATGTTTTCACCAGTTACACCGCTTGATAAATCACTTAATAAGTAAGCTGCTGTTTTACCAACCTCTTCTTGATCCACATTACGTTTTAATGGTGCACGTTCTTCAATTTCTTTAAGAATTGTATTAAATCCGCCTACACCTTTTGCACTTAAAGTACGGATAGGACCAGCTGAAATAGCATTCACACGGATATTATCTTCACCTAAATCTAAAGCTAAATATTTCACATTAGCTTCTAAGCTTGCTTTAGCAACACCCATCACATTATAGTTTTGAACCGCAAATTCTCCACCAAGATAAGTTGTTGCGACAATGCTACCGCCTTCAGGCATCAATTTCTTAGCTTCATGTGCAACAATTGTTAATGAGTAAGAACTAATATCTTGTGCAAGTAAGAAACCGTCACGAGATGTTTCAGAGAAACGACCTCTTAAATCTTCCATATTAGCGAAAGCAATTGAATGATATACACCATCAATGTTACCTACTTCTTCACCAATTTTAGCAAAACCATTGATAACGTCTTCATCACTTTGCACATCAATTTGATATAAATGATGTTCAGATTGATTTAATTGTTCTAATAATTTCTCTAATTCTTTGCGACTACGATCTTTACGATATGTAAATACTAATTTCGCACCTAATTTGTCTAATACTTTAGCAACACCAAAACCGATACTACGTTTATTCGCAATACCCATAATGACATATGTTTTATTCTCCAAATTTAACATTGCAGTATAACTCCTTAATAATAAAATAATTAATGTTTATTTATGGTTAAAAACCAACTTCATTTATAACCTATTTACCATATACAGTTTAACACTTTTAGTACCTGATAATAAAGTGATTTAGCATGCCACGAAAGACTTATACTCAACCCTACTTAAAAGAACTGGCGCATTTTATCATGCACCAGTTCATTAACTATGGGGTATTCTAATTTAATAATAAAATTCTAATTCTTGTTTAAGTTCATCAACATATTCTTTTGATCCTGTAACAATTAATCGGTCTTTATAACGCAATTGTGTATCACCATGAGGCACTATGGATTCGTTATTACGTAAAATTCGAACAAATATAATGTCTCCTCCGAATGGGAAATTACGTAATTGAATATTTTCATATTTATGATTTAACATTTGAATTTCATATAGTGATGTTTCCACATTACTTAAAAGATTTAACATATTCGGTGTTTCAATTAAATCTTTTAATAATATTTTATTACTAAGGTAGTTACTAAATACTTCAATACCTTGTGCTTTAATTTCAGCATCTTCGTTTGAATTTTCTAATCTACAAATCACACGATTCACTTCATGCTTTTTAGCCATTAAAGCAACTTTTCTATTAATTTCATCATCATTTGTTGCGCATACCACAATATCTCGTTCAAAAAGTCCTAAACGTTCTAGTAAGTCTTCTTCATAATCAGAAATCTCTACCATTGTAATTTCATCTGATAATTTTCTACTGTCACTTAAATCCTTTCGATAATAAAGTGATATATCATACAATTGAGACGTCAAATTCTGTGCAATTGGAATTGTTAACTGATTCTTACCAATTAAACTCACTTCTATGCGACGATTAACTTCATTCGGAATTGGAAACATTTTTTTGAAAATAATCGGCACAAAAACGCATGTAATGACAGCACTTAAAATTAAAATGCCTGACGTTTCCGCTGAAATTGTTTTGAGTTGCTCTGCAATTTTTGCTGCTGCAATAACTAATGAAAGTGTAGAAGTTAATAAAAATGCCGAAGCAATCGTCGTTTTTGTATCAAACCAACGCTTTATAAAGAATACTGGTATAAGTTTTGAAACGATAAAAGCTAAAATAAGTACAGGAATAATTAAAAGTATCGATGGTTCTTTAATTAAGGACGGAATATTTAAGTCCACACCTACCATAATAAAGAATATCGGTATAAAGAATCCGTAACCGAAAGAATCTAATTTTTCCACCATTTCTTCATCTGGATTAAGTAAAGACACGACTACACCTGCTAAGAATGCGCCTAGTATATATTCAGCGCCTACGCCCTCAGCTAGAGCTACTAGTAAGATAATCAATGCAAAAACTGCACGAATCCCTATTTGTGTCGTCCCATCCATTAACTTTTGTAAAAACGACATTCTTTTAAATAGTCCACCTAGTATGTAGAAAATGACAGTGAAAACAATTAATATACCAGTTAACCAAATCGTACTACCACCATGACCGTTGATAGCACCATAGATCGTTAATAAAATCATTGTAACTAAGTCAGCCAAAACTGCGACTAATAGTATGAACTGACCTATTGTGGTACGCATAATATTCATTTCTTTAAGTGTCGGAACCACAACGCCTAAAGATATGGTAGATATTATGATTACCATTAATAGTACGTCATCTACTAAACCTAACCACTTGAATATGTAGGCTAAAATGATTGAAATAAGCATGATAAAACCAAATACAGTTAATGCTAGGTTTAAATGACTCGGTATATTTGTTTCTTGTTTATTTTCACCTTGTCTTGAACGGGAATCCTTTTTAAAAGCCTTAAAATCAATTTCTAAACCACTTAAAAACATTAAAAATATAAAACCTAATGTAGATAAAATATTAAGTACCGAATCTCTCTCTACTATGTTGAGAAGAGAATGGCCAATAATAATTCCCATCAAAATCTCTGCCACAACGACAGGCAAGAAATTAATATTAAGTCGGTTAACGATAATTGGAGTTAAAAATGCAGCAACAACTACAATAACTAATGATAAAAACTCCATGAGACCTCCTAAGTTAAATATGACATAAATGAAGTTGCTAAACCGAAATAAATTAACATACTGACAATATCATTAATTGTTGTAATAAATGGACCACTTGCAACTGCTGGGTCAATTTTAAATTTATTCATAAGAAGCGGAATCATTGAACCTACTAATGTACCCACTGTCATAGCACAAGTTAGACTTCCACCTACAATAAGTGCTAATAACGGTTGTCTGTATATAACTACAATAATTAAGAAAAGTACAATAGCACAAATCAGTCCAGATAAAAATCCACTACCGGCCTCTCTTAATGCAATTCTAAATTTACTTTGTTCATTTATTTCTCCAGTTGAAATATTACGTACTGAAACGGCTAACGATTGTGTACCTGAATTTCCAGACATCCCACTAATAATAGGTATAAATGCAGCTAATAAAGCAACCTTCGATAAAGTATCTTCGAAACTACCTAGAATTGTTGCCGTTATCATCCCTAAGAACGTTAAGACGATAAGCCATGGAAGACGTTTAGTCGCAGTTTTCACAACAGAATCACTTGTAGAGTCTATATCAGAGACACCGGCTAAACGTGAGTAGTCTTCACTAGCCTCTTCATCCATGACATCTAAGATATCGTCTATAGTAATGATACCTAATAAATGATTTTGATAATCTACAACTGGTACTGCGATAAAGTCATAATCTCTCATAACTTGTGCAACGTTTTCTTGGTCATCAGCGACATTTACACTAATGACACGTTCACTCATAACATCTTCTATATATGAATCATTCTCCGCAACAATTAAGTCTCTTAAAGAAAGTACGCCCACAAGTTGGCCTGCTTCATTCACAGCGAAGATAACGTAAATTGTTTCAGCATCTGGAGCTTGTTCTTTAACATGCATCAGTGCTTCTTTAACAGGTGTCGTAGTTTTAAGAGAAATATACTCTGTAGTCATGATACCGCCAGCGGTATCTTCTTCATAATGTAATAAAGCTTTTATCTCATTTGCTTCATCTTTGTCCATTAGTGTAAGTAAGCTAGCGACTTTAGACTTAGATAACTCATTTAAAATATCTACTGAGTTATCATAAGACATTTCTTCTAAAACATGACTCGCATAAGTAGCATTAATCTTATCAAAAAGGTCTTCGTAATCTTCATCGTCAATATCTAATTGATCGAAGAAATTTGCTACTTCTTTCGGAGATAAAAACTCAAATATTTTTTGTCTTTTATTATCGTCTGTGTCCTCAAAGTACTCACTTTGTTCGTAATTGTGCATAGATAAAAATTCATCTCTAAACTGATCTATATCATTTTCATCTAATAATTTATCTAATAATTCTTCATTATATACGTCTTCACGCACATTCTCTTTAGTCTCTGCGTCGTTAGACATTCATTACACCTCCAAAGCATATTTATTATAGCATGTTAAATAAATTAATTAATTGTTTGTAATCAATATTTATTGATATTTCATTTTTGTAAATTGGATGAAGAAATTTAACTGCACAACATTGTAAACTTTGTCCTTTTATCTGTCTATGGTGTCCTCCATATAAGTCATCGCCAACTATCGGGTGCTCTATATGCTGAAAGTGCACACGGATTTGATGCGTACGTCCGGTATGTAATTTGACTTTACACAAACTCGCATTGTCTTTTTGAACTAATGTGTAGTAACTTGTTTTAGCATATTTACCATCTTTTGAAATTTTACGAGTAATAATACTCTTATTATCCCTTGCTATAGGCGCTTCAATGACACCTTTTGATTTTGTCCGACCATATGCAAGACAGACATATTCCTTTTCAAACTTAACTTTTGAAAATAAATGATGGACATGTCCATACTTAGCAAATACAACTATTCCCATCGTATTTCGATCTAACCTAGTAACTATGTGCGGGTTTGACTTTTCGCCTTTATTGATTAGATATGCTAACACCTGCTCCACTAAACTCTCATGAGGATGTTCTCTAGAAGGCGCACAGTTTTGATATTGAGGTTTGTTAACTATAACTAGAAAATCGTCCTCGAAAATAATTTCCAATGCTTTTTGATAAGGGATTAAATTTGAACTAGGTTGCTCTATTGGCATATGGACTTCTAAATGATCACCAAAAGACATTTCTTTCCTGACGGTTACAGGCTGCTTATTTACAATTAAAGCGCCATTACGTTTAATGGCGCTAATAGTCTTTTTAGAGTAATCATGTCTCTGTAAGAAAGATTTAACTGTTTCAAATTCCTTTATTACATAAGTGAAAATCATTTTTCATCATCACTTGAGATAAATGAATCGTGCACTCTTTTCCAAAAAGGAAATGGTCGAAATCTCGCAAACCTTACTTTTTCATTTGCTACTCTAAATTGAATGGCATTTACATTTTTATGTTTAATACTTACGTGGTCAATTGTTGTTCTAATTGTGTCATGATTGACAGGCATAATTAGACAAGTATGATGCTTTGGTAATACCAAAGGCGATCCCACAGTTCTAAACACACGATTATTAATTGAAGCTATTTCAGCTATTTGCATCGCTTCTAATGATGGATGAATGAGCGCGCCTCCTAAAGCTTTATTGTAAGCTGTTGAACCAGAAGGTGTTGAAATACATAGCCCGTCTCCTCTAAATCGTTCAAAATGTTTGCCACGAATATTAACGTCCACAACTAATGTTGAACCATTTTCAGTTTTCATGGTGGCTTCATTTAAAGCAAGATATCGCGTTTCATAACCGTTATCGTTATATCTCACGATAAGTTCTAATAAAGGATATTCAATAACTTGGAATTCAGAATTATTGATTTCAATAATTAACTTCTCGACTTCATGAGGTAACCAGTCTGCATAGAATCCTAAATGACCGGTGTGTATACCTACAAACGCAACTTTTGAAAGCATATGACTATATTGATGGAATGCTTGAAGTAACGTGCCGTCCCCACCAACAGATATGACGATTTCGGGATTTTCACTATCCTCTACCATTTGAAAATCCTTCATATGATTAATCATTTTATGTTTTAATGCATTCGATTTTGAATCACCTTTAGTTAGGATTGTATAACGCATCATTTACACCTCATTAGTCATTTTCATGTTTCTTGGCACGTTTCTGAGTATAATATTTTTGTGCCTCTTGAATTTCATCCTTAATCTCGGACATTTCCTCATCAAGTAAATATGCTGCTTCAGCAGCTCTTTCAAGACGATGTTGAATTTCATCAGGATAATCGCCATCATATTTGTAACGAAGCGTATGTTCTATTGTTGCCCAGAAGTTCATTGCTAAAGTTCTAATTTGAATCTCTGCTAAGATATGTTTTTGTCCATTAAGCGTTTCAATTGGATACTCAATGATGACATGATAAGAACGATAACCACTCTCTTTTGTATTACGAATATAATCTCGTTCTTCAATAACCTTAAAGTCTCTTCGCTGTCTTAGTATGTCCACTACCACATCAATATCATCTACGAATTGACACATCATTCTTAACCCAGCAATGTCATACATTTCTTCATGTAAGCGGTCAAACGGAATACCTCTTTTATTAGCTTTATCAATTATGCTTGATATTGGTTTTACTCTTCCTGTAACAAACTCGATAGGTGACGTGTTTTCACCTACTTCATATTGTTTACGTAAACCTTTGAGTTTTACTTTTAGCTCATCTACCGCTTGTTTATAAGGTGTTAAAAATTGATCCCATTGGTTCATTTTGTTTCACTCCGCTTCACTCTAGTTCGAAAGTTTTTTCAACAGCTAAAACAAACTCCTTACCATAGTTATTATTTCCTTCAATATTATCTAATATATAATCTAATTCTTCTTGGAAGTGCTCTAATTCTAAATGATTATTTATGATAACCTTCTTATCTCTATTTTCATGTAACATCGACCATGTCTCTTGTACAAAAATTAAATAAGAATACGATTCGCCGTCATCAAGTATGTATGCGAAACCATAATTATCACTGTCAACAAGCATTTGTCCAACTTCTTCTAATCCGTCTGTAGGATCCTCAGAGAAGCAATAAATGCCATCTTCTTCTACTTTAATTTCATTTATATAAATACGCATGCCTGTCTTCCTCCTTATTCCATACTAGTTTAACATAATATATACTTACAAAACACGCCACAACTTACATAGAAATCATAGTACAACTCACTAAAATTCATATTTTCACAACTTATTTTCAACTTTAGAAATCTTAGCAAATATTAAATTCATTTTCAGATAAAAAAGGATCACAGAAAAAAATTTCAGATTGCTACTTACAATGATTAAATTACTTTAATTTAACAAGAACTTTCTTCATAATTAGAAATACTCAGAAGCGTTTAAACGAGGTGTTAATTATGGCAACAAATAATGAAATTGAGTTCAAGCAAATTTTAAATGAAAACGTATATCATCAAATTCGTAACACTTATTTTGAAAATGATAAACCCTTTACTCAAACGAACTATTATATTGATACGAATGATTTCAAACTGAAGAAACATCAATCAGCATTGCGTATAAGAGTTAAAGACAATCAATACGAAATGACTTTAAAGGTACCTGCAAAAGTTGGTTTAACCGAGTATAACCACGCGATTAATATTTCTCCTAAAATAGATACAACAATCTCATTGTCTCAACTGCCTGAAGACATAAGGGATATTATTGAAAATCAATTTGGCGTTTCCGATAAAGAACTTATCATTTTAGGAGCGCTTACCACTCATAGATTAGAAACGCAATTTCAAAATGAACTTTTAGTTTTAGACCAAAGTGAATATCTAGGTAAAACCGATTATGAACTTGAATTTGAAGTTCATTCATACGATGAAGGTTATGAAAAGTTTAATCATTTACTTCAAGAGTTTAATTTAAGTCATGAGAAACCGTTAAATAAAGTTCAACGATTTTTTGAAGAAAAGCAAAATTCAAGCAAAGAATAACGAGATTTCCCATAAGGGCAAATTACTTTCAAATGTAAAAATTCATGTTATATTAGATATATATTAATGGAACACGGTGATATTATGTCTAAAACACCATATGAGATAGTAGGTCCAGAAGCATTGTATCAAATGATTGACCACTTTTATTATCTAGTCGAAAGAGACGAACGAATTAACTATCTATTTCCAGGGGATTTTAGTGAAACAAGTCGAAAACAAAAGCAGTTTTTAACTCAGTTTCTTGGTGGACCAGACTTATATACTCAAGAACATGGTCATCCTATGTTAAAAAGAAGACATATGGAATTTACAATTACTGAATACGAACGTGATGCATGGTTAGAAAACATGCATACAGCGATTCAACATGCAAACTTCCCTGCAGGTGTCGGTGATTATTTATTCGAAAGACTACGTTTAACTGCTAATCACATGGTAAATTCCGAAAAATAATTGTAGGTGAATATACATGGCTGAAGAATTAAGAATAATGGATAATAAGAGTCGTGAAGAGACAAATCTGTCACCTGTAAGTAAAATAGAAATCTATTCATTTTTTGATCCTTTTAGTAAAGAGTGTTTTAAATTATCAGCTATCTTATCTAAATTAAGAATTGAATATAATCAATATATCCGAGTAAGACATATCTTAAATCCATCTCTAAAGGTTTTAACAAAGTGTCAAGCTCAAAGTACTTCTGATTTCGATAATATCGCTCTTGCATATAAAGCTGCAGAACTACAAGGTCGTATAAGAGCTGAGAGATTCATTCATTTAATGCAGAATGAAATAATACCTAAGCGTGATATTATTACAGAAGACATGATTTGTGATTGCATAAAAAATGCAGGCATAGATTATGAAGTTTTCAAGGAAGATTTACAAAAAAGTAAACTCACAGACAGTTTAAAAGTTGATCTTCATATTGCTCGCGAAATGGATATCGAACAAGCGCCTTCTCTCGTTTTCTTCAGTGAAGATGTGCACGAAGAAGGTTTAAAAGTCGAAGGCTTATATCCATACCATATTTATACTTATATTATTAATGAGTTAATGGGCAAACCTATCGAAAAGAATCTTCCGCCTAAATTAGAACAATATATTCAAAAGAAACAATTAGTTACAATGGAAGAATTATTAACTATATACGAATGGCCAGAAAAATTATTAAATAAAGAATTAAAAAAACTATCACTGCAACAAAAGGTTGAGAAATTACAGTATCCTGAAGGCGATTTTTGGAAATCCAAAATGCCTCAGTGTTAATCGAATCATAGATATGAAAAAGGACGACTAATTTTCTAGTCGTCCTTTTTCATATCTATATACGAGTATTCTTATACCCTTTTATGCATATAAAATGTATATTTTACACATGCAAAAGTTAGCGATTTAAATTTAAACATAAAAAAACGCCGTGTCTGATTACACGACGCTAAACAAAGGGGATGGGAGAAATTTTTCACTTCAAACAAAGGGGTATGTTTGTTATGTGATTAATTTCATGTTCATAATATAACACGGTACATACCCCTTTTCAACCTTTGATTAATTATAAATTTAAATTGTCACAATCTGTTCAAATTGTAAGCGAATTCAATCATGTTAAGCTTTCATAAGTTTTTCAAAAGCGTCTAATTTTTGTTCAAATACCTCACATGCTTCTTCAATTGGTTTAAGAGTAGTCATATCTACACCCGCATTTTTCAAGATATCAATAGGATAATTTGAACTACCTTTTTTCAAGAATTCATTAATATATCTTTCAACTGCCGGCTTACCTTCTGTTAAAATTTGATGGCTTAAACTTTGTGCTGCACTATAACCAGTAGCGTATTGATATACATAATAATTCATATAAAAGTGTGGAATACGAGACCATTCTTTACTAATATCTTCATCTGTTTCAACAGCATCGCCAAAGTATTGCTTATTAAGCTTCGCGTATTCTTCATTCATACGAGTCGGTGTAAGTGGTTCCCCAGCTTCTTCAATTTGGTGAATTTTATGTTCAAATTCAGCAAACATAGTTTGGCGGAACAACGTTGCTCTGAAACGTTCTAATTCTTGATTTAATAAAAGTAAACGACGCTCATCGTCTAAATGCTTATCCATATAATCGCTTAGTAATGCTTCATTACATGTAGATGCTACTTCAGCAACGAAAATTGTATAATCGCTTAAATTTGATGGTTGATTTTGACGACTAAAATAACTATGTGCTGAATGACCAAACTCATGTACTAATGTGTATAAATCAGAAACAGTATTAGACCAATTTAATAAAATAAAAGGATTCGTTAAATGCGCACCAGATGAGTATCCTCCAGAGCGTTTACCTTTGTTTTCATATACGTCAACCCATCGATTTTCTAAACCTTCTTTAACTACATTTAAGTATTCTTCACCCATTGGTTCTAAAGCTTTTAGCATCCATGATTTAGCTTCTTCATAAGGCATTTCAAATTTTACATCCTTAACTAGAGGAGTATATAAATCATACATTTTTAAGTCTTCAATACCTAATAACTCTTTTCTTAATTTCGTATACCTGTGTAACAACGGAAGATATTTGTGCACTGTTTTAACTAAGTTATCGTATACTTCTTCTGGTATATGATTATTACTTAATGCGCGTTCACGAGCAGAGTTATAGTTATGTGTTCTAGCATTAAACACATTTTTCTTCACCTCACCTGCTAATGTTGCACCTAATGTATTATTATGTGAGCCGTAAGCTTTGTATACATTTCTAAAAGCTGATTCTCTTAAATGACGATCGTCTGACTCAAGATATTTGATAAATGTACCTTGAGTGAGTGAATGTGCATTCCCATCTTTATCAATTGCGTCTTCAAATTCTAAATCTGCATTACTAAACATGCCATAAACATTTGAAGGCGTTGATAAAGCATCTTGTGCTTCTGTTAATAATTTTTCTGTATTCGCATCTAAAATATGTGGACGTTTTTCATTGATGAGTTTCAAATCAAACTCGTAACGTTTTAATTTATCGTAAGATGAAACAAAAGATTCAATTGTAGATTCATCAATTTGAAGTATTTCAGGCACTAAAAAGCTCCACGCAGAACTATATTTAATTACCAATTGATGTGCACGTGCTTCTAATCCAGTATATTTATCATTAGCAGTATCTTGGTCTTGTTTAAGGTGTGCATAGACATAAACTTTTTCCAGTTTAGTTCCTAATTCATCTTCAAACGCTAATGCGTTGTATAGCGTTTCAGGACTATCTCCTAAGTGACCTTTAAACTGCTCTTCTTTACCTATTTCATTTTCAACTTCTTTAAAGGCTTCTTCGAAAGCATTATCATCTTTGAAAATTGTAGTTAAATCCCATGTATATTCAGGATATTTACGTTCCTGTTCTTCTCTTGTTAATTGTTGACTCATAAAGTAAACCTCCTTGATTATATCAATAGCTTAATTTTCTCATTTTAGCACTACTTTTGCACGTTTAAGCATTTAATAAAATACATTTTCTCAAATTCGTTTACTAGATTCTTCAATACTGTGAATTTGTTGTACCTATAGCATGCAAAACACCTGAATTTAACTTTCCCCATCAATAATTGACACGCTTCATAACTCTTAAAATCTCGTCTTAGTAATAAATATTGAAGCTGCCATTCAATAGGATGTGTTTCGATGTATATTTGATTTTCAAAAATAAATCCTAATCTATCGCAAACTTTTTCATCATTCATTCGTAATTGATACATTGCACTTAAAGTTGGCTCTAATACTGAATTTTTCCATCTACATTGCTTAATGTAGTTTAAAATTTTGGCTCTGGTTAATTGGTAGACTTTATAATGTCTATGATTACTTTTATTAAAAAGCGTTGTTAAATTTGATGTATAACTTTTAGCTACAAATTTTTTCCCACCAATATTTTGAAGATGTCTATAGATTACCAATTCTGCTTTGTCGATACTCCATGTGAAAAGTGTCCGACTCATAGGGTTAATAAATGTAGCTTGAAATTGATTAAGTTTCATGATGTTCTTTTTGATTACCATATCACTAATCAACCAATAAACGCTTAATCCAATGCTTTCTAACCCTCTAGTTCTTTTCATAATTTCATTTACACTTATTCTAGAAAATTGGACTTCTATAGCATATTTATTATCAATAACTAAATCAGGATATTGATATACCCCACCATAATAAGGCTCAATTTGTACATGATGATTTAATTTCTCAAATTTCTGAGCTAATAATATTTTTGTTTGATAATGTTCATACGTTTCGTTTTTATAGCACGGTCTAGAACCTTTTACTTTATGTGCAAAATGAGGAATGACTTTCTCTCCACGTCGAAACACGACTTCGGATTGACAATGTGGACACACATACATTTGTTTTTTTGATGCATTTTTAGCTAAAATTCTTTGATTATTTTCACCAATTGCTACTAACATCTCTTCACCTCATATATTACAACGAGGTTGTAGGTATTTTTACTTTTAAAAATTAAAAAAAGGCACCTTTATCAGGCACCTTGTAAAAGAACTCTAATTATTCTTCTGCGTCAGTAAAATATCTACGAACTTGAGAAGTAACATTATGACTCATGATGATTTTAGCGTAGTCATTTAAATAAACTTCTGTCTTATCAGTAGGATAAGCAAATTCTAATAATTGACTATAGCTATCATTAATGGCTTCTTGAGAAACAGAGTCATCAAAATAGATTGAATAATAATACTGATTATTAATCATATATAATAAATCTTCGTATTCACTCGTATTTTGGTTATTGTGATATGCATAATTAATGACATGTTCTAAATCGTCAAATTTAACAATTACTGTTCTAACATTTGAACGTTTTTGAGTACGTTCATGATTAGCTTTTTGTTCTGCTTTCTTCTGTTGACTGCGTTGTTCAAATAACTCTTCTAAATTATCTTCACCGTCTAAGGTTTGAGCTAGTAATTCATTAACTTGATCATCAAACTGATCATTTGTATCTTCATCAGACATGTTCATTGCATCTTCATTTTTAGATTTAGAGATGGTAACTTCCACACCTTTTTCGAAAGCATGTACTTGAATCCATAAAGGACCTTCTACCACAAAATCTTCTTCTTCATTAATTTCGTCCATCATTGACCAGAAGAATTCTTCGCCACGTTTACGGTTAGTCCATAAATCTTCACGGTTAAAACCACGTGCTTCAATGTCGCTGTATGTTATAAACAATTTAACTGTTGTATCATCAACGCGTTCTATTCTCATATCATCTCACTCCTTACAGTCGATGAATAGTAATCATATTGTATTAGAACGGAACGTAAATTACAATCTATTTGTTTGATTAAATTTAACTATTTTCATTTGGATATTCATATTAACATATTCCCTATTTTGACGCCAAAAAACCATCCGTCAATAATAAGTCGCAACATGCAAAAAACAACACTATCAACAATGAATAGTGTTGTTTTGAATCTTTTAGTAAAGTGATTAAATCACATAGTTATATTGGTTATTAGTCAACCAAACGTTGAGCTTCTTGTAATTGGAACGTACGAACTTTTCTTGGTAAGAAACGTCTAATTTCATCCTCGTTGTATCCAACTTGTAAACGTTTGTCATCTAAAATAATAGGACGACGTAATAAACCTGGGTTATCTTGAATGATAGAATATAAATCTTGTAAAGGTAAAGAATCAATGTCTACATTCAATTTTTGATATGTTTTAGAACGAGTTGAAATAATTTCATCAGTTCCGTCTTCAGTCATTTTTAAAATTTGTTTAATTTCATCAATTGTTAAATGTTCAGAAAAAATGTTACGCTCCGTATATGGAATGTCATGTTCTTGTAACCATGCTTTCGCTTTACGGCAAGATGTGCAACTTGGTGAAGTAAATAATGTTACCATACATCTCACTCTCCTATTGAATGAATTAAATTCATTATTTTTAATATAATTATCGATTTAAGAAATTGAATTTTTAAGCTTTCTTAATCTTACACTTAATAGTATAACCACCTAAGATTAAAATTAAATGAGAAAATCCTAATTTTTCTGAGAAATCTTGAAATTCATCAAATAATTAATTTGTATATTGTGTATACCCAAATATACTAATATTCTAACACAACTTACAATTTAACGAAATACTGTTATAATGTTATCTAAACAATATTAATTAGAAAGTAGGCATCTAATATGGAAACTTTATTTTCAGGAATTCAACCGAGTGGTATTCCTACTATTGGCAATTATATAGGTGCACTAAAACAATTCGTAGATGTACAAGATGACTATGATTGTTTTTTCTGTATCGTTGATCAACACGCCATTACAGTACCACAAGATCGTTTGAAATTACGTAAACAAATTCGACAATTAGCAGCAATATATTTAGCAACGGGAATTGATTCAGATAAATCAACACTCTTTATTCAATCTGAAGTTCCTGCGCACGTGCAAGCTGGTTGGATGCTTACAACAATTGCTTCAATAGGTGAACTTGAACGTATGACACAGTTTAAAGATAAAGCTCAAAAACGTGTCGATGGTGTACCAGCAGGTTTATTAACTTATCCTCCTTTAATGGCAGCCGATATCGTTATTTATAATACAAATATCGTTCCAGTAGGAGACGACCAAAAACAACATATGGAACTTACACGTAACTTAGTAGACCGTTTTAATAGTCGTTATAACGATATTTTAGTAAAACCAGAAATCCGTATGCCTAAGGTTGGCGGGCGCGTAATGAGTTTACAAGACCCTACTAAGAAAATGAGTAAAAGTGATAATAATCAGAAAAACTTTATTTCACTTTTAGATGAGCCAAATGTGGCTGCTAAAAAAATCAAAAGTGCTGTAACAGACTCTGACGGTGTTATTAAATTCGACCGAGATAATAAACCTGGCGTTTCTAATTTATTATCAATTTATTCTGGTTTAACTGATGAACCTATTAAAGATATTGAAGCAAGATACGAAGGCGAAGGCTATGGTAAATTTAAAGGCGACTTAGCTGAAATCGTTAAAGAATTCCTTATTAATTTCCAAGAAAAATATGAAAGCTTTTATAATTCAGATGAGTTAGATGACATCTTAGATAAAGGTAGAGACAAAGCACATAAAGCTTCATTTAAAACATTGAAAAAAATGGAAAAAGCAATGGGATTAGGACGTAAAAGATAACTACAATATAAATGGTACTGGAACAACTACTCCAGTACCATTTATTTATGATTAATTTATTATTTTCTTCCCTTAGGATTAAATGCATCTTTAAGACCTTCACCTACAAAGTTAATACTTAGTATAGTGAGTGTAATCATCAAAGCTGGGGGCATCCAAATCCACGGCTTACTACTTAATACATCCCCTTCTTGAGCATCACTTAGCATATTACCCCAAGAAGGTATTGATTTGCTTATACCAAAACCTAAGAAACTAAGTCCAGATTCGACAACTATCATTCCAGCAAACGTTAATGTTGCTTGTACAATAACTACACTTAAAATATTGGGGAGCAAATGTTTTAATATAATCTTGTATGTAGGTGTACCTATAGATTGTGCTGCTAAAAAGTACTCATTTTCTTTTTCTTGTAGCACCTTACCTCTTACTAATCTAGCGATGCCTCCCCAACTAAGTATAATAATTACAAATACTAAAATGATGGCTGAGCCATATGGATTCTTAATTTTATCTCCTAATGCTGCATTTAAAACAATTGCAAAAATTAAGAATGGAAATAACATAACAAACTCCGTAACCCTCATTAATATAGTGTCTAAAATCCCACCAAAATAGCCTGAAATTACACCAATAGTTATCCCTATTACGAGCATACCTATAGTTGAAGTAAAACCAATAGCTAGAGAAATTCTTCCAGCATACAACAATCTACTAAAATTATCTCTCCCTCCAGCATCAGTACCTAATAGATTTTCAACTGACATATCACCTTTAATATTTAATAAATCTTGTTTGTTTATTGGTAAAGGTGCGATCAGAGGCGCAATGATTGAAATAATTGCTATTAATATAAGAAAAGTAAGTGAAATCATAGCTAGTTTATTGTGACAAAACTTTCTTAAAGATATTGTAAATGGCGAATAAGATTTTTTCTTCAAGATAATCATCCTCTCATTTAATTACTTCGTATTCTTGGATCAACTAGACCATACGTAATGTCTGAAATTAAGTTACCTAATAATCCTAAAAATGAGAAAAATAATGTCATTGCCATCATTACCGGATAATCTTGACCTGTCACAGATTCTAAAAATAATTTTCCTATTCCATTGTATGAAAATATAGTTTCTGTAATGACTGCACCACCTAAAATACTGACAATATCTGCTCCTAAAAATGTAATAATAGGAATTAATGAGTTTCTCAAAATATGTTTGATATAAATTCTATTGGTAGAAAGACCTTTTGATTGTGCAGTTAAGACATAATCCTTTTGGGAGTTTTCAATAATATCGTTACGTAAATATTGTATATAGCCTGCTGTAGAAAGTAATCCCAATGTCGCTGCAGGTAAAATTGTGTGATATATCTTGTTTATATAATACGATAGTGTTCCCTCTTGTACATTGATATCTACAGACCCTTGAAATGGAAATAAATTCAATTGAAATGCAAAGAAGAAAATTGCAAATACTCCAGCTATAAAGGAAGGAATTGCTAACATGATATAGTTAAATATTTGAATTGAATAATCACTAATTGTATATGCATATCTACCTGAAATAATTCCTAATGTGAAAGAAATTATATATGTAATAATAAGGGACATTGCACCTAAAAGAATCGTGTTAGGTAACCTTTCTTTAATTAAATCCATTACTGGTCTTTTATATTTAATCGATTCTCCAAAATTACCATGAACAATATTATTTGCCCATCTTATATATTGCTTTGGTATAGAATCATTTAGTCCTAACTTTTCTCTTTGCGCATCAAGAGCTTCTTGCTTAATGTTTGGGCCTTGCTGTCCAGAAAATGGATCTCCCGGTTGTATGATTGCCAATGAAAACACAACCATAGAAATTAAAATAAGCAAAGGAATCATTAATCCTAATCGTTTAAGTATTAATTTAACCATTAGCTTCACTCCCCACACTTTTAGGATAAAAACAAGCGACTTTATGACCGTTTATTACTTCTCTTAGTTGAGGTTTTTCTCTTTTACATTTATCTTGAACTAATGGACATCTTGTTTGAAATGGACAACCACTAGGAGGATTACTAGGTGAAGGTAACTCACCCTGTAAAATAACTCTGTTCTTTTTTTCTTGATTAAATTGTGGAATTGAAGAAATAAGTGCTTGAGTATAAGGATGTAAAGGCTTATTGTAAATATTTTTATGAGAAGCTATTTCAACCATATGACCTAAATACATCACTCCTATAACATCACTTATATGCTTTACAACGCTTAAATCATGAGCTATAAATAGATAACTAAGTTTAAATTCATCTTGTAAGTCTTTCAAAATGTTTAACACTTGTGATTGAACTGATACATCTAATGCACTCACTGGTTCATCAGCAACTATTAATTTAGGGCGCAAAGCTATAGCTCTTGCTATTCCTATACGTTGTCTTTGACCACCGGAAAATTCATGAGCATATTTATAATATGCTTCTTCACTAAGGCCTACACAATTGAGTAAATGCATTACCTCTGCTTTAACTTCTTCTTTACTCATTTTCTTGTAATTTAATAAAGGCTCAGCAACAATATTTCCTACCATCTGCATAGGATTCAAAGAAGCGTAGGGATCTTGAAATATCATTTGAAAATCTTGTCTAGCTTCTCTTAATTTTTTACCTTTCAAGTATGTAATATCTTTATTGTCTAATTTAATTTGACCACTCGTAACCGTATCCAATCTAACAATAGTTTTACCAATTGTGGATTTACCACAACCTGATTCACCTACTAAACCGAATGTTTGACCTTTCTTAATAGAAAAAGAGATGTCATCAACAGCTTTAACATATTGTTTATTTTTAAATATACCTGTCTTTAATTCATAGTATTTTTTGACATTTTTTACTTCTAATAGGTTATTCATGATGTTCTGCCTCACTTTGTCTATCGAATAAATGACATCGCACTAAAGTGTCATTTATATTACTCATACTTGGACATATACTATTACAAATATCTAATTTTTCGTCACATCGATTTGCAAATCTACAATTATTAAACTGAAATTCCGTGATAGATGGCACTATTCCTTCTATCGTTTCTAATCTTTCTCTTTCACTATCTAATGTAGGAATAGTTCTCAATAATTTTTTAGTGTATGGGTGCTTAGGATTTTCCAAAATTTCTTTAAGATTTCCATACTCTACAATTTGGCCCGCATACATAACCATTACTTTGTCACAGAATTCTGAAACGACACTTAAATCATGAGTAATTAATATGATGGACATCTGAGTATCTTTTTGAATGTTCTTTAATAAATCTAAAATTTGAGCCTGTATAGTCACATCCAATGCTGTAGTAGGTTCGTCAGCTATTAGTAATTTTGGAGAGCAACTAATTGCCATTGCTATCATTACTCGTTGTCTCATTCCTCCTGAAAGTTGATGAGGATAACTATTTAGAACTTCCTCTTGCCTGGAAATTCCAACTTTTAACAATAAATCTTTAGCTTCTTGATACGCCTCTTTTTTAGATTTCTTTTGATGTACTAATATACTCTCAATGATTTGGTTTTTTATTTTGAATACAGGATTTAATGCTGTCATAGGTTCTTGGAATATCATTCCTATATCATTACCTCTAATTTTTAGAAAATCACTCTCGTTATATTCATCTATGCGTTTTCCTTCAAAAATAACTTCACCATGTGTAATTTTCGATATTTTATCTGGCAATAACTTAATAATTGACTTATTCAATATTGATTTACCGCAACCTGATTCACCCACTACACCTAAAACTTCACCTTTCTCTAATTTAAAACTTACTTTATCGACTGTAGGATACCATTGTTTATTTATAAATAAAGATGTCTCAAGTTCTTTAACTTCTAAAAGATGATTCGTCATCATATCCCCCCTTTAAAAATAAACCCCGACAAATCGTCGAGGTTTAGCTCATTTTAATTAACCTTCGTTAATTGATATAAATCTTTGTCACTACCAATTTCTATATCATAGTTACGAACTTTATCATTAACTATACCTATAGATTTCATTTGTAACATTGGTAAAGCAGGCAACTCTTCATTCATATATTTTTGCCATTGAACATATAGTTCTTTACGTTTTTTCTCATCTTTACCAACCTTGTCAAAATCTAAAGCATCATCTAAAAGCTTATCTGATTTTGGAAGAACTGTTCTCATTTCATTCATTGGTCTATCAGTATGGTATAAATCAGATGGATCTGGATCAGTTCCACCTGCCCAAGTTCTAAAGTACACTTCCATATTTTTAGAGGCATTAGCTAAATCATCATTATATTTTCCAAACTCTACTAATTTAACTTTAGTTTTTAGACCAACTTTTTCCCAGAAATCTTTAATTGCTGCAGTTCTTGGTTCAAATGTTGGGTTTGAACCAGCATAATGTTTAAGATTAATAACAAATGGTTTACCTTTAGGATCTTCTCTAAATCCATCACCATCTTTATCTTTATAACCAAGTTTATCTAGAATCTTTTTAGCTTTCTCAGGATCATATTTATATTCTTTTAAATCTTTTGAATCAGCTGCAATCCATTCTGTTGAAGGAACGTATGAATTGATTTCAGTTCCATAACCATTGAAGAATGCATTAATCCATTTTTTTCTATCAATTGCATAAAGTAAAGCTTGTCTAAGTTCTTTACTTTCATATTTTGGACGAACTTCACCAGTTTTATTCTTAGCTTTATCATAATCATGTGATACAAAACCAATAACTGCATAATCAAGACTTGGCGTAGATAAAACTTTAATTTTTTCTTTAGACTTTTTAGCTTCTTTAGCCATTGGCGCCGTAGCTTCATTCACTAAATCAATATCGCCTTTTTCCAAAGCTTTAATCATTTGTGGTTGATCGATTACTTTTATTTCAATTTTGTCTAAAGCTGGTTTACCTTGCCAATAATCATCAAAACGTTCTAATTGAATCGCTTCACCTTGAACAATTTTCTTAACTTTATACGGTCCAATACCAATAGGATGCTTACGAATTTTATCTGACTTAGCTAAATCTTTTACAGGGACATCGCTTAAATATTTCTTACTTAACAGAGGCCCAGATATAAATCCAGTTAAATAATTAACTTTCTTCTTATCAAATGTAACCTCCATAGTATAATTATCTTTCTTCTTAATACCACTAATATGATCTGCTTTACCATCGTGCATTTCTTTGGCACCTTTAATATTTTCTACAGATGGATAGTAACTTCCTGAATAATCTTTATTTGCTAACACTTCTAAAGTGTAAATCCAATCATCTATTGTCAATTCATTACCATCATGCCATTTGATACCTTTTTTAATCTTAAATTCAATTTTTTTACCTGGGTCAATATCTTTCCATGAAGCAATAAAAGGTTTAGGTTTAACTTTTTTATCAACTTTAATGACATTTTCATTAAAATAACCTTCAACTGTAGCATCTGTGTGATCAGAACTTAAAATTGATGAATAAACGCCAGTAGGTGCAGCAGGCATACCAACTTTTAATGTACCGCCTTTATGTTCAGAAGTATCAGTTTTACTTTCATCATTAGAAGCGTCTTGTTGTTTGCCTTTTCCACAGCCACTTAGTACTAATATAATAATTAAAACTAGAGTTAAATACTTAAAGTATTTTCTCATCCAATTCCCCTCCTGCTAATTCTTAGTTGTTTGTTTTAGTTTACTATTAAAAATTTATATTACAAGTTAATTTTTAGAAATTTCTGATAATTTGTTTTCTTAATTTCTATAATGTTTATCAAAATAAAAAAGATGTGCGAATTATATTTTTAAATATATACATACTGAAACACTTCACTCATTTGGAACAAAACTTAGATCAGCTCTATAAACCACAAAAGCGGCACTGGATTCAACTATCCAGTACCCTATATTACTCATTAATCTCTTATATTTCGTT
Source organism: Staphylococcus caprae (assembly GCF_003966625.1). Taxonomy (NCBI): domain Bacteria; kingdom Bacillati; phylum Bacillota; class Bacilli; order Caryophanales; family Staphylococcaceae; genus Staphylococcus; species Staphylococcus caprae. The sequence goes on from NZ_AP018587.1 coordinate 2,018,277, forward strand.
TTAGCTATTGTTATTTCATTTTCAATATAAAAAATCTTCAAGTGCGTCATCTATAAACCCACTTGAAGATTTTTATTTATATTCAATTAGTCTTCAAATTTCTTAAATACTAACACTGCGTTGTGTCCACCAAAGCCTAAGCTGTTACTCATCGCATAAGTAATTTCTAAATCTTCAGCTTTATTAGGAACGAAATCTAAATTACATTCTTCATCTGGTGTCACAGCATGAATTGTAGGTGCTACTTTAGAGTCTCTGATAGATAAGGCTGAGAAGATAGCCTCAATTCCACCTGTTGCACCTAATAAGTGACCAGTCATTGATTTAGTTGAACTTACTTTTAATGTTTTAGCAGCGTCTCCAAAAGTATTTTGGATTGCTTTAACTTCATATAAGTCACCTACTGGCGTACTTGTGCCGTGTGCATTTAAGTATTGAACATCTTTCGCTTCGATTCCTGCATCATCTAAAGCAGCTTGCATTGCTCTTGAACCGCCTTCACCTTCTGGCGCTGGTGCAGTAATATGATAAGCATCTCCAGTTGAACCATAACCTACTATTTCCGCATAAATTTCTGCGCCACGTGCTTTAGCTGATTCTAATGATTCAAGGACAACGATTCCTGCGCCTTCACCCATAACAAAGCCATCACGACCTTCTTGGAATGGACGACATGCGGTTTCTTTATCATCATTTGTAGATAAAGCACGACTTGCACTAAATCCAGCAATTGCCATGTCAGTAATTGGCGCTTCTGTACCACCAGTTATCATCGCATCAGCATCACCACGTTGGATGACTTTAAATGCTTCACCGATTGAGTTCGTACCTGTCGCACATGCTGTAACAGTGGAACCGTTAGGCCCTTTAGCACCTAAGTCAATAGATACTTGTCCAGTAGCCATATCAGGAATTAACATTGGTACGAAAAATGGACTCACACGACGAGGTCCTCTTTCGACTAGTGTTGTATGTGCCGTTTCAAATGTTTCCATACCACCAATACCTGAGCCAATCCATACACCAATACGATCAGCTGTATCATCATTGATATCTAATTTCGCATCTTGTACCGCTTCTCTTGCTGCAACAACTGCATATTGTGTGAAACGGTCCATACGACGCGCTTCTTTCTTATCTATATGATCTTCAATGTTAAAGTCTTTTAATTCACCTGCTAAATGCACGTTATAATTATCAGTATTAATACGTGTAATTCTATCAATACCATTAACTCCATTTAAAGCATTTTCCCATGTTGTTTTAGCATCGTTACCGATAGGAGATAAGGCTCCGATACCCGTTATAACAACTCTGTTTTTTTCATTCATACGTTATCCTCCTATTTTCCCCATTTGATAACGATTGCGCCCCAAGTTAAGCCACCGCCGAAGCCAACTAAGACTAAATTATCGTCATCTTTAATTTTTCCGTTTTGCAATTCTTGGTTAATACTTAATGGTATAGAAGCTGCTGAAGTATTACCATATTTATTAACAGAAACACTCATCTTTTCTTTTTCTATACCCAATCTTTCTCTTGCAGATTCCATAATTCGAATATTTGCTTGGTGAGGTATAAATAAATCGATATCATCTGAAGTTAAACCAGCTTTGTCAACAACACGTGTTGAGGCATCGCCCATTATTCTTACAGCAAATTTAAATACTTCTCTACCATTCATTTTTAATTTACCAGTTTCTTTATCTAAATATAAGTATTTTCCACCGCTACCATCAGAACCCATTTCATAACTGATGATACCTCGACCTTCAGAAACCTCGCCCATCACTACTGCGCCGGCACCATCACCGAATAACACAGCTGTTGAACGGTCTGTAAGGTCTGTAATTTTAGATAATTTGTCAGCACCAACAACCAAAATATTTTTATAATCACCAGATTGGATATATTGTTTAGCTGTAATCATTGAATACATAAATCCAGAACATGCAGCGAGTTGATCCATTGTGGCTACCTTTCCAGTTCCTAATCTCTCTTGTAAAATATTAGCCACACTTGGGAATGGCATATCGCCTGTAGCTGTAGCTACGATAATCATATCGATATCTTCAGGTAGAATTCCTGCATCTTCAATTGCTTTAATACTTGCGTTATATGCTAAGTCAGATGTGTCTTGATCTTCATCTGCCCAATGTCTTTCTTTAATACCAGTCATTTTAGAAATCCATTCATCGGATGTTTCTAAAAATTGCTCAAAATAGGCATTGTCTACAATGTTTTCCGGAGCGTATGCGCCGAAACCTTTAATACCCACGTTCATGGTCGTACACCTTCTTAAATAAATTTTTAATACCAGGTATTAATTTAACACATACTTGTTTTTAAACTCAAGTAGATTCACTTTTCCTCGTTGGTTAAAGGCCTATATTTATACACTTAAAAAAGTATCCGCTTCAATATTATTTCAATTTTAATTTTTAAAATGCCTATGCAACACTCAATCATTTTAAAAACATCAGTCACAACAAAATTGCTACAATGTATGTGTTAAGCATTGATTTACACTATACAAATTTAAATATTTCACTTAAAATAGAGATATCGATTATAAAAGCGGAGGTCAAATCAAATGAAATACCTCATGACATTTATATGGGCAGTATTATTGCTAGAAATGGTAAACTTTGTATTAAACAGTCTAAACAGTGGTCCAGCATTAAATGTAATTAACCCTATTATTATGGCTGTTGTGTTTACAATTTTTGTAGCAATTTTTGGTGCTATCATGAAACCAAGTAAAGGTTCAGATCAATACGAATCATAACATCATGAATAAAAGACGAGATACGTTGACATCAGTGTCAAACGTACCTCGTCTTTTTTTACTCTATTTTATTTTTAACAAATACAGCTTATTAAATCATTCATAAAGTCATTAATGTTGGTGCTTCATTAAACTTTTCTTCCTACTAAATTAATTTTTGCTTTATCTAATAATTTAGAATCTACTTGATGCAATAATTCATTTAAATAGAAAGCATTTTTCAAGTTAAGCTTGTCACTTAAAGCATAAACTACAAGTTCATAGTAATGATCTTTATCTGGAGGCGTAGGTCCTACATAATGATTTTCAATCTCTGAAAAATCTTCATCCAATAAACCTGTTGCAAAGCTGTTCTTACCTTGTACAAAGTCACTTTTAATTCTAGAAAAGTCTTCAACAATATCGATTGTATCGCTATTGACACTCACGTTAGCCACGACCCAGTGAATCCATGGGAAACCACATACTGGAACAGCATCATAATCAATTAAAGTCCAAGCAATATATTGTGTACCTGGTGGCAAGTCTACTACATTAAATGGAAATGATTTAATAGGATTATTGTTAATTAAGTCAACCGGTTGTGCGCCTGCAGCATAGTCATAAGGTATAATGTTGTTGTTAAAATTAGTGTTGATTTTCATGTTGTCTTCTCCTTTAATTTAATGAGTGATATATAAATACATTCGTGTATTATTACAAAATAAAAGTATAAATATATACTACTACAAAACCCCTGCCGTTTAAATTAATATCCTTTAATAAAAAATAAATCCAAGAAGGTGACTTGCACACACTTTCTTGGATCTTTGTTTGATTCATTCTATTTCATTAAATATTTTCTGCTTTTTCAACGTCAAATTGTAATTCATTGTCAGAATTTAAATCTACTTTAATTGTTGTACCTTCAGGTAGACTTTCTTTAATCATCATGCGGGCAAGTGGTGTTTCGATTTGTCTTTGAACAAAACGTTTTAATGGTCTGGCACCGAATTGTGGTTCATAAGCCTCTTCACCTAGCCATTTTTTAGCTTTATCAGATACTTCAATTGAGATTCGTTGCTCTAATAATCTAATGTTTAATTGAGTTAAGATTTTATCGACAATCATACTCATATCACTAACTGATAATGGTTTAAATAATACAATATCATCCATACGGTTTAAGATTTCAGGTTTGAAATAAGCATGTAAGCTATCCATTACCGCTTTCTCAGTACTTTCGCTAATTTCTCCAGCGTCTTTAACGTTTTCAAGTAACACTTGTGATCCAATATTACTTGTCATGATGATGATTGTATTTTTGAAATCAACACTACGTCCTTTAGAGTCAGTAAGTCGACCTTCATCTAATATTTGAAGTAGCACATTAAAGACATCGCTGTGCGCTTTTTCTACTTCATCTAATAAAATAACTGAATAAGGATTTCGTCTAACTGCTTCAGTTAATTGTCCGCCTTCATCATGACCAACATAGCCTGGAGGAGCACCAATTAAACGAGAGACTGCATGTTTCTCCATGTATTCACTCATATCAATTCGAATCATGTGTTTTTCAGAATCAAATAGTGAAGCAGCAAGTGATTTAGCTAATTCAGTTTTACCTACACCTGTTGGTCCTAAGAATAAGAAGCTACCAATAGGTCTATTTGGATCTTTGATACCTGCACGTGCTCTAACTACTGCATCAGAAACCAAGTCTACTGCTTTGTCTTGGCCAACGACACGTTTATGAAGAATATCGCCAAGGTGCAATAATTTCTCTCTTTCAGTTTCTACAAGTTTAGAGACTGGAATACCTGTCCATTGACTTACAATATCGCCAATTTCTTCATCAGATACAACCTCACGAATCATTCTGTCGCTGTCTTCACCTGTTTCATCTTGGAAGACATCTTCTAACTCTCTTAATTCTTTCTCTAATTGTGGAATTTTACCGTATTGTAATTCTGCAGCTTTCTCAAGGTTGTTATTTGTTTGTGCATCTTCGAGGGCTTTTCTACTTTCATCTAATTCAGCTCGTTTTTGTTGTAATTTACCTATTTTTTCTTTTTCTTGTTCTACACGAGATTGTAATGATGCTTGTTTTTCTTTTTCATTAGAAAGCTCTTCCTGTAGTTCTTGTAGTCGTTGTTTACTTGCATTATCAGATTCATTTTTCAATGCGCTTTCTTCAATTTCCAACTGCATTACACGACGATTAACTTGGTCTAATTCAGTTGGATTAGAGCCCATTTCAGTACGAATTGTCGCACAAGCTTGGTCTACTAAATCAATCGCTTTATCAGGTAAGAATCGATCAGTAATATAACGATCTGATAATTCAGCCGCAGCGACTAGCGCACGGTCTTGGATACGAACACCATGATACACTTCATAACGTTCTTTTAAACCACGTAAGATTGAAATTGTATCTTCAACATCTGGTTCGCTGACACCTACTTTTTGGAAACGACGCTCTAAGGCAGAATCTTTTTCAATATATTCTCTATATTCATTTAACGTTGTTGCACCAATGCAATGCAATTCACCACGTGCTAACATTGGTTTCAACATGTTTCCTGCATCCATTGCGCCCTCAGTTTTACCAGCGCCGACTAACATGTGAATTTCATCTATAAATAGAATAATACGACCTTCTGATTCTTTCACTTCTTTAAGTACTGCTTTGAGACGTTCTTCAAATTCACCTCTATATTTCGCACCAGCGACTAAGGCACTTAAATCGAGTTCGAAAATCGTTTTATCTAGTAATGATTCAGGCACGTCTTTTTTAACGATACGTTGTGCTAAACCTTCTACGATGGCAGTTTTACCTACACCTGGTTCTCCGATTAATACAGGATTGTTTTTAGTTTTTCGACTTAAAATTCGAATTGTATTACGAATTTCTTCGTCTCTACCAATCACAGGATCCATTTTACCTTGTCGAACTTCTTCTACTAAGTCACGACCATATTTTTCTAAAGCTTCGTAGTTTACTTCTGGATTTTGAGTTGTCACATGATTTCCCCCTCTTACTTTTGTGATAATTTCTTTGATAACTTCTGCTTTATTACCAATAAATTGTTGCGTTGTTTGATCAATGTCCATAGCAGCACGTAATATATGTTCCATAGAAATGAATTCGTCTTCATATTCTTTCATATATGTTTCTGCTTTATTTAATAATTCATTGGCTTTCGGACTAATATATTGTCCGTATTGTACATTATCTCCTTGTACTGATGGATAATTTTTTAATTTATCTTCATAAGCTTTCGTTAATTGATCGACATCAATATTTGCTCTTTCTAATACACTTTTGAATAAACTTTCACTTTCTTCTAATGTTGCTTTTAGAAGTGCTTCATTTTCAATATTTTGTAATTCATATTCTTTACTGATTTCGACTGCTTTTTGTAAAGCGCCTTGAACAGCGTAAGTCATTTGATTAATATCCAATTTTTTCACCTCTATTTATTTAGAGTAAATAGGTCTAAAGCAAATGTTTTTTGACTTTGACTTTCTTTGACCTTAATTATATTATAGACCCTCTTTCATCAATATTCAACAATTTACACTTATTTTTTGACCTTTTTCCCTATTAATTTTTGAAAATAAATTCTACAATATCTAGTTTCTTTATACCTTTAATTACATAAAAAGAAACTAGCCCAACGTTAGCTGATTAACGTCAAACTAGTTTCTCATTAAACCTATTTCTTTTTCATATTTTTCAATATTTCATCTGTTAGAGCTTCGACACCGCTATTTTCAAGATGTATACCATCTGGAGCAAAGTACTCTGTATGCCCTTCTGAACGTTTGTACCAATCAACAAGTTTTACATTCTTATGACTTTTAGCAGCATTTGCCATTAACTGATTCACATGGCCTTCATATGATCTTGGCACTCTCGTATTAACAAGGTAGACTTGAGCTTTTCCAAATTTATCAATTAGATCATCTAATTGCTCTTTTGAGAAATCCCCATTAGTACCTAATTCTAAAACAACTTGGTCAGAAGATTTACTATAATTCTTATAATTGCTATCTACTAATGGAAGTGCTTGATACAAGTTTCGCCCCACTTTACCATCAATATTTGCCTTCGGAACTCTAGATTTAAACTGTTCACCAATATCGACCATGACCGAGTCCCCGATTAGTAATGGTTTAATATCAGAATACACTTCATCCTCATTCTTACCTTCTTTTGTTTTTCCATCATTCGTAAGCGTAATGTCATCAATAGGCAACATATGGATGAGATATTTGTCATTTTCATTTGTATTAAATGATTGTGCTTTATCAGAAATTTTATCTTTACCTAATTTATCAAATGCACCTGCAAGTATCAGAATAAGTGGTAATGCTAATATAATTGTTACCACAGTTCTTATAAATTGAGGTTTAAATCTCTTCTTAATAGCAAACGCTTTAAGTCCTTGCTTTCTGAAAGGTGTCTCTACGTATCGATAAGATAATTCGGCAAACATAACAGTTAATATGATATCTAAGAAATAAACATAAACTGGAATTTGCCCGTCTATATAATGACTATGAATGAAACTAATTATAGGAAAATGCCACAAGTACAGACTATATGACCGTTTACCAATATAGACAAACAATGGATTACCTAAGGCTTTAGATACCAATGTAGCAGGATGAACGACACTCGCTATGATAAGTAAAGACATAGCTGAGATGAGATAAAACCCGCCATTGTAAATCCAGTCACTCTCATCTTTAACTGTAAAGAATAAAACAACTAAAAATAACAAACCGACTATTCCGGCAGTATCAATAGTTGCTTTTAGTGCCCTAGGTGGATTTGCCTTAAGTTTAAATGGTGGCCACATAAATGCAAGAAGTACACCTAACAGTAATGTTTGTAGTCTTGTATCAGTGCCAAAATATACACGTGAATGATTCATATGTGGTTGAGAAATTACAACCATTAATAAAAGTGAAATTAAAGAAATAATCCAAAATACAAGCGCTACATTTTTATACTTCTTCATTGTCATCAATAATAAAATTAATATTGCTGGGAAGAACAGATAAAATTGTTCTTCAATAGCTAAAGACCATAGATGTTTTAATGGCATAAATGAAAATTGTTCAAAGTAATTAACTTCTTTAGCTATATACCACCAGTTAGATACATAAAAAATTGCGGCAATAATGTCATGCTTGACCCTAACGATATTATCAGGTTCAAGAACAAGTGTTGCAAAACCAACCACAATCAATAAGGCTAACACCGCAGGTAAAAGTCTTTTTATACGTCTAATCCAGAAACTTTTAAGGTTAATAATTCCTGTTTCTTCATATTCTTTTAATAATAGACTTGTTATCAAAAAACCTGAGATAACAAAGAAAGTATCTACTCCTAAGAAACCGCCAGTGAGCCATTTCTTATTTAAGTGATAGATAATAATTCCAAGAACCGCAATTGCGCGCAAACCATCAAGTCCAGGCATATAACGCATTTTTTTACCGCGTTGATGACCTTTCTTTAATTCTTTTTCCATTTTTTATAGTCATTCCCTATTAATAATAAATTTCTAAAAATAAATAAATTGAGCTTCTAACAATGATTCATTGAAGTGACAAACTTCTCAATCACACTCTTCGAATAAAACATTTTATTCAATTTTTCCCGTAAATTGACTAATTACCTTATGTTCCATTCTTGGTGTCTCATTATCAACTTATGTCGAATTCTTCACAATATTATTAATTATACTATTAATAAAGTATAAAGTTATTTATTTTAATGTGAGAATTAATTTTCCCCGAAAAGTAGTAAGTGTTAAACATTGTAATATATTTGTAACATTAATTCAATTTAAATAGCAGTTTGATTTTATTAAAAATTTCTTAACTCCATTTCAGGTTAAATAATCACTTCATAAATATTTTTTATCATTTTCCACACAAAAAAGAATAGCTACTATCATTTTCACAAAGAAAATGTGTAACTATTCCTTAAAAACACAAATTTATCCAACACCTAGAGCGATCTTCGCATAACGAGACATCATATCTTTATTCCATGGTGGGTTCCAAACAATATTAACTTCTGTATCAGAAATCTCAGGAATTTCTGCTAAAACACCTTTAATTTGTTCTATAATTTGTGGTCCTAAAGGACATCCCATAGAAGTCAATGTCATTTCAACTGTGCATAGACCTTCGTCGTCTACATCAACTTTATATACTAAACCTAAATTGACAATATCAATGCCCAATTCAGGGTCAATAACCATTTCAAGAGCTCCTAGGATGCTATCTTTTAAAGCTTCCTCCATGAGTATCACCTCTCTAAATTATCTTTATACTAATATATCAAATATCCGACAAAACGCCAATAAAATGCTATGATACTGATACATGATAATACGAAACACAAGGAGTCATTTATGCAACCATATTTAATTTGTCTAGACTTAGATGGAACATTATTAAACGACAACAAAGAAATCTCATCTTATACAAAACAAGTTTTAACTGAATTACAACAACGCGGCCATTACATTATGATTGCTACTGGTCGACCTTATAGAGCAAGTCAAATCTACTATCATGAATTAAACATGAACACACCCGTTGTTAATTTTAACGGCGCTTATGTACATCATCCAAAAGCTCAAGATTTTGAAACAATTCATGAAGTTTTAGATGTTGAAATATCTAAGAATATCATTACTGCTCTTCAACAATCACATGTAACTAACATCATTGCTGAAGTAAAAGATTATGTCTTTATTAATAATCATGATCCCCGTCTATTTGAAGGCTTTTCAATGGGGAATCCTAAAATACAAACAGGTAATCTATTAGAGCAATTGAATGAATCTCCAACTTCTTTACTCGTTGAAGCAGATGAAGATAATATTCCAGAAATTAAAGATATGCTCACTCATTTTTATGCTGAAAATATTGAACATCGTCGTTGGGGCGCACCTTTTCCAGTAATAGAAATCGTTAAACGTGGTATTAATAAAGCACGAGGCATTGAATATGCAAAACAATATCTCAATATCGCAGACGATCGAATTATTGCATTTGGCGACGAAGATAATGATATAGAAATGATTAAATATGCTACATACGGTATTGCCATGGACAATGGATTGCAAGACTTAAAAGATGTAGCAAATCATACAACATACAGTAATAATAACGATGGCATTGGTCGCTACTTAAATGATTTCTTTGATTTAAATCTACGTTATTACTAATATATACAAATCGTAAATGGGAAGACGTTCATAGAAGTTTCCTTCCTATAAACAAATAAAGGAGTTTACATCGTGAATAAAATTGTTATCGTCGGTGCGGTTGCAGGTGGCGCTACTTGCGCAAGTCAAATTCGCCGTTTAGATAAAGAAAGCGAGATAGTTATTTTTGAAAAGGACAGAGACATGAGCTTTGCAAATTGTGCTTTACCTTATTATATCGGCGAAATCGTTAACGAACGAGATAACGTATTGGCTTATACACCTGAAACTTTTTATCAGAAAAAGCAAATTAAAGTCAAAACATATCATGAAGTTATAGAAATTAATGATGATAAACAAACTGTGACTGTATGCAATCGACAATCTGGAGAAACTTTTGAAGAATCATATGACACACTTATATTAAGCCCTGGTGCTGACGCTAATTCTTTAGGTTTCGAAAGTGATATTGCATTCACTCTAAGAAACTTTGAAGATACTGAAGCGATTGATCAATTTATAAGTGAAACGGATGCAAAGCATGCACTCGTCGTAGGTGCAGGTTACATTTCTTTAGAAGTATTAGAAAATTTACATGAACGTGGCTTGAACGTGACTTTGATCCATCGCTCAAATCATATTAACAAACTAATGGATCAAGATATGAATCAACCTATTATTGATGAATTAGAAAAAAGAAATATCTCTTATAGATTCAATGAAGAAATTAGTAAAATTGATCAACATCAAGTCACTTTCACCTCTGGTAAAGTTGAAAATTACGACCTCATTATTGAAGGTGTTGGAACACATCCAAACTCTAAGTTTATTCAATCTTCAAATGTTCAATTAGATGAACATGGTTTTGTACCAGTGAACGACAAATTTCAAACTAATATTCCTAATATTTATGCCTTAGGAGATGTCATTACATCGTTTTATCGTCACGTTGATTTGCAAGCACAAGTTCCGCTTGCATGGGGCGCACACCGTGGTGCAAGTATTATTGCCGAACAATTAGCTGGAGATGCTTCTATTTCATTTAAAGGCTATCTAGGTTCAAATATTGTTAAATTCTTTGATTATACACTTGCGAGTGTTGGCGTAAAACCTATTGAACTTGACTATTTCAATTATGAAATGGTCGAAGTGAAACAAGGCGCGCATGCAGGTTATTACCCAGGAAATACTCCCCTTCATTTAAGAGTCTACTTTGAAAAGGATTCTCGTAAACTTTTACGTGCTGCGGCAGTCGGTCAAGAAGGCGTAGACAAAAGAATAGATATTATGTCAATGGCAATGATGAATCAAATGACTGTTGATGAATTAACAGAATTTGAAGTCGCTTATGCCCCTCCTTACAGTCATCCAAAAGATTTAATCAATATGATAGGTTACAAAGCAAGATAAAATTAAAAAGCTGCGTATGTACCGTTGTGGTAACGTACGCAGCTTATTATTTATATTCAATTCTATCCTAAACCAAGCATTTTAGTTATAGGACCCCATGGTAAAATAATACCGATGACCATAGTTATAACAATTAATGCAATTGTAATCCAAAAGAATTTATGCCCTTCTTCTTTTTTCTTTCTTTTCGCAATAGATACTTCCATAAAAGCAATCACCGCTAAACCACATAACATTTTGAATGTTAATAACATGTGGTTACCGCCGCCACCGTGTGCAGCAGCAACAAACTCTTTTATTAATTCCCAGAAACCGGAAATCAATGTGAGTAGCATGAATAAACGCAATGCCATATGTAATGGTTTAAAGTAAGGTGTTGCACCTTGAACTTTTGAAAAGTTTAAATAAGTCGCGATAAACAAAATAATTGCTAAAACCCAACTTAAAATATGGACATGTAACATATGTGTCCCCCCATATATATTTTTCTCAACTATCATAACATATTTAGGAAATGTTAATGATAGCATCACTCTTATTTTTATTTCACAACTTCATTAAAATAATCATCATTTTAAATTTATGATATTATTCCAAGAAAAAGGGCACCCTAAAAAGTTCAATTTTACTCCAACTTTTAGGATGCACTTTAAATAATAAAGTAGTTTCTAAAAAATTCATGTCTAAAACTCATTAGAGTACAGAGACATAAATGAAAAGCATTTATTATTTATCTTCAGAAATATAAGTTGTTAACGTACCAATATTATCAATCGTAACTTTAACTTCATCGCCAGGTTGTAAGAATTGTGGTGGTTCCATACCTGCACCCACGCCTGCAGGTGTACCAGTAGCGATAATATCGCCTGGATGTAATGCAACATATTTAGAAATTTCTTCGATTAATTCATCAATTTTAAGAATCATTTCTCCCGTACTACCATCTTGACGAATTTCGTTGTTGACTTTAGTAACGATGTTTACATTCTCAGGAGTAGGAAGTTCATCTTTTGTTACGATATATGGCCCCATTGGACAAGCACCAGTTAAACTTTTAGATAAGAAAGCTTGGTCGTGAGCATTTTGTGCTGTACGGTCAGTAATATCATTAATAATTGTATAACCGTAAATATAATCTAAGGCTAAAGCTTTAGGAATCTTCTCACCTGATTTACCGATGACGATACCTAATTCGCCTTCATAATCTAATTGGTCAGTAATGTCTTTGTGATTAGGAATTGTTGATTCATCACCTGTTAAAGATGATGCAGCTTTAGTGAATACATATAAACGTTCAACTTCATGATTTAACTCGCTTGCATGATCTTGGTAATTACGTCCAAATGCGATGACGTTATTAGGTGGAGTGACAGGTGGTAAAAACTCTACATCGTTAAATGAAATTTTAAATTCTTCTTCTCTTCCACTATCTTCAGCAGCCACTACTGCTTTACGCACTTGTTCTTGGAAATCTAGTGTTTGGTTTTGTTGTAAGCCTTGTAATAATGTTTTAGGATGGAAATCTTCTTCACCAAATTCTGCAAAGACCATTGGTAAATCCCAAACAGCATCTTCACGTTTTACTTTGACACCGTATGAAGTTCTGTCATTGTGTTTGAATGATAGAAATTTCATTCATAATCAACTCCTCATCTATATCTTATTACATATTATAACTATATCTGAGTTCAAATAACAAATATATAAGTAAGAAAATTAAGAAATTTCTTACAGAACATATTTCTCTTAGTTGTTAAAAAAGCCATGTTCTCGAATGCGATACGCTTACGAGAAACATGGCAAATTTTTAACTTTTTATTTTTTTATTTGTTCGATTATTTATCAATTTCTAACATACCAAATTTGAAGAAATAGAGATATCCTTGAACTGGTTGTTTAAGTATTGTCTCTAACGTATTACGATAATACTTCATTTGAATTTGATACTTTTCTTTAAGTTGTTGACCAATCTCATCATCAGTCATACCTTTTCTTCTATTAAATGCATCTGTTTTATAATCAACGAAATAGTATGCTCCATCCTTTTGGAAGATTAAATCAATCATACCTTGAATAATTGAAACGTCTTCTTCCGACTCAGGCAATTGATCTACTTTCGCTTGATTCACAACAAATGGTAATTCAGTATACACTTTATCCGCTTGTGCGATTTGCATATACAGATCACTTTCAATAAAACTCATCATCTCATCAAATTTAATATCTGCTTTAGCATCTTCTTCAATAATATTACGTTCGATTAATTCATCCACATACTGGTCTAGCTCTTCTCTAGTCATACGCCCTTCTTTAAAAGGTAAATGTTGCATGACTGTATGCATTAAAGTACCGATTTCATTAGCTTTACGCTTTTTATTTTGACTTAAAAATCGAGGGCGCTCATATGTGGCAACACCAATACGATATTGTCTGACTCTGTCGTAATTCGTGTCACTTTCTTCTGTTTCAAGTTGACGTTTTAATTCAGACACAGACTGTTTTGAAGGTTTCAAAGTATCCTCTTGATATGGATATTGATACGTCAGTTGTTGATGAATTTTAGCTTTAACGTCATCATTGCCACTATTGATATCATCAATATCACTCACTGTTCGGCGTTCATTTTCAGGGGTAACTTCTTCAGTAGAAACATCTTCGTAGTGATCTACAACGATGGATACCCTTGGCTTCATTTCAGAATTGAGTGTTTCAATATCCTGTTCAAACTTCTGATCATGAGGTAATGACGCACTTTGATGCTTTGCAAGAATACTATAGATTAATTTAAATGAATTCTTAGCAGTTAAACGCTCATTTACAGCAATATGATTCCCAGATATTGCTAATTGTTCAAGATCGGTTAATTCTTTTTCTTTTTTAACCCTACCTATCAAGATGAGTTGTTCTTTCGCACGTGTTAATGCGACGTAAATTAATCGCATTTCCTCAGAAATATGTTCTTTACTATTAATTGCTCTGTAAGCTACTGAAGATAGAGATGGATATATCATTTCCTTTTCAGTATCGAAATAATCCATACCTAAACCATATTGTTGATTTAAAATGACTGGCTTAGTCAGATCGCTTTCATTATATTTCTTAGAAAGGCCAGAATAGATGACGAATGGGAATTCCAAACCTTTACTACTATGAATAGTCATCATTCTAACGACATTATCGTTCGGCCCAACAATATTTTCCTCACCGAAATCTCTTCCACGGTCAATCAATTCATCAATAAATCGAATAAATTGGAACAATCCTCTAAAGCTAGAATTTTCGAATTCTATAGCCTTATTAATGAGTCCATAAAGATTAGCTCTTCTACCCTTGCCACCGAGAAGACCACTAAAATATTGAATAACAAAGTGGTCGTTATAAAATTTATCAATTAACTGGTAAACAGGTTCACTTTGACTATAAATCTGATATTTTTTTATATCTTTAATAAATCGTTTTAACTTATCAACAAGTTGAGCATTTGCGTTGTCATCATTAATATAATGTTCTATTGATTGATAGAAATAGATATCGTTAGGACTTATCACTCGAATTTCAGCTAATTCATCTTCTGTAAATTGATAAATCACTGAACGCATTAAACCAACAAGATAAATATCTTGCAAAGGATTATCTACAGTTCGTAAAAAAGATAATACGAGTCGTACTTCAGTTTGTTCAAAGTATCCTTTTTTACTCTTAACATGAAAAGGAATGTCACTATTTTTAAACGCTTGTTGAAGATTACGAGCATTATCAGTATTTCTCTCTAATATGACTATATCTTTGTAGGTCGCATTTCTATACGTCCCATATTTCATATCGTAAACTTGTCTATTTTCGATGATATCTTTTACTTGTTCAACAATGTAGTCCGCCTCTTGTTCGCTTCCTGTTAAATCACTAGATTCCTTATCCGCTTCAATTAATGCACGAAGTTGTACGGGATTCTCAGCTTGATCATATGGCGCACCGTAATAAAGTTGAGCCGCATCATCATAGGTGATTTCTCCTACATTTTCATCCATCATATGTTTAAATAAATAATTTGTTGTAGAGAGTACCTCTTGTCTAGAGCGGAAGTTTTGTGACAAGTCAATAACCATACCTGAATCTTGTCCGTCACATGTAAAGCGATTGTATTTTTCAATAAAAAGATTGGGATCAGCCTGTCTAAATTTATAAATCGACTGTTTTACATCACCTACCATGAACAGATTCCCGTTATGTTCGTCACCCGTTTTAATACATGACAAAATCTTTTCTTGTACACGGTTTGTATCTTGATACTCATCGACAAGTATTTCTTTAAAGTGTTCTCGATACGTTTCGGCAATGTGAGAAGGTGTCCCATCCTCATTAGTGAGAATTTGTAAGGCAAAGTGTTCATAATCTGCGAAATCCAATAAATTGCGACTACGCTTTTGCTTGCTAAACGCCTCAATCACATCTTTAACGATTTGAGCTAAATATGCTACTCTCGGTGCCAATTTTTGCATATCTAACTTCAAATCTTCTGCGCTTCTTGAAAAGTAGTTATTTTTCACTTCAGTGACTAGTGCTTTATAATGATCATAGTGTTTCTTAGCGTCGTTTAATGCCTCTTCCATACCTTCATTTGTTTCTTTAATTTTCTTGGATATAGAAGGAAAACGACTTACAAATTGATGAGACACAAGCGTGTCAGTGTGAATGACTTCTCCTTCTATCACTTTAGAAACAAATCGACACTCATCTTCAACGACTTCTAAATGTTTCTCCACATCCTCTAACATAGAGAATAAATCGAAACTCTTTTGTATTTCTTCATGAGCTGCTTTTAAGAAAATCATAGCCAAATCATTTAATAATTTTAATAATTGAGCTTGTTGTTCTTCATCTCTATAAGGATGAGATAATTGATTCAACCATTCGAAAGGATTAGGATTCGCAATACTAAAGAAGTACATACGTTTAATAATGTCTCTAAATTGATCATCATTTCTATCAGATGATAATTGTTCGGTTAAATCTATAAAATCTGGATCTAAAATATCATAATGGCGTTCTAAAACATCATCAATCGTTTGATCGAGTAACAACACATTTTCAGCTTCATTACTTGTTCTGAAATTCGGATCAATATCTAATACGTCATAATGTTGTTGAATTAATTTCAAACAAAAACTATGTAACGTTGAGATTTGAGCTTGATGGATTTTAATGCGTTGATTTTTTAAATGTTCATTATTCGGGTCTTCTATTGAAGCTTCTTGAATACGCTGGTCAACACGATGTTTCATCTCACGTGCACTTAAATTTGTAAATGTTACGACTAATAAGCGGTCAACATCAATTTTATCTCTTAAGATACGCTGAATAATACGTTCTACTAAGACAGCTGTTTTACCTGATCCTGCTGCAGCAGCAACAAGTACGTCTTGACCTTTCGCATAAATACTGCGCCATTGCGCGTCAGTCCAAATCACATCATTCGGTTTAGTAGGAATCATCACTTGTCACCACCTTCGTCGATCATTTTTTGAATTAATTCCAGGGGTTTAATGGTTTCATCTACTGTGCGATAACGTTTACTATCTATCATGCCATCGACATGACATACAGATTGATAACTACAAAATTGACACGGCAATGTGTTTTTGTATTTTAAAGGTGCCACTTCAGTGTGACCATCCATAATATGTGTCGCAGTCTCAATGAAATTATTTTTGTTATGTTGAATAAATTGGCGAATAACATCTTCATCGGCTACACGACTTGTATTCTTACTGATTGCACCTTTAGTTGTTAAACCAAGAGGGACAATATCCGAAGTAAAACTTGGTTCCATACGACTATCTATCGCATCAATGACTTCTTCATCACTATTTAGAAGACCACTCATCTTAAAGCTTTTAATTAATTCTTTATCTAATTTTTCTTCATCAATTTTGGACCAATTTTCAAATTTAATACGCGGTTCATGAACATGGAAATAAAGTAGACCACCAGGTTTAACAATATCTGTGAGACCTAATCTTTCTTGATTTTGCAAAACAATATCCATGTAGGTCATCATCTGCATTTGCAAACCGTAATATACTTTCGTTAAATCTAATGTAGCGCTGCTCGTTGATGATTTATAGTCAATGATATTAACATAACTATGATCACCTTTAGTATACGTATCAATACGGTCAATCTGCCCCCGAATATTAATAGGAATACCTTGTTTAGTGTGTAAAGGTTGTGCTACCAATTCCTCTTTATTTTTAGGAGATTTGCGGAAACCTGTTTCGAATCTTTGAGGTACAAATTTTGAAAATCCAGTTTGATACTTCAATGCACTTAATGTTGTCTCTACAATTGAACCTATTCTTCTAGATAAATACTTATAATACGCCGAAGAATTTAATAAATTAAATTGAACTTTAGGTAAAATCATTTCCAGCGCTTCTTCTGTTAATGCTCTGATTTTCTTGCGATCTAAATTTTTAAAGTCTCCTTCAACGCGATCAGATATATGTTTCAGCACTGAATGGAAAATATCTCCTAAATCAAAATTTTGTAATTCATACTTGGTACGTTCATTTAAACGTAAACCATGTGAAGCATAATGTTTAAACGGACATTGTTGATAACCTTCAAAACGAGACACACTTGCATTGATTGTTTTGCCATACAATTGTTGCGTTAAAGATTCGTTAAGTTGTATTGTTTCGTTGTCGTACGTAAGTGATGTGATTAAATAGTCTAGACCTCGATTGAGTCGCTCATCATCTCGTATAACTTGATACGCATCGAGCCATCTTATATCTACATCCTCTTGATCCAACCACGCACGTAAGGCATCAAATAATTCAATTTTAGTTTGATGAACATGTTGCATTAGACTGATTGGTTGTTCTTCATGTTCTTGATGAATGTTAGTGATCTCTAAATGATGATACATGTCTTTAATTTGTGATAGAAACGGGCTGATTTCCTTTTCATCACCAGAATTGCCCATTAAACTATATGAAAATGTCACCTTCTGACGTGCACGTGTCATAGCAATATAACAAACAAATGCTTCATCCATTTGTAAAATATCTGAAGTAGGACTTAATTCTATATCAGCATTTTGTTCGAAATATTTTTTCTCTTCATCAGTAATCAAACTAGAAGAAGATACTGGCTGTGGCAAGGAACCATCATTCATACCTACCATATAAACGTGTTGCTTATTATCCACTTTAGCCAAATCCATTGTACCGATACTAACTTGATCCAATGTTTGAGGTATCATAACAAACTCAAGTTGTTCTAAACCTATATCGAACACCTCAAGAAATTGTTTCAAAGACATATCTTGTGTATCAAATACAGTAACTAAGTCATCTAATATTTGTATGAAACCATTCCATATTTGGTCAATTTCTTCAGCTTGTTGATGCGCGCCTGCTACATCTAATTCATCTCTTTCTGTCATCAGTTGATTAGGTAATTCAAAATATTCCATACTTTCGTAAAAAGCAGTCGCAAAATCTCTTACAGTAGTTGCTTCGCTCATCGCTTTTTCAAAATAAAGTACTTTATCGATCACATGATTCTTCAGACGAATGACTTCTTCATATGTTTCACGTTCTTCAGGCGTTAAAGCATGTGATTTACGCCCCATCTTGTTAAACTGCTCAACATTAAAAATGTCTTCATCTAACCAGCGTTTACCATAAACACCACGTTCTAGGGCAAAATTTTCAAGTAAATCTATCAAATAACTACTATTCTTAAGTTGCGACGTCAGTATGTCAGTCTTGAATAAACGTAGCATGGCATTAATATTCCAATTGGATTGAATCACTTCTATTAAAGAGCGAATCATTTCCATGATTGGATGATGTGACATTGATTTTTTCGTATCTATATTAAAAGGAATATCATACAAAGGAAAAATAGAGTCGAATAAATAGGCATATGACTCATCACGATACAAAATTGCAATATCTTGAAACCTTAATTGATGATCGCGCACGTCTCTTAAGATTCTTCGTGCTAATTCATTCACTTCTTCTCGCATACTGGAAGATTCAAGTATTTCTATAGCATTTGAATGCCCTTGTGGCGTCATTTGTAACGCATCAAAGTCACTTTCTAAATGTTTGAGGTCCTTATTTTCAAAACGGTAACGATGATTAAATTGTGTTTTATTCAGCTCAATATTTAAGTGACTGGCAATGTCCTCTAAGTGAGTCAAAACCTCAGAGGGCTTTCTAAATAAACTAAACTGGTCTTGATTACCATCCGTGGTTAATAGTACTGTCACTTTCTTCGCGTGTTGAACAAGGGCTTCAATCATTCTATATTCAAGTGTTGAAAAGTTATGGAAACCATCAATAAATATTTCGGCACGTTTTAACCATTCTGATTGCGACATTTGATCTATAAATTGCTCTAAACTATCCTCTGTCGTTATAAATTCTCCACTCATACGTGCTTCTAAATGTCTGTATATGAGAGAAATGTCTTCTAATTTATGTTGCGTTCGCGTTTGTAATTGATGTTCAGAAATAAATTGTTCTAAATGGTCAGGTGTGACGCTATATTTTTTAAAGTCTTGAATTTGTTCAGCAAGTTTTTCACTGAATCCATAATATCTAGATTGCGAACGGTACAATTTAAGTTCTGACTCATGTTGCTGGACAATGTGATAAATCATCATTTCCATTGCGGCTTTAGATAACCTTTGCTCTGTATACCCGCCCACTTCTTGAAAAACACGATGACTTAATCTTTCAAAGTGAAGGACTTCTGTTCTTAAACTACCATTCAGTTCAGGATCATTGACAAAGGCTTGTTCAAGTTGAAATGTACTTTGTGTTGGAGCAATTAAAATAATAGGGTCACCTAATGGATCGTGTTTCATTTCGTTCTTTATATAATCAAGCATAGATGCTGATTTGCCCGTACCAGCTCTACCGATATATGTATTTAATTCCATGACATTCCCTCACTCCTTTACCTTTAATATTATCACATCAAAGTCTTATTCTAATATAAATAGAAATGGAGATCTCTATAAAATTTATTTATAGAAATCCCCATCATTGATGTTCTTCTGTTAAGTTTTTTTGCTTAATTTTTAGTGTGATCTGGATTGAAATTAGATTTAAATTCGCTAAATGGCCAGAATCTAAATGAAACTTTACCTACGATTTGATCTTTATCTATCAAACCAAATGAACGACTATCTTTACTTACTTCACGATTATCACCTAATACTAAATATTTACCTTTAGGTATCACATTTGATTTAGGATTCGCATTTGGTAAGTCTTTAACTTTAAAAGTACCAGTAATATACTCAATTTGTTTACGCTTTTCATTATAGTTTAAATATGGTTCTTCTTGCTTTTTACCATTGATATATAATGTATCCTTTTTATATTGAACACTATCGCCTGGTGTTCCAATCACACGTTTGACATAGTCATCTTTTTTATTAGCGTGGAAGACAATGACATTTCCTTTTTCAACACCACCGATTTTATAACCAATGATGTTAACCATGACACGTTCACCATCTTTTAACGTTGGATCCATGGAATCACCTTTAATTGTGTATGGCTTAGCTACAAATGTTTTGATTGCAAATATAAGTGCAAGCGCTACGGCAATGGCGACAATCCACTCCATAATTTCTTTTTTCAATTTTTACACCTCTTCTAATTTCTAAAATTGATAGGCAAATTCTTTAAATGGGTAATATTTTAAACTTACATCGCCAATGATATCCTTTTTGTCAATCAAACCATAGCGTCTTGAGTCTGATTTGTCACTATCTTTATCATTTAATACGACATATGAACCAGGCGGAATTGTATCTCCATCCGAATTTTTAATATCACGTAATGCAATGTTATTGATTTGTCTATGTTTGGCATATTTATCATTTACACGTCTATCATCTCTGTATAAATGATGATTTCTAATTTCAATTGATTCTCCAGGCTTACCAATGATTCTGCTAAAATGAACTCGCCCATCTTGTCGATACATAATAATATCACCATGGTCAAGTAAATCGAAGGTAACTTTAATTTTATTTACAATCACTCTATCATCTTTATTTAAAGTTGGGGACATACTTTGATCTGGTATGACTGCGCCTATAATAATAAAGCTTTGAATGAATAGTACAATAATAATTGCAAAAATTAAGGAAATCAAATATTTAATCGCACGTCGCACATTTTCACTCCTTAGTAGAACCCATGAAATGTTTTTCTACTTTTTTACTAATAAACCAAAGTGCAACGAGTAATAATAGCATAATAAGCGCGCGTATCGGATTAGTAAAAATGGTAGTTACTTCCCTTCCCATTACTCCTAAAATAGTGATTGAAATTAGTTTTGAAATAGTTAATACAATAAAGTAATACTTAACTTTGATATGAGATAAACTCGCTACTAGATTAATCAACGTATTTGGTGTAAATGGAAAGCATAATAATATAAATAAAGGTATTAAACCTTGTCTATCTACAAAACTTATAAGTCTCTGAACGGACTTTCTTCTTTTAACACTTTTCATTCTCTCAGTATTCACAAGTTTCTTACACACTAGAAATACTGTAAATGTACCAGTTACGATGCCTAACCAACTGATGATAATTCCCGGAATTGAACCATATGCGTGCATTAATAGTACAACATACAGCGTCAAAGGTAACACAGGCACAATTGCTCTAAGGTAGAGCATGATGAACCCAGGAATATATCCGAATTGCCGAAATACGTCAAACCATTCTTCTAATTGATGAAACGACAAAACATCAAATCCTTTCTAGGGTTAATATTACTTTATTATTATAGTGGTAATTTACGCTTTTTGAAACAACAAAATTTTGTTAACAATATAAATCAGTCCTTAGTTGTAAGGCTCTATGAATGAAATTGAGCAATATGGGGAGTGGGACAGAACTATAATTTAGCAAAATTATTTTCGTTGTCCCTCACCCAACTTTCATTGTTTGTAGAATTTCTTAAAAAGAAATTCTCTGTGTTGGGGGCCCCGCCGGCAAGGATGGCTAGGATTGAAAGAAGCTTGATATAAGTGCACTTTCAATTCAGACATCTACTGCCAATATGTTAAAGAAAGCTGAGACAATTAATTATGTCCCAGCCTCGTAAAAATACCAACGCCTCGAGTATATAACTCAAGACATTGGCATTTATTTTTAATGATATATGGTAAAACGAGACCTAATCATAATACATATTATAAACGGTCTTCTAATTCTTTTTTCTTATCTTCATATCCTGGTTTACCTAATAATGCAAACATGTTTTGTTTATACGCTTCAACACCAGGTTGGTTGAATGGGTTAACACCTAATTGATAGCCGCTCATCGCACAAGCAAGTTCAAAGAAGTAAACAACATAACCGAAAGTTTCTTCATCTAATTGAGGGATGTTAACTACAATATTAGGAACGCCACCGTCAGTGTGTGCTAATAATGTACCTTCGAAGGCTTTCGTATTCACTTCATCAATTGTTTTACCTGCTAAGTAATTTAATCCATCTAGATCATCGCTATCCTTTTCAATTGTAATATCATGTTTCGGATGATTGACTTTCACAACTGTTTCGAATAAGAAACGACGTCCCTCTTGAACATATTGTCCTAATGAGTGTAAATCTGTTGTGTAATTGGCACTTGAAGGATAGATACCTTTGAAATCTTTACCTTCAGATTCACCGTATAATTGTTTCCACCATTCATTGAAATATTGCATAGAAGGCTCATAGTTAATTAACATTTCAGTTGTATAGCCTTTGCTATATAAGATATTACGAATAGTTGCATACTGGTACGCAATGTTTTGATCTAAATCTTCTGATGATAATTCTTCACGAGCTTTAGCTGCACCAATCATAATGGACTCAATATTGATACCTGCTGTTGCAATTGGTAATAGACCTACTGCAGTTAATACAGAATATCTTCCACCTACATCATCAGGCACAACAAATGTTTCATAGCCTTCATTATCTGCTAATTGTTTCAATGCGCCTTTTGATTTGTCAGTAGTCGCAAAAATACGTTTCTTAGCTTCATCTTTACCATATTTATCTTCAACTAATTGTTTAAACAATCTGAAAGCAACTGCAGGTTCTGTAGTTGTACCAGATTTAGAAATTACATTTACTGAGAAATCTTTATCTGCTAAATAGTTAACTAATTCTTGTGTATAGCTTGAAGATAAATGATTTCCTACAAAAACAATTTCAGGATATTCAGTACTTGTTCTAAATGAAGAAGTTAACATTTCGATTGCTGCACGTGCCCCTAAATATGAACCCCCAATTCCAATCACTACAAGCACATCAGAATTTGATTTAATACGTTTAGATGCTTCCACAATTCTTGAAAATTCTTCTTTATCATAATCAACTGGTAAATCTAACCAACCTAAGAAGTCGTT
This sequence comes from Staphylococcus caprae, assembly GCF_003966625.1. Lineage (NCBI taxonomy): Bacteria > Bacillati > Bacillota > Bacilli > Caryophanales > Staphylococcaceae > Staphylococcus > Staphylococcus caprae. Next base: position 2,042,137 of record NZ_AP018587.1, read on the forward strand.
ACCTGCACCAGTGCCTTTATGGATAGTATGATGAATCGTTTTAACGATATCTTTTTGTTGTTCTAATTCATGTTTGTCGAAAAATTCTAAAGTTTTACCATAATCTAATTGAATATGAGTCATCTTATTGCCTCCTATGTTATGTACTAAATTAATTTTACTAAGTTTGTATGTGCTATTCAATTCACAAGTTTAACTCTTCTATTGAAAAGTGAGTTTTCTGTGACTTTTATCACAAAATATAATTAAACAAGCTTTTCTCTCTTCAGCTTACTATTAATATATTATTCATTTTACAGAATTTTTAAATATATCAAAAACACTATTATATCGAACTTTAAACATTATACATAAAAATAACTGGATTTTTACTTTTGAATATTTATGTAATAAAATGGTTTTATTTTCATTAACAATCTGCTATGATGTAGCCATATTAAAATTCTGAAAATTATTTGAGGTGTAAACTTATGAAAGAAAAAATCGTTTTAGCCTATTCAGGCGGTTTAGATACAAGTGTCGCTGTACAATGGCTTATTGATAAGGGTTACGATGTTGTTGCATGTTGCCTAGACGTGGGAGAAGGAAAAGACTTAGACGTGGTATACCAAAAAGCGTTAGATATGGGTGCAATTGAATGTCACATTATCGATGCAACTCAAGAATTTAGCGATGATTATGTGAGCTATGCAATTAAAGGGAATTTAATGTATGAAAATGCATATCCATTAGTTTCTGCACTTTCTCGTCCATTAATCGCCAAAAAGTTAGTAGAAATAGCTGAAAAAACAAATTCTGTAGGTATTGCACATGGTTGTACAGGTAAAGGGAATGACCAAGTACGCTTTGAAGTGGCAATCAAAGCATTAAATCCTAACTTAAAAGCTTTTGCCCCAGTTCGTGAATGGGCTTGGAGTAGAGAAGAAGAAATTGATTATGCGATTCAACACAACATCCCTGTATCAATTAATCACGATTCACCTTACTCTATCGACCAAAATTTATGGGGAAGAGCAAATGAATGTGGGATTTTAGAAGATCCTTATGCTGCGCCGCCTGAAGACGCATTTGACTTAACAACACCTCTTGAAGAGACACCAGATGAGGCTGACGAAATTATCATTTCATTTAAACAAGGTCTTCCAGTTCAAATCGATGGAAAAGCCTATCCACTCGATGACCTTATCTTGTACTTAAATAATCTTGCTGGGAAACATGGTATAGGAAGAATTGACCATGTTGAGAATAGAATGGTAGGTATTAAATCAAGAGAAATTTATGAAACACCAGGTGCGGAAGTATTACTTAAAGCGCATAAAGCATTGGAAACCATTACGTTAACGAAAGATGTTGCACATTTTAAACCTGTTATTGAAAAGCAATTTTCAGAGCAAATATATAACGGGCTATGGTTCTCACCTCTTACAGATAGTCTAAAACTCTTTATAGATAGTACACAGCAGTATGTTGAAGGTGATGTGAGAGTTAAATTATTTAAAGGCAATGCTATCGTTAATGGTAGACAGTCTCCATATACTTTATATGATGAAAAGCTTGCGACATACACTAAAGAAGATGCATTTAATCAAGAAGCAGCTGTTGGCTTTATCGACATCTATGGATTACCAACACAGGTCAATGCGATGTTACATGGAGGTTATAGTAATGAGCAATAAAGCTTGGGGAGGTAGATTTGAAGCACAACCTGAAGATTGGGTTGATGACTTTAATGCTTCAATAGATTTTGATAAAAATCTAATCAATCAAGATGTACAAGGCAGTATTGCACATGCAACGATGCTCGCGAATCAAAGTATTATTTCACAAGACGAAGCAGAGGCAATTATTAAAGGGTTAAAAGAAATTCAAAAAGATTTCAATGAAGGTCATATTGAATTCAAAGCTTCTTTAGAAGATATACATCTGAATATTGAACATGAATTAATCCAACGTATCGGTGAAGCTGGAGGTAAATTGCACACCGGACGTAGTAGAAATGATCAAGTGGCCACAGATATGCATTTATACACGAAAGGACAGGTCCAACATATTATTGAGCTCATTGAATCCTTCCAGCATACGATTGTCAATCTGGCTGACCAACATGTTGAGACAATTATGCCTGGGTATACACATCTTCAACGCGCACAACCTATTTCATTTGCACATCACGTATTGACTTACTTCTGGATGTTAGAACGTGATAAAGGTCGTTTTGAAGATAGTCTGAAACGTATCGATATTTCCCCATTAGGCGCTGCAGCTTTAAGTGGGACAACACATCCGATTGATAGACATGAAACTCAAGATTTATTAGGCTTTGCGCATATATATGAAAATAGTCTAGACGCAGTAAGCGACCGTGATTACATCGTAGAAACATTGCATAATATTTCGCTTACCATGGTTCACCTTTCTCGTTTTGCCGAAGAAATCATTTTCTGGTCAACCGATGAAGCAAAATTCATTACCCTATCAGATTCATTTTCAACTGGATCATCAATTATGCCTCAAAAGAAAAACCCAGACATGGCTGAACTCATCAGAGGTAAAGTTGGTCGAACGACTGGTCACTTAATGAGCATGTTGGTTACACTCAAAGGGCTACCTCTCGCATATAACAAAGATATGCAAGAAGATAAAGAAGGTCTATTTGATGCAATTCACACAATTAAAGGTTCTTTACGTATATTTGAAGGTATGGTTGCTTCAATGACAGTTAACACAGATCGACTTAGTGAAACTGTGAAGAAAGACTTTTCTAATGCAACAGAACTTGCAGATTACTTAGTAAGCAAGCATGTGCCTTTCAGAACAGCTCATGAAATCGTTGGAAAGATTGTTCTAGATTGTATTCATCAAGGGATTTACCTTCTAGATGTACCTTTATCTGAATATCAATCTCATCATTCGAGTATTGAAGAAGATATTTACGACTACTTAACTCCGGAAAATTGCTTAAAACGTCGTAAAAGTTATGGATCAACAGGACAAGAATCTGTAAAACATCAATTAGAGGTAGCTAAATCTTTACTAGCTAAATCATAATTAGTAAGTATAAGAACACAAATGTAAATATTAAACACCTAAATGATACAGTTTATTGAGATTACTTTAATAAATTTTGAAGTTACTAAATTTTAAATTAATATATTGTAAAATCGCCTTTCATCCTTTCAAATTATTGTAATTTTAAGATATCACTTTAATTTGAAAGGATGTTTTTATGTTCAAATCTAAAAAAGTTATTTTCACAAGTTTGACTGCTTTATCGATTGGTCTAGCTAGTGTAAGTGCACCAACTTTTGCCAATGAAACTGGGTTAAAAGGAAACCAAAACACTTCTATCCATTCAAAAAGCACATCTACTCAAACTCAACAGTCAGCAACACATCAAACATCGAACATTACAACACAATCCAGTAAAAATCAAAATTCTCATAATCATCAGTTTAAACGACAACCAGAAGCTGATTCTGTAAGTGGTAAAACAAATGATAAGCACAAAAAATGGGCTAAAAATTTAACTGGAGAAAAATTCACTACCATCGCGCATAGAGGTGCAAGCGGATATGCCCCTGAACATACATTTCAATCTTATGATAAAAGCCATAACGAATTAGGCGCGTCATACATAGAAATTGATTTACAGCGAACAAAGGACGGTCATTTAGTCGCAATGCATGATGAGACTGTAGACCGTACCACTAATGGTCATGGTCGAGTAGATCATTATACTTTGAAACAATTGAAAAAGTTGGATGCTGGAAGTTGGTTTAACAAAGCACATCCTGAATATGCGAATAAAAAATATAAAAACGCAAAAGTACCTACATTAGATGAAATTTTAAGTAGATATGGTAAAAATGCGAACTACTATATTGAAACAAAATCCCCTAATGTTTATCCAGGTATGGAGAAACAGTTACTTAATACTTTAAATCAACATGGTATGCTTTCTAATCACTCATTAAAAAATGGTCACGTGATGTTGCAGTCATTTTCTGGAGATAGCTTACAAAAGTTACATCAAATGAACTCACATGTCCCACTCATCAGATTGATGAATAAATTTGAATTATTAAATGCCTCAGAACAAGATTTAAAAGCAATTAAATCTTATGCGATTGGCGTAGGTCCAGAATATACAGATTTAAATATTAAAAACACTCGACACCTTAAAGATTTAGGATTCTTAGTGCATCCTTATACAGTTAATGACGTAAATGATATGAGACGATTAAATCAGTATGGCGTCGATGGTGTCTTCACAAATTATGCGGATCAATATAAAGCAGTTTCAAAAACACAACAATAATGAATATAAAAAAGACTTTGTGATTAGCTTAAATTGCTTCACAAAGTCTTTTTATAATTGATTCTTATTATGCCCAACCGCGGTAACGTGCAGCTTCTGCCGTACGCTTGATACCAACAATATAAGCAGCAAGTCTCATATCAATTTTTCTATTTTGAGATAATTCATAAATTGTATCGAATGCAGTAACTAATTTATCACGTAATTTTTCATTTACTTCTTCTTCTGTCCAATAATAACCTTGATTATTTTGAACCCATTCAAAGTAAGAAACTGTTACACCGCCAGCACTTGCAAGTACGTCAGGTACAAGTAAAATGCCACGCTCAGTTAAAATACGTGTTGCTTCAGGCGTCGTTGGTCCATTTGCCGCTTCAACGACAATGTCAGCTTTAATATCATGCGCATTATCTTCTGTAATTTGGTTAGAAATCGCAGCTGGCACTAAAATATCACAATCTAATTCGAATAATTCTTGGTTAGAAATTGTATCTTCAAATAAGTTTGTTACTGTACCGAAGCTATCGCGACGATCTAATAAATAATCTATATCTAAACCATTAGGGTCATGTAATGCACCATAAGCGTCACTAATGCCAACAACTTTGGCACCTAAGTCATATAAAAATTTAGCTAAGAAACTACCAGCATTACCAAAACCTTGAATTACTACTTTAGCATCTTTAACATTCATACCTCTACGTTTAGCCGCTTGCTCAATTGCGATAACAACACCTAATGCAGTTGAACGGTCGCGTCCTTGAGAACCACCTAATACGATAGGTTTACCTGTGATGAATCCTGGTGAGTTGAATTTATCAAGTGCACTGTACTCATCCATCATCCATGCCATAATTTGTGAATTAGTAAATACATCAGGTGCTGGAATATCTTTGTTTGGTCCAACGAATTGAGAAATAGCTCTTACATAACCACGAGATAAACGTTCAACCTCATGAATACTCATTTGACGTGGGTCACAAACGATACCACCTTTACCGCCACCATATGGTAAGTCAACAATACCGCATTTTAAAGTCATCCACATAGATAATGCTTTAACATCTTCTTCATCAACTTCCGGATGGAAACGTACCCCACCTTTAGTAGGACCGACAGCGTCATTGTGTTGCGCACGATAACCAGTAAATGTTTTAACGGTACCATCATCCATACGCACTGGAATGCGAACTTGTAAAAATCTTAATGGTTCTTTAATAAGATCGTACATTCCGTCGTCAAATCCCAATTTGTGTAATGCCTCTTTAATAATTCCTTGTGTGGAAGTCACTAAATTATTATTCTCAGTCATGATCCTATTCGCCTCTTTTTTAACTAATGATTTCGCTTTCAAATGTTATTGTAACACAAGTATACGCTTTTTAAAGAGTTTACAAAGCGAATGTTACAACTTTTTGAACTTATTCAAACACACTTTTAATCTTCTCTATCGCTAAGTCTAATTCCTCTTTAGTAATTACTAATGGTGGTGCAAATCTAATCACCGTATCATGTGTTTCTTTACACAATAAACCCTTTTCTTTTAGAGCTTCACAGTATGGTCTAGCACTTTCATGAAGTTCAATACCAATGAATAAACCTCGACCACGAACTTCTTTAATGGAAGGATGTTCAATTTTTTGTAATTCAGATTTAAAATACTCCCCTAGTTCTAATGAACGACCTGGTAAATCTTCATCAACAATGACATCTAATGCCGCAATTGAAACGGCACATGCGAGTGGATTTCCACCAAATGTTGAGCCATGAGACCCAGGTGTAAACACATCTAGCACATCATTATCAGCTAAGACAACTGAAATAGGAAGTACGCCACCGCCCAATGCTTTACCTAGTATATAAACGTCTGGTTTAACATTGTCCCAATCTGTAGCGAATAATTTACCTGAACGGCCTAACCCTGCTTGAATCTCATCTGCAATAAATAAAATATTATGCGCATCACATAATTCTCTAATTGCCTTAAGATAGCCTTCTGGTGGTACATTAATGCCTGCTTCACCTTGAATAGGCTCTACCAAGACAGCAGCAGTGTTCTCATTAATCGCTGCTTTAAGTTTATCTACATCACCAAAATCAACTTTACGGAAGCCATCCAATAATGGGCCATAGCCACGTTGGTATTCCGCTTCAGATGACAATGATACAGGCGCCATTGTACGTCCATGGAAATTACCATTAAACGCAATAATCTCTGCTTTGTTAGGTTCAATGCCCTTAACATCATATGCCCAACGTCGTGCAGCTTTAAGAGCAGTTTCAACTGCTTCAGCCCCTGTATTCATCGGAAGCGCTTTATCTTTGCCTGCTAATTTACAAATTTTTTCATACCATAAACCCAAGTTATCACTGTGAAATGCACGCGATACTAATGTGACTTTATCTGCTTGATCTTTCAATGCTTGTATAATTTTCGGATGACGATGCCCTTGATTCACCGCCGAATAAGCTGAAAGCATGTCCATATATTGATTGCCTTCTGGGTCTTTAACCCATACACCCTCTGCTTCTGAAATAACAATTGGAAGTGGTACGTAGTTCTGTGCCCCATAGTGGTTTGTTAATTCAATAATTTCTTCAGATTTAGTCATAATATCTCCCCTTTGTTTTAAAATAATGAAAACGTATTACCAATATCATAACTTATTTCTTACGGCTCTCATACTTATTTTTGATTGAAAATGAAAATCCAACAAACACTGTGTCAAAGGCATTCTTCACAACAATATTTTAGAGTTAGAAAAAGTATATTTTATTTATGAAAGCCCTTACAAGTATAATGACACAACTCTGTTACAATTTACAAGCAAAACTTTCTATAATTTCACAATTTTTAAAATACAGTTTGCAATATTTTGGTATAAAAAATAATCCAAGCCCTACATGTTAAAAGTAGAACTTGGATTAAACTTATTTCCTATTTATCTTTACGTGGTAATGGATAAAATCCTTCATTGAATTGTTGCCATAAATTTGGTGGTAGATGATGCTTATCTTCTCTATTAGGATCGAATTCGTTAATAATTTCATCTTCACGACCGTCTTTAATTTTACCAACGAAGTCATAGTCAAGTAAGATTTCTCGTCCTAATGCAACTAATTCTACACCCACGTCATTGACAGCATGTAACGCATCATCAGGTGTAAATACTGAACCTATACCCACAAGCGGCATACGACCATTAATCCAATGATGGATAAGTTTAAGACGATTTTCTCCTTTATATTTACCTTCACGTGTTTCAGAATCAATATCCATGATGGATACATGAATATAATCTAGTGGTTCATTAGCGATTTGGTTAATTAATTGTTCAGTGATTTCCATTGAAATGCCTGGTGATTCAACTTCTTCTGGTGATAATCTATAACCGATAATAAAATCATCAGAAGCGTATTCTTTCTTAGCTTTAACAACTTCATTAATTACAGCCATTGGGAATTTGAGGTTATCAGCCCATACATCGTTTCTTCTATTATAATAAGGAGAAACAAACTGATGAATAAGATAGTGGTTAGCACCATGAATTTCCACACCATCAAACCCTGCTTCAATTACTCTACGTGTAGCTTCACCAAAATCTTTAATAGTTTGTTCGATTTCATCTGATGTCATTTCACGTGCATCATGAGCTTCTTCTTGTCCAAAACTTTTAAGGGTCATAGGACTTGGAGCTACAACATCACCTTGAGGTGTTAAGTTAGGTAGTGATTGTGCGCCACCATGATGAATTTGAACGAGCGCTTTAGCACCATTTTTCTTCATTGCTTGTGCGAGTGTTTTTAATCCTTCTATATCTGAATCATGCGCAACTGATGGCTGTCCTGGAAAAGCTTTTCCTACATCGTTAACATTACTTGCTGCATTGATAGCTAAACCGACATCTTTAGAGCGCTTCTCAATATAAGGTACTTCCACATCAGAAATCGTACCATCATCATTTGATGAAATATGGGTTAACGGAGCTAAAACAAATCGATTTCGTAACTCTACGCCATTCGGTAAAACGACTGGTTCGAATAAAGGTTCATATTTACTATTCATGTTATTGATACTCTCCTTATTTTAATGCTGTCATGAATATATCATGTAAGTTTCATACAACCCTAATTATTTGCTTGCACGTGCATATAAAACTAGCCAATACAAAAAGATGAGTTACAATAGCATACTTCCTATTGTTAAGCCCCTTTGTCGCGGGCATGACATGAGAGAAATACGGAAATATCATTTCGTAAAATGATTTTCGTTATCTCCCCATCTCCCTAAATATAAGAAAAAACGATAACCTTCACGAGATAATGTCGTAAAGATTATCGTTATTATGTGATTACTTGTCCTTCGCAAGCTTCATCACATATGGCACGAATGTACAGTCATTCAGTCATTACGAATCGCACGTTTTGACTGTTTGATCCAGACCGGTAAGCGTTCTTCAAGTGTTTGAAACCCATACTTTTCCGTCTCTCTTATTTCATCTAAGACTGACTGCTTTTCTTTTTTACGTTCATAATTTTTAAAGTAATCATTATCCTTTAAAGACAAGTTCAGTTTACCTTCTTCATCGATTGATAAAATTTTAGCTTTAACAACTTGCCCTTCAGATAGAAATTTCTTCAAGTTATGGACATAATCATCCATGATTTCAGAGATATGGATAAGTCCTTCAGTATGGTCAGGGGTCTCAACAAATGCGCCATACGGTTGAATACCAGTCACACGTACCTTGATATGTTGACCTACTTTGTAGTGATTATTCAACGTGATAACCCCTTATTTCGATTTTTCTTAACACACATATCATAGCATAAATCATTTTTTTGGACTAACTAAAACGATAATAAATTTCAATTATTCTAAAAATTATTGTGCGAAACGTAATGCTACCCCACTCGACTTCTAAGATTAACCAAAATAAAAAAGCTTTAAGTCGCATGGTTTGCATCAACACATTACAACTTAAAGCTCAAACGTTTATCTTTTAAATTTATTCTTCAACATCAATTGATTCGATAACCACGTCATAAACTGGTTTATCTTGTGCACCAACTTTTGTATTCGCAATATCTTCTAAAGTAGATTCACCATCAATTAATTGACCAAATACAGTATGTTTTTGATCTAACCAAGGTGTACCGCCCTTTTCACCATAAGCTTCCACAATTGGTTGTGGCCAGCCACCGTCAAGTAATTGATTTAACATATTTTCAGGAACTTCTTTCATTTGAACGACAAAGAATTGAGAACCATTTGTATTAGGTCCAGCATTTGCCATAGAAAGTGCCCCATATAAATTGAATGCTTCTAATGAAAATTCATCTTCGAAAGCACCACCATAGATACTTTCACCGCCCATACCTGTAGCTGTTGGGTCACCACCTTGAACCATGAAATCATTGATTACTCTGTGGAATGTCACACCATCATAGTATCCATTTTTAGAATGTGTAACAAAATTTTCAACTGTTTTAGGTGCAATGTCTGGGAATAACTTAAATGTCATGTCACCTTTGTTCGTATGCATGATAACTTTAATTTCATTATCTTGAATCTCTTTATTTAACTGAGGATAGTTCGTCATTTAAATTCTCCATTCGTGTTATGATATATGCATATATTAACACATTTGAAAGGTAGGAATATAGCATGTTATATCGATTTGCTCACAAGACAGGAAGCTACGGTGTGAGTATTAAAGAAGATGATGGTGATCAAGTCTTAGTCCAAGTGGAACAAGTGATTAAACATCCTAAACAAGGTGATTTGCACAATCCAAATGAAACTGAAGGTGTCTTCTTCCATGAACGCAAAGCACTAAGTCACTTCGAAAAACGTTACGCCAAACGTTCACAACTAAGAGAATTCAACGTTGAAGAAATGAACTATGAAGATTCACTTCAACAAGCCATTACAAATTTAGAACACCAATTAGAAGAAGACGATTCTGAACATGCACGTCTATCACTTAAAAATTTAAACGCACTTAAAGAAGATTATTCAATTCAATATAAAAGAAAATTCACATAAAAATCATATTAAAATAACATCAATAGACATGAATTTATAAAAATTTTTACCCAAATTTTGACGTGTTTCTTCTTATTTAACAGTCCTTTAAAATCAATGCCCATAAGCGTTGACGAGGTTTTTCAGAAGAAGTTCATTCATGTATAATGTTATTCATAAATATATTTTAAAGGAGGACAACATAGTGAGTTGGTTACATATTGCGGTACTCCTACCGTTAATATTTGCACTCATTATTCCTATCCTATATCGATTCGTTAAACGTATACACTTAGGATGGTTTGTATTACCTGTCCCAATTGTCTTATTTATTTATTTTATTTCTTTAATTTCAATAACGATGTCAGGTAATACCGTAATGAAAACCTTAAATTGGATGCCACATTTTGGAATGAACTTCAATTTGTATGTGGACGGTCTCGGACTGTTGTTTAGTTTACTCATCACAGGTATAGGTAGCTTAGTTGTTTTATATTCTATTGGCTATTTAAGTAAATCTGAGCAACTCGGGAATTTTTATTGTTATTTATTACTATTTATGGGCGCAATGTTAGGAGTTGTACTCTCTGATAACTTAATTATTTTATATCTATTTTGGGAGTTAACTTCATTTTCTAGCTTTTTACTTATTTCATTTTGGAGAGAGAAGAAAGCTTCTATATATGGTGCGCAAAAGTCACTTATCTTAACAGTGTTAGGTGGACTTAGTTTATTAGGAGGTATCATCCTCTTATCTTTAGCTGCAGATACATTCAGCATTCAAACAATGATTGAAAAAGCGAGCGAGATTCAAAACAGTCCATACTTTATCTTAGCAATGATACTTGTTATGATTGGCGCATTTACAAAATCGGCTCAAGTCCCATTTTACATATGGTTACCTGATGCAATGGAAGCACCTACCCCAGTAAGTGCCTACTTACACTCTGCGACAATGGTTAAAGCAGGTCTTTATTTAGTAGCAAGAATGACACCTATCTTTGCCATTTCTGAAGGTTGGGTGTGGACCATCACTTTAGTAGGTCTTATCACACTATTTTGGGCATCGCTGAATGCAACGAAACAACAGGATTTAAAAGGAATCCTAGCGTTTTCAACTGTGTCTCAACTTGGTATGATTATGTCAATGTTAGGTATTGGTGCTGTGAGTTACCATTATCAAGGTGCTGATAGCCAGCTGTATGTTGCAGGTTTTGTTGCTGCAATTTTCCATTTAATTAATCATGCTACATTTAAAGGTGCATTGTTTATGATTACTGGTGGTGTAGATCACGCTACAGGTACTCGTAACGTTAAGAAATTAGGTGGATTACTTACAATCATGCCAATTTCATTCACGATGACTATCATCACCGCATTAAGTATGGCTGGTGTGCCACCATTTAATGGTTTCTTATCTAAAGAGAAGTTTTTAGAGGCTATGATTGATGTTACTCATGCAGATTTAATGAGCTTAAACACATTAGGTATTATTTTCCCAATTATTGCGATAGTAGGAAGCATATTTACCTTTGTTTATTCTATTAAATTTATTATGCATATATTCTTTGGGAAATATAAACCTGACAGTTTACCGAAATCTGCACATGAATCATCAATGTTAATGCTTTTATCTCCAATTATTTTAACTATATTAGTTGTGGTATTTGGACTTTTCCCAAGCATATTAACTCAATCAATTATTGAACCTGCAACACAAGCAGTAAGTCAAACAACTGGAATCACTGCTGAATTCCATCTTTTCCATGGGATTACGCCAGCATTTATCTCTACTTTAGTCATCTATGTGGTCGGAATTTTACTTATTCTTACATTTAGTTATTGGGTTCGTTTACTTGAAGCACAACCTAATCAACTTAAGTTTAACTATTGGTATGACACGACAGGTCGTGTAGTTCCAGGCTATTCTGAAAATATAACAAATAGCTATGTTACAGGTTTTACTAGAAATAATTTAGTCATTATTTTTGGCATCTTAATACTACTTACATTCGTAACCTTATTAAGTGTGCCATTTCACATTACCTTTAAAGATGTAAGTCAGCTTCGTATATTTGAAGGTGGCATCGTGATATTCTTACTTATTGCCTCATTCTTGATTATATTTGCGAAATCACGCTTATTTAGCATTATTATGTTGAGTGCAGTCGGTTATGCAATATCTGTATTATTTATATTCTTTAAAGCACCGGATTTAGCCTTAACTCAGTTTGTAGTTGAGTCTATCTCAACAGCTTTATTCTTATTATGCTTTTATCATTTACCTAACCTTAACCGCTACAATGAAAAGCCTGCATTTAAAGTTACGAATGCTTTGATTTCTATTGGCGTAGGTTTAGTAGTCATTATTTTAGGTCTAATCGGTTATGGAAATAGACATTTTGGCTCTATCACGAAGTATTATCAAGATCATGTTTACGATTTAGCACACGGCAAAAATATGGTGAACGTTATCCTTGTTGACTTCCGTGGCATGGATACATTATTCGAATCATCTGTATTAGGTATCGCCGGTTTAGGTGTATATACAATGATTAAGTTACGCCTTAAACAGAAAAATCAATCAAGCGAGGTGACTGACCATGAATAGACAAAAGAATAACTTAATGTTTCAATACGAAGCTATCGTCATTTTCTTCATGGTCATCGTCTTTGGATTCTCACTATTTCTAGCTGGACACTATACACCCGGAGGAGGATTCGTCGGAGGTTTATTATTTGCGAGTGCACTTCTAGTCATTACAATCGCTTTCGATGTTAAAACAATGCGTAAAGTCTTCCCGTTAGATTTTAAAATTCTAATAGGTGTAGGTTTGTTATTCTGCGTAGGTACGCCTATTGCCAGTTGGTTCATGTCAAAAAACTTTTTCACACATGTCACTTTTGACATTCCGTTACCCCTTCTTGAACCTATGCATATGACGACTGCGATGTTCTTCGACTTTGGGGTACTTTGTGCAGTAGTAGGAACTGTAATGACAATTATTATTTCGATTGGAGAGAACGAATAGTGGAAATTATCATGATATTTGTTAGTGGTATTCTCACAGCAATTAGTGTCTATCTCGTTTTGTCTAAAAGTTTGATACGAATTATTATGGGGACTACGCTACTAACACACGCTGCAAATTTATTTTTAATTACTATGGGCGGTTTGAAACATGGTACGGTTCCTATCTATGAAAAAGGAACTCCGAGCTATGTCGATCCTATCCCACAAGCACTAATTTTAACTGCTATCGTTATCGCATTTGCTACAACAGCATTTTTCTTAGTTCTTGCCTTTAGAACTTATAAAGAACTAGGTACAGATAACGTTGAACGTATGAAAGGAGCGCCGGAAGATGACAGAGAGTAACTTGCTCGTTTTAACGCTTGTGATACCTATTCTAACTGCAATTTTACTCATCTTTATTGGAAAGCGCCCGATAATCAAGCGTTATGTTGCACTGATTGGTTCAGCACTCACACTCATTGTGGCTATCATTAATTTAAGAAATGTATTACACGATGGTCCTTTAAAAGTAGAATTAGGTTCATGGAAAGCACCATACAGCATTGTGTTTGTATTAGATGTTTTTAGTGCTTTACTTATCATCACAAGTATTGTTATTACGATTTTAATTATTTTATATTCATATCGTTCCATTGGTATAGATCGAGAACGCTATTACTATTACTTTTCTATCATGTTTATGTTAATCGGTATTATCGGTGCATTTACGACTGGTGATATCTTTAACATGTTTGTATTCTTTGAAGTCTTTTTAATGTCTTCATATTGTTTATTAGTTATCGGTACCACGAAAATTCAACTCCAAGAAACAATCAAATATATATTAGTGAATGTCGTATCGTCATCATTCTTTGTTATGGGTGTCGCGGTACTTTATTCAGTAGTTGGTACTTTAAACTTAGCACATATTAGTGAAAGATTATCTAATCTATCTGTTCACGATAGTGGTCTCGTCAATATCGTCTTTATCTTATTTATTTTCGTCTTTGCCACTAAAGCTGGTGTATTCCCTATGTATGTATGGTTACCAGGTGCGTATTATGCCCCACCGGTTGCTATTATTACATTCTTTGGTGCACTACTTACCAAAGTGGGTGTATACGCCATTGCAAGAACATTGAGTTTATTCTTCAATAGTACGGTTAGCTTTTCACACTATGTGATTCTTTTCTTAGCGTTACTGACAATCATTTTCGGATGTGTGGGCGCAATAGCCTATTACGATACGAAGAAGATTATTCTTTACAATATTATGATAGCGGTTGGCGTTATCTTAGTTGGCGTTGCCATGATGAACGAGGCAGGAATGATGGGCGCAATATACTATACGATTCACGATATGTTAGTTAAAGCTTCACTGTTCTTACTCATCGGAGTGATGTATAAGATTACGAAATCGACCGATTTACGCAAGTTTGGTGGTTTAATTCAAGGATATCCTATTTTAGGATGGACATTCTTTATCGCTGCATTGAGTCTTGCTGGTATACCACCGTTAAGTGGTTTTTACGGGAAATTTTATATTGTTCAGGCTACATTTGAAAAGGGATTCTACCTAAGCGGCATCATAGTCCTCCTATCTAGCTTAATTGTTCTATATTCAGTGATTCGAATCTTCCTCAAAGGTTTCTTCGGCGAGGCAAGAGGCTATGATACAACGCAGAAAGTGAATGTCAAATACCTGACTACAATTGCAGTAGTATCGACAGTAATTACAGTCCTATTCGGATTATCGGCAGATGTACTGTTCCCTATCATTAAAGAAGGCGCTGAAACATTTACTGATCCAAATATTTATATTCATAGCGTTTTAGGAGGTAAATAATATGGCCGCACAATTTATCGTAAACTTATTAGTCGCAATGATTTGGTTATTCGTTACAGACAGTTACACGTTAAATAACTTTGTATTGGGCTTCATCTTTGGCCTTGTTCTTGTCTACCTTCTACATCGTGTCATGCCAGGTCGATTCTACTTGGTAAGAGTGTATCGCATCATTATGTTAGTGCTCACATTTTTAAGTGAATTGATTAAGGCTAATTTTGATGTCCTGAAAATTATTTTAAAACCAAGTATTACGAATAAGCCAGGATTCTTCGTGTATGAAACAGACCTCAAGACAGATTGGCAAATCGTATTACTTTCAAATCTCATTACATTAACTCCAGGGACGGTAGTATTAGGTATCAGTGATGATCGCAAGAAAATCTATATCCATGCGATTGATTTTAGTACTAAGGAAGAAGAAGTAGAAAGTATCAAATCATCTCTAGAAAAGGTAGTAAGAAAGGTGGGTGAAAAATAATGACACATAACATATTTATCATCATTGCACTCATTATTGTCGTATTATCAATGTTAGCAATGCTTGTACGTGTCATTTTAGGCCCTTCTTTAGCCGATCGTGTAGTTGCATTAGATGCGATTGGACTACAATTGATGGCAGTCATTGCCTTATTTAGTATTTTACTAAATATTAAATATATGATTGTAGTTATTTTAATGGTAGGCATACTCGCCTTTTTAGGGACGGCAGTCTTTTCTAAATTTATGGATGAAGGTAAGGTGATTAAGCATGATAGCAACGATCGTCACTAGTATTGCAATAATTTTTGTCGTACTAGGTGCTTTAATAAGTGCCTTTGCAGCCATAGGTTTATTACGACTAAAAGATGTATATTCTAGAGCACATGCTGCTGGTAAAGCAGCAACGCTTGGTGCCATGTTCTTACTCTTCGGTTCTTTCTTATATTTCATTGGTACTGAAGGTTATGTCAATATGCAATTAATTATTGGAATTATCTTTGTCTTTATCACCGGTCCCCTTTCAAGTCATATGATTATGAAAGCAGCTTATAATATTCAAACACCTTATAGTAAAGAAACAAAAGTAGATGAAATAAAAGACGATATGAAGGATACGAAATTGTAGAATTCATGCGATATGCCCTCAAAAGTTGGAAGAAACCAATTTTTGAGGGTACTTTTTTGTGAAAATCTCCTATTTGAGAGCACTACACAACATCTTTCTCTTAATTTGCAAGTTAGTCGTATGCGCCTTACTTTCCGATAATTATTTTGTACTCTTGGATGAAATATGATACTATTTAAATCGTAATTATTTCGATTTAACTTTTCAAAAAATAAAGGAGCGGTTTGAATGCATTGGACAATTATCGGTGGTGGTATTCAAGGAACAACGGCAGCAATCAAATTAAGACACGAAGGTTTAGAAAAAGATCAATTGACCATTATTGATCCTTATATAACTTTATGTGAACAATTTAATCAGTTCACCCAGCGTATTAGCATGCCTTTCTTGAGGTCACCATTTGTGCATCATATACATCCCCAACCCTTTCATCTCAAGCAATACGCAAAATTAAATCAATACACCTCAGCTTATTACGGTCCATACAAACGTCCTCAAAGAGATATGTTTATGCATCATGTTCATGATTTAGTGCACCAGTACGAACTCAATGATTGTCACATTCAAGGTACCGTATCTAAATTAAACCGCCATAGAGGTAAGTGGCAAGTCCAATTAAAGAGTGGCAAGATGGTCACGACTGACTGTGTTGTGATTGCAAGTGGATGTAATCATAAGCCTTTCATACCTGAACAATTTAAAGAGAATGCAAAGGTTACTCACATATTTGATCTTAATTACAATGCTGAAATAGACAATAAGACAAATCATGTTGTTGGTTCTGGTATATCTGCTGCACATTTAACTTTGAAATTATTAAACCATCAAAATAGCGATGACATCATACATCTTTGGCTTAACAAACAAATTGAAATACATGATTTCGATGCAGATCCAGGATGGTTGGGTCCTAAACGAATGAATCAATTATCAGTGATTTCATCATCTGCAGAACGGATGAAGCTCATTGAGCAAGAACGCCATAAAGGGTCAATGCCTATGGAGTTATTCTTACGTTTGAAGAAGCATGAACAGACCGGTAGATTACAGCTACATCATTCACCTATTGATGAGGTGCGTTCTAATCAAATTATTTCTGAAGGTCACACTTATCCTTACCAACACATCCTACTTGCAACTGGATTTGTAAATCAGTTAGGTGCTCAACCATTTGTGCGCGCTCTGATTCACGAAGAAGATGCCCCGCTAAATGAGTGTGGTTATCCATCATTAACGTATGATCTTGAGTGGCTACCACAATTATTTGTGATGGGCGGACTTGCTGATCTTGAATTAGGTCCCTTTGCTCGAAACATTATGGGTGGTAAAGAAGGTGCTGAACGTATTAGTAAAGCGTTAAGCCGTTTAAGTAAAAAGATATCGTAGTATAAAAGAAGCGCGTCCTTAGATTGTAAACTAACATGTTTTTTAACAATCTAAGGACGCGCTTTATTTGTATAATATTTATTTGATTGGTTTGATGGCTATTGTACCTCGCATAATGCTGATTAATTGATGATTGTCATCTTTTATTTCAACGTTCCATACTTGAGTTGATTGACCTTGATGCACAATCGTTGCAGTTGCAGTTACACGACCTTCTCTTGTAGAGCGTATATGATTCGCATTCATTTCTAAACCTAAAGGTATATATTGATTTGTATCTATTAAATTTGCTGCTCCCATAGAGCATGCTGTTTCACCTAAAGCTAGACTCGCCCCACCATGTAAATAACCGAAAGGCTGTTTTACCTTGTCAGTGACTGGCATAGAAATGATTACCTTGCCGTTGTCTTCATTTTCAATTCGCATTTCAAATGTCTCTAAAAGATTCGTCATGCTTTACACCTCATTTCATATTTTATAGTACCATAGCAGCTATCGTACCAAAAATCATTAGAGGTATATTATAGAATAAGAAATTCGGCACACATGTGTCACGAATATGATCGTGTTGACCATCAATATTTAGCCCTGCCGTTGGACCTAATGTTGAATCACTAGCGGGTGAACCTGAATCACCTAATGCACTCGCTGTACCAATGAGCGCAATCAGTGCCATCGTATCAAGACCAATGGATGCACCAAACGGTATAAATAATGACGCTATAATTGGAATGGTCGCAAATGAAGAACCAATGCCTAACGTAACGATAAGACCAATCACGTACATCATTATAATACTAATCAATTTATGATCACCTGTCAGACTCGTTAAACCTTTCACTAAGGTATCAATATCTCCTGTCGCATTCATCACTCCAGCAAATCCATTTGCCGTTAAAATAACTACACCAATGTAGGCCATTATTTTAATACCATCTACAAATTGTTCGTCTAATTCATACCACTTATATACTCTTGAAACAAAGAAGACAAGTACACCTGCAAGTGCACCAAATATCATAGAATCTGTAAATGTTTGAACTAAGAAAGTAGCTAATATCGCAATGACAGTCACGATTAACACATAAGGCTTTAATTCAGTCACTGTTTCACGATTGTTCACATTGCGTTGCTCGTAATCACGTGGCTTTCTATAAACGATAAGGCCTAATATCAGCCCTACAATATAACCCATTGATGGAATCAACATCGCTTTCCAAATCATGTTAAATTCAATTGGATGATGTGCCTTTTGGAAACCGCTTTGAATAATTTGTTGGAAAATTTGACCGAAACCATAAGGAAGTAGAACATATGGCCAACATAATCCAAAACCAATGACTAGACCAATGAGTCGTCTATCGATCCTTAAATCATTAAATAAACTAATTAATGGTGGTATAACAATTGGAATAAATGCGATATGTACTGGAATTAAGTTTTGACTCATAATACTCATTGCTAATAATGCAATTATAATGATGACTTTCACTTTTATTCGAGAGAGCCTACTATTTTCAGAGTGAATGCCTTCAATGATTTTACCGACTAAGTAATCAGTAATCCCACTATAAGAAATGAGTGCCGCAAATCCTCCTAATAAAGCATAACTCAATGCAACTTCTGCACCGTCTGTAATATTCTTTCCAAATACACTAATAACTTTCTCAACACTCATGCCAGAAATTAAACCACCCACAAGTGCACTGATAAATAAACTAATGACTACGTTTAATCTACATAGACATAACACAATCATTAGTATTACCGCTATGACAACTGCATTAACCATGACGCTCTCCATCCTTTATCACTCTATCGAACTAAAGTATTTATAATCTACATAGTAGCAATACATGATTTCAATGTCAATGTTAAAAGAGATCAGTCGCTTACGTTTTCCCCGGACAAAAATTCATAATTAAAATATAAACTTTGAAGGGAATTTTCCGTCATCCGACTAATCTCTAAATTTATATTGTTATCCATTTCTATGAGTGAATATATTTATTTATATTGCTGTTTCATCCATTCAATTACAGTAGGAATCATATAGCCTGTAGGTCCTTTAGGTCCTTTGAATGTAGCTCTGTTAATCGTAGCAGGTCCTGCAATATCAAAATGAATATGTGGCGTCTGACCACTAAAGTGAGTAATAAACGCTGCTGCAAATAATGCTTTACCATGCCCATTTGTGTGATTAACTAAATCCGCAACATCTGATTTCTTTATTAATTGCCCTTCCGTTTCTGTCACTGGTAATTCAAATACCTTTTCATCAACAGCCCTTGCAGTATCTAACAAACTGTTGATTTCATTTTCAGCGTGAGAGTGAAAGGCAGCTGCCTTATCTTCGCCAAGTGCTACTACTGCAGCTCCAGTTAATGTTGCAAAATCCAATATAAGATGAGGTTGGAATTGTGTGGCATAAAATACAGCATCTCCCAATACCATACGACCCTCAGCATCACTATTTAACATTTCAACTGTCTCACCATTTAATGCAGTAAACACATCATCAGGTTTCATAGAGGCTTCGTTAATCATATTCTCAGCAGAAGCAATAATTCCTACCACATTCACAGGTAAACGTAATTTCGCGATGCTATCTATCATACCCACGACATTCGCAGCCCCGCACATATCAAATTTCATCGTCTGCATACCCATCTTAGACTTTATACTATAGCCGCCTGAATCATATGTAATTCCCTTACCAACTAACGCAAGTGGCGCTTCGTCTTTCTTGCCACCGTTATATGTCATCGTAATTAATCTTGGACCATTTACAGAACCTTTACCTACCGCATGAAGGAGACCAAACCCTTCAGACACAATCGTTTCAGCATCTTTAATATCTACCGTAACTTCACTTTCTTTAAAATGATCATCAATTTCTTCGGCAAAGTATTTCGGTGTCAGAATATTCGGAGGCATTTGACTCAATTCTCGCGCAAGATTAATAGACTGTCCTAATTGCTGACCTTCTTGAATATAAGAATCTATATCTTTATGAGTAGTTTGGATACTAATATTTAGTTGATACGGTGCCTTTTTATCTGATTTATAATTATCGAATTGATAAATGGCTTGTTCACTTTGTAAGCCGAACGCTTTAGCGACTTCTGAAGGATGATTATATTTAGAGATAAACGTATCTAAGAGTAGCTCTGCTTCATTGATATGTTCTGCCTTTATATATTGAAAAGTATGCCCCCATACCTTTAATAATTGTTGATATGACAGATTTTTTAAGTTACCTAATCCAACTGTTAACAAACGTTTAGGTTGATTATTTATATAAAACATAGTTGAAGATACTTTTCCTACTGAACTACCAATAATGTGATGCTGTTTTAACGTTTCAAGTTGGTCGGTCATTGATTCGTCATAGTATTTCACATCATTTAATTGATTAATATGATCTGGTAAACCAATCACAAGTGTTTCTATAGGCTGTTTAGATTCTTTATTGATTTGAAAATTCATTATCTTCCTCCGTTCCACATGTGTGTATGTATATTGTGATATAAATATTAAAAAACCTCCCGCTCATGAGCAGGAGGCAAAATACATGATATGTTAATATGATTTAGTTTAGAATTTACCTTTTTTGAAAGCTAAACCTATGCCACCAATTTTGAATACAGCACGTGTATCAATGACTTTCTTCATGAATGCAGCTTTTTTACCTGCAATATCTCTGCCATAAACGATACCTACACCATCATGAGAACCTAATGAGCAAACTGTACCACGGTTAACATAGTGGAAGTCTTCTTTAGCTTCACCATTTAAGATATGTTTAATATTTTTAGCAACATGTTCACCTTGTTGCATCGCAATTTGTGCTGTAGTTGGTAATGGACGTTCTTCTCCTTCAGGAATAAACGCTGAACAGTCACCAATTACAAAGATATCGTCATGACCTTCGATAGTTAAATCTTGTTTGTTGATGATACGTCCACGTTTAACACCTTCAAATGATTCTTCCATTAAGTGGCTACCACGAACACCAGCAGTCCAAACTGAAGTACCAGCTTCTAATTGTTGTTTTTCTCCGTTTACTTCTACTACGAAACCTTTGTCGTTACAAGCAACGATTGGCGTAGCAATTTTAAATTCTACACCGCGGTCTTCTAAGAAGTTTACAGCATAGCTAACAAGTTCGTCAGAGAACATTGGTAACATTTTAGGTGCAGCCTCAACACAAGTAATTTTTACTTTGCTTTGGTCAATACCATATTTACTGCATAATTCTGGAATTCTTTCAGTTAATTCACCTAAAAATTCAAT
Source organism: Staphylococcus caprae (assembly GCF_003966625.1). Taxonomy (NCBI): domain Bacteria; kingdom Bacillati; phylum Bacillota; class Bacilli; order Caryophanales; family Staphylococcaceae; genus Staphylococcus; species Staphylococcus caprae. The sequence goes on from NZ_AP018587.1 coordinate 2,064,135, forward strand.
TCCAGTAAAGCCAGCTCCACCTACTAAGATTGCTAAATCTTTGTCATCTTTTTCTTTAGAAGCTGCATAGTTAGCAAATTTATCTTCAATGTGACGAGATAATTTACGAGAAGTTAAAACGTTCTCAATTTGGAAAGCATAGTCTTTCATACCATCAATGCCAAATGTTTCACTTACGAATCCTAATGCTACAACTAAAACATCGTAGTCGTATACACCTTTATCAGTTTCAACACGTTTAGCATTGCGATCAATTTTTGTTACTTCAGCAACAACAAAATTTACTTTATCTTGTTTTAAAGCACTTTCAACTGGATACATTAAGTCTTCATAGTTGATAGTACCAGCAGAAGCTTCATGTAACCATGTTGATTCATAATGATATTCATTTTTGTTGATTAAAGTAATTTCTGCTTCATCAGTAGAAATTTCTTTTTGTAATTTAGTAACAGTTTGTAAACCAGCATAGCCGGCACCTAAAACTAATACTTTCTTACGATTTTGAGCCATCTCTAATTCACCTAAGCTTTCATAATATTTTAACCAAAATGAAGATTAAGGCTATAAACTTATGACAAAGTAAATTGCCTTATCATTATAGACTTCCTCGACATCTTAAATTATAACGTCTTTTAATCAGGCAAAATCTTTAGTTGTTCACACAAAAGACAATTTTTAATCCAACTATAATTTTATAGCTTTTACACTACATTTTCAAGTTACAACAAGCGAGATTGTGAAATTTTTAATTTAACGAATGCTTCCTAAAATGAATTGTAAATGTGTACCAATTTTAATTAAGAGACGATCCATTAAATTAAATATTATCCAAACAGTTACACACTGACTTATACCCTTTTAAACATTTTTAAAATACAAAAAAGCAACCTATCTAGGTTGCCTTAAAACAAAATCATTGTATTTAATTTGTTATAGGATAATTAACATTGTTCAGGGTTTCCTGAAACTTTAGCTGTTTTAAATGAACTGCCACAACCACATGAAGCGATGGCATTCGGGTTATCGATTTGGAAACCGCCACCCATTAATGATTGTTTAAAATCAATTGTCGTACCATTTAAAACTGGGGCGTCATATTTATCTACGAGCACTTTAAGTCCATAATACTCTAACACTTCGTCATTATCGCCAGGTGTTTCTTCAGCAGACATACCGTATGTTAACCCAGTACATCCACCGCCATTTACTTTAATTTTTAAATAGCCATCTGACATATCATTACTTGCTAACATATCTTTCACTTCATAAGCTGCTGCTTCTGTTAAGATTACCGTTGGCATATTACTACCTCCCAAGATCATTCTCTCTGATAATAAAATTCTACTAAATCTATTCTAATATGTTTTGCTTTTCTCATTAAAACATATTCGTAATATCATTTTCTTCAATATGTTTATAAATGTTATTTAATAAATCATCCGGTGTATCACCTTCAACAATATCACCATCGACAAGTGCATACAACCCACTAGAACATATCCCACAATTTTGTAGGCATCCATATTCTAATACGTCAACATCTGGATCATTTTCTAGTTTTTCGTAGACAATATCTCCGCCCTTTGCCATATTCGAGACACAAAATTCTACTAACGGAAACATAAGACACCTTCTTAATATTTATTAGTTCACATATTATAACAAAGTTACTGCCTCTATGACTATCCGTCAGCTTGACGATTTCTACAACCTACATTTTTACTATTTTTACAAATTAAATTGCATTCTACATTTGTTTGTAGTCATTTTGAAAAACCGATATAATAGTGTTACACATACATATTTACTTTAAAATTCAGGGGTTAAGTAAATATTACGAAAGTTATCTTTGATGTTAACGGGTACATGAAAGATATTTTAAAAAGGGTCTCAATAATTAATAAATAAAATATGTTGAATAAAGGGGTATAAGGTAATGAAAAACTTAGTATTACTAGGCGGGGGTTACGGTAATATGCGAATTATGTCACGTATTTTACCTAATTCAATTCCCGAGGGGTACAACGTGACGTTAGTCGATCGTATGCCATTCCACGGTTTAAAGCCTGAATTCTATGCATTGGCAGCAGGAACGAAATCCGACAAAGATGTGCGCATGCGCTTTCCTGATAATAACCAAATTAATACGGTTTATGGAGAAATAAATGACATCGATTTGGACGCACAAATTATCTCAGTAGGAAATTCAAAAATTGACTACGATGAACTTATTATAGGTCTTGGTTGTGAAGATAAATATCATAATGTACCAGGTGCAGAGGAATACACGCATAGTATTCAGACTTTGTCTAAATCTCGTGATACTTTCCACAGTATTAGTGAATTACCAAGTGGCGCTCGCGTAGGTATCGTTGGCGCAGGATTAAGTGGTATCGAATTAGCAAGTGAGCTACGTGAAAGTCGCTCAGATTTAGAAATCTTACTTTATGACAGAGGTCCACGTATTTTAAGAAATTTTCCTGAAAAGTTAAGTAAATACATATCAAATTGGTTCTCAAAACATAATGTTACTGTAGTACCGAATTCAATCATTGATCGCGTTGAACCAGGGAAAATTTATAATAATGGAGAACCAGAAAACATTGATTTAGTAGTATGGACTGCTGGTATCCAACCTGTTGAAGTAGTTAGAAATTTACCTATCGATATCAGTAATACCGGACGTGTCATTCTTAATCAATATCATCAAGTTCCAACATACAAAAATGTTTACGTCGTAGGCGATTGTGCAGATCTTCCTCATGCACCAAGTGCTCAATTAGCTGAATATCAAGGCGATCAAATTGCTGATGTGCTCAAGAAACAGTGGAATAATGAACCACTTCCTGAAAAGATGCCTGAAATTAAAATTCAAGGTTTCTTAGGATCACTTGGAGACAAACAAGGTTTCGCGTACATTATGGATCGCACGGTGACTGGACGTTTAGCTTCTATACTTAAGTCCGGCGTATTATGGCTTTATAAATATCATAATGGTTAAATATGTTTATGAAGGCAAGTTCTATTTATTCTAGAACCTGCCTTCAATTTGTATATTCAATTAATTTTCAAAGTGAGCGTCAATAAAACGTGTGACTTGCTTCGTTTGAATGTATCCATCAGCGACATATTCATCGTTCATTGTCACTAAAGGGTAAAATAGCTCATCTTCATGAATTCTTTCAATAAACTGTTCATCATGATCCGTCAAATTCTCTTTATCTTTATTAATATCAATATAGGTGAACTCAAAATGATGTTCAGGAAACTTTCTTTTAAGTAATGGTTGTAACCACTCAAATGTATCTTTTGAGGTTGGTGCATTAACGCAACTCGCACACACCACGTCAGCGCCATACACAACAACACTAATTTTAGTCATCAAAATCCCCCATCTTGTTTTATAGATTTTTACTACTGAATCTATTATAATGAATAAATAATGATTATGAAATAAATGACTTGAAAGGAGACATGTCTCATGCCTACTGAGAATGCAACAATGTTCGATCAAGTAGCTGAAGTCATTGAACGCTTACGTCCATTTTTATTACGTGACGGCGGTGACTGTACACTCGTAGACGTCGAAGATGGTATTGTTAAATTACAACTACACGGCGCTTGTGGTACATGCCCAAGTTCTACAATCACATTAAAAGCTGGTATTGAACGCGCACTTCACGAAGAAGTTCCAGGCGTTATCGAAGTAGAACAAGTATTCTAATTCAATATATAAGAAACGCGATAAGTGCTCTAATGAGCGCTTATTTTTTATAACAAAGAAGCCAAACACTACTTTGTGAGGAATCCCCTGAAAGTTAGATTTTAATCAAACTTTCAGTGACTTACCGATTTGAGTTAGTGTTTGGCTTCTTTTTAATCTTTATTATTTTTTATCTTCTTTTTTCTCATGATGCTTTTGGTCTTTGTGTGTATCGTGTGGTGGTTTATTTTTAGAGTAATCTACTTTTTGATTTTTTGGATCTTGACCTTTCATATGTTTAGCAATTTGTTGATCTACGTAGACCCAACCTTTCCATCCAATATGGACAGCATCACTAATTACATACTTTTCATAATCTTTATTAGTCATATCGTAAATCTTACCACCATTATCGACAACGGTAGAATGAATTTTTTTATAAACGCCTTCACGTCGATCTTTATCAATACCGATATGGTCATACCATCTACCATTGGATGGAATACTTACATATTGTACGTCCGCACCTGCTTCATGCAATGTTTGTACTAATAATTTTAAGTCATCGAATTCAGGAGAATTAATATTGAACTCATAATCACGTTTAACTTTACGTTTATTTTCTTTAATTAATTTCCAGTAAGGATCTCTAATATCAAAACGATTTGTTTTAGTATTTGCCTTACCGATATCAACCGCTTTATCTTTCATCTCATCCCATGATGCATCCTCTTTAGTAGCAGGTTTAACATGTGCTAATGGAGGTTGCTTGAATGAGAATAAAGATTTAATCGCTTCAATTTTAACAAGTTGATTTTCTTTGAATGCTGAAATGTAATTGCCTGAAACGTCTTCAGGATGTTTCGCTTGCTCTCTTAAATAAGGTTTGTTGTGAGCATGCGGGAATTGTAATAATCTTTGTGCATAACGTTTCTTTAAGTCAGCTGGCATATCCTTCTGATTGAACATTTGGTTGATTTGAGTTTGAGACATACGAGCATCAAAATTTTGGTTCGTTAAACCATGGTTTGTAAACCATTGTGGAGAAATTATAAATGTTAATTTCTTACCCTTAAGTTGATCGTATTGAGATGCCAATTCAACAGCATTAATCAAATCTGTTGATCCACCTGTACCGAGTAAAAATGTTTGTTTGCTTGAATTGTGTTTATTCAAAGCAATTGCCGGATTAAATGGATCGTCTTTACCAAGTTCACTTGAACCAAAGATAGGATAATACTTATTTGACTCAAATAATTTATTTTGAATGAGCGTGCCTTTTAAAACTTGATCAGTTAGAGAAATTCTATTATCAGCTAGCGTTTTATTCGTTACTAGTCCTGTAAACCAACTGGCTGGTAAAAGAACAAAAATAATGAATATCACGCCACTGATTAAGATAGGTAAAAAAGGTTTAAATTTCATCGTAATTCTTCTAATGCTTCTACGATTTTATTTGGAGTTGCCCACTCATCTCTATCAAAGTCCATAATTGAAACTTCAATATCTAATTTATTTTGAATTTCCAAAAGTAAACCAACTGTTTGGAATGAATCAATAATTCCTTCTTCAAAGATTTCAACGTCTGGGTTTTCTTTTACAATATCATTTTCAGCAACTTCTGCTAATAAATCTAATACTTGATCTCTAAATTCCATAATTAATTACTCCTTTATTAAATAAATTTACCTGAGAAAATTAAGAATCCAAATGTTACAAAATGGAATGTAATAATGATACTTAGTGCGGTTGTAAATCCATTTTGCCAACGTGGTGGATGCTTTTTACGCCAACGTTCATAATAGCCATAACCAATGAACAATGCTGCATGGTATAAACCATATACAATGTAATAAACTTCAAGACCGTGCCATACACCCATGATAAAGAAGTTCAAGAAGAATGCCATATTAGACATTGCGAATTGGCTTTTCAATAACTTCTTACGAGACATATAGAATAATGATCTCATGTAAATGCAATCTCTAAACCAGAACGATAAAGTCATGTGCCATCTGTTCCAGAAATCTTTAATATTTCTAGCCTTGAATGGTTGATTAAAGTTCGGTGGCGTTTTAATTCCGTATAAATAACTTACTGCTATCGCAAATAAACTGTATCCTGCGAAATCGAAGAATAAATAGAAACTATACGCGTACATGTATAACCACATGTGCGTAAAGCCATGTAAGTTTAATTGTAACGGATTAACCGCATAAACTTGAATGAAATACGCAATAATGTATTTATATAAGAAACCTAACATAATCATGTGGATAGCTTTAAGAACAAGTTCTCTATATTCTCCACCTGTAGGTACCTTTTTATCGTCTTTAACAAAGCGTTTATAACGATCGATTGGTCCTGAAGAAATCGTTGGGAAGAATGAAATAAATTGAATTAACTTCCCTACTTTAATTTCTTTAATTGAACCATCACGAATTTCCATGATTAATTGAACACTTTTAAATGTGACATATGAAATACCAAGGAATCCAACAAATTCGATTAACTTGCTCTCATGAAAATGAATTTGATGTCCGCCTAACCAAGTACTTTGTAATATTTTAACCAAAGCTAAAGGTAGAATGGATAAAACCATTACAGTTACAAACTTAGCAAATGTATTATTCTTCTGTCTTGATTTATAGTAGAACATAATCAATGCGACTTGCCAAATAACATAAATAATAAAACTCAATAGTTGTACACTTAAATACTTTTGACCGAATAAATTGTGTTTATCTGAAGAGAAGATTAACACAATCATAATGGCAGTACTTATACCGTTATAAATATAACTTCGCTTACCTAAAAATCCGAGTATAATAACTGGAATAAGTACAATAAAAGCAATTAAGAAGAAGGTAAACGTTCCATATGGAATCATCCGTTAACTACCTCTGCAATCTTTTTACGATCTAATTTACCATTTGATGTAAGTGGCAACTGTTCCATCCATTCGAACTTTCTCGGAATCATATACTCTGGTAAGCGAGATTTAAGTTCATGTTTGATGTTCGTCGTCATTGCTAAATTATCTTCAACTGGTTCATGTGGCACAACTGCGCCAATGAGATGTACAACTTTACCATTTTTATAAACTGGTACAACAATTGCTTCTCTTACATATTGAGATTGACGCAATTGTGTTTCAATTTCTTCAAGTTCCATACGATAACCATTAAGCTTGATTTGGAAATCAATACGTCCTTGGATAAACCATTGTCCGTCTTCCTCTTTAGCTTTATCGCCTGTATGATATGTTCTTGTACCATCTTCAAAATTGAATACAGCTGAAGTTTTCTCTTCATTCTTCAAGTAACCTAAGCTCACACTTTGACCTTCAATGACAAGTTCGCCTTCATCTGTTGTTGATAAAGTAGTACCAGGTCTAGCCACACCAACTGGTAATGGATTGTAATGATCTAATATATCTTGTGTAATTTGAATACTAGTCACAGCTACAGTCGCTTCAGTAGGACCGTAAGTATTATAAATTGTAGCGTTAGGATATCTACTTACTAATGCATTCGCTGTTCTATGAGGTAAGATTTCTCCACAGAAGAAGAATTGATTTAAACTACCATATTGTTCCTCATTAAGATTAGGTAATAGTAAACACATTTCTATGAATGACGGAGTTGAAACCCACACATTAATAGGCGTATTGACTAACATTTCATTTAGTAGTTTAGGCTTTTTAATCATATCTTTGTCTACTAAATTTAAAGTTCCGCCTGATGTTAAACATGGGTAAATCGCCATTACAGATAAATCAAACGAGAATGGCGCTTGGTTAAGCCATTCTTTACCTTCGCCTGCTTTATTAAGTGAAACCATCCATTCTGCAAATTCAATCAAACTTGCATATTCGATTTGTACACCTTTAGGCTCACCTGTCGAACCAGATGTAAAAATGGTATAAACAACGTCATTTGTTTTCATTTGGCTATCGAAAACGATTGGAAATTGAGATTCCTTAACGTCTTTGATAGAAATGACTTCAGCAATAGATTGGTCTACATCTTCTTCTGAAGTATTGAAAATATATTCTGGTTGTACCTTTTCAATGATCATTTTCACACGTTCTTCTGGAACTGATGTGTCAATAGGTACATAACCACAACCTGCTTTGATTGCACCTATCATACCTACAATCATGTAAGGAGACATATGACCATATAAGACCATTGGTTTCTTACTATCTTGTAATTGATGCGCTAGCTTACTTGATGCATGATCTAATTCTTTATAAGTTAAGACTTCATTTGTATGTCTAACCGCAATCGCTTCAGGTTGTACCTTAACGAAATGGTTTAACGTATTAATTATTTCTGCCATAATTACTCTCCCTCATTAGAATTCATTATAAATGAAGTTATTATGTGTATCGCCACTACCGTATATTAAATACAAAGCTATAAATATAGCTAAATATAATAATGTTAGTAAGTAAGGCTTCATTTTCTCAAAATGCTTGTTAGGTTCTTTACCTTTAGCTTTCATATAGCACCTCTCAAACTTGGACTATTTTATTCGTTCATAAACAACTATTCTGCTTATATAAAATACGTCTATTAAAATCTAACGTTTTGAACCGTGATTTTTAAAATACAAAGCTACTTTTATATTTTAGTTTTACAATTTATTATAATCGTATTCGAATTATAATTCAATTCAATTTTTATAATCTTTGTATAATGAGCTAACTTAATATTGAATGACGAATAAAAAAAGTCGTCACGTATTTTAAACGATTGAACGTTCTCACTTTTATTAGAACAACATTATTTTAAAACTAAACAGTCAAATAGACAATTACAGACTGTATAACAAAATTGTTAGATTAAGCCACAAAAAACTCACGTAATCAAAACACGTGCTTCAAACTATGATTACATGAGCTTTTATGTCTATTTAATTTTTAAATTCCACAGCAGTGATTGGTGGTTTATTTTCCAAAACGGCTAAAATATTATCAACACAAAGTTGAATCATTCGATCTCGTGTACGGCGAGAAGCACTACCGATATGAGGCAACACCACTGCATTTGGTAGTTGTAACAATGGATGATTCATATCAATAGGTTCTTGACGTAAAACATCCAGGCCACAAGCTAAAATGTCATGACGTTGTAATGCTGCAACTAATGCTTCTTCATCAACGATGGCACCTCGCCCAATATTGATAAATATGGCATCATTTTTCATCATCTCAAAAGCTTTAGCATCGAATTTGTTTTCCGTTTCTTGGGTCAATGGTGCTGTACAAATCACAAAATCACTCTCTTTTAACAATTCTTCGAAAGTGACATATGTGGCGTTTAATTCCTTTTCAGCATCTGAATGACGAGAGCGATTATGATATAAAATACGTGTATTAAACCCCTTCAACCGATGAGCGAATGCCTTACCAATATCGCCCATACCAAAGATGCCAACTGTTGAACCATAAACATCTTTGCCTGAAAGTAGATACGGTCCCCAGCTTTCCCACTGGCCTTCTTGCACATATGTTGCCGCTTCTATAATTCGTCGCGCCACAGTAAGCATCAATGTAAACCCTAATTCAGCGGTTGTTTCAGTCAATACATGAGGCGTATTTGTTACTGTTATACCATACTGACTTGCCTTATTTACGTCGATATTGTCATATCCGACTGCCATGTTCGCAATAACCTTAAGGTTTGATGCTTCTTTTAATACTTCTTCATCTATTCTTTCACTTAAAGTACTTAAACATGCCGTGGCGTCTTTGATTTCCTCTAGGAATGCTTCTCTAGGCATGGGCGTTAGTTCTTTATCCCACATGACAACATTGCCAATCCGTTCTAATTGTTTCACAAATGGTTGCGGTACCTTTCTGGTAATCAGTATTTTATTCATTTAATCACTCCCTTACTTCCCAAAAAGTAAAATCTTATTCTGCACATTCTACTAACGCTCTTATTATCTAGGTTTACTTTTCAAGTTCGGAGATTGCAACATTTAAATCAGCAAATGAATGTGTAGGTGGAACGTCTTTAGTTTGAATCTCTTCATATGTCGTTACGCCTGTTTGAACGTGAATCGTATCAATACCTACATTAATTCCTGACATGATATCTGTATCATATAAGTCACCAACCATAGCAACATCTGATTTATCTAGCCCAAGAATTTCTATCGCTTTATTCATAATGATAGGTTCTGGTTTCCCAATAAATTGAGGTTGAACACCTGTTGAAACGCTGACAACACTAGTAATTGCACCATTACCTGGTAAGAATCCTCTTTCTTTAGGTATAGAAACATCTGGGTTAGTTGATATAAATTTAGCACCATTACGCACGCCAAGTGTAGCAACAGCGAGCTTTTCGTAAGTGACTTCCTCGTCTAAACCAATTACCACATAATCTACGTGTTCATCATCTTTAACTGTAAGTCCAGCTTGAGTTAAAGCTGTTTTCAATCCATTGCCACCTAACATATAAACAGAAGCATTAGGATGTTCTTCTGAAATGTAATCAGCAGTTGCAAGTGCTGAGGTTACAATTTCGTCTGGCTTAGCATCAATCTTCATATTGCGAAGTTTTTCCGTTACTTCGTCTGGCGTTTTCGTTGAATTATTCGTTACATATAAATGCGGAATATTGTTTTGATTTAAATAATCGATAAATTGTGCTGCACCATCAATTTCATCTGTACCTTTATACATGGTACCGTCTAAATCGATTAAATATGCTTTATAATGCTTCACTATTTATTCTCTCCTTTTCCAAATGCAGTGATTGGGACATTCTCACTCTCAAGAAATTGCGCAACTTCTTGAATAAACTGCTTATAATAAGGTAAAGCTTTATCAAATAAAGGAGCGATTTCTTCAATATTTAATTCTGTATAATCATGAGCAAACTGCTTTCTCACATCTACCGTGTCATTAATATGAGTTTGAGTCTCTTTAGAAATGACATTTTCCAATTCTAAGATATCAATCACATCTTTATAATTACCTGGGTCTCTTAATATAAATCCATCAATAATCATATTTCCAATATCCACAGAAGATTCTATTAACATTTGTGCAATTCGCTCAAATGCATAATGATTTTCTTTATTTTCACCATAATCTTGCGTTAAATTTTGTAAGTATGTTAATTTCTGAGTTAATTTATCTTTATCTACGAAATACATTCCCTAGTCACCTCTTCATACGTCTATCATGATTATCATATCATAATTTTGCAGTCCTCTTCATTTGTCGTTATACTTAGACGTAACACTTTTTGGAAAATAAAGGAGCGCATCACGCATGATTGATATGTACTTATACGATGACGAAGAACAAAGCCAAGTTCAATTCGTGGGATTTGTTGGCGAACACAGTCGTTATGATTTAATGCTCGTTCAAACAGATAGACATTACGGTAAAACACTCGTATTGAACATGCAAACAAATAAATTTGGAATAATCGGTACTGATGATATAGAAGAAGAGGGTTATATTGCGCATATCTTAGGCGTTACAGAAGAAGAAGGCAATGAAATTATCGAATATTTAAATGAGGTCATTCAGTAATTGAAGAGAGATTCAGTTGAGCTTGTATAGACCGAAAGTTTATCACCTTCAAATTCAAAAAATATTAAAGCAAAAAGTCCATTAAATCGAGGTATATTGACTCGACTTAACGGACTTTTATTTATGTTCATCTTTATTTTCAGTATCTTGAATGGTCGGTTGTATCTTAACATCATGAAGTTTATCTATAAGCACTTCTTCATCTTCTACTTCTTCAATCAGTTCATCGGCCGGAATATGTCGTAATACGAAATAAGGACATCCAAAATTGCAATATTCTAGCAAGTAATCTTGAATACTTGAAAAACGCTTGCTAATTTCAGCTTTTCTATTATTATCTTGATAAAACCCTTTTAAACGTAATTGATCATATCCGAAGTCGCCGACCACATAATCATATTTGTCTAAAATATCTGAATATCTCGATGCAAAAATTTCTTCATCAAAACAATCTCTATATTCTTCAATTAATTCAAAGTATTGTTCTTCCACTTTAATCATGATTTCACCTAATTTTATTAATATAAAAAAGGTTAGGACAATTATCGTTAAGTTACTCTGTTCAAACCCTAAACGTCTTTGTCCCGACCTCTTTTAAAATAGATTTATTTACTTAATTGTTCTTCCCCTTGACGTTGTCTTTCTTTAGCCGCTTCGTTAACTTGTTCATCGGCATGATATGAACTACGTACAAGTGGTCCTGCTTGGCAATGCTTGAATCCTTTATCCATAGCAACCTTTCTCATTTTGCCAAACTCTAATGGTGTATAGTATTTCTCAACTTTAAGATGTTTACGAGAAGGCTGTAAATATTGACCAATCGTTAAAATATCTACATCATTTGCACGTAAATCATCCATTGTTTCGTAAATTTCTTCCATTGTTTCCCCTAAGCCAACCATTAAGCTAGATTTTGTAGGAATATCTGGTTGTAATTCTTTAGAACGACGTAAAAATTCTAATGTTCTATCATACGTTGCGCGCGCACGAACTCTTGGCGTTAAGCGACGAACTGTTTCGATGTTATGGTTTAAAATGTCTGGTCTTGAAGCCATTAATGTCTCAAGTGCTTCATAGTCACCACCCATATCTGATGGTAAAATTTCTATCGTTGTAAATGGATTTCTCGCTCTTACTTTACGTACTGTTTCAGCATATACATTTGACCCTTGGTCTCTTAAATCATCACGTGCTACTGCTGTGATCACCACGTGTTTTAAGTTCATTAACTCCACTGATTCAGCAACACGTTCTGGTTCGTTCAAGTCTAATTCGTTTGGCAACCCTGTTTTTACCGCACAGAATCGACATGCTCGTGTACATACTGCACCTAATATCATAAACGTAGCTGTACGTCTTGCTCCCCAACATTCATGTATATTAGGACACTTGGCTTCTTCACAAACCGTGTGTAAATTCTTCTCACGCATCATCTTTTTGAGGCCAGTATAGTTTTCGTTCGTGTTAAGCTTTATTTTCAACCAATCCGGTTTACGTAAAATTTCTTCATTTTTAGTCGCCATAACAACGCATACCCTCCTGTTTATTCTCTCTCCGTATATTATAACGAAATTAACAATAAATTAAAATCTAATATACGTTAAATTTAAAGACTAAGCAACTTTTCCTTAAAAATGTCTCTTAAAAATTCAGGCATAATATAATCAGTTGGTAACCCTTTTAAAATAGGGAAATATCTCCCAAATGTATACATATCAACAGTGCCCAATGTATACTGCTTATCCCTTTGAATTTCCTCATTATTAACAAAATAACGATCTTCTGACTCAATGAAACCTATGTTATATAGAATGTATCCTCCGAAAATGTCTCCCCTAAATCCTAAACCTTGAGCATGTTCATAGATGTACTCTTGTTTTTGACTTTTCTTAATCACTTGAATCAATTCATCTCCAGTTAATCGTACTCTCACTAAGTTGATAGGATGTGGTAACATGCGATGAATGTCGTATTCTGTCACTTCATCCGCTTCTATACTATTTACAATTAAGCCTGCATTCACTATCGCGCAATCTGCATGGGTAAATTCATACACACTCTCAGCAAGTAAATATGATGTTTCAGTAATCATATCTGTTTTTTTCTGCAATTTCACATGATGGTTAATCACAGGTTCACTTAATAGTGCTTTACCTTCTTCGTCAAAGTGCGTTTCTACCTGAGGTAAACCGTCAAGTGGGTGAAGCTTTGCTCTTTTATCAGTTACTTTACCTTGCTCAATAGTAAGGTTGACTTCGCCTAAATAATGCCCATACTTTCCAGCCGCAGCCATTAAAACGCCATTGTTGATTTCTCCATTTTCAAAATAATGGTGCGTATGGCTCCCAAAAATAACATCAATTTCAGGAATTTCTTGGCATAATTTCTCATCAAAGAACACACCGACATGGCTCATAACAATTAAAATATCGAACTGACCTTGTTGTGCATCAATTCCGTCTTTAATAGCGGCTAGAGGATCCGTCACAATCCAATCTAACGCCCTATAGAAAGGCGTGAACGGTGCTGTCGCAGCTACAAATAGAATGCGTACGCCTTCAATTTCTTTAATATAGGAAGAAGCAATTTGGTTAGGTAACTGACCTTGCTCGTCAAACACATTCGCACAAATCACTTTGAACTTCGCTTCGTTATAAAGATTTTGCAACGCTTCGTGAGAAATAGTCATACCTTCATTATTACCAATGGTCGCAATATCACAGTGCGCTTCATTCAGTAGTTCAATATTCTTCTTACCTAGAGTGGCTTCTGTAACAGGCGCTGATAGGTCAACATGATCACCAATATCTATGTAAAGTGAGGGATGATGAAGTTGCGGACGGTGATCGGCTAAATAGGCTTGAATACGTGCATATTCATTTAAATGACTATGAATATCGTTTGTATGATAAATCGTTAACTCCATAACTAGACCCCCTCTTCAATCATTGATTATTATGTACTTATTTTTTACTTTAGCATTTAAATACGTTATCTAAAAGTAGAAGTGCTTATCAAATTATAATAACGATTTGATAATTAAATATGCACCTATAAGTAACATCACTGTTCTTAATAGCATGACAACAGTGTCAGATTTAATTGAACGATTCACTCTCACTCCAATTTGTGCACCAATAATACTAGAAATAATTAACGCAATAGAGTAACCCCACGCTACATGGCCTTGCACAATGTGTCCAACTGAACTCATCACACTTGAAAAGAAAATCATCATCATGCTTGTACCTACAGCCACATGAGGTGGAAATCTAAAGACGATGAGCATCAGTGGTGTCATAAGTGCGCCTCCACCTATACCAAATAGTCCAGTAAGTACTCCAATAAATAAAGTAGCTACAAAGGCAAAGAGTGGTGGCACACTGTAATGATAAGTTTTCCCTTCCACATCTACATATGTACGTTCGTATTGAGGCTTATCAAAGATTTTAAATGGTTTAATTTTGTGGCGAACCATCAGTAAAATGGCTACACAAATCATAAATATTCCAAAATATAAATTGAAAGAATCTAATGTTAAATATCTACTCAAAAACGAACCAATCAGAGACCCTGGGAGCAACCCAAATAAAAAGATTGACCCATTTTTAATGTCGACTTGCTTCGTTTTTAAATATCCTAAGGAAGAAGACAATCCGGTAACGATAAGAATGACTGAAGATGTACCAATAGCAATCTGTGGTGTGATACCGTGAAGTAAATGATGATTCACGCCTAAGTAAACAAGTGTTGGTACTATGATGATGCCTCCACCTATACCTACGATTGAACCAAGTATTGCAGAAAGGCCTCCGATAAGTACTAATAAAATAATAGTTAATAACATGACATTTCGCCTCTTAGAATAATTTTAATTGTTGTGGTGCTAATCCTTCGTAATCAATACCTAAAATATCTTGATACGTTTTAGCATTTTGAGCAGCATGACCACCAGAATTATTATTAAAAACGACATAAACCTTTTTAGCTTTATGATTTAATATCTTCACCTTTTGTGCTAAATCTGAAAGTTCTTCATCGTTATAATTATATAAATATCTTACATCTCGCCACTCTTGATCAGTCATATCCTTCTTCGTCCAACCGTGCCTATTTCGACCGTGATAACGAACAAAGGCAATTTCATGAGTAATACGATTGACCAATGGAATACTTCCTTCTTTCACTTGTGGTTCATCAACTACAGAATGAATAATTTGGTGTTCCATTAAGAAAGACAATGTTTGCTCTTTGAAACGTTCATCAAACCAAGATTGATGTCGAAATTCCACACACATTGGGAAATCCTCTAACTGTTTCCTCACATATAATATGTAATTAATATTTTGAACATTACAATCAAACCATGGTGGAAATTGAACTAATACCATTGCAAGTTTGCCATGTTCCTTGAGAGGTCGAATCATAGCCTTGAATTGTTCAAATAATTCGTTACGCGTCTCTGAAAAATCTTTATAATCCGCATGTAACGTTAACGCTTGATGTATTTTCACGATAAACTGAAAGCGCTTGGGCGTCTCATTTATCCATTTTAATATGTTTCGTTCTGGCTGAATCGCATAATATGAAGCATCCAGTTCCACTATTGGAAAATGACTAGCATAAGTCTTAAGCTTATCCGTTTTACGTTCTAAATCTTCATATAATGTATCATGGTCTCCCCAACCAGTAAGACCTATTTCTATCATATTTATCACCACCAACATGATACCATACAATAAATCAGCGATTCACTTTATCAATCTAAAATTTACATATTCTTTAATGATTAAAATCGAATCACTTTTATTTTGATTGAGAGAAGTATAATTTAAGCGCACTTTCAATTCAGCCATCTACTACCAATATATAAAAGGAGACTCAGACAACAAATTTTGTCCGAGTCTTCTCCAATTGTGACACTATTTTGATTTAATTCTGTTTTAATCTTTCCTCAACTTGTGAAACAACTTTATCCATAATCATAGCCGCATGCATTTTCTCAGCAAGTCGTGGCGACTGACCACTCCACATATGTGTGAGTTCTGGGTTACCATCTTTAGCAGCTGCTTTCCTAATACTATTCGTCAATTGATTTTGAATAGGATAATCAGGAATTTCTCCATCATATTGATTCATCTCATCGATAAACGCATTATGAATACCTCGCGCATACTTTCCGCTAAATACTTTAGTAACAACTGTATCTGTTTCTTTACTATTTAGGATGGCATTTTTCAATAAATCATTCGCAGCACTTTCATCAGTAATTAAGAACGCCGTACCCATTTGAACACCTTGGGCGCCTAGCATCATACTCGCAAGAAGGCCTCGTCCGTCCATGATGCCTCCTGCAGCGACAACAGGTAACGACACTGCATCCACCACTTGAGGGACGAGAGACATCGTTCCAATCATTGGTTCATACTTTCCATTATTTAAAAATGACCCTCTATGTCCGCCCGCTTCACTACCTTGAGCGACAATTAAATCCATACCGGCACGCTCGTTCTCAATGGCTTCATCTACAGTAGTAGCTGTACCAATCAATGTTACTTTCGCTTCTTTAAGTTTCTGTATCGTTTCATGATCAGGAATACCAAATGTAAAGCAACACACAGGCACATGATATTTAATGATCATGTCTATCGCTTGCTTGAATTGTATTTCTTCGGTCACATTTACTACAGGTTCTTCTAAGTTAAATGCACGTCGATAGGGTTTCAACCATGCATTCATATGCTCAACTTGATCTGGTAAATAATGATTCTCGCTAGGAACAAATAAATTCACACCAAATGGTTTATCAGTTAGTTGCTTCACTTCTTGAATTTCTTTTTCCAACTTTTCAGCATTAAAATAACCGGCACCAATCGTGCCTAAACCACCTTGTTCACTGACAGTCGCAACCAGTTGAGGTGTAGTGCTACCAGCCATCCCTGCTTGGATAATAGGATAGCGCACGCCTAGTCGTTCAGTCATGTCATTATCATTCCACATCATGCTCTCCCCTTTACAACTCAGTTATCGTCGTTCCACACTTTGCGGGAACTTTTGATTTTTCAATTTTTCTTCCTCTTCTTGGTCCATCTCGTCTTCAATGTCCATACCTAACAATTCCTCGATTAAATCTTCATGTGACACAATCGCATCGGTGCCACCATACTCATCAAGCACGATGGCTAAATGTTTACGTGTCACTGTCATTTTACGTAAGACCCATTCCGCACGATTATGCTCATTAACGAATAGTGGACTTGAAGCATAATTCGTAATCCTATCATTTTTATGCTTACTCCACGCAAGTAAGTATTTTGAATGAAAGACGCCAATAATATCATCAATATCTTCATCATATACTGGATAACGTGTATACGGTTCATTCATTACAGTTTCATATGCTTCATCATAAGTCACTTCTTTTGAAAATGCCACTACATTCACACGTGGCGTTGTATCTACATCGGTTACTTTTAATTTCTCAAAGTCCATTACATTTTGTAAACGTGCATTCTCCACTTCATTAAAGGCGCCTTCTCGCCCAGCAATATTTAATAACGTACGTATTTCTTCCTTATTAAAACGTTTTTCAACTGGCTTTCCTCGAGAAAACATATGATTAATTCCGTCAGTCATTTTATTTAATAATACTGTTATCGGCTTTAAAACAATGACACAAATATTGATCACAGGATAAACCAAACGTGAAATTTTGTCAGGGAACGTCGCGGCTACTGATTTTGGAATCACTTCCGAAATTAAAATAATCACTATCGTAATAATGGCAGCTGCAATTCCTATATTAACCCCCATTCGAATAGCTAAAATCGTCACTAATATAGGTAAAATAATGTTTGCTACATTATTACCAATAAGGATTGTAGTTATAAACTCACTCGGCTTGTCTAATAGTCGAGTTAACCCTTGGGCCTTTCGATCACCATTCTTAGCTTCCGTTTGAAACTTAGTACGATTTGCCGCTGTTAAAGCCGTCTCACTTCCTGAAAAGAAAAACGAGACAAAAATCAAAATAACAATCGCAACAATCATGATGCATTCTCCTTATAGAAATAATCAATTTAAGCATTAATAAACTATTTCCCGAGAAATACGTATTTGAAACGGGACCAATTCCAATGTGGTACGTATTAAAAAAGATGAGAATACTAAGTTATAAACTTAATACTCTCATCTTCTATATTGTGTGAAGGTAGTTGGAAAATTGAATTTATTTAGCATTTATTTCTCTCAATTAGATTCAGTCATCTAATCCTCTATAATTATAGCTTTAAAATCCGCATATTTTTTCATATATAAAAAGGCAACAACATTTGCTGAGAGAATAATGAGGATTGAAGCTATTATAGTAAATTTATTGTCTAAATAATATGGAAGCATAAAATATTCAATAATCTTCTCCACAAATATTAATTGTGCTAATGCTTTGAAGATAATACCCAATTTTGCAATTAATTTATTATCTATAAATTTTTCAATAAAAGGTACATCGATTAAAATAAACATGTTACTGATTAAGTCTAAAATACAAAAAAGTAAAATTATAGATGTAGTTACTAACCAAAAATTTTCTAAATTATATTTACTTTGTAGTGCTAATACATAGAAAATATTATGGAACATAAAAATAGCGTTATAAGTGCTTAAAATATTAACAGTTGTTAGAAATTTCGCATACTTCTTTACCTTAAACTTATTATCTATATTTTCGTATTTGAAAAAATCTTTAAATTGAATAACACTTATAATTATAATAATGATTTGAACTATCAAAAATATTCTTAATCCTAAATACATATCTTCAATATTTGCACCAAAAAGAAATACCAATGATGCATAACTCAATATTAAAAATAAAAATATACTAAGTACTTGAGCTCCTGGTTTTCTTATATCATCTAAAAATTCCGCAGTAGACATTTTTATCCCCTAACATATGACTATATATTCTTATTCGATCCAATCTAAATAAAATTACTGTTTCTAATTCAATGAAACTAGACAATTATAAAAATATTGAATGTTATTATTATTTAATTTTCACTTCATATATATCAAAAAAATGTTACCCACTATACATAATGTTAATTAAGTAGCAAGGCGATACTAATACTTACCCAAATAGCACACAAAATAGAAACTAATATATGATGTGTAACAATTTTATATTTAATTAAATAAAATATCATCTGTATGAATGTAAATATCAAGTAAAATACAACTGTTACGGCAACGAAAGAATAAAATTCATCATCACTTCTTATAAATTCATTATTATTTAATATAATTGTCATTAGAAACAAACAAATGGAAATATAGAAAAAGTGAAATCCTCTATTCTTTGAAGTTCGTAAAAATTCTAATTTTTCTTTAAGGTTACTTTGTCTAATATGGTCATTAGAATGTTTTATTTTCTTAATAATTAACGTCTTTCTCATTTTCACAAAATAACTTCTAACAGCTAAAATCATATATACATATGAACTGAGCAAAAGATTTTCATTTAACGATTTAGTATTATTGAAATAACTTAATATAAAAATTATTAAAAGTATACTTAAATTCACTATACAAATGTAAAACCTTTTAGTGTTAAAATCATCATTATTTTTACTTATATACGAGGAAATCATATATAATAATACGATTATTATAGTTATAACTATTGTCATATTTCACCTCTGTACATTTTTATTTAGTACCTACTTTAACTTTTACTTCTGACCAATTAGTTATGAAATTTGATTTAGTCATGTTATCTATATTCAAATATAAACTAAAACAAATATGGTGCTTCGATTTTTAAGATCATAATAGTTTTAGAAATTCCCTATGAAAATTCACATTACTCTTTTTTATAACCATATAAAATTTTATTTATATTCTTATTGCATTTTTAAAATCAACGACTCTGGCTTAAATAATGATAAATAAATATAACTCTTAATATATAAAATAGATTTAATATTAGTACTATAAGTTGAAACCATAAAAAATACTTGCTTTGTTCTAAAGATGGAAAAGTGAAACAATTAATCATTATATAAACCACACCCAATATAAGAAATATTGTTAAAATAGCAATATTTAAAATTTTATTAGCGTATACTATGAAAGTCGTTAAAATTAAAATAAATCCAATGTAAACTGCTGTATTTTTAAACCAAAAATTATAAATATTAATATCGTTAAATAGTACTATTGTAAAATAAATCATTGAAATTAGATATGGTATACTTAAGCCAAAAATTACATTATTAAATAAATAAGATTTCAATAAAATTTTCGATTCTCTATTGGCATTACGAATTTCAAAATAAAAATCATTAAAATAGAAAACTATGTTTAAAATCCAAATGAATAAGATGATTATTAGACTAAGGTATATATATGGTGTTGCCTTATTAATTCCTTCTAATACTACAAAACCTGTAATTATTATAAAAAAAGAAACAATATTTATTATACTAACAGGTACCAAATAAGCATCTTTATATATTCTATATTTATTCATTAATAAACTCCTTTTAAAAAGGATAACTATAGAGTACTCATTACCAAAATTCTTAAGTAATTCACTCGTTTTTTAAGTTCTATTAACACTTAATAATTCATGCTTAAAAGAAAAATACTAATTATTTTTATAGTCCAACTTGTCTCACTTATCAATTAGTATTATTTTCGATAAAAATTGATAACCAAAAAAAAGATTTATCTCCTAAATTAATATAGGAAATAAATCTCTAATATAAATACTAAACCATTTTAAAACTTCCGTTTTCAGTATAATATTGATAAATTTCTTATATTGAATATACTGCTATGGTTATAGTGCATTTCATTTTAAGTAAACATTCTAATTATATTTATACCCACAACAACTACTACAACAATAATTGATATTTGTAGTAATTGCGCGCCTTTTTTCTCTTCGTATTTTTTATATTTAATACTACAAAGTATGCTCCCTATTGCAAATAATGGGAAAATAACCGTTAATACTATAAAAATCCACGCCCATACCTTTAGAGCTTTTCCATCTTTTTCCATGCGTACAATTCTCCTTAAGTAAATAGATTAATAAAATATAAATTCTATGATTCAATTATATGAAAATTTCATTCATTTTCATATAGATTAATCGAAGATATTACCAACGATATAACTATTTCATTAAAATTATTAATAATTATATTTTCAACTGACTACTTAATTTATTTCTTTTCAACTTTTTGATTTTCTTCCTCATAATCAGCATCATGTTTTTTCATATATTTCATTGGATCCGCTTCTTCATCAAATTTTGCTTTGCCATCCTTAATATTATAATAGAAGTAATGTAATTTATTTTCCTTTTTAAATAATTGAATGCCAATGATGATAACTTTTCCATCTTTATAAACATGAGTATTACTTTTATCTCGATCAATTTTAGTATTTACTTTATCACTAAACAGTGAAATCTCTTTGTTGAGCTTTTCTTGTTCTTTATAAACTTTATCAATATCTTTTTTATATTTTTCCCCATTATTGCACCCTGCTAAAACTATCGTTAACATCAATAATATAACTAAAACTCTTTTCATAATATGTATCTCCCTATCATTTGATTTTATTAAACTATTATAAAATTAAGGTTGTTATAATAATCCAAATAGTAACAGTTAGAGGAACTATTGTTTTAAATAAGAAAATACCATAACGGCCCTTTCTATAAAAATCAATAATCAACCATAAAACTATTATAATAATCCCAATTAACATCAAAGTTGAATTCACAGAAACTGCATCATCCTTCAAATCAATATTCATCCTTAATTTTGTAATAATGAAAAGCATCACTGAAATAATAAAATAGTATACTGATCTAACTCTAGCAGTTTGTAAATTTAATTCACGTTCTTCCAAATCTTCATCTGAGTTTAAATGCTCTTTTAGAATGACATACTCAACTACTTTTGGTTTTATCCAAAAATATTTTATTGCAAAATACATATATACATATGAACCATACATAGTAAACATAAGATAATTACTTAAATCCTTAGGTTTTAAATATCCACCTATATAATAAAAAACAATAATCGATATTAAAATGAGTAAATCAATACATAAAGGTAAAATTGCAAAACCCTCTGTTTTTAATAAACTCACAAAAATTATTGTATAAAAGAGAATAAATAACCCTATTAATACTACAAATACCATTAAAGTTCTCCGTTCTTATTAGAAAAATTTACTCATTTTCATAAACTTTTGCTTTAACTTCTACCCATGCTTTTTCATTCTTATAGTTAGTCTTGAATATATGATAGTAAGGTGAAATAAATGTCAAATTATTTTCTTTGGCAAATGTCTGCATTTCATTTAACAATTCTATTTCATCTTTAACAAAATTATTTGAGGTTATGCGACCCTGAAGTAAATTGTTAATATAGAAATACGTTCTATACTGTAGTTCTTCACATGACTCGAATGGCTTATTGACCGCTATAAAAACTTCAATATTTGAATTCTTATGTAAATCCACTTGAGTAACCGCAAAATGTAAGGGGCTTTTAGCAATTACTCCTTTACGTTCTAATAACTTATTAAAGTTCAAAAATACGCTCTCAAAGTCACTTTCAGTTACATCAAAATATGTTTTGTAGGCAACATGTTTCAACATTATAGTTGAATAACTATGTTTATTCATTTACTTCACCATCATTCACTTCTAACTGAGCATATATTTCAAATGCCGTACCACCAAAATAATCTACCATTACATGATAGTAAGGCTCATCTTTAATCGATATATCATTATCTTTTGCAGCTGTTTCAATTTGTCTATATACTTGTTCAAATTCTTCTTCATCAAAACACTTTTCAGATAATGTTGGACCTACTTCTAAAACATCAATATATTCAATATTTAATTCAGGTATATCTTGTAATTCATTGTTTAACGAAATATAGGCTGTGTATTTAAATTCACCTAAACCAATAGATTTTCTTTGAAATACTATAGGTCCCGTAGGATAAATATCCTTATCCATAAAAAAATCATTTATCGTATCCAAACCTTCTAACCAATCATCATTTTCATCAATTTCATATGTAATTTTCACACAATATGGCATGATTAACATTCCCAGTTCCATTATTGCACTTCCTCTTCCCCATTTTTCATCAGATATAAATACCATGAATAATTGTAATAGCTTCTAGTTAAAAGACCATATACACATAATAAAGCTATAATTCCACCAACTATAAACATATTTTCACCATCTGTAATTGGAACGATAAAAGCAAAGTAAATTAAAGAAATAATAGATAAAATGATAAGAATAATTCCTATTACTTGTATTAGTTTATTAATTGATAAGTCAATAACTTTAAAATAACTAATGCAAAAGAGATGAAATCCTATCCATGATACTAAGAGTATAATTAATAAATATAACCAATAATTAAATACATTAAATTCATTAACAGTTGCCCCTATAAAATAAATTGAAATAAACGCGATTATCAAACTGTAACCACACAACACATTTACTATCATATAAGTAAGGACGTGTTTTTTACTAAGGTTAATACTCTTATTTCTCTCTTGTAGAATGGATATAATATTAATGATCAACCATAACACTATGAAAATAATTATATATATTGGCAAACGTTGATACGTATTATTTAAAGATAATAATATTCCATAAAATAAAATCGTTAGACCATTTATAGCTATTCCAAAAGGAGTTAAATACGCATTTTTTATATTTCTAACGGCTTGTTTTAACATTTAATTCACCTCTAATTAAAATTCATTTTAAATGCTGAAGTTGTTTTCTTCCATGCATCCTTCGCATTGTCCAAACCACTATTTATACCGTCTTTAGCTACTTGTGTAACAGACTTATGAATAAATGGAAGTTTCGTTTCTAATGCTAAACCTGCTATCGCTCCTACACCGGCTCCTACCAATGTTCCTAATACTGGAACTGGAATAGCAGTACCTATTGCTGCTCCTGCAGCACTGCTCGCCCCAATAGCAGCTAAATCCACGCCAGAACCTACAAAAGTTTTTTGTGGATCATCTTTTTTATAGTTGTCCATAATTGCTGAACCTATTGCAAGTGGTTTTAAAATCTTCCCTCCCATTTTTGTAATTTTACCTATTTTTCCTAGTATATTTTTATTTTTAAATTCGTTCACTCCACCTCTAACATTCTTATTCCAATATTTTTTGAAATTATTTTTAAAACCACTTATAGTGAAAGTCCCTTTGTTTCCAAAAGCTTCTCTAAGACCTTGATTAATAAAAGTATTTTTAAATTCGGTACTAGCTGCTTTTTTCATTTCTTTTGTATCAAAAAATTTCTTTGCATCACCAAATTGGTATTTAAAATTCTTATTTTTTATACTTTCTCTTAAAACTTTAGCATTCATACTATCATAGTTCTGCACTTTTGATAGCCAATTCACTAAGTTTCCTTTTTTAAATGGGTTATTTCTCACAAATTCACTAGCATTTTTAAATGAATTTTTTAACTTAATGTCTGACTTACTTACATTAAATAGAGTCATAACTCTACGTAATTGTCTTTTATTCATACTATTGAATATTTTATTTACGTCTCTGTATTTTAAAAATTTGTCAAAACCTCTTTTGACACTACCATCACCAATAGCTTTAACAACAAAGTACTCCCGTCCTGCTTGGACCATTGCTTCATAGTATTTTTTATTTAAACCAGGTTGACCTTCTATACTATCGCTAATACTTTCCATGTATTTTTGCCATTTTATCAATTCTTCGCTTGTTTTATGTACAAATCTTGCTTTATCTATCTTTCCACTTGTTGAACTTATCCTAGCTCTATTAGGTGATAGCTTTTTAACATATGAATTTAAACCACTTAATTCTTCGATTAAATTGTTCGTTCGATCCCCATCGATTGAATTATTAGTATCAAAATCACGAAGTTTTTCCAATGTCTTGTCTATTTGTTTATTGAATGTAGCCATCTTATTAGCTAAATTAGTGGTGTCAATTTTATTAGCAGTGGTTAAATCTGCTACATCCATAATCGAATTATTGGCGTCGTCACTTGATTTATAGACATCGCCTAAAGTATCGTCAATTTTTTGTTTATAATCTTTTATTTCATCTTCGACCAATATAGCAGATGAATTTTTATCTACTTCGCTCTCAAATTTATCTATTGATTTCTTTATATCTGATTTATATTTTTCATTTATTGTTTTTATTTTACTTATGTTTTTTTCATGAAAAGTTTTTGTATAATTTTTAACACTATCGGCAGCTTTCCCTTCAAAACCGTCAGTCCCAATCAAACTTGTCATACTACTATTTAAATTTTCAACTTTAGAATTTAGAGAATCTAGAGAACTATCAATTGATTGTTTCATATTATGAACTTCGTTCATATCTACTTTTAACCCCATAACAACATTCTCCCTTCACTATAATTTATTTTTTAAAGAATTTATTTCATTTTCTAATCTAGTTATTTCTCCCTCTACTCCTGTAATTTCATTCTCTTTTTTAGATATATCAGATTCCAAGTCATCTATAGCTTCTTCATAATCTTTTTTTACTTTTTTCATTTCCTCGTCCATGTTCTCTTTATGTTCGTCGCTCTTTGATCTGGTTTCCCCTTTCCAATCTGAATCTGCAATCTTAGTATTGTTGTACTTAGAATGTGCGGAATTAAAATCATCTTGAGCACTTTTTACACCTTTTAAAGCCTCTTTCAAACGTTTTAAATCTTCCCTTAACCCGCTTAATTCGCTTTGTTTACCACTTTTTTCATTTTCCTTTTGAGAAATTTTCATTCTTATCTCAGCTTTATTACTCATTCATACCCATCCCTTTTTAATTTCACAATAAATTTATGACTCCCGAATTTGTCCAGCAATATTTTGATCATTTTCTACTATTTCGTTGACCGTAGTTTCCATAGCTGAAGTATCTTGACTAACAATACTTTCATAGTTAGATATAGCAGATGTATAGCTTTCAAACATATCTACGTATTCTTCAAAAGTGACTAAATTTGTTTTAGATAGGTTTACTTCGCTATTATTTCCCATTAACCCTTGGCCATTATTTCGTATATTATTGATATCCGATGAAACAGAGTCTTTGTTTAATTTTATCATCAGTTTCACTCCTCGAATAATTTGAACTTTTTATATTCTTGATTAGAAATATAATACATTTCTTTTGATTTCAATTCAGGTTCACCAAATCGATCTTTGACTCTAATGAACTCTTGTTCAGATATTTTATGACCAATAACTGCCTGATTAACAGTTCTAGTCATCATTTTGCTTTCTTTATCGTATGCGCCGACGGTATCTGAATATAAGCCGCTACCGATAACAAAGACATTATATTTAACGCCTTCATTAAATAGATAACGTATTTCATTTTCGTTCATACCAGTAATTTGATTAAACCTTTTTACATTATTAATAAATACAATTTTTCTTTCAGATGTAGATCTTTCTCCATTTTTTCGCGCAGCTATTTCCTGAGAAAATCCTTTTCTGATCATAGTTAAATCTGAAGGACTAGAATAATAAGATGATACTTCATTCGCATACTGTGCCATGTTTTCATCTGCATCTGCTAATAGAACTACATGTTCACGGGAGTAAACACTTAAATGATCTAAAATTAAATGATTTAAATATTCTTGTTCATTTGGTTTAATTGCGGTAACAATTGAAGATTTATCAACTTCTAAACTCACTAACTCTACGTCTTCAAAGTCTAATCCGAGTGGTAGTTTGTGTTCTTCTAAGATAAGTTGTTCGAGATTGTATCTTCGTTCTACGTCTTCTCTGATTACTTTCTCTGGCATCATTGGAATGTGTGCTGGGTAATCGCCAACGAAGTTTTCGTTCATTTTGGCGATTTCGTCTTTAATGTGACTGTTATACGTTTCGCCTTCGCCTACTCTAAATGGTTGTGCAATTTGGAACTGAGTAAAGTTATCATCATTAATCGCAGCTCGTCCTTTGATGTCTTTAACTCCTTTTTTATAAGAGCCAATAATATTTGTAAGTTCGTTATTTTCGAATAAATATAGTGCAATTCGTGTTTTAATATTTGTGAAAATGGCTGACTTAATCGCATTAGATCTTGAACCAGTTAAAATGATATACACGCCAAGTGCTAAACCTTCACGTGTCACTTTCATCATCATTTCTTCATATTCTTCAACGAATGGTGATTCTTTAACCGTGTCGTAGTTATCAATGATGATAAATACATTTGGCACCGCATCGTTCGTTTCACGATTGTATTGTTCAATGTTAACTACACGTTGTTGACTTAATAGCTTTTTACGATCAGAGATTAATTGATTAATGCGCTTAATTGACTTGGCAATTTTATCTTCTTGGTCAACTGTAAAGTAATCAGCTACATGAGGAACATCGGATACTGGCATTAAACCATTTGTACCAAAGTCGAATAGATACATATGTGCTTGATCTGGTCGATAATGTCTAGCAATATCGAAAATAGTATTGTGTAAGAAATTGGTGCGTCCATAACCAGGACTTCCAATAAGCGCAATATGCCCTGCTTTTTTAAGTTCTAATTCAAGCGGACCTTGATATTGTTCTTCAGGCACATCTTTTAAGCCTACCGTTAATACAACTTCACTAGGTTGATCTGACCATAATTTTGTGAAATATGTTTCAATTAAATCTTCTTGATATACTGCTTCTGGTAATGGTGGCAACCAAGGACGTTTTAAGTCATCAATTGCTAGTTGTTGTGTAACATCTTGAATGTGATGAATCACCGCTTCAAGTTCTGTTTGACTCTCTTGTGGTTCTTCATTTTCCAAACCACTAAGGTCTCTATTAATTGCTTCAAACTGACCATAATCATTGATCATATAAATCGTCTTATCTTCAACTTCATAATTATCCCCTGCAACATCATACGTCGCACCACTCCAAGCAGATTGGAACAATTCGTAAATTTCATTATTACCCACTTGTAAATACGCACGACCTGGTAACGTGATGTCAGCAGCGTCAGGTGTTTTTAAGATTTCATTACTGTCTTGACGGTCTTGCACTTTCAACGCCAATTTAAATTTAGAGTTCGACCAAATTTGGTCATCAACGACACCTGATGGTTTTTGCGTAGCTAAAATTAAATGAATTCCTAGTGAACGACCGATACGCGCAGTTGATACAAGCTCTTTCATAAAGTCAGGTTGTTCAGATTTTAATTCGGCGAATTCATCCGAAATAATATATAAATGTGGCATAGGTTCTGTTGCAATACCATCTTTAAATAGTTTGTGATATTGATTGATATGGTTCACATCATGTTTACCAAATAAACGTTGACGTTGGCGTAATTCAGCTTTAATAGACGTTAACGCTCTCATTGCTTCATCACCATCTAAGTTGGTAATTGTTCCAACGAGATGTTTCAAGTCTTTAAATAAGTTCGCCATACCTCCACCTTTATAGTCGATTAATAAGAATGCCACTTCATGTGGATGGAAGTTAACCGCTAATGAAAGAATGTAAGATTGGATTATTTCAGATTTACCAGACCCAGTCGTACCAGCAATTAAACCGTGTGGTCCATGTGCTTTTTCATGTAAGTTAAGATTGAGAATGTCGTCTTTACCTCTTACACCTAATGGCACTGCCATTGTTTTAAATGTTTCATTTACTTGCCAACGATGCTTGATATCTAATTCGCTTACTTCATTCACGTTATACATTTGTAAGAATGTCACGCTATCTGGAATCGCATTTTTCATATGTTCAATATGATTTAAATTTGCGATACGACGTGCAATATACTCTTTATCCACCCCATCAATATTTTCAGGCGTGAATTTTAATTGCACGAGCTCTTCATTTTTCATAACAAGTTCGCCTTCAGTGCGTGATTTCACATCAATAATCGTCTCAACATGTTCTGGTAAGCTTTCAATGACATCTTCAACGAAAATAAGCGAAATTCCATAATCTGTTAAGTCTTGGTTCACATATTCTAAAATAACGTGGTCAATAATTAGAGACATATCAGTGATAATAAATACAAGATGCGGCGTGAATATAACTTTTTCATTACTTTGTGTCTTTTCTCGAACTGTTTGGATACGCTCTTTAATCATGCTGTAAATTGACGTTAGAATTTGGTCTCTTGTACGTTGATTGTAAACAAACCCTCTAATATTTTGAGCGCCTAACGTCATATGTGGTAACCATCTTGACCAACTGAATGTGTCCTTCTCATCTTCCCTAATTACCAATAAAAATTCTAATTCATGGTAACTATGGAACGTTGATAATTGAAGAATCATTTTTTCAATTTCTTCTATAATAAGATGACGTGTACCAACATAAGCGATTGGCCCATGTGTTAAATCATTGATTAAAGGTGCTTGTTCAACTTCACCATAGAATTCATACAATCTTTTCGCATCGTCAAAGAGTTCGTCACGACGTTGATTGAATTCCTCTTCATGGTAGTCGATTTTAAATGATTTCTTAATATTTGCGACGCCGAGTTTATAGTGAAGATAATCATGGTGGTGAGATGTTTTTTCATATATTCTAGGTGCCTTCGTTTCAACAATATCTTTAATTTCTGGTAATGTTGGATAATGAAAATTTAAACTAAAGCGTTGATCTTTGATGGCTTTGTTAATTTCTGTTGCTTTCTCTTCTAAATACTTCTTATAATCTTTCTCTCGTTTTTCGACATCTTCTTTATATTTCTTTTTCTCAGTGAAATACGTTGTGATACCGAAAATGATTGTAACGGTACTCATACCAAGCATAAGTAAAATATAGACACCTATAGGTCTTACTAAGAAGATAATTACCGTCAATGCAATCATTACTAAAGGTGGAATAATCGCTCGCCAAATCATGGTGTTATTCTTTTGAACAGGTTGAGGTGGTCTTTCAATTTTAATTGTTTCCGTAGGTTCACGATGAATGATTCTAGGCGAACGGTGATAATCGTTATAATCTGTATCAACAGCTTCCGGTTCATCATTATTGAGTACGATCAATTCAGAATGAATGTCCCCATGCGACAGTATTGAGAGGCCTTCTTCTTGAACTTCAAACCAAATACCGTCTATAAATACATGGTCCCCTATATACGCTTTACTTACTTCTTGCGATTGCTTTTCATAATTAATAAATAGCGTGTTATTTGTATTATGCACAATTCTGATAAAATGATTGCGATAAATTTGTTGGATATCCTTAACCATCACAATATCATTCAAGCTTTCAACTTGAATGTCATCAAATGCATTCTCACCAATTGTCATGACTTCTTTAGATGAAGGATACGCATATGAAGTAAGATTGTTTTTAAAATAAATATTGAATATTACTTCGCCATTGTTCGTTTGATATTTAAATTCTTTAAATATTGACGTGTGATTTGCTTGCCATACACCTTGTTCATTTTGTTCAAGGTGTATGGGTTCTTCTAATAATTTAAAGGTAATATCTGCTTCTTTATCATTACTAATGGTATACGTTTTACCATTTCTTAAATTAAGCATGCTTATTTGGTCATTATATTGAATAATCAATTTATGCATAGTTAGTCCCCAGTCCTATACTATTTTTTGCGTTCTGCTTCTTGACGTTTTTCTTTGTCTTTTTGAGCTTGTTTCTTTTGTTTTTTCTCGTTTTCTTCTTGTTGTTTTACTTTTTCGTCTTTTTTCTTAGCTTCTTCTTCTTTCTTTTTAGCTTTTTCGTCTTTAACTTCTTTCTCTTTGTCTAAAATATCTTGAAGTTTATCATTATATTTCTTAGTCTGTTCTGAACGTTTATCATTTGAAAGATTTGAATTATTTTTAATATCACTTAATTTATTAATTAAAGCGAGTTTCATAATATCGTTATCATCTAAATATGTTGCGATATTCAATGCTTCATCTAAATGGCCTTGTCCAAGTTCAACCCAATAAAGTAAATAATCTTTATTAGAATTTGGAGTAATATTATTTAATAAGTTTTCTTTTTTATCTTTTTCTAATCCCTGCTTATTCGTTTGAACATAACTTTTCGCATAAATATATAGCGCTTCTTTATCTAAATTCTTACCATTTAAATCTTTATAGTCATTTAAAACTTGAGTGTAGTCTGATTTAACATAGTCTTTATAACCTTTTTCAACTTGATTATGATTCTTCATAACTGAAAAATAGAGATACACTAAAAATGCGATAAGTAATAATCCTAAAATACTTGCCCCAATAGCTAACCATTTAAAGATTTGGAATTTTCTTTTTCTAACATATGTGAAATTTTGAGAATAATCTTTTTGTTGCTTATTAAACTGTTGCTTAAGAAAATCTTTCAATTCATCTAATGATTTGATATTAATAATTTGATTTTCAAAAGGCGTTCCCTTATGTAGTTCCAAATTCCCTTCAACAAGTGAATCAAATGAAACCTTACTATTAAACGAAGTAATTACTAACGCTTTATATCGAGTCAGAAAATCTTCGTCCGACATTGGTAACGGCTCCACAATGTTTTTCAATCCTCTTGTCTTAAGAAGTGGTAAGCCATCCTTAGTAAAATACAGCTCATTTGGTGCTAAAACGAAGGTATATCTTGTATTTTTAATATCTTCTAATTTAGCAATATTCAATAAATATCTTAATTTTTCATTTTTAGAGAACTTCGTTATTTTGTGAAAAGATGTAATATCATCTGAGATCTTATAATAGACTTGATAACTATCACGCAACTCGGTCAATTCAGCATCAATAAAGTAAGTAGCTTTCTGTTCGAGTAAGTACATTAAATGATAATGTTCTTTCTTAATAGAAGACTTCGTTATTTCTCTCATATCTTCTCTATCATGCTTTTTAACATCTTGCTTATTATCTAATGTTTCTAATTCACTAAGTTCTTTGGATTTTTTATTCGCCATGATTGAATTCTCCCTATAATAATTTCAAAATGTCTCCATCTGCAACTTGAAAATCTACTAATCTATCATTTTCAACTAATAATTGATTTTTCGTAATTACTTTAACTTGGTTTTTAAAATTATGAATATCGATACCTAAACTATCAATAATTAAAGGAATCAATGTTTTAAGTGGTAAATATATTGGAACTGATAAATCATAAGTCCCCATATGATAATTTGAAAAATCTATAGTCACTTTTTTATGTTGGTTCATTGTTTACTTCTTCTCCCTCTTCTAATGGAAAATATGACAAATCCTAACGTCAAAAGAACCCCTATACTTAACAAGATGTAAGGAAAGATGTTTCTCTTTTGTTTGTCTTGTATATAGGGGCTCTTATCACTCTCCACAGCATTATTTGAACTTTTATGGGAAAACAATACGTGCTTTGTTTCATCCAAGCGAGTCGTGTGACTCGCTTGGTTTTGAAACAAATTATTTTTAACTTTTTCATCTTTATTCTTTTGTTGTTGTTTTATTGCGTCATTAATAGATTTACTATCTTTATCAAATAACGTTGTGTCGTATTCTTTTATATCTTTATTCACATTCTCTTTATCTTCTTGGTCAATTTCTATGTTAAGGTCACCTCTATGATTATCAGCTGTTAACAATGTCATTGCTATCATACTTTCAATTATCATTAGATGAGCCTCTCTTTCTTAAAGTGTTTAATGAACATATTTAACACAAATCCTACAATTGCCAATAATGATAAAACAAGTAATGCGAGACCTACTGGATGTTCAGCATTTAAATAGTTATAAATCATTGAGTCTACGTAAGATAATGGTGATAAACGATTTAACGTGCTACCACTTCCTGATGGATTCAAGTAATTCATCGCGATAAAGTAAACTGCTAATATCACAATCATGATAAACATACCGATAGATTTTAATTGTCTTAATAGATAAGTATTAATTAAGACGAACACAATCATAGTCACTAGAATCATGAAAATGAATTTAACCTTATAACCTGGCATCACTTGATAACGATTCATAGCAATTAACCCAATCGCAAGTCCTTCAACCATTCCAGTAAATGTCACTATTGCTGAAGAAATGACTCTATTCCATATATGATTATTTTTACTAAAATCATCTTTAATAAAGTTAATCTGACCTTTTGCACGTTCATAACTATAGAACACATATGCTGTCATCATTGAGATAAGATACATCAGTAATACGAGTAATGTTGGTGAGAACGTATCTTTATCTCCATTATTAGCCAATACGTTTTCTAAGTTTTGTTTCTGTATTGGATTACTCATAAAGTCTTTAAGTGCTTTATTTTGTCGATCTCCATCTTTAGAATTTTTCAGCACATTTGCAAAATCTTTAGCAAAGAGTTGGTTATCTTTATCATTGTTTGCCATTTGTTTATTTAAATCATTCGCTCTTGTACCAAGTGCTCTACCACTTGCATGTAAATTATTGACATTGTCATCAAGTTTATTTAATTCTCCACTGATTGAATCAGCTGTAGATTTAGAATTCTGGCTATCTGAAAGTAGTTTCGTACTACGTTCAGATAATTTATTCACTTGATCGTCTAAATGCGTTGATAAAGTTGTAAATTCTTTACCTTTATCTTTTTCGATTTTAGGTGTTTCAGGATCTTCTTCAAGTTGCTTTTCAACATCATTTAAACTATCAATGATTGAATTAAGTTCTTTTTTATTGTTTTCAACGCTTTGTTTATTATCAAATATTTTATCAATCATGTCGTTTGACGAATTGCTTAGAGAATCAATTTCTTTGAGTAATGCAGACTTATCGTCTTTAAAACTTTCCATATCTTTGATAACTTGGTCAACCATCATATTCACAATTGCTTTATTATCAATTTTTGGTTTTTTAGGATCAAGATCACTATCTTTATATAAATCGTATTCTGATTTAAATTGATCTAAAGAACGCAATTGTTGGTCTAAATCTCCACTAACTAATTTGCCTTCCAAGTTATGATTGATACTTAAATCTACGACATTCGCTTTCTTATTTTCATCATCTTTATCAGCTTGACCGAAGACAAGTTGTAGATGCATCGTTTTATCTTTAAGGAAGTCTTCTTGATTTTTATGGTCGCCTTTCAACTTAGCTGTACCTTTAACTTCTACATCATATGATTTCTGAGTTGTATCTAATTTAATGTCTTGATCTTTAACATCATATTTTTTGTCATTAATATAGACAGTACCATCGAAGTCGAAGTTAGGATCAGTCGCAATGCTTAATCTGTTGATGTCTTTACTCTTAATTGTTTCTTTTCTTTCGAATTTTACACCTTCATTAGTTAACTTAGATGTATCATCCGCATTAATTTCTCCATGATAATCGTCTTGTTTAATTGGATGATCAGGGTTTGCCTCATTATATTTACTGATAAATTGATTCATGTCATCTAGAATATGTTGATATTCACGTGTTGCTTTCCAACTTAACCCTGCATTTTCTAAATCTTCATTTGTCAGCTTTCTAATATAATAATTATCGAAACCTGTATGATCATTTTCTATTGTATTTTTAAGATGATTCATCATTGTATCTTGTATGTTTTGATTATCTTGTTTAATTTGGTCTAATGCGTCATTGAGATCTTGATTATTTCTAAGTTGTTCTTCTAAAGACTCAGTTAATTTCTGACGATAATCTTCTATCATATCTTTTGTAAATGGTGATTCTTGTTCTTTTACATCATCTTTAACTTTTTCTAAATTCTCTTTAAATGTTTGATTATATTCTTCTTTAGAACGGTCTTGTTCTTCCGATTGTTGATCAATTTGTTTATTCATTTGTTTTAATTCTGAGATGTAGTCGCCAACGTTAATGTTATCCTTTTGAGTTTTATAATCATCTAACGTTTGTTCTAATGCTGATATATTTTTATCGAAAAATGATCCTTGATCCTGAACAATTGAAGAAGCGTTATAATCATTATCGATGTTAAATATATTTGAGTTAGCACTTAGAAGTGAATGATTATAATTTTGAATCCATGACGTGATGTCTTTATTTGCCACGAGTGAATTTACTAATGTATCCGTAAATAATTCTGGAAAATCATTGAGCGGATTTAATAGATAGTTGGCAAAGTTTTGGTCCACATTACGTTCACGCTTCATAATGTCTCCTACATTCTCTTGAGCGTTATGTAAATTATCAATGATACTTGTTAGATAAATATTGATTAAATTCTTATTAAAATCGTTAAGAACATCGCTTACTACTTTTTCAGTTTTCTTAGCAACATCCTCTTTTTGTCCTACAGCTGTTTTATATTGAATAGACATTTTTGATGGTGTTTTTTCATCTAATTGCATTGCTAATTTAGAAAAGTTCTTAGGAATAACAATCATTACCTGATATT
The DNA here is from genome assembly GCF_003966625.1 of Staphylococcus caprae. NCBI lineage: Bacteria > Bacillati > Bacillota > Bacilli > Caryophanales > Staphylococcaceae > Staphylococcus > Staphylococcus caprae. Next base: position 2,099,809 of record NZ_AP018587.1, read on the forward strand.
TACCATCTTTAAGTCCATTTTCAGCGATATTTCTTGATACTGTTTCAAAATTGTAATTACTATGCTCAGATAACCTCTTAATAAAAGGTTCACCTAATTCAATTTTTTTACCGTTATATTTAGTTGGTTGGTCTTCATTTATAATTGCAATATGTATATTTTTATAATCTTTAGTTTCATTTTTAGTATGATTTTCAGCTTGATTTCCATATTTCGTATGTACAAAAGTAATTAGTCCTACTATGGCTAACACTATAATTAATATTATGATGAGTGAATATATCCAATTTTTCTTTTTCATTTTTATATTTCCCTTTCAAAACATTCTCCCCATGATGAAAAGTAAAGCCACATTGAAATGTGGCTCTACTATACACAAAATTATTATTGTAATCCGAAGTTATTAGACAACTGTTGGTCTTGTTCTTGAACTGCGTCTGCAGTGCTGTTTAATTGTTGTTTAATTTCTTCTAATAACTGAGCAAATTTTTCAACTTTTGGACTAAGTTGTTGGAATTGCTCTTCGAAACGATTGAATGCTTGACCTTCCCAGTTTGAAGCGATTTCTCCTTGTGCACGAGTTAAATCAGATAAAATTTGACGAATTTGTTCAGATCCATTCCCGTAAGATTGTGACTTAGCTCTGATTTCATCCGGACTCATCTTAATAAGTGCCATATTGTAGAACCTCCTGAAAATTTTGAGTTAGATCTTGCATGTAGACATACTAAAAAAGTTTTAGTGTGCCTTACGTAAATAATATAAAAATTATAAGTATATGTACATAGTTTTCTTCAAATTTATCAATAATTATTTATTTTTACTTCGAAAAATGTAGAAATTTAAAATTCCTTATTCATTTAAGTATTTTTTATGTGTATAATAAAAGTAAAATTTCAAATAAAGGATTAGCGATTAATGAGCAAAAAATTATTATTATCAACTATTTCTACACTTACTATATTAAATATACTTAATATAGATAATATAGGTTACGCTAAGAATTATGGGACAATCGAAGAAGCTAAAAAAGAACATCCAAACGCAGATTTCAAGGTCAATCCATCTGATGGTTCTTTTACTTATACATATGGGAAAAGTAATGGGAATGTAAATAATGGCAGAAATAATAATGATGATGGGCAACATAATATCTCTACAAATCATTCTTCTGGACAAAATAATGTAGCACATCGTTATTCAACTTCGCAGAAAAAAGTTAATCAACCTCAAGAATCGAATCAAACTAATTCTAATAACTTATTAAATAGAAGTAATGGGGCAACACCATTACCAGATGTTCAAAATGGGAATAATGATCAAGGGGAAAAAATAAATAATAGTGATACTCCTCCACAAAATAACCGTTCACCAATTGCGCCTCCCAACCTTAACAACGATGATGATCATAACGCTGATGTTTCTCAAGCTTTCAAAAAAGATAAACATGGCATGATTACTAACTTAGATATGGATGACTTATATGATGAACTTAAAGTCTCAGAATTTAATGAAAAAGCTAAAACTAAAGATGGGAAACCGTTAGCTTTAGGTAATGGTAAGATTATTTCACAACCACTATTTACGAATAAGAATAATTTATACACTGCAGGTCAATGCACTTGGTACGCATTTGATAAACGTGCTCAAGATGGACATACTATAAGTACGTTTTGGGGAGATGCGAAAAATTGGGCTGGACAAGCATCTAGCGCAGGATTCAAAGTCGACCATACTCCAGAAAAAGGTGCGATTCTTCAAACAATAAACGGTCCCTATGGCCATGTCGCTTATGTCGAGCGTGTCAATTCAGATGGTAGTGTTTATATTTCAGAAATGAACTGGGTAGCCCCTTATATCGTCTCAACTAGAACAATTTCTTCTAGCGAAGCTGGTTCCTATAGTTATATACATTAATAAAATAAGAGGATAAGGTAGAAGTTGATCTCTACTTTATCCTCTTATTGCATATTACTCATATTTTTATTTCAAAAGAATTTCATCAAATTATAATTAGGATATTAAAGTTGATTAACTATAGTCGATAAAATTCGTCACTTACATTTCGAGAATTTTAATTTGTATTTGACGGTTGCAGGTTCACATTATCTGTAAATGAAATTGTTTCATCTGTTCTCTTTATAAATGAAAATTCTATACTCTTGTATCCTACTCTTGCGTGATCGAGACTACTTTGCCCTTCTATTAACAATTTTGGCTTTTTGTTTGTAGGGATATTATAAATTTCTCTAAGTTTTTTTACATTATTTTCTTCATTATTTAGATTATATTCTAAGGTATAGCTAGGAACATTAGGATTGTAACCTAACTTTGAATACTGATTCGTTTTCAAATCTTTAAAATCTCCATATTGAACAAAAAACTTAAAATTTTTAATTTTGTTTTTTACTTTATTATCATGAACTGGTTTTGTAATTATAAATTTATTATTCACCATTTTAACTGGATATCTTTTCTCACTACTGTCCTGACTTCCACGTTTATCAGTAAAATAACTGCTTATATAATAATAACCTTTTGCAGTTTTTGTATTTCTATTTATTTTTAGCAACATACCTTCTGATTTTAAATCTTCTCCTTTTCTCTGGATATTCATGGCTGAATTCAGATACCACGTTCCTTTATCTTGTTTGTCGAAATTTTCGTCTTTATAACCTTCTATATTATAAAAATCTTCCAAATTTTTAATTGGATAAACATTAAATATCGTTTTATCTAAATCTTTAACTAATTGTCTTTCCTTTTTATGTTTATACATTAAAAGGCTTCCTACCAATAATACAATAATCACTACAACAATAACTATAATAGTTAGAAGTAGTTTAGTTCTGCTTTTCATAATTTCTCAACCTTCTCAAATGATTTGTTTTTCATTAATCATTTTAATATCCGAACAATGTATTTTCACTTATTTTTAATAATTTTAATTACTTATTTTCTGTTACTAATTAATTAACAGATATTTGTTACACAAATAACCTTTTATTAAATCTTTATTCCAACAAAAAAACTGCCAACAACTCGTATAAAGAATTGTTGGCAGTTTATTCATAATTATTAAATTTATAGCTCTAGTCTATATTAACCAATTGAACCTTCCATCTCGAATTTGATTAAACGGTTCATTTCTACTGCATATTCCATTGGTAATTCTTTTGTGAATGGTTCAATGAAGCCCATAACAATCATTTCAGTAGCTTCTTCTTCAGAAATACCACGGCTCATGAGATAGAATAATTGTTCTTCTGACACTTTAGACACTTTCGCTTCGTGTTCTAATGAAATATTGTCATTAAATACTTCGTTATATGGAATTGTATCTGAAGTAGATTCATTATCTAAGATTAACGTATCACATTCGATATTTGAACGTGCACCTTTAGCTTTACGTCCAAAATGAACAATACCACGATAAATAACTTTACCACCATTTTTAGAGATAGATTTAGATACAATTGTTGAAGATGTGTTTGGTGCTTTGTGAATCATTTTAGCACCCGCATCTTGAACTTGTCCTTTACCTGCAAAGGCAATAGATAATGTGCTACCTTTTGCACCTTCACCTAATAATACACAGTTAGGGTATTTCATAGTCAACTTAGAACCTAAGTTACCGTCAACCCATTCCATGTTACCATTCTCATGGACAAACGTACGTTTCGTAACTAAGTTATAAACGTTGTTGGCCCAGTTTTGAATTGTTGTGTAACGAACATGCGCATCTTTATGAACAATGATTTCAACTACAGCTGAGTGTAATGAACTAGTTGTATAAACTGGTGCAGTACAACCTTCAACATAGTTTACTGATGCACCTTCATCAGCAATAATCAATGTACGTTCGAATTGACCCATGTTTTCAGAGTTAATACGGAAATACGCTTGTAATGGTGTATCTAATTTAACGTTTTTAGGTACATAGATGAATGAACCACCTGACCATACAGCTGAGTTAAGTGCAGCGAATTTGTTATCAGCTGCAGGTACAACAGATGCAAAGTATTCTCTAAATAGTTCTTCATTTTCACGTAATGCACTGTCTGTATCTTTGAAGATAATACCTTTTTCTTCTAATTCTTTTTCCATATTATGATAAACAACTTCTGATTCATATTGTGCAGAAACACCAGCTAAATATTTTTGTTCAGCTTCAGGAATACCTAATTTATCAAATGTACGTTTGATTTCTTCAGGAACTTCATCCCATGAACGCTCAGTATGTTCTGATGGTTTAACGTAATATGTGATGTCATCAAAGTTTAATTCTGATAAATCTCCGCCCCATTGTGGCATTGGCATTTTATAGAATAATTTCAATGCTTTAAGACGGAAGTTTAACATCCATTGAGGTTCTTCTTTCATTTTAGAAATTTCAGTAACGATATTTTCTGTTAAACCTCGCTCTGATCTGAAAATGGACACATCCTCATCGTGGAAACCATATTTATAATCTCCAACATCAGGTGCTTTTTTAGCCATTTTAATCACTCCTTGAATTTATAATTAATAAACGACGTGCGTGTGAGATTTTTAATTTTATATAGTTAAAAGTGTAATATTTAAAAATGACTATTCTTTAATGTTGTAATATCTATATTATAACAACATGCTATATTCATCTAAAGACTATACAGCTGTTATAGTTTGAGTTTACCCGATTCATTTTCAAATACACTGAAGGAAACTTTGTAAATAAATTACTCTTCTTCAGTAGTACCTTCTGTTTTACCTTCTTTTTCGACTGTGCCTTTTTCTAATGCTTTCCAAGCAAGTGTGGCACATTTGATACGTGCTGGGAATTGAGAAACGCCTTGTAAAGCTTCAATGTCTCCCATATCTTCAGTAATTTCATAATCTTCACCAAGCATCATCTTAGTGAACTCTTGGCTCATTTGCATAGCCTCAGCTAATGAATGACCTTTTACAGCTTCAGTCATCATAGATGCACTGGACATTGAGATAGAGCAACCTTCTCCTTCGAACTTCGCATCATTAATTATCCCGTCTTCAATATCAAATGTTAAACGTATACGGTCACCACATGTGGGATTGTTCATATCTACTGTCATTGAGCCGTTATCTAAAACACCTTTGTTTCTAGGGTTCTTATAATGATCCATAATTACAGATCGGTATAGTTGATCTAAATTATTAAAATTCATAAGAGAAAAACTCCTTCGTTTGTTTCAATGCTTGAACTAACTGATCTACGTCTTCTTTTGTATTGTATACATAAAAGCTTGCACGGGCAGTTGATGATACATTGAGCCATTTCATTAGCGGTTGAGCGCAATGATGACCTGCACGTACTGCAACACCCTCAGTGTCTACAGCTGTTGCGACATCATGAGGATGGATGTCAGAGAGATTAAATGTAATCACTCCAGCACGACGATCTTTAGGTGGGCCATAAATGTCTAATCCTTCTATAGAAGACATTTGTTCATAGGCATACTCAGTTAATTCTTTTTCATGTTTGTGTATCGCATCGAAGCCAAGGTCTTCAATGTAGCGAATTGCTTCACCTAAACCAATCGCTTGAGCAATAAGTGGTGTGCCCGCTTCAAATTTAGTTGGTAAATCTGCCCATGTCGCATCATATTTACTAACGAAATCAATCATGTCACCACCAAATTCGACTGGTTCCATGTCTTTAAGTAAATCACGTTTACCGTAAAGCACACCAATACCAGTAGGACCAAGCATTTTATGTCCACTAAAGCTATAGAAATCTGCATCAATTTCTTGCATATCTAATGCCATATGTGGTGCTGCTTGTGCACCGTCCACACTAATAATTGCGCCATGTTCATGTGCAATGTCTGCTATCGTCTTAACATCATTAATTGTTCCAAGTACATTTGAAACATGTGCAATGGCTACAATTTTCGTTTTATCGTTGATTGTTGCTTTAATGTCATCAAGATTAAGTTCGCCCTCGTCTGTCATTGGGATAAATTTTAATGATGCATTTTTACGTTGAGCTAATTGTTGCCATGGAACAATATTCGCATGGTGTTCCATCTCAGTTACAACAATTTCATCGCCTTCTTCAACGTTTGCATCTCCATAACTACGTGCAACAATATTGATAGATGCTGTTGTCCCTCTAGTGAAAATAATTTCTTCAAAATATTTAGCATTGATGAAACGGCGCACAGTTTCACGTGCACTTTCATATCCATCTGTTGCTAGTGATCCTAAAGTATGAACGCCTCGATGAACGTTTGAATTGTAACGCTTATAATAATCGTCTAAAACGTTTAATACTTGTATTGGTGTTTGACTTGTTGCAGTTGAATCAAGATACGCTAAGCGTTTTCCGTTTACTTGTTGCTCAAGAATCGGGAAATCTTTGATGATAGAATTTACATCAAAAGTACGTTCGGTCACTTTATTCACGACCTTTCTATAATTAAAAATCTCATCGTATTTTGGTTTTACTTTTCATATAGTGCGAAATAAGTTTATTTAGAAACTTTACGTTCAATAACTTCTCTTAATTGACGTTTAACATCCTCGATTGGTAATTCGCGAACTACAGGATCTAAGAATCCATGAATAACTAAACGTTCTGCTTCTGTTCTTGAAATACCACGACTCATTAAATAATACAATTGTTCAGGGTCTACACGACCTACTGATGCTGCGTGACCTGCTTCAACATCATCTTCATCTATTAATAGAATTGGGTTTGCGTCACCACGTGCATTCTCAGAAAGCATTAACACACGAGATTCTTGGTTAGCGATAGATTTCGTACCACCATGTTTAATATAACCAATACCGTTAAATACTGAAGATGCGTTTTCTTTCATTACACCATGTTTTAAGATGTAACCATCTGTTTCTTTACCATATTGTACAATTTTAGAAGTTAGGTTGATTTTTTGATCACCTGTACCTACAACAACTGACTTCAATTCACTTGTTGAACGGTCACCTACAAGGTTTGTTGTGTTGTCGATAATTTGACTACCTTCGTTCATTAAACCTAATGCCCATTTAATAGATGCATCAGCTTCAGTTGTACCACGACGAATAATGTGACCAGTGAAACCTTTATCTAAGTAATCTACTGAGCCATAAGCTACATTTGAATTTGCTCCAGCAATCACTTCTGAAACAATATTAATTTGATTACCTTCACCACTTGCGTTAGATAAATAGTTCTCTACATAAGTAACTTCAGCACTTTCCTCAGTCACAATAATAACGTGGTTGTAGAAACTAGCATTCTCATCATCATGTAACACAACGTATTGAATTGGATGTTCAACTACTACATTCTTAGGTACATAGACGAATACGCCACCATTAAGTAATGCAGTGTGTAAAGCTGTTAAACGATGTTCATCAATGTCTACAGCTTCAGTCATAAAGTATTTTTGAACTAGGTCACTATGATTAACTAATGCTTCTGATAAACCTTCGATAATCACACCATCATTTTTAGCTTGGTTTGACACTTGAGTATAAGCTAAATCGTTATTATGTTGGATGACTAAGTTTTCAGTGTTCTCCACATCAATGATTTGCTTTACTGATTCTGGTAGTTCATCAAGATTATTATATGCACTACCTTTTGTTTCGTGTTGTTTAAATGTATCAAAGTTCCATTTTCGTAATTTTGTTTTGTCAGGTTTTGGCATTTCTAAAGTTTCTGTTAATTCCAACGCTTTTTTACGTAATTCTGTCATCCAAGAAGGTTCATTGTGCGCTTTTGAATAATCAACAAGTTGTGCTTCAGAAATGTTCAAAGTTTCAGTTGTCATAACTTTCTTTTCCTCCTGCTTGATGAAATAGTTTGTTGCTCGGCATGTTCATTTTCATCATTAAAAGTGAACATCTCAATGTTAAAAGTCTGATTGACGACTATTCAGTTGCACCAAATTCTTCTTTAACCCATTCGTAACCTTCTTCTTCAAGGCGTTTAGCTAATTCTGGTCCACCAGATTTAACAACTTTACCACCATACATAACGTGTACTTTATCCGGTGTAATATAGTTTAATAAACGTTGATAGTGCGTAATCATTAATGCGCCAAAGTCTTCTCCACGCATTTGATTAATACCTTTAGATACAACTTTCAATGCGTCAATGTCTAAACCTGAGTCAATTTCGTCTAAAATAGCAAATTTCGGTTCTAACATCATTAATTGTAAGATTTCGTTACGTTTTTTCTCCCCACCAGAGAAACCTTCATTTAAATAACGTTGCGCCATGTCTTGATCGATATCTAAGAAATCCATTTCTTTGTCTAACTTCTTAATAAATTGCATTAAGTTGATTTCTTGTCCTTCTTCACGTTTTGCATTGATAGCTGAACGCATAAAGTCAGCGTTAGTAACGCCAGTGATTTCTGAAGGATATTGCATAGCTAGGAATAAACCAGCTTTAGCTCTCTCATCAACTTCTAATTCTAAGATATTGACGCCGTCTAGTAATACTTCCCCCTGAGTCACTTCGTAAGATGGGTGTCCCATGATTGCAGATGATAATGTTGATTTACCAGTTCCGTTAGGCCCCATGATTGCATGTATTTCACCTGTGTTGACAGTTAAATTTACACCTTTTAAAATTTCTTTATCCTCAATAGACACATGTAGGTCTTTGATTTCTAATGTTGATGACATTTATATTCCCTCCGTAAAATATAAAGTTTTCTTAACTAGTTTATAATAATTTTAATCTGTAGTCAAAAAGACTTAGTGATATTCAATTCTCTTTATTATAACGCACTTAGTTGCTAATATAAACTTTTTGAACCACTAATTTAGATTTATTCTTTAAATAAAATTATTTTTATCTAACGCGTAAAATTTCATTAAATGATAAACAAGCTCTTAATTTCTCAATAGCCAATTTTTAGACATATTAAAGTATTTATTGCCCTAAAATTTCATTTCTATGATATGATGCACTTTAACCTTTAAATCATTTATAGAAAGGAGCCATTCATGAACAATTTCAAATGGATTAATATCCTTAAAGGTTTTGGTATGGGCACCAGCGATTTAGTTCCCGGCGTGAGCGGTGGAACAATTGCCTTACTATTAGGTATATATGACGGATTTATTAGTTCAATTAGTGGGCTGTTTTCCAAACGGTTTTGGCCTAGCCTCAAATTTTTACTTCCTATTATAATAGGAATGGGTTTAGCCATAGCAATATTAAGCAACTTATTTAATTATTTGTTAAGTCACCACGAAATTTCTACAATGTTCTTCTTTACTGGACTAATCATCGGTATTATTCCATATTTACTTAAAGTTTCAGATTTCAAGCGTACCTTCAAAACTAAACATTATTTAATGGTGCTAGCAGGCATCGTCATTTTAGTTGTAATTACTCTTCTAAATAACGGTGATAAACACTCCGGCGAAACATTATCTTTATCTTTTAGTCTTATTATTAAATATTTTATAGCTGGAATGTTTGCCTCTAGTGCAATGCTGTTACCGGGTATTTCTGGGTCATTTATGTTATTAGTTTTTGGTGCGTACGGCACAGTAATGTTCTCAATTTCTGAACTTGTTAAGTTGAATATTTCAGCATTACCTATTTTACTTATCGTTGGTTTAGGAATTCTCACTGGATTTATGGTATCTAGTCGCATTATTCAATATTTTTTACATCATCACAGTACTATGACCTTCGCTCTAATCATTGGTTTTGTTATTGGATCAATTTTCGCAGTTTATCCAGGTCTTCCTGAAAATGGATTAACCTGGGCGATTTCTTTAACAACATTAATTGTAGGTTTCCTAATAAGTCTAAGCTTAGGTCGTATGACAGCTCATAATGAAACATCATAACAAGCTAGAACACAACAAAGCCCTCAAGTACGTTTCTGTACATGAGGGCTCATTTAAGTGGTTAGACAACCTTAGTTGTCTCCTTTATTACCTTTGAATTTATCAATAACGTCATTTGCTTTTTCTTTTGCGTTATCTACAAATTCTTTTGCTTTGCCAGAAGTTTTATCTTCTTTACCTTCTTGTTCTAAATCTTTATTGTCTGTAGCATTACCTACTGTTTCTTTAATATTACCTTTAGCTTGTTCAAATTTGTTATCTTCAGCCATTGTAATTTCCTCCTTATGACTTTTATCTTTATCACTTTTACCCTCTAAAATATTAAATAAACATCCATATGCTGTTAAAAGCTTAATTTTTAACTTAAAAAGATTGCTTTATACTTTAATTTTCATATATTAAAAGTACCTAAAATGATTTAAGGAGTGACGTTATGAATTTCGTCAACATTACATCTATGACTGAAAATGGACTCAATAAGAAAGTGAATCGTTTTTTTGAACAAAATCCAAATATAGAATTTCTAAAATTTGATTATCAAATGGGATACGGTGGTGTAGGTATACTATAATAAAGTATTATAATAATTAAAAATCACTCTCTTAACGCACGCGTTAAGAGAGTGATTTTTTGTTACTTAGCAGGCATCACGGCACCATCATATTTATCTTTAATGTAGTCTTGAATTTCTTTAGATTGTAATACTTCCATTAAAGCTTTGATTTTTTTATCATCTTTATGTCCTTTTTTAACAGCGATTAAGTTAGCATATGGATTATCTTTAGCATTTTCTAATGCGATAGAATCTTTCTTAGGACTTAATTTTTGATCGATTGCGTAGTTAGAGTTAATGATGACTGCATCAGCTTTTTGGTTTTGATAGATTTTAGGTAAGTATTCAGCAGATTGTTTGTCGTTAAATTTAATATCTTTCTTGTTTTCAGTGATGTCACTGAATTTCGCATCTTCAATTTTAACGCCTTTTTTAAGTTTAATTAAACCTTCATCTACGAAGAATTTTAAGAAACGACCTTGTTCAGCAGGGTTATTTGAAACATAAACTGTTGCACCTTTAGGTAAGTCTTTTAAACTTTTATACTTTTTAGAGTACACAGCCATTGGTTCAAGTTCTACGTTTCCTGCAGATTCAATTTTATATCCTTTTTCTTTACTTTCAGTTTTTAAGTATGGCGTATGTTGGAAGAAGTTAGCATCAATTTCGCCTTTATCTAATAATTTATTAGGTGTAGTGTAATCGTTAATTGTTTTAATTTGTAAATCGTAACCTTTTTTCTTCAATAATGGTTTAGCTTTTTCTAAAATTTCAGCATGAGGTGCTGGTGATGCACCTACTGTGATTGTTTTGCTCTTGTCGCCACCGCCACAAGCAGCTAAAGCAACTGTTAATGCTAATACTAAAATTATTCCTAAGATTTTTTTCATTGAACGTTGTCCCCTTTTCTTTAGCGTTTATCAATTTTATTTGTAAGCCAATCCCCTAGGAATTGAATTATAAATACTATGATTAAGATGAATACAGTTGAAACTAAGATGACATCATTTTGATTTCGAGTGAAACCAGTTAAGTAGGCTAAGTTACCTAAACCACCGGCACCAATGACACCAGCTATAGCAGTTGAACCGACTAAAGCAATAGCTGTCACAGTAATACCTGAAACTAACGCAGGCATCGCCTCAGGAAGTAGTACCTTGCGTACGACTGTCCAAGTATTCGCACCCATTGACCAAGCCGCTTCGATAACTCCCTTATCAATTTCTTTGAAGGCAATTTCTACTAAGCGAGCATAAAATGGTGCTGCACCGATAATAAGTGCTGGTAAAGCGCCTGTTGGTCCACTAATCGTTCCAAGAATTACACTTGTAAACGGTATAAGTAATAAAATTAAAATGATAAATGGTATCGCTCTAAATAAGTTAACTATAAATGAAACAATTGTGTAGAAAACTCGAGCTGCTGGTGAATGACTTTTCGCAGATAAGAAAAGTAACACCCCTAAAATCAAACCAAAGATGAAAGCAAATATAGTAGAAACAACAGTCATATATAGTGTCTCTAATATTGCTTGCCATACATCTGGCCACTGAACATTAGGCATTGTAAACATTTCGTGGAATATTTCGCCATATGATTTACCCATGTTTCAACACCTCCACATTCACATGTTGTTGATGAAGATCATTCTTAAATTGTTCAAAGTTATCACTATCAATATGCGGTATTTGAATAACTAAGAAGCCTATAGAACCATCCTTTGTATTCTTGATATTAGCTTCAAGAATATTAACGTCTATATTATGTGTTTTAGTAATATATGAAACAATAGGTTCTGTCGTATTATCCCCAGTAAAGTTTAATCTCACTATGTAAGAATCACTCGCTAATGGTTCTAATTCATCTAGAGCATCTTCAAAGTCATCATTTAAATCATCCTTAACAAAACGTTTAGTAACTGCATGTTGTGGATTTTCAAATACTTCGCTAACTTTTCCTTGTTCTATGACTTTACCGTTTTCCATTACCGCGACTTCATCGCAAATGCGTCTAATCACATGCATTTCATGAGTAATTAATACGATTGTAAGGTTTTGTTGTTCCCTTACCTTAAGTAATAAGTCTAGAATTTCATCAGTTGTTTGAGGGTCTAAAGCACTCGTTGCTTCGTCACAAAGTAAAACATCAGGGTCATTTGCTAACGCTCTAGCTATACCTACTCTTTGCTTTTGTCCACCTGATAATTCTGATGGATACGCACTCTCTCTGCCTTTCAATCCTACAAGTTCTACAAGTTCAAGTGCTTTTTGCTTCGCTCTACCACTCGGTACTCCTGCAATTTCAAGTGGGAAAGTAATATTTTTTAATACGGTTCTTGACCATAATAAGTTGAAATGTTGGAAAATCATACTTACTTTTTGTCGTTTTTTACGCAACTCTGATTTGGATAATTTACTAATATTGTCACCATCAATAATGACATCTCCAGAAGTAGGCGCTTCTAGATTGTTAAACATTCTAATTAGCGTACTTTTACCTGCACCAGAGAAACCAATAACGCCAAAAATCGAGCCTGATTCAATATTTAAATCAACGTGATCAACTGCTAGAACATCTTTGTTCTTAGTATGATATCGTTTCACTATTTGGTTTAACTCAATCACGTTAATAGCCTCCTTAAATTGCTTATATAAATTAAAAAATGCTTCCTCAATCTTTAGAGAGTTGAGAAAGCATTTGTATATCTTCTTTCTCTCATCTTCTAAAGTTAAACTTTATGTGAATTGGCACCATTTCTATATCAGACGGTTGCCGGGCTTCGTAGGGCACATCCCTCCACCTCTCTCGATAAGAGTTTACGCATCATTTAATTTGTTTTAATCCTACCACCGTACTAAAGTTTCGTCAATAACTATTTTAAATTTTCTAACAAATAAGGGACTGATTGAAAAGCATAGATTCTTTTTACTTCTTGATCCTTATTCATCACCAATAAAACAGGCACTGACATAATTTCTTTTTCTTTACTAAATTCAGGATGAAAATTAAGATCCACCTTTTTAACCGGAAGCTGTAAAATATCATTCGCAATATCTAACATTCTTTCTGAAACTTTACACGTTCCACACATTGGCGTATAGCCAAATATAAGATGTTTCTCTTCATTATAATTTTCTGTTATATCTTCAAGATCAATTGAACTATTCATTAACTAGAACTAACCTTTCAGTGTTTAAATTAGGCATGAGATTCTTTTCTTTTTTCACTGAGAAACCATATCTATTCAAAACATTAGCTAAATAATTTTTCGGACATTTCGCAACTTCACAATATGTTTTATCAACATATATGTGTTCACTTTCGCTTAAATATCGTTTAAACCATTTTCTAATTTTTTCTCCTTCGTCATCAGAATCTGCAAGAACATAAACTTGTTTACCATAAAGTGATTCTATCATATCATCAATTTTATCTATACTCATGGTCCCATGTGTACAAATAATACTTACTGGCTCTGCGATAACTTGTTGCACTCTTTTCTTATCCGATTTACCTTCAACAATGATAACTTTATTCACAATAGTCATGTCAATCCACCTTCTAAGCGTCGATAGTTAACTGTCACTTAAACCATTCACAGAATTTAGAAAAACTAAACATCACAACGGGCAAACTTACATATGGTTAATGAAAACTAAACACTGATTTAAAATATAGTGTAAAAATTCTTTTATATTATAAATAAAACTCCTTGATTAAAATAATCGAGGAGTTTAACACATGCTATTCACCAATCATTTCTGAATATTGGTCTGCTGATAATAATGCATCTAATTGACTTTCGTCATTCATTTCTACTTTAACCATCCATGCTTTTTCGTATGGTGATTCATTAACGAATTCTGGGCTATCTTCTAATTCTTCGTTGATTTCTACAATTTTACCTGAGATAGGCGCGTATAATTCGGATACTGTTTTAACAGATTCTACACTACCAAAAGTATCGCCTTCATTTAATTCGTCATTTGTTTCAGGTAGTTCAACAAATACAATGTCGCCTAACTCGTTTTGAGCGTACTCTGTAATACCAATTGTTGCTACATTATCTTCTATTTTAACCCATTCATGTTCTTTAGAATATTTAAATTCGCTCGGTACTGCCACGAGAATCCCCTCCTAATTATTAATTACATTTTAATGATGCCACACTGATATAGTTCAATCAACTATTATCTAAAAGAATTAATATGATAAAATTCGTATTTATTTATGTAAAACACGATATTTGATACATTTTCATTTCTAATGTTCACTTTTTACGACGAGTGTTAAAAAATTATATCCAAGTATTTTTGTACGTTTCTTCTTTAAAACCTAAAGTGATTTTTTCTCCAGAGATAGCTAGTGGACGTTTTACCAACATTCCATCAGATGCTAATAAATCTAATTTTTTATCATCTGACATGTCTTTTAATTTATTTTTCAAATCAAGTTCACGATATTTAGCACCATGTGTATTAAATAATTTATTTATTTCTACACCTGTTTTCTCAATAATATCTTCAAACTCTTTTTTAGTGGGTGTGTGTTGAACAATATCGATAGGTTCGTAGCTCACACCATATTCATCTAAAAATTTAGCGGCTTTCTTGCAAGTCGTACAATTTGAATATTGATAAAATTTTATCATATGTTTATTACCTCCTTATCTCTATTAAGACAAATATATCATTTTCTATAAGAAAACGCTCTACTTTTTAGGCTAATATTTTTATAAAAAAGATATCATTCGTTATAATAAATTTACTAATATTGAAAGGGAGTATAAATGATGCAAGGTATTCATAAAACTGAAGATTTTAATTCAACAATTAACAGTAATCATCCAGTTATTGTAAAATTCGAGGCCGATTGGTGTCCTGATTGTAAAGCAATGGATATGTGGATTGATCCTATTGTTGAGAAATATAATAACTATAGCTGGTACGTCGTAGACCGTGATGAATTAGAAGATGTAACCACTGAAAATGACGTAATGGGTATTCCTAGTATTTTAATTTTCCAAAATGGTGAAAAATTAGCGCATTTACATTCAGCAAATGCGAAATCTCCAGAACAAGTGGAATCATTTTTAGATGAAAATTTAAATCAATAAAAGTTAAAGGAGCTTTCTCTACTGTTTAATGTAGGGAAAACTCCTTTTTTATTTTCATACACTCAATTTTTTAAACCTTATTCAAATTCAGTGATTAAATTTTTATTTTTACGTTGTGCTTTAGTTGGTTCTACTTCTAAATCTGTAAGATATAAGAAACCAGCTAAAATTTCATCGTTTTTAATATCTAAAGCTTTACGTACTTTAGGCTCGAAAATGTAATGTGGTGATTTCCAACATGTTCCGATACCTGCCTCATATAAGAGAAGCATTAAGTTTTGAGCAAATGCCCCAAATGCAAAGTAATTTTCACGACTTTGTCTTTGTCTAGGGTCATCTTTTAAGATTAATAATAATAAACCTCCTAGATTTGTTACTGCATTATAATGGTCTTCTCTTTTTTCAGGATTATCAGGAAATGCAAATCTCGTAATATCCTGACTGAAATCACCTAATTTATCTTTTGCAACATGAACGACTCTCCAAGGTTCTCTCATTCCGTGATTTGGAGCGTCTGTAGCTTTTTCGACAGCATCATATAATGCCTTATCGTCAATAACCATATCATGTTTAAATTTCTTGATACTTCTTCTATTAGATATAGCTTCTTGTAATTCCACTTTAATTCGCTCCTTCTACGTTCGTTGATAACAATTATCAATTATAATTCACAGTCACATTTTATTCAACTTTTCTGTTTATGATTCATAAAATTGGAGTTGCTGTTTCAGCTCCTTAACATGAATCTGACCAGGAGCTTGCGGTTCTCCCAAACAACCATACGAAACTGCACCGCCGAAGACGCCTTGAGCTGTACGACTAATTACACCTAATTTAGACATCGATATGCCAATCACTTGATATGGCGTACTATCAGAAGTCACACTCATCGCCTCTAATAAATGTAAGACATCCTCTTTGCTATGAGGCATCACTGCTAACTTCAAATATTGTGGTGACAATTTTTGCATTTTGAAATAAATAAATTTTAATTCCTCTAATGAAGGCGTCTCTTGAAAATTATGATGCGATAACACCACTTTGAGACCATTCTCTTGCGCGTGTTGAATTAACTTACCGTAAACCTCTACATCTATGGACACGTTCCACTCAATATCTAACATATCAAACTGTGCATGTTGGATTAACTTATACAGTAACTCTAAATATTCAGTTTCTCCAATATCCCCTTTACCGCCTTGAGTTGATGTTCGATACGTCACAAGGATTTTACAATTCATATTCAATTGTTTTAATTGATGAATGGTCGTTTCAAATGGTTCCATATTAAAGTCGATCCATTGGTCTATTCTTAACTCCACAATATCAAGCGATTCTCTATATCGGTAAATATCATTTAAGAGTGTTTGTGAAATTTGATTTTCCGGTGCAATTGTAGCTGCCACATCAACATGTGTCATAGTATATACCTCGTTTCTAACATCGTATTAAACTTATTTTATATTAATTGCTTTATCACTTACAAATTAATGTTATTTAATTCATTTTCCTGAAAATGAAATTCTCTATGATTTAAAAAATTAGTCATCGGGTAGTACACAAGTATAATGAATTTAGGAGGTAATCATAATGGCAGTTCAATATGAAACTAAAGCTACAAACGTAGGTGGACGTAAAGGACATGTTCACACTGACGATAACGCAATAAATGTAGACGTATTACCACCACAACAAGCTGACGGAAAAGCTACAAACCCTGAACAATTATTTGCAGCAGGCTATGCTTCATGCTTTAACGGTGCATTTGATCTTATCTTAAAACAAAATAAAGTACGTGACGCTGAACCTGAAGTCACATTAACTGTACGTTTAGAAGATGATCCAGATGCAGAAAGTCCAAAACTAAGTGTCGATATTGACGCAAAAGTTAAAAACGTTTTATCACAAGAAGATGCAGAAAAATATTTAAAAGATGCACATGACTTCTGTCCATATTCTAAAGCAACACGTGGCAATATCGATGTTAACTTAAATGTAGAAGTTGTAGATTAATAATAATAAATAGTCAATTGAATATATTTTAGATTCAACCACCAACAAATTTACGTATTTTGTTGGTGGCTTTTTTATATCTAAATTCAGTAAGCTTATAAATTGTATACACCTGAAATAAAATTTATTAAGATTTAGTAAATAGAGTTAAATGAATAAATATTTCGTTAAAATAGTGCGTATTAAAATCATTTCAAGCGACAAGAAGTTCTTAATATTTAAAATAATAGTTTTAATATTAAAATTTACGCTTAAATATATTTTCAGAAATGTTTTTTGTTATCATAAAACGATTATTGCGTATTTTTAATAATTCTTTTATTATGTATTTGATAAGTCTCTTTAACTAAAGGTATTTTATAATTTTGTATTTTCTTTAAATCTGGAGGTCAACATGAACAATATCCGTTTATTAAATAATGATGATTTAGAAGCATATAAAGAGTTAATGTCAAACGGTTACCATA
This sequence comes from Staphylococcus caprae, assembly GCF_003966625.1. NCBI lineage: Bacteria > Bacillati > Bacillota > Bacilli > Caryophanales > Staphylococcaceae > Staphylococcus > Staphylococcus caprae. The sequence goes on from NZ_AP018587.1 coordinate 2,117,798, forward strand.
ATTACGCATGGGATCGCTATTATTTAGAAAATGTTTCGGAAGATTGCCTTAAAACCATTCTTTCTCAAGAAACAAAATATTGGAATATTTTTGGTGCATTTGAAGATGACCAGCTTGTCGCTACTTGTACGTTAAAACAAATGAAATTTGTAAGTAAGCGTCATAAAGCGATTCTTGAAAATAATTTTGTTAAAAATAATGATGAAATCATCAATAGAGAATTGATTAATCATATTATTGAATACGCTAAGACTCAAAATATTGAAATGTTAATGACTACTATCGCTTCTAACAATATTAGTGCCAAAGTTTTCTTTAGTTCTATCGGTTTTGAAAATCTAGCTTTTGAAAAAAATGCGAGCAAAATTGATGACGAATACCTTGATGAAAACTGGTTGATTTATTATGTTTGTGATCATTTAGCTAACTCATAATTGAATATATCAACAATTTTGTACGTATATGGGGTATTTCACATCATACCCTATCTACGATATATTCGATATTTATCTCTTCAATGACTTTAATCACTTTTTAAATCTGGTGAAAAGTAAATGCATTCACTTTATTTTTAAGATATAATTAATTTGAATTTTCTAAATTTTCATTTATTAAAGTGATGTGATTTAAAATGATTGAAGCTATTTTACATGCTTTCCTTTTGGCGCTCGGGCTTATACTTCCATTAGGTGCCCAAAATATATTTGTTTTTAACCAAGGGTCCACCCAACCACAACTCGTTAAAACATTACCAGTTATTATTACAGCTGGATTATGCGACACTATACTCATAAGTTTAGCCGTTCTAGGTGTTTCACTCGTACTCATGTCCTTACCTACTTTACAACTTGTGATATATATTTTCGGTCTTATTTTCCTATTTTATATAGCTTGGACACTTTGGAATGAGAAAACTCAGAATGTTAAACAGGACAACAGTCTGTCCGCATCAAAACAAATAAGTTTTGCCCTTTCCGTTTCTCTTTTAAATCCCCATGCAGTAATGGACACAATTGGTGTGATAGGAACAAGTGCGTCAGCATACGTTGGTTACGAAAAGTTTGCTTTTACATTAACGTGTATTTCAGTTTCATGGATATGGTTCATTTTCTTAGCGTTAGCAGGAAAATCAGTAGGTTCTTTAGATAAAAACGGTAAGCTATTAATCTTTGTGAATAAACTATCTAGTATCATCATTGTTATTGTAGCTTTAATAATAGTTCAAAAAATATTCATGCTCCTTTTCAAATAAAAAAGCTCATCAACCACTTGTACCATTTAATTTCTTACAAGTAAGTTGATGAGTTCTATTTTTAAACGATTGGATCAATAATCTCTACAAATTTGAATTCATTATTATCATATTCAAATTTTGCTATATGGCAATTACCCATATCATATTTACTGCCCTCGTCATAACCAAGAATCACTCTTATAAATAAGCCAATTGTACTACCATGACTTACAGCTAAAACTGTGTCACCATTCGAGTTTTGCATGATTTTTTCAAGAGTATGATAGACACGCGTTTCAACTTCCTCTCGAGACTCTCCCTCAAACGGAACAATTTTGTCACCATACAAAAATTTAGGATCATAAGTGGCATTCAATAGACTAACACTTTCACCCTCAAATAAACCAAAACTCCATTCTTTAATGCCTTTTAAACGTTGATAATTTCGCTCAGGAGCAACATTCTCTAATGTATCACTAGCGCGCTCTTGTGATGATGAAACGAGCGTATCAAACGTAATATTATGAGTTTCGAAATATTTTCGTGCAGCCTGAGCTTGTTGAATACCTAGTGATGTTAAGGGTGAATCACTAGCGCCTTGTATTTTACCTTTTAAATTAAAAACTGTTTGACCATGTCGCATTAAATATAATGTTTTAGTCAAAATAAACACCTCTTCAATAACAATTACTTAAATTATTCTAAACGAATAGATTCTCTCTTTTTATCCCCTTCATTTAATCACTAAAGAAAACAGAAGTAAACGAAATCTATCAGTTTTAAAAAAATATACAAATTGACGTATTTGACTATTAAATTGTTTGAAAGTTGCGACCTTGGGTAAAACTTAACATCAGGTTTACATTTATTATAAGGAGTGTTTTGCTATGGATAGTCATAATCAATGCAATTATGTAAATCCTAATACAGTCTCGTTAGACTGGGAATGTTTCATTATTAGTAAAACTGATATGTTGTTAGACGGTGTTCCAAGAGAATTGATTAATACATGGTTAGATGAAGATGTTATTGAACCATTTTCCATTCGAAATAATGAAATTAATTTTAAAACAAAAGATGTGTGGGAAGCACTAAATACTCATAATTGGTACTATTCAAATTAATTTATATAAACTAATCGCTCTATTTGTACTCTCAATTAAGTTGTGATCTCGATAATGAGTCATCACGTACGTGCGAATTTCTTTATTATTTTTCTCTTCTCGGGGAAAATGAGTATCTTCTAGGATATGATTAGCTAAACTACCTAACGGCGTATCATCATTTACAAAACCTAACATAAAATCATAAAAAGTCATTAAATCTCTTCCCTTTTATAAAATTGATTAAAATCAATCATTTAATTAAAAGCTTGCTATTAATCATACCAAAATAGTCGAGATTGTCTATGTGCAAAATTTCTTTTTTTGCACATTTTTTACATAAATTCTTCAGAATTTTAAACCCTCAAAAATCTTCATACTTTAATCACTCTCAAAAAATAAGTAATCATCATACTTCCAAGCCATAATTATAGCAATAATGATAACTTTTAAATCTTCGATTGATTTTTGTCGAAATCATGACTCTTTAAATTAAGAAACGTTTTTGTCATTGTATATATTTGTTTTACAATGCTTTCTAATTGTGCATAAATAAAAATGTAAAATGTATTTATTTACCTATCTGTATTAAATGATATGATATTATAGTATATAAATGACCTTTTGCTATTCATGTGTCTGATGAGGTGAAACACCTATGAAAATAATTAGTGTAAATGTGATTAATATCATCTTAACCGTACTATTTATAGCTTTTAATGTACTCATTACCTATAATGCAAACGTTGATAATCACCTATGGTTAATACCAGGATTATGTATTTGTGGTATTGCTCTATTTACGAGTTTAACAATAGCAATTATTTATACTGATCTTTTAAGTGAAATTTTGTTCTTTATTAATATTGTCTTAGCACTTTACTATATTTATCCAATTTTTTATGACTTCCTATAGGGAAAATTTTTGATATAAGGAGGGAGTAAGATGAATTTACATTTTCAAATATTATTATGGCTTTCAATTATATTCATTGTTGCTGGTGCAATTATTTTAGCCATTATGCTTAAAACGAAAAAAGAAGAGAGAAAAGAATCTTATTTAGGTTTTACGGTTATTTTCTTAATTTTCGGCTTTGCAATGCTCATTTATACATTTATTTTTGGTATATTATAAATTTCAATTTCACTTTTATGAACAAAAATTTTTACAGAACAGTATTGATGTATTGAATTTTAATGAAAATTGTTTACACTTTGTCACTCAGTTACAATCACGTAACTGAGTTTTTAATTTTTCTATTTGATAATCCATTTCTTGAAATTAATGTTTAATTTTCACAGATATTAATTTAATATAGTAATTAATTTAATGACTCAATTTAAGGAGTTTTCACTAATAATGAAAGCGATACATAAATACATATACTTAATTATTGCCCTTTTCATTGTATTAGTAGCATTTTTTTCGATAAATGAATTTACCAAAAATAAAGATGCTGTCGCGACAAATGATAATAATGACTTCAAACTTAAACCTGGAGATATCGTAATCACTAAAGGTCCAGTGTTATACGGGTTCTTCGGGCATTCTAGCATCGCAATCGATGAAGATACCGTTCTTCAAATTGAAGGTCCTGGCGATAAACCTATCACTGAATCATTTGAATCTTATAAGCACCGATTCGGTACGGGGAAAAACGAATGGATTAAAGTTTATCGTAGTGTTAAACCAGGTGCTGGTCAAAAAGCCGCTAACTGGGTTAAACGTCATTATGAGAATAGTCACAGTCGCTATCTAGTCACACTTAATTTAAAAAGTACGAAATATACATATTGTACAAAAATAATTTATCAAGCATATAAATATGGTGTTGATCAAAATGCCGTGAGTGATCATGGATTATACATTATTTCTCCATATGCATTAAAAGATAATTTCACCAAAGATTATCGATTAAAGTTAGTTAAAAGTATTAAAAATTAAACCCTCCAAATGATAGCGTAGAGATTTCCTAGCTATTATGATTGGAGGGTTATTTTTAGTCAGTTAGACTTCTTTAAAATAATTAACAAACTGCTCGTTTCTATCTAGTACATCTAAATATGAAATTGAGCTAAAAGGAATAATACGTGTGCAATTCTTGAGCGGATAAATAATGATTTCGTTTTCGTAATCGACATGAAGATCATTCTCTAAGACGATTTTCTTATTTCCTATGACCACTGCTACAGCTTTAAAGCTATCATCGTTTAAATATCTTCTTAAAATTTCCTTATTCATAACAACATCACATCCCTTTATTTTAAAATAGCATATTATTGTTAAGGGAGTGTGAAAACATTTCAAGTATTTATTAAAATTATTATATAATTTCGAGTGTGTAGTTATAAAATGACAAATTTGTCGTTTATGATTATCAAATTAGATATTCTTTCTCATTTGATAAAGGTAAAATGGTGATTTATTGATTTCTCCTACTATAGAGAATCCAAATTTCTTATATAGATTTAATGCTTTGTCATTATCTTTAACTACTGTTAATGACAATTTATTAAAGCCTTCTTTTTGGGCTTTTTTCTCGGCAAAATTAAGTAAACGCGTTCCTACACCTTTACCTCGCGCCTCAGGTAACGTCGCTAACATACTAATATGGAATTCATCTTTATTACCTTCGTCCATTGTAATTAAAGAATATAATTTTTTAGGGTTTGAGAAAATAATTTTCAAAGCTTTTAATTTTTTCATTTTTATTATTTCTAAAACAGTCTTAACCATAGATTTTTCTATTTTAACTAGCGATGCACACGTGATTGCTCCTAAAACTCTGTCGTCTTCTTTAGCTACATAAGAAATATCATGGCTAAATCGATTACCTCTTTTTTTCCATAATTTCTGTAACTGACAATTAATTCGATTTTTAGATGTTTCTCCTAAAATGACTTTTGCCATTTCATCAATTGCAAAATGAGTTAACTTGCCACCTTTTTTGTTACTTGGATGTGCTGGAACTACTTGAATATTAACCAAAATTTCGCCTCCGTAAAATAATTTTAAAATTAAAAATACATGTATTTAACATTAATTGTATACCCTATTATAGTAAGTTCAATTATTTTAAAATTTTAAATAAAAGTTAAAATACTTGTTAATTAGATAAAATCATTGTTATCATTTATGAGTTATAATTTTGAAATTAAAGGAGACATAATGAAAGATAAAGGGAGTCTATATTCAAAACTATACTATATATTCATAGCTATAATTATTATCGCCATTATCTTAGTGGTTATGATTTTTTATAATACAAGAAAATCACCATCAAAACCGGCTAGTGATCGTTACAGTGATTTTAATGAACTTAAAAAGCATACGACTAAAAATAAAGATTGGAAAGTTGTTACAAAGCATCGAAAAGATAAGCGTATTCTAGTGTCAGCCATTCACGGTGGCGGAATTGAACCTGGGACAACTGAGTTAGCAAGACGTATCTCAAACGTTGGAAAATATAATTTCTATTCTTTTGAAGGCCTACGCACTAATAATAATGATCAGTTGCATATCACTTCTACAAATTACGATGAACCAAAATTAATTAAAATGTTAGATAAAACTAAAGAAACAATTTCTATACATGGATTTTCTGGCGATGATCCTATCGTCTATATTGGTGGTAAAGATAGAGACATGTCAAAGTCTATTGCAAAAGAATTACGTAAAAAAGGTTTTACTGCGAAGGAAAGTCCTAAAGAAATTGACGCTCAATCGTCAGATAATTTCGTAAACATGAATGATACTGATTCAGGTGTTCAACTAGAATTAACTACTGCTTTGAGACAAGAATTCTTTAAACATCAGAAATTAGACAAAACAACACGTGGTAATCCAAAAAAATACACTAAAACATTCTATAAATTTGCGAATGCTGTTCAAAAAGGCATAAAAAATGCGAATTAAATTTAAAAATAGCCTTCATATTCATTTAAAAATCCCAAAAAATATTATCTAATTTTAGCGTTTTTCTAAGCATTCATCTAGGGTATATAGACATAGGTAATATGTGTGGAGGGATAATACATGGACGAACTTACGAAAGAACAAAAATATACAATTGCAAAGTTTTATAAACTATATATGGAGAGATCCAACGAAGGAATATCAGAAGAATTAGCTAACGATTTTAAAGATTCCGTAACAGCTCAAGATGATTACTTTTGCGACCGTGAGTATGATGATTTTATCTATAATTGCAAAGTACTCATTCAAGAAGGTTATCTAGAGGGAGATATAGATGAAAATAAAATCTATAATATCAAAGTAACCACTAAAGCTTTTACTGAAATTGAAAAAAGTTTTGGTTAAATTATTAATTTTAGTTAGGTGACATAATATGAACGACTGGAAAATAAATAACTATTCAAATCGAAAATTTCTTATTCAAAAAAATGATAATGATATTTCAATAGTCGAACCTATAGATAATGGGTCGTTTAAAATACTTGCTGAATTCAACTTATCTAATGAAAATCATGTAAATACTTATGATGATAATTTATATATTTCAGTCAAAAATGAAAATGAAGAAATAAGTATTTTCGATAAAAAATAGAAAACTTAAGCTGCGTACTAAAAATGCGTACATTTTCAAAAAATTGTCAATTTGTGTTAACAAAAAAGTAACATTAATTATATTAATTTTAACCAAATTAAATAGCCACAAATATAGTTTTATGGTAATCTGTAAATGTTACACTCTGTGAGTGTTTAACATTACTTCTTGTTGTCGCCTTGCAGACTTTAATTTTCGTCATTATTAAAGTATCTGCATAGGCGATTTTTTGTTTTTAAAAGACTTATGATGCTTATTAGTATAAAATATAGGTGAAATAAGAATATATGAGGAGGATTTTATGAAAAAAGTTGTAATTTTATTATTGAGTAGTTTTTTAATATTAACAGCATGCGGTAATAAAGACACTTCTTCAACTAAGGACGACAAAAAATCTGAATCAACACCTAAAAAAGAAAAAAGTCATAATACTAAAAAATCAGATAAAACAAAGACAGATACCAAGAAACAAAATAGCAACGACACAGTTAAAAATGAAAGCCAAAGTGCAAACAAAAAGAATAATCCTAAATCACAAGATGCTAAAAGAAATTCAGAACGTGTAGATGGTAAAGATGTAAATAAAAACAAAGATAATAGCAACCCATCTGATAATGGTAATAAATAACTAAGTAATCTTCCAAGCTAATCTCAAAATATTCAAGATACTCAAAGTATCATTCAAACGAAAGTTATCGATATGAAATGTTACAACAATATTCACAAGTCATTCATTATTATGAGAAGCAATATTTCAATCATCACAAAAAGGATGTGCGGCTGCCAAAGTTAGATTTAAAGTCCAACTTTAACGCGTGCACATCCTCTTTAATTTATAATATCTCATCCAATTGTCTTACTATGATGGGTGTATATAAATAGCGGTACCCTTTTTTAGTTGGGTGAGCATCATCTGCCATCATTTCTCTATCACTTTTAGCTAATTTATTAATTTCCTCATTATTAAATATATCTATAATATGTATATCCCATTTTGTTCTAAGACGATGAAGCTGATTTACTAAATCTCGATAGTTTTCGTCGTTTTCTCTAATACAAGTATAAAAAATAATTGGGCAACGCCATTTCATTTGAACATACTTAATTATATATTCTATCGCGCCAATCGTCGTGTTAATATCGAAATCCTCTTGCTCAAACGATGAACTCATCTGACCTATTTCATACTCAAATCTCCCATCATTCGTCGATAACTGACAAACTACTGCATCAATTTTTGTATTCACAAAGTTTAATTTCTTCAGTCTATTCACGTAACTATCAGACTTGTCCCCTGCAAGCGTAGTCCCTGATTTAGCTTCCTTAATCCCCTTTACTTCATATTCAGTTGTTAAATATTCGACAAATGATATCCCCTTCGAAGCTGCACCATATGTAATTGAAGATCCTAAGAAAATAATCTTTTTACCATTAAGATTATCGTCATCCTTTTTCAAGTCAATTTTAGGATTATAGTAATCTTTATTACCATTGATAATATTGAAAATGTTCTTCAAAGACTTCATCAAAGTTGTCATTTCACTCAATATCATTTTCCCTTTTTTCATGCTTGTCTCCTTATTTTTATATGTATGTAGAATTAAAGTATCGTATATATTCTTGAATGTTATTGTAACATGGTTATCATTTTCCAAATAAAAAAGCCCTCCGAAGAGGACTTTGAAAATTGTTATTACATTTTAACAACGTTTGAAGCTTGTTCGCCACGTTCGCCTTCAACGATGTCGAATTCAACGCTTTGACCTTCTTCTAATGATTTATAACCGTCTTCAACGATTGCTGAGAAATGTACGAATACGTCTCCGCCATCTTCTCTTTCGATGAATCCAAAACCTTTTTCTGCATTAAACCATTTAACTGTACCGTTATTCATATAGAATACCTCCGCGTGCTTTTGCACTAAATATTTGTAACAAATCCATTAATCAAAAGAGAATATTCTATAAAAATATTTCAACAATCAACTTCACGTGCTTTATTACTTAACCTCCACTATACGCTTATTTTGAGAAAAGTAAAGCCTTTTTAGTTAATTCTTCAAATTATTTATATTCTTCAAGTTTCTAAAGATAACAATTTATTATCAAACGTATGTGAATGTTAATCCAAATGTAAATCATTCTAACGATTCTAATCACTTGCCTAATTATGGTAGTGACACACCTAAACCTGGTGAACATGTAGCGGGTTCTCCTGGCTATGATCCTAAAAAATACCGTGACAAAGACGGTATATCAGGAGAAAAATAATTAGACCTACAGTTAGGAATTCACAATTATTAAAATATTTATTTTTTTGACACAAAGGAATCATATATTGTAATTAACGCATTTAATGACAAATCCTCCAATTCGTACTATAAGATAAACACATACTCAATTAATTGGAGGTGTTTCATATGTTCATCTTTGATTTATTAAAAAAAGGTATAGAATTCTTTAAAGACGTATTCAAATAAGACTGTTCTAGAGTAGTAGCAATACCCTTCTTCAATGAAGGGTATTTTTTACAAATTAATCCCTACTATTCTTATAATATATATTGAATAAATTTGTTATTGTTTTGCAATTTTAACAGAAATGAATTCCAAATTATTAAATTTTAAGTTAAATTTTACATCTATGAACAATTTTTTACGACTTTTGAAATAATCAACTAAAATATATCCAATGAGAATATACTACAGTTAATAAATACATAGGAGGTGAGTCAAATGTTCATCATCAACTTAATCAAAAAAGCAATCGAATTCTTCAAAGGTTTATTCGGCGGTAACAAATAATTGTTTACCTTTCCCCTCTTGATAAGAGGGGCTTTTTCATGCCTTTATAAATATTCAAATTTTGAAAATAGAAATTTTACATAAATTTAAAATTAATCGTGTAGATTTTGGGTAAAGATAATTTATTAACACCAATATTTAAAATATAGGAGCGAACTTTTTATGAAGAAATTATTTACCATCCTATTATCGAGTTTTTTAGTATTAGGCGCATGCAGTCATACTGATAGTTCTGACAAAAAAGAAACTGATAGTAGTAAGAAGTCTGATTCAAAAAAAGATAATAAAAAAGACTCTAAAGGCGATAAAAAAATAAATAACGCAAAAGATAAAATTAAAGATAGTAAATTAGCAAAGAAAAATAAAAATAAAGATTCAAAAAATAAAGACGACAAATCTAAATCTAAGCAACAAAACAACAAGCAAAATCATCCTACTAACAATAATGCATCTCAAGCGAACAACACTACTAAACAATCCCAATACAATAACAACAACGCTAATCAGAACGCAGCCAATAATAATCAAGCTAACACAGCAAATCAACAACAAAATCAAACAAACGGGAAAGCACAAAATAATGTTCAATATCCTCAAGGAGCTGCAAATAAAAATCCGCAACAAAGTAATACACAACAATACTCAAATAATGGATCAAACGTGAATAACAATCAAGGCCAGGCCAATACAAATAACCGAAATGGATATTAAAATGCAAAAGTCATGGTTAGCTATTCATAGCCTCCATGACTTTAAATTTGCTTTTATGAAATTATGATTATCCTATAATAATTTTAAGAATCTTATCTGAATGAAAACTATCTGATTTCACACGCAACTCCATTATGATTTCCATCTAACCTTGCGCTGTATGCTGGATGACCTATTGGCACACCCGCAGGATATACTGCTCTAAGTGCTTTACAGTTAGAAAATTGTACGGGTAAACTATTATTGTTGTTGTTTGAATCATTATTGTTATTATTTGAGTGATTATCGGACTGATTATTGTTTTGCTCTTTATTATCCTCTTCAGAATCTTCACTCCATATATTTAACTTCTCAGCTTTAGCCAATGATTCACTCTCTTTCAATTTACTTTCATACGTGTCATTAGGAGGAAAAACATACTTTACTCTAGCTAACCCATTTCTAACCAAAGCATTGTTTAACATTTCACCATCCGCATAAACATATGCTAAGCTTCTTCCATATTTATCAGTATGCGAACCTTTATCGAATTCAACTTCTATCTTTTTAGCACTGGTTAACTTATTTGTAGTAAATTCACTTGCTTCAGGACCATATTTTTCTACCGGTTTTCTTGGATCTTTTGTTTCAGGAGTATCTATCAGTAATAATCTGAAAGTAGTTTTCTTACCTTTATAATTAAATTTAACAGTATCACCATCTACAACTTTAACAAGGGGCACTACTTCTATATGATTACTATTATTGTCTTTTTTCTTTTCTTCTGTATTTTTATTATTGCTTTCTGATTTTTTACTACTTTTTACATCGTTCTTCTTACTACTTTGTGTTTGAGTAACTTTATCTTTTTTACTATGTTTTTGCTTTTGTTCTCCATTAGGTCCTATTAATAATATGCTGATTATAAAACAAGTTGCAGCAACAATTATTTTTTTGATTTTTTTCTTTCTTTTCGCGTAAACAAGAGCCGTTATTAGCAATATAAATGCTACTAAAAATAATGATACTCCAATATTTATTAATATATCTTTCATGTTGCACCTCTAAAGTTGTTATTTTATAATATTTTATAACAATTTTATCAATTAAACTATAAATATTTTAATTTTAAAATTTAAGATTTCGATAGATGCGGTTCTTTATAACAATTTTCATGAAAATTATATCAACGAAAGAAGGAATACTATGGCAAGCAAGAAGAAAAATATTCAACAATTAAAAGATATTATACTTAATGAGAGCGAAGAATTGCAATACGTTATTGAAGGTATTTATGAAACGCATACAATAGGTGTGGATGTATATAGAAATGGTATTCTAGCAGCTACAAATCAAAGAGTTATATTCTTTTCAAAACGATTAACAGGCTATGATTTCGAGAATTTCGATTACAATCGAATTAGCACATTTGAATTAAGCAAACGCCTAACAGGCAATAAAATCACTTTTTATTCCAGTGGAAACAAAGTAACAATGAAATATATTAATGATAAAGAAATCAATGATTTTGTAACATATGTAAATAGAAAAATGGAAAATGAGAAAAACAGTGAGCCACAAAATAACCTTCAAAATGATAATTTGTCCAAAATAAAACAACTTAAAGAATTATTAGACATCGAGGCTATTACTCAAGAGGAATATGAACAAAAGAAAAAAGAATTATTAGAATTAAACTAATGCAAATGAAAAAGGCAATCTCTATATTATTTCAATAGAAATTGTCTTTTTTACACTTATCAAAGCTCTTTAAATCTAATCTCGTTTATTAATTATTCTATTTCTCTTCTTTTTTCGATTTTTCTTTCTTTATTTGTGATACTGATTTTGTATTTTTCTTATACATTTTTTCAAGTTTGGCAGAACTCGTTATATCCCCTTCAAACTTAAAGTTTTCTACAGATCTTATACCAGCAGTAAAAGAGCTTTCTTTATCATTATTTATATAACCACTAATATCATATCCATCCATAGGATTTCTTTTCATTTCAGAAAAGTGAATAGTCTTATACCCTTTAACATTATGCTTCATAAAAAGTTCAATTCTTCCTTTTTGTACATCATAGTATTGTTGTTCTTTTTCTTTTTTCTCATCATATTTCATTTTAAAATAGATGCCCCCTATAATTAATACTATGCCAAATAGCGTTATTAATATTAAAATTATTTTTTTACTCAAATAATCATTCCTTTGAAGTGATATATTAGACAAATTTTATAAATATGATAACATTTATCATTAAATATTCTGTACTTCATAAAAAGCAAATATATATAATAAAAGTTTTAAGTTTTAAGCTTCTTACATTGAAAATAGTAATATTTTTCATGAAAAGGTAATTACCCTATAGATAAAAAGTCAATCTCTATATTATATCGGTTCTATGTCAAATAGGACTGGTGACAAATATTTAGAGGTTAAGCAACATTTTGGGCTCTATACTAAATTGGACTAATGAGAATTTTTAAATTCTCACCAGTCCAATTTAGTATAGAGCCATTATATCAATAGAAATTGCCTTCTTTACACTTCTACAAGCCACTATATCTCGTCCAGTTTATTCATTATTTTATTTATCTTCGTTTATAGATTGCTTCTTCTTTATTTGTGATACTGATTTTGTATTTTTAATAAATTTTTTACTTAATTCTTTTGAATATGAAAGATCTGCATCAAAATTAAAATTATCTATAGAAGTAATACCTGCTGTAAAAGATATTTTTTTGTCGTCATTCAAGTATCCTTTAATATCATATCCATCCATAGGGTTTTTTTTAATTTCTGTAAATTTAATACTTTTAAAACCTTTTACATTATACCTCATATACAATGTAATTCTTTCTTTTTGTTCATCATAGTATTTTTGTTCTTTTTCTTCTTTATCGTCATACTTCATTTTAAAATAAATGCTTCCTACAATTAATATAATACTAATTAATACAATGAATATTAAAATTAATTTTTTATTCAAAATATCATTCCTTTGAGGTGACATAATAGACAAGTTTTATAATTATGATAACACTTTGTCATTGAATATTTTGCTACTTCATATAAATTCCATATTAAAAAATAATATGTATGTGCTCTTTTCATAATAAAACAGTCTATACACAACTTTAAATATTTTAATTTAATCTTTATTCTCACCATGTATGTTCATCCTTCAATTTTAAGTATAATTGATGAGAAATGATTTATAGACGTATTATCTCCTTTTTATTTGTTTGGTCACTTATAATTATAGAGATGATTGTGACTTTTTATATTTAAAACCTAAAATTCCACAACCGTAATGGCTGTGGGTTTCAATATGAAGACGACGGCAGTTCATTAAACCTTTTATCTATTCATGTTAAAATCGCTATAAGTATTGTCATGTAAATGCTTACATTGTTTATCACATTGTGTGTAAAATGCTGAAATTGAAAAAATTTTGGGGAACAAGATGTTATAAGCAAATTGATAATTATACGCTTGCTCTTTGATTCAAAATCATACCCTTTTTCCGCTTTTAATAATAATCTTTCATAAGTATTTAAAATAAGACAAATATATCGTTACACCTACCATAATTAAGGCAATGAAACCATGCATTAATAAATTAATTTTAATCGCTTTCTTATCCATATTTTTACTATTGTTCATTCTTCTATAATTTATATTGTACAAAAGTGCGTTTATAACAGAATACAAGTCTATAAATTTTATGCCAAATAGAATAGCAACATATATTTTCAATATCGTTCACCTCAATTGTTTAATAAACTATTCCAACTGTATTATTAATTTAAATTACTTATCTCAATGCAAAATAATATTTCTCTCAGCGTCTCTTTTGCGTCCCTATAACTAATTTATGTATAAAAAAATAAACGTCAAACCTCTATAGTCTCAACGCTATGAGACAATACTATGACTCTTAAGCTGTTCAAAATTTATTTCATTGCAACACAAGGCGTTTCTCAGCATTATGTAATAGGGATTAATATTTCACAAAAATTATCTAATCCCTCTTCTTCTTTATAACGCTCTAGTATAGCTTCATTTTTCACTTTCAAATGATTATTATCTATAATGTTTGGTAATTTAGAATAGAAGTTTTTTACATCTTTTATTGTATGAGGAATTGTAAAAACTGCGTATTTTCCTCCTATAAAACTTCTAGAATTTATAGAATCATTTGTCTTTACATCTTCATCTATCTTTATAACTAAATCATATCTACATAATTCTTCATCGATAATTTTTGGATTATCTAATGCTACACCTATTATTCCATTTGTTTCAACATATCTCCAATAACCATTTTCTTTAATCCACTCTTTAAATCTTCGCAGCATTTCATAATTCTTATTACTGCCATATTTACCTTGATTTCTAACAAAAATAACATTACAATCAGCTAAAACTTCTATTTTATAATTCATTTACCCACCTCCAACATTAGGCTAACCCGAGTTAAAATTTATTACAATATGTATTTTAAAGTTATTTTATAAACAAAACGCCACTTTGTAAGTGTGATGCGCACCCTAAACACTAAAAAACCCACAACCTCAATGGTTGTGGGTTTCAATATGGAGACGGCGGGATTCGAACCCGCGTCCAGAGGTCCTGATACACACCTTTCTACGTGTGTAGTCTATTGATTAAATTCGCATAATAGTAAGCAACAGACAACCAGTATTATGCTAGTTTGATTGGTATTCATCTAAACAGACTTCAAACGGCAGTGTTTAGCATATCCTACTAGGGTTGAATCGCGTTAACAGCACGTAGGAGATGCTGTTAGGCGATGCAGTATGCTATTACGCAGCTACTGCGAAATTATTGTTTGATTTGTCAGTTATATTTACTGAAATGTGTTGATGTCGGAGACAACCCTCCGACACGCTTAGTGTGCTCGAGGGACCCCTGTCGAATCCAAAAACGCCCCCGCAATAAAATTATAATAATTAAATAATGACTGTTATAAACAAGCCATTTGGTGTGATAGACTATGTCACCTTTTAAAATACAACATTAATAATCATACCAAATGGCACTCGATTAAGCAACAAACGTGCTTAATAACGGTCTTTGACCGCTCGATCAATGTCACGTTTCATTGCTTTTTCCTTAAGGGCTTGACGTTTATCATGTAATTTCTTACCACGTGCAACACCTAATAAGACTTTACATTGGCCATGCTTTAAATATAATTTTAAAGGAATAAGTGAGTAACCAATTTCTCGTGTACGTTCCCCTAATTTGAGGATTTCTCTTTTATTAAGTAACAATTTACGAGAACGTAATGGATCATGGTTAAATCGATTGCCTTCTTCATACGGTGCAATATGCATGTTATTTAAATACATTTCACCACGTTTTACTTGAGCATAACTATCTTTCAAGTTCGCACTGCCACGTCGAATAGACTTAATTTCAGTACCTCGTAAAGCAATACCCGCTTCAATCGTATCTTCAATATTATAATCATGTCTTGCTTTACGATTCTCCGCTAACGTACCTGGTGATTTTGATTTTTTCTTAGCCATTCATTCTCACCTCATCTTTGCTGACTATTTTTTCTTACGACGTGATTTCTTTTTCACGCTTTTATCTTTATAGAATGGTTTATGATTCGTTTTACCTTGTTTATCTTTTTTACGGGCATTTTTACCCTTACGTTGTTTGCGTTTCTTCTTATTGCCTTTATTATTGTGGTCATCCTTAGCTTTATCTAATGACTTACCACGCGTCTTAGCTTGAATTGTTTTACCACGTGCTGGACGTTGTGATTTATCATTTTTAGGTAAAGGCATACCCACAATTTGAAAATCAATCATCCGTTCGTCTACATCAACGTGTGTGACTTTAACTTTCACTTCATCACCAATACGGAATACTTTCGCTTGACGTTCACCTATTAAAGCCATTTGACGTTCGTCGAAATGATAGTAATCGTCAGTCATATTAGCAATATGAACCATACCTTCAATGGTATTAGGCAACTCTACAAACATACCGAAGTTTGCTACTGAACTAATGATACCTTCGAATTCATCACCAATATGTTGAATCATATATTCAGCTTTCTTCAACTCATCTGTATCACGTTCAGCTTCAATTGCACGACGCTCACGTTGAGATGTGTGTTCAGCAAGCTCAGGCAATGTATCTTCCCAATGTCTGAGTTCCTTTTTATCCATAGAATTCTCAATTAAATACTTACGAATTAATCGATGTACGGTTAAGTCAGGATAACGACGAATTGGAGATGTGAAATGCGTATAATACTCTGCTGATAGACCAAAGTGTCCAAGATTGACATCATCATAATGTGCTTGTTGCATTGAACGTAACATCATAGTTGAAATCACCATTTGTTCTGGTCGTCCTTCAACTTCTTCTTGAATGTTCTGTAACGTTGTAGGATGAATATCTTCGCCCGTACCTTTGATCATAATACCGAAATTCGTAATAAAGTCGAAGAATTGTCTTAATCTTTCGGATTTAGGTTGCTCATGAACACGATAAATAAATGGAACTTCCATTTTATTAAAATGCTCTGCCACCGTTTCATTAGCTGCTAACATGAACGACTCAATTAAACGTTCACCTTCGCCACGTTCACGCATTTGAACATCTGTAGGAATACCTTCTTCATTTACGAGTACTTTAGCTTCGTTGATATCGAAGTCAATTTCACCACGACGTCGACGCATGCTGATTAAACGATTGGATAAATCTTGTGCTAAATCAAGCATTGGCGTTAATTCTTTATATTGCGCACGTACTTGTGGATCTTGGTCAGTAATGATTTTATTGACTGCATCGTACGTCATTCGATAATTAGAATGAATGACACTATCAAAGATTTCGTGTTTAACGACTTCTCCACGTGCATTGATTTCCATTCGACAACTCAATGTTAATCGGTCGACTTCAGGATTCAATGAACAAATACCATTACTTAAACGGTGTGGAATCATTGGAATGACTCGGTCGACTAAATAAACACTCGTCGCTCTATCGTATGCTTCTTGGTCTAATGCAGAATCTTCCTTCACATAGTAACTTACATCTGCAATACTTACGGTTAACTCAGTATTACCATTTTTCAGCTTTTTAACGGCGATCGCATCGTCTAAGTCTTTCGCATCTGCACCGTCAATCGTAATGGTTAAATCATCTCTTAAATCACGACGACCTTCAATTTCTGACGGTTCAATTTCTTCTGGCACGTCTTCGGCTTCTTTAAGCACATTGTCTGGAAATTCGATTTCAATGCCATGTTGATAGATGATAGATAAAATATCGACGCCGGGATCATTCTTATGACCTAAAATTGCTGAAATATGACCTTCAGGATTGTCTGTACCATCAGCATATTTCGTAATTTGAACTAATACCTTATGACCATCTACAGCACCAAGACTTTGTCCTTTAGGAATAAAGATATCTTGCATGATACGCTTGTCATCAGGTATGACGAAGCCAAAGTGTTTCGCTTCGCTATAAGTGCCTACTACTTGCGTCACCGAATGTTTCTCAATAGATTTAACTTCGCCTTCAACTTTACCTTTGTGTTCGCCTCGAGATTTTTGAATTTCTACGATGACCGTATCTCCATCTAAGGCTCTATTAATTTTAGTTGGTGGGATGAATATATCTTCCATCTCTTCATCTTCTGGTCGAAGGAATGCAAAGCCTTTTTTGTTCTGACTTAACGTTCCTTTAATTAGTTTTGAATTGGACTTACTTGTTTCTTTTCGTTGATATCTATCTGTCTTCGTACGTTCAATTAAACCAGTTTGTTCTAGTTCAACGAGCACCTTAATTAAATCTCTAAATGAGTCGGCACTATTTAAACCTAACGCATCTTGAAAATCTGACACTGACATTGGTTCATAGTCAGGTTGTTTAATTATTTCTTCAATGGATTGCTTTAAATTCATTATGCCCCTCCTTTCTTACTTCTTCATCTTTTTATTCTGTCCAATCTAATGACTCTAAAAATTGATAAACATCTTCAAAGACCTGTTCTTTCTCTTTATCAATTGTAATCACATGACCAGATTCATGATACCACTTGATGTCTTTCTCATCAGAATCAACATGTTCGTATATATAATTTGCTGATTGAGGATCAATCATTTTATCTTGCTCTGCTTGTATAACTAGAATAGGTTCAATAACCTCATCTACTTGTTCTTTACCACGTTTCAATGTGTCACTGAGCTCTTTAAGCGTTTCTGTAGGATGGAAATCCTCCATTTCTCTATCAATGGTTTCCTGATCCTTGCCTTCATACTTTTTAAAATTACGGGCATATTCTAGAAAACCTTCATATATTGTTCCTTCAGTCTTACCATCCATTGGTGCACACATTGTTACAATACCCTTCACATCGCGATTTAAGCTTAACTTCAATGCGAAGACCCCACCTAGTGACAATCCGGCTACAGCAATTTCCTCATAGCCTTGATCGACTAGATAATCATAACCATCTAAAACATCCTTAAACCATACGTAAGGGCTAGATTTTAAAATTTCCTCTGGTGGTGCTGAATGCCCTTCATATTGAGGTGCATACGATGTATAACCCTTTTTCTGAAGGTAACGACCTAATTGTCTCACATCAGCTGAATTTCCAGTAAAACCATGTAGTAATAATACAGCTCGTTTTCCTTCTTCGAAAAAGAATGGTCTCGGTAGTTTAATTTGCATGGTTTGAATTCCTCTCCCTTTTCATTGAGAACTAGATAGCTCTATTTAAACTTTAAATCATTTAAGGTTATTGATTTCATTTTCAAAAATAAATTGAATCTTTGATAAATGCATAATTGGACTATTCCCTTAATTACAGGTGTTAAAAACATTGCTATCATCTATTATAAAATAAAAAAGCCCGACAAGCATATCGTCGGACTCAGGCTGATGTCAAATGTGAATGTTGGATAGTGTTCCTTTATCACATTGTACATCAGACTTGATTAGATTCATTTACTTCATTCAATAACTTATTATCTACATACCTAAATAACTGATACAGAACATAAGTACGAAGAAAATAATTGCTAAAAAAATTGTTAATCTATGCAAGAATAAATCGACGCCACGTTGCTTTTGTTTACCAAATAACTGTTCTGCGCCACCACTAATAGCACCTGAAAGTCCATTACTTTTACCTTCTTGGAGTAATACAACAGTCACTAATGCAATACAATCTATAATTAATAAAACGATGATTAATGTATGCATAAAAATTGTCCTCCGTTCATTATATACGAGACGAATTATAACACATCTCTATTCGTATTATCAAACTTCTATCTATTAAAAGTGCTTTTACGAGCGATTGACACGACTAACATATAAATTGCTAAAACAATTGAGCCAATCACAACGATTAAGATTGGTAAAATTGCGATAACGTTCTTCACATCTAAAATTGCTTGTACAAACATGTATAAATTCACTAACGTGAATAAAGCATTAGATACATAAACTGCAAACATAAACCACCATAAATAGGGATGACGATTCCATAGTGCAACAACACCTGCTAAGTAAGCAAGAATGTACATGACACCAGTATATCTATCACTATTTAAAATATTATGCACAGCAGTGTCTGACGTTTTCTGTCCTGCTAAAGATAACAATGATTTCGCCGTGGTTTCATCTAATACTACAAAATGATGAATAATAAGTAAGATACAAAATATAAAGGAACTGATCGCGATTAAACGTCCGGCTCTTATTTCTCTAGCGCTTGACTCTGTGATATCTGCCATAATGGTACTCCTTTTTCAGAATTACTTTCATTAATTATATCAGTTTAGCGAAGTAAATTAAATGAGATGTCCCTCACTCAAAAGGTTTGATGTTAAATCAAACTCATCAATTTTTCACCAATCCACTGTATTTCTCTACATAAAAAGACCCGTTACAGCCTCAACTCTGTAACGGGAATAGATTTACTTTAGGGCGTGAAACCCAAAGATATAAGCGTGAACTCTTTTATTTAGCTATAGAGATATTATTTGTCTAAATTGTAGAATGATTTAATTCCATCAAATTTAGCTGTTTCGTATAATTCATCTTCAATACGTAATAATTGATTGTATTTAGCAATACGATCAGTTCTTGATAATGAACCAGTTTTAATTTGTCCAGCGTTTGTAGCAACTGCAATGTCAGCAATTGTAGTATCTTCAGTTTCACCTGAACGGTGTGAAACAACTGCTGTGTAACCAGCTTTTTGAGCCATTTCAATTGCATCAAATGTTTCAGTTAAAGTACCGATTTGGTTCACTTTGATTAAGATAGAGTTACCAATTCCTTGTTCGATACCTCTAGATAAAATTTCAGTGTTAGTTACGAATAAATCGTCACCTACTAATTGAACTTTATCGCCAATACGATCAGTTAATTGTTTCCAACCTTCCCAATCGTTTTCGTCCATACCATCTTCAATAGTGATGATAGGATATTTACCAATTAATTCTTCTAAGTAGTCAACTTGTTCTGCTGCGCTACGTTTAGCACCGTGTTCACCTTCGAATTTAGTGTAATCATATACACCATTTTCGTAGAATTCAGAAGAAGCACAGTCGAATCCTAAGAATACATCTTCACCTGGTTTGTAACCAGCTTTTTCGATAGCTTTGATGATAGTTTCAACAGCATCTTCAGTACCTTCAAATTTAGGAGCGAAACCACCTTCGTCACCTACTGCAGTTTCTAAACCACGTTCACTAAGGATAGATTTCAAGTTGTGGAAGATTTCAGCACCCCAACGTAATGATTCTTTAAATGATTCAGCACCAACTGGTAAAATCATGAACTCTTGGAAAGCGATTGGTGCATCAGAGTGAGAACCACCGTTAACAATGTTCATCATTGGTACTGGTAATTGTTTACCATTGAATCCACCTAAATATTTATATAAAGGTTGACCTAATAAGTCAGCTGCTGCACGAGCTACGGCAATAGAAACACCTAAGATAGCGTTAGCACCTAATTTACCTTTGTTACTTGTACCGTCTAATTGAATCATCATTTTATCGATAGATACTTGATCTAATACTGAAAATTCACCTTCAACGATTTCTGGTGCGATAATTTCATTTACGTTTTCTACAGCTTTAGTCACACCTTTACCTAAATAACGTGATTTATCTCCATCACGTAATTCAACTGCTTCGTGTTCACCTGTAGAAGCACCTGATGGTACTAATGCGCGACCGAATGCACCACTTTCAGTTAAAACTTCAACTTCAACTGTTGGATTACCACGTGAATCTAAGACTTCGCGAGCGTAAACATCTGTAATAATTGGCATGTTAATATCTCCTTTAAATATATTATAAAGCTATTATAGCCCTATTTATAATTTTAATAAAATAATTCTACTAAGTAATATTCAAATTTCGGGAGTACGTTTATTCCTCCCAAAATTTGAGTGTTTTTATAATCAAAATTAATGATTAATCAATGATTCACCAGTCATATCAGAAGGTTGTTCTACATTTAACAAGTCTAATAATGTAGGAGCTAAATCTCCTAATCGACCTGTTTCACGTAAAGTTACGCCTTCTTTAGTAACAATAACTGGAACTGGATTAGTTGTATGCGTCGTCATTGGTTGATCATCATCTGTTAACACTTGGTCTGAGTTACCATGGTCAGCAGTGATAATAGCATAACCATCCATTTCTAAAATCTTGTCTACAACTTCACCAAGACATTCGTCTACAGCCTCAATTGCTTTAATTGTAGGTTCAAGCATACCACTATGACCTACCATATCAGGGTTAGCAAAGTTTAATAAGATTAAATCTAAATCACCTTTGTCTAACTCTTCTAAAAGTGCATCTTTAACTTCATATGCACTCATTTCTGGTTTTAAATCATACGTAGCAACTTTTGGAGAGTCGATAAGACGACGACGTTCTCCTTCAAATTCCTCGTTACGACCCCCACTCATAAAGTAAGTCACGTGAGGATACTTTTCAGTTTCAGCAATACGTAATTGTTTTAAATTATTGTTTTGTGCGACTTCACCAATTGTATTGTTTAAGTCAACTTTTTCAAATACAACTTCAGCATCTACATCGTCATTGTATTTCGTGAACGTTGCATAGAATAAATCTTTAACTTGTTCAACTTCGAAACCATCAAATGCTTTATTAGTGAAAATTTCTGAAAGTTGAGCAGCTCTGTCAGGACGGAAGTTGTAGAATACAACAGCATCGCCGTCATTAACGCCATTATTTTGATTATCAATAATGAATGGTTCAACGAATTCATCAGTAACGTCATTACTGTAATTCGCTTCTACACCTTCTTTAGCTGAAGCGTATGTTGGGCCTTCAAAGTTACGGATAGCATTGTAAGCTTTCTGTTCACGGTCCCAACGTTTATCACGATCCATTGCATAATAACGTCCAGACACTGAAGCGAATTGGCCAACGCCTAATTCTTTGAATTTAGCTTCAGTTTCTTCAATATATTTGAGGGCAGATTTTTGATCAACGTCACGACCATCTAAGAAAGCGTGCACGTAAACTTTATCTACACCTTGTTTTTTAGCTAATTCTAAGATTGCAAATAAGTGTTTATAGTGACTGTGAACACCACCATCTGATAGTAAACCAAACACGTGAAGTGCTGAGTTGTTATCTTTTACATGTTTAATTGCGTTGTTTAACACATCATTTTCAAAGAATTCTCCATCTTCGATTGATTTGTTAATGCGAGTTAAACTTTGATATACGATTCGTCCAGCACCGATGTTCATGTGTCCAACTTCAGAGTTACCCATTTGTCCTTCTGGAAGACCTACATCTAAACCACTTGCTTCAATTTGAGTAGTTGGGTATTTCTCATAATAACGATCAAAATTAGGTTTGTTTGCTAATTTAACAGCGTTGCCATGTTCACTTTCACGATTTGCAAAACCATCTAGGATGATTAAGGCAGTTGGTTTCTTAGCCATAATTATTTTGCACCTTCTAACAATTGTACGAAATCTTCAACTTTTAATGATGCGCCACCTACTAATGCACCATCGATATCTGATTGAGCCATGTATTCTTTAATATTGTTTGGTTTCACACTACCACCATATTGAATACGAGTTGCTTCTGCAACGTCTTGGCTAGATAAGTCAGCTAATGTTTTACGAACGTGTGCGCACATTTCATTAGCGTCTTCTGAAGTTGATGATTTACCTGTACCGATTGCCCAGATTGGTTCATATGCGATGACAACTTCTTTAAGTTGCTCTTCTGATAAACCTTCTACAGCTTTCTTAACTTGGTTGCCAACAACTTCATTAGCTTTGCCAGCTTCACGTTCTTCGTCTGATTCACCAACACAAATAATTGGTGTCATACCATGATTGAAAATAGCATGAGCTTTTTTATTTACTTCTTCGTCTGTTTCGTGGAAATAGTCACGACGTTCAGAGTGACCAATCACTACATATTTAACACCTAAATCAGCTAATGCGACAGGTGAAGTTTCACCAGTATATGCACCGCTATCTTCAAAGTAAGCATTTTGAGCACCGATTTTTAACCCTTGTGCTTTGCCGTCTTTAACAGCAGTTACTAATGCGTCTAATTGAATTGTAGGCGCACAGATTACTGATTCTACTTCTTTAGGATCAGGTAATGTTGGTAATTCGTTTACGAAATCTTTAGCTTCTTGAACTGTTTTATTCATTTTCCAGTTTCCGGCTATAATTGGTGTTCTCATTCGTTACACTCCTTAATAATTTAGTGTTAAATTTAAAAGCTTATATCGATCATTACTTGAATAACTTAAGGTTAAAACACGAAAGCTTACTGTGGCTTTCACTTGTTCATTTTCCCAAATCATTTCATTTAGAAACTTTCGCCTTAACTAAGCGTCGATTAATAATTATTTATTATTAATTGCTTTAATTCCAGGTAATTCTTTACCTTCAAGATATTCTAATGACGCGCCGCCACCAGTTGAGATATGTGTGAAATCATCTTCAAATCCAAGTGAAATTGCAGCGGCTGCAGAGTCGCCACCACCGATAATAGTCGTAGCATCTTTTAAGTTAGCAATAGATTCACAAACGCCGATAGTACCTTGGGCAAAGTTACTGAATTCGAATACACCCATTGGTCCATTCCATACTACTGTATGAGCGCCTTGTAATTCTTTATTGAATAATTCAACCGTTTTAGGTCCAATATCCATTGCTTCTTGGTCTGCAGGGATATCATCGATGGATACTTCAGTGATTTTAGCATCATTAGAGAATTCTTTAGCAACTTTACAATCTACTGGTAAAACGATTTGGTCGCCATTGTTTTCTAATAAATCTTTTGCAAAATCAATTTTATCTTCTTCTAATAATGAAAGACCGATTTCTTTTCCTTGTGCTTTCATAAATGTGTAAGCCATACCGCCACCAATTAAAATTTTGTCAGCGATATTCACTAAGTTTTTAATTACATTGATTTTATCTGATACTTTAGCTCCACCAAGGATTGCTACAACTGGTTTATGTGGGTCGTTAACTACGCCACCGATAAATTTAATTTCTTTTTCCATTAAGTAACCAGCTGCTGTTTCTAAGTGTGTAGAAATCCCTACATTTGAAGCATGTTCACGGTGAGCAGTACCGAAAGCATCGTTAACAAATACATCGCCTAATGAAGCCCAATATTTACCTAATTCAGGGTCATTTTTAGATTCTTTTTTACCATCGATATCTTCGAAACGTGTATTTTCAACTAATAATACATCGCCTTCATTTAGGTTTTTAATAGCAGTTTCTAGTTTTTCACCACGAGTTTCAGGAACGAAAGTAACTTCTTTACCTAATTTCTCAGATAAATCGTCTGCTACAGGTTTTAAAGATAAACCTGCTTTATCGCTTTCTTCTTTCACTTTACCTAAATGAGAGAATAATACTAATTTACCACCTTGTTCGATGATGTATTTAATAGTTGGTAATGCTTGAACAATACGGTTATCGTTTGTGATTTTTCCATCTTTTAAAGGAACGTTAAAGTCTGCACGTTCGAGAACTACTTTACCTTTTAAATCTAAATCTGAAACGATTTTTTTAGCCATTATTAATTTCCTCCTTTTAATAGGAAAACTTTATATAAAAATAAGCGGAGAAGCGTCTGTGCTCCCCGCTTACTCATAAGCTTTTATATCTAATTAAACAGTACAGAGCACTAATCAAATTATGAAGGTTTGGAAGAGTTCAATCTCTTCACATGTTTACTTTAAATAACTTGAATAACGTGCTTATACACTATGGTTCAATTATTTAGAAAGTTCAGCTAAGTGAGCTAATGTACGAACTAATTGAGAAGTGTAAGACATTTCATTATCGTACCAAGCTGCTACTTTAACTAATTGACGGTCACCAACAGTCATTACACGAGTTTGAGTTGCATCGAATAATGAACCATAAGTGATACCTACAACGTCAGAAGATACGATTTCATCTTCAGTGTAACCGAATGATTCGTCAGAAGCTTGTTTCATTGCTTCGTTAACTTGATCAGCAGTTACATCTTGTTTTTCTAATACTACAGTTAATTCTGTTAATGAACCTGTAGCAACTGGAACACGTTGTGCACCACCGTCTAATTTACCGTCGATTTCAGGAATTACTTTACCGATTGCTTTAGCAGCACCTGTTGAGTTAGGGATAATGTTTTCTGCTGCTGCACGAGCACGACGTTTGTCACCTTTTCTGTGAGGTGCGTCTTGAGTATTTTGGTCACCTGTGTAAGCGTGGATAGTTGTCATTAAACCTTCAACTAAACCGAATTCATCATTTAATACTTTAGCAACAGGAGCTAATGAGTTAGTTGTACAAGAAGCACCTGATACAACTGTTTCTGAACCATCTAATTCGTCATGGTTAGTATTGAATACGATTGTTTTTAAATCACCAGTAGCTGGAGCTGAGATTAATACTTTTTTAGCACCTGCATCGATATGTGCTTGTGCTTTATCTTTATCAGTGTAGAAACCAGTACATTCTAATACTACATCGATGTCAAGGTCACCCCAAGGTAATTTGCTTGCATCTGGTTCGTCGAATGATTTAATTTCTTTACCGTTTACGCGGAATCCGCCTTCGATAACTTCAACTTCTCCAGTGAAGCGTCCTTGCATAGTGTCATATTTTAATAAATGAGCTAACATTTCATCGTCTGTTAAGTCGTTAACTGCTACTACTTCAAGACCTTCTACATCTTGGATTCTTCTGAATGCTAAACGACCAATTCTACCAAAACCATTAATTGCTACTTTAATTGCCATTATAATGGCCTCCTTTAAAAATGATATTTAAAAAGTATTAAACTTTTTATTACTATTGTAAAATAACTTTCGCTGCAGCTTCATCTGTAATGAGTACAGTGTTGTCAGGCGCAATCGAAAGATAAGCTTTAATCGCTTCTCCTTTAGATTGTCCACCTGCTACAGCAAAGATAAAATCTTTACTCTCAAGATCTTCTAATTGTAGTCCGATTGTCTTCACTTTATGAACTACCTTTCCTTGAGCATCAAAATAATATCCAAAAGCTTCTCCAACGGCTTGATGATGTTGAAGTTTATCAATCACTTCTTTAGGTGATTGACGTCGATGCGCCATCTTCAGCGCATCACCAATGCCATGTATGGTAACATTTGCTTGTTTTATTTTATCGAGCGTGTGAATAACTGATGGTTCTAACATTAATGTATTATATGTCGTTTCACTCACATTATCTGGTACATATAACGTTGTATAGTAACCACCAGCTTGTTGTGCCATGCTTGACGAAATGGTATTTGCTTGGTAGACCATGTTTTCACCAAGTCCACCTCTAGCCGGCACGAAGAACACATTGAATGGAAGTAAATGTATGGATTCACTTACATAAGCCATTGTAGATCCTCCAGTTACTGAAACAATGGCATCTTCGTAAAGAATGCTTTCAACTAACTGACCAGCTTGTCGCCCCATTTCTCTTTTAACTGTTTGATTAGAATCTGAATCTCCTGGAATGACGTGAACATCTTTGATGTGAAATTTATCTCTGATTGCTCGAGCCATTTTATTGTCATCACTATATACATTGAAGTAATCATTTAATTGCGATAGTACTTCAGTTCCTTCATTAGTGATTTCCATGCCAGTTGATTTGACTCTGATTAATTCTTGTTTCTTTAACATGTCTGTTTCAGATCGTAAGACCCTTTCAGTCATATCCATGTGCTCACTTAAACTTCGTCTTCCAACTGGTTGATTTTGTGAGATAGTAGTTAAAATTGAAAAACGTCGATACATCTTATCTACAAGATCAGGTATGAGCTTTTGTTGAACTTTCATTAAGTCTTTCACTACTACCTTCCTCCTTATATCTTTATAAAAAGGTATCTAAGGGGTCGCTCACAACCATTGGTTGACTTTTTAAGTCCCACCTGGGACAAAAATTAACCTCTTTACACATGCAATAGTACTATTGCGTATAATAAATTGCAAGCAAATTAACTCAAAATTTTATTAATATTTATTAAAGTTAACAATAAAACGTTTACATCTAGATTTTGCTATCTCACGACGCCAAAAAGTTCACATTTTTGTGTTATTACCTTTACGAGATAATTTTACCCACGGTCTTTTGTGAATAATCATTCGTTTTGATTACATAATCATTTCATTTATAATTAAATTGTTATGAAGCTTTTTATAAAGAAGGGATATTAATGGCTAACGACAAACGTTCCGAGGATAAAATAGAAGTCATCGATCCAGATGATTCACGTTATAAAGATGATGATTATTTTAAAAATCATCAGTCTACATATAAACATCATCAATATGAAAATGGTAAGACCATCAATAAAACATATTCTTATGGTTGCACGCATACGGGTTGTGGATGTTCTATAGGCTGCTTTTCAATTATGTTTATTTCATTTCTCTTATCGATGTTAATCTACTGGTTATTTTAATATGTACTTAAAAAGCCAATGTCCCAAAAGTGGACATTGGCTTAAACTATTAATCTTCGTTTGAACTATGTGATTGATTACTATTTGAGTTTTGACTGCTTGATTGTTGTGACTGACTAGAATTTCTTTGACCGCTTGACTGTTGTGACTGACTAGAATTTCTTTGACCGCTTGACTGTTGTGACTGACTTGTATTTCTTTGCGCAGATTGATTACTATTATTAGATTGCTTTTGCTGAGAGCTATTTTGTTGTGAACGAGGTTGTTGAGAAGATGGTTTCTCTTCTGAACTTAGTTGTTCTTTAGAAGCATTATCTTCTTTTGGTTCCTCTTTTTCTTGTGTTTTAGGTTGTTGTGATGATTTTTCATCAGTTTTAGTTTCTTGCGTTGAACGTGGTTGTTTTTTCTGTTGTTTTGTTTGTTGTGTTTCTTGCGTATTTCTTTGTTGGGTTGGTGCTTGTTTAGTCGGCGGTGGTGTTTGTTGAGTCTGTTGCGTTTGCTGAGTTTGTTGCGTTTGTTGTGTCGTGTTCATGCTATTCTCATCAGACTTTTTATCTTTTTTCTTGTCTTTGTCTTTATCTTTTTTATCCTCTTTAGACTTATCATGTTGTTCTGTTTTTTCACTATTAAGTCGTTCATTCGCTTTTTTTGAACTATCTACAAAAGAGAATATTCCAAATGCTAAGCCAATTAGTAATAATAATACGATAATTGTGCTAATTATTTTTGCCATGCCACTCATTCTCTACTTACCTCTCTTTCAATTATTAGGAATTAATTTATAATAAAAATATGTTTGTTGTTAAATGTGCATTTCAATCTTGTTCATTTCATTTAATTAAGGATGACCTCAACGCATTACAATTACTTATTATGTCGAAACTACAGAATTCAACTTATTATAATGAACTAACTATGTAATAATTGCAATAAATTACCATTACTTAAAAGTTGTACGTTTACAAATATCTATCCTGTATATGATAACATCATACACATAGGTGAACATTATTTTTTTTAGTAACTTAATCTAAACTTAATACGAATGGTACGTGATGTTTATGTATGGATTTAATGATGATGAATTTTTAAAAAGTAAGTCTAAAAAAAGTTTAAAATATATGATGATTGAGAATGATAATTATGAGGAAGAAAAAACGAATCATGTTGCCGGATTTATCATTACATCTTTTATTATATGTATCATACTTTTTGTAAAATGGATGATTGGTTAAGTAATTAAATAATGTAATTTGTTTTTAACCATTAATAATACAAATTAAACAATGATTGTAGATTTTATATTCATCAAAATAATTTTTGTATAAAGCAATAATTATACCTTAAAATACAAATAAAAAGGATCCATACGTTGCTCGCATGGATCCACTACTAAAGGGAGTCAAAATTTACCTTCGTTAGTATATTATGGGGTATACTCATACTAATTAAGAGATGTTTAATTAATTATCGAAGGTACAAGTTCATTATAACTGATATCTTTTAATTTTAAATGCAAATTAAAAAAAGTATTTGACATCTTATTGGCTAAAAAATGTATAAAATTTGAATATCAATAATGACTATCAATAAGGTTAGCGCTTTAATTTTTCAAAATGAGGTGAAATAATGAAACACTATTTAATTACAGGTGGAACAGGAATGGTAGGTTCCCACTTAGTAAATGAAATCAAGCAAACCGATGCACATATTACGATCTTAACAAGACAAGATAAAACTTCGAACGACGCTAAGATTTCATATGTCAATTGGTCAAAAGAGGGTTGGCAAGAGAAAGTTCCAGATATCGATATTGTCATAAACTTAGCAGGTGCCACTCTCAATAAAAGATGGACAAAATCACATAAACAAATCATGATGGTAAGTCGCATCCAATCAACCCAAGCTTTATATGAATTATTCAAAGATCGTACTCAAAAGCCTGAAGTGTTATTTAATGCTAGTGCGATGGGATATTATCCACCAGATTTATTTTATAGTTATACTGAATTATATAAAACGTTACCTTTTGATTTCTTATCAGATGTTGTTTATCAATGGGAACGCTTTGCGAATAAATTCAAAGACTTCGGAACTCGCGTAGTCTTAGGAAGATTCGGACTTATTCTTTCTGATGATGGCGGTGCATTGCAAACAATGGAATTACCTTACCGTTTCTATGTAGGTGGTAAATTAGGTTCAGGACAACAATGGTATTCATGGATTCACATTGATGATTTAATTAGAGGAATTTTATTCACAATCGGTAATAAAGATGCACATGGTCCGTTTAATATGACAGCGCCTATACCTGAAAGACAAAATTTATTTGGCTATACTTTAGCACGCGCAATGCACAAACCTCATGAAACATGGGCGCCTAAATTAGCAATGCGCTTAGTTCTAGGTGAAATGTCTACAGTTGTTCTCGATACTCAAAAGGTTCTACCTAATAAATTACATGCACTTGGTTTTGAATTTAAATTTAACAACTTGAAAAATGCTTTAGATGATTTAGTTAAAGCATAAGAAATAACTACGTACGAAGAAGGTTTATACAATGAAAGACAATCAATTAACTTATATTTTGTTAATTATTGCTAGTATTTTATTAATTTTAAATGGGATTTTTGCGTTTGAACATACAATAGCAATGATACTACTTTCTTTGCTATTTATAATTATTGGAGTAGTGTTATTAATTGTTGTTGTACGCTTAATGTTCAAAGGGAAGAAAAACTAAAATAGAGACAGTCTATGATATTGTCACTATTGGCATATGAAGAGGCGATGACGCGCCTCTTTATGTTTCATAACACTATAAATTGAAATATAAAGACTGTCAGAAGAGTTTGCAGGGGCGATGATATGAATTCTTAACTTCTAGAATTCTGTATCGCTCCTTTTTTCATAAAAAAACTAGGACATTAGAAATGCCCTAGCCTCGAATTTTATTTACTATTTACCTTCTGGTTCCATGACTTCATCAATTAAACCATATGATTTAGCTTCTTCTGCTGTTAAGAAATTGTCACGATCAGTATCTTGTTGAATTTTTTCAATTGATTGACCTGTACGTTCTGCTAAAATACGATTTAATTTTTCACGAGTTTTTAAGATATGGTTGGCAGCAATTTCAATTTCAGTTGCTTGACCTTGTGCTCCACCTAATGGTTGGTGAATCATTACTTCAGCATTTGGTAAAGCAAAACGTTTACCTTTAGCGCCAGCTGCTAGTAAAAATGAACCCATTGACGCAGCCATACCGATACAAATAGTTTGAACATCTGGTTTAATATGTTGGATAGTATCATAAATGGCAAAACCAGCAGTTACACTACCACCTGGTGAGTTAATATATAGGTAGATATCTTTTTCAGAGTCTTGTGCTTGTAAGAATAATAATTGAGATACAATTGAATTTGCTACATTATCATCAATTTGAGAACCTAACATGATAATACGGTCTTTTAATAAACGTGAATAAATATCATATGCGCGTTCACCGCGATTTGTTGTTTCTATAACTGTAGGAATTAAATTCATCTATTTTTCCTCCTTGTAATAACTGTTATAAATTATTTTACCTTAAAAGTCAAAAATGGTCAAAATATTCAACTTTAAGTTTTGAAATTTCAGTTTGACGCTTAACTCTAAGATTTGTAAACTAGAATTATCGTTTTAATTGTACTGTTATCAACTTCTTTAGTACAGAAAAATGATTCTACCCTCATTTACCCCTCGTAGTGTAATGGATAACACATGAGATTCCGGTTCTTATAATAGAGGTTCAATTCCTCTCGAGGGGGTACCTATAAACATAAAAGACATAACAAAGCAGGTATTTTTGAACCTCGTTCAAAGATACCTTTCTTTATAATTCAATTTGTTCACCATTACGAATTTTGTCTGCTAGCTCATTTAACTTTCTCAGTCGATGATTCATTCCAGATTTAGAGATAGGTCCTGTTGAAATCATTTCTCCTAATTCTTTTAAAGATATTTCTTGATGTTCTACACGTAATTTAGCTACTTCTCTCAATCGATCTGGCAAATTATCTAAGCCTATTTCTTCATCTATTAGCTGAATACTTTCAACTTGTTTCATCGCAGCACTAACTGTTTTATTAAGATTAGCTGTCTCACAGTTTACCAATCTATTCACCGAATTTCTCATATCACGTACGATTCTCACATCTTCAAATTTAAGCAATGCTTGATAACCACCGATTAAACTTAGAAAATCTGAGATTTTTTCCGCTTCTTTTAAATAAGCAATACTTCCTTTTTTCCGCTCTAAATGTTTCGCATTTAATTCATAGCTATTCATTAATTTAGTTAAGCCTTCAGAATGATTCTCATATTGAGAAAATATTTCAAGGTGATAAGATGACGTCTCTGGATTATTCACTGATCCACCTGCAAGAAATGCCCCTCTTAAGTAACTACGACGCATTTCATCATCTTTAATCATATTAGGGTCGATTTCATGAGTGAAGACGCCCTCTTTGAGAATGCCTAAATCATTTAAAATTTCTTTTGCTAACATTTTAGTGCGACAAATATAAATATTATTTTTCTTTAATTTCATCTTTTTTCTAACTAATATTTCAACTTCTACATTGAAAATTCGTTTGATAAGAGAGTAAATACGACGAGCGGTTGTCGCATTCTCAGTCTGTACATTGATTACAAATTGCTGATTCGATAAACTAAGTGCGCCATTCATACGAATTAATGCACTGAGCTCTGCTTTAGCATTTGCTTCATCTACTTCAATGCGTGTTAATTCATTTTTCATGTCGGATGCAAAGCTCATAGAACACTCATTCCTTCCTAAATCAACTCTATTTTAATCTATGTATGGTCGACATAGAGATTATGAATTTTAATTATTAAACACACGTAAGTTATCATATCATAAACGTTTCTATTGCCAATACTATTAACGTTTACGATTCGGATTAAATTGAATTGTACTAGTTAAGTCTAATGCCAATTCATATATCATTTTTGATAGAACTTTAGTATTATGGCGTACGAGATGTGTATCTGAAACTTCAATTAAATTTGAAGCCGTTAAAACTCTTATTCCGTTCTTTTTCAACTCTTCTTTATTAACTTTAACTGGTTTAGAATTTTGTTCTTCATAACGACGTAAGGTAGCTTGGCTATATTTTTCATTACTACAAATGACAAAGTCTACAAAATCTTGACCAACCTGCTGACAAAGGGCATCAATATGTTCTTTCACATCATAATTATCTGTCTCGCCTGGTTGTGTCATCACATTTGAAACGTACAGTTTAGGTGCTTCGGAACGTAGTAATGCTTCAGATATCCCCTTCACACATAGATTCGATATCACACTTGTATACAATGAACCGGGACCGAGCACAATTAAATCAGCGTGTTCAAGTGCATTTACCGCTTCTTCCATCGGCTCGACATCTCCAGGTTCTAGGAATACGCGGTCAATTTTTTTATGCGTATTTGGGATATTCGTTTCACCACATACAATTTCTCCATCTTCCATCACTGCATTAAGTTGAACACTTGTGTTTGTAGATGGAATAACTTGCCCTTTAATATTTAAAACTTTACTTAATTCTTTAATCGCATGCCCGAAATCATTCGTAATACTTGTCATTCCGGCAATAACTAAATTACCTAAAGAATGCCCGTCGACTTGATTTTCTCCAAAACGGTACTGGAAAAGTTGAGTAAGGATGGACTCTGAATCACTTAAAGCTGCAATGACATTTCGAATATCACCTGGTGCAGGAATATCCATCACATCTCTAATTTTCCCAGTGCTACCTCCGTTATCAGCAACAGTTACAATAGCAGTAATATCTATGGGGAATTCTCTTAACCCTCTAGCTAAAACGGATAAACCTGTTCCTCCACCTATAAGTACTACTTTTATTTGTTTCATATTTTATCTCCACTTTCGATATGCGCATCTCTATGATGCACATAAACATTGTAATCAAAAATCTCATCAAGATATTCGCCTAGACGTTTCGCTAGCGCAACTGAACGATGTTGACCACCTGTGCAACCAATTGCAATAACAAGCTGTGACTTCCCTTCTTTTTTATATCCTGGAATCATAAATTTTAAAAGGTCAGTCAACTTATCAAAGAAGATTTCTGTTTCTTTCCACTTCATGACATAGTTATACACCGGTTCATCAAGCCCCGTCAGTGGACGTAATTCTTTAACATAATATGGATTAGGTAAAAATCTCACATCAAAGACTAAATCAGCATCCATTTGTATACCATGTTTAAAACCAAAACTTGTTACATTAATACTAAATGTTTCGAAATGATCATCCAGATAAAATTTACTAATGCGTTCCTTTAATTCTTTCGGTTTTAATTGCGTCGTATCAATGACATAATTCGCAATACTTCTAATTTCAGAAAGATGTTTACGCTCTTCATTGATAGCTTCTATAAGTGAGCGTTGCCCTTGTTCATTTAATGGATGTGCTCTTCTAGATTCTTTATAACGCGAAATGAGTTTTTCCGTTTTCGCTTCTAAAAACATGACATCCAAGATGACATCATTACGACTTTTGATAATGTCTATCTCTTTAATTAATGATTTGAAAAGTTCTTTCCCTCTCAAATCAATGGCAATCGCCACTTTTTGTAAAGAGGGATTACCCTGCTCCATCAATTCTACAAATTTTGGTAACAAAACCGGTGGCAAGTTGTCTACACAGAAGAATCCCATATCTTCGAGACTTTGAATCACTAATGATTTACCCGCGCCAGACATTCCTGTAACAACTAATAATTCACTTTTGCCTATTTCATTTTCGTTGTTTTTCATTTTAAAAGTCACCGCCAATTCAATTCTTCAGTCTATCGTTGATTCTATTAAAATAATCTTATCACACTCGTATATCCAAAGGAATGTACTTTCATATTTAAAAAATTACGCTTCAAGTTTATCTTTGAGCTCTGTGATATAGTCAGCCGCACTTTGCGCAGCAATACTACCGTCTCCTGTTGCAGTTACAATCTGACGTAAGCCTTTATCACGAACGTCCCCAGCAGCAAAAATACCAGGCACGCTTGTACTCATATCAGCTTTAGTCACAATATAACCATTGTCGTTAGTAATTCCTAAATTAGTAAACGGTGCTGTTAATGGTTTCATACCGATATAAATAAACACGCCATCAGCATCGTATGTTTGTTCAGAACCGTCTTTCGTAGATTCTAAAGTAACTGATCCTACTTTTCCATCTTTTTCATTGATTGTTTTTAACGTATGGCTCCAAATAAAGTCAACTTTTTCATTTTTGAAAGCACGTTCTTGTAAGATATTTTGCGCACGTAACTCATCTCTTCTATGAACAATTGTGACTTTATCAGCAAATTTAGTTAAGAATGTTCCTTCTTCGACTGCTGAGTCACCGCCACCGATAACAAATAAGCGTTTGTTTTTAAAGAAGGCACCATCACAAACAGCACAGTAACTTACGCCTCGTCCACCAAGTTCTTGTTCACCAGGAACACCGATTTTTTTATATTCTGCTCCAGTTGAAATAACTACTGCATGAGCTGTGATTTCTTTGTTACCTAAGTTGATAACTTTATAATCACCTTTATCTTCTATAGATTTAATATCACCATATTGATATTCCGCTCCAAATTTTTTCGCGTGTTCAAACATTTTAGTAGATAAGTCTGGACCCGTAATCATTTCAAAACCTGGGAAGTTTTCCACTTCTTCAGTATTAGCCATTTGTCCACCTGGCATACCACGTTCAATCATAACTGTTTTTAAATTTGCACGAGATGCATACACTGCTGCTGTCATACCGGCAGGCCCCGCACCAATAATCGCTACGTCAAAATCTACTTCAGTCATTTTAAAATGCCTCCTAGTTATTAATCATTATGCGCATTATATACCATACCATTTATTTCATAAATTTAAATGCTCATTAAAAACTCAATCGTTTTATCTAATTTATAGCGTGTCACGTCAAAATAATCAATTATTTCTTTTTTGGTCAATGCATTGTTCGTATGTCGATAGAACATATATACAAATGCGGCAAGGTATCTATCTACATCAGCTAAATCTACCTTTTCAGAGATAATCGCCTCAGCTTGATCAATCCATTCAATAAATAATGTTGTATCATATTTCAAATTCTCTAGGTTATAAAGTTTTAACATCCCTCTATGAATAAAATCTAATTTATTGAGCGTCAATCCTTGCACGAGATAAGTAAGGTATAGCTTTTCATAATCATTCATTGATTCAAGAATTGACCAAATCTCTTCCGTCATTAATATTTCTTTACCATTGAGTTGATTTAATAAAAAGATTCCATATAGTCTATAATGACTGTCATCATCTAATAGTAATGGGAGTATTCGTTGATTGAAAACAGATTTACTTTCTTCAAGCACCCACGGCGCATATCCTACGTCGACTTTAGAAATTTGTAATAGTTTATTCCAAAATTCTACACTTTCATCTTTATTACCTAGGTAATAAAAGTTAAAGCTCAATGCATTATACATTTGAATGGATAAAAATTTACCTTTTTTATATAGAGGATAAAGTAAGTTTTGAGATGCTTGATATTGTTTTAAATAACTTAGGACAATACCCAGTTTAAAACTTTCATCGTCATTCATTGGAACTACTTTATTCAATATTTTAAGATATCTCTTATATTTATCCATTTCGTTCGTATTATAAAGTAATAGTGTGTAGTGACATAATGCATGAACATCTGAGTTATCTTCACTCAGTAATTCTTCAAACATCTCTTTGGCTGTTTCATACTCACTTAAATATAAGTAACACATTGCAAGTAAATTACGAATGACGCGATGAGATTGAATATGTTCATCTTGGCTTAAAATATATGCACGTGCGTCAGTTAATCTTCCTTGAGAGAATAAAAACTGGAATAATAGTTGCGTCGTAAATAATTGAGCTTCTAATTCAATTTTGTGCTCACTTGTATACGTCACTTCGAATGTTTTTTCAAGAACTTCTCTAAATTCTTGGTCATTTGTTAAAAGTACATAATTAATACCAAACAAGAACGCCTTGTTTGGTTCATTAAGTTCTATATTTAATTGACTGAGCTCATAAAAACTATCTGCTACATGAAAGTCATTAACAATATTCTCGTAAAATAGGTGCTCAGCCTTTCTCCCAAGGTTTAATTTCGTTAAACATTGAGCATAATGTAGTTGTATATCGTAATCTTCAGGTGACAATTCAAGCACTTTCTCATAATAGTCCGCTGCTTTTTTATAGTCTTGTTGTTGCCACTTTTGCGTAGCCATTTTACGATAAAATGCTTCATCAAAAATCATTGGAATAATTTTATTGTCTGCATGTGCCATTAATTGTCACCTCCTTTATAAACTTTAATTTGCATAGGATTACCATATACAAAACTGTCATCTGGTACATCTTTAGTAATCACGGTACCAGCTCCAATCTTTACATGGTTCCCTATTTTAACACCCGGCAATATCGTCACATTTGCGCCAATTAAAGTGTGGTCGCCAATGTGAACTTTGCCATATCTCCACTCGTCGACAAGTACCTCATGCGTTAATATTGTTGTATTATAACCAATAACACTGTTATTGCCAACAGAAATTAACTCTGGATAAAACAAGTCAGGTAAGACTTTATAAGCAAAGGCTGTGTTTTGACCCACAGTCATTTTTAAAAATTTACGGTATATATGACTTTTGAAATTCATACTTGGTATAAACCGCGACACTTCAATAATCACCGTCTGTTTGAATACTTTAGGAAACTTCACTATTTGATATATTTTCCATAAGGGATTAACGTTGTGATATTTTTCTTTATTTAATCGTCTCAATATAACCACTATACCTTTTTGCCTGGCCACGTTAATGGTCCAGCATTTTTAAATGTTGAAGGTTGATACTTAATTCTTCTATAAATAATTAAAATAATACTTATTACGATAAGAATCACTGAAACAAGTTGTGCCACTCGAATATGACTTGTAAGCATTAAACTGTCTGTTCTCAAACCCTCGACAAAGAATCGTCCAATAGAATACCAAATAAGGTAGCCGAAAAATGTTTCCCCTAATTTCAAATGTTTTCTTAATGTGATTAAAATAATGAACCCAAGCACATCCCAAAGAGACTCATATAAAAATGTAGGATGATAATACTGACCATCGATGTACATGTTTCTAATAATAAAATCAGGCAAATGTAGGTGTTCGAGGAATGCTTTTGAAACAGGTCCGCCATGCGCTTCATGATTCATAAAGTTTCCCCATCTGCCAATACCTTGAGCCAAGATAATACTTGGAGCAACAATATCTCCAATTTGGAAAGGGTGAAGATTTTTGGTTCTACATACAATAATACCTGTGATAAAGCCACCAATTAAACCACCATGGATGGCGATACCTCCATGCCATATTTTAGGTATCTCTCCTGGATTTTCCATGTAATATGGCCATTGGAAAATAACAAAATACAATCTAGCTACTATAAAACCAAAAATGGCACTATAAAATATGATATCTATTAAAGTATCTTTATGTAACCCTACATTCTTAAGTGCGGCTTGCGCAATAAAATAACCTAATAAGATGCCACAAGCAATAATGATGCCATACCAACGAACATGGATAGGTCCAATGTTAAAGGCAACTGGATCGATATAACCTAGCGTTAAACCCATTTCATATTACTCCTCACTTTTATGACTATTGCGAACAATCTCTTCATTTAGTCGTTCGCTAAATTCTTCTGCTGTATTAATCCCCATGATATTAAGACGATAGTTCATTGCAGCAACTTCAATGATGACTGCGACGTTACGACCTGGTCTAACAGGGATTGTCTTTTTAGTAATTTCAGTATCTAGAATCTTTAGGGTTTCTTCGTTTAGCCCTACGCGATCATATAATTTATCTTTATTCCAATTTTCTAAATTAATATTTAAGCGGATTTGCTTTTCAGTGAGAATAGACCCTGCGCCGAAAAGTGTCATAACATTGATTATGCCGAGACCACGAATCTCTAGTAAATGTTCGATTAACTTAGGTGGCTTTCCTATTAATTCATCTTTAGTAATTTCTTTGATTTCAACATTATCATCAGCAACTAGTCTATGACCACGTTTCACTAACTCTAATGCTGTTTCACTTTTCCCTATACCAGAATCACCTGTAATGAGTACACCAACGCCATAAACATCTACAAGCACACCATGGAGAGATGTTGTTTTAGCCAATTCATGTTCTAAAAATGTAGTTAATCGACTCATTAAACTTGTTGTGGCATCTTTCGCTATGATAATCGGTGTATGTAATTCTTTAGCAGCATTCACTAATTCTTCAGGGGGAGTTAATCCACGCGTAACAATAATTGCGGGCGTTTCTGGTCGGCACAATTTTCTCATTCTTCCTTCTTTTTCTTCATCAGGAAGTAAGTTATAAAATGATAGCTCTGTAGTTCCTAATAATTGAATTCTATCAGAAGCATAATGAGAGAAATAACCTGCCATTTCTAAACCTGGACGTGAAATGTCTGTATTCTTTATTGGTCTATCTAAACCTTGTTCACCGGCAATTACTTCTAAATTAAGCGTATTAACCAATCTTTCTGTTGTTAACATGGGTTCACCTCAATTTTCAATATCCCTTCATTTCTATTCTCTATTCTATTATCATATCAAAAATAAACTCACAATCTATATTAAAATGATGCTTTAAAATATAAAACATTCTTAAATGACTATTAACTTGAACATTTTAAGTCACAAATTCTTTTGCTTTTTGAAAATGAAGCATTGAACAAGTTACAATGAATGACTCATAAAAGTGTCAAAGCGTCTCTGACTTAAATCGATGTTTATCTTCATATTAAAAATAAGAGAGACTAAAACGCATTTGTGGTTCATGCCCCTTCAAAGTTTGAGTTGTTAAACTGGCTACTTTGTAAGAAACATTTCATTGCATTCTAGTCTCTCTTTAGTCATTCTATTCCAAGTTTATTATATGAACTAAATTATTCAACACTGTCTCTTTCTAATACTGGTTTCAAGTACTTTCCAGTATAAGAATCTTCGTTTTGTGCTATTTCTTCAGGTGTACCGGTAGCAACAATGGTACCACCGCCATCACCGCCTTCAGGTCCAAGGTCAATGATATGATCTGCCGTCTTAATGACATCAAGGTTATGTTCAATAATTACGACGGTATCTCCATTTTCCACTAAACGATTTAACACTTTCAACAAGCGACTGATATCATCCACGTGTAAACCTGTCGTAGGTTCATCAAGAATATAAATTGAACGACCTGTTGAACGTTTATGCAATTCAGATGCAAGTTTCACACGTTGTGCTTCACCACCTGAAAGTGTTGTTGCTTGTTGTCCTAAAGTTATATAGCCAAGTCCTACATCTACTAGTGTTTGTAGTTTTCTCTTAATTTTAGGTATATTTTCGAAAAAGTGTGTTGCTTCTTCAACCGTCATTTCTAAAACATCTGCAATATTTTTACCTTTGTAAGTGACTTCTAAAGTTTCACGATTATAACGTTTACCATCACAAACTTCACATGGAACGTATACGTCAGGTAAGAAATGCATTTCTATTTTAATGATGCCGTCACCTTTACAAGCTTCACAACGGCCACCTTTTACGTTAAAACTAAATCTTCCTTTTTGATATCCACGTATTTTCGCTTCATTTGTTTGCGCAAAAACATCGCGAATGTCATCAAATACACCAGTATAAGTAGCAGGATTCGAACGAGGCGTTCTACCGATTGGAGATTGATCGATATCAATAATTTTATCTAAATGATCGATACCATCAATTTTGTCATAATCTCCAGGTTTAACTTTGGATTTATTAATTTTTTGAGCAAGAGATTTATATAAAATTTCATTTACTAGTGAACTTTTACCTGATCCTGATACGCCAGTAACTACTGTCATAACTGAAAGCGGAAAATCAATATTAACATCTTTAAGGTTGTTGCTACGTGCGCCTTGAATACTAATTTTCTTATCTGTTATTTCTCTTCTATGTTCGGGTACATCGATACGTTTTTTACCACTTAAATATTGACCTGTTAAAGATTTTTTATCCTTCATTACTTTAGATGGTGTACCACTTGATACGATTTCTCCACCATGATTACCAGCGCCTGGTCCAACATCAACTAAATAATCTGCAGCTCTCATCGTATCATCATCATGTTCTACAACGATAAGTGTATTACCTAAATCACGCATTTCTTTTAAAGTATTAATTAAGCGATCATTATCTCTTTGATGCAAACCAATGGAAGGTTCATCTAAGACATACAAGACACCTGTCAATCTTGAACCTATTTGCGTTGCAAGACGAATTCGCTGTGCTTCACCACCTGATAAAGTACCTGACGAACGATTTAGCGTCAGATATTCTAAACCTACATTATTTAAGAAAGATAATCTTGAAATAATTTCTTTTAAAATTTGATTCGCAATCGCTCTATCTTGTTCGCTCAACTCAATGTTTTCATAATATTTCAAAGCATTTTTAATTGAGTATTCTACAACTTCGCCAATATTTAATCCGCCTACATATACTGATAAAGCTTCCTTGCTTAAACGTTTACCATGACATGTTTCACATGGTAATTCTGTCATATATTTACTCATCATTTCACGTGTATATTCTGAAGGTGATTCATGATAACGACGATTAACGTTAGGAACAACACCTTCAAACACCATTGTACGTTTACGTGTTCCGCCATTTCGTTGTTTGAAAGTGAACTCTATCTCCTTATCACCAGAACCGTTCATTAAAATATCTTTTTGTCTATCTGTCAGTTTCTTATAAGGTTTATCCATGTTAATTCGATACACTTCGCACACACGTTTTAAAAGTGTTGGATAGAAATCTGAGCTTGTAGGTTCCCATGGTTCAATGGCACCTTCATTTAAAGTTTTATTTTTATCTGGCACAACTAAGTCTAGGTCTACTGTTAGCTTTTGACCTAAGCCATCACAAGTGGGACAAGCACCGAATGGACTATTAAAACTAAACATTCTAGGTTCTAATTCACCAATTGAAAATCCACATAAAGGACATGCATGGTTCTCAGAGAACTTGAGTTCTTCTCCATCGATAACATCAACTGTTAAATTTCCTTCAGCTAATTCTAAAGCTGTTTCAATTGAATCAGCTAAACGCGTTTCTATACCATCTTTAACTACTAAACGGTCTACAACGACTTCTATTGTGTGATTTTTATTCTTATCTAACTCTGGGACTTCATTAACATCTACGATTTCTCCATCTACACGAAGACGTACATACCCCTTCTTGCCGATATCTTCAATTAATTTTTCATGCGTTCCTTTTCTATGGGACACAACTGGGGCAAGTAATTGTATTTTAGTGCGTTCTTCAAGCTCTAAAATTCTGTCCACCATTTGTTGAACCGTTTGCGACTCAATTTCTATGTCATGATAAGGACAATAAGGCTTCCCAACTCGAGCATATAGTAGACGAATATAGTCATAAATCTCCGTAACTGTAGCTACAGTTGAACGAGGATTTTTACTAGTAGTCTTTTGATCGATAGATATCGCAGGCGATAAACCTTCAATTGTATCTACATCTGGTTTATCCATTTGACCTAAAAATTGACGAGCATATGCACTTAACGATTCCACATAGCGTCTTTGACCTTCAGCATAAATGGTGTCGAACGCTAAGGAAGATTTACCAGACCCTGAAAGCCCGGTCATGACAATAAGTTTATTCTTAGGTAATTCAATGTCTACCCCTTTTAAGTTGTGTGCACGAGCTCCTTTAACTACTATAGACGGTCCTTTCATTTAAACGTCACCCTTCTGCTTTTAATTCAAATAACATATCTCTTAATTCTGTTGCTTTTTCAAAGTCTAAATCTTTAGCTGCTTTTTTCATTTCTTTTTCTATATTTTCGATTGTTTTTTGTCTTTCTTTTTTAGTCATTTTCTTAGGTAGTTCTGTTTGTTTCTGTTCGTTCGTTTCATCACTTTCCACTGTAGCACTAATGACATCATGTATTTTTTTGTTAATTGTTCGTGGTGTGATACCATATTTTTCATTATGTGCCGTTTGTATATCCCGACGT
This sequence comes from Staphylococcus caprae, assembly GCF_003966625.1. Classification (NCBI taxonomy): domain Bacteria; kingdom Bacillati; phylum Bacillota; class Bacilli; order Caryophanales; family Staphylococcaceae; genus Staphylococcus; species Staphylococcus caprae. Next base: position 2,161,405 of record NZ_AP018587.1, read on the forward strand.
CTTTGGGTTTCATCAATTGCATATTGCATGGAATCAGTGATTTTATCGGCATACATAATAACTTCACCTTTATCATTACGGGCAGCACGACCAATCGTTTGGATAAGTGAACGATTTGAACGTAAAAATCCTTCTTTATCTGCATCAAGAATTACTACTAATGAAACCTCAGGTATATCAATACCCTCTCTTAGCAAGTTAATACCTACAATTGCATCATATGTGCCCATTCGCAAGTCACGAATAATCTCAATTCTTTCCAATGTTTTAATCTCAGAGTGAAGGTAATTCACTTTAATTCCCGCTTCTTTCATGTATGTGGTTAAATCTTCACTCATCTTTTTAGTTAATGTTGTAACTAAGACGCGTTCGTTTCGCTCTACACGTTCTTGGATTTCACTTAATAGGTCATCAATTTGATTTTCAGTTGGTCGAACATCCACTTTAGGATCAAGTAATCCTGTTGGACGGATAATTTGTTCTACCATCTCATCAGTATGTTCTAACTCATATGGTCCTGGTGTTGCAGATACATACACTAATTGTTTTGTTTTATCTTCAAACTCTTCAAATTTAAGTGGGCGGTTATCTAGCGCGCTTGGTAAACGGAAACCATGATCTACAAGTACTTGTTTACGTGCTCTGTCACCGTTATACATACCACGAATCTGCGGTAACGTAACGTGTGATTCATCAATCATTACAAGCCAATCGTCTCCGAAATAATCAAGTAACGTGTATGGTGTAGAACCTAAAGGTCTTAAAGTAAGGTGAACTGAATAGTTCTCGATTCCTGAACAGAAGCCCATTTCTCTCATCATTTCTAAGTCATAATTTGTACGTTGTTCAAGTCTTTGAGCTTCCAATAATTTATTTTCATCACGTAATTCTTTTAATCGTTCTTCTAATTCTTTTTCAATACGTTCAATTGCTACTTTCATTTTTTCTTCTCGAGTTACGAAGTGAGAAGCTGGGAAAATTGCAAAATGTTCACGTTCGCGAATGACTTCTCCTGTTAAGTAATTAACTTCTCTAATTCGGTCAACTTCATCACCGAAGAATTCAACACGAATACACATTTCTTCTCTAGATGCAGGGAATATTTCAACAACATCTCCTCGCACTCTAAACGTACCACGTTGGAAATCAATGTCATTCCGTGTATATTGGACATCGACTAACTTTCTTAAAAGTTCACTACGGTCCATTTCCATTCCTACGCGCACACTTACGACTAAGTCTTTATATTCTTCTGGATTACCTAAGCCGTAAATACAACTTACGCTGGCAATAATAATGACGTCATCACGCTCAAATAACGCACTTGTAGCGGAGTGACGTAATTGGTCAATTTCATCGTTAATTGAGGCGTCTTTTTCGATGAAAGTGTCAGTTGATGGTACATATGCTTCTGGTTGATAATAGTCATAATAACTGACGAAATATTCTACTCTATTTTCAGGGAAGAACTCTTTAAACTCACTGTAAAGTTGTCCAGCTAATGTTTTGTTATGTGCAATGATTAATGTAGGTTTACCAACCTCTTTGATCACGTTGCTCATGGTGAATGTTTTACCAGTTCCTGTAGCCCCTAATAACGTTTGATGGCGTTTCCCCTCATTTACTCCATCAACAATCTTTTGTATTGCTTGTGGTTGATCTCCTTGTGGTTCGAATTCAGAATTCAACTTAAATGGAACGTGTTCGACCATTCTGACATACGCCTCCTATTTATTTATCGCTTATATTTAGTTTAACATGCATGTTTATGAACTGAATTTTCACGTTTTATTTATGTTCTATTTTAACAAATTTATATCTTCTAAAGCAAACATTTGTTCGCTTATCATTGATTATTTTCAAAATAAAAACAAACATAGCGATGCACTATGCTTGTTTAAAAAAGTTATTCAATTTAAGTCTTTAATGTGTAAATATACTATAAAACATTCTTCTTAAACCTTCAAAAGATATGTTTAGTTATTTTACGATTCATATTATCCTATCGAGAATCTTCTTGGTTCTTATGAAACTTTAATTTATCTATAATCAAATAGCCTGCCAATAGACTTACGACATCTATAAAAATAATCCATTCATTATGGAAAAATCCTTTATAGATAGATGTTCCTATTAATATAAGTGTTAATAGTGTGCCAATCCATTTACTTCTCGTTACAACGCTAAATAGCACGACTAAAATACAAGGAAAAAAGGCGGCACATGCATACCAAATCATTATCGTCACCCATTTCTTCTATTTAAAATTGTCATAGTAGTTTCACGCAATTCAGTTCTAGGAATAAAGTTTTCAGTTAACATCTCGGGAATAACATTATCTATAAAGTCTTTAACTGAATGTAGGTGGTCAAATTGAATGATTGTTTCTAAACTCATTTCATAAATTTCGAAAAATAAAGGCTCCGGATTACGTTTTTGAATTTCTCCAAATGTTTCATATAATAAATCAATCTTATCTGCTACTGAAAGTATTTGTCCTTCTAAGGAGTCATCTTTACCTTCTTGAAGTCGTTCTCGGTAAACGTTTTGATATTGTTCAGGAATTTCTTCTTTGATAAAAGTATCTACCATTTCTTCCTCGACTTGAGAGAACAATTTCTTCAGTTCTCTACTCGCATATTTAACGGGCGTCTTGATGTCTCCTGTAAAAACTTCTGCAAAATCGTGATTCAGCGCTTTTTCATACAGACTTTTCCAGTTGATTTCATTGCCATGATATTCTTCAACCGTTGCTAAATACTGTGCAATTTTAGTTACTTTGAAGGAGTGAGCCGCCACATTATGCTCAAAGTATTTAAATTTTCCTGGCAATCTTATTAATTTTTCTAAATCTGAAAGTCTTTTAAAGTATTGATGTACGCCCATATCACGATACCTCCTCATACACGAACTTAGTTTAATTTTTATAGTTATCGCTTATTGACAAATAATATTTATAAAGCAGATATTTTACTTATAGTTATTATATCAATCAATCTCATTATTGAAAGTAAATTCATATTTTATAGATTTATTTTCAACAAAAAAGAAGCCAAGATAATGATCTCAGCTTCCTTTAACATATTGATAGTAGATGACTGAATTGAAAGTTCACTGATATCAAGCTTCTTTCAATCCTAATCATCCTTGTTGGCAGAGCCCCAACATAGTGAACTTCTCTTTTTTAAGAAATTCTGCAAACAATGCAAGTTGGGTGCGGGAGACCGAAATTATTTTTACAAAATTATATTTCTGTCCCACTTCTTAATTTCAAATGATGGATTAGTGAATATAACTATATGAACCAGGGTTATAGATTGTTCTATATGATTTAACGTTGACTCCACCGTTCCAGTTCATTTCTGAAACAGTTAATGTACCGTTAGGATTTACTGACTCAACTACACCTACGTGACCATATGCACCAGCACCATTTTGTCCTGGTCCACTTTGGAAGATTGCACCGACTTCAGGTGTGTTATTAACATTGAAACCAGCTTGGCTTGCAGATGCTGCCCAGTTGCTAGCATTTCCCCATAAACTACCAATTGGTTTACCTAATTCAGCACGACGATTAAATGCATAGTAAGTACATTGCCCATCAGTATAGAGGTTACCTGCATTAGAGATACCTTTTAAGCCATCATATGATGTTTGTGAAACATTAATTGGTGTTTCATAATTTTCATATGTTACGCCTGATTCATCTGTTGCTGTAGATTCAAAAGATGCTTGAGAAACTGGTGTTTCATTACTTTCTGTAGAAGTCACATGATATTGAGCAGTTGCTGCATTTTCAGAAACTACGATTTTATCTCCAGGGAAAATAAGTGGTTGAATACCTGGGTTTAATGCATATAATTGATCTAAAGTAATACCGTGGTCTAAAGCAATATTATATAAGCAATCTCCTGCTTTTACGATATAAGCACCTAAGTTAGATTGATTCGTTGAAACAACGTCTGGTGAATTTACGTCTTGTTGAGACGCCTCTGTTTCTTGAGCGTTAGCTGCAGTGTTGATTGCAAAAAAAGCTGCAATCGAACTAAAAGTTACAGTTAGCGATTTTTTCATCTAGTTGTCATTCCTTTGCTAGTTTGTTCTAAATTTACAAGTCTTAATATAGCACAATGCCTTTTTGAAAAGTGTATTGTTATAGCGATGTAATATAACAGTTAAAAAGTAAATTTCATCATGTTACCTACATAAATGTGGCTAACTATTACTATCATAAAGGTGTAAAGGGTTACTTTTGAGAATAAACAAAACGCTCTAGTAACATTATAAGTTGCAAACTACATATTATTATTTAAAATTAAATATCTCTAACTATCCATTCGAACATGTTCCTGACAAGAAAAAACCTCATTTACTAGCAATAAATAACTAATAAATGAGGTGATATTTAAATTATGAATCTTGATTATCCATTTCTTTTCTTAAATATGCTTCAATAAATGGCTCGATTTCGCCATCCATTACAGCATCAACCTTACCTGTTTCTTCATTTGTGCGGTGATCTTTAACCATTGAATATGGATGGAACACGTATGAGCGAATCTGACTGCCCCAACCTATTTCTTTTTGTTCACCACGAATTTCAGCCATCTCACGTTCTTGTTCTTCCAACTTAAGTTGATACAACTTCGATTTCAACATCTTCATTGCGGCTTCACGGTTCTTAATTTGGGACCGCTCATTTTGGTTATTAACGACGATACCAGTTGGATGGTGCGTAATTCTAATCGCAGACTCTGTTTTATTAATATGTTGACCGCCTGCACCCGAAGCTCTAAATGTATCTACTGTAATATCATCCGGATTAATTTCTATTTCAATTTCATCATTATCAAAATCAGGAATTACATCACAAGATGCAAAAGATGTATGACGTCTACCTGAAGAATCGAATGGAGAAATTCTTACTAATCGATGAACACCCTTTTCAGCTTTCAAATAGCCATATGCATTGTGACCTTTAATTAACAGTGTCACACTCTTTACTCCAGCTTCATCTCCTGGAAGGTAATCAACTGTTTCAACTTTAAAGCCTTTTTGTTCACCATATCTCTGATACATTCTTAATAACATGCTCGCCCAATCTTGAGATTCTGTACCGCCAGCACCAGGGTGAAGTTCAAGAATCGCATTATTCGCATCATGCGGTCCATCAAGTAATAATTGCAACTCATATTGATCCATTTTCTCTTTAAATTGGATAACTTCCTCTTCAAGTTCTGCTTTCATATCTTCATCATATTCTTCTTGAAGCAATTCTCTTGTCGCACTCATATCTTCAACTTCATTGGCTAAATCATGATAACCATTGACGATAGATTTCAATGCATTATTTTTATCGATAATATCTTGTGCTTTATTTTGATCATCCCAGAATCCTGGATCTGCCATCATTTCTTCATATTCTTGAATATTTGTCTCTTTATTTTCTAAGTCAAAGAGACCCCCTAATTTGGTTAAGGTTATTCTGATATTCATCAATATTACGTTTAATTTCTGATAATTCCATTGATTTTCTCTCCTATTAATACAATCTTTAGCAGTTTTATACACGTATCATTTACATCATACATGAAATTCATATTTTTGAAAATTAAGGCAACAACTTTAATATATGCAATCACATTTTAAAAACAACAATAATAAATGAAGTGTGAAAGAAGAATCATTGAGCAAAATAAATTTACTTGTCTCCCACCACCTTGTCTTATTGGCAAAATTTCTTAAAAATTTCTCTATGTGAGAGCCTCGCCAACAAGGATGTCTAGAGGTTGAAAGAAGCTTGATATAGTCCCACTTTCAATTTAGTACATTTACTTCATATGTTAAGAAGGCTAAGACAATAAATGATGTCCCAGCCTCCCTACTATATATAACTTATTTTTCAATTATGCTTGACCATGGCAATTTTTATATTTTTTACCACTGCCACATGGACAAGGATCATTACGTCCTACTTGATCACCTTTGACAATAGGTTGAGGTTTTACTTTTTCTTTACCATCTTCTGCTGTGACGTGCTTAGCTTCACCTAAGTCTTTCGTTTTCTCACGTTCAATATCATCTTCGAATTGAACAACAGATTTCAAGATATATTTACATGTATCTTCTTCGATATTTTGCATCATCATATCAAATAATTCATGACCTTCATTTTGATAATCACGAAGTGGGTTTTGTTGTGCATATGAACGTAAGTGTATACCTTGACGCAACTGATCCATCGTATCGATATGGTCAGTCCAGTGACTATCGATTGAGCGTAATAATATCATACGTTCAAATTCATTCATTTGATCGCCTAAAGTTTCTTTCTGTTTGGCATAGGCTTTTTCTATTTTAGCCCAAACCACTTCAAAGATATCTTCAGAATCTTTACCTTTGAGTTCAGAATCCGTTAGCTCGCCTTCTTGTAAAAAGACATCATTCACATAGTTAATGAATGGAGCATAATCCGGATTATCGTCATCTTCGTGAATATGATAATTGATCGCACGTTGTAATGTTGAACGAAGCATAGCATCGACAACTTGTGAACTATTCTCACTGTCGATAATTTCGTTACGTTCATTATAGATAATTTCACGTTGTTTACGTAAGACTTCGTCATATTCAAGGATACGTTTACGCGCATCGAAGTTGTTACCTTCAACACGTTTTTGAGCTGATTCAACCGCTCTTGAAACCATTCTAGATTCAATTGGCGTAGAATCATCCATACCTAAACGATTCATCATTTTTTGAAGACGTTCAGAGCCGAAACGTACCATTAATTCGTCTTGTAATGAGAGGTAGAATCGACTGTCACCTCTATCACCTTGACGTCCAGAACGACCACGTAATTGGTCATCGATACGACGTGATTCGTGTCGCTCAGTACCTATAACTGCAAGGCCGCCTAATTCTTCTACGCCATCGCCAAGTTTGATATCAGTACCACGACCTGCCATGTTTGTTGCAATTGTAACAGCGCCTTTTTGACCTGCATTAGCAACAATTTCCGCTTCACGTTCATGGTTTTTCGCGTTTAATACATCATGTCTGATACCACGTTTTTTAAGTAAATTAGAAATATATTCTGACGTTTCAACTGCAACTGTACCAAGTAAAACAGGTTGTCCTTTTTTGTGTTTATCGACAACATCTTCTACAACTGCATCAAATTTACCTTTTTGACTGATATAAATAAGGTCTGATTTATCCACACGTTGAACAGGTTTATTAGTAGGAATTTGAGTAACTGTCATATTGTAGATATTACGGAACTCTTCTTCTTCCGTTTTAGCTGTACCTGTCATACCTGCTAATTTGTTATACATTCTGAAATAGTTTTGGAACGTAATAGATGCCATTGTCTTAGATTCATTTTGAATAGTTACGCCTTCTTTAGCTTCGATAGCTTGGTGTAATCCTTCAGAGAAACGACGACCCGGCATCGTACGACCTGTAAATTGGTCAACGATTAATACTTCGCCATCAACAACCATGTAATCGACGTCACGTTGTAACGTTACATGCGCACGTAAAGCCGTATTAATATGGCTAATGACCTCAACATTTTGAACGTCGTATAAATTGTCTACTTTAAACATACGTTCAGCTTTGTCAGCGCCTTGTTCAGTTAAATGAACTGCTTTTGTTTTTTCATCAAAATTATAATCATCTTCTGCTTTAAGCATTTTAGCGAAAACATTCGCTTGCGTGTATAAAGAAGTAGACTTTTCAGCCTCTCCTGAAATAATCAGAGGTGTTCTTGCTTCATCGATTAAAATGGAGTCAACCTCATCAATGATTGCAAAATGTAATGGACGCATGACTCTTTCTTCAGCATAGTTCACCATGTTATCTCTTAAATAATCGAAACCAAGTTCGTTATTTGTACTGTAGGTAATATCTTGAGCGTAAGCTTCACGTTTCTCTTCAGTAGATTTACTATTTAAGTTAAGTCCTACAGATAAACCTAAGAAATTATATAGTTCAGCCATTTCTTCACTTTGAAAACTTGCCAAATATTCATTGACAGTAATGACATGAACGCCACGTCCAGCTAACGCATTTAAATACGTAGGCATTGTAGCTGTTAATGTTTTACCTTCCCCTGTTCTCATTTCAGCAATATCGCCTTTATGAATCGCGATACCACCCATGACCTGTACTTTATACGGAATCATATTGAATACACGTTTTGATCCTTCACGCACAAGTGCATATGCTTCTGGTAAAATCTTATCTAAATAATCATTTTGTTTTTTAACATCTTCAATTTCTGATAATTCTTTTTGGAACGCTTTCGTTTTTTCACGAATTTCTTCATCAGTTAATAAAGCAGTATCTTCCTCTAATGCGAGTACTTTGTCTGCTAATTTTCCTAAGCGTTTCGTTTCTTTTTTATTGCCGTCAACAATTTTCGATAAAAATCCCATTACATGCGTCGCTCCTTTAGCTAAAACTGTTTGGCTTACAACAATTTATCTTATCATTTATCCCATTAAAATTATACTTATATACTCATACGATTGGTAACTTGAAAGTTATACTTTAACAATTTTATTCCTCTGAAAATGAAACTCTCAATTACTATAAGAAAGTTAAATTAAAACTCTTCCTAATTATACTTTCAATTCAATTTATTTAAATTGACAACATGTTTATTTTAACACGGTTGAAACAATTTTTTCTTGTCATAAATAAATAATTTTCGAATATATTATAAAACATGATATTTGAGTAACAAAAAGTGAAATTACCTCTATTTTAAACATCAAGTCACAATAGCACTGTGTCATCTCTAGTGTCCATTAATTATATTTAAATCATAAAAAAGAGACTACACTGATAAAGCGTTTCATAATTCAAATCGATATCTATAAATGTTGATTTGAGCTAACCACAATCATTTATTTTAATATCTATTTCACATAAAATAACCCCCTCCTAAGTTTCCATTTATACAATGTCTACTTCAGAAGGGAGCATATGAAATTTAGATTCAATTTGTATTCTTAATACGTGTTCAAATTCTTCTGGAAATTCTCTCTTTGAATTTATCCTGGGATATTGTCGTAGTGATATTTTACGAGTTCGAATAATTGATGCATATCATAACCCCATCTTGCATAATACTCTATTGGGTCAACATGGTCTGTACCACCCCAATATTGAGAAACTGCGTTATGACTAATGATAGAGCCTATGCCTTCATTGTCATCTGCAAGTGTTGGTTTAATACCATTTTGTTTTAACATGTACGCAGCAAGCCACGCTTGATTATTTACAGATTTAGCAAAGTCTTCAAATGTATACTGACGTACAAGTTCTATTTGATAAAAGTACGGATTAGCTTTTGCGCCCGCCCCCCATACATAGTATTCAGAAGGTGCAGTAATATGAATTTCATTATTATCTACAAATGCATGTACAAATGCTCTATCGAACGTTCTATACATTTGATCTACCCAGTCTTGTAATGAACGATGGTCTTCACCTACTTCATGAATCACAATACCAATATACGATTTAAATTTATATGGGTTTTTAGGGAGGTTATTCATTCGTGGATCTTTCACAATCTTTGAATGTTGGAGATGATTTTCAATTATGTACCTATTTACCTTTGAATCTTTAGGGAGAGATGGGTCATCTGGATTACTAGTTAAATTCTTTTCATTAACTTTTTTTAAAGCGTTAGCTTGAGTACTCGATTGAGAGCTAGTTGGTTTTTGTACATTTGCTGAAAATTCTGATTTTTCATGAGATAAACCTTTGGCATTGGTATCAGGGGCATAAAAAAGCGACAGTGACATTAAAGCGATAGATGCTGTTGAAACTAGGGAAAAAGCTTTTAACATAAGTGACACTCCTTTCAAATTATATTTAAACTTTTAAAAAAGAATATAAAATATTTATATTAATAATATCTATTAAAAGCTGTCAAAAGTCAAGTGTTTTATTTCTTTAAAAGTGAAATATTTATGTCCTTTTGAAATTCGCTAATTCGCTAATTCGATACCTTAATACTTATTTATATTTTGCAATTAAAGTTTGTATTCTCGTAATAATGGAATGAATCGTTATGAGTTATCTATAAAATATAAAAAAGAGAGGTTTCTATTCGATTAAATAGAAACCTCTCTCATCAAACTAACTGTAGACGAGCTACAGAATTATATATCAATTTCAAATTATAATTATTCAGTTGTTTCAATCAATCCATATTTACCATCTTTACGACGATAAACAATACTTGTACCATCTGTTTCTCTATCCGTAAAGATAAAGAAATCATGTCCTAATAAGTTCATTTGTAATACTGCCTCTTCAGAGTCCATAGGTTTTAAACTAAATTGTTTTGAACGGATAATTTCAATATCGCTGTCATTATCAGGTTCTTCGGCACCACTAACTTCTTCGGGTGTAGCTTCCTGGACTTCAGCTACAAAGACTTCTTGATCTCCACGATCTCTATGTTTACGATTTACACGTGTTTTATATTTACGTACTTGACGTTCTAATTTGTTTGTAATTAAATCAATGCCAGCGTATAAATCATCGTGTCTTTCTTCAGCTCTTAATGTAACGTCTTTTAATGGAATAGTGACTTCAATTTTAGTAGCTGAGTTAGAATAAGTTTTAACTTTAACGTGTGCGACTGCATTAGGCACATTGTTAAAATAACGCTCCAACTTACCAATTTTTTCCTCAATATAGTTGCGAATAGCATCTGTGATAGTGAGGTTATCTCCATGAATTTCAAATCTAATCATAGTCATCTCTCCTTTAACCTCGAATATTGGTAATCCTTAACTATATTTTATCACGTTTAGCCTATCGTGCAAACGCAAACACTTTGAATTTTCTGACATTTAATGCTGATAATTTACACCCTGCATGATGTATTGTTAACCCTGTAGTATAAATATCATCAATAAGTAAAATTACTTTATCGCTTAAATCCATCTTTTCATCTTTGATATAAAAAGGATTCATCGCTTTCGCTCGTTCTAATTTACCTAATTTAGATTGTTTTGGTCGTAGATTTGTTCCTAAAATATTCACATATTTAACGCCCATTTTATCTAAAACAGTTGCTACTGGATTATATGTACGTTCTACATCTCTCTCATAAGGAGATGGTATAGGCACGATCATATCATAGTCTGTTCGAGGTAATTTTAATTTTTGTGCCAACACTTTTGAAAGTTCATAATCCCTCATAAATTTATATTGATGTATTGTTTCTTTCATTATTCCTTGATATTTATAGTCACAATATAATTGTTCCATTAAGCGGAAATCATTTTCCAAAAACTGACAATCTAAACAAACCTGTGTATCAGTCTTCTTCAAGTTAAGACATCGGGCGCATCTCTCTTCATCATCATTGAATAATTTAATTGCTGCCCACTTTTTTTCGCATTCTTCACAAAATTGTCGAGGCGGTTTAAAAAAATTATAAATATGTAGCACGTCATGAATTGGATTCATACATTGTAAACATCTAGACATCTAACCACCCTTTTTCTATTCCTAAACGATTCATCGATACAATATCTTTTTTAGCCAAAATCATAGACAGACTGACCCCTTCATGAAGAAATAAAACAAGGCCTTGAGGTGCTTCTATTTTACGTCCAACTCGTCCAGCAATTTGTACTAATGCAGCCTTTTCAAATGTTTCAGCATTCATAACTATGACGTCTAACTTCGCCATAGTAAAACCTCTTTCAAGAATAGTCGTAGTAAATACGATGAAATGTTCACCTCTTCGTAATGCTTCTACCTTTTCAAACCTGTGCGCATCTTCACTAGAAACACTTATTAAATTAGGTATCAATGTTCGATATTTAAGATAGGTCTGGTGCATCGTTTCAATATGATTAAAAAATACTAACGTATACCGTTGTTGATCCATTTGTTTCTGAAAAATATTTAATAATTGCGGTTGCACACGTGATTGATTTAATTTGAAATATTTAAATTGAGGTACTGGAAGCGGATGTCTATGGAAACGGGCAGGAAGTTTAATTACTTGATTCGAAGACATTTGTTGTAGTAAATGACGTGGAGGCGTGGCCGTCATGTAAATGTGAGAATAAATAGATTTGGAAGCAGTTTGAATAGCAATGGTGAGTTGGGGATCCATCGATAAAGGAAAGGCGTCGACCTCATCGATGAAAATAGTATCGAAATGTTGTTTAAACCTAAATAATTGATGAACAGTCGAGATCACAAAATGACCATTATATTCTTGAGAACGTTTCTGATGAAGAATATCAATCTCTTCATTTTTGAAAGCATCTTTGATTCGTTGACTAATTTCAATGACCACATCGACTCTAGGTGAAAGTATAGCTATATTATGACCAAGCTGACGTGCTAAACGTATGCCTTCAAACATCATTTCTGTCTTACCTGCGCCTGTAACCGCATATAATAAGAGACTCTTTGAATGTTTGATTGCATTAACAATTGATTTCGATGCATATTGTTGTTGTTCTGACAACGTAAAGGGAAGCTCATACGCACCATCTGAGATGTTCTGAACACTCTCTGTAATTCGATATTCTGTGACACTATCTATTCTTCCTAATTGAATACACCGTCTGCAGTAAATCATTTCTTCTTTTAAATATGAAGAATAATAAGTGGAAAAGTAATCATGATCTTCATTACTGCACTGAATACAATAATGATGTCCATCTTTATCGATAATCCCTTTTGTATGGTAAGCAATCTTCTCACCATTTAACTGCACAGTAGGAAAAATAAGTTTACCGTAATGTTTGATTTCATATCACTTCTTTCACAAAAAAAGCCTGAAACAACTTTAAAAATTAAGATTTCACTAAACTTTCGTCGTAAAAACTTAATCTTTATTCATGTCTCAGACTTTATTTCAAAATATTAATTAATTTCAATTTTTCTAGGGAAGTAACCTACACCTAAACCACCAGAACCTAAATGAGAAGCAACTACTGGACCGAATTCAGAATACTGAACATTCACATGAGGATGATCATCTTTAAGTTGTTGCAAGAATGCCTTTCCTTCTTCAGTTTTATCGCCATTAATCACGAATACTGTAACTTCATCTAAACCTTCTATTAATTCAAAGATGTTATTTTCTAACGATTTAAGGGCACGTTTTTTAGTACGCACTTTTTCATGTGGATGAATTTTACCATCTTCTTCAAAGCGAAGTACAGGTTTCATTTTTAATAAAGTGCCGACCCATGCTTGTGCACCAGTAATACGGCCACTTTTTTGTAAGTTTTTCAAATCATCAACAATAAGATATGCACCAATGTGTTCTCTGATTTCATGTAATTCTTTAATAATTTCCTCAGCTGTATACCCTTTTTCTACTAATTGTAGTGAGTAAATCACAAAGCTACCTTCAATCATTGCCGCTAATCTTGAATCGAAAGTATGTACGTTGATACCTTCAATCATCTCACCTGCTTGTGTTGCAGATTGATAGCTGCCACTAATACCACTAGATAAATTTATCACAATAACATCAGTGTATCCTTCGTTTTTTAGTTTCTCGTAATTTTCTAACCATTCACCTATTGCTGGTTGGCTAGTAGTTGGAATTGTCTTAGATGAAGCCATTTTCTTATAAAATTCGTCAATTGAGAAATCATCGTTCTCTGTAAATGTTTGTCCGTCATCAAATGTCACACTTAACGGGGCAATCGGTATATTATATTTATCAATGATTTCTTGTGGTAAATAACCTGTTGAATCGGCCATTACTGCAATCTTCATACTAGTCCTCCTCAATTATACTCATAGTCATAATACAATATTTTTTTGAAAAAGAAAATCTTATTTAAATGATTTAGACGCACGAAAGTTATGTGTATAATAATATTAGTGAAAATTGAACGGAATTGCAGGTGACAAAGACAAATGGCGAAACCATTGATTACAATTAAAGAAGCGCATTCGATTGAAAATGTCATTAATAAATCTCGATTTATTGCGTATATCAAACCAGTCCATTCTGAAGATGAAGCAAAATCATTTATTAACGAAATTAAATCTAAACATAAAGATGCCACACACAATTGTTCAGCCTATACAGTTGGTCCCGAAATGAATATCCAGAAAGCTAACGATGATGGCGAACCCAGTGGTACAGCAGGTATACCTATGCTTGAAATATTAAAGAAACTTGATGTTCACGATGTATGTGTAGTCGTTACACGTTATTTTGGCGGGATTAAATTAGGTGGTGGCGGACTCATTCGTGCCTATAGCGGTGCAGTAAGAGATGTGATTTACGATGCCGGAAGAGTGGAATTAAAAGAAGCGGTTCCAGTAACCGTAACACTTAGTTATGATCAAACTGGCAAATTTGAATATGAACTTGCCTCAACACCTTATATACTAAGAAATCAATTTTATACCGATAAAGTAAGTTATCAAATTGATGTCGTAAAGGAAGATTACGAAGCATTCATTCACTTTTTAAACCGAATCACAGCAGGTAATTACGATATTGAAAAAGAAGATATTAAACTTCTTCCTTTTGATATTGCTACAACATAATGAAATAAAGTATTAACCTAAAAAAACACTATTGCGAATGAGGTGTTCTACTCAACTTTCCTCACACGCGATAGTGTTTCTTATGATTTAGGAGGCTGTTGCTCATCATATCGATGTTGCTTACGGTCTCCTTTTCTAGTGATTAAATTTAAAACTGGACGATAATTATCATCTATTAGGCCTGTGAACTCTACAATCAATTCTATTGTGAAAATAATCAAGATAAACATCATGAGCGCACCGAGTGGTTGTGATAAGTAAAGAATCACACTCGAAAGACTAAACATAATTGCAATGGAATATATAAGTAACACTGTTTGTCTATGTGTATATCCAAGTGCTAGTAACTTATGATGTAAATGTGATTTATCAGCTTGCATAATATGCTGACCCTTTTTCATTCGACGAATCATTGCAAACAGCGTATCGATGAATGGTACAGCGAGGATTACAATAGGGAAGAATAACGCAATAAACGTAATATTCTTAAAACCAAGTAAAGATAAGAAGCCAATAATAAAACCAATCATGAGCGCGCCGCTGTCGCCTAAGAAAATCTTGGCTGGGTGGAAATTATAAAATAAAAACCCTAGTAGTGAGCCTAGAAGCACACAACATATCATGATGATAAAGATATTAGCTTGTAAAATTGCAATAAATCCTATGGTCATTAAACCTATTGCTGAAACACCAGATGCCAAACCATCTAATCCATCGATTAAATTAATCGCATTCGTAATCGCCACAATCCAAATAATAGTAATCGGTATGCTAAAAATACCAAAATGAATTGTAGGTCCCATTGGTAATGAGATAAAATCTATCGTAATACCATAAAATGTTACAACGCCTGCCGCAACAATTTGACCTGCAAGTTTAATGTACGGTTTCAAATCATATATGTCATCGATAAGCCCTACAAGATACATAATAATAGCACCTAATATGAGCGGTTTAACCTCTCTTTCAATAGGATGGCCTAACCAAATGCCTATTAAAAAGGAGAATAGTATGACTGTTCCACCCATCACTGAGATCGGTTTGGTATGTACTTTTCTAAAATTAGGCCGATCTACCAAATCCAATTTCTTCGATACTACAATGATAATGGGCGTAATTATTAAACTGACTATCATGGTAAATGCTATGAGTAGTAAAGTATACATCAGTTCACCTTCATCAAATAAGTTAATCAATATCTAAATATTTATTGTGTAGCTCTCACCCTCTCTTCAACGATATAGCGTTGACGTTTCTACACAATTCTTTTTAGTTACTACCTCTAGACGTATCAGCGTTACCACAATGAGTAAGTAACGCTCCCTCCCCTATAGCCTAGTATCATTTCTATCGGAATGCCCTTCCCGACAAAGTTTTCAATTATAACTTAAGGTATAATAAAAAATTTATCATACACTTTCGAATTTCAATTCAAATACATTTTTTCTATCATACCATTTAAGCGACCATTTTAACATTAAATACCATTTTATGTATGAAATTTCTGATGCTAAGTGATGACAAATTGTAAGTTTTCACTTACAATAGCTAATGGTCAACGAAGGAGTCGGTTAAGAAATGTTTGAAGCAATCGTTTACAACATATCTGTCATGGTTGCAGGTATATACTTATTTCACAGATTACAATATTCAGAGAACAAAAGAATGGTGTTTTCTAAAGAATATGTAACAGTTTTAATGACACTCGTTTCTTTACTTTTAGCTGCATATCCCATTCCATTTAAAAACGAATATCTCGTTCACTTAACTTTTGTTCCATTACTATTCTTAGGACGCTATACAAATATGATTTATACACTCGCCTCAGCATTTATTGTAGCCTTAGTCGATGTGTTCATATTTGGCAATTCAATTATTTATGGCATCACTTTAGTCGTCATAGCTGGTATTGTGAGCGCAGTGGGACCATTCTTAAAGCAAAACGACATCATCTCTTTACTTATTTTAAATGTAATAAGTATCATTATTCTATTAATTTTAGCGTTAGTAAGCCCAATTTATGATTTAATCGAGATTCTTGTACTTATTCCAATTTCATTAATCATCACAATCTCTTCCGCTATAACATTTGTTGATATTTGGCATTTCTTTTCATTGGTTAACCGTTATGAAAATGAAGACAAATATGACTATCTTACAGGTTTAGGCAATGTTAAAGAATTTGATAGACATTTAAATGAAGTTTCAAGTCAAGCTGAAGAGAAGAATCAAAGCTTAGCTTTATTACTGATCGATATTGATGGATTCAAAGATGTTAATGATACCTATTCACACCAATCAGGCGACGCTGTACTTAAACAAATGTCACAGCTATTAAAAAATTATGTTCCAAATCAGTTTAAAATTTTCAGAAACGGTGGCGAAGAATTTTCTGTTGTAATTCGAGATTATACATTAGATCAAAGTGTTAAATTAGCAGAAAACATTCGTTCAGGAGTGGAGAAATCATCATTCCATCTTCCAAACAAAGAAGTCATTAAACTATCCGTTTCAATTGGTGTTGGTTACTTAACGCAAGAAGATCGCAAATCTCAACGTAAGGTATTTAAAGATGCCGATGATATGGTTCATGTTGCTAAAAATGAAGGACGTAATAAAGTCATGTTTAACCCTATAGTTAAATTATAAGTCATTATACTGCTATCATAGATGTAGGAATGTTCAACTACGTGTTGAAATACCATCTATGCATAGCAGTTTTTTTAAATTTATTAAGCGGATTACGGTCATCCCTATTCAAATAAGAAACCACATTTACTTATATGAAATCATTTATCAAAATCATGGTGTCTATTGAAAGTTACAGGCGCAAGTTGTAAACTTCAATTGTTCATAAAAAATAAAACGATCTTGGAGGTGAACGTGTATGTCAGATTCAATCACTATTATCGATGAAAATAAAGTGATTGATGTAGTCTTGATTGCAGGTAGAATTTTACTTGAAGCGGGCGCAGAAACATACCGCGTTGAAGATACAATGAATCGTATTGCACATAGTTACGGTTTACATGATACATATAGTTTCGTTACGTCTACTGCGATTATTTTTTCACTTAATGATAGAACGAGTACAAGACTTATACGTATTCGCGAACGTACCACAGATTTAGAAAAAATCGCACTAACAAACAGTTTGTCACGAAAAATCTCCAACAATCAACTTACAATTGATGAAGCTAAAACTGAATTAATTCACCTAAGAAAGGCATCATTACAATATTCATTTTTAATGAATATCATCGCATCATTTGTAGCTTGTGGCTTTTTCTTATTTATGTTTGGAGGAACCGCTTCTGATTTCTGGATTGCATGTATTGCTGGGGGTGCAGCATTTTTAACGTTTAGTTTTGTACAAAAATACATTCAAATTAAATTCTTCTCAGAATTTGTAGCATCAGCAGTTGTCATTAGTATTGCTGCCATTTTCACTAAATTAGGAATTGCTCAGAATCAAGATATTATTACGATTGCCAGTGTAATGCCCCTCGTTCCAGGGATTTTGATTACCAATGCCATTCGTGACTTATTAGCTGGTGAATTACTTGCGGGAATGTCACGTGGCGTGGAAGCTGCACTCACTGCCTTTGCGATTGGTGCCGGCGTGGCAATTGTATTATTACTATTATAAGAAAGGCTGTTAACGATGTTATTTTACTTATTTCATTTTACAATTAGCTTTATTTCCACAGTCCTTTTTTCAATTATATTTAACGCCCCTAAAAAGTTACTTGTCGCTTGCGGTTTTGTAGGTGCAGTCGCTTGGACAATTTATCAACTTACTGTTGGGATGGACTTAGGGAAAGTGGGCGCTTCTTTCCTAGGAAGTCTAATATTAGGATTAATGAGCCATACGATGAGCAGACGTTATAAAAGACCTGTCATTATCTTCATTGTTCCAGGAATCATTCCACTTGTGCCAGGAGGCGCTGCATATGAAGCTACACGTTACTTAGTTTCAAACGATTATACTAACGCAGTAAACACCTTCTTAGAAGTCACATTAATTTCCGGAGCCATCGCCTTTGGTATTCTTGTCTCAGAAATCATCTACTACATCTACACACGTATCAAACAGTATTATGGTAAAATCAAAGGTAAAACTTATAAGAAATCTTATAATATGAACAACAGAGTATAATTCTAAGGGGGATGATTACAATGAAAGCACAAATCATAGACAGATTAACAAGATATGTAAAAATCGACACACAATCTGATCCAAATTCAGAATCTACACCTTCTACAGAAAAGCAATGGGACTTATTACGATTATTAGAAAGTGAACTTCAAACTTTGGGATTATCTACAGATATAGACGAATACGGTTACCTGTTTGCGACGTTAGAAAGCAATGTTGATTATGACGTACCTACAATCGGTTTCTTAGCACATGTAGACACATCTCCAGACTTTAATGCAACTGGCGTCAACCCACAAATCATTGAAAACTACGATGGTCAAGCACTTCAATTAGGTAAAACAAACCGTGTGCTTAACCCGAGCGTCTTTCCAGAATTAAATCACCTTATCGGACATACACTCATGGTTACAGACGGAACTTCATTACTTGGAGCTGACGATAAAGCCGGTGTGGTAGAAATTATGGAAGGCATTAAATATTTAATAGAGCACCCAGAAATTAAACACGGACGCATTCGTATAGGATTTACACCGGATGAAGAAATTGGCAGAGGCCCTCATAAGTTTGATGTTGAACGCTTTAATGCTGATTTCGCTTATACAATGGATGGAAGTCAATTTGGCGAGCTTCAATTTGAAAGTTTTAACGCAGCAGAAGCGACGGTGACATGTCACGGTGTGAATGTGCATCCTGGTTCAGCTAAAAATGCGATGGTCAATGCCATTAGTTTAGGCCAACAATTTAATAGCCTACTTCCACCTAAGGAAGTCCCTGAACGCACAGAAGGTTATGAAGGTTTCTATCATCTGATGAAATTTGAAGGAAATGTTGAGAAAGCGACCCTTCAATATATTATTCGTGACCACGATAAAAAGGAATTTGACTTACGTAAAAAACGTTTGATGGAAATTCGCGACGATATTAATACACACTATGAAGGTTATCCTGTTAAAGTTGATGTTCACGATCAATATTACAATATGGCTGAAAAGATTAAACCTTTACATCACATCATTGATATTCCTAAACGTGTATTTGCGAAATTAGATATCACACCTAACACAGAACCTATACGTGGTGGAACAGACGGCTCACAATTATCATTTATGGGATTACCTACTCCAAATATCTTTACAGGTTGTGGTAACTTCCATGGTCCGTTTGAATATGCTTCTATTGATGTAATGGAAAAAGCAGTTCAAGTTGTAGTAGGAATTGCCGAAGAGGTTGCTAAAAAAGAAAGTAATTAAAGTGTTATAGATAGTAAAACGTCGGGCGAAAAGTTTAGAATTTCGCCCGACGCTTTTTTTAAAATTGATAAACTTTATTGATTTA
The DNA here is from genome assembly GCF_003966625.1 of Staphylococcus caprae. NCBI lineage: Bacteria > Bacillati > Bacillota > Bacilli > Caryophanales > Staphylococcaceae > Staphylococcus > Staphylococcus caprae. The sequence goes on from NZ_AP018587.1 coordinate 2,181,476, forward strand.
AACTCGTTTTGAGTAATTTAAGTGCTTGAACAGTATAGTGTCGAATTTGAATACCCATTTTGAAATCTGTATACGTTTCTGGCATATCTATAAATGTATTAAACATTGCTGTCACACCTTGTGACTCAAATAAATCAAACTTATCACTTGTCGCACAAATTGCAATTGCAGGTTTATGATATTTAGATGTTAAATCTGCAATTCGTAATGTCGTCGTTTCAAGAATTTGATCATCTTCTTTTAATCCTTCACCAAAAATGATTAAATCAGCTTGTTCAATTAAATCTTCTAAATGCGTAATTTGATTAACAAGTTCATGACTAGTTAAAATTTCAGCTTGATACAATCCTTTCAAGACAGCAGCAATACCACCGCCCGCGCCACCACGTTCAATAGGACCAATAGCTAATTTAAGTTCACTTTTGAATAATTCACTAAAATACCATACTAAATTATCAATTTCCGCAGCTTCATTTTGAGTTAATCCGTGCGCTTGGTACGTTTGCATGATTTCACTTTGTTTACCATATAAACGACTTGAAAAATCAGACATTAATTGTAATCGCGCCTCTGCAAGTTGAGGATGAATATTAGATAAATCCATTCTTCTAATGTATTTAATCTTATAAGCGCCTTCACTTACATCAACAATATTGGCCTCATCATCATAAAATTTTGCACCAAGTGCTTGTAACATTCCTGCACCAGCATCAAAGCTGCCAATGCCACCTAAAGAGATGATGATGTGTTTCGCATCATTATCGAGTGCTGCTTTTAAAACTTCTCCTAAACCATAACTTGAACGCTTATCGATAGGTTGATTTCCATTTAAGAATAGGTTCCCTTCTATCACGGTCATTCCACTATCAGTACGTCCATACATCGCTTCGACTTCATTCATATCAGCGTCATGTGCTTTAACGCGATACTTACTTCCAGATTGCCAAAGAAATACAGAATCCATTAACTCGTGACGTCCATTAAATAAAGGAACTTGAACAACATCTGCATCTTCAATTTGACTTGCTACCGCTTCTTCAACATATCTATTCGCTTGATAACTAGAAATAATTCCATTGAATTCATCCATGGCTACTAAAACTTTCATTGTCTTAACCACCTTATATCTTTTCTCTTTTTGGAAAATGATTTACAACTTAAATAATATAAAATATTCTCTATTCGATGATGAATGATAAACAATATGTTAAGTTCAAATAATCATTAACATTATCGTTTACATTTCATTTTTAAATTTATAAAAACGAACTGTGCGCTAACACTTATTCATTAACACATTATACATTTTTTACGTTTGATTTTCATAACATACGAAAAGCTTGCCATAAACTATCGTCAAACGATATCTATGACAAGCTCTATTTCTTTAAAAATAATGATTTGATTTATTCCTCAGCTTGTGCAAGTTGAGAAACGTTAATATCATCATGATCTGCATTCCATTTCATTTCACCATCTACAAAGTAGAAAGCTTGTGGTGATTCATGTTTTACGTTTGTTTTTTCAGCAATATAGTCCGATAATTTACGCTCTTGTTGTACGATTAAATAGTAACCATCAATATCTCTTTCATATAAAAACTTATTGAATTGATCATACGCATTTGCAGAAATTGGACAAGTTTCACTGTGTTTTAATATAAAAACATATTTGTTCTCTTCTAAGACTTGTTCAAATTGGTCAATTGAACTCAGCTTAATAGCCATTCTATTCACCTCTAAAAATATTTATCACATTTTATGAGCATATGCGTGATATTCATATCCCAAAAATCATCTCAGTGGGTACAATTATACACACTCTGCTGTGTAATGTTAACCATCAATTTTTATTTTATTTAATATAAATCTCATCTAATTTACTTTTTCTTTTAACTCATTATATTGTTGATTGAAGTCTTTATCTTTGTTAGAGATATCTTTACCCTCTTTTGGAAGTTTATCGACATCAATTTTAGATAATTTTTCACTTACTTCAATTGTGTCTACACGCGTATCATAATAATTTTGTAAACTATAATACATTTCAATCGCATTTTTTCTCGCATTATCTACATGTGAATCAGATATATTTGTTTGGTTAATATCTTTAATTTGCTTGTCAATCAACGGTGAAATGTGATCATTGATTGCTTTCTTAGCTGAATCTGAATCAGTTGTAGAAGAATCGAGATATTTTTTAGCTGTAGATTTTAATTGTTTATTATTTGCCTCTAGCTTAGACGTTAATTGATCTGCATCACTTTTATTTGTAGCTTTATTGATGTCGGACTCTACTTGCGATCTATTCTTCTCGAAAAGTTTCGTATAATCTAATATGTCTTCATTATCTTTAATTGAACGATTACATAAATCGACAAATGATTTTAAATCTTTGATTGAAGATTCTTTTGATTTCACACTTTCTAAATAAGTTGCGCGGAGTTTTTTAACATCATTTGTTTTTGCCGGTAATTGTTGTGTAGATTTCTTATATTTTTTAAATTCGGGAATGAGATAATTATTAATATCCTTTTGAAGTGCAATAAATTCTTTTTTATTTTTATCGGTCGTATCTGTTTTACTCAAATTATCTAACTCTTTTAAATGTATCTTATCTATAACTTCTTCAACATTTTCTTGCTTTTGCTTAACATCTTTATATTGATGTTCAAAATCCTTTAAATCTTTAGTTGATTTACTTCCACATGCAGTCAAAGTAATAGCAAAAATAACAATTGTAGTGATAAATAGTAATTTTTTCATATCTGCACCCCTTATCATTAAACATTATACATAAACGTATTTATTATGAAAATGAATTGTGTTATAGTATGTCAGACTTTACTGTATTTTTGAGAATGATTAATTTTTAAGGAGTAATTTATGTACGCATATGTCCAACCTTTAGTTAAAGATGAGTCTCATAAATCTTTTGAGAAAGAATATCTTCGCGTTAAAAATGTTTTGTTTGGCTTGTTAGATTCACCGGTCAAATACACGCAACATATCGGTGGTACACGTCATTTTAATTATGAAACAGAACCTATACTAGACGTGCTTGTCGGTGTAGATAATTTACATGATATTACAGCGCTAGATGAGAAACGATTAAACTATGCTGGTTTTTATCGATTACACCACTCTTATAAAAAGAAAGTGATGATGGCACGTTTTAATAACTTTAACGAACTTAAACAAGAAGTAAGATTACATATCATACAGTTAAATACTCCTTTGTTTGAACAATATCAAAATGTTGATAAAGTATTATCTCAAGATAATGAAATTTCACAATTATTTTCAAAGAAAAAGCAAGATATATTGAAACATGTCCAGACGATTCGTATGTATGAAAATCAAAAACAAAACTTATTTGAAAAGATACATAAGCAATTAAGTTAATTTAAGTTAATATATAAAACATAAGATACATCATCCCTATGTGTCTATATAATGTTAAAATAATATATTCAAATTTCGCAAATAACTTTTAAAGTTGATATAATAGTACTTATATTAAGAAGTTGAGAAAGGATGTTCAAGACGTTGAATAAAAATGACATCTTACGTGATTTAAAGTCAATTATTCCCGAAGACATTATTAAAGTGGACGAACCACTTAAACGTTATACCTATACTGAAACAGGTGGAGAAGCGGATTTCTATTTATCACCCACTAAAAACGAAGAAGTACAATCGATTGTTAAATACGCTTATAACAATAATATTCCTGTTACATACTTAGGAAACGGTTCAAATATTATTATACGCGAAGGTGGTATTCGGGGCATCGTTCTAAGTTTACTTTCTTTAGATCATATTGATGTTTCAGACGATGCAATTATAGCTGGTAGTGGCGCTGCAATTATTGATGTTTCAAGAGTGGCACGTGATTATGTATTAACTGGTCTAGAATTTGCGTGTGGAATTCCAGGTTCAATTGGTGGCGCAGTATTTATGAATGCTGGTGCCTACGGTGGAGAGGTTAAAGATTGTATTGATTACGCACTTTGTGTGAACGAAGAAGGCGACTTAATTAAACTCACTACCGAAGAATTAGAACTTGATTATCGAAATAGTATTGTTCAGAAGAAACACCTCGTAGTACTTGAAGCAGCTTTCACATTAGAACCAGGTAAATTAGATGAAATACAAGCTAAAATGGATGATTTAACTGAACGTCGTGAATCAAAACAACCGTTAGAATATCCTTCGTGCGGAAGTGTATTCCAACGTCCTCCAGGTCATTTTGCTGGAAAACTTATTCAAGATTCTGAGTTACAAGGTCACCGTATTGGTGGCGTAGAAGTCTCTAAGAAACATGCTGGATTTATGGTAAATGTAGATAATGGTACAGCTACGGATTATGAAGACTTAATTCATTACGTACAAAAGACAGTAAAAGAAAAATTTGATGTTGAACTTAATACTGAAGTACGTATTATTGGAGAGCACCCTGAGAGCTAATTCTGTAAGGAGGTACATCTATCTATGCCTAAAATATATGGATCAGTTATAGACAAAGAGACCAGATGTACTCACTATCATTCTTTTTTAGATGTTATTGCTATTAAGTTTAAATGTTGTAATAAATATTATCCGTGTTACAAATGTCATGAGGAGCATGAATCTCATGCTATAAAAAGATGGACAGAAAAAGAGTTTGATAAAAAAGTGATTATGTGTGGTGTTTGTAACCATGAAATGAGTATACATGATTATATGATGGTTGAAATGTGCCCCAACTGCAAAGCACATTTTAATAGCAGATGTAAGTTTCATTACCATTTATATTTCGAAATATAGAAAAACGTGATAAGACGTTGATTATAATACTATAGCTCCTAAACTGGATTTCATTAAAAAATCAGTTTAGGAGCTTTTTTATAAAATTACTTTTCTGCTTTATCGATTACTTTGTCTAATTCATCAATTTGTTTGATAGTAGTCGTTGAAGAACCAGAAGAGAAGTACCATAGTTTAGGATCTAATTCATAAACATTATTACTTTTAATTGCTGGTACATTTTTAATAACTTTATTTTTTAGAACTTGATTAGTCGTTGATTTACCACCTACAACTGACCCACGATCCATTGCTAGAATCACATCCGGATTTTGTTTGTTAATATATTCATTATTAATGTTTTGACCATGCGGACTATTGCTTACCTTTTTATCAGCAGGTTTAAATCCTAATGTATCAAATACTAAACCACCAAAACGTCCTCCTGGGCCATATGTTGATAATTCACCTTCATTTACCAATAAGTACATTACTTTCTTATTAAAGCCTTTAGTTTTATCTTTCATTCCAGAGATTTTTTTATCTAGGTCTTTATTAATATTTTTGGCTTTATCTTCTTTATCATAGATTTTACCTAAATTCTCTGTATTTTTCTTCATATCCTTAACTAAGTTATCATCACTTGTACCGACATATACTACTTTGGCATCTGGTGCAGCTTTTCTAAATTCGTCTAAATTTTTCTGATTAGCTGTTCTTCCTGAAATGAAGATAACTTCTGGTTTCGCTGATGCAACCTTATCAAAGTTTACTTCTTTTAAATTCCCTGTATTGATATACTTACCATCTTTAAATTTATCTAAAAATTTAGGTAATGATTGATTATTTTCTCCTTTAGGTAAGCCTTTTACTTTATCTGCCACACCTAATTCGTTTAACACATCAAGTGCACCATAATCTAATACTACGGCATTTTTTGGATTCTTTGGAACTTTGACAGTATTAGATATTTTTTTAGCATCACTTCCGTCACGTTCCTTACCGCTTGCTTCAAAGTTATTCTTGATGGTTACAGTTTCTTTTGAATCACTATTTTTATTCTTAGAATCTGAATCATTATTATTCGAACCATTACTACAAGCCGATAAAACTAAAACTAAAGATAATAATAAAAATAAGACAGTTTTTTTCATTTGTACGACTCCTTAATAAAATTTGACCTAAGTGCAGCGTTACATTTAAACTTTTCTTTTTATCTCTGTGCAGACATCACCCCTTTAACTATGAGTCTAAATTTCTAAGATTAAACTGAGTCAAAAGTAGCTTCATCATAATAAAGACAAATACGTTGTCCTCTTATTTCTTCTATACGGACATCCATTTCATATAATTTCTTCAATATGTCAGACTGAATAACATTATCTTTAACATCAGCTTTAACAATTTCACCCTGTTTAAGTGCAATAATATTGTCTGAATAACAAGAAGCAAAATTAATATCGTGTAATACGATAATGATTGTTTTATTTAATTTACGACACAATTCTCGTAACGTTTGCATTATTTGTACAGAATGTTTCATATCTAAATTATTTAGAGGTTCATCCAGTAATATATAGTCAGTATCTTGAGCAATCGTCATAGCAATATATGCACGCTGACGCTGACCTCCTGATAGTGTTTTGATATTACGATTTCTAATTTCTTTTAGTTGTAATAAATCTAAGGCATAGTCTACTTTGTCATAGTCTTCTTTCTTCATTCGTCCTTTCGAATATGGAAAACGACCAAAGTTAACTAATTGCTCAACAGTAATATTCATTTCAGTATGATTGGATTGTTTTAAAATACTTAATTTTTTAGCTAAATCATCAGTTTTATAATCTGATATTACTTTGTCTTCAATCGAAATTGTGCCATTGTCACAGTTAAATAAGCGACTCATCGCAGATAATAATGTACTTTTGCCAGCACCATTAGGTCCTATTAAAGAAGTCAGTTTCCCTTTTTCAATATCAACACTAATATCCTTTAAAATAGGTTTATTCTCAATCGTTTTGTCTAAATTTTGAATTTGAATCAATTTGCACTTCTCCTTTTAACAAGTAAATAAATGAAGTAACTACCACCTACTAAATCCACTATTAAACTGAATTCAGTGGTTGCTTCAAATAGGTTTTCAACTACCCATTGCGCCATAAATAAACTGATCCAACTAAAAAGTATGGTCGTAGGTAAAATATATTTATGTTCATAGGTCTTCATGAATTCATGTGCTAAGTTGACTGTTAATAAACCAAGAAACGTTACAGGGCCTATTAATGCAGTGGATATAGAGACAAGTAAGGCAACCAAAATAAGTAATAACCGCGTCATGTTTTCATAAGATACACCTAAATTAATTGCTTGCGCTCGCCCTAATAGAAGTACATCTAAATAAGGTCGAAGTATAATTGTTACAACAATTAAGATAACTAACAATATGCCTGAGACACTTACTAAATTAGAATTTGATGCTTCAAAGCTAGCAAACATGACACTTTGAACCGCTAAGAAAGATTCTGGATTCATTATAAGTTGGAGGAAACTTGTAATACTACGGAAGAATGTTCCTAATATCACGCCGACTAATAGGATAAAATAGACTGAAAAGTGACCTAGTTTAAATATGACTTGAAATAGTAGTAATGAAAATAACACCATAACAATCAAGGTAATTAAAAAATTAAGATAGATGTTTGTGACTACGGCAGCTTGCTCACCTAATATAAAAATGGGTAATACTTTGACAAATAAATAAACTGAATCAAGTCCCATAATGGAAGGAGTTAATAATCTGTTTGTAGTAATAGATTGAAAAATAACTACTGAGGTTCCTATTGCTGCACCTACTAATAGGATAAGAATGAATTTTTTAAAACGACTTTGGAATTGATATTCAAATATATTAAAGTCTAAACCTACAAATAAATAAAAAATGGCCATACAAATTGCTATAACGACTAGTATACTTATTTTTTTGTTAGAGCTCATTTGCATAATTTTTCCTACCTTTCATTAGCAAGATTAGGAAAATAATTGTGCCAAACACACCTATCGTTAACCCAATATTAATCTCATAAGGATAAACTATTATTCTGCCAATAATATCAGCAATTAATACAAAAATCGCACCGAGCATGAGTGTGTGCGGTAATGCATTTTTCAAATGATCACCTCTGTAAATAGAGATAATATTCGGTACAATTAATCCTAAAAATGGTAGCGTTCCTACTGTAACAACGACTAAAGCTGTTAGCGTTGCAGTAATAAATAATGCGATGTTAATGATTTTTTCATAACTTACACCTAAATTATGACTAAAGTCTTTTCCCATACCTGCAATTGTAAAATGATTTGCAAAAACAAACGCTAGAATAAGTAAAGGTATAGTGAGATACAATACCTCATAACGACCACTCGTTATAATGCCAAAATTTCCAGTTAACCAATTGCCAATGCTTTGTAACGCATTTGTTCTTAACGCTATAAATGTGGTAAAGCTGGATATAATACCACCAATCATAATCCCTAAGAGTGGAACAAAAATGACCTCTTTTACACGTATAAGATTAATTAATCGAACAAATATAAAAGTCCCAATAATACTTAAAGCAACAGCGAATAATAATTTGATTAAAATATGTCCATTTGGAAAGAACAGTAGTGAAATTAAAATACCTAATTTCGCCCATTCCATAGTACCTGCAGTGGTAGGGCTTACAAATTTATTTTGCATCATCTGTTGCATAATTAATCCTGCTAATGCAAGTGAGCTTCCTGAAAGGAGGATACTCACCGTTCTAGGAATTCGGCTTGAAAACAAAATGTTCATTTGTTCATCATTTAAATGAAAAATATCTAAGAGAGAGAGCTGACTCACTCCTATAAATAAAGAGACAATAGTTAAAATCACTAATAAAATAAATAAGGTATAACCTTTAAATATAAATTTCATTAGTCATTCTCCTTAATAAATATGTATGATGCGAAGTAAATAACCGACTTAAATGATAATGATTATCATTACCATTAATATTATAGATTATGTTATCGTTTTTCAATAGCTTTTCACATTTTTTGAAATTTTCTTTATAAATATTTCTATACAATAATTCGTAATACATAACATTATTTATCATTTATAACTTTTTACACGCAAAAAAGGAGATTCCTACTCAATTTAATAGGAATCTCCTTAATATATGTCATCTTATTTATCGAAAATAAAGTCTTCATCTTGTAAAGCCTCTACGTTTAACGCTAACGTATAGCCATCACCTTTAACTGAGAAGAAGTCATGGTTCTTAGTAGATGTATCCAATGCATTTTCAATAATAGGATTAAATTCACGTTCTTCAAAATATGGTTCAAATCCTAAGTTAGATAATGCTTTATTACCGTTATAACGTACATAGTTTAGAACATCTTCAGTTAAACCAATATCATCATATAGTAAATGCGTATATGAAACTTCATTATCATAAAGTTCATTTAATAATTTATACATTTCTTGATCAGCTTTTTGCTTTTCACTTTCTGAAAGTTCATTACGTAAACTTTGAGCATCTAGGCCAGTGAATACGCCATGAATTGATTCATCTAATAAAATTTTACGAATAATTTCACCAGAAGTTGTCATTTTACCTTGTCCAGCAAGATAAAGAGGATAATAGAAACCAGAATAGAATAAGAATGTTTCTAAGAATACACTTGAAACTCTCGCTATATATTGGTCAAAGATTGAAGCTTCTTTTCCCCAGAGTTTATGATAATTATCGATAATTTTATCTGATTTATATTTTAAATGAGGTTCTTCAATAACCCATGTATCTAGTAAATAGTTTGTTTCACTAGATGGAAGTAATGTTGTAAAAATATGAGAGTAACTCTTAGCATGAATTTGTTCCATCATAGCCATAAATGAGTACACGGCTTTTTTTCTTAAATCAGTCGTGTGTAACATAATCAAAGGCATACCATCATCTGCTTGATGTGTATCCAGACCAGTTAACCCTGCTAATGCTTTTTTAAATGTTTCTCTTTCAGAATCTGATAGTGTCTTCCAACTTGCAATATCTTTTGAAACTTTAAACTCTGTTTCTACCCACATTTGTGAGATATTTTGACGCCAAAACATATTCGTCATATCTTCTTGGGTATTCCAGTTGACTGCCTTCATGAAAATCCTCCTGTCTGTTTATGTATAATGTAGAGCATTTCAATCATAGAAATGGATGAATGTCATCATTTCTATATGATTGAAATATTCTCTAGTGGTTGATTTGTTTGAGTTATCTAATTAAATTGCACAACTTGTACACTCTTCTACACTTAATAGTTTATTTCTTGTGTAATAAAGTGATTTTAATCCTTTGTAATGTGCATAAACATATAATCTTGAAAGTTCACGTGTAGATATTTCTGAATTAACATATAAAATAGTTGAAATACCTTGGTCTACGTGAGTTTGAATTGTTGAAACTAAATCAATTAATTTCATTTGGTCAGTATTAAATGCTGATTTGTAATACCACATTGTTTCAGGTGACAAGAAAGGCATAGGATAAAACGTTTCAGCATTGCCATAAGTACGACGTTCAATCTGATCTACAATTGGCATTACAGAACTTGTTGCATTTTGAACATATGAAATACTTTGAGTAGGCGCAATCGCTAATCTATACGCATGATATAGTCCATATTGTTCAACTTCTTTTTGTAATGCTTTCCAATCATCTGATGTTGGAATATCTAGACCTTCGAATAATTGACGAACTTTTTCAAATTGAGGTTCAAATTCTTGTGAAGTATAAAATTCAAAATATTTACCATTAGCATAATCTGAAGACTCAAAATCTTGATATCTTTCTCCACGTTCTTTAGCAATTTCCATTGAACGTTCAATTGAATAGTAGTTCATCATCATGAAGAAAATGTTAGCAAAATCTTTTGCTTCCTCAGATTCATAGCCGATTTTATTTTTAGCAAGATAGCCATGAAGATTCATTACACCTAAACCAACAGAATGTAATTCGCTGTTTGCTTTTTTAACACCTGGTGCATTCTGAATATTAGCTTCATCACTCACTACAGTTAAAGCATCCATTCCAGTATGGACTGAATCTCTGAATTTACCTGATTCCATCACGTTAACAATGTTTAAAGAACCAAGATTACAAGAAATATCACGCTTAATTTCGTCTTCAGTACCGTAATCATTAATAACAGATGTTTCTTGTAGTTGGAAAATTTCAGTACATAAATTACTCATTTTGATTTGGCCAATATTAGAGTTCGCATGTACTTTATTAGCATTGTCTTTAAACATAAGATATGGATATCCAGATTGCAATTGCGTTTGGGCAATTGTATTTAACATTTCACGAGCATCTTTTTTCTTCTTCTCGATATTTGGATTAGCAACCATATCATCATAATACTTCTCTAAATCGATATCATCTAAAGTTACACCATATTCCTGTTTAACTGTATGTGGTGCAAACATATAGAAATCTTTGCCTTCTTTAGCCAAATCAAAGAATTTAGATGGAACGATAAGACCAGTAGAAATTGTAGATAAACGTAAATCTTCGTCAGCATTTACCTTTTTAGTATCTAAAAACTCTTCCACATCATAATGGAAAATATTTAAATATACAGCGCCAGCACCCGGACGTTGACCTAATTGATCCGCATAACTAAATCCACCTTCAAGTGCTTTTGCCACTGGTAATACACCTTTAGCAACGCCTTTGATCCCTTTAATAGCTTCGCCACGTGCACGTAGTTTAGATAAGTTGATCGCCACACCGCCACCGATTTTACTCAATTGCTTAGCTGTTGAATCGATAAAATTAATAGAATTTAAACTGTCATCTACTTCTAATAAGAAGCATGAAACAAGTTCTCCACGACGCGCACGTCCTGCGTTTAAGAAAGTTGGCGTTGCTGGTTGATAACGTTGTTCAACCATAGAAGAAATAAATTGTTTAGCTTGTTTAGTGTCACCATTTGCCAAATAGAGGGCAACAATTGCTACGTGTTGATTATAATCTTCTAAAAATTGACTTTTATCATTTGTTTTTAGAGCATAGTCTTTATAAAACTTACTTGCAGACATATAACTAGCAAATTGGAAATGGATTGATTTAGCAAACTCAGTAATTTCTCTTAAACTTTCTTCAGTATATTTTTCAAACACATTAAAATAGAAATTATTATCTACAAGATAATGTAAACGTTCGATTTCGTCATCGAAATATATAGTCTTATCATGGATTTCTTCAAGATAAACTTTTAAAGCTTCTTGATCTTTCTCTAAGTCGAAAAAACCATTATCTTTTCGCTTAGTTACTTCATTATTTAATTCAATATGATTGTATTTCTTCTCGTCCATGGTTTTCATTGAAATTACCCACCTTATCCTTAAATTCAATTACATCGTTATTCGTGCCTTGTACTTCAAATTTCATCAATAACGGAACATTATATTCCTCTGAGATTGTGCGGCCTGCTTTCGCAAAATTTTGTCCCCAATTGCGATTTCCACTTGCAGCTACCGCTTGTAATTGAGCGTGATTTACCTCTAAAAAAGATTGAACGGGTTGTGGCACTTCTCCAAATCCAATAGTGCCAGTAACTAAGATATAAGGTTCACTTACTGATTCTGTACAATTATCTTGAGTAATTTCCATCGTGTCATCAATTCCTGCTCTTTGAATAAAGCGTCTGACATTGCCTGAAAATGAGAAATATACTACTTTCATTGGATCACCTTCTTTCCTCAATCTTTAGCTGTCATGGTTATATCGAGTACTCACTAGCTCAAAAAATAAAATCACCACTAAAATAGAGGTGTACATCGATATAATTTTGTATTTAAAAGTTTTGATACTTAAATTTACTGTATCGAAAAGCATATCTATAAATGCGACTGGGACATCATTGATTAACTTAGCCTCATTTAATATATGAGCAGTCGATGTCTGAAATGAAAGTTGCTTATATCAAGTTGCTCTCAATCCTAGTCATCCATGCCGTCAGGGTCCCAACATAGAAAATTTCTTAATAAAGAAATTTTGCAAACAATGCAAGTTGGATGTGGAACAACGAAATTAATTTTACTAATTTATTTCAGTTCTACTCCCTTTTTAATGCTTTTAGTATCTCTATAAGTAAATAACCCCTATATATAGTAGCCAAAACTTAAATCATCACTATATGACAAATTATCTTTTTTGTAACTGATTACTAAAATAGCAATAATTTATCATATTCTTTAGTGTGAATTTGCATTAAAATGATTGTATTTCACATATTAACTTTTAATTCGTAAACACAATATGTAGTGTTTGATTTTGAAATTTAATACTATATTCTGTGTTTCATTATACATAAGTGCTCAAATTTATGAAAGTTAAAGTTTATTGACGAAAAATAGTTAATCTTTCAGAAAGTGCACCACTACGTTATTAGAGCTCATTATTCTGAAATAAAAAATTTTTTCAAGGGTCTTCACTTGCTTTTTAACCCAAAATAGTCATACCTCTCTACGATGCACTTGAGGTCAAAATCTCGCACAGATGTTTCATACAACCTACAACAACAAGTATTTTATGTCTTTATGTTTTCATTAATCACAATTAAATTCTTATAATATATAACTCCCCTACAATAGAACGTGTGTTCGTATTTAGATTATATAACTCTATTTTTAATTTTGCAAGGACTTATGCATAGCCATTTTATTTATGCTAATATAGTTACGTTAATCTTATAGTATTGAGGCGATAATATTGAATCCAAAAGTAAAAGGTATTATTGCTATTTTAATTTCTGCAGTGGGATTTAGCTTTATGTCAGTCTTTTTCAGGCTTGCAGGAGATTTACCTGTATTTCAGAAATCGCTCGCTAGAAATTTTGTAGCTATGTTTATACCATTATTTTTTATTTTTAAATATAAACAACCAATGTTTGGGAAGTTGAGCAGTCAACCTCTACTCATATCTCGCTCAACTTTAGGTCTAATAGGTGTATTACTAAATATATATGCTATTGACCATATGGTTCTAAGTGATGCCGATACACTTATGAAATTAAATCCATTTTGGACGATTCTTTTAAGTCTAATTTTCCTACATGAAAAGGTACGTAAATATCAAATATCAGCTATGATTATAGCCATATTAGGTATGTTATTAATTGTAAAACCAGAATTTTCTTCTTCTGTTATCCCTTCAATAGCAGGATTATTCTCAGGTATCTTTGCCGCATCAGCTTATACATGCGTTCGTGCACTAAGCACTCGTGAGAAACCATATACAATTGTATTTTATTTCTCTTTATTCTCGGTGGTCGTATTGATACCTTTCTCAATTTTTACATTTGAACCTATGACAACAGTGCAAATCTTATATCTACTAGGTGCAGGATTGTCAGCAGCCGTTGGACAAATTGGTATCACACTTGCATATGGTTTTGCTCCTGCAAAAGATATTTCAATCTTTACGTATGCTTCAATCATTTTCACAGCATTATTCGGCTTTATCTTATTCGGAGAAACACCTGATATGTTTGCGACTGTAGGTTATGTTGTGATTATCGGTGCAAGTTACTATATGTTTGAAAAGGCACGAAGAGAATCTAGTATAAAAGAAAGTTAAAGGAGCCAATATAATGGAACAAGGACGTCAAAAAGATGAATTACAAGATATTACATTACTAGGAAATCAAAACAATACGTATGATTTTGATTATAGACCAGATGTTTTAGAAACATTCGATAATAAGCATCAAGGGCGTGACTATTTCGTTAAATTTAATTGCCCAGAGTTTACATCATTGTGCCCTATTACAGGCCAACCAGATTTTGCAACAATTTATATTTCATATATTCCTAATATCAAAATGGTGGAGTCTAAATCATTAAAGCTATATTTATTCAGCTTTAGAAATCACGGCGATTTCCATGAGGATTGTATGAATATTATTATGAATGATTTAATTGAATTAATGGATCCACACTATATTGAGGTTTGGGGTAAATTCACTCCTAGAGGTGGCATTTCAATTGATCCTTATACAAACTATGGTCGCCCGAATTCAAAATATGAAAAAATGGCAGAACATCGCTTAATGAACCATGATATGTATCCAGAAAAAATAGATAATCGTTAAATATATCGCCCTCCATTGAAAGTGTTTATTCAATGGAGGTTTTTGTTATAAAAATTATTTTCTTATTTGATAAAAAAACTATTGCACTTTGACACGTTAAAGCGTATTTTATTTATATCGATTCATTTATACGAATGTTTATAACAATATAAATAAAGACACAAATTATCATATAAATGTAATGAAATCCATAAATAGACTGAATATTCATATTATTTTTATTTTTTGAAAATTATTGAAAATTATTATCCACAATAGTACAATCATTTTTAAACAATTTAATATGGTTATTAGGGGAAGAAAGGATGGGATGATATTATGTCAACAAATAATTCCCATGAACAAGCAGTTCAAGAAATACCTCAACATGGATTCTTCGGGCATCCTCGAGGTTTAGGCGTACTCTTTTTCGTAGAGTTTTGGGAGCGATTCAGCTACTACGGTATGAGAGCAATGCTTATTTTTTATATGTATTTTGCGATTCAAGATCACGGACTTGGTATCGACAAAACTACGGCAATGTCAATTATGTCCGTATACGGTGCATTAATATACATGTCTTCTATTCCAGGAGGATGGATAGCAGATAGAATTACAGGAACACGTGGTGCAACTTTAATAGGTGCAGTATTAATTATCCTTGGGCATATTTGTCTAAGTTTACCGTTCGCAATGTTTGGATTATTCGCATCAATGTTCTTTATTATTATTGGTTCAGGTTTGATGAAACCAAATATTTCAAATATTGTAGGTCGTTTATATCCTGAAAATGATGTACGTATGGATGCTGGATTCGTTATTTTCTATATGTCAGTCAACTTCGGTGCACTGATTTCACCAATTATTTTACAACACTTCATTAATGTTAAAAATTTCCACGGTGGATTCTTAATCGCAGCGATCGGTATGGCGCTTGGTTTAGTATGGTACGTTTTATTTAATCGTAAAAATCTTGGTAAAGTTGGTATGAAGCCAACAAACCCACTTTCACCTGACGAAAAGAAAAAATATAGTTTAATCGTTGGAGCTATCGTAGCAATCATTGCTATTGTAGTGATTGTTTCCTATATTACACAAACATTATCATTCGATTTAGTAAGTAACACAGTCCTTATATTAGGTATCGCACTTCCAATTGTTTATTTCACTACAATGATTCGTAGTAAAGAAGTCACAGATACAGAACGTTCTCGTGTTAAAGCATTTATCCCTTTATTTATTTTAGGAATGCTTTTCTGGGCGATTCAAGAACAAGGTTCTAACGTTCTCAATATATACGGAATTGAACATTCCGACATGAAATTAAATCTATTTGGTTGGAAAACGAATTTCGGTGAAGCCATATTCCAATCTATTAACCCATTATTTATCCTATTATTTGCACCAGTAGTGTCAGCGGTATGGCAAAAATTAGGAAGACGCCAACCTAGTCTACCTATCAAATTTGTTATAGGTGCTTTAATGGCAGGTGCATCTTACATCATGATGGGTATTATCGGTAACATTTATGGCAGCGCACATTTCTCAGTCAACTGGGTTATCCTTTCATATATTATTTGTGTCGTTGGTGAATTGTGCTTATCTCCTACTGGTAACAGTGCGGCAGTTAAATTAGCACCGAAAGCATTCAATGCACAAATGATGAGTTTATGGCTATTAACAAATGCATCTGCTCAAGCATTTAATGGTACGTTAGTAAAATTAATTGATCCACTAGGTCAAACAAATTATTTCATATTCTTAGGTATTACTACAGCTGTGATTACCTTCATCATTCTTGCCTTTAGTCCTAAAATCATTAAAGCGATGAAAGGTATTCGTTAATCAATTTATCATGACTGCGATTCGATTATTTTCGACTTGCAGTTTTTTTATTTTATAATGGGTATAACTTCTAATCATTTGCTATTATTTTACTAAAAAGGGTAATTAATAGATTAAGAGAATTTTACGAAAGTAGGCATGCATAATGGAAAATAAATATAACCATGGCGTCCTGTTTTACCACGAACATAGTGGTTTGAAAGATATATATGAAGGACTTGGCGAAGTAACGAAATCTCTAAGTTCAATGTGTAAACACTTATCAATACAATTAAGTGAAAACGAAGGAGATATTATTAAATATTGTGAATCCATCAAAAACCATGAATATGGTACAGATATCGACATTTTATTTATCTTAGGTGGAGATGGCACAGTCAATGAATTAGTCAATGGTGTCATGCGACATGATTTAAGTATCCCAATTGGCATTATTCCTGGAGGGACATTTAATGATTTTACTAAGACATTGAATTTAGATTCTAATTTTAAAAATGCAAGTTCACAATTGCTCTCAGCACAGGTTGGCTCTTATGATGTATTGAAAGTAAATGATACATATGTGCTAAACTTTGTGGGCTTAGGATTAATTGTTCAAAATGCTGAAAATGTCCAAGAAGGTTCTAAAGATGTTTTTGGAAAGTTAAGTTATATAGGGTCTACAGTTAAGACATTGATGAACCCTAGTAAATTTGACTTTACGCTCAATGTCGATGGTCGAGAAGAAAAAGGACATACTTCTATGCTTCTCATAGCTAACGGTCCTAATATTGGAGGCGGACGTATACCTTTAACCGATTTATCTCCTCAAGATGGTGAAGCAAATGCGTTCATATTTGATGAGCAAAGCTTTAGTATTTTGAATGATATTTTCAAGAAAAGAGATAGTATGAATTGGAATGAAATCACTGAAGGTATTGGGCATATTCCAGGTCGACATTTCACGCTCTCTACTGAGCCTAATATGAAAGTCGATATTGATGGTGAAATCAGCTTAGAAACGCCTATCGAGATTGAAGTTTTACCTAAAGCGATTCAACTTCTTACTTTCCCAGACCCTACCAATTAAAAAAGTGACACGACGGCGCTCTACGCACGTGAAGTCATACTCAACTAAGTTTTAAATATAAAAATTAGCAGTAAGACGATTCTAATTGAAATCATCTTACTGCTATTATTTTTGGAACGATATTCCAAGCTCTATAAGGGTGTCGTATATCACATTGAATGTCCCTACTTAATTTCCTAGGAAATAATTCTCTACGTCTCTCCAACCGCTTACTCGATCAAATCTATCATCATTAATATTATGAGATGCTGTAAACATAACGGGTTTACCTTCAAAGATTTCAAGTTGTCTAGGGTTATCGTCGATGAGATAATCGGCATTGACAATATTTTTTCTACCACAAAATACAAAATGTTGAGGATTTAAAAATGGGAAAAATTCTAAAAGCCATTCATATTTGTCATGAAATGATGTTGGGACGTCCATTGCTGCTGTAGCAATATAAATATCATAATGCTCGTTTAATTTCTTAACTACTTCTTGAGCATGTGGCATCACTTTTAAACGTCTAAAGAAGCCCGGTTCTCTTAATACTTCAGTTACCAATCCTTCATGTTCAGGCATCATGTGTTTTAATTTTTTACCTTTTAGAGCCTCGATAGTAATCCCTAGATTAGCTCGTTCATTTACTGCATCAATGATTTCACCTAGTGTATCAGCTAAGACTTCATCCATATCTATCGCAATTTTTTCTCGCGTCATTCCATTTGCACTCCCTATTGATAATAAAAATTCAATTTAGATATTAGTATAGCAAAAATTAAAGCTAAGCACAGAAATAACAAATTCAGAAAATGTTTATAAAGGAAATAATGAATTAGACTGATAGAAAACCCTTATTAACCGAGTATTCGAATTTGCTTAACGTAGTATTGATAGCGACACGCCTGCAGGAATAGCATGCGTCTTGAGACTACTTGTAAGTCAGTTGATTTTTTAAAAGACAGGCTACGCAGTAGCTGATTGATGTTGAGCTAATGTAGGCTCAACATCTAATCATCCTTGCGGGGGTGATAATACGAATTCTTGAAATCTAGAATTCTGTATCACTCCCAAGCCATGCCCGCGGCAAGGGAGCTAAGCAATACGCAGTATTGATATTATTTGAATGGATTCACATATAATGTATTTTTATCTCAATGTGAAAATGCTTTTTTACAGAGTTAACAGTCTAAAATATGCCTCTAATTTGACTATACTACTTCGTTTTAAAATAAATAGTAAAGTTTAATTCTTCTAATAATTAAAGTTTTGAAGTACTTCTATCATTTTTTGATTTTGTTCAGGGAAACCGATAGTAATTCTTACTCCAGTAGGAAATGGACGTGTAATACACCCTACTTCTAACAATTCATCATATAGCGCCTTACTATTCGTCGTTTTCACAAAGATAAAATTAGTTTGACTTGGTAAAAAGTGTTCACTTTGAGGGATTGCATAGAATTTCTCGCGTTCTTCGGCATATTTTTGAGTAATTTCATTCAAATACGCTTGGTCTTCTAAAGCAGCAATAGCTGCGTACTCTGAAAGTCTAGTCACATTGAATGGGGGTCTAATGATGT
Source organism: Staphylococcus caprae (assembly GCF_003966625.1). Classification (NCBI taxonomy): domain Bacteria; kingdom Bacillati; phylum Bacillota; class Bacilli; order Caryophanales; family Staphylococcaceae; genus Staphylococcus; species Staphylococcus caprae. The sequence continues at coordinate 2,200,897 of NZ_AP018587.1, forward strand.
TCCACTTTTCAATAGCGTCTGCAGAAGCTACCACGTACCCTACTCTTAAGCCTGCAAGCCCATATGCTTTAGAAAATGTGCGCAATAAAAACGCATTATCAAATGTTTCCTGCAACTTTAATGTATCAGGAAAGTCTTTAGCAGTTACAAATTCGACGTAAGCCTCGTCAATTAACACTGGGATATGACTCGGAACACGTTCTAGGAAATGGAATAAGGTTTCATGGTTGAAATATGTACCAGTAGGATTGTTAGGATTACATAGCCAAACTAACGCAGTATGTTCATCAATACTTTGTAGAATTCCCTCTAAATCAAATCCACCATCTTTAAGCGGAACTTGTACTACATCTGCGGATTCAACAATAGCGTTATGATAGTATTGACCGAATGTAGCTTCACTTGTCACGATTTTATCACCTGGAGTTAACACTGCTCTTGAAATCATTAATATCACTTCATCTAAACCTGCTCCAAAAAGAATACGTGATTCATCAACATTTAAATGCTCACTCAATACCTTTCTAAGACCTGGTGAGCCTGACTCAGGATAATAATATAATTCGTCTAGGTGCTGTTCAATTGCTTCTTTCACTTTAGGCGTAGGACCGTATAAATTTTCATTAGACGCTAATTTAAATAGCTCCCTTTCAATGCCGTATTTGTTTTTCAATGCTTCTGGAGAAAGTCCAGGTTCATAAGCTGATAGTTGCTCTAATTGTTTCTTCATAATCGAATTCTCCCCTTGAATTGACTGAAATTTTAAAAAACTTAATACCCATTATATACAATGAAGTAATTTAAAATCAATGACATTCAACCTATTTATAAATAAAATTCCTGACAATTCAATGCCAGGAATTTCAACTTGATTATTTAACAAGCCCTTCTTTTTTCAAGTAAGCTTTTGCCACTTTATAAGGGTCTTCTTTTTTAACAGTTACTTTATAATTCATTTCTTGCATTTGTTCATCCGTAATTTTACCAGCTAATTGATTGAGCGGTTTCTTAATTTCTGGATGCTCTTTAAGGAATTTCTCTTTAAACATTGGTGCACCTTGATATGGTGGGAATACATGTTTATCATCTTTCAATACAACCATGTCATATTGTTTTAATTCAGCATCTGTTGAATAAGCGTCGATTAAGTTAATATCGCCTTTTTCAACAGCAGTATAACGTAATTTAGGTTCCATTGTTTTCACATTTGAAATGTTGAGATCATAGGCTTTTTTCACTGCTTTAAAGCCATCTGGTCTATCATTAAACTCTAGAGTGAACCCTGGTTTAAGCTTATCTTCAACTTTTTGTAAATCGCCAATTGTTTTAATATTATTTTTCTTAGCAAAGTCACGCTTCACTGCTAACGCATATGTGTTGTTATACTTCATTGGTTTTAACATTGTCATCTTATACTTTTTCTCTAAGCTTGTTTTCGCTTGATTATAAACGGCTGGCTCTTTTTTAGATTTTAAATCTTCTTTTGTCAATTCTCCAAGAACTGTTCCAGTAAACTCGAGATAACCATCGATATCATCAGATTTCAATGCATTGAATAGGAACGATGTTTTCCCCATTCCATCTTTAACATCCACAGTATCATCTGTTTCCTCTTCTATTAGAATTTTGTACATGTTAGTAATCACTGAAGGTTCTGAACCGAGTTTACCTGCGAGGGTAATTTTGTCACCCTTTTGCGCGAATAATGGAATCACAATTGCTAATAGAATCACTAACACAATCGCACCTAGTGTGATTAATAGTTTTTTGTAAGAAAGCTTCTCCATATATCTAAGAATTAAATCGAAAATGATAGCTAATAAAGCTGCTGGAATCGCACCAATTAAAATAAGCGAACTATCATTACGATCAATACCTAATAGAATGAGGTCCCCTAAACCACCAGCACCAATTAAAGCTGCTAACGTAGCAGTACCAATAATTAATACCATTGCAGTGCGAATACCTGCCATGATGACCGGCATCGCTATAGGTAATTCTACCTTAGTCAGTCTTCTGAATGGTTTCATACCAATACCTTTAGCCGCTTCGACTAATGACGGATCAACCTCTTTAATACCAGTATATGTATTCCGCAATATTGGTAATAATGCATAAACGACTAACGCGATGATTGCAGGTACACGTCCAATCCCAAATATAGGTATCATCAATCCTAATAATGCTAATGAAGGTATAGTTTGGAGCACCGCAGCAATATTCATCACGATTTCTGATAGTTTTTTAGTTTTTGTTAAAAGTATTCCTAGAGGTACCGCAATAATTGTTGCAATAAGTAATGCGATAAAAGATATTTGAATATGTTCAATAATCGTAGAAAGGAGTTGTCCTTTTCTATCACTTAACGTGCTTAGAAATTCATGCATGCGTGATACGCTCCTTTCTTTCCGATAAATAATTGAAAATGTCTTCACGTTTTAATAAGTACTGCGCTTGATTGTTACTATTTAAAATAATCACACCATCATTTTGTGCTAATAAATGATAAATACTTTCGATATTCTGACTTTCATTTACTTCAGGGTAGTTGGAAGTAGCAGACATTTCATTAAGCGGACGGTGAACATTTAAATCTTTAATTTGAATTTGTGCAAGTGAATCGCCATTCTGTTGTTCAAGGTGACTTCCCATAAATTGTTTAACAAACTCACTCTGCGGATGATCTTTAAAACCTTGTGGGGTATCAATTTGTTCAACATGACCATTATTCAACAAACAGATTCTATCTCCCAACTTCATTGCTTCTTGAATATCATGTGTCACGAAAACAATCGTCTTTTTAATTTTTGTTTGTAAGTCAATTAAATCATCCTGTAGTTTCTCTCTACTAATAGGGTCTAGTGCACTAAAAGGCTCATCCATAATAATTACAGGTGGGTCAGCTGCTAATGCACGCACAACACCTACACGTTGACGTTGACCGCCTGATAATTCGTCTGGCTTTCTATTTTTGAATTTCTCAGGTTCTAAATTAACCATACTTAATAATTCATCGACACGTTGTTCAATATCTTTATCTTTCCACTTTTTCATCTGAGGAACTTGAGCAATATTCTCTTTAATAGTCATATGTGGGAATAATGCAATTTGTTGGAGTACATAACCAATATCCCAACGCATTTCATAAACTGGATAATCGCTGATTGGTTTCTCTTTAAAATAGATGTACCCTTCACTTAATGGGATTAGGCGATTAATCATTTTGAGTGTGGTTGTTTTTCCGCAACCTGATGGTCCAATTAATACAAAAAATTCCCCTTCTTTTATGTTAAAACTCACATTATCTACTGCAATATTATTTCCATATCGTTTCGTAACATTCTTAAATTCAATCACAATTTCACCTTCATTCGTCCTACAAAAAGTAGACAATTTTAAACTATATTCCCTATTAAATCACTTTTAATTAAAAAATAACATTTTAACGTGAATTATATTATTAAAGATTCTAAATCTTCTACACATATTGAAAATAGTATAAAAACACGAATGGAAAGTCCCAAATTTTAGCGAAAAATTAGATGGTTCATTTTTATTTTTAAAAGTCGCTCTATTAAAAAACAACGACTGAATCTAAAATATATTAGATCTAGCCGTTGATAAGTTGATAAAACGTTCATTTATTTTACTTTATCGTCATTTTAAATACTTGTTTTATAGGTTTGGATTTTTTCTAAAAATTTAGGGCAGTAATGTTTTAATTTATAACTTCCTACACCATCGATAGAAATCATTTCCTGTTTAGATTCGGGTTTACGTTTCGCAAACTCTTCAAGCGTATAGTCTGAGAAGATACTAACCGGTGCAATGCCTAATTTATCACTTAACTGTTTACGCACTGCTACAAGTTCACCATAGAGTGCTCGGTCTACGCCTTCAACAGTATTGATGTATACTTTTTCTTTACTCTTTTGTTTAAATGGTGTGGTATAAACTTTTGTACTATCGTTAAGTAGCTTTTTCACAGAGTTATCGCAAATAAGTATTTCATCATTTTCGTTAAGATAACCTTTAAATCGTAATTCATCTATCAGATGTGCTAATTCTGAAGTTGTATAATCCTTCATTAAACCATGAGTTGTGAGTTGATCATAATCATTGTATTTAATGTAATCTGTGATTTCGCCTCTTAAAACTTGAATAATCACACTGTAGCTTTCTTGTTGTTTCATTCTTGCAATACAACTAATAATCATTTTAGCTTCACGTGTCATGTTATATGTTTTATTTTCTTGTACGCAATTACTACATTGTTCGCATTCTTCTAACTTTTCATTTGGTTCAAAATAATGCACAATCGTAGCTTCTAAGCATTTCTTAGTTTTCGTATATTGAAGCATCTTTGTGAGTTTTTCACCCATTTTATCTTTATAATCATCATCTGCTTGAGAAACTGTAATAAAATATTCATGTAATCCCTTATCACGTTCACTAAAAAGAAGGATACATTCACTCTTCAATCCATCACGACCAGCACGTCCCGCTTCTTGATAATATGATTCAATATCGCCAGGCATATTATAATGAATCACGTATCTCACATTAGATTTATCAATACCCATACCAAACGCATTCGTTGCTACAACAACATCCACACGATCGTATAAGAAATCATTTTGTGCAGCCTCACGCTCTTTATTCGTTAAACCTGCGTGATAAATTGTACTTTTAACTTTTTCATTTTCTAATGCTTCATTAAGTTCCTCTACCTGTTTACGTGTAGAACAATAAATAATCCCAGCTTGTCCATCATGGCTAGTGACATAGTCGACAACAAATTTTTGGCGTTGGTAGGTTGGATTCACTTTGAAAATTAAATTACGGCGTTTCGTACTTGTCTTAATTTCATCATACTTGCCGATATTTAACTTTTCCATAATATCCTGTTGAACTTCAGCAGTAGCAGTAGCTGTTAAGGCTACTATCGTGAAATCTTGAGGTAAAGTGAATACTTTATGAATCACACTTTGATAACTTGGTCTAAAATCATGTCCCCATTTTGAAATACAGTGTGCTTCATCAAAAGCAATAAGATGAATATCAATCTTTCTAAGTAAATTTAAGAAGAATGTGTTCTCAAATCGCTCTGGTGCAACATATAAAAATTGAATGTCACCCTGCTTAAGTTTATCTTCAATATCTTTTTGTTGCTTCTGAGTTAGACTACTATTCAAGTATGCAGCTTCAATCCCCATTGCTTTAAGCTGATCAACTTGGTCTTTCATTAATGAAATAAGTGGACTAATGACTATAGTTGTACCACCAAGCATGAGTCCAGGTACTTGATAACATATTGATTTACCGCCACCGGTTGGAAGTACTCCGAGTGTATTACGATGGTCTAATATTTTGGTTATAATCTCCTTTTGTCCTGGCCTAAATGTTTCGTAACCAAAATAATGCGATAAAGTTTCTTGCATGATTACAGTCCCCTTATTGTTCTTTTATTTCTTCAAGTTCACTCCATCTCGTGATGTCTGTTTCATATGTTTGTTCAAGCTGTTCTTTTTCTTCATTTAATTCTTTAATCTTTGCATAGTCAGCACTTGCTGCTACCATTTCTTCATCAATTTCTTCTAATCTTGTTTCCGTTTCATCAATACGTGTCATTAATGTTTCGTATTCTAATTTCTCTTTATAAGAAAGCCCTGTTTTCTTTCTTACTTGTGTTTTTTGCTTTGACTGTTGTGCTGATTGTTTAGCTAATGCAGCCTGACGTTCTTGTTCTTTTTTATACTTTTCATAATCTTCAAATGTGCCTATAATCTTTTCCATGTAACCGTCATGAATATACCAATATTCTTGTGCAACTTTATTCAAGAAATAACGGTCGTGACTTACAGTAATAACTGAACCACCGAAATCGTCAATATAATCTTCTAATATTGTTAACGTTTCAGTATCTAGGTCATTTGTAGGCTCATCTAATAAAAGTACATTAGGTTTATGGACTAACAATCTTAATAAATAGAGCCTTTTTTGTTCGCCACCTGAAAGTTTATAAATTTTCTTACCGTGTGTTGAACTTGGGAATAAAAAGCGCTCTAATAGTTGTGTGATTGAAATTGAAGTGCCATCTTTCTCCTTAGCCACTTCACTTTCTTCACGAAGATAATCAATCATTCGTATATCACGATCCAGTGTTTCTTCCGTTTGTTTAAAATAGGCAACTTTTACTGTTTGACCTATCTTTAATACACCTTCAAAGTCGTGATCTTCGTTGCTTAAGATATTAAGTAGTGTCGTTTTACCTGCGCCGTTTGGCCCAACAACACCTATACGTTGTCCACTCTGTATAATTTCCGTAATGTCTTTAAATAGCACTTTATCATTGATTGATTTCGTCACATGCTCTAATTCATAAACTTGTTTACCTAATCTAGAATACGCGAGATTCAGTTCACCTTTATCTTGAGTATGCTGACCTTTTACTTCACTTTCAAGATTATTGAATCGGTTGATACGTGCTTGTTGCTTTGTAGTTCTAGCTTTAACGCCTGCGCGCATCCATGCTAGTTCTTTCTTATAGAGTGATTTTTGTTTTTCTTGTTGTTTTTGTTCAATCACTTCATTTTCAGCACGCATTGCTATGTAATCCTCGTAGTTACCTGGGTATGCTGTTAACTTACCTCTATCCAATTCAATAATTCTTGTCGATACTTCATTTAAAAAGTAACGATCGTGAGTTACAAATAAAACTGTATGTGGGTATTGTTTCACATAATTAATTAGCCAGTTAATCGATTCAAAATCTAAATGGTTAGTCGGTTCGTCTAGTAATAATAAATCAGGCTGTTCAATCAATGTCTTAGCAAGAACTACTCGCTTTTGTTGTCCACCTGATAGTTCTCGAACATATTTAGTCGTATCATTAATACCTAATTTAGATAATATCGTTTTAATTTCAGCATTATAATCCCACGCATCACTTTGGTCCATAGCTTCTTGAACTTTCATCATCGCATTGAATTGTGCTTCACTTTGGTCGATTGCGTAAGCATTCACAGCTTTTTCATAGTCTTTAATCACTCGTAAAGTTGGCGTATCTGAACTTAATACCGCTTCAAACACAGTCATTTCCCCATCTAAATCTTGCTTCTGAGAAGAATAACGAATTCGATAATGGTTGGGATGTGTAATATCCGCAGTAAAATCTTCATCTAATCCACCAATGACTTTGAGCAATGTACTCTTACCTGTTCCATTGATGCCAACAAGTCCAATTCTCTCGTGTTCAGAAATGGATAAGTTCAAATTATCGAATATCACTTTGTCTGCATAGGATTTATTTAAATGTTCAATTTTGTATGCTTCCATGCTTATCTTCCTTTTCAAATATCGAATTTTGTCAACTATCGAATTTTTAAAATAATTTTGTTAAGCTTAATTCAGTTCTATATATTATACACCTTTTTAAGCTTAAATGATACAAGGAGACCTACTTATGGCACAAATCTTCGAAAACTTGCCTCCTTACATTCAAGCACTCATAGCTGGTATCATCACATGGTTACTTACAGCACTTGGAGCTGCAGCTGTGTTTGTGTTTAAGAAAGTAAATGACAAAGTTTTAAATTCTATGCAGGGTTTTGCAGCCGGAATTATGATTGCAGCAAGTTTTTGGTCATTATTACAACCAGCAATCGAATCAAGTAAAGGAAGTTCATTACCATGGCTTCCAGCTGCTATTGGCTTTGTACTTGGAGGCATATTTATACGAGTATTAGATTATGTGATTCCTCATATTCATCAAAATGCTCAGGATAAAAACCAACAACGAGAAGGTGTTAAAACCTCTCTCAGTAAAAATGCATTGCTTGTTTTAGCAATCACGCTTCATAACATTCCTGAAGGATTATCTATTGGGGTCGCCTTTGGTGGCATGGCATCAGGAAATGGTCAAGCTACATTTCTAGGTGCCATTGGACTTGCCATCGGTATCGGTATCCAAAATATTCCAGAAGGTGCAGCACTCTCTATGCCAATTAGAGCTGCGGGTGCATCTCGCTGGAAATCGTTTAATTACGGACAAGCTTCGGCAATTGTTGAACCTATCTTTGCAACAATTGGTGCTGCGGCTATTTTAGTGGTCAATCCTGTTTTACCTTATGCATTAGCCTTTGCTGCAGGTGCAATGATTTTCGTTGTTGTGGAAGAACTTATTCCAGATTCTCAATCTGGTAACAATACAGATTTAGCTACAATGAGCCTCATGTTTGGATTTACGATTATGATGATTCTTGATGTTGCACTTGGTTAAGTGGTTATGATCCATTTTTGCTAGATTGCATTGATTGCAAATCGCTTATATTAAAAAAAGAGGACTATCAGATAACATGTTTCGCGAATAGCGAAGGATCTGATAGTCCTCTTTTGTGTAGAAAGGAAAAATCTGGATTGAGTAAACTTAGTTAAGCGACTCAATCCAGATTAATGTTAGATTATTATTTTTTCTCGTTACCTTTAGGACCTGCTTTGTATTCATACTTAGATGGGTTTACTTTCTTGAAGTCAGGATTTTTATAGAATCTGAACAAGTCACCGTTAAGAACACTGTCACTCATTTCAAGATCTTTTTCAACCTGTTTCTTATTCTTGTCGAAGTCCTTAGGTTTCTTAGTGAGTAATTCATTGTCTTTATTAGAGTAAATCTTACCATTTACGTATTTATAATCTTTGGTAATGAAATCTCCATTTCTAAATGGAACAACATCATTATGTTGTTTTGAGAACATGTCTGTACCAAACATTAAGTAATTCTTACTATCAATACCTAATAAATGTAGTACTGTCGGCATTATATCCATTTGACCAGCATATTCTTTATTCACGCCACCTGGTTTACCAGGTATTTTCAACCAGAAACCAGTACGGTTCAAGTCTGTGAATTTAGCTGGAGTGATTTTTTCACCTAATAATTTTTCCATTGCGTTGTTATGATTTTCAGAGATACCGTAGTGGTCACCATAAATCATAATTACTGACTTGTCATAAAGACCTTTTTTCTTAAGATCAGTAATGTACTCTTCTAATGCTTGGTCTAAGTAATGTGCCGTTTGAATATAACCGTCTACTGTTGCATCACCTGTATTAGGTTTATCGATTGAAGCATCTTTCTCATCCAATGTAAATGGATAGTGATTTGTTAATGTAATCATATGTGAGTAGAACGGTTGTTTCATCTTAGATTGATAATCCGCTGATGCTTTAAAGAATGGTTTATCTTTAAGACCAAGGTTAACAATATTATCGTCAGACATATCGTAATATGTTGCATCGTAGAATTTATCAATACCAAAGTGTTTATAGACCTGATCACGGTTCCAGAATGTTTTATAGTCACCGTGCATAACATTAGATGTGTAACCTTGCTTTTGGTCTAAAATGGCTGGTAACGATTGGTAAGTGTTATCGCCTTTTAGTGAGTATGCAGAACCTTGTGGTAATCCATACATACTATTATCCATTGTAAACTCGGCGTCTGATGTTTTACCTTGTCCAGTTTGATGGAAGAAGTTAGGGAAATAAGTAAAGTCTTTCTTACCACTTGATAATTTATTTAAGAATGGTGTGACTTCTTTACCATTTACCTTTTTATTGATTAGGAAAGTTTGGAAACTTTCTAAGTGAATTTTAATGATATTTTTCTTTTTCGCTACACCATAATATTCTTTATTTGGCTCAGTACGCTTTTGTTTCGTGTAATTAAGTACTTTTGTTAAATCATCTTCTGATGCAAGCGCTTTTTGTTGATTATTTTCGATTGTTTTTACACCGTCATAAACAGTGAAGTTGTATGGTCCTAAATATTTAACAAGATATTTATGGTCAAACGTTCTTGTTAATAATTCTGGTCTATCTGTTTCAGCAAATGCTAAATTTAAGAAGAATAAAGCTACTGATGCAGCCATAACAACTGGAACAAATTTCTTACTAAATGCTCTAGTATCTAACCAATTACGTTTAAAAATTAAAATAATAAGGTAGATAATTGTGTCAATGAAATAAACAAAGTCATACCATTTAAACGAAGCACCTACAGCGCCACCCATTGACTCAACGTTACCAGCTTGGTTCAGTGTACTAAAAGTTAAAAAATCTGAGAAGAATCGGAAGTACACGACATTCGCATAAAGTAAAAATGTTAATAGAAATCCTCCAATAAAAATGAACCAGAAAGCTTTCTTACCTTTGAAGAATAATAGCACACTCAATGTAAGTGCGATTAAACTGTAAGGATTCATAAGTAATATTAAGTTTTGTACTAGCCCCTTAACACCTAAAGAAAAATCAACATAATATGAAAAATACGTCTTTAAGGTAATGGTGAATACCGTTAATAAGAAAAACGCAAAAAGACTAATTTTCTTTTTGGGTAAACTCATGTTTGTTTCCTCCGTTAATAGTAATAAATCATTTTGAACATTTATCCCAATGTCATGTAATTAAATAAAAAGTTTCAAAGTTTTTAGATAAAAATTAATTACAAAACTTGATACGTCACTTTGAGATGATTATTTAATTATCAAAATGATATATTGTCGCTTTCGGACAATTCAATTTTTATTGGTTGTTTTACAAAATTTTATGTTCCATTGGCTCAGTTTTATTTGTGATCATCATCGTTCATTAGGTTATTTAACCTTTTAACACAACAATGCAAGCGAGTAACACTACACGAGTGAACTCACTTATACTTTAAGGTTGTTAACTTATTATTAAGAAATAATGAAGTTTGTAACCAAATTGTAATAATAATACATAGTTCAATTTATAAATATATAGTAATGTCACACAAATATCAAGCAAAAACATGATATAAAAGTGTAATTTTAAAGTTCAAGGGAGTCTATACCCTTAAACAACTTGCTTAGTTTCTTTATAAAAACAATATCTAATTATAATGATTAATGTTTATCATTTCATCATACTTTAGGACTAGCATATTATGAGTGATCAATAAATTTTTTTAAACCATGCGCGCTTTATTTCATCATTTCCAACTGCATGCGATATTCTATCCCATGAAATAGTTGATTTAACCAATTACTGTATTTAACTAAATTCTTTTCTGCGGTTTCAATATCTATAAATTGGAATTTCAATTTTGAACCTTGTGGCTTTTGAGCTAACTTCGTTAAATGATAGCTTGCGATGGTTCCAATTTGTGGGTAACTGCCCAATGTATAGTGATCATTCAATAACACAATGGGCGTACCATCTCTTTTAACTTGCACTGTTCCCTTTTTTACAGACTGATGCGCTGGCATATCGTCGTAATAAGCTTTAATTTTTTGGCCGTCTAACAACATCCCTACACGATTGGTCTTACTCGACACTTTATATTCGGATAGAGTAAAACGATTAATTACATCTTTTTTAAAGTCTTCTGTGCCTTTATTCTTAATAATATGGAAGACATCTGACATATAATTGAAGGATAATGCATATCCATCTATTCCCCAATCAGTCGTACGTGTTTCACCTAAATTTTCAAATAACTTTTTATGTCGCTTTGAATATGCTCGTTTAAGTTCAATCTCATCGCCTTTTTCAAGCTTTCTTCCTTTGAAACCACCAATTTTCACATTAAAATCAGTCGACGTAGAATTGAGCCAGTTATCTAACTTGAAACCCCCACCAACAGCTAAATAAACTCGTGAAGTACGACTTGTTTCTCTAAATTTGAGTACTTCGCCTTCTTCTATAAGATATAATTTATTAGGATAGATTGTGATGTTTTGTGTTTCGGCTTTAAAGTTTCCACCTGTCAAAGCAATAAGTGCAGGTTCAGTGAAACGAATTTCAGCCATTTTATGCGTCATCTCAAGTGTAGCTTCATTCTTATCATTTGCTACAAGTCGATTTGCAATCTCATGTGCTAAATCGTCGAGCGCACCACCTGGGATTACACCATCATGCTCATAACCATTTCTCCCAAAATCTTGAAAGCTACTGAATAGACCACTATTTTCTATTATGATCGACATATTTAAAATCTCCTAGCTCTATTTCATTTTTCTCTTTCGCAACGAACTTTACATTATCTCCTAATTTTAATAATGTGAAGTCTTCACGGTCAGGAAAGAATAACTGAAGTGGCGTATAACCAATCACTAACCAATCGTTGTATGTATCAGTTGTAACGATGCCACATTTTTTCCCTTCAATTATCACAGAACCAGCAGGAATAAACTTTTTCTGTTTACTTGTGTGATTCACGTGTAATTTTTTATGCATTCCTGTTAAATAAGGAAATCCAGGAGAATATCCCATCATTGAAACAAAATATTGTTCGCCAGTATGTAACTGGATAAAATCGGATAATTTAAGTTTAAGGTATTTCAATAATTCAGGTAAATCAGGTCCAAACTCATCTCCATAAACAATAGGCACTTCTAATGGTTGTTGGGCTTCATCGTTGTGTTTAATTTCTAATTGCACAGAATCAATTAAAGCCTTCATATATAGAAATGGTGATTGTATATTGTGATGTTTAATCATATCTCTCGCATCATAACAAATCATTAAATCAGACTCAGTAGGTACAATTTCAGTAATAAATGGATATGCTTTATCAATTAAGTATGATCTAAGCGCTATTAAATCTTCTGTAAGTTTTTGAGATACATCTTTTTCTATAGATACAACAATGGCTTGATCGCCTTGACTGTATACTTTCATATTTCCACCTCATACATATTAGTGATGATAAAACACATTCATTAAATCAATGACATGTGGCATCAGTGATTTTATTAAAAGATAAACCAATACACACGCACAAAGGCAAGTTATAGTGGCAGTCATTCTTGCACTTAGGTGTCTCTGTTTCGCCATCAACTTTTGTATAATATATTTATTTAGACTTACCAGCACTACCAATATAACGAACCATAATAATGCCATAGGCTACCTCTTTTTAATTATTAAAATTATCTTTCATTCTAATTTTATATATAAATTTTGACATCGGCAACCTCTCGTAAACTATTGATTAAGTAGAGATTAATTTGATTTGCTTGAATCTTCTTTTTTAAATCATCAACATAAATATCTTTCTCTATCATTCTACCTTGATCAAGAAGAGATTGTCTCATACATCCAAGTAAAAAGTCCTGATGATAAGTTGGAGTGTATAAGTCATTCCCCTCACCTATCATAATATTGCCAATATCGAATTCTAATATTTTTCCTGTTTCATCATATAATAGAATTAAATCTGTTTCATGATTATGTTCTAAATAATGACGTTCTGAAGTTTTATTCACTAAATATTTCTGATTAACGTGATGTGTTCTTTGAACTAAACGAGCAGTGAATAGTGTCTTTTCCGGTAAAGGTGCAATAATATAATCTAAGTGTCCATCGCGCTCCAAAGTTACTTTTAACCGATATTCGCCTTTTGGATATGTTTCTCTTATCAATTGTATTAATTCATGCCATTTTTGAGTATTTAAATTAAATTTTAAATCTGCACTAGACTTTTGAATTCTTTTAAAATGATAATCTAATCTTGGAATATCACCATTTTCAAGTCTCATTGTTTCAAATAATTGCATCTTATAAATTCTCCAAAATCTTAGTTTTATCGTGAAATTCTTGCACTTCATTTTCAGGGATAGAATCAATTGTAATACCAGCGCCCACCCCATAAATCGCCTCTTGATTTCTATATTCAATTGTACGTATAGGAATATTAAATATCATACGGCCATCTGGCAACAACACACCAATCGTGCCACAATAAATTGATCGAGGCGATGTTTCCAACTGTTGAATATACTTCATGGTACTTAATTTAGGCGCACCAGTGATAGAACCACATGGAAATAGTGCGCGCATGATATCGACTAAATTTGTCTGTGGCTTTAATTGACCGCTCACCATACTCGTCATTTGAAATACGGTATCATAACATTCAATCATAAATGGTTGATCAACGTTTATCGTGCCACTTTGCGAAATTCGAGTAATATCATTTCGAAGTAAATCCACTATCATGACATTTTCGGCTCTATCCTTTGCTGAATGCTTCAAAGCGTAGTATAACTGTTCATCTTCCTCGATTGACCGACCTCTTGGCATCGTGCCTTTCATCGGTTTACTTAAGATGACATTGTCATGCTCTTTGAAATCTCCTTTTTGGAAGAATAACTCTGGTGAAATCGAAGCCACTTGTATCTCTGGTGTATCTAATAAAGCTGTGTAGTGTCCATTCTGATGTGCTGTTAGTTTGTCATATAATGCTGTTATAGGAAAATGAATGGCCGAATACAAACGAGTCGTATAGTTCACTTGATAGGTATGCCCTTCTACAATTGCTTGTTGTATTAATTTAATTTTTCTCATCATGGCATCATCACTTTCATGAAATTTAAAATGATGCCTTTGTTTTGTGGAATTTAATTTTCTGTTGTGACTTGCACTAGCATTTTCTTTTTTATGCCGAACATCTTTAAATGAATAAGCTACTGCCAATATTTGATTTTCTTCTATTATATTGACGCTCATTTTATCATTAAAATAAGGTGCCGCTTCGTACGTCATATATAATGCCACATAACGCCCTTTTTGTTGTTCATTTTCCGCAAAATTAACAACCTCTCCCACTTCATCAAGGTGATAAGCAATTGCAGAGTCTAAACATTCTTCCATAATTAAATGATAATCTTTAGATTGATTCTCATCTTCGTAATATCGATAATTGAATTCAATATGCATATTGAACGCCTGCCTCATTTAAAAATAACTTAAGCTGTTCGTGTCCATACTCACTTAATATAGATTCTGGATGATATTGAACACCATAAACATGAAAATCGCGGTGCTGTACGGCCATAACAATTCCTTCATTATTATAAGCAGTAACCTTTAGTGAATGAGGTATTTGTAATGGATCGGCCATAAGCGAATGATATCGCATTACATTAAAGTATAAAGGAAGGTCCTTAAAGATTCCTTCATTTGAATGATGCAACGTTGTGGTATGACCATGAACTGGTTTATCATTATGTATAATTTGCCCACCAAAATGTTCAACGATGACTTGAAAGCCCAAACATACCCCTAATATAGGCACCTCTCGATAATATTCCGTGAGTATGGTTGCAAGTATAGGATAATCACTTGGACGACCAGGCCCAGGAGAAATAACAATTGCCTGAGGGTCTAATTGTTTAAGCATTGGAATCGTGACTTGATCAAAGGATATGACCTGAACATCATCAGTTGTTTGGACTGTAAGATAATCTATTAAATTATATGTAAATGAATCATGGTTATCTATCATTACTATCATAAATGTGCTCCGTAGTTAAATTTTAATCATTTTTACTTTTGTCACTCTATTATCACAGAACGTGACTTGATTTTATATAGTATATCGTTTATTCTATTTTGCGTACAAAAATAAATAAAAAGAGGTTCCTAGCAGAAACCCTCTATAAAAAACTAGACAAGTATTCTACTACTATGAATGCGAGTATACATATACTTTTAGTTATAACATTAAAATGATATGTGTCCTTACATCTTCACGTCTATCTTTTTTATAGAGATAGACTTTTTTTATGCACAAAATTAATAACGATAAGGAGCTATACTAATGACTGAAAGTGACTTAAACAAAGATAAAGCAATTGTCGTATTTAGTGGCGGCCAAGATAGTACGACATGTTTGTTTTATGCTAAGAAACATTTTAAAGAAGTTGAACTCGTTACATTTAATTATGGTCAAAGACATGATACCGAAATTGAAGTAGCGAAAAAAATTGCCAACGAGCAAGGTTTAAAACATCACATCTTAGACATGTCATTATTATCTCAACTCACACCAAATGCACTTACACAACATGATTTAGACATTGAAGAAAATGAAGACGGTATCCCCAATACATTTGTCCCAGCACGTAATTTATTATTCTTATCCTTTGCAGGCGCATTAGCCTATCAAATCAACGCAAAACACATCATTACTGGTGTTTGTGAAACTGACTTCTCAGGATATCCAGATTGTAGAGATAGCTTCATTAAATCTATGAATGTTACGCTTAGCCTCTCGATGGGTAAAGATTTTGTCATCCATACACCACTGATGTGGTTGGATAAAGCCCAGACTTGGGAATTAAGTGACGAATTAGGTGTATTAGACTATATTCGTTACAATACGCTGACATGCTACAACGGTATCATCGGTGATGGTTGTGGCGAGTGTCCTGCTTGTAAATTAAGAGCCCGTGGTTTACATCATTACCTCAAAAGTAAAGGAGCTGAATAGCATGATGCAACAAATTTATCCAAGTGTCACACATCCTTATCAATTTGAATTAAATAAAGATTTCAATTTTTCTGCAGCACATTACATTCCAAGTGAAGATGCTGGTAAATGCATGAGAACACATGGCCATACGTATTTCATTAATATAACAATTGCCGGAGATACGTTGGATCATAATGGTTTTTTAGTGAATTTTAGTGATTTGAAAAAGTTAATACATGATCAATTTGACCATTATTTGTTGAATGACTTAACACCTTTTAAAGGAAAAAGTCCTTCTACAGAAATCGTCGCACAAACGATTTACAATATGGTACAAGATTATTTAAGCGATCGTGATAACCAACCTCAATGTGTACAAGTATATTTACGCGAAACTCCTACAAGTTATGTTGTTTACCGACCAAAGGAAGCGAAGTAAATCATGGCTAAAATACCTGTTTTAGAAGTATTCGGCCCTACAATACAAGGAGAAGGTCGTGTAATCGGACGTAAAACCATGTTTGTGCGTACAGCAGGTTGTGATTACCGCTGTAGTTGGTGTGATTCTGCTTTCACTTGGGATGGAAGCGCTAAAGAAGATATACGCCTTCTCTCTGCCGAAGAAATATATGAGGAATTACGCGAAGTTGGTGGAGATAATTTTAACCATGTCACGATTTCAGGTGGAAATCCTGCCTTGATTAAAGGTATTCAAGATTTAGTCGACTTATTCGAGGAAAAGAATATTTATACAGCTCTAGAAACGCAAGGCAGTAAATTCCAACCGTGGATGACACAAATTAATGATTTAACGATCAGTCCTAAACCACCAAGTTCCACAATGAAACCTAATTTAGATATTTTAGATTCAGTAATAGAACAATGTGTACACCATACCCTCAATCTCAAAGTTGTCATATTTAATGAAGAAGATTATGAATTTGCGAAAATGATTCACCATCGTTACCCATCCATTCCATTTTATCTCCAAGTGGGTAATCCTTATTTAGAGGATGACGTCGAGCATCATACTTACAAACTACTAGAGAGATATGAAAAACTAGTTGACCGTGTCATGGAAAGTAGTGATATGAATCATGTATATGTACTTCCACAATTACATACATTATTGTGGAGTAATAAAAAAGGCGTTTAAAATAATTAAGTTAAGACTTATTGAGTGTTTTGTAATGATTAAGTTTATGTTAATTGATATAATGTTGAAATGAAGAATTGTGGATAGGAGTTCAACATGATTATATATATATTAGTTAATATAGCCGTCGTCTTGCTTATTGTTGGCTTTGACCTTTATCGGCATCAATTCAATCAACTTAAGTTTAGCTCCATATTATTAGCGATATCGCTTAACAGTATTATTGATATTTATGTGATAGATAAGTTTAATTTCATTACTTTATCTACTGTATTGTTATTTTTAATATGGACATTTTTACAAATATATTTAAATAAAAAATTATATCCATTTCAGATTACAGAACAAAAATTTATAGCTACAATCTTTGCTATTGTTATAAGCCTTTCCCAATTTATCACTGATATTTCTAGTGAACAATCTGTATACATGTCTATACCATATTTAGCACCAGCAATATTTATCTTCGGTGCAGTGTTAGTATTTATCGGGACCTTTAAGATGTCTGAAATTGAACACATCTCTTTGTTAACCAAAGTTAAAAGACCTATTACTACCGGAACCATTGTCATCATCTTATCTTTTATAATAATGATGATTTTAACACCGTTTTGGTATGTATACGTGATTGTTTACTTCCTATTCATAGCATTTATTTTATGGCAAGGCATTTTCTTCGTAAAAAGAAAACAATAGCACTCATATTTATTCTAAATAAATTACTCAGATTGGGTTATCAATCCCAAAATACTTAGCTCTAAGATCATTTCTAATTTGGTGGGCAATCCAAAAGTTAGTTTAAAATTTAACTTTATGGTGCTCACTACCTGATAGAAATTGTCTTAGAGCTTATTTTATATCATTGTTCGTTTTAATCTCTTTAAAGACACAAATTTCCTAATAAACTGTTGCTTGATATTTAAGCAGATATATTTTTTCTTCTTTTAATCCCCTCTATCTACCATCACACTATTTATACATTCATTATCAAAAGTATAAATAAAAAGAATTTTGATTTAATTCTTTTTTAAATGTAGTTAAGAAATAGTTAATGGTTTAAAAATGTTATCCCGCTTAAACTAATCTTAAATACATATAGAAAAGAGGAATACATCATGAATACAAAATATTTATTTGCAGTCGGCGCAATTGTCACATCACTTACATTAGGTGCGTGTGGAAATTCTAATTCTGATCAAGAACATTCTCAACACAAAGATAAGCAACAAGAAGAAAGTAAAGTTAAAACTGATAAAACGAAAAAACTATTCGGTACGTTTAAATCCAAAAATGGTGAAAAAGTAGAAGGCACGGCTAAAATTGAAAATGGTAAATTAATGTTAGAAAATTATAAGTCATCTAAAGGTCCAGATTTATATGTCTTCTTAACTAAAGACGGTGATATCAAATCAGGTAAGAAAATCTCAACTGTAGATTACAATAAATCAAAACAAACTTTTAATTTAAAAAATGTCGATTTAAATAAATACAATGAAGTTACAATTTATTGCGAAAAGGCACATGTTATTTTCGGTGGAGCGAAATTGAAATAACTTAAATTAGCTTATTCATACGTTTGCAACTAGAGAAAGAGAGAGGATTAACTATGAAGAAATTAAGTTTATTAATCATTATTATCATTCGTATTATTTCAGGTATTGTGATTTTCAGACAAGGCTTGGAAAAATTTACGGGAGATTTTACTTTAAATGGATTAGTGCCTGTCATTCGTGATAATACCGATTCACCTCAATGGTATAAATGGTTCTTTGAAAATATCGTCTCACATTCAACAGGTTTGTTTAATTTTATCATTCCGTTAGGAGAAATGGCTATCGGTTTAGGACTCATCTTAGGCGTCTTCGCATATGCTGCAAGTTTCTTTGGCGCCTTTGTTATGATAAATTATATCTTAGCAGATATGATTTTTACGTACCCTCTACAATTAGCTTTCTTTATTATTTTATTGATGAGTCACTCATTACTAAATAAAGTTTCACTTAAAGAAGTTATCACTCATTTGAGAGAACGTAACAACCGAGGTGAAGACAAGCATGACACATTTACTGATCGTGGATGATGAGCAAGACATTGTAGATATATGCCAAACATACTTTGAATATGAGGGCTATCAAGTCACTACGACAACGAATGGAAAAGAAGCAATCCAATTATTATCATCAGACATCGATGTCATGATTTTAGATATCATGATGCCTGAAGTTTCTGGTTACGATATTGTTAAAGAAATGAAAGCAAAGCAACTTGATATTCCTTTTATTTACTTAACGGCTAAAACACAGGAACACGACACAATCTATGCACTTACACTAGGCGCAGATGATTATGTTAAGAAACCGTTTAGTCCTAGAGAACTCGTATTACGAACAAATAACCTACTCACGCGAATTAGTAAATATCAATCTTCTAATAGAATAGAACAACTCGAATTTAATGGATTAATATTAAATAATTCAAGTAAAACATTAACTATAGATAATCAAGAAATTCCTATGCGTATAAAAGAATTTGAATTACTATGGTATCTGGCTTCGCGAGAAAATGATGTCATATCTAAATCCGAACTTTTAGAAAAGGTTTGGGGATATGACTATTATGAAGACGCCAATACTGTCAACGTTCATATCCATAGAATACGTGAAAAATTAGAGAAACATCATTTCATCACATATACAATTACAACAGTATGGGGGTTAGGATATAAATTTGAAAGGAGCCGATAAGCATGTTCTCTATTCGTAGCCAAATTACCATCGGCGTCATTTCAAGTGTACTCTTAACTACCATTATACTTGTCATTGCATACAAACTGATGTGGTTCAACGGTCATATGACCTTCACATTAACCATTACGACAATGATAACAAGTTGTTTAACACTTTCAATTTGTAGTATTTTTATTACGCCATTAATCCAGAAAATTAAACAATTCAACATCAAGACAAAGCAATTCGTTAACGACGAGCATTTAATTGACGATGATACATTTCAATCTCCAAGAGAAATTAAAGAACTTAATGATTCATTTAACAAGATGGCAGACGCAATCACTAAACAAATGGACATGATTAAAAACGAACAACAGGAAAAAACGGAAATTATTCAAAATCTTGCCCATGATTTAAAAACGCCACTCGCAGGAATTCTCTCATATACAGAAGGATTACGCGACGGGGTCATTAGTGAGAAACAAGAAGTTCACGCTGCTTATGACGTACTCATTAAACAAGCAAATCGTCTTTCTACATTATTCGATGACATGACGCACGTGATTTCACTTAACACTGGTCGTTCTTATCCTTTGGAATTAATTCAACTCGACCAATTACTAGTCACTATTCTTCAAACTTATGAACAACGAATTAAGCAAGAGAATCGAACACTAGAGGTCAATTTCAGTAACAATATTGATGCATTCTACCAATATCGACCTCCATTAGAACGTATTTTGACTAATTTATTAGAGAACGCTTTAAAGTTTTCTAATTATGGTAGTCGCATCGATATTATTATTTCTGAAAATGAAGAAAACGATTGTATCAACATCGCAATTAAAGATGAAGGTATTGGAATTGTACCTGAACTTCAATCTCGTATTTTTGAGCGGACTTTCAGAGTAGAAGACTCAAGAAATACTAAAACAGGTGGTTCAGGATTAGGATTGTACATTGCTAATGAACTTGCTCAACAAATTGATGGATCAATCATTGTTGGAAGTGAACTTAATGTGGGAACTACAATGACACTCAAGTTAAAGAAATTTGATATTTCATCACATTAAAATAGCGATAAGATGATTTCTATTTGAAACCGTCTTATCGCTATTAATATTTTTGTCCTTTTCATTATTTTAATGGACATGTTCTTTATATTGTTCTTCTTCATTATTAGCTTGATGACTTGATTGTTTAAGTGCACTATCTTTATGATAATCGCTAAATTGATAGTAATCATCTTTAGCTTTAAAATGAGACGTTTGATTGTCAGAACGTTCTTCTTCAGTTTTATTTTCATTATCAGATGGTTTAAGGTTTGTCGCCTGAACAATATATTTCGGTCTGCGTTTAACTTCATAATAAATACGACCGATATATTCACCTATCACACCAATAGATATCAGTTGTATTCCTCCCAGTAAGAGTATGGCAGCAATTGTAGTGAAATATCCTGGAATATTGATACCTGAGATTATAATATTAATTAATAGATAGATAATGTATAAGATACTGATTGAAAATGTAAACATACCTAAGTAAATCATCATACGTAAAGGTTTATTATTGAATGATATTAATCCATCAATACCATAATTTAAAAGTTTTCTAAACGTCCATTTTGACTCTCCTGCTTCACGCGTCACATTCTCATAGGTAAAGACTTTAGTATTATATCCTATCCATTCGAACAATCCTTTTGAAAATCGATTATATTCATCAAGTGATGTCAGTGCTTGAACTGCGCGTTGACTGAGTAATCTAAAGTCACCCACGCCATCTTCAAATTGAACGTCCTCCACGAAAGCGTTGATTATTTTATAATATAATCGTGACATGGATTTACGTGCGAAGTTCTCACCTTCACGATCTCTTTTAGCAATAACTTGATCATATCCTTCTATAAACCCTTCAATCATGTGAGGAATATATTCTGGAGGATGTTGTAAATCACCATCAATCATTACGACTGCATCATGATTGATACTATTTTGATAACCAGCTATCATCGCGGCTTCTTTACCGAAATTTCTACTAAATGAAAGGAATTTGACATGAGAATCATAAGCAGCAAGATTTTGTAAATGATCGATTGTATTATCCTTGCTACCATCGTCAATAAACAGTAAATCGTATTCATAATTTTTGACTAAACTATCTTCTGTCATAATTTCAGTCAACTTGTCATATGTCTTTAATACGACTTCGCCTTCGTTATAACACGGAACGATGACTCTGATTTTCATTTAATTACATCCTTTTCTATAAAGTTATTTAATAATATTTTATCAATTTCTTAATAGTATATTCTAGCCAAAACTATTCATTTACATAATCTTAACTTTAGCTAAATATTTGTAATTGTTCATTATTATTAAATAATAGACGTTTTCACTTCAAAAAATAATGTAATTAATCAAAGTTTTTAATCCTAAACGCTTCACCAGTATAACTTACCTATCCAACTACTTTAAATCGCCAATACTTACGTCATCAGGATCTTTACCCTGACGTGCATTTTTGTTTAAACTATCAATCTCCGCTACCTCTGTAAGTTCTAAATTAAAGTCTAAAATATCAAAGTTTTCTCGAATACGTTCTGGCGTCTTAGATTTTGGAATAATGATTCGATCATGTGCCAAATGCCAACGTAATACAACTTGGGCAGGTGTTTTACCATGTCGTTGTGCAATATCTACAATGGTTGGATGATCTAAGAGACCTCTATTTCTCATTAAAGGCATCCACGCAGTGACTTTAATATCATGTTCATCACAGAATTCTTGCACCTCTTTTTGGTTAAAATAAGGATGCAATTCAATCTGATTAACTTGAGGTACAACATCCGTTGCGTCCATTAACTTTTTCAAATGATGTTCCTTAAAGTTACACACACCAATCGCTTTTACTTTACCTTCTTCATATAACTTTTCCAACGCTTTATAAGATTCAATAAATAAGCCATCCTTTTCACAAGGCCAGTGAATTAAGAATAAATCAATGTAATCTAAACCTAAGTTCTCTAGTGAGCGATTAAAGTATTCAATGGTACTGTCATAACCTTGATAATCATTCCATAACTTTGAAGTGATAAATAATTCGTCACGATTCATTTCAGAATTGTTTAAAGCTTTACCTAAAGCCACTTCATTTCCATAGAAATATGCTGTGTCGAATGCACGATAACCAGCGTCTAATGCAGTTTTTACTACATTGTCCATTTCTTCATCAGTGATCTTGTATACACCTAATCCGATCGACGGCATTGGGTACCCATTATTTAAGACTTGCGTATCATTAACCATTCTATGTATCTCTCCTTTATTTATACATCTTCATTTAAATACTTACCGATGCAGATTCATCTTGAAAATGAAAACCTTTCTCTAAATAAGTATGATTCATCCTTAACTATAGTTCTGTACGTCTCAATAAGCATAACCTATGGCCTATTTACCACACAAATAAAGTGTTTATTTGCACATTTTCATCATTTAAATATTGAAAAAGCTCTAAGACGATTTCTATATAAGAAATCACCTTAGAGCCAAGCTGACTAGAAGCTAATAATTATTTAAGTTTAATTCTCAACCTATTAAGGCTTTACTTTTATGATTCAGAATGATCATCGTCAGATTCTTCATCCATCGTTGGTCTTGATTGGTTAAATTCATATTTTAAATTAATCCATATAATTTGATGATTATCGACTTCAGTAATAATCCAACGATCAAATTCTGTATCTACGTAATCATCTTTTTGTAAGTTGGTATTACGTGATTGAAGCCAACCGCCAATCGTATCAATATCTTCGGAATCTTCAAATTCAATACCAAATTGTTCGTTCAAGTCGTCTAGTAGTACACGACCGTTAATTTGATAGGTAGAATCATCAAGTTTAACGATATCATTGACCTCATCATCATCAAACTCATCTCGAATTTCACCAACAATCTCTTCTAAGATATCTTCCATTGTTAAGATACCTGCCGTACCACCATATTCATCAATGATTAGACTCATATGGACATGTTCTCTTTGCATACGAATAAGCGCATCACTTATACGTGTTGTTTCAGAAATCATTGGTAATTCATGAATGTAATTTGCAATTTTGATAGGCTTTCCTGAAGCATATTCTGTTAAAAATTCCTTAACGTTAATAAATCCTTTGACATGGTCTTTATCCCCATCCTCTGTAATTGGATAGCGAGTAAATTGATGTTCTTTAATTGTTTCAAGTAATTCATCCACGTTAAATGGTTCATTAAGGGTGATCATTTGAGTACGTGGCACCATGATATCTTTGGCATGACGTTCATCAAATGAAAAGATATTCTGCATATATGCAAGCTCTGTCTGATTGATTTCTCCGCCGTTATAACTATTATTTATAATAATTTTAATTTCTTCTTCTGACATCGCATCGGTTTGCGCATCAGGATCAAAACCAAACATTCTAACAATTACACGTGCTGAACCATTCATTAACCAAATTAACGGTTTCATAATATTACCAAAGTAATAAAGTGGTCTTGAATAAAGTAATGCAAGTTGTTCAGTGTGTTGAATCGCAAATGATTTAGGCGCTAATTCACCTAATACCACATGTAAATAAGTCACTACAATAAATGAGATAACAAACGAAATTGTCGTTGTTAACGCATCAGGTAAATGTAATAAATCGAATAGAGGATGCAATAACTTTTCAAATGTAGGCTCCCCTAACCAACCTAAACCTAATGAAGTCACCGTAATACCTAACTGGCATGCCGATAAATAATAGTCTAGATTAGCAATCATTTTTTTTACTATTTTAGCGCTTCTATTTCCTTCTTCAACTAATTGTTCAATTCGTGTCGATCTCACTTTAACAAGTGCGAATTCTGATCCAACGAATACCGTTGTTAATGCAATCAAAAGAAAAAATGTGATTAAACTAATTATGGTCGAAGTTTCCAATTAATTCCCTATTTCTAGGGATTCACCTCCATATTATATGTGCCACCCATGGGTAACACGTATTGAAATCATCTTTTATACTCAAGCGACGACTACATGTTAAGACCTTCCCATTGTGACACCCCCGAAAAAAATGTAATTTCTTCTATTTTATCATATTTCGTTTCTAGAATGTTAAATATAAACCTAATGCTACATTATAATGGAAACAATTACCCCATTCAATAAAACACTTTATTTATCAAAATGATGGCACTCACCATTTTTAATTGTATTAATGACATTGCAATCATCATCTAATATCACAATATCTGCATCTTTACCCATTTTTATACTTCCTTTAACATCATCGATACCTAAAGTAATTGCCTGATTTAAACTTGTTACTCTCCATAAGTTCTCTAGTTTATCATCAGTATATGTCATTAAATTTTGAAGGCCTTCGTTCATTTTCAAGATACTACCAGCTAGTGCGCCACTAGCAAGACGTGCTTCTTTACCTTTAACGATGACATTTTGACCACCTAAATCATACTCTCCTTCAGGCATTCCTTTAGCTCTCATCGCATCTGTAATTAGATAACAATGTTCATTGCCTTTAAGTTTATATGCGAGCGCTATAGACGCAGGATGTGAGTGCACACCGTCTACAATCATTTCAGTATTTAAACCTTTATTTAACCAAGCAGCACCAAACACGCCTGGTTCACGATGTGCAAATCCTGTTGCTGCATTATATAAATGTGTGATATGTTTCGCGCCGTGTTTGATAGCTTCATTTGCCTCATCGAACGTTGCTACGGTATGGCCTATTGAAAAAATAATATCATCTTTCATAGCATTCAACGTTTCTTTAGCATTGTCTACCTCAGGTGCAAATGTGATAATTTTGATTAAACCATTAGCCACATTTTGAAAGGCATGAATTTGTTCAACTGAAGGTCTTTGTACATATTTTGGATGTTGTGCGCCTACTTTATGTTCAGAAATAAATGGACCTTCGAGATGAATTCCTACGATTTCAGCAGCAGAATGTTCATCTTGTTGCGATTGATATTCGGCAATATTTTTTAGTGCACGGTTAATATTGTCAGTCGACTGCGTCATCGTTGTTGCCAAGAAAGATGTTGTCCCTTCTGATAATAAAGATTCTGCCAAATGTTGTAATCCTTCATAAGACGCATCCATTGCATCCTCTCCATATCCGCCATGAATATGGATATCTATAAATCCAGGCACAATATGTCGCCCCTCCGCATCAATACGTTGAATTGAATCTTGAGAGGCTACTTCTTGAAAATGCCCTTCACCTACGTCTGCGATTTTTCCGTCTTTAATATGAACGAATCCTTTGTCGATCACTTGATTTTCTGTATATACTTTCCCGTTCGTAATTACATATTCTGACATGATTGAAACCTTCTTTTCTTTGTATTATCTAATGATTCTTCAGCTATTTTATTATAGCTTTCTTTACGCGCTATATCATTTATTTCTATTTGAATCTACTCAACTTTTTCTGAAGATTAACATTGTTGTCATGTTCCATAAAGTTTCATTTAATATAAAAAGCCCCTGCCAACTACATTAATTTTGGCAAGAGCTTGTCGTAATTCTATTATTCATCCATTGCTTCAGAAGCTTGAATTTCATTTTCAGTTACTTTAGGTTTTAAGAAACCATATAATAATGCTGAAATCAATGTACCTACAACTAATGCAAGCAATGTTTGTAGAAAATGACTAAAGTCTGTCGCAAGTATAACAATGATACCGCCATGTGGCGCATTAATTCTTGAACCTAAACTTAGGGCGAGTGCACCAGCAACACCTGAACCAACCATCATTGATGGAATTACACGTAATGGGTCGGCTGCTGCAAATGGGATAGCACCTTCAGTAATGAATGATAATCCCATCACATAGTTTGGAACAATTGAACCTTTTTGTTCTTTCGTAAATTTCTTTCTAAAGATTAACATAGCTGTCGCAATCGCTAATGGTGGAATCATACCACCAATCATAGCTGCTGTTATTGGTGCAGCATTTCCTTCAGTTAATGCCGCTGTTGCGAAGACATATGCCGCTTTGTTAAATGGTCCCCCCATATCGATAGCCATCATTGCACCAATCACTAAACCTAGTAACATGATATTTGAGCCAGATAAGCTATTTAAACCATGAAGTAATAAATGATTGAGCCATGATGCGGGTGGATTGAATATATATACCATTAGTAAACCAGTGATTGTTACTGAAAGTACTGGATAGATTAATGTTGGTTTTAAACCTTCAACTGCTTGAGGTAATTTACGCGTAATATATTTAATTCCTTGTGTTAAGTAACCTGCTAGGAAACCAGCAATAATACCACCAATAAATCCTGATCCGCCAGAAATAGCTAGCATACCACCAACTAAACCTGCAGCAAAACCTGGTTTATCTGAAATACTACGAGAGATGAAACCTGCTAATACTGGGATAATCAATGCGAAGGCACTATTTTTACCAATATTCCATAATTGTTCAGCAAACGCATTATGTTCTGAACTTTTAGGATCGAAAGAGTTTGCTCCGAATAAGAACACAATTGCCATTAAAATACCACCAGCGATAACAAGTGGTAACATATTTGAAACACCATTCATTAAGTGTTTGTAAAATGCTTTACCAGGGCTCAGTTTTTCTTCTTTTTCATCTTTATTGCCTCTAGCACTATCGCCACGAGCAACAAATGGTTTACGGTTTGTGTCTAATGCTGTGTTAATTAATTCTTCTGGACGTTTAATTCCGTCCGCAACTGGAACTTCCACCACATTTTTTCCATTGAAACGATCTGTCTCAACATGAACATCAGCTGCTACGATAATTCCTGTAGCACGTTCAATGTCTTGCTCTGTTAAGTGATTTTTAACACCACTTGAACCGTTAGTTTCTACTTTAATTTTGACACCCATTTTTTCGGCTTGTTTTTTCAAAGCATCGCGTGCCATATACGTATGTGCAATACCTGTTGGACAAGCCGTCACAGCTAATACATATGGCTCATCGCTTTGATCTGAATCTGTACTTCCAGCAGTAGCTCCTACTGCATTTGATTCATTCTCTTGCGCTTCTGCTTCTTCCTCTTTTGTTGCTTCATCATCCGCTTCATCAATAATTTGCAATACTTTTTCAGGTGATTCAGCATGTATTAATCTTTCGCGAACATTTTCATCCATTAAAATGCCTGAAAGTTTAGCTAGTGCATCTAAATGTGTTTGAGCGCCACCTTCTGGTGCAGCAATCATAAAGAATAAGTGTGCAGGTTGCATATCTAAACTTTGGTAATCCACGCCTTCTTTAGACTTCCCAAAGGCAATTGCTGGTGATTTAACCGCTGCTACCTTGGCATGAGGAATAGCAATCCCTTCTCCAATACCTGTTGTACTTTGTGATTCACGATTGTGAATTGCTTCTTTGAATGACGCTACATCACTTAGTTTTCCTGCTTTATCTAATTGATTTACAAGCTCATCGATGACACCATTTTTATCTGAGGCAGATAAATCCATTGCGATTGTGTCTTTTGTTAATAGTTCTGTGATTCTCATTTATTTCACTCCCCATCAAGTACAGAAATTGTAACTTGAGATTTAATTTTTTCTATAGCATCCCTCGTTGCTAAATCTTCATCAAATGCAGTAGCTGTTCCTGAAGCGACTGCTTGTTTGAAAGCGTCTTGGATAGATAAACCTGAGGCTAAGCCAGCAACCATCCCTGCAACTGTACTATCGCCAGAACCAACAGTATTGACTACTTGCCCTTGAGGGTTCACGGCTTTAATACTTTGCTTTTTATCTACATAAATTGCACCATCGCCACCTAACGAGATAATGACGGATTGAGCACCCATTTTAAGAATTTCCTTACCATATTTAACAACGTCTTCATCACTCGTTACCGTTGTATTAAACATCACTTCGAGTTCATCTTTATTGGGTTTAATGAAAAGTGGTTGATAAGGTAATACTGTTTCGACTAAATCCTTTTCCGCATCTACAACAAGTTTAGCGCCAGTATCTTTAGTGATTTCAGCTATTTGAGCATATGCATCACTTGGAATACTATTGGGTACGCTACCCGCTACAATGACCGTATCGTCACTTGTTGTATTTCTAATCTTTGTTAGAAGCGCTTGAAATTGTTCATCAGTGACTTTAGGTCCTGGTGCATTGATTTCGGTCTCTTGACCTGATTTAAGTTTCACATTAATACGCGTATCTTCATCTACTTGAATAAAATCTGTTTGGATTTGACTATCTTCTAATGTTTTAGAAATAAATTCTCCTGGAAATCCTCCAGCAAAACCTAATGCAGTAGAATCAACATCTAAAGTTTTAAGTACTCTTGAGACATTGATACCTTTACCTCCTGCAAATTTATATGTTGCGGTTGCTCTATTTAATCCTTTTAAATTAAACCCATCCGTAAACATGATGTAATCGATGGAAGGATTAAATGTTACTGTATAAATCATGACTTACCTCCTACAAAGTGATATTCGCTTAGATATTCCTCTGTCACTTTATTTTTAAATGCCTTCTGAGATGTAATGATTTTAATCCCTTCTGACTTAGGTACTCTTGCAAAGTACACTTGGTTAAATTTCGTTTGATCTACTAATATGTACTTATCATTTGAAAGTTTCATTGCCGTTTCTTTAATCAACGCTTCTTGTTCATCCGGAGTGGTAAATCCGTATTTCAAATCAATACCATTCATTCCGATAAATGCGCGATCAAAACAATATCTTCTTAACGTTTCCAATGCATTTGCACCAACTGTTGCCATGGTCGTTTCTTTCACTTGTCCGCCTATCATTAGTGTTTTTATCCCATATTTCAAAAGTTGCTCAACATGCGTCATACCATTTGTTACAACGATGATATCTTTGGCATCTATATATTGAATCATTTCAAAAGTTGAAGACCCTGCATCTAAAAAGATACATTCATTATCTTGTATCTCTTGCGCAGCACGTTTACCTATTTCTTGCTTTTCACGTAAATTCTGAGTCAATTTTTCAGATAAGCCAGGTTCTACTACTCGATTTTGATTGAGCGTTGCACCACCATGAACACGTTGTAATTTCCCAATCTTTTGTAGTTTAGATAAATCTCTTCTAATCGTTGAGGCACTACAATCCGTGCGATCAATTAATTCTTGGAGTGTTAAAAAGTCTTTTTTAGTTAATTCTTGTAATATCAAATCATGACGTTTTTCTGAAATCATCTTGTCACCCCATCTCAATCATTATTATAATGAGTACGCTTACATTTTTCAATCATAAATTGCCAAAAACAATCAAAAACATTCATTTTGTGACAAAATAAAAAACACCCTTTTTATGAGGTGTTTTTATTTCTGACTGTAATATCAAGGTTTAAACCATTTAAATGGTTGTGATTCATACTTTCAAAATCAATCACAATATTATATTTTACCAAGTTAATCGTGTGTAATATGTGCAACTTGTGCTTCTGTCATTTTAATTAAATCTTCGACTTTAATGATAATCTGCATACCACGTTGACCACCACTCACATAAATTTTATCCAAATTTTGAGCAGAACGATCAATAGTGGTCTTGAATAAATGTTTCATCCCAATTGGCGAACATCCGCCTCTTACGTACCCAGTGACTTGTTTTAATTGATCTAGTGGCATTAAATTAAGCTTTTTCTCGTTAACTACGTGCGCGGCCTGTTTCATATCTAATGATGCATTGACTGGAATAACAAAGACAAAGTGTTCATGATTCGCATTTTCTAATACAAGCGTTTTATAAACTTCTTCAACATTTGCCCCTACCATTTTGGCAATTTGCTCACCGTGTTGATGTTTCTCGGTTACTTCATAAGTGTTAGTTTCATAATCAATTTTTGCACGATCTAGCATACGCATCGCATTGGTCTTTTTCGTTTTAGCCATCTTTTTCACCTTCAATATTATAACTTCATTCGATAACTATTTTATCATGTAATGGAAGAATCATTTAACCAGTCATTCAGTCATTTCAACTACGCATTGGACATTCACATAATAAAAATCACTCTTCCTGTTTAATCTGAAAGAGTGATTGTTAATGTGTGTACAATCTTTTAGTATTCACGTGCCCATTTTTATCGACAGTAATATCTGTTTCATGTTTACCATGCATATCTGTAAAAGCATATTCCGAAGTTGGTGATTGACTGTGCATATGGTCAATTTCGTAATTCGTGTTCAAATGATTGTTTGCATAATTCAAAGCAATAACATTACACTCTTGTGGTGTGAAATCATAAGAAGTTTGACCGTTATCAACTTTTTTATTGTAGTTTTTATTATTGATTTGCTTACTCTTGTCGTTTTCGTCTTTTTCTGATGCTTTTGCAGTATAGTTTGAATGTAAATTAAATGTATCTTCGATGTAAGAAACTTTATTTGCTTTTGAAAATGTACATATCGTTTGGTGTACTTTTGCTAAAGCATTTTGATTTGTAGCTAGGAAGATTAATCCTACTAAACAAATAGATAGTATAACTGCTACAATACTTAATAATAAATTTTTCAAATTCATCTCCTTACCCACATTTCTCTTGAGATTTTCATCTATCTTAACATAATAATTTTCATAAAAAGATATGTAGGTTGCAATTTAAATAGATTGTAATATTTGTAACATGAATTTTACTGAAGTTGTTATTTTTGTTACATAAAAGACGCATTAAGCATGCTTAATCAAATTTAATTTTTCGGTTTTTGACTATAAAATATGTAGAAATCATTATAAATGTTCCTCAATCGCAAACATATTAAAAAATCCCAAAGAAAACTTAAATCTTGTTTCTTTGAGATTAAAATACTTCATTATTATGATTGCTGTGTTTTCTTACGCTTTGATCTTAGGCCCTTTTCAATAAAGATAATTACAATTCCACATAAAGACACTGCAATGGCCATGTAAATCGGAAATTCTAAGTTAATATCGAATAATGCACCTGCTACAAGTGGACCGACGAAATTCCCCATACTCGTGAATGTCGAGTTAAGTCCACCTGCAAAACCTTGTCGATCTCCTGCTATATTAGAGAAATAATTGGTTAGTGCAGGACGTATCATATCGAATCCAATAAACACAATAAAACTGATAACCATAATCGTCCAGTAACCATTAGCAACAACGAGCATAACAAGAACAATTGCTGAATATAATAATGACCAGGCAATGAAGTTAAGCTCTGATAAATACTTCATAAATTTATCAAAGAAGAATACTTGGAATAATGCGCCAAATATTCCACCGCCTGTAATCGCAATAGAAATGTCTTGAGGCGTATAGTTAGCTTTATCTGATGTATATAAAGAGAACAATGTTTCAAATGCTGATAAACCAAAGGCTAATACTAACGTTAAAATGACAGGCGTGATAAAGACTTTCCAATTGATTTTAGTGAGTAATTCAGGTTGATATTGATGGAAACCATCTGTCGTTTCTTTTTTAGGATTATGAATTAAAACAAGAGACATGATAAACGCGATGGCACCTAAAGTTCCGGCAAAATAGAACGGAAGTCTATGAGAAAATTCAGCTAAGAAACCGCCAAATCCAGGACCTAAAATAAATCCTGAATTAATAATTGCAGACATATAGCCAAAATTTTTCGCTTTATCTGCACCTGGAGAGATGTCAGCAATCATTCCTGTGACACCAGGCATTACCATTCCTGCACTAAATCCCCCTAGTACACGAGAGATGATTAATATTGTAAATGTTTGTCCTGCAGCAAACATAAATTCAGATATTGAGAATAAAACGAGTCCAATACAAATAATGAGTTTCTTTCCTAATTTATCTGCCAATGTTCCGCCGAATGGTGAAATAATCATTTGAGACAAAGCAAATGCAGCAACTAGTAAACCTAAATCACTACCTTTTAATCCCAAATCTTTTAAATAAACGGGTAACACTGGAATCACAAGACCTATTCCTAAAAATATAAGGAAAATATTGAAGTAGAGTGTAAATAATTGTTTTTTCATAAAGTGACCTCCTCTCTATATAAATTTTCTGAAGATATTTCATATTAAATCTTAGTTTTAGCTAATTCTTTATATTTATAAATAGTTAAATAAACGTAGTTTCATTACTTAAGTAACTAAAAGTTTCTACATTGTATACTATTTCAATATCATATTACAATAGCTCATCATTAAAATTTAAGCATTTCACCTTTTTTCACTGTATACTTTTACTTATAAAAGTTATCAAACAAAGGGGGTTATGTTATGAAATATCAAACTGAAGGCAACACAATTGTACTTGTATTAGAAAAAGGGGAAGACATTATAGGCTCAGTCACAAAAATCGCACAACAATATAATGGTAAATTCGGTTCAGTAAGTGGCATTGGTGCATGTGATGCTGTAACTTTAAATTTCTATAACTTAAATACACAAGAATATGAAGCGAAAGACATTAAAGAACCATTAGAATTAATAAGCTTACTAGGCAATATCTCACACATTGATGATAAACCATTTGCACATTTACACGCTACATTTGGAACTCAACAATATGAAACCCTCAGCGGTCATCTGACTAAAGCAATTGTTTCTGCTACTGCTGAAATTATCATTACAATGACTTCACTCGATATCAATCGCATCCATAACAAAGAGATAGGTTTAAATTTATTAGACCCTTCATAACTATTTTCTTCACCTTTCATTTAATAATGATAGACTGTAAATCATTCGATACTCATATTATTTGATATGCCTTAGGTTAAAAGTTATCATTAAAATCCGACTATCAAATTTTTTAAAACTTTAGGAAAGTAGTGCATGACAGTGCAACCACGTTATATTGCAAGGATATACTTTATTATTTTATTTACCATCTCGTTAGCAGAAACGAGAGTCTTTAACTTTATGACGCTTAATTTATTTTTAGCATATATTCCTTTTGAATTATGTTTACTTTTAAAGCTCTTTAAACCTAAAAAAGCATTCGAGTGGCCGTTATTTATTATTTTCGGACTTGTATTCTTACTATTAGTACCTAATACCTTTTATATGATTACTGATTTAATACATTTAAACCAATTTCAATTTAACTTTCTAGTGGGATTGAATCTTACTGAATGGATATTCTTCACATATCTTATGCTAGGTGTCTTTTTAGCAATGTATGTCATGATTCTCATATTTATGGAGATAGAACATTTTACATCTCATGTATGGTTGAACCGCGCACTAATTGTTGTACTTATGTTCTTAAATGGATTAGGTATTTATATAGGCCGATTTTTAAGACTTCATACGGTTTATTTAATTAATGAACCACTAAAAATCGTGACAGAAGTCCTCTCAGTATTTAGTTTAAAAACTTTCATGTTTGTACTTTTAATGGTCTTGATGCAAGCTGTACTGGCCTTAATTGTTAAAGGGGTGAGATTACAAAAATGATTTTCAATATTACGCTTTTAATCATTATTCTCATCGTTCTACAGCTTATCGTCGGGCATTTTTGGCATGATATAGGTTTTAGTTATACTCAAAGCATCTTATTAATGTGCTTACCTTTAGGTATCGGTTTATTTCTTATGCAAGTCTTTTACTACGAAAGACGTTATCCGAACTGGGAAGTGCCACTTAACATTAAATTAAGACTTAAATATATGTATATTCTTACTTTACTGGAGTATGTAGCAGTATATATTTGTCTTTTCATATTAAAATAATTTAAAAGCATAGCAATCAGAACATAAATTATGCCCTTCCATTATCGATCACTATAATGGAGGGGCATAATTTTCTTTATTCTAACGCCTTAAATTCTGACATCACGTGTGTTCTGCTTTCACTGTGATTGACGATTTGTTTAGGATAATCCTTACCTAGTTCTATCCCTTGTTCTTTGATTTGACGTTCGTATTTATGTGTATCATGTAAATATTTTGCATCGATATCATTCAGTGTTTGTACGAACTTTTTAATATATAAAGCATCTTTATCAAAGCGTTCACTTTGTCTCACTGGATTAAACATTCTAAAATAAGGCACCGCATCTGTGCCAGTTGAAGCCGACCATTGCCAACCGTGCACATTTGAAGCAGAATCATAATCAATGAGTTTTTGTCTAAAGTACTCCTCACCCCAAGTCCAATCGATAAATAAATCTTTAGTGAGAAATTGAGAAACGACCATTCTCATACGATTATGCATATAACCTGTCGTATTAAGTTCTCCCATAGCCGCATCAATAATAAGAAATCCTGTTTTCCCTTCTTTCCATAAATTGAAATTTTCTTTATTATATGACCACTGCAAATCACGATATTTGTCTTTAAATGATTGATGCGCTGTTTCAGGGTAATACGTCATTAATACATAATAAAATTCTCTAAAAATTAACTCACGAATAAAAGATTCGTAATTCTGCTCATCCTTGTCATAATTCTCAAGCAAATCGTTGAATATTTGAATAATATCCAAAACGCCGTAAGCTAAATAAATACTTAACTGACTTGTGAGCACTTCAGGCAAATATTCTCGGTTAGTATTATAGTTTTCAATATCTTTATCTAAAAAGTCAGACCACCGATACTGAGCATCTGCCTCACTTATACCGTATTGACTATAATCACCTTTTACCTTTTGTTGTGATTTGACACCCATTTTTGCGATATCTTTAATATCATAGCTAAATACTGATCTTTTCATTAAATAAGGTCGCCATTTTTTATAAAAACTTGTGAATACTTTATATGGTTCTCCTTTATTATTGCGTGTTTTACTCGGTTTAAAATAATGATTCGCTCTTACTGAAACCACAGATATGCCTTCATTTTTAAAGGACGCACTTTGCTGTAAAATATCATACTTTTCTTCATGGTAACTCATAATATCTCCTGCCAAGACAACCTCGGATATCCCTTTATCTTTGCAAAAATGAGTAAGTTCATCATAATCTACAAGAAACGGTTGAATATCGTAGTCATGCAACGTATCCACAAACTTTTGCAATGTACCATAATAATAATTTGCCTTCATTTCCGCTTCTTTATCAAACTTTTCTTGAGGAATGATGAAATAGCATTGATCTATATCTTCCTTATTTTGAGAGATGTACTCAAACAATGGGTTATTTTCAAGTCTAAACACTCTATTTAAAATGACACCTACTTTCATCGTTGCTACCACCTAACATTAAGATCTTTTTATCTTTATACCCTAAAATGAAGTCTCCAATACTACACAATTTTCCTATGAAATAGACAACAAATAGGAGCGGAAATACACTTTAACAAAATTAATTTCGTTGTCTGCACCCAATTCGCATGTTTGCCGAATTTCTTTTTTTAAAATTTACTATGTTGGGGCCCCGTCGGCAAGGATGGCTAGTAATGATAGGACCTTGATTTAAGCGCATTTTCAATTCAAGTCTCTACTGCCAATATGTTAAAGGAGGCTGAGATCATCAATGATGTCTCAACCTCCTATTCAAAACATAAGATAGTATGCAAATCTTTCTAAACTAATCCTAACCATTTCCAATAGGTTAAACTAAATATAATGACTAGAATGTAACCGACTATGGTTAATGGAATACCAGCTTTTAAGAAATCTTTTACAGTAAATGTACCTGTTCCGTATGCGAGCATATTTTGAGGCGCACTTACAGGTAATAAGAATCCGAAACTAATTACAAATTGTTGAATTAATACAAATCCTATCGCATGGTCTCCTAAATGTAACGTTGATGTTAATGAAATAAATACTGGAATAAGTGCGGAAGATAAACTTGTGGCACTTGCGAATCCTAAATGAATTAATATATTAAATAGCGTAATTAACGCAATCGTTGCAATAATAGGGAGACCTTTCAGCCCCATTAAACCGAATGTTTGGTCACTTAACCATTGGGCTGCTCCTGTTTTTAATAGTACATTACCTAGCGAAATTCCAACACCAAAGACGATAATTGTTCCCCAAGGGATTTTCTTTTCTACACCTTTCCAAGTAATTACACCGACTTTTGGCATTAACATAACGCCTAGCGCAATTAATGTGATAGAAGCAGAATCAATTGGGTGAAGTACTTTTTCAGTAGACCAAAAGAGTAATAACAAAATTGAGATGACTATCAAACGCCATTCTCTTGCACTAACAGGACCTAAGTCTTTCAATTCTTTTTTAATTAATTCCTTTCCGCCTTCTATAGCATCTCTTTCAGGTGGCATCACTTTAACCATGATAAAGTATAAAGCAATTGACATTAATATTGACCATGGCGCTGCGTATAAGAACCACTCTCCCCATGATACATCATGGCCTAAATTCTGATTAATGAAATTGATAGCTACAATATTTTGAGCGGCAGCTGTTTTAATACCGATATTCCAAATTGAAACAGCTTGAACTGAGGTAATAATGAGCAAGGATGCTAACTTACTCTCTTTACTCATATTAAACGCTGCAATCATACCAAGTAGTATAGGTACAACTGCGCCAGCACGTGCCGTTGCTGAGGGTACAAAGAAAGCTAAAACGATAGATACCAAAATAGCTCCGATGACTATATTTCTCGTTTTATTTCCAACTATAGAGAGTACGAGTAATGCTAATCGCTTATGTAAATTGGTCTCTTGCATTGCTGCTGCAAGGAATAATGCAGCTGCGACTAGTGCCACTGCAGAAGTTGAAAAACCACTAAATGCATGTGAAAGAGCGTTATTAGTACCTAGCAACTCACTACCTTTTAATATTGCATCGCCACTTTTAGGGTTGCCTAGCTTTTCACTTAAATTCTGAACTGGACTTAAACCTAATAATAAAATAATCAATCCAAGAATAAGTACAGCTGAAACAGGATAAGAAACTGCTTCAGTCACCCACATGATAACTGCGAATGCTAAGATTGCAAGTGCTGCTTTCGCCATAATAGGTAATCCTGCAGGTGTTGGTAATAATAAAATCCCTATTAATAAAGCAAAACTGATGATAATCCATAATGGCTTGTATGCCTTTTTACTTTGTGAATGTTGACTTTGCGTTTGAGCTTCATGATTCCCTTTAGTCATCACTATCATCTCCTTGACCTAAATTTACACTTAAATTATATCAAGAAAGCGCTTTAAAATGGCGATTTCGTAAGAAAGTACATATAATCATCAAATATTTTCACAATTAAAATATTTGAATACTTAAATAATATGAATGAATTTAAAAACCTACTCTATAGTTTTTGACAACTATAAAGTAGGTTATATCAGTAAATTATTATTTAATTATTTTTCAAAGCATTTTTAACATTTTCAACTGATTGAGCGGAGTGTTGCAATTGTTCTTGCTCTTTATCATTCAGATTTACTTCAACGATTTTCTCAATACCATGATTACCAAGAATTGTTGGCACACCTAAACAAATATCTGAGAATCCATATTCACCATCTAAATAAGCAATACTAGGTAGTAAACGTTTTTGATCTTTTAAAATCGCTTCTATCATTTCATATATTGCAGTCGCAGGTGCGTAATATGCTGAACCTTTTCCTAATAATTCAACGATTTCAGCGCCACCTTTTCTCGTACGTTCAACAATACGTTCTAAGACTTCCTTAGAAATAAGATCTTTAACTGGTACACCATTTACTTGAGTTGATTCAACAAGTGGAACCATCGTGTCTCCATGTCCACCAAGCACAAGTCCATTAATATCTTTCACAGATACTTGTAATTCTTCTGCTATAAAACATTGATAGCGTGCAGTATCAAGAACACCTGATTGGCCAATGACACGTTCTTTAGGAAAACCTGAAGCTTTCAGCGCGGTATATGTCATCGCATCTACTGGATTTGTTAATACTATAATCGTCGCTTGCGGGGCGTATTTGGCAATGTTACGGGAAGTTTGATACACAATTTCTTCATTTGTTTGTACTAAATCATCTCTTGTCATTCCTGGTTTTCTAGGAATTCCAGCTGTCATCACAACAATATCTGAATCTTGGATATCTTCAATTTGAACAGACCCTTGAACCTGAGTATCAAATCCAAATATAGGGCCACTTTCTAAAATATCTAACGCTTTACCTTTAACGAACCCTTCTGATTGAGGACGGTCAATCATTACTATATCTGCTAATTCTTTTTGAGCTAAAATAAAAGCCAACGTTGATCCAGTGTTACCTGCGCCGATAATTGAAATCTTTCTTCTTGTACTCATTAACAATAGCCTCCTAAATAAAATTTATCTATCTAAAAATTAAAAAGCCTTGCTATTTCAATATAATTATAACATTGAAATAACAAAGCTTTTCAAATATCCTTATTCAGCTATAAATTCGATGCGACCAACTGACTAGCCAAATATATCGTGTCTTAGACCGAACACATATAATAATGTGAAGAAAGCTGCACCACTTAAGATCGTTAAAATAAGTGTTAAGATAAGCGTGCGCTTAAAATGTCTAATAAATGCTATAAAGAGCATACCTAAATTATATGCAAAAAATATACCAAATAACGCCATTGTAACTTTAATATCTGGATAAAATATATTAAATAATAGTACGACGATGGCAAATCCTAAATATGGAAAAGTAATCAAATTTCGTTCGAATTTGATTTGCTTTTCGCGTTTATCTTCATTGTTCATCTTTTGACTCTCCTTAATTATGAAAATTGTAACATATCAAGTTTATTTCTTAGTCTATTCACGTCTAGTTGCTCTCCTATGATAACTATCGTTAATGGTAGCACCTTATCTATGACGCCATAATCGGGAAGCCCGTATGCATACTGGAATTCGTATGTAGCATTCGGATGATCTCGAAACTGAACGTAACCTTTCAAACGTAAGACCTCATCAGGCAAACGTAAAATAAATTGATAAAAAAGTTGACGATCGATTGGCCCACTAAACGTATATTGCATACTATTTATACCATGATGATGAGAATGTGTGTGTTGTGTAACAACTTCGTCACGAAATTGTGATAATTTGGAGACATCTACCTTTCCATAAGTCGTTAAGATATGCGGAACATTGGCATTGATACGGTTAAGCGCCTCTTCTAAATGTTGTTGTTCTTCTTCAGAGATAAGATCTATTTTATTCACAATTAATACATTGCTCACTTCAAGTTGTTCTTCCATCAATCTTTTTGTGGATTCAGTATACTGCTCCCTATTTAAAAAGCGTTCAGCATCAACGACCCCAATCACTTGTGGTTGGTGGACATATTGAACTATTCTAGGGTCTTGGCATGCCATAATAATTTCAATAGGATGCGCAATACCCGTTGCTTCAATGATGATATGATTTACATCTTTTTCATTGATGAGCACTTCTAATTGATTCACTAAATCTAACTTCAAATCACAACATACACAACCGTTTAATATAGAATACACTTCTACCATATCGGTTAAATGATTACCATCTACATCGAAAGAGCCAATTTCATTCATAATTACTGATATTTTCTCATCAATTTTTAATAATTCGCTCATATAATGTGTCAGTAAAGTAGTTTTTCCACTACCCAAAAAACCGCTAATGATAGAAATTGATATTTTTTCATCTTTATTATTTCTCATTTTATATTTCCTTTTCTATTACAAGCATTTTTGAAAATGATAACATAAATATTTAATTATCTTTTTACTTGATTTAATGTAAGATATCTTCTAAAATTTAAGCATACTTTAATTTTAGCATGGCATTGAATCAAAGTGTTGCGCGAATTAAATTTTGCACAACATAGACGGATTCCAATCCGAAAAAGAGAAAACACGGATAGAATGTCTGGAGGAGAACTTTAATGTCTGATCAACACAATTTAAAAGAGCAGCTATGCTTTAGTTTGTACAATGCTCAAAGACAAGTTAATCGCTACTACTCTAACAAAGTCTTTAAAAAGTACAATCTAACTTACCCACAATTTCTTGTATTAACAATATTATGGGATGAGTCACCTGTGAATGTCAAAAAGGTTGTTACAGAATTAGCACTTGATACAGGGACTGTATCGCCATTACTTAAACGAATGGAACAAGTTGATTTAATCAAACGCGAACGTTCAGAAGTGGATCAACGCGAAGTATTTATTCACTTAACTGACAAAAGCGAAATGATTAGACCTGAATTAAGTAGTGCATCGGAAAAAGTCGCAACAGCTTCTTCATTATCTAAAGAAGAAGTTAAAGAACTTAACCGTTTATTAGGCAAAGTGATCGATGCATTTACTGAAGCGAAAGAAAAATAGTAAGTTTCTGTCATGAAATTAAAGTTAAAGCTTAAAAATTGATATACATTTTAAAATGAAACATGAAAAACTCGTACCGCTTTTGGGTACGAGTTTTTTTTATCTCTAGTTCGTTAGCTATTCCCTTTCTTAGTAAACTCAATCTAATCTTTAACTAAAGGGCTCGTCTTGTTATTTAATTCAAGCATTTGATGTAAATAGCTATCTTCGTTTAATAATCTGTCATATGATCCAATTTCTTTCATTTCTCCATCTAACATGACCACAATTTTGTCAAAGCGAGACAGTACATCTAAATCATGAGTTGCCACAATTAATGTTTCAGAAGCTTCTTCAATTAAATTCATTACTTTCTTAGTATTATCTATATCTAATGCTGTGGTCGGTTCATCTAATATCCAGATACGTGCATCATCTCTCAACAATAATCGGGCTAAACTTAATCGTTGTACCTCGCCCCCTGATAGATTCTCACCATTTAAACTCACATTTCTATCTAAATCTAGGTATCCTAGACCAACAGATTGAAGCACGCCTTCTAATTCAGCATCTTCTTTATCTGAAAATAAATTATCTCGCACTGTTCCGTCAAACATATGCTGAGACTGTAACATGCCGTTGATATAACGATATTTTTCCTCATTATCAATATCTGTTACAACTTGACCATTCAATGTGACATGTCCTTGTTCAACTTGATAAAGTCCTAGCATCACTTGGAGTAAAGTACTTTTACCTGAACCGGAAGGACCTATGATTGCGACTTTTTCACCTTTCTTTATCGTTAGATTGATATCATGGAGTACTGGTGTTTGTTGATTCCAATATTTGAATGTGACATGTTCTACCTCAAATAGTTCAGTTTTCGTTTTTTCA
This sequence comes from Staphylococcus caprae, assembly GCF_003966625.1. Lineage (NCBI taxonomy): Bacteria > Bacillati > Bacillota > Bacilli > Caryophanales > Staphylococcaceae > Staphylococcus > Staphylococcus caprae. The sequence goes on from NZ_AP018587.1 coordinate 2,243,208, forward strand.
CTTTCAAAATGAGCATCATCACGAGATTCAGACACATCTATAACTTCATTAATTTCAGCAAGTGCTTGATCGGTATCAGCTTTGTAGTATGCAACATTACTCATTGGCACTGCTTGCTCAAATAAAGTGAGTACCATTAAAACAATACTAGTTAAATATACGACATCTAGATGACCTGCATGTACTTGTTGTGCACCGATGACTAAACTTAGAAAGATTGAAATCATGGCTATTAAATTAAGCATATAATCATATAAAGATAAGAAACGTCGTTCTCTTGCTTGCAAGGCATCAAAATGCTCAAGGTGGTTGAGCACATCTGTTTTAAACGTATGGGTTTGTTTAAAACGTTTTAACTCCTCGTTTCCCTCTTTATAGTCATAAAAACGTTGAAGAAAATCACTTTGCTGTAGAGCGACTTGTTGTTTTAGTGTCCGTGCCCTTTTCGCACTCAACCATGGCACGATCCATAACGTCAATATCATACTTACAGCTATCAATAATGCATGCATCGGCGTAAAGAAAATAAATGTGATGATTGACACAATGGCAGTTAGACCGATAACTACGGGTGGATAATACACTCTTAAATAGATGTTTTGTAAGGCTTCAACTCGACTAATCATACGAGAAATTAAATCACTTGAATTAAATTTACGATACACATCAGGAACTACAGGAATTAATTTTTCAAGAAATTGAACTCTGACATCTCTTAACATCGTAAAAGTTGTTTTGTGAGAAAGTAGTCTTTCAATGTAACGTGTAATGGCTCTTAAGAATCCAAACATTTTGACTGAGACAACAAGCACCATTAAGGCATATAAGGGTGCACCAAGTGCACTTTGAGTCACCATGTACCCACTTAAGAAGAACATTGCTAATGCGACAAGGCCTCCCAGTACACCTACTAAAATTGCTAATATTAAATCTTTATCTATACGAAAATGAATATGTGGTTTCATCTCTAACGATTCACCTCACTTTGAGATACAGATATCGTTGCATCATCTTTGATGAGTTGACCATTTTCAAGATAAATACGTCGTTCAGCTTGATTAATCGTAGTGTCACGATGAGCAATAATAAGCATTGTAGTCTCTTTGAAATGGTCTTGAAGTACTGCTTGAATCGTACGTTCAGTTTCAATATCTAAACCTGTAGCTGGTTCATCGAATATGACTAATTCAGGTTTCATAAGTAGTAGACGGCTCAATTCAAGACGTCTCATCTGACCACCTGACAACATTTCCCCACCTTCACCGATTCGTGTATCAATACCGTCCTTAAGTGTAAGTACTTTGTCTTTAAGTCCTACTTCGTCTAATACTTGAATAATGTCTTCATCAGAAATCTCATAATCATACATTGCAATATTGTTTTTTATTGTATCCGTAAAAATATAGGGATTCTGACTTAAAAAGCCAATCCGTGTTTCTTCCATATTAAATATCGCTTCACCGTCAGAAGGTTTTACAGACTGACTTAAAATATGCGCTAGCGTCGTTTTACCGGCACCACTCGGTCCAACAATTGCAATTTTATCGTTCTGATAGATTGTTATATTAATGTTTCTTAAGGCGTATTGCTCACTGCCTGGATAACGATATGACACATTTTCAACCTTTATTTGTGGTTCCTGGTTGTTATTAACTTTTGGAGTAGGGGATGGGAGTTGATCTTCAGCTTCTAAAAAGTCGAACACAACATCGCTTGAACCTTCACTTTGTTTACCCGTGTGAAAGGCTTGTCCTAAATCTTTTATCGCATTATAAAATTCTGGCGCAAGAATGATAGCAATGGCAGCTGTTACAAAGCTGATTGAATTAAATACCACGAGACTAAGTGCTGCTTCAAGTGCTACCAAACCAATGCCTAACATACTGATAAATTCGAGCATTAAGCCTGATAAGAAGGCACTTTTTAAAATACGCATTGTTAAATCTCTAAATCGAGTACTATCTTCATATAAATGCGCTTTAGTTTGCTTTGTTCGATTTAATAATTTGAGTGTAATTAACCCTTTAGCAGTATTCAAGAAGCGCTGACTAAATTGATTAAGATATGTCATTTGATCTTTCGATTCGTCTCTGGTTTTAAGTCCAAAAATGATATAGAACATGGGAATAAACGGCGCAGTAACCATCATAATTAATGCAGTTGGTAAATGAACAAAACACATCGCTATAATAATGGCAACTGGAATCATCATTGATTTAAACACTTGAGGTAAATAACTTTGAAAGAATGGTGCAATGCCATCAATACTTTCAGTTAATATGTTCATTTGTTCTCCTATGGCTCGAGGACTGTTTTTATTTATAACTTGTCGACGCAAATCAGTTTTCACTTTATAAGCCATGTGGTCACCAATGCGTTGATTCAACATATTAAATGTTGCACGTGCAATAAGTACTACAAGGATGACTATAAATAGATATATTAATGGTTGCTTATGATTGTAAAGTACATGATTTAAAAAACGTGCAATTGAGATATTTTGTATGACAACTGTTATGGATAAAAAAATGCTCACGATACACATGAGAACTGGATATATTTTATATTTAAATACTAAATTTGTTAGTTTTTTCACAATAACTTCACCTACTTTCATTATAAAAGGTTTGTTGTAAATATAAATTAATACGCTCATTGATTTTTTGAAGATTTTATTTTAAATATCAAAATAAATTGTTTATAAGACTTTGGTCTAGTTTTATGGGATTAGGCTACCACTATTTTTCTTTAATGTGCTATGATGATATGGTAATTTTAGTGAATGAAAGACTATATAAAAGTTTGATGAAAGTGGGTCAATTATGTTTTTAATTGAATTGATAAAAGGCATCATCTTGGGTATCGTTGAAGGTCTGACAGAGTTTGCCCCTGTGTCATCTACCGGACACATGATACTTGTAGATGATATGTGGTTAAAGTCCACTAAATTTTTAGGTGAGCAGTCTGCCTTCACCTTTAAAGTGGTTATCCAATTAGGTTCTGTATTCGCAGCGGCATGGGTTTTCCGTGACCGTTTCTTAGAAATATTACATATCGGGCATCACAAACCTGATAATCAAGCATCTGTACAACGTCGTTCTCAACCTAAACGTTTAAATTTAATGCATGTATTGGTTGGTATGATTCCAGCCGGTATTCTAGGTTTCTTATTTGATGATTTAATTGAAAAATATTTATTCAGTGTACCTACTGTAATGATTGGTTTATTCCTAGGTGCAATTTACATGATTTTAGCTGATAAATATTCTGAAAAGGTGCAACATCCACAAACTGTAGACCAAATTAATTACTTCCAAGCATTTGTCATCGGTATTTCACAAGCCATTGCCATGTGGCCTGGTTTCAGTAGATCTGGTTCTACAATTTCTACTGGTGTATTTATGAAATTAAATCATAAAGCAGCATCTGATTTTACATTTATTATGTCTGTTCCAATTATGTTAGCAGCGAGTGGATTATCTTTATTAAAACATTATGAATACATTCACTTAGCACATATTCCATTCTATTTATTAGGATTCTTAGCAGCATTCATTGTTGGCTTAATTGCGATTAAGACATTCTTACATTTAATTAGTAAAGTCAAATTGATTCCATTTGCGATTTACCGAATCGTCTTAGTTGTTATCATTGCAATTCTATACTTCGGTTTCGGCATCGGCAAAGGAATTTAAAGAAACACTTGGATTTGTAATCCTTAGTGTTTCTTATGCAATGGACACCAGTCCATTGTAATCCTAACTGAAAATGACTTATTTTTTCCTTAGTACTTCTTATGCAATGGACACCAGTCCATTGTAATCCTTTAATTTATGGATTTCTTATCCTTTATAGCAATACTAGTTTCTATGTAAGTGAGTACTTCTTACTTAAAAGGTGCAACCTTTTAAGCACCTTTGATATACACTTGTGAGTTAATTCCGAACTCGCAAGTGTTTTTTTATTTCATTTTCAAAATAAGCCTTATAGGTTAAATGTATATATCCACTGGTCACTCTCGTTTACTATCATGTATCATAGGGTATGAATAAGAATAGTAAAAATTAATGGAGGCAACGAGTATGGACAATAAGAAACTCATTAAGACTTTAATCAATGTACTACCTATCGTGATCGTACCGTTAGTCGTTGAACGTAAACGTATTAAAGAACATCCCGACGTACGTAAAGCTACTGATGCTACGTCTAAAGCAACTTCAAAGGCAACGTCTGCGATTTCAAATAAAGCTTCTGATGTAAAAGAATATGTTGGCGATAAAAAACAAGAATATGACAACAAACGTGAATTGAAGAAAATTGCGAAAGAAAATGATCCTGAATACATCGAGAAAAAAGGCGAAAAATTAGCCAAGAAAAATCGTAAAGAAGCTGACAAAATGGATAAAAAGCTTCAGAAAAATATTGAGAAACGACACAAAGAAGAAGACAAACAACGTGAAGAAAATCAAAAACAACGTATTAAAGATATGAAAAAATCTCAAAAATATGAAGAAAAAGTCGGCTTAACTCCTGGTAAATTAGATGATAAAACAGAGAAAAAAGGCGAAAAATTAGAAAAAGATAATCGTAAAGATGTGAAGAAATTAGATAAAAAGCTTCAAAAGAATATTGAAAAACGTCACAAAAAAGAAGAAAAACAACGCGAAGAAGCTAAAAAAGCTAGAAAAAAGGAATTTAAAAAATATGATGATTACGTGGCTGACAGTGTCGTAAAACAGAATAAAGAATCTGATGATTCTAAAGCCTAAATTGTGATGACAAAAGTAATCATAGATGGAGATGCTTGTCCTGTTGTTAATTCAGTGATTGAATTAACCGAAGGGACAGGCATTTTTGTTACGGTGTTGAGGAGTTTCAGCCACTTTTCACATCAAATCCAACCTGAACATGTTAAAACTGTGTATGTTGATGATGGACCTGATGCTGTCGATTATAAAATTGTACAAATAGCGACAAGTGAGGACATTGTCATTACTCAAGATTATGGTTTGGCAAGTTTACTTATAGACAAAGTACGTGTAGTCATGCATCATAAAGGAAGTATATATCGTTCAGATAATATTCAAAGTTTGTTAGACCAACGTTATCTTAACGCACAAATTAGAAAGCAAGGTGGCCGTCATAAAGGTCCTCCACCTTTCACAAGAGAAGATAGATTAAAATTTGAACAAGCATTTTCGAAAATTATTAAACAACTTTAGGAGGTAAAACATGATAAGAAGAATCGCAGTTTATTGTGGTGCAAGCAAAGGAAATGATCCATCATATGTTAAAGAGGCTTATGAATTAGGTAAATATATGGCTGAACAAGGTTATGAACTTGTCTTTGGTGCTGGATCAGTTGGTATTATGGGCGCTATTCAAGATGGCGTACTTGATCATGGCGGTAAGGCTATAGGTGTCATGCCTAAGATGTTAGATGAACGAGAAATTACCAGTCAAAAAGTGAGTGAACTCATTTTAGTAGATTCCATGCATGAACGTAAAAATAAGATGACAGAATTAGCAGATGCATTTGTGATGGCTCCAGGCGGTGCTGGTTCTTTAGAAGAGTTCTTTGAAATGTATAGTTGGGCACAAATTGGCATTCACCAAAAACCTATCGGAGTTTTCAATCTTAATGGTTTCTTTGAACCGTTACAAGCTTTAATTGAACATATGATTAAAGAAGGATTTATTGATAAAAAATATAAAAAATTAGCACCACTGTTTGATACTAAAGAAGCATTGATAGAAGGTTTACACAACTATAAACCTCTTGGTGTACGTACATACGATTAAATGAAACGCATCTATAAGCAATTGAACACGCTTATAGATGCGTTATTAATTTAGGTTTTGAAAGAGAAAGTTGACTATATATAGGCAGTAGCTGACTGAATTGAAAATGCGCTTATGCTAAACTTTCTTCAACTCTAGTCATCCTTGCCGGGGCGATAATACGAATTCTTAAATTCTAGAATTCTGTATCGCTCCCATTGCATTAGAACTACTAACCTTCACTTTGTGAAGGAAGTACCCTCAAGGTTTACAATAACTTTGTTATTGCATAAGAGTTACTAACCTTCACTTTGTGAAGGAAGTATATTCAAGGTTTACAATAACTTTGTTATTGCATAAGAGTTACTAACCTTCACTTTGTGAAGGAAGTAACTCTTTATAATATCTGACGTGGCGTTTGAGTGGGTGGTATTTGCTGAGGTCAGGAAATTCAAAGTTATCTAAGAATGTCATACCAATTTTTTCCATTACCTTTCTAGAGGGTAAATTGGTTTCTGAGGTGAAACTATATAATTCAGTAATTCCTTTTTCCATCGCATAATCCATTACAGCTTCAGCGCCTTCTGTGGCAATACCATTCCCCCAAACTTCAGGAATAAGTCTCCAACCAATCTCGTATAATGGTAGTTCTTTAAAAGGATATTTACTCTCTTTAGGAAGATAATTCACTCCAATGAATCCTATCCATTCACCTGTTTCTTTTAATTCGACAGCAAAAAGTCCAATTCCCTTTTCTTTTATAATCTCATCCATTTTCCTCATATCTAATTCAGAACGACGATAACTTAATAAACTTGGAAAGTATCTTCTCACTTGGCGGTTCGCGTTCATTTGTTGAAAAGGTAATAAATCTTTTTCTTCCCAATCACGTAACTTTAAACGTTCAGTTTCAATGTAAGTTCCCATGTTAAACACTCCATTTTACCGAAAAAGCTAAATATATCCTTATTTTAATACAAAATTAACGCGTTATGAAGCTGTCCCCACTTTCATATCGCGCTAATTGAATAATATTAATATTAGTGATTTATGCCTTTGAGATATAACTAATTAATTCCACGTGAACTGGAATTTCTTTTAATCGGTCACGTTGTTCTTTAGGTGCAGTAAACGTTGCATCGATAAAATCATTTTGATGATTTAAACGATAAGTAGCAACGAATGTGTCAGTATCCGATTCAAAGTTTGGTAGGTGCGCAATGACACGTTTAATTTCACTAGTTGAATCGACGATTGTACGTCCTGTAATGTTTTCTAATTCTCTCCCTAATTCAGGCAGTGTAAGATTTTTACCTTCTAAAATATTAAAATCTTGTTCATGCATCGTTAATCTCTCCTCTTAAAGATGTATAAAATCAGTCATCTTTTGAAATTTTGAATCCAAAACTATGTTAAATGTTTAATTTGATTATTCATTAGAGTAATTTATCAATTATAATACCCGCTTCAATGCACCATCAAACGTTGATTAAATGGCAAGTTATGAGTTAGACGTGCTCTTTGAATCTTTGTTTTTATTTGTTGACGCTTTGTCCTGTGTTTTTTTATCAACATTTTGATTCTGTTCACTGGACTGCTTAGCGTCCTTAGATGATGCTTTAGATTGATCTGACTTCGATGTTTCTGTTGATTGTTTTGAATCGTTAGAAGATGCCTCGTCTGAACCATTTTCCTTACTAGAATTTGATTTGCTCTCTTTAGATGATTTTTTTGAAGTATCTTCAGCAGGCAGTTCATCAATATCTTTCTGAAGACGATCTTGCTTATCTTTGAGTTTATCTTTTTGAGTTTGTAAGTCTTTCTTTTGTTTCTTTAAATCTTTATTCTCTTTCTCTAATTGATTAATGCTTTTTTCTAAAGAAGCTTTTTCGTTACTTTTACCGCATGCTGTTAACATTAAAGTTGAGGCTAAGAGTAAAGTTAACCATTTTTTCATGATAGACTCCTTTGTAAGTACTTATAAATACAATTTATTTTAACATGATTTTTTAATTTATTCATTTTTTCCCTTTAAATTTTTAGTCATTTTCAAATGCGTTGTATGATATCCTAAATGATTATTCAGTTGTATCATGGAATGATTATCAATATTCACTGTACTTTCAATCACTGTCGCACCTATAGAAATTGCCCATTCCTCAATCGTGTTTTTAAGATGTGTGGCGATGCTCTGTTTTCTATATTCAGGTTTAACATATAATACCTCAATTTGAACAACGCTCATTTGCGGTTCATAGTGTGCCCATATAAACCCCTCGAGAGTAGTATTTTGTTCACTGACAAAAATCGCGTCTTGAGAATATTTTAGACGGGCTTTAAGCATTTCATATCTTAGAGAGATAGACGTTGTGGTAACTTGATAATTGGATTCATTTTCAGAAATTAAATGTTCATGTATTTTCGCAATTTCGTTCAACCATATTTTATCTTCTATGGTAATGACTTTCATCTTAAAAACACCTCAATCGTTAATGATATGATGAATACATTTATGATATTATTAGTCATAATAACATGCAAAACGTAGATGAGTTATCAATATATGATGGCTCACTGGTTTTATTTTCAGACAATAAAGGAGCACTTCAATTATCATGAAATCAACAGCACAATTAACAAAGGAGAATAATGTTAAATCTTTACGACTTAACAATACCGATCGTGAGATATTTGAAAACTACATGACGTATATCCGTGCCGATTTAAGCGTCAATCCTCATGACTCTGAGCTGATGTTAAATCGCATATTAAAGCATTTAATTCGTGCTGAAGATAAGGGAATGCTTGCGATGGAGTTCTTCGATCATGATCCTAAGGCACATGCTAAAAAAGAACTTAAGTCGCTACCTAACGAAACGATTAGGAATATTTTCAAATATATATACCATAATTTCATTTTCCTAATTGGAATATTTTGCTTTTTAAAGGGATTTATCGGCTTTTTTATTGGTGGCGATAGTAATTATTTATATCTCTATACTTTCCCAATTACTGTTATTGTAGGATTGTTTATTATTTTCCTTTTCATATGGATGAGCTTTCGAACCGTGCAATTGCAATGTTTCAGTAATTCGTATTGGGTATGGTGGCTCACTTATGGCGTGATTGCACTACTTTTAGTCGCGCTATTTTATGTGTTTTTTATTCCACAATCATTTTTAGCTTTTGGACCATACATTAACGTTAGTAATTGGACTTTTATAATTATTGCTATTGTAATTACGCCAATTGCCTTCTATATTAACCATCATTTCTATAATAAAGACGCAAATACACGCGTATAAAAAGGGAGAGGGACAGAAATATAATTCAGCAAAATTATATTCGTTGTCCCACCCCGGCAAGGATGGCTAGGATTAAAAGAAGCTTGATATAAGTGCACTTTTAATTCAGACATCTACTGCCAATATGTTAAGAAGGCTGAGACAATTAATTATGTCCCAGCCTCTTTTCATGATTAGAAAACGATGATTTAATTAAATAAAAACACATCGATAAAGAACCATATCACCATAATTACCATGATGATAGCTTGAGCAACTGTACTCGCTAAAAAAGCAACAACTGAACCTAAACTTACTTTTAAAGCGTTCTTTACATCAAAGCCATTCAGTAGCTCAACGACAAATACTGCTACTAATGGCACTAAAATAATACCGAAAGGCGGAAATACAAAGCACCCTAGTATGACGCCTGCAAGTGCAGTATACTCACCTAACTTGCTCCCACCAAATCGAGCCACGAAATATTTATTCATCATGAAATCCGCAATAAGAATCAACACTGTGAAGATAATCATTGCTACGTAGAACACCCACGATAAATGACCATCATTAAAACCAAATTGATAAATTAAAAATCCTATCCACATCACAAGAATAGAAGGAATGATGGGTTTGACTAATCCTACAAATGCTAAAATAAACATAAGGATAATAAGTATCCATAAAATGACAGACATAATGATCTACTCCATATTTTCTTCAGTTATTTTTTGATCTTTCGTAAAAAATATCAGTACCATTCCTACAAAAATTGAGCCAGCTGAAACAAAGAATACATTTTCCAAACCAACCCAATGACTCATGGCACCACCCAATAAATTACCACATAACTGCCCTATGACCATAGCGTTTGCAAATAATGTTGAGGCATAACCTGGGAAATCAGGTAATATATCTTGAAAGTAACTGATTCCTAGTCCAAGCAAGATAGCCAAGAAAATTGCTAAACACACTTGTCCGGCTAACATCATATAGAAGTTTTTAAACACACCAATGCTAAAATAGAATGCACCACCAAAGATTGAACCAATAATCAATAATGTACGTGTTGGAAGTTTAGCAGAAAGTATACCTAGTATCACCATAAAAGGAACTTCTAAACCGGCACATAAACTTGCTAAATAACCGACATAGCCTTCCTTTTCCTTTAAGTAATCTGTAACAAATAATGGCATATTCATCGTATACATCCATTGACCAATATGTAATAGAATAAATGCTATAAATGGAACCAATAAAGTCTTATCTTTGAACATGTTTGGTGCAGCCTTTTCAACATGTTGTTGAGAGGAGATTTGTTGTTCAGCTGGTAAATTCTGATAGAAAAAGATTTGTAAAATGAGCGTAAATAATATAATGGCAATTGTACCACCAAATAACCCTGAATATCCCTTCAATTCAATTAATTGCGCACCAATAAAGGGACCAAATAAAAAGCCAAGTGAAAACATAGAACGTAAAACGGTGTTCGCAAACTTCGCGCGGTCTCGTGAACTGGAAATATTAATTGATTCTCTTGCTGAGGCATATAGTTGTGGCATAGCGGGAGCAAATAAACCTTGAAAAATTGCATATAAGACAATAAATAACCATATTTGATGTACGTAAAAATAAATTGAAAAGCTAACTGCGCCCATGAATAAAGCAGATATAATGAGTATCTTTCGATTGACGTTATGTGTATCTGAAAATCTTGCAATGATTGAATTAACTGTAAATTGACTTATCGCTGCAAGAGCGAGTAATAATCCATACTGAGTTGTTGTCATTCCTAAATCTTTTGTTGCGAATAAGACGAGGTAAGGTACAGTCACTGCTATACCCATGCCAAGTAATAACATATTCACAACAAATAACTTATAGTTCTTAATTTGCAACAGTGCTGTAAACATCTTTCCAACCTCTATTCTTCTATATAAAATATACTTTCTGTAGTATATTAGAAAACTGCTTAAAAAACTAACGAATAAAGTTCAACATTAAATTCACGAAGGAATCAACTTGTGGAAGTTGTAACATACTTCCATCATAACTCATGTATGTTGAACGTATGAGTGGTTCATCTTCAATACTTACCTTTTCAAATTCAAACATATTCTTATCAATATTCTTCATCATAATTTCAGGAAGAACTGTCACACCAACACCACTTAATAACATTTCTTTACATGTGGCAACTTGGTCTACTGTGATGGTTGCATGATAATCCTGTCCTAAATTATCGTTATACCATTGTTTAATTTGATTGATGTATATTGGATCTGCTTGGAATTCTATAAATGGTAATTTTGTAACATCCTCACGACGGTCTTTCGGATAGATAAAGTAATGTTCATCATTAAATAAATGCGTGTTAGATAAGTTCATCACTTTATTTCCTCGCGTGATCATCACATGATAATCGCGGTGATTGGCTTTGATTTGCTCAGTAGAACCGACTTGAACTTGTATCTCAACGTTTGGAAATTGTGTATTATATAAGCTCAATACTTCAGGTAGTAACGTTTGACCTATTAATGATGAACAACCAATTGAAATGGTGCCATTCACTTCTCCAATATGTGCCTGCATTTTATCGAAAAACAAGCGTTCACGTTTTAACATATCTCGTGCATGATCAATGATCATAGCTCCTTCGGTTGTTGTGATAAGTTGTTTCTTTGTACGTATAAATATTTCAACTCCGAATGAACTTTCAATAGCTTTTAAACGTTGTGTTACAGCGGGTTGAGAAATATATAATATCTCAGCAGCTTTCCGTAACGTCTTTGTTTCATCTAATGTGATGAGTAAACGATAATCATCAATTTTCATAGCGTCCCCCTAAATATTTCTGTCCTTAAATCTTGCTATGATATTTTAGATTTCAGTTGATAAACTTTCTAAAATATTGTCCTTTTTATATTTTAATTTGTCTTACGTCGGTGCTGTCTATGTTTATTTCTCGGTTTGAAAGGACGTTTCTGTTTGTTCTTTTGAGCCTTATGATTAATCTTATGATAACAACGCATAACCTTTTCTTGCACATCTGAAAAGTTTTCTTCAATTTCAATCATTAATTGATGCGCAATAATATACGCCTCATGATATTGTTTCTTAGAAATTTGTTTATTCTGTAACGCAAACATCAAATCATCTTCATCTACAAGTTCATATTCACCTGAAGGTAGTACAAGGACATCTAGACATAAATCTAATGTGCGTGCATTTCCTTTTTGAGTAATATTCTTTATATTAATATCAAAATAATATTCTAGCGGATGACCTTTATCATCAAACATGACAGTGATGCTGTATCGCTTTTTTTCTGGTAGTATCTGCAACCATTTATAATTGTCATCTGCGACTATTATATTTTGTCCAACTACCGTCACCTCTAAAGGCTCACGAACCTTTTTCATCGTGACCAAGCCGATAATACCTTTAAATCTATTATTATTAACTTTAACCTCTGTATACTCTCTCTCTATCAGGCGACGCCAGTGACGTTTATCTATATATTTTACTTTCACAGTCACCAACTCCTTGTTTTTATTATATTAAACTGGTTAGTTAATGTCATCTTATGTTTTAGATTGATGACTTTTACATTTAAATTCTCAAAAGTATATTAACTCTATTTTACTATAGATTGATGCAATTTACTTAAAATCGACAAAAATACTATGCTTTAATCATACAAAAAATGACAAACAACAGAGGACACTAACAACTACTATTTTACTTACTAATGTAGTACGAGCTCCCACTAAAAAAAGCACGTCCAAAATAAATGGACATGCCTTCTATTTATGCTTTATAGCATACTTGTTTATTATGTTTTCCAAATTTGGATACTGCTCAAGCAGTTGATTTCGTTCAAATAATTCAAAGTGCTCAAACTCAAATGCAGGTTGGCACATACAACCGACTAAACTATAGCCCTCATTACCATCTAACGAAGAAGCGAAAATCGTACCCTTAGGAACACAATACTGCAGTACATCACCGTCAGAAATATTGCGTCCCAAGCGAGCTGTACGATAGACCCCATCTGGCATAATCATGTGAATAGTTAAAGTCTCTCCAGCATGATGATACCAAACTTCATCGGCATCAATTCTGTGAAAATGTGAGATCTTCTCATGCGTTAATAGAAAATATATACTACTATATGGCGCTCTATTTACATCACTATCTCGAAGTGTTTCTCTGTAATATCCACCTTCAGGATGGGCTATCAGTTCAAGTTGTTGAATCCACTCTTGTGCTGTTTGCATTATTTTAAATCTACATTGTGGAATACATTTTGAACATCTTCTAAATCTTCAAGTGCATCCACTAACTTTTCAAATGTAGCTTGGTCTTCTGCAGATAACTCAATATCTGTTTGTGGTAACATCTCAAATTCTGCAACTTTGAATTCTTCAATTCCTGATTCACGTAATGTATCTTGAACTTGCGCAAATTGATCAGGTTCTGCATAGATAATTGTAAGACCATCTTCGTCTATAACATCTCTCACATCAACATCTTGTTCCATTAATGTTTCTAGAATTTCATCGGCAGATTTACCTTCAACACCAAAAGTAGCTGTATGGTCAAACATGTAAGCGACTGAACCAGACACGCCCATGTTACCGCCATTTTTACCAAAGGCAGCACGAACGTCAGAAGCTGTGCGGTTAACGTTGTTAGTTAAAGCATCAACGATTAACATTGAGCCACTTGGACCAAAACCTTCATATCTTAAATGGTCATAATTTTCTTCTCCAGCACCTTTTGCTTTATCGATTGCTCTATCGATAATATGGTTGGGTACTGAATATGTTTTAGCACGTTCTAATACTAAACGTAATGCTTGGTTAGATTCTGGATTAGGTTCACCAGATTTTGCTGCTACATATATTTCTTTGCCGAATTTGGCATAAATTCTACTTGTATTTTTATCTTTTTGGGCTTTTTTCTCTTTAATGTTGTTCCATTTACGTCCCATAATGTCATCTCACTTTCGTACTCTATGCTCTTCATTATATATTTTGGATGAATTTTTGTAAAATCACATAATTCAATGTAAACCATTGTCATATCAATATTTTAATCGTCAAACCTTCCCTATTTACTTAGCTGTTTCAACTATCTATACAAAAAAGCTGTCATCAAAGTGAACACCTTTGACGACAGCCTATCATCGAGAACTAGACTTATATTATAAATATATTTTAAATGTCGATGAAACCTATTACTAAGCATCGACACCTTTAAGTTAAATGTCTAAGAATTTCTCAACATCATTAAATAAAGCATTAAATTTCTTTAAGTTATCCTCATTCATATATAGAAAAATTTTCCGTTCATCTCTAGTTGATCTTACTTTGCTTAATCTTTCTTTATCTATCAATCTACGAATTGAAACCAATAATTTTGTTCTACTCAATTCTAATTCATTTATTGCTGTTTTTAAAAATGCCTGCATGAGCACTTGTTCTTCTAAACAATATTTTCTAACTAAATCTAATACAGCAAGATCATTTAATGTCAACTTATATTCTTTATCTATATATTCAGATAATGCTTTATATCGTTTGTAAAAATCTAGTAGCTTTTCTAGTTTCTGTTCATTCAAGACGTGCACCTCCAAATATAAGTAGACAATGTATAGTAACATTATCCTAAATATATGAGTCATTGTCTTTGGCATTTGTTTTTAATCATTTGTCAAAATTACCAATAAATTTAAATTGAATTGCGTCACGCCTTTTTTAATCTGTTATCTTTTTTATAAATCTTTATGAGATAAACAGCGTTATATTTTAAATTCACTTTTAAAGACTTATCCTTAAAATCATGCTCAAAAATCTCAACATACGGTTTAAAATTATCTTCAACTTTAATTAGAAACTTAGTAGACCAGTCGTATTTGCTTCGCAATTCTTGAGAAATAATGTGATTGATATTACCACTTTCATTATCAATTTTAGCCATTACACAAATGTATTCATCTGCTAATTGTGGATCCTCAAAACTAATATCAACTTCTATATCATTGAAATTGTCTCCTTTTGATTCACTTTCAATCACGCGCCAATCAAATAGATAAAGCAAATATCTGTCTTCATTCTCTACAATATTATAGAAACGTTTTTCACACTTATTTTGATTAATCATCCAACTTAAATCATTAAATATAAGTCCTAATGTTGTTTTAAAGCCATTTTCATCAAATAAATGAACTGCGTTAAATAGATTGGGGTGAGAAAATAAGTTTAATCCATAACCAGAAAAGCTTTCTTTCAATTTAGCAACAGATTGATATAAAAGTGGAGCACTATTACTTAAATCAATTTCTTCATTATTTAATAATTGGTGGTTCACTAAATTTAGAAAAATAAGATTCTCTTTGTCAAAATCAAACTGTTCTAAATTAACATTCAAGTGTTGCAATTGGAGTATATTCTTTAGGAACAGACCCCCGTTGCTTCCCATCAAATAAGGAGAAGTTAACTGCGCATTATCTATATAAAGATAATCAAACTTTAATCTCTTAATTTGAGATTCTAATGCTTTAAATTGAGTAGGATCATCAACCATACAACTGATATCTAATCCTACTTTGTATTTCAACGGCATGTTTTGCATTTTTAAGATATCTCTATAAATATCGCGTATTTCTTTTTCTTTTAAATTAAAAATGAATTGAACTTCATAATCTTTATCTATCACAGAGGATTTGTCACTGAATTGATTTAGCCCCCACATGAAACTCTCTTTTAGTTCATTGACACGTTCAATTTCTTCAATATGAAATGCGACATGTAATTCATTCTCGATAATGGTCTGACTGATATAATTTTTTTCGTTTTCTGTTAAATCATTGCTATATTCGTATAAATGAGGCATAAAGTAAAAGATAATATTAGAATCTTTGAAGCCAATTCTTTTATATAAACCCTCTAAGAAGAGAACTTTGATTTCCTCGACAGTATTAATTTGAATCACTGAATAAAAAGTTGATGCCTCTGTATGAGGGGAGGCATCAATTTTAATTTTATCGTAAGCATCAGAAACGTTATTAGGTGTGACAGAACGAATAAGTTTTCTTAGCGGCGCTTTACGATGATCAGGTATTGAATCATCAGAACAGCCATTGTATTTATCATATTTCTTCATCGTTCGATATTCGTTAGGTGTAACACTTAAATAATTTTTAAACTGTTTTGAATAGGTTGAAGCATTACTAAAACCTAATTTGTCGCTGATTTGACTAATCGTTTTATCTGTAGTCAATAACATCTCTATCGATTTACTAATTTTTAAAGTATCAACATATTTTTTGAAACCCATCCCCATTAATATATGAAATTGAGAGGATAAATTAGACTTGGATACATATAATTGATTTGATATATCTTTTAAAGTCAATCTTTCACTCATATGGTTATATATATAATCTAATTCTTCTTTTAAGTCTCCATAAAATGCATATATGTATTGATCTTCGGCTATTTTTTTATCGATACTTGCCTCTTTCGCAAGTGTTTCAACAATTTTATTAATAAGTTCATGCTCTTTATCAGTATTATCATCAAGAAAATTTAATGCAAGTTCAGCCATTAGATATTTAACTTCATTCGTAGATTTAATCAGTTCAGCAGTATAATGATAATCAAAGAAATTGTATCCTAACTCTGTAAACCAATCGCTAGAAATATATATTTCTAGTGTTGTACCATTACTATTAATACCAAATACATCCATATTATTAACGATATATAATTCGTTCGTTAAGGTTCTATGTTTTCTAAATGGTTGAAGGTGCATGCTTCCCTCTATTGGCCAAAATAAAAGAATCCCATCTTGGCAACGAGTTGTCGAATACTCGCTTTTAGAAAGTATATGCAAACAGGAATTTGTCATTACTTTACCTCTTTTCCTATTTAAATAGCCTAATATAAAAATGATTTAAACGTCACTCATATTTAACAAGCGCCAATCTAACACAATACGAATGATATATCAAAAATGAAATTATATATATAATCAATTGTTTTTTATGTGTCTATTCCATCTAATTATATAGTATATAAAAAGATGGGGCGTTAAAATTCCTTTAAATAAACAATGATCAAGTCAATTATATAACTTCATTTCTTCTCATTAGGAACCAATACACCCACATCTTGAATATCACATATTATAGATTTAATAATTTAATTTTTAAAGCGATTAGCTAATCTTAGTATATCTTTTATTATATTTAATAAATTGATAAAAAGATTGAATCCCATTTCTCTTGGTGAAAACTGACCTCTTTTCATTCTATTAAAATCATAAAGCGTATAAAGTAAAAACAACAATAAACTTACGACTGTTATAACTGTATGAAATAGCGAATTATGAATAAATAAGCCTATTAAACTTGCAATAATTAACGCGATTAATGTTACAAATAAATATTTGCCAATACTTGAAGCATCATTAATTAAGAAATACCCAACAATTCCAAATGCTATAAAAGCGCCGATTGCGAGTAGTATATTTTTATAAAATACTTCTGCTCCTAAATTTTGCAAATAAGAAGTGAACATAGCATATGACAATAAACCAACAATGATTGCATATATATGTGAAATGACTATCCCGTACTTACGTGCTCGTTTAATAAATAAAGTGGCTAGTAAAATAACAAATAATGCTATAGATAATGGTCTTCGCCAAGACAAAGGTAAATATTGGCCAAAGTAACAACCAATCCCAAATATAATCCAATAATACATAAAGAATAACCAAACTTTGCCATAAGCGTGAGACTCATGCTTATCTTTAGTATAACTTTGAGCATTACCTCTACTGTGTGTCGATTGCGACATCAAGAAAACTCCTTTTTCTATCATTAAAATAACCGATTACTAAAAGTTTACAACAATATGTAAGATTTCAAAAGTGTTTGATTTAATAATGTCTAAATATATTGAAGTTTTCGAAAATTTGTTATTAATAATTATTACATTATTACAATTTCGAAAATTTTAATTTCGCTTAATTAAATTAAACTTCCTACAAACCCTGTAAAATCAACTATCACACATCAAAGACTTAAAGTATACAAAATGTTAACAATATTACAAGATAATAACAAAGCACACAGACGCTATTATTTTTGTTAGTATTGGGTACGTAATAAGAAAGTATAGTAAAAAGTAATTAAAGAGTTCGATTCATGAAAAAGACTTTTAGGGACAATAGGTCTACATATTAAACTCAATTAAAAATTTTAATTACATTTAAGGAGGAGTCACTTTGAAAAAGTTAGCCTTTGCAGTAACAGCCGCTTCAGGTGCAGCCGCAGTACTTTCACACCATGATGCTGAAGCTTCGACACAACATAAAGTTCAGTCAGGAGAATCATTATGGAGCATTGCTCAAAAATACAATACTTCAGTAGATAGTATTAAACAAAATAATAATCTAGATAGCAACATGGTGTTCCCTGGACAAGTCATTAATGTAGGTGGAAGTGCTTCACAAAGCTCAAATTCAAACACTTCTTCAAACTCTGGTTCAGTTTCTACACACAATGTGAAATCTGGAGAATCATTAAACATCATTGCAAATAAATATGGTGTATCAGTAAATGCTTTAATGAAAGCTAATAATTTAAATGGTTATTTAATTACACCTGGACAAACTTTAAAAATTCCTAGTGGTGGTTCAGGTTCTGGTGGAGCTGCAACTACTCAAACTGGTAATGGTAGTTATAACTCACCTACTTTTAATCACCAAAACCTATACACTGAAGGTCAATGTACTTGGTACGTATTTGATAAACGTGCGCAAGCTGGTAAATCAATTAGCACATACTGGTCAGACGCTAAATTTTGGGCAGATAATGCAGCTAATGACGGTTATCAAGTAGATAACCAACCTTCAGTTGGTGCGATTATGCAAAGTACACCTGGACCATATGGCCACGTGGCTTATGTTGAACGTGTGAATGGTGACGGAAGTATTTTAATTTCTGAAATGAATTATACTAACGGACCTTACAACACTGATTATCGTACAATTCCAGCTTCTGAAGTATCACTTTATGCATATATTCATTAATTTGTGATCATCACATAAATTCAAAATAAGAGCTCTAAGACACTTTCTTTAGCGAAAGCGTCTTAGAGCTTATTTTTGTTAATTAGGTCTAGATAGAGAGGATATATCCAACTATCACTCATTCAATTTAGTAGTGTTAGTTAAATGATACGAAAGCACCTTATCTTAATAGTATTTAAGGGCTCAATTACATGTTAATACGAAGTATTGAATATAAAAGTAGCAGTAAGAAGATTTCCATTAGGAATCCTCTTACTGCTATTATTTCTGGAATGATATTCCATGCTCTCACTCGATATCAATACAAAGTTCATCGAATAAGAACTTCATCTTTGTATATGAGATAGCATATATTTTTGTATCTTTATTTTAAGAATAGATGAATGATAAAGTATATAATTCCAGCTAAGATTGCTGAAATCGGTAATGTAATAACCCAAGTCACTACCATACGTTGTGCTGTACTCCATTTAACGCCTTTCGCACGGTTAGAAGCACCTACACCAAGAATTGATGAAGACACAACGTGTGTTGTTGATAATGGGAAATGTAGTGATGATGCTACGAAAATTGTCAATGCAGACGAAAGATCCGCTGCTGCACCGTTAGCTGGACGAATTTTCATGATATTACCGCCTACAGTTTTGATAATTTTCCAACCACCTACTGCTGTACCAAGACCCATTGCAGTGGCACAAGCAATTTTTACCCATAACTGAGGTTCTACACTAGCACCATTCTGAAGATTTGCAACGATTAATGCTAGAGTGATAATCCCCATTGATTTCTGAGCATCGTTAGTACCATGTGAGAATGATTGTAATGCTGCTGTGAAGATTTGGAAAAATCTAAAGTTACGGTTTGCACGTGTTAAATTCGCATTCTTAAACACGACTTTCACGATGGAATACATGATAAAACCAACGCAAAATGCAATGATTGGTGAAATAATCAATACGATAATAATCTTCGTAAAACCATGATAATGTAGAACAGCGAATGATCCTTGTGACGCGATAGCTGCACCTGCAATTGATCCGATTAACGCATGTGAAGAAGAACTTGGAATACCATACAACCAAGTTACTAAATTCCAAATAATTGCTGCAATAATCGCTGCTAATACAACAACTAAACCATGCTGTAACTTAAATGGATCAACAATATCCTTAGTAATAGTTCCAGCTACTCCAGTAAATGTTAAAGCACCAATAAAGTTCATAACTGCTGCTAACAAAATAGCAGTTCTAGGTGTTAACGCTCTTGTTGAAACCGCAGTTGCGACAGCGTTAGCTGTATCATGGAACCCATTAATAAAGTCAAATATTAATGAAAATATAACTATAGCTATCGTGACAATTAAAATATATGACATAAATGAAGACTCCCTTAGCTATTTTTCATGATTATAGTTTCAAAATTATTAGCAACTGTTTGGCATTTATCAGCAATTTCTTCCATGCTTTGATAAATATCTTTTATTTTAATTAATGTGATTGGATCCGTTTCACTGTTGAAGATGTGTTTCATTGATTGTCTTAAGATTCCGTCACAGTTTGTTTCAAATTCTTTAATATTAATAGAATGAATACGCATGTGAGATAACTTTTTATCTACTAATAATCCTACAGCAAGCTTCATTTCAGCTACTGCTTTTTGGATATTTTCAACAAATTCAGCCATGTACTCATCAGTGTACTCAATTGAATACATTTCAAACATAGCAGATGTCTCTTCCATCGCATCTAAAACATCGTCGATCGCATTACATAAAGATAGGATATCTTCACGCTCGATTGGTGTAATAAACGTTTGGTTTAAGTCAGTGATAACTTGATGCATTAATTCATCACCATGTGACTCATACGTTTTAATATTATCAGAATAAGCTTTCAAATCTAGGTGTGTATTAAAATCCATCTTACCGAATTCAATTGCTGCACGATCTAGGTTGAACACCATTTCTTCTAATTGAACCATGAACTTATCCTTTTTCTTACTAAACATTCAAAATCCTCCATTTTGAGCGATTGTCACCAATCACATTCGTAAATTTTTAATCCATAAGACAAGTGGTTTAGGAACTTATTTACAATTTTCAGAAAAAAGTAGCAAGCAACTTTCTCATTGTAAATACTATGTAAATTTATTATAAAGTAAAACATTGCGGACGTTCTTAAATATACCGTTTTGTCCCTACTTGAAAATATCACAAAATTTACATAACTACAATTCTATTTACAAATTCTTAACAAATAAGAAACTTAAATTTTACATATTTTTCTGATCAGTGTGTCGAAATTCCGAACCATTTAAATAAGAAACCTATATATCAATACTTAATACCTACTTATAACGTTCCCAACCGCTATTAAGTGAAAATAAATTGATATATGTGTTCCATGACAAAGTTAACGATTCATTTAATAAAATTCAACTATTTATTCACGACAAGCGACTTAAACAAAATAAAAAGCTTAGCATCAAAATTAAATTTACATGCTAAGCCTTTATTTTCCAGAAATGTAATAATCCGTTCCTGTCATTTTTATATTAAATTGAATGTCTAATTGTGCGTTTCGAGTGATTGTAGCCAATCACTGCGAATACTGCATAAATACCAGTATACACAGCCATAACTATAAAAATAGGTAGTTGATTGGTTACGCCCATAATATGCATGTATGCGAGAGATGCAAAATAGCCATGTAATAAAGCAACAATTAATGGTAAGCCAAAGTTAAATATGACCTTTAGCTTAAGTCCCTTCGACATATCTTGATGCGTAAATCCAAGTTTTCGCAAAATAGAATAATTTTCAAGTTCATCCTCAGTTTCATCAATTTGTTTAATATATATAATACAGCCAGCTGCAATGAGGAACGTAATACCTAAGAAAGATGTAACAAATAGCAAGACACCTGTTAAGCTTGTGATTTCACTTGCTGCTTCACTACGTGTTTCGATATTTTTACTAATATTTTGCACAATATTCTCTAATTCTGGCAGGTCTTTCTTATGTTTAATATCAAATCCATATTGAGATACAATATTTTTACCTTTAGCGTGCGCTCTAAGACTTTGATAATCTTCATCATTTAACACTAATGTAGCCCCACCTAAATCTACATCAGCCATGAAATAAACTTTATTTATAGCTTTTCTTAATTTTACTTTGACATGATGTGCTTTCGAACCAATATAAGTCGAGCCTTTTTTATCTACTTTTACAACGTCTTTAATAGACCCTCTAGGAATAATAATGTCAGTTTGTCCCTTATCAATATTAACGTTAGGAATATACTTGTCACTAGTCACAGCGATGAAACTTGGTCTAGCAATACCTTCTGTAAACATATGATCCTTGTATAATTTAGCATAAACGACTTCTTTATAATTGTAGTAATGTTCAACGTTACGATTGTTGAGATCATATGCCAATTGATTTGCTTGCTTTTGACTTTTCAATGTAACGTCGTGCGGCGAATTAAGTAATACTTCATTAGTTAATGTACTTCGACTTAATGCAGCGAAACAAAGTACAGATACTGTAATTGCCGAAACGATGGCCATTACCGTCAGTGAAAAAGCATTCTTTTTGATGCGATAGATAATTGAGGATGTGAACATGACATCCGTCACACTGATATTGCCATTTCTGAAGTGCTGAATTGTCTTAAATACTAAGGACACTGTACTTCTAAAAAAGAAATATGACCCTAGCACCGTTAGAAATAATATAATGAATGGCTGTAAGATAGAGTCGATATTTTCTATTAATTTAGTAGATAAAAAATATCCTCCCACTATCATAATAATGCCTAGTAATCCTAATGTGATTTCACTAAACGTAATTTTTGTTTCATTCACTTCTTTTTTAGTTAAATCTGATGCAAGTTCTGAAATAGAACGTTTGCGAATAAAAATATAACTTTGAATGATAACAAGTAAATATGCTACAGAAATGAGTACAAGTGTTTCTATAATAGCGTGATAACTAAATATGATAGATACACTAATGTTAATACCTAGTAAACGTAGCACAATCATTAGGAGTATCTTTGAACCAAAAATACCTAAAATAATACCAACGATGGCTGTCATTACAAAAGTCATGAGTTGTTCTATCATAATCATTCTCATGATATTCGATCGTGTTAAACCAATAATTTGCAATAGCGATAGTTCTCGCCCACGTCTTTTCATAAATAAAAAATTAGCATAAAGTAAAAAAACGACGATGATGATAAAAAGAAAATAACTTCCAACTTGTGAGCCTTCTTTAAGAATGGGATAGGATTGATTGCCGTGAAGATGGTGAGCATACTTTAATGTGACAAAACTAAAATAGAGTATAACGCTGATGATAAGTGATAATAAATATATGGCATAATGTGCAATATTCTGCTTAAAATTCTTAAATATAATTTCATTAAAACTCATAGTTGACTCCACCAAGTACACTTTGGGTTCTGATGATTTCTTTATAAAATGTATGTTTATCATCGTCACCTTGATAAATTTCGGTAAAAATCTGACCGTCTTTTAGCATGACAACTCTATTTGAAAAGCTTGCAGCAACTGGATCATGGGTAACCATGATGATTGTAGTATTAAATTTTTCATTCATTAGTTTTAATCTTTTAAGTAAATCTTGGGTGCTTTTAGAATCTAAAGCGCCCGTCGGCTCATCAGCAAAAATAATGGATGGAACATTAATAAACGCTCTTGCAGCAGATGTGCGTTGACGTTGTCCACCTGACAATTCTGATGGATATTTGTCGCTGATATCACTAATATTTAATGCTTCTGCGATACGATGATAACGTCGATTCATCTCTTCTTTATCGACTTTTTGAACAGATAATGGAAGCATAATATTTTCTTTTACTGTCAATGTATGCAAAATATTATAATCTTGGAAAATAAAACCAATGTCTTTTTTTCTGATCTCAGACAATTGTTTATTCGATAACTTTTCAAGTTGCTTACCATTTAAAGTAATAGAGCCCTTCGTCATATAATCTATTGAACTGAGTACATTCAATAACGTCGTTTTCCCTGAACCTGATGGTCCCATAATAGAGATGAATTCACCTTCATCAACGCTCAAATTAATATCTTTCAAAACTTCTTGAGCTAAATTTTTACTGCCATAAATTTTTGATAATTGTTTCACTTCTAGAATCGCCAAATTATCACTCCTGTCTTACTTCACACAACTTATCTCTTTTAAAAGTCAAAGCTAAACATGACTATTATTTGTTATATATACTCTTTTATTATAACGACAATAAATTACAAATGTGATAATTGTAAGTAACAAAACGCATGTTTAAAATGACAATCTTGTCACTTTAGACATGCGTGCTACAATTTCATTTTGCTGTGGAAAAATGAAATAAAATGTTGTTCCTTGACCTACTTCTGACTCTACTTTCACATCAATACCCAATTGATCCTTGACGCTATGAACTAAGTAAAGTCCCATACCAGAAGATGCCGTTTCATTTCGATTCATCGTAGATGTAAATCCTCTGTCGAAGATTCTAGGTAAATCTTTTTTACTTATTCCTCTACCATGGTCTTTGATTTTTAATACGACATGACCATCTGCCATATAACTAGATAAATCGATAGTCGTATTTTCACTATATTTTAATGAATTGGAGAGAATTTGTCTTATCATCATTCTGCACCATTTCACATCTGTATAAACCTTATCAACATCTTCAAAGTTTAATTCAAACCCAATATCCTTCGCTTGACTAATATGGCGAGTTAATTGAATTTCATCAATAACCATACGTTTCAATTCAACATGGTCGAAGTACATATCACGATTCTGTGATTCCAATCGCGTTAAGTATAGCTGTTTATCTAGCATTTCATTAATTCTAGCCCATTCAAATAATAATGCTTTTTTACGTTGATCATCCGCTTCTTGATCAATCAGTAATTTCATTGCGGTCACGGGCGTTTTAATATCATGCACGAATTCAGTTATCGTTTGTTCATGATTTTTTATTTGTAATTGTTGTTCAACGACTTTATCTTTTTGTGTTGCAATATGACGATACAAATAATCGACCATATGTTGTTGAAATGGTGTTTCAGCTAAATCTTTATGCTTGATTTCCTCAATTTCCTTATTTTTATAAAAATGTTTCGACAAACGTACTTCCTTAACAAAGGTAAATAACAAGAAGAGCACGCTCAACCCAAGATTTAAGAACACGATGTAAGCAACACTTTCGACAGAGATATCATAATCAATATACGAGATACCTAACATGACGAGGTTAAGGAATATAATCCACATAATCCAGTTAATGCGTGATCTTACAAATAACCAAAACCATTGTAAATTATTCATGTGCCATATATCCTTTACCAACTTTAGTCTCTATCGCTTCATCCATATTGATATCTGCCAATTTTTTTCTGAGACGGTTCACATTTACAGTTAAAGTATTATCACTTACAAAGGCTTCATCATCCCATAAAGCTGTAATTAAAGTATCACGAGTCACGATTTGATTTTGTTTGTTAATCAACATTTCTAAAATAATCATTTCCGTTTTCGATAGAAAGATGGTTTTATCACCTTTTTGAATGCTATCTTTGGATAAATCAACCACAGTATCTTGCCAATTTAGTGTCCGTTTTTCTTCTACACCAAATTCATATACACGTCTATAAATTGCTTGTAGCTTTGCGATAAGTACATTCGTGTAAAAAGGCTTTTGCATATAGTCATCGGCACCGAGCTCCATACTCATCACTTGATCCATCGGGTTATCTCTTGAAGATAGGAATAAAATAGGGACATTAGATTCCTGTCTCATTTTTCTACACCAATAGAATCCATCATATTTAGGGAGTTGAACATCTAAAATAACAATTTCTGGATTAAATTTTTCAAATGTATCCATCACATTGCCAAAATCCTCTACCCCTGCAACATTGAAATCCCATTGTTCTAATTCTTTTTTTAATTCTTGAAATAACGTATTATCATCTTCGACCAGAAGTATTTGCATAAAACATCACCCGATATCTATTTTGTATATTTGAATTTCTCGCCTGACTGGACACGCCCTTGGAAATGTTTGATTCTACAATCAATTTCAAATCCTCTCATAAACAGTCCTTGAATAGGTGCTTGAATAAAGTAATAAATCGGCCAGAATAATTTAGGTATATAATCATATAAATGCACCATGACTAATGAGCTACCTTTCAGCAGTCTAAACTCTAGTTTCCCTTGCTTTTTCAGGTTAGGTTTGACCAATTTACCGCCAACTAAATGTAATGTAATAATATCTTCAGCTGTTTTTGTTTTCTTGAAAATTGCTAATGGCTTTTTACTATTTTTGCGATAAATAATGTAATCTTCATTTTCTTTTTTAGCATGGACGAAAGTCCCTTTCGTTTCATCCAACCATTGACAATAGTAGTCCACAAGTTGATTTAAAGTCCATTTTTTCGGTAATACCATTTTCATAGCAGTTCGGACATCATCATATTTAGATGGTTGTAGTTCAACATTAATATACGGCCGTTTAACTTCAACATTCGTTCGTTCAACAGGTGCACCATAAGCACCTAAGCGCTCCATTGTTTCATTATCATGGCGACTTCCAGGTATATAGATTAATTTCTTAATTTGGTTCAATGCTGCAGCCCTACCAAAATTATCTGCTGCAATTAAATTTAAATCTCTTGCAGTCGCTTGTGTTAATTTCGCAGAGTTTTTAGTTGGATCTAAATAAAATACTGCTATATCCATACCTGCCATTGACTCAACAACATTTTCATAATTAAATATATCGCTCTTTAACCACGTTATTTCTTCTGCCGAACCTTTATCTGGCTTAGGGTATTTAGATAATGCGTAGAGCTCTGCATCATTTTCAATCACGCTACTTAAATATTTACCGATGTAGCCAGTACCACCTGCAAGTAAAACCTTAGGCTTCATGGTTATCGACTCCTTAATTTCCTTATATTTAATAATTATTACTGATTCAAGCACAAAGTCCCAAACTATACTATAATAGAAACTACAATTTACTTAACTGAAAATGGAGTGTTTTCATGGCCCACGTAATTCGTGAAATTAGTATAAAAGACGTTGAAAACTTTATAGATTTGTTAAGCAAGATTTATGATGAATCAGAATTTACATTTTATAATCCTGGTGAATACTCACCTAGTATAGCGTCGGCTAGTCAAAATTTAGAAAACTACATTACCTCGCCGTCTAAAGCTATATATGTAGCAGAAAGTGACGAACAGCTTGTTGGATACGCCTTTGTCAATACCGAAACATACGAACGAACGCAACATGAAGCTGTCATCTATCTCGGTGTTAAAAAGTACTATCAAAAACATGGTGTCGGCCAAGCGTTAATTAACGCCATTGAAGCCTGGTCACTCAATCATAAAATCCGACGCATTGAAGCCACAGTTGTCACTGAAAATGGACGTGCCGTTGAACTCTTCAAAGGGACAGGATTCCAAATTGAAGGCGAACTTAAAGACAAGCTCTATATCAACGGACATTATTACAATGAATACGTAATGGCAAAAATATTGAATTAATGTTTTGTCTCATTTCAAATTTTACCACATATTAGAAATTTTAAATAACGCTATCAATTTAAAGATTGTTGCTATCAATCAACGCTCCATCAATATTGAAGTTTGATAATATTTTCGTTGTGACATCTAATTTGAATGATGATAAATAATAAGAGGCAAATCGCTATCATTTAAATTCATGATAACGATTTGCCTCTTTTTCTAGTTTATTCGTATGGATATAGTGACACACTGTTATTGGTTTGATTACCAGAATTCACATCTGTAGATTCTCCACTTTCTACACCTGAAGATGAAGTATTTCTACTTAAGAATAATAGTACTTTCTTAATATTTTCTTTCGATTCAGGCTTCTCTAAATGGAATTGATACTGATGATGTAAATGATGTGTACCATTATAAAATAGTGTATCGACAGGTACATTTTCTGATTTAAGTGCTTTATAAAATGACTTATTCTGACTGTAAAATGGATCAGCATCTCCAACTGATAAATACGTTGGCGGATATTGTTTAGTTACTTGATTAATCGTTGACATTTGAGATAAATTCTTGAAATTTGTTTCCCAATTATTCATTCCAGTATAACTTTTCATAAATAGTTGAATTCTAGGAAATTCTGTCGCTTTCACTGTTTTCATATCATAGAAACCGCCAAAGAAGATGGCTGCTTTAATCTGAGAAGGCTCAAATTGTTGTTCGAAATGCATTTCTTTACGTAAGTCTTTATTCGTTTGCATTGCAACGTATTGACTTGTTAATTGAGCCCCCGCTGAATCACCGCCAATCACAACTTGGTTGAAATCAATTGGAAGTTCATGTTTATTTTTCTTTATAAATTTGACTGCTTGATTAAGTTGTTCAAGAGGTGTTGGATATTTATATTGTGGCGCTAATGCATAATTAACATTCACGACGATGTAACCTTGTTCAGCTATTTTAGATAGTAGAGGATTTTTATATTGCTTGTCTCCTGCTATAAATCCACCTCCATGCATCCAGAAGATGACGGGTAATTTCGTATCCTTACTCATATCTGAAGGTGTTATAATATCTAATTTACTATTAGGTAATCCCTCGCCATAAGAGATATTTTGAAATAATTTTACATTCTTATTATTGATTCGTACGTGTTCTCTACCTTGTTGCTTTTCTTGTCCTTTGTCATAATGACTTTTCAAGTGCAAACCTAATACCACTGCAACTAAGATAATGATGAGTGACGTCACCAACAACCATTTATACTTTTCTTTCATTATTGATAATCCTCTCACGTCATGACTTTCTATATATTATTTATGTCTAAACTTGTTCAGGCTTATTACTTTTCCAGAAAATAAAGAAAAAGCAATTCACCTTTTAAATGAAAGACGAATTGCTTTTAAGATTAAATCAATCGTTTTAAATTGTAAAGTGTATGCAAAGTAACAACTTATGCAATATGGTCTTCATCATCATTTTTACGTTTAAAGTACTTAATGAGTACTGCTACAACAATGAAGAGACCTACGACACCCATAAATTTATATAGTACATTAATTAAATCAGCAAAACCTACGAAACTTAATACATAGGCTGCAATCATCATAATGACTATAAAGACATGGTATTTCTTACTATATGGTATCGTGAAACGTGCTGCGAATGAATAGCACAATCCTAAAATTGTATTATACATTACAGCTAACATGATAAATGTTAGAACAAGCCCAATCCATGGATGAATGTCATTAGCTAAATTTAATGTAGGAATATCTGCGTTTTTAATTTTCGGATATTCTGTTTGTAGTGAAAAGTTAATTAATGCGAGTAAGATGGTATAAACGACACCGCCGAACAATGCACCAGCACCGGAAACTCTACGTTTAGATGCATCGCCGCCAATAGCAACAATCGTACTAAATCCAACTGCAAACGCAAGTCCACCATAAACAAGCCCCCAGAAAATACCTTTCCAAATGCTTGTGTCAGGTACCGTACTATTAACTTCCGCTATAGAAATATTTCCTGTAAATAAATAATATACAGCAATCAATATAACCATAACGATCAAGAATGGTGTCACAATACCTAGAGCTCTTACAATTTTATTAAAATCAAGTAATAAAGTTAAATAAATAATGATTGTCATAATAAGGGCGCCTAACCAAGTGGGAATATTAAAACTTTGGTTAAACGTTGAACCTGAACCGGCAATCATTGTTACGGCAATTCCAAATAAGAAAAAGACAAGAATGTAATCGAAAACTTTACTAAATTTTTCGCCAAAAATGTATTGTAATGTAGATTCATGGTTCGTAGCTGAAAAGGCTGTACCAATTTTAGCTACTTGTCTACCAATAAATCCTAAAATGAAACCTGAAATTAAAACACCGATATACGACCATAATCCAAACGGTGTAAAGAATTGCATGACTTCTTGTCCTGTTGAGAATCCCGCACCTACAACGATGCCAACGTATGCAAAGCCTATTTTTATTGCTTCTTTATTCAGCCCCATTTAAAAGATAACCTCCTTAGATTTTCACAGTGAGCATTATAACGTACTGTTTTTTATTTTCAACCCTGCTTGATCAACTTATAACGAAATGTATAAATCTTAGAAAAAGTGTATAAAAATAGCCATTAAAGTTGGGTAACTCTAATGACTATATCGAGAATGTTATATAATTACTTAACGTGCATCTCTATGTTTGTTTAATTCATTAATATCAACAACAATGTTGTCCATACGTTTTGCAGTGTCTTTAAGCACATTACGTGCTACATTATTATTTGGATCAAGTTTAAGAATTCGTTTAGCTACATCGAATGCTTTCTTGTCAGAAATGACTGGTTCAGGAATAGCATGAAGCAATAACATTTGTAGTAAACTTTTAACTTCATTTCCGTTAGTGAGTTTTATGGAAGAATCAGCATGATAATAAGCTGAATCTAAAGCACCTTCATATTCGCTCAACGGATATACAAGTAATAAAAATGCCAAATCATGCAATTCTGATGATTCTTCAACTTTAATCATATCCAGAATACATGTGTAAAACATCATACTTTCTACTTCATGAGCGCTAGAAATATATGCCTCTTCAAATTCCATAAAATCTGTTTCGGACATTAATTGTCTTACCTGCTCAAATTCGCCATTCAATACATGTTTCTTTATAAGATGTTGCATGGCTATGTCCTCCTATTACCCAGATTTTATTTAACAGTTATATTAATAATATCATACTTAAAGCTAAGTTTCACTCGAAAAATGAGTATTGTTTACCTCTTCGATAGCTTCTTTCATATTGCCTCCAGTTGATAACTTCACTGCCGCGGTAAAACTACCTTCAACAAGAGGTGCATTGATTTTAACAATCTCATATTGACCTTCATACATTTCAATTGCCATATCTAAATTCATTTCCGAAGATCCTAAATCATAAAAGCATAGTGCATCATCTTCTATATGATTAATCATCTTTTGTATTTCATCAAATGACGTACCAATCGAACCATCTTCTGTACCACCATGAGCCTTGATGTCGACATTATTTACCATCTGTTCAAGTAAATCCTTTGTACCTTTTGCAATATCAGCACTGTGACTAACTAATACAATCGTTGTCATTACGACTCATCTCCCATTAAAGCGTTCAGAATGTAAACCATGCTTTGCGCTCCTGGATCAATATATCCTTTTGAATCTTCTTTAAAATATGACGCACGACCTTTCGTTGCTACCATATCTTTAGTATCATCCGCATAACTTTGTAATTTTTCTAAATTTAATTTTTCATCTTTTTGAAGTGCTTCATTCGCTCTCTCAACCACGTCGTACATTGTTTTTTCATTTAATTCAACTTTACCTCTTTGCGCAATCGCATCCGCAAACGTTTTTAGTAACTCTTTTAAATTATCGTTATCAATTTCGTCTTTAACGACACTCGCCATTTTGACGAAACTAAAGCCATATAACGGACCTGAGGCACCACCAATTTTAGACATAAGCGTCATCCCAGTTGTTTTAAATAGTGAAGCCATGTCACTATCGTCAATATTGCCCTCTAAATGAGAGAAACCTCGTTCCATATTCACACCGTGGTCACCATCACCAATGGCTCTATCTAAGTCTGTTAATTCCTCTTCTTTTTCTTTAAAAGTATCTGCTAAACTTAGCAATTGTGCTTTCATTTCTTTTACGTTCATCTCTGACACCTCTACATTGTATAATTATTCATCATTTACTTTTACGCATTAAAATAAAGGCTTGTTGTAGGTGCTAAAAAGGCTTTAAGCCATTCTTCTTTAGCAGGTACAAGTGTGATTGAGAAGCCTTGCATATCAAGTGACGTCATGAAATTACCTACGTACCAATGTTTTACCCCGTAATGCTTGTCATTAAATAATTCACTCAGATATTTCGTTACAATATTCAGTTCAGATTGAGGTGTGCCTCCCATACCATTGACCATGACAATATAATCATCGGCAGAGATTTCTTGTTCTAATTTTTCAACTAATGTTGAAATAATTTGATTAATTGGTTGGATGGATTCACGATGTAAACCCTTTTCTCCATGTATACCAACACCAATTTCCATCTCATTGTCTTCAATATCGAAACCATATCTACCTGTCGTAGGAACCATTGGAGGTGTTAAAGCCATTCCAATACTTTTAATTTCTGGTAGCAATATTTCTACTTTTTCTTTTATTTCATTTAATGCTAGTCCTTTTTCCGCTAAAAATCCTGCGTACTTATGAACCAAAACAGTACCTGCAACACCTCTACGTTGATCAGGCTCGCTAATAGCAATATCATCTCTAACTATAACCGTTTCAACTTGTATGCCTTCCATTTCAGCCATTTCTTGTGCCATTTCAAAATTCATGACATCGCCAGCATAATTTTTAACTATAAGTAATACCCCGTCGCCATTATCTACTGCTTTGATTGCTTCTAATATTTTATCTGGAGTAGGCGAAGTAAAGACTTCCCCACAAACAGCTGCATCTAACATACCTTGAGCTACGTAACCCGCATGTGCAGGTTCATGACCACTTCCTCCTCCAGATACAAGTGCAACGCCCGATTGTTTTTTATCTTTACGTACCACTACCGTATCTTCAATTACATCTAATTCAGGATTTGCAATTTTTAGGCCATCTAACATGTCACTTAAAAATTGTTGTCTATCTTTTATTAATTTCTTCATGAAAACCCCTCCTTATTAATTTATCATCAGTATAAAACACGTCTATATATCATCGCTAATGTTATGTGTGTCTTCTATAAAATGTTCACAAATAGACTTACCTTTTCTAAAAAATGATTTCATCTTGTTTGAAATATATACAAAAGCCGCCATTAAAATCGATTTGATTTTAATGACGGCTATAACAAATTTATACGCTTTTTGTTCTATACATGAGATATAAGAAGTATGGTGCTCCAATAATGGCAACAACAATTCCTGCGGGCACGCCAGATGGTTGTAAGATGACTTTTCCTAATGTATCAGAGAATACAAGTAAAAATGCACCAACTAAAATCGCTATAGGTAAGAAAAGTTGATGACGAGGACCCACGATGCGTTTAGCAATATGAGGTCCCATTAAACCAATAAATGAAATCGCACCAGCAACGGCTACAGCTACTGAAGATAAGATAACAGCGATAAAGAACAAGATTATTCTTTCACGTTCAACTTTAATACCCAATCCTTTCGCTATATGTTCATGCGTATTAATAATATTTAATTCATTAGATTTAAATAGAAGATACGGAACAATGACGATCATCCATGGAATAAATGCGATAACAAATGTCCAATCGTCTCCCCATATACTACCTGCAAACCATGAGGCCATAAACTCAGATTGATCTTCATCAAATTTTGACATCAGTGTTATAGAGCCACCATATAGTGCGGTTTGCATACCAACACCGATCAATACCATACTTGCTGGAGTTAGCCCATGATATTTATTGATACTGAACACAAATATCACTAAAGCTGTAGCAATGCCGCCAATTAAACTAATCACAGGTAATGCGTATACGAAGTTATCTGGCTTCACTTGACCGATTGTCACAAATAAAGCAATCGCGAAACCACCGCCTGCATTAATACCTAGAATGCCAGGTTCTGCAATAGGGTTCTTCGTTACACTTTGAATAACAGCACCACTCAAACTTAATGCAGCACCCGCTAAAATCGTAATGAGCATTCGAGGTAAACGGAAATCGATAAGAATGAGCGAATCTGTATAATCTCCTTGACCTAATAGTGTTTTGAAGAAGTTAGACACTGGAATTTTATATTCACCAGAAGCGATACTCCATGTACATGCTGCAAAAAGTAGAACAGCAAATATGATGAAAGTAATGATTTGCTTGCGTCTTAATCTAGGATCTATCATATTGAGCGCCCTCCTTTTTTAACAAGGTATAAAAAGTATGGCACGCCAATAAATGAAATAATCGCTCCTACAGGGGCTTCACCTAATAATCTTGCAAGCATATCGGCAATCAGAACTAAAATGCCTCCAAATAATGCTGTAAGTGGAATGACTTTAGAATAATCTGTACCTATAATAAAACGAACAATATGTGGCACCATCAAACCTACAAAGGCAATTTGGCCAACCATCGCAACCGCTACGCCAGCAAGTATCATAGATAAAATCATGCTTATCCCACGAATGACTGAAACATTTTGACCTAAACCTTTAGCGAGTGATTCACCTAAATTTAAAATTGTAAGTTGTTTACTAATTAATAAGATGAAAATTAACGTAATGATAACTATGGGGCCACTCCAAATTAATTGTCCCCATGTCGTACCAGAGACGCCCCCTGCACTCCAAAATGTTAGTGACTGATTTAATCTAAATACGAGTGCAACACCTTGGCTTAAAGCTGTAAGCAACGCACTGATAGCTGCACCTGCTAAAATGATTCTCATTGGGTTAAATCCATCTCGTCTAGAACGTCCTATCATTAAAACGATAAAACCACCGAGTAATGCACCTAGAAACCCTGAA
The DNA here is from genome assembly GCF_003966625.1 of Staphylococcus caprae. Classification (NCBI taxonomy): domain Bacteria; kingdom Bacillati; phylum Bacillota; class Bacilli; order Caryophanales; family Staphylococcaceae; genus Staphylococcus; species Staphylococcus caprae. Next base: position 2,278,022 of record NZ_AP018587.1, read on the forward strand.
ACCATTAATAATAAAAACGGCGCTTCTGGGTAGAAGGCATAAGTCATCGCCAGCCCAAACGTAGCGCCTGAATTCAAACCTATTAAACTCGGATCAGCAAGTCCATTTTTTGTAACACCTTGGATAACTGCACCAGAAACCGCTAAAGCCATACCAACTAATACTGCACCTAAATCTCTAGGGATTCTAATTTCGCTAATAATATTATGATCTTGATTTTTTGGATTATAATTGAAAATTGCATCAAAAATAGTTGGAATACTAACATGTGCTTTTCCAAATATAATAGAAAGAAATAGTGCTAGAATTAGCACTATTATACTTCCTATTATGAGAGAAACGAACTTGATGTTTTCATTTTTATTTTTTTCAAACATGGTTATTTATCCCTTTTGCCTTCCCTATTACGAATACGTCTTGCAAAATAAATCATAAGTAACAAGGAGGGGTTTACCAGTTCGCGGATCTTGATCAAGAACAACATCAATATTAAATACTTTTTCTAAAATGTCTTTCGTAAGTACTTCTTGTGTTGAGCCATTTGCAACGATATTTCCATCTTTCATTGCAATAAGATGATCTGAGAAACGAATTGCTTGATTAATATCATGTAATACCATCACGATCGTACAGCCTTGTTCTTCATTTAATTTTTGGACGAGTTCTAAAATTTCTAATTGGTGGCAAATATCTAGATAAGTGGTAGGTTCATCTAAAAAGATAATATCAGTACGTTGTGCTAGAGCCATTGCTATCCACACACGTTGTCTTTGACCACCACTTAAGTCATTAATTGAACGATGACGGAAATCACTTGTTCCTGTAACTGTTAACGCCCAATCAATTTCTTTTTTATCTTCAGCTGATAAACGACCAAAGCCTTTTTGATGTGGGAAACGTCCATAAGAAACTAACTCACCAACTGTTAAACCATCAGCAACTTCAGGTGATTGAGGTAAAATTGCGATTTTCTTAGCAATTTCTTTTGTGGATTGCGCGTGAATACTTTCGCCATCTAAATTAATTGCGCCATCTTTAATGGATAATAAACGAGATAGCGCTTTGAGCAATGTTGACTTCCCACAACCGTTTGGCCCAATAATAGAAGTCACCTTACCATCTGGTATTTCTACATCTAAATTATTAATAATCGTAGTGTCTCCATAACCAATTTTCACTTGTTCTCCGTTTAAACGACTCATAGTTCCCCTACTTTCATTTATAAATAATGCATTTATATCGTAAAAACATAGTATTTTCGTTAAAAGTTTATCGTTTATTTGATTACCAACTGTAATTGATAATCATTATCATAGACTATATTATAACATCTCTATTCAAGATTGACTAACAAATATTGATATGAATTGTTTAATACATTTTAATTTTTTCGAAAACTAGACTAACGAAAACGAAGTTGCAACGAGAAATTTAATACTAAATAGATGATTAAATTATGGATAAAAAATTAAGCTCTAAGACAATTTCTTAAAATCATCTTAGAGCTAATATTTCAGGATCAATATCCAATTCTAGCGTCATTTTTATTTAAATTTATTCATCTACTAAAAAGCCATTACCATACACATCACGTACATCGTGAATAACGAGAAAAGCATTTTCGTCAATATTTCTAATGATACGTTTTGCACGTGAAACTTGTGTTTTAGAAATCACTACATAGAGCACATCTTTTTCTTCGCGCGTATAATAACCATGGCCGTTTAAAATTGTTAAACCTCTACCCACTTGTTCATCGATTGCTTTTGCAACTTCATCAGGTGTACTTGAAATAATTGTCATTGCCTTTTTCGTATTGAGTCCTTCAATCACATATTCCATTACTTTCGTTCCAATATATAGCGAAATCACTGTGACAAGTGCTTTATCTAATGATATTTGAGTTAGTGAAATCAATACCACAAGTAAATCAAAGAATAGTAACGCATAAGGTGTACTAATATCCAGATATTTATTAACAATTCTTGCTAAAATAACTGTACCAGCAGTAGTTCCGCCTGCTAATACAATAACTCCTATACCGACGCCGATACATATTCCACCAAATACTGCGTTAACAATCAAGTTACCAGTATGAACATGCCAAGATTCTGTTAGATCTAAAAATATGGAAATAAGAATCGTCGCAACGATCGTTAGATACATGCTGCGCTTACTCAAGTACTTATATCCAACTATGATTAAAATAGCGTTGACTACAAAGTTAGTAATCGCAGGTGATAAATGGAATGCATAATATAACACAATCGCTATTCCGGTAACGCCTCCCTCACCTAAATTACCAGAGATAATAAACGCATTAACACCTGCTGAGAATATGAATGAACCAGCAATAACTAATAATATATCTCGAATTGTTTTATTCATTCAATCACCCCTTTAATTTTTCTCTCATGTATCAAAATGGTAGCATACGCTTATAATTTCTCACAATAATATACTCACAAATAATTTTATTTTTAACAAAAGCATTAATTATAGAACACAAATAAATTATTTTTTTATCCATACTGTGCTAGCTCGTAAAAAAACAGGTTAATAAAACGCCAATAGACAAATAAATTTAAATTTTCTGAATTTTTAATTTACTTTTAAAGAAAGGTCTGCTATAATGATTTTAACTTCTTGAAAGAGAAGTTATCTCCTTTGTGTTGTTTATAGTAACAAAACAAATTTTGCTCGAAGTACTGTGACAGTACCTAGTCCTTACCGTTACAAGTACATTAATATTCATTTCCCATAAAAGCCAAGTATAAGAAGTGTCTCCTCACTTTCTATACTTGGTTTTTATCATTTTCCTAAATATAAATATACCTCATAAAATACAAAAGAGTGAACGTTCGCTACCTACGACGTTCACTCTTTTTCATACTCTATTTATTAGAAATCATATTACCAAGCAAATAAACCTACAAATGCTGCAGTAAGTAATGACACTAAAATACCTGCAAGAAGCATCATCGGTACATACTTAGATACAAAATCTGATGTTTTCTTATCAACAATTCCTTTTAACGTACCTACAATCATACCAATCGTTGAGAAGTTCGCAAATGATACTAAGAACGTTGATATCACAGCACGATGATGTGGTGAGAATGAATTCACTTGTTTAGAAATCTCACCCATAACAACGAACTCATTAGTTACAATCTTCTTAGCCATTTGTTGTGCGACATCCCATCCTTCGTTGAAAGGTAGACCTAATAATAAAGCAAATGGATACATGAAGACACCTAAAATTTGGTTTAGACCAAAACTTCCTTTCCAGCCAAAACCTTGAGCAATTAGACCGGTAATCAGATTAATGAAACGATCGATTAAGTCTGCCAATGCGACGAAACTAATAACAAATGCGATTATAATAAGTACTAATTTACCTGCTGCTAAAACTGAATCTCCTAAGAAAGAGAAGAAAGGTTGACGTTCGACTTGATGATCTTTAATGCTATAGATGATATCTTCTTTTTCTTCCACTGAAACAGGATTCAGAATAGACGATACAATTATTGCGTTGATAATATTAAGTGGTATCGCTGTCAGTACAAGCTCACCAGGAATCATTTGTACATAAGCTCCGACAATCGCACCTGAGACTGAACTCATAGACATCATAGCTACTGTCAGTACACGCATTTCGTTCATACGTTTCAGTTGTTCATTAGATACAGCCAACGCTTCAGTATTTCCTAAGAACATCATTTCAACACCAAAGAATGACTCGAATTTAGGCTGACGTGTAATCTTCGCGAGCACCCAGCCAATTCCCCCAATAATCTTTGGAAGTATATTGAAATACATTAATATATCAAATAAAGGTACGATAAGTAAGATAGGAAACAGGGCACTTACAGCCATATCCATTTGCTTTCCAGATGTGAAACTGGCGAAAGCGAATCCTGTACCCTGATGCGCGGATTCTATGACCCAAGCAATACCATTTGCCGCGCCTTTAACTCCATTTCTTCCCCAATCAAAATAAATAAAGAACCATGCTAAGAATAAATTCAAAATAACTAAGATTAATATCGATTTCCATTGGATATTTTTGCGATTTCTTGAACATAACACAGCCACACCAAGAAAGACGATTAACCCAATGATATTAATTAATAAAAACATTTGGCACCTACCTATTTAATATTTGTCATTTATATATTTATTTAAAACTCACTCAAAACTGTAAGACCATCAAATATTTGATCATAATTATCCCTATAAATATTGAACAATATAAGACTTTAATATTTTGAAAACGTTTGTTTTCCGTACTATTTGACATTATGTATATAAAAAGTTCTCTTAATCTTACAAAATTCATTATACCACTTGTAAATTTGGGTTAAAATAACGATTTTACAAAATATTTACGTAAATAATACTAAAAAAACACGCTCCACATTTTCGTGGAACGTGACTTGACGCTAATCTGATAATTTTTGAGATGTGACAAAGTTTTTATATTTTTCATGGGATTGCATTAATTCTCCATGTGTACCTTTACCAGTAACTTGACCTTTATCAATGAAAATAATTTGACCTGCTTTTTTAATAGTAGAAAGACGATGCGCAATCACAACAGTTGTTCTACCTTCCATTAATGTTTCAAGTGCTTCTTGAATCTTAACTTCACTTTCACTATCTAAGTTAGCGGTAGCTTCATCTAATAAAAGAATATCTGGATTCTTAACAAAACTTCTAGCTATATCAATACGTTGACGTTGGCCACCAGATAATTTAAGTCCTCGTTCACCAACCATAGTGTCATATCCTTCATCGAACTGCATAATGAATTCATGACAATTTGCTAATTTGGCATATTCAATTAATTCTTCGTCTGTTACTTCTCTATTAATACCATATAAAATATTGTCTCTAATCGTACCGCTCATCATTGAGTTAGACTGCATCACGTAACCGATTTTAGTACGCCATTTTGATAGTGGAATATCATAAATACTACGGTCGTTATATTTAATGTCACCACTTTCAATCTCATACATACGCTCAATTAAATTGAAAATAGTACTTTTACCTGAACCAGAAGGTCCTACAAAGGCACTTACTTTACCTTGAGGTATATCAAATGATACATCATCAAGAATCTTCTTGATGTCATATTTGAAATCTACATGTTCAAAGCTTAATTCACCATCTTCTACAAGGTCATTTTCAGACTCAGATAGTGCTTCAGTTCGTTCAATTGGCTCTTGCATGATTTCATAGATACGGTGACTTGCTCCGACTGCTTTTTTATAATCTGTAACCAAAGTAGATAGATTGATCAATGGCATAGATAATTGAATCACATAGAAAATCATTGCAATTAATGTACCTGGTGTAATAGCACCTGTTCCGATTTCTAATGCACCAAATCCAAGAATAATCGCAATCGTAAGTAACATCACGACGCCTGAGATTGGTTGAACAATTGCTGAAATTTTAGCTTGTTTTAAACCTAGATGATAGATTTTCTTTAAATTTACATGTGCATTATCTAACTCTAATCTTTCAGTATTAGAAACTTTAACCAGTCTCATTTCAGTTAACACTCTACCAAGTAAACCACTAAAATTAGCGATTTCAGTTTGTGTATTTGTAGAAATTCTTTGCATCACACGTCCTAATGGGATCATGATAAAGACAAATACTGGTATGGTGATAAAGGTTAGCAATGTTAATTTCCAATCCATGATAAATAACATGATTAATGAACCTATTAAAGTTAATACAGATGGTAATAAATTAGGTAACTTTTGAGAAATAAATTCATTAATAACCTTTGTGTCATCAGTGAGACGGCTCATTAATTGACCACTTTCGTTTTTATCAAAGAACGGCATTTTTAATTGGATGATATGTTCCCACAATATTGATCGAATGGCATATATAATTTTCTCACCAATTTTACTGAGTAAGTATAGACCAACACCACTCAGCAATGCATTGACTAAGAAAATTGCACCAAAGATAGCTATCATGCCCCAATTCATACTACTTACAGAAAATTTATCAACTAAACGTCCTGTAAATAGAGGCACTAATAAACCACTTAAACTTCCTAACGAAGTAATAATGACCGCTGCAATGATTAACCCGTATGGCCACGAAAGCCTTTTAAATAAGAAAAATAAAGGGTTTTGTTGTTTCATTTGTTATACCTCGTCTTTAATTGTCATATTTTCATTTTGCTCAATCATACTATATATCCATCTCAATCCCAAATAATAAAGTGATTCGCAATTTATTTTATTAAAGAAAACATTTAGCTTCATTGGATAGATTTATTCTTAAAAATAACTAGCACTTACTCATATATATACGAGGCTGGGACCTTTAACATTTATGCTCTGGGAAACCGATTAACGGCGTCCCAAAAGCAGGATTTTCGGCAGTAACACTCACAATTCGACAAAATTTGAGAAACAATTTTGCTCACTGTTCGGTCCTGATCAAATCCTAAACTCTTTTGTCCCGACCGCTTGTTCTACGTTCATTATAACTATGTTCTTCGTAATTGTTATTATAACACCTTTTGATTGAACTGACGAAAGTGTTTCCCTATTCTTTTATACTTTTAAATAATAAAAAACAGACATACCATCTTTGGATAGTACATCTGTTTGATATTCTAAATTATTTCGCGTCTTTACCATATAATTCTTGTTTAATCTTAGTTGTTGAGATTCCTTCTGTACGATTAAGATAAATCACTTCGCATTTATCCTTTAAGAAATCAAATTCGCCTTCCCAATCGTGGCCCATAACAAAGACATCAACATCAAAGCGATCAACATCTTTTTCTTTTTGACCCCAACCTTCTTCAGGAATCACTAAATCAACATAACGAATTGACTCTAGCATCATTTTACGTTGTTCATAATCATAATAAGACTTTTTATTTTTGATTTGGTTGAATTCATCTGTAGAGAGTGCAACGATAAGGTAATCGCCCATTTCACGTGCTCTTCTCAATAATTCGATATGACCATAATGTAACAAATCATATGTACCATAAGTAATTACTCGTTTCATGATACGTATTCTCCTTAACTTAAAATTTAATAAAAATTTACAATCTTAATGTAGCATAAATATTTAACCCTTACCATTAATTCAATAATAGTTGATAACTTGGTTTTTCACACTATAAATGTGCTCTAAACCGAAATTTAATGTCTCTTAACTACTTTCTCAACACACGCTTGAGTGATTGCTTCCCTGAAAATGATACACGTTTCGGTAGCACTGACACTTTAAAGCGTAAGTAACCCGGACGTCCGATGCCTACTTCACTTAAAGCCTTCCTCCACTGCTGATACAAATCCTTTGTCCAATTTGTCGCGCTTTGTTCAACCGCTCTAACAATTCTAAACATGGCATTTCCGGAATAATGTGTATGTTGCATGGAATGAATATATGATATCACGCTATCCATCAATGATTGCGTCATTTGGCTATTCTTCATTAAGTGCGCTTGAATGAGATAGCTGACAATTAAATTATCCATTCGATAACTATAATATGTCTTTTCATCAGTCAATAATAATAAATCCATTACACGTTGGCGCACCTTCAAGGCATCTTTCATATAAGGTAAGAACGTATCAGCGCGTTGAGCAGTGACTGACCCTTCTCTCTCATTATATCCATAAACGATGTTAGGTATGAGTTGAATATCTCGTGCTTTAGAAAATGCCCTCACGATAAATGTATGTTCCTCACAAAATACGACATCTTCATCAAAACGTAATCCTGCGTACTTAGCACTGAACAACTTCGCTCCAGGGCCAATGGATTGCATAATTTCAGGCTTACGATCAAGTGTAACTAACGCATCTTCCACTATATCTTCATGAGTAGGAATCACTTTCCATTCTCCATTTACACCTCTAGCAATTTGTCCTATCACTACGTCAGTTTCTTCATTTTTCTGAAAGGCTTCTACCAATAAATCAATTCTACTTGGTAAGAATTCATCATCTGCATCTAAGAACAGGAATCCTTCAACGTCATCAGACATTGCATCTAAACCAACATTTCTACTACGGGCTGCACCTTGGTTATCTTGATTAATGACCTTAATATTTGGATGTACTTTTTGAAGTTCTGTAAGAACGCGTTTCGTATTGTCAGTCGAACCATCGTTAACACATATAATCTCATAATCTGATTGTGTATCAACTGAGAGTATCGCACGTTTTATCGTATCTTCAGCATTATACGCCGGAATAATTATTGCTAATTTCATTGTTTCACCAACTTATTTATAAAATTAACTAACTGGCTTAAACTTGCTTTCGTATTATATTGATGCCAAGAGTGAAATAGAGGTTGAAATTCTTTCTTCGCTTTCCCTAATGCCTGAATTAAACTTGTTTCATCAGCAAATTTATATTTTTTCGGAATTTCATAATAGAAAGGATTTAAACCTCTTACTTTTTCATAGTCTTCCTCATCATAGTTATAAAATAACGTAGGTTTATTTAATAGACTAGCTTCAATAGGCAATGAACTGTAATCACTTATAATGACATCTGCCATCACCATTAATGAAGCAACATCTATATCTTGAGAAGTATCTCTTTCGCTAATGGAAGGATGCAAGTGACTCATTAATGTATATTCTGGTAATTGTTGCTCAAATATTTCTTTATTTATTGTTCGATTTGCAACCTTCGATTCTCTATATGTCGGTACGTAAACAGCTAATTTGTTCTTAATATGATACTTCTCTTTTAATCTTTGTTGTTCTTTTTCAATATTCATATTCAAATATTTCACTAATCTAGGAAGTCCAAACTTTAACATTTGTTCAGGTTGAGCTTCAAACGATGCTTCAAAACAACGTGCCATTTCATCTCCACCAACCAAGTAATAATCTGTTGCATTATAAACACGTTTATATTGCTCGACCATCGCTTTATTATTCAAATCAACTTGGTGATCAGTAAGTCCAAAATCTTTAAGTGCCCCCGAAGCATGCCATGTTTGAATAACTGTTTGCCCTTTTTTCTTATGATATCCACCCATCATTAAGTAATAAGTGTCGATAACAATCACTTTTGCTGTACTTAACGCTTTCATGTGACTCACAATATTTTTATTCCCCGCTGGAATGAATGTTGTATTTTCCAAGCCTTCAATAAGTGAGTGATCTTGTATTTTACCAATAATTGTTAAGTGATAACCCTGTTGATGAAGCGCTTCGATAATCGGAAGTACATCCTGCTTGAAGGTCATCATCACAACAATATGGTCACGCTTTAACTTTAGTGGCTTATATATCATATTTAATAACGTAATCATTATCATATATACTTTTTTAATTAGAATTCTCATGTTTTCACCGTCTTTAATTACTCAATCGTATTTCTAAATTATATACGATTCTCTCTCACTTAGAAAATGATAGCCGCCACTTTCACGCTCGTAAATAAGTCTTAGATGGTTTCATTTTCAAAAAATGCCTCGATCCTAAATGGACCAAGGCAATTGATATATAGTATTACAAGAAATCAGCAAAATGATCTCTATAACGTTTATGAAGTATTGAACCAATAATAAAGAATACGATGATGATGCAAATGTTATATAACATCAACTTCCAATGGTCGATAAAATACCATTGATGGAATAAAATTGCTGCACGATATGACTCAGCGATAAAGTACACTGGATTAAACATCATAATTTTGTGAATAATGCCACTTACACCATGGTTCTTTGGTACCCAAAGAATTGGAGACATATAGAATAATATTCTCATTAATGCTTGCATGATCATTTGCGTATCTCTAACAAGTATCCCTAATGTAGACGTTAAAAGTGCTACAGATGATGTTAATAAATATGCAAAAGGCACATAAATCAATAATTGTATAATATGAATGGTAGGAAAAATCCCTTTAAACATACATGCTATGATAATAATGACTAACAGTCCTAAATGACCATAGAATCTACTTGTAACAATATATGTTGGAATAATTGATAACGGGAAATTCATTTTAGCAACTTGATTAAATTTTTGTGAAATAGATTTGGTACCTTCAAGTACCCCTTGGTTAATAAAGAACCACATACTAATTCCTACGAGTAACCAAAATACAAATGGAATACCATGAATAGGTGCGTTACTTCTAATTCCTAGACCGAAAACAATCCAGTAAACCATAATTTGTAAGGCAGGATTTAAAATTTCCCATGCCATACCTAAATAGTTACTATGATTTGAGATTTTAATTTGAAATTGTGCCAGTCTTTGAATTAAATAGAAGTTTTTAATATGTTCTTTTAAAACAGTTCCAACTGCTGACATTAAACCCAACCACGCTTTCTCAATGCAATAGAACACGATCTATTGTAAAACTTTAATAATGAGTCTTTTAAACTTACTTTTTCAATTTAACTTTATTTGAAATGATAGCTTATTGTTTATTACAAGCTTATTATATTATACAATCATTTACGTTAAAAACTGTAACGATCATCATCTTTAAATTTTATGTGTATAATAAGATGCTTAAAGGAATGACAAAATTTTTAATACATTCGTTCGTTTCACATATTTCTTAAAATAAGTATATGATGATTTAAATTTTACTTAGTTTTAACAAAATCACCTATACACTTTACACCAGGTTAATAAATTTAACAACTGATGTGTTGTATATTATAATCTATACAAATGTATATAAGGAAGGTACCAAAATGAGTGTTTCGGTAAATATTGAAAATGTAACAAAAGAATACCGTATATATAGAAATAATAAAGATCGTATCAAAGATGCCTTAATACCTAAAAATAAAAATAAAACTTTCTTCGCTTTAGATAACGTTTCACTCACTGCCCATGAAGGTGATGTCATCGGATTAGTGGGCATCAATGGGTCAGGCAAATCTACATTAAGTAATATGATTGGTGGATCATTGTCCCCTACTTCAGGAGAGATCGAAAGACATGGCGACGTTAGTGTGATTGCCATTAATGCAGGTCTTAATGGACAATTGACAGGCGTTGAAAATATTGAATTTAAAATGTTATGCATGGGGTTCAAACGTAAAGAAATCAAAGAATTAATGCCAAAGATTATTGATTTTAGTGAATTAGGTGAATTTATTTATCAACCTGTTAAAAAATATTCAAGTGGTATGCGTGCGAAGTTAGGTTTTTCAATTAACGTCACTGTTAATCCTGATATTTTAGTTATTGACGAAGCATTATCTGTTGGGGATCAAACTTTCACTCAAAAATGCTTAGATAAAATCTATGAATTTAAAGAGGCTAAAAAAACTATATTCTTTGTTAGCCATAATATTCGCCAAGTTAGAGAATTCTGTACTAAGATTGCTTGGATTGAAGGCGGCAAACTTAAAGATTTTGGCGAACTTGAGGACGTCTTACCTAAATATGAAGAATTTTTAAAATCATTTAAGAAGAAATCAAAAGCTGAACAAAAAGCCTTTAGAAATGAATTAGACGAAACACGTTTCGTGGTCAAATAATTATTTTCAATTAATTTGAGCTTATCCCTTTTCAAAATACGAAACTCGTATTATGATGAAAATAAGAGTTACACAAAGTTGTCACAAATAAAGCGTAAATTAAAGAGGGTGACAGAGATAGTATCTAATAAGAAAACCCAACAATTTGCGAATTTAGTACGCTCTTATCGTAAATCTTATATTGGTAAAGGTCCAGAACAAGTTAAAGTCTTTTTCAAAGATAATTGGGCAGTTTGTCATATGTCTGGAAGTTTAAGTAAAGTTGAAAATTTTTATTTGCGAAATAAAGATTTTGAGAGTATGCTTAAATATGGACGTACTGAAGAAATTAAAGAATTATATAAACAAAATCCTCCTGTAGAGATGGAGGAACTTGTCGGAGCAAAATTCGTAAAACTTTTTACAGATGTTAATTTAGAAGACGACGAAGTAGTGTCGATTTTCGTTTTTGATAGATCAATTGAAGAATAAATTTAATATTATGGGATTGGTGTAAGGTACTCAGTGCTGTTTGCTAACCCACTTTGTTCGAATAATTATGTGAGTCATACATATATTTGAGGAGGTGGTTAAAACAAATAGGCTGAGTATTTTTTTATAAACGTTATAAGTGCTCTCATCATAGAATTACTAAAGTTTTAGTAAAAAATTCTAAATTTAGGAGTGTATAGATTATGAAAATTGTAGCATTATTCCCAGAAACAGATGAAGGTTTAGATAACCAATTATTAAACACTGACAAAGCAATCGGTCTTAGAGAATTCTTAAAAGATTCAGACCATGAATTAGTTATCTTAAAAAATGGTGAAGAAGATTTAGATAAACACTTAAGTGACATGGACATTGTTATCAGTGCTCCATTCTATCCTGCATATATGACTAAAGAAAGAATCGAAAAAGCACCAAACTTAAAATTAGCTATCACAGCTGGTGTAGGTTCTGACCATGTTGATTTAGATGCAGCAAGTAAACACGATGTAGGTGTTGTTGAAGTAACTGGTAGTAATACAGTAAGTGTTGCTGAACATGCCGTAATGGACTTACTTATTGTATTACGTAACTTTATGGAAGGACACCGTCAATCAGTTGAAGGCGAATGGGATTTATCTAAAGTTGGTAACCAAGCTCGCGAACTACAAAATAAAACAATCGGTATCTTTGGTTTCGGTCGTATTGGTCAATTAGTTGCTGAACGCTTAAAACCATTCAACGTAACGATTCAACACTATGACCCAATCAATCAAAAAGATAACGAAAACTCTAAATTTGTTGAATTCGAAGAACTTGTAAAAACAAGTGATGCAATCACTATTCACGCACCATTAACACCTTCTACAGATAACTTATTCGATGAAGATGTGTTAAGCAAAATGAAAAAAGGTAGCTATTTAGTTAATACTGCACGTGGTAAAATCGTGAACACTCAAGCATTAGTTGATGCTGTTAATAGTGGTCAAATTCAAGGTTATGCCGGTGACGTATGGTACCCACAACCAGCTCCAGCAGATCACCCTTGGAGAACTATGCCTAGAAACGGTATGACTATTCACTATTCAGGTATGACTTTAGAATCTCAAAAACGTATTGAAGATGGTGTTAAAGATATCTTAAATCGTTTCTTTAATAATGAAGCATTCCAAGACAAAGATGTTATTGTTTCTAGCGGAAAAATTTCAAGCTCAAGCTATACTGCTAAATAATTGCACTATAACGGAAAAATAAATGTTATTCTGATTCATTTTTGTTCAAAATAAAAACTCAACTATTTCAATAATTACAACCCTAACTACAAATGAAATATTAAAAAGAGGCATGGCTATTAAAAGCGCCATATCAGACTTAATAGTTACGATGTACTCTTTGTGCTTAAGTCAATGTCTAGAAGGCTAATGCGTTAACGTTATACCTTTCCCAAAAATCAAAATTGTTATTAGCCGTGTAAGTTCCCCTGTTCGCTTACACTAAGACATTGAACAAGCTTTCAACAACCTTGATATTATTTATAAATCTAATTACACACTCAATTACTTTCTACCCCTTCCCTGTGAAGTAATTGAGTAGTCAAAACCTTAAAATAATGTTATCCCTTTTCAAATAGAAAGAGAGAGGTGGCCTCCCTGAACCACCTCTCTCTATTTTTAATTATTTCGATTTCATTTTTCTTTTTTGTTTTGCTACTTTTAGCATAAATTTTGGAATACTTACCATTCTTCCAATTCTCTTCCAATCAATGAGTAATCTAAATACCCATTCAATATTTAGCTTTTGGAATATCTTAGGCGCACGCTTTTTGGCACCACTTAGCACTTCAAAAGAGCCTCCAACACCCATCATTACTGTTTGTAATAATTTATCGTGATGTTTATGGATCCATTGTTCTTGTTTAGGGAAGCCCATACCTACAAAAATATAATCTGGATTGAAACTTGTTATACGTTTGACGACCGTTTCATCCTCTAAATTGATGTAACCGTGATGATGTGCAAAGGTAACATTAGGATATTTTAAATTTAACTTACGTTCAGCCGCTTCGATAATTTCATTTTTAGAACCAAGCAAATAAACACGTTGGTGCTTAGCATTAGCAATTTTTAAGCATTCTTCAAGTAATTCAATTCCTGGAACACGTCGTCTTAATGGTTCATTCAAACGTTTAGAGGCTTTAACAACCCCCGTGCCATCAGCTACAACATAATCTGCTTCATTGATTAAATCCATATATGAAGGGTGCTCTGTTGCATAATCTACAATTTCAGGGTTAGCTGTCACTATAAATAAATTTTGATTTTCATTTTTTTCAAAAAATGATTTAATATTTTTAGTCATTTCCAACATCGTCGTGTTGTTAAATTGAACACCTAGTATATTTACTTTACTGTTATTGAATTGCTCGTTATTCATCCCTAAAGCCCCACTTCACTTCGTGTATTATTCTATTTATATTATTTACCATTAGAATTTTAATTACTTTCTCTTTAAAAATGTACGGTCTATTTTACCACATCGAAAATTAAACTAGAAATGTTTACGTCCTAATTTACATCTAAAGTCCAAAAGCCATAAACTACATTTTCATTTATAATAAATTTTAAGTGATTATAATAAAATCTATTACACGAGGTTCACATTCATGACATACCTAGAAAACTTTTTCACAACAGTCATTCATTTAAATATTTATTTAATCATTTTGATAAGCATTGTATACATCGTCATTCATCAACATCGACATAAAAGTATCAATCAATTTTTAGATGTTTACCTTAATTATATTCCAGTTTTAACACATGAGTTCGGACATGTTTTATTTAATAGACTTGCAGGTGGACGCGCTAAAGATCTTGTTATTGTTACAAGTCCTAAAGAACGACAATCAACCTTGCAACAAGGCTACGCCATTACACAATCGAGAAGTTATCTTGGACAATTCATTACTACCATTGGCGGCTATTTAATGCCACCGATTATGTTTTTAATTGGCTTAGTAGCCGCACATTATCAACACCCAAGTATTTTCCTAGTATCATATCTATTTATTTTTATTTACTTTTTAATTTTAACATCTCGTAAATTATCACCTATCATAGTCATATTGCTTATTGGAATACTACTTTACTTTTTATTCAAACATGATAATCAAATGATAATGTATGATATTGTGTCACTAAGTTATCATTTCATTTTAGGTGTCCTTTTAGGGGAAATTCTTCAATCCTCATGGACGATATTTAACCTAACCTTCCAACGTCCTAAGCCGAGTTGGGATGGCAGTGCTTTAACTGAGATTACTAGAGTCCCTACAGTCATTTATAGTGTGTTATGGATTGCCTTCAATCTCTATACAGTTTATCTACTTATCAAATATACGATTTTATAAAAAAGCTTAAGCTCTTAATGATTTACACATTTTTTCATTAAGAACTTAAGCTTTTATTGTTTGTCAGCAAAGATATTCATCGCATTCTCATAACTTAATATCGTCACTATATCGTTTCGTTTAATGATAATCACTTTGTTTGTGTCATCCTTTGAAACGATTTCGACTTCATTGCCTATATAAATATCTTTACTGGAAAGATATACAAGTAGCTCTGTTTTATCACGTACACGTCTCACCACAACATGATCCCCAGGTTCAAATTCTAGTATAGATGTCGTATATAACTCTTTATATTGATGATCTCTTGGAATCACACCACCATGAGGACACGTTTCAGGATAATTTAATGTTTTATCTAAACGTTCTACAAACAAGTCGGAAATGCGGTGTTCAAGGATTTCCGCCTCTTGATGAACCTCTTCCCAATTGTAATGTAAGATTTCTATTAAAAATAACTCCAATAAACGATGACGTTTAATGATATCGAGCGTTTGGTTAAGACCCGCTTCTGTTAAACGTGCACCTTTATAGTGTTTTGTTTCTACATAGCCTTCCTTTTCTAAGCGTCCTATCATTTCACTGACAGATGGTGGTTTAATATTTAGAAATTGAGATAATTGTTTATTTGACACAAAGGATACATCGCCGTCATTCGTTAAAATTGCTTTCAAGTAATCCTCTTTTTCTTCAGTTAACATCATTTCACCTCACACGCATTCACCTTATTGTATCATGAATTCACTTGACATGTTAAAACTTCAACGTTTATTATAAAATAAATTAGGTTAACCTAAACTTTTAATTAGGAGGTTATAATTTTTGTTAAAAATAGACCAATTAAATCTATTTCTAGGGAAAAAGCATGTACTTAAAAATGTCTCTTTCTCTTTACCTATAAGTGGTGAAATTGTTGGCATCGTTGGTCCTAATGGCGCTGGGAAATCGTCATTACTGAAAGCTTTTATTGGGGAATTTAAAGCCACAGGGACAAAGTTGCTATATGACCGCCCTATACATACTCAACTAAGATATATCACATACATTCCTCAAAAAGCACAATTAGATTTAGATTTTCCTATCAAAGTAGAACAAGTTGTGCTTTCAGGTTGCTATCAAGTCATCGGATGGTTTAAAAGACCAGAAATCACCGAAAAGACTAAACTCAATCAATTGCTCAAAGATTTAGAATTAGACGAGTTACGTCATAGGCAAATTTCTCAATTAAGTGGTGGACAATTACAACGTGTACTTGTCGCAAGAGCATTAATGAGTGATAGTGATATCTACTGTTTTGATGAACCCTTTGTTGGCATCGATATTTACAGTGAACAACTCATCATGAATAAGATTAGACATCTTAAACATTTAGGGAAATTAATTTTGATTGTGCATCATGATTTATCAAAAGCTGAACAATACTTCGATCGTATTTTATTGCTCAATCAGACTATAAGATACTTAGGCGCACCTAAAGAAGCGTTATCTTCTGAACGTTTAAATGCAACATTCATGAATTTTGATAATCATTTATCACCACTTGAATCTACACAAGGGAGTGCGTGTGTTAAATGTTAGACTTCTTTAATCATTTGTTAAGTTATCAATTTTTAAATCGTGCATTAATCACTTCTATTCTAGTAGGGATTGTGTGCGGTACAGTGGGAAGCATTATCGTTCTTAGAGGACTATCTTTAATGGGAGACGCTATGAGTCATGCCGTACTACCTGGCGTGGCATTATCATTCCTCTTCAATATTCCAATGTTTATCGGAGCATTAGTGACAGGAATGATCGCAAGTTTATTTATCGGTTTTATCACTTCTAAGAGTAAGACAAAACCAGATGCTGCTATAGGGATTAGTTTTACAGCTTTCCTAGCTACAGGAGTCATTATTATTAGCTTAATTAACAGTACAACTGACCTATATCACATTTTATTCGGTAATTTACTTGCCATTACGAATCAATCATTTTGGACAACAATCATTATCGGTATAAGTGTGATTACACTCATTATTATATTCTACAGACCTTTAATGATTTCTACCTTTGATGAAACATTTAGCCGAATGAGTGGACTAAACACTACATTAATTCATTACTTCGTCATGCTCTTACTTGCACTTGTAACAGTCGCAAGTATTCAGACCGTAGGAATTATCCTTGTTGTCGCTTTACTCATCACACCTGCTTCAACAGCATTTCTAATCAGTAAGCAGTTGTACAGCATGATGATTATTGCAAGCATCATTAGTGTAGTAAGTTCAATTATCGGATTGTACTTTAGTTATATTTATAACGTACCAAGTGGCGCAACAATCGTCCTTTGTACATTCACAATTTACGTAATTACATTAGCTAGCACTAGAATTATAAACAGACAGAAAAGAGGCGCTTTAACTTGAAGAAAATCTTTGCTTTAGCATTAGCATTTATCATGATTCTTGCAGCATGTGGGAATCAGCACAATGAGCATAGCTCTCATGGTGGTAAGTTACAAGTTGTAACAACAAACTCAATTCTTTACGACATGGTTAAGCATGTTGGTGGCGATAAAGTGGACGTTCATAGCATTGTACCGGTCGGCCAAGACCCACATGAATATGAGGTGAAACCTAAAGATATCAAGGCGCTCACTGATGCTGATGTCATTTTCTATAATGGATTAAATCTTGAAACTGGTAACGGTTGGTTTGAAAAGGCACTTAAACAAGCAGGAAAGTCTACGAAAGATAAGAGTGTGATCGCAACATCTAAAGACGTCGATCCTATTTATTTAAATGGTGAAAATGGCAACAAGAGCAAACAAGATCCACATGCATGGTTAAGTTTAGATAACGGTATTAAATATGTTAAAACAATTCAACAAACGTTAATTCATTATGATAAACAACATCAATCAACATTTAAAAAGCATGGTAAAGCCTATTTGGCTGAACTTGAAAAGCTAAATAAAAATAGTAAAAACAAATTCGATGATATTCCTAAAGATCAACGTGCCATGATGACAAGTGAAGGTGCATTTAAATACTTTGCTAAACAATTTAACGTCAAACCAGGTTACATCTGGGAGATTAATACTGAGAAACAAGGAACTCCGGGACAAATGAAACAAGCGATTCGCTTTGTTAAAGACAACCACTTAAAACATCTATTAGTCGAAACAAGTGTTGATAAAAAAGCGATGCAAAGTCTATCTGAAGAAACAAATAAAGATATTTACGGAGAAGTATTTACAGATTCTATTGGTAAAGAAGGAACAAAAGGAGATTCATACTACAAAATGATGAAATCCAATATCGATACAATTCATGGCAGCATGAAGTAGTAGAGGTATATAGAAATATTTAGAATTCTCGGATGAACATATTTAGTCTATCTCACTATCACTTCCGTTCATACATTTAATACTGGACGCACAATAAAATGTGATGTGACTACTTACAACCATTCCATGATTATGTTCATCCTGAGTGATTCTAATGCATCAAACATACATATGTTGTAAGAATATAACTAGCAGTCCCATATCGTGTGTTTTTCATTTATATTACCCTCCTATAATATAAACTACATCTTTTTACACACGATATGGTGGTGTTAGTTAGGAGTATATTTCGCACAAACATAATAGAGCCCCACTCTCTCACTAAAAAATACGGAGTTATAATCACTGCGAAAACAACTCAAGCATTACTTTGTTTCTGAGCGATAAACAATAGTAATGTTACTAACAACATGTACTACTGTTACTTAACATCTATAACATCCCTCAAGTAGTACATAACAGTTCTATTCAACTCTGAGTAGTTACTGAAGCCACAAATAATCACTTGATGTGATAGCTTCATCTATCACTAAGCTATCTCCATGGTATTTTTAATCCTCCCCCATGGAGTACCCAGTTGCACTAATTATGTTGAGATTAGTGCAACTTTTTTATTTTGCATTTATACGTGTATCATAAAATTTAAATGCCAAATAAATTAAAAAAATACGAAGTAGAATTTCCGTAATAATCAAAACATTCAATAAGCAACGTAGAATTGCATATATAAAAAGCAATAAAATGGATTCTAGTTGAAACCATCTTATTGCTCATATCATAGTTATTCATTTCTCTATCCCATCAATATTTACAGATTAAGCTATCGTTTTTTAAATAAGATTATGTCTTACTATCAACAATAACCATTTCGTCATAGTTGATGGATTCTCTTAATTTCAACGCTGTACCTTCTGTAATTTCTTCATCTTCAATTAACTCTCGTAAAACACGACGTTGCTCTCTTAAAGCATTTAACTTAATTCGCGTAATGGTATCTTCACTTGGAGAATTAAAGAAATTATTCGGCGTTAAGTTGTCAATACGCATGAGATAACCATCACAAATCATACCTACTTCTAACTTGTTATCTGTTGTCGCTTCTTTTGAAAGTCGACTTACTACATTATAGTGAACTAATTTATTAATCTTACCTAATTCGAGCAAGTTATCCGTTACGCTTAATGATGATGCTGAATTAATTTTCGTTTTAACACGACGTTTTAATAACATTCCTCTTAATGCCACCGTAATTCTTCGGAAGAGTGAGGCTTGCTTATACACTTGCGTACGTTCAGCATAACGCATATAGTTTTCAAGCACACTATCAGTAATGTCTCCATCATCGACAAGTTTTTCCAATGTCTTAGTTTCAACATTAAAGGCAATTTTTTGAAGTCGTTCTAACTCTTTAGAGTTTTCGTCTTCTTTTTCAACCGTTTTAAGAAACGTGAGTTTATCGTGATATTCTTTAATCACATTGCCATAACGATAACTTGTTTCAAACGTTGATTTTTGATTTAAGTAATCTATGACATGCTCTAAAATATATACTCTGGCTTCTTTGAACGTCATATTTCCTACTTTCACTTTAGGTTTATCTGGCGTCACAAGAGGGAGCAATACTTGAGCAATCACTAAACTAATAATAACCATGCCAGATGCAATAAATAATAAATCATTTCTATATTGGAATGAGTGATGATCGGCTAAGTAATAAGGTAATGTTAACGCGATAGCTAATGAAATTGTACCGTGTACCCCGCAGAGCGTCATAATTAGTGCGTATAAACTTCTCTTAGGTTTTTTCTCTGTCTTTTTATCATCATCGTCTTTAGAAATCATTTTCTGGAATGGACTGACTGATAAATAAAAATAAGGATAAAGGACATAGACCCACACAAATCTGAACAAGTATACTGCTAAAGCCACAAGTACTGTAATCACGATTAAGAATAATAAATTGTGTGGTTCAGTTTTAATAATCTTCACAATGACTTCAGGAACTAAGAATCCTAGTATTGAAAAGACAAAACCATTTAAAACGTAACCTAAAATATTCCAAGTATGGTTATAACTCATTTGTAACTGCGTACGCGTTTGAGCGATACGATCACGTTCAAAGCCATGCACAAGGCCTGCAACGACCGCCGCAATAATACCAGATGCATGGAAAAGTTCAGCAATGATATACGTTACAAATGGTGTTAATAATTGAATAAAGGTAAACATATTAATGTTTTCAATACCGCGTCGCATTAATGTGAGACGGAATCGAACAAGTGCCATACCTATAAGTAGACCTACAATTGCACCACCAATAGATGCGATAAGAAATTGTTGAACTGCATCGAAGATTGAAAACGTACCTGTAATTAACACGCCAACAGCAATTTTAAAAGAAATGATACCGGCAGCATCATTAAGTAGTGATTCACCTTCGAGAATCGTTAACGACCCTTTTGGTAATACCTTCCCATTTGTAATAGCTTGAACTGCAACCGCATCAGTAGGACATAATATTGCTGCAATCGCGAATGCAGCGCCAATTGGTAAATCCGGCCAGATCCAATGTACAAATAGACCTACCCCAATGACTGTTGTAATAACGAGACCTAGGGCCATCATCATTACGGGTTTAATATACTTTCTTAAATGTACTCTTGAAACATTAACCCCTTCAACGAATAATAACGGCGCGATAAGCGTTACCATAAACAACTCAGAGTCAAAGTTAAATTGTACTGGAATTGGAGTGAGGTATAACAACATCCCAAGAACGATTTGGATAAATGCAAGAGGTACTTTAGGTATGAAAGTATGGACAAAGGAGCTTACAATAACTACTGTAGTAAAAATGAGTAAAGTTTCAAATATCTCCAAACTTTCACCTCTCTATTAATTTTTAATTGAAAATTAAGTAATAAATATCAAATATAAATGTCTCTCTCGATGTTGAAAATTAGAGTGGTGCATCAACTAAATGATTTACAAACGAGGAAGTAAATAAGAAGAATGTAGAGAAATTGCTTACTCTTATTGGTTAGATAAACAAATATAAATTAATTATTTAGAATATTTTATCAATTTTAATGATGCATATTCCACTATCAGTGAAATCAAACATGAACATTTTAAACGACTATGCACTTGAACTCGCTTCTTCAAACGAGAAAATGTTTATGTGTAATCTCATTGAATCAACATTTTACTACTTAAATTTACAATTATTCTTGTCTACAATTTTATCACTAATCGTATCAATGCTTAAATAAATCGCACTCTTTTCTTTTATAATTCGTACTTTAGTCTCAATAAAAAGAAAAACCGTCAACACCTAGATACCAACTCTAGTATGTTAACGGTAATAATTAATCATGATTTTCAAATTTTTTCTCTTTTTCTCGTTCTTTGTAATAAAGTTTTTCTCTCTGCTGTTCACGTAACTTGGCACGAGATTTCAATTCTTCGGGTGAATTAAACTCATTTTGACTTAACAAAATAGACGATTGTCTTGGGCCTTCATCCTTTCGGTACATATAGGCACCATTACGATATGCAGCGCGTGCAACTAAATGCATACCTACAGGGGAAGTAAGATTGATAAATACTAAAGATAAGAGTAATCGAACACTAAAGAACCCGGTGTTGACAATAAAGTATATCAAAACGCCAATAATAGTTAAGAGTACGGATAACGTCGAACTCTTTGTTGAAGCATGACTACGTAAGAAGACATCTTGGAATTTAACGATACCTATTGCACTAATCAACGCAATGACGCTTCCTAGAAAAATGAGAATGGCCGAAATTAAACTAACGATTTCTTTTGTTATTTGCATTAAAGACACGACCTCCCCCAATAAATCTAGAAATAGATACGGAACTGACGAAAGAAATAATCGCAATTAACATGATGGAATCTAAGAATGAAACCGAATTGAGCACTACGCTCATCACTCCTACAATAGACATGACAACCGCACTTGTCGCATCAAATGAAACAACTCTATCTGCCGTTGTAGGCCCTTTGATTAATCTGAAGAGACAGACGATCAAAGCGATGCCAAATATAATTAATGCACTTATTATAAAGAACTGTGTAATCGCCTCTATCATCGTGTCACCTCCAAGATTAAATCTTCATACTGTTTAATACTTTTTAAAAGTTTTTGCTTGTCTTTTTCAGAAACATCAATACTATGAATAAAGAATTTATTAGTATTTTTAGAAATACGAATAACTGTTGAACCTGGTGTAATAATGATTAAAATAGTTAAAAACGTAATTGCCCAATCGTTTTTTAACGAGGTTTCATAAGTAAGTAAACCAGGATTCATCTCTTTCGTTTTAAATAGAATGTAATTAATCGTACTTATACTAGATGTTAATAATTGATATATATAAACTGCTAAAAACTTGATTGCTACCCATATCTTTTTCAAATAAAATTCTTCACCAAAGAATCGATGTAGTATATAAATCACAATTAAACCAATTAGAAATCCGGAGAAGAAGGTTGTAAATTTAAATTCATCTTCGTCTTGGAATAACACCCATAGAAATGCGATGACAATATTCAACACGACTTGTTTCATCTATTTTTCAACCTCCTTCAAATGCGGATTTACATTTTCTTGAAAAACATGTTCCTTCATATTGAGGTTTGTAGCATTTTCTGTCACTTTTAAAATAACTGGCGCTGCGATTCCCATAGCTAGTACGACTGCGACAAGAAGACCAAGAATGCCTTTACGATGTGCTGGAATCTTCTTAAATTTGACCTCTTCACCATCAGAATCACCAAAATACATGACAAACATTACTCTAAATAGACTGTACATTGCAATGAGGCTTGTCACAATCATTAACGCAAGACCAATGTAATTACCGTTTTGAATGGCACCTTGAAAGATTAGCACCTTACCAGGGAATCCACTAAACGGGGGCACACCACCAATAGCGAATATCATAACCACAAACGCCACGCCAAAGAAGGGTTCTCTCTTCGCTAAACCACTTAAATATTGATAATTTCGATAACCCGAAATATAAACTAAGCTACCAATAATAAAGAATAATAATGTTTTAACAATAATGTCATTAGATAAATAGAAAATTGCACCATTGACACCTGCGAATGTATTAGAGCCTAATCCTAAAATGATAAATCCAATCGACAATATGACTTGATAGGCTGCTATCTTCTTAATGTCTTTATACGCAATTACACCTAATGCGCCGATAATCATCGTGAGACACGCCATGAATACTAGTAACGGATGTGTAATACCAGAATGATGATTGAATATTAATGTGAAAAATCGTATTAACGCGTACGCCCCCACCTTCGTCATCAATGCAGCAAATAATGCAGCGAGTTCTGTATTTAGTACAGCGTAAGCTTTAGGTAACCACATAAATATAACAAGCGCAGCTTTAGAACTGAACGCTACTAAGAAGATGAGAGATATGATAGTCACAGTCTGATTACTTTCCATATGATCTAAACGCATTGCGATATGAGAGAAATTCAACGTACCAACTACTTTATATAGCATGCCGATACCAAGTAAGAATAACCACGAACCAATGATATTAAGCACAACATAAATAATTGCTGCACGTAATTGTTCAACCGATTGTCCTAACGTCACAAGTACAAATGACGCGAGTAACATAATTTCAAACATGACATATAAGTTAAATAAATCTGATGTTAAAAATGACCCAATCACACCAACAGTGAGTAATAAGATAAATGTTGGTAAATGGAAACGATTTACCCGCTTCTCTCCACGTCCAAATCCATAAGCCATAATAAGTGTCACAACAAAAGATGATACGGTCACCATCAATAAGCTCAGTGAATCACCTAAAAATTGAATACCAAAAGGTGCTTTCCATCCACCGAAGTCCAATGTAATCGGCTTATGATTCACTACATATATTAATAATGCTAAAGAAATTAACGTTGTAACAACCATTGTCATAATAGAAAGTATTTTCGACGTTTGGTTTTTATTTTTCGTAAATACAAGAATCAATGCGCATAGGAAAGGAAGAAGCATAGGTAAAATTAATAAGTTACTCATCATCTTCTTCACCTCTCAATGCACTAATTTCGTCCTCTTTCGTTACACGATATGTTCGATAAATTAACACGAGTAAAAATGCCGTCATACCAAACCCTATGACAATTGCAGTGAGCACAATCGCTTGCAATAATGGATCAACGAAATGGGTATGATGATTTTGAATTAATGGCTCCGACACATGTGAGCCATATTTCCCCATACTCATAATGATTAAGTTACCAGCATGTGTATAGATTGAAATACCAATAACGATACGAATTAAATTAATAGATAGGATCATGTATGTCCCTATAAATACTAAGAAACCTATCACAAGTAATAGTATTAAATTCATGACTTACCACCACTTATGGACAGCATCACTGTAACAATGACACCTACTACTGTAAGTAAGACACCTAATTCAAATAACGTGACAGTCGTAATATGAACGTGACCTAATAATGGAAATGCCACGTTCGCTTCTGTTTGATATAGGAAAGGTTTACCAAAGAACATAGGAACAATTGCCGTAGCAAGCGAAACTAATGACCCGAGAATCATTAATTTTTTGAAATCAATTGGTAAACTTGTTAATACCTCCTTAACATCAAAGGCGAGGAACATAAGAATAAAAGCTGAACTAAATATAAGTCCGCCAATAAACCCGCCACCTGGATTGTTATGTCCAGCGAAGAAGACATAAAATCCAAATGTTAACAGTATGAAGACAACAATCTTAGTGACTGTTTTTAGTACAACATCATTCTCTTTCATCTTGTCCCCTCCTATCTTTATAGTTAAGTAGCGTATAAATACCTAGTCCTGCGATGATTAAAACCAAGCCTTCGAATAATGTATCTAGCGCTCTGAAATCGCCTAAAATGGCATTCACAATATTTTTTCCACCTGTTAATTGATAGGCATTTTTGTAGTATTTCGAAATGGACGCCATTCCATCTGCTTGTTGTGCTATAAAGATGAGTGAAACTACAGATAATGCCATGATAAGTGAAACGATTATTTTAAGTGTTTCCTTTTTCATATTTGCTTTAGCTCTTGGTATATTTGGTAATCTTGAAAAGCTCACAATAAATAAAATTGTTGTAATTGTTTCTACCACAAGTTGCGTGAGCGCTAAATCTGGCGCTTTCATCGCGATAAAATACAATGTGACAGCAAAGCCGATAATCCCGTTAAGAATAACCATAGTTAAACGCTGACGGATAAATATAAGCGAAATCCCTATGATGACAGTCACAACTGAAAGAATTACCTCTAAAGGTCCGAAAGACGAAACGTGCAGTTCATGGACTTTTGGAAAGCCAACCGAAATATATCCATAACCCACAATCACAATGAATATAAGGAGTGTAATGATAATATAATAATTAAGCTTACTACTCATTAAACTACGTATACCAATACCTGAATAAGATTCAAATTCTCTATAAACTTTACGATAAGCATTGGTAATTGAAGCCTGTTTAATCACTTTGTGCGTAATAGACTTCCAATTGACTGTAAGTGCTAAAAGTGTTCCCACGATAATTACAATCACACTTAAAATTAATGGAAGGTTTACCCCATGCCATTGTGAAATGTGTGGCGCTACAGTATCTACTTTGCTTCCTACACCTGATACCGATCTCAATGCCGGTAAAATAACATTGTGTCCAAAGACGTTTGGAATAACGAACACTATAGGTATAAGCACCATTAGAATAACGGCTGGTAGACTAAATAACCATGGTTCGTGAATTTGTTTTTTTGAAAACTTTTCGAAATTGAATTTTCCCCAAAAAGTCTCTTTAATCATGTAAAGTGCATAAGTAAATGTAAAAATACTCGCAATGACACCGAGAGCCACAATCATTACTGTGAGTGTCATGTCAAATTGTTCAAGTTCAATCGCTTTGACGAGAGAATCAAAGAACATTTCTTTACTGAGGAAACCATTTAAAAGTGGTACACCAGCCATAGATAAAGCGGCAAGCAACATGACTATGTGCATCTTAGGAAAGACTTTGCGCATCCCATTCAGTGAGCGGATATCTCTTGTTCCTGATTCATGGTCAATGATTCCAACGCCCATAAATAATGCACATTTAAAGATGGCATGATTCATTAAATGGAACAAGCCGGCAAAGAGTACTAACGCATAAAATTCAGATAAACCATCAGACGTATGTTGCGCATAGCCCCCACCTATACCAACCATTGACATGATCATGCCAAGTTGACTAATTGTGGAATAGGCTAAAATACCTTTCAAATCATATTGTCGCAATGCTGTTAAAGAACCGAAAAGCATTGTAATCAGTCCTACAAAAGTGACTGTATAAATGTAAGCATCGCTGAGTCCTAATAAAGGTGTAAATCTAAATAATAGAAAGATTCCTGCTTTTACCATTGTGGCTGAGTGAAGATAAGCACTGACAGGTGTTGGTGCTGCCATTGCTTTCGGCAACCATATATGAAACGGAAATTGCGCCGATTTTGTAAAAGCACCTAACAACAACATGAGCATCATTGGAATAAATAATGAATGACGTTCAATTGTATGACGTTGTTCGAGGATTTCTGAAATTGTATTTGTACCAGTTATGACATAAAGCATGATAAAACCGGTTAATAAGGCTAAACCACCAAATACTGTGATGATAAAAGACTGTATTGCACCTAATTGACTATCACCATTGTTATACCAGTACGAAATAAGTAAAAATGAAGAAACGCTAGTTAATTCCCAAAATACGTACATCAATATCGTGTTATTAGCAATCACGATGCCAATCATACTAAACATGAATAATAGTAGATAGACGAAGAATCTAGGAAGATTATCTGTTTGGGTTGATAAATATTGAGTTGCGTAGAAAAATACGCCTACACCTATAAGTGAAATAATGAGTCCAAACATTAAACTTAGTCCGTCTAATCTCATATCTAGATTGATATCTAGTGAAGACATCCAGGGTATATGTACAGATGGATAATGATGATGAACAACATTAGGTATTTGAGTAATAAAATAAATAGATGAAAGTATAGGCGCTAGCAATGATAGATAGCCAGCTATTTTTCTAAGCTTGCGATGACTAAGTGTAAGCAACACTAAAACCATCATAACTATGAGCGCGCCCATAAGGTATACCAAACTCATTTAATGCCTCCTTTATTTAATACTATATTTTATAAATTGAGTGCGATAACTGTACGCTTAATTGATTTATCTTTGATTCCAATAAATTTCATTGTTTCTTGTGTCGTTTGGTGTCCTAAATATTTCTGTATAATTGAGATGGATATGCCTGATTGATAAGCATGATAAGCAAATGTCTTCCTTAACGTCGTCAATCCAATATGTCGCATTCCAAGTCGTGCTGCAGCTTGATGAATAATTCTATAAGCTTGCTGTCTTGATAAACATTGTTGTGTTCTCATTGACCGAAAGACCAAATCTTCGTCTTTTAAATGATGTTCTTCTATGTAACTTTTTATTTCGAGTTGCAATTCAGTTGGCAACATAATTTTAATACTGGGCTCATAATCTACAATCCAAGCAGTTTTTATATTCCCTGTTTCAGTCATTTTAAGATGTTTAACTTTCATATTTAATAATTCTGTCAGTTTAACACCCGTATGTATTGCAAATTTAAAAAACAAATAATCCCTTTGCGTCCGTTCTTGTAATACTTTATACATTTGATAAATCTCTTCTTTATGTTTAATTGGCTCTACCTGATTCATAAGTCCTCCAACATTAAGTTTCTCATTCAATGATAAATGATATTTATGTAACATCAAAGATTTTTGCTTTATTTTTTTGTAGAAAAGGTGTCCCTTTTTTCATTCTCAAACGATATATAAAGTGAAAGGAGGTCATAAAGATGAACGAAGTCAACCAAATGACAGCACTCTTCACAGAAATCAAACATAATTCTGAAGGAAAAGCAGTCGAACATAA
Source organism: Staphylococcus caprae (assembly GCF_003966625.1). NCBI lineage: Bacteria > Bacillati > Bacillota > Bacilli > Caryophanales > Staphylococcaceae > Staphylococcus > Staphylococcus caprae. Next base: position 2,306,803 of record NZ_AP018587.1, read on the forward strand.
ACGTCGTTTCGCAAACTTGAACCCATCGGCTTCTAATAACCAAGTAAGAACTTTCAGTACAATTATTGAACGTTTAACTGGTGAAAAGTACGACAAAGTAGAAGTTGTAAAGACAGAAGCATTAATTTAAAGAGGAGGATTATTATGTCAAAAACGTTAGAACTTATCTTCAAATCTAACCTTAACAAGCCGGTAAAATTACAATTACCACAATTCGATGCTGTCCTAACAGAACAAGTCGTTAAAGACAGTATGAACCAAATTCTAGAATTAGATATACTAAAATCGAATGTGGGTAAGCCAGTAAAAGCTTATTCAGCTCAAGTGATTGATAAGACTACAACAGTTATTTTCGAAGATAAAAAATAAACTTAACCACTATTTATAATTCAGTAAACATCATTAATGAGCATAAAAATAGAATCATTGATGGTGTTTTTTGTTGTGTTGAAAATTGCAATTTACATATATAAACGTGTTAATCAATGAAGAGGTTCTATTCATCAATCATCGGCTATTTAGAATCTCAACAATGAATGGTATCATGAATATGATTAAATTTGGGAAAGTTGGTATTGCAATGCTATTTTTATACTTTTTAGGGATATTTGTGGGGATGTTACTTCCTATTCAAACCTCAATTAATTCAAGATTAGGACAATTTACACGTTCCACATTCTATGCATCAACGATTTCGTTTGCAGTCGGAACAATTTGTTTATTTATCCTTAATCTCATTATCAATCCTCATATTTTTACGCCATCATTCTTCTCAAATCAATCGTTAAACTACACATGGTTCTTGGGTGGATTATTAGGTGTCATCTTTCTAACAGGAAATCTATTGTTATTACCTAGATTAGGGGCTGCACTTACCGTCGTGATGACTGTCACAGGTCAGATTTTAATGGGAGTGATCATCGACACCTTTGGATTATTTGGGGCTACGCAACATTCATTCACTTTTTTCAAAGGTATCGGTATTATATTTTTACTTTTTGGTATCTTATTGATGAATTACATTCCTAAACAGAAAGTGCAACAAAAGTCTGATTCAACCTTTTTATTATGGTTAGCTATTGGTCTTGTGTTTGGTTCTGCACCACCTATTCAAACAACAATCAATAGTGCACTCGCTCAACAGACACACTCATCTATATTTGCATCACTAATTTCATTTACCGTCGGGACAACTGCTCTATTTATTCTTACATTGATTTTTCATCGTAGTTTAAAAATTAAACATTTCCATACAGAGTTAGGTCAGATAAAGCCTGTTTACTTTATCGGTGGCATTTTAGGAATGGCATTCGTTACAGCAAATATTATTTTAATGCCTTTCTTAGGTGCTGCGCTTACAACGATTGTCGCGATGTTAGGACAAATGTTGATGGGTATCATCATCGATCACTTCGGATTACTCGGTTCTCCTAAAAATAAAATCACCGTACGTAAAGTATGTGGCTTAATATGTATCGCCATTGGCATCATCTTATTAAGATTATTTTAAACTTAGATTTCACACTATAAAAATTCAATTTGGGAGCACGCACAAATTGTAGACTGAGCTATCGTTGATTTTGTAGAAGAAAAAAAGTTTTTTACTTAATAATAAATGAAGTATTGATGGCGACACGCCTGCAGGAATAGCATGCGTCTTGAGACTACTTGTAAGTCAGTTGATTTTTAAAAGACAGGCTACGCAGTAGCTGATTGATATTGAGCTCATAAAATGGCTCAACATCTAATCATCCTTGCGGGGGTGATAATACGAATTCTTAAATTCTAGAATTCTGTATCACTCCCAAGCCATGCCCGCGGCAAGGGAGCTAAGCAATACGAAGTATTGACATAATATATTGTGCTAAATGTTTCAATCCCAATTTTTTCTTTTTAAAGGTAAAGTATTAATGGTTTTTCAAATATTGATAAAATCAGAATGTCTGAATCAAACTATTTTCATTTAAACTAAAAATATCTACTTATTATTAAATTAATATTGTATAATACCTTTAACTCCACATCTAGAGGTGAACATCTATGAATACAAAGCGTATAACATTATTTATTTTAATTTTAGTCTTTCTTCTAACCAGTTTAGGATTTGGATATCACACCTATTCAAAGATAAAATCTAATACTGACGACTTAAATTCCATAAAAATAATTAAAGTTAAACCCAAAATACTTCTCTCCACCACAGGTATTCAAACTCCTAAGCAAAGCTACACTTTCCACTTTAATTCTTCACTAGGACAAATTAACCGTATCTTAGTTAAAAATAACGAAAAAATATCCGCCAAAAGACCGATTTTAGAATATTATAATTCTGAAAAAGAAATAAAAGTAAACAGTTTTAAAGGTGTTCTTAACCAAATTAAACTCCCTACGAACGCCCCTTCACATTTAAAAGCTAATCCCTATCTAACCGCACCACAGCTGTATTCTCAGCTTCTTCAAGAACAAAATTCAATCTACACAACACAAGTTTCTCCTATTAATGGCAATGTCTCTATTATTAATCCACATCCTGCAAAGACAGATGATAAGGTAGTGCAAATTGATAGCGAGGAACGTGTCATTCATGCTAATATATCAGAATCTGAAGTGAATTTATTAAAAATTAATCAAAATGTTTCTATAACTACTAGTGACGCTACTCAATTCATTAGCAAAGTTAAATCAATCTCAATGATTCCTTCTGAAGTTAAAAATCATATATCTTACTTTCAGGTTGTGCTGACCACTCAGGCCAAATACCCTATTGGAACACACTTTAAAATAAGTTTGATTTCGAACGATATTGAACTTCCACAATCCAGCATTGTAGATAACAAGTATGTTTTAGTGATCCATAACAAGAAAATCGTAAAAAGAGAGATTAATTATAAAAAATCTTCAAAAAGTGGGTATATTATTGTGACGAGTGGGCTTTCGATTAATGAAAAAGTAGTAAAAAGTCCTTCTTCTAAAATGGCAAAAGCTTACAACAGTCAAAGGTTGTAAAAAACATTTCAAAATAATTACTTTTTAGTATTATTTTTATTAAATTAAGGGAAATTCTAAATATTTGTGATATTTTTGAATAAGTCAATTGCTATTTTGATAATTCAATGACATTGTAGAAACAATAATTAGTTTTATAAACACTTATTTGTTTACTTCTTATTTTTATTTAGTTATAATTAACTAAATAATATAGCATTAAATATATTTGTTAAAATTTTATTTAATACTAAATTATGGCAGACACTTCGTATTTTTTCAAAAAAATAGATACAAATTAATAAATTCGGGTAGAGTACTCATACAGGTCTTAACTTAATAACATATTCAGATAAATAAAATATAGTATGTTTTAAAAAGGTCTTTTATGAGTAAGCTATAAATAGGGAGGTTTCAATAATGGCTATTTCAAAAATTAATGACTGCTTTGAATTATTAGCTATGGTCACTTATGCTGATCGCTTAAAAAGTATTATCAAAAAGGAATTCTCAATTAGTTTTGAAGAATTTGCTGTTTTAACTTATATTAGTGAAAACAAAGAGGAAGAATATTATCTTAAAGATATTATTAATCACTTAAATTACAAACAACCTCAAGTGGTAAAAGCTGTTAAAAACTTATCACAAGAAGACTACTTCAATAAAAAACGTAATGAACACGACGAAAGAACAGTGTTAATTTTAGTTAACTCTAAACAACGTAAGAAAATCGACGAGTTATTAAAACGCGTTAACAAAAGAATCACTGAAGCCAACGACGAAAACGAAGTTTAATGCTATAGATTTGTAGGAGTAAGACCGAAATGTGATGTTTATCAATTAATTTCGGAATCTTGCTCTTTTTTAGTGGGGGTCAACCATTCTAAAATACAGTGTGTCTGAACAAATACTAAAGTAGACTAAAGGGCAATCAAATTTCGCGATTTGATTGCCCTTTTAATATCATTTATAAAATATAAAACTAAATTCCTACATTGGGTTAAATTCCCCAAACTTTATTCTAAGTCATCTTCTACTTTCTGAATAAAGTCTAAATATTGTTCTAAAAATCGTTCAGGTTCTTCAATATGTGGTGCATGCCCTGAACCGCTAAATATACTTTTCCTAACATTTTCAAAATAATTATCTATTCGATAATGTTGTTTATCAAAGATTAACGGATCGTGTTCACCATTAACTATAAACGTAGGTACGGTTACTTTATTATGAACATCTTTCGTAACATCTACACTGTTTAACAATGCTCTTATCGCAATAGCACTATCTTCTGGTGTAGGCCTACTGTATAACTTCTGACGTTGATACCATCTCATAGCCTTATCTTGATTATGGAATAATTTTGGAAATAGAATAATCATTGCTTCAGACTTATTAAATCCGGCTACTTCTTCTTGATTATCCACCATCAGTTTTGTAAATCCGTGCGTAATATCTTCTCTTTTAGCAGAGACAATAGTTAATGAAATCACTTTGTGTTGATATGTTTCTGTAAATTCTCTACCAATGATGCCCCCCATGTCATGTCCTAAAATATGTGCAGAACTCACATTTAATGCATCCATTAAATACCTTAAGTCCTCAACATGATCTTTTAAGTCATAAGATTCTGAACGTGAGGATTTTCCATGCCCTCTCACATCATAAGTAATCACTCTGTGTGATTGGAGGAGTTCATTTTTTAAATCCTGAAAGCCTGATAAGTTACCGTCTAATCCATGAATTAAAATAATGGGGATGCCCTGTCCTTCATCATTATATGCGAGTTCAATTTGATTACATGTTAGAATTTTTTCCATCGTGGCACCTCCCTTTAATAATTACTATACCCACATCAAATCATAGTTACGCCTTTGATATGACGAACGAATAATTAATTTAATATTCATTTAATATAATTATTTAAGTCAGTGTTGCTTCTTATTCTTCTTTTCTGAAAAAAATAAACCTATTTATTACATCTTAATTTATACATAAAAAAAGTCTTATATATAGCAGTAGTTGATAGCTAATATATAAGACTTTATCGACGTATTATTACGATCTTGTACGTGCTGATAATTTAATTGTGTAAAAAATAATGAGTACAACAAGTAAAATCCAAATGGCTAATGAGAAAAATTGAGCAATTTCGGGATTTGTGATCATTGCATCTATCGTTTTCTGACAGAATAATAATCCTATTCCAGTAAATTCTAACCTTTTAAAGAATATACCTACAAGACCTAAAATAATTCCAACGAAGAATACAAATTGATGTCCATAAATATTAATAGGAATAATGGCCCAATTGAAATGAAAAGCTTGCATAGTTATAAGTATCAAGGCAATAATTGCAATCGCGATACCTACCCACATCTCAAATTTATTAGAATATAAATAATTTTTCCTTGCGATTCTAGTATAAAGAATAATTGTAATTGGAAAAATAACGATACAATAAAATAGACTTATTCCTGTAATAGCTTGAAACTGTACATATTGTTTATCATACAAATAGGAAATGAGAATAAAATTAATAATAAAAAAGATAACTGGATTAAGTTGTAATGCAAATAAATTACGTTGTATCGTAAGTATAATTTGCGCTGGTGACTTGCCTCTATATTCAATATAATCTTGGTCTTGTTCTTCGGATTTCTTAATATCTGAGCGGAACTTTTCCTTAATATCATCTATTAAATTAGGGGACATACCTTTATGGCTAAAATAATCATTGATATTCTCGAGCAATACTTTATCATTAGTACGCATGATTAACTCCTTCTTCATACAAATCTAGATGTAATTACGAATTAAGCAATATTTTAGTTAAATGATATTCAGTATAAGATTTTACCACACAATACGTTTTATTTCTTGAAAATTCAACTAAACTTTACCTTTATCGACATTAAAATACAAAGTAAAAGGAGCAAAAGCGAAATGTCATTCTTTATAGAATCATTTCAGCTTCATGCTCCTTACTCATATTATAAAATTATTTATATTCAATTTATATCAACAACTTAGCTTTATTTAGCGATGTCTATGCGATATAATTTCACATTTTTATCTTTTGGTGATTCTGAACTAAATTGATAGCTTGCTTTACCATTTTGGATATAACCAAAGTTGCCAGTTACTTTATTATAATGTACGCGACTTACGGCTTTGTTACCAAATGTATCTTTGACAGATTTATAAGTTGGTCCGTTAGCATGATTATAAGTCATAGAAACGCGAGTCACGTGACCTTTATCTTTTTTACCATTTGTTGTTACGAGTAAGACACCTTTATGAGTTCTAAATTCATAATAGTGTTCAGTGCCTTGTTGATTATATGAATAGATTGGATGACTATATTTGTTTAAAACGCTTTTTATAGATTCGCCGATTCTAACTTTTTCTAAAGATTGATCGCCATGATTGATTTGTTGAACTGTTTTCATTGAGTTACCTGTAGCAGCTTCAGCGTGATGACCAGCGCTTACTCCTGTTAAAACTAATCCTGAAACAAGTAATGAAGCCATTAGCTTTTTCATAAGCACTCTCTCCTTTATTCAATATCTCTGCTTTGTGCTTAAATTTATTATACTACATATATTACTAAAATGACAATAATATTACAAAAACGTTACAAAACAATATTTTTAACTTTCAAAAAACTGTTTATAAAGAAAAATTGAACTTTCGTTAGTCATGTATACCAACTTCGAGTTCAATTTAATCTTTATTATTTATGCCTTTTGATGTGGAAAATGATCTTTAATAAATGAAGTTACTTCGTCGATAAACTGACTTTGTTCTTCAACAAATGGGTATAAACTTGATTGAGCGTAAACATTAAATTGGCCGTGTTCAATCAAATCGCTAACTTCTTTAGCTTCCAATGTTGTTGTACGCTCTCCGTATTCTCCCGCAATAATTAATGTTGGCGCTTGAACATTTCTAAAAACTTCTGAAATATTAGCTGTCTTAAAGACATCTTTCACCGCTTGTATTTCTTCTTTAGTCGAGATTGCATTCGTATCTTCCACATGTTTTAAAAATTTGTTCATTTTACGTGGTTTATAATATTTCTTCTTATTCAAGAATTTATCTTGTTCTTCATCGTCCCAATTTCTAATCGTATGGGCATACTTTCTAAACAGACGTTCTTCAGGTAATTCACCCTCAATAGAGGTTGGATTGACTAACGTAAGCGATGAGACATAGTCTGGATATCTCACTGCAACATCTGAAGCAACAATTGCTCCCATCTCATGTCCTATATAGGCTGCTTGGTCAATGTAAATATAATCTAATAAAGCTTTAACATCATCCGCAAACTCATGAAATTCAATATGCCTTGGTTTATCCGAATATCCGTGACCTCTTAAATCAATTAACACCACTTGAAAAGATTTCGATAACGCTTTAGCTACATCATTAAACACTGAATAATTATCATAAGCCGTATGAATAAGTACGACCGGATAGCCTTCGCCCATAGTATTATAATGAATTGTCGTTCCATCTTTACTCGTAAATAAATCCATTGCCATTGCGCTCTTCTCCTTCTGGTTCAAAATTTTCAGGTAAAATATTCAATAATTCTTCAATCGTTGTAATTGTATAATCCACTTCATCTTCAAGTGGTTCTAATTCCGCATCTTCTTGTTTATACCATACACTTACCATACCCATTGCACGAGCTGGCGCAACATCATTGAGCGCGTCATCTCCAACATACATAACTTCCTCAGGTTTCACACCTAATTGTTCAATCATATCTTCAAATATTTTAGGATGCGGTTTGCGGTACCCCACTGTTTCAGATGTTGTTAAGTAGTTAATCACATGCATAATACCTAATGAATGTAATCTAAATTGTTTTATTTTTGATCTACCATTTGCGATGACGCCGATAAGGTAGTCATGTTCTGATAACTTTTCCAAAGTATATAACGTATCATAATATGGAAAGACATAACGGTAAAAATGCATTTCAAAGTCATGAAATAAATCTTTCCACGTTAAGCGATCAATATGAAACTGTTTAATAATTTGCTTATATAAATCAGGTTTATCGTTATCTTCATCATCATCTAACTCGATGAATTTATTCTTAAAATCAGCCAATTGAACATGTACAAAATAATCATGAAATCGTTCAAATTGCTCTTCGATAAATTTCTCACGTGATTTGACTCTATCTAACAACGTGCCTTCTAAATCAAAGACGATTGCTTTAATATGACTTAAATCCATTTTAAGTTACCTCTTCACTTTATAGTAGTTTCTATTTTAGCAAATGAATACATTTATCGTAATACCTTAGATTGTGTAATAAGAATATAAAATAAAACTGGTATACCTAACAATGCCATGATAATACTAGCTGGTATTTGAACAGGTTGAATGATGGTTCCTCCTATAAAATCTGCTATCAACATCACGGCGCTCCCAACGATAAGGTTAAGTAGCATGTGCGTTCCTAACTCATAACGCCAATAAAATCGTCGTATCAATTGAGGCACAATCATACCTATAAATCCTATGATACCTACATAAGCCACTACGACAGCTGTGATGATTGACGAAATCGTTAGGACTAGAAACGTGATTGTTTGAACATTAAGCCCCAATGATTGACTCTTCAACTCACCTAATTGTAGTAATTTAATGCTTTTTTGCATTGAAAATAAAATCACTATAGCGATACTTAACGTTACTGTTATGATCACGACATCGTGATACTCTGCCGATGCAAATCCTCCGAATAAGTAGTTTGCAATTGAATTCATTTTCCGTGGCTGCATTAGAACCAACATATAAAGAGGTGCATTAAACAAAGCACCTATCATCAAACCTAATAGAATAAGCACACTTACAGGATAACCTCGTGACAATATTGCTGAAAGGCCGAGTACTAATATCAGTGTAATTAAACTGAGTGTAATCGAGAAGAATGGTAACCATAAAAAACTCAATCCGAAAAATAAAGCAAGCCCCGAACCTAATGACGCCCCACTCGCTAATCCAAGCGTAAAACTATCAGCTAATGGATTATTTAAAACCGTTTGAAACATTTGACCGGCAAGTGTCAGCGTAGCTCCAGTTAGAACCGCTTCAATGACTCTCGGAAGTCTTACTTTCAATAATATCGTTTGATTAAAGGTATCATTTAAATTTCCCAAATCCCACCATAAGCTCACAAACATAATGATTATTAATACGATTAGCCAGGTGAATATAATTTGAAATTTCCTCATCATTATCTCTTTTCTTTTTTATATTTATCAATATAATAACAAAATCGTATTAAAAAAGTCAGTGCTCGTATGACCACTGACTTTCTGTAAATATTACTTTTTATAAATAGCATCTCTTAATTCTTTTAAGCCTTCGTCTATTCGAGGTCCTGGACGAGAAATTTCGTCTCCGTTAACTGATTCAATACGTGTATTTTTTACCGCATTGATTTTATCGAAACCGCCACGTTTTTTTATCATTTTAATGTAATCCGATTTGGATTTACCTTCTGTAGAAATCAATATATCCGGATTATGCTTAATAATACTTTCTTTACTTACAGACTTCCAGCCACTTATATCTGAGAAACTATTCTTCGCATCTAATTTGTTCAACATATCATTGAAAATTGTACCCTTACCTGCAGTATAAATATCTGGTTTAGATGATACCTCCATAAATATACTTTGCTTTTGATGATGATTTGGAACAGAATTAATGACTTTATCAACATTATTTTTCGTTTCATCTACTAAATCCTTAGCTTGTTTCTCACGTCCTGTTAATTTACCAATAGATTTAAATGTATCATATGTTTCGTTAATTGATTGAGCATCTTTTACATAGACCACTTTGACGCCATCTTTCTTCAACGAATTTAACACTTTACCTGAAGAATGCTTCTGTGATTCATGTGCCAAAATCAAGTCTGGCTTCGCCTTAAGCAATTTCTCTTTATTCAAATTCATCGCATCAAATTGTTTTTTGCCTTTTTTGACGTCTTTAGGATAATCATCAACTGTTGAAACACCAACAATATTTTTACCTAAACCGAGTCGATACAAAATTTCAGTATTACTAGGCATTAAAGAAACTATTCTGTGATATTTGGTTTTATTGTCATCATTTTTAGTCGATGCCGAATCTTTATCTGATGATTGGTTTGAGTCGTGGCTACATGCTGCTAATAATAAAACGAGCACGAGAATCATCATACATAGTTTATTTCTCATTCTGTGAGCATTCCCTTCTCTGACTATGATATATGTATCTTCACTTCGTATTTATCATATCAAAAACAACAAATATTTCATTAGTTTTTTGAAATTTTAAATGATTACTTTTATTTTAATAATCTATTAATTAAAATAATCCAAAAATTAAGTATCTCCGCCAATCTAGCAAAGATACTTAGATCATTCTTATTCACCTTTAGGGTTTGGGCCATATTGATTTGTGCCTTTTTGACTGTCTCTCACACTATACACAAGACTCATAATACAAATTACAATTATAAATAACGATAATATAATTGCAACGACACTTAAAATACCATTTAACACTTGATTTTGCGTTTGTAGAGATAATTGAGAAGTTTGATTATCTCTAAATAAATTATTGTAAATACCTAATAAACTAATGACTAAAAAGATACTTGGAATGACCATTGATTTACCTATGTCATGGAAACGTCTAACTGCAGCTGTATACGTTCCAATAAGTATTACTAGGTTTATCATTACCTCAATAATATTGTAAATCATATCACTATGTGGAAATAGACGACTCAAACTGAAAATGATTACGCCAATAATTCCACTAAGTATTGTGTTAATCAAAAATGGCCACCAGAAATCTCGACGTCTTGAACGTCCTTCTAATTTAAAATAGTTCTGCCAAAATAGCTTATATGATTCGATCATTGTTAGTCTCCTTCACATTTGAATTGTATTCATCATTATTTTTGGGGTAAGGTCCATATTTATTAGCCCCCTCTTCACTATCTCGTACACAAAAGATAATGGCAAATACACCCATTACTATCATGGCTATGATATATATAAACATAAGCAGCACAAGAAACATCAATATAACAAAGTCTATACTAGCGGTAAATATAATTTCTACAATTTTGCCAATATTGCCAATGTTATCATCATAATAATTATTAAAGTGTTGAAAATATTGAAATAAGACGATACGAAATCCTATAGGAATAACAGCCATTATCATATAAAAAATTGGAAAAGTTAAATCTTTACCTATATCATGGAATCTTCTTACAGATAAAGAGAACGTCCCAATTGTAAATACAACAGATATAATATCACTTAATCCTACAACAAGATGGGGGTAATAATGATAAATTGCCGAATCAACCGAATCAGTCAAACTTATGATAATAAAGTTAAAGAGCATCGGCCACCAAAAATCTTGCCTTCTTGTTCGGCCTTTAAAATTAAAATAATTCTGCCAATAAAGCTTGTAAGAGTGGAGCAATTGCCCATCCTCCTTATTTATATATGTAAAATTTTTGAAGCTACAAAAACATTATAATATTAATCAATTTAAAATTAAATCAATATTAGAAATTAAAGTTAATTTTATTAATAAGAATTATTAAATATAAAAAGCACCTCCATTAACGGAAGTGCTTAAAATGAATTTTATATCTTTAATTCGCGATATATTCATGGATTGCATCAGCGATATATTGGTTCAATCCTCCATGACGATTTTTATTAATATTTTTAGCAAATCTCTCATCTTCAACATATGTTTGTGCCATATAACTCAAAAATTGATGATCACAGTTAGGCACTTGTGATTGAAGAATCATTTTTAATTTTTCAATTTTTGGACTTGCTTCATGCGCTGTCACTTTTTCTTGATATAATTGATTCATTTCATCAAAAAATATGTTTAATTGATTATTTACTACCTCTTCATTACTTTCCTTTTCAGCTTCATTCTTGCTTTCGTGTTGCTCCTTATAAGCTTGATAATATTTTGTATCTCCATACTTAAGCGTTGCTTCATTTTCATATTGTGCATTTAAATCAAATTCCTTCATATTCGTCACCTCAATTTCTTCATTCTTATCGGAGTCAAAATGATATTTCAATTGTTGAATAATTGTATTTAGTCTGTCCCTTTTCATAACGATATAACCGTAATTCTCACGGAGCACTTCATTTTTAAATTGAGTATCTTTAGAAAAGTAATCCTTGATTTGACTCAACGTTAAGTCTAATTCTCTAAGAAATAAGATATGTTGCAACTTTGTAATATCTTCTACACTATAATAGCGATAGCCATTGTCGCCAATTTGATCTGGAATTAATAATTCTTTCTCATGATAAAAATGAAGTGTACGTAAACTTACTCCAGTAATATCACATAGCTCCTTAGGACTAAAATACTCTTTCATTTCTTCACCTCCTGAAATAAAGTATGAGGTATGACGTTACGTAAGGGTCAATACTTAATTTTCAAAGAATGAATCCAAAAAGGTATAACGATGTTCTCCCTTACCATTAAAGTAATTCTTTCCGAAATTATCGAGTAACGCGTGAAATTCATTGGCATCTTGATTCGTGAAGTTGGAGGGTAATTGAATCACTTTCTTAAACTTATCGTATGTTTCAGTCTCCGCGTAGCCTAATTTGGCATAAATCCGTCGCGTGTAACTATCTGGAATAAATTCAACGCCATTAAATATATATACTAGTAAGACATCAGCCGTTTCACTACCGATACCTCGAATTTTTAATAATTCTTTTCTCAAATTTTCACCGTAATGTTGCGCAATTGATTGATAATCAAAGTGATGTTGGTTCAACCAATCCATCAAGGCATGAATCGCTTTACCTTTATTTTTATAGAAACCACTTGAACGAATCGTTTGTTGTAATTGTTCGAGCGGCATTTGCAATATCTTCTTACCATCAAATTGTGTTTCCTCATAAAGACGCGTCAGAGCCATATCAGCATTCTTCCAATTCGTATTTTGCACGAGTATTGCCCCTAGCATCATCTCAATAGGGCTCTCAGCTGGCCACCAACGTTGCTCACCCATATTGTTATAAAGTTTCTGATATAATTCCTCAGTCGAAAGCATGTTATCACTCCAATTCTACACATAACAATACCCTCATAAATAGTTATTTATGAGGGCAGTTGTCTAATTATTTAGTTAAAATGTTTAATCAATTACATTGATTCTGGTGCTGTAACACCTACAAGTGTTAAAGCATTATGCAACGTAATACGTACTGCTTCAATCATTGCTACATGTGCTTTTGTTTTCTCAGCATCATCAGTTAAAACTTTCTCAGCATTATAGAATTTATGGAACGCTGATGCTAAATCTTGAATATAATTTGTTAAACGATGAGGTGCACGGTGTTCTGCTGCACTTTCAATTGTAGTTTCAAACTCAGCCACTTTTTTCAATAATTCAATGGCCTTTTCATTTGTAATTGTAGTGAAATCCGCATCCGTTGTGATCTCTACACCTTGCTCTTTCGCTTGTTTCAAGATAGAACAAATACGTGCATGTGCGTATTGCGCGTAATAAATCGGATTATCTTGCGATTGTTCTTTAGCTAGTTCTAAGTCAAAATCAAAATGAGAATCTGGACTACGCATAGTTAAGAAATAACGTGCTGCGTCTATTCCTACTTCATCCATAATTTCACGTAAAGTAATGGCATTACCTGTACGTTTACTCATTTTAACTTCTTCACCATTTTGCATTAAACGAACCATCTGCATAATTTGAATTTCAAGACGATCACTATCTACGCCAAATGTTTCAAGACTTGCTTTCAGACGATTAATATAACCATGGTGGTCGGCACCCATTAAGTCGATTAAGATATCATTGCCACGATTAATCTTGTTATAGTGATAAGCCGTATCTGGAGTAAAGTATGTGTAGTTACCATCTTTTTTAATTAATACACGGTCTTTATCATCTTTAAAGTCACTTGTACGTAACCAAGTTGCGCCATCTGCTTCATACGTATAACCTAATTCTTTCATTTTAGCCAACGTATTGTCGATTGCGCCATTTTCATATAGAGAAGTCTCACTGAACCAGTTATCGAAATGTACATTGAAAGCTGCTAAGTCTTTCTTCAATTTGTCCATTTCATAATCGACACCTAATTGTCTAAATGTTTTAAGACGTTCTTCATCAGAATAATCTTTGATTTCAGGATGTTTATCTGCTAAGTCCTTACCAATTTCAATAATATCTTTACCGTTATATCCATCTTCAGGCATTTCATGACTTGTATCACCTAAAGCTTCGAAATAACGTGTTTCAATTGAACGCGCTAAGTTTGTAATTTGATTACCTGCATCGTTAATGTAATATTCGCGAGTGACATTATATCCTGCCGCAATTAAAATATTCGCTAAAGAATCACCTACAGCAGCATTTCTGGCATGTCCAATATGTAAGTCACCTGTCGGATTAGCAGACACATATTCTAATAGGATATTCTTATTTTTTGGTTCATCTGCATAACCAAATTTGTCACCTTTATGAATGGCTTCTGGAATAACTTCTGTTAAGTAATGGTTATCTAGATAAAAGTTAATAAAACCTGGACCTGCAATGTCTACTTCTTTCACATGTGCTTTACTTGTATCAAGATGATCAACAATAGCTTGTGCAATTTCACGTGGGTTACGTTTGGCGATTTTAGTTAATACCATCGCAATATTAGATGAATAATCTCCATTTTTAGTGTCTTTAGGTATTTCAATTTTAATTTCTGGAATATCTTCAGCTAATCTAGCTTTTTTGATACTAGCTTCAATTTCTTCAATTAATGTCTGTTTTACTTGATCGATAATATTCATTTGCTTATCTCCTTATAATTTAATTCATATTGATAAGAACCCATTTTTTCCTCGTTTTGATATAACTCATAATGAATTTTTAATTTCCCACCATCTGGAGTAACAAAATGTAAAATACTCAATGTTTTTACAGTTAAGGGAATCCGTCCTGCAGGTGTATCATATAATGTAGTCGTTTCTTCCCCTTCGACGAAGTGTAAATTCATATTTATGTCGCCTTTACGAATTAACTTTACGCCATTATCTTCAATTTTTATTGTAACATTGACTTTTGCTTCTTCAATTTTTTCTTCGTATCGGATAAATTCCGCTCTCCGTTTTTGCCAAGCACCTTCTGTAGTAAACTCAAATTTTTGTTTCTCATCATTTTGTTTCAAAACTTGTTTTGTTTGAATCTTAATGTTTTTATCCAATTTACTACTCACCTTAATCTTTCAAATAATACAAGTCATTATAGCATAAAAACACTATAGCTTGTAGTGTTCTCACTGTGATTCCACAGTTACCTTTATATTATTGAAAATTAAAAAAACGTGCTCATACCATAAAGATATGAACACGATTTTATGTCGTTAATTACTTCAATTTATCACTTAAACTCAATATCAACGATATCTACGTTATACTTTTTCAAAATATAGCGATACTTTTTGAAATATATGATGCCGAATACAGTTGCTGCAATGATGAATATATAATTTTTCACCTTAATACCTCATATTTCATAAATTTTGTTGTACATCTCCATACATTATATCACTATATTTTTAAATTGTTCAAAACTATTAGAAAATAATATAAAAGTCGCGAGATATTTTCGAGACTTTTTCAAAAGTTATCCGTTGTTATTAAACGAAGTGCCCATCTTTAAAAATCACTCGAGATTTTTCACCTTGAATAAAGCGATTATAATTTTCACTTTGGAAATCACTTAATAATGCTTTTGAAGTTCCATATTGAAATGCGATTTCTTCTGTCTCAATAATCATTTTTCTATATACTAAACCATCTTTCAATCTAATCTCTTTAACGAGACTATAATCTAATGGTTCAGCTTTAATATACTCAAATGTATTAAAAGCTACAGTTAACACTGCAAAAAAATCTTTCCCTAAATAATAAACATCCAAAGGTTCTTTTTTATTTTGTCCTACCAATAAACGCCCTTTTTCAAAAGTTTGATCTGGAAAGTTTAATTCTAAGAAATCTAAAATATCGTCTTCTTTTAGTTTAAATTGCATAGTATGACCGCCCCTTTTTTATCTTTAGTTAAAAGAAAAGGTATGGAACGACTCAAATTCCATACCTTTAGAGTTACTCTCGTTGATCTAAATTAAAATTTTAATAACCTGCAACTTGCGCAATCATTGCACCTAATACCGTACCTAATAACGCAAAAATAATAGCAGCTACAATAATAATGATACCGTGAACTTTTTTACCTCTTGAAATAGTTAAAGCTCCGAATACTATCCCAGCAATTCCAAAAACAATTGGTAAAACTAGTAAAGATAATACTGAAAATACCCATCCAAGTATGATGAATACTAAAGTACTTTTATCATTTTGTTGCTGTTCCATTTAATTCAATCCTTTCTTTAAACGATAATATGTAAATTATAGTTCTAAAAGAGAATCTTGTTATTTCAAATAATAAATCATCACATTTATTATTTGTGTTAATTATACATAAATTAAAATTTAATGTATATAGCCTTTTTTAATCTTCAATTTTACGTATTTGTAAAAATATTTAAAATAGAAAAGAAATAAAACATGTTTATCTTTCATTAATTATTTTTCAAAAAGACATCTTAGATTTATTTCCACGCGTATCTCTTCGATAATGGTGCTATTCTTTCACCATTTAAATAATCTCATCGAAACTAAAATAACTATACTTACAATCACTTTTTCATAAATTAAAATATTCTAAAAATTATGCTACAATTTAAATATAATAATCGTGTTATGTTGTATTATTAAGGGTTTATAAGACTTTGTGGTAGTGATTTTTTGATAAATGGAGGGATATATGTGAAGACAGAAGTGTTGTATGGAAAATCTGAAATTGAGGTAAATGTACCAGATGACAGTACAATCATCGAACCTCAAAATATCGACGCTATTGAAGACTATGAAACAGCTATCAAAGACGTTTTGAAGCATCCAACCAATTCAAAGCCTTTAAAAGAAATGGTTAAAAGTGATGACATCGTATCAATAGTCATTAGTGACATCACGCGTCCTACGCCAAATCATATTCTTGTGCCTTTACTAATTGAGGAATTGAATCATGTACCAAGAGAAAATTTCGTAATTATTAATGGTACAGGAACACATCGTGACCAAACACGTGATGAATTAATTCAAATGTTAGGTGAAGACATTGTAGATACAGTTAAAATTGTTCATAACCACTGCACTGAAGCAGAGCGTCTTATCAAAGTTGGGGAGAGTAAGTATGGTTGTGATGCGTATTTAAATAAAGATTATGTTGAATCAGACTTCAAAATCGTCACTGGTTTCATAGAACCTCATTTCTTTGCAGGTTTCTCAGGCGGACCTAAAGGAATCATGCCGGGTATCGCTGGTTTAGAGACGATTCAAACATTTCATAACGCCAAAATGATTGGAGACCCACGTTCTACATGGGGCAATTTAGAAGATAACCCCGTACAGGATATGGCTAGAGAAGTGAACCGTATGTGCAAACCTGATTTTATGTTGAATGTTGCTTTAAATAAGAACAAAGAAATTACAGCTGCATTCGCCGGAGAAGTATTTGAAGCACATAAAGAAGGCTGTGCTTATGTTAAAGAACACGCGATGTTCAAATGCGACCATCGATTTGATGTCGTTATCGCTTCTAATTCGGGTTATCCTTTAGACCAAAACTTGTATCAAACTGTTAAAGGGATGAGTGCTGCAAGTAAAGTTGTTAAAGAAGGCGGCAACATTATCATGGTTTCCGAATGTGCTGATGGCTTCCCTGATCATGGTAAATTCGCTGAAATCTTTAAAATGGCCGACACCCCACAAGGGATTCTGGACCTCATCCATGATCCAAACTTTAAAGAAATGGACCAATGGCAAGTTCAGAAACAAGCGAGCATCCAAACATTCGCTAATGTGTACGTATACTCACAATTAACAGATCAACAATTGAAAGATTCAATGTTAAATCCAACTTCAAATATCGAACAAACGCTACAAGAATTAGAAGAACAATATGGACGTAAATTATCAATCGGAGTTATGCCACAAGGTCCATTAACTATTCCATATGTTGAGAATGAAGAATAATTTGGGAGGATGATGAGAATGACTGAATTAATGAATAAAGAAATGAAATTAGATCACTTACTTAAAGAAATGCGAAGTGTGGTTATTGCCTTTTCAGGTGGTGTAGATAGTAGTTTAGTGCTCAAAAAAGCTATAGATGTATTAGGTGCTGAACATGTCAAACCTGTAGTTGTGAAATCAGAACTTTTCAGAAATGAAGAATTCGATCAAGCAATTGAATTAGGCCGAAGCCTAGGTGTAGATGTATTAGAAACTGAAATGGCTGAACTCGAAGACGATAATATCGTAAAGAACACGCCCGACAGTTGGTATTTCAGTAAACGCCTGCTATACGGCAAGCTTGATGAAATCAAAGAAGGTTTAGGCTTTAATTATGTACTTGATGGCATGATTATGGACGACCTCGAAGATTTCCGCCCTGGTTTAAAAGCTAGAGACGAATTCGGTGTTCGTAGTGTGCTTCAAGAAGCCAATCTTTATAAATCAGAAATTAGAGAATTAAGTAAACAACATGATTTACCTGTATGGAATAAACCTGCACTATGTAGTTTAGCTTCAAGAATTCCTTACGGTGAAGCGTTAAGCTTTGCTAAAGTAAATAAAGTCAACGAAGCAGAGAAATATATTTTACAATTAGGAATTAATCATGTGCGTGTACGCTACCATCATAATATCGCTCGTATCGAAGTGGTTGAAGATGATTTAGCTACAATCTTAAAAAATAAAGACAACATCACTTTACGTTTAAAAGAATTAGGTTTTGACTATGTCACTGTAGATTTAGAAGGTTACAGAACAGGTAGTATGAACGAAGTTATTGATACGAAAGCAACAAATTTAGTATAAGGATGTATACACATAATGAGTAATCATGAACATTCTATTGAAGCATTGCTCGAAGGTGTAAAATCAAATCACATTTCTATAGACGAAGCTAAAGCCCAACTCAGTCATTATGATGAATTGGGCTTTGCTAAAATTGATTTACATCGAGCACAACGACAAGGCTTTCCCGAAGTCATTTTCGGTGAAGGTAAAACTAAAGAACAAATTCATCAAATTATTGAAAGTCTCACGCAACACAATCATGTGATTTTAGTTACACGTATTGATGAAACAAAGGCTAAATTTGTACTCAAACAGCACCCTTATCTTCAATATCACGCAACAGCCAATATCGTTTGTACGCCGATAGAAGAAATTAATAAATCTCAAAATTATATTTCTGTCCTTTGTGCCGGTACTTCTGATTTAGCAGTAGCCGAAGAAGCTGCTTTAACTGCAGAAGTAATGGGAATCCAAGTTAAACGCTTTTACGACGTTGGCGTGTCTGGTATTCATCGATTATTCAATCATATTCATGAAATACGCCAAGGTAAGGTATCCGTAGTCATTGCTGGAATGGAAGGCGCCTTAGCAAGCGTTGTAGGAGGACTTGTCAATCACCCCGTCTATGCTGTCCCTACAAGTGTTGGTTATGGTGCAAATTTAGATGGCGTCACTACCCTGCTCTCCATGATTAATTCATGTGCGCCTGGTACAAGTGTGCTCAATATTGATAATGGCTTTGGTGGAGGTTATAACGCTGGAATGATAGTGAAAATGATTGAAAATAACTAGAATGGAGCATCTATATGACAAATGCAATTTATTTAGATTGTCATGCAGGCATTGCCGGTGACATGTTGTTGTCAGCTTTAGTCGACTTAGGCGCTGACCCCCATGAAATTGAAAGCGAACTTAAGACTTTACCGCTAGATCATTTTGAACTTCATTTTCAGAAGAAGATGAAGCAAGGCATTCATGCAATGACATTAAACATTGATTTCGATGAACCACATCATCATCGCCACGCATCAGATATCTTGAAAATGATTGACGACAGCACATTATCGCCTCGGGTCAAAGCCAGAAGCAAGCGAATATTTGAAGTGATTGGACATGCAGAAGCTAAAATTCATGGCATGTCATTTGAAGATGTACACTTTCATGAAGTTGGCGCGATGGACTCTATCATCGATATTATAGGCGGATGTATCGCATTAGAATCATTAGACATTGATGAATTATATTGTTCACCAATTCCTACAGGCAATGGCAAAATCAATATTGCACATGGTGTGTATCCCGTACCAGCACCAGCGACTGCCGAAATTCTTAAAGGGATACCACTTGCAGCGTTTGATGTCCAAAGTGAGTTAACCACTCCCACTGGTGCAGCCTTTGCGAAAAGTTTAGTGTCATCTTTCGGCGCATTCCCTTCTGCTACGATGAAAGAAATTGGGTATGGTGCAGGGAGTAAAGACTTTGATTTCCCAAACGTGTTAAGAGTCATTCAATTTGAGACGCAATCAAAAAAGCAAGATGAAGTCCAGGTTATCGAATGCCAAATTGATGATATGACGCCGGAATCATTAGGACATTTCATGGATATGGCATTAGAACGAGGTGCTCTAGATACTTATTACACCCCGATATTTATGAAGAAAGGACGTCCTAGTACACATTTGACAGTAATTTGTAAACCAGACACTGCATTTGAGTTTGAAACGCTTGTCTTACAAGAGACATCTTCACTCGGAGTTCGCAGTTACGCAGTTCGTAGAAATATATTAGATCGAACTTTTAGAGATATTGATACCGGATATGGTAAGATTTCTGTGAAATTCGCATTGCGAGAGGGTAAGATTTTGAAAATGAAGCCCGAATATGAAGACGTGAAACAAGTTGCTGAAAGATTTGAAAGACCTTTTCATATGATTCATAATGAAATTGTTAAAACCTTATTTGAAAAGTACAGTATTGGCGATGAACTCGAATAACTCGTTTACAAAGGAGATTAAAATGAACCAAGAAAGTTTAAAATCGACCATTGAAAAACTTTATAAGGATATTTTAATCAATCTTGATGTTGAGAAAATTAATATGTACTTTGCCCCTTCTTATATTCAAACGACAGATCATCACACGTCGGATATTAATGAATTTACAGATCACCTTAAGAAACTCAAAGAGGTTGTGGCTCGTCTTTCCATTAATGAATTTAAAACCATGCTTATAGATGAATCTCAAAATACGATTTTCTTACGCTATGATGTCAATGTTGAGAAGAAAGATGGTTTCAAAGGGAAAGTAGAAGTTTATGCAGAATTTGTATTTAACGAAGATGGAAAAGTTATCTCTTGTAACGAATTAACGCAACCTTATAGCGAAGAACTTAACGGAATTGGTAGTGTGAAATAATAACAAGCTATACAATATAAAAGCCTTTAAATGATTTTGTAACATACTCATTTAAAGGCTTGAATTATATTCTGATATCGTCATCATCAAAATATTAAATTTTTTGGTACTTATTCAAATACTTGATATAATTCGTCGCTAGAGTTATTCCACATGTCTTCATTATGGCTCTTCAAGAATTCTTTCAAGATTTGTTTATTTTCATCACCAATTTGATCGATAATAAATTGATGTTTCATAGATTTATCCATCATATTCACATGTTCTGGCATACTCTTATAGCCACGACGTATACTTCTATTCACTAATAAATAACAAGCTGTGACTCCCGCATAGTAAGGTCCTTGTTCACTGCGTTCTGTAGTGACCCAACATAACCAATATTCTTTCGCTTCGTCACCTTCTACTTGTGCTTTATCATTAATCCATTTTACGCCCTTTTCAACTTTAGCACGGGCATGCATGCCACCAATATCTATAAAGGCTTCCTTGTTTTCTACATCTATAAAAACTGGCGCAATATTGTCTAAACTTATTGAGCCAATATTAGT
Organism: Staphylococcus caprae; assembly: GCF_003966625.1. Classification (NCBI taxonomy): domain Bacteria; kingdom Bacillati; phylum Bacillota; class Bacilli; order Caryophanales; family Staphylococcaceae; genus Staphylococcus; species Staphylococcus caprae. The sequence goes on from NZ_AP018587.1 coordinate 2,328,777, forward strand.
GCCTTTGTGTCCGTCTAGTGGGTCATTTTTTATAATATTAAAATTAAACCCCTTTTTCTCAGCCAAATTAGATACCTCCCAATCTACATCATAATTATTCAAAGATATTTATTTCAATCTTATCTAAGAGAGGCGACAAGCGCAAACCTTTAATTCAATTCATTTAATAAATTGATAATAGCACCTTTAATTTCGAGATTGTCTATATTAAGTATCAGTTCTTTAGGATAATATAATTTATGGTCTTCACGATTAATACCAGTAATACTATTAATTACCATAGATTGATGACTTATTTCTGTGATAGATCCATTACTTCGTAACAAATGAATCGGTTTACGATTAGATCCAGGACGATCATAATCGTAAGGTAAATCTGAAAATGCCTCACTTACAAAGTAATAGTCAGGATTAATGCCACCCGCTTCAAATAATTCTTGTAATTCTGAAATAGTAATAATTGAACCATCGAATGGAATGTATTTAAATAAATCTCGATTAATAAAACGATGTGATAAATCACTTAGAATCGCATCTTCTTCATTTATCCATTTCTTCAAGTAATATAAGACAACCGCTTCATCTAGTTCAACGTATTGTTCTATGGTCATCGTACCTTCAAAGAAAGGTACAAAATCTTGAGGGTACATTTTAAATTGATACCCTTCATTATAGAGTTGCTTGGCACGTTTAAGGCAATTATTTAATAACACTTCCCCTCCGCGACTTACTGGATGGAAGTAAATTTGCCAATACATTTGGTAACGACTCATAATGAAATTTTCAACTGCATGCATGCCACTTTCCTTAATTAATACTTCATCTTTTGAAGGACGCATTAACCTTAAAATACGTTCCATATCAAATGAACCATACGTCACACCTGTGAAATACGCATCACGTTGTAAATAATCCATTCGATCAGCATCAATTTGAGAAGATATCATAGATATGATTAACTTGTTATCGTGTGTTTTATTGATAACATCCGCAACTTCTTGTGGGAATGTTTCAGAAACACGACTAAGCACTTCATTGACTTCCGTGTCCTCAGTAATAATTGCCTGAGTAAATGCTTCATGGTCAGTATTAAATATCTTTTCAAAACTGTGGGAGAAAGGACCATGACCCAAATCATGTAGTAAGGCTGCACATAAAGCGAGTGGGCGATCATTATTATCCCAAGCATCTCGACCTATAAATGATTCATCAATCATACGTCGAACAATTTCATACACACCTAGTGAATGTCCGAAACGACTATGTTCTGCAGTATGGAATGATAAATATAGCGTTCCTAATTGTTTAATACGTCTTAATCGTTGAAATTCTTTTGTTTTTATCAAATCCCAAATGAGTTGATCATTGACATGTATGTATCGGTGAATTGGATCTTTGAATACCTTTTCCTCAGCTAATTTACTTGTTGCATATGATGATAGAGCCATATTTCCCCTCCTTAGGAACACTTGAATTGAAATTCACAGTGATCTTTATTTCATAGACAATTGTCTATTGTAGATAGTTAAGAAAATCTCGATTTCACTCACATATTATTCGTATAATGGACTTCTTCAGTGTTGCGTCGCTTTACTCAGTGTGCAACTATTATCTGCTTAAAATGATTTCTTCATTAATGCTAAGTCCATTGTTTCGCCGTACATTTCTGGTTGATATGAACGAACGATTTCAAAGCCATTTTCTTTATAATAATCAATACCATGATTATTTTTATTATCAACTTCTAAATAAACCGTATCGTATTGACCTTTAAATTGGTTTAAACCTTCTGTTAGCAAGCTTGTACCATAACCTTTATGTTGAGATTCTGGTCTGACATAGTGCGCAGCTAAGTACAATTCCTCGCCATAGATAAAGTTAGCAAAACCTATAATTTCTTCATCTTCTTCTGCTACTAAGAATAATTGTTCTGTTAATCTCTTTTTTAAATGTGTTTCATTATATGAAGCAGCTAATAATTCATTGACTGTAGAAGCTGCGTAAATATTTAAATACGTATTATACCAAGCTTTCGTAGCAACATCTCTAATAGCTACAACATCATTCTCAGTTGCCTGTCTCACTCTATACATGTTACTTTCTCCCCTAACTATTACAAGCTATTAATAAAGGCATTATATCACATTTATGTTAACTTAATTCAATTCAAACATTTAAAAACCCTATACAAAAATTATTTTAAAACTATTAATAACCAAGCCCTATTAAATAATTAATTTTCGATAAATAGAATTAATCGAAACTACTAACTCTCAAAAAATAAAAAACAACGAAAGATAACATCAAAATTCAAAATGTTTCTTCCGTTGAATTGTAATAAGCTTATTGACCTAGTTCTTTGTTCCATTCTTTTGCGCGTTCTAAAGCATATGTATCTTTCTTGATATCTCCTGGCTTTTCAGCAGTTCCAATAATATAACCTTTCAATTCGCCACCTAAAAACTCTACACTATATTTCATCTGAGTAATACATGGCTTAGCTTTGACTTTAGGACAATCACCGCCGACTAGAATTAATCGAAAATCCTTTTTAGCCATTACAGATTTAAAATCCCGATAGTCTTTATCTTGCATTGTCTCAGACCAATGATCAATAAACGCCTTTAAAGAAGCTGAAATACTGTACCAATAAACTGGCGATGCGAATATCACTGTATCACTTTCTAAAACTAAATCGATCAGTTGTTTATAATCATCCTCATAAGATTCAATAAAGTAATTTTCATGTCTCACATCACGTACAGGATTTAATTGATATTGAGTTACATCTACCCAGTTATAATCTAAACCTTCCAAAGCATATTGAGTTAATTCTGCCGTATTCCCATCAGGACGACTACCACCAAACAACACTGTAATCATTATTAATTTCCTCCGCAATTTAAAGGTATTCATAGTTATGTATTTATAGTACTTTTCATACCCGTTATTTTGAAGACTACTTCAATTTTTATGTTGAAAATTTTAAAATATCAAAAAGGGGGGGCGTAATTTTTCACCTATGTTCTAGTTTCACACATCGCATCCATCGTTTCATTATTCATCTCTATTCAAAATCGTAAAGTGAATTAAAAAAGTAATTATCATTACAACTACATTAACCACGCCTAAAATAATTGCTAATAAAGGCGCATCAAACATTTTAAATGCTTCTGCTGTGGCCATAACGTCCATAAATAAATGTGTACACAGTACTGAAAATGAAACACCCATTATTTTAACAATCAACGTATAAAGAAAGTAACTTATTGTTTTAAGATACCAACCTAAGCCAACAGGATAGATAATGAGTAAAATACAAATCCATGAAGTACGCGTTTGATAAATCGTTGTAGCCATAACATATTCAATTGGTATAAGAGAAAGCAAACCTAAAATTATTAATTTAGAAAGTTTCACTTTAAATCACCATAATTCATATAATTATTTATTTTATTTTTTCATTTAATATAACATTCTTAATAGGCATCTTTAAAACCAAAAAAGAAGCTGGGACATAATTAATCGTCTCAGCTTTCTTTAACATATTGGCAGTAGATGTCTGAATTAAAAGTGCGCTTATATCAAGCTTCTTTTAATCCTAGCCATCCTTGCCGGCGGGGCCCCAACATAGAGAATTTCTTAAAAATTACTTTTCAATTGGGAATAATTGATCAATCTTATCAATTTCTTCTTGTGTTAATTCAATATTTGCAGCATCGATATTCTCTACAACTTGTTCAGCACGTTTGGCACCTGGAATTACAACGTCTAGTGATGGACGTGTTAAGTAGAATGCTAGTACGACATTCGCAATGGATGTGTTGTGCGCTTCAGCAATATCAGTTAACTCTTTCACGCGACGCACATTATCTTTAAACACCTCAGGTTGGAAGTCACGACGTGTAGCACGATGATCATTAAATGTTTGGTCTTCATCATATTTACCTGCAAGAATTCCTGAAGCTAATGGGAAATATGGCACAAATGTAATGTTATTTTCCGCTGCATATGCCATCACTTCTTCATTTTCTCGATGCAATAAATTATATTCTAATTGTACGACATCAACATACCCATCTTTATTGGCTTCTTTCAATTGTTCTAATGAGAAATTAGATACACCGATGGCTTTAATTTTACCTTCATCTTTGAGTTCTTTTAACGCTGCAACAGCTTTATCTTTTGGCGTCTCTTCATCAGGAAAATGAATATAATATAAATCAATATAATCTACTTGGAGACGTTTCAAACTATTCTCAACTTGCTGTTTTAAATATTCAGGATCATTATTCTGTACAACTTCATCGTTATCTTTGATGACATGTGATCCTTTAGTCGCAATTTGAACTTGCTCGCGAGGATATTCTTGTACAACTTGTCCAACAAGTTCTTCAGAACGTTCCGGTCCATAAATATATGCTGTATCAAGTAACGTTATACCATTATCAATTGCTTTACGTACAACCTCTTTGCCTTGTTCTTCATCTAAATTTGGATATAAATTATGTCCACCTACTGCATTAGTACCAAGTGCAATTGGGAAGACTTTAACATCTGATTTACCTAATTGTACTTTATTAGCCATTGAAGTCATCTCCTTCATTATCATTACTGTTTTTTATTTCATTTTCAAAAATGAACTTACAAATCATATTTACCCTACTTAAAGTATATAAAATCACGAAAAGTTTGTGACTAAAATGTAAAGATTGATATATGTTTCGCCATTCTAACATTTCAATTTAAATTGAGAGCTTCAACTTACTTTAAAACTTTAGTTACATTTGCAGCAGGCTAAGAATAATAAGTCGCCCTCATCGAAGAATAACTGAAAATGTATGGTGGAACATTTATAAATAGAAAATGTGCATACTTCCATATAGACATTATATTCAGATGACCTTATTCTTAATACCTATTATTAATTTTAAAAATTTTATATTTTTGTAAAACGCCTTTTTATAACTTTTATTTTAAGTTATTGTAAGCATAAGAAGAAGTGGTTCTGTATTCGGAAGGTCAAGTTAAAATAGCTAGTAAAATATAAAATAAGACTCAAACTTTTGTTTTAATAGTTTCATAATAAATAAGGATGATTTTTATGAGTAACAATGACAAAGAACATAATATGCCTAAATCACAGCAAATACTTCTAGCAATTGTGATAATATTAGCTGTTCTAAATTTTATTTTAGGTATGTTTGTATTACCATTATCTTCTTTCACTTTAAGGGTACTTCAATTTATTAATGTTATAGTTTTTGGTGTTTTTGTGTATAGACAGATAAAAAGAAAAGGATTTTAAATTCACCCCACCATTAAGGTGGGGGTTTAGTTTATAAAATCACGAAAAATTTGTGACGGAGACTTAAAAATTGACTAAGTATTAAATCTACGCTTTAATGTAACTAAATAAGTTACATTAAGGTGAGTAGATATGAATTTAGAATTCAACATTGCGATACATGTGTTAACCTTCCTCACAAAGCACAAAGATGAAAAATTCAATAGTAAGGAACTGGCTGAACTCACATGTCTTAACCCTGTACAACTAAGACGCGTTGTTTCAGTCTTAAGTGATCAGCATTACATCACCACTATGCGAGGAAAAGGTGGCGGATACCAATCGAATCAACATACAGCTTCAGTCAATCTGGCAACACTGTATCAACAATTTGTCTTAAATAAAGAAAGTAAACATAGAATTTATACCGGAGATACATCTAGTCATTGCGATATTTCTAAACATATTGCTCACACAATGTCAGACTACTACGATGAAGAAATTCAACTTATCTTAAATTTTTATCGTAACAAAACGATTCAAGATGTCTTAAACGACATTTTGCAGGAGGTAAACAAATCATGACAACTTATGACCTTATCATCATTGGATTTGGAAAAGCAGGTAAAACTTTAGCAGCGTATGCAGCAGGCCAAGGACAACACGTCGCACTCATAGAACAATCAGCAAAAATGTATGGCGGAACATGCATAAATATTGGCTGTATACCTTCGAAGACGTTAGTGCATGATGGTATTGAAGGCGCATCTTTTGGTGAGGCATTTTCAAGAAAAAATGAAGTAGTGTCAGCGCTAAATAACAAGAATTATAACAACTTAGCATCAATTGAAAATATCGATATATTAGATTATAAAGCTAAATTTATTTCTAATAATGAAATTGCGTTATTGGATGAAGCAGGAAATGTAAAAAATAGACTCACTGGAGACAAAATTGTCATTAATACTGGCGCACAAGCAAATATTCCAAATATTAAAGGTATAGATACTACTAAAAATATTTACGATTCAACGGGTTTATTAAATATTGACTTCCAACCACAAGAATTAGTCATTGTAGGTGGCGGTTATATTGCACTTGAGTTCGCTTCAATGTTTAGTAATTTAGGCTCGAACGTGACAGTATTAGAATATGGAAATGTAATGATGCCACGTGAAGACCGCGAAGTTGCTGAACTTGCAATTCAAGACTTACGCAATAAAGGAATTTCAGTTTATACAAATGTAGAGACGACAGCATTTTCAAATGAGGGAGATGCGACGATTGTTCACACAAATCAAGGTGACTTTAAGTCAGATGCGGCATTATTAGCGACGGGGCGTAAACCAAATACAGATGGTTTAGGACTTGAGAATACTGATATCAATATCGGTCAACATGGTGAAATTGTCGTTAATGACAAACTTCAAACTACAGTAGAACACATTTACGCAGCTGGAGATGTCAAAGGTGGTCTTCAATTCACATATATTTCGCTCGATGACTTTAGAATTCTTCAATCTCAATTCTTTGGAAATGGAACTAGAACAACGGAGAACCGAGGTCTCATTCCTTATACAGTGTTTATTGATCCTCCACTTTCAAGAGTTGGTCTAACTGCCATTGAAGCTAAGGCACAAGGTTTTAATTTCCTGGAAAATAAAATCTACGTAAATACAATCCCACGTCATAAGATCAATAATGACCCGAGAGGCGTATTCAAAGTCGTGATAAATCAAGACAATAATGAAATACTAGGTGCAAGCTTGTATGGCAAGAAATCAGAAGAATTGATTAACATAATCAAACTTGCGATAGATCAACATATTCCTTATACAGTACTGAGAGATAATATTTATACACACCCTACCATGGCCGAATCCTTCAACGATTTATTTAAATTATAAAAATTAATAATGAAAAAGACATATGTTTATAGATAAACATAGAAGTGATTATTAAATTATACGGAAATGCCTTACTTTTTAAAAGTAAATCGATGTAAAATTACATGTAGATACGTAGTATTTATGGCGAGACTCCTGATTCTTTTAAAAATGAACTTAAGTGCTTAGCACTTAAGTAAGCAATTCTAATGATTGAAATCAAAGAATTGCTTTAAAGACCAAGGCTGAGACAGCACCCTAGGAACGCGAAGCCATACAATACGAAGTATTGAATATAAAAGTAGCAGTAAGAAGATTTCGATTAGAAATCAACTTACTGCTATTGTTTTTAGGATTTATATCTCAACCTCTTATAAAGCACGAGGATGATATGATTTAGAACCATCTCAGTGCTTTCATATACGACTATTTAGCTGTTTTACGTTTTTCTAGTTTCTCTTTAAGTTTTCGGTCTTGCTCTTCTTTACGGCGTTTACGTTCTTCATTACGCTTTCTTAAACGCTCCTCTTCTTCAGGATCGCGTGGCTTTTTCAATTGTTTTGTAACCTTTTCCATTAACTCGTCTTCAGTCAACGCAGCAAGTGGGCGATTGTTTACGAATGCAAAGGTCTTACGTCTTCCCGGACCACAATAAGACTGACAGCCAATTTCAATTTCAGCTTCAGGATCTAATTTTTCCAATTTTTTCTTCAACGTTTTGATATTTACTGCCTGACATTCATCGCAAATCAGAAATTTATTCTGCATCTTGCTACCCACCTTTCTCATTAAATCATTTCTAATGACCTTAACGTTTAAATATAACTCTAACTATTTTACTCTTTTTATCATAAATTTCAAGTTGATTTAAACCAAATAATTATCCATAGAAAAAGGGAGTGGAACAGAAATATAATTCAGCAAAATTATTTTCGTCGTCCCTCTCCCAACTTTCATTGTTTGTAGAATTTCTTAAAAAGAAATTCTCTGTGTTGGGGCCCCGCCGGCAAGGATGGCTAGGATTGAAAGAAGCTTGATATAAGTGCACTTTTAATTCAGACATCTACTGCCAATATGTTAAAGAAAGCTGAGACAATTAATTATGTCCCAGCCTCTTGACGTTACTGACCGTGATAAATCTTAAATTCTAATGGTTTAATACCGTTCGCAATCCATTCATCATAAATTAATTGCTTATCAATGACGTTATTAATAATCGTGATACCACAGTCGCCACCACCAGCGCCTGATGTTTTAGACGCACCGCCGTGTTTCTCACCAATTTCACATAATTGTTTCAACTTATCTGTTTCGATATTCACTGTCGCTTCAACATCCATTGATTGAATCACAAGTCGGTTTTGGCGTATCATCTTCTGCACGCCTTTGATGTTATTCGTTTTGAACGCTTGTATTAAACTTTCTACACACATGTGTGATTGATCAAGAAATTCTCCGTAGAAGCTTGGATCAGATTTTAATCGCTTTACTTCACTCACTAAATGTGGTGAAGAAGCTGGAGAACCTGTCCACCCTATCAAAACTTCCATATTTTCAGGTGCTTGTAATGGTTCAATGTGAAGACCTGGCCAGTTCTTTTCCAAAACTTCATTCACAGAAGTCTCTTCCATCTGTTGTTTAACCCATTCATGATCAAATGTACTATACGCAAGCCATCCACTGTAGACACTCACTGCTATGTCACCACAAGAACTTAAGCTTTGCAATTTCATATTAGCGATAACTGCTAATTTATAGATATATAAATTTGAAAGTTGCATCTCGTAAAATTCATTCAATGCTTTGACTACTGATACAAGTACTGCAGCACTTGAGCCTAAACCATACTTCTGACCTGAAGCGTCTGCTAAATTACTATCGATGGTTAAATGGAAATGCTTAAGCTTAGTATTACAACTCCGCGCGTACTGTTCAAAGACTTCAATCGCAGTAACGACATATTTTAATTGTTTTGCAGCTTGAACATCTGAAATCTCTATCCTATCTTCATTACGATCAAATTTAACAGGCTCATAATGCAATGTTTTAGAATAAATACTGCCCTCAACTTCATTAGAGGCTTCTATTGCTGCCGTAACAAATCTGTCGACTGCAATAAGAACAGATTTGTAGCCTGGTTCTGTTACAGCATATTCACCTGCAATATAAAGTTTTCCGGGTGCTTTGACCTGTATCATCCTATCTCTTCCTTACATAATAATTTCTACGCCAGTACTGATTATATCACTTGCAATAATTTGCTTTTCATCAAACGCTTTTAAAAATTGGTCAATAACAGCTTGCTTGTTTTTCTTTTCAACAAGAACTTTAACATTTGGACCTGCATCCATCGTAAAGTAACAAGGTAAGCCTGCTTCACGACACTGATGCACAATGGCCATAGCGTCGTAACTTTCTTGAACCATGTATGTAAATGGTGGTTGTGCGCCTAAATTCGTCGCATGCATTCTTAAACCATTTGCTTCAATAACTTCTCCAAGATGTTTAAAATCTTTATGATGTATTGCTTCTTTTGCATCAGCTAAATCTTGGTCTACATGATCAAGCCAGTACTGATAGAAACGAGATGTATCACGTGTTAAAGACATCCCAGAACGACTTGACACTTTTTTAGACTTATTATTGATAACTACGAAAATCATTGAAAGTTCGTCTTCCCAATGTTGTGCGTCAATTGGATGTGCGAAAGATGTAGCATCATCATGACCTTTTTCCCATTCAGCAAAGCCACCAAAGATACTTCTAGAAGCAGAACCTGAACCTCGACGTGCTAACCTTGATAAATCTTTATCTGATAAACCTAAGTGAAGGGCTTCGTTACAAGCCGCAGCTAACGCAGCATACGCACTGGCTGAAGAAGCTAACCCTGCTGAAGTAGGAACAAAGTTTTCGCTTTCAATAACCGCATATAACTCTGTATCTGCAACTTCTCTGACAATATCCATATATTTTTGGATTTTAGCCGTTTCTTTATCGTCCACTTTTTCTCCGTTTAGAATAAGTTTATCTTCAGTTAAGCTACTATCGAAAGTGACTTTCGTTTCAGTATAAAAGCGATCGAGCGTGATAGATAAACTATTATTCATCGGAATGATATATGCTTCATCAGCTTTGCCCCAATATTTAATTAACGCAATATTTGTGTGCGCACGTGCTTTGCCACTTTTCACCAATGATTTACCCTCCTAAATGTTCAATCCACGTATGTGCTGCGCCTGCTTTTTCAACTGCTGCTACAATGTTCTTCGCAGTTTGTAAATCATGCGCAAGAAGAAGCATGCTACCACCACGTCCTCCGCCAGTTAATTTACCAGCAATGGCACCATGTTCTTTACCTATATTCAATAATCTTTCAATTTTATCATGACTTACTGTGAGTTGTTTTAAATCTTCTTGGCATTGATTAAAGATGTCCGCAAGATGATTAAAGTCATGCTTCTCAATTGAATCACTCGCTTCATGTACAAGTTTACCGATATGTTCAACATAAGTCATATATTCAGGATTCTCACATAAAATATGAACGTCTTCTACGGCTTGCTTAGTAGAACCCTTTACGCCAGTGTCTATAACGACCATGTAACCGCCAAGTTGCAGTGATTTAAGGGTTTCTACATGACCTTGTTTGAACCAGACAGGTTTGTTAGAAACAATCGTTTGTGTATCAATACCACTTGGTTTACCATGCGCTATTCGTTCAGCCCAGTTCGCTTCTTTAATCAATGTTTCATCATCTAAAGGTATGCCCATAAAATCATAGCTCGCTCTAACAAAAGCTACAGCGACTGCTGCACTAGAACCTAATCCTCTTGAAGGTGGTAAGTTCGTTTGAATTTTCACTGAAAGTGGTTCTTTCACCCCACTTCTCTCTATAAAGCGATTAACAATAGACTTTAGATGTTCAGGCGCATCATATAACATACCGTCATATACATCACTTGTAATAGAAGAGTAATTCCCTTCTTCCATGCTTTCGATTAATATTTTAATTTTACCGGCATTAAATGGGATAGCGATGGCTGGTTGACCAAATGTTACTGCGTGTTCACCAATTAGAATAATCTTTCCGGTAGACTCCCCGTATCCTTGTCTAGTCATGTTTTCTCACCTTTTATATACCTTCTCTATACTTTTTGTTAAATTGATTCATCGACACTGCGTTATTAATTATATTTTTGAAAATGTTAAATACATCGTTTTTCGACTGTTTTAAACGTCACTTAAATGACTATTTTAGCGAAAATTAAGGTATTATCGCTACTGTTTTAACATGTAATATATCGTAAAAAGAAATTTTTCACTACAAAAGAGTATAATAACTCTTTTTCAAATACATCACAACACTTTAATATTATAAAACTCTCCTAGAGAGTTATCAAAATCATGAATTATATTTACCTTTAACTTCAAATATGTAAACATTTAATAATTTTTTACTAAAGTTTTCTAAAATTTTCCACCTCAACTATAATACTACAAAATGTGGTGAGAATATATACAAAGCTGTTTATTATATTTTAATTTAGTTACTTTTTCAGTATGTTTGATTTGAATTGAGATAAAAAAGAAAGTCAGAAGTGGCATAGAAATATAATTTAGCAAAATTGTTTTCTGTGGCATGGCCCCCACCTTGGTTTGGCTTGAAAGAAGATTGATATATTCGCATTTAATTCAAACACATACTTCAAATATGTTAAAAGAGGTTGAGATAATCAATATATCCCAACCTCGCTATTTAACTTACTCATCTATTTATTGATACATATGCTCTTACTTTATAAGTCTAATTTTTGATGCATCTTCGCATTACGTTCGATCATTTTCTCAAAATATCCTTCATAGCGTTGCCATTCATCATCAGTGACAGGATCCATATTCAGACGAGCACCTAAATCTTTTAGAGCGTATAAAAGTAAGAACATGACATCCTGAACTTTAATTTCTCTATTTAAAAGTGTTTCGAGTGAAGCCATGCATGAAGGATCAATATTAGGAAAATGAAACTTGGTCGTTTCACCTTTCAGCGCATGTTGATAAAATTCTCGCATCATGCTAGCACGGTCAGAGCCTGAACCTTCAACACATAAGTAAATTTGTACCGCAATGCCACCACGAACGCGTCTTTGGGATATACCGGCGAATTTCTTACCATCAATGCTTAGGTCAAACTTGCCGGGACAATAGGAACGCTCTATTTCATGAGTAGATATCTCTACATCTTCATCTTCAAACATTTTGCAGATAAGAAGGTACATGACAGTGAATGCCTCGTCTATCGTCGCTTCAGTTTGTCCTTTGAATATAAGCGAAATATTCAGCACACCTTGATCTAATACGACGCCAAGTCCGCCTGAATTTCGCACAATCGCATTGTAGCCTGCTTCATTAGTAAGGTAACGGATTCCATCGCTTAAGAACGGTAAACGGGAGTCATGTATACCTAAAATAACGGTATGTTGGTGAATCCAAGTACGCACAACGTTACACGATAAATCTTTACCTACACTCTCTGAGAACGTATCATCAAATGCAAAAGATTGCATTGGCTCTAGACCACTCGAATGGTCTACATAACGCCAGTCGATTTGATTAAAATATTTACTTGATAAGTCCATTATTGTAGTGATTGAGCTGCAGTAATAATAGATAAGTTATACACATCTTCTATTGAGCAACCACGAGATAAATCATTAACTGGTGAGTTTAAACCTTGAAGTACAGGTCCCACAGCGTCATAACCACCTAAACGTTGCGCAATTTTATAACCAATGTTACCCGCTTCTAAACTAGGGAAGATAAACACATTGGCATCGCCTTGGATTTTTGCACCGGGTGCTTTCTTTTCAGCAACACTTGGTAAGATGGCTGCATCAAATTGAAACTCTCCATCAATAACAACATTCTCAATGTTGTCAGCTTCAACTTTTTCTTGTGCTAATTTCAATGCATCTTGAACTTTAGTTACGTCATCAGATTTTGCTGAGCCTTTCGTAGAGAAACTTAACATCGCTACTTTAGGTTCCATTCCAAAACTTTGTGCAGACTTAGCACTTTCAACTGCAATTTCTGCTAGTCCTTGCGCATCTAGTTCAGGATTAATCGCACAATCACCAAAGATATATTGTTCATCACCTTTAATCATGAAGAAAATACCAGAAGTTTTGGACACGCCCGGTTTTGTTTTGATAATTTGTAAAGCTGGACGCACTGTGTCACCAGTTGAATGCGCAGCACCACTTACTAATCCAGCTGCTTTGCCAGTGTAAACAAGCATTGTACCGAAGTAATTCACATTTTCCAGTAACTCCTCTGCTTGTTCTTTAGTCGCTTTTCCTTTTCTGCGTTCAACAAACGCATCTACAAGTTCAGGTTTTAAATCACTTGAAGAAGGATCGATCATTTCAATATTAGCTATATCAAGAGATTTTTCTTCTGCTAAAGATTTAATTTTGTCCACATTACCTAAGACAATCGGTGAAACATAATCTCTTTCCTGTAATTGTGTTGCTGCCGTTAAAATTCTTTCATCTTCACCTTCAGGTAATACAATTTTTACATTTTTTCCAGATAGCTTGTCTTGTAAAACATTTAATAAATCAGCCATAATGTCCTCCTCAATTCACATTCATAATAACGTTTACATCTCAGATTATACGTCATTTTGTAGTAGAATTCCATTTCACCTAATTGTAATCATTTACTTAGGAGTTCGTTGTTTTTTTATGATAAAATTTAATTTGAATTGGCTAAGAATTTAGATATAAGGAGCGATAAATATGAGTGAAGCAGCTGAAACTTTAGACGGTTGGTATAGTTTGCATTTATTTTATGCAATGGATTGGACAACTTTCCGTTTAGTTCCAGAAGAAGAACGAGAATCTATGATTTCTGAATTGAAATCATTCGTTGAAGATAAAACGAGCGCTAGAGATTCACATACTGGCGATCATGCAATTTATAATATTACAGGACAAAAAGCAGATTTATTATTATGGTTTTTACGCCCTGAAATGAAAGATTTAAATACCATTGAAAATGAATTCAATAAATTGCGTATTGCCGATTATTTAATCCCTACGTATTCATATGTTTCAGTGATTGAATTAAGTAATTATTTAGCAGGCAAATCTGACGAAGACCCGTATGAAAATCCACACGTAAAAGCAAGATTATATCCTGAACTTCCACATTCAGAATATATTTGTTTCTATCCAATGGATAAACGCCGTAATGAAACATATAACTGGTATATGTTACCTATCGAAGACCGTAAAAAATTAATGTATAACCATGGTATGATTGGTCGTAAATACGCTGGTAAAATCAAACAATTCATAACTGGATCTGTTGGTTTCGATGATTTTGAATGGGGCGTAACACTTTTCTCTGATGATGTATTACAATTCAAGAAAATCGTATACGAAATGCGCTTCGATGAAACAACTGCACGTTATGGCGAATTCGGTAGTTTCTATGTAGGCCATATTTTAAATACAGAAGACTTTAATGAATTTTTCAATATATAATGTTTAACTAGGGAGTGGGACAACGAAATTAATTTTCCTAAATTATATTTCAGCCCCACTCCCTTAACTTATCTACAGAGCATATTTAACGTAACAGATTGTAAGAAAACAGTATTCAATCAAGCAATCATATTCACTAAAAAGCACATGAGTTTTGAATTCATGTGTAAATTTTATTCACCACAGAAATACGAAGTATTGATATATGAGTCTTAATTTAAAAAGTTGTCTACAGTCTATAAGCACTAGCTGATGATTTATTTATAATATGTGATGATTTCAAATAAGCTATCTTTTTCAAAAAAAGAAACACACTCCGGAGAACTCGAAGTGTGCTTCCTAGTAGTATCCTTAGGAGAACTTTAACCACTACTACGTATTAAGTTAACTTTAGAGAATATACAGTCGCTACCCAATATATCCTTTGTAATCGTTAACTAATATTTCATTAACCATTTTGAAATATTTGAAACATATTAAAATGATAATAGTACACTCTTTCGGTATAAATTCATTATTAGTTTAAAAATAATGCTATTTTAATAAATTAATTATACTTTCCCAGCTCTTCATTTATCCTTCTCACAAGCTCCCTTCAAACTTGTGCCGTCAAACGCTGGTTGTGGTCTTTTCAAATTACTTCTACTATAATAATAATTAAATTCATAATATTTTAAAAATTTGGTGATGTCATGACTATTAATTCAAATGAAACAGCGCATGAAAGTCTCATCAAGGACGTGGTCATGTTAGCTGCACGTATATTATTAGAATCTGGTGCTGAAGGTACTAGAGTAGAAGATACTATGTCACGTATTGCTATGAAGCTGGGTTATTCTGAAAGTAATAGCTTTGTAACAAATACTGTAATTCAATTTACCCTACATAATGAGTCCTATCCGCGTTTATATAGAATTAAATCTCGCGATACAAATTTAATTAAAATTTCTCAGGCTAACGAGATTTCAAGACAAATTACTCATGGCTCTATCAGTCTTGAAGATGCAAAGAAGAAATTAGAAGAAATATATGTAGCTAAGAGAGACAGCAGTCTTCCCTTTAAAGGTATAGCAGCAGCGATTATCGCGGTAAGTTTTCTGTATTTACAAGGGGGACGTCTTATTGATATCGCTACAGCCTTACTTGCTGGAAGTATTGGTTATCTTGTTGTTGAAATTTTAGACCGTAAATTACATGCACAATTTATACCGGAATTTCTAGGTTCGCTTGTTATTGGTATCATTGCCGTTTTAGGACATTCCCTTGTACCAAGCGGAGATCTGGCAACAATTATTATTGCAGCAGTGATGCCGATTGTACCTGGTGTATTGATTACAAATGCCATTCAAGATTTATTTGGTGGGCATATGTTGATGTTTACAACTAAATCTTTAGAAGCATTAGTCACTTCATTTGGTATCGGTGCGGGCGTAAGTTCCGTTTTAATTTTAGTTTAGGAGGCGGTTAGAAATGTTTTGGATATTTAACTTCATATTTAGCTTTCTCGCCTCACTCTTTTTCTGTGTGATATTTGATGCACCAAGAAAGTTATATTTATCATGTGGCTTCGTAGGTGCTTGCGGTTGGATGGTTTATATTCTTTTCTTTGATGGATTGGAAGTTCATACGATTTATTCAAGCTTCTTTGGTAGCTTAGCTTTAGGCTTGTTAAGTCACTATATGGCTAGACACATGAGAGAGCCTGTGATTATCTTTATGGTAACCGGTATCATTCCATTAGTACCAGGTGGTCTGGCTTATGATGCAACCAAAAATTTAGTGCTACTTCATTTCAGTACTGCAATTAATACAATGCTTGAAGTCACGCTAATAGCTGGAGCCATTGCGTTAGGCTTATTATTTGCAGATCAAATTTCAAAAATTGTTATTTCAGGGTTCGACCGTACTCGAAAAAGATTATAAGACATAAATAAAGTGGAGGCTATGGATTTTGTCCTAGCACTCCACTTTTTAAATAACGCATAAAAGTATTTTTAAATCTATTTATTAGGTTCATCAATCATGTCTTCGACTTCATTTTCAGAGCGATTAAGAATAAGTCGACTGAGTTCGTCATTATCCATTCTCTTAAGTTTTGGATAACGTATAAAGAAGAATACTAATCCAATGACTAACCAAATAGCCAATGCAATATAAGATGGTCCTGGCAGTGTTGCTGGAGATCCAGGGATAAGTAATAATCCTAAGAAAATGAATGATACGATTGAACCAATTATTGCAAATGTTTTATATATCGGTGCATACGTATTACTTTGTTTATCATAACTAAATAATTTCGCTGCTGATAGGCAAGTAATGAAGTATGCAATAGAGACACCAGTTGACGACATGGTAACAATCCAATTTAATGCATTACGGCCTAACCAAGGCGCTACTAATGCTACCGCCACTAAGAAAATGATTGCTACATATGGCGTCTTATATTTACTATGCAATTTGCTGAATACTGTAGGCATAATTCCTGAACGTCCCATAGAGAATAACAGACGACTTGAACTCATTAAGAAGCCGTTTAAACCTGTAAAGATACCCATCGCAATCGCAATAGCTAACACACCAAGGCCAATATAACCAAAGGCTTCTTGAGTTACTGCTCCAGTTAACCATAAGTTACCATTTAAACTTTTCGTATGCGTACCTAACCAACCTGTATAAAGTAACATCACAACGTAAGTTAATGATGCTGCAAGTAAACTATAAACGATTAATTTAAATGTTTTGTTTGGTGCGAAATCAAATTCTTCAGCTGTTTGTGGAATATTATCAAAGCCTACATATGCCCATGGTGCAATGGCGACAATCATAATAATAGACTTAAACCATCCTTTATCAGAATTAGCTAAAGGCTGTAAATTACTGATTTCGAAGTTGTTACCAAAGAAAGATCCAAAGAACATAAGTAACACAACGATAACCATCGCTACACAGAAATAATATTGTAGTGAGCCTGAGACACTTGCACCTCTAATAGCTACAAACATAAAGATTAATAATAGTACTGTAGCTATAATGATTTCAGTTATGTAGACATCCCAACCTGCAACAGTATAAAGCTTCCCATTATTTAATACGTTAGGTAACAAGAATTTGATTAATAAACTAAACGCCGTTGCATTAAGTGCTACGACACAGACATACCCAAACGTTAAAAACCATGACGAGAAGAAACTTACATATCTCCCAAAACTTAAGAAACTAAAAGCAAATGCGCCACCTGAAACTGGAAATTTCTCAACTAAGGCACCATAGCTGACAGCGATTAAAATCATTAATAGTGCCCCGATAACAATACCTATTGAGGATGCAATCGGACCTGATTGTTTAATCCAATCTCCAGGTAAAATAAAGGCGCCCCATCCTATACATGAGCCGTAAGCGATAGCCCACACAAATTTTTCAGATAGGTTTTGCTTAAGGTCACCTCTATCTACTTGTTTATTTTTATTTTCCATAAATAAAACTCACCTCGAAGGTATCCTATACCCAAAAAGGTGAGTTTTTAATCTGTAATTTTTTGTAAAATTTTAGGGTTTCAATCGTTTTAAAAGTTAACTATTTTAATGTGCGCTTAGTAATAATTTATCCAGCAAATTTAAATGTTGCGATAATGAGCATAAGCCATCCTGCTATAAACAATACGCCTCCAATTGGCGTAATCGCACCTAAAATACGAATTTGAGTTAAAGCTAAGATATATAAAGAACCGCTAAAGAAGACAATTCCGAAGAACATTAGCCAGCCTGCCCAATTAACATTAATTGCTGTTGTACCACTAATGACACCAATAACTAATAGTCCTAAACCATGATACATTTGGTACATTGTCGCTTTTTCCCAGACGGACATGTATTTTTCTGATAACTTATTCTCTAAACCATGTGCACCAAATGCTCCTGTTCCTACAGCCATCATCGTGTTGAGTGCACCTAAAATTATAAATAATTTCATCATTTCAATTGTGCTCCTTTTTAATTAAAAATCGAAAATAGATTCGCCATTTCCTATATTGTCATCTGTTGACATTAAATTTGAATTTGAAGTATGTGCATTTTTCATAGATTGAGGCACTTTTCCACCCATTGCTTCAATTTCTGCTGCTGTCACTTCACTCTTATGTGAAGTTGACTGACTTTCTTTCTGATTAGCAGATGAGAAAGTATGGTTCACAGATGTTTGGCTCATATTATGAGATGAAGTTTGACTATCATTTGAGGTATATAAAGAAGTTAAAGTATGTATCGCATACATATGCTTTTCAAATTCAGATTCAGTTTGCGCTTCATCCGCTTGTACGAGTTCTTGTTCGATCAATTGAATCAATTTATCTTTATTCATTGCCAATCACCTTAACCTTCGCACCAATTGATAGGTGCTTTGCCTTTAGATTGCAAATAGTCATTAGTTCTAGAGTATGGTTTCGAACCAAAGAAACCTCTAAACGCAGATAATGGACTTGGATGAGGAGATTTAATAACTAGATGCTTAGATGTATCAATAAGTTTTTCTTTTTGTTGTGCTGGTTTGCCCCACAAAATAAAGACCACATCTTCGCGATGTTTTGAAACTGCCTCAATGACTTCATCTGTAAATATTTCCCAGCCAATATCTCTATGAGAATGCGCTTCACCTTGTCTCACTGTAAGTACAGTATTTAATAATAATACGCCTTCTCTGGCCCAATCTTGTAAATGTGGTGAAGTTCTATGGCAACCAATATCATCTTCTAGTTCCTGATACATATTTTTTAATGATGGTGGAAATTTAGCATTAGGTTGCACTGAAAATGCTAAACCATGTGCTTGATTAGGTCCATGATAGGGATCCTGACCTAGTATAACTACTTTAATATTTTCAAACGGTGTTAACTCGAATGCTTGGTAAATGTTCTTTCTATCAGGGTATACAATTTGCGTCGTATACTCCTTTTCTAAGAAGTCGTGCATTGCCTGAAAGTCATGTCGTGACGTTATATCATGAAAAATTTCTGACCATTTCATCGTATTCACCTCTCGCCATATTTTAACATATCCAAGCGTAAGAGGTGATGTTTATTATAATATGCTAGAGCTAATGTAAACTGTTTAGTTTTAAAAGTTTACAAATTGAGTGATTTTGACTATAGTACTACTAAATCATTAATTTTCTATAAGTTTGGAGCGTAGACATATGTGTACTGGTTTTTCATTTTTCACAAAGAAAAAACATCATTACTTAGCTAGAACAATGGATTTCGCATTCGAATTTAATGGTATTCCTACAGTTGTACCACGTCATTATAACTATCAATTTGACTTAGAGTCTGAAATGCGTCTTGAATATGGATTCGTCGGAACAAATCTGAAGGTTGGTCGATACCGTTTCGGGGATGGTATTAATGAACAAGGCGTAGCTATCTCCAATCACTACTTTACAGGTGAAGCTTCCTACAGTAGTCATAGAAGATACGGATATTTAAATTTAGCTCCCGAAGAATTCATCGTATGGGTACTCGGCTTCATTAAAAATGTTGATGAGTTAAAACAAAAAGTGAAGACAATTAATATTATGAATGAGAAAAACACTACTTTAAACGTCGTTCCCCCATTACACTTTATTATCACAGATAACAGTGGTCATACGGTTGCTGTTGAACCTCATAACGGCTTACTTATCGTTAAAGATAACCATGTTAAAGTGCTAACAAATGCCCCTAAGTTAGAATGGCATGTTGAAAATTTAAGAAATTATGCATTTCTACAACCTGAAAAATCAGCAAATCAACTTGTAGGAAAAGTTTTAGTGCGTTCAATGGGTTGTGAAGCTGGTACGAATGGCTTACCTGGAGGTTATACTTCCACTGAACGCTTTGTAAGAGCGACATATTTAAGACATCATCTTCAATCCGCAGACGATGAAGATATTAACCTTATGAATTGTTTTAAAATTTTAGATTCTGTAAGCATTCCTCAAGGCGCTGTACTTGATGCTGGTGAAACACATTACACGCAATACCAACTGGTGATGGATAGTAAAGATAAAACTTATTACATTAAGCCGTACTTCAGCAATCAACTTTTCAAAGTTCAATTAACTGAAGAAGTTTTAACTAAAGACGAAATGACGTTTCTTCCTATTAATTCTAAATTGATGATGTCTGAATTAAATGGCTAATATGGTGATTTGTGGACCTCATTTTCAATAAGTATAAATATTTAGCTTACCCGATAAACGTGGTATGATTAAAGATATATTAGAATTTAACGGGAGTGAATCGATGATGGCTTTAAAAAAAGTATTAACAATTGCAGGTTCTGATACTAGTGCTGGCGCTGGTATGCAAGCGGATCTTAAAACTTTCCAAGAATTAGATACGTATGGAATGGTAGCTTTAACTTCTATCGTAACAATGGATAAAGAAACTTGGTCACATGATGTGACACCTCTAGATATGGATGTCTTTGAAAAGCAACTTCAAACAGCAATTTCTATCGGCCCAGATGCAATTAAAACGGGAATGTTAGGTACGGAAGAAATTATCAAACGTGCTGGCGAAGCATTTGAAGAATCTGGTGCGAAATATTTCGTAGTGGACCCAGTCATGGTATGTAAAGGTGAAGACGAAGTACTTAACCCAGGAAATACTGACGCTATGATTAAATATTTATTACCTAAAGCTACTGTTGTAACTCCAAACTTATTTGAAGCTGGTCAACTTTCAGGCTTAGGAAAATTAACTTCCATTGAAGACATGAAAGAAGCTGCTCAAAAGATTTATGATGCAGGTACACCTCATGTCATCATTAAAGGCGGAAAAGCATTAGATCAAGATAAATCTTACGACTTATATTATGACGGACAAACGTTCTATCAATTAACGACTGACATGTTCCAACAAAGCTATAATCACGGAGCAGGTTGTACGTTCGCAGCTGCAACGACAGCTTACTTAGCGAACGGTAAATCTCCAAAAGAGGCTGTCATTGCTGCCAAAGCCTTCGTTGCTTCAGCAATTAAAAATGGATGGAAAATGAATGATTTCGTCGGTCCAGTTGACCATGGCGCTTACAACCGCATTGAACACATCGACGTAGATGTTACCGAGGTTTAAAGAAGCACTGCATTTTTATAAAAAATGCTAGTACTTCTTATGGGAGTGGGACAGAAATATAATTTAGCAAAATTATTTTCGTTGTCCCGCTCCCAACTTTCATTGTTTGTAGAATTTCTTTTTAAGAAATTCTCTATGTTGGGGCCCCGCCGGCAAGGATGGCTAGGATTAAAAGAAGCTTGATATAAGCGCACTTTTAATTCAGACATCTACTGCCAATATGTTAAAGGAAGCTGAGACGATTAATTATGTCCCAGCTTCGTTTTTTCATGAGAAAATAGCTTCACGTCAATGATTGGGCACATTGAAATTTGATATATATTTTCTCTCAATTTCTAGGTACAAAGTCCTAGATTGTTCTCCGATGTTCGTTGTATAAAAAGTTGATACCATAGGCCCATGTTTTTCTATGGAAATTCATTTACTATATAAAGTGTAGAGAGACAAAGGAGGAAATGAACAACATGATTATCTACAAGCAAAATATAGAAAATGGAGTACCGATTTACGAAATCATAACTAAATCTTTCAAGACAATTACAGTAAAATGTGATGAGACCTTCAATAAATTTGAAATCTATAAATTGCTCTCTCTACTAGAAAATGACGTTGACAACATGAGAATGAGTTATTAAAACAAAGAACGTTATTTTCACACCTAGACAATGCACAAAAATCCAATTAAGAATTTGAGAATTAGAATTTGTTTTCTAATAATTCCCTAAACAGATGCGCTTTTAAAGTTTTCTGTCCCCTAACTCTTTAGACTTTTAAAGCCATTCTATCATCCCTAAAAAACTCACCTTAATATGTAAAAACGTTAATGTTAGCTAAAATTGTCCCTAATAAGCTCAGAGAGAACCTTTGAGCGTTGCTAACATTAGCGTTTTAATTTTTTGTATGAAAAAGGCAAGGCGTCTCGGCGCCTTGCCTTCAAATATAATTTTAGAAATCTTCTTTTTCTTTTCTTTCTTTAACCCACCATAAAGCTTTTTTCGGATTATCTTCATAGTATTTTCTATCTTTTTCATTGTCCACGTTAGGATAAGAACCTTTAAGCGACTTACCTGCAGTGCTGACATGCAAGAATGTAATTACTAAGAATCCGATTAAACTAATCGCAGTTAAATAATAAGCGGGTGCTAAAATATTTCCAGTTCTCTCTACTAGCCAAGAAGCAAGTAATGGTGTTGTACCACCAAATAGAGAAACAGATACGTTAAATGTTACAGATAATGTACGATACCTAATATGCGTATAGAACATTGTTGGTAATGAACCTGGCATTGTGGCTTCATATGTTGATAAGAAGAAACCTAAAATAAATACACCAATAATAATTAAAGGTAATGATTTAGTACTTAATAAACTGTACGCCACGATACTTAATAAAGTAAGACCGCCTGTACCTATTAAGAATACTTTTTTCTCACCAACTTTGTCTGCCAATTTACCAAACATTAAAGCTAATGGAATCATCATTGCCATCACACATGTGATAAGTACACTCGTAGTTGTTTCATCTAGCTTAACAACCTGACCGAGGTAAGTTGGTAAGTATGCCGTTACTGAATAGTTTGTAACGTTAAAGAATACTACCGCTACGAAACAAACTAAAATATCTTTGTAGTAGTAACGGATAATTGTAAAGAATCCAATGTTATCTCTTTGTGGCGTAGTCGCAACATCATTTTCATATACAGGTGATTCTTCAAGTTTACGACGTAAATAAAGTCCAAATAAACCTAAGAATAAACCTAAAATAAATGGAATTCTCCAACCCCATGCTTGCATTTGATCGTGATTAAGGAAGAAGCTTAGTATAGCAATCATAATTGAAGCTGCAATGTAACCTGAAAGCGTACCAATTTCAAGTCCACTTCCTAAACTATTACGACGTTTATCTGGTGATGATTCAGCAACATATGTCATAGCGCCGGCATATTCCCCACCAGTTGAGAAACCTTGTAAAACCCTAGCAAGTAGTAATAATATAGGCGCCCATAAACCTATAGTATCGTAATTTGGCAGCAAGCCTATCGTTAGCGTAGATAGCGCCATTAAAATAATTGTAGTAGTTAATACAACTTTACGTCCGTATTTATCCCCAATGATACCAAATACAATACCACCAATAGGTCTTAATAAGAACGCAATGGCTAAAGCTGCAAATGTTAATATTTGTTGTATTTGAGGATTTTGTACTGGAGAGAAGAAATTCGCTCCTATGTATGCAGTCGTGTACGCATAAACCCCAAAGTCAAACCATTCCATGGCGTTACCGATTCCGGTAGCTACGACGGTTTTTTTCGCTTCTTTACCGTCTACCACATTAATTTGATTTTTATCGAAATCCATTTCAATAACACTCCCTTGTGATATGTTACATAATTATACGTTGTTAATCTCTAATGTCAAATTAATTCAAGTTTAATAATTTTCAATAATTCAAGTTTATTCATTTTACAGATATTTAATTTTGACATTTGAAATTGCTTTCATTAATTATGATTACCGGAAATAAAACTTTAAAAATATAATTTTTAATCTAAATTCTTAATATTACTAATTTTACCCCGTCTAAATTATTCGAAACTTTTATTTTCGTTTCATCCTCAACAAAAAAACGTATATCATCATGTATATCAATGGGTCTGAGATATTTAATTTTATAGTTATCCCAGTGAATGTTAAGCTCTGAAAATGCGATTTCGCATACCAATTGACCTGGAACAATTTCATTGTGAACTGGATTTTTATCGTTAACTAATGATAAATATGTTTCAATTAATTCATTTGAAATTTTCATTTTAACGCTTTACCTCGATAAATTCTTGTTCTATATATATACATTTATAGTTATTTTTATTAATTTCCAAACTATATCTATACTTGACAATATTTTTGATTATTTTCTCTGAAATTTTGCGTAAAATCGCGCTATAGTCTTCATTAGTTACTAATTTATTAATTTCTTTAATATATGTCTCTTTTAAAATTAAAGTTTCCTTTACAAAACTTTTATAAATTTCAAATTCAGGCCATAACTTTGCACACATCAAAGTAGGAACGTGACCATTGAATTCTATATTGAAAAGGAGACAATATTTTTGAACATCACTTTCATGAAACGTAACCGTTCTTCTTTCTTCACCATCTTTCAAATAATACTGCATTACCCATGCCTCCCCCTATCCCCATAGTAGCAATAGATCTATAATAGGATTTCATATGAAATAATCGAGCGACTAAAGCTGCTCCACTTGCACCATATGGATGGCCAGATGCAATGGCACCACCCCATCGATTCAGTTTCGCAATCGGTATATTCAGTTCATCCTGGCATGCGATGACTTGAGAACTAAACGCTTCATTAAGTTCCAATGTATCGATAGCCTCCATACTTATATTGGTTCTTTTCATCAACTTTGTTACAGCTGGCACTGGACCTATACCTAAATACTTAGGATCAACACCCACTGTGCTACTTTCTATAAATTTTAATCCCTCTTTAAAACCTAACCTTTTTGCAAGTGATTCTTCCATAATAAGCAGTAAAACTGCCCCATCATTTTTCATGCAACTATTTCCTACTGTAACAGTACCTTCATTTAGCAAAGGTTTAAATCTATTTAATTTTTCTAAAGTAAGTCGTGGTTTAATACTTTCGTCTCTATCAAACCAAGCACCTTTAACTTTAATAGGAAGTATTTCTCGGGAAATATTCCCGTTATTTATATGTTCATTGGTCAATTGATGACTTCGATAGGCAAACTCGTCTTGTCTTTCTCTTGAAATGTGGTATGTTTGAGCGACATTTTCTGCTGCTTCAATCATTGAGGGATCTTGCCCATCAGGTGCAAATGATGCTCTTTCGAAGAATTGAGGAAACTCCGCTTCATAAACTGATTGTGGACGTTTTAGTTTCCATGGCGCTCTACTCACACTCTCCACACCACCAGCAATATAAACTTGGCCCGCATTACTCTGTATCATCCTACACGCTTGGATGATGGTTTCTAATCCTGACCCGCATTGTCGATCTATAGTAACACCTGGAATCGTGTGGCTTAAACCTGCTTCAAGTAATGATTTCCTAGCAATATTCCCACCATTGCCAACTGTATTTCCAATTATTACGTCCTCAATATATTCCATTATTTCAGGGTATTCTTCCTTAAAATGATTAAACAATGGTTGTAACAATTGCTCAGGTTCTAAATGCTTTAAGTTTCCACCATATTTACCAAAAGTCGTTCGTTTGGCAGCAACAATCACTGGTTGCTTCATGATTATATCTCTCCATTCAAATATTTAGATTTCATCTTTCCTCTAGCAATTTTTCCAGACTCTGTATAAATCATAGCGTCGATTTTCTTTATTTTAGACGGAACTTCATACCTAGAAAGATACTTCGTTAAATACTGTTTCAACTTTATATATTCCAATTCTTCATTACCTGTATATAACAGAACTAATATTTCTCCAAATTTGTGATGAGGTTGACCAATAATTATCGCCTCTTCAACACAATTAAGCTTCATTACCAATCGTTCAATTTCAGATGGATAGACATTCACACCGCCAACTATAAGTCGGTCACTCTTCCTACCCACTAAATATAAATTTCTGTTTTCAAAATAGGCATAGTCACCTGTCTCAATCCATGTTTCATCAACTACGTGTTCATTTACATATCCACTAAATGTCATGTCACTTCGCACCATCAATAAACCGATTTGATTCGAATCTTGCTCTAAAAGTTGAATTTCAACATTCGGAAACAGTGTACCAACCGACTGCTCCGGTGCTGATTGATTCAAGTTATAACTTATAAAACTTGCTTCAGAAGTACCGAAAAACTCGATTAAATCTATATAAGGATAGCGTTGTGTCACATTGTCGAATTGCTCTTTTGAAAGCTTCGCTCCACTACTAAAAATAGTTTTAATATTAGAAGCATATAAATCTTTATTAACAAGTTGATGGAGCATTGTCGGCACAACAAACAAAGCACTCGGTTGATGAACCTTGATTATGTTATCTATTAATGCTTCTGCATTAAATACTTTTTGTCCGATAAATGTTCTTCCAGTAAACAATGCGTAAATACACGCATATAGTGAGAGTGAATGCGATAGAGGCCCAGGCGCTACAATCACTTGTGACGTATGATTAATTAATTTTTCATTTTCTTCATAAGAACTTAACCACGAAGGTTCATTCCGATAATAAGCTTTAGGCAAACCTGTCGTTCCTGAAGTAAATCCAATGTGAAGTAACGGATTTTTAATATTATCTTCAAAGTTTTTATCATCACATCCAGTTGAAAGTAACTCTTTATCTTGAATTAACCATTCAATTTGATACTTCTCAACGAGTTGCTTTACTGTAGATTCACTCCATTGATGATTTAAAAAGCATGGAAGACCACCAAGATTATGAATTGCGAAATAATTAATAAGATTATTTATAGGATGATCGCTCAATAAACCTACTCTCTCATTCTTTTGGATATCAGTTAATAGATTCGTTCTTTCATCAATCACTTGAATGAACTCTCTATAGGTAAACTTCTCTTCATCAAAGACGAGTGCTAATTGATGAGGTTTACTCTCTGAAAAACGATATAAATTTTTTACTATTTCTAACATGTCATCACCATATGTAAACTTTATACATTAATATGTTAACATTATTTACTGCAGAACTCATCGCAAAAAAGAACGCCTCAACTTCCATCACAGAAATTAAGGCGTTATATACTTATAAAATTGTAATAATTTCTTCTGGTTCATTAACTACATAATGAGGATTTTCTTGTAATAAATCATGAGCAGATTGTGCTCCCCAAGTCACCACACATGATTTAATATTTGAAGCATTGGCACTTTTAACATCATAAATTGTATCGCCAATATAAACTGTTCGACCTGAATTCAAATGATTATTTTGAATCAGCGTCTGTAACGTTTCATGATGTGGCTTCAAATGTTCCCTTGAATGTAATCCTAACGCATCTGTCATAAAACGATTCAGTCCCAAATAATTTAAGTGCTTTGTCACAACATCTGATTTTTTACTGGATACCACAAAGAGTTTTTTCTTTTTATTATGTAACAATTGCAGCATTTCGCTGATGCCTGCATATTCTTTTAAATGATGTACCTCATAACGATCATAGTATTGATGATACGCTTGGATAAATGCTTCAACTTGTGCTTTCGTCACATCTTTATTAACTAAATACTTAAATCCCTCTTCTAAAGGTTGATTCATTACTTTTAATATCTCTTCTTCACTAGGTATTTCTAATTCTAAATTTTTAAAAGCTTCTTGCGTTGCATACACATGACATGAAGTCGTATCTGCTAAAGTCCCATCAAAATCAAAAATATAGTTGTCAAAATTCATGATGTTTCACCTCTTAAATAGTAATCACATTATAAATATACACTTTTTTGATTAAAATTTCGATAAATTGTAAAAAAAGCCATCGACTTTGTATCAAATTCACAAAATCAATGGCTTAATTATTCATTATTCTAAATTTGCATGGTTCTTCTGCATTGTTTCTTCATCAATGTGAAATGCATCCATTAATGGTATTACCACGCTATCTAAAAATACGAGCGATGCTTGTTCAAACAAACTACCTAATGGTTGCTTTGAACCTTCAACCTCATGTTTAGTCCCTGCCGGTAATTCAACTATTGTTTCAGCTAATTCTCCAATAGAGGACTCAGCTTTTGTAGTAATCAAGACAACTTTTGCACCGATTGATTTTGCTTTATCAGCTAATAATCTTAAGTGCTCAGTTGAACCTGATCCTGAAATAATAATAAATAAATCATGTTCTTTAATAGATGGTGTTGTTGATTCCCCTACAACAAACGCATCTTCACCAAGTTGATTTAAACGCATCGCAAAACTATTTGCTACAAAACCTGAACGGCCTTTGCCGGCTACGAAGATTCTGTCTGCACCAATGACATCATTCGTAAAGCGTTCATAATCCGTATCATCAACATGAGATAACGTATGCTCTAATTCTTCAAGTATAAGACGGTAATTATTAAATTCTGACATCCTATCTACCTTCAATCGCATCGCGACATTGTTTTGCTGCTTCTACAGGATCGTCAGCATTTGCGATACCGCCACCAACAATAACTAAATCTGGTTCTTCGGCAACAATATCTTTAATTGTATCTGGTTTAATACCACCAGCTACAGCGACTTTAGAGTTTTTAATCACTGATTTAACAGTACGTAAACTATCTAATGGTGATTGACCTTCAGCTTGTAAGTCATAACCAGTGTGTACAGCGATATAATCTGCACCCATTTCATCTAATTCTTTCGCGCGTTTTTCTAAATCTTGAACGGCAATCATATCCACTAATAATTCTTTACCATGTTTATGCGCTTCTTCAACTGCAGCTTTAATTGAAGCATCTTCTGCTACACCTAAAATAGTTACAACATCTGCGCCAAATTTAACGGCTTGGCTTACTTCATAATCTGCTGCGTCCATAATTTTTAAATCTGCTAATACTTTTGCATTATTAATATTTTCATTTAAGTGTTGTACTGATGGTAAACCTTCATTAATCACAATCGGTGTACCAATTTCAACAATATCTACGTATTCTTCAACTTTTTTCGCTAATTCAGCGGCTTCTTCTTTATTTAATAAATCAATTGCTAATTGTAATTCCAATGAAAACATCCTTTCATTTTCGAGTATTTAACTCTTATATGAACGTGTTTACCCTTCATTACTTTTTTAAAACTGACCTAAATATAATCACCTTAGCGATGTTCTTATTCATTACTGTCTGGTGCCGCTTCATCATCTACATATACTTCCACATTCGGATGGGCATGTAAAATTGTAGAAGGAATGTCTCTTGTTACTTGGTTCGTCATCAATTTATGAATGGCTTCTTTCTTTTTTTCACCAAATGCTAGTAAAATAATTCGTTTCGCTTTTAATATACTTGCAAGTCCCATTGAAACTGCTTGTTTTGGTACATCTTGCTCACTTTCAAAATAACGACTATTTGCACGTATTGTACTTTCAGTTAAATCAACAATATGTGTCTCGCTATGCAAATCCGTACCTGGTTCATTGAATCCTATATGACCATTCTCACCAATACCTAATATTTGTATATCTACTGGTCCTTTATCATTGAGTAATTGATTATAACGTTCTGCTTCCTCTTCTAAATGCTTGCTATCCCCTTTTGGTATATGAATATTACCCTTTTTAAAATGAGGATATGCGTTAAATAATACTTCGTCCATGTAATGATGGTAACTTTGAGGATGCTTAGGCTGTAACCCGACATATTCATCTAAATTAAATGTTTCTACATGTGAGACGTCTAGTTGATTCTTTTCTAATAAACCTACTAAATATCGATATACATCAGTCATTGTCCCGCCAGTAGCTAGACCTAACTTGCTATTAGGTTGTTGACTCATTTCTTTAAATAGTTCACACGCTACGTAAAATGAAGCAAGTTTTTTTGTACCTAAATTGATGATTTTCACTTTAAACACCTCGGCATATTTTAATTCTGTCTACTTACACCTTTCCAACTTACCATTATAATATACTCGTTATATACACATTTAACAAAATATAATTCTTAATTTAAAGTAATTTAACAAACTTAAATATGTCCTCTTTAATCCGGTATTGAAAATTTTCCTAACTAAATCAAGCATTCGTGTACAAATATTTAACGCTTTCTAGTAAAATAGATAGATAAACGAATTTGCAGATATTCTATTATCGCATTATGTTATTTATAGCCATCATTTTTAAATCAATTATGAATAATAGATGCTTTATAAACAAACAAGTTGCGATATACCTTTACTAAAGCTTTACAATAGACTGCAAATGATAAGGGAGTGAACGTGTTGGAACCTATTAATGAGCAAGAAGTATTAAATTTGTTAACTTCTTATGAGAATAAACCCATATACTTACACGTTGAGACAACAAATGGAGCCTATGCAAACCATTTCGATGAACGTGTATTTAACGCTGGTACATTTCTAAGAAATATTCAAGTCACATACGAACATGCACAACTTAAAGGTGGCGAAAAAGATCCTTATCGTGTAGGTCTCAAATTACGCGATGGCGGTTGGGTTTATGTACAAGGGCTAACACACTTTGAAGTCAACGAAGACAACGAATTCCTCATCGCAGGATTTAATTACGAAGGACAATTGGCAGCTACAATAGAAATGAGCGAAAAGCCATTTACAATTTAAAAGGAGGTTATGATTCATGACTGATGAAAGACACGTACTTGTCATCTTCCCACATCCAGATGACGAAACTTTCTCATCTGCTGGAACTATTGCAAGTTACATTGATGCAGGCGTCCCAGTCACATACGCTTGCTTAACACTAGGACAAATGGGCCGTAACTTAGGTAATCCTCCTTTTGCGACAAGAGAATCACTACCTAAAGTTCGTGAACGCGAACTTGAAGATGCTTGCCGAGCAATCGGTATTACAGACTTACGAAAAATGGGATTACGAGATAAAACTGTAGAATTCGAACCTCATGATCAGATGGATAATATGATTAAAAATCTAATTGAAGAAACAAATCCATCATTAATCATTTCATTCTATCCTAAATTCGCAGTACATCCTGACCACGAAGCGACTGCCGAAGCTGTCGTTCGTACAGTTGGTCGCATGCCAGAATCTGAACGTCCAAGACTTACACTTGTCGCATTTAGTAACGACGCACCAGATATTCTAGGACAACCAGATATCCAAAACGATATTTCTAAATATAGTGATTTAAAACTCAAAGCCTTTGAAGCACATGCTTCACAAACAGGACCTTTTTTAAAACAAATTGCGAGTCCTGATATTGATGGACAAGCACAAAGTTTCTTAAAAGTTGAGCCATTTTGGACATATCACTTCGAATCTTAAATGGAGGTAAAACATGACAGAATTTGATTTATCTACTCGAGAGGGTCGCTGGAAACATTTCGGCTCTGTAGACCCTGTCGAAGGTACAAAACCTACAACTAAAAATGAAATGACCGATTTACAAAGTACACATAAAAATTTCCTATTTGAAATAGAAGAAGTAGGAATTAAAAATTTAACATATCCTGTGTTGATTGATCAGTATCAAACTGCTGGATTATTTAGTTTTTCAACGAGTTTAAATAAAGATGAAAAAGGCATCAACATGAGCCGTATATTAGAAAGCGTTGAAAAGCATTATAACAACGGCATTGAACTTGAATTCAATACGCTTTATCAAGTTTTGCGTACACTTCAAGAAAAAATGAACCAAAATGCAGCTGGGGTTGATGTATCAGGAAAATGGTTCTTTGACCGTTTTAGCCCTGTCACTCATATTAAAGCGATTGGAAATGCTGATGTCACATACGGTTTAGCCATCGACGGCGAAAAAGTGACACGTAAAGAACTAACTATCGAAGCTGCAGTGACAACGTTATGTCCTTGCTCTAAAGAGATTAGTGAATACTCAGCGCACAATCAACGTGGTATCGTTACGGTCAAAACTTATTTAAATAAAGACACAGATGTCGTTGATGATTATAAAGATAAAATTTTAGATGCGATGGAAGCCAATGCGAGTTCGATTTTATATCCAATCTTGAAACGTCCAGATGAAAAACGTGTAACAGAACGTGCATATGAAAACCCACGCTTTGTAGAAGATTTAATTCGATTAATTGCAGCAGATTTAGTTGATTTTGATTGGATTGATGGCTTCGATATAGAATGTCGTAACGAAGAATCTATTCACCAACACGACGCATTCGCCCGCTTAAAATATAGAAAATAAAAGCACATGTCGCCAAAAGGAGTATTGTGGCGACACGCCTGCAGGAATAGCATGCGTCTTGAGACTACTTGTAAGTCAGTTGATTTTTAAAAGACAGGCTACGCAGTAGCTGATTGATATTGAGCTCATAAAATGGCTCAACATCTAATCATCCTTGCGGGGGTGATAATACGAATTCTTAAATTCTAGAATTCTGTATCACTCCCAAGCCATGCCCGCGGCAAGGGAGCTAAACAATACGAAGTATTAATTTCCCTACTTAATCGTTTAATAAGGTTCTCTACAGTCTAAATAATATACTTTTATTGTTATGAAAACAGGCATTGCCTCACTACGTGCGAAGCAATGCCTGTTTTTTCTTTAATTAAATTTATAACTTCTCATGAGCGTAAAGCATAGACCTTTTACCAAATAAAAGTTGCGTCAGGCGTAAGCTAATGTTTGGCCATCTTCTTCTCACCTGGTTTAACAAAGCACATTGCTACAATACTAACGATTGAAGCGACAACCGCTGAGATAAACATTGTTGAATAACCATGTGTTGCAACGAGATAACCTGTTAAAGTTGGTGCAATCACAGTAGCGGTATTAACGAAGAAGTGTGTAATCCCTCCATATGTGCCTGTTTTATTTGGTGCTGTATCAATAATGACTGCCCAATAAACAGCGTTTGGTAGGAAGATAAATGCGTTACCGAGCATCATAAGTATCATGACAGCGACAATACTATGTGTGAATGGAATAATTAAGAAACAGATTGCCGCACAAATCATGCCTGCAATTGAAAAATATGATCGTGCGATTCTTAAACTACCCGTCTTTTTACGAAGCCAATCGGACATTTGACCGCCGAAATAGGCAGTAAAACATGCGCCAATCCATGGAATCATTCCTAGATACCATAATGAATGAATTTGAAAATGATATTCATCTTGGAGATACTTTGGTGTCCAAGTCAAAATGAGAAAGTTCACATACTGGAATCCAAAGTAACCAATCATATTCCCGACAAGTGTTGGACTTTTGAAAAAATGATACCATTTTTCACTTGCGTCTTCTGTTTCGACTGTTTTCTCGACATTTAGACTATCTTCCGTGGATCGGATTTCGTCCAACTCTTCTTCTGAAACCTTTTTATTATCTTCTGGGTAATCTGTAAAAACCTTTGCCCAAACCATAACCCAGACTAGACCGAGAATCCCTAATAAAACAAAGAGTATACGCCAGTTCGCGACTGTTAGGAAACCTGACACAATTGGTGCAGTAATGAGTGCGCCTAATGGAACACCAATTAATCCTAAGGCTGATAATACGCCACGTTCTTTTGGCGCTGCCCAGTTGGCATTTGTTTTACTAATTGTTGAAAAGATTGGTCCTTCTGAGATACCGAAAAGTACGCGCAGTAAACCAAAACCTGCAAGTGCTGAACCTCCAAATACAGCTATACCGAGCTCACCCGCAAATGCCATGGCAATTTCAACGATTGACCATGCTGCTCCTGCTAAAATCCATACAAATTTTGGTCCTTTTTTATCTGCTGTAATTCCACCTAGTAATGAACCAAACATATAACCGTAACCGAAGTAGCCTAGGATAGACCCCCAAGCAATATTGTCAAAACCAAATTCCTTTATGATATCTTCTTGTGCATAAGAAATTGCGCCACGATCGATGTAGTTAATCATTGTCATAATAACAATCATCGTAATAATAAAATATCGATAACGTTTCATTGTATCCCCCACCCCTTTATTTGAAACATCTCTTCCGTGTAAGTCTATCATAAAAATGTGTGTAAGCGCTAACAATATTTTAAATTTTCTGACTGTTAGGTCGGTTTGATTACATGCAAATCGTTGATATTAGTAGGATTAATCAATTTTTCTATTTTTTTATTTTTAGTTCATTTTATATTTAAAGATTTTATTATGTTACAATATTTGTAAAATAAATTTAAACTTAAGAGGTATTGAATGTTTTATTTTGTAGGAAATAATATAGGTCAAAAAATAACTGGTATAGAAAAAGCTATTATTAATCGTTTAAATCTTTTTAAAGAATATCATTATTCAGCAAGAATTGTGCTACTAGCATGGAATCGTTATTTAACAGATACGGCTTCAAATTATATAACTAATGAAGATTATATTAATATGTATGATTATTTCCAAGAATCAACAAATGTGATGTCTATATTTAGTAAAAATTGGTTACATTATTGGGAAGAAGAATGTGGCTATACTGTTAGAGATGTGCACCAAGCGAACGATGTGCGGGTGTATGATGGTGAAAACTTTATTATGTACGCTCATTTTAGTGATGACACACTACGAAAAATTGATTATATCAACTATTTTGATACATCTCGTAGAAAAATTAAACGAGAACTCTATGATACGCGCGGATTTTTAAGTTGTACAAGAATTTTATCAACAGATCAAAAAATACAATCAGAGTTTTATTATTCTCCAAGTGGCGAAGTAAAAATTGAAAAGTACTTTGATATTGATTCAAATGAACCTAATGTAGCAAAGAAAATACTATTGAATTACTGTGAAAGAGTCTTATTTTTCAACAATGACAAAGAATTAGGTGCATTTTTCATAGAAAAATTATATCAAAATGGCGATGTATTCTTTAGTGATAGAAATTTAATTACATCACATGTTTTCAATTCAGTATCAAACACTATTCCTGTAGTCGCTGTTTTACATAGTACGCATGTCAAAGATATCAGCGATTTAGAACACTCTCGTATTAAAAATGTGTATAAAGGTGTGTTCGATCATTTAGAGCGTTATCGTGCAATCGTTGTTTCGACACAACAACAAAAAGAAGATGTGAGCCATAGAATTCGTGATGTGATTCCTGTTTATGCGATTCCTGTAGGCTTTTCAGAGGAGGCAACTGAGTCTAACTTCGGTTATCAGAATCAAAAATTAATATCAGTGGCGAGATATTCTCCTGAAAAACAATTAGAACAACAGGTTCGACTTGTAAATAAATTAAAAGAAGAATTCCCTCATATTGAATTACATTTATATGGATTTGGTGCTGAAGAAAGAAAACTAAAAGATTTAATTCAAGAATATCATTTAAATAATCATGTATTCCTAAGAGGTTTTATTAATGATTTGACTGACGAGTTCAAGACAGCATATGTAAGTTTAGTAACAAGTAATATGGAAGGTTTTTCATTAGCGTTATTAGAATCGCAATCACATGGTGTACCTACGATTAGCTATGATATTAAATATGGACCAAGCGAATTAATTATCAATGATTATAACGGATTACTCGTTAATTTTAATGATGAGAATCAGCTATATGAAAAGGTTAGAAATTTACTTTTAAATCCTGAATTACAAAAAATGTATTCCAAAAACAGTATTGAAACGTCACAAAATTATAGTAAAAACGCCATTATAAAAAGATGGGAACAGCTATTAAGTTTATTTAACTAGTTGTATTGGACAGGCGGCTAAGGCATTATTTATTGTCTTAGCCTTTTTTAACATATGGGCAGTAGAGGGCTAAATTATATTTCTATTCCATCCTTTTTTTAGAGGGATAATATCGGGTGATTTATGTTACAAAAAACACTGCCAACAAAAGCCAAAGCTTTGTCGACAGTGTATGAGGGATCTCTAGGAAATGACGATTGTAATAAATAGAGGATCCGTTCGCTATGATACTCTTTATTTCAAATGTTCATATGGACTATTATTTACAAATGAGACGATTTGGTCTACGAATAATTTTGCACGTAATTGGAATTCATTATCCTCTAAATATAATGTACCATCGTCCAATTTAGCATAATCTGAATCATGTGTAGCGATTTGCGTTGGAACGGCAATACCTAATAAACTACGTACAATCACTCTTAAATGAGATAAAGGCTCTGAGCTTACTATGCCTCCACTATTTCCAATTAGACCCACGGGTTTCATTTTAAAGTAATCCATATTGAGATGGTCGAGTGCATTTTTAAGAATTCCAGAATACGAACCATGATAATTAGGCGTTCCTAGAATGAAGAAATCAGCATTCATGGCCTTTTCTTGAAGATCTTTCACATTCTTTTTAATCTCATCAACCGCTTGAGTTGTACCTGAAAAGTCTAATTGATGAATAGGCGTTTCAGCTAAATCGAATATTTCAACATCCACCCCGTGTTCGTCTAATTGACCTGTAAGGTATTTAGCTAACGCGTTCGTATGTGAACCTACTCTAGCACTACCTACTATAATTAATCCTTTCATTATTTACACCTCTTGTTTATGATAATTGATTTTCATCTTTTAAAAATTTCATAATTGCTTTACCGACGCCACTATTTTCATTTGAATCAGTGATATACTTAGCCACAGCTTTCACTTCTGGTGCAGCATTATCCATGGCTACAGGATAACCCACTCTTTCTAGCATCGAAATATCATTTAAGTTATCTCCGAGTGCCATGACATTCTCTAAGTCAATACCAAGTTGTTTAGCAATGGTCGCTAAGGCAATCCCTTTTTGCGCATCTGAATGCGTAATTTCTAAATTACCTCTTGAAGAAGAAGAAACGGCAAGATTAGGTGATTTGGCTAGTTCTTGACCTACAAGGTCAATTTTTCCTAAATCAGAATCGAACGCTAAAATTTTCATAATCAATTCGCCAGGGATCTCTTCAATTTTGTCATAGTTATCTACAATTTTTAAAGTTCCATTATCGATACGTTTTTGAATACTATTTTTAATTTTTTCAACATCTGCTTTTTGACCGGCACGTTCAGCGATATCAATATATATTTCTAAATCTCTTTGAGGAGCTTCTGTATAAATTCCTCTATTTGTATAGACTTGATAATAAATGTCTTCCTTCTTCAACGTAGTTGTAATCTTATTCACTAAGGAATGATTGAGATGAGATGTGCTCATGATATTGAACGTTTCGTCGCGAACTTCCGCTCCGTTCAGGCAGATATATGGTACTTTCAAATCTGTTTCAGCAACGGGCGTATTCGCTTCGTAAAAGGCACGTCCTGTTGCGATAACGACTGTAATACCGTGTTCTTGCGCAAATTTAATAGCTGCTTGATTTTCTGGAGTAATTTCATGTGCTGCATTAAGTAGCGTTCCATCCATATCTGTTGCAATTAACTTTATCATTCATTGACCTCGTTTCTTCCTGTTTGAAGGTAATATTTATGTTTTATTTTTTGAAAAGGCGAACGTGAATAGTCACCTCAAACTGCAGAAAAACTTTTAAAGATTAGGCTGGGGTATTAATACTTCGTATTGCTTTAGCTCCCTTGCCGCGGGCATGGCTTGAGCCTGTAGTCTCAAGACTCATGCTATTCCTGCAGGCGTGTCGCTATCAATACTTCGTTTATTTAGATTATAAATTTGAATCCCAGCCTTATCTTACTACTGTTCGAGTATTCACTCTTCTTCATGCATAACTAATTGATTTACTAGTTTATCTAAAAGCTTGTCACCTTTAATTTACACAGTTATTCTAACAAATTTGTGTCATTTTGTATCTTGGCTTGTTTGAGGGATCTCTTTTGTTGGCGTATGTTTTTGAAAAATTCACGTAGCAGTGTGCTGCATTCATTTTCCAAAATACCAGACTCAACTATCGCTCTGTGATTAAATTGCGGCTGTGCTAATAAGTTCATTAAACTCCCTGTACAGCCACCTTTAGGATCAATAGCACCGTAAACGACGCGTGGAATACGACTCATCACAATTGCACCTGCACACATCACACACGGTTCCAAAGTGACGTACAACGTGCAATCTTCTAAACGCCAACTCCCAATCACTTCTGACGCTCTTTCGATAGCAATGTGTTCAGCGTGAGCCGTGGGTTGTTGTAATGTTTCCCTCAAATTATGAGCGCGAGCAATAACGTGATTATCTTTCACGATGACAGCGCCAATTGGAACTTCCCCTAGTTCTTGAGCCTTTCTTGCTTCTTTAATTGCTAAACGCATGTAATCATTATCAGTTCTCATATGTGTTGCAATACCTCACTTATGGTACAATACTCAATGTCTATTTTAACATTTGGAGAAGTGAATATGAATAAACCATTTATTGCAATTGAAGGACCTATAGGTGTAGGTAAATCCTCACTTGCACACAAGCTCAGTCAGACGCTTAACTATTATGAAGAACGAGAAATTGTTGACGAAAATCCATTTCTCTCAGATTTTTATGACGATATTGAAAAATGGAGTTTCCAAACTGAAATGTTCTTTCTGTGTAATAGATATAAACAAATTAGAGATCTTGAAGCGTTAGATCAAGGTGTTGTAAGTGATTACCACATACATAAGAATAAAATTTTTGCGAGCAATACGTTAGATGAGAAAGAATTTGATAAATTCAGCCGTATTTATGATATTTTAACTGAGGATCTTGAAATGCCTAA
The DNA here is from genome assembly GCF_003966625.1 of Staphylococcus caprae. Lineage (NCBI taxonomy): Bacteria > Bacillati > Bacillota > Bacilli > Caryophanales > Staphylococcaceae > Staphylococcus > Staphylococcus caprae. Next base: position 2,367,903 of record NZ_AP018587.1, read on the forward strand.
TATGATTATCTTTTTAGATGCAGATTTAGATATTTTGAAATCTAGAATAGCCAAACGTAATCGTGACTTCGAACATACGATTGAAGATGATTATTTATTAACATTGAAAAAAGATTATAAAGCATATTATGAATCTTTAAAAAAGGAAGGCGCAAACGTGATCCTTATTGATACAACCGAGAAAGATTTTGTGGAAAATGATAACGATTATAAAGAAATTTTAGAATTAATAAAACCCATGATTGGAGATAGCAAAGATGAATAATTTTGGCATTCCTCAAAATGCAGTGATTACGATTGCAGGTACTGTAGGTGTAGGTAAATCTACATTAACGCAAGCACTTGCTGACAAATTAAATTTTAAAACTTCTTTTGAAAATGTTGATCATAATCCTTACTTAGATAAGTTTTATCACGACTTCGAACGTTGGAGTTTTCACCTACAAATATACTTTTTAGCGGAACGTTTCAAGGAACAAAAACGTATGTTTGAATATGGTGGCGGGTTTGTGCAAGACCGCTCTATCTATGAAGATGTTGATATCTTTGCGAAAATGCACGAAGAACAAGGTACAATGAGTCAGGAAGATTACCATACATACGCAGAATTATTTAATGCTATGGTAATGACACCTTATTTTCCAAAACCAGATGTACTGATTTATTTAGAATGTGATTATGACGAGGTCATTGACCGTATTAAGCAACGTGGTCGTGACATGGAAATCAATACAGATCCAGAATATTGGAAGAAGTTATTTAAACGTTATGAAGATTGGATTAACAATTTCAATGCGTGTCCTGTCGTGCGCGTCAATATCAATGAGTATGATATTCATGAAGATTTCGATTCATTAGACCCAATTATTGAGAAAATTGCACACATCATACAGACACATCGAAATGTAGATACAAGATCGTAAAACGACTTGAAACATAGCTCACATCCTATGTTTGACAACCATATAAATTAAATATACGTTAATATTACAAGTTAATTATTTGCACTAGGGGTGTTTTTTAACTGAGATGGAGACAATCCAAACCCTTTGAACCTGAACTAGTTCGAACTAGCGTAGGAAAGTGTGGACATCAATCTTACCATTAAACTGTTTAAATATTTAATCACTAAGATGCACAACTTTTCTTACGGAAGGGTTGTGCATTTTTTTACCTAATTACAATTATTTTATTGGAGGATTATTATGTCAAAAACAGCAATCGTTACAGGAAGCAGTCGTGGTCTAGGCGCTAAAATCGCTCAAACATTAATTGAGAAAGGTTATAATGTCGTCGTCAATTACAAGCAGAGTAAAGAAAAAGCCGAAGCGTTAATTGAACATATAAGTGATGAAAAAGCCATCGCAATTCAAGCAGATGTGACGTGTCGTGATGAAGTTAACCAAATGATTGAAACAGCTACAGCACACTTTGGAAAGATCGATATTGTGATTAATAATGCGTTAGTTAACTTTAAATTTGATCCTAATCAACAAAAAAGTTTCAAAGATTTAACATGGGATGATTACCAACAACAACTGGACGGCACTTTAAAAGCTGCATTCAATGTCACTCAAAGTGTCATCCCGCAATTTATCAACCAGCAAGGTGGCAGAATTATAAATATCGGCACAAATTTATATCAAAACCCTGTAGTTCCTTATCATGAATATACTACTGCAAAGGCTGGCTTGATAGGATTCACACGTAACATTGCAGCAGAGTTAGGACAATATGGGATTACTGCAAATGTCGTTTCTGGAGGATTATTAAAAACAACAAACGCAAGTGCAGTCACGACACCTGAAGTGTTCGATTTAATTGCTCAAACTACACCTTTAAAAAAGGTAACTACACCACAAGATGTAGCAAATATGGTGGTCTATTTGGCATCAGATGAAGCTCGTGGCATCACTGGTCAAAATATTACAGTTGATGGCGGATTAACAATGAATTAATGTCTCAATTTTTCAAGTCATTCTTTATTAAAATAGAGAGACAAAGAGGTGTCATAATTGGAAGAATCACGTGAACTTAACATAGGTGTTTTACTTTATGGATGTGGACATCATCAAGCAGCATGGCAAATGGATGATTCGTTTATAGAACAAATCGGAGACATATCGTACTATCAGCATCTGGCTCAAATTGCTGAAAGAGGAAATTTTGATGTTGTATTTTTTGCAGATAATCAAGCTTTTAATGCAAGTGACGATACAACGTTGCCTGCGTTTTGGTTTGATCCTATCATTAATTTAACCGCAATTGCTCAAGTGACCTCTCATGTTGGTTTGGTACCCACAATCTCTAGCACCTTTTCAAATCCATTTACAGCAGCACGACAATTACTCAGTCTAGATCATATAACTCAAGGTCGAGTGGGATGGAACTTAGTCACATCTATGACCGATGCAGAAGCTCAAAATCACAGTCTTAAAAAGTTACCAGAAAGATCTGAACGTTATAAAAAAGCGGATGAATTTGCGTCAGTCATGAACCAATTATTTACATCATGGTCAACTTCATCTTTCGTTCCTAACAGACAGGACGATAAAATACTAGAATCTAGCGATATTCAACCTTTCAATCATAAAGGTGACAACTTTCAAGTGCGTGGGCCATTAACAACGCCACAAAGTCCTCAAGGAAAACCAGTATCTATGCAGGCCGGTGCCTCTAAAGAAGGTGTCGCACTAGCCGCAAAATATGCTGATGTTGTTTATTCTGTCTCTTGGAATATTGAACAAGCACGTGCTTACCGTGACAAATTGACTGATGCCATTACTAAAAGTGAAACCCCAAATAGAGCCATCAAAATTTTTCCTGGTTTAGTTACGTATGTGGCAGAGACACACGAGCAAGCAATGGCTAAAAAAGCAGAATTAGATCGTTACCTACCTATTGAAGATGCCTTAAAGCAATTGAGCTTTTTCGTTCAACAAGATTGTTCAAATTGGGAACTGGATCAACCTGTGCCAGACTTACCACCTGTTGAAGCGTTTAAAGGTCCCGTTGGCCGTTATGAAACCGTGCTCGCCATTATTGAAGACAAGCAACCTACTGTACGCGAATTACTAGGATATTTGAGTGCGGGAGGTGGCCATCTTACTCTAATAGGTACACCCGAAGAAATTGTAGATACCATGGAGAAATGGATAGATGAAGGTGTCGCTGATGGTTTTAATCTTATGCCACCTTCTTTACCTTATAGTTTAGAAGATTTTGTGGAATTGATTGTACCTGAATTACAAAAACGTGGACGATTCAGAAGTGCTTATCAAGATGAAACTTTCCGTATGCGTTTAGGATTAGAATAAAGCAAAACGTTAAAGCGCAACTAAGATATTTTAAAAAGCGTGGTCTTTTTCTTGAGTCTGTACTGTACCCAAAAGTTGTACTTTGGTTTAGTATAGTGATTCAAGTTCCCACGCTTTTCTATATCAATTTGATTCATTTTTGTACTGGTCTAAAATTTGTTTCACATCTTTAGCACTATCAATAATGACATCCGCTTCATGCAATTCTTCTCTTTTAGCAATCCCAGTGAGTACACCAATGCCTAGACCTAGTTTAGCATTAATTGCCGTTTTCATATCGTTGGCTGTATCACCTATAATCGCCACTTGATTTGGTGAAACATCATATGCATCAAATAAGGGTGCCAACACCTTTGGATTAGGTTTCTCTTCAGCATGTGTTTCTGTAGAGATGATGAGATCGAATAATGATTTCGACTGTGTTTCCTCTAAAAATTGATTCACGCCTTTTTTCGTATCGCTTGTGACAATACCAATTTTATAGCCTTCATTTCTAAGTTCTTGAATCACATCTTGTACGCCTTCAATCCAGTTATTTTCAGGAACTCTCGTATCAACAAGTTCTTGACTTGTATCTCTTGTCCAGTCCGTTGTATCTTGACCCGTCACATCATTAAAAGATTTAATCATATCTCCTAGAGATCCTGAGCCCATCACTGAATCAGGAACAATTTTGTCATCGATAATTCCAAGTTGACGATGCGCAACCTCTTTGTCATGAACCGGAAATGTTTCTAATAGTTTATCAACGAGACGGACACCAATTTTCTCCCAACTTTTATCAAATTCGATGAGCGTGCCATCTTTATCAAATAATATCCATTCCATCTTTACTTCTCTCCTGAAAATGATTTTATTAGTTTATACGTTTATTTATTATTGTAATATAGAGACATCGATAATTATAGAAAAGAGGATTGTTATTGAAAAGATGGTATTTAAAAAAGAGCCCTCTCATATGAGAAAGCTCTTTCTGAAAAAGACAAATTAATATTTAGGGACTTCTACTCTCCAGCCGTATTTATCTTCTAATTTGCCACTTTGGATTCCTGTATAAGTATCGTAAAGTTTTTGTGTAATTTCACCAGGTTCGTTGTTATTGATAACAATTTCTCTGTCTTCATAGCGAAGTGTACCAACAGGTGAAATAACTGCTGCTGTACCTGAACCAAATACTTCTGTAAGTTCACCTTTATCGTAAGCATTGAATAATTCTTCGATAGAAACTTTACGTTCTTCAACTTCATATCCTAAATCTTCAGCTAATTGGATAATTGATTTTCTAGTGATACCTGGTAAAATACTACCATTTAATGCTGGCGTAACTACTTTTCCATTTTCAACGAAGAAGATGTTCATGCTACCCACTTCTTCAACATATTTCTGCTCAACACCATCTAGCCATAAAACTTGGTCATATCCGAGCTTGTTAGCATTGGTTTGTGCAAGTAAGCTAGCAGCATAGTTACCAGCAACTTTAGCGAATCCTACACCACCACGAACGGCACGTACATATTCATCTTCCACATAGATTTTTGTTGCTTTCAATGTGTCTCCACCGTAATAAGCACCGGATGGTGATAAGATAATTAATAATTTATATTGTTGAGACGCACGTACACCAAGTATACCTTCTGTTGCGAAGACGAACGGACGAATGTATAAAGATTGTCCTTCTCCTTCTGGTACCCAATCACGTTCAACATCAATAAGTTGTTTCAATCCTTCTAGTAAAGCCTCTTCATCTACTTCAGGCATTTCTAAACGTGCTAATGAATTATTAATACGTTTGAAATTTTGGTCTGGACGGAATAAAACGACTTCATCATTATGTTTATATGCTTTAAGACCTTCGAAAACTGCTTGACCATAATGTAAACCTTGCGCAGCTGGTGAAACTTCTAATGGTGCGTAAGGCACAATCTTCATATCATGCCAACCTTTATCTGCGTCATAATCCAGACTTAACATGTAGTCTGTGAAATATTGACCGAAGCCTAAATTGGATGGATCTGGCTTCTCTTTTAAGTTATCTCGTTGTTCAAATTTTACTTTTTCTGACATGATTATTGCCTCCTAATAATTTCTCCCAATCGAATAGTTATACTAGATTATATCAATCGTATATTTACTATTCAATAAGTTTTCTAAATATTCAAAATAAATACCCAAATGTACTTATGTATTCTTAATTAGTTAAACATTACCATACTAAAGTTACAAGTTTCGTTATTTATATTATACAAAATACTTGAATAATAAATTAACTTCGCAACAAATTAAAAGAGGTTGGGACATAATCAATTGTCTCAACCTTCTTTAATATATTGGCAGTAGATGTCTGAATTGAAAGTGCGCTTATATCAAGCTTCTTTCAATCCTAGCCATCCTTGCCGGGGTGAGACAACGAAAGTAATTTTGATAAATTATATTTCTGTCTCACTCCCAAAAAATAAGTGAACTTCGTTGTAAATAGTGAGTGGTTATTTAGCAACCTTTTCTTTCTCTTCGATAGCCTCAAGCATTACCTTTGTCATTGAAGCTGAATCATACTTAGGATCAAATCCCCATTCGCCACGAGAACAACTTGTATCAATACTATCTGGCCAAGTTGATGCAATTTGTTGACGGTCTGGATCAACATCATAATCTAATTCAAAGTCTGGATAAAATTCTTGAATCGCATTCTTAACCATTTCAGGTTCAATACTCATTGCACTTAAGTTATATCCATTGCGTGTTTCTAATTTAGCACCATCAGCTTCCATTAATTTAATAATGGCATCGATCGCATCATCCATGTACATCATATCCATGTATGTGTCTTTATCGATATAACTAGTATAACGACCTTCTCTCACTGCTTTAAAGTATATTTCTACTGCATAGTCTGTTGTACCTCCGCCAGGCTCTTTCACATGTGAAATAAGTCCAGGGAATCTTACACTACGAGTGTCTACACCAAACTTAACGAAATAATACTGGCATAATAATTCACCTGCGACTTTATTTACACCATACATCGTTGTAGGCTGTTGAATTGTTACCTGTGGCGTATTGACTTTAGGCGTTGACGCACCAAACGCCCCAATAGAACTTGGTGTAAAGAATTGCAAGTGATATGTACGTGCCGCTTCTAAGGCATTCATTAACCCACCCATATTTAAATCCCATGCAAATAATGGGTTCTTTTCAGCAGTCGCAGATAATAATGCTGCCATATGCATCAATGTATCTGCTTCAAAGTCTTTTACTAATTCAAACATATGATCTTTATCTGTAACATCTAAAATTTCGAACGGTCCATTTTGAACCGGAGAATCGACTTCAGGTTCCCTTATATCAGTAGCCAATACATTTTCAGTACCGTAAATTTCCCTACATTTCACAACTAACTCGGTTCCAATTTGGCCTAATGCGCCTGTAATCATTATCTTTTTCATCACGAAATCTCCCCTTGTTCATTTATAAAAATGCGATGTCCTTCTGATATGTACATATTCTTAATTTACATCTATATTATATTATAAAAGCGCTTTCTTGTATATGTAGTGAGCACATAATTGTATGAAAATAATATTTGGAGTTTTAAAATTTGGAGTTATAACCATATTAGTGACTGTGCTTTATACTCAGTGATTTTACTTTTTGTTAAATAGGTCTAAATTTAAAGTTAAAAATTTTAATAAAATAATTATCTATTCTTTTTATATGGTAATATTACATTGTAAATCCATTTTTATAAAGGAGGAAAATATGAAGAGAATACTTTTTAGTATCATCATTATACTACTCGTTGGCCTAGGTATTGTACCTAACGTAAATGACGCCTTTGCAACCGAACATACTAGTACGAGTCACTCAAATCAAGACCAGTCTCTAAGTAAACATAAGATATTACATACAAATGATATTCACGGTCGCTTTGTAGAAGAAAAAGGTCGTGTGATAGGCATGCCAAAATTAAAAGGATTAAAAAATAAAGAAAATCCTGATTTAGTTCTAGATTCAGGAGATGCCTTTCAAGGATTACCTGTTTCAAACCATTCAAAAGGTGAAGAAATGGCTGAAGCGATGAATACAGTTGGTTATAATGCCATGGCTATCGGTAACCATGAATTCGACTTTGGCTATAACCAATTATTAAAGTTACAAAGTAAAGTGAAATTTCCGATGCTTTCTTCTAATATTTATAAAAACGGCAAAAGAGTTTTCAAACCTTCCACAGTGATTAAAAGAAACGGCGTACGTTATGGAATTATTGGCGTCACAACTCCAGAAACCAAAATTAAAACTTCTCCAGACGCTGTTAAGAATGTAGAGTTTAAAGATCCTTTAAATAGCGTTAGAAATGCTATGAAACACATTGACGGCAAAGTTGATGTTTATATTGTTTTATCTCACCTTGGTATCGATAAAAATACGAAAGAACAGTGGCGAGGTGATTATTTAACAGATCAATTATCGAAGGACAAATCATTTAAACAACCTATTATTGTATTAGACGGTCATTCTCATACAGCTATTAAACATGGTATGAAATTTCATAATGACATTTTAGCTCAGACTGGGACTGCTTTAGAAAATGTTGGTAAAATTGATTTCACTTTTAACCATGGTAAAGTTTCAGATTTAACAGCGAGTCTGATTAATGTTAAAGACACAAACAATGTGAAAGCTGACCCAGCTCTTGAGAAACAAGTCAATAAAGCAAATGATGAATTCAAAAAACAAACTTCCACTGTTGTTATTCCTAATAATAAAGTCGAATTAAACGGCGAAAGAAATATAGCTCGTAAACAAGAAACAAATCTAGGCAATTTAATTACGGATGCAATGGAAGATTATGCAACTAAGAACTTTAAACATAAACCTGATTTCGCTATCACAAATGGTGGCGGTATTCGTGCATCAATTTCCAAAGGGAAGGTTACAAAATATGATATTATATCTGTTCTTCCTTTCGGTAATTTAATATCTCAAATTAAAGTTAAAGGTTCAGATGTGAAGAAAGCTTTTGAACATAGCTTAAGTGCACCAACTGAAACTAAGAATGGCAAGAAACAACTCTCATCAAACGGCGGTTTCTTACAGGTTTCTAAATCCATACGCGTTTATTATGATATCAATCAAAAATCTGGTTCAAGAGTGAAAGACATTCAAGTGGTTAATCACGATACTGGAAAGTTTGAAAAATTAGACCCTAATAAGACATATTATGTAGCTACGAATGACTTCACTGCTAGTAAAGGTGATGGCTATGATATGTTTGGAGGAAAACGTGAAGAAGGTATTTCGTTAGACGAAGTTGTAGGCAGTTATATCCAAAAACATGATCTAAGTAAATATAATACTACTCATCCTGTAAGAGTGATTAATGGTAAACCAAGCTCAGCTAAGAAATCCACAAGTGATTCTAACCAACATACTCACTCTAAAAATTCAACATCAAAAACAGCACAACCTCATAAGAAGTCAGCATAAAAATAAAGTGACTCTGAGTTGAACCTCTATTCTCAGAGTCACTTTCAAAATTTAATGATCGTTCTATACTTCCATTAGTTTACCCACATTGCGCATAATTCTCGCTTTTTTATAACCATGTATGTCATGAAGTTCTTTATACGCACTAAATAACTTTTTGTAACGTTTCACTTTCTCTGGTGTTGGCTCAATTTCATATAGTACAGGTTCTTTCATTGCACCAATTGCCTGATTTAAATTACTATGTGCCCCACCACATAACGCACCTAGTATTGCTGCTCCTATAGCAGGTGCATACTCACTATCAATGATTGTAATTTTTTTATTTAACACGTTAGCGTAAATATCCATCATTAGAGGATTCTTTTTAGGAATACCACCACAAGCGAAGACTTCTTCTACATCCATATTCCAACTTTGATACTGTTGCATAATCATTTTAGTACCGAACGCAGTAGCTTCTAAATAAGCACGATATATTTCTTCATGAGTTGTTTGTAAAGACATTCCAAATATACAACCTTTAAGATTGCTATCACTAAGTACACTTCTATTACCATTGTGCCAATCTAACACAACCAACCCACTCTCACCTGGTAATTGATGTTCAACTTTTTCATTTAATAATTCAAATATTGAAATGTCTCTTTGTTGTGCTTCATCTACATATTCTTTCGGTGCTTGTTTCGCAACGTATTCAAACAAATCTCCAACTGCTGATTGACCAGCTTCGTATGCATACAATTCCGGAATAATTGCGCCTTTTACCGAACCAGAGATACCTGGGACTTTATGTTGTTCCTCATTAAGCATCAAATGACATGTGCTCGTACCGATAACCATCGTCATTTGTTTATCTTTTTGTGAACCAATACCTAATAAACTAGAATGGGCGTCGATAATAAATGGGCTGACCTTTGTTTCTTTACTCAAACCTAATTTCTGAGCCATTTCTTTAGATATTGTACCAACTGTTTCTCCAATTTTTACGATTGGCGCATCGACTTTGTCACGCACGATTGCAGATAATTCATCGTCGACTTTATCAAATAAATCATAATGGAATCCTTCATTTTCTTCCCAAAATGATTTGAAACCAAGCCCACAATTCGATCTCACATTTTGACCAGTAAGTTGGTTAACAATCCAATCACCGGCTTCCATAATATTCTGAGTCACATTCATAACTTCAGGCGCTTTATTTTTCACTTCCATAATTTTTGGAATCATCCATTCACTGCTCACATTAAATCCATAATATCCTAGCCAACGATTTTGGTTATCTAGTGCTGTTTGAAATAGTAAATCTGCTTCAGCTTGAGCTCCATGATGTTTCCATAATTTGACGTATGCGTGCGGATTATTTTCGAACCCCGGCAGGTTATGAATCGGTGTTAAATGTTCATCTGTAAACATGACCGTAGAAGATGTGAAATCTATTCCAATTCCTACGATTTCACTTGCATCGACACCAGATTCTTCAATAATTGCTGGTATCCCTTCTTCTAAAACTTCCATATAGTCATTACTATTTTGTAAAGAAAAACTTTGAGGTAACTTTGTACCATTTAATGATCGTTCTATTGTGCCATGTGTATACGGCTTTACATACTTAGCAACAATGCTCCCATTATCTGTATTCACTAAAAAAGCTCTACCTGAGCCTGTACCATAATCTACACCTATACTATATGTCATTCGTAATACCCCCGATAGTATCTATCTTTAACATCTCTTTATCAATAGCTTAAGAAAGCGTTTTCTTAAATAATAAGCATAAATAAACAATAAATCAATGATAAAGTTTCCAACGAAACATAAATGTGCAGATTTTGAACAAAAGTGATTGGCAATTACAATTGTAAGCGTTTACTATTATTCACATAAACAAAAAAGAGCAATCGAATTAAGGGGAGTTGAACATAAATGAGCATTAATGCAGATGCATATCGTTTAGTAAAACCGGGAGAATTTGAATTCACTACTATCACACATGAATTTAACGATGGAGATGTCATCGTAAATCCTAAAAAAGCAAGTGTGTGTCACGCAGATTTACGTTATTACACAGGTAATCGTCGTAAAGAAGCGTTAGAGAAAAAATTACCTATGGCATTATTCCATGAAGGTATTGGCACAATCGAAGAATCGAAACATCCTAATTTTAATAAAGGCGACAAAGTAGTGATTGTACCAAATATTCCATCTCGTCTTAGAACAGGTGATTTCGCAGAGACAGATTTATTAGATAATTACGATGAAAATGCCGTGTTTATGGGTAGCGGTTATGACGGTATTTGCCAAAATAGAATGGTCGTACCTGGCGAGAATATCGTAAAAATTCCTGATCATTTGGATGAAGACGTCGCATTATTAGCAGAACTTTGTTCTGTATCACTATTTCCAATTAATCAACTAAAAGAAGTCACAACTCAGTCTTCTCCTCAAGTAGCAGTCTTTGGTGACGGACCTGTAGGCTATCTTGCTGCTACTGCACTTCACTACATTTATGGTATCGATAAAGAAAATTTAATTGTCTTCGGTGCGATTGAAGAGAAATTAAAATCATTCGAAAGTTTTGCTACAACGCATCTTGTTTTTGATTATGACTTTAACAGTCATAGAGGTGTACATACTGTGTTTGAATGTTGTGGTGGTAAATTCTCAGAGTCAGCAATTAACCAAGCGATTGATTTAATCGATCGTCAAGGCCAACTCGTATTGATGGGTGTCACTGAAGAACTTGTTGGCATAAATACGAGAGATGTCTTAGAAAAAGGATTAACTCTATCTGGTAGTTCTCGAAGTACAAAAAGAGAATTCGAACAATTAATTCAAGCATTCGAAAACGAGGAATACCAAGAAGCATTAAAAAAATTAATTCCAGAAGATTACTATGATATTTATAGCACTGAGGATCTTAAAAAAGCAATGGATGACACTGCAGCTCATAAAGGTTGGAAGAAAACATATCTTCAATATCACTGGGCTTAGGTTGATTACATCTAAGGAGAGAGTCATATGATAAATCAAAACACTATTTTAGGTATGCCACGCAAAATTGTTTGGGGATATATAGGTATACTTGTCTTTATGATGGGTGATGGCTTAGAAATTGGATGGCTAAGTCCATACTTACAACATAATGGTTTTAATAGTCACGAAGTAAGTTGGTTATTCAGTTGTTACGGTATAACAGTAGCCATTGCAAGTTGGTTCAGTGGTGTACTTGCAGAAGCACTTGGTGGAAAACGTACGATGTTTATTGGGCTCATTTTATATGTGATTGGAACTGTCTGCTTCGTAGGTATTGCCCTACCATCAGAAAGTTTAGCAATTATGTATCCAGCTTATGCATTAAGAGGACTAGGTTATCCGCTATTCGCCTATTCTTTCTTAGTTTGGATTTCTTATCGTTCTGAACAACGTACTTTAGGCGCAGCAGTTGGTTGGTTCTGGCTCGTCTTTACTGGCGGTTTAAATGTGCTAGGTGCGTTATACTCAATTTTCGCGATTAAATATTTCGGACATATTGGAACATTATGGAGCTCACTCTTCTGGGTTATTCTCGGTGCTATTTTAGCGTTAGCGTTGAATCGAGATAAATTACCTACGGATAAAAGTAATGCTAAATCTAAATTATTAGAGATGGGCAAAGGTTTTACAATTGTAGTGGAACAACCTAAAGTTCTTTTAGGCGGTATTGTCCGTGTAATTAACACAACTGCACAATTTGCATTTCCTGTATTCCTACCTCTCTATTTAGAACATTATGGTATTCCTACCTCTAAATGGCTTGCTGTATGGTCAGCTATTTTCTTCGGAAATATCGTCTTTAATCTAATTTGGGGAATAATCGGTGATAAAATTGGTTGGCGTAATACTGTTATGATTTTTGGTGGTATTGGTAGTGGTATTTCATGTCTATTAATGGGCTATGTGCCTATTTGGACTCATGGTAATATTATATTACTTACAGTAGTCGGTGTTGCTTGGGGTATCTTCATCGCAGCTTATGTTCCTTTAACTGCTTTAATCCCTTCACTCGTTAAGAAAGACAAAGGTGCAACACTTTCTATATTAAACTTAGGTGCAGGCTTACCTGTATTCGTAGGTCCTATGATTGTACGATTCTTCTTAGATCCTTTAGGTGATTTAGGAGTCATTTGGATTCTTGGCATATTGTATTTCATTAGTACTATTTTAACGTTCTTTATAAAGATGCCTAAAAGTCAACAATACGGTGAAATAGAATAGGTAATAGGCTGTGGAGAGAATTAGTTCCTTTTCTTTCTACAGCCTTTTCTCTTCGTTTGTTATAATAACGTTGAAGATAACTCTTATTTATTGAAAATTAATATAAAATCTCGAGATACAAATACATATCATACATTATACACAAATCAATGATATCGAAAATGGAGACGACGCCTATGTTACCAGCAGAAAGAGAACAAAATATAATTTCATACTTGAAAAAGCATAAAACTGCAACTGTTCATACCTTAGCTGCAGAGTTCAACGTACATGACGCAACCATACGTCGTGATTTAATTAAACTTGAACAATATAATCAAATTAGACGTACACATGGTGGTGTCGTCTTAAACAGCACTGACGTATCAAGTGAACTTAATTTTGATGATCGAGAAACTACAAACTACTATGAAAAATTAGGAATCGGTCAAAAGGCAGCGGAATTTGTCAATGACGGAGATACACTCATCATTGATTCTGGCTCAACGACATTACAATTTGCAAGAGCGATAGTACATAAACAGAATCTCACTGTCATCACTAACGATATTCATATTGCCTCAGTTTTACGTTCCACGAATCATCGTGTCATCGTAACAGGTGGCGTATTATATCATAATAACTATGTACTCAATGGCTTTATAACAACCCAAACATTACAATCCTTTAATTCTATGAAGGCATTTATAGCGACGCCTGCATTAGACGCTGTCAAAGGTATGACGCATTATAGTGAAGAATTTATTGCTGCAAAAAGACAAATGGTCGAACAAGCGCATGAAGTCTATTTACTTACTGATAGTACGAAGTTAGATAAAGTTGCGTTCTATCAAGTGAGTCCAATTGAAAAGATTGATACACTTATTACAGATAACCAACATGATTTAAGTGCATATCGTGAAGTATGTTCGAACGTTGTAGCAATTGATCCCAAAGATTATGAATAGTTTATCATGTTATTTGAAAGTAGTATTTCTCGGGAAATAACTTAAAGCATTAATCTCTTCTATTCAGTCTGAGGTTTGTCTGAAGTCAGAGTGAACACCCTCTTTTTTGAAAACATTTGAAAATGATAATTGAGAACGGTATCATTTATTATATAATCGTAAAGTACAAGGATGATTGACATGAAAGAGGCACCAAAAACATATAAACAAGAACAATTGGGTTTAATCATTTCTTTAATCGTGTTTATATGTTTTATCTATCAAGATATACATATCCTTTGCACGAAACAAGAATTAACTCGTATTCTTCTTTGTAGCTTTAGTTTAATTGGATTTCTGTTTCTTTGTGTGCTCAACGTTATGCGCATTATTTCAAATTATCGTCGCCGACCATAAGTGATTTTAAATAGGAGATCGGGACATAATTCCATTAAAAAAGTAGTAGCAAGATGACTTCAATGGAAAATCATCTTACTGCTACTTTTTGTTTATCTTTTAAGGATAATGCTTTTGTTTACCCTCATCTGATTATGATTTTTTATTTTCTAGTGACTTTTTATAAAAATACTGTGCAACAACGATATCTACAATTGCTAATCCTACTGATTTAAATAATGTGACCTCTTTTTCGTCTTCACGACCTTCTTTCTTTCCTGATACGATATCACCTAACTCACTGTATAACATATCTTCAGTCAATACACCCTCATCTTGAGGCACTTTTAAGTCACCTGTTTCCTCCATAGCTGCTTCAGTTGATTCTACAACGATCTTATTAGCAACCATCATAGACTCTGAAGGTAACTCTTGCATATCAGGCTTGAATGATCCTACTGCATTAAGATGTACGCCCGGATGTAACGTATGTGAATATACTGGCTTTGAAGCATTTGTAGCTGTTACAACAACATCTGCTCCTTCCATTGCCTCATCAGCTTCATCATAAACTTTTACTTTAACTCCGAATTGTTGTTGAGTTGCTTTAGCAAGTTTTTCAGCCTTTTCCTTTGTCCTACTTGAAAAGTGAATTTCCTCAATATTTCTCACAGCCATTACAGCTTCTATGAGACCTTCAGCTTGTACACCAGCACCAATGACGGTTAATACTTTAGCATCTTCACGAGACAAGTATTTGGTAGCAACACCAGAGATCGCGCCTGTTCTAATTTTAGTTAAATAACCACCATCTAATACTGCTAGCGTTTCCCCTGTTTCATAATCGCTTAATATGACTGAACCAGTAATCGTTGATTTTCCTTTTTTAGGATTGTCAGGAACAAATGAAACTGTTTTTAACCCAACAATTTTTAATTCATCTGATAATGCTGGCATGACTAAATAACGATTCTCTTCATTAAATGGTATGACATGTCGTAGCGGTGTTTCTGTCTTACCTTCTGAAAATGCCTGAAGCGCTTGTCCTACCTCTTCGATAACTTCATTCATATTTAATAACTCTGCTTGAGTTTGTTCGTCTAAATATCGCATTTAACCCCTCCTTATTAATGAAAAAGCCTCTTTTTTAATAACATTCCCTATGAAAAAAGGATGTAACACTTTAATTAATTTTAAAACAAAATCGGTAGTAATATTGGAAGAAGTACAATGACATTAAAGAGATTAATGAAAATACTGACATTAAGAACATTTTTAATCAAATTTTGACGTTGAAGTAGAAATCTCAAGCATAATGAAATGATAAGTAAAGTGATACTAAACAAACCAAAAATTGATATAATATCTAGCCCAAATTTACTTATATTGTTGAAATTGATACAAATCCAAATGATTAAAATAAGATAATTCAATAGGTTCATTCCATAAATTAAATACTTCATTGTTTGCTCCTATTTATGTGACTTTATTTTCATGTGCTATGATACATAAGCATTTAACTTTTCAAGATGATATATTGACTAAATCCGATATTTGAAACAAAAGTGTTGGATTTATTAAATTTATGTTGTGGCAATGTAAATTCCGTGCTATTCTTTTATTTATAAATAAAAGGCAATGTGCACTAACACATTACCTTGCGATTTTGCTTTTATATAAGCAAAACTATTTAACTAACTTTTGACACATATCATTCTTCGTTTTCGAAGGATGATTTTTTTATTTTTATTATTTATTCAAAATTTGATATCGATTAACGACTTTCCCATTCTTTTTAATATAGGGTTCGATTTCATAGCCACCGTACTTTTTTATTACATTTTGTGAAGCATAATTGAATGGATTTGTAGTCATGAGCACTGTTTCAACATTGAGAGATTTTAAATAATTAAGAGCTTGTCCTAATAAGATTGAGGCATACCCTTTACCTCTATATGATGACGCGACACCGTATCCAATATGACCACCAATATTACTTAACCTATGATTAAGTTCATGTCTAATATCTACTGCGCCCACGATATTTCCATCAACAAAATAGAATAGTGTCGTTGAAGGAACACCACCCTCACTCGGCTTTTCTTGATTAAGCTCATCAACCATAGCTTTAAATGATTGATATTCTTTCAAATTTGTATTTCCTGGGACTACTTTCTCATCATTGTCATACCATTCTTGAATATAAACTTTGAATGCTTCTTCGTCTTTATACGTAAGTTGCCTTAATTCTTCCACACCGTCATACCTCTTCTCATCCATTCTTGTCACTTTTTATTGTAAAATGAATGCCCCATCATATTAAAGCATTTTAAATAGAAAAAATTAAGGAAGTGGGTTAGAAATATAATTTAGTAACATTACTTTCATTTCCCACTCCCTATATAATAGCAATTTATATAATATTTAATTCTTTTCCGACCTTTTCATAAGCAGCGAGCGCTTTGTCTAACATGTCTTTCGTGTGCGCAGCTGTAGGCATGTTTCTTACACGGCCAGTGCCTCTAGGAACTGTTGGGAAGACGATTGATTTAACGTAGATGCCTTCTTCTTTAAGACGTTTACTGAACGCTTGTGTATCTTTCTCATCACCAATTATTACAGGAGTAATTGGTGATTCTGATTTTCCAGTATCGAACCCTAATTTAGAAAGTCCATCCTTTAAGTATTGTGCATTCTCCCATAACTGATCGTGTAGTTCTGTAGAAGCCATTAACTTTTTAACAGCTTCAGTAATAGCCTTCGTATCTCCAGGTGCAAGTGATGTTGAGAATAAGAATGGTCTTGATTGTGCTTTCAGCCAGTCGATTAATTGTTGAGATCCGGCAACGTAACCACCTACTACACCGATTGCTTTAGACAATGTGCCAATTTGGAAATCGATTTTATCTTGTAATCCAAAATGTTTAACTGTACCTGCACCTTTGCCCATCACGCCTGAACCGTGCGCATCGTCAACGTATGTTAATAAACCAAATTCTTCAGCAATTTCAACGATTTCTGGTAGTTTGGCAACGTCTCCATCCATACTGAATACGCCATCAGTGATGTACATCACTTTATTATATTGACCTGACTCTACCGCTTCTTTAGCTTTTGCACGTAAATCATCCATATCTGAATGATTTACACGGATAATTTTAGCTTTAGATAAACGACAGCCATCAATAATAGAAGCATGGTTGAGTTCGTCAGATAAAATCGCGTCGTTCTTATTCATGACAGCTGAAATAGCAGCCATATTACAGTTAAATCCTGATTGATATGCGATAGCTGCTTCAGTTCCTTTAAACTTTGCAAGTGTTTCTTCTAATTCATCATGTAAATCTAACGTACCATTAATAGATCGTACAGCACCTGCACCCACACCATGTGTATCGATAGCTTGTTTGGCTGCTGCTTTTAAATCATCGTTTGTTGCTAGTCCTAAGTAGTTGTTTGATGATAAATTAACATATGTTTTTCCATCAATTTTAATTTCAGGTCCGTTGGCACCTTCAATTGAATCAATTTCATTGTATAAGCCATTGTCTTTTAAGTATTGAATATTTTCATCTAAAAACTCATGTAGTGATTGAACCACAATGGAATCCCCCTTGCATTGTCTATTTTCTTTAATGATACCTTAATTTTTGAAATCATGAAAGCCTTATCATTTGAGCGTTATAACTGTTTAACACTCTTGAAAATAATTCATATGAAGGTCTACTGTAGCTATGGCAATAATGATATACTTATAACGATAATATGACGGAAGAAGTGATAAACGTGTTTGATTGGTTCCAATTGGCAAGCAAAAAAGAGAAGAGAATGGTTCAGCTCCGACGATATTTACATCAATATCCTGAACTCTCTTTTGAAGAAAAACGTACACATGACTTTATTGTGAATCAATTAAGCCAGTTATCATGCAATATTGAAACACCAGTTGGACGTAATGGTATTAAGGCGACATTCAAAGGTGCTGAAGACGGTCCTACAATTGCGTTTCGTGCAGATTTTGATGCCTTACCTGTTCAAGAATTAAATGATGTTCCATATCGCTCTAAACATGAAGGCTGTATGCATGCATGTGGTCATGATGGTCACACTGCCATCTTACTTGGCGTTGCTGAGATTGTGAATGAACATCGTCATTTGTTGAAGGGTAATGTGGTGTTCATTTTTCAATATGGTGAGGAAATTATGCCAGGTGGTTCTCAAGAAATGATTGATGCTGGATGTCTTCAAGATGTTGATAAGATTTATGGAACACATTTATGGAGTGGTTATCCATCAGGTACAATTTATTCAAGACCTGGTGCGATTATGGCATCGCCTGATGAATTTAGTATTACGATCCAAGGAAAAGGCGGTCATGGTGCAAAGCCTCATGAAACGATTGACCCTATCGTTATCATGGCTGAATTTATATTGAGTGCACAGAAGATTGTTTCTCGTACGATTGATCCAGTTAAAGAAGCCGTATTAACGTTTGGCATGGTTCAAGCTGGTTCTACAGATAGTGTGATTCCTGATACCGCGTTCTGTAAAGGAACCGTTCGCACCTTTGATACTGCACTACAAAATCATATCCAAGAAAAAATGGATAAACTTTTACAAGGGTTAGCAGTTGCTAACGACATCACATATAAGATGGAGTATATTAAAGGATATCTTCCAGTGCATAATCATCCTCAAGCATATGAAGTCGTTAAACAAGCAGCAAATGATTTACATTTGAGATTTAATGAGTCTGATTTGATGATGATTGGTGAAGACTTCTCACATTATCTTAAAGTACGTCCTGGTGCTTTCTTCTTAACAGGCTGTGGTAATGAGGATAAAGGAATTACAGCACCTCATCATAATCCATATTTCGATATTGATGAGACAGCTTTTAAATATGCAGCAAGTGAATTCTTGAAGATTTTAGAAATTGAACAGATATTTTAGTTTTTAGATACAAAGGTAGTGTATGATTCTTACTTTTAAACAAGTGAGCACTCATATGCTACCTTTTTTATTTTTGAAAAAATATATCAAACGGTTAAATATCGAGTATCGCTTTTTAGAAAAAATAACTCTAGAAGACGATGTGGAACATGATAGGATAAATTGCGCACAAAAAAAGAACCCCCAAAAGGGAGTCCTTTGTATCAAATAATTAATATTATTCGAAGATTTCAGTTACAACGCCTGATCCTACAGTACGTCCACCTTCACGGATTGAGAAACGAGTACCGTCTTCAATTGCGATAGGAGCGATTAATTCAACTGTCATTTCAACGTTGTCGCCAGGCATAACCATTTCAGTACCTTCTGGTAAGTTTACAACACCAGTTACGTCAGTAGTACGGAAATAGAATTGTGGGCGGTAGTTACTGAAGAATGGAGTGTGACGTCCACCTTCGTCTTTAGATAAAACGTATACTTCAGCTTTGAATTTAGTGTGTGGTGTGATTGAACCAGGAGCAGCTAATACTTGACCACGTTGTACGTCTTCACGAGCAACACCACGTAATAATGCACCGATGTTGTCACCAGCTTCAGCGTAGTCTAATAATTTACGGAACATTTCTACACCAGTAACAGTTGTTTTAGAAGTTTCGTGGATACCGATGATTTCAACTTCTTCACCAACTTTGATTTGACCACGTTCAACACGGCCTGTAGCAACAGTACCACGACCAGTGATTGAGAATACGTCCTCAACTGGCATCATGAATGGTTTGTCAGAATCACGTTCTGGAGTTGGAATGTAGTCATCAACTGCTTGCATTAATTCTAAGATTTTTTCTTCGTATTGAGCATCGCCTTCTAAAGCTTTTAATGCTGAACCAGCGATTACAGGTACATCGTCACCTGGGAAGTCATATTCGCTTAATAAGTCACGAACTTCCATTTCAACTAATTCTAATAATTCTTCGTCGTCAACCATGTCAACTTTGTTTAAGAATACAACTAATGCTGGTACACCAACGTTACGTGATAAAAGAATGTGTTCACGAGTTTGTGGCATTGGACCGTCAGCAGCAGATACTACTAAGATACCGCCGTCCATTTGAGCAGCACCAGTGATCATGTTTTTAACATAGTCAGCGTGTCCTGGGCAGTCAACGTGAGCATAGTGACGTTTGTCAGTTTGATACTCGATGTGTGCAGTATTGATTGTAATACCACGTTCTTTTTCTTCTGGAGCGTTGTCAATCATGTCGTATGATTGTGCAACAGTGTCACCATTTTTAGCTAATACAGTTGCGATAGCAGCTGTTAAAGTTGTTTTACCATGGTCAACGTGACCGATAGTACCAATATTGGCATGTTCTTTTGAGCGATCAAATTTTTCTTTTGCCATTATTAAATCTCTCCTATTCTTAGTAAAAGTTATTTCAAATTTATCTCTCATGATAGTTTCTCACCATCATGAGAAGATAATTGATTGAGTTTAGCCTAAAAGAATTTATAATTCTTTTATAATGCATTTACCCCTAAAAATCAAATCATAAAAGTTATAGCTTAACAATAAGCTCAACCTGTATTTTAACCTAGCATGGCTAGTCTTAACAAGTTATATTATTCACCTTTATTTTTCTTGATGATTTCATCAGCGATTGATTTAGGAACTTCTGCATAGTGGTCAAAGTACATAGTGTAAGTACCGCGACCTTGAGTGTTAGAACGTAATGAAGTTGCATAACCGAACATTTCTGAAAGTGGTACAAAGGCATTTACAACTTGTGCATTACCACGAGGTTCCATACCATCTACACGTCCACGACGAGCAGTTACGTCACCCATGATATCGCCCATGTATTCTTCAGGCATTTCGATAGTTACTTTCATCATTGGTTCTAAGATAACTGGATCACATTTTTTAGCAGCTTCTTTAAGTGCTAATGATGCAGCAATTTTGAAGGCCATTTCTGATGAATCGACATCATGGTATGAACCATCAAATAATTTAGCTTTAACATCGATTAATGGATAACCAGCTAAGACACCATTTTCCATAGCATCTTTAAGACCTTGTTCAACTGATGGAATGTATTCACGTGGAACTACACCACCGACGATAGCGTTTTCGAATTCGAAACCGCCACCTGTTTCGTTAGGTGTGAATTCAATGTGAACATCACCGTATTGACCACGACCACCAGATTGACGAGAGAATTTACCTTGAACTTGTGCAGCTTGCTTGAATGTTTCACGGTATGAAACCATTGGCGCACCTACATTACATTCAACGTTAAATTCTTTCTTCATACGGTCAACTAAGATGTCTAAGTGTAATTCACCCATACCACCAATGATAACTTGTCCAGTTTCTTCATCAGTATGTGCATGGAATGTTGGGTCTTCTTCTTGTAATTTAACTAAAGCTTGAGTCATTTTGTCTTGGTCAGCTTTAGATTTTGGTTCAACAGATAAGTGGATAACTGGTTCTGGGAATTCCATTGATTCCAAGATAATGTCGTTTTTCTCTCCACATAAAGTATCACCAGTACCTGTTTCTTTAAGACCTACCGCAGCAGCGATATCGCCTGAGTAAACAGTATCGATTTCTTGACGTGAGTTTGCGTGCATTTGTAATAAACGACCTACACGTTCACGTTTGTCTTTAGTTGAGTTCTTCACGTATGAACCTGAAGTTAATGTACCAGAGTATACACGGAAGAAAGTTAATTTACCAACGTAAGGGTCAGTCATAACTTTGAATGCTAATGCAGCAAATTCAGCTGAATCGTCTGGTTTAGCAATCACTTCTTCTTCAGGGTCATTAGCACGGTGACCAATAATTGGTTTAACGTCTAATGGTGAAGGTAAGTAATCAATTACTGCGTTAAGCATTAATTGAACACCTTTGTTTTTGAATGCTGTACCACAAAGTACTGGGTAGAATTCTACGTCAGTAGTTGCTTTACGGATAGCAGCTTTTAATTCGTCGATTGAAATTTCTTCGTCACCAAGATATTTCTCCATTAATTCGTCATTGTTTTCAGCAACGGCTTCAATTAATTGAGCACGAGCTTCTTCAGCTCTTTCTTTGTGATCGTCTGGAATTTCAATTTCGTCGATTTCTGTACCTAAATCGTTTGTATATTTAAAGCATTTCATTTCAACTAAGTCAATGATTGCTTCGAATTCATCTTCAGCACCAATTGGTAATTGAATAGGTGCAGCGTTTGCTTGTAAACGATCATGTAAAGTGCTTACTGAATAGTCGAAGTTCGCACCTAATTTATCCATTTTGTTTACAAACACGATACGTGGTACACCGTAAGTAGTTGCTTGGCGCCAAACAGTTTCTGTTTGTGGTTCTACACCTGATTGAGCATCAAGTACAGTTACCGCACCATCTAATACACGTAATGAACGTTCAACTTCTACAGTGAAGTCTACGTGTCCAGGTGTATCGATAATGTTTACACGGTGTCCATCCCATTGTGCTGTAGTTGCAGCAGATGTGATTGTGATACCACGGTCTTGTTCTTGTTCCATCCAGTCCATTTGTGAAGCACCTTCGTGTGTTTCACCAATTTTGTGGATACGACCTGTGTAATAAAGAATACGTTCAGTCGTAGTAGTTTTACCAGCATCAATGTGAGCCATGATACCGATGTTACGAGTATTTTTCAAAGAAAAGTCTCTTGCCATGTGTTTTTCTCCTTCCAGTATTTACTGAATAAGTACTATAGATATGGCGATGCCCTAAGCATGAGCCATTATTGGTAAACCATATAACGGAACACACTCAGGGTAAAAGCTTTCATCTTACCAACGGTAGTGAGCAAATGCTTTGTTTGCTTCAGCCATTTTGTGAGTGTCCTCACGTTTTTTGACTGCACCACCTGTATTATTTGCAGCGTCTAAGATTTCGTTAGCTAAACGATCTTCCATAGTTTTCTCACCACGAAGACGAGCATAGTTTACTAACCAACGTAATCCTAAAGTAGTACGACGTTCTGGGCGTACCTCAACTGGTACTTGGTAGTTAG
Organism: Staphylococcus caprae; assembly: GCF_003966625.1. Lineage (NCBI taxonomy): Bacteria > Bacillati > Bacillota > Bacilli > Caryophanales > Staphylococcaceae > Staphylococcus > Staphylococcus caprae. Next base: position 2,391,279 of record NZ_AP018587.1, read on the forward strand.
AACCACCCACACGACGAGCTTTAACTTCTAATACTGGCATAATGTTATTGATTGCTTCTTCGAATACTTCTAATGCATCACGACCACTACGTTGTTCAACTAGGTCGAATGCAGAATAAAGAATTCTTTGAGCTGTTCCGCGTTTACCGTCTAACATAATTTTGTTAATTAATTTAGTAACTAACTTAGAGTTATGAATTGGATCCGGTAATACGTCTCTTTTTGGTACTGATCCTTTACGAGGCATAATGTAAATCCTCCCTTCCTATTATAGTATAATCTTTAAAAATGTATTTAAAATTTACGTAATCTTAAACTTAATTTTTAGGTTTTTTAGTTCCGTATAATGAACGTCCTTGTCTACGTCCATCAACACCTGAAGTATCAAGTGCACCACGTACGATATGATAACGCACACCAGGTAAGTCTTTTACACGTCCACCACGTACAAGTACTACACTGTGTTCTTGTAAGTTGTGTCCGATACCAGGGATGTATGCGTTGATTTCAATGTTGTTTGATAAACGCACACGTGCATATTTACGTAACGCTGAGTTAGGTTTTTTAGGTGTCATAGTACCTACACGAGTACAAACACCACGTTTTTGAGGTGAGTTTAAGTGAGTAAATTGTTTCTTTTTACTATTGAAACCTCTGTTTAAAGCTGGTGAATCTGATTTTTTAGATTTGCTTTTTCTTGGTTTACGTACTAATTGGTTAATAGTTGGCATTGAATGTGTCCTCCTCTCTTCATTTTTTAATCCCACACATCCAGGTGGTTCATTTTAAGGTTAAATAAAATTTAGTAAGTAAAATACTTACTAATTCTCATTCAATAACGCAACAATCGTTGCATTAACGTTGATACCTACATATTCTCCTAAAGCACGTTGGCTTCGGAAAAATGTAACTGGTATATTTTCTTGATTGATATAGCTTAACACGCGAGTCAATAGATGAACTTCAACGTCTTTAGCAATAATCAATGATGTAACTTGATCTTTCTTTAACGCTTTAAGCGTTTCTTTAAGACCAACTACATAGTGTTGTTTGTTAAAGCGTGCAACTTTTTCATTAGACATGTACATATCCTCCAAAGTTCTGCTTGCATCAACCTTTAATATATTAACATTTTTTAGTACACATAGTCAACATTATATCTATGCTTTTATAAATTAATATAAGAGAGTGGGAAATGGTCTCTCCCACTCTCAAAGAATATCTTATTCAGTGATTTCTACTTCTTCATCAACTTCTGTTACAGGAGCTGATGTTTTCTCATATTGAATATCACTATAACGTCTCATACCAGTACCAGCTGGAATCAACTTACCGATAATAACGTTTTCTTTAAGTCCGAGTAAGTCATCGCGTTTACCTTTAATAGCCGCATCTGTAAGTACACGTGTTGTTTCTTGGAATGATGCAGCTGATAAGAAGCTTTCAGTTTCAAGAGAAGCTTTAGTAATACCAAGCAATACTGGTTTAGAAGTTGCAGGGCGTTTACGATGTTTGAATGCTTCTCTGTTAGCATCTGTAAAGCTGTGGATGTCTACAAGTGAACCTGGTAATAATTTAGTGTCACCAGCTTCGATTATACGAACTTTACGTAACATTTGTCTTACCATTACTTCAACGTGTTTATCGTCAATTTCAACACCTTGCATACGGTAAACTTTTTGTACTTCTTTAAGTAAGTAACTTTCAGTTGCATTCAAGCCAGCAACGGCTAAGTAGTTCTTAGGTTCAATAGAACCTTCTGTAAGAACTTCACCACGTTCTACAGATTGACCTACTTCTACTTTAAGTCTTGAAGTACCTGAAGCTAGATAAGATCTAGTTTCATTAGCACCTTTAACGATGATTTCTTGTTGACGGTCTTTAGCTAATTTAATATCTTCAACGACACCTTCGATTTCAGTAATAACCGCTTGACCTTTAGGGTTACGCGCTTCGAAGATCTCTTGAATACGTGGAAGACCTTGTGTGATATCGCTTCCTGCTACACCACCTGTGTGGAATGTACGCATTGTAAGCTGTGTACCTGGTTCACCGATTGATTGAGCGGCAATTGTACCAACTGCTTCACCCACTTCAACTTTTTCACCAGTTGCAAGGTTTTTACCGTAACATTTTTCACATACACCGTGACGCGTGTTACAAGTAAATGCTGAGCGGATGTACATTTGTTCGATACCAGCATCTGTGATTTGTTTAGCGATATCTGCTGTGATGAGTTCATCTGGACGGATAATAATTTCATCAGTCTCAGGATGACGAATTGTTTCTTTAGAATAACGACCTTCGATACGTTCAATAAACGGTTCGATCATTTCTGTACCTTCTTTGATATCAGAAACTAATAAACCTCTGTCAGTACCACAGTCTTCTTCACGAACGATAACATCTTGTGCAACGTCAACAAGACGACGAGTAAGGTAACCTGAGTCAGCTGTTTTAAGGGCTGTATCGGCAAGACCTTTACGCGCACCGTGTGTAGAAATGAAGTATTCTAACACTGTTAAACCTTCACGGAATGAAGATGTGATAGGTAACTCGATGATCTTACCTGATGGTGCAGCCATTAATCCACGCATACCTGCTAATTGCGTGAAGTTAGATGCGTTACCACGGGCACCAGAGTCACTCATCATGAAGATTGGGTTTGTTTTCTCAAGTGATTGCATTAATTCGCCTTGAATTTGGTCTTTCGCATCAGTCCAAATTTCAACAACAGCGTTATAACGTTCATCTTCAGTGATTAAACCACGGTTAAATTGCTTAGTAACACGTTCAACTAATTTTTCGTGTTCGTCTAAGATATCTTGTTTATCTGGAAGTACCACGATGTCAGATACACCAACTGTAATACCAGCTTTAGATGAGAATTTGAAACCTAAGTCTTTCATTCTATCTAACATCATAGAAGTATCTGTAATACTGAATCTGTTGAATACTTCTGCAATGATATTTCCTAAGAATTTCTTATTAAATGGCTCAATAAGTTCTTCATTTTCAAAGTATTCTTTTAAGCCACCTTCACCTAATTGTGTAGGGTCTACAAAGTATCTATCAGGTGTTGTACTTTCTAAGTTTGTTTGGCTTGGTTCATTTATATATGCAAACGAATCCGGAATAATTTCATTGAAAATAATTTTACCTACAGACGTAGCTAAAATTTTACTATTTTGTTCATCAGTGAACGTTGGATTGTTGAATGAGCTTGCATGTACACCAATACGAGTGTGTAAATGAACATAGCCATTCGCATATGCTTTTAATACTTCGTTTGTATCATTAAAGATAGCACCAGTATTAACAGCATCTTTACGTTCTAATGTTAAGTAATAGTTACCTAATACCATATCTTGAGATGGTGTAACGACAGGCTTACCATCTTTAGGGTTAAGGATGTTTTGAGCAGCTAACATTAACATACGTGCTTCGGCTTGAGCTTCTTTAGATAGAGGTACGTGAACAGCCATTTGGTCACCATCAAAGTCTGCGTTGTAAGCAGTAGTTACAAGTGGGTGAAGACGGATTGCACGTCCTTCAACTAATGTTGGTTCAAATGCTTGGATACCTAATCTGTGAAGCGTAGGCGCACGGTTAAGTAGTACTGGATGTTCAGTAATAACATCTTCTAATACGTCCCAAACTTCGTCATCCATACGTTCGATTTTACTTTTCGCATTTTTAATGTTTGTTGCGATTTCACGTTGAACTAATTCTTTCATTACAAATGGTTTGAATAGTTCAAGTGCCATTTCTTTCGGTAAACCACATTGATACATTTTCAAGCTAGGTCCTACCGCAATAACTGAACGTCCAGAGTAGTCAACACGTTTACCAAGTAAGTTTTGACGGAAACGACCTTGTTTACCTTTCAACATATGTGAAAGTGATTTCAATGGACGGTTGCCTGGACCAGTTACTGGACGACCACGGCGACCGTTATCAATTAAAGCATCTACTGCTTCTTGTAACATACGTTTTTCGTTTTGAACGATGATGCCAGGAGCACCTAAATCTAATAAACGTTTTAAACGATTGTTACGGTTGATCACACGACGATATAAATCGTTTAAGTCACTTGTTGCAAAACGTCCGCCGTCTAATTGAACCATTGGACGAATTTCTGGTGGAATAATTGGAAGTACATCTAAAATCATCCATGAAGGATTATTACCAGAATTTCTAAATGATTCAACAACTTCTAAACGTTTGATTGCACGAGTTAATCTTTGACCAGTAGCTGATTCTAACTCGTCACGTAACATTTTTAATTCTTCATCTAAATCAATTTCTTCTAATAGGTCTTTAATTCCTTCAGCACCCATTTTAGCTACGAATTGATTTGGATATTTGTCATAGTATTCTCTGAATTCAGCTTCAGATAGTAAAGTTTTCTTTTCTAAACCAGTTGGACCTGGATCAACTACAACATAAGAAGCGAAGTAGATGACTTCTTCTAATGCTCTTGGAGACATATCAAGCAATAGACCCATACGACTTGGAATTCCTTTGAAATACCAAATATGTGATACAGGTGCTGCTAATTCTATGTGTCCCATTCTTTCACGACGCACTTTTGATTTAGTTACTTCAACGCCACATCTATCACATACCATACCTTTGTAGCGTACACGTTTGTACTTACCACAACTACATTCCCAGTCTTTCGTAGGTCCGAAAATTCTTTCACAGAAAAGACCATCTTTTTCTGGTTTTAAAGTACGATAGTTTATTGTTTCAGGTTTCTTAACTTCACCATAAGACCAAGAACGAATTTTTTCAGGTGAAGCTAATCCTATTTTCATATAATGGAAATTATTTACATCAATCAAGGAGCCTACCTCCTTCAATTTAGATTAGCTGTGCTATTTGATTGATTTACATTCATTGAAATCGAATACCTTAAAGAGGTTGAAATGGCAACCATCTCATAACCTCTTTAGGATTCATTTATCTTAAGTGCTTATTAATCAGTTGTTTCTTTTTGTGATTCGGGAGCATTTTTTTGTTGTAAATCTACTTTGCGTTCAGTTGCATCTTCATCATCAACGTCCGCCATTTCAATTTCGTTGTCTTGCTCGTCCATCACTTTAACATCTAATCCTAAACTTTGTAATTCTTTCATCAATACTCTGAATGATTCTGGAACACTTGGTCTAGAGATATTTTCACCTTTAACGATAGATTCGTAAGTTTTAACACGACCTACTGTATCGTCAGATTTATAAGTTAAGATTTCTTGTAATGTGTATGCAGCACCATATGCTTCAAGTGCCCATACCTCCATCTCACCGAAACGTTGACCACCGAATTGTGCTTTACCACCAAGTGGTTGTTGTGTAACAAGTGAGTATGGTCCAGTTGAACGTGCGTGTAATTTATCGTCAACCATGTGAGCAAGTTTAAGCATGTACATGACACCTACAGAAATACGGTTATCGAATGGTTCACCTGTACGTCCATCGTATAATACAGTTTTACCATCACGAGCCATACCTGCTTCTTCAATTGTTGACCATACATCATCATCGTTTGCACCATCGAATACTGGAGATGCTACATGGATGCCTAAGTTCTTAGCAGCCATACCTAAATGCAACTCAAGTACTTGTCCGATGTTCATACGTGATGGTACACCAAGTGGGTTTAACATGATGTCGATTGGACGACCATCTGGTAAGTATGGCATATCTTCTTCAGGAACAATTTTAGAGATAACACCTTTGTTACCGTGACGACCACACATTTTGTCCCCTACATGAATTTTACGTTTTTGAACGATATAAACACGTACCAATTGGTTTACACCTGGAGATAACGTATCATCGCCTTCTTCACGATTGAATACTTTAACATCTAGAACGATACCGCCTGCACCATGTGGTACACGTAATGATGTATCGCGGACTTCACGAGCCTTTTCACCGAAGATAGCATGTAATAATCTTTCTTCAGCTGTTAATTCAGTTACACCTTTAGGCGTTACTTTACCTACTAAGATGTCACCGTCTTTAACTTCAGCACCAACATAAACGATACCGCGATCGTCTAAGTTTTTAAGTGCACTTTCAGATACGTTAGGAATGTCACGAGTAATTTCTTCAGGTCCTAACTTAGTATCACGAGCTTCAGATTCATATTCTTCAATGTGAATAGAAGTATAAACGTCATCTTTAACTAAACGTTCACTCATGATAACAGCATCCTCGTAGTTATAACCGTCCCAAGTCATGAAACCAACTACAACGTTACGTCCTAATGCCATTTCACCTAATTCCATTGAAGGACCGTCAGCTAAAATTTCATTGTATTCTACTACATCACCAACAGAAACAATTGGACGTTGGTTATAACATGTACCAGAGTTTGAACGTTTGAATTTAGCTAATGGGTAACGATCTAATTCACCTTCATGTTCAGTGCCGTTTTCTTCTACTAAGCGACGTACTAATACTTCGTTAGATTCAACGTGTTCAACGCGTCCTCTATGTTTAGCAGTAATCGCTGCACCTGAATCACGTGCGGCTACATGTTCCATACCTGTACCAACAAATGGCGCTTCTGGATTCATCAATGGTACTGCTTGACGTTGCATGTTCGCACCCATTAATGCACGGTTAGAGTCATCATTTTCTAAGAATGGAATACAAGCTGTCGCTGCAGATACTACTTGTTTAGGAGATACATCCATGTAGTCCATTTTCTCTTTAGCCATAACTGTGTTATTACCACGGAAACGACAAACAACTTCGTCATCTAAGAAACGACCATTTTCGTCTAAACGAGAGTTCGCTTGGGCAACAACGTAACTATCTTCTTCATCAGCAGTTAAGTAATCAATTTGGTCAGTGATAGAGTTCGTATCTAAATCTACTTTACGATAAGGTGTTTCAATAAAACCAAATTCATTTACTCGTGCATAACTTGATAATGAGTTGATTAAACCAATGTTTGGACCCTCAGGTGTTTCGATTGGACACATACGGCCATAGTGAGAATAGTGAACGTCACGCACTTCCATTTGAGCACGTTCACGTGTTAAACCACCAGGTCCTAGTGCTGATAGACGACGTTTATGAGTCAACTCAGCTAATGGGTTAGCTTGGTCCATGAATTGCGATAATTGTGAACTTCCGAAGAATTCTTTAATAGACGCAATAACCGGTCGAATGTTGATTAATTGTTGTGGTGTGATTGAATCAGTGTCTTGAATAGACATTCTTTCACGAACAACACGTTCCATTCTTGATAAACCGATACGGAATTGGTTCTGTAAAAGTTCACCAACTGAACGTAAACGACGGTTACCTAAGTGGTCGATATCATCTGTATAACCAATACCATTTAATAAGTTGAAGAAATAACTCATTGACGCAATGATATCAGCTGGAGTAATACATTTAACTTCTGAATCTGGTAATGCATTACCAATTACAGTAGTTGTGCGACCTTCTTCATCATTAGGTACATAGACTTTAATTGATTGAATTTCAACAGGTTCGTCAATAACGCTACCTTCTAATTCGAAAACTTCACTGTTAGCGTTTGTTTCTAAAACGTCCATGATTTCGTCAATTTTACGACGATCTAATACAGTACCTTCTTCAGCTACAATCTCACCTGTTTCACTATTAACAATAGGTTCTGCTAATTTTTGATTAAATAAACGGTGTTTTAAATGTAACTTTTTGTTAGCTTTGTAACGACCAACACTTGCTAAATCATAACGTTTAGGGTCGAAGAAGCGTGAGTATAATAAGCTTTTAGCATTTTCAACTGTTGGTGGTTCGCCAGGACGTAAACGTTCATAAATTTCTAATAAAGCTTGTTCAGTATTTTCAGTACCATCTTTTTCTAATGTATTACGTAAATATTCACTCTCACCTAGTAAATCAACAATTTCTTGATCAGTTGAGAAACCTAGTGCACGTAATAATACTGTCAATGGTAATTTACGAGTTCTATCGATACGAACGTATACTACATCTTTCGCATCTGTTTCATATTCTAACCAAGCACCACGGTTAGGAATGATAGTTGCATCGTAGTTTTCGCGTCCATTTTTATCAATTTTCTCGTTGAAATAAACGGATGGTGAACGTACTAATTGAGAAACGATAACACGTTCAGCACCATTGATAACGAATGTACCTGTGTCAGTCATTAATGGGAAATCACCCATGAAGACTTCTTGTTCCTTCACTTCGCCTGTTTCTTTAATAATGAGACGTACTTTCACACGAAGAGGTGCAGCATAAGTAGCGTCACGGTTTTTAGATTCTTCTAAATCGTATTTCGGATCACCTAATCTATAATCTACAAATTCTAAAGATAGGTTACCTGTGAAATCTTCAATTGGAGAAATGTCTCTAAACATTTCTAATAAACCTTCTTTAAGGAACCAATCGTAAGATTTAGTTTGAATTTCTATTAAGTTTGGTAATTCTAATACTTCTGAAATTCTCGCGTAATTTCTACGTTTACGATGTCTTCCATATTGGACAACTTGACCTGCCAAACAGATTCACCCCTCAAAAATTGTGTGTTTTACTGATACTTTTTAAAAGGAAACAATAACGAATATAAAAGACAAAAAGAAAACGGCAACACTTATGATGACACCATTTTCGATTTATATTTATACTTAATTTATTTATCCTTTTTACGTAAAAGTACACACTTATTGAACATAAATTTTTACATTTTATAACTATATCAGAATACGATTTTGAAATCAACCTTTTGAACTTTTCAAAATATAATATCCCTTACTCTTATTAACAACTTCTACGTTATTAAAAAGAGCTTCCATCTTTTTCTTCGCAGATGGCATACCTTGTTTCTTTTGAATCACAACGTAAAGTTCGCCCTGTGCTTTAAGCTTTTCATAAGCTTCTTCAAAAATACGATGCACAATATCTTTACCTGCACGAATGGGTGGATTAGTTAAAACATAATCAAATCGTTGATTATCTACAGCTGATAAACAATCACTTTCAATAATTTCAGCGTTTTCAATTTGATTTTTTGTTTTATTTATTTCCGCAAGCGCTAGAGCCCTGTTATTAACGTCTAGTAATGACAGCTGATGATGCGGAGAAATCTTTGCAATTGTTAAACCAATTGGCCCATATCCACACCCTACATCTGCAATATGTTTACTAGGACCTGGAGGATGCTCTTTCAAAAAGGTTTGAATCAGTAAGTCTGAACCAAAATCTACTTTATCTTTCGAGAATACTCCTGCATCCGTAGTGAACTCTAGACGTGTTTTATCGAAATGATAGCTAATTTTCTTTTGATTACTTTTCACTTCTGGATTTTCATCATAATAGTGACCCATTTCTCCACCTCGAATCAAATTTATCAAATACGCATGTGCGTGATTACAAAATACGATATATTACCATAAACTAACTAAAAACCCCGTTATCGCAATAACGGGGTTTTAATTTCTCAAAGAATTCAGGTTGTATGCATGTTGACTAGACTAAAGAAGTTGGTCGAACATGACGTTTCAACCTAACTATTTAATTAGAAAGTAGAAACTATTTTAATTCTACAGTAGCTCCAACTTCTTCTAATTGTTCTTTAAGTTTTTCAGCGTCTTCTTTAGGCATAGCTTCTTTAATTACTTTAGGAGCTCCGTCTACTAATTCTTTAGCATCTTTTAAGCCTAAGCCAGTTGCTTCTTTAACTGCTTTAACAACTTTGATTTTTGAAGATCCAGCTGAAGTTAATTCAACATCAAATTCAGTTTTTTCAGCTGCTGCGTCGCCGCCACCAGCTGCGCCTGCTGCTGCTACTGGAGCTGCTGCAGTTACACCAAATTCTTCTTCAATTGCTTTTACTAAATCGTTTAATTCTAATACTGACATTTCTTTAATTGCTTCAATGATTTGTTCTTGATTAGCCATTTTATAATTCCTCCATTAATTTTAATTTTATTATGCGCAATTATTCAGCGCTTTCTTCTTTTTGTTCACCAACGGCTTTAACTGCATAAGCGAAGTTGCGTACTGGAGCTTGTAATACTGATAAAAGCATTGATACAAGACCATCGTGTGAAGGTAATGAACCAACAGTTTTAACTTCTTCAGCTGAGATTACGCTACCTTCCATAACGCCTGTTTTAACTTCTAAAGCTTCGTGTTCTTTAGCAAATCCTGCGATAACTTTCGCTGGAGCTACAACATCTTCAGTTGAAGTTGCGATAGCTGTTGGACCTGTTAAGAATTCATCTAAGCCTTCGATACCTGCTTGTTCAGCTGCACGACGAACCATAGTGTTTTTGTAAACTTTGTACTCAACACCAGCTTCACGTAATTGTGAACGTAATTCAGTAACTTCTGCTACTGTTAAACCACGGTAGTCAACGATAACTGTTGATACTGAATTTTTAAGTTGTTCAGCAATTGCATCTACTTGTTGTTTTTTTGCTTCAATGATAGCAGACATTCAGACACCTCCATTTATATTTTTTGGTGCTTTTTTTAATTGCAATAAAAAAAGCACTTTCTACCCACGGCAAAAAGTGCTTGAAAGATCATTAATCATCACGTTCAAGTCAATTTTAGCCTCGGTAGGATAAGTTTTAAGTTATAAATAACTCCTACTGTCTTAGGTAAAATAATCACAATTAATAATATAACTGCTTTGATGTAATAAGTCAACAAAAAATTTACAGACCGAAAGATTGCTTCCTTCAGTCTGTAATCGTGTTGACTATTTTAAATTTATAGTTTGAAAGATGAAGTATCAACTTTAACTCCAGGACCCATTGTTGTAGTAACAGCAACAGATTTGAAGTAAGTACCTTTAGCAGAAGATGGTTTAGCTTTTGCTAAAACGTCTTGTAAAGCTTTGAAGTTTTCAACTAATTTTTCATCGTCAAATGAAACTTTACCGATAGAAGCATGTACGATACCAGCTTTTTCAGCACGGTATTCTACTTTACCAGCTTTGATTTCTTCAACTGCTTTTTTAACGTCCATCGTTACTGTACCAGTTTTAGGGTTTGGCATTAAACCTTTAGGTCCTAATACACGACCTAATTTACCAACTTCGCCCATCATGTCTGGAGTAGCTACAACTACGTCAAAGTCAAACCAACCTTGTTGGATTTTTTGTACGTAATCTGCTTCGCCTACGTAATCTGCACCTGCTTCTTCAGCTTCAGTGATTTTATCGCCTTTAGCGAATACTAATACACGTTGAGATTTACCAGTTCCGTTTGGTAAAACAACTGCACCACGGATTTGTTGGTCATTCTTACGTGTATCAATTCCTAAACGGAATGCTACTTCAACAGATGCGTCAAAGTTAGCAATGCTAGTTTCTTTAGCTAATTTAATTGCTTCTTCAACACTGTAGTGTTGCGTACGGTCAACTTTACTAGCTGCTTCTTGATACTTTTTACCTTTTTTAGCCATTTATTGTTCCTCCTTTAGTGGTTTTAGCGGAATTTCCTCCCACATTTACTTGCCTCTTGCAAGTTAAGAGCAGATAACAGTGGAAATTGAGCGAGATAATCATCTTATCTTTAACGAATGATTGCATTATCTCAACCTCATATGAATAGACAATATCAATTGTTTACCTTCTCTGTTACCTGCTTTTATCGTCTAAATTAAGTTCGTTTTAAAAAATTAATTTATAGTTTAACTTCAATTATTCTACAGTGATACCCATGCTACGTGCAGTACCTTCGATAATACGCATAGCTGCTTCTTCGTCTGCAGCGTTTAAGTCTTGCATTTTAGTTTGAGCAATTTCGCGTACTTGATCTTTAGTTACTGATGCAACTTTTGTTTTATTAGGTTCACCTGAACCTTTTTCTACGCCAGCTGCTTTTTTAAGTAGTACTGGAGCCGGTGGTGTTTTAGTAATGAATGTGAATGAACGGTCTTCATAAACACTAATTTCTACCGGAATGATTAAACCTGCTTGTTCTTGAGTACGTGCATTGAACTCTTTACAGAATCCCATGATGTTCACACCTGCTTGACCTAATGCTGGACCAACTGGTGGTGCTGGGTTCGCTTTACCTGCAGGAATTTGCAATTTAACTACTTTTTCTACTTTTTTAGCCACGATGTGCACCTCCTTGATATCGTGATGTGGTCACAGGGCTCAGTTTTGCCCTCCCACTCTTAAACATTTCGTGACGAAATGAACGCTCTAAAAGCGCGACCACATTATTTTAACACTCGCCCTATTGAAAAATCAATAGTAAAATTTCATCTTTTAATTGAAAGTTTTTTATTGTTTTTCAAATGAGCCTTTATAAATTCAGATTAAAGCTTTTCTATTTGATCGAATTCAACTTCTACTGGTGTTTCACGACCAAACATATCTACAAGTACAGTTAATTTAAATTTATCAGCTTCAATTTCTTGTACTTCGCCAACTTGATTTGCAAAAGGTCCTGATTTAATGCGAACTTGTTCACCTACGTCAAGTTCAACATCAATTGTTTTTTCTTTAAGTCCCATTTGCTTAAGAATGAAGCGCACTTCTTCAGGAAGTAGCGGGTTCGGTTTTGAACCTGCTCCTGCTGAACCTACGAACCCTGTAACACCAGGTGTATTTCTAACTACATACCATGATTCATCAGTCATTACTAATTCTACAAGTACGTAGCCAGGGAATGTTTTTTTAACAAGTTTCTTCGCTTTACCGTCTTTAACTTGTGTTTCTTCCTCTTCTGGTATGACAACTCTGAAAATCTGTTCTGTCATATTCATAGATTCTACTCTTTTTTCTAAATTCTTTTTAACTTTGTTTTCATATCCAGAATAGGTATGCACAGCATACCAACGCTTTGCGCCCACTTCTTCAGACATGTCTTCACTCCTAACCTAATAATAATTGTTTCAATGCATTAATTCCTATATCTAACGCATAGAAAAAGACTAAGAAGAAAATAACTGTAGATACAACGATTACAGTATATTTGAACAATTCTTCTTTTGTTGGCCAACTTGTCTTTTCCATTTCTGACTTAACGCCTTTAAAGAAGTTCTCTTTTTTAGCCATTAGTAAGACCTCCACATTTTCAGACTCGATTCTAAGTCACATTCAACTTAATATTACTCTATTTTGATTCTTTATGAACTGTATGCGCATTACACTTTGGGCAATACTTTTTTAAAGTTAATCTTGTTGCTGAACCTTCCTTTTTAGGGACATTATAATTTCGATTGCCGCAAACTTCACAATTTAAAGGTACTTTCTTCACGTTTATTCACCTTTACTCATTATAATACCAATATACTATACATAAATGTCGTTATAAATGTCAAACTTCCTTTTCTGGTTGAAATTGCTTAGATAATAAGAATTATCTTACATATATTACTTCTTTAATTGCCGTTTCATTTTAATTTTACAACGTTGTATAGCATTGTAAACGTCTTTATCTCTTAATCTTAATATATGTGCTATTTCTCTCGGTTTATACTCTCTTCTTACTAAATGTATAATCTCCTTTTCCATTCTGCTTAATGTAAATACTTGTTTGTTGAATTCCTTCGACAATTCTTTTCTGAAAAATGACCGCTCAACTTCATCAATTGCTAAAGCACAATTGTAATCCACTACACACTCATTTATAAGTAATGGCTCACGGTGGCGTTCAGCTTTCAACTTTCTCAAATAGTCATATTTAACAGAACGGATAAGAAAATATAAATACCTTTTGAATGGTATAGACCTACTAAAATCAAAATTTTGAAGAGCTAGATACATTTTTATGAGAATATCTTGATACATATCTTCAATATCAAATTGATTTGATGTTAAGTAACCAATCTTTCTAAAAATAAATGGCCTTAATTCTTCAAGTAACGTTATAAATAATTGATCAATGTCTTCATTTGCATCAGTAAAATAACACTTTGATGTTTGCTCGTGATGTTTATTATTCAAACTGATTTACCTAACCTTCCGTATAAATTTAGGTTAGTTTAAATGAAGAAAGGTCAAATTCGCAATAGTACCAAATCAGTCTTTATGATGGTTTCCGCGTCTTATTTTTTCAAATTCTTCTAGTATTTCATTTGATAGCTGAATTCGAGTTCTTGGCTTCTTTTCACTAAAATCATCAATGGATTTACTCACTGTTATTTCATTTTCTTTTAAATCGCGCCACATTTCTCTTGAGGAAATACGGTAGGCACCTGAGCCAAATATTGCATGTTGTTCACTCATATCGCTCGTTACAACAGTAATATGCGTTGTATGTTTGTCATATAGCTCATAGACATAGCGCTCAATAAAGCTATCTGCAGTTTCCTTTTCTTTAGTGAACACTGTTTTTACACCGTGATACACATATTCGCGTTCGATACCTGATTGTTCATACGCATCAAAAACACAAACAATTTCATCTGCAATCAGTGCATTGTAATTCGCAATAGCGTCTAAAAGTTGTTCTCGTGCTTCTTCTAAACTTTCTTTAGCTACCGCACTGAGTGTCGGCGATTGACCTATCATGTTATAGCCATCGATAATTAAATATCTTTCTTTCATGAGGATGCCTCAGTTTCATTTCTTTTACGGAAAACTTCATACATCATCAAACTCGCTGCTACAGAAGCGTTAAGACTATTTACATGACCGACCATAGGTATTTTAATGTAAAAGTCGCATTTATCACTGACTAAGCGACTCATACCTTGACCTTCACTGCCAATAACGATAGCTAAAGACATATCCGCTTGTAAGTCTCTATAATCTGTAGCATTATTCGCTGCAGTGCCTGCAACCCAAAAACCATTATCCTTTAATTCGTCAATCGTTTTAGAAAGGTTAGTTACACGAATAACTGGAACATGTTGTATTGCTCCTGTTGAAGCTTTAGCAACAGTTTGTGTTAAGGCTACTGAACGTCTTTTAGGTATGATAACGCCATCGACACCTGAAGCATCAGCAGTTCTTAATATTGAACCCAGATTATGCGGATCTTCTAAACCATCCAAAATCATTACAGTAGAAAAACCATCTTTATCTTTTTGACTTTGTAAAAATTGGTCAAAATCTGCATATTCATATGGGGCGACTAATGCAGCAACGCCTTGGTGAGGTGCATTTGATAAAAAATCTAATTTAGATTTCGGTACTGTTTGAACAATCAGTTTTTGAGCTTTTGCATTTTTTAAAATTTCGTTGATTTGTTGTTTTTTTATACCATCTTGAATCAAAATTTTATTAATGGCATGGCCTGAAATAATTGCCTCTTTAACTGCATGTCTGCCTACTATGACGATATCTTCCACATCCACACTACCTTTCATTTACTATTTCAACAATGTTATGAAGTAATTCTTCTAAACGCGTTTGTTGATGATCTAAATATAAAAAACCTATAACAGCTTCTAATGCTGAACTTTTTCGATATGTTTGAATATCTGTATTTTTAGCTTTTGTGTAACTTTTAGCGTTGCGCCCTCTTTTCAAGACATTCAACTCTTCTTCAGTGAACCAATCATCTGAGATTAATCGTTCTAATGTCTGTGCTTGACTTTTAGCAGAAACATATTGTTTTGATACTTGGTGTAAACGATTGGGTTTACTTTGCAACTTAAGAACAATGTATTCTCGAATATGTTGATCCAAAACAGCATCGCCCATGTATGCAAGTGTAAGCGGATTTAACAATTTAACATTCATCATTTAACCACGCTTAAATCTTACACCTTGTGGTGTATCTTCTAAAATAATGTTGCGTTCTTTAAGCATATCTCTAATTTCATCCGCACGAGCGAAATCTTTATTTTTACGGGCTTCATTACGCTCTTCTATTAATTTCTCAATCTCTTCATCTAATAACTCATCAGCTTCTTTTCCTTTAAGAGGAACGCCAAGAACATCACTAAAGATTTGATATACTTCTTTAAATTTATTGAATACCTTTGTGGAAGTTGTATTTTCAAGAACATATTTATTAGCGAGTTTAGCTAAATCATACCATGCAGTTACAGCATTGGCAGTGTTGAAGTCGTCATCCATTACAGTTTCGAATTGTTTAAGAATTTCATCAATTTGATTCATATATTCTGTGTGTTCTTCTAAATCTGTAGCAATCGCTTCACGTTCTTCTATAAGTTTATAGCTGTTACGTATACGTTCTAAACCGCTTCGAGCTGCACCCACAAGTTCTAAATTATAATTGATAGGACTACGATAATGTACACTAATCATGAAGAATCGAAGTACATCAGGATCTATTTCTTTAATAATGTCATGCACTAAAATAAAGTTACCTAATGATTTACTCATTTTTTCATTGTCGATATTAATAAAACCATTATGCATCCAATAGTTAGCGAATGGTGCGTGATTGTGTGCTTCTGATTGGGCAATTTCATTTTCATGGTGTGGGAATTGTAAATCGGAACCACCAGCATGAATATCTATCGTTGGTCCTAACTCGTGGTAAGCCATTACAGAGCATTCAATATGCCAACCTGGACGGCCTTCACCGAATGGACTATCCCAGCTAATTTCTCCAGGTTTCGCTTTCTTCCATAACGTAAAGTCTAGGGCGTCTTCCTTTTGCTCACCAGCTTCAATTCGTGCACCTACTTTGAGGTCATCTAACGATTGATGGCTGAGTTTACCATATCCATTAAACTGACGTGTTCTAAAATAAACATCGCCATCACTTTCATAAGCATATCCTTCATCTACGAGTTCTTTGATGAAATCAATAATTTCTTGCATATGATTCATCACGCGTGGATTTGATGTTGCTTTTTTGACGTTTAAAGCACCAACATCTTCGTAAAATGCTTTGATATATTTCTCAGCAATTTCTGGGACACTTTCATTTAATTCCTTAGAGCGGTTGATTAATTTATCATCTACGTCTGTAAAATTTGAAACGTAAATAACTTCATATCCTTTGTATTCAAAGTATCTTCTGACTACATCATAATTAATTGCAGGTCGTGCATTCCCGATGTGAATATAATTGTAAACCGTCGGACCACATACATACATTTTCACCTTACCTGGTTCAATCGGCTCAAATGTTTCTTTCCGACGTGTTAACGTATTATATAATGTAATCATCTTGAATCTCTCCATTCTTAGCTTTTTCAAGTTGTCGTTCTAAATGTTTGATTTGTTCGAAAAGTGGATCCGGTAAATTACGATGGTCAAATGTTTTACCAATTCGTTTGCCTTCTTGCTTAACAATGTGACCTGGAATACCGACAACAGTTGTATAACTTGGTACAGATTGTAGTACAACAGAATTCGCACCAATATTTACATTTGAATCAATTTGTATATTACCTAAAACTTTAGAACCTGCGGCGATTAAAACATTATCTCCAATATCAGGATGACGTTTCCCTTTTTCTTTTCCTGTACCGCCTAGTGTCACACCTTGGTAAATTGTGACATTATCCCCGATTGTACATGTTTCACCAATAACGACACCCATACCATGGTCAATAAATAAACGTTTGCCTATTTTAGCACCAGGATGAATTTCTATTCCTGTGAAAAATCGTGACACTTGTGAAATAACTCTCGCTGCAACATAGCGCTTTTTATTATAAAGTTTATGCGCTACTAAATGACTCCATACTGCATGTAATCCCGCGTAAGTAGTAACAACTTCTAAAGTTGAGCGTGCTGCTGGATCCTGTTCAAACACCATTTTTATATCGTCTCTCATTCTTTTTAACAAGACCTTCTCCCCCTTAGCCTAATCAAATTGATTTTTATTTCATCAATGCTTTTTTAATACATGTGCCTGATTTAAAAATTCATGATATCAAAATAGCACCTCTAACAATTCAGTTGCTAGAGGCGCTATCGCACGGTTCCACTCTTCATTCAGCAATGATACTTATAATCGTATTCATTACTCTCATTATCATTATTTATTTAAAGTAGCAAAGGTGCATTCATTAATCTATATGGTATGCTCGCAGCTACCGCACACTCTCTGAGTCATATAATGATTAATTACTAATCCTTTGATTCATTTTATAGTTATAATAATAGGTCGTTAGTAGTGAAATTTCAAGTCGTAACATACGCTTTTTAGAAAAATGAATTCAGCGTATGTAAATGACAATCTTGAAAGCTCTTATACATATTTTTGTAAACGAGATAATACTTTTTCTTTACCTAATACTTCAATTGTATTTGGTAATTCTGGTCCGTGCATTTGTCCTGTTACAGCTACACGAATAGGCATAAACAATTGTTTACCTTTGATTCCAGTTTCTTTTTGAACTTCTTTAATTGTTTTCTTGATTTCAGCAGCTTCAAATGGTTCTAAAGCTTCTAATTTACCATACAAGTGGTTCATTAATTCTGGAACTTGTTCACCATTGACAACTTCTTGTTCTTCTTCATTAAGTTCAGGCATTTCATGGAAGAACATTTCTGATAATGGAACGATTTCACCTGCATAACTCATTTCTTTTTGATAAAGTGCAACAAGTTTACGTCCCCAATCTTTATCTTCTTCAGAAGGATTTTCAGGGATGAGGTTTGCTTTAATTAGATGCGGTAAAGCCAATTCAAATACTGTTTCAGTGTCTTTCGTTTTCATGTATTGGTTGTTTACCCAAGCTAATTTTTGTCTATCAAACATTGCAGGTGATTTAGATAAACGTTTTTCATCAAAGATTTTAATAAATTCTTCTTTAGAAAAGATTTCTTCTTCGCCTTCAGGTGACCAACCCAATAATGTAATAAAGTTGAATAGTGCTTCTGGTAAATAGCCTAAGTCACGATATTGTTCAATAAACTGTAGGATTTGACCGTCACGTTTACTTAACTTCTTACGTTCTTCGTTAACAATAAGGGCCATATGTCCAAAACGTGGTGGTTCCCAACCAAACGCTTCATAAATCATTAATTGTTTTGGTGTGTTAGAAACATGGTCGTCGCCACGAATAACATCTGAAATTTTCATATAATGATCATCTACAGCAACTGCAAAGTTATATGTTGGTACACCGTCTTTTTTCACGATAACCCAGTCGCCTATATTATTAGAGTCGAATGAAATTTCACCTTTAACCATATCGTTAAATGTATAAGTCTTATCTTTAGGCACACGGAAACGAATAGAAGGTTTACGGCCTTCTGCCTCGAATTGTTGACGTTGTTCTTCTGTTAAGTGTGCATGCTGACCACCGTAACGAGGCATTTCACCACGAGCAATTTGTCCTTCACGTTCTTCTTCTAATTCTTCTTCTGTCATATAACATTTATATGCTTTATCTTCGTCAAGTAATTGTTGAATTAGTGGGTTATAAATGTCCGCACGTTCAGATTGGCGGTATGGACCATAACCTTTATCTTTATCGATAGATTCATCCCAATCTAAGCCTAACCATTTTAAGTTATCAAATTGAGAAGATTCTCCGTCTTCGAGGTTACGTTTGCTATCTGTATCTTCAATACGAACAACAAAATCTCCATCATAATGTTTCGCAAATAAATAGTTAAATAATGCTGTTCGAGCATTACCAATATGCAAGTATCCAGTTGGACTCGGTGCATATCTTACTCTAATGCGTTCACTCATTATATTCACTCCTATGATTATTAATTATGGGCTGATGTAATGGCAGAAGTTGATTAAAAGAAATCATTACATTTTAAAAGCAATTGTAATTTCTTTATTTTTTAGCCACTTTTCAAACCAATTTAAGCATGTAAGCTGCCAAGTTTTTGATGGTTTAATTCAATTTTAAAAAAGTTATTCAAAAGTTAATGATGTGTTGGACCATTCCTTTGTGAATAACTTCCCTCAATAATTGATTATTCATTCTTACATAACATTCAGTAATATTGTAGCACTTAAATGCGTCTTTGATAAGTCTATTGTTTACGTAAGTCTTCTTCAAACTTCCCTTTATATATAAAAAGGTTTCATGTAAAATTCATATTTCAGTTCAAAATATACCGTTTCACATGAAACCTGCTTTTGATTTAATTTTCAGAATTGGGAGTGTCTTCTTCATGATGTTTCGCAAAAACAATCCTACCTGAAGAAGTTTGTAATAGACTCACTACTTCTAAATTAACCTGTTGACCAATTAATTTCTTCGCGTTGTCAACAACTACCATCGTACCATCATCTAGATAACCTACACCTTGACCAGGTTCTTTCCCCATCTTAGTTAAAAGTATATTTAAGCGGTCACCCTGATGAACATTTGGCTTAATCGCCTCTGATAAATCATTGACATTTAATGCTGTAATGCCTTGCACGTGACACACTTTATTTAAATTATAGTCAGTGGTAATGACATGGGCATGATGCTGTTGCGCTAACTTAATGAGTAATGTATCGATATCACTATGAGACTTCGTCGGATGTATCACACGTGTAGGGTAATTCAAATCATAGAGTTGATTAAGGATATCTAAACCACGCTGTCCTTTCTCACGCTTTACACTATCATTTGCATCTGCTACAACTTGTAATTCATTGATGACTCCTTGAGGAATAAGGATATCGCCATCGATAAAACCGCAACGAATGACATCTAATATACGACCATCAATAATCGCGCTTGTATCTATAATCTTTGGTATAGCTTTACGTGTATTATAAGACATGGATCTTGCCATATTTTCCGGCAAAAACATTAACATCTCATCGCGTTTCTTTAAACCAAATTGGAAACCTAGATAACATAAAATAATCGTAATGATAATAGGAATAAAATGATTAAGTATCGAATTTCCTATAAGTTCTAAAATAAAAGAAACCATAACTGAGATAAAGAGTCCTATAATCAGACCAATTGTTGCAAATAAAATTTCCACTGCACTTCGTCGCATAATGACTTGTTCAAGTTCTTTAAAAGCATGGGTCACTCTTTTAATAAAAAATCCAAATATAGCAAAAAATAAAATAATGCCTACAAATCCATCTACATAGTGATTCGTAATAATCGGTGGAACTTTCATACCTATATCAGCTACGACTTCTGGAATAATAATAATTCCTAATGCAGCGCCGATAATAATATAAATAACTAACACCATTAATCTAATGATACTCAACCTTATCCTCCTCTCACGGATGTCTATTCTCTGTATGTATACTTATTTCAGTATTATTGAATCGAGATTTCATACGCGTAAATTTATTGTAGTAAAAAACGACATGCGTTGAATGAAAACATCAAATACATATATACTTCTTTGATACATGATGAACATTTTCATTCTTTTCATAAAATACTTTCTATGAAGAACGGAGCGCATATTTTAAAGCTTCATGGACAGAAGATACACCAATCACTTGGATACCTTCTGGGAAAGTCCACCCTCCTATATTTGTTTGAGGGATAATCGCACGTTTGAAACCAAGTTTAGCCGCTTCTTGAATCCGTTGTTCTATACGAGAGACTCGACGAACTTCGCCCGTTAGACCTACCTCACCTACAAAACAGTCTAAGCCGTCTACAGCTTGATCTTTAAAGCTTGAGGCAGTGGCTACTATAATACTTAGGTCTACAGCCGGTTCTGTTAACTTCACTCCACCTGCAACTTTGATATATGCATCTTGTTGCTGAAGCAAGTAATTTTCTTTCTTTTCTAATACTGCCATAAGTAAGCTTAACCGATTATGGTCAATACCTGTAGCCATACGTCTAGGATTATTAAACGTAGTAGGTGTAACTAATGCTTGTACCTCAATCAGCAAAGGACGTGTGCCTTCCATGGTTGGCACAATGGTCGATCCTGGTACATTAGTTGATCGTTCTTCTAGAAACATTTCAGAAGGATTTAAGACACCTTTCAAACCACTCTGCTTCATTTCGAAAATGCCCATCTCATTTGTAGATCCAAAACGGTTTTTAACCGCTCTTAAAATTCGGTATGCATGATGTTCATCGCCTTCAAAGTAAAGCACCGTATCTACCATATGTTCTAGCAATCTCGGCCCTGCTATCTGACCTTCTTTCGTCACATGCCCAACAATAAATGTCGCAATATCCATTTGCTTCGCGATATTCATCAGACTTTGTGTACTTTCTCTTACTTGAGACACTGATCCTGGCGCTGAACTTATTTCTGGATGATAAATGGTTTGGATGGAATCCACGACGAGTAGATCTGGACGTTCATCTTTAACGGTTTGGTGGATAACTTCTAAATCCGTTTCAGCTAAAACGTTGAGTTGACTAGAATCTTCTTCTAAACGCTCAGCACGTAGTTTAGTTTGATTTATCGATTCCTCACCAGTGATATATAAAACATTTTTACTTTGAGATAACGCAGCACAGATTTGCAACAGTAATGTAGATTTACCAATACCTGGGTCTCCTCCGATAAGCACAAGTGACCCACTTACAATACCTCCACCAAGTACTCGGTTAAATTCTTTTGAATCTGTGAGAATTCTTGGCGTCGTCTCATGTTTAACACTATTTAATTTCTGTACTTTTCCTGCTGCTTCTTTAGTTTTTACACCATGTTTAGGGTTCGCAGCTTTCTCTACAATTTCTTCCATTTGGTTCCATGCACCGCAATTAGGACACTTCCCCATCCATTTAGGAGATTGATAGCCACACGCCATACATTCAAATATTACTTTTTTCTTGGCCACTTTTGCACCTCCAAATTGTTATGAACAAATCTATTTTAAACTGACAATTTGATTATGACAAATTAAATGTGAATGATTTTGATAACGATTAATATTATTATGAATTTATGCTTATGCGAGTTGAGAATTATTGATTTTTCGAGAAATTTAATTTCCTTAAGTTTATTTTAATTCTTATACATCGCACTGCATTCTATGAAAAATAAAGATAAATTAGTTTATCTGAACATACAGAAAAATTTATGAATAAAAAAAGGTACCCCTCCATTAAAGAGGAATACCAATCATTGTCATAGATTACTATCGTTGATTCAATTTTGCTTTCTATGCGTTATATCAATTTAAGCTTCTGTCTTTTCTTTTTCTGAAGACGTTTTCTCGTGAATATCATATTTAAACTCTTCGCCATTATGATCAATAGTAACTTCTTTACCTTCAATCTTGTTACCATCTAAGATTAATTCACTTAAGTTATCTTCTACAGTTTTTTGAATTGCTCTAATTAATGGACGCGCACCGTATTCTGGATCGTAACCTTCTTCAGCAATTTTTTCTTTCGCTTTATCAGTTACAACAATATTAATATTTTGTTCAGAAAGACGAGCAGTAAGTTTATTTACCATCATAGTAACGATTTCTTTCAATTCTTCTTTAGAAAGTTTGTGGAATACAATGATATCGTCTACACGGTTTAAGAATTCTGGACGGAATGAATTTTTAAGTTCTTTCATCATTGTTTTACGAATTGTTTCATAGTCGTTACCTTCAGAAGCGCCACCAAATCCTGCAAATCGTTGGTCTTGTAATTCTTGTGCGCCAACGTTTGAAGTCATGATGATGACTGTATTACGGAAATCTACAGTACGACCTTTCGTATCAGTTAAATGGCCATCATCTAAGACTTGTAAAAGGATGTTAAATACATCAGGGTGGGCTTTTTCAATTTCATCAAATAGTATAACTGAGTATGGTTTACGTCTTACCTTTTCAGTTAATTGACCACCATCGTCATGGCCTACATAGCCTGGAGGCGCACCTACTAAACGACTCACTGCATGTTTCTCCATAAACTCACTCATATCAACACGAATCATTGCATCATCTTCACCAAACATAGATTCAGCTAATGCACGTGCTAATTCAGTTTTACCTACACCTGTAGGTCCTAGGAAGATAAAGCTACCGATTGGACGTTTAGGATCTTTAAGTCCCGCACGAGCACGTCTCACAGCTTTACTGATTGAATTCACTGCGTCATTTTGACCAATTACACGTTCGTGGAGTGTATCTTCAAGATTGAGTAAACGTTCAGATTCAGTTTCGTTAATTTTAGTTAATGGAATACCTGTCCATCCTGCAATTACTTCTGCTATATCTTCTTCAGATAATGACGTACTTACGCCACCTTGAGAATTTTTCCATTCATTTTTAGCGTCTTCATATTGTTTTTCAAGTTTAGATTGTTTGTCTCTTAAATTAGCTGCATTTTCAAATTCTTGTGCATGAACAGCAGCATCTTTTTCATTTTTAACATTTTCAATTTCTTGTTCAATTTCTTTAAGATTGTTAGGTGTTGTATGACTTTTAAGTCTAACTTTAGAACTTGCTTCATCAATAAGATCGATTGCTTTATCTGGTAAGAAACGATCAGATACATAACGGTTACTTAATTTTGCAGCTGCTTCTAAAGCTTCATCAGAAATATTAATTCTATGATGTGCTTCATAACGATCGCGTAAGCCTTTCAAGATTTCAATTGTGTCTTCTACTGTTGGTTCATCAACTTGAACGGGTTGGAAACGACGTTCTAATGCTGCATCTTTTTCAATGTTTTTACGATATTCATCTAAAGTTGTAGCACCTATACATTGTAATTCTCCTCTAGCTAAGGCTGGTTTAAGGATGTTAGATGCATCAATAGCACCTTCAGCACCACCAGCGCCAACTAATGTGTGTAACTCATCAATAAATAGAATGACGTTACCTGCTTGATGAATTTCTTCCATAACTTTTTTCAAGCGTTCTTCGAATTCACCACGGTATTTCGTACCAGCAACTACAGTACCCATATCAAGTGACATGACGCGCTTTTCTTTTAATGTTTCTGGTACTTCATTATTAACAATTGCTTGTGCTAAACCTTCAGCAATTGCTGTTTTACCTACACCTGGTTCACCGATAAGTACTGGATTATTTTTAGTACGACGGCTTAACACTTCAATGACACGAGTGATTTCTTTATTACGTCCTACTACGGGGTCTAAAGTACCATCTTTCGCTATAACAGTTAGGTCTCTAGCTAAACTATCTAATGTTGGTGTATTATTTGATTTATTTGCTTGAGCATTTTTATTACTCATTTCTGGGCTACCTAAAGCTTTAACAACTTGCGCACGTGCTTTTGTGATATTTAAATCTAAGTTGGCAAACACGCGTGCTGCGACACCTTCATTTTCACGGATTAAACCTAAAAGAATGTGTTCTGTACCTACGAAATTATGATGTAACTTTCTTGCTTCATCCATTGAAAGTTCAATCACTTTCTTAGCTCTAGGTGTATAATGTAACGTGCCCATTTGTTCTTGACCGTGACCAATCAACTTCTCAACTTCTTCAATCACTTTGTCTTCAGTAATATTAAAACTTTCTAATACTTTAGCAGCAATACCTTCCGGTTCTTTCATTAAACCTAATAAAAGGTGTTCTGTACCAATATTTGAATGGTTCAAACGAATTGCTTCTTCTTGTGCATGCGCTAAAACTCGCTGCGCACGTTCTGTTAATCTACCAAATAGCATATATAAAATACCTCCTATTTTATATGTTCTCTTAATAAATCGGCTCTTTTTTCATTTACTGTTTTATCATCATCTTCATCTATTAAAAATGGTGACTGTATACCTACCATTAATTCATTAAATTTAAAATCATTAAGCGTTATATAATTCAAATCGATACCGAGTTTGACTTCACTTAAGCGATAGGATGCTTCTTCCATTGAGATAATTCTACTATTTTGTAGAATCCCTAGCGAACGATAAACTCTATCAAGCGTTTCTACTGGATTATGCTTATCAAGTCTTTCTCTAATTTGTTTCTCTTCATTGATGATTTGGTTAACGACTTCAGTTAAATTATCAATGATTTCTTCTTCAGTTTTCCCTAAAGTGAGTTGGTTTGAAACTTGATAAATGTGACCATATACTTGCGAACCTTCTCCATAAATACCTCGAATCGTAAATCCAAAACGGTTAATCGTCTGTGCAATGCGGTTCATTCTCTTCATGATGGAAAGTCCAGGCAAATGTAACATGACACTCGCACGCATACCTGTGCCTATATTTGTTGGACAGGTTGTAAGATAGCCTAAATGTTCGTCATAGCTAATATCTAGTTCTTGGTCCAAGTCATCATCAATCTTTGAAGCTCTTTGATATAAATCATTGAGCGACAAGTCAGTTCCTAACGCTTGGATACGAATGTGGTCTTCTTCGTTAATCATCACACTTAGAGATTCATCTTCGTTAAGCAATACTGCAGAGGCTGGTTGTTTAATAAGTTCAGGACTTACAAGATGTTTCGCAACTAATTTCATTTTACTTTGTTGATCCATTGTATCTAAACGTTGTAACTGTAAGTCTGGAAGCGCATCTTGAACTTCATTTATTACTCGAAATCCTTCTTGCTCGGACGGGAACATCAAAGGATGAACATGATTCTCAAGATTTCTTGCTAATCTTATTCTAGAAGAAATGACTACAGGTGCCTCTTCAGTCATTTTCATCCATTGACTAATGTTAGTATGAATGTCACTCATGACGAGACACCTCACTTTCATCTTTTAATGCTTTAATTTCGTCACGAATCACTGCAGCTTCTTCAAAGTTTTGTTCTTCTATTAATTTATTTAGATATTTCGTTTTTTCTTCGATTTGCTTTTTAATTGCAAGTTTCTTATGTGAAGATTGAGGCGTTTTACCTACATGTTCAAATTGTCCACCTTGTACGCGTCGAACGATATCTATAATATCGTCTTTAAACGTTGCGTAGCAGTTAGCACAACCAAATTTACCAACATGCGCGATATCTTTCAGTGTCATATGACATGTCGGACATTGCTTCTCCTCTTTAAACGCCATTTCTTGAAAATTAATACCATGTTTCGTAGCGAGATGTTGTAATATTTGTTTGACCACAAATGCTTCTTCTATATCGTCTTGATGCGAATGGTAAGACGTGTCGTCATGGGATTGATGCCAAGGATTATCGCCTTGAGCACATATTGAGCATACCCATTTTTCATGCGTACCGTCTTTACTTTTAACTGTTAATTTTACTTCCGCTTCATTTAAATGGCAATTTTCGCAAAGCACGTTTAAACACCTCACTTCATTTAATAATAGTTAATCACTGGTAATAATCGTTTTAAAATATTAGCTCTTATAATATCTCTTGCAACGACATCCATTTTTAGT
The DNA here is from genome assembly GCF_003966625.1 of Staphylococcus caprae. Classification (NCBI taxonomy): domain Bacteria; kingdom Bacillati; phylum Bacillota; class Bacilli; order Caryophanales; family Staphylococcaceae; genus Staphylococcus; species Staphylococcus caprae. The sequence continues at coordinate 2,418,372 of NZ_AP018587.1, forward strand.
GTTTCTCGATCAATAACTGCTTGTATCATTTTAGCTTCTCTGTCATTAATCAATCCTTTGTCTAATAAACCATCTATTATATAATAAGCTTGTTGTTGTGAAATAGAAGGTCCAATCAATTGAAGTAAGTGATTAATATAACCTGTTGCATCTTTGTTTTCAATTTTAGTGATTCGGATATAACCTCCACCACCGCGTTTACTTTCTATTTCATAACCATGTTCGTTTGTAAAACGAGTCTTAATAACATAATTTAATTGGGAAGGAACACAATCGAATCGTTGTGCAATATTTGCACGTTGGATTTCTACCACATCTTCGTTAGTTTCCTCGAATAAATGTTTAATGTATTGTTCTATGATGTCGGACATGTTATGCATGGATATCACCTCTTTTTGACCTTCTTTGACTTTATTATATGACCACCTTTGACCTTTTTCAACCAATTTGATTTTAAAATTTAAATTTTATGATGTTAGCGCGTTCAATTTATTGTATGATAGAGAATAGAAAAAATTAAAGGAATGAAAAAATATGCATATTGTGATTGGGATTATAGGAATTATTTTCTTTTTAGCACTCGCATTCTTATTTAGTTCAGACAGAAAAAATATACGCTGGAAGTATGTTGGTTTACTATTAGTAATTCAACTTATATTCGCATTTATTTTATTAAAAACACATATCGGAATCAGTGTCATCGGTAGTATTTCGTACGGCTTTAGTTACCTATTAAAGCAAGCAGCTGAAGGTGTCAATTTCGTATTCGGTGGTTTTAAATTTGTAGATCCAAAGAACCCACCATTCTTCTTTAGCGTATTGTTACCTATTGTATTTATTTCAGCACTTATCGGTATATTACAATATACGCGAATCTTACCGCTTATTATTAATTTTTTAGGTTTCTTAATTTCTAAAATTAATGGCATGGGACGTTTAGAATCATATAACGCTGTAGCAGCAGCAATCTTGGGACAATCAGAGGTATTTATTTCATTAAAACAACAACTGCCATACATACCTAAACAACGTTTATATACGTTAACAGCATCAGCTATGTCTACAGTATCGGCATCAATTATCGGTGCATACTTCACGTTAATTGAACCTAAATATGTTGTAACAGCTGTTGTTCTTAATTTATTTGGTGGTTTCATCATCGCGTCAATCATCAATCCTTATAAAGTGAATGAAGAAGATGATAAATTATTAGTTGATGAAAGTGAAACTAAGAACCAATCATTCTTCGAAATGCTCGGGGAATACATTTTAGACGGATTTAAAGTTGCGGTCATCGTAGGCGCAATGTTAATTGGTTATATAGCTATCATCGCTTTATTAAATGGAATCGTCAGCGGTATCTTTAGTTTATTCTCACACGGTGCAATTACATGGAATTTCCAAACATTGATTGGATTTGTCTTTGCTCCATTTGCATTCTTAGCAGGTGTACCATGGCATGACGCTGTTCAATCTGGTTCTATTATGGCGACTAAATTATTATCAAATGAATTCGTTGCAATGCAAGCACTTGGTAAAACACATGGTTTATCTGAACACGCTAAAGGTGTCACTTCAGTATTCTTAGTATCATTTGCTAACTTTAGTTCGATTGGAATTATTTCAGGTGCAATTAAATCATTAAATGATAAAAAAGGTGACGTCGTCGCACGTTTCGGATTAAAACTATTATTTGGCGCAACACTTGTATCATTTATTTCAGCAGCCATCGCAGGATTCTTTATTTAATTCATACTTAATTATTGCAGGAGTAACTTGGGGAGTTACTCTTGCTTTTTTATTTTTTAATTTAGAATTTATACTTTTTTGAAATGCATTTTCCTCAAAATTAAAAACGGCCATCTTCAAGATGACCGCTTTATTAGAAAATGTTCAATCCTTCTTAATCATATGATTAATGAAATATTCAGTTACTCGATAATCATCGGTTAATTCTGGATGGAATGAGACTCCAAGATATTTACCTTGTTTCACTGCCACAATTTTATCGCCTACTCGGCTTAGCACATCAACGCCTTCTTCAACCTGAGCAATATGAGGTGCTCTAATGAATACACCTTCAATATCTTCTGCAATTCCTTTAATATCAAGCTCAGATTCAAAGCTATCGACTTGTCGACCAAATGAATTACGCTCGACGGTGATATCCAACTTCTTCAGATAGCCTGACTCTCCCTCTACATCTTTGGCAAGTACAATTAAACCTGCACAGGTGCCAAACATTGGTAGATCAGAATTCTGTAATACTTCTTTGAATCCGTATAAATCCATTAATCGTCTTAATGTTGTGGACTCTCCACCCGGTAAAATCAATCCATCAATCTCTTCAAGTTGTTCTACTCTTTTCACTGCAATGCCTTCATGACCACTTAATTCTATATGACGAATGTGTTCACGAACCGCACCTTGCAACGCTAATACACCTATTTTCATAAATTACCAACCACGCTCTTGCATACGTTCTTCTAATGAAATTTGGTTAATATCTAAACCTTTCATAGCTGTGCCAAGCTCACTTGCTAATTTACCAATCAGTTCATAATCTTGATAATGTGTTGTAGCTTGTACAATTGCTTTAGCAAATTTTTCAGGATCTTCTGATTTGAAAATACCTGATCCTACGAATACACCGTCGGCACCTAATTCCATCATTAAAGCAGCATCTTGGGGCGTTGCTACACCACCTGCTGCAAAGTTAACTACTGGAAGACGACCTTTATCCTTAATTTGCTTTAATATTTCAAAAGGCGCACCTAATTCTTTCGCAAATGTCATGATTTCATCATCGTTCATAACAGTCAGACGACTCACTTCAGCATTTACACGGCGCATATGACGAACAGCTTCAACAATATTACCTGTACCTGGTTCACCTTTAGTTCGTAACATTGCTGATCCCTCACCAATACGGCGTGCAGCTTCACCTAGGTTACGACATCCGCATACAAAAGGTACTGTAAATTGATCTTTTCTTAAGTGATATTCTTCATCAGCTGGAGTTAATACTTCAGATTCATCAATGTAATCGACACCCATTGCTTCTAATACTCTAGCTTCAGTAATATGTCCAATGCGGGCTTTAGCCATAACAGGTATTGACACTGCGTTCATTACTTCCTCAACAATTTTAGGATTAGCCATGCGTGCTACACCGCCTGCTGCTCTGATGTCTGATGGAACGCGTTCTAGTGCCATAACTGCAACCGCACCTGCTTCTTCAGCAATCTTAGCTTGTTCTGCATTGACAACGTCCATAATGACGCCACCTTTTTGCATTTCAGCCATTCCTCTTTTTACTCGTTCTGAGCCAACAATTTTTGACATGTTATTTACCCCTTTACTTCTTGATTAAATTCATTTTAAAAGATAAACTGATATTTAAAAAGGTACAATTTGCACATAAAACAAGGGGCCAGTTTATATGAAATCAACACAACCACTTTACTTATCCCTATATGAAAAATTAAAAAAACAAATTATTGAAGGTCTATACCATTCTAATGATAAATTTCCTTCTAAACGACAACTGAGCGAACATTTATCAATGAGTCATACGACTATTGAACATGCATATCAACTACTATTAGATGAGGGGTTTATTTATTCAAAACCTAGATCAGGTTATTATGTATCAGATATAGAATCTCTACCTGTTGTCAATACAGAGTCTTATCATGATTATATGGGGAATGAAATCAATGAAGAAACTTATAACAATGATGGGCCTCAATACGCTTTTAACCTAGCTGAAATAGATTCAGAAAGCTTCCCTATGCACATATTCAGAAAATATGCCAAAGATGTCTTCGAAGATGATCAACTCGATCTATTACAACGTGGCGAAGTTCAAGGAGTTTATGCGTTACGACAACAAATTGCACATTACTTATTTAACAGTAGAGGCGTAACATGTCATCCTAATCAAATCATCATTGGTTCTTCTACGAGTCAACTGCTTGATATGATTACCAACTTACTGAAACATGAAAAATTTATTATTGAGAAACCAAGTTACCCTCCAATTAAACACGTTTTAGATAAAAAGAATATGAATTACTTACAAGTTCCAGTTGATAAAAACGGTATACAAATCCAACCTATACTAAATTCACAAAATAACGTCTTATATATTACACCATCCCACCAATTTCCAACTGGCCACGTCACTAATCTCAAAAAAAGAACGCAACTTATCCAGTGGGCTCAAAAAGATACGCATCGTTATATTATTGAAGATGATTATGATTCAGAGTTTAGATACTTTGGCAAACCAATTCCAGCTTTACAAAGTTTAGATACTAAAGGAAAAGTTATATATATCAGTACATTTTCAAAATCACTATTTCCTAGTTGTAGAATTGCATACATAGTACTGCCTGAAAAAGTAATGAACACTTATAAACAAAGAAGATTTAAAGAAGGAAATACTGTACCCGTTCATCTTCAACATATGGTTGCAAGATTCATGAGTAGTGGCAGCTTTGAAAGACATTTAAATAAAATGCGAAGAATTTATAGAGATAAATTGAATTATATATTAAAAAAACTCGCCCAATATAGTGAACAGTTAAAAATAGAAGGCGCTTTGACTGGTATGCATTTCACCTTAACTGTAATGAATGGTTTGAGTGTACCCCAATGCTTAGAGAAAGCAAAAAAGAACAATCTAAAATTAGAATTGTATAACTATGAAGATAAACCTTCTATATATCCTAAATTCATTTTAGGTTTCGGCGGGATTAAACAAGATGAGTTAGAAGACCATGTGAACGCCCTGATTAACTCGTTAATTATAAAGTAACACTTCTTTTTTAAAAGTTAGTGTTACTTATGCGATAGCTTTTAGGCTATCGTATTTTAATTAACATTTGTGAAAAGAATCATTCTTTCTCCATAGCTAATAGACTACGTACCTTCGGGGCGCCGATTGATTTTTAGGCATAAAAAAAGAGACCTTTCGGTCTCGATTCGGCTCATCGCATCCATACGATTTACTTGCCTGGCAATTATTTCAGTGGTTCTTAATGGCTTTATGCCATTAAGTAAGAGGGAGTGGAACAGAAATATAATTTAACAAAATTATTTTCGTTGTCCCACCCCGGCAAGGATGGCTAGAATTGAAAGAAGCTTGATATAAGCGCACTTTCAATTCAGACATCTACTGCCAATATGTTAAAGAAAACTGAGACAATTAATTATGCCTCAACCTCCTTTAGACGTAAGCCGGGCTACCATCTGGCGCTAAGGTGCTTCCTCTGCTTGAGTCAAGCGTTCGCATCTTTCTTCATTCGCGTCTCTCGCTGACTCATTTAGCTCGACTAAACTCGTGGCGCTCGTTCCTTAATTCATCAGCTTCAATCGCTTTCTCTTCGCAGAGAATCATTCTTTCTCCATAGCTAATAGACTACGTACCTTCGGGGCGCCGATTGATTTTTAGGCATAAAAAAAGAGACCTTTCGGTCTCTGACTTGCCTGGCAACGTCCTACTCTAGCGGGACGTAAGCCCGACTACCATCGGCGCTAAGGAGCTTAACTTCTGTGTTCGGCATGGGAACAGGTGTGACCTCCTTGCCATTGTCACCAGACAAGTGAATGAATTATACATTCAAAACTAGATAGTAAGTAATGATTTTGCGTCGCAAAACATTTTAAAATTGATTAAGTCTTCGATCGATTAGTATTCGTCAGCTCCACGTGTCGCCACGCTTCCACCTCGAACCTATTAACCTCGTCATCTTCGAGGAATCTTATAACCGAAGTTGGGAAATCTCATCTTGAGGGGGGCTTCATGCTTAGATGCTTTCAGCACTTATCCCGTCCATACATAGCTACCCAGCTATGCCGTTGGCACGACAACTGGTACACCAGAGGTATGTCCATCCCGGTCCTCTCGTACTAAGGACAGCTCCTCTCAAATTTCCTACGCCCACGACGGATAGGGACCGAACTGTCTCACGACGTTCTGAACCCAGCTCGCGTACCGCTTTAATGGGCGAACAGCCCAACCCTTGGGACCGACTACAGCCCCAGGATGCGATGAGCCGACATCGAGGTGCCAAACCTCCCCGTCGATGTGAACTCTTGGGGGAGATAAGCCTGTTATCCCCGGGGTAGCTTTTATCCGTTGAGCGATGGCCCTTCCATGCGGAACCACCGGATCACTAAGTCCGTCTTTCGACCCTGCTCGACTTGTAGGTCTCGCAGTCAAGCTCCCTTATGCCTTTACACTCTGTGAATGATTTCCAACCATTCTGAGGGAACCTTTGAGCGCCTCCGTTACCTTTTAGGAGGCGACCGCCCCAGTCAAACTGCCCGCCTGACACTGTCTCCCACCACGATAAGTGGTGCGGGTTAGAAAGCCAACACAGCTAGGGTAGTATCCCACCAACGCCTCCACGTAAGCTAGCGCTCACGTTTCAATGGCTCCTACCTATCCTGTACAAGCTGTGCCGAATTTCAATATCAGGCTACAGTAAAGCTCCACGGGGTCTTTCCGTCCTGTCGCGGGTAACCTGCATCTTCACAGGTACTATGATTTCACCGAGTCTCTCGTTGAGACAGTGCCCAAATCGTTACGCCTTTCGTGCGGGTCGGAACTTACCCGACAAGGAATTTCGCTACCTTAGGACCGTTATAGTTACGGCCGCCGTTTACTGGGGCTTCGATTCGTAGCTTCGCAGAAGCTAACCACTCCTCTTAACCTTCCAGCACCGGGCAGGCGTCAGCCCCTATACATCACCTTACGGTTTAGCAGAGACCTGTGTTTTTGATAAACAGTCGCTTGGGCCTATTCACTGCGGCTCTTCTGGGCGTGAACCCTAAAGAGCACCCCTTCTCCCGAAGTTACGGGGTCATTTTGCCGAGTTCCTTAACGAGAGTTCGCTCGCTCACCTTAGAATTCTCATCTTGACTACCTGTGTCGGTTTGCGGTACGGGCACCTGTTATCTATCTAGAGGCTTTTCTCGGCAGTGTGAAATCAACGACTCGAGGAAACAATTTCCTCTCCCCATCACAGCTCAGCCTTACGAGTGCCGGATTTGCCTAACACTCAGCCTTACTGCTTGGACGTGCACTCCAACAGCACGCTTCGCCTATCCTACTGCGTCCCCCCATCGATTAAAACGATACTAGGTGGTACAGGAATATCAACCTGTTATCCATCGCCTACGCCTGTCGGCCTCAGCTTAGGACCCGACTAACCCAGAGCGGACGAGCCTTCCTCTGGAAACCTTAGTCAATCGGTGGACGGGATTCTCACCCGTCTTTCGCTACTCACACCGGCATTCTCACTTCTAAGCGCTCCACATGTCCTTGCGATCATGCTTCAACGCCCTTAGAACGCTCTCCTACCATTGTCCTACGGACAATCCACAGCTTCGGTAATATGTTTAGCCCCGGTACATTTTCGGCGCAGTGTCACTCGACTAGTGAGCTATTACGCACTCTTTAAATGATGGCTGCTTCTAAGCCAACATCCTAGTTGTCTGGGCAACGCCACATCCTTTTCCACTTAACATATATTTTGGGACCTTAGCTGGTGGTCTGGGCTGTTTCCCTTTCGAACACGGACCTTATCACCCATGTTCTGACTCCCAAGTTAAATTGATTGGCATTCGGAGTTTGTCTGAATTCGGTAACCCGAGAGGGGCCCCTCGTCCAAACAGTGCTCTACCTCCAATAATCATCACTTGAGGCTAGCCCTAAAGCTATTTCGGAGAGAACCAGCTATCTCCAAGTTCGATTGGAATTTCTCCGCTACCCTCAGTTCATCCGCTCACTTTTCAACGTAAGTCGGTTCGGTCCTCCATTCAGTGTTACCTGAACTTCAACCTGACCAAGGGTAGATCACCTGGTTTCGGGTCTACGACCAAATACTCAACGCCCTATTCAGACTCGCTTTCGCTACGGCTCCACATTTGCTGCTTAACCTTGCATCAGATCGTAACTCGCCGGTTCATTCTACAAAAGGCACGCCATCACCCATTAACGGGCTCTGACTACTTGTAAGCACACGGTTTCAAGTTCTCTTTCACTCCCCTTCCGGGGTACTTTTCACCTTTCCCTCACGGTACTGGTTCACTATCGGTCACTAGAGAGTATTTAGCCTTAGGAGATGGTCCTCCTAGATTCCGACGGAATTTCACGTGCTCCGTCGTACTCAGGATCCACTCAAGAGAGAATATGTTTTCGACTACAGGATTTTTACCTTCTTTGATTCATCTTTCCAGATGATTCGTCTAACATGTTCTTTTGTAACTCCGTATAGAGTGTCCTACAACCCCAACAAGCAAGCTTGTTGGTTTGGGCTCTTCCCGTTTCGCTCGCCGCTACTCAGGGAATCGATTTTTCTTTCTCTTCCTCCGGGTACTAAGATGTTTCAGTTCTCCGGGTCTGCCTTCTGACATGCTATGAATTCACGTGTCGATAACATGACATCACTCATGTTGGGTTCCCCCATTCGGAAATCTCTGGATCAACGCTTACTTACAGCTACCCAAAGCATATCGTCGTTAGTAACGTCCTTCTTCGGCTTCTAGTGCCAAGGCATCCACCGTGCGCCCTTAATAACTTAATCTTTAAGATATGTTATTAATCTGTGAGTGTTCTTTCGAACACTAGCGATTATTTATGAATTCAAGCTTATTTAAAACTCTATTCACTCGGTTTTGCTTGGTAAAATCTATTTACTTACTTATCTAGTTTTCAATGTACAATATAAATGGTGGGCCTAAGTGGACTCGAACCACCGACCTCACGCTTATCAGGCGTGCGCTCTAACCAGCTGAGCTATAGGCCCATTATTAAAAAGAATGTCATAAACATTCAAAACTGAATACAATATGTCACGTTATTCCTTTTCATCTTCGTAGAAGATGTTCCGAATATATCCTTAGAAAGGAGGTGATCCAGCCGCACCTTCCGATACGGCTACCTTGTTACGACTTCACCCCAATCATTTGTCCCACCTTCGACGGCTAGCTCCAAAAGGTTACTCCACCGGCTTCGGGTGTTACAAACTCTCGTGGTGTGACGGGCGGTGTGTACAAGACCCGGGAACGTATTCACCGTGGCATGCTGATCCACGATTACTAGCGATTCCAGCTTCATGTAGTCGAGTTGCAGACTACAATCCGAACTGAGAACAACTTTATGGGATTTGCTTGACCTCGCGGTTTCGCCACCCTTTGTATTGTCCATTGTAGCACGTGTGTAGCCCAAATCATAAGGGGCATGATGATTTGACGTCATCCCCACCTTCCTCCGGTTTGTCACCGGCAGTCAACTTAGAGTGCCCAACTTAATGATGGCAACTAAGCTTAAGGGTTGCGCTCGTTGCGGGACTTAACCCAACATCTCACGACACGAGCTGACGACAACCATGCACCACCTGTCACTCTGTCCCCCGAAGGGGAAAACTCTATCTCTAGAGGGGTCAGAGGATGTCAAGATTTGGTAAGGTTCTTCGCGTTGCTTCGAATTAAACCACATGCTCCACCGCTTGTGCGGGTCCCCGTCAATTCCTTTGAGTTTCAACCTTGCGGTCGTACTCCCCAGGCGGAGTGCTTAATGCGTTAGCTGCAGCACTAAGGGGCGGAAACCCCCTAACACTTAGCACTCATCGTTTACGGCGTGGACTACCAGGGTATCTAATCCTGTTTGATCCCCACGCTTTCGCACATCAGCGTCAGTTACAGACCAGAAAGTCGCCTTCGCCACTGGTGTTCCTCCATATCTCTGCGCATTTCACCGCTACACATGGAATTCCACTTTCCTCTTCTGCACTCAAGTTTTCCAGTTTCCAATGACCCTCCACGGTTGAGCCGTGGGCTTTCACATCAGACTTAAAAAACCGCCTACGCGCGCTTTACGCCCAATAATTCCGGATAACGCTTGCCACCTACGTATTACCGCGGCTGCTGGCACGTAGTTAGCCGTGGCTTTCTGATTAGGTACCGTCAAGACGTGCATAGTTACTTACACATTTGTTCTTCCCTAATAACAGAGTTTTACGATCCGAAGACCTTCATCACTCACGCGGCGTTGCTCCGTCAGGCTTTCGCCCATTGCGGAAGATTCCCTACTGCTGCCTCCCGTAGGAGTCTGGACCGTGTCTCAGTTCCAGTGTGGCCGATCACCCTCTCAGGTCGGCTACGCATCGTTGCCTTGGTAAGCCGTTACCTTACCAACTAGCTAATGCGGCGCGGATCCATCTATAAGTGACAGCAAGACCGTCTTTCACTGTTGAACCATGCGGTTCAACATGTTATCCGGTATTAGCTCCGGTTTCCCGAAGTTATCCCAGTCTTATAGGTAGGTTATCCACGTGTTACTCACCCGTCCGCCGCTAACGTCAGAGGAGCAAGCTCCTCGTCTGTTCGCTCGACTTGCATGTATTAGGCACGCCGCCAGCGTTCATCCTGAGCCAGGATCAAACTCTCCATAAAAAATTATGATGTTTGATTAGCTCATAAATACTAAATAGTTTGTAACTCTCGTTACTGTTTGTTTGGAATTAACGTTGACATATTGTCATTCAGTTTTCAATGTTCATCTACATATTAAGAGTAAAATATAAATGGTGGAGACTAGCGGGATCGAACCGCTGACCTCCTGCGTGCAAAGCAGGCGCTCTCCCAGCTGAGCTAAGCCCCCAAAGTATTTAGAAAGAAGTCGGGAAGACAGGATTCGAACCTGCGACCCCTTGGTCCCAAACCAAGTGCTCTACCAAGCTGAGCTACTTCCCGTATGTAGTTAAATAATCAATAATAAAATAGCGCGCCCGATAGGAGTCGAACCCATAACCTCTTGATCCGTAGTCAAACGCTCTATCCAGTTGAGCTACGGGCGCTTTATTAAGATGGTGCCGAGGACCGGAATCGAACCGGTACGGTGATCTCTCACCGCAGGATTTTAAGTCCTGTGCGTCTGCCAGTTCCGCCACCCCGGCAAAATAATGGAGCGGAAGACGGGATTCGAACCCGCGACCCCCACCTTGGCAAGGTGGTGTTCTACCACTGAACTACTTCCGCATATTAATAAAATCGTAATGAGCCATAGAGGATTCGAACCTCTGACCCTCTGATTAAAAGTCAGATGCTCTACCAACTGAGCTAATGGCTCAAAAGATGGTGCCGGCCAGAGGACTTGAACCCCCAACCTACTGATTACAAGTCAGTTGCTCTACCAATTGAGCTAGGCCGGCTATCATGGTGGAGAATGACGGGTTCGAACCGCCGACCCTCTGCTTGTAAGGCAGATGCTCTCCCAGCTGAGCTAATTCTCCGATTTATAATATTGCCTGGCAACGTCCTACTCTAGCGGAACGTAAGTCCGACTACCATCGGCGCTAAGGAGCTTAACTTCTGTGTTCGGCATGGGAACAGGTGTGACCTCCTTGCCATTGTCACCAGACAAAATTAACTTACTTTATTAATAATACACACTTTTTAAAGTCTTTGCAACGGTCAATTTTACACTCCGTTAAAATTCCGTTTACATTTTCGTAACAAGTGCGCTCGTTTTTGACGACTTTTATATGTTACTTCATTCAGACAAACAAGTCAACACTTTTATAAACATTTTTAAAAAATAATGTCGGAAAGTTCTTTATATAACTTGCTTCTTTTCACTCGTAATATTCTATCACATGATATCAGCTAAATCTATATCAATATTTTCAATTTTATACTGCATTTGTATATTTTATTGTGAAAATAACCAGTCTTTTCAACAAAGATAAGTCAATAACTAACCAATCGAAACGAAACAACTCTTTCGACCTAGTAACAATTACCTACAACATATGACTTGAATATGTATTTTCACTTCATCTATTTCCTTAACCACCTCTATTAATTAGGTCGACTTTCATAATAAAAAAACACTGATCACATAAATGCGACCAGTGCTGTATATAACATAATGTTAGACTTATTATTTCTGTCTCATATATGGGAATAATAATACGTCTCTGATTGATGGTGAATCTGTAAGTAGCATGACTAGACGATCAATACCGATACCTAAACCGCCTGTTGGAGGCATACCATATTCTAGCGCTTCAATGTAATCTTCATCCATTTCATGCGCTTCATCATTACCCTGCTCTTTCTCAACAAGTTGTGCTTCGAAACGTTCACGTTGATCGATTGGGTCATTAAGTTCAGTAAAGGCATTCGCGTGTTCTCTACCTACAATAAACAATTCAAAACGATCAGTAAATCTTGGATCTTCTGGGTTCTTTTTAGCTAAAGGAGAGATTTCAATTGGATGACCATAAATGAATGTTGGTTGAATTAATGTTTCTTCAACTTTTTGTTCGAAAAATTCATTTAAAATATGACCATATTTCATGTTTTCAGTAATTTCAATACCGTGTTCCTTAGCAAGTGCAACCGCTTCTTCGTCTGATTGAACATCATAGAAGTTCACTCCAGTTGCTTCTTTAACTGCATCTACAATGTGAAGTCTTCTCCAAGAAGATTCTAAATCGATTTCTTCACCATTATATTGAACTTTAGCTGAACCGAAAACTTCTTGAGCAATGTGTCTGACCATACTTTCAGTTAAATCCATAATATCATGATAATCAGCATACGCTTCGTATAATTCAATCATTGTAAATTCCGGATTATGACGAGTAGAAACGCCTTCGTTACGGAATACGCGTCCGATTTCATAAACTTTTTCTAAACCACCAACAATTAAACGTTTCAAGTGTAATTCAATGGCAATACGCATATATAACGTAGCATCTAATGCATTATGGTGTGTAACGAATGGGCGTGCTGCAGCACCACCAGCGATTTGATGCATCATAGGTGTTTCAACTTCTAAGAAACCTTGTTTATTTAAATAATTACGCATTTCTTGAATGATTTTACTACGATTAATGAATGTACGTGTACTGTCTTCATTTGTAATTAAATCTAAGTAACGTTGACGATATCTTTGCTCAATATCTTGTAAGCCATGGAACTTATCTGGTAAAGGACGTAATGATTTAGATAATAATGTAAACGACTTAGCTTTAACTGATATTTCTCCAGTATTCGTCTTAAACATGACACCTTCAATACCTACGATGTCACCTAAGTCAGCGATTTTCCAAATATCAAATTGTTCTTCTCCAACTTGATCTTTTCTTACATATATTTGAATTTGTCCTGATAGATCTTGAATATGAGCAAATCCAGCTTTACCTTTACCACGTTTTGTCATTAAACGACCTGCAATTGCAACGTGACTTTCGTCTTCTTTTTCATGTAATTCTTCTTTTGAGTATTGATCCCATTGCGCTTTCAGTTCACTAGAAGTCGCACTACGATCGAAACGATGTCCGAACGGATCAATTCCTAAATCAATTAATTCTTGTAGTTTTTGACGACGGACCTGCATTTGGTCATTCATTTCTTCTGACATAACTTTCTCTCCTTTAAGCTTCTTGTATTTCTATAGATTGTTCCATGCGTTCTTGTTGGGAATTTTGTAAAACATCTCTTATTTCAGGTTCGATTTCAGCTTCGTTTAGAGCTTCAGTTGTTTGACCGTTACCTTTGACACCCTTAAGATACCATGAAGCATGATTTCTCATTTCCATAACGCCAATCTTCTCACCTTTTAATTCTACAAGACGGCGCAAATGTAATAAAGCAATTTCTACTTTATCTCTCATTTCTTATACTTCTTAACTGTATCGTCTGCCGTTACTAAATTTCCAATAGTTTGATTGGAACGAGGTTCGATTTGATTTGAGGCAATATCATTCAAAGGTATAAGTACAAACGAACGTTCATTCATTCTCGGATGTGGTACCGTTAAATTTTCTTCTTCAATAATTTGATTGCCATATAATAATATGTCTACATCTAGAGTTCTTGGCCCCCAACGTACGACTCTCACACGATGTAATTGTTGCTCGGTCTCTAAGCAACATGACAAGAGTTCGCGAGGTGCCAATGTCGTTTCTATTTCAACACATAAATTTAAAAAGTTAGGTTGCTCAGTATATCCCACCGGTTCAGTTTCATAAATATCGGAGACTTGAGTCACTTTAATACCTTCAAAGTTATTCAGAATCTTTATCGCTTCATCGAGTTGAGCTTCACGTTCTCCAATGTTACTCCCTAAACCTAAAAAAGCTTTAACCATTTAGCAATTCTCCCTCACTATTTCAATTCCAACGCCGTCATAATGGCCTGGGATGGGTGGGTTTTCTTTAGTAATTCTAACTTTCGTTTCCATTACACGATTATAGTGTGAATTTATACGTTTTGCAATACGTTCAGCCAGATGTTCAATTAACTTAGAAGGCTCACCTTCAACGATAGTCTTCACATCTTCAAACACTTCTCCATAATTCACTGTATCTTCTACATCATCTGATTGGCCTGCATCTTTCAAATCGACTTTCAAAGTAACATCTACAATGAATACTTGACCGATTTCATTTTCAGCTGGCAATACTCCATGATACCCGTAAAAACGCATACCATTAAGAAAGATTATGTCGTTCATATTCATTCTCCTTTAAGAAATCCATACTCTGAGCTAAACGGGCATTCAATTGAACGTTATGAACTCGAACAGCTTTAACACCTTTCATTATACCATAGGCAGTCGTTGCTGCTGTTGCTTCATCTCTTTCTAAAGGCGTGGTATCCGTACCAATCATTTCTTTAATGAATCTTTTTCGACTCGTCGCTAGTAATATAGGATACTCAGTCGCTACAAGCTCATCCAAACGTGCCATTACTTCATTTTCTTCTTCGCGCGTTTTCGCAAATCCAACACCTGGATCCAACCATATCTTTCCTTGAGGAATACCAGCCATTTCTGCTTTGTTAGCTTGAGCCATGAGCGACATGAGCATTTCGTCTACAACTGGGTCATCTCTATGTCCGTCTCCATTATGCATTAGGACGATTTCCGCTTCATAGTGAGCTACAACTTTAAACATTTTAGGATCATATAATCCAGCCCATTGATCATTAATGATCGAAGCACCTAATTTAAGACATGCTTCAGCAACTTCACTACGAAATGTATCTACAGAGATTTGTACGTCATATTGTGAGATTGCTTCAACAACTGGTATCACTCTCTCCATTTCTTCCTCTAATGTTACTTCTTCATGGCCTGGTCGTGTTGAAACGCCGCCTACATCGACAATATCCACGCCCTCATCCATCATCTCTTTGACGCGTTCAATCGCTTTATCAACCGAATTATATTGACCTCCATCCGAGAATGAATCAGGCGTGACGTTCAGTATGCCCATAATTTTTGTTTTCGCCATTTGCTTCACCTTTTTTCTAATTTATAACTTTATTTGTAGATGTATATGTATTTTTCTTAATTTTGAAAATTAAAATACAAATACTACACGACTTACTATCAATCATATCATTCATAGACTACGCTTTTGAGTATATTTTTCATTTTTAATTAAAAATATAAAATTACAGAACATGATATGTTTTCACAATAACAAAAAAGACGAAGATGCAGGGCCAATCAGTCTTTACAATATCAATGTTCAAAATACATCGATATCATAGCAACTTAGCCAACATCTTCGTCTATATATATAACTTTAATTATTTAATATTAGTCATCAAATGAATATAAAGGAGTAGATAGGTAACGTTCACCATTACTTGGTAATACTGTTACAACTGTTTTACCTTTACCTAATTCTTTTGCTTTTTGGATAGCAGCATAGATTGCAGCACCTGAAGAAATACCAGCTAAGATACCTTCTTCTTTAGCTACTCGACGAGCCATATCCATTGCAGTCTCATTACCAACTTTAATAATACTATCATAAATTTCAGTGTTGAGTGTATCAGGTACGAATCCTGCACCTAAACCTTGTAATTTATGTGGACCAGGTTCGCCACCGCTTAATACAGGAGAAGCTTCTGGTTCAATCGCCACGATTTGAACGTTAGGATATTCTTTTCTTAAGACTTTACCAACACCTGAAAGTGTACCACCTGTACCTACACCTGCTAAGAAAGCATCAATTTCTTTACCTTCAAATTGCTCTACTAATTCTGGACCAGTTGTAAGTTCATGGATTTCAGGGTTAGCAGGGTTTTCGAATTGTTGAGGTTCGAAATAGCCGTGTTCTTCTTTAAGTTCTTTCGCTTTTTTAATAGCACCTTTCATTGCTTCTGACCCTGGAGTTAATACAAGTTCTGCACCATAAGCTTTTAATAAGTTACGACGCTCTTGACTCATTGTTTCAGGCATTGTGAAGACAGCTTTATAACCTTTTGCTGCACATACAAATGCTAAACCGATACCTGTGTTACCACTTGTTGGTTCTACAATTGTGTCGCCAGGTTTAATTTTACCTTCGCGTTCGGCTTTTTCAATCATTGCTAATGCGATACGGTCTTTAACTGAGCCACCTGGATTTTGATATTCTAATTTGACATAAATATCTGCTGCGTCTTCATCAACTACGTTTCTTAATTTAACTACAGGTGTGTTACCAATAATTTGTGTAACGTTATCTACGGGTTTTTGTGCCATTAAAAACACTCCTTTTTGTTATATAATTATAAAACTTAGTTTTCCTATCGGATATAGATTTATTCTATCAGAATTTTCTAAAAAGAGAAACAGAATTGTCTTGTCCTCAATAAAAAACCTATACTTAACATATACATTAGAATTTTTCCCTACAGAAATCAAATTAAACGTAAGGAGATAACTGAACCATGAATGAAGATTAACTACTACGATACCGTCAAATTGGTGATATCGAAAACGTCAATCTTAAATTTCATGGGTTCAACTATCTCCCCTAAACATACTTTTCAGCTATTATTCAATCCCATTTAGCGTCATACTTACTTCATTGTCGCTAATAAATCTTCTAATTCGCCTTCACTATATTGATATTTATTACCACAGAAATGACAAACTGCTTCAGCACCATGATCTTCATCAATCATACTTTGTACTTCTGCTTCACCTAAGCCTTTGATCGCGTTTAAGAATTTTTCATGACTGCAATTACATTCAAATTGTGCAGGCATCGTATCTAAGATTTGAACATTATCTTCTCCTAGAACTTCATTAAGAATACCTTCAGGTGTTAATCCTTGTTCAATTAACTTAGAAACTGGTTGCATTTGATTAATTGCATTCTCTAAACGCGTCACTGTTTCATCTTTAGCCCCAGGCATAACTTGGATAATAAAACCTCCTGCAGCTTTAATTGAGTTATCAGGGTTAACTAGAACACCTAATCCAACTGAAGATGGTGTTTGTTCACTTGTAGCATAATAATAAGTAAAGTCATCTCCAAGTTCACCGGATACTATCGGACTTGCTCCTGAGAAATAGTCTTTCATTCCTACATCTTTAACCACTTGAATTGAGCCATCAGTACCTACTGCACGACTCACATCCAACTTACCTTGCGCATTAAGTGGGAAGTGTGTTTGTGGATGGTCGACATATGCACGTACGTTTCCTGTTGCGTCTGCATCTGCGATAATTCGTCCTATTGGTCCTTTGCCGTCTACTGTAACAGTTAACTTTTGATCGCCTTTTAACATTGCACCCATCATAACTGTTGCAGTCATCGTACGTCCCATTGCAGCTGATGCTGTAGGCCACGTATAGTGTCTAGTTTGTGCTTCTTGCACAGATTCTGTAGTGATTGCTGCATAGGCTCTGATTTCGCCATCATATGCCAATCCTCTTACGATATAATCATGTGTCATTTGTCATTCTCCTTTTAATTTTTAATCTATTTCATAAGTTTTATTTTTAAATTCATTACTGATTGACTATTATACATCTGTTGTTTAGTAATATGAAATGTGTTGCTCATTTTGAAAATAAACATTCGAGTAGCCCGAAATAAATCAAATAAGCCTACCTCATTATGATTAATTTTAAACAAGCATACCTTCGAAATACCTTACGTTTCTATCATTCCACACTGAGCATCATCTCACACTAAAAAAAGCCTCTTCCTACTTCAATGATTGAATGAGTAGAAAGAGACTTAATTCAACTTAACTAATGTCTGTTATCAGGATTACTTGGATCATATGGTTTATCGATATTTGGTGATTGTTCATGTCCAGTCGCTTCTGAATCAGAATCATGGTCTGATTCGCTTCCTGAACGATCACGATCTTCTTGTTGACGTCTTTCTTTATCGATTTCACGATCTTCTTTACGATCTTGTTCTTCTTCCTTATGGCCTTCTTCTAGTTGTTCTTTACGAATATCGTCGTAAGATTTGCCATATTTACCATCACTATAATCTGTATCTTCATCTTTAACTACTTTTGCAGCGTCATAATCAACTTCAGGTAATTTACCTTCGTTAAATAATGAACGGATTTGTTCTGCAACTAATGTTTCTTCAGTAAGCAATGTCTTAGCAATCAGTTTAAGTTGTTCTTCATGTTCTAATAAGATTTGTTTACAACGTTCGTATTGTTCTTTAACGATACGTTGAACTTCTTTATCAATTTCATAAGCAATTTGACCAGAGTAATTAGGCTCGCCTTGCATATCTTTTCCAAGGAATACTTGGCCACCGCTACTACTAGAGAATTGTAACGGTCCGAGTTTCTTACTCATACCATATTCAGTAACCATTGATCTGGCAATTTGTGTTGCACGTTCAAAGTCATTTGAAGCACCTGTTGATACTTCGCCAAAGTTGATATCTTCAGAAACACGTCCACCAAGTAAACCACAAATTTTATCTAGTAATTCTGGCTCAGTCATTAAGAAGCGATCTTGTTTCGGTAACATCATCGCGTAACCACCAGCTTGTCCACGAGGGACGATTGTTACTTTGTGCACGACTTCTGCTTCATCAAGCACCATACCAATAATAGTATGCCCTGCTTCATGATGTGCAACAATATTACGTTCTTTCTCAGAAATAACACGAGATTTCTTAGCTGGACCTGCAATTACACGGTCTGTTGCTTCTTCAATGTCACGCATGTCAATTTTATTTTTACCTTCACGAGCAGCAATTAATGATGCTTCGTTAAGTAAGTTTTCTAAATCAGCACCAGAGAAACCAGGTGTTCTTTGAGAAATTGCCTTCAAGTCAACTGTTTCATCAAGTGGTTTGTTTCTAGCGTGTACGTGAAGAATTGCTTCACGACCTTTAACATCCGGACGTCCAACTTGAATTTGTCTATCGAAACGACCAGGACGTAATAAGGCTGGGTCCAAGATATCAGGACGGTTTGTCGCAGCAATCATGATGATGCCTTCATTTTCCCCAAAGCCGTCCATTTCAACTAACAATTGGTTAAGCGTTTGTTCACGTTCATCATGACCGCCGCCTACACCAGCGCCACGTTGACGACCTACTGCATCAATTTCATCAATAAAAATGATACATGGTGCGTTTTTCTTAGCATTTTCGAATAAATCACGAACACGGCTTGCACCAACACCAACAAACATCTCTACGAAGTCAGAACCACTGATAGAGAAGAATGGTGCGCCAGCTTCCCCTGCAACCGCACGTGCTAATAATGTTTTACCTGTACCTGGAGGTCCAACAAGTAAGACACCTTTAGGAATTCTAGATCCCATTTGTTTAAATTTCTTATTATCTTTTAAGAAATCTACAATTTCGATTAATTCTTGTTTCTCTTCATCAGCACCTGCAACATCAGAGAAACGAACGCGACGTTTATTACTGTCGTACATTTTAGCTTTAGATTTACCAAAGTTCATCATACGACCTCCGCCGCCACCACCTTGGGCTTGGCTAAGGAAGAAAATAAATAATAATGCAATGATTAATACTGGAATCAGTGTTGTTAGAATACTAACAAAGACACTTTGTTTTTCTTCTTCTTTAACTGTAAATTTCAGACCATCTTGTTTCTTAGCTGTGTCTGTAATTTTTTGTAAGTCTTTTTCATTGTTATATAAAACTGTTGATGAGTAATCGTCACCACTTTTAGTTTTACCACTTACCATATATACATTTTGTTCAGGTTGGATTTCTAAAGATTTTAAATCGCCTTTATCCAACTTATTAACAAATTGAGTGTATGTAAGTTGTTTAGGCATATTTCCATTACCGTTTAAGAACGAAAATACCCCAAATATAATAACGCCTATAATTGCGATAACTAGCACATTGCGAAAAGCTTTCTGCATGCGTCATTTCCTCCTACTTCCAATAATAAAACTAACAAAAATTGTAACACAATACTTCTTAGACAGGCTAGTATTTCAACTTTCGTATTGATTCTTCAATTTTAGTCAATTCCAACTATATATTTCTTTAAATTTTGCTATCTTATTCATTTATCATGTAAAGACAAATACGACTCACTTCAAAAAGGACCTATAGCGTATAAATCGAGTCTACACTATATCTAGCGACACGCATAGTTATAATGTACGCAATACGCAAATCAATAGTGCTTGTATTCACTTAGGTTCCACCCATACATTTATTTAGAATAAACTTCAGGTTTTAACGTACCAATATACGGTAAGTTTCTATATAATTCCCCATAATCTAAGCCGTAACCAACAACAAATTCATCTGGGATTTTTTTACCAACGTATTTCGCTTCTATATCCGCTTTACGACGATTTGGTTTATCAAGTAGTGTTACAATTTCTAAAGACTTAACTTTACGTGATTGTAATAACTCAGTTATAGATTTTAATGTTGTTCCTGTTTCTAAAATATCTTCAATGATCAGTACATCTTTATTTTCAATTGATGAACCTAAATCCTTTATAATTTGAACTTCACCCGTTGATTCTGTACCTCCGTGATAACTTGAAACATCCATAAAATCGATGGATAAATGTGTATCGATACGTTTGATTAAATCTGCCATGAACATGACTGATCCTTTAAGAATACCTACACATACAAGCGGACGATTTTGATAGTCTGCTGTAATCTTTTCACCTAATTCTTTACAAATATTTTGAATGTCTTCCTCTGTTAATAAAACATCCTTTAAATCGTTATGCATTATTATTCATCTCCATTATCCGTAATCATTATTAAGTCTTTAAAACGCTCATGGACATATAAGCACCCTATAGCTAAGATTTCATTAGAATTATCAACCACTACAGGTATACGCTCTCGTTCATCAGCGATAATTTTTTGATCTATGAACAAACGACTTACTTTTTTATGCCCTTTTTTACCGTTGAGTTTAAACACATCACCATGACGTCTCACTCGAATTTTTAGAGGGTATGACGTCTCAGGTAAGTGTTGATTAATATCAATTTTATAGCCATTGAATCGATATGTACCTGGCTGTTCTATCGTAATACTTGTTATGCTATTTTCTCTGTCTACTGATTTAGCCATTATTATTAATGTATCATATGCAATTTGAATTATCCATTTTTCTGTAACATCTATATTAAATTGAGATTTGTTATTTTGAAATTGTTGAAACCATTCATCGTATGTTTTTTGAGGTATTGCAAAGTGAAGTTTCAAATTTTCAAATAGTTGATCCATTACTATTGTTTTAACATTTGAATTGAGTGTATTAAAGGCTTCCCTTGAAAATGAATAGCCCATCTCGTCTTTATTTTCAAATACGAAGTGAGTGATAAAATGTTGCGCATATTCATTTAATAACTGTAATTCATTGTCATGCCAGTCCTTTAACCTCAACAAATGATGTGTATCGAGAAATGGATTGCGATTGATTGTCGGAAGGATTCGCTGTCTAATATCATTCCGCACATATTTCGTGTCTTGATTGGAATCATCTTCAAAGTAAGGAATAGTGTTCGAATGTTGGTAAGCTAAAATGTCCTCTTTTGATACTTCTAATAAAGGACGACAAACACGATAATGTTTATAATTTGATATGAGTGACATACCTAAAGCACTACGAGTAGATCGACCACTTAGTAAACGATAAAAAATCGTTTCAAGCTGATCATCAAGATGGTGTGCTGTTAACAAGGCATCAGCATCGATTTTTTGAATGATTTCACCAAACCAATCATACCGGCGTTGCCTTGCTTCATGCTGAATACTATTACCCTTTTCTACTATTTGAGATAAATCGAGATGTTTCACATATAATTCAATATGATGCGCTCTGCAATAATCTTTAAGAAACTGTTCTTCTTCAACAGATTGATGACGCAAACCGTGATTCACATGAACACAAGTTAGTTTGCGATATGTATTATGATAATCATGCAACAAACTATGTAATAAAGACATGCTATCAACCCCTGTTGAAACAGCAACCACTAAGTGCGCATCTTTAGACCATCCTTCTGTGTTAAGCTCCATTATCTCACCTCACTTCGAAAATAAAATAGGAGTGGGCGAGAATTCAAAAGAGTTATATTTGAATTCGTCGTCCCACCCCGTAAGAGTGATACATGTGTTCAATCACCGACCAACATCTCTCTTTGATGGCCACCACATTTTGTTCTTATCCACCATTATTCATTGTATTAAATATGGCTCGATGTATGTCTAAATCTATTTTATATTAACGTCTTGAACCTTTACCGCCACGACGTGACTCTGTTTGACGTTTGATTGAAGTTAATTTGTCTTCACTATCCTTTAGGAAGTTACTTAATTTCTTCTCAAAGTCTTCAGTTTTTTGAACTGGCTTTCCATGATTAGATTTATTATTATGGTGAGGTTTACGAGGACGATCTTTAGCTTTTTTAATCGATAGACTAATTTTACCGTCATCAGCGATTGATAATACCTTTACTTCAACTTCGTCACCAACTGATAAGTGGTCTTCAACATTTTCAACGTAATTGTCAGCAACCTCACTGATATGTACTAAACCACTTTTTCCTTCAGGTAATTCTACAAATGCACCAAATTTTTTGATACCTGTAACTTTACCTTTAAGCTTGTTTCCTACTTCGATTGACATTTTCTAAATAAATCCTCCTGGTTAGATTCGATTTTATTCTTATTATATTCCTGTTCGCGTAATTTAACAATGCTATAATCAGATTATTTTATCATCCTAGTTATCGTCATCATCGGATGATTTAGATTTAGAGGATTTATTGTCACCTGGTAATCTAAATATAACTTCGCCCTTATTACTTAAATAATAGTCATCTCGAGCTACTTTTTCTATATAATCCTTATCATTTAAGTTATTTAATTTCTCTTTTAGAGCAATTTCCTCATCTTGTTGTTTTTGGAATTGGGCTTCTTTATGTTTTCTTTCAACCGCATCTTGATCGTTACTATGCTTTTGAATGACAAGCAACACGATTAAAATCAGTATAGCTGCTAAAAGTATGCCACCAAATACAGCAATACGTTTACGTACGACACGCATTTTCATTTTTTGACGCTGCTTTTTCTTATTTTCTTGTGAGGTATACTGATTGCCTATATTCTCTACTTTATTACTCATTGCTTGTCACCTCCTTGTACATTTCACGCTTCATTAATGCGTTCTTCTTTAATTAATTCATACATGCCTTTTGCGTTTTCTTTTGTAGCATGTTCATTTAAACCCGTAACTTTAACAGTAACTAACTTCTGGCCAAAGCGAATGACGAGTTCATCATTTTCTTTAACATCAGTTCCTGCTTTCGCTACATTTCCGTTTACAGTTACACGACCTTGATCGCTAATTTCTTTAGCTAACGTACGTCGTTTAACAAGTCGTGAAACCTTTAAATATTTATCTAATCTCATGATTGATTCTCCCCTTGTTGTAAAAAATTTCTGAGGGCGTCTTCGTCAAAGTGTTTATTTTTGGTTTCATCATACAACTTCAAGAAATGCTCTGCAAATACTTTCTCGAATTTCACACGAGGCTTTTTGCCTTCTTTATCTTTCGCTGCAGACCAAATCTCTTTTAAGTCTTCCACAGAATCAGCTTGTGCTTCTCCAAATATATGAGGATGACGACGGATCATCTTGGCATTAAGGCTTTCAATGACTTCTTTGATATCCATATAACCTTCTTTTTTGCCAATACTTGTGTGGAGTAAGACTTGTAGTAAGATGTCACCTAACTCTTCTATCATATGCCAATCATCTTCATTGTCAATCGCTTCGAATAATTCAAACGTTTCTTCTAACAAATACCGTTTAAGTGTTTCATGCGTTTGAATTTTATCCCAAGGACAACCTTTCTCGTCATCTACAAGTAAATCAATTGTTTGTACCGCAAAGTCAAAGTCTTGATAAAATGCTTTATCATCGTTCACTTTAGGAATGTATAAACTTGTAAGATTATTGAATTCATTTTCATGATGATCAATTTCATAAAGTGGGCATGTAATTACTTGAGAACCACCACTATGCGCACCTGTCACAATCTTCACTTCCCAATCGTCAGGGTAGCGTTCCATCAACGTTAACTTCAGATCAGCCGCCACCATTGCACTATACACTTGTGTAATCATCGTATGTGTGCGTATATTCAGCATTGACTCTTCTAAAGCTGTGCCATCTAACAACGTAAAGCCATCGTTAGGGTCCACATTTACCGCTTCAAAGATATCATCGATAAAGCTTTTACCACCCAAAGTTTCTACATTAATATCATCATGCGATTGACTATATTCGATCAACTTTGCCGTCGTCGTCTCGGCCACGCGAGGATGACCCGGAACTGCATAAACAATATCTTCGAATTGTGCACGTTGTATCAATTCATTCACAATCGTTTCGTACACTTCTTCGAAAGTTGCATTATCCTCATAAATATCATCAAAACTTTCGAAGTGAAGTTCTTTCTTCAGTTCTTCGACCACGGGGTGATCTAAAGTTCTCGCATAGATTTTGGGTTTATTTTTTAAAAAGCGATAAATGCCTAGCGGTAAATCATCAATACTGTAATTACCTAAACCAACAATTGTAATAGTGTGACTCATGAACGTCTTCCTTTCTTAAAATGATAAAGTTTATCTCCAAAAGGTAAATATTTCAACTCTTTATAGCTTAATACATCAAACATCATGATATATATAATCAGAATGCCAATTCCTACGAAAGCACCGATGAATAATTCAATCAATCCCATCATTCGTCCGTGACTCGGAATCAAGAACATTACCGCTTGCACAGCTACACTCATAACAACCATGCCACCTACTAATTTAATAATAAACGAGCGCATCTGACTAAAACGATAATACTTCAATACTTCTATTTGTAACACACCCACAAATATAAATAGCGATAGCACGGTGCTTAAACTGGCACCCAAAATACCAAATTGACTGATGCATATAACATTTAAAATAGCTTTAGACATCAATCCAAGTGTAATGCCAATCAATATAGGTCGTATATGATTTAACACTTGTAACAACGCAATATTCATCATAATGAGTGATACACACATTACTGTAACCATATAGACGCTTAGTGTTGCAGTGAGTGCATTGTTCTTGAAAAAGACACGATTCATCAGTGGAAGCAAATTGATTAAGCCAATTCCCGCTGCCGAACTCATCAACACAGTAATCTTTACTGATGCATTCGCATAGCGATTCTTATGAATATCATTACGATGTTGAATAGCTTCAGTGATTAAAGGTATGAGCACGAAACTAAATGTTGTTGTGACGATTAAGCCCATTTGGATAAAGGATGCACCTCTATCATATATACCTTTATGCTGGATGGCTTCTTTAAACGAGAGCCCACTCACTTGTAACGTGTGTATAACAGTGAAACTATCGACAACTTGCCACAAGATGACGATAAGTTGGCTCAATGCATAGATTAATATAGATACGAATAATTGTCGCCAATTTACATGCACTGTGTTGTGCTTTAATTTTAAGGAAAATGGACGCGTCAGCACTAAATAAAGCATGGAACCTAAAAACCCAATAGATGAAGCCAGAATTGCTAATGTCCCTGCTTGGTAAACTGACCAGCCATGAAGAGAAAATAAGACAATCGCAATAATAATTAAGCCAACCCGAATGAATTGTTCTATTACCTGGGAAATAGCTGGGATATTCATCTCTTGTTTCGTCTGGTAAAATCCACGCAACACGCCTAAGATACCAATGAATATAAAGCTAAAACTCGCCATTCTTAACATTGGCGTTAATCTGTCATCACCCATCCAAACCGCAATAGGATGTGCACAAATAAAGATGACGACAAATATGGCAAATCCAACATATTGCAAACGTAACATCACTTTCGAATAAGTCGAAATAGAGCTATTGACACCTAAAACTTGAGTGACGGCACTCGGTATCGCATTCATGGACAGAATCATACCTAATGCCACGATGGGATAGACCTGTTGATATGCATATAATCCTTGATCTCCAAGTACATTCTGATATGGCACACGATAAATGGCACTCAAAACTTTAACAATAATGAGCGCTAACGTCAGTATGATGACACCATTAAACGCTGTTTTAGGCTGTGATTTACGCTTCATCTTCAATCGCCATACTTTCTTCGATACATTTAACTAAGAATTTCAAGCTATCTAGCCACTGTTTAGATTTAGTAAGCGTCACGCGCATTGCGTTATCTTGAACGCCTACTTTCATGGCTCTACCTAGTGGTTGCGACTGTTTGAATAGTTCTTCGCCGTTAATATTTTCAGTAGCTTTTGTAGAAAGCGATACCTCAATTGTCTTGCCTTTATCTTTAATCAATGTAATACCCGCATGGAGGGCATGTACTTTAATTTCAACAATATCTAAAAGACGTTCCACCTCAACTGGATAATCATTGAAACGGTCGATAAGTTCATCTTTAACATCGAATAATTGATCTTCGGTCTCAACTTTACGCAATTTTTTATAAATTTCAATTTTAGCTTGTTCATTTTGTATATATTCAGCTGGCAAATAAGCGTCGAGATTCAGTTCCACTTCTACTTCTGGCGCATCTGGTGTTTCTTCTTTAATGCCACGCTTTTCATTAACCGCTTCTTCAAGCATTTGTGAGTACAAGTCGAAACCAACTGAATCGATAAAGCCATGCTGTTGTTTACCTAGTAAGTTTCCAGCGCCACGAATATTGAGATCTCGCATTGCGATTTTAAAGCCAGAACCAAGTTCAGTAAATTCTTCAATCGCTTGTAGACGTTCTTCAGCTGTTTCATTTAAGACCTTGTTAGCTGGATGGAGGAAGTAAGCATACCCGATTCGACTTGAACGTCCTACACGTCCTCTAAGTTGATACAGTTGACTAAGACCAAAACGGTCAGCTTCTTCGATAATCAGTGTATTGGCATTAGGAACATCCACACCTGTTTCAATAATCGTTGTTGTAACCAAGATATCATATTCATGGTTGATGAAACTAAGCATTGTCTCTTCTAAATCACGTTCAGTCATTTGACCATGCGCAACCGCAATATTAGCATCTGGCATTAGCATTTGCAGTTGTTCGCGCTTTTCATAAATAGATTGAACTTTGTTATACAAATAGAACACTTGCCCATCACGAGACAATTCACGTTCTAATGCTTCTTTAATAAAGTTAGTGTTTTGTTCTAACACATAAGTTTGGACAGGGAAGCGGTTCTCCGGTGGCGTTTCGATAACAGATAAATCACGAACGCCTAACATACTCATGTGCAAGGTTCTTGGTATAGGTGTCGCCGTTAAAGTGAGCACATCCACGTTCTTTTTGAGCGTTTTAATGCGTTCTTTGTGTCGTACACCGAATCGTTGTTCTTCATCGACAATGAGTAGACCTAAATCTTTATACTGGATATCTTTGCCGAGCAATTTATGAGTACCGACCACGATATCCACGTATCCAGATTTCAAGCCTTCTTTCGTCTCTTTAATTTCCTTCGTAGTACGGAAACGACTCACAAGCTGAATTTCAACAGGGAAGTCTTGCATACGTTCAATCAGCGTCTCATAATGCTGTTGAGCCAGAATGGTAGTAGGAACAAGAAAGGCCACTTGTTTCCCTTCCATCACTGCTTTAAATGCTGCACGCACAGCAACTTCCGTCTTACCATAACCAACATCACCACATAATAAACGATCCATAGGTCGTTCACGTTCCATATCGCTCTTGATTTCTTCAATTGATTTGTCTTGGTCAGGTGTTAACTCATATGGGAAGTCATGTTCAAATGCTGATTGTTCTGCAGTGTCCTCCCCATATTTGTAACCCACCGACATTTCACGTTCTTTATAAAGGTCTATCAATTCATCTGCAATATCTTCAACACTTTGTTGAACTTTGGCTTTCGTCTTCTTCCATTCTGTGCCGCCCAATTTGTTTAATCTTGGGGATTTATCTTCAGAAGCAACATATTTTTGAACCTGGTCCATTTGATCTACAGGCACGAATAATTGGTCAGTACCTTTATACTGCAATTTAATATAATCACGATGTGTATCGCCTACTTCAAGCGTTTCAACACCTAAATAACGTCCAACCCCGTGATGTACGTGAACGATATAGTCTCCTACGTTTAAGTCTTGATAAGATTTGATCTTTTCAGCGTTCGATAGCGTTTTGGTACGCTTACGTTGTTTCTTTTGTTTTGTCTTGAAAAGTTCTCTCTCCGTAATCACCACTAATTGCATGTAAGGTAATTCAAAGCCTTCAGACAAACTACCTTCTGTAACGATGGCTTGTCCGCTATCAACCTTTTCATGGATATGAGAGACCGTCGGAATGTGCATTTCATTTAACATGGATTGAATACGTTCAACTTTCGTTTCCGTCTCCACAAGTACCATAATTGTATAGTCATTATGAATAAATCTTTGAAATTCTGAACGCATGATGTCGTATTGACCATAGAATTGCTGAACAGGTTTACATGAGAATTTAATAATATGTTCTAGCGGCACTTGCATGGAGGATGTGAATAATGTGAAATAGGCCACGGGACGCTTTTCAAGTAATGTTTCGAAACCATCATATTTCATGAAACTTTGTCCGATAAACCCATTTCCACTCTCAATTAAGTTGCCAATAAAGTCATCCACTTCTGTTGTTAATGTCTCTTCCGTTTCTTTCACACGGTTAAATTCATCTACTGCGATAATCGCATCATCTCGGAAATAATCAATAATTGTAGATGGTTGTTCATACATAAACGCAACTAAACGTCGTAATAATTGATGATCAAAGAATGTAGATTCAAATAATTTGAAACTTTCATACGTTTCTTTTAAATCATTACGCACAGATTTTTCAATTTTAGGACGTGTATGTTCGTACGCTTCTTTTAGATGTGTCTGTAAATGCTGAATAACCTCATCTGTAATGATATAGTCACTCGCAGTAGTGATTTCGACTTCTTCAATATTTTCATTAGAGCGCTGCGTTTCAACATCGAAGTCTCTAATTGAATCGACTTCTGTATCAAATAATTCTATTCTTACAGGCGTACCTATAAGTGGATAAATATCGATGATACCGCCACGTAGTGAGAATTCCCCAATATGAGAAACCACACTTTCTCTGCGATAGCCCATATTCACTAATTTGTTTAGAAATGCATCGACATCTATGTCTTCTCCTACTTTAAGCGTCATTTGATGACTCTGCCACATTTCTACAGGGGTTAACCATTTTTTGAAACCATTTAATGGCACAATAAATAACCCTTTCACGCCTTGGGCTAGCGCCGTCAATGTTCTCACACGTTCACTCATTAATTGAGGACTCTGTGTTGAGAATTCTTCAGTCATAATATCTTGTACTGGGTACTTATACACTTCAGAACCATCAACGTATTGTAAAAGGTCTGCTTCAATTTTGTCCGCTTGGTATAAATTATTCGTTACGAGTAACAATTGCTTATGATCTTTAAGATACTTTTCAGCGATAATTGTCGCTTTAGCAGAAGGGGATAATCCCGTAACTAATATGTTATCTTGACCAAAAACGTCATCTAATTCCTGAAAACGTTTATCTTCACTTATATAATCTGTAATCATTGATTTCAATTGACTTCACCATTATATTCATTCATGACATGATCAAATCGTGATGACTCAATGAAAGCTTCGACAGCTCTAGCAGAGTGCTCAATCACCTTTTCCATCGTAACCATTTCTTCTTTTGAAAAGCGTTGTAGTACATAGTCAGGAACTGACATACCGTTCGTTGGTCGTCCAACGCCAATCCGAATACGTTTAAATTGATCAGTACCAAGCATCTTGATGATTGATTTCATCCCATTATGTCCTCCTGCGCTCCCCTTCTGACGCAAACGAACTTGTCCCTGTTCTAAATCTAAATCATCATATAATACGATTAAATCTTCTGTATCTACGTTATAATAGTCCATTAATGGCGCAACTGCTTCGCCTGACAGGTTCATCATTGTCATCGGTTCAATGAATAATACTTTGTCACCGTTTAAACGTTCAATCGTATACGCGCCTTTAAACTTTTGTTTATCTAACGTAAATTGATTACGTTCTAATAGATAGTCGATCACTTCAAAGCCAATATTATGCCTTGTAAGTTCGAAACGTTTACCTATGTTGCCTAGGCCGACAATACACTTCATCTTGCTACCTCCATCGTTATTCTTAATCTATATTCATCTACGTGAGTTTTATTTTTGAAAATGAAGGGACGGCTCCTAACACGAAAGTGTCATGCCAATACGTCCTATCCTTCATCCAATTTCAAATAATTAATCATTCCTTATAATAACACAAAAAGCACCATGCTTATTAGTATAAGCACAGTGCTTCAGACTGTAGACAAACTCTTTTTGAAGATTAGAATATGATATCAATACTTCGTATTGTTTAGCTCCCTTGCCGCGGGCATGGCTTGAGCTTGTAGTCTCAAGACGCATGCTATTCCTGCAGGCGTGTCGCCATCAATACTCAGTTTAACTATTCTAAATAAAACTTTTCTCTCAGACTTTTGTTTGTAATTATTAATCTAAAGTCATCGAGTGATGATTGTTAGATGACAAGTCCGAATTATTCTTCTTTGTTGTCTTCTTCAGATTCTTTGTCTTCACCAACAACTTCTGGTTCTTCAGTTGCTGATTCGCCTTCCATAGCTTCTACTTCTTCTTCAGAAGGTTCGTCTGTTGGAGGAACTACTGTTACGATAGAGTCTTCTGGGTCATTTTCGATAGTGAAGTCACCAGAAATTTTAACGTCAGCAACAGAGAAGCTATCGTTGATTTGTAACTCACTGATATCCACTTCGATTGATTCAGGGATATTTTCTGGAGTAGCTGTTACTTCTAAGTCGAATAATGGTTGTTCAACTACGCCGCCTTCTTTAGCGCCTACAGCTTCACCAACTAAGTGAACTGGTACTTCTACAGTACGTTCTTCGCTCATGTTGATTGCTAAGAAGTCAATGTGAGTGATTTGGTTCTTTAATGGGTCAAATTGGTAATCTGAAACCATTACTTTAATTGTTTTAGAACCAACGCCTAAATCGATAACACCGTTACGTCCTACTTCACGGATGACTTTGATAAATTCAACTTCATCAACTTTAACTGAAGTATTTTTAGTACCGTAACCGTATACTACTGCAGGTACTTTACCTGAGTTTCTTAATTGTTTAAGGTCAGAACGAGTTTGTTTACCTTGACGGATGATTGACTTTAATGAAGCCATTCAAATTTCCACCTTTCAAATTTTGCAGTTCGAGCAATCATCAGATTGTCTTATCTGCTCCTCACTTGCCCATCAACGTTATCGTTGCTTGCAAGTGTTTATTTGTCCGTAAATTCACGAACGAATGTATTATACACGTTGATAGTGAATACGTCAAACGCATTTGTAACCTTTAGTCAAATAATACACTTACTGATTCTCTTTCATACACACGGATAATTGCTTTTCCAATTAAACCGGCAACTGAAAGTTCTTTAGTGTTTGTAGGTTTTCTACTTTCTTCTAATTGAATTGAGTTCGTAACAATTAATTCTTTAATTGCAGAGTTTTCAATACGTTCTTTTGCTGGACCTGATAATACAGGGTGCGTACAACAAGCATAAACTTCTTTAGCACCTTTATCTTTAAGTGCTTGTGCAGCTAATGTAATTGTTCCAGCAGTATCAATAATGTCATCAATGATAATGGCTGTACGTCCTTCAATCTCACCAACAATATTCATGACTTCTGCCACATTTGGTTTAGGACGACGTTTATCAATAATTGCAATTGGAGTTTTTAAAATGTCTGCTAATTTACGTGCACGCGTTACACCACCATGGTCTGGTGAAACAACTACACACTCTTCTGGATTGATATCTGGGTCATTTTCAAAGTGTTGAGCAAGAATTGGTACACCCATTAAGTGATCGATTGGAATATCGAAGAATCCTTGAATTTGAGGGGCATGTAAATCTAACGCAATCATACGATTAGCGCCCGCAGTCTCGATAAGGTTCGCTACTAACTTAGCTGTGATTGGTTCACGGCTACGTGCCTTTCTGTCTTGACGCGCATAACCATAGTAAGGTACTACGATGTTAATATTTGCAGCTGATGCACGTTTACATGCGTCAATCATAATAAGTAACTCCATTAAATGAAGGTTTACAGGGTATGAAGTCGGTTGAATAATAAACACATCACAACCACGAATACTTTCTTCAATATTGATTTGAATTTCTCCATCACTAAAACGTTTTACTGAACATTTCCCTAGTTCAATTCCTACATGATCCGCTACTTCTTGTGCTAAGGGTTCATTTCCTTTAAGCGAAAAGATCTTCAATGATGAATTCTTATATTCATTATTTAACATTTATAGTCCTCCAATTATTTACTTACACAGTTTTATTATATAGAAAATAGAACTTTATTACTATGTTATCAGACGAATCAAAATAATTTCGATGATAAACTCATTTCCACTTTAATCATTTGATTACACGCTTTACGTTTTCGCTATTTACTTCTTCAAATAACCTTCTTTATTAACTTGTCGCGCACGCGCTAACGCTAAACTGTCTTCAGGAATGTCATCCGTAATCGTAGAACCTGCTGCAATAAGTGTATGGTCACCTACTGTCACAGGTGCAATTAGATTTGTGTTACATCCTATAAATGCGTCCTTACCTACGATAGTTTTAAATTTATTTACGCCATCGTAATTGACAGTGATTGAACCACAACCAATATTCGTACGTTCTCCAATTTCAGCATCGCCAATATAGCTTAGATGTGATACTTTCGCGCCATCTTTAAGACTTGCTTTCTTCACTTCAACAAAGTTTCCAACTTTTACATCTGCACCAAGATTTGAGCCTGGTCGCAATTGGGCAAATGGTCCTACTTTTGTTTTCTCGCCTACAATTGAGTCGTTGATGATAGATTGTTTGATGTTAGCATTCGAATGAATCGTACTATTATTAATTTCAGAGTACTGACCAATCAGTACATCTTCACCGATTGTTGTATGGCCTCCAATACGCACACCTGGTTCGATTGTTGTATCCATTCCAATTTCCACGTCTGGACCAATATATGTTGAGTTTGGATCAAGAATCGTTACGCCATTTCTCATATGGAAATCATTAATACGTTTTTGGAATGCTTTTTCAGCTTCACTCAACATCACTCGATCATTGACGCCCATAATTTCATCAAAATCATCTGTATGATAAATTTCAGCTTTACCGCCATCCTCTAAGATGAGTGATAAGACGTCAGGTAAATAATATTCTCCTTGTGCATTGTCGTTTTTCACTTGTGCTAATTTATCGAATAATACTTGGTTATCGAAGGCAAAAATGCCTGAGCTAATTTCGTTAATCTCACGTTCAATGTCACTCGCATCTTTTTCCTCAACGATACGTTGTAGCAAATGGTTTGAATCTCTAACAATTCGACCGTAGCCATGTGGTTGGCTAGTTGAAGCTGAAAGAACAGTTACTTGTGAATTTGTACCTTCATGATGATCGATAAGAGATTGTAGTGTTTTAGATGTAATTAATGGCGTATCTCCACATACAACTAAAGTTGTTCCTTCTTTATCCGCCAAGTGTTCTTGTGCCGTCTTTACAGCATGTGCTGTTCCAAGTTGCTCTTCTTGAAAACTGTATAATGATTGTTCGCCTAAAGTTTCTTTGACACTTTCTGCGCCGTGCCCAACGATAGTTACAATATGATTAACTCCAGATTGTTTAACACTGTTGAGAACATGTTCAATCATTGATTTGCCAGCAACTTCATGTAGCACTTTATATTTTTTTGATTTCATTCTTGTGCCTTTACCTGCTGCCAAAATAATCGCATGTCTTTGCATGAATGCTAACCCTCCATAAAAATTTACACTTCATAATTATTATAATTTAACAACTAATAGACT
Source organism: Staphylococcus caprae (assembly GCF_003966625.1). NCBI lineage: Bacteria > Bacillati > Bacillota > Bacilli > Caryophanales > Staphylococcaceae > Staphylococcus > Staphylococcus caprae. The sequence continues at coordinate 2,452,685 of NZ_AP018587.1, forward strand.
TTCAACTTTTAAAAGTTTTTGTTAACTAATCGTTAATTTTTTATAAACATTTTTACTTTTGTAAGTATCAATGAACAATTACACGTACCATGGACAAAAAAAGGTCAACGCCCCTCTCTCGAAACGTTGACCATTTTTCATACTTTAATTTTATATTTTTATTTAAGCTTCATCTGTTTCTTCATTATCTGAATCTGAAGTCGCATTTTTATCTGGAATGACTTCGTCTGTTTCATCATATACTTTCATCACGGCATCTTGAATTTCTTGTCTCATATCAGAGTTGATAGGGTGCGCGATGTCGCGGAATTCACCATCTGGTGTACGTTTGCTTGGCATTGCGACGAATAGACCTGAGTTTCCTTCGATTACACGTAAGTCATGAATTACGAATGCCTCATCAAGTGTAATGGAAACAAGTGCTTTCATTCTGCCATCTGTTTGTATTTTTCTAAGTCTTACATCTGTCACTTTCATGTAGTGAGCCCCCCTAGTATATCTTTATATTATTAGAAGCTTGACAATATTTTTAAAAGAAAATTATAAATCCTTAACTTTACCTATCAATTCAATTTCAACCTTCACGTCTTTTGGTAAACGTGCGACTTCAACACAGCTACGTGCTGGTTGTGTTTCGCCGAAATAGTTTCCATAGATTTCATTTATTTTTTGGAAATTATTCATATCAGAAATAAAGATTGTTGCTTTTACAACAGAATCTATATCAGAACCTGCTTCTTTTAATACCACAGTTAAGTTTTCTAAAACTTGCTTAGTTTGTTCTTGTACATCGTCACTTACAATTGTTCCATCAAGTGTTAATGGAATTTGACCTGATGTAAAAACTAAGTCATTGATGACTGTAGCATGTGAATAAGGTCCTAATGCTTCTGGTGCTTTGTTAGTGTTAATCGTTTTCATGATGTGTAATGCTCCTTTTTTAAGAAAATTTAGACAAACTATTGCCTGGTTCTACTTTAAATTCCTGATTGTACTCATCAACATCTGATAATCTTACTAAGGAAGTATAATCTTCAATCAATCTTTGTTTTACTTCTTTCGATTCTACAAGTACTGATACCCCTTTTACGTGAGCTTTAAACTCGTTCATTAAATTCATAACTCCGTTAATAGAGCCTCCAGCTCTCATAAAATCATCTACTACGAGGACATTGGAATTTTCAGCTAAAGTACGTTTTGATAACACCATAGTCTCTATCTTTCTAGAAGATCCAGAAACGTAATTGATGGATACAGTAGAACCTTCAGTTACTTTATTGTCCTTTCTAATAACCACTACAGGTAAATTTAATACGTTTGCTACTGCATTAGCAAGCGATATACCTTTCGTGGCAATCGTTACAACGGCATCGAGTTGTTCATCCATATAAATACTTGCAATCAATTTACCTACTTTATTAAGTAAAGTAGGATTCCCAACTAAATCAGATAAGAATAAGTAACCGCCAGGCAATAAGCGTTCCTTTTCTTGTAAATGCGTAATGACTTCATTCACGACATCCGTCGCTTCCGCTTTACTCATCTTCGGTTTATACGTTACGCCACCACTTGCGCCGGCAGTAGTAATAACCGTTCCCAATTCTTCCTTCTGAAAAGTATTCTTTATAATTTGTACATCTTCACTAATAGAAGATTTCGCTTGTTTGAATTTTTTTACGAAAAAAGTGAGAGGTATTAATTTATTCGGATGATTCATAAGGTACTGTGTCATAAACACGATACGTTCGCTTCTTTTATATCTCATTGTGTCAAACCTTTCTATCCTAATAATCTTACTAAATATACTTCATTACAACATCCGTTGACTGCATTAAAAATATTCTTAGCTTGTCGTTCCTTTTGCGCTAAAGCATAAACAGTTGGTCCACTCCCACTCATTAATGCACCATCTGCGCCACATTGCAACATATTATCTTTAAGTTTCTTTATTTCCGGATGCATAGATATTGAAATAGGTTCTAATCGATTAGATAAGCTTTTACATAACAGTTGATAATCATTCGTTTTTAATGCTTGTTTACACAAATCATTATACACGACATGCTGTTCATTTAAATTTAATGCTTTAAAGACATCCGGTGAGGATATTCCTAAATCCGGTTTAGCCAAAACTACCCATGCAGAAGGTGGTTTATCTAGAAAAGTCACCTTCTCACCTCGCCCAGTGCACACAGCAGTCTTATTATAAATACAAAAAGGGATATCTGTACCAATTTGAATACCTAGTGCTGATAAATCATCTAAAGACTTACCTAATCTAAATAAACGATTCATCCCTCTCATTGTAGCTGCTGCATCTGCAGAACCGCCTGCTAATCCAGCCGAAACTGGTATATCTTTATCAATGGTAATCGTAATCCCTTCTTTAATATTATAGGTCTCCACCATCAATTTAGCCGCTCTATAGGCAAGATTTTTATGATCGTTAGGAACATAATTATGTTCGATATCTACAACAATCTTTTTATCTTTACGCTTTTGAAAAGATAATCGATCATTTAAATCGATTGTAGTCATAATCATTTCAATTTCATGGTAACCATCGTCTCTTTTAAAAAGGGTATCGAGCGTAAAATTTATTTTGGCTGGTGCCGTTTCATATATCATTTTTCCGCCCTCGCTTCGAATTGTTATTAAGATGATTTTAACATAAAGGTCTTAAATATTTGATAGATTATCTTCAATTTTTCGTAAAATCTTAATGAAATACATTTTGAAAAGTAATAATATACGTTTTTTGATTTTTTAAAATATAAAATTGAATAAAGAGTGTCGAACAAAAATATCATTTAGCAATATTAATTTCGTTGGCATGTACCCAACTTGCATTGTTTGCAGAATTACTTAAATATGCTTGATGGGAAAGACATAATAAATAATGTCCCGACCTCTTCATTGACCTTGAGCAATGATCCACAATACTTTTCAAGACAGAAAAAAGAGCATTGAACCTACTGCCCAATACTCACCTTAATAAATATAATATAAAACTATAAATTTTAGAGTAATACATCACTCTTATATATGTTTCTGATTAGTGTGCAACTGCTTCTTGATGATTATCTTCTTCAAATGAAACTTGTACGTTTTCAGTAAGCACATCAGTGTATGTATAAGATACGCGTTCAAAGTTGTGTTTGTCTTGATCTAATTCGACAATGAATACTGAAGGATACGTTTCTTTTAAAACACCTGAGCGTTCAATTGTCTTTTTGCGTCCACCATTGGCTTTTAGTACAATACGATTTCCTAAATGACAATCAATAGAATTTTTGATGTCCAAAATTGATTTTGGCATATTGCCCCACCTCGCTACAAGTTACATAATACCATATTTATAGCGATTTCGTCAAATAAAATTTAAATTTTATCAAGGTAAAAGACCTTTGTCAATATTTTAATTTTCTAATTCAGGGAATTTTTTCTTTTCTTCATATAATTTTGCAAAATCCTGTATTGTAAGCGTTTCGCCACGTCGTTTAGGATCGATTCCTGCATTTTCTAACCAATTCAGAATAGAAGATTTATACTGTTTCCCATCTTTGAAAAAGTTTTGATAGTTATTGTTAATTGTTTTACGTCGTTGTGCAAATGCCGCTTTCGCTAATTTGAAAAACGCTTCTTCGTCATCGATATCTACAAGGGGTTCCTCGCGTTGCATCAGTTTTACGACAATTGAATCCACATTTGGAGGTGGCATAAACACTGATTTAGGGACGGTCAAAACTTTACTTGTTTCAGTGTAATATTGTGCGACGATAGAAAGCGACCCATACGCTTTAGTACCTACACTAGCGTTCAGGCGCTCACCTACTTCTTTTTGCATCATCACTACATAACCATCGATAGGAATATCCTGCTGCATTAAATTAAGTAATATAGGTGTCGTAATATAATAAGGCAAATTAGCCACAACCATAATTTTATCGCAATCATCAAGATATGTATTGACCGCTTTTCCAATATCAGCTTTTAAGATATCTTCGTTAATAATTGTGACATTATCATAAGGAGAGAGTGTATCGTTAAGGACAGGTATAAGTCTTTGATCTATTTCAAATGACATGACTTTTTTTGCGTGTTTAGCAAGTTGCTCAGTTAATGATCCCATACCAGGACCAACTTCAATGATACCTGTTGTTTCATCAATTTGACTGGCTTCAATAATCTTATTAATGATATTCACATCTACTAAGAAGTTTTGTCCTAAACTCTTCTTAAAATTAAATCCATATTGATCTAGTAAAGCACGGGTACGAGATGGTGTAGCAATATCTTTATGTTCCATTTATTTCTCCCTTCTTTCTTCATCAAGTAAAGCGTCTCTTACATCTTGCTCAGTATAACCAAAAGCGTTCAGCTTTTTTAATAATTGTTTACCATTAGAATGACCGATATGCAATTTACGTCCTAAGATTTCTCGTCGGCGTCTAGCGTCTTTCCCAATAATTAGCCCTAAATCAATCAAGACACTTTTATCAATGGTTTCTTCCGCTTCTTCAAATGGTGAACTCACATGCATCAATGCTTCTCTAATGTCTTTAACATCCGCATGTTCAACACCAATTTTACCTCTTCTGTTCTTTGCCTTTTCTTTATCTAAATACGCATGTTTAACGCCAGGTACATTGTCACGGATGGTATGTCTGATTTTATCACCCGGGAAATCAGGATCAGTCAATACAATCACGCCTCTACTTTCTTGCGCATGACGAATAACATCTAATGTTTCTTGGTTTATTGCACTTCCATTTGTCTCTATTGTATCGCATTCTACAGCAGTTTTAACACGCTCTGTGTCATCTCTGCCTTCAACTACGATAAATTCATTAATCTTCATATTTATACCTTCCAACAATGTTTAAGTCGTTTATCCTTATTTTATAAAAGTAAATCAAAATAATAAAATACTAACAAACTTCTTCATTCATTTTACTTTATCAACGAGCTTCACTACATTTCATATTTTACTATGCCGGCACTCTAACTTTATAAAAAATAAGAAAGATGTCTCGAACTTTTAAAAGTGTGATGATATTCATCCCTTTAAAGTTGGACACCTTTCTCACTGTAAATTATTGTTTTAATTTAAATAAACGCTCAGCATTTTCAGTCGTTTGGCGACATACTTCTTCATATGTCATGCCACGTAAGTCTGCAATTTGTTGTGCTACTAATGTGACACGTTCTGGCTCATTGCGTTTACCTCTATATGGATGAGGCGACAAGTATGGTGCATCTGTTTCACATAATAAGCGATCCATTGGCACATGTTGCGCAACTTCTTTAGGTTGTTTCGCATTTTTGAAAGTAACTGGGCCACCTAGAGAGACGTAGAAATTCAATTTGTTAATAACTACATCTGCAATTTCAGGTGAGGCACTGAAACTATGCATAATGCCACCCACTTCTTCGGCATGCTCTTCCATCAAGATATCAACACAATCTTGAGTCGCTTCACGATTATGAATAATAATAGGTAATTGTACACGTTTAGCTAGAGCGATTTGCTTTCTAAATACTTCCTTTTGAATGTCAGCAGGAGATTTATCCCAGTGATAGTCTAAGCCCATCTCACCAATGCCGATAATCTTAGGATGTTTAGATAGACGTTCAATCCACTCTAATCTCTCATCCGTACAATCAATTGCATCGACAGGATGCCAACCGATAATACCATAGACAAATTCATATTTATCTATGAGTTCCATAGTACGTTCAATTGTAGGCGTATCAAATCCCACTACAAACATTCTATCTACGCCTGCTTCTCTCGCACGTGATATCACTTCATTTAAATCTTCATCATATTGTTCATCATTTAAATGGACATGTGTATCGATTAACATCATTATCTCTCCTATCTCTCTGCAATATTATTTAACAATTGCTCCGTTTGGAATTGCATTTGGTAAACTTACCAATGTAAGAACGCCATCTTTTTCAGCAGATAAAATCATACCTTCAGATTTTTGACCCATTAATTTTGCAGGTTTTAAATTTGTTACTACAGCAACTTTTTTACCAATAATATCCTCAGGTTTATAGAACTTCGCTATTCCTGATACAATTTGACGCTGCTCACTATCTAAATCAATTTGAATTTTTAATAGTTTATCAGATTTTTTCACATTTTCAGCATCTATAATTGTTGCTGCTTTAATTTCAACTTTATCGAAGTCTTTAATATCAATTTGTTCTTTACTTGGTACTTCTTCTTTTTCCTCAGATTTAGGTGGCTGCATTGATTCTTTAATATAAGAAATTTCTGCTTCTGTATCTAATCTTGGGAAAATTGGTGATGGCTTTTCAGTAACCATAATCGGTTCAGTGAGTGCACCGTAACTTTCGAGACTTTCTAATTCTGTTAATTTAGGATTATTGATATTAAGTTGCTTAAACATTTCTCTTGGTGCATGTGTTAAGAACGGCTGTAGTAAAACAGCTGAGAAACGAATATTCTCAACAAGGTGTGCCATCACATTGCCGAGCATGTCACGTTGACTTTCATCTTTAGCTAATACCCATGGTTGTGTCTCATCAATATACTTATTCGTACGGCTAATAAATTTCCAAACCGTAGACAATGCAACAGAGAATTGTAAACTTTCCATGTTCTCATTAAAGTTCTTAACTGTTTCAAGCGCCATTGCTTCCATATCCTCATCAAGTTCGTGTTTTGGACCTTGGTAAGCTGGTAATTCACCATGGAAGTATTTATTAATCATTGAAATTGTACGGTTAACTAAGTTACCTAAGTCATTCGCCAAGTCATAATTCGTACGTTCAACAAAGGCTTCTGGCGTGAACACACCATCAGAACCGAATGGTAACTCACGCATTAAGTAGTAACGTGTTGCATCTAAACCGTAACGATCAATTAATACATTCGGATCAACGACGTTGCCTTTAGATTTACTCATTTTACCATCTTTCATTAAGATCCAGCCATGTGCAAAGACTTTCTTAGGTAGAGGTAAATCTAATGCCATTAATAAAATCGGCCAAATAATAGAGTGGAAACGTACAATTTCTTTAGCCATCAAATGAATATCTGCTGGCCAATATTTGTTAAATAACGTTTCATCCTCTGAAAGATAACCCAATGAAGAAATATAGTTAACTAGTGCATCAATCCATACATATACCACATGCTTAGGATTTGATGGAACACGAACGCCCCAGTCAAATGATGTACGAGAAACAGCTAAATCTTCTAATCCAGGCTTGATAAAGTTATTGATCATTTCATTCTTTCTAGATGGTGGTTGAATAAAGTCTGGATTTTCATCATAAAATTCTAATAGTCGATCTGTGTATTTATTAATATTGAAGAAGTAACTTTCCTCTTTCACAAGTTCAACTTCATGTCCAGAATCTGGGCTTTTACCGTCAACGATTTTACCATTTTCATAAACTGGATCTACGAGTTGTGATTCCGTGTAGTACGTTTCATCTGGAACAGAATACCAACCTTCATATTCACCTAAATAAATATCGCCTTGTTTTAATAATCTTTCGAATACTTTTTCCACAACTTGCTTGTGACGTTCTTCAGTAGTTCGAATAAAGTCATCATTTGAAATCTCAAGTTTATCCCATAAACTTTTAATTCCAGCAATCATTTCATCTAAATATTCTAATTCTGTTTTACCAGCTTTTTGAGCTTTTTCTTGAATTTTTTGGCCATGTTCATCCGTACCTGTTAAGTAACGAACATCATATCCTTGCATTCTTTTATAGCGCGCAATGACGTCGCCTGCAACAGTTGAGTATGCATGACCGATGTGTAAATTCCCACTTGGATAATAAATTGGGGTAGTTATATAAAACGTATCTTTAGCCATCACTGGTCCTCCTCATTAATTACATAATAAATGATATCTAAATTTATTTTTCTTTTCAATGAAGTAGCGCACTACTATGTATCCGTGTTTACATTCTCACATCATTTGAAAATTAATTGTCATCATCTTTACTACAATACCATAAAATCAGTGTTTTATGGTGGTTTTCATACGAATTCATCACTAATAAAATATATATGAAAACATGAAAGTTTTTAGTCTATATCATGATAAATATTATAAACTTCTCCAGTTTTCATACCACGATCTGAAGCAACCGTTTTAATCGCTTGTTTCGGTTTAACTTTATCATTTTCAATGTAATGATTTACATGGTCCTTAACAGTTAAATCTTCGAACCATGAATGATTCGTAATAGGTGAAGCGCCTTCGATTAGAATGACGAATTCACCTTTCATTGGTATATCACCATTCTGGATTGTTTCAAGCATCTGTGTTACTGGCAAAGTCATAAGTTGCTCAAACTTCTTAGTTAATTCTCTACCGATTGAGACACGTCTCTGAGAATCTACCTTCGCAATTGCTTTCAACGTATCTGTCACTCTATGAGGGGATTCGTAAAGTATTAGCGTACTGTCTTGATACATTCTAAGTTGTAAGACATCTATTTTTTCTTTCTCTTTTCTAGGTAAAAAGCCTAAAAACGTATACGTAAAGGAAGGTAGACCACTCGCCATTAGGGCTGTTAACCCTGCATTAGGACCAGGGACAGTGACTACACTAATATTCTGATGACGTGCTTCCACAACGAGTTCATAGCCTGGATCACTGATTAAAGGTAGTCCTGCATCAGAAACTAATGCGACATCCAATCCAGATTGCAATTGTTCAATTAAATAAGTTGTTTGTTGTTCTTTATTATGTTCGTGATATGATTTCAGAGGTGTTTTTATTTCGTAGTGATTGCATAACTTGCGTGTTACTCTTGTATCTTCACATGCAATCATATCTACGTTATTCAATGTGTCTATTGCGCGATACGTCACATCCGCTAAATTGCCAATGGGTGTGCCCACTAAAAATAACGTTGCCATGCTATCCCTCCTTAATCATTTTTAATTTCCGTTGTCTTGAAAATGTTTTTATTTCGTATTCTCTCTTTAACGCATCGGATTTAGTTTCATACATTTCTTGATAAACTAACTCTACCGGACGTCTTATTTTGGTATATTTGGCACCTTTACCATCATTATGTTTCGCTACGCGTGCTTCAACATCTTTTGCATAACCCGTATACAGACTACCATCATTACATTTAACAATATAAACAAAATGTCTATCCATAATATATGCCCTTCATTTCATCACTATATGTCCCATCTTCATTGTATATATAGAAAGGTTTTCGGATCTCTAATCCTTGTTTTCCACCTTTTCGACCTTCAACTACAATCGTCTGAGCAGTTTTATTCACTTTGCTATATATAAATGAGAGCTTCTTTGGTTCAATTTTAGCATTTCTCATTTCATTTAAGACATCCATAAGCCTCTCCGCACGATGAACTAAAACTAATCGTCCACCTTCTTTTAGTAAATGTCTCGCCGATTTTACACAATCTGCAAGATTACACTTCACTTCATGACGTGCAATTTTATGTGCTTCTTTCTGATGTTGATTCAGTTGATTCGTTTTAAAATAAGGAGGATTACAAGTAACTAATGTATATTGAGAAGGTTTAAATGTATCATATACATTGTTTAAGTCCATTAGATGCATGGTTAATCGTTCTTCTAAATCATTTCGTTCAAAACTACGACGTGCCATATCAACTAATTGGCTTTGTATCTCAATGCCCTCAATATCTTGGTTACACTTTGCAGCTAACAATAACGGAATCACTCCGTTACCTGAACATAAATCCATAATGCGATCGTTCTTCCTCACTTCAGTGAGATATCCCAACAATAAGGCATCCGTTGAAAATGAAAAGACATCATCATTTTGGATAATCTCATAACCTTCTTTAATTAAATAATCAATTCTTTCATTATCCTTAAGCATCCTACTTACTCCTAAAAAAAGGATGTCATTATAGCATGATTGAAATGTCATACTTATAATACACCCTTAACTTTAATCATTTCGTCCTCAATTGAACTTTAATCGCTTAATACATTTAGACACAAGAGACAATCTTCGCCTTGACGGTGTTTACCGAACAATTCACCTTTACATATATGAAAGCCTTCCCTATACAACATAGCTAAATTGTCTTTACTAGGAGACGGTGTTTTAATGTGCTTAGAATGCGACTTTTCATCATTATGCTCTGATGACGCTTCACCTTTGTCCATCAACCTTTTTAAATTGTCATTTTCAACTTGCAACGCTACATTCTCTTCGACGAGTTCAACAGCTAAATCTTTCAGTTCAGTCATATCCTGGGTCAACTGACCTACATTACGTTCAAGTCTCATTAATCTCTCAAATAATTCATTTCTATTCAAAGGTCGCTAAACCTCCTTAGTTCATTGCTTCAATTTCTTCCATCTTATATTCTAGTGGTTGTTCAAGACCTTCTATTTTTACTTGCATAGAAATATCTAAAATATTTAATCCAATTACCTTTCCACTGCCATCAGGTGTTTGTACTGAAGCACCTACGTCTGGCAACTGCGCTCTTGCTTCTTCATAGTGGTCATTTTCATACTTAAGACAACACATTAAGCGACCACAAGCACCTGATATTTTAGTTGGATTTAATGATAAGTTTTGATCTTTTGCCATCTTAATTGATACAGGTTCAAAATCTCCTAAGAAAGTAGAACAGCAAAGCGAACGTCCACATGGACCTATGCCACCCAATAACTTCGCTTCATCTCTTACCCCAATTTGACGTAATTCAATTCTAGTTTTTAAATTTTGAGCCAATACCTTTACTAATTTACGAAAATCTATTCGATCATCTGCCGTAAAATTAAAGATAACTTTTGACTTATCTAATGTATACTCACAATTAACTAGACGCATGTCCAAATTTTGATTTTTAACAACTTTCTTACATAATTCTAATGCTTGCTCAGCGTCACGCTCATTATTATAATACTGTTCCTCGTCTTCTTCATTGACTATTCGAATGATTTCCTTTAAAGGTAAAGTCACATCACCATCAGCGACATCTTTCGGTGGAAACTTTACCAAACCTATTTCAATGCCTCTTTTGGACTCAACGACAACTCTGTCGCCAACATTCACATCTAGCTGATTAGGCGCATAATATTCCGATTTCCCTGCCTTTTGAAACTGAACACCTACAACATTTGGCATTTTATCTCACACCTCTTATAACTATTTGTTCAAATACGAGTGTTGGATTAACGTTTTGATTCAATTTTTTGTGTGCTTCTGTAATTTGATCATACATCAGAACCATTTGGTTAAACGTTAAACTTTCCGCATATTTTTTCATTTCAACACTCAAATCACTATAGATAAAATGATTTTCTATATTCACTTTTGCATGCATCATATCTTCGAAAAATCCATTGACAGCAGCTAATGTTAACAATTGTAATTTACGATTTTTAGCTTGTTTAAGCAAGTCTATAATGCCAATTAAAGCCATTGATTTATTTGATAAGATTAATTCACACCAACGAATAATTGATTTTCTTAAGGAAGTTAAATCATATTCTTCATTTAATGCTACTGCTGTTTCAACTTGAGTCGTATGTGTACTTACCATTTCTGCTACAGGTCTCGTTAGAGATGCTTCAACTAATCTCTCAATAAACTGCTCTCTATCAATGGGTTTAAAATAAACATGCTGACATCTAGAATGTATCGTATCTAAAATCTGTTCAGGTTTCGTAGATAGTAAAATCGCAATTGTATTCTTCGGTGGTTCCTCTAAAAATTTTAATATACTATTTTCACCTTGAACAGTTAATTTTTCAAATTCTTCAATAATGTACACTTTATAATTACCTTCTATAGGTAATTGATTCATATGATGTACAAGTTGTTCAATTTGTTCTTTCTTTATCGTATTTTCATCTGAGGAAACATACAGAAAGTCAGGATGATTAAACGTATCAACTTTCAGTTCACATTGATGATTTTCATCACATAAAATCAATTTCGCAAAGTTGACAGCCACATGTTTCATTGATTGTGCATCATCACCTTCAAATAAATAAGCATGTGACAATTTATTTGAATGATACGCATGAGCTAACTGTTGTTGTTCATCCATGATTTACTACTCCCTCTTTTAATTCTTATATAAAAAAGGCTACTCAAACCATAGCTTTAGACTGTAGACATGTTTCTTCAATCAAAATGACTCGATAAGCATCCTTCACTTGACTGCAAATGACAACGAATTTCAATGCTACAACTGAAAGGATAAAAATCATAATTATGAATCAATATGCCATCAATCTTAAACTACATTTAAAGCAGCCCAACATTGTAAAATAATTGCTGTTTTTCTGAAATGAATCTATTTTTAGTCGCTAAAAGTCAGTTCTATACTTATGTAGAAGACGTAGCGACAACTCAACGTTCATTAAAATTGGTGAAATGCTTCAATTGGCATAACAAATACTGTTGCGCCACCCACTTCAACCTCAACTGGGTATGGAATATATGAATCTGCACTTCCACCCATAGGCGTAATAGGAGAAACAAGCTGTTCTCTATTACCACAAGTGTTATCAATTACAGATAGTATTTCATCGACACGTTCATCATTAACACCGCATAAGAATGTAGTGTTACCTGCTCTTAAAAATCCACCTGTAGTTGCTAATTTTGTTGCTCTAAAATTATTTTTTACGAGTTGGTCTGAAAGTTCTTGACTATCTTGATCTTGGACGATCGCTATAATCATCTTCATTTTTATAACACCTCTTCTTGATATTATATCACAAATTTTTTAAATATTTGATGATAGATTGGTACGCTTCTTCGACTACATTTTCCAAATTCTGATTTGCATTCACTTTAACAAATCGTTCTGGATTTCCTTCTATCACTTTATGATAACCTTCTATCACTTTTTCATGGAATGCCTTATCTTCTTGGTCTAAACGGTTTTGATCACGATTATTTTTGAGAATTCGTTGGCGTCCAACTTCAGCGCTAACGTCTAAATAAATCGTTAAATCGGGATACAATCCATTAATTGCAAATTCATTTAAAGTTTGAACTTCTTCAATACCTATACCCCTTGCATAACCTTGATAAGCTAAAGAACTATCAATATATCTATCACACAGAACAATTTTTCCATCTTTTAAAGCTGGGATAACTTTTTCAACGAGATGTTCACGTCTTGATGCTGCAAATAACATTGCTTCAGTGCGAATATCCATGTTATCTCCATCTAATACGACACGACGAATTTCTTCTCCGGTAGGTACGCCACCTGGTTCACGTGTAGTAATAACATCAAAGTCCTCAGCTAATTTTTGACTTACTTTTGTGATTACAGAAGTTTTGCCTGCGCCCTCAGGCCCTTCAAATGTTATAAAAGCTGACATTTTATTCATCCTTAACTAATATTTTTTTATCCTTCAAACCTTCTACTTTAATACCTAAGTTTGAATAATATTGTAATAATTTTATCATATGTATTGTAATAAGTTCTCCTCTAAACATTACTGGAATTCCAGGAGGATAAGGTACAATATGTTGTGCTAATATTTCATTTTCTGCTTGTTCTATTGCTATTTCTTTTGTTTTTGGAAAATGAATTGCCTGATACTCACTCGTCTCCAACATCAAATTCGCTGCTTTAGTATATGACTCTCTTTTTTCAGGAAGAGGTATGGCATGAATTCTAGCTTTCAATAATTCAAATGGAAATGCATCATCATGATGCCACAATGGTAATATAAATAAAACTTGATATTCATCCGCAAGTTCAACATAAATATGTTGCTTTTCAAACCATTGCTGGACTTCATATCCTTTAAAACCATCATAACTTATTATTAATTTTAAAGGATCTTCAGGCTCTCCAACATTAAAACCTTTCATTTTGAGTACGTCTATGAATGTTTTTCTTTTTTCAAAGAACAGTTCCGATTCAAATTCTTCATAAAACGACTGGGCATATTCTAAACTAGACATCACAAGGTAAGAAGGACTTGAAGTTTGAAAATATGTTAAATACTCAATAATTTGTGTGCGTAATGGTGCATCTTTGTGTATAAACAAAACGGAACCCATTGTTAAAGCTGGCAACGTTTTATGGTATGACTGAACCACATAATCTGCCCCAAAATTCATCGCAGATTTTGGGAAACCTTTCAAATCAAAGTGTGCACCATGTGCTTCATCAACCAACACTGGAACATCATCGTCATGTAAGTTACTAATGAAATGGCCAACATCAAATATCTCTCCATAGTAATTGGGGTATGTACATATGCCTAATTTGTAATCTTCAACCGGACCATCGATGACAGGCTCTACATATTGGTTTGTTAAACGACTTTGAGTCATAGCTGTAAATGTAGCATGCGCTTTCGTTAAATCTAGACCATGAAAGACTGATTTATGAACATTTCGACTTATAAGATATCGACCTTTCTCACTGGAAAATGCCTGTATCACAGCAAGTATGCCTGAAGTCGTACCATTAACAAGTAGAAATGCATCATAATCCTCATGTTTGCTAAATTGAGACATACTCTCTAAAATAATGTCTTCAGGATGGTGCATATCATCAAGTCCTGTGATTTCTGTCATATCCATATTCAACTTTAATTGATTCAACTTACCGATTGTCATGTTTTTATGACCTGGCACATGCATAGAAATTGCGTCATTATTAAGCAATTCTTGGAGTTTATTTGTAATTGGTTTATTCATTTTAGTCACTCTTTTCAATTCCATCAATTTAGCATTTTATCGTATATGCGATAAATCATCATCATGTTTATTAATCCAATTTCTCTTTAACAGTCCCATCACATAACAATCTCTATACTCTCCTCTTGTATAGAAATGTTCTTTCAATGTACCTTCAATTTCAAAGTTATTACTTTTATATATGTGTACCGCTTTTTCATTTTTAATATCTACATATAAATAGACTTTATTCATATTTAACACTAAAAACGCATAATCAATTGCCATTTTGAATGCTTTTTTAGCATAACCACGATTCGCATACTGAGGATCTATAATAATTAAAACTTCGCATGTTCGATGTATAAAGTTGATTTCCAATAATTCTACTACACCTATGGATATTGAATCCTCCTCAACAATGAAACGTCTTTCAGATTCATCCAAAATATGTTTTTTATATAAATTTTCTAATTCACTTAAGGATTGGTAAGGTTCTTCAAACCAATAAGACATGATTGAATACTCGTTATTTAAATTGTGAACAAAACGCAAATCTGTTTCCTCTAGCGCTCTAATAATCATATAAATGCTCCTCTAATTTAATACTCATTTAATACTAGTGTATTAAAAAAGCACAAAATTCTCTAATACTTCACTAATATTAGATAAATTTGTGCTTATTCGAAGGAAATAATTTTGTTTCTATAGATAATCGCCTACTTTTCTTTAGAAGTAAGCCGGGCTACCATTTGGCGCTAAGGTGCTTCCTCTGCTTGAGTCAAGCGTTCGCATCTTTCTTCATTCGCGTCTCTCGCTGACTCATTTAGCTCGACTAAACTCGTGGCGCTCGTTCCTTAATTCATCAGCTTCAATCGCTTTCTCTTCGCAGAAAATTATTCTTTCTCCATAGCTAATAGACTACGAACCTGTGGGGCGCCGATTGCTTTTTAGACATAAAAAAAGAGACCTTTCGGTCTCGATTCGGCTCATCGCATCCATACGATTTAATTGCCTGGCAATTATTTCAGTGGTTCTTAATGGCTTTATGCCATTAAGTAAGAAAAATTAAGGATTAACACCCTTATTTTTCTTTAGAAGTAAGTCGGGCTACCATCTGGCGCTAAGGCGCTTCCTCTGCTTGAGTCAAGCATTCGCATCTTTCTTCATTCGCGTCTCTCGCTGACTCATTTAGCTCGACTAAACTCGTGGCGCTCGTTCCTTAATTCATCAGCTTCAATCGCTTTCTCTTCGCAGAGAATCATTCTTTCTCCATAACTAATAGACTACGTACCTTCGGGGCGCCGATTGTTTTAGACATAAAAAAAGAGACCTTTCGGTCTCTAGATTGCCTGGCAACGTCCTACTCTAGCGGGACGTAAGCCCGACTACCATCGGCGCTAAGGAGCTTAACTTCTGTGTTCGGCATGGGAACAGGTGTGACCTCCTTGCCATTGTCACCAGACAAGTGAATGAATTGTACATTCAAAACTAGATAGTAAGTAATGATTTTGCGTCACAAAACGTTTTAAAATTGATTAAGTCTTCGATCGATTAGTATTCGTCAGCTCCACGTGTCGCCACGCTTCCACCTCGAACCTATTAACCTCGTCATCTTCGAGGGATCTTATAACCGAAGTTGGGAAATCTCATCTTGAGGGGGGCTTCATGCTTAGATGCTTTCAGCACTTATCCCGTCCATACATAGCTACCCAGCTATGCCGTTGGCACGACAACTGGTACACCAGAGGTATGTCCATCCCGGTCCTCTCGTACTAAGGACAGCTCCTCTCAAATTTCCTACGCCCACGACGGATAGGGACCGAACTGTCTCACGACGTTCTGAACCCAGCTCGCGTACCGCTTTAATGGGCGAACAGCCCAACCCTTGGGACCGACTACAGCCCCAGGATGCGATGAGCCGACATCGAGGTGCCAAACCTCCCCGTCGATGTGAACTCTTGGGGGAGATAAGCCTGTTATCCCCGGGGTAGCTTTTATCCGTTGAGCGATGGCCCTTCCATGCGGAACCACCGGATCACTAAGTCCGTCTTTCGACCCTGCTCGACTTGTAGGTCTCGCAGTCAAGCTCCCTTATGCCTTTACACTCTGTGAATGATTTCCAACCATTCTGAGGGAACCTTTGAGCGCCTCCGTTACCTTTTAGGAGGCGACCGCCCCAGTCAAACTGCCCGCCTGACACTGTCTCCCACCACGATAAGTGGTGCGGGTTAGAAAGCCAACACAGCTAGGGTAGTATCCCACCAACGCCTCCACGTAAGCTAGCGCTCACGTTTCAATGGCTCCTACCTATCCTGTACAAGCTGTGCCGAATTTCAATATCAGGCTACAGTAAAGCTCCACGGGGTCTTTCCGTCCTGTCGCGGGTAACCTGCATCTTCACAGGTACTATGATTTCACCGAGTCTCTCGTTGAGACAGTGCCCAAATCGTTACGCCTTTCGTGCGGGTCGGAACTTACCCGACAAGGAATTTCGCTACCTTAGGACCGTTATAGTTACGGCCGCCGTTTACTGGGGCTTCGATTCGTAGCTTCGCAGAAGCTAACCACTCCTCTTAACCTTCCAGCACCGGGCAGGCGTCAGCCCCTATACATCACCTTACGGTTTAGCAGAGACCTGTGTTTTTGATAAACAGTCGCTTGGGCCTATTCACTGCGGCTCTTCTGGGCGTGAACCCTAAAGAGCACCCCTTCTCCCGAAGTTACGGGGTCATTTTGCCGAGTTCCTTAACGAGAGTTCGCTCGCTCACCTTAGAATTCTCATCTTGACTACCTGTGTCGGTTTGCGGTACGGGCACCTGTTATCTATCTAGAGGCTTTTCTCGGCAGTGTGAAATCAACGACTCGAGGAAACAATTTCCTCTCCCCATCACAGCTCAGCCTTACGAGTGCCGGATTTGCCTAACACTCAGCCTTACTGCTTGGACGTGCACTCCAACAGCACGCTTCGCCTATCCTACTGCGTCCCCCCATCGATTAAAACGATACTAGGTGGTACAGGAATATCAACCTGTTATCCATCGCCTACGCCTGTCGGCCTCAGCTTAGGACCCGACTAACCCAGAGCGGACGAGCCTTCCTCTGGAAACCTTAGTCAATCGGTGGACGGGATTCTCACCCGTCTTTCGCTACTCACACCGGCATTCTCACTTCTAAGCGCTCCACATGTCCTTGCGATCATGCTTCAACGCCCTTAGAACGCTCTCCTACCATTGTCCTACGGACAATCCACAGCTTCGGTAATATGTTTAGCCCCGGTACATTTTCGGCGCAGTGTCACTCGACTAGTGAGCTATTACGCACTCTTTAAATGATGGCTGCTTCTAAGCCAACATCCTAGTTGTCTGGGTAACGCCACATCCTTTTCCACTTAACATATATTTTGGGACCTTAGCTGGTGGTCTGGGCTGTTTCCCTTTCGAACACGGACCTTATCACCCATGTTCTGACTCCCAAGTTAAATTGATTGGCATTCGGAGTTTGTCTGAATTCGGTAACCCGAGAGGGGCCCCTCGTCCAAACAGTGCTCTACCTCCAATAATCATCACTTGAGGCTAGCCCTAAAGCTATTTCGGAGAGAACCAGCTATCTCCAAGTTCGATTGGAATTTCTCCGCTACCCTCAGTTCATCCGCTCACTTTTCAACGTAAGTCGGTTCGGTCCTCCATTCAGTGTTACCTGAACTTCAACCTGACCAAGGGTAGATCACCTGGTTTCGGGTCTACGACCAAATACTCAACGCCCTATTCAGACTCGCTTTCGCTACGGCTCCACATTCGCTGCTTAACCTTGCATCAGATCGTAACTCGCCGGTTCATTCTACAAAAGGCACGCCATCACCCATTAACGGGCTCTGACTACTTGTAAGCACACGGTTTCAAGTTCTCTTTCACTCCCCTTCCGGGGTACTTTTCACCTTTCCCTCACGGTACTGGTTCACTATCGGTCACTAGAGAGTATTTAGCCTTAGGAGATGGTCCTCCTAGATTCCGACGGAATTTCACGTGCTCCGTCGTACTCAGGATCCACTCAAGAGAGAATATGTTTTCGACTACAGGATTTTTACCTTCTTTGATTCATCTTTCCAGATGATTCGTCTAACATGTTCTTTTGTAACTCCGTATAGAGTGTCCTACAACCCCAACAAGCAAGCTTGTTGGTTTGGGCTCTTCCCGTTTCGCTCGCCGCTACTCAGGGAATCGATTTTTCTTTCTCTTCCTCCGGGTACTAAGATGTTTCAGTTCTCCGGGTCTGCCTTCTGACATGCTATGAATTCACATGTCGATAACATGACATCACTCATGTTGGGTTCCCCCATTCGGAAATCTCTGGATCAACGCTTACTTACAGCTACCCAAAGCATATCGTCGTTAGTAACGTCCTTCTTCGGCTTCTAGTGCCAAGGCATCCACCGTGCGCCTTTAATAACTTAATCTTTAAGATATGTTATTAATCTGTGAGTGTTCTTTCGAACACTAGCGATTATTTTATGAATTCAAGCTTATTTAAAACTCTATTCACTCGGTTTTGCTTGGTAAAATCTAATTTACTTACTTATCTAGTTTTCAATGTACAATATGAATTATTTAGTCAATTCTTTAAATAATTTTGTTTGAATGTTAATAAACATTCAAAACTGAATACAATATGTCACGTTATTCCTTTTCATCTTCGTAGAAGATGTTCCGAATATATCCTTAGAAAGGAGGTGATCCAGCCGCACCTTCCGATACGGCTACCTTGTTACGACTTCACCCCAATCATTTGTCCCACCTTCGACGGCTAGCTCCAAAAGGTTACTCCACCGGCTTCGGGTGTTACAAACTCTCGTGGTGTGACGGGCGGTGTGTACAAGACCCGGGAACGTATTCACCGTGGCATGCTGATCCACGATTACTAGCGATTCCAGCTTCATGTAGTCGAGTTGCAGACTACAATCCGAACTGAGAACAACTTTATGGGATTTGCTTGACCTCGCGGTTTCGCCACCCTTTGTATTGTCCATTGTAGCACGTGTGTAGCCCAAATCATAAGGGGCATGATGATTTGACGTCATCCCCACCTTCCTCCGGTTTGTCACCGGCAGTCAACTTAGAGTGCCCAACTTAATGATGGCAACTAAGCTTAAGGGTTGCGCTCGTTGCGGGACTTAACCCAACATCTCACGACACGAGCTGACGACAACCATGCACCACCTGTCACTCTGTCCCCCGAAGGGGAAAACTCTATCTCTAGAGGGGTCAGAGGATGTCAAGATTTGGTAAGGTTCTTCGCGTTGCTTCGAATTAAACCACATGCTCCACCGCTTGTGCGGGTCCCCGTCAATTCCTTTGAGTTTCAACCTTGCGGTCGTACTCCCCAGGCGGAGTGCTTAATGCGTTAGCTGCAGCACTAAGGGGCGGAAACCCCCTAACACTTAGCACTCATCGTTTACGGCGTGGACTACCAGGGTATCTAATCCTGTTTGATCCCCACGCTTTCGCACATCAGCGTCAGTTACAGACCAGAAAGTCGCCTTCGCCACTGGTGTTCCTCCATATCTCTGCGCATTTCACCGCTACACATGGAATTCCACTTTCCTCTTCTGCACTCAAGTTTTCCAGTTTCCAATGACCCTCCACGGTTGAGCCGTGGGCTTTCACATCAGACTTAAAAAACCGCCTACGCGCGCTTTACGCCCAATAATTCCGGATAACGCTTGCCACCTACGTATTACCGCGGCTGCTGGCACGTAGTTAGCCGTGGCTTTCTGATTAGGTACCGTCAAGACGTGCATAGTTACTTACACATTTGTTCTTCCCTAATAACAGAGTTTTACGATCCGAAGACCTTCATCACTCACGCGGCGTTGCTCCGTCAGGCTTTCGCCCATTGCGGAAGATTCCCTACTGCTGCCTCCCGTAGGAGTCTGGACCGTGTCTCAGTTCCAGTGTGGCCGATCACCCTCTCAGGTCGGCTACGCATCGTTGCCTTGGTAAGCCGTTACCTTACCAACTAGCTAATGCGGCGCGGATCCATCTATAAGTGACAGCAAGACCGTCTTTCACTGTTGAACCATGCGGTTCAACATATTATCCGGTATTAGCTCCGGTTTCCCGAAGTTATCCCAGTCTTATAGGTAGGTTATCCACGTGTTACTCACCCGTCCGCCGCTAACGTCGGAGGAGCAAGCTCCTCGTCTGTTCGCTCGACTTGCATGTATTAGGCACGCCGCCAGCGTTCATCCTGAGCCAGGATCAAACTCTCCATAAAAAATTATGATGTTTGATTAGCTCATAAATACTAAATAGTTTGTAACTTTCGTTACTGTTTGTTTGGAATTAACGTTGACATATTGTCATTCAGTTTTCAATGTTCATTTTTCTTACCGACAAGAATTAATTATACTCTTTTGAAAAGTTGAAGTCAACAACTTTTTATAATTAATTTTAATGTCTGTTTAAGATTTCAGTTGATTTGTTTCGCTCAACAAATAAATACTATACAGGCTTTAGAGCTTTTTAACAACGGTAAAATTTACACTAGCTTAACAATTCTAAAACATCCAAACTCCAATATCCGAACTTAAAATACAAAATAAAGATTTAATAATCGCCTTTCCCTTTTAAAATTTGCTTTGCCACAATTCATAGATGCACTAGCTCCTTCATTTCACAAACTTTAACTTTTTTTAAAAGTTTTTTCAATTTATTTAGAATCTACCCTCAATACCAAACTTTTTGTACTCTGCAACAGCGTTCGATGACTTTCCATACTTACATCCTCACACTTTTTCTATCAAATATCCTATTCCCTACTCAAATTCCTTTCCTCAAATAAAAAAGAAGCTGGGACATAATTAATCGTCTCAGCTTTCTTTAACATATTGGCAGTAGATGTCTGAATTAAAAGTGCGCTTATATCAAGCTTCTTTTAATCCTAGCCATCCTTGCCGGCGGGGCCCCAACACAGAGAATTTCTTAAAAAGAAATTCTACAAACAATGCAAGTTGGGAGAGGGACAACGAAAATAATTTTGCTAAATTATATTTCTGTCCCACTCCCTTTCAAATTCAATCTACATTTCAGTTCTTCCAGCAATGGCTTTAGATAATGTCACTTCATCTGCATACTCTAAATCTCCACCTACGGATAAACCTTGTGCTAAGCGTGTAACTTTGATTCCAATTGGTTTCACTAACCTTGAAATATACATAGCAGTTGACTCGCCTTCTAAATTCGGATTCATTGCTAAGATCAATTCTTTAACTTCATCACTTTTCAGGCGCTCAACTAACGCTGGAATATTAATATCTTCAGGTCCAATGCCATCCATTGGCGATATCGAACCATGTAACACATGATATAGACCTTTGTACTCGCGCATTTTTTCCATTGCAATAACGTCTTTATCATCTTCAACTACACAAACCACTGATCGATCGCGTTGTTTATCTTCACAAATGTAGCAAGGGTCATTTTCAGTGATATGACCACAAACGCTACAATACGTAAGTTCTCGCTTTACGTCTACTAACGATTTAGCAAACTGAACAACATCGTCTTCTTTCATATCTAAAGTATGAAAAGCCAGACGTTGAGCCGTCTTAGGACCAATGCCTGGCAGTTTCATAAAACTGTCTATAAGTTTAGAAATAGGTTCTGGATAATGCATTATTTATCACATTCCAGGGATGTTTAAGCCTTGAGTATGTTTACCTAAACGTTCTTGAGTTAACTCATCAGCTTTGTTCATCGCTTCGTTTGTAGCAGCTAATACTAAATCTTGAAGCATTTCTACGTCATCTGGATCTACTGCTTCTTCTTTAATTTCTACATCTACCACTTCTTTATGACCAGTCACTGTTACAGTAACCATGCCACCGCCTGCTGTTCCGGCAACACGTTCTTCTTTTAATTTTTCTTGTTCCTGAGCCATTTTCTTTTGCATTTTTTGCATTTGTTTCATCATTTGTTGCATATTTCCGCCACCGCGCATAATATCATTTCCTCCTTGAAATTAAACAGTCTCATTAATAAATCGCTTTTATTACATTATACATACGAATATATTGCTTGTCATGTATCAGTCTTCGTCTATCATATGTACTGTTTCCTCACCAAATAAATCTTTAGCTTTTTGTGCTACATCAACTTGTTTTGGTTGGTGTTCTTCTCCAGATTCACTACTATTATCACCGTTTGAATTACGATTTTGTAAATATTCTGCTCTTACTCTGAGCCATTGATCTGAGGGAACACCTACGACTTTAACAGATTTATCTACTATATTACATACAACACTCTCTATATTATTACGTTTTTCATCATCTTTATTAACGATTTCACAATGAATTTCTTCTTCAAATTTAACTAACACGTGGTCTTCGCTAGCTGCGACAGGTTCTGAGTTTTGCAACAGACTCACTAATGATTTTTTATCATTGCTTTTCGCATGGTCAATCACTTCTTGCCAGTGATCTTTCAACAATTTGATATCTTCTTTATTCGCTTTGTCTAGTACTTTTGCTATTTGTTGCATTGAAAATGCATTTTTAGAGCGTTGAACAGTACGTGTAGGTTTCTTAGGTTGTTGTGTTTGACCTCCGTTTGGAACACCTTGTGCTTTCAGTGTTTTTAATTCATTTTCAAGCTGTTCCATACGCTGAAGCAATACATCATTATCAGGTTCTGTCGCTACAGTCGTCGTTGCTACATTCTGAACAGTTTGTGGTTGTGCTTTAATCATTTCAGCAAGTTTGACTAATAATACCTCAAAGTGAACATTCTGATTCACACTAAATCTTATAGAAACTAAGGTGTCATTAATAATATCAATCATGCGATAAAGCATATCCAGTTCGAAATCGATGAGGGCATCAAATTCAATCGTTTCATTCGATGTTTTATTCATAATCGTATCTCTAACAAAATAAATCATGTCGTTGATGAGACGATTCACTTCTTTACCTTCAGATATAAAGTGATGATATCTACCGAAAGCTGCTTTTACATCTCCATTGACCACATCTTTAAATAGTTCGTTTAACGCCGCTTCATCAACACTTCCTGTCACATTTAATGCATCTTGCAATGTTAACTTTTCCTCTCCAAAGGCAATCGCTTGGTCCATGATACTCAGTGCATCACGCATGCCACCTTCTGAAGCCTTTGCAATAAATTCTAACGCCGCTTCATCATAGTCCAACGATTGAGAGTCTGCTACGAATTTCAAACGGTCTACAATTTGATCCATGCTAATTGCTTTAAAATCAAAACGTTGTGCTCTCGAAATAATCGTAGGAGGAATTTTATGTGGTTCAGTCGTTGCAAGAATAAAAATTGCATGTGCCGGAGGTTCTTCAAGCGTTTTAAGCAACGCATTAAACGCCCCAGTCGTTAACATGTGAACCTCATCAATAATATATACTTTATATTTAGACTCACTTGGTGCATATTTGACTTTATCTCTAATATTTCTAATCTCATCTACACCATTATTACTCGCAGCATCTATTTCAATGACGTCAGAATTGGTACCTTGAGTAATTCCTCTACAAATCTCACATTCATTACAAGGTTCTCCATCATCACTGTTAAGACAATTAATTGCCTTTGCAAACACCTTTGCGATACTCGTTTTCCCAGTTCCTCTGGGTCCACTGAAAATGTACGCATGGGATTGTTTCCCTTTGGATATCGCATTACGTAACGTTTTAGTGACATGTGTTTGTCCAACGACATCATCAAAACTTTGCGGTCTATACATTCGATACAAAGCTTGGTAATCCACTGTAGCACCTCCATTAACAATTACTCACCATTATATCATGCTCGTCACTTTTCTTTTCAATGAAAATAAATTATTTCAACACTTCAGGAAGTTCTACTGTCATACCAGAAAAACGTTCTCCATTTGAATTTAGGAATTTAACATACAAATCGTGTTCTTTCTGTTCTTCATCTATGCCAATATCGAATTGTTGAGCATCTTTATAATCTAGATTTTCAAAATAATCCGTATCACATAAAACAAAAATCGCCTCATAGCCTTGCGCTTTAGCGCGTTCCTCTACCGCTTGAATCAGCGCTTTACCTAAACCTTGTTTACGTACCTCTGAATTGACCGATAATGCACCTATTGCAAGAGCAGTTTGTTTATCATTTTGTGAGGTCAGCGTGATTTCTGCTAATAATACATGCCCTACGACCTCATTTGACTCATTTTTAGCAATGACTTCCAACTCATAATTGTAATTCTCAGACTTTCGAAGATTCTTAACACGTGCGCGCTCTTTCCAACTTGTTTCAGGATCTTGATCATAATTTCTTTCAATACTATCAAGGGATTTATCATAGTCAACTTCTGTTAACGTACTTAAAAAAATTTGCATGTCTCCTCCAAGATTCATATGAATTCATCAATTTATTTTTATCGTTTATCACTCAATATTTTTCATCGTCATTTAGTTTATTTCGGTATAACCTTAACAAATTATGTGAAATTAATCCATTTAATAAAAAAAGAGCGACTTCATCATATGATAAGCCACTCTTTCATCTATATCTTATTTGCTTTAATCTCAAAATAAAAACCATGCACCTTTGTATCGAACGCATATCATAAACGTAACCGAAGTCGACAGCTAAATCTCGGCTACCCTACGGCACATATGAGGATCCACTTAATGCTGCTTCCGTCAGGACCTGACATGATTCATGGGTTCATATTGCATAGGACCGAAATCTTCAAACACTACGTGCTTCGGGCAGACTTCACAAAAATGCGCCCTCAACAAAGGAATTAAGTCTCGCATAAAGCGGATTTCGAGTACAGGGAACCGCTACCTCCCCACCTAGCACGGTAAGATTTATAATACTATAATTTCGCATCGATTTGCAAGCGTAAAAATTTCATCTTCATCTCACAATACGCTTTTACATACATTTAAAATTGCATTAATGATCCAGTCATCACGTCACTTTTTATCGTCTTCTAGAAAACTCTTTAAACTTAAAATCAGTCGCAATATGCTTCGAAATATTGTACTGGAAACATGTCGTGTCTTTAAGATAAACATGACTTCTAACAGTAGCTGTATACGGCGTAAGTTGGTTTCCAAATATTTTATATTCTATAGAAGAAAAAGGTTCAAATGTAATCGATTTACTTGAATAACTAATATTCAAATTTAAATCCTTTTCTAAGTACGCATATATTGAATCTTTGGCTATATCATCAGAAATATCATCAACTACAGTTTTTAAGAAAAAGTCTTCGTCAAAAATCTTCACTTGATTATTTATGCGACGTGTTCTTTGAATATGAATCAATTCTTCTCTTTCAGCAATCTTCAATTCTCTTTGAACATTAGGGTATTCACGTGCTTTTACCACTTCATTCACAATGACTTCTGTCTGATAATTAAGGCCTAATCGCTCTTTTATTTCTTTAAAACTGATCAAGTCAGTAAATGGAAATTCGGTGATTTCTTGAAAAATAACGATCGAACCTTTACCACGCATTTTTTGAATCATTCCATCTCGTTCAAGCAAATTTAATGCTTTTCTGACGGTCTCACGAGAGGCATTATAAGTGGCAACTAAATCATGTTCGGAAGGTAATTGATCACCATAATTTAAATCTTGCGATAAAATATTATTTTTTAAATCTTCATAAATCATTAGGAACTTATTTCGCTTCATGAACATGCCTCATTCACTATCATTAATGTGTTTCGATGACAATCGCCCCGAAACCTGATATTTCGTCATTCGTTATTGTACCATTTTGAATAATGATATCTCCTTCAGTATCTAAATCTCTTGGAATCATCACCGCTTCTTTTGAAAAGTTTGCAATCACAAGCCACGATTTAGATTGATAATTACGACGGTAAATAAAAAGTTGATCATGTGTCATATATAAAGGCGTAATATCTCCATAAGTGAGAATGTCGTGGTTATGACGCAAATCAATCAAGCGACGATACATGTGAAATACTGAATGATCATCTTCAATTGCTTGTTCAACATTCACCTCTTTATAATTCGGAGCAATATCAATCCATGGTTGCCCACTTGTAAAACCGGAAGCCTCTCCATTCGTCCATTGCATAGGTGTGCGTGAATTATCTCTCGATTTTTGATCGAGAATTTTCAAAATATAATCTTCCGAATAGCCCTTACGCTTCAACTCTTGAAAGGCATTTAAAGACTCAACATCTCGATATTGATTCATCATTGAAAAATGAGGGTTCGTCATTCCTATCTCTTCACCTTGATAAATGTAAGGTGTCCCTTGAAGCATATGCAATGCAATTGCCAAAGTTTTCGCACTAGCTTGACGTAATTCCTCATTAGAATCATCACCAAATCTGGATACTACTCTAGGTTGATCATGGTTACACCAAAATATTGCATTCCAACCTCCACCTTGATGAATACCTAATTGCCATTCCATCAAAATATTTTTTAACTGGTGAAAATCGTAGTCAGCATAAGTCCATTTGTCTCCATTTTCATAGTCCACCTTTAAATGATGAAAATTAAAAACGCTGCTTAATTCTTGTCTTTCAGGTTTAGTATACTTAATGCAATGATCGATTGTCGTAGAAGACATCTCTCCTACAGTCATCAAATCTTTACCTCCAAATGTATGACGGTTTAACTCATTTAAATAGTCGTGAACACGTGGACCATCTGTATAAAACTCTTTTCCGATTTTAGGTGAATCTTTAAACGCACCTTTCGATATAAGATTAATAACGTCAAATCTAAAACCATCTACACCGAAATCAATCCAGTAATTAACAATTTTATGTAATTCTCGTCTTACTTCAGGGTTGTCCCAATTTAAATCAGCTTGAGAAACATCAAATAAATGCAGGTAATATTCATCCGTTTTATCATCATATTGCCATGCATTTCCACCAAATTTAGACTCCCAATTCGTCGGTGGGCCATCGTTTGATTCTCTAAAGAAATAATAATCTCTATACGGACTATCTTTTGAACGCATAGCTTCCTTAAACCATTCATGATGTGTCGACGTATGATTAATTACAATGTCTAACATAATTTTTAAATCTCGTTGATGCGCTTCCGCAACTAGTCGCTTAAAGTCTTCAATTGTTCCAAACTGTTCATTAATTTTAAAATAATTACTAATATCATATCCGTTGTCGTTCATCGGAGATTCATAGATTGGTGTAAGCCATAAATAATCCACACCCAAATATTTTAAATAGTCTAGTTTCTCAATGATGCCATTTAAATCTCCTTCACCATTGCCAGTCGTATCATTGAATGATTTAGGGTAAATTTGATAGACAACTGATTTTCTCCAATCATTTTGCGCCATACTTTCCCACCTCATATCTATTTTTTTAAAGCTTACTCACTTTCTTTTTCTGCTTCTGGTTCATCTACTATTTCTTTAGCTTCTTGTTTACTCCATTTTGATAGGAAAATGGTTACAAAAAATGGAATAATGACCGCTGCAAGTGTGACAATGCCATAGACTAGCCAATATTCTTTTTGTATTGAAATGATAGCTGGTACACCACCGACGCCTACTTTTCCTAGAACCTGATTTGCACCAATCACGGCACCTAACACGCATGAAGTTGAAATCGCTGCGATAAATGGATATTTCAATGGTAAATTGACTCCAAACATAGCTGGTTCAGTCACACCTAGCATACCCGAAACACCTGACGTTAAAGCTAAACCTTGTTCTTTAGCCATCTTACGGCGTTTATAGACATACCATGCCCCAAACGCTGCAGAACCTTGACAAATATTAGAAATCGCTACGATTGGCCATAAATAAGTACCACCTAGTTTACTGCCCATCAATTGGAAATCCACAGCTAAGAACATATGGTGTAATCCTGTAATGACAAGAGGCGCATAAACTAAGCCATAAATTGCTCCTCCAAGCCAACCAGCATGCTCAAACACAAATGTAACTGTATTCGTAATTCCAGTACCAATGATTAATGCGACGGGGCCAATAACGATAAACGCTAAGAATCCAGTAACAAGTAAGGCAACTGGCCCAACAACTAGCATTTTAATCGAATCATGTACGACTTTGTTTAAAACCTTTTCAATCTTAGCTAAGACAAATGTCGCGATAAGTACAGGTAACACTTGACCTTGATAATTAAGCTGTTTGATATGCAATCCGAAAATATCCCAAGTCGGTATTTTAGTTTTCCCAATATCATACTGAGACACAAGTTGCGGATTCATTAAGATTAAACCAAGCACTAATCCAAGAATCGGACTACCGCCAAATACTCTCATACTACTCCAACCAATTAAGGCCGGTAGGAAAATAAAGGCCGTATTAGCAATTACATTAATGATATTCGAAATATCAGCGATTTGAGGATACATTTCAATTAATGATTTAGCACCAAATAGCCCCTTCATGGTGAGAATATTATTAATTCCCATAAGCAAACCAGCTGTAACAATAGCCGGTAGTATTGGAATAAAAATGTCTCCCAACAATTTAATTAAACGTTGCAGCGGATTACCTTTTTGTGCTGCCGCATTTTTAGCGTCATCTTTAGAAGACGCTTCTACACCTGTTTCTTCAACAAATTGTTTGTATACTTCATCTACTGTACCAGGACCAATGACAATTTGATATTGGTGGTCTGCTTTGAATTGTCCCTTAACTAAAGGATTTTCACTTAATGCGTCTTTATCAACTTTACTGTCATCATTTAGCACGAGTCGTAAACGTGTCACACAATGTGTTGCTTTGTCTATATTGTGCTTTCCTCCAATTGCTTCAACAATGGCTTTTACATCGTTTCTTTTTACAGCCATGGGCTTCACTCCCTTAATTTCTTATAGAGAGTATAACTTGTCTATACAAGTTATGTAAAGGCTTACATGCCATTTTCAAAATATCGTCGATGGTATATTTGACAAAAATAAAAAAGGCAAATACTCATTAAGATAAGTACTTGCCTTTTGTATCTATTAGTCTTGGATTTTAATTCTAATGGCGGAGGAAGAGGGATTCGAACCCCCGCGGCCCGTTAAGGCCCTGTCGGTTTTCAAGACCGATCCCTTCAGCCGGACTTGGGTATTCCTCCAATGAACACAATAACAATCATATAATAGCGCTTATTAAAAGTCAATAAAATTATTTTGTGTCTACACTAGAACCTTTTTACTTAAATATTGGTCTACAGATTGAGCAACAGCACGTCCTTCTTTGATTGCCCATACTACTAAACTTTGACCGCGACGAGCATCTCCAGCCGCAAAGAATTTAGGGTGATTCGTTTGGAAATCTGTATCGTTTGCGACAATCTTATTACGTTCAGTTTTAATACCAAACGCATGAGGTATAGTTGTTTCAGTCCCTACGAACCCAATGGATAAGAGGACCAAATCAGCTGGCCAAAATCTCTCAGGGCCATCAGCCATTACCATGCCTTCTGGTGTTTCTTGTAATATTTGAGTATATAATCCTCGAACATTTCCAATGTTATCTACATCGTAACGCATCGTTTGCACACCATATGCTCTAGGCTCTTGACCAAATTTCGCTTCACATTCTTTATGCGCATAGTCCATTTTAAAAACTGGCATTGCTAAAGGCCATGACGTATTACTTTCAAACGTAATTTCTTCGGGTTGTTTGGTATACTTATTAAATTGAACAATAGATTTACAATTTTCACGTAAAGCTGTAGCAACACAGTCTGCACCAGTATCACCAGCACCTATAATAATCACGTTCTTATCTTTAGCCGTGATAGTGACTTCATCAATTTCACCATTTAGATACTGAGTTTGTTCAGTAAGGTAATCCATTGCAAAATGAATGCCAAAGCCCATACGTCCTTCTAAAGGTAAGTCTCTCGCATTTTGAGAACCTGTGCACAGAATAATAGCATCGAACATTTCTTCAAGTGTTTCTCTATCCATATCCACACCAATTTCAACGCCTGTTTTAAAAACAATGCCCGCTTCTTCCATCAATGCTATACGACGGCGTACAACATCCTTATCTAATTTCATATTAGGAATACCGTACATAAGTAGTCCACCTGGCTCATTCGCCTTTTCGAAGACGGTGACTTGATAACCTTTAATATTAAGCTCTTCAGCGGCTGTTAAACCAGCTGGTCCACTTCCAACAATCGCAACTTTTTGACCTTTGCTATCTTCGGGATACTTCGGTTGAACCCAGCCATTGTCATACGCTTCATCTATAATCGTTCGCTCAATACCTTTAATCGCAACAGATTCTCTATTAATTTTCATTACACATGAATTTTCACAAGGTGCAGGACACACACGTCCAGTAAATTCAGGGAAATTATTTGTCTCACTTAACCTTTCATAAGCCGACTTAAAGTCTTGATGGTATACTAAATCATTCCATTCCGGGATATAGTTACCGATAGGACAACCGATTGTTTCTCTTCCATAAGATAGACCGGTTTGACAAAATGGTGTACCACAATCCATGCAACGTGCACCTTGAATGGAGGCATCATCCTTAGAAAAACGCTGTTGAAACGCATCATGGTTAGAAAGACGGTCTACTAAAGACAATTCTGACAAAGACTGTTTGTTATATTTCATAAATCCTTTAAATTCGCCCATGATTTATCTTCCCCCACTTCTCTAATAAACTACTGCTGGGTGCAATGTTTCTTCAATACTTTCTCTATCATCGTAAAATGCTGCGAGCATCGCTTCATCTACACGTTCAAATTGTCGTTTTTGTAAATCAATTTTTTGCATCATCAATTGATAATCCTTTGGAATGACTTTAACTACGTATTGGCTCACATTTTCAAATTGATCTAAAATATCTCGTGCCTTTAGACTGCGCGTATGCTTATAATGTGCTTCAAGCATCTCTTTAATTAATGCTTTCTCCTCGTCATAATGCACACTGCTAAATGCTAGCGTTTCGAGCGCGTTATCCTTTTTGAATCGTTCAATATCTGAAGGGAAGATATAACTGACGCCACCACTCATACCTTGGCCAAAGTTCTTACCTACATCACCTAAAATAATGACATGTCCGCCAGTCATATACTCAAGACCATGATCTCCAATACCTTCAACAACAACATCAGCACCACTATTTCTAATACAGAAACGTTCTCCTGCTTTACCATTGATAAAGGCCTTACCTCTTGAAGCACCGTAAAAGCTCACATTACCAGCGATAATTTCATTTTCACGTGCTTCATTTGGAGCATTGACTATCACAGTTCCACCTGATAACCCTTTACCTACATAGTCGTTTGCATCACCAGTATGGTGAATAGTTAATCCACGTGGCGCATAAGCTGCGAGACTTTGACCAGCATGACCTTCAGTATAAGCAAATATTGTATCCTCTGGTAAGCCTTCTTCACCGTATTGTTTCGCGATGGCACTACCTGTAATCACTCCTACATCACGTTGTTCATTATTTACAACATAACTTCCTGTGAACGAATGACCATTCTCAATACTATGTTTAGCATCTGGATATAAATAATTTAAATCAAAACCAATATCTAAATGATGATCTTGTAATATTTGTTTTGTGTTAGGTCCTTCAGACTGCTCGATAAGGTTTTCAATTTGAATTGCAGCGGCTTTACTACCAGGTCTTAGTTGTGATGAACGTTGTAATAAGTCTGTTCTTCCTACCAAATCTTCAACAGTTTCTAATCCCAATGAAGCTAAAATTTCACGCAATTCTTCTGCAATAAAATACATAAAATTAACAACGTGTTGTGCTTTACCATTAAATAACGCACGTAAATCTTTGTTTTGCGTAGCAACTCCGACTGGACATGTATCGTTATGACACACGCGCATCATAATACATCCCAACACTACAAGTGGCGCAGTTGCAAATCCAAACTCTTCCGCTCCAAGCGCACAAGCGTACGCTACATCTTTACCAGTCAGCAACTTACCATCTGTTTCTAACTTCACACGACTACGTAAATCATTTAACTTCAACGTTTGATGTGTTTCAGCTAATCCAATTTCCCATGGTACACCTGCATGTTGAATGCTTGTCTTAGGCGAAGCCCCAGTTCCTCCGTCATAACCGCTAATGACGATTTTATCAGCGAATGCTTTCGCAACTCCCGAAGCAATCGTTCCTACACCCGTTTTCGATACAAGTTTAACTGCGATATCCGCTTCTTTATTTGCGTTCTTCAAATCATGTATCAATTGAGCTAAATCTTCAATTGAATAAATATCGTGATGTGGTGGCGGAGAAATCAATCCAATACCTGGTGTCGATCCTCTTGTTTCTGCTATCCATGGATACACTTTAGATCCTGGTAGTTGTCCACCTTCCCCTGGTTTAGCACCTTGCGCAACTTTAATCTGAATCTCTCTAGCATGTTGAAGATAATCACTTGTTACACCAAATCGTCCAGACGCAACTTGTTTAATCGCACTCGTCTTATTACTTCCATCCTTTTGAATTCCATATCTTGACGGGTCTTCTCCGCCTTCTCCACTATTACTTTTACCACCAATTTGATTCATAGCCTGCGCTAGAGTTTCATGTGCTTCAGCTGAAATTGAACCATAACTCATCGCGCCAGTGTTGAACCGTTTAACAATTTCACTCGCTGGCTCAACGCGACTAATATCAATCGGACGTTGCGTTTTAAACTCTAATAAATGTCGTATATGATCCGTACGTTGATGATTGACTGTCTCGGAAAATTCCTTAAACAACTCATAATCATTATCTCGACAAGCATGTTGTAGTAAGAAAATAGTACGAGGATTAAACGCATGATGTTGACCTTGTTGTCTCCATTGGAATGTACTTCCTGATTCAAGGTAGTCTGATGTATCACTCTGTCTTGCTTGATTTTCTTTATCGATTTGTTCAATACTAATACCTGATAATTTAGATTGCGTACCAGTAAAGTATTGATCGATGACCTTTTGAGATAAACCAACTGCTTCAAAAATTTGTGCCCCTTGATAACTTTGTACAGTGGAAATCCCCATTTTAGCCATCACTTTAATCACACCTTCAGATAGCACTTGCGTATAAGTTTCAACATTGTCGGTAACTGAACCTGCTAACTGACCTTTAAGTGTTAACTGTTCTACCGTACGCTGTGCTAAATAAGGCACTACTGCATTAGCTCCATAACCAAGTAAACATGCTACATGATGTACTTCTCTTGTTTCACCTGATTGCGCAACTAGGCTGGTTTCCATTCTTAACTCTTCACGGATTAATAATTGGTGGATATGACTTAATGCCAACAACATCGGCATCGCGAATCCTTCTTCAGATACAAGTGACTGGTCATCTAATACTAAGATTTTCGCACCAGACTTCACAGCTTCTATAGCTCTTTCACCAAGATCCTCTAATGCTGCCTCAAGACTTTCTGTATAAACTGTCGATAAATGAGTCACATTAAAACGTGATTGATCTATGGCTGCTAGTTGTGCTTCCGTAAGGACTGGTTTCTTCAATTGAATACGCTGTAAAGCCGTTTCATCAGGGTGAAGTAAATTCCCTTCAGCGCCTAAGTATGATAATTCACTTGTTACGATCTTTTCTCGATAGGCATCAATAGGCGGATTTGTTACTTGTGCGAATAATTGCTTGAAATAATTAAATAGTGATTCTGGTTTGTCATTGAGCACTGCTATCGGCGCATCGTACCCCATTGCACCAATCGGATCTTTCTTGCTTGTTACTAAATCTGCCATATACTTGTTTATATCTTCTTTTGTGTAAGCAAACTGCTTTTGCAGACGGAATAATGTAGACTCATCCCAATCAGAAGGCTCATATTTAACCTCTTCAAAGTGATTATCGATCTTACACTCCTCTAACCACTGTAAATAAGGTAATTCACTAGCAATATCAGCTTTCAAATCATTATTTTCTACAACTTTATTCTGTAAAAAGTCGACAAGAAGCAACTTTCCTGGGTTAAGTTGACCTTTGAAAGCAACGTTCTCCTCAGGTACATCAACAACACCCACTTCAGAAGAGAAAACGATGAAATTATCTTTAGTTATAGTGTAACGACCTGGTCGTAAACCGTTTCGGTCAGTAAGGGCACCAATTTTATCGCCATTACAAAATGAAATCATTGTAGGCCCGTCCCATGGTTCCATCAAATAGCTATAATATTCATAGAAAGCACGGACATTCTTATCATTAGACTTGTTGTATAACCACGGCTCTGGAATTAACAACATAGCAGCTTTTTCAGGTTCCATTGCTAGAGAAAGAAACTCGAGCGCATTATCCACAATTGCTGAGTCACTTCCATCCTCATCAACAATAAAGTGGACCTTATCCTTCTCATCGCCAAATAAAGTCTCAACTAACTTATTTTGACGTGCTCTCATCCAGTTTACATTACCTTTAATTGTATTAATTTCACCGTTGTGCATGAGCATACGGTTGGGATGCGCACGTTTCCAACTTGGAAATGTATTTGTACTAAATCTAGAGTGCACAAGCCCTAACTTCGACTGGAAATCTTCATTCTGTAGGTCTAAGTACAACCCTTTAATTTGATCTGAACGTAACCAACCTTTATATACAATTGTTCTTTTAGATAAACTTGTGAAATATAGTTCTAGAGATTGTTCTTCTCCATAACGCTCAATTTGCTTTCTAGCTAAATACAATTGTTTCTCAACGTTTTCAACACCTCTGATATCTAAAAATACTTGTTGAATATATGGCATTGTGTCTGCAACATGCTTAGCAATCGCATTTGTATCTACAGGCACATCTCGATATCCGATAACATTAAATCCTTCACTTTCAAAATATGAATTAAACACGGCTTCATGTGCTGAATCTTTTACTTTTTCTTTAGAAAAAAATAATCCCACGGCATAATGTCCTTCACCGGGAACTTTGATGTCAGTTAATTGGTCAAAAAACTTAAATGGAATTTCAGTCATTATACCGGCACCATCGCCAGTGATTCCGTCAGCTCCTACGCCACCTCTATGATCCAATCGTCGCAACATTTCTAGAGACTTTTCTATAATATCGTGAGATCTTTTATTATCCATATTGGCATAGAATCCAATACCACACGCATCATGTTCTTCACGATAATCATACAAACCCTTTTTTAATTTCTCATTGTACATGATGCACACTCCCTTATTAGAATTTTCTGACAATTTTAGTTTGATAATAATTACTATAATGTAATATATTTATCTGTTCAATATATAAATTAGATAAGACTCATCTAAAAATTAGAACAAATTCACATCATACTGCTATAATGTATTTATATCATTTTACTTTTCAGAATTTTTCGTCATTTGTAAAACAGGGGGTATACATCATGGAGATGAAACAACTTAAGTACTTTGTGGAAGTTGCACGACGAGAGCATATTTCTGACGCAGCACTAGAGTTAAACATTGCTCAGTCTGCCATCAGTCGTCAGATTGCACAACTTGAAAAAGAATTGAATGTGACCCTTTTCAAAAGAAGTGGCCGAAACATCATTCTTACTGCAGAAGGTAAGCAACTCTTATCGGAAGCCACTCAAATTCTGGACCAACTAGATAAAACCATTCAACTATTCAAACAACAATCCTCTACAGATCAGCGAACCATTTATATCGGATATGAGGAAAGTGATGTGTCACAAATGATGTTGCCACTCGTGCAAACATTTGAACAACAAAGCAAGAGTCTTGCTACACCACAATTGATGACTCACGAAGATATTGTAGAACAAGTGGTATCTGGGCAATTAGATATAGGATTTGTAGAGTTAACCAAAGAGATTTCGGCGCAATCTCAACTACATACAACGTCTCTATTTGAAGAAAATTATCATATGTATGTGCCCAAGGATCATCCAATTGCAATGACTACTCAACCGCCATTAACACAATTTGAGAACAAACCATTATACTGCTTAATGCCTTTCTCAAATACTATAAAAAATAAACTAGAATATTTGATTAAATCACATGTGTATGTCGTATCCAATAAACAACTTGCGCAATATATATTACGTAAAAATAAAGGTTTCGTCGTCTGCAACCAAAACATTCACCTGCCTTCTCATCAAGATTGGACGTACATACCTCTTTCGCACACCGAATTAAAGCGAACAATGTGCGCAATTTCTAAATACGATAATAAAAAAACAGATATCGACCTCATGTGGCAATTCATTCATACTATGATGAATCAGACAGCTCAATTTTAGCTAATTATAGTAACAGCGTTTATTACGCGCTTTTTTGGTAAATTGAGATAAAAATTTAAATGGTCTTATTTCACAATTTTTTGTATTCAGTTACTATTGGGCGTATAATCACTATGTCAATTTAATATACTAAATTGAGAATTGAGGTTTTAACATGCAGTTCAAGACTTTATTTAAACAACCTTTCACATGGATGATTGTCGCTTTCTGCTTTATTTTCCTTAGCTTATTTATTTTTACGTGTTTTAACGATAAATTTTACAATATGCCTATAGGAAAAATCACAAACGTCACGCCAATTCATTCAGAAAAGATAACGGATGAACAACATAATAAAGATATTAAATATAAAGAAAAACTCACCTTAAAAATTCTAAATGGTAAATTTGAAGGCCAGTCAGCAACGATTAACCATCAATATGTAAAGTCTCAAGCCGATTCGGAAGCATTTTCTAAAAATGACAAAGTATTACTACATATTTCTAAAAAAACGAACGACGCTAACATTATTGAGAAAAAAAGAGATGGCTTAGTTGTCGCAATAACAGGGCTTTTCCTTCTCATTGTATTAATTGTGGGTAAAAAGGTCGGTTTACAATCTATATTGTCACTTATTATTAATACCATTGCTGTCATCGGGGCAATATATATACATAATCAACATGGCCAAATAAGCTTATTCCTATTAATGACCTTTGCGATTATCGTCTCGACCACCTTCACATTGCTACTGGTTACCGGATGGCATATGCGAACGCTCGTGACAATCATAAGTACGCTTATCGGAACATTTCTTTGCATCGGAGTTACGGAATTGATTATTCAATTGACTGGAGGTAATGGCATTAAATACGAAACAATGACCTTCCTTACACTCCCACCTAAAGAAGTCTTTCTCGCTTCCGTCTTAATCGGGACATTAGGTGCCGTCATGGACGTCGCTATAACGATTTCTAGTGGAATGTATGAAATCCTCCAACGCACACCAGATATCACGATGGGACGTTGGGCTTTAGCAGGACGTCATATCGGTCAAGATATTATGGGAACGATGACGAATATTTTACTCTTTTCTTACCTATCTGGTAGCTTACCAATGTTCCTTATTTATTTGAAAAATGCTAACACCATTACGTATACCATTTCAATGAACTGGTCACTAGAAGTAGCTAGAGCGATGACCGGGGGTATCGGCATTGTCTTAACCATTCCTATTACGATTGCATTAATGGAAGTTTGGCTAAAAATGCGAGGTGCTAAACAATGAGCGCAATAACTATTTTAGGATTATTACTATTAGTACTAATGATTATTTTCGGAGGTAAGAAAGGACTCGTCTCATTCTTCACGTTATTTTTAAACTTCATTATACTCATTGTTAGTATCATTTTAATTATTTTTGGCGTGCCCATTTACTTAGTAACCTTTGTCTTCT
Source organism: Staphylococcus caprae (assembly GCF_003966625.1). Classification (NCBI taxonomy): domain Bacteria; kingdom Bacillati; phylum Bacillota; class Bacilli; order Caryophanales; family Staphylococcaceae; genus Staphylococcus; species Staphylococcus caprae. The sequence goes on from NZ_AP018587.1 coordinate 2,491,057, forward strand.
GTATCGTCATTGCTGCAGTGAATCTCTTTGTGTTAAACAGCTATAATGTCAAAACTCAAGCGGCGTTTATCGGTACTATTGTCACAACTCTAATATTAATATTAGTCATTTTTCTTTCCGTAAAAATGGGACACCTTCAAGGATTTGCAACTGAACAACAAGACGAAACATATGTATATTCAATGAATATAGGAATCGACATGGTACAATTTATGGTTTTCACAATTGTCTTAGCAGTAATTACTGCTGTCATCGACTTAGCTATTACAATTAGTTCACCTATGTATGAATTAAGTGAGACCAATCCAGAACTGAATCAAGGACAATTATTCAAGTCGGGTATGCGTGTAGGTCGAGAAATTTTAGCAACGTCAGCTAATACCATCTACTTAGCATATTTTGGCGGACAATTAACTTTATTTTTCTGGTTTTTCAAATTACATTATTCATTTGGTCATATCATCAATTCCAAAATTTTCGCGCAAGAATTCGTCTCGATATTACTTGGAGGCATCGCAGTGGCACTCAGCATTCCTATTACAGCATGGGTTACAGCATTTATGATTAAACGTAAAAAACATCAGAACCACACTACAACACAATATTCTGAACATGATTAACATGTAAAATGCCCCACCACTCAACGATGTACCGGCCCTCAAAAGTTGGACTAAAATCTAACTTCATAGGTTACACATCATGAATGGTGGGGTTTCGTGTATTGTCATATTTTATTTCAAATCTAGTGTCATCACGTGAACGGGACGGCCAACCAACTCACTATCATGAGTATGTTGATAACCCGCTTGTTGATATAAATCAATCGCTCTTTTATTATCAGTATTTACCGCCAGCGTAATTTCATTAATATGCGGATAGCAATCTTTCACATAACTAGGTAATAATTCAATCGTCCTCTTGCCAATGCCACGACCTCTATAACGTTGATCGACACTAAACGACCTAAAGAAAATGGCTTGAGAATTATCAGTATAATCTTTAGGACCATCCCCTTCATGTAAAGTGAAAAAGGCCACACATACACCATCTTTCATAACTAAAGTAGGATGTCTATCAGCATCTTCTTGTGCTGATTTTATATTTTCAAGTGGCGTTTTAGTAAATTTCGAGTCACTCTCTAAAACTTCTAAATTTGCAACTTGATGATACAGTTCTGGCTTATACGCTTTTATGTACATGAGTCCTCCTAGTTTCTAATCCTTTTTCGAAAATTGATTAATCCAAGTGATTACCGCAGGAGCAATATATTCTGTATCTTTAATATCGAACCATTGAATGTCCGTAATTTCATTATCTGTAGTTACCTTCGACCAATCAATCGATCTCGTCGTTCTAAATCCATTCAATTCAGTACGTGTGTCAGGTTGTGGGTATGCCTCCCCTACGACAGTACCAATAAATTCCAGTTCTTCTTCAGCTAAATCTAAACATAACTCTTCTTTGAGTTCGCGTTGCAATGCTTCAACATAACTTTCACCATCGTCAATTTTACCACCCGGGAAATAATATTTTTCCCTATTTCGAACTTGAACAAGTAAGATTTTGTCATCTTTTTCTTCTACTAAACATACACATTTAATCATTTCACAAGCGACCTACCCTATTCTTTATTACTTCAAAAAGCTTAATATATTTAGTAATATGTTATCATATATTAAATCATGAAGTGATTAAGTTCAAAATTCATAATTTTAAAGGAGGTTGAGATAATCAATGATGTCTCAGCCTTTATGTATAAGATGACTATTGGAGGGGATTTTTTATGGCAAAAGAAACTCGCGCAGCGCGTTTATCTAACTTATTCAATATGGCAGGTTTTATCGTTGATGGTTACAACGGTATCCGTCATGATGCTAAAAATAAACAATTAGTATATTTATCACTAGGATTAAGTGCAATTGGTACAATTATAGACTTTTATGTATCTGTAAAATCACCATCTAAACTACGTAAATTAGGCGCACTTACTTCTTTCGCAATTAACGGTTTACGCTTATTTACAAGCTTCCGTAAAGTTAAAGATGAATATCAGTAAATTGTTGAACCGAATCGCTTAAGACTCGGATCATTTCAATTTTAGGTATCTTTTAAGGGACGAAACATTGAAATCATTTATAATAAAGTGATTTCTATTTCGTCCTTTTTTTATTCAAATCACTTGTAATTTTTATAAAAATCTTTAATATGTGAAATAATCTATCTTTGAAACATATAAAACTCTATGAGGGTAACTATTAAAGGAGATATTCGCATGCTTTACACAGTAACAACAACACTCCCTATGTCCCATGGTGGGAGAACACAGTCTTTATTACGACGTATCAAACTTATTGACGAAGAATTTGGTTTACCGACTAAAATCCTCACTACAAATTATTACGGCAATTATCCAAGTGTCTATAAGCATTTTTTAAAGGAAAATAAAATCACCAAAAATATAGAGTTTGAAAATATGTATGAATGGCTTTCAAATTTCGAGTTATTTAAAGTTCCGAAAACATTAATAACTAAAAATCCTAAATACAATAAAACTAAACGTAAAATTAAAGGGCTAAAACATGAATTTGGTAAAAACCAAAGCTACGTCCATTATTATAATGACAACACGTATGTGCAATTTCGTAAATATTATGGTCAATCAGATGTATTACAATATGAAGACTTTATTTCTCCTTTAACAGGTTTAAAGTACGAACGTCATGAATATAATTTATTTGGTCAACTTCATAGAAAGATATTTTATTATAGTGATTCTTCTTTAAGACATAGCGATGAACTCATCGATTCTAAAGGTTTCATGTATTGTAAAAGATATTTTCATAATAATGAGAAAAATAAAATCAATGGGATAGAATTATACAAAGGTAAAAAAATCTATAAAACATTTAAAAATGATAAAGCCCTCGCACAGTATTATTTCGAGGCACGTTTTAAAGATAATGATATTGTATTTAATGATGCGCGATTTTTAGATGCGCCACTCATTAAACAAACGCATCAAACTAAAAACATACTTGTTTTTCATAGCTCTCATTTATCTGGCGACAAAACTAAGAAATCTTACAAATATGCTTTAGAACATAGTGCGCATATTGATAAATATATTGTGCTGACACATCAACAAATGCATGATATTCAAGAAGTTTATCCTATTGAAGATGAACAATTTGAACTTATCCCTCATTTTATAGAGTTGAACCAAAGTAACGTTGAAACGAACATGAATAAAGAAGACCGATTTATTTATATAGGAAGATTTGTAAAAGAAAAACAATTGGATCATTTAATTAAAGCATATCGAAAATTTTTAGAAAGTGGCCATCAAACAAAGCTATATTTATTTGGTAAAGACGAAGATCATCAATTAGCAATGATGAAAGACTTAATTTCAGAATACCAACTTGAAGATATGGTGAAAATTTCAAATTATACTAAAAAGCCTCTTGTGGAATTTGGAAAATCAAAAGCCTCTTTATTAACAAGTAAATACGAAGGCTTTGGTTTAACGATAATGGAAAGTATTGAAGTAGGTTGTCCTGTGTTATCCTACGATGTCCGTTATGGACCTAATGAAATTATCAATCACGGAAAGAATGGTTATTTAATCGAAAGGAATAATATCGATAGTTTAGCCCAACATATGGTAGATATTATCGAAAATCCTATGCAACATGTAAAAAATCAAGATAAGTTGAAATATTCAGCAGCAGTTAAGAATTATCAACATTTACTCCAAACGTTCAATCTATTATAGAAAAAACACTAAAAAAGCTGGCATGGATGAAATATCCACGTCAGCTTAATCTATTGTTAACGTATTTATTTAGTGAATAAATTTATAATTTCTAACTTGATATGCTGGAATTGTTCTATATGTCATGTAACCAGGTGCTGCACTCCAGTTCATTTCTGAAACTAAAATACTACCATCGCTATTTACGCGTTCTACAAACGCAACATGTCCATAGTAACCAGCATCAGTTTGAGCGATTGAACCTACTGTTGGATTGTAATCGATTGTATAGCCATCTGCAGCTGCTGCATTATCCCAGTTATTCGCATTCCACCAATATGTGCTAATGCCTTTCCCAATTTCTGAACGACGGTTGAATACGTGCCAAGTACATTGTCCCCAAGTGTATAGGTTTTGATGATAGAAAACAGGTGTATAGTAACCACCGCTTGAAGTTGATTTACCAGCAGATGAATTACTTGAACTTCCACTACCACCACCTGGCACTTTTAATTGTTGTCCAGGATAAATGAAGAAATTAGAAAGTCCATTTAAACTCATGATTTTTTGGTATGTAGTGCCGTATTTACTTGCAATTAATGATAATGAATCACCATATTGAACAGTATATGTTGAAGTACGACCAGTACTCTTCGACTTACTAGCTTTAGAGCTACTTGACGAATTTGATACTGAACCAGATACTTTCAATTTTTGACCTGGTAATATTAAATAATTATTCAAACCATTTAATTGCATGATTTTTTTATAAGTTGTGCCATATTTAGCAGCAATAGATGATAATGAGTCTCCTGCTTTAACAGTGTATACTGAACCACTATTAGATGTAGCTCTAGATTTTGTTGTACTAGACGATGATCCAGATACTTTAAGTACTTGATTAGGGAAAATCAAGTTTGATTTTAGGCCATTAAGTGATTTCAATTTAGCTATTGAAATTCCGTATTTGTGAGAAATTGACCATACTGATTCTCCACTTTTTACTGTATGCGTTGTAGCCGCATGCGCTTGCGTAGTTGCTAATGCACTAATTGCAGTTGTTCCGATAAGGGCAGTAATATATTTTTTTTGCACTTAAAATCCTCCTCTACTTGTCTTTTTTCTATCCCCGAATTTTATAATACACGCACATTATACTCCTAAATTATGTACACGATGTTTGCGTTTGATGACATTCTGATTACAAATATTATTACTTTTAAATAATAGGGCTCCATTAAGATGTCTTATACCTATTAAAATTAATATACATTCTCTTGAATTACAATGTCATTTGTATTACAAATTCGTAAATTATACCCTTCAATTCAGTTATGTACCCTTTCGAATATAATTTTTCTTCTATTTAAAAAGTTTTCCTAAATACAAAATGAATTGAGAAAATAGAGCATTTTAAACAAATTTAATTTTCATTGTGTCTATATACATATCAGGGCAAACATACAAAAACTGGCAACAAAGTATAAGTCTTTGTTACCAGTTATGCATTTAAGCTAAGCGTACTCGTTATTATTTTTTAGCTAATTCATCTTCAATATCTTTAATTTCTTTTTGGGATAAATCTACTATTTTCTCACCGTCTTTAGTATCTTCTTTAAGTGCTTTTTGTGCTTCTTTTGAATGATATAAGTCAATAATTTTTTTATACGTTTTGTTATCCATATCTTTAGAATTTACAGCTACAATATTAATATACGGTTTTACAGCATCTGAACTAGCACTTTCTAAGTAAATCGGATCTTTCTTCGCATCTTTTCCAGCTTTAGTAGCAACACCATTATTGATAACTGAAATATCAACGTCCGATAATGCACGTGCAGTTTGTTGCGCATCTACCGCTTTAATTTTAAGGTCTTTCGGATTACTTTCAATATCTTTCGTAGTGCCATTTAATCCGAAATTCTTTTTAAGTTTAATTAAACCTGCTGATTCTAATAGTTTTAGTGCACGCGCTTGGTTTGAAACATCATTTGGAATTGCTACTTGTGCACCCTTTTTAACATCTTTTATATTTTTAACTTTGTCAGAATAAATACCGAGGGGCGCTAAAACTGTTGTGCTTAAAGCTTGTATCTTAGCATCTTTATGCGCCTTTTTATATTGATCTAAAAATGCAAAGTGCTGGAAGGCATTCATATCAATATCTCCATCACTTAAAGCTTTATTCGGTACATTATAATCAGAGAAGTGTTTGATTTCTAAATCAATACCATCTTTTTTGGCTAATTCTTTTACTTTCTCCCAAGCTTTGGTATCATTTGAAGCCACGCCAATCGTTACTTTTTTATCATTATTCCCGCCACAAGCAGCTAAGACGATAACTGCCGCTATAATTAATCCAATTATTTTCTTCATTCGCAAAATGCCTCCTAAAAATAAGTTTTATCAATATATAATTAAGTACTTAATTTCTACGAATTAATCTCGAAATAAAGTTACCTAATGACTGAATGATTTGTACGATAATAATTAATACAACAACCGTGATGATAATAACCATCGTATCGAAACGCTGATATCCGTATACTAATGCAAGATCACCTATACCTCCACCACCTACAGCACCAGCCATCGCTGTACTACCAATCAATCCAATCACAGCTGTGGTTATGGCTAAAATAAGTGAACCTAATGCTTCAGGTAATAAAAAGTAGCGTATAATTTGAAATGGTGACGCACCCATCGCTTTTGCCGCTTCGATAATACCTTCATCTACTTCTAGTAGAGAGTTTTCAACCAAACGGGCTATGTAAGGTGCAACATAAACGGTTAACGGTACAATTGCTGCCGTCGTACCTATTGATGTTCCCACTAATAATTTCGTGAATGGTACAATCGCTATTAATAAAATGATAAACGGGATAGAGCGCAATATATTAATGATAGGATTTAAAATTTGATGCAAAACGATATTGGGCCATATTCCATTTTTCCGTGTAACCACTAACAAGATGCCTAGTGGTATACCAATGAGCGCACCAATGATAAGCGCCACCGTAACCATGTATAACGTTTCATATAAAGCTTGAAATAATTGTGATGCGTCTAAACTTGAACCAAACATATTTATTGCACCTCCTCAAATTGAATGTGGTGTTGGGAGAAATACGCTTCCGGACTAAAACGTTTAAATTGTTCATCATGTTCAAAGCGTATCCACATGTAACACACGGTCTCATCTTGAATGTCTGACATAGATGAGAATAAAATATTCACATTGAGTTGATGATCATGCACTAATTCATTTAATATAGGGTGCTTAATTTGTTTCGCATCTAAGAATAATTTATAATCACTGTAATCTTCGCTATCACGGTCGTTAAATGACTCACGTAGACTTTGCGAAGGTTCAGTACGAATGACTGTTGAAACAAAGTTCTTAGCTGTACTCGTTTGAGGATGACTAAAGACATCTTTAACCGTTCCAATCTCAACGACTTCACCATTTTCCATAACAGCTACTCGATTACATATCTTCTGTATAACGCTCATTTCATGTGTAATCATCATAATCGTAATGCCAAATGTGCGATTGACATTACTTAGCAACTTGAGTATTGAACTTGTCGTCGCTGGATCTAGTGCACTCGTCGCCTCATCACAAAGTAATATTTTAGGATTTGTTACCAATGCACGTGCAATCGCCACACGTTGTTTTTGACCTCCAGACAATTCATCTGGAAATTGATTTTTCTTATCCGCCAACCCTACAAACTTCAACATTTCAATAACTTTCTCTCTAATCTCGCTTTTACTCTTCTTACTTAAAATGAGAGGCATAGCAACATTTTTATAAACTGTCTTAGAATTTAATAAATTGAAATGTTGAAATATCATTCCAATATCTTTCTTAATTCCACGTAAATCTTTTTCTTTATATGTAGCAATCTCATGTCCATCCACGATGACTTGACCATCTGTAACCGTCTCAAGTTGATTAACAAGTCGGACTAATGTACTCTTACCAGCACCACTGTATCCAATGACGCCGAATATATCGTGTTCGTCTATCGTAAATGAAACATCTTTCAAAGCATGTATTGTCTCTCTCTTTTTGTGAAAGACCTTATTCACATTGCGAAATTCAATCAATTCGACTCACCCTCATCAATTCTGATTATACTTATCTGAATATTTGAATTATATTGAATTGTCACAACATCGTCAATACTATTTTTTTAATTTTCCGAAAATTAATTAATATTCTAATAACTACTCTCTTTAGCAATTGAATGACACTGATAACATCTCTCCAACTAAAAAAGCTACCCTCACACAAAAGTAAGGATAGCTCGCAAAATATAAATTCTATTTTAATGTGTCTAAAGCAGCTTCTAAATCATTCACTAAGTCTTCTGTATCTTCAATACCGATGGATAAGCGAATTAAACCATCAGTAATACCTTCTTTAGCACGTACATCTGCAGGAATAGAAGCATGTGTCATTAGTGCCGGCACGGAAATAAGACTTTCAACTGCGCCAAGGCTTTCTGCTAAAGTGAAATATTGTGTTGCATGAATCACTTGTTTAGCAGCTTCTGTATCTTTAACTTCAAATGCGATGACGCCTGTATGACCACTCGCTTGAGATTGGTGAATATCATGATTCAAATGACTTTCAATACTTGGATGGAACACTTGTTGAACTGATGGATGGCTTTGTAGCATTTTTACAATACCATCCACATTACGATTAATTTGTTCCATACGTAAACCTAATGTTTTAATCCCTCTTATTAATAAATAACTATCTTGCGGTCCAAGTACGCCTCCTGTTGAATTAGAAATAAAACCAAGACGTTCTCCTAATTCATCGTCAGCAGTAGCAACGAGACCGGCCACAACATCACTATGTCCACCAATATATTTTGTGGCAGAATGTAATACGATATCAATGCCAAAGTCTAAAGGATTTTGATAATAAGGCGTCATAAATGTATTATCTACAACTGAAATTAGATTATGTTTTTTAGCAATCTCAGCAGACGCTTTAATATCAGTGACACGTAAAAGTGGATTTGAAGGTGTTTCTATATATAACATTTTAGTTTCTGGCTTAATGTATTTTTCTACATTTTCGATGTGAGTTGTATCAACAAAGTCCACTTCTACACCGAAACGTGTAAATACTTTAGTCAATGCACGATATGTGCCACCGTAAACGTCTGAATTTAAAATTAAGTGATCCCCTTTATCTAAAAGCATGATGACTGCACTGATCGCAGCCATACCTGAACCAAATGCAAAGCCATGTTTACCGTGCTCTAAATCAGCAATCACGCTCTCTAATGAAGCACGCGTAGGATTTGCTGTACGTGAATACTCATATCCTTGTCTTAAATCGCCGATGTCATCTTGTAAATACGTGCTTGTTTGATAAATCGGTGTTGTTACTGCCCCTGTATAATTATCTGTAGTATGTCCACCATGAATCATTTGCGTTTTTTTATTCATTGTCGTTACGCTCCTTATAATTGAAAATTTGTTTTGACATATAACGATCACTACCATCTGGAAAGATTGTGACGATAACGCCTTCGTTAATGCGTTTCTTAAGTTCTAAAGCACCTTGTAATGCAGCGCCAGAAGAACTCCCTACTAATAACCCTTCTTTATTGGCAATCAGTTTTACATTATTAAATGCATCTTTATCTGTAATTGTAAATATTCCGTCTACTAAATCCTTTTCTAAGAATGTGGGCCATTTCTCTGCACCAATACCTTCTGTTGCATGGGCATGCATCGGACCGCCATTTAAAATAGAACCTTGAGGCTCAACAATATAATTTTTAACATTATAATGTTTCATATGTTGTGCCACGCCAGTAAACGTGCCTCCCGAACCTACACCTGCCACAAAATAATCAATACGAGGTAGTTGGTCTGTAAGTTGTTTAGCTAATGTATGTGTATACGCACCCGGATTATCTTCAGTGCCAAACTGGTTCATATATAAAGCATCATATTTTTCAGCGTATGTTTTAGCTTCTTTTTGTGCACCAATCATACCGTCAGCTTTACGTGTGCGCCTTACATCTGCACCTAATGCTTTCATAATTGAAATTTTTTCTTCGGAAAAGCCCTCCGGCGCATAAATGACACATTTAACCTTGTACCGGTTCGCAACAATTGCAAGTCCAATACCAGTATTTCCAGCAGTAGCCTCAACAATGGTGCCACCTTCTTTGAGACGCCCGTCCTCAATAGCTTTTTCTACTAAATATTTACCCAATCGATCTTTCACACTGCCACCTGGATTAAATTGCTCTAATTTGGCATATATTTTTACATTTTCATCACTAAAGCTTTCTAATAATACAAGTGGTGTTTGCCCTATCAAGTCATAAGCAATCATAATTTATCTTGTTCAACCAACGCATGATGAGTGGTTTGAACATAACCTACTTTCTATCTTTATAATTCTTACTTAACAGGTATGAATTATAACTGAAACTGTTCGCTTTTGCAATTTTCTAAAATGAATGAAATACGTGAAAACGAATCATATAAACGCATTTACTAGTTATAAAATTTTTATAAATCCTATTAAACTTCAATCGTATGTGAATAAATGGTCAACATGTTATCATAGTCATGAATACTAATAAATGAATATACATTGACTACATTATTGAGAGCAAAATTTGATACCAATAATTAGGCTAAAGGAGATTATTATTTATGACAAAACAGGACTTATCTTTATCTGTATTTACGAAGGAAAACTTTAAAAACCTTCGCCATACATCTTCAAATTTCAGAAATTCAATGTATGACGAATTAGAAGTTAACAAAAGTCGTTTCAAAAACTGTAATTTTAACGAAGGCATTTTCAAAAATATTAAAGCCATTTCTAATACTAAATTCATTACATGTGGATTTAACAATTGCATCTTTGAAAGCGTCCATTTTTATAAAGACTTATACAAAGATTCAACCTTTGTAAATACATCATTTGATGAAACAGTTCTTAATAATCTTACATTTCAAGATATATTATTCGAAGACAACCTCGCTCGCAACGTCAAAATGACAGATACAGTGTTTAAGAACATTAAATTTACAAATATTGAAGTCGACAATGCCACTTTTGAAAATGTTAAATTTAAAAATTGTGCATTTGACAATGTAGCTATAAGAAACGCTTCAATGCCTCAAAAACTTATAGACGAATTACAAAAACAACAAGTTGAATTAGATAACGTACACCCTTCAAAATAACTTGTAGGTAAACTCATTATGATATTCTCTTAACTTAATGCATTACTTAATTATGTTTATATCTAGAAGATAACGGGGTAATTAAGAGAGTAATATACAGATGATGAAGGAGAACCTAATATGAATGTCACAGGTCATTATGAAGAATTCGATAAGAGCAATTTAACTAAAGAAGATTTAATTTCATTTGATGAAATTAAACAAGATATTGAGAAACTGAAACAAAGTGAGAATAAAAAATCAGACGAGAATGTGAAGTTAGAACAAAAGATCAAAAATAGTTTAAGTGACTGGAAAGATTATCTAAAAGATGAATTCCGCCCAGATAACCAGCCTGAAAAAGAACGTTTATCCAACATTAACGACAAAGTAAAGAGCGACTTAGATGCGGCATTTAGTTATAAAGATGGCGCTAAAGTGATGAGTTTATTGGAGCCCGCATACCAACGTGGCAAACGTGATTTACCTTATGGTAGAGCACTCATCATTTACAGTGATGATGATATCGTTGATAATGCTAAAAATTTCTTTGATTCCAGTGACGAAAATGAAAAATTAGCACATTTTATCCTAGATAAAAATATTGAGTTAAGCGAAGAAATTATGTCAGATGATTTCGTAGAATTACTCAAATTAGATAAAGAATATCTTGATGCTTACTTTAATTAAAAAACAAGCTCTAAGACGATTTCTCAAATGAGAAAAATGTCTTAGAGCTTTTATTTTTGACGTTTAAATTTTTGCATCTAAACTTTATATTAATTGAACGATAAATACTAATATAATCACTACTGGCATTACAAATTTAATAAGATAATACCAAGGTGAAAATAATTTGAACTTATCTTTGCCAAAGTTTTCTTTCAACAGCTTTTTATCTAATAACTGACCAACAACTAATGTTGTTCCTAAAGCGCCTAAAGGCATGAGAATGTTTGAAACGATAAAATCCATGTTATCAAAAATCGTACCTGCCCCAAATTTCACACCACTTAAACTACTAAATGAAAGTGTCGCCGGTATGCTAATGACAAACACTAATAAGCTCCCTATTAAGGCAACAGGTTTACGTTTACGGTTATCATTTTTAGTAAAGTTTGAAACATTTAACTCTAGTAATGAAATGGAAGATGTTAATGCTGCAAATAAGAACAATACTAAAAAGATGAAGTAAAAAATTGCCCCAAAATGCATTTGACTAAAAACTAAAGGTAAAACTTTAAATAGTAACCCTGGACCCTCTTGAGGTTGATAACCGAAAGTTTTTAAAGCAGGAAAAATTGCTAAACCTGCTAGCACAGAAACTAAAATATTCATTATAACAATTGAAACTGCTGAAGATTTAATCGTCATTTCTTTAGGGGCATAACTCGCGTAAGTAATCATACCAGTTGTACCTAGAGATAAAGTAAAGAAAGACTGTCCTAAGGCAAATAAAATACCTTGCATTGAGATGTCATGTAATCTCGGTTGTAAAATATAGCGCGCGCCCTCTAGCGCACCGTCTAAAGTTAAAGATTTAGCCACTATAATTAATAAAAATATAAATAATAGAGGCATCATAATCTTTGATGCTTTCTCTAAACCTTTTTCAACACCGAGCATCACAATAATCATTGTTAAAAAGATAAAAATTCCTTGCCCTAGTACTGTGAGCCAAGGATTGCTAATAATTTCTTCAAATTTAATATCAGTTAAGGAAATGGATTTAAAAGAAAGTGCTTGTAAAATCACATTGCCCATATAAATAATAATCCAACCACCGATAACACTATAAAAACCAAATAATATAAATACAGCTAAATTCCCATTCCATCCAATAAGATTTAGCCATTTTTTACCAGTTAATTTACTGTAAATTTGGGTCGTGTATGTGCGCCCCATTTTCCCTACAGTAAATTCCATAATTAATAACGGAAGCCCTACAAATATTGTGAAAATCAAAAACATAAATAAGAATGCGCCACCGCCATATATTCCAGCCATGTACGGGAATTTCCACATTGCACCTAATCCAATTGCAGAACCTGCGCTAGCTAGGATAAAACCGGTAGATGTCTTCCACTGTGATTGATTACTCACATTACCAACTCCCTTTAAAGCGCTAAAGTGTTTTTATACTTAAATCCCACTTTATCATGAGTTGATTTTAAGTGCAATGTGCCTATAGATTGTCAGAATAATTAGATTTAATTATTTTTAAATGTTTGTAAGACTTCCATATTTCGAAATCATTTTATTCATCGTTCAATCCATAAACTATATTTTGACCTTCAGAGACTTCTTCGATATCTAAACTTTCAATGTGATCTACATTAATATAATGAACAACATCTTTTTTAATAAAAAGGTATGGTAATTCATCAAATTCATCTATAATACGTCGCACACATGTGTCGTAATCGGGGCCATTTTCAAAAGTTTTAAATTCAGTATATATTTTACCTGAAATAGTTGTATAAGTGAGTAAAAAAGTACGTTTCATAAACTTCATCTCCTCTAAAAATGATTAATTTAATTATTTATTGTCTGAAAAACTGAACAATTTCATGTTCTAATTCATCTCGTCCTTTACCATGTGTCATGAGATGACCACATTGCGCAAAGGAATTCAATTCTTTATTACTAGTACCTAAATGATCATAAATAAATTGTGCGCTTAGGGCATACGCCTCATCATCCTGCTCACCATACATCATCTTACTTGGCACTTTAACGTCTTTAAGATGTGTCATGATATCTTCAATAACTTTTTGAAATAGTTCAATTTGATGATTGTAGTCGTGAATCGTATTCATTTGTTTAAGTTGTTCTTCATCATCAAAGTTTAAAATTTGATTCATTCTTTGTCCGTATTTTTCAATTCTTTTAGCAATGCCACTTTCACCTTTTTTATGTGGGGCAGACATGACAACGATACGCTCTAAATCAAATTGTTCGGCCAATCTAAGAGTGAATAAACCTCCTAAAGAAACACCTGTTGCACTGATATGTTGGTAACCTTCATTTTCTAGGAAATGGTAAGCATCTTTAACTTCATTCCACCAATCATCAATATCATATTGTGTAAATTGATCTAAGGGCAAACCATGCCCCGGATAATTAGGAACATAACACGTGAAACCTTGCGAATTTAACGTGGTTGCTAGATGCTTCACATCGCGCACAGTACCTGTAAATGAATGTAACAAGAGTATCGCTTGATGACGATCTCCTTTCAAATAAATTGATTGAGGTGCTTTAATCTTCACTTCTCTATTTCACTCCTACTTAAATTGCTATTTTTTTAAAATAAGACCCCCTTCACTAAGAAGGCAGTCTCAAAACCTTCAACTCATTCTGAGCATTGCGTACCGGACAATCTTGTAATTAAAATTGACTACTCAATCCAAGCAGGATGATGTTGTCTGATTTCTTTTGCGACTTGCATACCTTGTTCATATCCAGCATGCCCGATATCAATTATATTGTCAGGACTATAAATATTCTCTCCAATAGCATTTTGACTTTCGCTATTAGGCGTGATGGTTATGACGCTACTATTTTCATCTAACACTTTCGCATCATCTTTCACACTAGGGAGATTACCGTAGCCATCAGCTAATGGCGCTATAATCATAATGTTCTTGAAATCTTTGGCAATCATTGCATTTGCTGGTGACGTCATTCCTCCATCAATCCAATCTTGCTCGAGTACACGAATGTGTGGCCATAAACCTGGAACAGCTCCACTAGCTCCGACCGCTTCTTCTAATGCAATGTGACTTTGTTTATTAAATGTAGCAAGTTGACCTGATTTAGCATTAATCGCAGTAATAATTAGATTATCTGTCCACTCTACATTACCTAAGCGCTGTCTAATGGCATGCATACGTTTATCGAGTGGTAATTTAGAAGGGTGTGTATAGATGATATCACCTAGCATCTGTCCTACTTTGACAGGATCATCTTTACCAACGACAAATGCATTTTGCCAGAGGCGATATAAATCTGAACTCATCGCACCACGATCATCCGAACTAATTTGTGATGGTAATTCTAAATAATATGATTTCATATCCTCTTGATTCGCTAATACAGCACCTATGAATGAACCAGCTGAAGTGCCTATAATTGCATCTGCTGTAGATACATCAATATTGCTATCATTTAAACCTGCTAGCACGCCAGCTTCCCATGCCATACCAGTAATACCACCGCCACCTAGTACCAGTGCTTTATCATTTTCCATATTATCCAATCTCCTTAAATCACTTTAATTTTTATCGTTTCTCCATAAAGTAAATAAAGGATAAGCCATTACAAAGAGTAATACCCATAATACAGCTAAACTCACGCCACCAATGACATCTGAAAAGTAATGTGCGTGAAAATACATTCTACAGAACAAAATGCTTATCCATAACATTGTTGAGATTGTAGCTACAAGTATTTGAGCAATTTTTCCTTTTAACATCGGAATAACTACAATCACGATGATAATAATGAATAAGGTACTCGCATTTGAGTGACCACTAGGGAAAGACAAGCCTGAATCAATGTTTAAATGACTCAACGGGCGTTGTCTTCCCACGGTTTGTTTAATCAAATAATTTATCCACGTACCTGTCGTCATTACTAACAATACCCAAACTGCTTGAGATTTATTTTTAAAAATAAATAATAGTACAACGAGGATGAGCGTCAATTTCAGCATTGCACCTACATCACCAATGGTTGCACAAAACGTCATATAGCAATTAAATAGACCGTCTTCATATATCCTCTGGGGGTTACCAAAATAGTGTGTAAACCACTCTAAAGAGGACATATCTATCATTTTCAGAAAATGATTATGCGTCAAAACGCCACTCATCATAAAACTAAAAATAATAAATGCGATAATAAATAATGAAATTGTTATTTTTGCAGAACCTAATTTTTCATACTCCATATTAACACCTGTTTCTCTACGTTGTGTCAGAAGAGGATTAACTTCTTATTCACGCTTTAAACGCATTTTCTATCACTTGTTAAAATCACACTATTGTCTAACAAAATCATGCGCCTTAAGCTACACTTTATCAATCAATTTACTCTAACAATTATTTATCGTCTCCCATTCTACACCAAATTCAAATGATTTCCTTTTTCAAACTGTCCCTCGAATCAAATTAACCACCAGACACTCATTTAACATTAAAATTTCATACATATCGCATATATTTTAATGTATAATGTAGCTTATATCTATGACACACACTGATGTCGACATAAGGAGGACGGACTTTGAAAGATAGGAGAATACTCATTTATATTGCCCTCATCATCACACTTATCCGATTTTTCATACCTTTCCATCCTAATTTTGATACTTTACTATTATGGTTATTTATTCTGTATATTATACCTATCCTTTTATGTGTATTTGCATTCAAATCTGAAAAGTTAATAGCCACGATGGTCATTATTCCTAATTTAATGGGCGTGTGTTATCGATTAATTGTATATTTCAATTATTTACTCCATTTATAATAAAAACAGTACTACCCCATGGATAGCACTGTCATCTTTAACTTATTGGTTCATTCTTTTTTCAAAATTATCTTCTAACTTAAAGACAATCACACGTTCACCAGTTACGGTACTTAAATCACTATGAAAGCTCACAACTTTTAACCCTATTAAATCATAAATAATATTATTTAAATCTTCTTGGCCTGATTCAACAAGTTCAGAACGTGTGCGTTTGATATTTAACAAACCTTCATTTGTCTTACATACACGATATTCTGCTGGCGTTAATATACCTTGCAAATTGATAATGACCATATCACGCAAAATATCCGTTTTTACAGATAACGAACCTCTTCCTAGAAAGTCTTTTTCCCACTGTGTTATGGCTTTACTGATTTCGGCTTCATAAATACCTTTAGTCTTTTTCATACCTAGACTGCTCCTATTTCTTGATTATCTATAGTTTAACATTATTCTAGATATTTCCGAAATCTACTTATTTTAGTGATCATTTTTTTGCATTTTCGATGAACGACGCTAGAATTACCAATCTTTCCAGCTGTTATGCTCATCGATACTTGCAAGTCTTACCCAATGATGATCTACTTTCTGACGAAAATGACTATTTTCATTGAGCAAACGTTGAATGTGTGAATCAGGCGCTTGAATAACAACGAGTAGTCGTATCGGTGAATGGTACATGTCATTATCACCAGCCATTACAGATTGCCAAGGCAACCCATACATTAAATCACTAGAGTTCCCTTGCATCACACCAACGCCTGATGTAACAGATTGCGTAGTTTTATTCCCACTTCCATAAAAATGAGGTGCAACAGTTGATGCATAATATTGTAAGTTAATCCACTGTGCAACTAATGCAGGGCCTGAAATGATCGTATTTAATATTTGGCCATCATTATCTTTAGACCAATCATAATTGTGTAGAAACGCACGCCCTTCTAAATCACTATTTTCAGTAATCTCTCGCTTACCAATAATGAATTCTGCATTTTTAGCTAATCCCCATTCAGGTCGTATCTCACTCCAATCACTCGCATAGCGACGGGCTTCTCCAACAGGGTCTTTATGATGGCGATCTATACTTGGCAAATGAGCTAATCGTTCTAAGTTTGCTTTATAGCTTACTTTTGGCATTGCTGTCTTCAATTCATCAAATGCATGCTGTGCAGCCTCGGTTAATTCCGGCACATAAATATACTCTAGATCGTCAACTGATGTTTTGTGTTCAGCAGCAATAAAGACCGTTTCATCAGGAATTTGAATACCCTCTTGAGCTAAACCTTCTCTTACGGATGGCATATTGCACATCGTAGCTAATAATTTTGCATTGAATCCACTTGAAGCCCCTCCGCAAGCACCGCATTCTAAAGTTGCATGATACGGATTATTATGTGATTCACTTCCGTGACCTCCTAAAACGACAAGCGGTGCAAAATCTTTCGTTAAATCCATCAATTGTAGTGCATTTTTGGAGAACTGAATTTGTTCTTCTGACGTAAATCCAACAGGTAATTCAGAATATTGTCCATGTTCTCGTTCAATTGTTAATTTTGCTTCAGGTTTGCGAAGCCATCTTTTCGTAAAACGATTGACAAATTGATACGCTTTTTTCGGTAAAATTGTATTAGCAATCGTACTAATACTCAAGAATGGTCCACTTAATTCAGGTAATAATAAACTTGGTAACACATTATGCTTCATAAGTTTAAACGTGTAAAACATCGATGTAACCGAACGTTGTTGTTGATTATACATATTTAACTCGTGGCGTTCAGCGTATTCTTTAATTTTATAAGCTGGTTCTACCATAACTGGTAAAGAATTATGCGTAAATTGTTCATCAAGTGCTTCCTTCTGAATTGGTAATCCAAAGAACCCAGCAATTCCTATTGTTTCGAAAGGACCTTCACTTTCTAAATGACGTCTAAAAGGTTCAGAGCGTACATCAATACAAAATGCTAGTTGAACTTGTGTGGATTGCTTATCATTGGCTTCAGATGATGAATCATAAATTTTTTCAACTAATTCGCGTTCATGCGTTTCTTCCCATGCTTCAAGCCACAGTTTTTGAAAATATGCTGAGTTAAACGTTTGAACTAATTTTAAATAATCATGTTGTTTTGACTCAGGTAAGTCTAACCATTCATCAACTGTCATTTGACTATTCAATAACAACGAACGGAGTAACTCTAAGCCCTTTTTAATATGAAAAGGTTGGGCCGAAGTCGTATCAAATTGACTGTTAAGGAGCAATGCCTCCATAGACAATCTAATAGCAATATAATCGGTAAGTAAATCTTTTTCATGTTCATTTTTCTCTGCACGGTAGTACATCATTCCCGCCCAACCAGGAAGTGATAATAAATGACTTTCTATATACGCTTGCTGATTTTCTTCATTAATTGCTAGCTGTTTAAATGCTTGGTGTATCGCTTCATTCGCATTGTGTGGTAATCCTTTAATTTTTTGACGTTGTTCCTTCTTAAACATTGGATCATATTGGGCCAAGTGTAACCATGCAGTATAAAAACCTTTATCACGTTGAGGCATTGTCCAACTTGATTGAAAATCATCAATATATAATTTTGACCATTTAATCATATGTGCATCCAAAATATCGATAAGTGTCTCACCATGTACGTTTAGACGGTCGGCACTCTTCGCTCTCACAATCTTTGTAGTTTCAAATTCTTTGAAATTGTGTTTTATCCATTTCTCTAATTTTGCATGTTTTTCATCAGAGAAATCATCTTCGCTCAAATGTGGCACACTTTTAGCATTATTGATATATGAAAGTATTTCATTTTCAGAAAGCGAACTGTCATACGTATCTAACTCTCTCTTTAAAAGGTCATCAAATACTTCAGTATCAATTTCCCCTTTATCAATTGCTGCTTGAATAGAAGCATGATTGGGATAGATATCAATATCTCTGACATCTTTTAACCACAGTGCAACCTGATCAAATGTACGATCCTCGAGACCTTCCCACGGGTTACGAGCTGCAAAAATTGAAATTGGTGATAAGGGGGTAATGACACGTTTAGCACGTGATACTATTTCATTCATATCTTGTTGATGTTGAGTCATAACCTTTCTCTCCCTTTACAAATATTTTTTCAAATAAGTTGGATGACTTTCAATAGACTGCGCTTTGGCTTCACCTAGTTTAACAAGCCATAAATACAATATTGCGAATGCTTTAGAATCTCTTTGTCGAGCAACCCAAATGCTGAGAATACTTCCTAAGACAAGGATGATAATACTAATAATGATGCTTATCACTGGTGGGTGTGCAATATGCATATAAACGGTATTTAAAGTATTATAGAAATAATGGTGAGTAATAATATACACGATCGCAACAATAACAATCATCATGACGCCGACAACTCTACCTATTAAACCTCGACTAAATGCTACCATTTGATTCCATGACACCATAAGGGACCAAGCTAATATTAAGGCACTGATAATTTCATACGGGCTGCGGTCGCTATTTAACCAAAATGCTACAGCAATCACGATCGCTAATAGACGACCTAACACGACCCAACTATACGAACGCTTGGCACTCGGTGGAGTTGGGATATTAAAGCGTTTCACTACAGAACCTGACTGTAAGAATAATGTAGCTTTAAAAACCCCATGTAAAATCAAATGTATAATAGCCGCTGAATAAACACCTAACGCACATTGAACAAGCATGAAGCCCATTTGGCTCATCGTAGAACCTACAAGCTGTCGTTTGTAATCAACGTGTACCAAACTGATTCCTGAACCTAATAATACTGAAACACTAGCGATAATAAGCAAAATTGTAATCGCGAATGAATTGTCAAAAACAGGCGAAAAACGCGTTAAAATAATTCCTCCAGCATTAACTATTCCAGCATGCATAATTGCCGAAACTGGTGTAGGCGCCGCTACAGATTCAATTAACCAGCTTTGAAACGGAAATTGAGCTGCAGGAACAATCACTGCTATGACAATAAGAATATCAATAATGAATTTCATCCCACTATTAATAGTATTGTCGTAAGATGAAGCGATATTGATGTGCCAATCTCCAGTACTAACGAATAATAAGACAACTGCAACTAGTAATGCGAACCATCCTAATGCAAAAGATTTTCCAGAAATTTTAGCTGCTTCATGTGGAATTTTCCATGAACGATTCACACGAATGAGTAATGTTAAAGATAACAGCGTTGCCCCCCAGAACAGAACCATTAACCTTAAATCACCACTCAACCACGCTACAGATGCAAATGATGTAATCAACGTAAATAATGGAAAATATTTGCGATAGTTACGATCACCTATTAAATAACGAGCTGAGAACTTTTGAATAATAAATCCTAAAACTAGAATAAAACTTCCCATCAACCACGCAAGATGATCTAAGGTAAACGGACCGATTTGTTCTCTATCTTTAACAGTAAGCAAACCTATGATGCCAATAATTATTGGTAAAAAAACAAGATATAAATGTATGTTTATGTATTTAATTGGTACTGATTGGTTTAAAAATAACAATCCACTCAGTATAGCAATGACAAGTGTTATAAAAAATATTGTTAAAACGAAACTCATACTTAACATTGCACGTCCCCCACTTTAAAAATTTATTTCCTTATTTAATCAAATTTCACAACAAAAAAGCCTACAATAGCAAAATCCTTCCATTATCCTTTCTAAAATAATGTAAAAGAATTTATAACTACTGTAGGCTTCAATTCAACTCAAGTATGTATAGATAACTCATCCACAAGTTATCTTTTATTTTCTTTATTTAAATAAGCTGCCTATATATTGTTTGTAGCAAAGCAAGAACTCTTTCTTCTCCATCAATTAAGATATAAAATCCAGAATTGCTAGAGTAAGACTTAGTTGTTACTTTTGCGCATATTAACACAAATATACTTCAAATAGTGTCACAAGTCAATTAATTACGTACATTCATCCCTCTTTCATCTACCTAAAATAAGGTTAAATTAGGAAAAGACATCATTGCTATAAACGTGAATATTAAGGTTTTGTAAAGGTTTACAAAGATTCTCTACAATTAGGAAGTATTGTGTGTGATTAACTGGCCTAAAAATTTCACTTAGGACATTGAATATACGAGTTAGGAACTTTTACTCTACCCAAAGTATTATCTCGTTACAATAAAGATATCAAATAAGCAAAGGAGGTAATTTTAATGAGTGATATCATCAATCAAATCGTTAAAGTACTCAAAGGCTTAATTGACAAACTTACAAAAAAATAAGTTTATTGATTCATCTAAAGCTATTACTTATGGCTTATGAGTAGTCAATAAAAATTCTCTAACATACACCGATACGAAGGGAGGCCACTAAACATGGGTATCGTTACAACAATCATCGAAATCGTTAAAACTATCGTAGACTTAGTTAAAAAATTCAAAAAATAGTTCATACTAATACTTCAACCACTATCCCTACGGATGGTGGTTTTTTTATGACTTATTATCCTTGTATGCATTGATGCATCTATCCACACAAACAAACTCTCGCGCCATTTCTTTTGAATATTTATATTAAAGCTAAAAATAACTATTGTAATAAACATATGTATACATATAATAGTATGTATAGCATACAATTTGCTAATTCAATTGTAATGCTAAGATCATAAAACGACATCGAAAGGAACGACAATATATGAAAAGACTCTCAATATTAAATATTTTATCCATTATTTTTACACTAATCAGTGTTTTTATTTGCTATACAACAATGTTTACTAATTTATATAACGAAAGTGGCTTTAGTTTTTGGTATTTCCCAGGTGCAACTTTCTTTGTGATATCTATTATTATTAACATCATAGGAATGTTTAAAGCCAACCAACCATTAAACGTCACTTTATTCTTAATTAACTTTTTCGTACTACTCATTTTCACTACGCCATTTGCTATAGCTTAATTTTAATAATAGTTGAATTGACAATTTAAATGAAAGAGTTCAGAAGATAAATTCTTATAATGTTTATACCAATTAAGACAGTTTCTAGACTAATGATTTATAGAAGAAAAAGTCGGGGAGGTATTATAGATGAATTCTTCTAAGTATTTCGATCATTTAGTTGTTTTTACAGCAGGAATAGGAATGTTTTTATCCACTCTCGATAGTGGAATTATCAATGTAGCATTACCCACTTTATCAAAATCTTTTAATGTTGATATTTCTTTTATTACTTGGAGTGTTACGCTGTATACTTTGTTATTAACAGGTACAATTATAATATTTGGGAGATTAAGCGATAAATACAGTCGCTTAAATATTTATATCTTCGGATTAACTATTTTTTTAATTGCTTCTATTTTATGCGGATTTTCAAATGATATTATACAATTAATCGTATTTCGGGGTTTACAAGGCATAGGTGCAGCAATGTTACAAGGAACTGCTACAGCTATTATTACTACGACTATTCCTGAAAATAGACAAGGACCGGCATTGGGAACTTTAAGTATTCTATTAGGGATAGGTCCAGTTTTGGGGCCAAGTATCGGAGGTCTTTTAATATCTATAGGGAATTGGAGATGGATATTTTGGATTAATATTCCCATTATACTTATAGGTTTAATAGGCTGTTTACTTTTAAAAAAGTATATTACAGAGCAAAAAAGTACGTCTATTCATTTAGATATACGTGGAAATTTATTATTATTTTTATCTATATTTTGTTTACTGATAAGTTTAACCTCTTGGTCTTATCACTCAATTTTTAATATCTCAGTATATGGAAATTTTTTAATCTTTATTGTTGCTTTTTGCTTATTTATTATGTGGGAATTAAAAACAAATCATCCTATCATCGATTTACGTTTATTCAAAAATATGTCTTTTTCGTCTCCTATATTTGCGATATTTGTTTTTGGAGGTACAACTTCTTTAGGTTTTATAGTTCCTCCATATATTTTAGAAAAAATTAATCATCTTTCATCTTGGCAAATAGGATTAGTAAATTTAACCTCTCCTTTAGGATTAGTACTTATTTCAAAAATAACTGGAAAATTAATTTCTCGCATTGGCAATATTATATTAATGACTATAGGATTAATTATTATGATTGTTGCATATACCAACTTAGGATTATTACAATATATATTAAATCCGATAACAATAAGTCTATTGTTATTACTATATGGTATAGGCGGAGGTTTTTTCCTACCTTCTAATACTTCAGCAATAATGAAAACTGTATCACAAGATATGCAAGGTACAGTTGGAGCAACTCAAAGAATGGTTCAAAATATCGGTATTGCTTTTTATACAGCAGTCACTTCATTATTTATTAGTAATTCATCAAATTCAGGTCAACTCGTAGAAGGAGCAAGTCATGCATGGCTATTCGCATCACTCACACTCTTTTTAGCACTATCACCTTTTTTATTAAAATTATTAAAGAGGAAATCTGAATCTAAATAATATATCCAACACCCATAAGAGTTAATACTTTTAATTTTTATTAGATTCTATAATAAATTAAACTGATGAGCAAAATACTCATCAGTTTTTTCAATCTTTTTGAATATAAAAAGAGCTCAATTAACTTAATATTTATAAGTGACGAAACCAATAAGAAGGAAAGTAATGCGCCTTTGTCTAGTTTCACACTATTAACACTTGGAATCAAAGATAAGAATTTACATTTTGAGAATAGATTTTTTGATTTGAATTCGCTTGTTACGAGTTTATTTTCTTAACTTAGTAAAATTTACGTATTCAATATCATAATTTAAATCTTTGATTTCCTCACTAAACTCAACCTACTATAGTTTCCCTTACATCCTTTTATCATATTTCCACTGATAAGGATCATGAAGCAAACGCCAATCTTGATCCATTTCTTCAGTATTAATCAAGCACGCATCTAGTTGTCTAGTAATCTTCTCTTGGTCTAATTCCGTTCCAATAATAACGAACTGCGTATGTCTATCACCATATTCTAAATCCCATTCAGCAGCTATCTCTTCTCGGGCCATAAGAATTTCACGTTGTTTTAGTTCAGGCATTGTCGCCACCCAATATGTGACTGGACGAACTTCACAAGAAGACCCTGCCTGCGAGAGTAAACATGCAACACTATTGTGTTGTGCGAACCAAACAATACCTTTGGATCTTACAATATTGCTAGGTAAATGATCGAACCACTCTTTAAAACGATCAGCGTTGAAAGGAAGTTTTCTACGATACACAAATGATGAAATGCCATATTCTTCAGTCTCAGGCGTATGATGTTCATGTCCGCCATGTGTGAGTTCTTTTATCCACCCGGCAGACTCACTTGCCTTCTCGAAATCAAATAACTGAGTATTCAACACTTCTGATAAATCAACTTCTGCATTGACTGTTTTGATCATCCTCGCTTCAGGTTGTAATGCACGAAGTGTTTTCTCCAGTTTTGCCAATGCTTCTTTACTTACTAAATCAATTTTATTAATAATCATGACATCACAAAATTCAACTTGATCGATGAGTAAATCAGCAATCGTACGGTCATCGGCGTCTCCGATGCTTTCATCTCTATCCATCAATAAATCTTCTGATTGAATATCATTAATAAAGCGATTGGCATCAACAACGGTTACCATTGTATCTAATCTGCATATAGCAGTTAAATCAATCCCTAATTCTTCATCTATATACGAAAACGTTTGAGCTACTGGTACAGGTTCTGAAATTCCTGTGGATTCAATGACAATTTGATCAATGCCACCCTTTCTCACTAAACGTTCAACTTCTTTAAGTAAATCATCTCTCAAAGTGCAACAGATACATCCATTTGAAAGTTCTACAAGTTTCTCATCCGTCCTAGAAAGTCCTCCCCCTTGTGCTACTAAATCCTTATCGATATTGACTTCGCTCATATCATTAACAATCACTGCGATACGGCGTCCCTCTCTATTTTTCAAAATATGATTCAGTAATGTTGTTTTTCCAGAACCTAAGTATCCACTTAGAACTGTCACGGGTATTTTAGCCATTTAAAGAACTCCTCTTTATGTAAATAGTAATTATTACGTTTTACATTTTAAAGAAGTTAATCCTATTAATCAATACTTTATTTTTGAAAATGATTTTACTCCCCGCATACATTAAAAAGGTTAGTTGAAAATACATGCACGTTTTCAACTAACCCATCGAACAATATTTAACTTTAAAAAGTACCATCAATAAAATAATTAAAAACCCAAGTAATACCATTCAAACGATCTTTAACTTCAGCATGATACGCGTTAAAAAATGTTTTATATAATTTTACTTTAATATGTCCACCATCGTCGATTAAACGTTGATATACACGTTCTAATTCTTCTTTAGAATCACAATCGACAAGAAGATGTGGATTTTTAGAAATAGAATGTTTATGAAAGGTATCAGAGAAATGAACGAACGTGTTTTCTCCGATAATAAGTTGGGCATGATATGTTTTACCATCTTTAGCTATTAAAATTTCAGTGTTTGCTTGAAAGACATCTTTGTAATAACTTAATGATTTATCTACATCCTTTACATATATAAATGGATTGACGCTCTTCATAAATCCCTCCGAATTGTTAGACTTAAAGTTTGTTTTACAAATATATATTAAACTTTCAAAAATTTCAAAAATCTAAATGTTGATTTTTTTGACGTTTTACTACAATCTAATACAACAAAACCACTCCCTAATGGAGTGGCCATCTATTTAAAATTTAGGTGCACCATTTACTAAAATACTTCTTAAGAAATCGAAGACTTTTTTCGCGAATTGAATTAAATCACTCATGAATTTCATCTCCTCTCAATTATTTTTTTACATTTTCATTATAAAACCTTAAAACTACAATGAATCAATTTTGCCTAACTGACAAACATCAATACATAAATGTTGAAATTACAACAAAATATTACAATTAAAATCTATATTTATACACTTAGGAAGTTAAATATACAATCACCAACTTAAGATAACTATCTCTTCATAATGATTATGCAAGTTTATTACTTTTATAGAAAAATAATATACTGAATGAAGTTATGATAGATAATAAACCAAATAACAACCAATCTTGTTGAATACGGTCTAAACATAAACCACCTATAATTGGTACCAACAGAGCACCTAGATTTTGTAACCCAGCTAACGAATAATACGTACCTTTATAATTACAATCGGATAATTCATCAATCCGTATATCCATCATTGTAAACACCAGCATTTCACCCAAGGTAAACACTACCATTGCGATACATTTGAAGATAATATCATCAACTGTCCCTAGCACAAATAAACTCATGGGCAATAAAGCAGCTCCTGTTATCATTGCTGTCTTAATGGATGTGCGTTTGCTAAAGAAATAAACGAAAAATTGGCATGTTATAACTGTAATTCCATTTATTGAAAGTAACAGCGCAAATAACTTTGAAGCGTCAGTATTTTGATAATGCGACGCAAAGAATTGGGGCAATATACTAGTCATAACGGTATAACCAAACATAAATAGGACTAATCCAATGACTAAACACGAATATGCTCTATCATCACGAAATGTAGTATATATGCGATTAATATCAATTTTTAAAGTATTATTTTTATTTTTCAAATCTAATTTAAGTATGAAAAATGCATAAACAAATGCATTGAAATTGATACAATAAGCCATAAAAATGATGTAACAAATGATATTAACGCCTAAAAATTGCAACTGTACTGACAATAATGGAGCCAATGTAGCTGAAATATTAACAAGATAATAGCGTACATTAAATACCAATTCCTTATCCTTTTTTTCAGTGAATAATGCCAAAATTGTTTTATATGTCGGAGAAAGAAGACTACTTCCTATACTATTAACTAAAGCAAATATAATGAAAAAAATATATTTACTGATTAAAGGGAAACACAGAAAACTCATTGACGATAGAAATAAACCAGAAAAAATAATTATTTTTTTATCTATTTTATCGATAAAAGGGGCCGCTATAAAACTCATAAATAAAGATGTGATCGCAAAGGTCGAAACAACCAACCCTATTTCCAAACCACTAAAATGATAGTTTTGAGCTAAATAAATTGATAAAAAAGGTATGATTAGAAAATAGCTAAATCTTTCAAGAAATGTAGCTAAAAATAGTATATATGTGATTTCAGGTAAATTTTTCAACAAAAATCTCCTTTATTCTAATGATGTTGTTCCCATATAACATTTTTTTCATACCAATCAGTGACAATATTAATTCTAGAAATAAGTTCTTGTTCATTATTGCCTTCTATTAAAACAGATATGATATGATCCACGCTAAATTGCGCATCGTTATAGGTTTTATTTTTTTGAGCAGTATTTTTAAATTTTACTATCCAGTCATAAACTAAGTGTTTCTTAATACCTTTATAAACACCATTTTGAGGTGGTAGTAAAACAAAGCCAGAGTATCGTTCAACAGATTCTTGTTGAATTGTACATGCATGATCCTCATACATTTGCATATATAAACTTTCTTTATTCAAGTGAATATTCGTCGAGTTCTGAATGACGTTTCCTACTTCTGCACCTCCAGTTCTACTTCCTATTTCACAAAAATATATCTCACCACTATCAGTTAAGAAAAATTCGGCATGAAATGAACCGTTTGGAAAGCTAGGTAATATATCTATGACTTTTTCAGCTTGTGCTTTGAAAGTGATATTTAATGCATTACTTTCATCAACCATATAACTCGCTAAAGGTTGATTTTTTTGAAATTCTAAGCAACCTTTATAATATTTAGAAACATAAGAAACGATGACTTTATTATTATGAATTAGTCCATCAACATGATACATATCTCCATTTATAAACGCTTCGATTTCATAATTATTTATATTTCTATTTTCTTCAAAAAAGGTGTCTATATCTTGTTGATTTTTAGCTATAAATACATCCATAGAACCTGAACCATAGATGGGTTTTAACACCACAGGATAGTTAGTTTGTTGTACAAAATTTTCAACTTGTGCTTTAGAAATGACTTTTTCAAATTTAGGAATATTTACAGATGAACCGTGAAGTAATTGCTTCATCAATAGTTTATCTCTATATGCTTCCGCACTTATTAATGACTGACCGGGACAATGTAGAATCTCTCTTAACTTTGCACTTCGCACAACGTCAAATTCTGAGATAGATAATATGTTAGTGATATTGTACTTTTTGCTTAACTGTATCGCTTTAATTTCAACATCCACGTTATCCACGTAGTTCTCAAATGATTCAATGAATAAAAAATGATGTTGAATAAACGTATGTTCTTTTTCTTTCGGGCAAAAAAGAATGATATTTTCTTCTGCATTTGGAAACCACGCATCATAAGGCGTTTTGTTTCCATCGGTATTAGACAATATAATGACAGTCATTGTATCTCCACCTTTATAAATGATTCGATTTCTCCGATGATGTTTTCAATATCTTTAGTGCTTTTTCCTTCTAAAATAATATTGGCAATGAAGCAACTAGAGAAATGTTCAGGTGGCATGATGACTTCGTCACCTTCTTCTTTCAAAGGTATGACAGCTATGACGCCAGGTATTTCCATAATAGAATCGAAACCTACAATTTTTTTGAATGTTCCACTTTGATGTGCGCGTATACTATAAAAGCATAATTTCTTATTACCATTTTCATAATCTGGCCAACGATCTTTAACATGATGTCCAACAGCAACATCGATAATTTTTTCAATAAATGAATGCCCTGAAGATAGTCTGATAAGATGTGATGTTATAAATCCGCCAGCTGGTCTTGCCGCAATCTCTATCACTTTGAACCCAGATTTCGTTAACCGACCTTCTAAATGAAAAGCACAGTGATCAATATCTAAACTTTGAATCGCCAATTTAGTTTTCTTTTTGATTTCATCTTTAACTTTTTTAGGCTTATCAGAAGGAAAAAATGCAATATATTCTAAAGAGAATTCAGCTGTTACGCTTTTATCAGTAATCCCAGCTATAAATATTTCTTTATTTTGCACAACACCTTCAACAGAGACCTCTTCTCCTTCAATGTATTCTTCATAAATATATTGGTTAGGATAGTAACGGTAAACTTTATCTTTTTTAGGAGAGGTAGAATCCAATAATAAATTAAACATATCTTCTAAATGTGCTTTACTTTCAATTTTAAAAATGCCTTTACTACCAGAGGCGCCAACTGGTTTTAATATACCTGGTATTCCAATCTGAGTGACTGCCTCTTTTAAATCGTTCAAGCTTTCAACCTCTTGAAATTTCGGGCAAAGCCCCTCAACATTCGACATCGCACGTCTCATCAAATATTTATTTCTCACATTTTGCACAATTTCTGGATTTATACCAGGTAAACCCAATTCTTTGTTTAAAAAAGACACAAGTTCCACATCTTTATCTGACCAGGTAAAAACACCACTTATTTTTATGTTTTTGTTATATTCAATAACTGTATTAATCGTTTTTTGAATTTCATAAGAATTAATAATAATTAATTCATCTAATAAATGACCGATTAACTTAGGGTCTTTATCTGCCATTAAAACTACTCGATATCCTAAATTTTTAGCTTCTATAATAGGTTGAATTCTCTCTACCTTATGGCTTCTTAAGTTTATAAATAGTAAGGTTTCCATATCCTAACCACCCACTTTATCTGTAATATATTCATTTTGGTACCATTCTCTGCTATAAATAGTGATATTGATTTCTTGCTTAGTTCTCTTACATACATCAAACCAAGATTGAAATAATAGCTTCAATATCTCTTTATAATATATAGCGATGACAAGGTCATTCTCACTGTAATCACTTCCACTTTGTTTCATTAATCTTAAATCAAAAAATGCGTTATATATCGTCGCCCCATTTTTAATAGAGCCTGGACAACGAATGGCATGTCTGACTTTAGCGAACACATGCCCTTTATGATGCTGATCACTCCACTTGGTGATGTCAGCCATAACAGGCGGAAAATAGAAATGACGCGTGATCCTTGTTTGATTATTCAAAAAATTTCCCGGGGTATAATGCCAACTATTGTATTCCATTCTTTTACTTATAGCGGTAAGCACGCCAGCTAGTATCTTAGAATTATTTTGAAAGGCACTTTTCATGAGTGCACTTGGGACTACACAACAAAAATATTCATTTTGTCCCCAATTAAAAATCTCTTCTAGCTCATCTTTTTGGTGAGCTTCATAAAATTTTAGTGGTGCTCTAAACCCTCTTGCCATACCTATATCAGATGAAGTGCGAGAAATTGCTCTATTTATGATTGTATGCATCATTTTTTCAATGATTTGATAAGGTTCTTTATCAAGATTTTTCTCTATAATTTGGCAAAAATAATGATAGTAATCTTTTGAGAATTTTACAGAGGTTAATCTTTCTAAATCTGTTTTTAAACAATCATCGTTCTGTTTAGACAATTCTCTATTGTCAATATATCTTTCCTCTTTATGTAAATTCAGGCCATTGATAAACCTATATATTAAATAGTGATTTTCTATTTCTTTTCTCATTGAAAATATAAGTACCGCTTGTTTTTCTAAACTAAAATCACCATCCGTCTTTCTTTTCAATATTTGACTATATTCTTTGATTTTTTGATTAAAATAATCTTTTAAAAATGACAGTGAGAAATGTATACCGTTTACTTCTTCTCCACGTGAGGGAGGTCCGGATTTAAGTAATAGATACATATTAAAAACAAAAATTTTTTCTGCTTTCTCCCAATTTTCAATATTTTTATAAGGCAAATCATTTAATAAAAATTCATCTGTATCTCCATCGAATTCTTTTATTAAATTATTATAGTTATAAAATGTACTAAAAGTTTTATCGTTGACATAAAGTAATATCGGAGCCATGTGATATATATTAAACTTTATAAATTTTAATATATCGTTGATTTCGTCTTTACTTTTATCTTTAAAAAACGAGTTTACTTCTCCATTAAATATTTGTTCTTCTATCTCTATTTTTTGTCGGATATTGTCTTTTATGACTTTTATCACGTGTTCATCAACTTCGAAGTAACCGAATGTAAATGTGTAGTTATCCAAAAAATAATCCGCACCCAAAAGTAATCTTCCATATTCAGTTATTCCGAAATATATCCTATTTTCATCTACATTTTCTAACTTTGAGGTAAACACGACTTTACAATTTAGCTCTGTTAAATTTTGGTATATGACACTTTGTTCTAAATTGAGACTTTTTATTCCAACGGACGTATCTATTTTTCCATCTAACGTAAAAAGCGTACGAATAATTTCGGATGGATGTTTCAAACAATAGACTTTATTTTGAACTTCTAACAATAACTTGCCGAAACCATTTTTATTCATCATTATCACACTTCCTTTTTATTAAATGGATGTTGTGATATTTTGATTGATTCCGTCGGACAACCCTCACATGCATTTTTCAAATGTTCAATTTCATTAAATGGAATAGGTTCACATCCACAGTTATTATCTAAGCACCCATATGCAATATCTTCTACATCATATTTAAATAAATTAGGAGCAGCTACTCCACAGGCAGCACAGGAAATACAATTTTCTCTATCTACATAAGTGTAATAGTTCATAAGAATTCCCCCTTATATTCAATTTTCAATGTGCACGTGGAAATATCGATGTTAAACTTCATTTTTTAAATGAATGATAGTGAGAAAAACATTGCTTTTATAAAAGATAACTTTTCCAAAATCAGATTACTTTAATTTAAATATAAATCCCCTTTTTCCAACAATCCCAAAAATATTTTAACTGTTTCGGTGCAATTTTGCAATAAAGATGAAAATATAAATTAATAAAATAATAGAAGTTAGCTTTATTTAACAAAAATGTAGAAAGAAATACTTATACTTTAAATATTTTGTTAACAAAAATTTTATTTTTACTATTTTCATGATAGAAAGTAAATAAATAGTGGTAGATATCTGCGGAGCCATAACTGATGTAAACTTTCGACACAACTTCCTAATTTTTATAATCAAATACGTACAATGACAACTTACCCTCCCCCATTGTTTTCGTCCTTTATTCAAATGAATGACAAAACAAAAAAGCCTTCAACCACAAGGGTTAAAGGCTTTAATAATTTATATTTCTTACTCCCATTCTATTGTACTTGGGGGCTTAGAAGTAATGTCATAGACGACGCGGTTAACGTGATCTACTTCATTTACAATGCGACTTGAAATCTTTTGTAACACTTCCCAGTCGATACGAGCAAAGTCACTTGTCATCCCATCAATGGATGTTACTGCTCGAATACCTACTGTATGATCATACGTACGATAGTCTCCCATGACCCCTACTGATTGGATGCCAGGTAGCACTGTGAAGTATTGCCAGATATCTCTTTCAAGACCCTCTTCTCGCACTACTTCACGTAAAATCGCATCAGATTCACGTACGATTTCTAATTTATCTTCAGTAATTTCACCAAGTACACGGATACCTAAACCAGGGCCTGGGAAAGGTTGCCTCCATACTAAATGTTCAGGAATACCTAACTCGATACCTAAGGCACGTACTTCATCCTTAAACAATGTATTAATTGGTTCAATCAGTTCAAATTCCATGTCCTCAGGTAATCCACCAACATTATGGTGGGATTTAATAGTTTGCGCCGTTTTAGTTCCTGACTCAATCACGTCAGTATAAAGTGTGCCTTGCGCTAAGAAATCAACATCTGTTAACTTAGCCGCTTCGTCATCAAATACATAAACGAATTCGTTACCGATGATTTTACGTTTTTGTTCTGGATCAGATACACCTTTTAATTTATCCATGAAACGCTCTTGTGCATTAACACGAATAATGTTCATATCAAATCCTTCACCAAACTGCTCCATTACCATATCGCCTTCGCCTTTACGAAGTAAACCATGGTCAACAAAGATACAAGTTAATTGGTCACCAATCGCCTTATGTAACAGTACTGCTACGACTGATGAATCAACCCCACCGCTCATTGCACATAACACTTTACGGTCGCCAACTTGTTCACGAATCTTCTCAATTTCGATTTCGATGAAGTTTTCCATCGTCCATTCGCCTGTACAATTACACACACGGCGCACGAAGTTTCTTAATAAGTCGTTACCGAATTCAGTGTGACGTACCTCTGGGTGGAACTGCACACCATAAATACGACGCGTTTTATCTTCAATAGCTGCATAATTCGTACTCGGACTATCTGCAATCACTTCAAATCCTTCAGGAATTTCAATCACTTTGTCAGAATGACTCATCCAAACTGTTTGTTCCGAAGGCAAGCCGAAGAATAGCTCATCAGACTTAGCATTAATGATTGCTTTACCGTATTCACGCTCATTCGCGCGCTCTACCTTACCGCCTAATAGTTTTGTTGTTAATTGCATGCCGTAACAAATACCTAAGACCGGAATCCCTAAATTATAAATTTCAGGGTCAACAGTAAATGATCCTTCCTCATAAACTGAATTTGGACCACCTGAAAGAATGATACCTTTAGGATTCATACGTTTAATTTCTTCAATTGAAATCTCATGATCATGTAATTCACTGTATACGCCCATTTCACGAATACGTCGTGTAATCAATTGATTGTATTGGCTACCAAAGTCTAAGACAAGAATTAACTCTTGCTCTTTCGCCATTTCCATAATTGCGAATCTCCTTTATTGTTTTTGATTTATGTAATACTTAGAGAAACGCTCCCTCAAATGATAACGTATGGTCTATTTCCATTACTTTTAAAAATGAATTAAACAAACCCATACGTCACCGTTATAAAGAGCGTCCTCTAAAATGATCAAACTTCTTCATACTTTATTTAGAAAGAATAGTTTGGTGATTCTTTAGTAATTTGTACATTATGAGGGTGGCTTTCTGCTAAACCAGCAGGACCCATACGTGTAAATTGTGCTTCTTCACGTAATGTTTTCAAGTCAGGAGAACCAGTATAACCCATACCAGCTCTTACACCGCCCATAAGTTGATAAACTGTATCTTGTAGTGGGCCTTTATAAGCTGTACGTCCTTCGATACCTTCTGGAACAAATTTTCTTGGTGCTTTATCTTCTTGGAAGTAACGATCGTTTGATCCTTTTTCCATAGCACCTAATGAACCCATACCACGATAAACTTTATATTGTCTACCTTGGAAGACTTCAGTAGCACCAGGACTTTCTTCAGTACCAGCTAATAAGCTACCTAACATTACCGCGTGGCCACCAGCCGCTAATGCTTTGATAATATCTCCTGAGAATTTAATACCACCGTCAGCAATAATCGCTTTACCATGCTTACGTGCTTCTGTCGCACAATCATATACAGCTGTGATTTGAGGTACACCGACACCTGCAACAACACGTGTCGTACAAATTGAACCTGGTCCAATACCTACTTTAACAACGTCAGCACCTGCTTCAAATAATGCACGCGTTGCTTCTGCAGTTGCGACATTACCGGCTACAACTGTGATTTCAGGATATTTTTCTTTAATATGTTTAACTTGCTCAATTACGCCTTTAGAGTGACCATGTGCGGTATCAATAATTAATGCGTCAACACCAGCTTCGACTAGTTTTTGAGCACGAACTTCCGTATCTTTAGACGTACCGATAGCCGCCGCTGCTAATAAACGACCATGTGCGTCTTTCGCTGCGTATGGGAATTCTAATACTTTTTCAATATCTTTAATTGTGATTAAACCTTCTAGTCGTCCATTTTCTACTAATGGAAGTTTTTCAATTTTATGGTCTTGAAGAATCGCTTCCGCTTCATCTAAAGTCGTGCCAACTGGAGCTGTAATTAAATTTTCTTTCGTCATTACATCTGAAATCTTAATTGAAAAGTCTTCAATGAAACGTAAATCACGATTAGTAATAATACCTACTAAATTTCTGTCATCATGATTATCAACAATTGGGACACCTGAAATACGATATTTACCCATCAAAGCTTCTGCTTCATAAACACTTTCATCTGGAGTTAAGAAGAACGGGTTAGTAATGACACCATTTTCAGAACGTTTAACTTTTTGTACTTCATCAGCTTGTTCTTCAATGCTCATATTTTTATGGATGACACCTAATCCACCTTGACGAGCCATAGCAATTGCCATTTTTGATTCAGTTACCGTATCCATACCTGCAGAAATAACAGGAATGTTTAATTTAATTCTATCTGATAATTCTACACTTAAATCTACGTCGCTAGGTAAAACATCTGATTCAGCTGGAATGAGTAATACATCGTCGAACGTCAAAGATTCTTTAGCAAACTTATTTTCCCACATTTAAAAACAGCCTCCAATTTAATATAGTTAGTTACATTATTTCACATTTTCGTCGCTTTGTTTATAATTTATACCATTAAAAAAGAAATTTAAGATAATTGCAGAAATTGCACCTAGAACAATGCCATTTTGAGTTAACCAAGCAAATTGTTCTCCTAAACTTTTAAATGCTTGAGGGACTGCACTAATACCTGTGCCTAGTCCTACAGAAACAGCGATAATTAATAAATTGTTTTGATTTTTAAAATCAATACTACCTAAAATACTTACACCATACGCCATAACCATGCCAAACATTGCAATCATTGCGCCACCTAAAACAGGTAAAGGGATGATGTTAGCGAGTGCACCTAACTTAGGTATGCAACCACAAACGAGTAATAAAACCACCATGCCATAGATGACGTTATTCTTTTTAGCCCCTGAGAGTGACACAAGACCTACATTTTGTGAGTATGCGGTGTAAGGGAAAGAATTAAATATAGATCCTAAAATGATTGCTAGACCTTCCGCAGTGTAACCTTTACGAAAATCCTTTCGCTCAAGCTTTTTCCCAGTAATCTCACTAAGTGCATGATAGACACCTGTGGACTCTATTAAGCTTACGACTGCAACAATAAAGAAGACGAGTGTTGAGCTTAAATCAAAGCCAAAACCGGAGAATCTAAATGGTAAAGGTAAGCCAACCCAATGGGCACTCCCTACTTGTTTAATATCTACCAGACCGAACACAGCTGCTAAGGCTGTCCCTAATACAAGACCTATGAGGATAGCAATTGATTTCAAGAAGCCTTTCGTAAACCTTTGTAAAATTAGAATGATGACCAATGTCACGCCACCTAAAATCAAATTTTTAGGGTCTCCATAATTTTTAGCACCTTCCCCACCAGCAAGATAGTTCATTGCTACAGGCATAAGATTAATACCAATAATCGTTACGACACTTCCTGTAACAACAGGTGGAAAGAATTTAACTAAATAAGAGAAGAAAGGCGCAATAATTACGACTAAAATTCCTGAAACAAATAATGAGCCGTAAAGTACGCCAAGACCTTTCGTTTGTCCGATAAGTATCATTGGTGCTACTGCAGTAAACGTACAACCTAATACAATGGGTAAACCTGTTCCAGTAATCTTATTAGCTTGTAAAAAAGTAGCAATACCACACATAAAAATATCAACTGTTACTAAATAAGCAATTTCTTCGGAAGAGAATTTTAAGCTAGTTCCTACGATTATAGGGACTAAAATCGCTCCGGCGTACATTGCTAAAAGATGCTGAACACTTAGAATGAAATTCTTCATTATTGTTCACCTAAAAGCGTAACTTTATTACCTTTTAATGATGCCACTTTACATAATGAAGATACTTTCAGTCCTTCATTTTCTAAACGTTGACGCCCATCTTGGAAACTTTTTTCAACAACGATACCGATACCAACTGTAGTCGCCTTTGCTTGTTGCACAATTTCATTAAGTCCTAATGAGGCATCTCCATTTGCTAAGAAATCATCAATAATAAGCACTTTATCATTTTCATCTAAAAATTCTTCAGAAACGATAACTGTACTCGTCTTATTTTTAGTGAATGAATGAATATCTGTACTGTAAAAACCATCTTTTAATGTGCTAGGTTTAGCCTTTTTAGCAAATAAACAAGGAACATCGAAATGGAAAGAAGCCATGATAGCTGGGGCGATACCTGATGCTTCTATGGTTAAAATTTTGGTAATACCCTCGTCTTTGAACTGTTCATAAAACGTTTTTCCTACTTCATTCATAAGCGAAGCATCGATTTGATGATTTAAAAAACCGTCCACTTTTAAAATTTTCTCATCAATCACAACGCCGTCCTCTTTGACCTTACGTCCTAACGACTCCACTCAAAAAACCTCCTCAAATTCTTTGGTATTGATTTCTAGATACAAAAAAACCCTCAAACTAAAGTATAGTTTCAGGATCTATGAGTGAACGAGCAATACATTGCGAGGTTGCAAATTAAGAAGAAGATACGCCAACTTAGTCCTAAAAACGTATGATTCAATTTCGATATAAATAAACTAAAATTGTGACAATGCTAAAAATGTTAGATGCCAATTTAATGAGTTTTATTACGAATCAAAACGTCTTTCACTTTCCCAGTTATGTTTCAACGCTTTAAACTACTCCTAAGTATTGTGTTGTTACCCATAGTCATGTCGTTAATGGCGACATGGTAGAAACTTCTAAAGCCATATTCTCTAGATTATATGAGTTTAATAAATTATTTAATGATGATAGCAAACTTTTCATGTATTTTCAATATCATTTAAAATAGTTCAAAGCTGAGAAATCAACAATTTATTATGTAATCGTTTTAATTTCAAATATAGATTCTTATTGGAAAATCAACATCAAAATTATATAATTATATATGTAAAAGTTTTATAAAAACGGACTAGGGTATAACTTTATAAAGCAAGTTTAATCATGAAGGGGCGATAATTATGGCAGATATTATTGTAGTTAACGACAAAAGTGAACTATACAATGTAATCAACCAAAAGAAAACAGAAGGCTATTTAGAAACTGAATTAGCTGTTATCAGTAAAAGTAAATTACATTTAGACGACCTACACAACTCTCAAATTTCAATGATAGCTACAAGCGGTTCATTTAGTGATCGCATGTCTCGTCTATTAACTGGTGAAGATGGTGAAGAAGCTGTTCTTTCACGTTACAACTTAACTGAAGAACAACTTGAAGAACACAAACAAGATATATTAGATAATAAATTATTACTAGTAGCAAATCGTGATAATTCTTCCCATGACGAAGTTGAAGATCACAATGCAGCATACAAAGAAATCGACATTACACATTATGCTGCTGAATCAAAGGGTCCTAAATCTTAATTGATTTTAAAGTTTCAATGATAGACACCATCATGTTTACGTAATGAAGCGTATGCATCGTGGTGTTTTTTTATTTATGTGACACATGAGAAGTGATTATATAGTAGGATTATCCTATAATATAGTAAATATTAACGGGGGTAATGCTATGGAGTTTAAAGCAATTCAATCAGCCAATGATCCTTTATTTGAAAAAGCACTTGAACTATACGACGCGAAATTAGATATTGGTTTAGATGAAGATCGCAAAATCTTTAAACGTTCTTTAGAAAACAACAAAACGGAGAAAGATTACGCATTCGTAGTAGGCGTCGAAAATAATCAAGTTGTCAGCTTAGCGACTGCACATTATGAAGCAACCACGAATGCAGCATTCCTTATCTATTTAATAGCCAAAGACGGTCCTAATCACGATGAATTAATGACTTTAACTTTAAACGAAGTGGAACATCAATTAAATCATTTATCTCATGATATACATGATAGAAATATCAATTTTATTATGTTAGAAGTTCCTAAAGAGCCACATCATGTTGATGAACAAACTAACAAAATACTTGAACACCGTCGCCAATTTCTTTACGAAAATAACTTTGAGAAACAAGAAGAAATTGATTATATTCATCCGAATTACACATTTGATGAATCTCCTTTTAAAGTAGACCTATTTATAAAAGCAAATATTGAATTAACCAAAGATATTTACGGGACAAGTGTAAAATCTAATTATATTCTTAAGTATGTCTTCGCAAATGGCATTTCTCGAGATATTATCTACCCACTTTTAGAAGAAATGAATTTAAGAAAGCCTTTATAACAACACTTGAAATCACTATTAATTAGGGGTAAACTATCATATGAAGTAAGACTGACGTTTCACTGACCGTAGACAAACGTCGGTATACATAAACCAAATGATGAAGGGGCTTTTTCAATGTTAACCAAAGAATTTGCACAACGTGTCGAACTAAGTGAAAAACAAGTCCGTAAAATTGTACAACATTTAGAAGAACGTGGATATCAACT
Source organism: Staphylococcus caprae (assembly GCF_003966625.1). Lineage (NCBI taxonomy): Bacteria > Bacillati > Bacillota > Bacilli > Caryophanales > Staphylococcaceae > Staphylococcus > Staphylococcus caprae. The sequence continues at coordinate 2,530,816 of NZ_AP018587.1, forward strand.
TAGTAAAACTGAATATCGCGGACGTGAGGCTACTGATTTTAAAGAAGAAGATATCGAACTATTTAGAGACATTGCTGATAAAGTAAAACAAACAAATAGTTACGACTTAGCATTTGATGAATTAGAAAAAGAGAAAGATTTCTTACAAGTGATCGTTAAAGATGAGGACAGTCAATTACCAACTGACCAAAACGTCGCTCAATTAGTTGAAGATTTACGTAGCGAAATCCAAAAAATGCGTGAAGAACGTCAAATGCTCGGTCAAATGATTAATCAAGTTCATCAACAACAGCAGGAGCTTAAAGAATTACAAACAGAAATTACTAGTAAAATTGATGCCAATACAGAATCTTTAAAATCAATCCAAACTTCTCAAGAAGCTATACAGTCATCACAAGAGAAACAAGCGAATGAAATTGCGAAGACAAATCATAAATCAAATGAATCAACACAATCGCTAAATAATAACAAATCAAGCGAAAGTAACTCAAACTCTCAGAGTGAACAAGAAAGTACTTCAGAAGCACCTAGCACTTCTGATTCAGATTCTCATTCCGAAAGTGCAGTAGCATCAACTAGCGAAACTACTTCAACTTCACAATCAAGTAGCCTTTCAACTCGTACATCGGAAATATCAAACTCAACTTCTAATGATTCAACTTCTAACTCAGACATGACAACAACAGAAGATCATTCTCAATCATCAAACAATCAACCTAAAGAAGAGAAAAAAGGGTTCTTCGCTCGTTTATTTAACTTATAATCAAGAAACAAACTTCTCAACACTTAATTGAGTATGTGTAAAATGCAACTACTCATTTAAGTGTTTTTTTATTTCTATTTTCCCTCCCTATATTTCATATACCCACGTGTACAAGCATGCCTTCCATTAATTTTACCGAGATAATATTTTGTTATTTCATTTCATAAAATCACTATAACTATCTTGAATTTGTTATTTTCTAGTAATATCCTTATTACATATGTCGGAATACTATATTTTATACAACAAAGGAGCGTTTACGATATGGAGGCACTTTTCACTATGATTAACGTAGTAGTGTTAATTATTTTCATTATTATGTTAAACATAATGGCTAGGAAGCATATTTCATTCCCTAAACGTGTATTTAGCGCTTTAGGTATTGGAATCGTTTTGGGAATAGCTTTACATCTTATCTTCGGAGCAGAATCAAAAGTATTAAAACAAACTTCAGATTGGTTTAGCATTATTGGGGACGGTTATGTTGCTTTATTACAAATGATTGTCATGCCACTTATTTTTGTATCTATTGTAGCAGCATTTAGTAAAATCCAAATTGGGGATAAATTTGCGAAAATCGGTACCTTTATTTTTATGTTTTTAATTGGAACCGTAGCGATTGCAGCCATTGTCGGCATTATCTATGCATTGATTTTCGGTCTAGACGCTTCATCGATCGATTTAGGAAGTGCTGAGCATTCACGTGGCTCAGAAATTAGTAAGCAAGCTAAAGATTTAACTGCTAATACATTGCCACAACAAATTCTTGAATTATTACCAAGCAATCCATTCTTAGACTTTACAGGTCAACGTACCACTTCAACTATCGCTGTTGTGATCTTCGCAACTTTCGTTGGTTTCGCATACTTACGTGTAGCGCGCAAACAGCCTGAACACGGTAATTTATTAAAACGTGGTATTGAAGCTGTATATGACATTGTAATGGCTATCGTCACTTTCGTTTTACGTTTAACGCCTTATGGCATCTTAGCAATTATGGCTTCTACACTTGCCACAAGTGACTTTGGAGCGATTTGGACTTTAGGAAAATTCCTACTCGCTTCTTATGCAGCATTAATAACGATGTATGTGATTCACTTAATCATTTTAAGTGTATTAGGTATTAATCCAGTTAGATATGTTAAGAAAACGTTAGAAGTATTGATCTTTGCATTCACTTCTCGTTCAAGCGCAGGAGCCCTACCTTTAAATATTCAAACTCAAACGCAACGTTTAGGTGTTCCAGAAGGTATTGCTAACTTCTCTGCAACATTTGGATTATCAATTGGACAAAACGGTTGCGCTGGAATCTACCCAGCTATGCTAGCAATCATGGTCGCGCCTGTCGCACATGTCCATATCGATTTCCAATTCATCATTACACTGATTGCTGTAGTGATTATTAGTTCATTTGGTGTCGCAGGTGTAGGTGGCGGTGCAACATTTGCATCAATTTTAGTATTATCTACATTAAACTTACCTGTCGCACTTGCAGGTGTACTTATTTCTATCGAACCTTTAATTGATATGGGACGTACCGCATTAAATGTGAATGATTCAATTTTAGCCGGAACAGGTACTGCACGCTTAACTAAAAATTGGGATAAAGACACATTTGAATCTAACCATTACGGAGAATTATCATCTAGTTAATTTTTATTAAAATGAATTTTAAACGAATAAGTATATGGTTCCATTATCTATCATATGCCTCACAAGCTTCTTATTTAAGGAGTTTGTGGCGTTTTTATTTAACTTTAGAAATAAGATTGAGTTATCAACTACTATACAACTGTCTTTGTCCAGAAAATCAACGATTCAAATACTTCATTATAAATTAATACTCTATTTAAACTGTTACGCTCTTCTTCGATTAATTCATCATTTATATACGCGTTTTTATAACTATGCTATGTTAGAAGTTAGGTATAACAAATCACTAGGGGTGCATGTTGCATGCTGAGAGAAAGGTACCCTTTCAACCCTTGAACCTGTTGGTTAGTACCAGCGTAGGAAAGTGAAATATATTTTTTATTTCTTTCAAATTCACTTTTTTACGAAAATTTGTTTGTTGGAGGAATTTTTTTATGGAAAAATTAGTAGTCGGTTTAGAATGGTTCTTAAATCCTGATCATTTGCCTTTAATTTTAGGAATGGAAAAAGGTTGGTTTAGCGAGCAAAACTTAGAAATTGAAATGATTGAACCTGAACAACATTTTGATGCTTTAGAAGAAATTGAAAATGGTTCAATGGATATCGCGATTACTGAGCCTATCCATCTTGTTGAATATAAAGCGATGAATGAAAATGTAGTTGGCTTCGCTCGATATCTACATACAAATGGCGGTGTGATGTACAACAAAGACAAAGGTATTCAATCACCTAAAGACTTAATTGGCAAACGTCTTCAATATCCGGGTGCTCCTGGATCAGGAGGTATAGCAATTGCTAAAACTATGATTGAAGCTGATGGAGGCATGTATAATGTAGGAGATATCGTCCCTATAAACAATAGCTTTTATCATACTGATGCATTGTTAAATGACAAGGCAGATGCAGCTACACTCATTTTTGAGAATTTCGAAATACTTGAAGCGAGAAATGCAGGATTGAATGTAGATTATTTTGCTTTAAAAGATTACAATGTCCCAGACTTTTGTCAATTAATTTTTATTACTACACCTGATAAGTTAGAAACAGACAACCAGAAACTCAAAAAGTTTATTAAGGTCATTCAAAAAGCTATACAATATATCAACAATAATTTAGAAGATGCCATCAATATATATGCAGATTACACCCAAACAGATATTAATAATAAATTAAATAAAGACACCATTGAAGCAACAGCTAAATGTTTTACTAATGATTTGTCTATGAGTTCAGACTTCTATAATGACTTACAATTATGGTTACAAAGTACAGGTAAAATCAAGCATACGATAGATGCAGAAAAATATTTTACAAACCAATTGTTATTCAGTAGATATACCAAATAATAGGAATAAGCTACAGAAAATAAGTTAAAAATCCTAAAATTATAGCCTATAAATGAATTCGGGTTTGAAAGTTCATTTATAGGCTTTTTTCCAATTATGAATTATTTTTTGATGAATCCAGCTTTATGCAATTGGTCTAACATATCAGGTCGTGTTTTACTACTTAAGAATTGCTCAATTTGTTCGGACCATGTTTCAGTACGCTCCCCATTTGTACGTTCCTTATAATAGTCACTTACAATTTGATCATACGCTTCTAATTCACGACGTTGTTTATCATTACTTGCGTCGTAGCTATTTTTATGGAAAATGTGTTCAAACGGTAATCTTGGTTTCGGCGCACCATTCTCATCCTCAGCAGGTTCACCTACTGCCATACCAAATAGAGGGAAGGTATAATCAGGTAAGTCTAAAATTTCACGTACACGCGCCACATCATTACGTAGAGAACCTAAATAAACGATGCCATATCCCATATCTTCAGCAGCTACAGCCATGTTTTCAGAAACAAGTGCGACATCTATAGAGCCGACTAGCAAGCCTTCTGCTGATGAAAAAGAAATACTCATATCTGATTCAGCGTTTTCATTTACAAGACTATGACGATAATAATCTAAAACAAATACAAATAAGTACCCATTATCTACAACATACGGTTGACCAGAAACTTCTTTTAAATCTTCTTTGATTTTAGGATCATCAATACCAATGATTGAATACGTTTGAAGATAACTTGACGTTGATGCTGATTGACCAGCTTCCACTATCTTCTTCACTGCGTCATCGCTAAGCGGACTTTCTTTGAACTTTCTTACTGAATGATGCTTTCGCATTAAATCGTAAACATAATCTGACACAAAATTCACTCCTAATAAAATATATCTTCATCGTTGGATACCATTTTATACCCTAAATATGAAACTTTTAAATCTATTTGCACACACTTCGTTTAAAAGTTATCATAATAGTAGTAATTTTCAGATATTTTAAGGAGAGATATCATGACACAACCCAACAAAAATATTTCTAACGCCCTTTTTAAAGCATATAGAAGTAGAAGACCTATCGATTTCGTTAGCGAATCTTATCAAATTAGTGAAGAAGAAGCATATCTAAACCAAGATGATTTACTCGAACAATTAAAATTTAAAGACAATACCTACGTTGCTGGCTATAAGGTGAGTATGACGAGTAAGACAACACAAGCTATCGCCAATACAAATGAACCAGCATATGGAACAATTTTATCTAATAATATTTTAAAAAATGGTGACTCAGTATCACTTTCTTCATTATTTTCTCCATTATTAGAACCAGAAATTATGTTTATAGTGAAGGAAGACTTACCTTATGATGCTGATTTGCAAACCATTGTTTTAAATACTCAAATTGCTGCTGGTATTGAAATCCCAGATGCTAGATATAAGAATTGGTTCCCGAATTTCACGTTGGGCGATTTAATTTCTGACAACACTGCGACTGGTATGATTGTTGTAGGCGAAAGCGTAACCCCTCTTGATATAGATGCATTCGCAAATGTGGATTTAAATTTATACAAAGATAATGAATTAATTGCTACAGGATCTTCATCAGAAGTGTTAGGGAACCCTGTTCATGCAGTGCATTGGCTTATCAAAAAGTTACACTCACATGGTAAACAATTGAAAAAAGGGCAAATGATATCTTCCGGCACATTTATCTCACCACTTAAATTAGAATTTGGAACTTATCGAGCAGAATATAGTGGTATTGGTACGGTTGAGTTCACAGTTAGTAAATAATCAACAAAATAAACAGAGATTAATTCAGAATGAGTGATACGACTCTGGATTAATCTCTGTTTTATTTATATAAACGGTCGTAAAAGAAAATTTATAGCTCAGATGTTATCATTAAGATATAGATGTAATAAAATTACACTCTATTATCAATAAAACATGTTTAGTTGAGAATGATATGTGCTATTTACAATATGAAAGGTCAAAATAAAAACTCAATATACCAGGTAATTTACCATTTCTATTTGAGATACGCTTAATATTGAATAACTTTCTTTTGACGCTATTCAAAGCTACTCTAATTTCATTTTCTCAATTAAAAAGTTTCTAAAGTTGACTATTTAAAGTCGAGATGTGATAATACTTAACAAGAGATTAGAATTATTATAAACAAACAATTATTGTTATGTAATTCTAGCTTATACTTAAAAATTTCAGGAGGTATTTACCTATGTCTTTAATTAACAAAGAAATCTTACCATTCACAGCGCAAGCTTATGATCCAAAAAATGATGAGTTTAAAGAAGTTTCACAAGAAGATTTTAAAGGTTCATGGAGCGTCGTATGCTTCTATCCTGCTGACTTCTCTTTCGTATGTCCTACAGAATTAGAAGATTTACAAAATCAATACGAAAAATTACAAGAGTTAGGTGTTAACGTATTCTCAGTATCAACTGATACTCACTTCGTACACAAAGCTTGGCACGATCATTCAGATGCAATCAGTAAAATTCAATATAAAATGATTGGCGACCCATCTCAAACAATCACTCGTAACTTCGATGTATTAGATGAAGAAGCTGGTTTAGCTCAACGTGGTACATTCATCATCGACCCAGATGGTGTAGTTCAAGCAGCTGAAATCAACGCTGACGGTATCGGTCGTGACGCTAGTACATTAGTAAACAAAATCAAAGCAGCTCAATACGTACGTCAACATCCAGGTGAAGTTTGCCCAGCAAAATGGGAAGAAGGTTCTGAATCATTACAACCTGGTTTAGACTTAGTAGGTAAAATCTAAGGAGGCATTAAAACATGCTTAATGCTGATTTAAAGCAACAATTACAACAACTATTAGAGCTAATGGAAGGCGACGTTGAATTCGTCGCTAGCCTTGGCTCAGATGATAAATCAAAAGAACTTAAAGAGTTACTAGATGAAATTGCTGGAATGTCAGCTCGCATCACGGTAACTGAAAAGGATTTAAAACGTACACCAAGTTTCTCAGTAAACCGCCCAGGTGAAGAAACTGGCATCACGTTTGCAGGTATTCCTTTAGGTCACGAATTCAACTCTCTTGTATTAGCAATTTTACAAGTAAGTGGTCGTGCCCCTAAAGAAAAACAATCTGTTATTGACCAAATCAAAGGCCTCGAAGGTCCCTTCCATTTCGAAACTTTCGTTAGTTTAACTTGCCAAAAATGCCCTGACGTTGTTCAAGCATTAAACTTAATGAGTGTTATTAACCCTAATATTACTCATACAATGATTGATGGCGCAGTATTCCGCGAAGAATCTGAAGACATTATGGCAGTTCCAGCTGTCTTTTTAGATGGACAAGAATTTGGTAATGGTCGTATGACTATTCAAGATATCTTAACGAAATTAGGAAGCACACAAGATGCTTCTGAATTTAATGATAAAGACCCTTATGATGTACTCATCGTAGGCGGTGGCCCAGCAAGTGGTAGTGCTGCCATTTACACTGCTCGTAAAGGTTTAAGAACAGGCATCGTTGCTGATAGAATTGGTGGCCAAGTGAATGATACAGCTGGCATTGAAAACTTCATTACTGTTAAAGAAACAACAGGTTCAGAGTTCTCATCTAATCTTGCTGATCATATTTCACAATATGACATTGATACAATGACTGGTATTCGTGCCACTAATATCGAAAAGACAGACTCAGCAATCAAAGTCACTTTAGAGAATGATGCTGTATTAGAAAGTAAGACTGTGATTATCTCTACAGGTGCAAGTTGGCGTAAACTTAATATTCCTGGAGAAGATCGCCTTATCAATAAAGGTGTAGCATTCTGCCCTCACTGTGACGGCCCTCTATTTGAAAACAAAGACGTAGCAGTTATCGGTGGCGGTAACTCTGGTGTCGAAGCAGCTATTGATTTAGCTGGTATTGTTAAGCACGTAACATTATTTGAATATTCTTCTGAATTAAAAGCAGATAATGTTTTACAAGATCGTTTACGTTCATTGGAAAACGTCGACATCAAAACGAATGCTAGAACTACAGAGGTTATCGGCGAAGACCACGTAACTGGTATTAGTTATGAGGATTTAAATACTGGCGAAACACAAGTAGTCAACCTTGATGGAATCTTTGTTCAAATCGGCTTAGTCCCAAATACTGCATGGTTACAAGATGCAGTTGAGTTAAATGGACGTGGCGAAGTCGTTATCGATCGTGATAACGCTACAAGCCTTCCTGGTGTATTCGCAGCAGGAGACGTAACAGACCAGAAAAACAAACAAATCATCATTTCAATGGGCGCTGGCGCTAACGCAGCGTTGAACGCATTTGATTATATTATTAGAAATTAAGTTTTAAATATATACCTATCATAATATCTTCACATGGACAGAGTCTTAATCACTTAAGACTCTGTTTTTTTATACATTTATCACTCTTGGTGGTAGATACTAAAAAACGATATGCCAAAAGGTTTGTTATAAAGCACAGCCACAAAGTAGCCATATCTCACGTTCAAATGTAGTTCTAAAACGTTCAAATATTTTTTCATAAATGATATTCTATTACGTGTGTAATAACAATAAAATGTATATACTTAATATGAGTGATGTAAAAAAGGAGTTTCTCAATTCTATGAAAAAGAGAGTAATTGTGAGTTTATTATTAGCACTTTCATTAACACTTGCAGCCTGTTCCAATAATAGTGAAGATGATAATAACCAAAATGATCATAGTAGTGCACACGCACCTAAAAGCGCTAAAAACATTAAAGAAAAAGATATTTTCTCATCAAATAAAAAAGGACAAAATATTAGCGACTCTGAAATGAAAAGCGCTCTAAAAAAATACCTACAAGTTAACAACGACGTATTAGATAATAAATACGTGATGCAACACAAGTTGGATAAACAAAGTGATAGTAGTCCTAAAATAACAAAAGATCAAGCTAATAAACTAAGTGAGCTTTCTAATTTAGCTGTTAAAAATGACCTACACTTTAAAAAGTTCGTGAAAAACAACAAAATTCCTAAAGAATATAAAGATCCTACGCAACGAATTATCAATTATTTCAATGCGTTGAATAGTACAATCGCCAATGTTGATGAAGATATTGAGGAATTAAATTACCAACCTCAAAACACTATCAATGTTGTTGATGTTCCAACTAAATATGCGGGCGATGTGAATAAAAAACAACAAGATAAAATTAAAGACTTCCTTAAAAAGAAAGGTATCGACACAGAAGTATTCGATAAATAAGAAGTAAACAACACTAGCTTCTATTTGATGTTCATTGATGCATCAAATAGAAGTTTTTTTAATACTTTTGACAGCGCTATCAATTTACTTCACACTAAGAGTGACTAACTTCATTTACATAATTATAAACTTTTAAAAACTTAAATAGGAGTGACTTGATGAAGCTACGCATAAGTTTTATAATCTTAGCAATCTTATCAACAGTAGCAATGGTTCTTGTTATGGCTAAATACCCTTCTGGCCCTAACACAATGAGTTACGATCATCCATGGGAAATATGGTTAGCTGTACTTACTAACATCGCTATGGCTTTGCCGGCATTGATATTAGGATTTTTTAATAACTTAATTTGTAGAATCATATCAGCTATTCTTCAAATGTTTGCAGTAATGATGTATGGTCTTTTTATTATCGTGGCATTTGCAGCCGGAATTGTCCCTGTAGGTCTTATTGCTATCCTAACTGTGCTACTTATATTACTCAGCACATTTATGACACTTTTTATAGGTTATCCCAAGTCTCAACACTATGGTAGTGGGACAGAAATATAATTTACTAGAATCAATTTCGTGGTTCCAGCCACATCCGGACGTCTTATTTCATTAAAAAAAGTGAATGGATGCAAGTTACATTAACTACTCCATTCACTTTCTTTTTATTTCTCAATTAAGTAAGGATGACAATTATCAATATTTAATTCTAAAGCTTCTTCTTTAGTGAGTTGCCCCAAATAAACAAATATACACCTTATTACAACTTGATGAGCGATAATCACTATATTGTCACTATCCTTATGAATTTCACTTTCAAAGAAACGCGCAATACGTTCATATACATCCTGATAGCTTTCTCCATTAGGTGCCTTCTGTATAAAACTATGTCTAAAATCCTTAAACTCCGGATCATTAAAATATCTCTCATATTCCTTGTCTTCGCTGACTTCTTGCTTATTTTTCCCTTCGAAAACACCTAACGAACGTTCTCTTAATGATTTTGTGAATGTCGTAGGAATATTATAAGGGAATATTCTTTCATAGGTTTGTTGGGTTCTAAGTAAATCTGAAACATATACATGTTCTATCTTTTTATCAGCAAAATAACTTACTAAATCTTGAGCACTTTGCATTCCTTTTTCAGTTAAAGGAACGTCTAATTGACCACAAAAATATGGGTTCCCATGTTGATTATCATAATTTGATTGGGATTCCCCATGTCTTACAAGAAAAATATTCATATTTAATACACCTTACTTAAGTACGATTAACTACTTTTACTTAATAATAAATTGATAGATAGGCCAATCAATACGAATCCAACGATATAGTCAAAAACTGCTTTAAATTTAGGCTTACTAAATAATAATTTAATATATTGAAATATAAATACACAGAATAAGAACCATAAACATGTTACAAGCACTACTGATAAAGATAGTAATGCTACTTCTGATTTCACTTCAATTCCGCCTTGTGAGAGAAATTGAGGCAAAATACTTACATAAAATAGTATCGCTTTAGGATTGAGACTTGTACTCAGAAATCCTTGTCTATAAGATGTTAAATAACTTACATTACGTACATCTATCAATGCTTCTTTACTAAAATTCACTGAACTGTGTGCACTTCTAATACTTTGAATACCTAAATAAATAAGATAACAAGCACCTAATATCTTAATAATTAAAAATACGTAGTATAAACTTGTCAATATGTATATAATGCCAAAAATCGCTAAAGAAGAATATAGAATATGCCCAGTTGTAATTCCAAATGCTGACATGAAGCCATTCATTTTACTGGAATTAATAGTATTCTTCATCACAATTATAAAATCTGGCCCTGGAACAATAATAATAAGTAATGTGATAATAATAAATGTAAATAAACCTTCCATACGCAACCTCCTAGATGTCATTTTATATTCCATTATCACATACAATTAGCTATTATGTAAGACCTTCCTCAGACTTCCCTCAAGTAGATACTTAGATTTATTGTTTAAAATATCCATAAACAACTCATCGTTTAAAGGCGTTATAATTGAAAATAGATTTAGAAAGAAAATGAACAAAAATTTTTTTATTGTCAGATAAATGTAAACCATGATATTATAAGAATGTAGTTAGTAGTAACTACAAAGTCTTTTATATTCATGAACATAATACTCCTGGATGGCGTAACCCAGCGCCATCCTCTTTTTATGTCAAAGAATATACCATATATAGAAAAAACCTTTGTATAAATCAAAAAATGCCCCAAAAAGATTATTACTCTAAATCTTTTTGAGACATCTACATTTAGAGGGAAATATAACCTCCCTCAAAACTTTATTTACATCGACTCATTATTTCTTTTTAAATAATCTAAGAATTAATGAAACAATGAAGATTAAAATAATTGAACCGATTAGTGCTGGGAAAATGTGAATTTTACCTAATTGTGGACCCCAGTGTCCAAGAATTGCAGTACCGACCCATGAACCTACGATACCAGCAATAATATTTCCTAAAATTCCACCTGGAATGTCTTTACCCATAATTAAGCCGGCAATCCAACCAATGATACCACCGACAATAATCATACCTATTAATCCAAACATAATTATTATCTCCTTTATTTTAAGATTGTTTACCTATTAGTAAGTGTTACCCTTAGTTAAAAATCATTAAACAATTTTGATAAAAATTTTTATTCAAGTTTAAAACTAAATCATTTATTAATTTCTTAATCCTCACAAAAACTGGAAGTGAAACAGAAATATAATTTAGCAAAATTATTCACGTTGTCCCAGCCTCATCATATATACAGAACTTGTAGACAAACTTAAATCATTTAAGAATGATAACTTTACTCCAAAATTGAAATTGTGTAGTTATAATTAAGACATTTAATATGATAAGCTATAATCTGTGAATTTAGCACAATCTATTTACTAACTATAAAAAAGTAGGTATTTTCTATGAATCATAAAAACACTAAACTTACGCTAGCAAGTAAAATTATGCATATATTAAGTTTCTTATCTATAATTGGAATATTAGCGATGATGACGTTAAACTTTTTCATTAAAGGCCATTTACATGGAGATTTTGAAATTGGTTTTAACATTAAAAGTAAGCAAGTTTATATTTTTTCAACGCTTATCTGCATCATCCTTATAAGTACAATTCTTTCAAATATTCTATCTAAATTAGATTCTAAACGTCATAAACAGCATTACTAAATTTCATTAATTCTGTAAAATCTCATCGCGTTTTTATAGAATATTTTCTGTTGTTCCTCCTCGGAAAAATGTTTTTTAATTAATTCAATATCTGATTTATTAAAAGGACGTTTCGCACGAGTAGATGGTAAATCCGTACCAAACATGAGCACGTCTGGGTTAATATCCATTAATTCTCTCATCGTTTGAATTGGTTCGACTTCAATTCTTCCAAAACCAGTTGCTTTAACATACACGCCTTGTTCAACTAATTCTTTTAAATCTTCGAACCCTTCATTTGTAAGGCCTAAATGATCTATTGAAACAAGTGGCAATTCTAATAATATTTCCTTTATTTCATTTAACTTTTTGGATTCTATATAGAGTTCAGTATGCCATCCCACTAAATTATAAACACGATGCGCAAAGGACTTAAGATGTTTTAAATCTTCAGAACCTCCCCTCTTTACGTTAAATCTTACACCTCTAATCCCAAGTTCATTTAACTTTTTTATCACTTCGTCAGGAGTAGATATAGGCAATTGGGTTGTACCTACAAACTGACCATTTAATGTTTCGAGTGCATGTATTAAATACTCTTGGTCAAACTCTTGAAATGATCCAGAAACAATCGCCCCTCCTATAATGTTGAGATCTTCTTGCCATACTTTATAATCTTTCTCTTTAAATTCAGGCGGCAAATAGCCATTATTTTCTTTAACTGGATAATCAAAATTAATCATATGAAAATGAGCATCAAAAATTTTCATCAATTACACCTCAAAATCTCTTGTTTTTAGAAAGATACCCTAAATTTTACAATAATGACACATATTCAAAATACTTTAACTTGAAAGTCTTATTTTATAATAATAGAATAAAATTACATCAGAACGATACATCTAGATTATTTCAACACGAATAGGAGATGTTATGTATGAATTTACATATTTTATATAACTTAAGAACTAAAAAACATTTAGAAATAGAGGAATTAGCACAACAATTAAACGAGAAGTATGGAACGCATTATGAAGCACATCAAATTTGGGAATGGGAAAATCATTACCACGAACCTAAATTTAAAGATGCTCTACGTTTAGCTGATTTCTTCGATGCACCCTATCAAATGTTCTTAGAAAGTAAAGTTAAAGAATATCAAAAGCATTTAGATAATGTTGATATAAGAATGTAACCCATTCATTTAAAATGAAAAGCTAAGATAGTACGTTTCAAACATAATAAACGTATTATCTTAGCTTTTTATCGTTGCTTATCCTAATTTAACTTGAGTGAAGACGCTTCTAACCAGACATGTTAATCCTAAAAACATTCAAGATAACTACATTGTTCAACATCTAGTTCTTCTTACTATCTTCTTCGTCTTCATCTTCATCATCAAAGAACACATCGTGTATAAGTTCAAAAATTGTTATAGCTAAACCTACAATTACTACAGCATTCGCAGTTTTATTACCAAAAATATGTATAAAATTAATCTTATCAATAATATTCGCAAACCAACCATGTTTATCTGAATTAATTCCAAAGTAATTGATTATAAATGCAATGACAAAAGTAATAATTAAGTTAATAAACAGATTCTTTAAAACCTTTTTCAAATTATATTCCATTTTAAGCTCCTCTTTATAATTTCGCTCACATTTAATAACTTAACATACTTAGAATTACATTTGATGAAGATCAATGATTTTAGACACCAAAACTAATTTTTAAAGCACAAAAATAACCCCATAAGCCTATGCCTACGGGGTTTAACAATAAACGATATATTATTGCTCTTCGTTTATAGTAGTATTATCTAAATCACTGTGTCTTTTATTAATTTTATAATTAGATGTGTTATTATAAAAAGCAAGTTGTAAATCTGTAAACAAATCTCGTATACTTTTAAAATCTCTTCTAGCTTAGCCCATATAAATATGATTAGTGTCTACTTCACCATTCACAACTAGTGTAAGTGCATAGACTTTCAAACCATTTTGTTTAGCATCGCGCTTTTCAATGACCTTGAAATTCTGACCACTCAAGTCATATACACGACCCTTTTTCAAATCTTTATAAGAATCATCAGCAACTTTAAATGACAGTTCGTCAGAAAATTTCATAATAAAATACTCCTTAATATTTTAAAAACAAGAGGTGGACGATGAAAGCAAAAATTATAATTCTTATATTGATATTAACACTTATAGGATTAGGAGGGCATACTTTGCACAAAAATAAAAAGGAGAATTACATTACGAAACAAGAAAAGCGTATAGATTTATACTTCAAACATAATCTAAAAAATTATCAAACTATGAAAATTAACAACTTCAAAAAGAGTCCTATGAAAGGATACTTTATTGATGGTTATATTAATGATGATAAAACTTTAGAGTTTGAGGCCTATATATCAAGTGCAGATAATCATCAGTTTACTGGAGACGTAGGATATGACACAGATGGCGTAGGTAAACTTTTTAAAGAAAAAAATGCTAAGGATAAATTAACACCTAATGATATTATTAAGAAAGAAAATTTAAATAAAAAAGACTATGAAGCAGATCCACCTCTAATTTGGGGCTTTTAACATCAGAAAAGCACTAACTACTCAACCGAATGAATAGTTAGTGCTTCTCATTTTCATCATTAATCCTCCAACGGAACGTCATCAACAATTATTAGCCTACCTGAATACTTGTCAGTTGCTTATTTTATTGAAACAAGCATATATTAGCATTATTGTTTATATAATAGTTTAATGAAATTAATAATATCCATCGACAATTAAGGAGGCATTTATGAGAAAAAGTAATTTAAATCCAATATTCTTAAAATTTACTGGTATTATTAAAGGTGTACCTAAATACTGGGCTCAAAACAGTCATTTGATTTATGCAATATCGTTAGTATTGTTTTTACCATTCTTGGTTTTATCAATACTTTTATTTTTACTTGGTTTAAATATTAAAAACACTACACTTGCAATTTTCATAGTAATTATAGTTACAAGCGCTTTATTAACATGGCTTTATCAAGAGGACTTTAAAAAAGACGATGGTATATTTAAAACATTTAATAACAATATTGTCCAATTTTTCATAACTATAATCCCTATAACATTAACATTATTAAGCACTGGATATACTCTGGATCAAATAAGCGAACAAAATAAATCAGAGAAAGATACAACTGTAAAATGTGTAAAAAAGCACTTTGAAGAAAATAAATTTTCTTGCGAGGTAAGTAATCTTAATTCTAAAATGAAACAATCTAATTTTCTAATTATCAATTTATTGTTAACTTCATCGTTTGGAACATTAATAGTTATACACAATATATACAAAGGAAAACATCAAAAGAAAAACTCCGTTATCAAATATAAAAAGAAGAAAAATTCAAACTGATAATTTAGTTGATATAGTATATCAGTCATGACAGCATCTATATTATAAAAACGCCAAGCCTATATGGTTTGGCGCTTGTTTAATATTATCACTTACATCTACCTAATTATCAATATGAAACTCTTCATTTGGACATTTCTTACTCAACTTCTCTAAATCTTTCTTATTCTTTTCATCATCTTGACCGGTACTATCAATAAATATTGGTGTCGCTAAATTTAAATCTACTTTATCAGTAAATAACTTTGGTGATTATCTATTCGGATATATAAATATTCTGTTATCATTCAATTTTATAGATGGCACTATTCTTCTATCAACGTTTTTACGTACTAACATTAGATTAAATGGCAATATAATACTAGCTTTCTGAAAATCATGTAGGGTCTTCCATATTTCTTTTTCTTCATCACTCATAAAATCATCATAGTACAAAACTGTATATCTTTTTATCGCCATTGCTCTATTGAACATATCTTCAATGCTTATCTTACTAGTCAATTTAGACACAATCCTATATACCTTTCTTAATCTTCCAAAGGAACATTACCAATAATGAAAGGTCTATTAGGGTGTTCCTCTCCGACAGTATCAATTACTTGCTGTTGTTCTTCTTCATCGCCATCCCATTCACAAACATTAACTTCGAAATTACGGGTTGTAATTTCTTGCCTATCTATAAATAATTTATGC
This sequence comes from Staphylococcus caprae, assembly GCF_003966625.1. NCBI lineage: Bacteria > Bacillati > Bacillota > Bacilli > Caryophanales > Staphylococcaceae > Staphylococcus > Staphylococcus caprae. Next base: position 2,547,132 of record NZ_AP018587.1, read on the forward strand.
TATTTGACGAGCATATACCTAGCACAAAAGCGATCACTAGGCTTAATAGGAACTCCTATAAGCTCAACCTGTTCATTATAGACTAACTGTACTTTACCATTCTGTGGATTTTCTTTATATTCACCACATTTGACGACAACTTCTTTCGTTTCAGTCTCATCACCAACTGCTGAATTCGTTAATAAATGTAAAAACTCGTTAGCACTTAACTTACGGTTGTCTCTTTTTTTATGTCTACATCTCTATAACCTTTCACCTCATGCCTTTTTTCTGCCCTATCTCCATATTCCCAAAGCACAAAAAATAACCCCGTAAGCCTTGAGCCTACGGGGTTTAACAATAAACGATATATTATTGTTCTTCTTTAACATATGGTAATAATGCCATATGACGAGCACGTTTGATTGCTGTAGTCAACATACGTTGATATTTAGCTGAAGTGCCTGTTACACGACGTGGTAAGATTTTACCGCGTTCTGAGATAAAACGTTTTAATAATTCAGTGTCTTTATAGTCGATATGTGTAATACCATTTGCTGTGAAATAGCAAACTTTTTTACGACGACGTCCGCCTCTTCTTGGTCCACCTGCCATGGTTAACTGCCTCCTTTGACTATTTTTTCGTTTTTATACGTTCGTTATTAGAATGGTAAATCATCATCACTAATGTCAATTGGACCATTCGCATTTGCAAATGGATTATCAGATTGATTAGATTTTGATGAATTATTGTTATTGTATGACGTATTTTGTCCTGATTGTTGACCACCGAATCCTTGACCATAGTCTTGGAAATCGTTGTTTTGTGAACGTTGGCCACCTTGTTGTGAGTTCTTAGGTTCAAGGAATTGAACACTATCACACACAACTTCAGTAACAAAGATACGACGACCTTCTTGATTTTCATAACTACGCGATTGTATGCGACCATCAACGCCAGCTAAGCTACCTTTAGATAAGTAGTTATTAACATTTTCAGCTTGTCTTCTGAAGACAACACAATTAATGAAATCAGCTTCGCGTTCCCCTTGAGCATTCGTGAAAGTACGATTAACTGCTAGAGTAAATGTCGCTACACTTACGCCTGAGGGAGTGGTTCTGTATTCTGGATCTTTCGTTAGACGACCTACTAATACAACTCTATTTAACATTTAAACGCCCCCGTCTAATTATTACTTATCTTGGTCTTCGCGGATAACGATGTAACGAATGATATCGTCATTAATTTTAGCTAAACGTTGGAATTCGTCAGTAGCTTTATTGTTATCTGTTTTAATACGTACGATGTTATAGAAGCCTTCTTTGAAATCATTGATTTCGTAAGCTAGGCGACGTTTGCCCCAGTCTTTTTCTTCTAAAACTTCTGATCCTTCTGAAGCTAAGATACCGTTGAAACGCTCAACTAAAGCTTTTTTAGCATCTTCTTCAATATTAGGACGTACGATATACATAATTTCATATGTTCTCATAGTTTATTTGCACCTCCTTGTGGTCTATGCGGCTTATCAACACTTATGTGATAAGCAAGGAATAATTTTCATTACTCACAATCAAGAATTATAGCATAGAGTATTACTTTTTACAATAAATATTCTAAAGCTCATCCTTCAAAATAAATTCAAAATCTAGCACCATACAAAGAAACAAACAGTTGCTATAAAAATAAGACTCCCCTTAGACCCCCTTCATCCAATTCTCGATCAAAACACATACAATTTATTGAATTACAAATGTTTTATATTCCGTGTAACCTTATTTTTCACAATAGTAAATCGTGTTAGATACGTTGTTGCGAGGTGAGTTTAATTGTAATAGTATAAAAATTACATTTTACATACAATTGCGTGTAATTTCTAAATTCTCACACAAAGGAGCACATTTATGTTTAAGAAAGTCACTTACTCGGTAATTTCATTTTCAGTATTAGCAACAAGTCTAGGAATAGTAAATGCACATGCTAAAGAATCCTCAAATAATCAGTCAACAAGCGAAAAAGGAACAATGGGGTATGGCTACCAACAATACATAAAGAAACATCCTAATCAAAAAAGTAATGCAACACAAAATCGTTCAACATTCTCAACAAAATCTAGAGCAGCTGTCACTGATAATGGCGAAAGAGTTCTAGATATTTCTGAATGGCAGGGTAATCTAACTGATGCTCAAGTCAAAAAATTAAAACAAAATTATGATTTCATTATCATTCGCGGCCAGTATGGTTCAGAATATGTTGATCAGTCTTTAGAACACAACTCTAACTTATTAGACAAAAACAATATGAAATTTGGCGTTTATTCTTACAGTATGTATGAAAATGCTGCAGACGCACGTTACGAAGCAAGAACATTACACAATCGTGCTCCAAAAGCTGAATTCTATGTCAATGACTACGAACAACAAACAGTGACAAATGGTGATGATGAAACAGCAACAAAAGCTTGGGCAGATGAAATGAGAAAACTTGCAGGAAATAAAAAAATACTCTACTATTCGTATGAAAACTTTATGATCAATCATGTTGCAAATGCTGTAAGTTCATATGATGGCTATTGGATGGCTTCATATCAAGCCGAAGAACCTAATCGAGAAAAAGTGTTATGGCAATATACTGATAGCTACTATTCACCAGAATTAAATCAAAATGTTGATGCTAACTATATCGACAGTAACGTAGATGCTTCTTGGTTCACATCTTAAAAAGCGAACAATAACGAACAAAAACACTTCACTTTTACGAACGTTCGTTCTATAATGTGGTTGAGGTGTTTAGCATGCAATTAAATTTAGATTGGAATAAAGAGTTCCAAGAATTTCAAGATATCTTAAATTGTGGTATTCACCCTGAATGGCTTTATTGTGCTAAGGCAAATTTGGTTCTTGAACCAGCTTATACCGGTGAAGGCAAGCAATTTTTCAGTACACAAGATATTATAGAAGCAAGCGAAGTCATTCCATTTTTTTAAAGAATTGGAATTTCAAATATATAAGCAATGGCATTTAGATTCTGAGTCACTACAAACTCTAATTTGAACGCCATTGCTTCTTTTTTAAACAAGTTGATCTATCAAGACCTCGAATTGACAGGCCCTCTAAGAAAATATTCACATAAATAAAAAACTGCCCACAAAATCAAAGACTTTGTCGACAGTTTGGGAGTGAGACAGAAATGTAATTTATCAAAATTATTTTCGTTGTCCCTCTCCCAACTTTCATTGATTGTAGAATTTCTTAAAAAGAAATTCTCTGTGTTGGGGCCCCGCCGGCAAGGATGGCTAGGATTGAAAGAAGCTTGATATAAGCGCACTTTCAATTCAGACATCTACTGCCAATATGTTAAAGAAGGTTGAGACAATTGCTTATGTCCCAACCTCTATAAAAATCTATTAAATTATACATTAAAGCGGAAATGTACGATATCTCCGTCTTTCATAATGTAATCTTTACCTTCTAAACGTTGTTTACCCGCTTCTTTAGCACCGTTTTCGCCACCATACTCTACATAATCATCGTAACTTGTAACCTCGGCACGAATAAATCCACGTTCAAAATCGGTATGGATAATACCTGCACATTGTGGGGCTGTCATACCTTGTCTAAATGTCCATGCACGTACTTCTTGAACACCTGCAGTAAAGTAAGTTGACAAGCCTAATAAGTCATAAGTAGTTCTTATGAGTCGATCTAGACCTGGTTCTTCAATACCTAAATCTTCTAGGAACATTTCTTTATCTTCATCATCGAGTGTCGCAATTTCTTCTTCAATTTTGGCACTAATCACGATAACTTCAGAATCTTCTTTCTCAGCATATTCACGAATTGCTTTTACTTTATCGTTGTCTTCATCGCCAATTTCATCCTCGCCCACATTAGCGATATATAACATTTTTTTAGAAGTTAATAATTGAGCTTGATTTACCCATTTTTGATCATCTTCATTGAAATCAATACTTCTAACAGGTTTACCATCTTCTAAAGCTTCTTTAATTTTAGTAAGAATACGTAATTCCATCTCTGCTGTTTTATCTTTTTGACGTGCCATTTTTTCAATCTTAGGTAAGCGTTTATCAACTGATTCTAAATCAGCTAATACTAATTCCATATTGATGACTTCGATATCATCTAATGGATTTACTCTTCCAGAAACGTGCGTCACATTCTCGTCATCAAATGCACGAACAACTTGGCAAATCGCATCTACTTCACGAATATGTGATAAGAATTTGTTACCTAACCCTTCACCTTTAGAGGCACCCTTAACGATACCTGCAATATCAGTGAATTCAAATGTTGTAGGGATAGTTTTTTTAGGTTGTACCATTTCTTCTAATTTAAGTAAACGTGAATCTGGTACTTCTACGATACCTACATTTGGATCAATCGTAGCAAATGGGTAGTTCGCTGCTAACGCACCAGCTTTAGTAATTGCATTAAATAGGGTAGATTTACCTACGTTAGGTAAACCTACGATACCTGCTGTTAAAGCCATTAATCATTCTCCTAACTTTCTTTGTCTTGATGAGATTCAAGAACTTTTTTCAATTTTTTATTAAACGTTTGACGTGGAATCATAATACTACGCTGACAATTTTCACATTTAATTCTAATATCAGCACCCATTCTTATGATTTTGAAGCGATTCGTTCCACATGCATGTTGTTTTTTCATTTCTACTATATCATTTATTCCGTAATTTGACGTCATGAAATTACCTCCAATGATAACTAGTCTTTACTTTGAGCCTCATCGTACTGTGTAAATAGCGGTTGAGGCATACGTATGCCCTCTTGCACAAACATTCTTTGCGCTTCTTTTCTAATAATACGGGCACCTGAAGCACCTTCTCCTGGAATCGTCTCTGCAGAAACACGAATGATTGCTTTATTGTTCTCAATTGCATCGATACCATCGACCACTGGGTCACTAACAAATAAATAGTATTTACTGCGTAATGACGTGAATAATTTATTTAATTTCTTCTCAACTTGATCCAAATTCTCATCAACTGAGACTGGAAGTTGCACAATCGAAGTGCCGTTTGTAATAGAGAAATTGGTGATTTCACCCATACTGCCATTTGGCAAAATAGTTAACTCACCAGAAATCGTATTAATACGTGTTGATCTTAACCCAATAGATTTAACTGTACCTTCTGCTACAGTTGTTCCGCCGCTATTGATTTTAACATAGTCACCCACATCAAACTGATTCTCAAAGATAATAAAGAAACCAGTAATGATATCTTTAACAATTGTTTGCGCACCGAAACCTACTGCTACACCAACGACACCAGCACTGGCGATAACACCTTCAACACTAATACCAAATTTGCTTAAAATGGTTGTAAGTACGATAAACCATACAATATATTTTACTACGTTTTGTACAAGTGATATAAGCGTTTTTGAACGTTTTTTACTTCCTTTTTTACTTTTATTTTGTATTTTAAAAGCTTGTTCAATCACTTTATTTAAAATCGCAATAACGATGAGTGCAACAATGATATAAATCAAAATCATTATAATTTTTGAGACAAGGTTCTCATATGTCTCAATTTTTGTTAAAGGTTCAAATAAAGAAGATAAAATATGCTTTATTTGGTTCATTATTTCGTTACCTCCTTTTTTAAAATTTTCGTAACTTATACACTATAGCTTAAAGCTCTTTCAATTGAATCAGTCTACAGTTTTAAAAAACCACATGAAATCAATTACTTTTCATTAAGTTGTTGAATCAGTCTTTTAAATTCTTCTTCTGATTTAAACTCAAAAGTGATTTTACCAACATGCTTAGATGTAGAAATATCAACTCTAGAACCATATCGTTCTTTGAGTTGTCTTTCTTGTTGTTGAATAAATTTAGGTTTCTTATTCTTACTTTGCTTCGATTCTGGTTGAACCGTATCATTCTGTAAATAGGTATTTACATATTGCTCGAGTTGTCTTACACTCCAAGACTCCCGGATGGCTTGCTTCCCTATCTTCTTCATCTTCGAAGCGTCTTTTAATGATAAGAGGGTACGGCCGTGTGCCCCAGATAATTCTCCTTCTCTAACCATTGTCATAATTTCTGAAGGTAAATGAAGCAATCTTAGCATATTGGCAATATATGGTCGAGACTTACCTAATCGTTGTGCAACCTGTTGTTGTGTAATGTTTAAATCCGACATCAACTTTTTATAACTTTCAGCTTCTTCAATCGCATTTAAATCTTCCCGTTGTAAATTCTCAATAATAGCTAGTTCCATCATATCTTCATCTGATAGTTCTTTAACTATTGCAGGGATCTCTCTTAGTCCAGCGATTTGAGATGCTCGGAATCTTCGTTCACCCACCACAATATAGAACCCTTGGATTGTTTTTCTTAATACAATCGGTTGAAGAATACCGTGTTGCTCAATTGATTTCGCCAAATCTTGCAATTTCTCCTCATCGAATGTCTTTCGTGGTTGATAAGGATTCGGTTTAATTAAATCAATAGCTATATTTTGCACGTGTTCGTTACTTTCAAGTTGCAAACGTTGATCTTCTTCCTGTGTCATATTTTCACATCTTTCTATAAATGTTTAACATATTGGCAGTAGATATCTGAATTGAAAGTGCACTGATATCAAGTTCCTCTTAATCCTAACCAACCTTACTAGCGAATCCCCAACAAAAAATTTTTTAGAAATTCTGCAAACAATGCAAGTTGGGTTCGGGACAAAGAAATTAATTTTGCTCAACTATTTTCTGTCCAACTTCCTATTTCAACACATCACTTACTATTTTAAAAATTTCAATCTCATTGTACAAGCGTTTTAAGATTTTTCCACATCCTTCCGAAACTTTTTAACAAACTTCAACGTTCATTCCTAAACCTTCCTACTACTCCCTAAATTAACTATTTAATCTAAATTTTCAGAAAAGTTGTTGACAAATCATTTTCCAGTATGTAATCTATGTATTAACAATTACAAAACGAAACATTTTACACACTGTAAAAAGGAAAGTAGAACTTACACTGCTAATACAGAGAGTCTTCATAAGCTGAGAGAAGGCATTGAAAGAAAGTTTGAAAATGGCCTTGGAGTGTTGATACCAATATGAGGTATCAACGGGTTCGCCCGTTACAGCGATACAGTATTAACATTGATGTTGAATGGCGTACTGGAATTACTACCGTCACAACTAATCGTTAATACTCATTTAATCTTTCAAAAGACTAAATGAGTTTTTATTTAACTCAATGATTTAACGTAGCGATTAAGATTGTGAATGTATTGGCACTTCCAAACATGTAACCATTTCCTACATGATGGCGTACTGATAGAGGTCACTTTAGCAATAAAGTGACAAACAAAGGTGGTACCGCGAAACCGAAGCTTTCGTCCTTTACATCCGATTTACTCGGGTTTAAAGGACGGAAGCTTTTTTTATTTTTTTATATTAGGAGGGTCTAGTAATGAAGGATACTGAATTAGCTCAAATCGCTCTAACACACGACCATACTGGCGCTATTGCCAATCCAATTTATTTATCTACCGCATACCAACATCCTCATCTAGGTCAGTCAACAGGATACGATTACACACGTACAAAGAATCCTACACGCACTGCATTTGAAGAAGCATTTGCAAAACTTGAAAAGGGCATCGCCTCTTTCGCCACTTCTAGTGGTATGGCAGCAATTCAACTTGTATGTAACATCTTCAAACCTGGTGATGAAGTTCTCGTAGCATTTGATTTATATGGAGGTACATTCCGACTCTTCGATTTCTACGAACAACAATACGGTGTGAAATTTAAATATGTAGATTTCTTAGATTATGAAGATGTTGAAAAAAATCTCACACCACAAACAAAAGCATTATTCATTGAACCCATTTCAAATCCACAAATGATAGAAATCGACGTTGAGCCTTATTACGTACTAAGTAAGAAACATAAATTATTAACAATCATAGACAATACTTTTTTAACGCCATATCTTTCAACGCCACTTGAAGAAGGCGCAGATATCGTGCTCCACTCGGCAACGAAATACATTGGTGGACATAACGATGTACTAGCCGGCGTCGTCACAGTAAAAGATGAACATTTAGCAGAACAACTTGGTCAATTTCATAACATGATAGGCGCAACACTGTCTCCTCTAGATAGTTACCTGCTTCAAAGAGGACTAAAGACCCTACACCTTCGTATTGATCGTTCTCAAGAAAATGCGCAACGACTCGCTGAAAGATGTCGTCACACTGAATCCATTGACGAAGTACTCTATAGTGGTCGCACTGGAATGCTAAGTTTAAGACTGAATAAAGCCTATAGCGTTGCTAAATTTCTGGAAAATATAAACGTCTGCATATTCGCAGAAAGTCTAGGTGGAACAGAAACGTTCATTACCTTCCCTTATACACAAACACATGTAGACATGCCTGATGCAGAAAAGGATAAACGAGGCATCGACGAACATCTTATTCGTCTTTCTGTAGGTATTGAAGATTATAACGATATCGAAATAGATATTATTCAAGCATTAGAAAATTCTAAAGTAGGAGTGATTTCATGAGTTTATCTATAGAAACAGAAGTCATTTTTGATTCACGCAGAGGACAAGAATATCACTCAGCTAATCCACCATTATATGATTCGTCAACCTTTCACCAAAAAGTACTAGGTGGCGATACTCAATATGATTACGCAAGGAGTGGAAATCCAAATCGCACTCTTTTAGAAGAAAAACTCGCACGTCTAGAAGACGGGAACTATGCTTTTGCATATGCATCTGGAATAGCAGCAATTACTGCAGTATTACTGACGCTTCAGTCAGGCGATCACGTTATCCTTCCTGATGACGTATACGGCGGTACATTTCGACTCACTGAACAAATTTTAAATCGTTTTAATATCGAATTTACGACGGTAAACGCTACAAATAATCTTGAAATTGAAAATGCCATTCAAACGAATACTAAACTTATTTATGTAGAAACACCATCGAATCCACTTTTCAAAATTACAGATATACGAGCAGTAGCAAGAATCGCTAAACAAAATAACCTACGCTTAGCAGTGGATAATACATTTATGACACCTCTTGGTCAATCACCATTAGCCTTAGGGGCAGATATCGTGGTTCATAGCGCAACTAAATTCTTAGGTGGTCATAGTGATCTCATTGCAGGTGCAGCAATCACAAATCGTAAAGATATTGCAGAAGCACTTTATTTATTACAAAACGGTACTGGCACAGCACTCTCTGCACATGATAGTTGGGCTCTGGCGAAACATCTTAAAACATTACCGGTAAGATTTAAACAATCTGTGTCAAATGCTGAACGCTTAGTTGAATTCTTAAGTCAGCGTGAAGAAATCGCAGAAGTTTATTACCCAGGAAATAACCCGATCCATTTAAGACAAGCTTCCACAGGTGGAGCTGTTATCGGATTTAGATTGAAAGATGAATCTAAAGCACAAGCATTTGTAGAATCACTCACATTACCACTTGTATCGGTCAGTCTTGGTGGTGTTGAAACCATTCTTTCTCACCCAGCAACAATGTCACATGCAGCTGTGCCAGAAGCTGTAAGACAAGAAAGAGGAATTACTTTCGGTTTATTCCGCTTAAGTGTGGGACTTGAAGATCCTGAAGAAATCATCGCAGATTTTAACTACGCTTTAAAGGAGGCTTTCAATGAGTCAATTTCTGAAACATTTACAGAACAACGTTTTGGTAGCTGATGGAGCTATCGGTACAATACTATACTCAGAAGGGCTCGACACTTGCCCTGAAGCGTACAACCTTACTCATCCAGACAAGGTAGAACACATCCATCGCTCATATATCGAGGCTGGCGCGGACGTGATCCAAACCAACACATACGGTGCTAATTTCGAAAAGCTTAAAAACTTCGGCTTAGAACATCGTGTCAGAGAAATTCATAAAGCAGCTGTACAAATTGCTAAACGCGCTGCCAATGAGGACACATTTATTCTTGGTACTGTAGGTGGCTTTAGAGGTGTGAGACAAGAAGAAATAAGTTTATCAACGATTCAATATCATACAGAACTTCAAATCGATACCTTAATCAATGAAGGCGTAGACGCTCTATTGTTTGAAACTTATTACGACTTAGACGAATTGAAAAATATTGTAGTCGCAACACGCAGAAAATATAACATTCCTATCATTGCGCAATTGACTGCTTCTAACACCAATTATTTAGTCGATGGCACTGAAATAAACGAGGCACTTAAACAACTCGTTGAGTGTGGTGCTGACGTTGTTGGTCTTAACTGTCACCATGGTCCACACCATATGCAGCGTTCATTTTCACATATAGAGCTGCCTGAACAGGCATATTTATCATGTTATCCAAATGCAAGTCTACTAGATATTGAAAATAGTGAATTTAAATATAGTGACAATGCGCAATATTTCGGCGACGTCGCACAAGAACTCATCAACGAAGGCGTGAGACTTATCGGTGGCTGTTGTGGCACGACACCTGAGCACATCCGCTACATTAAATCAGCCGTTCAAGGTTTAACACCTGTAAAAGATAAAAAAGTGATTCCCATCACGAAGAAATCAAATCGTAAACCAACGAGCGTGATGAAACAAAATCTTACTACCAAAGTTAAGAATGGACCGACTGTAATTGTCGAACTAGATACGCCGAAACATTTAGACACAGATACTTTCTTCGACAACGTCGGAAAATTAGATGAAGCAGGTATTGACGCGGTTACGTTGGCTGATAATTCCCTTGCAACAGTTCGAGTCAGTAATATCGCAGCAGCAAGTTTAATCAAACAACGTTATGATATTGAACCACTCGTTCATGTCACATGTCGTGATAGAAACCTTATAGGGCTTCAATCTCACCTCTTAGGCCTCTCACTCATCGGTGTTAATGAAATTCTAGCCATTACTGGTGATCCTTCTAAAGTGGGACATTTACCAGGTGCAACCAACGTGTATGACGTGAATTCGAAAGGTCTAACAGAACTTGCACTGAGATTTAACCAAGGTATTAACACGGATGGTGATGCGCTGAAGAAACATACCAACTTCAACATCGCTGGTGCGTTTGATCCAAACGTACGAAAACTTGACGGTGCCGTTAAACGACTTGAGAAAAAAGTTGCAAGCGGTATGAGTTATTTCATTACTCAGCCCGTTTATAGCAAAGAAAAAATAAAACAAGTTTATGAAGAAACGAAACATCTAAATACACCGTTCTTCATTGGCATTATGCCTATAGCCAGTTATAACAATGCACTTTTTCTACATAACGAAGTGCCAGGCATAAAAATGTCAGAAGATGTACTTAACCAATTTAAAGCTGTTAAAGATGATAAGGAAAAAACGAAAGAATTAAGTTTAAGACTCTCTAAAGAACTCATCGATACAGTACATGAATACTTTAACGGTTTGTACATTATCACACCTTTTCAAAAGGTAGATTATTCATTAGAACTCGCAGCATATTCTAAATCTATTACTGCTAACAAGGAGGCAATATTATGACAACAATTAAAACTTCAAACTTAGGATTCCCAAGATTAGGTAGAAAAAGAGAATGGAAAAAAGCGATTGAAAGCTACTGGGCTCACAAAATCGATAAGGCTGAATTAGATCAAACACTGACTGATTTACACAAAGAGAACCTCTTACTTCAAAAGAATTACAATTTAGACAGTATCCCTGTAGGAGATTTCTCATTATATGACCACATTCTTGATACATCTTTATTATTTAATATTATTCCAGAACGTTTCCAAGGTCGTGAAGTGAATGATGATTTATTGTTCGATATCGCCCGCGGTAATAAAGAACATGTAGCGAGTGCACTCATCAAATGGTTTAACACTAACTATCACTATATCGTGCCTGAATGGGATAATGTAGAACCTAAAGTAGAGAAAAACACATTACTCGAACGCTTTAAATACGCCCAATCTATCAATGTTAATGCCCATCCAGTTATCGTTGGCCCAATTACTTTCGTCAAACTTTCTAAAGGTGGCAACCAATCATTTGAAGAGAAAGTTCAAACTTTGCTTCCACTTTATAAAGAAGTACTAGAATCACTGATTCATGCCGGTGCCGAATACATTCAAATCGATGAACCTATCTTAGTCACTGATGATAGTGAAAGCTATGAGAATATCACTAAAGAAGCTTATGATTACTTCGCTCAAGCTGGTTTAGGTGAAAAGTTAGTCATCCAAACATACTTTGAACGTGTACACTTAAAATTCTTAAGCACATTGCCAGTTGGCGGCTTAGGTTTAGACTTTGTTCATGACAACGGTTATAACTTAAAACAAATTAAAGCTGGAGACTTCGATTCAAGCAAGACACTTTATGCAGGTATTATTGATGGTCGTAATGTGTGGGCTGCAGACGTTGAATCTAAAAAGCAATTAATCGAAACGCTACAACAACATACAAACCAATTAGTCATTCAACCATCATCATCTTTATTACACGTGCCTGTTTCATTAGATGATGAAACATTAGACGAATCTATTGCAGAAGGATTAAGTTTTGCTACTGAAAAGTTAGATGAATTAGATGCCTTACGCCGTTTATTCAATAATGGTGATAGCGCTAAATATGACGAACTTAAAGCGCGTTACGAACGTTTCCAAAGCCAATCATTTAAAAATCTTGAATACGACTTCGATAGCGTTCCTACAAGTCGTAAGTCACCATTCTCAGTACGTAAACAAAAACAATATGAGCGCTTAAATTTACCAGATTTACCAACAACAACAATAGGTTCATTCCCTCAAACACGTGAAGTACGTAAATACCGTGCAGATTGGAAGAATCATCGTATTACAGATGCTGAATATCAAGACTTCTTACAAAATGAAATTGCCCGTTGGATTAAAATACAAGAAGACATCGGTTTAGACGTACTCGTACATGGAGAATTTGAACGTAATGACATGGTTGAATTCTTCGGCGAAAAGCTTCAAGGCTTCTTAGTAACTAAGTTTGGTTGGGTACAATCATACGGTTCACGTGCCGTTAAACCACCAGTGATATATGGCGACGTAAAATGGACAGCACCATTAACAGTGAAAGAAACGGTTTACGCACAAAGTTTAACTGACAAACCTGTAAAAGGGATGCTCACTGGCCCTGTCACAATCTTAAACTGGTCCTTCGAACGTGTAGACGTCCCACGTAAGGTCGTTCAAGACCAAATCGCATTAGCGATCGATGAAGAAGTGTTAGCGCTTGAAGAAGCAGGTATTAAAGTCATTCAAGTAGATGAGCCCGCATTACGTGAAGGATTACCATTACGTTCTGAATACCATGAACAATACCTGAAAGACGCGGTTAACTCATTTAAGTTAGCAACGTCATCCGTACATGATGAAACACAAATTCATACACATATGTGCTATTCTCAATTTGGACAAATCATTCATGCTATCCATGACTTAGATGCAGATGTTATTTCAATCGAAACATCACGTAGTCACGGTGATTTAATTAAAGACTTTGAAGACATCAATTACGATTTAGGTATTGGATTAGGCGTTTATGATATTCACAGTCCACGTATTCCAACTGAAGCAGAGATTACTACAGCTATCAATCGTTCTTTACAACAAATTGACCGCTCACTCTTCTGGGTTAATCCAGACTGTGGCCTTAAAACGCGTAAAGAAGACGAAGTAAAAGATGCCTTAACTGTCTTAGTTAACGCAGTGAAGAAGAAACGTCAAGAAAATGGCGCAACAACAGCATAATATCATTTAGAGGTGATGCTTATGACAAACTATCCTTTATGGGACCAACTGAATCAACTTAAAGAGGCACAATGGGTCGACTTAACACATACTTTCGATCCTGAGATTCCTCGCTTTAGTGAATTTGAAAAAGGTGAAGTATCGACACTCTTTAACGTCAAAGAACATGGTTTCTACGTTCAACGATGGAGTATCGTTACACAATATGGTACGCATATCGACGCGCCGATTCATTTTGTGGAAAATCGAAGATACTTAGAAGAGTTAGACTTGAAAGAATTGGTCTTACCACTCATCGTCCTAGACTACTCTACAGAGGCTTCAGAGAATGCCGATTTCGTCGTAACTAGACAGCACCTTGAAGAATGGGAAAGTCACAATGGTCAAATTGAACCTGGTACATTTGTAGCTCTACGCACAGACTGGTCTAAACGCTGGCCAGATATTGACCAATTTGAAAATAAAGACGCCAATGGCAATCAACACTTACCTGGCTGGGGTCTAGATGCGTTAAAATTTCTTATCGAAGAACGTGGCGTGAAATCCATTGGTCATGAAACATTTGATACCGATGCTTCTGTGGACACCGCTAAAAACGGAGATATTGTAGGTGAACGTTACATTCTAGGCAAAGATACCTTCCAGTTAGAATTATTAACAAACTTAGATCAATTACCTACGCGTGGCGCAATTATCTATGCGATTAGTCCAAAACCTAAAGATGCCCCAGGGTTTCCTGTCAGAGCATTCGCAATCAAACCATAAATGAGCAATCATTTAAGCAAGTAACTCAAATTTTTCAATTATCGAGTACATCAACGTGACGCATGTCCCCCACAACTTTGGTAAGCTTTGAGCCGGCTTGCCAAAGAAATAAATGTATAAAATGCATTTAAAAGGGGGAACAAAGTCTTTTGCCTGTAGCGATCGTTAATGGAAGAGCCATTCATTACGTCATCGCATTATTAAACCTTCCTAATTTCATAAATAAAACAAACAAGCTGTAAGCGATGTCGCGGTGACATACACTTACAGCTTGTTTTATTATTTCGCGTCATAATGAGATACGAGAGTAGCAATACCTTGACCGCCACCGATACATAATGAAGCGAGACCATTTTGAGTCGTCTCATTCAGTTGATGTAATAAAGTAACTAATATACGAGCACCAGATGCACCAATAGGATGACCTAATGCAATCGCGCCACCTTTAACATTCACCTTATCTTGTGGCAATTGTAATTCTCGGTCAACTGCTAATGATTGAGAAGCAAAGGCTTCATTAAGTTCAAACACGTCGATATCAGACGCCGTTTTACCTGAACGTTTCAATGCTTGACGTACCGCTTCAACAGGACCAATTCCCATAACGGATGGATCTACACCACTTGTTCCGAAACTCTCTAACACCGCAATCGGCTTCACACCAAGTGCTTTCGCTTTCTCTTCAGTCATAACTAACATTGCTGCAGCACCATCATTAATACCTGATGCATTTCCAGCTGTAACAGATCCATCTTTCTTAAATGCAGGACGTAAATGACTTAACTTCTCAGCTGTCGTACCCGGACGAATCCCTTCATCTTGTGACACAACCACTGGCTCCCCTTTACGTTGAGGCACTTCTACTGGCACAATTTCAGCATCGAATCCACCTGTTTCTTGTGCATGTTCAGCCTTTTGTTGAGAGTGCGCAGCAAATTGATCTTGCTCTTCTCGAGTGATACCATATTTTTCAACTAAATTCTCTGCCGTAATTCCCATATGATAGTCGTTAAATTTATCTGTTAATCCATCACTTACCATGCTGTCTTCTAACGCTTGATTGCCCATTTTAAATCCAAATCGACTATTTTTTAATAGCATTGGTGATTGAGACATACTCTCCATACCACCTGCTATCACAACCTCATTATCGCCAGCTGCGATAGATTGATAAGCAAGTTGAATAGCCTTCATTCCAGAACCACAGACTTTATTGACTGTGAATGATGGCGTGGCCTCAGATAATCCGCCTTTAATGGAAGCAATGCGTGCAGGATTTTGACCTTGTCCTGCTTGTAAGACATTGCCTAGAATAACCTCATTGACTTCTTTTGGGTCGATGCCACTACTTTTTACGATGTGTTTAATTACTGTTGCGCCCAAGTCATACGCAGGGATATCTTTGAAGGCACCTCCAAATACGCCTATAGGTGTGCGGTATGCTTCTGCTAGAACTACTCGTGTCATATCTATTCATCTCCTTATTTTCTTTTTATCCTTATGAAAATGGGGGTCGAACCACATGTCGTTAACATGCATCTTCCCCTTATAAATGAAACGGTAACATCTTTCTGTATTAAAAATTATATATCATTAACCGTCTTTGAGAACGTCGTATAAGCATGTTTATCATACTTAGCGCGTGCCCACTCATTACTGACAATAGTACAAAATTATAATTAATTTTTCCAGAGACAACACATGTATCGACAAATAATTGTGTTTAATCTATACCTAATCATGTGATGATTCACATTTAGACTGACCCTTTGACGGTGAGATTTGAAATCGAGTGAATGAGGACATTGATATTTAATTGATTGAAAATGATATAAAAAGAGGAAACCAAGATGAAATAGTTCAGTTTAAATAGGCCGGGTAGACTGACCGCATTGTTAATCACTGATATAACTACTTCGTCTTGGTTTCCTTTACGATGTTATGAATACAAAGGCGAGAAATAATTTTTTTGATTCTTATTATGAATTGAGAGGGATACTTACTTTCCTTTATATTTGTTTAATTATTTATTGATGGATACATCATCAAATGAATCTTTTAACTTTTTCATTTCGCTATCTAGAAATTCTTGGTGTGGAACATCAAAATATTTACCTAACACAAGTGCATCTTCCATTTTGGGTTCATTTTCACCATTTTCCCATTCCCAAATATGATGCACTTCATATTGAGTACCAAATTTTTTATTTATGTCTTCTACAAGCTCTTTAATTTCTAAATTATTTTTCACTCTAATATTGTGTAGATTGTTCATGATCAACACTCCCTGAAAGTCTTTTATATTAACGTTGACGCCTTTTCCCTTACATTAGCGTTCTAATGATGGAATGTTAGCCCGTATGATAAATATAAATTACGATTAAAATTGTTACTGTTGCTCATATGACTCAATAGCTTGATGAATCGTGTCATGTAAGCTCGGTTCTTCAAGCCAATGTTGAAATCTATCAATAATATCTCTAGGACTAGAGACATCTTTAGGAAAATCGATATCTTTCATACCTTCAAATAAGTCACCAAAATGACTCTTCTCACCTTCATAGTTTTTCATGAAGTTATAAAAACTCACCACTTGCACCTCCCGGATTTCATAACAATAGATATATTAACAAAATATATACATTTCCAAAATACATTTGTTTTAATTTATCTAAATAATGAGATAGCCTCAATTTACAAATGATTTATCGGTTAATTTAATTTAAGAACGCTTCTATAACCAGCGTTTTAATCTTTTATCATTTCACTTACTAGATAAGCTACTCTACATTTGACTAAACTTATTTGAAGATTTTTGACATTCATTTACGTCATTTTGACTAATATACTTGTCAAAATGACAAAAGTAATATATGTTATGTGTGTAAGGAGTTGATAGAAATTGCGAAATCGACTTAAAGAATTACGTGCAAGAGACGGATATAACCAGACACAACTTGCTAAAAAAGCAGGCATTTCCAGACAAACTGTCTCATTAATTGAGCGTAATGATTTCACTCCATCTATTTTAACCGCTATAAAAATAGCCAAAATTTTTAACGAACCAGTAGAAAATATTTTTATTATTGAGGAGGGAGACTTATGAAAGTAGGAAGATACTTATTACTAATACTAATAGGAGGAGTAATAGGTGGCTTTATAGGAATGTCAATTGGAGTAATCAATACAAATAATCTTTTGAGAATCACTCATTTTTCAAATGTAAAGACAGTCCTAATTATTGTCGGATTAGCAACCATCATTAATATTATTTTGACTTTATATTTATATATTATTCAGAACAATGCACTCAAATATAAAAAGAAAGTTACTGAAGATATTGAAGATGATTTAGTAGATTATTATGAAAAAAGTGCGAACCTTAACTTTAATAAAGCACATATTATTTATTATGTTGAACTTATCATAAGTTTTATCAGCTTGTTCTTCATCGTTTTAGGTAACGGTAATGATAAAGTTCTTTTATATGCCCTAATACCTTATTTGTTTACAATCATACCATCATTAATGATTGGGTTCTTCGTACAAAAATTTGACCCACGTTATCCAAAATTGGGAGAAAAAAACTATACTGAAAAAGTTTTAAACCTATATGATGAAGGTGAAAAACATATCATACTCCAGTCTATGTACAAAGTCTTTTGTATAAATATCTATTTACTCATGACTGGAATTATTATATTAGGTTTCTTTTCTTTAGCCACTAACGAAAATCAAACAATAGGTGTATTTATCTTAATTATTCTATTTATCTATAATATTTATACTTATTTTTCTAAACTTATTCGTTTCTATAAACACAGTTAAATTGTCATTTAATAAGGGGGAAATATGAATGGAAAAGCTTTTAGAAATTAATCATCTAAATAAGTCTTATAATCAGTCAGAATTTCATCTTTCAAACATTTCTTTCTCAATTAAGCCTGGGGAAGTTGTCGGTTTAATTGGTAAGAACGGTTCAGGTAAGTCTACACTCATTAATACAATTGTAGGAAATAGACATAAAGATAACGGTAAAATCAGCTTTTTCGACGAAGAAGTCGACGAAGAAGATAATACATATAAAGAGCACATTGGCGTCGTCTTTGATGATTTAAGAGTACCTAATAAATTAACGCTCACATCTGTAGATAAAGTATTTGCAAATATATATCGCACTTGGAATAGCGAGGAATTCTTTTCACTAATTAAAGAATTTGAATTACCAACGCAGAATAAAGTTAACACCTTTTCACGAGGCATGAGAATGAAAACGGCTTTATCAATAGCGATGGCTCATGATTCTAAATTGCTTATTCTTGATGAAGCAACTGCTGGAATGGATGTTTCAGGTCGAGAACAAGTGATTGAAATTCTTGAAGATTATACAAACGAAGGTAATGGAATATTAATTTCATCACATATTTCAGAAGATATTGAACAACTCGCAAATAAATTAGTATTCATGAGAGACGGGGAAATCATTTTAAAAGAAAACAAAGAAGAATTACTTAAAAATTATGGAATTGTAGAGCAACCAGTGGAATCATTTAATATTTGTAATGAATATCTGGTCGCATCAAGAGAACGCAACCATAACAGAATAAGCTTAGTAAACAATTATCAAGAAGTGCCTGGAGCTAAACAAATCAACAATATTGATGATGCTACTAAAATTGTTATGCGAGGTGACAAATAATGAAAGGTTTAGTATTAAGTACTCTCTATGAAACAAAGAAACCATTAATTACTTATTTAATTATTGGAATCATTGCTACAGTAGTAATGACTTTTGCAAGCCCACCTATGAGCGGTTTTATTTTAATTGCATTATTAATCTCTTCAATTGCAGATAACTTTAAACGAGAAAAAGATTCTAAATGGATGAATTACGTTTCTACACTACCTATAAAACGATCTGATTATGTTAAGAGCTACTATTTTCTTTTTTGTATTGTCATAATCATTGCATTGGTGGTTAGTTTTCCGATTGTATTAATCATTACCCATAGTTTCAATATGGCGTTGATTTCCGCACTTGTTTCTCTTGGTTGTACTGGTATTTATTCCGCCATGTTGCCATTAACATTCAAATTTGGTCCTGAAAATTCCAACACAATCATCATGGTAACTGTCTTCTTTATGATTATCATATACTTCATTTTCTATATCCTTGCAGTTATTATAGCCGCACATTATGATAATTCAATGGTAGAAATGTTAAGTAATATAAGAAGTTTACTTGTGTTCGTTGTCTTTGGCATTTTAGGATTAGCAACTTTTGCTTTGACCTATAAATTATCTATAAGTACCTTTAATAAGAAAGAACTTTAATTTCAATAAATATGAAAATTTCGTTCAAACAATAACTAAATAAAATGATTCCTCATTCAATTCTAAATTACTAAAAAGACAGGATGTACAAATCCTGTCTTTTTTAATGACCTTCCCTTTTCAATTGTAGATACTCTTTCTTGAATAAATCATAAACATCACTATCTAAGCATACGCCCTGGATCCATTCTTCATTTCTTAGTTTTGAATAGTCATTTGATGTATTTTTCGCACAATTCTGGAAATTATCAACATCTTATCATATTATGTGGATAACTCCTAATTTACCTTTAAACGTTGATAAATGTGGGTTATGCAATATCTATCCATAAAGTTATCCACAATTTTTAATTGATTGTGTGAGTAATGTTAATAAAATTTTAAACTTAGGTTAATTTTAACTTAATGACACTCAATTACGCTTAAAAAGACAAAAAATGTAAGGGAATGATAATATGGAAATCGTAAAATCTAAAAATGATTTATTTAGAATTATTGATCATGCAGATCAGAAACACACATCTAAAATTCTACTTTTCATGATATTGGGAACGATCTTTTTAGATGCTTATGACATCACAATTTTAGGAACTATGACCGATCAACTCACGAAACAATTTCATTTGTCTCCAACAATGCTTTCAGTTGTCATGACCTCTTTACCTATCGGAGCACTTTTTGGTGCAATTCTCGGTGGCTCCCTCGCACATAAATTTGGTCGTAAACGTATTTTATCCGTATCTTTACTTATTCTTGTGATTACTTCTTTAGGTGCATCACTTGCTCCAAATCTCTTTATTTTACTTACATGTCGCTTCATTATGGGCTTCGCTATCGGTATGGACAGTCCTGTTGCCTTCACTTTTATCGCAGAAATCAGTAATAAATGGCAGAAAGGCCGTAACGTCAACTACTGGCAAGTTGTTTGGTACGTAGCGATTGTCGTATCTGCACTTGTGGTTATTGCATTCTTTGTTATGGGTACAGGCGAACATTTATGGAGATTTGCAGTAGGCTTTGGTGCATTCATTGCTCTCGTGCTTTACATTTTACGTATCAAATATTTGAAAGAGAGTCCAACATGGATCATTAATCATCATACATTGAAAGAGGCTACTGAATATGTAAGAAATAATTATGATGTAAATCTTAAGCTAGAGGGTAACGGAACTTCATTTTCCGAAAATAAATCTTCAAAACCATCAACAACTGAACTATTTAAGCCTAAATATTTAAAAAGAATTGTCTTAGCAACTTCAATTTCAACATTGCAAGGGATGCAATACTATGGCGTGGGATTATACATACCAATTATTGCAACTTACATTATAAGTAAAGATAAATTAGGCGTCTTACTAGGAACAGCCATCGTTAACATAGCAGGTATTATCGGAGCTTACGTAGGATCGCAACTCACTTACAAAGTGGGCACACGTCGCTTAACCATGATTGGTTTCAGTCTCGTCTTGATTGCAATGGTCATGACAGGCGTGTTCTATCACAGCTTACCAATGATCATTAACACGTTCTTCATCGCTCTATTCTTATTCGGGCACTCTGGTGGTCCGGGTACACAAGGTAAGACGATTGCTGCTTTATCATTTCCTACATATTTACGTTCGCAAGCTACCGGTTTCGTAGAATCTGTGAGTCGTACGGGTAGTATAATCGGGACTTTCGTATTCCCAATCATACTTGCAGCTGTAGGTTTAACAAATACTATGTTAATTCTAGCTATCGTACCGCTCGTTGGTTTAATTATCACGACCGCTTTAAGATGGGAAGCTGTTGGTAAGAATGTAGAAGACGAATAGAGGATAACCATTTAAAAAAGCCTCTTAGCAAGACCTCCCTGAGTTGAGGGTAGTCTACATTGCTAAGAGGCATATTTATATTAATTAGGGAAAGTACCTGGATTAAATCCACCTTTCCATTGATTCAACGGCCAATATCTAAATAATACTTTACCAACAAGTTGATCTTTATCGATTAAGCCCACATCTCGACGGCTATCAATACTGTTTTGTCGGTTATCACCTAAGACTAAATATTTATCTTTAGGAATTTTCATATGTCCATTGGCGCCTTTAAGATTCTTCGATTTAAAGTTCTCAGTTAAATATTCACCGACTTTATGTTTCTTATTGTAATTTAAATAAGGTTCTGAAACCTTCTTATTATTTAAATACAATTGGTCTTTCTTATACTCAACTGTATCTCCGGGTTTACCGATTAAACGTTTAATATAGTCATCTTTCTTTGTCGCATGAAAAATGACTACATCACCTGAATTAATATGGTTTAATGTTTTAGAAATTCGACTCACCATAACTTTATCTCTATCTTCAAAAGTAGGATGCATAGACTCCCCTGAGACGGTATAGGAAGTAAACAGGAATTTCTGTACTAAACCTACAATGATAAGCGCAACAGCGATAGCAATAATCCATTCTAATATCTCTTTTTTCATGATTTAGACTCCTTGATTCTTTAAATTATTCTTCTTCAGCATCTTCAACATTGTGAATGATAAAACCAGCAAATAAAGCTGCAGGGATGCCGATAAATGGTGTGAACATTGTACTGAATATGAAACCAAATACGAGTGTAAATAAGATACCCAGGTATCCACTCTTCTTCTCTTTATCAATAAATGCTTTCATCAAAGATTTAATTCTCCTTTAATGCTCATTATTGTACTATACCATTTTTAATTTTTACATTCTTACCTGTCTTAATTTTATCGTATTGTTTTTTAGGTACTACAATGACACGTTTACCCTTTTTCGTTTGAACAGTCACAGTATATAACTTTTCATTTGATTTCATCTGCTGTTTTAACATATTCATTTGGTATCTCACACTATCTTTCTTCGCCTGTTGATCATGAGATGAAGATGCAATGATATAGAAATATAACCAATTATTATAGTAAGAAGTCGCCATATATTGTGATGTATAAGGCGCGCCAGAACTATACGGACGTCTTGGAGCCATCAATGAACGAGACTGTGATCTCATATTTTGAGTACTCTGTCTATACTTTGAAGCATTTGCACTAGATTTCATACTACTTGATCTGGCTGCCTGTTGCGCTGCACGTTGGCTCGATTGTTGAGCAGTCCGAGATGCATTCGCTGCACTTGAACGACTCATTGATGAACTTGATGATGTTGAGCCTCTTGAAGCCGACGAAGACGCACTCGATGAACTACTGCTTGAACTACTTGAGCTAGAGCCACTAGACCCTCCTGATGTTGCAGCATTTAATTCCGTCGATAACATACCGATTGAGGCTGTAGTGATAACAATCATTAAACTTATAAATTTAAATATTTTACGTTTCATCTACTCACCTTTTCCTATTTAGATACTTCATCTTTTGAAACTGCTTTACCTTCAACATCATCATCGCCGTACATCATATATGGTGGACGATAAACGTGTACCTTGCTTCCATCTTTAACAATGTATGGCTTTTTATTACCATCACTTAGAATGTGTTCATAAACATGTTTTAAATCCGTTCTTTCTAAATGTGAATTTCCATTTTTATCTTTATATTTAATCTCGACATTAGGAGTTTCTTCTTTACCATCATTCAATACTTCATAATATTCGTATTCATATTTATCAGATTTCTGACTTTCTTTCGACGGCTCTTTTTGCTCTCCAGAACCCCCACACGCTGTTAAAATAAAAGATAAACCTAATACACTTACTAATAGTATTAACCTTTTCATAAACATACTCCTTTACCAATGATTCAAAGTTTCATATGAATTATAACAATCATTTTTTAAAATTCTATTAAGATTTAAATAAACTTAATGCTTTATAATGTTGATTAACTTCATCATCTCATAAATTAATTATGTAATACAAATCACTTTTAAAAATTCATATAAAAAGTGTTGAGATTTCATCTTTCAATGATTCTCAACACTAGAAATTTAATTATATTGACTTTCCTTAAAATTTTTACTCACAATGAGATTGATAATTAACCACACTACTTGGCAGATGATTGGCACTAAAAATATCCCTATCATGACAAAAGTGAATTTATACCATTCTATTCCACTGTTCAATCCATTCATTAATGTAAATACGAGTAGGCCTATCGCGACGACTCCCCAGAAAATCGTGGCAATCCACCATAAAATCCATGCAATTTTCATACTCTAACCTCTCTTATTCAAATGGACTATTCTTGTCTATATCTTTTGATCCATTTAGAAAACCATCTTTAATTTGATCAAAATGATTTATAAAATCCACTATCAATAGTACTGCTACAATAACTAAAATACCTTTAATCCAACTGCTAACGTGCATTGGTTCTTCACGTTTATAAAAATAGATTCCCAATATAGTCCCAACGATTAAAACAATTAAAAACGACATCGTGAACCCCCTACAATAATATATGTTACTTGTAGCATAACAAACTCTATGTACAATAAAAATTTTCTTATTAAGTATTCCGGGCGTCTTATTTTTCAAAACTTTCAACCGTGTAAGTTTGAAAAGCCAATTTGTAAGATTAGATAAAGGCACCTTACCAACAAAGCTCCTACAATTAAATTGTAAACAAATTAAAGGAGTGAAAGTTTCATGAAAGCTTTAAAAATTTCATTAACCACTATAATAGTCATTATTTTATTAATAATAGGATTACTTTTCGGATTAAAAGTTTATGGTGATCATCACCCAAATAATAAAGATGTTAAAAGTTTAAATATGTCTAACCCATTCGAACCCACAAAAGAATATTATGTAAAAACGACTAAACCAATGAAACATACCCCTAAGGATTATGAAGATGAAAGCAACATCTATAAAACAACTGGCTATGATGATAATGGTAATAGTAAAAAAATCACATATATGGGAATGAAAAAACTTAAACCAAATCACTATTTAAAAATTAAAGAAAAATTAGACACAGTGAAAAGTTATGAAGAAGTTAAAAAAGACAATATCCCTAAGAAAGCGATGAGTAAATTAGAAAAATAAATGGAGAGTGATTACACATATGTTAAAGAAACTATTAATAACACTGGGCGTTTTTATTCTTGTTATTGGCGCCCTCATGTTAGTAGGGAAAATTTACGGTGAACATCATCCAAACGATTCCGTAGTACAAGGCTTGAATAAATATAATCCAATGATTCCTAAAGAAACGTATTTTGTTAAAACGAATCAACCTGTGAATAAAGAAAAATTAGACAAAGATTTCTACGATTACACATACAAGACAGTAGGCTATGATGAACAAGGTGATGGTAAGAAAATTACTTATACGGCAACTAAGAAGTTAAAAACCAATCACTATCTCAAACTTACAATGAAACAAGGTCAAGTTTTGAATTATTCAGAAGTTAAGACAAATGATATCCCTAAAAATGCGAATAAAAATTTAAATTAAATTTTTCCACAATCTTTTTAATGGATTGTGGTTTTTATTTTGCAAAATCTTACTAATCTTACATACATGTAAGTTTGGACAGCGATTTTGTAAGGTTAGATAAAGGCAGTGATGACGGTAAGACTCTACAATTTAAGTATAAACAACTTGAGGAGTGAAAAAGATGTCAATTTTAAAAGTTAACAATCTATCTAAGGTCTATGGTGATAAACAAAAGTATCAAGCACTTAAAGATATCAGTTTCTCGGTAGAAAAAGGAGAATTCGTCGCTATCATGGGACCTTCTGGTTCAGGTAAGACGACCTTACTCAACGTACTCAGTTCAATCGATACTATTTCCGGAGGTTCTGTAGAAGTTGACGGCAATGAAATTAATAAACTCAGTAATAAACAACTCGCGAATTTTCGTAAAAAACAACTCGGATTCATTTTCCAAGATTACAGTGTGTTGCCAACTCTGACCGTTAAGGAAAATATCATGCTTCCACTTTCAGTTCAGAAAGTTCAAAAATATGAAATGGAGAATAATTATAAAGAAGTCACTGAAGCACTCGGCATTTATGACCTGGGAAATAAATATCCTAGCGAAATTTCTGGCGGTCAACAACAACGTACAGCAGCAGCACGTGCATTCGTTCATAAACCGACCATCATCTTTGCCGATGAGCCCACAGGCGCTTTAGATTCTAAAAGCGCACAAGATTTACTTAATCGTTTAGAAGATATGAATAAGCAGTTTAATTCAACCATTATCATGGTCACTCACGATCCTTCAGCAGCAAGTTTCGCTGAAAGAGTCATTATGTTGAAAGATGGTGATATTCACTCTGAAATTTACCAAGGAGAAGATTCTAAACAAGACTTCTATCAAGAAATCATCAAACTGCAATCGGCATTAGGTGGTGTCACTCATGACGTTTAATCAAATCACACTTAAAAACTTAAGACAAAATATTAAACATTATGGCATGTTTCTATTTTCGTTATTATTAAGTATCGTACTTTACTTTAGTTTCACAACTTTAAAGTATTCACACAGCATCAATAATTCAAATTCTCTCAAAATAATTCAAAAAGGTTCAAGTGTTGGCTCAACAATTCTATTCATCATCATTATCATCTTCTTAATGTATGCCAATCACTTATTTATTAAGAGACGTACGAAAGAGTTTGCACTTTTTCAACTTATCGGATTAACAAGAGGCAATATTCTAAGAATGTTAAGCATTGAACAATTTGCCATATTTGTAGTAACAGGCATTCTTGGCGTAATCATTGGAATTTTTGGTTCACAACTCTTGCTTGCCATCGCTTCAAATTTAATGAAGTTAAAGGTTCACCTTTCAATTGGTTTCGAACCACAGGCATTACTTGTCACAATCGTGATGTTAGTCATCGCTTTTGTATTAATACTTATTCAGAATTTCCTTTTCCTCAAAAGAAGAAGCATCTTAACAATGATGAAGGATAGTTCTCAGACAGAAGCGACTAAAGCGCGCATCACCGTACTCGAAATCATTGGTGGCGTGTTAGGAATTCTAATGATAGCTTTCGGATACTATATGGCGACTGAGATGTTCGGTGTATTTAACCCTTTAACCATGGCAATGATGTCACCGTTCATCATATTATTCCTAACTATTGTCGGTGCATACTTATTCTTTAGAAGTTCTGTTTCACTCATATTTAAATCAATTAAACGTGCTAAAAATGGACGTGTTTCTATTACGGATGTGGTCTGCACCTCATCTATCATGCACAGAATGAAGAAAAATGCGATGTCATTAACAGTTATCGCAATTATTTCAGCAATTACAGTGACGATTCTTTGTTTTGCGGCTATTACGAAAGCAAATTCGGATTATAATATTGAATCATCAACACCACAAGATTTTGACTTTTCAAAAGGTAAACAAGCTCATAAATTTGAACAGCAATTAGATAAAAATAATATTAAGCACGATAAAATCACTTATGAGTCTATTAACCCTAAAACTATTGAAGATAACGTTATGACTTTCCAAAATGATTCTGAGAGTATTTCAGAGAATACGTCAATGATTGTTAATAAACATCTTAAAGGTAATGACGCTCGATTAACAAATACAAAAACCGCTCTCGGAATAATGAAATTTAACATGAATAAACAAATCACAGTTAAAGGTAAGTCTAAAGAAACTGTGAAAGTCACAGATAAAGATGATTCCAAAGTTTACCCATCTGAACTTTCATATGCTGCTCCTATGGTGGAAGTAAGCCCTAAAGTATACAACTCATTAAAAACTGATAAAAATACTGTGCGAGTTTATGGATTTAACATCAAACATCCTAGTGATATGAAAAAAGCTAAACACATCGCATCAAAAGTTGATCCAAATGTTGTTTCTAAAGATGAATTGAAAAAAATAATAGATGCATCGAATGGTATTCTCATATTTGTAACTTCATTCTTAGGATTAGCATTCTTAATCGCTGCTGGATGTATTATTTACATTAAACAAATGGATGAAACTGAAGATGAAATTGATAACTTTAAAATACTTCGACGCATCGGATTCACAAATTCTGACATGTCTAAAGGCTTATTACTCAAAATTCTATTCAACTTCGGATTGCCTTTAATAGTTGCTTTACTACATGCACTATTTGCATCCCTTGCCTTTATGAAGATTATGGGCAATGTAACAATGACGCCGATATTCATAGTGATGATTGCTTACACAGTCGTTTATCTTATCTTTGCACTTGTTGCATTTATTCACTCAAATCGTGTCATTAAGCGCTCAATTTAAAATGGTTTTCCAAAAAATTTATTAAAAGGATGGTATTTATAATGAAAATTAAAGATTTAATCAAACAATCATATGAGGATTTAAAAAACTTAACTATTAACTGGTTCAATATTCTAGTATTAGTTGCTGCTGTATTCATTTTAAGTAATATCATTACACCAATCGCAGGTGTACCTATCGGGTTATTAGGTGGCGCGTATTATTTGAAACGTCGTGAAGAAAAAGAAAATAAATAATTGTAGCGTTTGAACTAGAAAACCCTCATAGAAGAAGTCATTTAGACCTCTATCTATGAGGGTAAATTTTTTACATAGCGACTATATTTATTTTTTAGCTACGCCGTCTTTTTCTTCGACTCTCATCATATTATTAATCAAACTTTGATAGAACTCACCTAGTTCTTTTCCATCGCGTTTATAATCAGTATCATCTAATCCTACGAAGTCTAAATGGTCCCAATTATATTGTACAGGTCTCACTTGCCAAATTCCTTTATCTGTCGCTGGATTCATTAATCCTACCTTTTTAAATGCTTGGTTAGTAGGATGTAGTGAAGATGTCACAGGTACAATACCATCGTTAACTCTGCGATCTTTATTTTCATCACTACCAATTACACGACTTGTTAAATCGAATAAGAAGAATTGTCTTACGTTAGGTACTTCATTTCCGAGAGGCCCTGTATGTGTCGCAGCACCTGTATAAGACGTATATACAATATTAGGATTGAGTGTCGTCATTTGATTTAACTTTTCTGCTCCTGGACTAGTTAAATCAGTAATCGCTTGGTCTTCAGTATCCCAAACTTTACTATTAGCAATACGTTTGGCATATTCCGCGTAACTTTCATTAGGCTTTTGCTTGAAGCCCCATTGAGCGAATCCTAGGTTTAAATTAAGTGCTTTACTACCACCAATACGTCCTATACGATTAATTGTGTTTTTGACAAATTTGCGTGTGCCTAGTTTATCTGCAGCAGGCGTACCATTATGTGGTGTCCCAAGAGTGGTAATGGAAGATATCATATTATCTTTTCCACCTTTGAACAGATCAGATAGCGTTCCTCCATGCTCACGTTGGTAATCTATTTCTTCTTGATTCCCATTTCTTAAAAAGTGTTCCATCAAACGAATCGTCTGTCCACCCATACTATGGCCAACGAGATGAACTTTCTTGCCGGGTTCCCAATCAGGAATAATACCTTTGTAAGTTCTTCCATAACGATTGTGACCATATTTAGCGGCATGAGCTGCGCCATAATCAACGCGACCGCCTTTAATATAGTAATATAGTTCTACTGCACGATCATAGTTACTACTAAATGCGCCGA
This sequence comes from Staphylococcus caprae, assembly GCF_003966625.1. NCBI lineage: Bacteria > Bacillati > Bacillota > Bacilli > Caryophanales > Staphylococcaceae > Staphylococcus > Staphylococcus caprae. The sequence goes on from NZ_AP018587.1 coordinate 2,576,535, forward strand.
CATTGGCTTCATGAACACGATAGCCTTGTTCTGTCAATTTTTCTTTTACATTATATTTTTTGCCGCCCCAATAATTTGGATATAAATCAAATGAATCTTCTCCAACTAAACCAACAAACCCATGTACGAATATGACTGGATATTGATTTTTATATTGAGCTTGAGCAGCTTTTTTAGGAAGTTTATTAGATTGTTTTGATTGTAATGATTGTGAAGATTGTGAAGATTGTGAAGCTGATTTTTTGTTAGCTTTTGTAGTTTGTTTAGATGGTTTTGGAATTTCTTCTTTGTTGTTTGTTGATTGAATCGTTTGTTGATGTTTTTCTTTCTCTTTATTTTGGTTCAGTGAATTGTGGTTCGTATTTGAGGATTTCGTTTGAATTTGTTCACCTTTTTTAGGCTTGTCTACTTTTGATTCGTTATTTTCGGCTGATTGTTGTAAATTTTGTGATGGCTGTTTTTCACCTTTATCAACTTGTTTTTCTTTTTTCTTAGAATCATTTTGAGATTCTTGTTCTTTTGCTTTTTGTTGAGTTGTATCTTGACTTTGTTCAGGCTCTTTAGAATATGTATTTTTACCTGAATTCGTTGCTTGTTGTGTTTGTGAATCTTGGTTATTTTTATTTGATTCTGTGTTATCACTTACATTCTTTTGAACTGAATATTCATTTTCAGGTGGTTCTTGGGATTGATGATTTGTAGATGGCTCTTTTTGATGCGTAGCATCATCAGTTTTTTTAGACGGAACGGCGTCTTGATGAGTAGCTGGCTCTTCTTTTTTAGAATCGATTTGTTTAGGATTGTCCGCTTCATTAAGATTTTGATTTGAAGCTTCTTTCATCTGTTCATCATTATGTTTCGTAGTAACTTGAGCCTGTTGATTTGGAGATTGTACTTGTGTCTTTTCAGTAGAAGACTCCGAAGCTTCAGTTGATTGATTTTCTTTTTGAACACTTTGCGTTAATTCTTGAGTTTGCGTAGGCTTATCAACGTTTTGATGCGTATCTTCAGCAGCTTGTGCTTGATGTCCCCCAATAAAAATTGCTACACCCGTAATAATTGATATTGCTCCGACTGCGTACTTTCTGATACTAAATCTGTTTTTTTCTTTGTAATTTTCCAAAAATAATCACCTCTATAAGTTTTTTTCCTTTATAAAGATTGAAAAATATAACTGCTATTTTCACAATAACATAGAATTCTTTAAATTATTTAACTATTTTTATTAAAATTTAGTTAATTTTATGTTTTTGAGATTTAGTGTTAAATTTTTTGTTTTCATTTAAAATATTAAATATGTATTTTTTGTCGAAGAATAAACAGTTATATCTTTATCAATTTTTATTCGATACACATACTACTTTTTGATATATTATATAAAGGTCAACATTTGCGAGGTTATATCAATGGAGAACTATCAACAATTCTTAGACAGCCCTAATACATTCGTATTGATTGCGTTTATCCTATACTTAATCTGTGCCTTTGTGTTCTTTACTGTTACAGTTTTTATAGGATTACGCCATGTCTCTCTTATAGAAAGAATAATTACTACATTGGTTTTGACAATTATTCTTACATTGACTTTAACTGGACTTACATATTGTATCGTTTCAAAATAAGACAAATTAAAAACTGGAAAGCCTCAATTAAATAACAACTTTCCAGTTTCTCTTCGTATAAAATTATTTAAAATTTAATGCCTTTCTCACTACACGCAGTCTCATCAAAAAATCTTTTTTATTAATTAAATTCGTTTTCTCCTCTATTTCTCTTTCTCTTTCTTATCAAAATAATCTCGATATTTATCAAACACATTACTACCTTCTTGCTTATAAAAGAATAAAAAGTACACTGCTATTCCTATAGGAATGCCCAATATAGGTGTGGTTAAGAAACTTGCACATACAATTGATAAAACAATAGTCCACAAATCTTCACCTGTCCATTTTTTATTAATCAACTCGTGAAACATTTCTTTGATAGACATCTTTCTCTCCTCCTAAATCAATATAAAAATGTCTTATTACACCTCTAAACAATATTAAACAAGTAAGTAACTACCACGAGGTTAATTACTTACTTGTTTCAAAAATTTAAATCTTAATTACTTAATAATATCAATTAATTCTTTCTTAGAAGCAGCACGTGCCGGTATCCAACCGAAGACGATTCCGATGAGGGTCGATACGCCTACTGCTAAAATGACGGAACCTAGACTGACGGAACTCTTAACCATCTCTGGCGTCACTGCATCTATGAGGGTCGCAATGATAATTCCGAGTATCAGACCGATAATACCACCAATAAGACATAGTACAACACTTTCGACTAAGAATTGTATTTCGATATCTCGACCCTTGGCACCAAATGCACGTCGAATCGCAATTTCTTCAGTACGCTCAGTAACTGAAATGTACATCACGTTCATAACACCTATACCAGCGATAAATAGGGAAATACCTGCCACAGCCGCAACAAAGTAAGTAATGGTGTCTAAGACTTTACCAATACCTTTCATCATTGCTTCATTGTCTTGATAACTATATTGACCTTCAGATGTGCCAGTACCTTTTTTATTTAACTCTTTTTCAACTTTTTTACCTATCTCTTTTTTATCAGCGCCTTTTTCAACAGATACTAATAATTGAGGCATACCTTGAGTTAAATTTCCCATATATTTATTAAATGTCTTAGTAGGGAGTTGCACTGTAGATTCTTCAGGCATTCCCATACCTCCGGCGTCCATCCCTGAACTTTCAGATACTCCCACAACTTTAAATCCTTCACCATTGATATAGAGGGACTTCCCTAACGCATGATTATTGAACACTTTTTTAGCTATTTTACTATCAATAACAGCAACTTTCTCTTCTGTGTCATTATCATCTTTAGTGAATCCCTTACCTTTCTCTGGATCAGTTAATTCATTGACTTTTTTCAGACTTGTATCACCGCTACCATGCGTATTCGTAATTTTAGCGGAATATGTACTATCTTCACTATCTTTTACTTTAGCACTTTTAACACCGTTAATTTGTTCCACCACACTGATATCTTCTTGTTTAAACGGATTGTTTTTTGGTGCGTCCATATTTTCAGTCATAAATGAAATCGAAGCCTGATCTTTACCTGCACCGGCTTCATCAAATTGTTCATTCGTAGATTTCTTAAAACCATTACCAAGAGACATAATGGTAATCACAGCTGCGATACCAATGATGATACCAATCATTGTGAAGATATTACGACGCTTGTTCTTAAGGATCGAGCGAAAGGCAACTGCAATAACATTAGAAAAGTTATTCATGCGTTAACACCTCTTCCTCTTGCACACGTCCATCAAGTATATGAATAATACGGTCAGCTTTATCTGCGACGTCACGGTCGTGCGTGACCATAATCATGGTCGTTTTCTTTTCTTTATTCAATTTAACAAAGAGGTCCATAATATCTTGAGACGTCTTAGAATCAAGCGCGCCTGTCGGTTCATCGGCAATGACGAATTTAGGATTATTAATAATTGCCCGGGCAATAGCCACACGTTGTTGTTGGCCGCCCGACAACTTATTCGGCAATAAATCTTCTTTACCTTTTAGACCGACGTCTTGAAGACCGTCTAAAACTTTATCTTTACGCTCTTTACTACCCATTCCGTTATAAATAAGAGGGATACTAACATTCTCAAGAATAGTATTATTTTGAATTAACTTGAAGTTTTGAAAGACAAATCCTACAGTATGATTTCGAATTTCAGCTAGCTTATTGTCTGAACTTTTTTGATAATTTTCATTATTAAAAAGGTATTCCCCTTCATATCCGCGATCGATAAACCCTAAAATATTGATGAGCGTACTCTTACCTGAACCTGAAGGTCCCATAATAGCGATAAATTCCCCTTCATCAATATGAATATCAATATCCTTTAAAATATGATTGGATTCATTACCATTTTTGAAATGTCGATTGACTTTCTTCAACTCAATCATGATGACACCTCAACTTTTTCTCCATCATTTAAATTACCTTTAGGGTTTTTAATCACTTTATCGCCTGATTTTAAGCCTTTCTTAACAATGATTTGTCCATTATTACGTTCAATTTTGATATCACGTTTATGCACTTTGTGGTCTTTATCAACAACAAATACATTATTATCTTTTGTTAGCACATTGTTAGGTAATTTCTTAGTATTTAAAGGAATCTTCGCATCCATAGAGAAACCTGATCTTACAGGAATATCTAAATCTCCAATAACGACTTTATATTTAGATGTGTCGCCATCTTTACCTCCAGAAGGGTTGTTTACAGTTGGATTAGAAGCTTGAGCGCCTTCACCTTCTTCACCACCTGCTTGAGCACCACCAGAGGCCTCGCTTTCACTACCAGCATCAAAACTTGTAGGAAGTTCATCGATTTTTAGAATCTTACCTTCACCTTTTTTACCGGTACTATTTACAGTGACATCGACTTTATCTCCCTCTTTGATTTTATTAATATCAAATTCTGTAACTGTCGCATTGATTTGAGGGTTATCTGAAATCAACTGTAAAATCGGTTGTCCATCGCCGACATCTGAATCATTTTTCATATTTACTTTACCATCGAAAGTAGCATACATACTGTCATTCACTTGTCTGTCGTGTTGTGCAAGTGATTGTTGTGCCTCATTTAATGAACTTTGGTCTTGCGTAAGCTTAGATTGTAATTGGCTATTATTCGGACTTTGATTAATCTTTTGATAATCATCATTCACTTGGCTTTGTGCTTGATTCACTTTATTGGCTAATTGTTCACGTTTACTAGCATTCGTATCATAATTAATTAAACGATCCCCTTGTTTAACCTTCTGTCCATCATCTACAGATGCACTTAAAAATGTTCCAATTGAACTGTTATTGTTGTATGTTTTTACAGATTTAGGAGAAGCTTTCCCCTCCAAACTGATAGGTGTTTCTTTTTTAACTGTATATGTATCGTAACCTTCACTGTCTTTTTTACCTGAACCATTCACTTGTTTCACGATAAAAGCAGCGATAATTAATAATAGGATGATTGCAATTCCTATGATGATCCACAATGTTTTCTTTTTCATATCTATTTCTCCTTAATAATTAATTACAATTGGAATGATAACATACTCGTAATATTAGTAATATTTTATTTAAGAGAAATTTACAAAATCTTAGAATAGTTAAAATTAAAAAAACATTATTTAGTTAAAATGATTTAGTACTCACAAGTAATTTTAATCAAAAATTTAAATTGCGTATTTTATTAAATAGAATAAAATGTTAACCTTTTACTATCACAATTAAACAAAGGAGATATACATAATATGGAAAATCAAAACATTGAAAATAACCAACTAGAGAATTCAAGCGTTCCATTTGTAAGTCACTTTAGTAAATTAAGAGAAAATCCAAAGTGGTTAGTGAAGTTATTAATTCTAATAGTTTTAGCATTAATAACTGCATTCGTAAGTTACTTGGCTACGAAAGATACTGTAATATCACAATCTAACGGTCAAATGAATTCAGGATTATACTTGATAATTTCATTATTCACCGGTTTCTTCGGTATTCTTTTTAATACAGCAATAATTTTTGTGATTTTCTTAGTTATTTCTAAAATATTTAAATCTGATGCTAAAGGTAGTAGTATTTTTTCTGCTGCACTTTCATACGCGATTATCATTGATACTTTCTCACTTATTATCACTATTATTCAAGCATTATTTGGATTAAGTATTTTTGAATATAAATTAGATAGCTTAAATATCTTTGCTAAAGATAATAAGTACCTTATGGCTATTAGTTTAACTAATGTATTAAAAGCATTTTTAACAGGTGTAGTCTACTATTCAACAAGTCGTTTATCCAAGAAAACATCAATCATATTAGGCATCGTTGCTTTAGTTTTATTAGTTGGATTTGGATTAATAAGTGGAGCTTCTGGTCAATCAATGCCAAATATGAACACTAAATAATCACAAGAGGTACAAAAATGAACTCAGGATTAATATTATTGATAATCATTTGTTGTGGTATGATACCAATTATTATTAGTTTGAATGAGAAAAAGAAAAAATAATTCTAACCACAAATTAAACTCCAGTATATTGAAATCTTACTGGAGTTCATTTATTTATGTTATAGAAATTTATCAGTCAATAATATACTCAAGTAACCTATTAATACTAACACTCCCACAAAAGAGATAAGTGACATAAATGATGTAAACACATCTCTAAGTTTCATAGTTTTTATTTCATTTGGATCTTTACCATTCATAAAAGCTACTATTCTATCATAAGTTTCTATATCATTTTTTATCTTAATTCTCTCTACTTTATTAGATGCAAATATACCTATTAAAATTATAATGTAATCAATTCCTAAGCCCCACCAACTTAAATAATGAATAAGAGGACCTATCAAAATTGCACTAGTTAAAAATGGTATAATCATCATCCACGTCCAAAAATTTAATTCCTTTTTATCTCTTGTTAATTCCAATTTCTCCACGTCTCCTTTTACAAGATCGTCTAAAGAAACATTAAAAAGGTTACACATCATGAGTAAATTATGAATATCAGGATAGCTCTTATTATTTTCCCAGTTAGATATCGTTTGTCTTGAAACAAACATTTTTTCAGCCAGAAATTCTTGTGAATAACCATCTCTTTGTCTAAATTTTTTAATTTGATTACTAATATCCATATTTTTAACCCCTAATTGTTTTTATAGCGATCTTTCATAAATCATTCACTTTATTTAAAAGTGATAATTAAATTGAAACGTGTGTCTTAAATAAAAACTACCAAAGTTCTTTTACAACTTCATCCTTTTTGTTGTTAAAATCCTTTGACATCGCGGATACTTAAGTCTTCTTACACTATCCTCTATACAACCCGCATAAAAAAACGCTCCTTCTAAATAAGGAACGTCTACTTAATCGTCTCAAGTTTATAGCTCTACAATTCTTTTTAGATTATTATTTTCATATGTTTAGAACTTTACTTCTAATATAATTTTGTAGTTATATTTACACATTCAATTCATTATTTTGGCATGCACTTTTCTATCAGAAATTGAAGCTATATTCATAAATAAAAATGCCAAAAATATTCCTAGCCAGCAAATATAAATCATAATATTTTGTACATTATTAATAACCATTATATAAAATAATCCCACTACTAAGTAAATTGCAATAACGTAACAAAATACCATAAGCGCAAAATTTTTGAATGATGGAATCAGTCTTACTTTTTGTTTACTGTTCTTATTGAACGATTGATGTTTCAACTTCTTTCTTAAAGCTAAACGAAGCCCAACCACAGCAACAAATCCAATTAAAAACATGATTAGAGTCCATATTCGACTAATATTTATATCCATTAAACCCACTATACTTCTTAACAATACACTAATTATGACACCTATCCCACCAGTTATCATACCTTGACTAGCACCACTACCATTTGAAAATATATCTAAATTATTAAATTCTTGGTAAGTAAGTTTTGTGTATTTAATAGGTATAAACCAATTCAACATAGGAAATAGATAAGAACACCAATTTTGTTCTAAATCGACCATTAAATATTGATTATCTTTTTGAATAATTTTATACCTAGGATTTTTATAGATTGTATATACCAGTTCCATTATGTATATGTTCGCTCCATTTCATTGGATTTACTACTTTTTTGATTTTATTGACAGCTTCTCCAACATTATGTTCGACTTTTTTTGCTTTGTTACTACTATATTCGGAGCTATTTTTAACGTTTTTAGATTCCCTTAACGACTATGGACCTTCGTCATGCTAATTAGTTAACAATAAAATCAAATGCAAACTGCAACAAGCGTCTTATTTTAGTGACTTAGTAACAGAAGATTTTATTTCATGGATTTCAACATTTTCTTCCTCCATAGGATACAAGAAATAATTTGTTAAAGTTATTATGAATAATAATATCATTCCCGCTATTAGTATTAGTAAATTAAATTTATTAGATACTATAAATGCATACATTCCCAAACAATACAATATACTAAAGTAACAAAATATTCCTATACTTTTAAAAATATATTTACGTGGCGGAATTAACAAAGCTTTAATTTTATGATTACTATATTTAATTTCTATATGCTTATTGTTAAAATAACTTAACCATAGCCTCAAAAGCAAAACTGATGAAATTGATGTTATAACTGAAAATAACAAAAAAATTGAGTTAACTGATATGTCGAACTGATGTACAACCGTTCTGAGTAAAGTACTTATTATTATGGATAAACATATAGGAAAAACATAATTGGACTTTTTTACTTCGGATTTCTGTTTAGTCATTAATCTTTCTGCAGTCGTTTGATCTATTTCTCGAAGATATCTAGGAAACAGATAATTAATAAATGGAAAAAAGTAAGTAAATATATTTTTTTCGATATCTAAAATATAAAAGCTACCGCTATATATAATTAATTTATAGCGATTGGATTCTCCTATCGATTGAATAGTTCCTTGAACCATTTCACCAACTCCATTTCATAGGATTGACATCCTAATTCACTTACCTTCATGCTTTCTCACAAAATTCCTATAACTCTAACTTCTTTAATTTGGCTTATACGCCTGAATAATTTTTTTCAACATCTTTTCAATGTAATTTTCATCTAAAGAATCAGGTTTAATTAATATATTAAAGTAAATGGGTGAGAAGATGAGATCTATAAATAAATCTTGTTCTTCATCTTTAATATGATTGCTAATAATCTTTTTTAATGTTTTACGGTTGTTATTGAAATAATTAGTCATGAACATTTCACGTGCTTCGATTTGTTGGTGACTGACAAGTATTTCAATAACTGCACTACCTAATTTCGTTTTATAAATATCTTTAATTTTCACTAAAAATTGAAACAAATCTTCATATAAATCGCCATTATCGTCTATAAATATTTTGTGAGATTGTTCAACAAACATATCCATAATAATTGAAGCTTTATCTTTCCATCTACGATAAATCGTTGCTTTAGAGATGCCTGTATTTTCCGAGATCTGATCAATTGTAATGTCCCTAAAGTGCGTTGTTTCAAGTAAACGATTAATTTCATCATAAATTTTCTTATTTATCGTTGGATCTTTCGGTCTTCCAGCCATGTTTATCCCTTCTTTTACGGAAAATAAATTCAACCATTTCAAAAATAACTAATGCACTTACAAACCATACAACAAATCCGCCAATAATACTAACTAACCACATTTGAGTAGCTTGAAGAAGACCCCAAGTAGCTAAAATACTAAAGAGTACGCCGATCATGCCAAAGACTGCCCCTCTACTCACGTGCATCGCAACCTTATCGCCAAATTGCATACCAGTGATAAACATTGAAACTAAGAACACAGCTGGGAATGTTGCAAAGATACCTCCAAACTCTTTCCAAGGTAATACGACTGAGACGATATAACTAATCAATACCGCAAATCCACCTACAAGAAATTTTATTAAAACTAATTTCATTACTTAAATGCCTCCATCATTAAATATGTTTGACTACAAATATTGCTACAGAAATGACTAACCAACATACAATTGCAAATATCGTTCCGCTCTTATAATTTCTCTTACCTATAAATAAAGAAGTTAAAAAGACAGTAATGATACAAGATACAATTCCAACTACAGCGCCTGTACTTAAATGTATAGACATTTGAATAAGTTGATGTCCTCTATGGTCTATAGCTAAAGCAATAACAGCGGCCAGGTAGACTGCCGGCATAGTAGCAATAATGCCACCTAATTTACCGCCAACTTTGTCTGCTATCACTGATGCCAGTGCGACAGCGAGACCACCTATAACGAAATGAAGAATAGCACTAGAAATCGATATTCCAAACACAATAACCCTTCTTATCAATTAATTATTAAACGAAACGTTTCGTTTACTTTTAGTTTAAATCGATTAAAGGTTGTTGTAAACATATCGTTTAAAATACCTAATTTTCTAAAAATACAAATATTCATTGTTTCACGTTAAACAGTGATTCAAATTATTGAATATGAAAGAAAATTTACTAAGTTTAAAAGTGCGTTCGTCGAATTGAACGGTTTGAGGTTAGTAATAATTATCTTTATTTTACGTAGTATTGTGAACTTTTTTAGATGCGTGAAATTCGGCTTACTGAAAAACGATTATGCACTAAAACGTCATGAAGAAAAAGAGAGTAATTAACTATAAATAACGAAATCTCATTATCTGTAAACGGTGTTTTGCTATTTATATTATATTTATGACAATTTAGACACAAAGTTGTTTTCTATTTTATATATTTTATAATTAAATTAAAGAAATTATTTAATTCATCTAAGAAAGGACATCAAGCTATGAAATTAAAAACAAAATATCGATTCTCTATCAGAAAGTTTTCAATAGGAACTGGCTCTGTATTACTAGGTGCCTTTTTATTCGTAGGCTTTCAAGATGTAGCTCATGCAGATGAAATCCACAATAACACGTCACTTCAATTAGGTGATACGACTTCTAAACCACAACCTTTGGAAAATGAAGTGACTAAGTCATCAAATTCAGAAATATCAACCCAAACTCCAACAACTAACACGACTCAATCTGAAAACACTTCTAACACTAAAGAAACTGATTCTCACATTACTAGCGAAAAACCTAAACAAATAACAGATAATACGAATGCACAAACAACTGCATCTTCGTCTACTACGAACAAACAAAAAGTACATACTCGTGTACGACGTTCTACAACGTCACCTATTACTTCAGAAGGTGTATTAACTGATCACGCAACTATCGCTACGCCTAATATGGATAATCCAAATGGTGCGACAGTTAAAAATAGAGAGGTCGTAACTCCACAGCCTAAAAATTCAAATACAACACCAACGCCAAATGTAGTATTTGAAGCAAATCCTGACCCTAATCAATACACCATTGCTATCACAGATCTTACAAATTTTAATACTACATACCATACAAAATATTATTATCGTTTATCAAAACCGTATGACGACTCTGATGATATCACTATTCAATTGGTAGACGGTGTAAATAATTCTATTGTTGAAACAAAATCAATCAACGCAGATGGTGTAGTAACGTTTGGAGAAAATAGTTTGGCACATGTTGTAGCAACTCAAGACCCTAACAAAGCTAAATATGCCTTACTAGATTTCACGTTTCTACATACTCTAAATCAATTTAAACAAACTGTGCCAGCGATTAAAGTGCAATTCAAAAGTGATAAAAATGGTAATCTTGGTAATCAACGTACGAGTCTAAGAATTTTTGACGTTTATAATAGTGCGAATGAAGGAAATACATCTCCTGATCCTCAGTATTTTATTCCGATAACCGCTTCTCTAACAACGCACTATCGTGTAATAAATAAAAATAATCCTACATTCCAAGCTGATAAAAACGATATCAATACACAAACTTATGAGCCAGATCATACTGAACAAGAATTAGCTCATTATACAATTCAAGGTATGGGAGGACAAACATACACCGCTTCGAATGTTCGTAGATTTAAAGGCTATAAATTATATCAAACTGTGAGTCCTGATAATATGTCTGGTACATTGATATCTGCATACCCAGTAGGATTAAGATATGTAGATGCTACAAATAGTAACGGTGGTATCAAACGTATCAAAGAGGTAGTAGGCGAAGACGGCACAACACGTGTTGAAATTTGGACACTATCTATCGACCATATGTCAGAGGCCGCTAAATCAACTGGTATTGACACTACTAACTACGTGAGAGTTTATGCAGAAACGTTAAAGCCTGGTGAAAGAAACATGGAACATCTAGGTGAATACATTGATATACCTGGTTATCCGAAACCATTTAAAATACAACCAGCAAGTGAAGGTGACGCTGCAGGTATGCTTTTCGCACCTAAACAAGTCATTAACGGGGTTCAAGTTGGTTCTGGAGGTAACTTCCGCTTACAAAACTTTTTAGCAAGAATTAAACCAGCAGACTATTACTATACTACGCTTGATCCAGTTGAAGTAACGTTAAAAGTGCATAATATAATTAAGGGCGATCATAATCAAACTCCAGGTGAATTCACCTTTAATATAGAGGCAGGCCCTCATTCACCAACAATTCCAGATGCTTCACAATCAAAAACGAATGCAGAGGATGGTTCAGTAACATTTGATAAAATCGCGTTTACTAAGCCAGGTACCTATACTTATACAATTACTGAAAATAAAACAAATTTAAATCCTAATTATGATGCTGAACCGTTGCGAGTAACTGCTACAATTACTGTTATTGAAGAAGACGAGATGTTAAAAGCAAATGTGGTTTATAGTTACGATGGGGATAATGATGGTAACCAGGCATTCACAAATTATTACGTTGAACCCCAACCTTTTGATTTAAATATTCCTTTCACTAAATCTTTAACAGGACGTAATTTAAAAGATGGAGAGTTTCATTTTGCTTTAAAAAATGATAAGGAAGAAGTGCTTGCTACAGGTGTCAATGATGCTCAAGGTGCAATTAACTTTACCTTCTTAGACGGCAAACGTCCTACGTATACCAATGCAGATGTTGGACATACATTTAAATATAATGTAGAAGAAGTTCCGAGTAACGAGGAACGTATGACAAGTGATCCGATGAAAGCCGTAATCTCCGTTAATGTACTTAAATTTGAAAATACAGAACTACATGCACTTACCGTTACATCAATCGCACCATTAGATACAGAATTTAATAATACTTACACGCCATTACCAGCAACAGCCAAACTTGAATTTACTAACGTTCTTGATGGCAAACCTTTAACTGATGGTGAGTTCCAATTTACCCTCTCAGAAGGTGACCACGTGCTTCAAACAGTGTCTAATCAGAATGGCAAAGTCACGTTCGATCATTTAACTTATAATTCTGTTGGTAGTCATACGTATACAGTTAAAGAAGTACCGGGAACAGACACGAATATTGATTATGATCCGATGGCGGCGACTGTTACAGTAAATGTAACTAAAGATCCAGTTACTGGTAATTACGAAGCTACGATTGTTAATCCTAATGACACTGAATTTAATAATTATTTTGTAAGTCCAATTGCTTTAAGCTTTGATTTCTCGAAAAAACTACTTAATCGACCTTTAAAAGCTGATGAATTCGAATTCACACTGAAAAATGAACAAGGTGTAGAAGTTGCACGTACTAAAAATACGATTGACGGTAAAGTCATTTTCAATAATATTTCTTTCAAAAATAGTGACGTGGGTACGCATACTTATACAGTAGAAGAACTCCAAGGTAATGATCCAAACATTACTTACGATAATATGAAAGCTATTGTGAAAATTTCAATTTCTAAAGAAGGCCATATTTTACAAAGTAAAACTGAATTACCAACGGATACTGAGTTCAATAATACTTACATTCCATTACCAGCAACAGCTAAACTTGAATTTAATAATGTTCTTCTTACTGGCAAACCTTTAACTGATGGCGAGTTTCAATTCACCCTTTCTGAAGGCGATCATGTACTTCAAACAGCGACAAATCAGAATGGCAAAGTCACTTTCGATCATTTAACTTATAACTCTGAAGGTAGCCATACGTACACAGTTAAAGAAGTCCCAGGAACAGACACGAATATTGATTATGATTCTGCGGTTGCGACTGTTACGGTAAATGTAACTAAAAATCCAATCACTGGTAATTATGAGGCTGTGATTGTAAATCCTGATGACACTAAATTTACTAACTATTATGTAAATCCAATTGCTTTAAGCTTTGATTTCTCAAAAGAATTACTTGGTCGACCTCTAAAAGCTGACGAATTCGACTTTGTACTGAAAAATGAACAAGGTAAAGAAGTGGCACGTACTAAAAATACGGTTGATGGTAAAGTTATTTTCAATAACATTACTTTCAAAAATAGTGATGTAGGTACGCACACTTATACAGTAGAAGAACTACAAAGAAATAATCCGAATATTACCTACGATAGTATGAAGGCTAATGTAAAAATTTCTATTACAAAAGAAGGACATATTTTAATAAGTAAAACTGAATTGCCGGCGGATACTGAGTTTAATAACACTTATATTCCTTTACCAGCAATAGCTAAACTTGTATTTAATAATGTCCTTACTGGTAAACCTTTAACGAATGGCGAGTTCCAATTTACTCTTTCTGAAGGTGACCATGTGCTTCAAACAGTGTCTAATCAAAATGGTAAAGTGATATTCGATCATTTAACTTATGATTCTGAAGGTAGTCATACGTACACAATTAAAGAATTGCAAGGAACAGATACGAATATTGATTATGATCCTATGGTGGCGACTGTTACAGTAAATGTAGTTAAAAATCATCTTTCTGGAAATTACGAAGCTGTGATTGTTAATCCAAATGACACTGAATTTAATAAATATTATGTGAGTCCCGTTTCTTTAAGTCTTGATTTCTCTAAAAAATTAATCGGTCGACCTCTAAAAGCTCATGAATTCGACTTTGTACTTAAAGATGAACAAGGTAAAGAAGTCGCACGTACTAAAAACACGATTGATGGTAAAGTCATTTTCAACAATCTTACTTTCGAAAATAACGATATTGGTACGTATACTTATACAATAGAAGAACTTCAAGGCAATGATTCAAATATTACTTACGATCATATGAAAGCTAAAGTAAAAATCACAATTACAAAAGAAGGACATATTTTAATAAGTAAAACTGAATTGCCAGCAGATATTGAGTTTAATAATACATTCACACCAGTAAAAACGCCAACACCAAATAAAGTGCCTTTGCCAAAACCTCAAAAAACATCTGAACATAAAGTTGAATACGATAAAAAGGCGAAATATAATAAAGAAATTGAATTAATGAAAGAAACTAAATTCAATAAATATAATGAGGTGCATAAAGTAGCTTCACTTCCAGATACTGGCATTTCTGATAAGAATAACGATAAAACATTGTTCGCTACAGTATTCACTGTATTGGGTAGCCTTATTTTATTAGGCAGACGAAGACGAAAATCTAAATCAATTTAGAAATTAAATAAGAAGAAGTTGAGAGATAAGAAGTTAACTCGACTTCTTCTTTTTTTGTAATAAAAAGTATTAATATATTTCTTACTGCCGATAGCAGTAAGAACACGGGAACAATCATTTATACTATTCTCCTAAGACTGCCTTCCCTCTAATAAATTGAGTGATTCCAAATATATTGATGCGAATTTTATTACTTAATACTTTTATGTTAAAGTTTTATCAAATCAATTCCAAACAAGCGAGGTTAATCATCCATGTATAAGAATTTAATCTTTGATTTTGACGGAACAATTGCCGATTCTAAGCAATGTAGTGTGGTAGCTACACAGAAGACTTTTCGAGATAAAGGTATCACAGAACCTACAGTGAAAGATATTGAATATTATATGGGCATTCCTATTGAAAGGTCCTTTAGATTAATGAGTCCAACACCATTAGACGATTTACAATTAGAAGAAATCATCACTACATTTAGAAAGAATTACAAAGACATAGAGGCATCTTATCTACAACTTTACAAAGGGATGTCTAAACAACTTAGCATGCTTGCTGAAGACAAGAGATTGTTTGTCGTCTCGAGTAAAAAGACAGATGTACTGATTCGTAATCTAGAAATATTAAAAATAGATCATCTCTTCACCGAAGTCATTGGTTCTGACAAAGTTGACAATTACAAACCTGCGCCTGATGGTATCAACTACATCTTAAATAAGTATCGCCTCAATAATAAAGAAACGATCTATATCGGTGATGCCATATTTGATATGCAAATGGCCAATAGCGCAAACGTATCCTCATGTGCAGTGACTTGGGGCACACATAGCGAAGATGAACTAAAATCCGAAGACCCAACGTTTATCATCAATAATGTTACTGAATTAAACTTTTAAATGATTTAAAAAGTAAATAAACACCCCTAATAAACACAAAAAAACGAGTAAGTGCAACCCTATATTGCATTAACTCGTTTTCTCTTCTTACTATTTCTTATATATTCTAATCTTTATTTCATAATAGTCATCATGGTCTTTATCTTTATGTTCAACACGTAAGCCAGACTGCTCGATGGCTTGAATACTCTTACCAACTTCATCTCTCGCTTGAGTCACATCTTGAGAGAATTGAAACGTCTGTGCTTTAACCTTTTCAGGACCTGTCTTTTGACGAACTTTATCTTCAGTTTGTTTCACATTCAATTTTTGATTAATGACTTGCTCAATTAAATCCTCTTGCTCTTCTTCCGATAAGACTAAGACAGCACGCGCATGTCTTTCAGTAATCTTACCTTCTCGTAATCGTTTAATCACATTAGGAGCAAGCTTTAACAAGCGTAGTTTATTAGCGATGAAACTTTGGCTTTTACCTAAACTTTTAGCCAATTCACTTTGTGTTGTATCTCCAATTTCAAGCAATTTTTTGTATGCTTCCGCTTCCTCTACCACAGATAAATTCTCACGTTGAATATTCTCGATTAACGCAACTACTGCGGTTTCTTCATCATTCATATGGCGAATGATTACTTCAGCTTGTGGTTTATGCAAAGATTGTAATGCTCTGAATCGACGCTCACCAGCAATAATTTCAAACATGTCTTCTTCAATCGGACGTACAACAATAGGTTGTAACAAACCATGCTCTTCAATTGATTCAGCTAATTCTTTTATCTTATTTGGCTCAAATACTTGTCTTGGTTGATAACGATTGGGTACGATACGTTCAATATGAATGGATTCTACATTATTATTGCGTTCTTCTTCAGTATAACCAACGATGTCATCTTTATTTTTTAAACCAAATAATTTTGAAAAAGGTTTCTTCATATCCATTCTCTCCCTCTCAATTATTTGTATATGAATGATGTTAAATCTTAACTTTCAAGTAGTGGAGATTTATTTGGCGTACCTGGTTTTCTAGGATATTTCTTAGAAGTCTGTCTACGTTTATCAATCACAATCATTTGTCTTTCGCCAGCATCTTCAGGTAATTCAAATGTATATGTTTCTCTCACATTTCCACCTAAAATATTAATAGCAAACTTCGCTTCTTGCAATTCTTCTTCACCTTTTGAAGATTTAAGTGCGATGAATTGACCACCTTTTTTAACTATAGGTAAGCACAATTCACTTAATACTGTGAGACGCGCAACAGCACGAGCTGTAACAATATCATAAGACTCCCTGTAGTCTCCCTTGCCATATGATTCCGCACGATCATGTACAAAACTTACATCTTGGAGACCGAGCTCAGCAGCTAAATGATTGAGAAATTGAATTCGTTTATTCAATGAATCCACAATCGTTACCTTTAATTCAGGAAAAACAATTTTCAAAGGAATACTTGGGAAGCCTGCACCAGCTCCAACATCGCAAATACTCTTATCTCCATCGAAATCATAATAGAAACTAGGTGTAATTGAATCATAGAAGTGTTTTAAGTATACATCATGTTCTTCTGTAATACTTGTTAAGTTCATCTTTTCATTCCACTCAACAAGTAATTGATAGTACGTTTGGAATTGTTCTTTTTGCGTTTGAGACAATTCGATACCATGTTCTCTTAATTTCTCAGATAGCCATTCTACACTCATGATTGATTCACCCTTTGAAGTTTTCCTTGTTCTAAATAAACAAGTAAGATTGAAATATCAGCTGGATTTACACCTGAAATACGAGACGCTTGAGCAATGTTTAAAGGTTTGACTTCTGCTAATTTTTCTCTAGCTTCAGAAGCTAAACTATCTACTTTACTATAATCCAAGTCTTCAGGAATTTTCTTCTCTTCCATTCGTTTAACTTTTTCAACTTGTTGTAAAGATTTATTGATATAACCTTCATATTTCGTTTGAATTTCAACTTGTTCTTCAACCGCTTCAGGTAAGCGATGTTCTTCTTCTAAGATTTCTAGAATTGTGTCATAAGTCATTTCTGGACGGCGTAATAAATCAATGGCTAAGATACCGTCTTTCAAGCGTGAACCGCCTTTAGATTCAATCACTGATTGTGTATGGTCATTCGGTTTAATACGAATATCTGTTAAACGTTGAATTTCATCTTGAATTTGTTTGCGTTTCTCATTAAAGCGCGCATAACGTTCTTCAGAAATCATACCTAATTCATAACCCACATCAGTTAAACGTAAATCTGCATTATCATGACGTAATAATAAACGATATTCAGCACGAGAAGTCAATAATCTATACGGTTCATTTGTACCTTTAGTCACTAAGTCATCGATTAACACGCCGATGTATGCATCAGAACGACTTAAGATTTTCTCTCCAGTACCTAATACATTACCTGCTGCATTAATACCTGCCATGATACCTTGTCCAGCTGCTTCTTCGTAACCTGATGTACCATTGATTTGACCTGCAGTATATAGATTTTTAATTGCTTTCGTCTCAAGTGTTGGCCATAATTGCGTAGGCACAATCGCATCATATTCAATCGCATAGCCTGCGCGCATCATGTCAGCCTTTTCGAGACCTGGAATTGTCTCTAACATTTGACGTTGAACATGTTCAGGAAGACTTGTAGATAACCCTTGCACATACACCTCATTCGTATTGCGCCCTTCAGGTTCTAGGAAAAGTTGGTGTCTAGGTTTATCGTTAAAGCGAACAAATTTGTCTTCAATTGAAGGACAATATCTAGGTCCAGTACCTTTAATCATTCCTGAATACATCGCAGATAAATGAAGATTGTCATCAATCACTTTATGCGTTTCGCCATTCGTATATGTTAACCAACAAGGTAGCTGATCTAGAATATACTCAGTCGTTTCATAACTAAACGCACGACCTACATCATCACCAGGTTGGATTTCAGTTTTAGAATAATCAATCGTTTTCGCGTTCACACGTGGAGGCGTACCTGTCTTAAATCTAACTACATCAAAGCCAAGTTCTCTCAAGTTATCTGCCAATGTAATTGATGGTAATTGATGGTTTGGACCACTTGAATATTTCATATTTCCTAAGATGATTTCTCCTCGTAGGAATGTACCTGTTGTGATAACCACGGCTTTAGCACGGTATTCCGTTCCAATGTTTGTACGTACACCTTTAACTTCATTATCTTCAATAATTAACTCGTCTACCATGCCTTGCATAATATCTAAGTTATCTTCGTCCTCAATCACACGTTTCATCTCTTGTTGATATAACACTTTATCCGCTTGTGCACGCAATGCTCTTACAGCCGGCCCTTTACCAGTATTCAACATACGCATTTGGATATGTGTCTTATCAATCGTCTTCGCCATTTGTCCACCTAACGCATCAATTTCACGTACAACGATACCTTTAGCAGGACCACCCACGGATGGGTTACATGGCATAAATGCGATATTATCTAAATTGATTGTTAACATTAACGTCTTCGCACCACGTCTCGCCGAAGCTAAACCTGCTTCGATACCTGCATGCCCAGCACCGATGACAATTACATCATATTCTTGAACCACTTTTTTACCTCCTCGTATTCTGTATCCTTACTTCCTTGAAAATGAAGACATCCTACCGTCTTATTTATCACGTTTCTCACATCGTTATTTACCTAAACAGAATTGACTAAACAACTGATCAATGAGTTCATCACTAGCTGATTCTCCAATAATTTCACCAAGTATTTCCCAAGTACGTGTCAAATCAATTTGAACCATATCCATAGGTACACCTGATTCAGCTGCATCAATAGCATCTTGAATTGAATGTCTCGCTTGTTTTAGCAACGAAATGTGACGTGAATTAGACACATAAGTCATATCTTGATTTTGTACTTCTCCGCCAAAGAATAAATCTCGAATTTGAATTTCTAATTCATCTATACCTTCTTGTTTAAGCATAGACGTTTGAATTAATGGCATATCGCCAATCATTTCTTTTACTTCATTCATATCTAAACGTTGTTCTAAATCTGTTTTATTAATAATGACTATAACATCTTCGTTTTTAATCACTTCATATAATGTTTGATCATCCTCTGTAAGAGGTTCGTTATTATTCAATACAAATAGTATTAAATCCGCTTCACTTAATGCTTTACGTGAGCGTTCGACACCGATTTTTTCAACAATATCTTCTGTGTCACGAATACCTGCCGTATCGACTAATCTAAGTGGTACCCCTCTTACATTGACATATTCTTCAAGCACGTCTCTTGTCGTACCAGCTACTTCAGTAACGATTGCTTTGTTATCTTGAATAAGATTATTCAACATTGATGATTTACCTACATTAGGACGACCAACGATGACAGTAGATAGTCCTTCACGCATAATCTTACCTTGCGTGCCTGTTTCTAACAGTCGATTAATTTCTTCTTTAATATTCTTAGACTGTTCGAGTAGAAACTCAGTTGTCGCATCTTCAACATCATCGTACTCTGGATAATCAATATTTACTTCGACTTGAGCGAGAATCTCTAATATGGATTGTCGTTGACCTTTGATTAAATCACTTAAACGACCTTCAATTTGATTCATTGCTACTTTAGATGCACGGTCTGTTTTAGAACGAATAAAATCCATGACAGCCTCTGCTTGTGATAAGTCAATACGACCATTTAAGAATGCACGCTTCGTATATTCACCAGGTTCTGCCATTCTTGCACCATATGTCATCGTTAGTTCTAAAATACGATTAATCGTTAAGATACCACCATGACAATTGATTTCAATAATATCTTCTTTAGTAAATGTTTTAGGTGCACGTAATACTGAAATCATTACTTCTTCTACTGTTTCATTCGTTTCAGGATCAACAATGTGCCCATAATTAATCGTATGTGTATCCACTTCTGCTAATTTTTTCTTTCCTTTATAAAGGGTGTCTCCAATTTCAATTGCTTGTGGACCTGAAAGGCGTACGATGCCAATAGCTCCTTCACCCATAGGAGTTGAAATACTTGTAATCGTATCAAAATCCATAAGAGCCTCGCCTCCTTATTCAAGTAAAAATTCATTATAACATTGTAAATTGTTTCATTATAAAAAGCTAATATACTGTTTAAACATCATTGTAGGTTAGTCTTACGTTTGTCTTCGGTAAGACTTCGGTTAGTGTTAACAAACACCTCCCCTACCCTATTTAATCTTTTTATTGAAGACTTTTGCTATTTTAAGGACATGTTCTAAGCTACCTTGTATTTCAAGTGTTGTCATATCTTTTGCAGGCTGCCTAGCAATCACAATAATGTCTCTAGCAATAATGTCATCTTTATGCACTTTAAAATTTTCTCTAATCGCTCTTTTAATTCTATTTCGTGTTACAGCATTTCCTAATTTTTTTGAAACACTAATGCCTAAGCGAAAATGTTTATTTTCACTATTATTATAGGTGTATACAACAAATTGTCTATTTGCAACAGATTTTCCCTTTTTATATATCGTTTGGAAATCTGAATTCTTCTTTATACGATATGCTTTTTCCACATAACATCACTCGCTTATTCAATTATCCATTATATGAATATTTTTATTTCAAATGAATCTTTCACTATATTAAAACGAAAAAAAAGACCACTGATGAGTCAGTGATCTTATGCTGATAAAACTTTACGGCCTTTACGACGACGGCGCGCTAAAACTTTACGGCCATTTTTAGTGCTCATGCGTTTTCTGAAACCATGAACTTTACTATGTTTACGTTTATTTGGTTGATAAGTACGTTTTACCATGCAAAACACCTCCATCTGTATTCAATTATCTAATATCTCCAATTTCATACCTAGAAACTGGCTCATATACATAGATAAATTATCAAAGTACGCTCAGCCTATAGTACTGAGATACTTTTTTGAGCAATTGCTCTCTTATTGTGTCTGCTATAAATAAATATCTTATTTAGCTCATTATTATCTAGTCATAATTCAAGCAACTACTACAATATAACAA